>NZ_CP127099.1:0-2103060 GCF_030246965.1 Trueperella bernardiae
ATGGCCGCTCTTGAGGCGGGCCGCACCACGCATGCCTATTTGTTTTCCGGGCCGCGCGGTTGTGGCAAGACGACGTCGGCGAGGATCCTCGCCCGCTGCCTCAACTGTGTGGAGTACCCCACCGCGAAGCCGTGTGGGAAGTGTGAGTCGTGCCGGGAGTTGGCGCGCGATGGGTCGGGGTCGCTCGACGTCGTGGAGCTGGACGCGGCGTCGCACGGCGGTGTAGACGACGCGCGGGAGCTGCGCGAGCAGGCCGGGTTCGCGCCGGTGCGGGATCGCTTCAAGATCTTCATTATCGACGAGGCACACATGGTCACCAGCCAGGGCTTCAACGCGTTGTTGAAGCTGGTGGAGGAGCCGCCGCCGCACGTGAAGTTCATTTTTGCGACCACCGAGCCGGAAAAGGTGATCGGCACGATCCGCTCGCGCACGCACCACTACCCGTTCCGGCTGGTCCCGCCGCTGGAGCTCGAACAGTACCTGGCGCTGGTTTGCGCGCGTGAGGGCGTGAGCGCGGGGAAGGACCTGCTGTCGTTGGTGGTCCGCGCGGGAACGGGCTCGGTGCGTGACACGCTCTCGGTCCTCGACCAGATTATCGGCGGCTCCGAGGGCACGCGCCTTGACTACGACCGCGCCGTCGCCCTCCTCGGTTACACCTCGGCGGCGTTGCTCGACGACGCCGTTGACGCCATCTCCACGCGGGATGGTTCGGCGCTGTTTGGGGTTGTGGACAAGGTGGTTAAGTCTGGTCACGACCCGCGGCGCTTCGTTGAGGACATGCTCCAGCGGCTGCGGGATCTGGTGATCATCGCGCTCGCGGGAGATGAGGCGAAGGACGTGTTCGTCTCGGTGCCGGAGGATCAGTATGGGCGGATGGTTGAGCAGGCGGCGGCGCTTGGGGCGGAGCGCGCCTCGCAGTGTGCGGACCTGACGAACGCTGCGCTGAGCGATATGGCCGGTGCCACCGCGCCGCGACTCCAGCTGGAGTTGCTGTGCGCTCGGCTGGTGATTGCGCGGGTGGGCGTGCCGGCGCAGGTGGTCGAGAGCGGGCCCGAGGCGCCCAGCCCCGAGGTGGCCAGCAGCCTGGCGAAGTTCCGGGCGAAGCCGGCCGGGTCTGGGCGCGTGACCGGTGGCGCACAGCTGGCCGGGCGCGGGCCGGGGCAGCCGGAGGGACATCAGGTCGGTCAGCAGGCGGGCCAGGCCGGAAATGCGGGCCCAGGCGGGCAGATCTCGGGTGCGCAGGGTGTGGCTGGATCTGTCGAGCAGCAGCGGCGCTTGGACCAGATGGATCCACGCAGACGGCCCATGCCTGTGATGACGAGTGCAGGGTTCGACGGCGATGGCAAGGCGCCCGCGCAATCTGTTCTGGAAAGACAGAGCTCGCAGGAGGGGGAGTCGGCCGGGCGCGCGTCCGAAGGCCGCGCGCCCCAGCAGGGGCATGCCGATATGCCAGCCCCCGAGCGGCAGGCCGGGGAACAGCAAGAAGTGCGGCAGGCGTCGGCGCAACCGGCACCCGAACGCGCTGTTTCCGAGCAGTCGGCTCCAGCACGGCAATCGGCTCCGGAACAACAGGCGACTCACCCTCCGCAGCCAACTCAGGCCCAGGGTGCGCCCGAGCAGGCGCCGGCACAGCCGGCCGAACCCGCCGGGCAGTCCGGCGGCGACCCGCTTGCGCAGATCAGCGCGCAGTGGCCCGCGATCATGGCCGACCAGAGCCTGTCCCGCATCGCCCACGCCCAACTCGGTGCGGCAAATGGCCCGGTCAGGGTCGAGGGCGGGGTACTCTACGTCGGCTTCGAACAGCCCGGCGTTGCCGGGGCGTTCACGGCGCGTGGCGCTCGCGAGGTCGAGCGGATCATAGCGAACATGTTCGGACTCGCCCTCCGAGTCGAAGGATTGGCGGGAGGCGAACCGTCGGCCCCAAAAGCTGACGCCGCGCAGGCCGCGGCACCCCAACCGCCGGCCGTCGACTTTGAGCGAGCCGAACCATCACGCCCAGCGGTGAGCCGAGATCCTGAGCATGCACCAGCCGGCCCGCCTCAAGATGCCGAGGGTTTGCGGGGTGCGCAGTCAGGTGACTTGCGCGCATCTGCAGCGGAGTCGGAGCCGGAGTCAGCCGATGTGCGTGAACCGGTGGCCGGCTCAGGCGCGCACCAGCAGGCAAGGCCGGTAACGAAGCGGGCGGGCGAGCCCGCAGAAACTGGCGAACCTCGCAGGCCCTCCAAATCTCACTCGGCCGCGGAGCCCGACTGGGCCCCGCCCTACGGCGACGAGCCCGACTTCGACGAATCTAACGTCGACGATTCTGATCTCGGCGAACCGGACCCCGCCCACGACCCGAGCTTTACCGCAGAGCCGGCCACCGACGGCATGCCCGGCACCCCTGCCTTTGGCGCGACCGGCGGCCCTGCTTTCGGGGCGACACCTGCTACAGAATCCGGCGCGGCGCCCGGCCCCGGTCTTGACCAAGCTCCCGGCCACGATCACGGCGAGTCGCCCGAGCGCTCCGCCGCTGACATCCTCGGCTCCGCAGCCGAGAGCTTCCCGATGCCGCCTCCGGCCGAGCTACCAGAGAGCTTGGCCTCCGGCCACGCCAACACCACGGGCCACGACCCGACCGGGTTCGCACAGTTCCACGTGCCGCCCGTCGAAGATCCCTATACGCATACGACATTGGGCAAGTGGGCGCAACCGTCGTCGTTGGACCGCCGCCCGGACGGCCCGGACCCGGACGACCTCCCGGACGAGGGCGCCGACGCCTCCACCCAGACGTACCCGGCCCAGGCCGCCCCCACCCCCACCCGCGCCGGCCTTACCGGCACCGACTTCCAGGCCCTCGCCGCCGCACACGCCCACCCCACTCGTGCCGACTACCCGGACGAGCCCGCCGTCGTCGACGATTCCCACCCCGAATGGGAAGGTGCCTCCGCCGACGACCCGGACATCTCACAGTCGACCATGGTGGGTCTGCAGGTCCTGCTCGAGCGCTTCGAGGCTAAAGTGATCGAAGAACGGGAGGAGTAGGCATGGCCGGAGTGTATGACGGCGCGGTCCAAGCGCTCATTGACGAACTGGGGCGCCTGCCCGGGATCGGCCCCAAGGGCGCGCAGCGAATCGCGTTCTACCTGCTGGAGGCGGATGACTCGGAAGTCGACGCCCTGGTTGGCGCCCTCGAATCCGTCAAATCCAAGGTCCGTTTCTGTGAAATCTGCGGCAACGTCACCGAGGACAAGCTCTGCCGCATTTGCGCCGACCCCCGCCGGCTCGACTCCGTCATCTGCGTGGTCGAAGAAGCCAAGGACATCGTCGCCATCGAGCGCTCGCGCGAATACCGCGGCCGCTACCACGTACTCGGCGGCGCGATCGACCCGATCGGCGGCATCGGCCCCGAAGATCTGCGCATCCGTGAGCTGTACGCAAGGCTGGGCTCCGGCGTCGTGCAAGAGGTCATCCTCGCCATGGATCCAAACGTCGAAGGAGAGGCCACGGCCACGTACCTTTCCCTCAACCTGTCGCACATGAACGTCATCGTCTCGCGGCTCGCCTCCGGCCTGCCCGTGGGCGGCGACCTCGAATACGCCGACGAAGTCACGATCTCCCGCGCCATGGAAGGGCGTCAGAGGATTCACACGCCCAGCACGTGAGAGCCCCAGCCGAACCCGGGGCGCCTCCCGTAGCATGAGGGCACCGAAAGGAGTAGACGTGGCTCTTATAGTGCAAAAGTTCGGCGGCTCGTCAGTTGCTGATGCCGATGGCATCAAGCGCGTCGCCCGGCGCATCGTGGACACCCACAAGGCGGGTAACCGGGTTGTGGTCGTGGTCTCCGCCATGGGCGACACCACCGACGACCTCATCGACCTCGCCGCCGCCGTCACCACCGAACCCACCGCACGCGAAATGGACGTGCTGCTCTCCGCCGGTGAGCGCATCTCCATGGCGCTCCTCGCGATGGCTGTCACCGACCTCGGCGTCCCCGCCCACGCCTTCACTGGCCAGCAGGCCGGCCTTCACACCGACACGGTCTACGGCGCGGCGTCGATCGTCGGCGTCGTGCCCGAACGCATCGGCCGTGTCCTAAAAAACAACGAAATCGCGATCATCGCCGGCTTCCAGGGCGTGAACCGGCACAACGACGTCACCACCCTCGGCCGCGGCGGCTCCGACACCACCGCGGTTGCCTTCGCGGCGGCGCTCCGGGCGGACGTGTGCGAGATCTACTCCGATGTCGACGGCGTCCTCACCGCCGACCCCCGCATCTGCAAATCCGCCCGCCACATCGCTGCCCTCACTTACGAAGAAACCCTCGAAATGGCGGCACACGGCACCAAGATTCTCCATCTGCGTGCCGTCGAATACGCCCGCCGGTTCGACGTGCCCCTGCATGTTCGCTCATCGTTTTCCAACAAGGAAGGAACGTGGATCGTGAACGAGTCCACCCGCAGCCGCTGGGACGGCGACAACGAAGCCCCCATCATCTCCGGCATCAGCCACGACACGTCGCAGGCGAAGATCACGGTCACGCGCGTGCCCGACGAACCCGGCGCCGCCGCGCGCATCTTCCAAGTGGTTGCCGACGCCGGCTCCTCTATCGACATGATCGTCCAAAACGTGCCCGTCAACCAGCCAGGCCAGGCCACGATCTCGTTCACGTTGCCGGTACCCGAAATCAAGCGCGCCGTGTTCGCGCTCGAGCGGGCCCGCGAGGAGCTCGGCTTCGCTGAGATCATTAAGGACGACGGCGTCGGCATCCTGTCACTCATCGGCACGGGCATGCGCTCCCACCCGGGTGTCACCGCGAAGTTCTTCGCTGCGCTCGCCGAAGCCGGCATCAACATTGACATGATTTCCACATCCGAGATCCGGATTTCCACGGTCCTCGCCGCCGCCGACGTGCCCGAGGCCGTCAGGGTTGTCCACAAGGCATTCGACCTGGATGCCGAAGATGAAGCAATTGTTTATGGAGGTACGGGACGATGAGCATCACCCTCGCAGTTGTAGGCGCCACCGGCCAGGTTGGCCACGTCATGCGCACCATCCTCGAGGAGAGGGAGGTGGACGTCGACGCCGTCCGCTTCTTCTCTTCCGCACGCTCGGCTGGCACTGTGCTCCAGTTCCGGGGGCAGGATGTGGTGGTGGAGGACGTTGCCACCGCGGATTATTCCGGGATTGATGTTGCTGTGTTTTCCGCCGGTGGTGCGGTCTCCCTCGAGTACGCGCCGAAGTTCGTAGCGGCGGGCGCGGTCGTCGTGGATAATTCCTCGGCGTGGCGCAAGGATCCGGACGTTCCGCTGGTGGTGACCGAGGTCAATCCGGAGGCGATCGTGAACCGGCCGAAGGGGATCATCGCGAACCCGAACTGCACCACGATGGCGATCATGCCCGTGGTGAAGGTGCTGGCCGATGAGGCCGGGCTGACGAACATGGTGGTCAACTCGTACCAGGCCGTGTCGGGTTCGGGGCTCGCGGGCGTGAACGCGCTGGCGAACCAGGCCCGGGCCGGCGTGGAGGAGGGCGAGGCACTCAAGGGGCTGGCCACGGACGGCTATGCGATTGCTCACCCCGCGGACACCACGCCGTATGTTGCGCCGATCGCGTTCAACGTGGTGCCGATGGCCGGGGCGATCGTGGATGACGGCACGTTCGAGACCGATGAGGAGCAGAAGCTACGCAACGAGTCGCGCAAGATCCTCGGTCTGCCGGAGCTGAAGGTGGCGGGCACGTGCGTGCGCGTGCCGGTGTTCACGGGTCACTCGATGGCGGTGTCGGCGCAGTTTGAGCGCGAGATCTCCGTGGAGCGTGCGATCGAGCTGCTGAAGGATGCGCCGGGCGTGCAGTACGTCGAGGTGCCCACCCCGCTCGAGTGCGCCGGCGAGGATGCGTGCTACGTGGGCCGTGTGCGGCAGAACTTCGCTGCGGATGACCCGGCGAAGGGGCTGTCCTTCTTCGTGGTGGGCGACAACCTGCGCAAGGGCGCGGCACTCAACACGATCCAGATCGCGGAGCTGGTGATCCAGGAGCTGCGCGGGTAGAACGTGGCCGGGTTGTGGGCCCCGGGGTTTCCCGGGGCCCACTGCTGTGCCACGGGTGTCAAATATCAGGACCCTGTAGCTTTTCATTGCGCAATCCCGGGGTTTTGCGCTCAGAGTCCTGAGATTTGACGGGAATCTTGAGATCTTGACGCTGTGCGCTATGCCGGATGTCCGGTTTGTCGGGTGTTTGGGGTGAGGCGGCCAAGGATCTTTTCCACAGACAACGTTCGTGGAGTGGGAACCCCATTTTCGGGGAGCATCGGAAAACAGCTGCGCGGAGTTCTTGTCATGCTGGTGTCATGTTCCATGGTGTTGTGTCTCGTGCAGAGCTCGAATTGCAAGGCTTAGACGGCAACGGCATAGCTGAGCTCGTTTCTGCGGGTGAGCTCCGACATCTGAGTCACGGTTGGTATGCGTGGAGAGGAGCGGAAGAATCCGTTGCGATAGCCGCGTCGAGTCACACTCGGCTTGGATGCCTTTCGGCTGCAAAGTTGCACGGACTTTGGATTCCGCCGGAGCCAGGGCCGACTCTTCACGTGGTCGCGAATCACTGGGAGTCGGCCAGCAAGATCAAACAAGCCGTGTCAGGTCTTGGCAATAGCCGAACTGTTGTGCAGGTGCACCGTGCTGCAGGCGACAAGCGGCAGTTGGTTGTCGCCGCTGAGGATGCCGTTGAGCAGGTTGCACGGTTCCATGATTCGGAGACTGCCCTGGTGGTGATGGAATCAGCGCTGAATCTAGGCATGATGACGATGTCTGGGATCCAGATGATGTTGGAGAGAATTCCGGAAAGCAGAGCACGGAAACTCGGTTGTGCCGCATTTGGGTCACAGTCCGGTAGCGAGACTCGCGTTGCTCACTTCATGCGCAAGCGGGGTGTGAAGGTTGTTCAGCAGTTCTCCCCGATCGCGGGGCGATTCGCCGACATGTTGATCGGGGAATCGTGGATCCTTGAGTGCGATTCCGTGGCGCACCACATGGGGCGCGTTGAATTTGAGAACGATCGCCACCGCGATCTCTTGTTCCGTTCACTGGGCTATGAGGTCACGCGGCTGAGTTACCAGCAGATCTGGTACGACTGGGAAAACACTCAAAAGCATCTGATTGCGATTCTCAAGCAGCGCCGCTACTTGCGCCGCCCGTCTCCGTCAAGAATCAGGACCCTGTAGCTTTTCATTGCGGAATCCCGGGGTTTTGCGCTCAGAGTCCTGAGATTTGACGGGCGGGCGGTGGTATACGATGGGACACGAGCCCAATCCCGACGTCAAGGACGACCATGAACCAGCGCCTCGACCCCGCGCGCAAACAGACCCCCGGCCTGCGCTATCGCAAGATGGTAGCGGTCATCGCCTCGATCACGATCGTGTTCGTGCCGCTCATGGTGGTGGCGGGGTTGCGCTCGCAGGGGATCCCGCAGGCGGCGATGTTCCTGGCGGCGATCCTGCTACTTGGCGTGCTGGCCAGGCAGGCGATCGGCCTCAGGCTCAACTATGCAGTTGACGCCCCGGACTTTTTCGAGTTGCGCGAGTGGCCGGCCGCACCAAAGCGCATCGCCTACGCGGACTTGGCCGAGGTCCGCTTCCTCAACGAGCCGCGCAACTACCTCCACCTGCTCGACACGAGGGGCACGCTCATCAAGGTCGACGTGCGCTACTACAGCCTGCCCACCCTCATTGCCCGCGCTGAGAAGTTCGAGCGGCGCCAGAACCAACGCGGCCGCAAGCGTGCTTGAGCCTACCTCCACGAATGAAAGGACATCCCATGGTTAACTACGGAATCGTCGGAACCGGCTACTTCGGCGCGGAGCTCGGCCGCGCGTTACATCGCCTGGAGGGCGCGAACGTGCTCGGCGTGTACGACCCGGTGAACGCCGCCCGCCCTGCCGCCGAGTTTGGCGCGGAGGTCTTTGACTCGATGGAGGCCCTGGTGCGCGACCCGCGGGTCGACGCCGTGATCGTTGCCTCCCCGAATTCCATGCACGTGGAGCCAACCCTGGCAGCTGCCCGCGCGGGTAAGGCGATCTTCGCTGAGAAGCCGATCGCGTTGAGCTACGCCGATTGCGCCGCAATGGTAGACGCGGCCCGCGAAGCTGGCGTCTTCTTCATGGCCGGCCACGTCATGAATTTCATGAATGGGGTGCGCCTAGCCAAGCGCCTGATCGCGTCGGGCGAGCTGGGCCGGGTCTTGCACATCCGCTCTACGCGCACGGGCTGGGAGTCCGTGCAGCCGGTTGCGACATGGAAGAAGGTCCGCGAGCTGTCGGGCGGCCACCTGTATCATCACGTCCACGAGCTCGACTGCGTGCAGTCGATCCTTGGCCCGGCGCGCTTTGCCACGATGATCGGCGGGAACGTGGCACACAGCGAGGACGACGTCGACGACATGCTCCTCATCCAGCTCCAGTTCGACGGCGCCTTCGCCACCCTCGAGTATGGCTCGGCCTTCCGCTGGCCGGAGCATTACTTGCTGATTCAGGCGGAGAAGGGTGCGATCAAGATTGACCTCCAGGATGTGGGGGTGACGGTCCGGGTCGACGACGACGAGCGCCGCTACCTTCTGCATCGCACCGCGGAGGAGGATCGCCAGCGCGCGGAGATTTACGCGGGCTTGACCGGTACGGATGGTGGGGTGCAGTTTGGTCACCCGGACATGGAGTTGCCGTTGTGGCTGTCGGGGATTGTGGAGGAGGAGATGACCTACTTCCATGGGCTCATGCAGGGTGAGCCGGTGGCAGAGGAGTTTGCGAAGCTGTCCGATGGCACGGCGGCGATGGAGTCGATCGCAACAGCGGACGCCTGCACGCTGTCCCTCAAGGAGAACCGCACTGTGGCGATCTCGGAGATCACGGGTTAAGTCTGACGTTGGCCGGTTGGGCCCGCGGCGGAGCCGCGGGCTAGCCGCGAGCCCCGCCCGCTAGCCCGGCCCCTAGTCCCCGAAGATCGTCCCGACATCGAATTCCTCGGTGGCGGGCCCGTCGGCGTCGCGCCCGATGAATTGCGATTCGTCGCGGCGGTGGGTGAGGACTTCGTGGACGTAGGAGTTGACGGCCTCGCGCATGGGCACGTCGCGGTTTTGGCGTTCGGACATGAACCAGCGGTGTTCGAGAATTTCGTGGAAGAGCTGGGCGGGCTGCAGCTTGGTGCGTAGCTCGGGTGGGACAGCTTGGACGGTGGGCTCGTAGACGTTGGTCATCCATTCGTGGGCGACGATCTCGAGCGGGTAGTCGGATTTGCCGGTGTAGGTGCGGTAAGACTCCATGTCGTTAACCAGGCGTCGCGCCTGCTTTTCTTCCACGTCGAGCCCGGTGAGGCGCATGAGTTTGCGCGAGTAGTGGCCGAGGTCCACCACTTTGGGTTGGATGGAGATGGAGGTGCCGTCGATGTCGGTGGACATGGCGAGCTCACCCACTTCGAAGCCGAGGTCGTTGAGGCGGCGGATGCGGGCGTCCACGCGCCAGCGCTCGGAGCGGTCGAAGGATTCTTCGCTGGTGAGTTCGTCCCACAGTTCGAGGTAGCGTTCTTCGAAGCGGTTGCCGACGGCGATGGCGTCGAATTCGGGGTCGAGGATGGAGCCGGCTTGGAGGTCCATGAGTTCGCCAATGATGTTGACGCGGGCGACGTCGATGTCGTAGTTTCGCTTCTTCTCGGAGAGGTTGTCTTCGAGTTCGCCGGTTTCGGCGTCCACGAGGTAGGCGGAGAATTCCCCGGCGTCGCGCCGGAAGAGTGCGTTAGAGAGCGACACATCTCCCCAGTAGAAGCCGAGGAGGTGGAGGCGGACCATGAGCACGGCGAGCGCGTCGATGAGGCGGCTGACGGTGTCGATTCGCATGGAGGCCTGGCCGAACAGGGAACGGTAGGGCAGGGAGAAGGGCAGGTGTTGGGTGACGAGGGCGGCGTTGAGGGGTTCGCCCGCGGCGTCGAAGCGGCCGGTGATGACGGCGATGGGTTCCACGCAGGGAGCGTCGATCCGGTTGAGGTCGCGAAGCGTCTCGTATTCGTGGTGGGCTACGGTTTCGCCGATTTCCTTCACGGCCACGACCTTGCCCTCCAGGTAGGCGAATCGCACGATGTGCCGGGAGATACCGCGGGGGAGGGCGGCGATGATGGAGGTGGGCCACTGTTCGAGGGGCACGTTCCACGGCAGGTCAAGGAGCGCCGGTTCCACCTGCGCTGACGTGATCTGCAGCGACTTGATCACTTTGTTCCCCCACTTCCTCGGCGTGCCGAATCAATGCTACCGCACGCGCGAATGACGCCGGAGCCCGGTCGAAACCCGAGCCCCGGCGTCGTTCACTCAGCTACTGCGATTAGTCCTCGATGTGGACTTCGGCGGCGTCGTTGTCCACGTTCCCCATCGAGGGCTTGTGCATCGAGCTGTCGATGCGCTCGCCCGTGGAGGTCGAGAAGTAGTGGGTGTGCTCGGCCTTGGGCTTGAGGTAGACGACGTCGCCCGCCTTGGGAACGACGTACGGCTCGATGCGCACGACCATGGTCTCGGACTGGTCGCCGGAGCCGAAGTTGGTATTTTCGCGCTCCGCGCCGACGATCGTGCCGTAGACGTAGGCGTCCGAGCCGAGGGATTCGACGAAGGTGACCTTCACCGGGATGCCACCCTCGCCAGCGCCGGCGACTTCGAGCGCCTCGGGGCGTAGGCCGACCGTGAGGGAGCCGTCCGGGCGGGCGGCGGCGAGCACGTCGGCCGGGAGGGCGAAGCGGGCGTCGCCGAAGACGGCGTCGTTCCCGTCGATGCGCCAGGTGCCGAGGTTCATGGCGGGGGAGCCGATGAAGCCGGCGACGAAGGCGTTGGCCGGGCGGGAGAACATTTCGGCGGGGGAGGCGACCTGCTGGAGGAGGCCGTCCTTGAGGACCGCGATGCGGTCGCCCATGGTGAGGGCCTCGGTCTGGTCGTGGGTCACGTACACGGTGGTGACGCCGAGCGAGCGCTGGAGCGAGGCGATCTGGGTGCGGGTCTGGACGCGGAGCTTGGCGTCGAGGTTCGACAGCGGCTCGTCCATGAGGAAGACCTGCGGCTTGCGGACGATGGCGCGGCCCATGGCGACGCGCTGGCGCTGGCCGCCGGAGAGGGCCTTCGGCTTGCGGTCGAGGTATTGGGTGAGGTCGAGGATCTTGGCGGCTTCCTCCACGCGCTGGCGGATGACGTCCTTATCTTCGCCCGCGATCTTGAGCGCGAAGCCCATGTTGTCGGCCACGGTCATGTGCGGGTAGAGGGCGTAGTTCTGGAACACCATCGCGATGTCGCGGTCCTTGGGGGAGACGTCGGTGACGTCGCGGTCACCAATGAAGATGCGGCCGGAGTTGACGTCTTCGAGGCCAGCGAGCATGCGTAGCGAGGTGGACTTTCCGCATCCGGAGGGGCCGACGAGGACGAGGAATTCGCCGTCCTTGATCTCAAGGTTGAGTGCATCGACGGCCGGGGTGGTTGCTCCAGGGTAGACGCGGGTAGCGTTATCAAATGTAACAGTCGCCATGGTTCATGGTTCCCTTCACCGGCAGGTACGTGCCGGACGATCCGTAGTGAAAGGTGTCAGTGTCAACTCTGACACGATGCCGACGTCCGTGTTGGCATCCCTTAGATTGTGCCACAGGTGGCCCGCGGTAGGATACGACTGTGACATATTTGTAAGACAATTGCGGGGTGGATCCCTGGCAAGCGGCGTGTTTGCGCGGTTTTGCCCGGGCGGGCGTCGGGATTGTCGGAGGCGCTTGCAAGAATGAGCGACGACGGTCGCGCGGCTCGCGTCGATCGCGGCGACGTGCGTGGCGGCGTGCACGACGCGCGGCTGGGGCGGGCAGCGTCGTGACGGCGTGGCTGGTGTCGTGGCTGGGGCGGACGGCGTCGTGACAAGACAGAAAGGAGGGTGGCATGAGGCAACGGGCGATGATCGGCGGCTACCGGATCGTGAAGAGGATCGGTTCGGGTGGGATGTCGTTCGTGTATCAGGCGGTGGACGCTGACGGGCGGGATGTCGCCCTCAAGCTGCTGCATCCGGAGTTGGCGGCGGACCCGCGCTCGCGGGAGCGGCTGCGGCGCGAGGTGGCGATGCTGCAGCGCGTGCGGGGGAAGTACGTGGCGCAGATCCTGGATGCGGAGACGGACGAGGAGGAGATTTTCCTTGTCACGGAGCTGATCGACGGGCCCACGTTGGATCAGGACGTGCGCGATTCGGGGCGCTACGAGGGGGCGGACCTGGTGGAGCTGGGTCAGGAGCTCGCGGCTGCGCTGGAGTCGATCCACGACCAGGGGGTGCTACATCGGGACCTTAAGCCGTCGAACGTGATGATGGGCGAGGAAGGGCCCGTGCTCATTGATTTTGGGATCGCGCAACTGGGAGATGACCTGCGCATGACCCAGACCGGTGCTCTCACCCACACACCCGGTTTTTGTGACCCCGTGGTGGTGCGCGGGGGAGACCCTGATGCGGACGCCGACTGGTGGGCACTCGCCGCGGTCCTCGCGTTCGCGGCCACGGGGCAGGCGCCGTTTGGCGTGGGGAACTCGCCGGCGGTGATGCACCGGGTGGTCGTGGGGGAGGCGGATTTGCCGGGGCTCGCGCCGGAGGTGGAGCGGGCGTTCCGGGCGGCACTGGCCCCGCGCCGGGAGGAGCGCATTACGTTTGCCCAGCTCATGTATGTGTTGGGCGGGGCGAGCTTCGGTGACGTGGCGCGCACTGCCCTGCACCCGTGGCCCGGCGAGTTTGGCGGGGCTGGCCAGGGCTGGACCGGTGAGGGCGGCGAGGGCTGGACCGGTGAGGGCGGCGAGGCCGGAGTGAGCGCGGCCCCGTCGTACGAGCCGCCCGTGGCGCCGGCGTTCGCCCCGATGTCGGCGGGCGATGAGACCGCGGGCGATACGGTGGCCTACGGCCCGGCGGGGCCGGGCGGAGCGGCGGGCGCTCGCGGCGAGTGGGGCCCGGAGTGGGGCGATGGGTTTGAGGCCGAGGGGTATGACTCCGAGGATTATGGTGCGACAGAAGTGATTGCCGGGCCGCAGTTCGGAGCCGGTGGTGCTGGTGCGGGGAGTGCAGGTGTGGGGCACGCCGGCGGACTTGCTGCGGGCGGTGCTGGTGCGGGCCGCGCGGGTGGCGGGGATGCGACCCGCCCGATCGTAGGCGCCGGATCCTCCTCTTACCCCGGTGGGTATTCGGCGGCACAGCCGCCGGTCGATGCCACGGCCCCGCTGCCGGTGGCTGATCCGACTCCGGGAACGGGGGCGGGTGAGGGGCCCGATCCCTCACCCGCCCGAACCTCGGTGTTCGAGAGAATGTTGGAACCAGAGCCAGCGCCACCCGTCCAGCTGCCAGGCGCGGTGGGCTACGGCTATGGCTACGGGTACCCGGCGGACCAGCTCCCCGCCTGGGCGGTGCCGCCGCGCAAGGCGCGGTTGCAGGTGTGGGTGGCGTCGATCGTCGTCGGGCTGTTTGCGCTGGTGTGGCCGGTGACGTCGGCGGCGGTGATGGCGGCGCTCATCGTGGCACTGTCGTGGCTCGGGGGCGCGCAGAGCGACCTGCGTGAGCGGCGGATGCGCAACGGCGGGCCGTACCAGAACGACGTCATGGGCGCGGTGTTGCGCTCGCCGCTCACGCTTATCGGCGCGGTGGCCAGGTCGGTGGTGTCGGTGGGTGTGGGCGCCGGCGTCGGGTGGCTGACCTGGTTGTTCCTCGACTTCCTCGGCGCGTTGCCACCCGCGAGCGGCCAGGCGGTGGGGGTGTACGTGGGCGTCGTCGTTGCGTGGTTCATCGCGCCGAACGAAAACGGGCGCGAAGGCGTGAGGTACCTCATGGAGGGCATCGCGCCAACCGCGGGATACCGACTTTTCTGGATTGCGACTACGCTATTAATTGCGCTCGCTGCGGGCGTAGTTGTCAGCCAGGCCCATCTCCGGATAGTTTAGAGTTCAATGAGTGATGATGCGTCGCAACGCATGGTTGACCGCGGAAATGTTCGAAAGAGGAACAATGGCAACGAAGAATAGCGCACAGAGCGTGACGAAGAAGGAACGGCGTGACATGGCCCGCGAGCGAGCGCGGATCCTACGGGAGCAGGAAGCTAAGCGGGCACGCCGCAATAAGGCGCTCATGATTGGTGGAATCGTGCTCGCGGTCGCGCTTGTGGTCTTCGCCATTTTGCAGATCGTCGGCAAGGGTGGCAAGGCAAACACGGGCGATTACGAGGGCACGGTCCGCCCCGCCACGCTCGCCAACGTCACGGACGACTACGGCATTGACGTCAATGCGGCCGGCGTGGCAGGCCAGGTGGTCGAGGATGCGGGCGTCTTCGCCGTCTATTCCGACTACACGTGCTCGGGCTGCATCAACCTCGAGCGCAACTATGCCGACACCTACCACAACCATGCCGACGCCGGCGAGCTCTCGGTGCGCCTCTACCCGGTGGCGACCCTGAACAACTCGGTGTCCGATAACGCCGCCGCGGCCATGTTCTACGTGGCCACATACGCCCCCGAGCAGGCGTGGGCCTACAACGACGCGCTGTTCGCACGCACCACCGAAGCAGTCAAGGGCGGCGGAAGCGCGCCCACCCTCGCCGAGTTCGCCGACATCGCCAAGAGCGTGGGCGTGCCCGACGACGTGGCCAACGACCTGCCCGCGTCCGTCGCCTCCGACGACTGGAAGGCTGTGGCCGTTGCGGCCACCGACTCCTTCCGCGAGAAGGGCTACACCGCCACGCCCACCCTCGAGGTCAACGGCGTGGTGGACGATTCCTGGCTGGCGGAGGGCGACGTCGACTCGGTGATCCAGTCCGCGATCGACGCCGGCGCGAAGTAAGCCTGGCGCCAGCGTGAAGTGAATCTGACGCCGGGAAGCCGGTGCGGGGCCGCGGGGAAGCATCCCCGCGGCCCCGCCGCATCCCCGCATGCTTGCTTTGTCAATGGTCGCGGGTATCTGGCACACTGGGATCGTCTGGCCCGTGCCAGGTGCCTCCTTAGCTCAGTTGGTAGAGCGCCGCTCTTGTAAAGCGAAGGTCGTCAGTTCGAGTCTGACAGGGGGCTCAGATACTGGCTTCGGCTCCGCGTGAGCTGAAGCCAGTCTCATCTTCTCGATTTCCACCATCTCCTCGGGGAGCAACTCACTCAACGGGACTTCCAGGAACGAGGCAGTTCTGACGAGATCAACCGCTGACCATGAGCTACGTCCAGCAATCTTATGCGATACGGCCGCGGGGGTGATTTCAAGCAGTGTGGCGAGCTCGCGCTGCATCAGACGTTTCCGACGTAGCCAAATGTGGACACGCTCACCGATTGCTTGGTCGAGGGTCTGCGTCATCGAGTAGTGGTGAATAACTGTACTCATAGCTCAATCATAATCACGCACATGAAACTGGTGCAAGTGGAATCGCTTGACTAAATCACCCCAAGTGGTTAGTCTCTCTCTAGCAGATGAATCTAGCTCATTCACCACAGGGAGAATTAAGTGTGCGATGAACTCCTGACCACTCGCCAGGTTGCCGAGCTTGCAAAAGTATCAAGGCAAACGGTCTCGCGTTGGGCTTCCGAAGGAAAGATCCCGGCAGTCACACTTCCTGGAGGACAACTGCGGTTCTCGAAGGTGGATGTTGATGCGATGCTGACTCCGACGACGACAAGTGAGCGTTCAGAAGCCGAGGCCGGTGTGCCGTTGCCAGGCCAGGCAGTACTTCTGTAGGGGACGTTGTGAAGGGTTTCCGTTTTCTTGTTGTTGCGGCAGTGGTTGTGCTGGTACCGGAGTCTGTGATTGCCCAGATGGGATGGGGATCGTGATGGGTGAAAACGTGAGCATGGTTTGTGGGCTTAGTGTTGCGGCTGACCTGATAGAGCGTCTGTTGCCCTCGGAGCCGGTGTATGTGGAGCCGGTGGTGAAGAGCATGGAAGATTCTTTGTGGGCTAATGCCACTGCCTGGCTTGATTTTGTGCGCGATGAGTTGAAGGTCAGTGAGGAAGATTTAGCTGACTGGTTCGATATTCCACGTGGTGGGGTGGGCCAAGCGTGTGCTCATCTGGTGGCCAGGTTTTCCTGTGATGACTGCCTTGATCGTGACTTGCCTATGCGTGTGGGGTATGCCGGGGTGGAGGCCGGTGATGCGCTACGCCAGGCGGCACAGCTTTTAGGGGAGGGGCATCCTTGTCGTGAAAGGGTTGTGGAGGCGGCGGCGCGGATTCGTGGTGCGGCTGAGGTGGTCAAGGTGCGTGCCGCTTGGCCTTACCGGTGGATCGTGTCCTGGGTGAGCCGTAATGGCGACATGGGGTATTTTTGGGAGGTTAACTTCGGTGGTCACGCGGTGGCGTTGGCCTGGCCCCAGGATGTGCAGTATGCCCTTGATGGGCTTGCTGACCCCTCGTTGCTTGATGAGGAGGATCGCGAAGGGATTGAGTTCGGGCGCACTCTACTCGCCGCCCAGGAGCAGGCTCTTAAGGCTGGACAAGACCACTTGGTCGCGTTGAGGGCAGCGGCCCAGGAACTGATAGGTGGTGAGGCTAATGGGGCCGACGCGGTTTGTTGCCCAGAAGTATGTGCCTGATAGTGCTGGGCGTGAGGTGTTGTATGTTCAGATGCCTAATGGTGTGTGGCGGTTGGCTCCAGAATGGATGTTGTTGGCTGATGAGGCGCAGACGGTGGTCGGGTATCCGGAGCTGTATTTCTACGTGTTTTTGCGTGAGCCTGTCGTGTTGGATGGGTTTGAGCTCAATGAGCTGACCTTCTATGTGCTTCTTGACTTGTTGCCGGGCCGTGATGAGATTGACTGGTATGCGTTGCACCAGCGCCAGCTTGTCGATATTGGTTTTACAGATAACGGCGACATTGCGATTTGGTCGTGTGTGGCGGGCTTGTCATGGGCGGTGTATGACACGGTCAGCATCTATAATCAGGCAGATTCTCACCAAGAGTTTGTTACGCTCAGCGATTTGTGTGGGCTGCTTCCATGGCTCGATGTTGACTACACGTCGTTGGAACACGTGGAACTATGCGAGCTGGATCGTGAGCATTTGAAAGATGTGGTGTTTAATTGCCCGTCTCGTATCACGCCGATAGGCCTCGTTACTCATCGGGTAGGTGATAGTCATGGCGAGTGAAGGCTCTGTATGCCTGCCCCAAGCGTTTCATGGTGACCGGGGCCTTGCTGAAAGCGATGTCTTCCTTGGCTACTACACGGATCTGGTGCCTTCCATCGCGCAACTTGTCGAGCTGTCCGTAGGCGATAACGGCAAAACCGGAGTATGTGTCGAGAGGGTTAGTAAGGATACTGGTCTGGCTCGAGGACAGGCGGATAGACACCTCACACGCGGTGAGGTTGAGGTATCCGTAGGTCGTACCACTGGCAGAAGTGCCTGCGTAGGCCGAGCGGATAACGCTGACGAAGAAGCCGACTGTTTGCGGCGGGGTGTGGTTGATTTGCCACGATGGGATGATGAGTTCGGTCAGGGGGTGTGTGCCTGTTGGGGTGCGAATGAGTGTGCCTGGTGGGATTCTTCCTTCCAAGAATCTGGTGAACGTGTTGCGCAAGTACCAGTGCACAGTGTCGCTTGTGTCTTCACTGTTGCTCGGTCGGTTAACGTGTTGCGGCGAAGTGGCGTTACTGCGGTCTTGTTGAGCTATCGTGCTGTGGGCTTGCCCGCTTGTTGTTGACGGTTTCGTTGTGTAGTTCACGCCGCGAGGTCCAGTCCGGCGTGGAGTTCGTATTCGACCGGGCTTTGGTAGCCGATCGCTGAATGGATTCGTTTGTGGTTATAGAATCCCTCGATCCAGGTGGCAACGCCTTCGTAGACCTCTTCACGGATACGAAAAGTGTGGCGGTAGTAGTACTCGACTTTCAACGTCGCCCAAAATGATTCAGCCATCGCGTTATCCCAACACACTCCGGTCCGTCCCATCGACATCACGATTCCAGCCGTGTCAGCGTGTTGAGCCAACCTCTTGGAGGTGAACTGGGTGCCACGGTCAGCATGTAATACGACCTGGCCGGGCATGGCCCCGCCCCGAGTTTCGATCGCCATCTGCAAGGCTTCGATCAACAGGCCAGTGGTCTGCTGCTGGCCCATCGCATACCCCAACACCCGCCGAGAATGCGCGTCGCGTACCGCTACCAGGTAGACCCAGCCCTCCCCGCAACGCAAATACGTGAAATCGGTGATCCATACCAGGTCGATCGCGCCCTGATCCCACTGGCGCTGACAGTGATCCTCATAGTCACACCCATCCGTGCCCGTAGTGGTGGGACGGTAGAACGAGCGGGTCGAGACCGCTTCCAAACCCTGCCTTTTCAGCGATGCGGCAATGGTTTTCTTATCGGCCACGACCCCTACTTTAGCCAGGGCTGCCACCAGCCGCGGAGCCCCGTGAGTGCGCTGATAATCATCAAACACGCACGCCACCACACGGTCAAACTCGGCCAGAGCAAGAACCCGCTGGCGACGCGCCTGACTGCGGGCCCGCCACTGGTAATAGCCCTGACGGCTCACCCCTAACACGCGTGCCATCAAAGCAATGGGATAGGTCGCCTTCTTTGCATCCATCAGCTCAAAACGCTGCGCGGGGCTTGCTTGGCGGCAAAGAAGGCGCTTGCTTTTTCCAGGAACTCGTTTTCCATCGCCAGCCGGGCATTATCAGCCCTCAACCGGGCAATCTCTGCATGTAACTGAGCCGTCGTGGGAACCCCAGCCGCTTCGGCTTGGCGTCGTTCCCGCTCATGCTTGACCCACCGGCCAAGCAACGCTTCACCCACCCCAAGATCACGAGCAACGCTCGCAATCGAGGTCTGTTGATCAATCACAATCGAGGCCGCATCCCGCCGAAACTCCGGCGTATACGACTTCCTCGTCTTCTTCTCACTCACGAGTCTTCCAACACCCTTCCCAGCCAGACAAGCCAGCCTCATCAAGTGTCAACAAACACAGGGTAACCCCACTGGGTCGAGACTCGGTGGGCGGATCGTTGATAAGGATTGTCAAGAGCTTGTGTTCTGCCGTTGGTGTCGAACGTCGATGGTTGGTGACGTTGATAGTCTCGCTGGCATTTGGTCTAGAGCTATCGCAGGCGGGGATGTGTGGTGTGCAACGCCAGTGCCATTGAGTTTTACTGTTCGGATTTCTGGTGATGCTGGCGGGCTGTGCGCAACTGTTTCCGTCGGGGTCGTATCCGTCGCAGATGGCTTTTGGCCCGTGTTTTCCGTATGCCTGCATGTACGTGGTGGCGTGTACCGGTTCCGCGTGTCCTTCGACAATTGCGTATTTCATTCTTCCTCCAATGTTGTCTATGAATTTGGTTGGGGGTTGCACGGCCGTGTGGTCGTGGGGTGTAAGCGCGTTGGGGCGCGCTTACACCCGTCTAAGTCTTTCAGGACACTCCGACACAAAAGCGGGGGTGCGTAGTGATGGGTGATTTATTGCTGGCCTCGCCACGGGTTCGTGGTGGTCAGCGCCTGGAGGCTAACGTGAATGGGCGTCCGGTCCGGCTGGTCGAGTGCGTAGTGCGCGGCGGGGCCGGCCGTCTTCAGGGTGATCCAGATTTTCATGATCTTCCTCCAATGAGTGAAAACGGTGTTGGGGGTAGCACGGCCGTTGGTCGTGGGGTGCAAGCACGCCCCCGCGTGCTTGCACCCGCATTGAATGTGTTAAACCTCGTGCACAATCGTCTGCGTCGTGGGGGTGATGAGCTGTGAGTTGGAGGGCTTCTGCCTGGGCGCTGGATCAGGTGGTTGGCATTGGTGCTAATGCCAAGCTCGTGCTACTAGCATTGTGCGAGTTCGCGAATGACGATAATGAGACCTGGCGTTCTCAAGGTGAGATCGCTAAACGCGCTGAATGCGAGGAGCGTACGGTACGGACGCATTTGAAGAGTCTTGAGGGGTGGGGTCTGATTTCGCGCCGGGCACGCTACCGGTGGTGTGATTCTGAGGAGCCCGCGTGTGCGTCGCGTCCCTCCCATAAGCACCGCTCAGGGACGACGTATGTGGTCCACGTGGAGGTCGGAGATTTCGATCTTGTCGCGTTCGGGGCCGATCATGACGATATTCCCATCGATGATGAGCCGGCCTCCGCAGGCCACGGCGACACCGGTAACATGGGTGTGGACAACCAGGAACCGAATAACGATGCTGTGGATAAGTCCACTCCGGCAAAGTTTGCCGGTGTGGAGAAAGCGGCGGTATTAAGCGGTAAAGTCCATACCGGCAAAGTTTGCCGGTATGAGGATGGTCAAGGTTCCACACCGGCAAATTCTCGTCGTCCACACCGGCAAGAACTGGCCCCCATAAGATCATATAACCCCCATATAAACCACCAACCAACCAACCAACCGTCTGATACGCGAGTTTTGTCGGAGGCGGCTTCTAGGATGGTTGGCAGGATGGATGATCAACCATCGGAGGAGGATGTGATGCTGGTGCGTGAGTGTTTGCCGCCCTCCTGGCAGGCACTGGCGGTGGGAACTGCACTGAGCGCCGTGGTGCGGGCACTGCGGGCGGGCCTGAAGGTGGGCTGGACGCCGAGCAGGATCGAGCACGCTCTCGGGCAAGGCCCAAACCTGGATGGTGCTTCCAACCCGGCAGGGTTAATGATCTACCGGGTCCGCCAACTGGTGGCCATCAGGCCACCAGCATCGGGAACCGAGCTGCGCAAGCAACGCCAAGCAGCGCGCGAACGCGAGCTGACCGAGTGGCTCACCGAGGTCCTGAACCGTGATGAGAACCTTAACCCCAGCGAGGACTGGATGCGGCTGACAACCATGCACACACATGGCCTTAGCCCAGATGCACAAGCCATGTTCACCAAGGCTTTAGATCGCGTCCAACAACGCAGGGATCACTGGCTAGAACGTCAAACAGTAGTTTCACAATAGGAAAAAAGGGGCAGATGAATGACACACACATCTGAAAACCAAGATATTCTCCTTGAGCCCGGCGCTGCGGGGCAGGAAGAGAATCGCAAGCCATGGTATCGCCGCTGGTGGGTTATGGTAGGTGCCCTCGTGCTCGTGGCGGGCATCGCCGGGGGAGCCTATGGCCTTCATGCTCACGCACTTAGCACCGATCGTCAGGCTTACACGGCGGCAGTTGATGATGCTCGCACCGCGTTCGATGAGCTTGATGGGGTAGTGGCCCAGGCTCAAGACTTGGTGTCGGACTGCGCATCGAAAACGGGCGGTGATGCCTCCTGTGATGGTCTTGCTGATGCGCTAACAGATCTGCCGGTGGCCGAACAGTTTACTGACGGAAGTGAGCTTGGGCGCGCTGAACTAGCGGCAGGGAGAACTGAAGCTGAGAATGCCGCTAAGGTAGCCCGCGACCGCGTGGGCCTCCTTAATGAACGTAGTGAAGCTGTCAAAGCTGCGGTGAGTGCCTTTGAGCTCAACAGTGCGAAAGAGGCGCTGGCTGATGCTATCGAGCAGGCCACCACTGCCCGCGATCAGGCCGTTGGCCTGATTGGGCAGACCGAGGGCCAGGTTGTTGATGATCAAAAGCGCGTTGATCTGCAACAGGCGGTTAATGAGCTCTCTGGGCTGATCGACGAGGCTGGTCAGGTCAATGGTGAACAGACCCAAGCGTATCGGGACATGATAGCCAAGCTTGATCAGCTGGTGGCTGGTCTTGATGAGCCTGTGGCGCAGGTGCAAGCCACCTACCAAGCCTTCCTTGCCCAGGCCTCCGCGCCTACGGCATCGACTGGAAGAAACCATAGTGGTGCGAACACAGGTGGTACGGGATCGACAGGATCCACCTCGCCACGAACGAGCGCACCCGCCCAAGGAGGCAACAACCCAGCACCAGCACCACAGCCAGCACCGAAGCCCGCTCCCGCGCCGGCACCAGCGCCCGCACCGCAACCACCAGCAGGAGGCGGATGGGTAGAGACAGAGAACGAAGGCGGCAGCTTCTGTGGCGATGAGTTCGGGAATACGTGGCGTTGCTAGTGCAAAGACTTGTCCAGGAACTAATGGTGGAAGGAGAGAATAAGAGACCTTGAGGCGGTGGTGGAACAGACTGCCATCTGTTCCACCACCTAGGAAAGACCGGTCAACCATGAATGGTTGCCCTTAGGAGTATAGTTCGATCTTCCCTTAGGAGGAATTGTGTCACATTTGACGCATTCGATTGGCGTTCAGCGTCGCCGGACCGCAGGTGTTGTTGC
This sequence comes from Trueperella bernardiae, assembly GCF_030246965.1. Classification (NCBI taxonomy): domain Bacteria; kingdom Bacillati; phylum Actinomycetota; class Actinomycetes; order Actinomycetales; family Actinomycetaceae; genus Trueperella; species Trueperella bernardiae. Next base: position 22,164 of record NZ_CP127099.1, read on the forward strand.
GGTTTTTACGCTGGTTCTTGCGTTGTTCGTGCCCTCGGTTGCCAGGGCTGATTGGAATGCCACTACCGGGCGCGGCCTAGAAGTGACGGGCGTGAATCTGTATGGTCCGTTGCGTCTTGGCCCGCATTATGTCGAGACCGACAGTATTGATGGTCAGGCGGTAGAAGATACCAAGATTTGGTGTATCAATGCCAGGTTCACCGATCCAGGGCCGGGTGAAATGACCTCGGTTAGCACGCTAGAGGATTCTCATAAGTGGGGCCCGGACGAGCTTGATCTCGAAACTGCCCAAGCAGCATGGTTGCTCAACAAGTATCAAGGCTCCACCGATGATACGGTGCTGGCCGCGCTAGCGTATTTGATGCACGTGAATTTTGAATCCCCAAAGGGCGGGTATGACGCCCAGGGCACAGTTGATACGCTTGTTGCCCAGGTACGAGCTCAACATCCCCAGGTTGATGCTCTCGCCCAACGGTATGTGACCGAAGCCCGTAATAGCGCCGTTATTGGCTACGAAAAGGGTGGTGTCACTGGTGAAGGGCAACGAACCGGCACCATCAACGGTATTCAGCTGAAGAATCAGCATGGGCAGGCCATTGCTGGCACTCCGGTTACTGTCACACTTTCAGGCCCGGCAGTCTTTGATGAGACTGGCACGAACACGTGGTCGGGCAAGACCAAGGACAGCCCGATTTCACTGACCTGGCGCGCTACCGGAAATGGACAAGTTAGCTACAAGGCTGATTATGCGGCGGATGTGCGGCGGACGTTGACGAAGTTTGGTGCGGATGGCTCTGTGCAGGACATGTTGTCTTATGGAAACAGAGGACCAATCGATCCTCGTGAGGTGAGTGTTCCTGGTCCGTCGTGGCGGGTGATTTATGATTTCCAGCCGGTGGGCACATCGGAAGTCGTTAAGGTTTCGGATGATGGTATTTTCACGGACACGTTCCAGGCGGCCGCTGACCCGACGTATGGTGATGGGAAGTGGCTGGAGCTGGACGAGGATCAGGCTGGCAAGTTTGGTGTGACGGCTGGCCCGGTGCCGGTGACCTACCGCGTGACGGCGTATGAGGCGGGCCTTGTCCCGCCCCTGGCCGGTGATGTGGTGCCGGAGGGTGCCAAGCAGATCGGTGAGGCGCAGCTGATTACTGCGAATGGGCCCGGTGAGCTGACGGCATCCTTTGAGGGTGCTAAGCCTGGGTTTGCCACGGTGGTGTGGGAGGTGGTCAAGACTGACCAGCCCGAGGCTATGCGAGTGCTGATCCATGATGATTGGGCTGATGGGTATGGCGTGCCGTCGGAGACGGTATCGGTGCGTCACCCGATCGAGATTGATTCGTCGGCCGCTATTCGTGAGACGAAGTCGGGTACGTATTTGGTTGATGATCTGTGGGTGACTGGCTTCCCGAAGGATCACACGACCTTTGGTGGCGATGATCGGTTCGGTGCTGACGTTGCTGACATGACGCAGACGCTCTTGTTCTTCCCTGATGGTCTGGAGGTTATCGAGGCGAACGCTGATAAGGCTGAAGTTATTGGTCAGATCACTGTTCCGGCGAAGAATGGTTTTTACCCCACGCTCGGCTCGACTGAGTTCAAGGTCAAGACTGACGCGGCGGGTAAGGCTGTGCCGGGTACTTACGTGTTCGTCACTTCGTTTGCTGGTGATGATCGTGTTAAGCCGATGACGACCTCGGTTGAGGACAAGCGCGAGCAGTTCACGATTAGCTCGGAGCCGGAGATTCACACGATGCTGATGTATAAGTCCACGCGTGGCGCGGTTCCGGCTGGCAAGGTTGAGCTGGTTGATCAGGTGTCGTACACGAACCTGGAGCCGGGCAAGGAGTACACGGTCACGGGCACGATTATGGTCAAGTCCACGGGTAAGGCTCTCACTGATGCTGAGGGCAAGCCGGTGGAGACGACGGCGACGTTTACGCCGGAAAAGCCGAACGGCACCCAGGATGTCGTGTTCACGGCTGACCTGTCTGGGTATGCCGGTGAAGAGATTGTCGCGTTTGAAAAGCTCTACGACGGCGATGTCGAGCTTGTTGTCCATGCCGATATCAATGACAAGGACCAGACGCTGAAGATCACGAAGCTCCATACGACGGCTACTGATAAGGCTGATGGGGATCAGGTGATGGAGAAGAAGGGTACGCAGACGATCGTTGATAAGGTCTGCGAGCACTCTGGGCAGCTCATTCCGGGCACGACCTACACGATCACGACCACGCTGATGCAGGATAATGGCCAGCCCGTCCTTGATAAGGATGGCCAGCCGGTGACGGTCACGACGCCGTTCACCCCGGCAACTGCTGATGAGTGCGCGAGCGTGGAGATCAGCTTCGATGCCAGCTTGGTCCAAGGATCAAAGGTTGTTGTCTTCGAAGATGTGCTTGTCGGTGACGTCCTGATCGGTGTCCACCACGACCTGAACGACGTCGAGCAGACGATCACGTTTAAGGATGCATCTCGCGGGGATGCCGGGCGCGGCTTGGCATTCACGGGCGCGAGCACTGGGCCGATTGCCCTGCTCGCACTTGGCCTGGTCGGTGCGGGTGGTCTGCTGATTTACCGCCGAAAGGCATCGGTCCTGGAGGCCTAAGGCGAGGTGGCACCTAGGTGTCACCTGTGACTCGGTGCGCGTGTCACCGGGGCCGGTTCTGGGCTGGGTGGTCGGTATTGGTGGGGTGTATTCCTCCAGGTATTTCCCTCCAATACCGACTACCCAGACTCGGATCGCCGGTATTGACGGCAGGTTCTACCGCCCCGGTTGCTTTCCTGCCGAAAAACACGCAATCAGGGCTGGGGCAGACGCTTCGAAGTGTGTCAGAAACGGTCTGCCCCAGCCTTCTTGTTTAAACGTTGGCACACATGGGGGTGAATCATGGGGGCGGAGTTGGCGGCGTGGATGCTTGGGCAGGCTGATGAGGCCGGTTCGCCGCGGGGCCTGCTCGTGTTGTCGGTTCTTGCGCTACATGCGGATGAGGCCGGTGAGCTGATCATGACATGGAATGAATTGTGTGAGCGGACGAAGATTTCACGTTCCCAGTTGGGTCGGGAATTGTCAGCGTTGGAGGAGCGTGGTCTGGTCAAGCGTTCGTCATGGAAGTGGGGGCAGGCTAAAGGGGCTACGCGATATGCGTTACGGATCCCCGAAGGAACGCCAGTGTGCGGAAACTCACACAGTCCCAATGGGAGACTCCCAGGACGGGACTCGGTTGTGGTTGAGGCTGAGCCGGCCGACGTGTTGGCCTCTGGTGCGCATTTACGGATTCAGGATCCGTTGTCGGCTGACGGTTTGCGGGCGATGCTGGTGTTTGCGCAGGAGCACGGTTGGGATGAGGTTGGCCCGGCGTTGGGGGAGGCACTTGAGGTCACGGTCGATACTCGGTTGGGGTGGCTGATTAGGAGGCGCGTGGGGGTTGATCCTGAGCATGCGCGTGCGGATCTGCTGTCGCGGATGTGGGAGGTGTTACGGACGAAGACGCAGTCCATTATTGAGGCGAAAAAGAACCCGTGGGGTTTGCTGGTGAGGATTGTGACCGCGAATGTGGCTCGTGAGGATTGCCGGGATGTGCCTGAGGTGCTCGTGGGTGAGGGCTTTGAGGATGGCATTGAAGATGGTGGTGGCCTTGATCATGAGCGCGGGGTTGGTCGAGTGTTGTCGACGGACTTGTTTGAGTCGTGGGGTGGGGCTCACCAAAAGTTTTTGCATGCCTTGGTCAGTGCTGGGATTGAGCAGGGGTTGGCGTTTAATGCCACGCGCAGGATGTTGCAGATCGCGGCTGTGGTGGGGTCTTCGTTGCGTATTACGCGGGCGAGGTCTGATGTGGATTTGTTGGCGATGGGGCTGAGTGAGACGGCGATTGGTGCCTGGATGGGTTTGGTGGTGGGTACGCGTCGGGGTGGCGATGCCTCGTCCTTGTTGTGGCATTTGGATGGTGGCGGTGAGATTACTGAGGAGTTTCGGGTGCGTGTGGAGCGTTTGGCGGGGTTGGTGTGACGTGCTGCCATTCAGAGATGGATTGGGTGGCGTGAATGGTGGTCGTCCACAAGCGAGAGCCCGGTGGGGCAACGGACAGTGCCGTGAGCGCGTCGTTTTCGTCAGCGAACCATGTGGCGTTGTCGTGAGCAATGTTGGGTGGGAGAGGGCTGGCGGTCACGACCCACACCTGGGTGATGGTGTGGTCAATATGGCGCGGGAGTTTCACTTCTTCCACCAGCTTCTGCGCGAGGGAGTGGCTACGTCGTGGGTGTCGGCGTCGGCGTCGACAGTGATGGTCCAGGTGCCTTCGGGGTCGGTGACGCATGCGGTAAGTGGCCGGCCCAGGTGGGTTGCCCAGGCGGCGAGCTGGTTGCGGGCCAGGGTGCGTGCGTCGTCGATGGTGGCGGCGGTGAGGGTGCGGCTGATGCCGGCGAGGGTGATGGTGCCGGTGGCGTCGGTGTCGATGTGGGCACTTGCTGGGGGCCAGGTGTGCACGGGATTGTCCTTTCGTGGTTCTTCTGGTTGGGATGTGCAGGTGGCGATGCACATTCTTTGTGAAGGAAGGAGGCTTTGTGAGCGTGGTAGATAACCCGTGGATAGGCCGTGAGGTGGAGCCGGCGAAGGTAAGCGAGCCGGGCGAGGTCGCACCAGTGTGGTCCGTGGTGGCGGGTATCAGTGCCCAGGATGCGGTGGCGTGTAGGTTGCCGGTGGTCTTAAGTGACCACCATGAGGATATTGTCTTGGTGGGTGCACACGGGGGTGCCGGGACGAGCACGGTAGCGGAGCTGACGGGACTGGTCGATGGGGATCATGCCTGGCCGGTGAGTGCCCCGGTGGCTAACCGTGTGCTGGTGGTGGCCCGGACGAACATGGCCGGTTTGCGGGCGGCACAGGCCGCCGCCTTGCGAGTGTTTTCCGGGGCGATTAGGGGAGTTGAACTCGTTGGCGTGGTGCTGGTCGCGGACGTGCCCGGCCGGCGGTTGCCGCGCGAACTGGTGGAAATGTTGAGCGCGATCAAGGCGGCATTTCCCGTATCGATCCATATCGACTGGATCAATGACTTACGGCTCGGGAAAAGCCCGAACCGTGTGCCGGGACGGGTGTCTCGGGCAGTGGAGGAGATAGAGGCCCTGAACAGGGCAGGAAAGGAATGAAATGGTGGACGTACTGAGTGCAATTGCTGTTGATCCGGCCCAACCTCCGGGGACGGAGGGGATTCAGACGATCATTGGTTGGTTGGCCTGGATTGCCACAGCGTTGGGCGTGGTGGGAATCATCATTGTCGGTGTCACCATGTTTTTCCAAAACAGGCGCGGTGAAGGCGGTGAGGCTGCCGGCAAACTGGGTTGGGTTCTCGCTGGGCTGGTGCTGATCACAGCCGCCTCAGCGATCGTAGGATCCCTGACATGAGTGAGGGTATGGAACACACTGGCCGGTCTCGCGTGGTGGTGGGGTTGACGATGGTGGGCATCCTCGTCGTGGGATTGGTTGTGCTGGTCGTGATGGGCCTAACAGGTGAGGATAAGCCCTCGACCGCACCGTCGATGAGCGCGAGCGGGCAGGTGACACCCTCGGCCCAGGATAGCGAGGATGAAGAGTCCATCTATAGTGCCGCGTGTGGGTATGAGCCAACCGATCGCAGTAAGCCTGACGCGAGTTTTGCAACAACCCGGCTCATGACCGAGTCGGGGGTGCGAGTGGCCAGCGCTCAGGGGATCGGCCCGTGTAGCGTGAACCCGCTACCTACGGGGTATGCCTTCACCCCGAAGGGGGCGTTGTTGGCGGCAGTGAATTATGTCTCCGCCATGACCTCTCACCCTGATAAAGGTGAGGTGGCGAGCATGTTGCTGGCCAACACGGCCGGCCGGGAGCAGATTTTGGCCAGTGACCAACCACAGAACGCGCCGGTGGAGCCGGTGAGCGTGATGGGATTTAAAACCGAACTGGTCGGTCCCCTCGAATATCAAGTCGATGTGGCTTTTAGTGCCACGCCTGTGGCTGACCGCGTCTTCGCGATGAAGCTCCCGGTGGTGTGGGAGGACCACGACTGGCGGGTGGTCATGGGGGCGCAGGGCCCACAAGGCTACCCGGTTGGTGACCTTGTGATTGAGGGCTTCCAAGTGTGGGGCTACTAAGAAGGAGGCGTGAGTGGACGAGCAGTGCACCTGGTATGACGTGGGCTGTCATCTAGGGAACTGGATTGGCAGTATTGGTCAAACCGCGACCGATAAGCTGGCCCAGTCGGTGGCGAGCGCCGCCCAGTGGGCTTTAGAGCTCAGTGGGGATTTCATCGTGAATATTTCTGGTCTGACGTTGTTTAACCAGACGGAGGCCTCATGGGTACAGTCCACGCTCGCCCCCTTTGTGTCCTCGATGGCGGTTGTGGCGGTGCTGGTGGCCGCCATTCAGATGATCTGGAACCAGCGTGGGGAACCGGCACGGGAACTGGTCGCCTCACTGATGCGCCTGGTGGTGGTGTCGGGGGCGTCGATGACCGGGATTATTCTTGCCACGCAGGCCGCCGATGAGCTGGCTACGTGGCTGATCAAGTCCTCTGGCGGTAGTGGCGATTTCATGGCGAACATGGCCTCTTTCATTAAGCTCAACGAGGCCATGGCACCGTTCGCGATTGTGCTGGCCGGGATTGTGGCGATCGTTGGGGCGTTGATACTTGCGATGTTGCTGCTTGCCCGTGGGGTGATGTTGACCTTGTTGATGGGCGTGTTGCCGTTGACTGCGGCGGCCTCCAATACCTCGTGGGGGCAGGACTGGTTTAAGAAAGCATCAAGTTGGACGGTGGCCTTCATTTTGTATAAGCCCGCGGTCGCGATCATTTTGGCGCTGGGCTACCGCCTCATGGGTTCACCAACCGCAGCGCAGGCAACCGCAACCGTTGACGACATGATCCACGAAAAGTGTGGTTTCGATCCGTTTGACCCGTCCGGGCCGGGAGCTTCTGAGTGGAGACCACGTAACCCAATTAACCCCGTAAATGAGATCGGGCTTCATGGGAGCGAGTGGCATAACTGTGCTGACCAGGTGCGTGCCCAGCTCGAGGCTGGTGGGCTGGATACGACCGGCGCTATTTCTTTCCTTCAAGGCCTGATTATTGTGTGTTTCGCAGCTCTTGCGATGCCGGCGCTGATCCGGTTCATCATGCCCGCTGCGAGCGCCATGAGCTCCGGTGGCGGGGCGGCCCTTGGTGCGCTCGCCGGTGGGGTTGGAACGATGGTGGTGGCCGGAGGTGCACGTCATCTTGGCTCGTCGGGGTCAGCAAGTGGCAATAGCGGCTCTACCGGCTCTGGCGGTGGTGGCCCGAGCGGGGCGAGCGCCACTCCCGGCGGTGGTAGCGGTGGTGGTCAATCGCCGGGTGGAGCGCCAGCAGATTCAGGGGACGCACCTGGCAGTTCCGGAGGACCGAGCGAGGGTGGAGCCGCGGGCGGTGGAAACACAGGAGGTACGCCATCGGGGTCTTCGCCAGTGACAGCGTCCGGGGGCGGGTTGGCCGCGGTAACGGCTGCCTATCAGGTGGGTAGCGAGGTGGCCGGCGGGGTCTCTGCCGAGGTTTCGGGTCAGACGGGAGATGAGTGATGAAAGCAGTTCCGGGAACCTTTGGGAACTGGGTCAAGCCCGAGGCTGCCGGGCTTGGGCGACTTTCTGGGCTGGCAACCGTGTTGCTGTTTGTAGGCCTGGTGAGCGTGGTGATGGTACAGGCCGTTTTTGGTTTCGTGCCCGCCGTGGTTGTCTTTGTCGGGTTTGCAGCCGTGATTGGTTTGTTGACGGTGCGGGATCGGTTTGGGTACTCGCTGGCAGAAAAAGGAGGAGAGCACGTGATGTTTTGGAAGGCGAAGCGGCGTGGCGAAACGCTGTACCGCTCGGGAGTGTTCGGTGGTAGCCCGTGGGCGACCTTCCAGCTCCCAGGAGTGTTGGCATCGACGAAGATCGCCGAGTATGAGGATGCTTATAAGCGGCCTTTTGCGATTATTCATACCCCGTCGGTCTCAACGTATTCGATCGTGTTTGCCTCTGAGCCTGATGGGGAGGCGCTCGTTGATGAGGAACAGATCGAGATCTGGGTGGCCCGGTATGGGATGTGGTTGGCCTCGCTAGGGCAGGAGCAGGGGCTTGTGGGTGCGCAGGTCATTGTGGAGACGGCCCCTGATACCGGCACTCGACTCAAGCAGGAGATTCTGGGCAATATTGCCCCAACGGCCTCACCGGTTGCGGTGCAAATGCTGGAGGAGGTCCAGCATTCCTATCCGGCAGGCTCTGCCCTGGTGCGAGTGTATGTGACCTTGACCTATGAGGCTGCGGTGCGTAAGGGGATGCGTAAGCGAAGCATGGATGAGGTTGCTAAAGACTTTGCGACCCGCCTTCCAGGCTTGACGCAGGCTTTGGCTGGTACGGGCGCGGGGATGGTGCGCCCGGTTACGGCTAGTGAGCTACGTAAAGTTGTGCGCTGTGCCTATGACCCGCAGGCCGAGGCCTTGTTTGATGAGGCGACGTTGACGGGTCAAGAGGTTGCCCTGGGGTGGGAGGATTGTGGGCCGGTGTCGGCGGAGGCGCGCTTTGGCGATTACGTCCACGATTCTGGTGTGTCAGTGTCGTGGGTGATGTCGGATGCTCCCCGTGGATTGGTCCAGTCGAACGTGTTGGCCAGGTTGTTGGCCCCGCAGCCGGCGATCCCGCGTAAGCGGGTAGCACTGTTGTATCGGCCGATCGATGCGGCGCGTACCGCCGCGATTGTGGAGGCGGACCGGGCGCGGGCCTCGGTTCGCTACACGGGGTCGAAGACTGGTAATGCGCGGGCTGCGACGGCGTTGGCGAAAGCGGATGCGACGGCGAAGGAAGAAGCACGCGGGGCCGGGCTTGAAAACTTCGGGATGGTGATCACCGCAACGGGCACGTTTTCCTCGGATATGGCTGAGATTGAGGCGATTGTCGAGTCGCTGTCGGCCTCCTCACGTCTTCAGATCCGTAAAGCGTGGGGTGCACAAGATGCCGCCTTTGTGCTCGGAATTCCTGTGGGGGTGGTGCCGTTGAAGTTCTCGCCGGTGGCCGAATCGTTGAAGGAGGCGTTGTGAGCGTGAGGGTTCCGTCTCGTGGCTGGCCGGGCGAGGGTGGTGGGGCACAGCGGCGTGTTCCTGTGCCGCCCGAATGGCGTGGCACGAGCGTGCAGGTGTGTGGGCTGTGGCCTTTCGCCGTTGGTGCAGGAGCTCCGATGGTTGGTGTGCCATTCGGTCGTAATCTTCGCACCGCCACCACCGTCTGCTTCGATCCGATCTCATGGTTCCAGCGCGCAGCATTGATCTCTAACCCGTCAATGTTTGTCCTGGGCAAGCCTGGTCTTGGTAAGTCTTCAGCGGTACGCAGGATTATGCTCGGCCTGGACGGGTATGGGACGCACTCGATGGTGTTAGGAGACCTCAAGGGCGAACACATCGATCTCATTCGCGCCATTGGCGGGCAGGTCATTGAGATTGGGCGGGGACGGTCGCAGATTAATCCCCTTGATACTGGTATGGCCCGTCAGGCCGCCCAAGCATTATTAGGAGAAGCCCGCGCGGAGCTACTGGCGGACGCTCATGGTCGGAGGCTGACAATGCTGACCGGACTGATCCAGCTGGCACGTAATGAACCACCAACCGATCGTGAAGAGGCAATTCTGGATCGAGCCTTAGCAGTCCTCGATGAGCACCACGAGGGGGTTCCGGTGCTACGGGACGTGCTACAGGTCATTCGCGATGCGCCCGAGGACGTGCGGCAGGTGGCGATCGACCATGGCGACCTGGGGCGTTACCGGCAAATCACGGAGGGATTGGAAGCGACGCTGATGTCAATGCTGTCGGGTAAGTTCGGTGAAATTTTCGCCGGTCATACGACAACGCCGATGAAAATCGACCGTTCGGTGGTCTTCGATGTGTCCTCCATTGAAGACGGCGACGCGGCCTTGCAGGCTGCAGTGCTACTGGCGTGCTGGTCATACGGGTTTGGCACGATTGCGGTTGCTAATGCTCTTGCTGACGCAGGCGTGGCACCACGTCGTCACTTTTTCGTGGTCATGGATGAGCTGTGGCGTGCTCTTCGCTCTGGGCGGGGCATGGTCGATCGGGTTGACGCATTGACTCGTCTTAATCGGCAGTGGGGCACGGGGCAGGCGATGATTACCCACACGATGAGCGATCTGGATGCCATTGCCAGTGAGGAAGACCGTGCAAAAGCCAGGGGGTTCGTCGAGCGTTCCGGTGTGGTGTTGTGCGGGGGACTGCCCCGCGGTGAAATGGCTCAGCTGACGAAAGCCATTCCCTTGTCTGAAAAAGAGCAAGACATGTTGGTTGGGTGGCAGGATCCTCCGATGTGGGACTCGGCAGCTGGCCGTGAGGCGGCCCCGCCAGGGCGGGGAAACTTCCTGATCAAGGTCGGTGGACGTCCGGGCATTCCCGTCCATGTGGAACTGACCAATGCTGAGCTGGCCTTGAACGACACCAATAAGGCGTGGAAATGAAAAGCATGGACCCAACTGATCGAGCCATGCTCATCGGTTCACTGATCTTGATAGCCGTACTCGGCGTGTTCGACGTGGCGGTTCACATTGGCCTTGTCCTGACGGGGCATCGCGCTACATGGAACCCTTTTAAGCTGATAATCGACCTGTCCACCGGACAAGTCACGATGAACGGCAAGGGGTGGATCATCACTGGCGTCGTTGTGGGCGTGAGTGTGGTGGCTGCCGTGATAGCAGTCATGTACCGGGCGGTGGTGATGTCACCACGAGCAAGGGGTGATGAGCGTGGACGGCTGACTGGTTCAAAAGGGTCCTCGGGGGCGGTGCGTACCAAAGCGGTTGAGGACAAGGCGCGCCAGTTCGGTATCGACAATGTGAAAACCCATGGCGGGTTTCCCTTGGGGCGGGCTATCCCTGATGGTGGGATCATACGCGGCGATTGGGAGAGCGTCGGCACATTGCTTGCTGGTCCACGAACGGGTAAGACAGTTGCGTTTGCTATTCCGTGGGTGATCTCTGGCCCGGGAGCTGTCCTTGCCACCTCGAACAAGCGAGATTTGGTTGATTCAACGGCGCTGGTGCGGCTGCAACGCACGGGGCAGAAAGTGTGGATCTTCGACCCGACAAAGATCCGCAAGAGGGAAGCTGAATGCTGGTGGAATCCGCTGACATACCTAACAGCGGACGGGTTTGACGGCTCTATTGTGTCCCGGTCACGGATCTTGTCCTCGACGCTCGGGGACGCTGGCAGGGCCGCAGGTGGGCAAAACGCTCGCTATGACGGTTTTTGGGACGGTGGTGGCGACCAGATCCGGGCCGCGCTCCTGGCTGCGGCCGCCCTGGGCGGGCACACCATGAAACAGGTCCATACCTGGGCATCGTTGGAAGTTGACGAAACTCCTGTAGAGATCTTGAACTCTCATGGTTTAGAAGCGGTTGCGGCCTCACTCCAAGGCATGATGAACCTTCCTCCAGATACGAAAGGTGGCATGTGGGCAAGTGCCCGTATGGGCTTGTCGTGGATTGAGGACCCGGACATGGATCAGTGGTACATGCCCGACTCCTCCCGTGTCGAGTTCGACCCGGTGGCGTTCGTCCGCTCGCGCGAAACTCTGTACTCAATGTCGAAGGATACTTCCGACGTCACACCACTAGTTTCGGCGTTGACGATCGTGACGTGTATGGCGGCAGAAGCGTTTGCCGAATCGCAAGGAGGGCGTATGCCTACCCCGATGATGGTCGTCCTGGATGAAGCGGCAAACGTGTGTCCCTGGCGGGACCTTCCCAAACTGTATTCCCACTTTGGTTCGAAGGGGATCTGCCTGCAAACCATTTTGCAGTCCTGGTCACAGGGCGTGGACGTGTGGGGCGAAACCGGGATGAAGAAGCTCTGGTCAGCGTCGAATACTGCCATTTATGCGGGTGGAATTAAGGAAACAGGCGCACTGGACTCTATTTCTAAGCTCCTTGGCACCTACTACGAAGATCAAATCTCTTATTCCTCGGGACAAGGTTCACGTTCGCGTTCGGTGACTAAGCAAGCGCGTGAACGTCCCATTGCAACCGTTGACGAACTGGCCTCGTTGCCACAATGGCGTGCCTGGCTGTTCGCCTCGAAGTCCCGGCCAGTGCTCATGGAACTTGAGCCGTGGTTCAGGTCAGCAGATAAAGACGACATTCAACATTCACTAGCCAGCTATGGCGGATAAGGAGAAAACATGAGTCAGCCCGATTCGATCATGGATGACGCCGAACGCAACATCGTGGCGAGCATCAGGCTCGTTGAGCAGATCGGTGAAGCCCTGCGGGCTAGGCGCACCCTCAAGCTACAGGTCTCACAGCAGGAGATGTATGCCGAACAAGCTCGCCTTAATCAGGAGCTTAGCGTGGCACGCCCCTACCTAGCAGAAGGGATGCGGGACGCCTTTTGGCGGGGTGCCGAAGCGGAGGACATGTCCCGTATGTTAGGGGTCGCGACCCGGTTCCGTGACGTTGATCCTCTTGCTGGTCAGGTCTATTCGCGGGCGTTACGAGAGATTGAGGACCGGTACGGGACGCGCGCCCTGGAGGTGGAGCAGGTCAGTATCGACGAGCTCAGTGACGAGGAGGTCGACCAGGTTATCCCGCAGGTGCCAGGTGAAGATATCCCGGTCAGTGATGTGAGGGAAGGACGCGAAGCAGAAAAAGAACCCGTCCCGCAGTGGGTTCACGCCTGGGCTGAGGATATGCGTAAAGGGCAAGCCAAGGCCGCTGACTACTATCAGGATCTATTTTCGGCCGGTGAGGTGGCCAGCGCTCAGGGGGAGGCTAACCGTGCTCACCTCGAGGCTGATCACGCTCGCGCCGACCTAGCCGACGCTGAAAAAGGACAAGAAAGTGAGGTCGCATCACCAGAAGTTGACCAGGCTAAAAGTCAGGTGCTCAGCGCCGAAGAACGTGAGCGTCTGACACAGGTGCGTCGGGACCAGATCGGGACTGAGGCGGCCAAGGCGGTCGAACTGAAAGAGGTCTCCTTCCCCGAGCCGGCTGAGGAGGCCATCACGAAGGCGAAACCCACCACGAAGGTGGGCAAGGCAAAAGTGGCACGCAAGCAAGCAGGCCGTGCCCGGTAGGTGTGGGGTATTGGTGTAGCGCTCCGATTGTGTTCTTTTGATCGGTAGAATAGTGGTTAGACTAGTGGAAGGTAGGCGATCACTGGTGGAGTATGTGACGGATATTCACGCATTGAATCTGCCCTCGGATACTGACACGACTGGGGATTGGCATGCTAGTGCTTTGCAGTGGTCACAGCTGCGGATGGCTAACTCTGATGATTCAGTGTTCGGGGATTGGGGGATTACCCGAGATTCCTCGGTGCGGGTTCCCGAGCATGAGGGTAAGCGCTTCAATATTGCTAACCATGTGCGTGCCGTGCTGGACATGATCGAGCACGGCCGCCTATCGGTAGCCCAAGGCATGCGCAAAGACTACATCGGCAACGATGCGTATAACGTTGAGATTTTTCCGCGCGTGTGGCTGCTCCGCGGTACGGACAATTGGCCCAATGTTGACCTGTTTATGAGAAAAGAATACGGGTTGGCGTGGCTGAAGTTTACCCAGGAGGCATGCCGTGGCGTGGCATGAGGCACACCGCCAGGTCCAAGATCAATTCTTGTCCTACCTTGGCGAGCACAGCGATCTGGTACTCAAGGGCGGTACCGCGCTGATGAAATGCTATGGGTTAGATAGGTTCAGTGAGGATCTGGACTTTGACGCGCTACGTCCCAAGGTCTCCACCGTCAGACTCGTTGAACGGTTCTGTCAGGCTCGTGGCTATGAGTCGTCGGTGAGGAAGGATACCGCTACCGTCCAACGTGTGATGATCCGATACCACCAGGATCATGCGTTGAAGGTTGAGACCTCCTTGAAGCGTCCTGGGTTTAGTTCCTACCTCAGCTAAGGAAGGATTGAACTATGCCTAGAAAGTATTCCGTCGAGTTCAAGGAAAAGGCGGTCCATCAGATCATCGAAATGGTCCGCCTGGAGTCCTGCTCACTGCAATGCGCCTACACAGAGGTCGGCGAGCTCCTTGGAGTATCTCACCACACGTTGCGGGCTTGGTACCGTGACAGCGCTTCAGTACGTGATGACTCAGACGCTTCAGGTGGCGAAACAATGGAAGAAGAGCTCAAGCGTCTGCGCCGCGAAAACCGCGAACTGAAACGAGCAAACGGGATTCTTAAGACTGCTTCGGCTTTTTTCGCAGCGGAACTCGACCGACCCACGACCAAATGATCTCCTACATCGACGCGTACAAAGATCAGTTTGGGGTCGAGGCCATCTGCCGAGTCCTCAAACAAGCAGATCGTGGATTCATCACCTCACGCGGCTACCGCAAAGCCACCACACGCGTTCCCAGCGCAAGGGCCTTAAGCGATAGCCTTCTCATCCCAGAGATACAGCGTGTGCATGCGCAGAATTTCTCGGTCTACGGCATCCGCAAAATGTGGCACGCGATGAACCGTGAAGGCTTTCATATCGGCCGCGACAAGACCGCCCGATTAATGAAGCTAGCAGGTGTTTCCGGCCGCAGACGTGGGCGAACGCCCGTGACAACGATTAGCCCGAAGACACCGGATCATCGCCCGGACCTAGTGCAGCGAAACTTTCGTGCACAAGCGCCAGGCAGGTTGTGGGTTGCCGACATTACATACGTTCGTACCCTGTCAGGATTCGCCTACACCGCGTTTGTCGTGGATGTCTTCAGCCGAAAAATTGTTGGTGTTGCTACACGCTCGACGATGCGCACCGATGCGCTGCCCATGGAGGCCTTGGAGCATGCATTAACGACTGCCGGACGAATCCATGGTAACCAGCTGATTCACCACAGCGATCGGGGCAGCCAGTACGTGTCGCTGAAGTATTCCACCGCCCTAGCGGAATCAGGAATACGCCCGAGTGTGGGAACAGTCGGCGATTCTTATGACAATGCACTAGCCGAAACAGTCAATGGTCTCTACAAGGCGGAACTGATTCATGCCCAAGGCCCGTGGACATCGGTCGGAGAAGTCGAACTGGCCACCTTGCGGTGGGTGCATTGGTGGAACACCAAGCGGCTTCACGAAGCATTGGACTACGCCACCCCACAAGAAGTAGAAACCGAGTACTATCTCACCCAGCCCATCAACACAGGGCCGTAAAAGAAGCGGAACTAAACCCAGGACGCTTCACCTACCGCACGCGCAACATCGACCCGGAAGACGTGACGGTGGTAGGCGGGGTGCGGGTGTACTGCCTCGATGCGCTCGCACGGCTGAAAGCCGCAGCCTATTTGGGGCGCGACACCATACGCGACCTTTATGATGTGACGTTCTTGGTCAACGAACACTTCGATGAGCTTAGCCAGGCCTCCCGTAGCTTGCTGCGCGTGGCGCTGGCGAACAAGGGCCTCGACCAGTTTGAGGTGGTTCTTGCGGAGAATAACGATGATCTGATTGACACCGACCAGCTTGCAACCCACCTGCTGGAAGCCTATGAGCATCTTGGGATTCAGAGCATGGAAGAAGAACGGAACCTGACCAATAACGGGTTATCTCAATGGGGGAGACTACAGGCACTGCACTCTGCATCCTTCCCACCATCATCAGGGGATGCGCGGTCAGGAAGCAATATCCTCTCAAACCTTCCCTCGCATCCGACGAGCTTAGATCAACGGCGCACACGGTAGAATTCGATGTGAATATGGATGATGAGGGGTATTCTGTTCGTATCTTTTTTATCCGTCAAAAAAGGGGGCTTGTGTGCAACCGATCAAAGAAGTTGAGCTCAGCCGCGTGTTACTTGATCTCGAGAACTACCGTATTCCGAGTGTGCAGGCCTCACAAGAAGATGCATTATGTTACCTTTTCGCATCAGAGAACGTTCTTGAGCTTGCCGAACAAATTGCGCACGATGGTTACTTGGATAATGAGTTACCACTTGTTACTCCCGCCGAAACAGAAGGTAAGCAGGCCGGAGAGTTTATTGTACTGGAGGGAAATCGTCGAGTTGCTGCTCTGAAAGCGCTTCAGGGGCTCGTAAGTCCGGAAAGCCATCATAAAGAGCTGAATAAGCTCCGTAGAAAGCATGCACACGAGTTGCGAAATCTGCCGAAGACAATTCGTGTCATGGTGATGGACTCGCGTGAGAGCGCTTTGCCCCATTTGGGAAGAATGCACATCGGCGAGTCGAAACGGCGATGGAGCCGTGACCAGCAGGCAACCTTTTACTATTCGCTTCTTGATGAAGAGGTCGATGTCAGCGTTTTAAGGAGACGTTTTCCTAACGCGCGCGGCCTCAAGCGCCTGTTAAAGATGGCATCGGTACGGCGGTTTATCTCTCACGCAAACTTCAAAGATTCATCCCTTCGTGCATACGCAGCATCAGCAGATCTGACAATGTCATCGTTTGAATATGCCTACAACAAAGGAGATATTGCAGAAGCAATTGGTGTCGTTTTCAACGGTGATGGACTCATTGAGCCATCCCCGGAAAAAGCGGGGGAGGCGCTGACGGGACAAAAGCTTGTAGCGTTGGAGATTCTACTGTCGAAATATCGATCTAAAGAACTCAATACGCGAAGCTTAGCCTTAAGACGTGGCACGCCTGAACGTGAACAACTTATCGCACAACTTAATGGTACACATGTACAGAAGCAGTCAGATACTCAACATGAAGAGATAGATTCTGAGAGTCCGGTGGATCGGTCGGGTCCCCGGCAAGAGCCATCGAACAAGTCTACGGGGCCGGACAACCGACAAGGTAGCCAGGACGGGACAGCATCGCAAGGGCGCAACCACCCCCACACCTATAGCCGTCTCGATATGACGGCGATGGAGGACATGTATCGCGGGGAACAGGTTCCGGGCAATGTTCAGACGCTGTTCATTGAACTTCAGAGAATCAATGTGAGGGACTTTTCGGTTGCGTCCACGATGCTTATGCGTGCTGTTTTGGAAGCGACACTCAAGTTAACGCTGACGACAGAAGAGCGTGGTGATGCAAATCAGCTCCGAGCATTAATGCATGTAGTACAACAGAAAGCACGTGAGGAAAGCTGGCCATGCCGAGCTAACGTTAACAACATTGCGGGCGGTAATGAATCAAGACCAGGTTCGGTAACATGGTTTAACCTCGTCGCACACGATTACAATCTGCAACCGACAAGTGAAAACATTCATCAGGCATGGTCGCTAGTATATCCCGTCATTGAGCATATGCTGATGGAGGGAAGTCGCAGGCCATAATTGCGTGTGCCACGTGTGGTGAGGCAACCAGCAGTTCTGTTGCTTTTCCAGGCTTAGAAGCAGAGTACGTGATTTCAAGATCAGCCATAAAATCATCACGGTAGAGATGCCGGACGAGCGAATGATCGTCGTAGGTCAGTAGCCAGTGCGCATGAGATATGTGATGTATATGGGTAGCCAGGGCTTCGTGATCACGCCCGTCAAAAGCATTCAAATACAGCGATCCGCCAGCGGCAACATAAGGTGGGTCGATGTATATTAGGGCTTGGGAGTCTTTTCCATAGCGTTCAATGACATCTCGCCCATCCAAGTTGTGAAGCGTAATCCTGTCAGAAAGCATGCCAAGAGCAGTGATGCGATCAGTCAGAGTCTCCCTATTAAACCGCGCATCGATAAGGTAGGTGCCGCGCTGTTGCAGCCCTCCGATGGCCCCAGCGTTTAGGATTCCAGAACGATTCGTCCGATTAAGATAAAAGAATGCTAGTCCCAATGAGCGTAGGTCCGTATCGTCCTCTTCCTGATAGATAGCACGTTGGCGTTTCCACTCATCGATTGTTAATGGTACGGTGCGCACTTGTTCCACGAGCCACTTAGTATGGTGTTTGACGCAGTGCCAAAAGGCGTAGACGGCCGAGTCGATATCGTTAATCACTAATCGATCGATGATGCCCTCTCGTAGGAGGGCAACACCGGCACCTGCCCCGCCGGCATATGGTTCAACATAGGTGGGATTATCCACACCGAGACGCTCAATGAGATCAGCGAAGAATCCCGCCATGGTCGCCTTTCCCCCTGGATAGCGAAGGGGAGAATGCGTGCCAAATCGGCGGCTGGTGACAATTCGTAGACGATTATCCATAGTTCCTCGATTGTTTCTCTGAGCCTAGGAGACCATATCAGTGCGCGCAATATCCGGAGCCCGGTCAAAGGGTAGGTGGAGCTCGTCGGCTGGCCGGGATTTGTGGTGCTTGTCGGTGCAGCCTTTGAAGGTGCCGTCAGGGTCGAGGAGGCGGTCCATGGTGGGGTCGCACAGCTCGATCGTCCACTTCGCTAGTCCGGTCATGGCGTCTTGCTTGCGCATAGCTTCCCATGCTCGCCATAGTGCCTCGAGTCGGATGACCGCTTCGATATGTTTCCACCACTGTGGGCACCACACCATGCGCGAAGGCACAATGGGACGCTTGTAGAAGTAGACAAGGTATTCTTCAACCCAGTCATAAACGTTGGAGTAAAACAGTTCAGGCGGTGCTGGCTGTGTGGGCATGTCGGGTTGGGTCATCGGCTCGTTCCTCGTGAAGGTGGTGTCAGTGGGCGGCCGCGCGGGCGCGAGTTCGTCTCATTCGTTGACGCGGGTGAAGGCGTGGTGCGAACGGCTCCGAACTGTCGCAGGAAACTCTGGGCGAGCGCTGCTTCCTCGGGCATCGGGGCATTCACACTTGCCAGGGCCGCATCAAGCTCGGCGCGTGTACGCCGAGCGGTCACGCTCTGACGGTGAAGGTCCAGTAAGTCAACCATGGCTTTACCCAGGCGGATTGATGAGGTCATGGCTTGTTCGGATACCCACGCTCCGCGCGGCCGGACCGGACGTGACATTAGGAGGCGGCCAGTGTTGATACGCGCTCGGGATGGCGTTGCGCGTCGCAAATTGGGGCGGGTCTTGTACTGTGCGGTACGCCCAAGGGCGCGTGCTGCGCGGGCGAACTTCCACCCGTCCTCACCGTGAGCCACGGCCAGCGCGCTGAACATGCCGGCAGCCTCATGTGCCACAGCGCTAAGGGCTTCATCGTCGCCGATGGGGACGGCGTCCATTCGTGCCAAGGTTTCTTCCACAGCGTCGGCCATGTCCCGCCATGTTGCGCGAGTGTTGGCCACATGATTATCTAACGTTGGGGTCTGCCCGTTCCACGCGGTTACGGCTTCCATGCGCTGTGTGGGAGTGTCGGCCCAACCCATTCTCAGCCACGGTAGGCGAAGGTCGCGTGCGATCCATCCGCCCCCGTACCACTTGGTTGCCCGGCCTTCATCATTGGGCAGTGCCACGGAGTATCCGGTGATCGTGTCGCGCCCGCCGTGTGCGTAGCGCGGCCGAACAAGGACACCTTGGGCGCGTAGCTCTCGCACATAGTCAGCCTCGGACTGGGCGACGGTGAGTGCTGCACGCATTCGCACTTCCAAAATGCCCTTGTCTGTCATGGGCTGGCCGGCGCGTGCGGCTGCGCGCTGCTCGGCTGGTGTTTCACCAATCGCGCCGCGCTGATGCTCACGCGATTCAACAACGGCGAGCCCGTGCTTGTGCTCGAGCGTGTTGCAGGCGCGTTGTGCTCGGTTGTAGTCACGCCAAACATTGACCTTCGTGCCGTCCTCGCGCACGATGTTGGCAACGATGTGAATGTGGTCGCCGCCGCCCTTGTTCGTCCCGTGTCGTACCGCGATCCATCGAGCGGGGGAGCGGCCACTAGCTTCGGTGAACTCCATTTCGTCCATGAAGTCCTGTGCGATCTGCGCCCACTGCTCATCGGTGAGCGCTGGCTCGTCGGGGTGAAGAGTGAGCGAGCAGTGCCACACGTGCACCGGTCCGCGCCCGCGCGTGACCATCTCATTCTTCTCGTAGTCCCACGTCGTTTGGTTACCCCAGACGTTGACATCGTTCTCGATCATGTCCAGATCAAGCATCTGTGCCACGTCGACCTGCTCGGCATCGCAGAGCGTCCGACCACCATAGAAATCAGGGTGGGCGATGTCAAAGCTGCCCGCCACAATGTGCTGGTTGGTGTGTTCGTTGGCGCGACCTGGGCCAAACAAGTAACGCACGAGTCCCTTCGTGTCGCCGCCGCGAGTAATGTTGGGCATCATAAAAGTCGCGCCAGCTTTCTACGTACCGTGTTGATCTCTTTGATCTGCGCGCGGATCTGTCGGGCCAGTTCGCTCGCTTCAGCCGGGAAAGATTCATGCGCGTTGGCCCAGTGCGCGATCTGATTAATGTTCGTTGCCTCGCCAACAATCTGCCGGTTCGCGTGCTTGAGCTCGCGCAAAATCTCACGAATTGTCTCCGGGTCGAGCTGCTCGACGGGAGGCTGGAGACCTCGCACGAGGTACTCCGACATCGACACGCCAGTCCGGCGCGCGTTGTAAAGCAAACGATCATAATCGGACTGGCGCATCCGCAACGTGAACGATCGGCGCGGATCCTCCGCCGTCGTCGTCTCCTGATAGCGGACCATGTGCCACTCCTTCCGACCGCTGCGGACGGCCGCCCATCCAGCGCAGCGACCCCGCACAGCGGGGACTCCACGGTTCGAGTATACCCGAACCCAAGCAATTGGTACAGACCAATCTCTAGCTTGCTACGCGGCCCCTCGTTTTGGGCCGCGTAGCACAGTGCGGGCGAGGGCCGCTCCGATTCGCGCGGCCGCCGGCGCGCCGACCGCGAGGAAGTGGGCCAAGATGGGGCGGGCGGTGGCCGTTGGCACGCCGGCCGGCCCGAACGGTTTAGCACAAGGTTCCCCGGCCTCACGCGCGTGATCGCGTTGATGTAAGTGAGCTGTCTGGTAGAAAAGCGTGAGCAAGAGACAGACAACCGTGGTCGCCTGTGAGGTCGAACGGGTGCGCGAAGCTGAAGAAAATGAGCGCGAAGACGGCCGCGCCGGCGTCGTTACCCGCCGCCATTAATGGGTGGTTGGATGGAAGAGGCAACTCGAAATGTACGCGGTGCACCTCAAGTTTTCCCATGATGAACCGCTGAGAGCGGACGGCAGCCGCCCCGCTCGTGCTAGCGGGAGCGGGATCCTTGACCGGGATCGCGGCGGCGCGCCCTGAGGTGCTTCGTCATGCTCGCGGTCGCCTCCTGCGGAGAGGATTGGATAGACGCCGGGCCAAATGTTGATCGAAACGCTGATGCTCGTTGCGTCTCGGACGCGCAAAGATCGAGCAGACCGAATGATCCTTTGACGCTTTCAAGCAAGTCCTTGGCCTCAGTATTACAGTCATTAACCACCAGGTACGCCCGCTCAACCGCCTCAACCTGCCCGCGATACTGACACACTTCTCGTGCAGATAACTCCCGATAGAACTCAGTAGCGAACACCTCACTACCTGCACCGCTCGGAGAGCCCGTCCACAGAATCTGCCCGCCGCGATCCATCACAGTGAACTGATCAACCACGTCAGAGGCGACAATCTCTCGCACAACACCGGGCAAGTTGGCAACCGTGACATCGTGCGCCGAGATCGGTGTCCACCTCGCCGGTAGTCCGCGTGCCCGGTCAGTGTAATACCGGTTAAGAATGCCGAGCCGGGACAAAGCTGGTGGCACCGCTACGACAATGGCATGCGTGTGACGTCCTAACGCTCTTGCGTGCTGCGCCTCATCGAGCACAGTCGAAGCCATGCGCCACGTTCCCTCAATCAGTGAAGAAATACCGTTTGCGTTAGCGTGATCAACGCTCATTTTGATCCAGGCCGCTGAGGCAGAAGCCGTCACCAGCGGCATTCGTAGCGGGTCATCGTTCACGAGCCGCTGGTAATCGGGATGATACTGGCGCAGGTCGTCGCCAACAATTGGCACAACACCACTGACTTGACGCACAACATGTCCTTGGCTGGCTGTCTTGCCTGCGCCGGGTTGTCCGCCAAGAAAGATTGTGACAGGCTCGCGAACGTGGATCGCGTCAGCGAAAACATCCGGAGCGATCTGGGATATCCACCGGCGACGTAGTTCAGCCTCATCCATTACGAGGCGTTCTGTACAAACAAACTCTCGCGAGCGTGGCGGGCCTGGGCGTGCCATTTTTCGATGCACGCGATTTGGGCGTCACGGTCATCAGGGTCAACGCTTGCCCGTTCGCGGCGCAAAGCAATCCGCTGGTCAAGTAGTGTGCGGACGCGGCTGTGGTCGCCTCGGGCTTCGGCCTGATCGCTTAACGCGACAAGCACGCCCCCGTAGTAGGTGCCAGCTTCATAGAAGACGTCATAGAGCACCGTGTCACCGTAATCATCGTATGTGAACTCCATCAGGCTCCCTTTCACTCGATAGCAAGCCTAGCTGACCCGCGCAGCGAAAGAAATGGGCGTGCTTGTACCCTGGGCCGTGCCACAGTTCTTCGTGGGTAAGCTACTCGCGCGAGAGTGTGGCCAACTGGCCTGGTGAGGATCGGCAGACGTTGCCGCGGTGTGCACGTGCCAAGACACATTAAGGGTGAGCCTGAAAAGATCGGGCTGGAAATGGAGAAGAAGATGGGTATCAATGCCACCGAAATGCGCGCATTGCGCGAGAGCCTCGAACAGCGGACAAAGACCCTCGAGGCCCTAGCCGACGCGGTCGCGCGTCAGACCATGGCAGAAGAACAACTTGCCGACGCCTACCAGGAGGCAATCTCTGCGGGCTGGGCTAAGGCAGAATTAGCCGACGCGGGCGTGAAAGAACCGCCGCTTGTGCGCCGTCGCCGCCTCGAAAAAGAACGCGGCAACCAATCCGCGCCGGTCGACGAGGGCGAGAACCACGACCAGTAACGTACCGAAGCCAACACCAGCGGCCTCAGCGGCAAGCATCCGTTTGCCCCGCCGCTCAGGTGGCTCCCCTGCACTGAGGGGAGCCACCTGGTTCTTATTCTTCAGCCCATCACCGATGTGGGGTGTCGGGCTTGGCGCGGGGCGTGGTGCGCCCTTGGCGGGGGCCGCTAGCGAGAGTAGTGGGTTGCGTGGTGGCAGGCTGGGTGGTGGCCGGACCGAACTGGGTACGGAATCTGGCGGCGAAGGCCGCTTGGAAGGATTCAGTGTTGACTCCCGCCTGCTCTTCCTCCCCGTCTGGTTTGGCCGTGCCCGCCGTCGCCTGGAATGCGATGGCGGTGCCTTGTATGCGGCTGATTTGGTCTTGAGCGTCTTTATCTAGTCCAATGTAGGCTGCAACTACAAGAGCAGACCCGCGCAGTGTATCGGGGGAGGATACCGCCCGGTCTTGGTAGACGTAGGCGTTCCCGGCCCGCTGTGTGGAGCGGTAGTGATCAGGTATTTTCTCCGACATGCGCGGGGAGAGGAAGTACAGCACGGTAGCAGTGGTGGCCGGTTCTTCGATGGGGATGATACCGGTGCGGGTGAATTCAAGGTGCGCCCGTGCTGGCCGATCTTCACCGTAGGTCGCCTTGACCATCTCAACGCCTGCCACGGTGGCACTGGTACGTGTTTGACCGTCCCACTGGTCAGGTGTTAGCTGATCAATAACGTATTGGTCGAAGGCGTGGGAGGCGACGTCTCGCCAAGCCTCATAGGCGCTGGTGTCGGCAAACTCGTTCGCATCGTATGAAACAAAGTTACCGGGATCTCCACGTCCGTCAACCCACTGTTTGACAATTGTGTCAACATCATTGTGTGTAAAGCCCCCTTGGGGTGGTAGCGGACGGTCAGCATAGACAGGTTGTGAATAGTGCGTGCGCAGGTTGTCAATGTTCGCGTTGCGGATGTCAGAGCGGTCCACACCAGGTAAATCCACGGTTGGCGAGTACGAAATACCGTAGGTGTGCATGAAACGCTCCAGGCGTTCATCGTCAACCTCGTTGAGGAAGAGGGATGTGCCGAAGTGGCGAGAAAGGTCGGCCTGCGCTTGGCGCTGCCACAGTGGCTCCAGTGAGACAGCGGCGTCGCCGTAACCGGCATCTCGCAAGAAGTCCTTACAATCGCTGTCATCGAGGATGAGAGCGTATGGGACCATCAGTGAGCCTTGCACGGTGGAGAGGGGAAGGTCGCGATAGATGAAGGCATGTGTGCCCTCAAGCTGCTCGGTCGAGCGTAGCTCGGGTGGAATCACCTCATTGAGCTCGCGGTCAAGGAAGACAAGCTCGACCTGATCTTGCGGGTTCGCACTATCACAGTAGGTCGCCATTTCCATGCCCAAGGACAGCTCGGTCAGACTCGTGCGAGTCTTGCCCTCCAGCTGTACGGGAGCCATGACACGTGGATCAGTGTCGTGTGGTACGGGCTGGGCCGGCAGATCTGGGCTGGCCAGGTCAACACGGTTGACCCACGGGCGGTGAGTGAGGCCGCCGCGGGCAGACAGGGGATCGGGGGCCTGCTCGAGGTCTTTGAGTGAGAACTCGTCATAGCGCGTGCCCTCCTCGTCAGTGATGCGCCCCCAGACAAGTCCGCTTTCGCCTATCTCTAGCACTTCCCACCTGGTATCTCCTCCTTGGTAGGTCGCAACTGCCGCAACGGCATCGAGATCGACGCCTTCGGCGTCGGCGTAGGTACCACGGCTAGGCCATGCGGCCATGCCTTGGAAGAACGTCGCGTGTTCAGGCCAGGTGATCTCGTCGGTCAGGTCGCGTTCGAGGTCGTTAGCGGCGATGTGCGCATCGAGGTATTCAAGGCGAGCTGTAGCTTCCTTGAGTTCGTCTGCGAATTTGAACGGCGTATTGACCACCAGTTGGGCCGCTTCGATACTCTCGCGAGCGGATTCAATCTTGGCGCGTTCGTCCTCGGCTCGATGGGCGAGGGACTCAACAAAGTTTTCAAGCCGGGTTACCGCTCCAATTCCGTCGAAAGCGGTGAGCGGAATCGTCACGCTAACCTGCTCGTGGAGCCAGCTGGGGATCTGTTTCGGGGAGAAAACGATATTAACGCCGCGTTCGGTTTTCGTTTTCGTTCCAGGCGTTACCGCGCTGACGATGAGGTCCACTCCGCCGAGGGTTACTTGTGGTGTGGCCCAGACACGGTAATCCTGGCCGCGCCGGGCGAGATGGATATTATCTTGTAGATCCGTTGATAGGACGGTTGAGAGCCTGCTAGCTGCCTCGGCGCGCTCATCAATGTCCAAGCTATTGATAGTCATGGAAAACAAGTTCCCGCGTGTTGAGCGAATATCGCTAAACGCTTTCTCGAATGATTCGATGAGTGTTTCCGAATTACTGATTTGGCGTTTCAGCGTGCTAATTGATGAATTGTTGTACTGTTGCTCGCGCCGGTATCCACGTTCGAGACGACGATATTTTTGTACGTTTGCTTCGACCTCGACACGCTCAATCACTAGAGGATCACCTGTTGCGGCAGCTTTCACTTGGGCGTAAGACAGCTCGGTGTCTCCGATATCGTCGACGACACGTTTGCCGACCCGGTTGGCCATGACCTGGTTAATGAAGTGTTGCTTTCGCTCCAGCGTTTGCCACATGTAGGTATCAAAGGAACGTTCAGTGACATAGCGGAAGATTTCCACTTCACTGTTTTGGTTGCCCTGGCGAATAATGCGCCCCTCGCGTTGCGCGATGTCGGCCGGACGCCATGGCGCATCAACGTGGTGCAAGGCCACAGCCCGGGACTGGATGTTGGTTCCGACCCCCATCTTCTGGGTCGAGCCCATCAAAACGGATATGCTGCCGTTGCGTGCCTGAGCGAAGAGTGCTTCCTTGGCGCGATCGTTGGTGGCATCATGCATGAACGCAATTTGGGATCGATCCATGCCTCGGGCAACCAGCTCGTCAACGAGACCATCATAGGCGTTCCACCCGTCTGAGTTGGGGGAGGAAAAATCGATGAAGACGATTTGTAGGCCGCCCCGCGTGTTGGAGACCTCTCCAAGCGCGTCGAGGTACTCGTTGTCTTTGGTGCGCTCATAGACGGCCATGATGTTGTCCGCGACCGCCTCAATCTTCGTGTCGCCTGAAGGTTGGATACCCACCAGACGCAAGTCGATAGCTGCACGCCGGCCGTGAGTAGAGATGCGGAGCATGTTGTCCTCTCTCGGGCTAACAGCACCGTCGCTGATGGCTTTGGAGCGTTGCTCGATCTGACGGGAGAACTCGACCATGGAGCGGCCTGAGTCAATGCGTACAACGTCGGCTTGGCGCTGTCCTTCCTCGTTACGCATGAGGAGTGGAACTTTCAAATTGAGTTCATCAGCGGTTTTCACATCGGCTGCAACTGACCATAGTGCTAAGAATTCTGGCAAGTTTTGGAACTTGGCAATGCGTGTCATTTGCCTAAAACCGCCACCGGGTGCCGCTTCTGTCTTCGTCACTTCCTGGGTAAAGGTTGAGGCGAAAGCATCAAAAGCGCTAATGCCTGCCGTGTCGAGCAAATCAGGGCGCAAGTAACGCAGCATGGTGTGGGCTTCGGTGATCGAATTTGCAATCGGGGTGGCTGTAGCCAAGGTGAGCACTTTCCCATCAGGGTTATTGCTACGTAGCCAACCAATCTTTTTATGGAGATCCGTTGCTCGGGTTGCTCCGTCGCCTGTGTTGATGCCCTTAAGCTGGGAGGTGACGCGCAGATTCTTATACAGATGAGCCTCGTCAACGATGAGGTAGTCCACGCCTAAATCTTCAAAAGTCAATCCAGGATCGGTCTTCGAGTCGAGCGCCTTAGCTAAATCCGCTTCAGCTCTCCTCAACACGCCTTCCAGTTTTCGCACGGAATAATCCTTTGTCTGGGATGAGTCTAGCGCTTCTTTCAGATCGGCAATCTGTTGCTTCAGGTAAACGGCGTCATTTTCCGGTTTGAGGCCAAGTGCTTCGAACTGGGTTCCAGTAATGACGATGCCGTCCCATTCATTTGCTGTTGCCTTAGCGAAAAACGTTGCCCTGCCCTTTTTATCGAGGTCTTCTTTGGTGGCGATGAGGACACGGGCGTTGGGGTAGGCTTGCTGCCATTCATTGGCAAACTGGAAGAGCATGTGGTTCGGGACAACCACCATCGGCTTACGTGCCAGACCAAGACGACGCAGCTCCATCGCACCCATAACCATCTCCATGGTTTTTCCTGCTCCAACTTCGTGGAATAGGCCCACGGTGGGCTGGGTGATCATGCGGGCCACGGCCGCACGTTGGTGGTCATAGGGAGTAAAGGAGCTTGCAAGTCCAGGGAAGTGAAGCTGAGCGCCGTCGTGGGAGTAGTCGCGTGGAGCGATGCGGTTAAATCGTTCGTTGTAGACGTGTTGGAGGTGATCGACGCGGCCGGCATCTTTCCAGATCCATTCAACGAAAGCCTCGCGCATCTCCACACCCTTTTGCGCGAAAAGAGCGGACTGCTCGTAGTTAACAACATTTTTCGTGCCGCCGTCAGGGGTGGGGACGGAATCATAGACGATGAAATCAGAATGGTTAAGAGCTGCCTCAAACACTCGGATTCCACCGCGACGTTCGGTTCCCCACCGTCGATAGGTCGATTCAATACGTTCAGCATTGCGCAGGTTTGCGTCCCACTGCGATGTTAGTGGGTTGTATACTAATTCAAATGAGGTTCCCCACGTGATTCCGAGGACTTCGCGTTCAAAGAACTCTCGGTGTAACTCCACACCGATCCAGGGAGTTCCGAGACCAAACTCAATATCTGCTAGGGCAATATCTGCCGGTTGAGCCTTTTCAAGGGCTGTAACGTTGGCTTGGTAGAGCTCTGGGTCGTCGGTTACCCACTGGCGGGCTTGGTCGAGTTTGGTGCGCACATCACCAGAAAGATAATCGGCGCGTATCACTGGCCCCTCGGGCGTATCGAAGATGCGATCACCAAGTAGCTCGCGGATCTCATCATGATCCGTTGCCAGTAGGTAGGCCACATAGTCCAGATCCACCCGGCCATGTTGAGCCATGGAGATGGCGAGGGCGTCTTCAGGAGTGTCAGCACCGAGCGGGGTGAAAGTCACCCCGATCTGACGCTGGTGTAGTAGCCCGGCTGGTTTGCCAACACGATCGTCTTGATCGTAGGCCTCGATGGCCAACGTGATCGCCGCAAATGGGTCATTGCGGAACGCTCGCACGGCCGGCCGGTCGGACAAGTATAGTGTTTCTTCAACCTCGCCCGTATCGGTCTTCTTTTTGCGCCAGGTTTCGCGTTGCGTGTTGAGGTAACCGTACTGGTCAACAAAGCTTTCGTATGCAGTGCGTAGATTCGTTCGGGCTTGGTCAAGTTCAGGTGTATCTTCAAGGGTGGCTTGTTCGATTGCCAGTAGTTCGCGGGTCAAATCACGCAGATTGAGGAGTGTGCGTAACTCGTTCCTCGCATTCTTCGGGACCCGTAGCTCGCGTTCGCCTGTCTCTGTTAACACGGTGAACACCTCTGGTTGTGTTTCCGCTACCCGACCAATCTCGTTACTGTCGATAACGATCTCAGGCGTGTCAGAGTGCTCGATAGTTGTAAAGACCAGGCCTTTGTCTTTGGCCTCACGGACCACACCACTAAGTGCGCTACGAATCTGATTGCCAAGACTGTCCAGACTGTCATTCGTGACGGTTAGGCCAACTGCCCCATACAGGCCGATGCTGGCACTGGGGGAGCCAAGGACACGACCGGGATGGTGGGTGAAATACTCGTTGACAGGGATCGTGTTGTCGCCGTAGGTGACATCGTTGGCAAACTCCCAGGTAAAGGGCTGCGGTGTTTCATCTTGACCGCGCCGGCGCAAGATCAGGATGTCGGTGACAACGTCAGTGTTGGCGGTGGCCCGGTGGGCACCCGTAGGCAGTCGAACAGCACCTACCAGATCGGCACGGGCATAGAGTTCGCGACGAAAACCCGGATTCTTCGCATCCAACGTGTGGTGGGAGGTCACGAACGCGACAAGACCACCGGGGCGGGTCTGAGCAATGGCCTTGTTGATGAAATAATTGTGGATGGTGTGATTGCCCCGGTTGTAGACCTTGTCATAGGGGCGCGAGTCTCCGAAGGGGACGTTTCCTACTGCGGCATCGAAATAACCGTCAGCACCTAGCGATGTCTCAGTGTAGCTCTCAGTGCGGATCTCATCGTCCGGGTAGAGAGCTTGGGCGATCGCGGCCGTGGTGGGGTCAAGTTCGACACCGACCATGTAGGCGTTGGCGGGCGCATGGCCGATGAAGTTACCTGATCCGCAACCCGGCTCGAGCACGCGCCCGCCTGTGAAACCAAGGAAGGTCAGAGCCTCCCACATCGGTGCAACATAAGCGGTGTTGGTGTAGTGCGCATCAAGCACCCCTGACCGAGCTGAGGCGTATTCAGCCTCGGTGAGGAGAGCTTTGAGCTGGTTACGTTCAGCCTCCCAGTCCGTTTTTGCCTCATCAAAGATGGCTGACAGTCCGCCCCAGCCCGAATACTGAGCGACCGTGGCGCGCTGAGTGTCGCTGAGGTCGCCCTCGACGGTTTTGACTATGCCAATTGCGGCGAGGTTGGCTTGTGCGCGAGCTCTTAATCCACGAGGACGAGCCCCGTCGGGATGCTGTCGAACAGTTCGTCGAGTGTGTCCGGCCCTGGCCCCTTCAGCTCCAGGATCTCGGTTGCCCAGGGGAACATCAGGCACTCGGGATTCTTCTCCACTGCCCACCTCATCTGGATCGCTGCCGACCACAGCATCATCTCGAACGTCTGCCAGCTGAGCAGGCTCGGTTCGTGTGACCAGATCGATGGGATCGCCTGATCCCAGTCGTTGGTCATCAGGTCGTTCTTCAGGCTGGCTAGATCCGGGTAGTACGCGTTGAGGTAGTGAAACGTCTCCCGTTGGCAAAAGGAGTCCTCCACGTCGCTGATCAGATCCCAGGTCGAGCCCAGCTTCTGCTTGAACATGTGTTCGTGCAGATGTGGAATGATCGTCTCCTCGATCCACTTGAGCATGCGCGCCTTGGTTTCCTCGATCTCCTCCGGGTCCTCCGCGTCCCAGACCATCCATTCCTCCGGGTAGAACCATTTTGCCTTCGTCAGTGCTTGCCAGCGGTTCTCCATCGAGAAGAACGACGCGATCTTCGGAGGTAGATCCTGAGTCAGCCAAAACTCCCTCGACCAGTCCGGGGTTCGGGCTTCGATCTCCTCGCTCAGTTGTGCCCAGGCGACCTCGCGCCCCAGGCTCATCGCTCGGCTCTGACGCTGAACCTCCTCGATGTAGCTGGGCCCGGTCGGCGTCGTTGCCAGGTAGTCCACTGTCACCTGTGAAGCGGTGGTCTCCATCTGCTCGTGAACCTGGCTGATCTGGTTTCCTTCCAGGCCGGGGAGCGCTTGTTGAATCTCGTTGCGGGTGATCATTGTCCGTCCTTGTCGTTGTTGGGATAAGAGCATCAAGTGTGAAGAGGGAAAGTTGGTCATCATGAACAGTGCGTTTGCGAGCCACGGGAATGTCCTTTCAAAGAATCTGACACCCCTTATGTGGCTTGTGCATTGCACTAGTAGTAGCTGTACCGGCGACGTCGCTGTTCGCCAGGAAGCTGCGTCCTTGCCATGAGCAGTAGCGGGATGAGTACGATCGTGCACAGAACAAAAGTGCGCCAGAATCCGCCCCACAGCCCGTATCGGCAGGTGAGTAAGAACAAGATCATGGAAAAGATCAGTGACAGTAGTGGGCCGTTAAACGACGGCATAACCGCCAGGATAAAGACAATTCCACCAGCAATAGGGTGGCCTTGACGTTCCACGGTGAACCTCCTTAACTGGTGATATCTATTCCAGCACCGCCCAGCGACAATTCTGGACGCCTAGCCCAAAACCGTGCGGCCGCACCCCATGGCGTGTCAGGTGCCTGCCTGCCAGAGCGAATCGCGTGCACATCTGCCAGGAAGTACCCAAACACCTCCTTCAGCCGGTAGGCCTCCTCCTCTGACAGCTCCGCATAGCCACGCTCGAGCTTGTGCAACTGCGGCTGGGAAACGCCCATCAACATAGCCAGATCCATCTGAGACAAGCCTAGAGCGGCGCGATACTCGACAATCTTTACTCCGTCGGATCGTTGATTCATCTGTCTCCTCACTACCCGCCTCACCTTTAGGTAATAATATTATTATCGTAAGGTTGGTGGTTGTCAAGTGGTTGCGAGGTGGTGGTGTGGGTGTTATCGGGTGGTGGCGATGTCGCTGATGCGGTAGGTGTGATCGGCTTGTTGTTGAAGGGTGAAGGTGTAGTAGGTGGTGATAGTGCCGGCGGCGGTGTTTGTGGCGGTGGCTAGTCGGTCGAGGGTGAAGGTGGTGGCGGCGGCGGGGTCGTAGTTATCCATGTAGAGGCGCTCAACGGTGACGGTTGTTGACACGTTGGCTGATATCGTGAGGTTCCAATAGCGGTCGGGTTTAGCCGGTGAGGTTGAAAACGTGTCAAAGATGGATTGGGTGAGGTAGGGTGCGGCGCGGCTGATCTGGTCGCGTGGGCTCGTGTCGGATGCGTCAATACAGGTCAGGTAGTAAGCGGTTGCATCGGCAACTGCTTCGGCGTCACTGGTGTCAGGAGGTTCGGTGACGCACGCTGGCGCGGCTGGCAGTGCTGGTGTGGCCGGCACGGCTGGCGTTGTGGGCGGTGCTGGTGGTGGGGTGCTACAGGCGGCTAGTGTGAGGATGGCTAGCGTGGTTAGTGGCTTTTTCATGGGGTTCCTACTCTGACGGCTTGGGGTAGGAGGCGCTCGGTGGCCTCATAATAGGTCAGTGGATGGATGGCGATGCCGGCGTCGGGTGAGGCGTCAATGAATGAGTTGTTGCCAATGTAGATAGCGACGTGGGTGATGTAGTCGACCGATTCAGGGGTGGCCCGGTTTTGGAAGAAGAGGATGTCACCGGGGGCGAGGCTGGCCGGATCGGATGAGACGACCTGGCCGCCGTACTCGCTGGCGCGAGCAAGTATGGCGTATTCGCATTTGGAGGTTGCCCAGGGGTTGCCGGGCACTGACATGGGTAGGTCGATGCCGGCGGCGTTAAGGAAGGCTTGTTGGACCAGTCCGCAACAGTCATAGCAGGCTGGTCCGAAGCTCCCGCATCCAGGGCCGTTTGCGTGGCCGCGGTAGGGTTTGCCGATTTGGGATTGTGCCCAGGCGATGACGTCTGCGCGTCCGCCCGTGGGCGCGGCTGCGGTTGCGTAGGTGGTGGCGGCTAGGTTGAGGATACGGGCGATGTAGGTTTGGGTTTCCCTGTAGGGCGGAATACCCCCGTAGGTTTGCACGGCTCCCATTCCGGCGTTGTAGCCGGCCAGAGCGAGCTCGACGACGTCTCCGGTAGCGGTGCCGGCTTCGATGAGGGCGCGGGCGGCAGCGGCGTTGTCGCACATGAGCTGGCCTTGGGAGTAGATGGCGTCGGCGGGATTGAGGATGTCAATGTTGCCGTCCCCGTTCCCGTCACGGCCAGCTGTGGCCCACGTGGAGGGCATGAACTGTGCAATTCCTTGCGCGCCTGCGGGTGAGACGGCGTCGGGGTTCCAGCCAGATTCAGCATCGATCTGAGCGGCGATGATCGCGGGGGTGATCTCGGGACAGATGGAGCCAGCGCGGGCAACATCCTGCTGGTACTGGGCCGGAACGGCGCTGGGTGCGCCGGCAAAGGCCGCACTCGATGCGTCCCCTTCAGTGAGTAGCAGCACGATACCAAGCGGCAGTGCGGTGAGAACGATGACGAGCAGAGCAAGGTGCTTGTTCATCGGCTACGAGACTCAGTCTTGTGTGGGCGTGGCACGCTGGGCGTGGCGGGCTCGCTTGTGGGTGCGGGTGCGGTGTTGAGTGCACCGAAGGCTCGGGTGAGAGCTTTGATGCGATCAACCTGGTAGCCGGAAAAGCGCTCTTGGTCGTATTCGACGATGGGCACAGAGGTGAACCCGGCCGCCCGCATTTCCTCAATCATTTGCGGATCATTGGAAAGATCGGTGACAGTGTAGGGGACGCCGGCGGCATCGAGGCGGCGTTTGGTGGCTTGGCATTGGACACAGTCAGGCTTGGTGTAGATCTTGATCTCGGGCTGGGCGCGGTTGGCCGGCCCGCTGTCACGGAGATCGAGCCCGGCATTGGTGACATCGATCGTAACCTTGTTCGCTTCCATTGGTTGCCTCCTTGCTAGGTTGATGGGGGACCTTCACCAGGTATGTGCCCGGTGCCGTGCACACGCGAGTGGTGGGTGCACGGCACCGGGGTTAGAAAGTGGTGATGGTTCCGGAATTGACTAGGCCGTCGGCATTGACGACCCATGTGTGGGTGCCGGCTGGCACGGTGGCTGTGCCAGTGAAGGTTGCGCTTCCGTTGATCTGGCGTGTGCCCATCGGGATACTGACACCGCCAACCGTGGCAGTGACAGTGACACTCATCGGACCTGACGTTGTCACCGTTGCGTTAATGGTCACCGAGCTACCGGACGAAGAGACGGCCGCGCTCAGGTTCGTCACGTGTCCTGGCACGGGTGCCGGTTCGGGCACTTGTGTCGGGGTTGGCGTGGGGGCGGCCGGCGACGGTGCTGGTGCGGGAGCAGGATCTGGATCAGGGACGACCTGCGGTTGCGGTGTCCCGGTAGGCTCTGGCGTGGGCTCACCGGAAGGCTCTTCGGTCGGTGATTCTTCTTCCTCATCCTCGCTTGGGCTTGGGGTCGGGCTGGGTGTGGTTGTCGGTGTCGGCTGCGGCGGTGCTGGATCGGGCACGCTCGTGACCGATGAAGGCTGTGGTGCGGGCTCGTCCGTGGCGAAGAGCGCCCTGATCGCGAACAGTGCCACAGTAGCAACCAGCAGTGCTGTGATCACAAGAATGAGGCCGTGGCGGCGTCTGTCACCCTCCTTATCGTCCGCTTCACGCGCCCGCGCGGCCCTACCCGCACCAGGGTCGGACTGGGCGGGTGCGGCAAGGGTTGGAATATCAGCTTTGAGGGAGCGAATGGTGGACTGGGCGCGCTCAAGACGCGCGGTGAGGTCGCTGACCTGCTCGGCCATGTTGTGCCGGTCAGCTTGTTCGGTGGCCAGGTGGGTCTCGAGGTCGTGGATGCGGGTCAGGCGTTCGTCAGCTAGCGCCGTGACCTGTTCAAGGTCGGTCGCAAGCTGATCGGCACGGCTCGTGGCCTGATCAAGTTCAGCATGAGCCTGAGCCAGACCACCGTCAGCATCGCTAGCAGCATGGCGTAGCTCGCTGATGGTGGCCTGTAGTTCGCTGGTTGTCGCCTGAGCCTGCTCGACCTCACGTCGAGTACTGGCGACCAGATCCACCTGCACGCTCAGTTCCCGCTCGTGCTCGGCACGCTCAGTGACGAGCTGGGCTTGAAGATCCTCAATACGCTGGTCACGCTCGGCGAGGGAGTCGCGGTGGGTGGACGTGGCAGCGTCAAGGGTGTCGGTGAGCTCGTGGAGGCGACCCTCGAGCTCGGTTTGACGGGTTGCACCGTCCTCGATAGCTTGACGCGCAACAGAAAGCTGGCTGTGGGCCTGGCGTGCCTGGCCGCGTTCGTGCTCGAGTTCAGCGTGAGCCTGATTGAGTTGGTCTAGGACGTTGGCAAGCTCGGCGTTCTTCTGGGCAAGACGAGTATCACGGTCAGCGAGTTGGTTTTCGAGTTCCTGGATGCGGGCGTGTTGTTCATCGGCCACGGCCTGGACCTTGGCGAGGTCACTGGCAAGGTCAGTGGCGCGCCTGGTGGCGTTATCCCGCTCGGTGAGGGTCTGTGCCAGCTTACTTCCAGCCTCGCTAGCGACCTGGCCTGCCTTGTCGAGATCACCTCGAAGTTGGTCGGCCTGTGTTTGAGCCTGATCAGCTTCACGCCGGGTAGAGGCGAGAAGATCAGCTTGGAGACGTAGGGCGTGCTCGTGCTCGCCTCGCTCGCTAGCTAGCTGCCCTTGAAGAGCCTCAATACGCTCCTCGTGTGCGAGTATCGTTGCTCGGGCGCTGTCCAGGTCCTCTTTGAGACGTGATTGATCTGCGCGTGTGTGAGTCGGGCCTGGATCGTGATCGACAGGCGCTGGCACTGCGGGCGGTGCTGGCGTTGCTGGTGAGAGGTAGTCGGTCACCGGTATGCGCTGCCCATCAATCGACAGTGTGCGGTCGGGATGAAGGATAGCTGGGCTTGCCCCTTCACGGTTAATGGTGATCTCAGTCGTGCCCAGCAGGGAAAGAGCCGACTGGAGCTGGTCAGTAAACGTCATGAACGTCCTCCGTGAGTTCATTTAACGGATCTTGTTAGGCCAGGTGAAAGTGGCATACTGCCAGTCGCCGTCTTCATCGACGATCTGGTCGATCGTGACACGGACGGGTTTGCCTGACTTCTTGACAACCGGAACTGTGGTGCCAGGGGTGAGGTTGGTGCCGCGGATGAGGTAGCCGTCCCCGTGCGGGTTCGAGGCGAAGGTGATCAGGTCGTCGTTGGGGGTGTCGGCCCACTCGAATCGGGCCGTGACGAGGTTGTCGTCGATGTCGATGATGTCGGCCACGATCACGGTGCGGGTATCGCCGGCCTTGGTGGTCACTTCGACTTCCTCACCCTGGGCAAGGTCAAGACCGCGGATAGCCCATTCACCCTCACCGAGGGAGTGGAAGATAACGGTGCCGTCAGCAATGACAGCAGGGTCGGGATGGTTGGCCCACTCAAAGGTTGCAGTGTCCACACCATGGTTGGTCTCAAGGATCTGGCCGACAATGACGTCGCGTGCCTCCCCGTCGCGGGTGTAGACGATGACCGTCTCGCCGGGGGTGAGGTTTACTCCTTCGATCGCCCACTGGGTGTTGTCGAGTCGACGGAAGATGATGTTGCCTTCATCAAGGGAGGCTGGCTGGCCAGTTTTCATGGTGGTGTCCTTTCGAATGGTCAAAGTCCAAACAGTTTCTGAGTTGCCGCGCTCGTTCGGGCGGCGGTGGTCGGTTGCCGTAATCAGTCCCATCGCTTTGAGATCTGAGCGGCGTCGGCGGTAGTAGTATCGGTTGCCCGCGTATGGCCAGTGCTGTTCTAGTGCGTGGCGTTCGAGCTCGGAGTCAGTCATGTCACCATGGGTGGTGAACGCTGTCAGGATCCGCTGGCGTTCACGCGCCAGGTGTTGAAGAGCCTCGGCGGCTTGCACTGACGTTGGTGGGTCTGTGCGTCGAGCGTGGGCATTCACTGGAAGGGCCCTTGCGGGACGATCCCGGCGGCTACCGGCTCATAGGGGCGGCCGTTATTGTGGTCGGCCTCGTTGTGCTCGACCGCCTCGGCCAGATGCGCGCAGGCCCACGCAGATAGGGAGCGGTGCTCGCCACCGGCCGCTAGGTCACGCAGGTAGGCGGCACGGATACGGCCGAGCAAGTCAGCATCGATACGAATCGTGAACTTCTTTAAGCTGGCAGTGCCGGTAGCGCTGGCGGTGCTGGCAGTGCCGGTGATGATGGGGTTAGCGATGGCGGCCTTGGACAGGGCGTCGAGTGCGGCGTGAGGAGTGGTCTTCATTGGTTGTCCTTTGCTAGTTGATCAAGGTAGGCCAAGAGGCGTTTGACTTCGCGTGCGGTGGTGGTCAGTCGGGTGTGGGCGGGGATGATGTGCTCAGGGGCAACGAGGACGTCGTCGAGTAGTTCTCGGATATCGGAATCAAACAAACGGTCTTCGAGTAGCATGGATGCGGCGCTGAGGTAGGTCAGTGCGTTGAGGCAGTCGGCTTTCATGAGCTTGTGGTAGATGTGGCCGTGGTCAGGATCAGCTAAGAGTTTGCGAGACTGCTTTTGTGAGACGCTCATGGTGTTACTTGTCTTCCTCACTGGTGATGTGGATGGTGCTGGCCGTGCTGGCGGGGCCGGCAGTGCCGGTGATGATGGTCATTGTCTGGGTCAGTGCGGTGTCAATCAGCGGGTCAAGGGTGGCCTTGATCGGACTGTGTGCGGTGGCGGCGTGAGCAACTGCCTCGCGTTCGGGTACGTAAGCGTCGATGAGATAGGAGCCGAACGCGCTTTGGAGGGTCTCATGCCAGGCCTGGCGGTCGGTGCGGTCTGGACGATGGGCGTTCAGTAGGATTCCGGCCAAATACAGGCTGGAGTTGTAGTAGGAGCGGCAAGCAGCGATCGTGGAGATCATTTCGCTGACACCATCGACAGCGGCTTCGCGTGCGGTGGTCACGATCAGGGCGGTGTCCGCCGCCACGAGCGCGTTGGTGGTCAGCACGCCGAGGGATGGTGGGCAGTCAATGATGATGTGGGCATAGTCCTCGATCAGCGGCCGCAAAGCGGTCTTAAGGCGGTATTCACGGCCTATGCCCACGTCCTCCTGCCGGGAGGCTAGAAGTCGGTCAGCGGGAAGGATATCGACCTCACCCCACTGGGTTGGGGCGGTGACGATAGCCTGGTAGACCACGGTCGGGTCCTGCCCTGCGGCGATCGCGGCCATGACATCGTTCAGGGTCAGTGCCTGGGGTGCAAGATCCAAGCCGAGAGTGGTCGTGGCATTACCTTGAGGGTCAGCATCGACAACCAAGATCGTGCCCTGGCCACAGAGTCGGTGGGCGAGGTTGGTGGCGATGGTGGTTTTACCTACCCCACCTTTCTGGTTACATACCGCGATGATCATTTTTGGCCTCCATGTCCTTGTTCCATGCAGTGATGATTGGGGTCGTGGCGAGCTCGTCCATTGTGGGCTTGCGGCCATGTTGGGTTTGGAATTGTTCTGACGCTGCGCGCATGGCGGCTTGTGCGAATTGGGAAGATAGATGCCCGTCGGTGTCGTCGATCAGGTGAAGAACGTCAGATACATACATGACCATGCGGTGGTCTTCGGTGAAATAGATATGTGGCTGTTTCATGGTGTTTCCTTTCAATTAACGATCAGTGCCAGTAGTGCTGGCACTGCTGGCGGCGTTGCCGGTGCGGGCGTTGCCGGCAGTGCCTGCGGTGCTGGCGGTGCTGGTGGTGTTCATAGTGAAAACGGGTAGAAGATTGGTTGCCGTAGCTTCCTGGTCCTGGGACACCCGCGTGTAAAGCGCAGTGGTCTGGATTGACTCGTGACGGAGTAGCTCTTGGACGACGCGGATATCCGCACCGTGGCGAAGAAGCTCAGTGCCGTATGAATGGCGGAGCTGGTGGGCGCGGATGTTGACCCCAATTCGTTCAAAGGCGCGTTTGATGGTTTGGCCTACTGATTTCGGTTCGACGTGTCCGCCGCCGGGTGCGGGGAACCAGTAGCCGTGCCGTGGCATGGTGGCGAAGATGGGGATGAGGTCGTCGTGGATGGGAATGATGGCGATCTGTCCGCCCTTGCCTTCCACTGTCATTTGACGGGTGAGAAGATCAACGTCCTGGCCTTGGATTTTGGCGATCTCGGAAATGCGTAGGCCACAGTTGAACGCCAGGTGGATCATGCAACGGGTTTTCTTCCGTAGTGGGAGTTCAAGCACGGCAGAGATGTATTCGATCGGAATCGGTCGCGGCCGATATTTGGGCCGCTTCGGGGCGTGCATACCCAACAACGGATTATCGCTACGCCTCCCGCTGATCTCCATCCACCGAAATAAGGCACGTAGATGAGTAAAGTAGCACCACTTCGTGACCGAGCTAGGTAGGCCGCTGATCC
Organism: Trueperella bernardiae; assembly: GCF_030246965.1. Classification (NCBI taxonomy): domain Bacteria; kingdom Bacillati; phylum Actinomycetota; class Actinomycetes; order Actinomycetales; family Actinomycetaceae; genus Trueperella; species Trueperella bernardiae. The sequence goes on from NZ_CP127099.1 coordinate 60,597, forward strand.
ACTGTGCGATTTGGTCAGCGGTGATCGTTTCCGGGGTGGTGCCCAGATCGCGGCAGATCGCGGTTGCGACTCGTGTGCGCTCTCTGATCGTGCGCTCGCTCAAGGATTGTGCTCTCATCGCCGTCTTCCATCTACTGATGGTGAGTGATGTCTGGTAATTCGTTTGAGTGCTCATTTTCCAAGGTTCTCCCATGGTGAGAGCGGGAGTCTCGCGGAAGTGGGCATGGAGACGAAAGCACGTGAAGAGCGCGGATTACCAGCGCTACCAGCAGTGCTGGCGCGGCTGGCACTTGCGGCAGTGCTGGCACGTGGGCAAAAAGAATAAGGAGGAGCAGGGCCTGGTCATGGTCGGCGTTGACGGTGACCAATACCTCGGTTTTGGCTCGTAAAGCGAAGGTCGTCAGTTCGAGTCTGACAGGGGGCTCTCCCAAGGCTCCGGAACCCACCAGGGCCGGGGCCTTTGCTGTTCTGGTCGAGTCCATGGTCGTGAACCTGAGGCCCACCAGGCCAAAATAGCAACCGGCAGCCGGTATATTCACGACTCCTGTCGAACGCGCTCTGTCCCTTACTCCAGCCGCCAGTCGATCGGCTCCGCGCCCTGCTCCACGAGCAGGGCGTTCGCGCGCGAGAACGGCTTGGAGCCGAAGAAGCCCCGGGTGGCGGACAACGGCGAGGGGTGGGCGGAGGTGATCCTCGGCGTCGTGCGAAGCAGGGGCGTCAGCTCTTGGGCCTGCCGGCCCCACAGGATCGCTACGAGCGGCTGGTCGCGCTGGGCGAGCACGCGGATGGCGTGGTCGGTGATTGCCTCCCAGCCTTTGCCCCGGTGTGACGCCGGCGCACCCGGCCGCACGCTCAGCACCCTGTTGAGTAGCATGACGCCGTGCTCGCACCACGGGGTGAGGTCGCCGTGGGAGGCGGGAGCGATGCCGAGGTCGTCGCTCAGCTCTCGGTAGATGTTCGCCAGCGACCTCGGGAGCGGGCTGACCTGCCTGTCCACCGCGAAGCTCAACCCGATGGGGTGTCCGGGCGTGGGATAGGGGTCCTGGCCTACGATTAGAACCCGCACCTGGCTCAGCGGGTAGGAAAACGCGCGCAGTACGTTCTTCCCGGCGGGCAGGTAGCCGTGCCCGGCGTCGTTCTCGGCGCGCAGGAAGTCCCCCATCGCGTGGATGTTGGCCTCTACCGGCGCCATCGCCTCGGCCCATTCGGGATCCATGACGTCGCTCAAACTCATGCCTTTAACCTACACCGCCCACATCCTGATATCCGCCCTGCGGCGGACATCGGGGAGCTCGCACCTCGAATAGAATCGGCTTAATAATGCCGGCGAGGAAGCTAGGTTCGTGGTAGAAGAAATAGCAGTACGCACAAACGACCTGTCAAAGTTGTACAAGGTAGGCCGTTCGCACGTCGTCGCCCTCAACCAGGTCAACCTTGAGATTAAGAAGGGTACGTTCGTGGCCGTGGTCGGCACGTCCGGCTCGGGCAAGTCCACGCTGCTCAACATGCTCGCGGGCCTGGAGCCGCCGTCGGCGGGGAGCGTGGAGGTGGCCGGGTGCCGGATCGACAAGATGAGCCAGGCCGAGCTGGCCGCGTTCCGCCGCGACCACGTGGGTTTCGTCTTCCAGTCGTTCAACCTCATGCAGGAAATGACGGCGCTGGACAACGTGGCCCTGCCGCTCACTTTCCGAGGGATGGGCAAGGCGGAGCGGCGCAAGCGGGCCGCCCGGGCGCTCACCACGCTGGGCCTGGGCACGCACCTGAATCACAAGCCGAGCCAGATGTCGGGCGGTGAGCAGCAGCGTGTCGGCATTGCGCGCGCGCTCGTGTCCAACCCGGAGATTGTCTTCGCGGACGAGCCCACCGGCAACCTCGATTCCCACACCGCCGCCGCCACGCTTGACCTGTTTCGCCGCCTCATCGCGCACTACCACCAGACGTGGATCATGGTCACCCACGATCGGCACCTGGCCAGCTACGCGGACGTCATCGTTTCGATTGGCGACGGCCGCATCCAAGACATCACGCACACCAACCATATGGACTGAGGAGACACCCGTGAAACGCTTCAGCACCCTTTTGGCCTTCCTAACGTTGCTTTTCGCAGGCCTCATCGTTCCCGCCGCCAGCGCGGATACGGCAGATGCCCCCGAGCCGGGCGACGCGCCGACGGCCGACGCCCCGGTCCAGACCGGCAAGTCCACCCCGCGTCTCATGGTGGAGGGCTTTACTACCACGCCGAAGCCCGTGGTGGCAGGCAGCGATTTCGACATCGTCTTCACCGTCCGCAACACCTCCGCTACGGCCCGTGTGCAGAACATCAAGTTCTCCCTGTCGGCCGAGGGCGGGTTGCTGCCGCGCTCGGGGTCGGCGTCGGTGTACCTGGCCAAGCTCGGCCCGCGCGAGTCGGTGGACGTCACCATGTACTACACGTCCCTGCCCACGCTTGAGGACAGGCCCTACCCGCTCACCCTCACGATCGAGTATGAGGACGCGGATTTCACGGCCCTGACCTCCACTGAGACCGTGGCGGTCGTGGTCAGCCAGCCGGCCCGTGTGGAGACGTCGGTGCCGCAGGTGACGCCCGAGATGCTCACCCTCGGCGGCGAGGGTTCGATCGTGTTCACCGTGAACAACCTGGGCAAGTCCGCGATCTCGAACGTCAAGGCTTCCATCAAGGAGGGACAGGCGATCACGGGGCAGGAGGCCTACGTGGGCAACATCGCCGCGGGTTCCACTGCGAACGTTGACATGATCGTCCGAGCCGAGGACGTCACTGAGGGGCCCATCACTCTCGTCCTCACTTACGAAAACTCCGAGGGGGAGACGGCCAGCATCGAGCGCGAGGTGCCCGTCACCGTCATCGAAATGATTCCCGAGGATGGCCCCATCGCTCCCGGGGACATCGACGAAGAGGAGTCCACGATCCCGTGGGGTCCGATCGCGATTGGTGCGTTGGTGTTGATCGGCGTCGTGATCGTGGCGGTGATGGCCGTGCGTCGTCATCGGAAGAAGAAGGACGTCGAGGACGAGGCGGACGCGCTGAGCCTCCTGGATAGCGACGGCCTGATCTAAATGCGCTTTACCGACATCCTCGCATCGGCGGTGGCGTCACTACGACGCCGGCCGTTGCGTACCGTCCTGACCTCGACGGGCGTGGTGATCGGCACGATGGCCGTGGTGGTGATGATTTCGCTCGGTGTCGGGCTGGCGCGGCAGAACGAGGTGAGCGCCAACAGTCCGTCGGTGCGGCAGGTGAGCGTGCAGTCGCCGCCGCGGGCCGAGCGGGGTAAGCCCGCGCCGAAGATGGACGACGCGCTTGCCCGGTCGCTGGCCGGTTTCGAGGGCGTGGAGGCCGTGTTTCCGGTGTATGCCGTGGACATGAAGATGAAGGCGGCGGGTATGGAGGAGTACCTCCAGATCCGCGCCATTCCGTCCGACGGTTTCGAGAAGCTGGGCTATGAGCTGGCCTGGGGCGCGGCGCCCGTGCACGGCGGCACCGTGCAGTTGCTTGCGGGTGGCAAGGCCAACCAGTCGTGGGACCCGCGCACTGGCGAGTCGAAGGAGATCGACCTCCAGGGCCGCACCTACTTCCTTACGGTGGAAACCGAGGGCGGCATGGCCTACGAGATGGCGGAGCCGCAACCGGCGCCGAGCGAGGGTTCGAGCGAGGGTTCTGGGGGCTCGGGTGAGGGCACGACGTCGGTCGCGCCGCCGCGTCCGATCCTCGCCACCGTTTCGGGGCAGCTGTACGAGGAGCCGCAGGTGTGGTCGATGATATCGTCGTCGTACTTCGCCGACCTCGACACGTTGGTGGCGGCCCTGAAGAAGTCGATCTCCACCGAGAAGCTACCCGGCCAGGAGAGCGCGAACGCCAAGCCGGGGCGCAACTTCATTTACAACGAGTTCATCGTCATGGCCAAGGACGCCGACGCCGCCCTCAGCCTTTCCGAGGAGTTGCGCGATTCGGGTTACGGGGCTTACTCGGAGGCCGAGTGGATTCTCGAGGCGAAGAAGACGGCGGCGCGCATCCAGGCGGCGCTCGGCGGAATCGGCGCGATCTCGATGCTTGTGGCCGCGATCGGCATCGCGAACACGATGCTCATGAGTGTGTATGAGCGCCAGCGCGACATCGGTGTGATGAAGGTAATCGGCGCCTCGATGCGGGACATCCGGAGGCTGTTCCTCGTGGAATCCTCCTCGATCGGCTTCCTTGGTGGCGTGATTGGGATCGTGCTCAGCTACGTGCTGTCGGCGGTCATCAACACGTTGGCCTCCTCGCCCGACCAACAAGGTGGCGGCATCTCCCAGATCCCGCCGCTGCTGGCGGTGGCGGCGGTTGCGGGCGCGACCTTCATCGCGATGGCGTCGGGCATGGTGCCCGCGCGCCGGGCCATGAGGCTCAGTCCGCTGGCGGCGATGACGGCACAGCGCTAACGGCTGGGCCGGGACTGGCGCACCAATCCTTCCTGTTTGCGGCGTCTTTCTGACATCCGCGACGGCAATTTGCTATCGCGCGTGTCGGAAAGGCGTCACAAATTATTGTCGGAGGGGCGCGCTAGAGTGGTGGGCATGGACGACGAGCTGACAGAGGTGGAGCGTTCGATCCTCGACATCGAACGCGGTTGGTGGCGGATGGCCCCTACCCGGGAGCAGGCCATCCAGCGTCAGCTGGGGATGACGGCGTCGAAGTACTACCTGGTCCTGTCGCGGATGCTCGACGAGCCGCGGGTGTGGACTGCTGATCCCGCGCTTGTGGACCGGCTGCGGCGCTTGCGCGACTCGCGCCTGACCGAGCGCGGCCTTGACTTGCCGGAGGTGCCGGCCCCTCATGCGCCGCGCGGGGGAGGGCCCGAGGTGGGTGACGGGTCTGACTTGGGTGACGGTGAGTCCGGCGGTGAGGGCGAGGCGGGTGGCCAGAGCGGGCAGGACAGCCAGGGCGCACTCGAGCTCGACGGGCGCGATTAGGCCGCAGATAGGACTGGGGGCGCCGACGAGGCGCGGGCGGCTCGGCCGCGAGCCGAAACACAGCCCGGAATCTCGATTCGGTGCCGATTCCCTGTAAACTTGCCCCGTGGCCACTACATATCCTGAAGACGAATTCGACCGACTCGCCGCCGAGCGCAAGACGATCGGCGGCCACCGCCAGCCTCCGAGTGCTCGCCCGTGGATCATCGGGATCGTCGCGGTCTTGGTGCTTGCCCCCTTGCTGGGCATCGGCATTGGGAAGTTGGTTGCGGGGTCGGACTCGCCGCGGGTGGAGACGACGTCGTCGGCGCCTGCCCAGGAGACCACGGAGCCGGAGGCTACGGAGACCAGCGCCGCGCCCACCGAGGAGCCGAGCGCCACGGAGGAGCCCAGCGCCACCGAAGAGCCGGCGGCTGAGCCGAATCTGAGTCAGCGGGTGCTCGTGCTCAACGGCCGCGGGACCGCGGGCTTTGCCGGGCAGCAGTCGGCGATCCTGCAGGAGGCTGGGTTTACGAACCTCAACGTGGCCGATTACAAGGGTGGGGCTGAGCCGACCGAGTCCACCGTGTATTACAGCGGCGCCGAACATAAGGGCACCGCGACGAAGGTAGCTGAGACCCTTGGGTTTGCGAACGTCGTGGAGGATGCGGCGGTGACGGGGCAGTACCAGACGGAGGTTGTCGTCGTCGCGAGGTAGCACCTCGGGCGGCGCATGCGGAGCCTCACGCTCTCACGAGAAGTTGATATAGCCGCGCTCAACTTTTAGCCGGCGGTGAAACGGCCGGGCGCGGTCGTGGGGAGATTTGCACTCCCGGGCGTCGAGTGCCAAAATCGTTACTGGCACTCTTGAAGTGAGAGTGATAATTCTGCAGCCGATGAGGCTCGCCGATGGCCGGGAAGGAAACGGCCGCACGCGGGTCGTCCGTCGCGGGCGTCGGCTGGACAACCACTAACGTGGAGGAAGTTCGCATGGCAAAGATCATTCATTTCGATGAAGAGGCGCGCCGCGGGATGGAGCGGGGCCTGGACCTGCTCGCCAACACCGTCAAGGCAACGCTTGGCCCCAAGGGCCGCAACGTGGTTCTCGACAAGCAGTGGGGCGCCCCCTCGATCACCAACGACGGCGTGTCCATCGCCAAGGAGATCGACCTGGAGGATCCGCTCGAGCGCATCGGCGCTGAGCTGGTGAAGGAAGTCGCGAAGAAGACCGACGACGTCGCTGGCGACGGCACCACCACCGCCACCGTGCTCGCCCAGGCGCTCGTTAAGGAGGGCCTGCGCAACGTTGTGGCCGGCGCGAACCCGATCGCCCTGCGCCGCGGCATTGACCTGGCGGTTGACGCCGTCGTCAAGCAGCTGCTCAAGGACGCGAAGGAAGTTGAGACCCGCGAGGAGATCGCCGCTACCGCGGGTATTTCCGCGGGCGACGCCGAGATCGGCGAGCTCATCGCCGAGGCGCTGGACAAGGTCGGCAAGGAAGGCGTGGTCACCGTTGAGGAGTCCAACACCTTCGGCACCGAGCTGGAGCTCACCGAGGGCATGTCCTTCGACAAGGGCTACCTCTCCCCGTACTTCGTAACCGACGCGGACCGCCAGGAAGTCGTGCTCGAGGACGCCTACGTCCTGCTCGTCGAGTCGAAGATCTCGAACGTCAAGGACCTCCTGCCGCTGCTGGAGAAGGTCATGCAGACCGGCAAGCCGCTGGCCATCATCGCTGAGGACATCGAGGGCGAGGCCCTGGCCACCCTCGTGGTCAACAAGATCCGCGGCACCTTCAAGTCCGCCGCCGTCAAGGCCCCCGGCTTCGGCGACCGCCGCAAGGAGATGCTCCAGGACATGGCAGTCCTCACCGGCGGCCAGGTCATCTCCGAGACCGTTGGTCTCAAGCTGGACACCGCCGATATCTCGATGCTCGGCCAGGCGCGCAAGGTCGTCATGACCAAGGATGCCACCACCATCGTTGACGGCGCCGGCACCGAAGAGGACATCAAGGCTCGCGTGTCCACGATCAAGGTCCAGATCGAGAACTCCACCTCCGATTACGATCGCGAGAAGCTGCAGGAGCGCCTCGCCAAGCTCGCGGGCGGCGTGGCCGTCATCAAGTCGGGCGCGGCCACCGAGGTCGAGCTCAAGGAGCGCAAGCAGCGCATCGAGGACGCGATCCTCAACGCGAAGGCCGCCGTGGAAGAGGGCATTGTCGCTGGTGGTGGCGTTGCTCTGATCCAGGCGGGCGACGAGGTCCTGGCCGGACTCGGGCTCGAGGGCGACGAGGCCACCGGTGCGCAGATCGTCAAGATTGCCGTGGCCGCCCCGCTCAAGCAGATCGCTGAGAACGCTGGCCTCGAGGGCGGCGTCGTTGCGGAGAAGGTCCGCTCGCTCCCCGCGGGCCAGGGCCTCAACGCCGCCACCGGCACGTACGAGGACCTGCTCGCCGCCGGCATCGCCGACCCGGTCAAGGTGACCCGCTCTGCCCTGCAGAACGCCGCCTCGATCGCAGGCTTGTTCCTCACCACGGAGGCCGTGGTGGCGAACAAGCCGGAGCCGGCAGGCGCTGGTCATGATGACCCCGCCGCGGGCATGGGTGGCATGTACTAAGCCGCACGTAGCTGGATAGGGGGCGGCCCGCCGAGGAGACTCGGCGGGCCGCCCTTTGTCTGTGCGGGAGCCTGTTTGGGTCGGTGTCTACTTGGGCCTCCGGCAGTCACGCCGTTGCCTCGGGCTGTGAAGCCTCATCCCTCCTCGCCGGCGTGACCGCCTCCGGCTACCCGGATCTGCCCGGACGTTTGCGACGCATTTCCGGCAGGGGCGATGGCAATTTGCTGTGGCGGGTATCAAAAAGGTGTCGCGGATGCGGGGTGGGCTGGGCTATTCGACCAGGCCGGAGGGGAAGTCAGTCTCCCGGACGCGCTCCAGGGCCTCGCGCGCCCGCTGCGCCTCCTTGGCGGCCTTGGCGCGCTCGATCTTTTCGTAGGTGGCGCGGGCGATCTCGTCGCGGCGGGCCTGTTTGGCCTCCTCGGGGGTGAGGGGGCGGTCGGGCATGCCGGGGTCGAGGTCCGCGGAAGCGGACTCCAACGAGGAACCCACATGCTCCGTCTGCGACGGGGCAGGAGCCGCCACGGGCCGCTTCTCCGGTTCGGCCATGAGGCCCGGGTGCGGGGCAGTAGACTCGCGGCCGGAATCGGCGCCAGCGGTGGTCGCGTCAGACTCGAAGTGCGCGTGAGGCTCGCGGGGCTCGGCGGGAGCCCCGACGGACGGATTGCTGACACCTGCAGGTCCGCCATGCGGCGTTGAGCCGGGCCCGGCCGGACTGCCAGTTCGATCGGCGGCGGTTTCGGCGGCGTGAGCGCCAGCCCCAGCCGCCCCCGCGGCAACGCCAGCACTCGGCCCGCCGGCAGCACCAGCTACCGCGCTAGCACCCGGCCCGCCATTCCCGCCGAGCTCGGCCTTAATCACCGGGATGCTCCCGGTGGTCTTCTGCAGTTTAACGATCAGGCGCTGCCGCTCGAGTTCGAGGTTCTGGCGCGCGGATTGCTCCCACTGCGTGGCAAGCGGGGTGCTGAAGATGCGGCGTCGGTCGAGCAGGCGGGTGACCACTTCGAGGCGCGCCTCGAGGAAGTGCAGTTCGGGGATGTGGGCGTATTCCTCGCGGACCTTCTCCATGTAGGTCTTGTACTTTTGGGGTTGGTTGGCAAGGAAACCAAGGTGGGCGTCGGTGAGGACGAGCAGGTCCATGTCGTGCGAGTCGAATATGCCGGATTCGGGCACGGGCAGGGGGTGCTTGCGCATGTGGAGGATGAGTTGGCGGATCTCTTCTACGGTGTCGCCGGGGACGCCCAGTTCGTCGAGGTACTTGGCCATGAGAGCCGCGGAGGCACCGCGGTCTTCGCCGCCGTTACGCGTGTAGAGGGCTTGGCCGTCGGTGGAGAAGACAAGCCCGTGTCCCCAGGCAGCCAGCCGGACGACGTCGGCGTCCTGCGCCTCAACAGCGAGGGCATCAACGCGGGCCAGGAGGTCGTAGAGGTGGGACGTGCCGTGGAAGTGGCGGCCGGGGCTGGACCACAGTTCAATGAGGAGGCAGCACACGCGGTCGATGGTCTCGCGTGGGGCTGTTGAACCTACCGCGAGCGCGGAACGCATGAAGGATTGCGTTACCCACTGGGGTACGTCGGTACAAGACATCTCTCTCCAAAATTTCGATGACGTCCGCGATTCTACCTACAATGGCGGTAGTATCTGAATCGGCAATGTTCTATCTGGGCCGGAGGGCGATGGCAGTATGACGCATCCAACGTCACTCGTGCGCGGGAGGGCGCTGATTACGGGCGGTTCGTCGGGCCTGGGCTTGGAGTTTGCGCGGCAGTTGGCTGCGCGCGGCTTGGATCTTGTGCTCGTGGCGCGTGACGCGGAGCGTCTGGCGCGGGCGGCGCAGGAGTTGCGTGGTTCGGGTGTGTCGGTGGAGACGCTACCGGCGGATCTTTCCGACGACGACGGCGTCGCGGCCGTCGCCCAGCGTCTCGGCTCTTCGCAGTCCCCGGTTGACGTTTTTGTGAACAATGCCGGCGCTGGTCTGTATGCGAAGATGGCTACCGCGGATGCGTCGGAGCTGGTGGCGGGCGCGGAGCTGATGGGGATCACCCCAATGGTGCTCGGTGGTGCGGCTGCGGCGGCGATGAAGGAGCGCGGGCGCGGCGTCATTATTAATACGTCGTCGATGTCGGGTGCGGCGCCAATGGGCGCGTACTCGGCGATTAAGGCGTTTGTGCGGGTGTGGTCAGATTCGTTGGCCATTGAGGTGGCACCGTTTGGCGTGCAGGTGGTGACGTTCATCCCGGGGTGGGTGCGCACCGAGTTCCATGCGCGCACGGGTGTGTCCACGTCCTCGATCCCGGATTTCCTTTGGTTGGATGCCCGGCGCGTGGTGGCCGAGTGCCTCGCCGATGCCGACCGTGGCCGTACCTCGTCCACCCCTTCGAAGTGCTTCAAGCTTATTGGTTTCCTGGCCAAGCACGCGCCGGCGGGCGCGGTGGCGGTGGCGGTGAAGAAGCTGAATAAGGGTCGGCGATGAGCGAACTGCAGCCGCTGGATGACTATCATTCGGAGTCGAAGATGCACGCGCGTAAGAACGTGCGGAGGTTTTTCACGCGCCCGGCGCTGAAGACGATCCTGTCCACGAATGTGGAGGGGCAGGAGAACGTGGAGGGCCTGGAGGGGGCGTACGTCGTGGTCGGCAATCACACGTCGCATCTCGACGCGCCGATGGTGTTCACGCTGTTGCCGGAGCACATGACGGAGAGGCTGGCTACGGGCGCCGCCGCGGATTATTGGTACCGGCGGCCCACCCTGTCGAAGATCACGGCGCTGTTTTTCAACACGTACCCGATCGAGCGCAAGCGCGGCGCGAACCAGGTCAGCGGGCCGGCGAAGGGCATGACCGCGCGACTGTTGCGCGAGGGCATCCCGATCTTGATCTTCCCGGAAGGCACGCGCTCCCGCTCGGGGGAGATGGGCGAGTTCAAGGTGGGGGCCGCGGCGCTCGCGATCAAGTTCGGCATCCCGATCGTGCCGCTGGCCCTGCGCGGCGGGCATGACGCGATGCCGGTGGGTGCGGTGCTCCCGGCCCCGAACCGCCCGCCGGTGGACATGTTTATCGGTAAGCCGATGTTTGCCGAGGAGGGCGAGGACGCCGAGGCCTTCATGTCCCGCGTGCGCAGCCAGATTCTGGCGATGCTGGAGCAGGGGGCTGCAAACCCGGAGTAGCCCGCGCCCGCCGGCCCTGGGTTTGAATTATTTTGGACGATTTCGGGGCGATCTCCTCATATGAGAAGATCGCCCCGAAATCGTCCAGTGTTTTTAAATCGCCCCGTGAGTTGCTCGCGTGCGGGCAGCCGGGCTCAGCGCCCGAGCAGACCCCGCTTCTTCTTGGTATCCCCCGTCATCACTCCCGGGAATTCGAGGCGGATGGTGAGCCCGCCGCCGGGGGTATCGAAGGCCTGCGCCGAACCGCCGTGAACTTCCATGATGGCGGCCACGATCGCGAGCCCAAGCCCGGATCCGCCCGACCCGCGCGAGCGCGAGGTGTCGGTGCGGAAGAATCGCTCGAAGATGCGCCCGGCCTGCTGGGCGTCGATGCCGGGGCCGTGGTCGCGTACGTCCACGACGCCGACCTGCCGCTCCGCGTCCACGCCCACGGCCACCTCGACGGGTGTGCCCTCGGGGGTGTGGTTGATGACGTTGGATAGCAGGTTGGTAATCACCTGGGTGACCTTTTCCGCATCCGCAGTGACGATGACCGAGCAGGGCTCGTCGCCTGTGAGTCCCACGAACTCGGCGGGCCACTGCGGGGCCCGCACGTGAAAGTCGGTGACCGTGTTGAGCGCGATGGTGGCCAGGTCGACGGGCTGCATGTTGATCTGGCGCCGCTCGTCAAGCCGGGCCAGCTGGAGGAGGTCTTCAACCAGGTGGGCCATGCGTTCGGATTCGGATTCGATGCGGGACATGGCGAGGTCCACCCCGCCGTCGGGAACGCCACCCAGCCGGTAAAGCTCGGCGTATCCGCGGACGGTGGCGAGCGGGGTGCGGAGTTCGTGGGAGGCGTCGGAGACGAATTGCCGCATGCGTTTCTCGGAGGCCACCTGCACCTCGAAGGATTCCTCCACGCGGGCGAGCATCTTGTTGATCGACTGGCCGAGCAGGGCCACTTCGGAGCCGTCGGTGCCGGTCGGTACGCGCACGGACAGGTTGCGGGCGGCCACCTCGTGGGTGGCGCGTTCGATGTCGCGCAGGCCGGTGAGCGACTGGTCGACCAGCAGGTAGGCGGCGAGCGCGCCGAGGATCAGGGTGATGAGCACGAGGGTGGCGAGCGCTCCGCCGAGGTTGCGCACGGTGTCATTGATCGGCTCGAGCGGCAGGCCGATCACCACCGATCCCACCGAAGTAAGGTTGGTGGGGGAGTAGTTGAGGTCGGTGGTGATGATGCGCCACTCCTGCCCGTCGCGGGTGGAGGGCACGGTGGAGGGCGCTGAGCTTTTGCGCTGGGCCAGCAACTCGGGGTTGAGCGGCGTGCCGTTTTCGTCCTTGATCTGGGAGTTGACAACCGTCAGGTGCCCGAAGGGCACGTTCGCCGCCGGATTTGTGTACGTAATAAAGAGGTAGAAGTCGCTGGGCAGGAGCTGGTCTTGCGTGTCGTTGATGAGCTGGTCGATCGTGACCGTGGCGATCGTGCGGCCCGAGGAGCGCAGGTTGCGGTCCGTCTCATCGATGAGCGAGCCGCGTAACGTGACCGTGGCGAGCCACGACACGGTGACCAGCACGATCGCCATGATGACGATGAACGCGAACACGATGCGGACCGACAGGGTCCGCCGCACCTTCGGTGCCGGGCGCCGGGATTGGAACGTGACGTTCATTTCGCCCGGCGTAGCACGTAGCCGATCCCGCGCTTGGTGTGGATGAGCGGTTCGAGGGCGGCCACCTCGTCGGGGTCGGTGATCCCGAGCGCTTCGGGCGAGTCGATCTTGCGGCGCAGGTAGGAAATGTAGGATTCGACGATTGACGCCTCGCCCACCCAGTTGTAATCCCACACGTGGTCGAGGATCTGGATCTTCGACACCACACGCTCGGCGTTGATGAGCAGGTAGCGCAGGAGCTTGTATTCGGTGGGCGACAGGTCGACGTCGTGCCCGGCCCTGCGTACTTCGTAGGAGCTTTCGTCCATTTCCAGGTCGTGGTAGCGCAGTACGTCGGAGCTGGCGGATTCGGGGGCGGTGCGGCGCAGGATCGCGTGGATGCGCGCTACTACCTCCTCGAGGGAGAACGGCTTGGTGACGTAGTCATCGCCGCCCACTTCCAGCCCGCGCACGCGGTCCTGCACGTCGTCCTTCGCCGTGAGGAACAGGACTGGCAGCTCGGGTTCCTGTTCGCGCAGGTGGGTGAGAACTTCGAAGCCGTCCATGTCGGGCAACATGATGTCGAGCACGACGATGTCGGCCAGGAACGTCCGCTCCACCTTGAGCGCCTCGGCGCCGTTTTCGGCGGTGGCGACGTCGAAGCCGGCGAAGCGCAGCGAAGCGGAGAGTAGCTCGCGGATCGTGGGCTCGTCGTCGACCACGAGCACCTTCGTCTCGGGCTTCTTTGATGCCATGTCCATCCTGGGTCCTTAGATGAAGGCGAGCGGATCGAAATCGTCGATGTCGATCGGGTAGATGCGGTTGAGGGTCTGGTTAAACGCCGCCACGTCGTATTCGAGGTCGATGATTTTCAGCCCCTGGTCCTCCAGTTCGGCCAGCTGGGCCGAGAGGAACTCGCGGAAGCACATGATCGCCACGCGGTGGCCGGCGTCCAGCAGGTCGCTGACCTGGGGGAGGTAGTCGACGTCGTGGGAGGCGATGACGATGTCCGCGCCCGGGCGGTGCAACCCGATCGCGTCGAGCGTGCGCTGGATGCCGACATCCACGATCTTCACGTGCGGATCGTCGGACGTAAGCAGTACGGGCTTCCAGCCGATAGCCAGCAGGGCCTGGACGAAGGTGAACGCGGTGCGCTGGGAGGCGTTCATGTAGAACAGGCCGGTGGTCTCCTCGTCCTCGCCCCATGGGCGGTAGCGCAACACGCGATCCCAGCGGGGGCGCTCCTCCGGGTGCGGGGCGCGCTTGAGGATGTTGACGCCCAGGGTCGCGTCGATATTCTCGCCGTCGATCAGAAAATACATATTCTCATGCTATCGCGGAATGAGGCGGCGAGGTGGCCCGGGGTGGGCCACCTCGCCGTCGTATCGCGCTGGGCTGATCGATTTAGTAATCGGTGAATTCCGTGCCCTCGATCGCCTTGGGTGCCTCGCCTGCCTGGAGGGCGGCGAGACGGGCGGCGACCTCGGCGGACGTGTCGGTTGACTCCAGCTCGGCGAACTGGGCATCCAGCGAGGACGCGGACACCTCGGCCTTGCCAGCCGCAATGGCTTCCTCGCGGCGCACCTTGTCCTCGAAGCGGGCAAGCTCCGAGGTCGGGTCGAGCACGTTGATCGACGCGATGGCGTCCTGGACCTTGTTCTGGGCCGCGGCGGACTTCTGGCGGGCGCTGAGCTGATCGCGCTTGGACTTGAGCTCTGCAAGCTTGCTACGCATGACGTTCAGGCCGTCCTTGAGTTTGGCCACCACTTCCTGCTGGGAGCGGATCATCGGCTCGGCCTCGCGGGCCTCGCCCTCGTGCTGGATCTGACGCTCGAGGGCCACCTTGGCGAGGTTGTCGAACTTCGCGGCACCGTCCTCGTTTCCGGCCGCGCGCATTTCGTTCGCCTTCGCGACGGCGGCCTGTGCCTTCTGCCCCCACTCGCGAGCCGAGTTGATGTCCTCGTTGTAGTCGGCCTCGGCCAGGCGCAGGTTACCGATGGTGACGGCAACCGCGTCCTCCGCCTCGGCGATGGAGTTGGTGTAGTCGCGCACCATCTGGTCGAGCATCTTCTGCGGGTCCTCGGCGCGGTCGATGAGTGCGTTGATGTTGGCCTTGGCCAACTGTGCCATGCGCCCAAGGATGGACTGCTTTTCTGCCATGGTAAATTACCTTTCTCTTACCTGGTCAAAATTGGACATGGACAAAACTAGAATCCTCGGCGCCCGCCGGTAGAGCCGCCGCCACCGCCGCCGAAGCCACCGCCTGAGCGGCCTCCGCCCCCGAACCCGCCGGACAGCCCGCCGATGATGAGCCCGCGGGCTACGCCGGACAGGATCGACCCGGCGAGCGCCCCGGCGAACGCGTCGCCGTCGGAGGAGTACCCGCCCGAGCCGTAGGGCCCGCCGCGGTTCATCCGCTCCACGTCCGACAGGGCGGCCTGCTTGGCGCGGTTGGCCGCCACGCGGGCGGACTCAGCCAGCTGCAGGCGCTCTTGCGGATCCTCGCCGCTTGCCGCCTGCTGGTAGGAATCCTGGGCTTGGGCCAGCTGCTCACGGGCCCCGCTGCGGGCCGAGGCCCGGTAGCGCGTGACCGTGGCTTCGGCGTCGTCGATCGCGCGGCGCGCGTAGGCGAGGGCCTGGTTGGCGTTGGCCTCGAGCTTCTTGCGGTTTTCCTCCGCCGCGCGGAAGGGCTCGAGGGCCAGGTCGATCTTCGTCTCGGTCTCGTGCAGTTCCTCGACGCTGCGGAACGGGTCCGCGTTCGCCCCCGATGCCCGCTGCACCGCCTCCTGGGCCGTGGCCAGTAGCGGCGCCACCGTGGGATCGGTGGGGGCCAGCCGGCGGGCGTCGGCAATATCGGAGGACAGCGAGGCCACGCGCTCGCGCATCTCCGCGCTCGCAGCCTCCAGCTGCTGCGGGGCGTTGAGGAGGGCGTCCGTGAGCTGGGAGGCCTGGGCGAGCGTGGCCTCTGCCATGCGCACGTACGGCACCGCCCCGTTGCGATCGCCCGCGGCCACCTCGGAGTCGGCCGAATCGAGCGACGTGCCCGTGGCCTCAAGCAGGTGCGCCACCTGCGCGGGATAGGTGCGCAGCGTGGCAAGCGCCGACGCCGGGTAGTTCACCTCAAGGTTGTCCACCGTGCGCTTGCCCAGCTCCAGGCGCTGGTTAATCTCCGCTACGCGCGTGCGGAACTCGGCCACCTTCGCATCGGCATGCGCGGCGAGGTTGCGCAGCTCGGAGAATTCCTTCGTGTGGTGCTCGAGCGCCTCCTGCGCCGACCGCACCAGCTGCGTAATCTTCGCGCTCAGGTCCAGCTTCTGCTGCGGGGTCTCCGGATCGGCGTCGTGAAGCTGGGAATGGATCTGGAAGGCCGCCGACGTCGCCTCGCGCGCCTTGTCGATCGTTAGCTGGAAGCTTTGGGTCGCCTCGAGCCCGAACTCGGCGCGGGCGAACTCGAGTTCAGCGCTGGCCGCACGCACGTCGTCGTCGACCTCGAGCAGGGCCGCCGATGCCTCCTGGACCTGCTTGTCCGCGTCCGCCACGGAGGCCTTCGTCTTACGGCGATTGGCGACGGCGATCGCGCCACCCGCGCCCACCGCCACCGTGCCAATCCCCACCAGCGGCCACGGGAACCCGCCCGAATCGTCCACGAGCTCCCCGCCACGCGCCACCGACGCCACGTTCTTGGCGAGGGTGGTGACGCCGGCGTCCCAGTCGCCGTCGCCGAAAAGATCCATGACGTACGGGCTCAGCGACTCGTTCAGCACGGCCTCGGACACGTCGCCCGAGCTGGTCGAATGCCAGCCCACCTCGAGCGTGTCCACCGAGATGACCACCACGCCGTCGTACTTATCCATCCCCGACACCGCGTGCGTCTGCTCGGCCCACTCCTGGGCGTCCATCCCGTCGAGGTTCTTGACCGTCACCACCCACAGGTCCTGGCCCGGCACCTTCTCGACCTCTGCGGCCGCCGCCGCGTCGTCGTCGACCACGCCCGCCAGGTCGGTAAAACGCGCATCCAAGTCCTGGGGCGGTTCAGCGAACGCCACCGCGGGCACAAGCACGATTCCAAGTGCCATCACCGTTGACGCCAGGACGTGCGACTTTCTCATGGGACCTCCCTGAACCTGCGCGTGTGTCGCGCAACACTAACCTACCAATTCCGGCAAGCCCCGCGCGAGTAGATGCCGGGCCGGGCGCCGATATCGCCTCAGAGCGGACAGGCCGGGGTGGCGGCGTCGTGAAGAAAAAGAGGCACAGGAAAAAGCCGCGGCGAAAGTGTCATAATAGGTGGACGTAACAACATTGATGAAAGGGAACGCTAGGTGCCTAAGGGAAAGGTGAAGTTCTTCGACGAGAAGAAGGGCTTTGGTTTCATTGCCGGCGACGACGGGCAGGAGGTCTACCTGCCCGAAACTTCGGTGCCGCTGGGAGTGCGCCTGCGTGCTGGAACGCGCGTTGAATATGGCATCGGCGATACGCGCCGGGGGCCGGCCGCGCTGCAGGTCACGGTGATCGAGAAGCAGAAGTCGCTGGCGGCCGCGAACCGCCGCTCGGCTGAAGACATGGTTCCGCTCATCGAGGACCTCATTAAGATTCTTGACCATGCTTCCACCTCGCTCCGCCGCGGGCGCTATCCGGAGGGCGGCGCGCGGATTGCTCAGGCGCTGCGGGCCCTCGCTGAGGATTTTGATGTCTAATCGTATTAACCCAACCCACAACGTCACTCGTGAAAAGACGCTCGCGCGCGCCGTCGACCAGGCGCGCGAAGCCCTGCTCGACGTCACGCACGCGTCCAACGTTGGCGAGCACGCCGGCGTGGTGCAGGAGGGAGAGCGCGTGGTGACGCACGCCTTCACCTGCCAGCTGCCCGGCTACAAGGGCTGGTTCTGGACCGTCACGCTCTCGCGCGTGCCGCGGGCCCGGCGCGGCACGGTGGACGAGGTCTCGCTACTGCCCGGCCCAGACGCTCTGCTCGCCCCTGAGTGGGTGCCGTGGGCAGACCGGCTCCGGCCCTCCGACGTCAGCGGCACCGACCGCCTGCCCTACAACCCCGACGACTCCAACCTCACCTCCAACGACCCCCTGCTGGATGAGAGCTTCGAGGCCGCGGGCGTGGACGGGGACGAGCTCGCCGAGTTTGAACTGGGGCTCGGCCGGGCGCGCGTCCTGTCCGATCAGGGCCGCCAGGAGGCGTTCAAGCGCTGGTACGACGGCGACGGCGGCCCCCACAACCAGGCCACCCGCACCGCCAAGGCTACCTGCTCCACCTGCGGCTACCTGCTCCACATGGGTGGCTCGGCCCGCCAACTGTTCGGCGTGTGCGCGAATGAGTGGAGCGCCTACGACGGCCGAGTGGTCTCGCTCGACCACGGCTGCGGCGCACACTCGGAAACCGATACGCCCAAGCCCGATAAGATGTGGGACCCCACCGACCCCGTGCTCGACGACCACGATCTGGATATCACCGCGAACGAGTAGCTCTCCATGCACATCATTCAGGGTCGCGTGCGCGATTATACCTGGGGCGCGCGCGATGTGATCCCCGAGTTCTTCGGCCTGCCCGCCGCCGACACGCCCGTTGCCGAGCTCTGGCTCGGCGCGCACGCCGGCGCCCCCGCCCGGTGCGGGGTGGGGCCGCACGCGGTCGCGCTCGCGGCGGAGGATGTGCGTGTTGACGACGCCGGCCCGGCGGCTAGCGCTGGTGGTGCCGGTGAGGCCGGGGCCGATGTCGCTTGCCCGGCCGACGTCGTTAGTCCAGCCGACGTCGTCAGCCCAGCCGGTCCCGCCGCCGACCTGCGCGACTACATCGCCCGCGACCCGGAGGGCGTGCTCGGCCGGGACGTCATGCGCCGCCACCAGGGCGAGCTGCCCTTCTTGCTCAAGCTCATCGCGCCGGCCCAGCCCCTGTCCTTGCAAGTGCACCCGTCGATGGAGCAGGCGGCCCGGGGGTTTGTGCGCGAGTCGGAGCGGGGGATCGCGCTCGACGCCCCGAACCGCTCCTACAAGGACGCCCTCCACAAGCCCGAGCTGGTCTACGCCTTCACACGCTTCGAGGCCCTGGTCGGCTTCCGCTCCCCGCGCCGGATTATCGGCGTGCTCGAAGGGCTCGGCACCGAGCTGACCGACCGCCTGGCCGACCTCATTCGCTGCGAGCCCAACGCGGGCGGGGTGCGCGAGGCCTTCTCCTGTCTTCTGTCCGCCTCGCGCCCGAGCGCGGACGCCGTGGCGGAGGTGGTCGAGGCCTGCCGCACGCGCCCCGCCGAGGACTCGCCCTCCCCGCGCGCGGACGCGATCGTGGGCCGCCTGGCCAGTTTCTTCCCCGGCGACCCCGGCGTGGTCGCCTCTCTCCTCCTCAACCCCGTCACGCTCAACCCGGGCGAGGCGATGTTCACCCCCGCCGGCACGGTCCACGCCTACCTTTCCGGCTTCGGGCTGGAGATCATGGCGAACTCCGACAACGTGCTGCGCGCCGGGCTGACCTCAAAGTATGTGGACGTGCCCGAGCTACTCGACGTCATGGAGACCGTGGCCGCCCCGCCCATCCGCATCGCGCCCGAGCGGATCTCGCCCGTGCAGTCCACGTACTATGCCCCCGTCGACGACTTCGAGCTTTCCATCGTCAACCTTCGAGATGCCACCCGGCGCGTCAAGCTGCGCGGTGCCGGCCCGCGCATCCTCCTGTGTGTGGCGGGCGCCGCCGAGATCCGCACCGCCTCCGGGCAGTACTGCCTCATGAACACAGGCCAGGCCGCGTTCGTCCGCGCTGACGATGGCATCCTCCAGGCGCGCGGTGCCGGCCGGCTCGTCCTCGCGGAGGTCCCGTAAGGCGGCCGGGTACCCTGGTCGGGCGGTCTGGCCGACGGAACTCGTGAATATATCGGCTGGCGATTGCTATAGCCACCTGGCCGGCCTCAGATTCACGACTTGTGACGGGCACACCCGGTACCGGGCGGGAATTGGGAGGGCGGCGCCGTGAAGCCGCGACCTCGGCAGTTGCCTGTTTCACAATGTGACCAACGCGTCGCCGCGAGTCTTTCAGAGTGTGAGACGGAAGTTGCTACACCTGTTTCGCGGTGTAAAACTCACGTAGGTGAGCACTACGAAGACCACTGTGAATAAGCAGAACACACCATCCATTCTTGATTCTTACTTCCGCCTCTCCGAGCGCGGATCGTCCGTGCGCCAGGAGCTGCGCGGTGGCCTCGTGACCTTCTTCGCGATGGCCTACATCCTCGTGCTGAACCCGATCATCCTGTCGGGCCCGGATTCGACCGGCCAGTTCCTCGGCGGCGGCAGCGAGCCGAACCTCCCCGCGATCGCGGCGGGCACCGCCATCGTCGCGGGCCTCATGTCGATCCTTATGGGCGCCGTGGCGAACTTCCCGCTGGCGCTCGCGGCCGGGTTGGGCCTGAACTCGATCGTGGCCTACACGATCGTCCAGCTCCCGGGCATGACCTGGGCCGACGGCATGGGCATCATCGTCATCGAAGGCATCGTCATCGTGCTGCTGGTGCTGACCGGCCTGCGCGAGGCGATCTTCCGCGCCGTGCCGAATGTGCTGCGCACCGCGATCTCGGTGGGCATTGGCCTGTTCATCACGCTCATCGGCCTCATCAACTCCGGCATCGTGGGTACGGGCGCCACCCCGCTCGCTTTCGGCGTCAACGGCTCGATTTCCACGTGGCCGCTCGTCGTGTTTCTTGTGGGCCTGGTGGTCACGCTCGCGCTGATGGTGCGCCGCGTGCAGGGCGCGATCCTGTGGGGCATCGTCACCGGCACCGTGCTCGCCATCATCGTCGAGGCCGTTGGCCACCTGGGCCCCAAGGGCGCCGAGAACGTCGGCGGTTGGGGCCTGACCATCCCCGCGGTCGAGGGCTCGCTTGTCCAGGTGCCGAGCTTCTCCACGCTCGGCCAGTTCTCCATCACCGGCCCGTTCCAGAAGATCGGCGTGCTTGCAGTCATCGTGCTCGCCTTCTCGGTCATGCTCGCCGACTTCTTCGACACCATGGGCACCATGGTCGCCGTCGCCTCCGAGGGCGACCTGCTCGATGAGGACGGCAACCCGCCGCACACGCAGTCCATCCTGCTTGTCGATTCCCTCGGCGCGATCGCCGGCGGCATGGGCGGCGTGTCCTCCAACACGTCCTTCGTCGAATCTGCCACTGGCGTTGCCGACGGCGCCCGCACCGGCCTGTCGACCATCTTCACAGGCATCTTCTTCCTGCTGGCCACCTTCCTCGCTCCCCTGTTCGCGATGGTGCCCTCCGAGGCCGCGGCGCCCGCGCTCGTGGCGGTGGGCTTCCTCATGATGCAGCAGGTTACGGAGATCGAGTGGACCGACCTCAAGGTCGCCATCCCCGCCTTTGTCACCATCATCTTCATGCCGTTCGGATACTCGATCACGGTGGGCATCGGCGTGGGCTTCATCGTCTACGTCATTATGCAGGCGGTGGCCGGCAAGGCCCGCGACGTGCACCCGCTCATGTACGCTACGGCGGGCACGTTCGTCATCTACTTCCTGCTTGATCCGATCAACAAGGCGCTCGGCCTGGCCTAAGGCTGGCTAATCGTTGGGCCCGGGCGAATGCCCGGGCCCTTTCCTATCCCCGACGTCGTGTACGGGTGGGGAGCTAGCCGACCAGCTCGTCGATGACGCCGAGCAGCCGCGTCACATCCTCGACGTCGATCGCGGGGAACGTGGCGATGCGCAGCTGGTTGCGCCCAAGTGAACGGTACGGTTCGACGTCGACGACGCCGAGCTCGCGCAGCTGGGCCGCAATGCCCGCGGCGTCAACGCCCTCGAAGTCGATCGTGCACACCACCGGCGAGCGGTACTCGGGCGCGATGAAGGGTGTGGCGAACGGGCGGGCCTCGGCCCACTCGTAGACGGCCGAGGAATTGTCCCGCGAGCGCGCCTGCATGGTGGACAGCCCGCCGGTCTCGACCATCCACTCCACCTGCGCCTGGAGCATGAGGAGCGTGGCGATCGCCGGGGTGTTGAGGGTCTGGGCCTTGCGCGAGTTGTTGACCGCGAGCTGGAGGTTCAGGAAGTCGGGCACCCAGCGCTCGGCGGTGAGGCGCTCAATCCGCTCGAGCGCGGCCGGGGAGGCGAACGCCAGCCACAGGCCGCCGTCGGCGCCGAAGCACTTTTGCGGGGAGAAGTAGTAGAAGTCGGCGTCGGCGGGGTCGATCTTCAGCCCGCCGGCGATGGACGTGCCGTCCACCACGGTCAGGGCCCCCGATCCGGGCGCGACCCGGCGTAGCGGCGTCGTGGCACCCGTGGAGGTCTCGTTGTGGGCGTATAGATAGGTGTCGACATCGGCGGGACGGCACTCGACCATCTGCCCCGGCTCCACGCGCAGCACCTCGGGCTCGCCGAGGAACGGGGCGCGCTCGACCGCACGGGCGGCCTTGCCGGAAAACTCGCCGATGACGGCGGCCTGTGCCCGGTCCTCCACCAGGCAGAAGGAGATCGCGTCCCACAGGGCGGACGCGCCGCCGTTGCCCAGGATCGCCTCGTAGCCCTCCGGCAGGCCGAACAAATCGGATAGGCCCTCCTGGATCGAGCGCACCGCCCCACGAATGGCCGGCTTACGATGGGAGGTGCCCATCAGGCCGGAGTCAGCGATCGCCGCGATCTGGGCGGGGCGGACCTTGGAGGGGCCGGAACCGAAGCGGCCGTCGTCGGGAAGAAGTAAACTCATGGTCCGATCATCTCACTTGGGCGCAGGCGGCGGGCAAGATTTCGAGTGCTGAGCGCGCGGGGGTTCCAGCGGCTAAGATGGCGGGGAGAGCCAGTGAGGGGGAGCCGTGAGCCAGCTGATCGATACCACCGAGATGTATCTGAAGACCATCTTCGAGCTGAACGAAGAGGACATCCCGGCGTTGCGCGCGCGCATCGTGGAGCGGCTCGGCCAGTCCGGGCCCACCGTGTCCGAAACCGTGAGCCGGATGGAGCGCTCGGGTCTGGTGTCGATGGGGCGCGGGCGCGAAATCGACTTCACGGAGGAGGGGCGCCACTACGCGATCCGCGTGATGCGCCGCCACCGGCTCGTGGAGCGGCTGCTGCAGGACGTTATCAAGCTTGACTGGCCCCACCTTCACGACGAGGCGTGCCGGTGGGAGCACGTGGTGTCCGACGACGTCGCCGAACGGATCGACGCCCTGCTCGGCCACCCGGAGGCTGACCCGTTCGGTAACCCGATCCCGGCGGCTGGCGAGTCGGCGATTCACAACGTGCGCGAGGCCGGGCTCAAGTCCGTCATGGAGGTCGAGCCGGGCGGGGAGTACGTCATCGAGCGGCTGGCCGAATCGGTCCAACTTGACCTCGACATCCTGTCGATGTTCTCCGATGAGGGGCTCGTGCCCGGGGTGAAGATCACGGTGGATGTTATCGACTCCGACAGCGCGATCGTCGTGCAAAACGGCGATTCCGTGCGGCTTTCGGCCGATGTGGCGCGCGGAGTTTTCGTTCGAGAAGCCAAGTGACGTATCACATCGTTATCAAATCGTGACAAATCGTTATTGTCCCGTTATGCTGATCTCGTAGCGCGCCGCACTGGCGCGGAGTTCTTAGCACAACGGAGAAAAAACTATGGCGAGTCGCCACGACATGATCGCGCCCCGCTCGACCTTCTCGAAGTCGACCGTGACTGCGGTTGCAACGGCTTCCACGGCAGGGGTCCTCATGGGTATCGGTTCGCCGATGGCTCTGGCTGATGGCAACGCTTCCGCCGCCCAGGCGTCGAAAGCCTCGATCGAGCTGGCCACCTCGGCTACCACCACCAACCCGGTTGCCACGGTTGATCTGGGCACGGTGTCGGTGGGCGAATGGGAGATGGAGACCGTCACCGTTGAGGCCGAGGGCGCCCCGGTTGCCGCGGCCCCTGTCGAGGCGACTGCCCAGACCGCCACCGCCGAGGCTCGCACCACCTCCGACACCGCTCAGGCCACGCCGGCTGCTGGGGCCGAGCCGGTCCAGCAGGCATACTCGGGCTCCGCGAGCTCCGTTGCCGCCACCGCCCTCGCTTACCAGGGCGCCCCCTATCGCTGGGGTGGCACCACCCCCGCCGGCTGGGATTGCATCGGCTTCGTCCGCTACGTCTACGCCCAGCACGGCGTGCACATCGGCGGCTACACCACCTCCGTTCTTTCGGTCGGCTACCAGGTCCCCTACTCGGAGGCCCGCGCAGGCGACATCCTCTACTGGCCCGGCCACGTGGCCATCTCGCTCGGCAACGGCATGAACGTCGGCGCCTGGAACGAGTCGATGGGCACCACCACAGGCTCGGACGCCTCCATCGGCATCCCCACCGTGATCCGCGTGTTCTAACACAAGCTTTTCGATGAAGGGCCCGAAAGGGCCCTTTTTCGTGTGCGTTGGTGGTGCGGGGCGCCGGCGTCGACATCGCCTATTTCCTACCGCTGTGACCTCGACTTTGAGACAATAGAGGCAACTAAGGAGGATGCAATGGCGCACGAAAACATTGTTGTCGTTGGTATAGATGGATCCGAGGCGGGTAATTCCGCGCTCGAGTGGGCGCTCGCCCAGGCTCGAGCCCGCGAGGCGCGGCTGCACATCGTGTGTGGGTACGAGTTGCCGTCCCAGTACATGTCGCCGGAATTCCAGGTCGCCCAGGGCAACGTAAATCACTTGTATGACTCGGCGCGCAAGATTGTGGACGAGGCGGTGGTCACGGTGGAGGGTCAAGGCGTGGAGGTGACGTCCGCGCTCGAGTTCGGTGATCCCACCGAGGTGCTCGTGGAGATTTCGAAGCGCGTGGCACTCGTGGTGGTGGGCGGGCGCACCCAGCACACGGGCCGGCTCGCCGACCGCCTCTTGCGCACCGTATCCTCCGCCGTGCCGGCCAACGCGTACTGCCCTACGGTGGTGGTGCCCACGGATTCGCCGTCGTCGCACGTCCCGATCGAGCGGGTGGTGTGTGGCGTGGACGGCTCGGAGCACGCGAAGATGGCGCTGCAGCGAGCGGTGTGGGAGGCGGATCGGTGGAACGCCAAGCTGACCGTGCTGGTGGCGGTGAACCCGTCTGCGGTGGGCTGGGTTCCGGCTTACACGTTCCGCGACGAGCACCTGCACGAGATGGAGTCCGCCGTGGCCGCGCAACTGGCCGAGGTGGACGAGGGCCGCAAGATCGACGTCGAGATCACGGCGGTCGAGGGCAGCCCGGCCCACATCCTGGCCCAGATGTCCGAGGAGTCGGACCTGGTGGTGCTCGGCACGCGCGGGCGCGGTGGCTTCACCGGCCTCCTCCTCGGCTCGACCTCCCAGACCCTGCTCGGTTACTCCGCCTGCCCCACGATGGTGGTGCCCAGGCGTGTGCGCAAGGACGACGATCACGGGCCGGGCCCGGTCCAGCTGGTCGACGACGAGCCCGGCATCAAGGGCTAGTCCGGCCGGCAAGCACTAAGTGCCAGCCTATGGCTGGGTTGCCGGCCAGCGCCGTTTTTGCCCTTGGCTCCTTTCGGGTAGTCTTGCAGGGCATGCCCTCGTAGCTCAGTGGATAGAGCACGGCTCTCCTAAAGCCGGTGTCGTAGGTTCGATTCCTATCGAGGGCACTTTTCATGCCCGTAGCGCACTGTGCCGGCAGGCGGCGTGGCTAACTGGTGGGTCTGGAAGCTTTCGTCGCGTAACTGGGCCTTTGCGCGCTCAGATTCACCAGTTGACCGCGCGATCTGCGTGTGGCGGGGCTCGGGGCGGTTGCGGCGCGCGTCTGTCAGAAGTGGCACAGTCCTCTGTACGGTAAGAGAGTGAGTCCTTTCTTTAAGCGTAAGAAGTCCCAGCCGAAGGCCGACGAGCCCGCGGTGGCGCAGGCGCCTGCCGAGCAGGCTCAGCAGACCGAGCAGGCCCCCGACCTCGAGGAGTCCGCGCCCGAAGCGGCAATCCCCGCGCCGGAGCCCACCCGCTCCCGCGAGGAGCTCCTCGACGCCGCCTACCGCGCCTGGCATGCCGAGCTGGCAGCGCGCGCCCAGCAGGCAGACGAGGTCACGTCGGATGAGGCCAACGGTGTCATTGACTTGACCCACCCGCACCCGACCGGGGCGGTGGCCTTCGCGTCCGGCTCGGCGGTGCGGATCACGTCGCTCATCCGTGAGAACGTGGCCCAGCGCGAGGCGCTTGCCAACCTGCGCCGGCTCCAAGCCACCACGCGCCGCATCTCGGAGATGTATGGCCACGCGCCGGT
This sequence comes from Trueperella bernardiae, assembly GCF_030246965.1. NCBI lineage: Bacteria > Bacillati > Actinomycetota > Actinomycetes > Actinomycetales > Actinomycetaceae > Trueperella > Trueperella bernardiae. Next base: position 86,152 of record NZ_CP127099.1, read on the forward strand.
CTCGCTGTCGGTGGGGCGGCTGACGTGGTCCGAGCTGCCGTCGGCGTCGAAGTCTGAGGCGCCCGCGGCCCCCACGAACGTTGAATTTGCCGAGCTCACGGGCGAGTTCATCATCGACAACGACGGCTCGCTCGTGTCTGTGGACACCGACGGGGAATCCTCCGCCACCTTCGGCGGGAGGGCCGACGACGCCGATGGTGCCGCTCACGCCGACACCCCCGGTGACGCCCGTACCGAGGATCCGGCAGACGCACACCGGGCCAGCTCTGACGAACAGGTAGGCGTGCAGGCGGCCGAGCCCGCCGGCGAGGAGCGCGCGGTGGAGAGGGAGCCGCGCCAGGCCGTCGTCGTGAAGGAGCCGGCACTGTACCGGAGCGTGGCGATCGAGTTCGAGGAAGGCGACGCGGCCGTCCGCCAGCTCAATCACACGATGATCAACCCGGCCTATCTGCGGGCGCTGCGCGAGAACGGGGCCACGGCCGAGCAGTTGGCGGAGCTGACCGGCGCGGCGGCGTCGATGGACTTGGAGCAGGTGCTCGAGCTGGTCGCGGCCTATGGGCGGAACTTCCTGCCCGGATTCGACTTTGAAAACGAGATGCTGCTCGGGTGCTTCGAGCGCCCAGAGCGGACCATGCTGGCCGATCTGGAGGCGATGGAGCCGTACATCCGGACGTCGGGGATCATGATGGCGCTGGCGGGGGATGAGGAGACACGCCGGTTGTCGGCGGCGCCACTGCCCCCGGGTGGCGAGGAGGATCGCGCGCCGGAGGTCGAGCGCGGGGCGGGCGACCTGGACGTGGCCGAGCTGAACGTGGTGGAGGCGGTGGCCTCGGGGCGGTCGATCGTGGTGGATTGCCCGCCGGGTTCGCAGCGAGTCCAGACCGTGGCATCGATCTGTGCGGATGCGGCGGCGTCGAAGAGATCCGTGGTGGTTGTGCCCTCGCGGCTGTCTTCGGGGCGCCAGCTGATCGCGGAGCTCGAGCGGCTCGGACTTGGCGACCTCGTGCTTGATTTTTCGGCGGTGGAAAAGGTCCCGCAGCGGATCCGCACCGGTCTGCGCCTCGCCACCCCAGAGCTGCCGACCGAGGACACGCTGCAACTGCGCGGCGAGTTGGTCTCCGCGCGTCGTCAGCTCGAGGCGTTCGTGGGCGACCTGCACCGCGTGGACGAGGACTGGGGCACGTCCATCCACGGCCTGCTGGAGAAGCTCGCCGGGCTCATGGCGAAGCCGGACGCGCCGCAGACGCGCGTGCGCCTGGGTAAGACGGCCGTGGCCGCGATGAAGCGCGACGGGATCGAGGCGATCACAGCCGACCTCGACCAGGCAGCCGAGCTTGGCGCGTTCGACCCGGCGATCTCGCGGTCGGCTTGGGCGGGCTCGACCATCTCGAACGCGGCCGACGGGCAGAGCGCGCTCGACGCCGTGCGGCGCCTCAACGACATCACGGTCCCCGCCGCGATCAGCCAGTCCTCGCGCTCGGCGGGCGAAACCGCGATGAAGCAACCCAAGACGCTCGGGGAATGGTTCGAGCAGATCGACGTGCTCGACGGCATCGCCGACTCCCTCGACACGTTCTTGCCGGTGGTCTTCGAGACCTCGCCGATGAACCTGGCGATCGCCACCGCGCCCAAGCAGTGGCGCGAGGCGCACGGGCACTCCATGAAGATGTCCGACCGGCGGCGCTACCGCAAGCAGGCGCTCGACATGGTCCGGCCCGGCGAGTCCACGGCCACTCTGCACGAGGAGCTGCTCAAGGTGCAGCAGCGCCGCGAGGTGTGGCGCCGCTACAGCCCGGAGGGCGGCTGGCCCACCCTCCCCGACGGCCTCACTCAGATCCGCGCCACCCGCTCCGAGGTGCAGCGCGACCTGGAATCGTTACAGTCGTACCTTGGCGGCGAGTCGCTGCTCGACATGGACTTCGACTCCCTGCAGGCTCGGCTCGCGGCGCTTGTTGCCGACGCCGGACACATGGCCACCCTGCCCGAACGCAACGCCACGTTGGCCTCGCTGCGCGAGCGTGGATTGGGCGAGTTCATCGAGGATATAGCGAACCGGCAGGTGGCACCAGCGAGGATCGCGGCCGAGCTTGACCTTGCCTTCACGAGCGCGGTCTTCGAGGAGATGATCCGCACCACCCCGGCCGTGGCCAGCTTCGGCCCGAGCGACCTCACCCGCCTCCTTGACCGTTTCCGCCAGCTCGACCGCGCCCATACCCGCACCCTGTGGGGGCCGGTGCTACGCGCGGTGGTGAATAACGCGCGTGAGGCGATGCAGTCGCGCCGCCAGGACACGCTCCGCCTGGATGAGATCCTGGCCGAGCAGGGCCTGTCCGGCCTGCGTGACGCGATTGCCACCTACTCCCGGCTCGTGCAGAGTGCGCGGCCCGTGTGGGTGGTCCCGCCGAACGTGCTGGCCGAGTTCATCCCGCCGATGCCGTGGGCGGACCTGGTACTCGTGGAGGCCACCGACTTGGTGGCACCGCTGATCTCCCCGATGATGCGCGGCCGCCAGGCCGTGGTGGTGAGCGACCTGCGCCGGCCCGACGCCGAGGCAGTGCGGGTCTTCGACGAGGTGCTGCCCGTGGCCACCCTGCCCACGTTGCGCGCCGAGCATGACGCGCTGTCGGCCCATGCGCTGAAGGAGATCGGCTACGAGCTCTCGGCGATCCCGTCCGTGCGTGCGAGCCGTGAATCGCGGCTCATCTACGTGGACGGGCGTGGTGTTCCGGGGATTTCCGGGGACGGCGCGGTGGAGTCCACGCAGGTGGAGGTCGAGGCGGTGGTGGACGCCGTCATCGAGCACGCGGTGGCGCGCCCGGGGGAGACCCTCGCCGTGATCGCCCTGTCGGTGCTACACGCGAGCCGCATCCGCGACGCGCTGGTGGCCGCCGATTCGAGCGACGTGCACCGGCTGAAGGACTTCGTCATCACCGACATCACGCGGGCCGCCGGCCTGCGCTACGACCACGTGATCCTCTCGGTCGGCTATGGCAAGACCGTGCACGGGCGCGTGCTGCACACCTTCGGCGCGCTCGCCACCCCGGCCGGCCTGGCCGGCCTCATCGACACGATCGCCGCCGCTGGCTCCGACCTGACGATCATCTCCGCGCTCGGGCCGGGTGATATCGACACGCGCCGCGTCTCCACGCCCGGCCCCAAGCTGCTCGCTCGCTTGATCGAGAACTCCGCCGGCGCCGACGTCAGCGCCACCTTCGACGACGCCGTCACCCCGCTCCTCGCCGACGTCGCCCAGCGCTTGGGCGCCCGCGGCTGGCAGACTCGCGCCGACTACGGATACGAGGGGTGCCCGCGCATCCCGCTGGCGGTGGGCAAGGACGGCCGGTTCACCGTGGCCGTGGTGCTCGATGACGAGGCGTACGTGGCCGAGCGCTCCCTGCGCCGCCGCGACCGCTTCTGGATCGAGACCCTTCAGGCGCACGGCTGGTCCGTGTTCCAAACCTTCTCCAGTTCCCTCTTCATCGATCCCGCCGGGCAGGCTGACGCCATCGAGGCGTTGCTCATGGCCAGCTTTGGCACGCCGGGCGCGCCCGTCCAGGTCCCGATCGTCGACGACGACGGCACTGCGGTCCGCGACCCCGAGCGCAGCGACGAACTGACGACGAGCATCGGGTTGGGCGCGGCAATCGGTGCCGGTGCCGTGGCGGCAACGGGCGCTGATGCCGAGCCGGTCCGCGTGGCGCGGCCGCGCGGACCTCGCCCCGAGGTGGTCCCGGGCCTTAGCCTGGCCGCCTACTCCGACGACCAGCTCGACGACATGACCGCCTGGATCGCCTCCGATGGCCTCGTCCGCGGCGAGGATGACTTCGTCCACGACCTACGTTCCGAGCTAGGCATCACCCGGCGCGGGGAGCAGGTGGACGTGATCCTGCGCAACGTGGCCCGGCGCTCGGGCCTGGTTGGCGTGGCCGTGGAGGCATCCGCATACGTGGCGCCTGAGGCCACGGCCGAAGCGGTTGCTGAAACGGCTGCCGAGCCGGTTGCCGAAGAGGTGGCTGTGGTTGAGCTCGCCGCCGAGCAGTCCGAAGATCCCGCTCAGGACCTAATTGTGGAGGTGGCCGAGCCGGAGTCCTTGGCAGAGTCCCAGGTGACCGTCGGCGAAGAGCCGGAGCACGGCGTCGACGAACCGGCACCTGGATCGGTAGCCGAAGAACCGGCCGATGAGCCGGCAGACGAGCCGACCGATGAACCGGTAGACGAACCGGCTGTGGAGGAGATGACCGAGGAGGAGCCGACCGCTCACGAAAAGCCGGCCACGGCCTCCGACGATCCCCTGTTCGCCCCGGTGGACTATGAGATCGTGGAAGAGCGGACGGATGATCTAGATCTCGGTGATGAGGACCCCTTCCTAAGCGGCGATAATGACTGATATGGACGACGCGGTGAGCCAGGCGGGTAAGCCGGTGCGGCGTCGTGGCTCCCGCCGCGTCGTCATGGTCTCGCAGGTGGATGCGAAGCGGATCGCGGCAGGTGAGTTCGCATCGGTTGAGGAGGTTTTGCACGCCAGCGACGCCAAACAGCCCGCGCGCGAGCAGCACCCATCCGGTCGCAAGCCAGCCAGCCACAAGCCCCGCGATCCCAAGGGCAAGGCCAAGCAGCCCGCGCCCTGGCTCAGTGCCCGCGACCAGGAAATCCTGAACGAAGTACCCCCACATTTTGGCAAGCTCTAACCGCTAGCGGGCCCGGAGAGCACGGCGTGCAGGGGCGCCCGCGTGGACGCCCCGATCACTTTGTGGATCTCGTTTTCCGGGACGGCCAGGTAGAACACGCGCGTGTCCTCGGTGGTGCCGAGGAACGTGCTGGTGCCCTTCTCGTGGGCAATGCCGGCCACGAGTACGTCCCGGGCGAGGAGGGTGGCGGCGCCGTCGGTGAACTCGTCGGGCGGGCTGTAGAGGTTCACTGTCACGCCGGGTTGGAGGATGGCGAGGCCCCCGGCGTCGGCGACGGGCAGCGCGGCGATCACGGTCCCCGCGGGCGCACGCCCGAGGAACTCGGAGGAGAGCAGGTTGGACGTGAAGACAGGGGCGCCCTCGGCAACGGGCGCCACCACGAACTCGCCGACCACCAGCTCAGCCTCTCGTGCCACGTCGGGCAGCTCCTCGGCAAAGCTGACCACCCGCACGTCGCCGTCTTGAACGCGCTCCCCGCCGGAGAGCGGCCGGGCGGCCACCACGGTGGCGAACGCGGGCGGCTCCTCCTTCTCGGGCAGCAGCGCCTGGATCGCGAGGACGGCGAAGAGGGCCATGCCCACCCACCTCCAGCGCCACATGAGCGCCCGGATGGGTGTGGTGCGGGACGAGGAGGGTGCGCGCGTGATCTTCATGCACCCGATTGTGCCAAGTCGCCCCGCGCAAACCGCCGAGTTAGCGGCTAAATGTGGATGGCACCCCCGTTAGAGATGCTGTGGAAAAGTCTGGCCCGCGGCCTCAGTGGGGACGATCTCGGTGGGGAAGATGGCGTATGGCACCCGCACGTCCATGTCGTCCTGCGGGATCGACACGTCAAGCAACTCGTCCGCAAAAATCATCGCGCCCACGGCCGCCTGCGGGGTCGTCTGCTTGAGCGCCCGGTCATACCAGCCACCGCCTTGGCCAAGCCGCGCGCCGTTGCGCGAGAGCGCCAGCGCAGGCAGGATCATCGCGTCCACGCCCGCCAGGATCGAGTTGTCGAAGGCCTCGCCTTCGGGTTCCGGCGGCCGCCCGGGCGCCATGTTCACCAGCTCCGTACCGGGCTCGAAGTATCCCCAGGCGCGGGAAAGGCCCGGGCCGAGCTTGGGCAGGAGGACGCGCTTGCCGGCGTCGTGAAGTGCGGTGAGGACGAATGCGGTGGACGGTTCGGCGTTCGTGGACACGTAGCACGCGACGAGCTCACGCTCGCCCACGAAGTCCATCACCGTGGGAACCCAGACCTCGGCCAGCTCGGCGAGCTTGCGTTTTGAGCGCTGCTTGCGGTGCTCGCGGACCGCGGCACGCAGGACCTGCTTGGCTTCCTCGACCTCGACGTCGGCGATGTCGGGAATGCTCAACGGGGAGATTGACATGCCCCCATTCTTCCATGAAAGGAAGAAGTGCCCGGGGAAGCTACGCTCTTGGGTAAACTGGTCTTAATCTAGAGGAGGCCCGATGAAGTCTGTTGCCGACCACCTTGCCGAATGCCTCGCGGTGGCCCAGCCGCTGCCGCCGTTTGCCGTGGCGCTTGGCGACGCCGTGGGGTGCGTTCTCGCCGAGGACGTGCGTTCCCTTGTCGATGTTCCGCAGGCGGATTTGGCGGCGCGGGACGGGTATGCGGTGCGGGTCGCCGACGTCGATGGCGCCAGCCGCGACAACCCGGTCACCTTGCCGATGCTCGAGGAGGTCCGTGCCGACACGGTGGATCCCACGGCGATGGTGGAGCGCACAACCGTGCGCATTTCCTCGGGTGCGGTGCTGCCTGCGGGGGCGGACGCCGTCATCCCGATCGAGGCCACGGACCAGGGCAGGGCCGAGGTGCGTTTCTTCGCGGGCACGCGCGAAGGCGAGAACATTCGCCGCCAGTCCGAAGATTTTGCCGCCGGTGAGGTGCTGCTACGGGCGGGCGTGCGTATCGGGTCGCGCCAGGTCGCGGTGCTCGCCTCCGCCGGGCACTCCACCGTCATGGTCCACCCCGCCCCGCGCGTCGTGGTCATGGCCATCGGCGATGAGCTGCAAGAGCCCGGCATGCCCGCCACCCGCGGCAAGATCTACGATGCCAACTCCCACGCTCTCTCCAGCGCGATTCGCGATGCCGGCGCCGAGGTTTTCCGCGTGGGCGGCGTGAGCGACGACAAGCGCGAGCTGCGCGAACTGCTCGAAGACCAGCTGGTCCGCGCCGACATCATCATCACCACCGGCGGCCTGTCCTACGGCGGCGGCGACACCCTTAAAGAGGTGCTTTCCCCTCTCGGCACGGTCCGCTTCGACAACGTGGCGATGGCGCCGGGCCGCCAGCTCGGGGTCGGCCGCCTGGAAGGGGAGACCACCGTGTTCTGCCTGCCTGGCTCGCCCGTGGCTGCGATGACGGCCTTCGAGGTCTTCATCCGACCTGCGCTTCGCCACATGGCCGGCTACTCCTCGATCAACCGGCGCTCGATCCGCGCCGTCGTGGAAAAGGGATGGGAATCGCCGGAGGGCTTGCGAGAGTTCGTGCGGGCGCGCGTCGTCGGCAATCCGCACGAGGGCTACCGGGTGGAGCCGCTTGGCGACCCGGGCCGGCCGCTCCTGACCGCGCTTGCCACCGCGAACTGTTTGGCGATCGTGCCGGAGGAGCAGCGGGCGGTGCAGGTGGGTGACACGCTCGAGTGCGTCGTCTGGGAGCGGTAGCCGGGGTCGCCGAAGGCCTGCCGGAGGGCCCGGCGGGCGTGACTGGTGTGGCCAATGTGAAGGATGTCTGAATTCGTCACAAATGGCGCCAATCCAAGGATACGGGCAACACACCAGCGCCAGTTCGCCGCGCCCTTCCCGCTTTCGTCATAGCGTTGGACCATGGGTATCGAAGGGGCAGTTGTCGCCATGGGAACGCTGTTCCTCCTGGCATACGTCATCCCCCAGATCACCCGAAGGAGAGCCGTTTTCGCGGACGCGCCAATCGGTGAGCGCTACTCAGAAGACCTGAGGCTCATCACCGAACGGACCCTGCGCCAAGAGGGCGGCGATCACGGCAGGATCTTTACGACGGAGCGAACAATGAGCACACCTACTCGGCCGAGCGGCACCCGTGGTCCCGACGCAGCCAAGATGCGGGCCATCGCCCGCGACCGTTCATGTGCTCGCGCCCGCATCGCCCGCCGTGGCGCTCACCAGCAGCGCGCTCTCGTGGCTGGCGCCGCGCTCGCGGTCCTGGCCGCGGCGCTGTGGGTGGCGGTCGGGCTGACGTCCCTCGCTCCCGGGTTTGCCATTGCGGCGACGGCGGTCGGCGGGCTCTACTTGCTCGGTGTCGGCTACCTGGTCTCCTCCTGGGCCGTGCTCAACACCGCCGACGAGGAGCGCATCGCCAAGGCCAACAAGGTGTTGCGCCGGGCCAAGCGCGCGGGTGTTCGCGACTACGTGGCAGCTCGACCGGCGGCGGAGCTGGAAGCGGCTGAAGTTGGCTTGGCTGAGGTCGAGGCGGCCGAGGCTGAGGTCGGTGAAGATGAAGTGGCCGCGGCGAGTGCCGCTGAGGCGGCTGCGGCCGAGCCTGCCGTGGAAGCGCCTGCGGAGGTGCCCGCCGTCGAAGCGCGCCCGGCCCGAAAGGCTCGTCCGGCGAAGGTCGTAAGTGCGCGGGTCGACGTCGTCGAACGTGAGGAGCGCCCCGCCGACGTGCCGTCCTACACGCTGAAGGCGGTGCGGCGCACGGTCAAGCCGTACGAGGCTCCCGAGGCGCCGGTGGCCGACGTACCCTTCCGCCCCACCCGGCTGGGGGAGCGGATCGGGGACGGGCCGCTCGAGGCGGCGAACCCCGCACCGGCCATGACTGGCAATGAAGAGTTCCGTGCCGACGTGCTCGGCGGTGGCTCCACGCTGGACGCGCTGCTCGACCGCCGGCGGGCATGACGGCCGTCGCCTTCATTCACGGCCACGCCCACACGCCCGAGGTATGGCGGCCGGTCGCTGACCACTTGCCGCCCGCGTGGGCTGTCGTGGCACCCGACCTCTTCGCCGTGGCGCGCGTCGGTTCCGACGCCGACGCCCACCGCCACGCCATGGCCGCACACATCAACCGCGACCTGGCGATGATGGGCCTGGAAGAGCCCGTGATCGTGGTAGCCGAAGGGCTCGGCGCGATTCCCGCGATCCATTACGCGGTCGAGCACCCGGGCCGGGTGGCCGGGGTCTTCGTTTCAGGGCCGAGGCTGGCGTTGCGGCGTGGGGAGTCGATGCGGTTGCAGGTGGGCGCGGTGATGCGACGGAAGGGGCCGACGGCGGTGACGTCGGAGCAGATGGGGACGTATCTTGCTGGGCTGGTCGGACTCGATGAGCGCGAGGCGGCGGCGCAGGTGCGGGTGCCGCGCGTGGCGATCGCCGGGGAGAAGGACAGTGTGGGGACCCGGGGTGCCACCGAGCTCCAGGGTGCTGGCTGGGAACGCGACGTAGCCAGGGAAGCCTCCGAAGACTGGTATGCCTACGCGCCTGCGGCGTTCGCCGCGCGGGTGGCCGAGTTCGCCACGGCTCACGGGCTTTAGTGAGCTACTTTACGGTCGCGGACGGGCGAAGGGCGGCCGAGTAGTGCTACTATCATCTGGTCAGGGGCTATGGCGCAGTTGGTAGCGCGTCTCGTTCGCAATGAGAAGGTCAGGGGTTCGAATCCCCTTAGCTCCACGATGAGGAGTCCGAACGGTGAAAAAGCCTTCGGGCTTTTTCATTAGTAAGGACGACGAAATAGTGCTTAATCCCGTTAGGGATTACTAGCACCATTAGGAAGTTCATTTTGATACAAAGTGAGCGTCCTTTTGCTTTGCCCACGTGGGTGGCGTTGTGGTCTTATAGGTCAGGTTGTGTTGGTTTTTGGGCTGTCTTTCGTTGCTACAAAGCCGAAAGGTGGGGGTTGGACTCGTTGTGACTTGAGTTCTTGGTTGGCCAGGTCGTGTTGGTTTTATCCCGGTTTTTGATTGATATTCCGCGGTAAGGTCGGGGTTTGAATCGGTTTGGATTAGGGAATGGGAAATCCTCGATGCAAAATCTGTGGTGGCACGACGCAAAAATGGGGCTCAACTCGAGCAGGTAGGCCAAGGGGTTGCGTCCCTTAGTGTGGTGTAACGCTTGCTGATGGTGGGCCCCGGAAATAGTGGGGCGGCCATCGTCAGTAATCTTCGACTCAACTACCACATCTCACCGAAAGGCACGTAACGATGACCGCTGCACCGCATTCTATCGACCCGACAACCTATCTGGATGATCTGCTGGCACAGGCTTCCCCGGATCTGATGCGTCAGATGCTGCAGGGGTTTATCAACCAGATCCTCTCCGCCCAGGCTGATACCGTGTGCGGGGCTGAATACGGCGTCGCTTCTGCTGAGCGGGTCAACCACCGTAACGGGTACCGTCACCGAGACCTCGACACCCGGGTCGGCACGATCGATGTGGCAGTACCGAAGCTGCGCCACGGCGCGTTCTTCCCGGACTGGCTGCTCGGGCGACGCTCACGTGCCGAACGCGCACTATCGACCGTAATCGCGGCCTGCTATCTCAAAGGGGTTTCCACCCGCCGAATGAACGATCTGGTGGCAACACTTGGGATTTCCAACATGTCGAAATCCCAAGTCTCACGCATGTCAGAAGAACTCGACGAGATGGTCGAAGACTTCAAAAACCGCCCCCTGAACCCCGGCGGGTACGCCTACCTGTCCTGCGACGCATTGACGATCAAAGTGCGTGAAGGCGGCCGGGTGGTCAAATGCTGCCTACTACTTGCCACCGGTGTCAACGCCGACGGCTACCGCGAAATACTCGGCATGCATGTCGCCACCGCGGAATCCAACGCGTCGTGGAAAGGCTTCTTCCAGGACTTAAAAGCCCGCGGGCTTCGTGGTGTCTTCCTTATCACCAGTGACGCCCACGAAGGCATCCAGCACGCTATTTCTGAAGTGCTGCCTGATGCGTCGTGGCAGCGGTGCCGGTGGAGTGCCTCAGGTTTTTAGGTGCAGGTGACTTGAGTGTTGTCCATTGATGTCCTGCCCGGTGGGTAGGGGGAATGGATGAATGGTGAAGAAGTTTAGTAAACACACTCCTGAGCAGATTGTTCGCAAGCTTGATAAGGCCCGCGAACTCAGAGAATCAGGGTCGACCACAGCTCAGATCTTGACCGAGCTGGGTATTAGCGAAGCGACGTTGAACAGGTGGCAGGCGACGTATGGTGCGATGAGCAGGAGCGAGGCGAAAGAGTTGCAGCGTCTGCGCGATGAGAACACGCACCTGAAACGGCTACTGGGTCAGGCCGAGCTGGAAAAAGCAGCATGGAAGGAATTGGCAGAGGGAAACTTCTAGGCCCGGCTCGCCGTCACGATGCCGTGTGGCATCTGGTCGAGCTGGGCTATTCCCAGAGACTGGCGTGCAAGGTTGTTGGGCTCTCACGCTCAGCCTACCGGCGCGCTAGAGACCGCGATCATGGGCCTGATAAGTATGCGGGTCTGCGTCAGTGGATGCATGAGTTCGCTAAGGATCACCGCCGGTGGGGACACCGGCGCGTCTGGGTCAAGGCTCTTGGCCTGGGCTACGGGGTGTGCCGGGAAACATTCCGCCGCTTATGGCGCGAAGAAGGCCTGCGCGTGTTGCCACGGAAGAAGCGCAAACGCGTCGATGGTAGCGGCTGGGTGGATGTGCCTGCGGGGCAATACCCGGGTGATGTGTGGGCGCTGGATTTCCAGTTCGACTCGACCTGGCACGGCAAGACGATCAAGATCTGCAATATTATCGATGAATATACCCGCGAACACCTCGCCTTCGCAGTCGATAAGAAACTTGATGCGGGCTCGGTCATCGAGCTGCTCGACCTAGCCTCGCTTGCACATGGCGGACGCCCGCGGGTGATCCGGATGGATAACGGGCCCGAATTCATCGCTCAGGCTCTCAAAGACTGGGCAGCCGAGGACGAGACGATCCAAGCCTTCATCCCGCCAGGCGAGCCGTGGCATAACGGGTTCGTTGAGTCTTTCCATAACCGGATGCGAGACGAGCTCCTCGAAGACAACAGTATCGAGGACCTTGATCACGCCCGAACCCTCGTGGCACAGTGGTCACACCGGTACAATACCTTCCACCCGCACTCTTCCCTGGGCTACCTCAGTCCACGGGAATACGCGGAACAATGGAAACAAGAAAACACGGTCAACGCTTAAACCACGTGGACCTAATTCTTAGGCCACCCCACCCCCCCCAGCTTGGCCTGCTGGGTTTCGAGCTCGCGAGTGTTATACACGGTTTTGTCGAGCAGGTGCATGGTGTCATCAAGCACGTCAACACGTGATAGAAAGACCCCCGGACGGGTCTAGTCGCTAGCAACACAAACAAATTCAATCGCTTATTGTTTAGATGTTCTCTTGAAGATACCCCTTGAGTGGACGCAAACGACGGTTTGGTGGGCGCAAACACCTGGTTCGACCTAGTTTTAGCAGACTTTTTGACTGCAAAACTGTCTAAGGGCTACTGCCGTCGATCATTCGCGCTCAAAGCAAACGCAGCCCGGAATATCTCCATGCCGCGTAGGCAAAAAGTTGACCCAACTAGCCGGTTGCGAGTTTTTTAATTGAATAATTAGGTTCACCTAAGCTAATTCAGGTAGTATTTTGTTGTGTCAAAGAATCCTTCCATTCCGCAAAGTGATCGCTCTACAAAAACCGCCGCCGGGCATTGGGTGCTGGCGCGCGCCGGGAAACGGGTCTTGCGTCCCGGTGGCCTGAAGCTCACCACCCGCATGCTGGATAAAGCAGATATTTCCGGCCGCGAAGTGGTGGAATTCGCCCCAGGTTTGGGGCGAACAGCGAAACTCATAGTCGACCGCGGCGTTTCCTCATATGTAGGAGTCGACCAAGATCCCGATGCCGTCGCAAACGTGCAAGACGTCGTCACCCCGCATGGCGGAAAGGTTATTAACGCGCAAGCCCAGAACACCGGCCTGCCAGACGCCTCGGCTGACGTAGTGATTGGCGAAGCCATGCTGACGATGCAGGGCGAAAAGGGCAAGGACGAGATCGTGGCCGAAGCGTTTCGGCTGCTCGCTCCAGGCGGCTGCTACGCGATCCACGAGCTTGGGCTCACCCCCAACGATATTGACGCCCAGCTTGCCGACAACTTGCGTAAGCAGTTGGCCCAGACGATTCGCGTCAACGCCCGCCCGCTAACAGAAAACGAATGGTGCAAGGTGCTTGAAAACGCTGGCTTTACCATCGAATGGGTTGGTTTCGAGCCGATGGCGTTGCTATCGCCGCGACGCAATCTAGCCGACGAAGGGCTGCTCGGGGTAGCGCGCATTATCAAGAATGTTCTCCGCGACAAGGATCTACGCCAGCGTATTTTGACCATGCGCGCCACGTTCAACGAATACAAAGATCAGCTCACCGGAATCGCGGTCGTTGCCCGCAAACCCAAGACGCAAGAAGACTGAAGAAAGAACACCAGAAATGAGTGACCCCAAACCCCTCCCGACGGCCATGCTCGGCTTCATAGACAACCTCGCCGACCGCATCGAATACGCAGAAAATTCCACCGTCTCAAAGACGCTTATGCAGGCAGAAGGCGTTAACGTCGTGCTGTTCTCTTTCGACAAGGACGAGGAGCTCTCGGAACACACCGCGGCCATGCCCGTAATAGTGCAAGCCCTAGAAGGCGAACTAGAAATCACCGGCGACGGCAAGACCGTCATATTGAAGCCAGGAGGCCTGGTTCACTTCACGACGAGACTCCCCCACGCGGTAAAAGCCCTGACCAGGGCAAAAATGGTGCTCTACATGCTCAAGTAGAGCGGATGGCAGTTCGGGGGCACAGTCTCTCGCGCCCGTCCCTAAATCTATTCACGCGGTTTTCTCACGACTAGTAGGTTCAGAACCTACTAGTCGTGAGAAAAACTTATATTCCCATCTAAGTGCTCAGCATCTCGTTAGGTCTTACTTCCTAATGGAACCGAAGCCCCAGTTTCCGATAGAGATCGAACGGGCCGAAGTAACTCACGTTCATGGCATCACAGGCATCCGGAATCTTAATCTTCCTCTTCGAGTTGGGCGCCGGTTGCTCTGAAGTAACTACAAGACACTTTCTGCTATGGGTTGTGGGGTTACCCTGTGTTTGTTGACACTTGATGTGGGGTTACCCTGTGTTTGTTGACACTTGATGAGGCTGGCTTGTCTGGCTGGGAAGGGTGTTGGAAGACTCGTGAGTGAGGAGAAGACGAGGAAGTCGTATACGCCGGAGTTTCGGCGGGATGCGGCCTCGATTGTGATTGATCAACAGACCTCGATTGCGAGCGTTGCTCGTGATCTTGGGGTGGGTGAAGCGTTGCTTGGCCGGTGGGTCAAGCATGAGCGGGAACGACGCCAAGCCGAAGCGGCTGGGGTTCCCACGACGGCTCAGTTACATGCAGAGATTGCCCGGTTGAGGGCTGATAATGCCCGGCTGGCGATGGAAAACGAGTTCCTGGGAAAAGCAAGCGCCTTCTTTGCCGCCAAGCAAGCCCCGCGCAGCGTTTTGAGCTGATGGATGCAAAGAAGGCGACCTATCCCATTGCTTTGATGGCACGCGTGTTAGGGGTGAGCCGTCAGGGCTATTACCAGTGGCGGGCCCGCAGTCAGGCGCGTCGCCAGCGGGTTCTTGCTCGGGCCGAGTTTGACCGTGTGGTGGCGTGCGTGTTTGATGATTATCAGCGCACTCACGGGGCTCCGCGGCTGGTGGCAGCCCTGGCTAAAGTAGGGGTCGTGGCCGATAAGAAAACCATTGCCGCATCGCTGAAAAGGCAGGGTTTGGAAGCGGTCTCGACCCGCTCGTTCTACCGTCCCACCACTACGGGCACGGATGGGTGTGACTATGAGGATCACTGTCAGCGCCAGTGGGATCAGGGCGCGATCGACCTGGTATGGATCACCGATTTCACGTATTTGCGTTGCGGGGAGGGCTGGGTCTACCTGGTAGCGGTACGCGACGCGCATTCTCGGCGGGTGTTGGGGTATGCGATGGGCCAGCAGCAGACCACTGGCCTGTTGATCGAAGCCTTGCAGATGGCGATCGAAACTCGGGGCGGGGCCATGCCCGGCCAGGTCGTATTACATGCTGACCGTGGCACCCAGTTCACCTCCAAGAGGTTGGCTCAACACGCTGACACGGCTGGAATCGTGATGTCGATGGGACGGACCGGAGTGTGTTGGGATAACGCGATGGCTGAATCATTTTGGGCGACGTTGAAAGTCGAGTACTACTACCGCCACACTTTTCGTATCCGTGAAGAGGTCTACGAAGGCGTTGCCACCTGGATCGAGGGATTCTATAACCACAAACGAATCCATTCAGCGATCGGCTACCAAAGCCCGGTCGAATACGAACTCCACGCCGGACTGGACCTCGCGGCGTGAACTACACAACGAAACCGTCAACAACAAGCGGGCAAGCCCAATAACCACAAACGAATCCATTCAGCGATCGGCTACCAAAGCCCGGTCGAATACGAACTCCACGCCGGACTGGACCTCGCGGCGTGAACTACACAACGAAACCGTCAACAACAAGCGGGCAAGCCCAAGCAGGATGCGGGCCTCGCTGGCGACGACCGGGGAGTTCGGGTAGACGGTGATCTCACCGACCGCGGAATGCAGAACGCCCTCTTCGTAGTCGTCGACGAGCTCGCGGGCGGCAACGATGAGCGTGGCCGCCCCGAGCAGCGCGTGACGCCGTCCTCGTCCATGTTGCTGGCCCTGCTCGACGTGGATCTCGGCATACGCGGCCAGGTCGAGTTCGACCGGCCCGAACTGGTTGCCGATCTCATCGCGGACGACCTTCATCCCGTGGCGCTGCAGGAGCTCTGCGAACCAGCGGCGCTGCTGGCCGTCGGGCTCGGTGGCCTCCTGCCGGTCGACCCCGTGGGTGCCGGGCACCGCACCGAAAGTGCAGTGGACGTTCCAGTCGGCGAGGAATGCCTCAGCCTGTGACGTGTGTGTCATGGTCGGTCTCCGTTCATTACCCCAGCCGGCACCTCCGGGGAGGGGGGCGCGCAGCGTCGGGTCGGTGATGACGTGCAGCAGTGCACCGGTCGGGCTCATCAATGCCCGTTCGACAGTGTCGACGATCTCATCGGTCGAGCGCACGGTTTCGCCGTGCAGACCGTAGGACTGCGCTATGAGCGCGAAGTCCGGGTTCGTCAGTAGTTCGCGCGCGTTTGTATCCAGCGTTGCATGAAAGCTTCATACACTCGGTTCACACGCTTCTTACCGTCAATGGCGATGTGGGCGAGCAGTTCTGAAACCTCTTGCGGGGTGTAATACTCGCCCCCGGATTTACCGGCGTTGGAGGCGTACATCTGCATGAGGAACTCATAAGCGTCGCCGAACAGGTCAATGGAGTTGTCTGCGTACTCACCGCCGAGAGGGAGATCCCCAATCGCGTTTAACAGCTTCACGAGTTTTGCGTTTCGCTGCGCAACGGTGTTGCCAAGGCGTGAGTGGTTGACCTCGAAGTCGTCAAACAGACCTTTGATGTCGTGTTCGCTTCGGGCCCCCACCGCAGAAGCTTCGATGTCTCGGAACACCGCCTCGAGAGTTTCGTTGAGGTTCGGGTCGTTTTCTGCTCGCTTCCTGACGTTTTCGAACAGTTCGGACGGCAAGATGAAAAAGCCCTTGTCGTTGACGATGCTCGGACGGGCGAACTCTGCGTCTTCGTCAGAGAGCTTTGCGTAATCAAAGTTCGGATCGCCGGCTTCGCGCTCACCCTTGTTGATGAACGCGGTGAGGTTTTCCGAGATGAAACGATAAAACAGTGCGCCGAGCACATAGGATTTGAAGTCCCAGCCGTCAACTGATCCGCGTAGATCGTTCGCGACCTGCCAGATGGTTTTGTGGAGCGCGGCACGCTGCTGCTCTTTGTTCATCCGTGAAACTCCTTGTCACAGTGCTTGGCTGCGGAGGTTGTTCCGCGCCTTATGGTTCCGAACCGGGAACCATAGAACTCACAGTAGCCCGCAGCACTGACATTCGTACAGATCCACGCCGCCCCGCGGTCTACTCTGAAATGCGGTAGGCCTTGGTATAGCAATTGCTTCTGTAGCTGTTTTGTCGCTCGTCGATGTGGCTTGTCATCAAGCCTCACCATGTGCGACTAACTCTTTATGGGCAGAATAAGCGCCAAGACTACGCCAGGATTCGTGGGCCGCTTGATCCATTTGTTGAGGTGTTCAACCTCAACCCTTAGGGATGGCGAGGAAGCCACGTTCTAGCTACTGGAGACTCCATTCCAGTCATCAGGGAAACCCATCTCGTCGATTTTCCGTAGTTCCAGGGGCTCATATTCCTCCGCAATCAGTCTATGAATTTTTTTACCCAGGTGGATCCCGGAGAGACGCTCCGAGGCATGAATGCTATGGCAGTGAGAGCGCCGAAGAGCCGTTCACTTTGCCCCTTCGGGAGACAAGACAGTTCTTGTATCGTTCGGAAAGCATTCGTCGCTGCCGGGGTGAAGTGGCGGTTCCATACGCGGCCGTGATGTGCACCTGTGTTTCGCAGAACGGTGAGTTGTTCGCACTATCGAGCGAGGGGATCTTGGTTGTAGTAGCTCTTCTTCTGCTTAGAGTTCAATCGATCGACGTCGCCAAAGAAACCGAAACTGTGTGCAATACTCCGCTGATCATCAAGAGTGAGGCCATCAAAGAGGATGGAAATATCGGAAAAATCAAGGACATCAGCAAGAACCCAGAATGGGTAATCCCCGTAGTTGACACTGTAGTGAGCCACAGCGCGGTTACGTTTTCGCTCGCGATCCACACGCTTCTCAGCAGTCTCTAGCCAGTCTTGATGCCGGAAATCCTCACGAAAGATACCTGGATCTTTGTAAGATAAGGCTCCTTTCGCGACGAGTAGTTCGCCGATCCGTGCACGTAGCGCAACCTCAATCCGCTCAATCCCATCGTAAATAAGTGTGCGCATTTTACGGTCGAATTCGTAGAGAGCGACTATTTCTTCGAACTTCGTGCCTCGCACAAAGCTGTCGGCGCGTTGCGGCTGTTTGGGGTCTTCAGGCTCTGGGAGAATCCGGTAGGCGTACCAATACCCGGACAGCCTGTAGTAAGAGACGCTAGACAGCCACTACCTTGCTAGGGATTCGTTGAGCTCCATCCCTCGTGAGCGCATGAGGGCAATCTGCACTTCAACCGTGGTGGGATTTTTGATCTTCTTCATCGGGTTTTCATGCCTCGAAAGAAATCCAGCCCGTCTCCAACCTGATGGTCGAAGCGGGCTGAACGATTACCTAAATAATGCCACGGCCCCAGCGCGTTGGGTGGCCTCATTTGGCTACAGGAGCATGACGGCTAGATCGAGAAAAACAAAGACCGGCCCTGGGCTCCCACCAAAATGGGTAGCGGTACCGGTCATGTTGGTATTCAGGCTAGGCGATGACACCTAGCTGTGCAACGGTGAGGGCTCGACAAGCCACTCGATAATGTTTTTGTGTTGGATCCCGTCGCGGCTCATGTCGAACTGGTCCATGCTCAGCACGGTTTTCGGGAAGTTGTCGGTAACCCCGCGAAAGGCACCGAACTCGCGGTCGACGGTGTTTTGGCTGCCGAGCAGGTAACTCACCTGGAAGTACTCAGTGTCGGAACCTTTGCGGGCGATGAAGTCAATCTCGCGCGCGCCGGCTCTTCCGACACTTACCTCGTACCCGCGCGCAAGCAGCTCCACGCACACGATGTTTTCGAGGGTCAGCTCAATGTCGGCCTGGTTCGAAAGGCCGAGCGTTTCACGAAAACCGTGATCCACCGCATAGTACTTCTCAGTTGCCCGAAGCCTCGCCTTCCCCGCAATGTCAAAGCGCGGAACCCGATAAATCAAGAAAGCGTTCACGCAAAACTCAAGGTAGTTCAACACGGTATCAACCGAAACGGTGCGCCCCTCGCTTTTGAAAAAACGCACCAGTGACTGCGCCGAGAAGGTTTTTCCAATATTTGCGAAGCAGTAACCGACGATGCGGTGAAAAATGTCGACGTCGCGGATCTGGTGATACTCAATCACGTCTTTGAGCACAACCGAGTTGTACACCGAGTCAAGGTAGTCGAGCGAGGGTTCCCGGTCGAGGTTGAAGTATTTCAACGCCGGGAAACCGCCGAACTGCACAAAGTGCTGGAAGCGTTCGCTCAGTGTGCGGTCGCTTTGGCGGTGCAGCTCGACAAATTCCGCAAACGAAAACGGTTGGATCAAGAACTCAACGTAGCGACCGGCAAGATGTGTGGCGAGATCACCGGAAAGCATGCGCGAATTCGACCCGGTGACATAGATATCTGCGTCATAGTCGACGCGGATCGCGTTGATGGCTTTCTCCCAGTCGGCGACCTGCTGAATTTCGTCAAAGAAGAAATACGCGCGGGTGTTTTTGTTGAGGTTTTCGGCTTCGATGCGCCGTAGCAGCGCCGCTGCGTCTGTGATGTGAAGCCCGTCAGCGGACTCAAAATTCATCGCAAACACTTGTGGATCAGCGCTGCCCGCGCGAATCACTTCTTGCAGCTGCTGCAGAATCGTAGATTTGCCGCAGCGACGCACACCGGTGAGCACCTTCACGAGGGGTTTGTCGATAAAGGGCTGGATCCGCGAAAAGTATCTCGGGCGTTCAATGATTCTGTCCACCACAAACCTCCCTGTTTTGTCGAGTATAGTCGACAAGCTGCTACTTTGCGGAGGTTTTGTCGATCATAGTCGACAAGA
This sequence comes from Trueperella bernardiae, assembly GCF_030246965.1. Taxonomy (NCBI): domain Bacteria; kingdom Bacillati; phylum Actinomycetota; class Actinomycetes; order Actinomycetales; family Actinomycetaceae; genus Trueperella; species Trueperella bernardiae. The sequence goes on from NZ_CP127099.1 coordinate 105,548, forward strand.
ATCGCGCTGGCTCGGGCACAAAACAGCGCACCGCGGGAAGGTTGCCGGCGTGTGCCAGCGTCCAACCCGCGGTGCGCTATTCGGACGGTGCGGCCCGAATCGAGCCGCTGAGCCCTCGAGCCGTTAAGCCCTTGAGCCTAGAAGTCCCAGTCGTCGTCGGTGGTGTCTTCGCCCTTACCGATGATGTAGCTCGATCCTGATCCACTGAAGAAGTCGTGGTTTTCGTTGCTGCCAGGTGACAGCGCCGCGAGAATCTCAGGGTTCACTTCGGTCTCTTCAGCGGTAAACCGCGACGGGTAACCGAGGTTCATCAGCGCCTTGTTCGCGTTGTAACGCACGAACACGGCAACGTCGTCCATCAGGCCGAGCGGCTCGTACAGCTCACCCGAGTACTGCAGCTCAAGCTCGTAGAGCTCTTCCAGCAGGTCGAAGGTGAACTTGCGCATCTCTTCCTGACGCTCTTTGCTCTGCGTCTCGAGTCCGCGCTGGTACTTGTAACCCGAGTAGTAACCATGCACTGCCTTGTCACGCAGAATCAGGCGGATCATGTCTGCGGTGTTCGTCAGCGTCGCGTGCACCGAGAAGTGCAGCGGCAGGTAGAACCCTGCGTACAGCAGCAGCGACGACAGCAGCGTCGAAGACACTTTACGCTTGAGCGGATCATCGCCGTAGTAGTGGTGCAGCACCTTCTTGCAGCGTTCCTGCAGCAGATCGTTGGCAACTGCCCAGCGGTAGGCGTCGTCGATTTCCGGGGTGCTCGTCAGCGTTGAGAACACCGAGGAGTACGAGCGGGCGTGCACCGACTGCATGAACGCAATGTTGGTGTAGACGGCCTCTTCGTGTTCGGTGCGGGAGTCTTGGATCTGCACGATCTCACCGACAGTTGCCTGCACGGTGTCGAGCATGGTCAGACCGGTGAAGACGCGCATCGTGAGGGTGCGCTCTTCCTGGGTCATTTTCTGCCACGCGGGGATGTCGTTTGACAGCGGCACCTTCTCTGGCAGCCAGAAGTTCGCGGTCAGACGGTTCCACACCTCGAGGTCTTTGTCGTCGGTGACGCGGTTCCAGTTAATGGGGCGCAGCCGCGCTGCCGGGTCGTGGCGGTACGACGGCGGGGTGACCGAGATCTCTTGCAGCGGGCGGTCGGTGTTCAACGGATCAGTCATAGTTCAATAAAGCTCTTTCACTAGTGGTGTCTGGTGGTCAGTGCGCGGAGTGCGCGGACGGCGCGCGGTGCGCCCGCGCGCAGCACGGGCGCACACGCGGGCGCGAACGCGACTACAGCGCGCAGGAAACGCAGCCTTCGATCTCGGTTCCCTCGAGCGCGGGCTGGCGCAGGCGGATGTAGTACAGCGTCTTGATGCCCTTGCGCCACGCGTAGATCTGCGCGCGGTTGATGTCGCGAGTGGTCGCCTCGTCTTTAAAGAACAGCGTGAGCGACAGACCCTGATCCACGTGCTTGGTCGCAGCAGCGTAGGTGTCGATGATCTTCTCGGCGCCGATTTCGTAGGCGTCTTCGAAGAACTCGAGGTTGTCGTTTGTCATGTGCGGAGCCGGGTAGTACACGCGGCCGAGCTTGCCCTCTTTACGAATCTCAATCTTCGAGGCGATCGGGTGGATCGAAGCCGTCGAGTTGTTCACGTAGCTAATCGACCCGGTCGGTGGCACCGCCTGCAGGTACGCGTTGTAGATACCGTGTTCGCGGATCGACTCGCGCAGCTGTTCCCAGTCCGCAACCGTCGGCAGCGCAACTCCAGCCTCGGCGAAGAGCTCACGCACCCGCGCGGTTTCTGGCACCCACTCCTCGGCCGTGTAACGGTCGAAGTAGCTGCCGTCAGCGTAGTCGCTCTTCTCGAAGCCCGCGAAGGTCGCACCGCGGTCAATCGCCAGCTGGTTCGAAGCGCGCAGCGCGTGGTAGGTCACCGTGCGGAAGTACGCGTCGGTGAAGTCAATTCCCTCTTCGCTGCCGTAGTGGATGCGCTGCGAAGCGAGGTAGCCGTGCAGGTTCATCTGGCCGAGGCCGATGGCGTGTGACGCACGGTTACCCTCGGCAATTGACGGCACCGCCTGAATGTCGGTCTGATCCGACACACTCGTCAGCGCCCGCACCGCAATCTCAACGGTTGCGCCGAAGTCCGGGCTGGCCATTGCCTGCGCAATGTTCAGCGAGCCGAGGTTGCACGAAATGTCGTGACCGATCGTCTCGTACCCGATTGCGGCGTCGTACTCAGAGGCGGTGTTCACCTGCAGAATCTCCGAGCACAGGTTCGACATGTTGATGTGCCCCTCGAGCGGGTTCGCACGGTTCACAGTGTCTTCGAACAGCACGTACGGGTAGCCCGACTCGAACTGCAGCTCAGCGAGGGTCTTGAAGAACTCGCGCGCGCTGATCGTGGTCTTGCGGATCCGCGGGTTCGCGACGAACTCGTCGTAGCGCTCGGTGATTGACTGATCCGAAAGCGGAATACCGGTTTCGCGAAGCACATCGTAGGGGCTAAACAGGTGCATATCTTTGTTCTGCTTAGCCAGTTCGAAGGTCACATCCGGAATCACAACCCCAACCGACAGGGTCTTAATGCGGATCTTCTCGTCAGCGTTTTCACGCTTCGTGTCGAGGAACCGCATAATGTCGGGGTGGTGCGCGTGCAGGTACGCAGCGCCTGCGCCCTGGCGAGCGCCGAGCTGGTTCGCGTAGCTGAAGCTGTCTTCGAGGATCTTCATCACGGGAACAACACCGGAAGCCTGGTTCTCGACCTGCTTAATCGGGGCACCCGCCTCGCGGAGGTTTGACAGCAGCAGCGCCACGCCGCCGCCGCGCTTGGACAGCTGCAGCGCAGAGTTAACGCTGCGGCCAATCGATTCGAGATTGTCTTCAACGCGCAGCAGGAAGCACGACACGAGCTCGCCGCGCTGTTTCTTACCCGCGTTCAAGAACGTCGGAGTTGCCGGCTGGAAACGGCCCGAGAGGATCTCGGTGACCGTCTTCGAAGCCAGTTCCTCGTCACCCTGACCGAGGAACAGCGCCGTGGCAACAACTCGCTGCTCGAAGTTTTCGAGGAAGAGGCTGCCGTCGAAGGTTTTCAGCGCGTAGGAGGTGAAGAACTTAAACGCACCGAGGAAGGTCTGGAACTTGTGCCCGAAAGCGTCGGCCTGTTCGTGGAGGCGCTCGACGAAGTCCTTGTCGTAGGCGCGCAGGTATTCGGCTTCGTAGTACTCGTTTTCGATCAGCCACTCCAGGCGTTCCCACACCGAAGCGAACTGCTTCGTGTTCGGGATGACCTGCTGGTTCAGGTAGGCCTCCGCCGCTTCGTGATCCTTGTCAAACTGGATCGACCCGTCCGCCGCAAACAGGTTCAGCTGGGCGTTGAGCGCGTGGTAGTCCTTCCGCTCGCCGACCCCGCCAACCCGTGCAGTGTTGGGGGTGGTTGTTTCTGATGGTGTGGCGATCGTCATGCGACGTCCTCCTCATTTGCTTCTGCTTCTAATGTGTTCTGTCGTGCCCAAAATTCGTCTAAACCAGCCTTGACTCGAGCAACGTCGCGGTTGGTGCCAAGAAGTTCAAAGCGGTACAGCTCAGGAACTTTGCACTTGGCTGAGATGATCGGTCCTGCGATGCAGTAGTGCTCACCGAAGTTGGTGTTCCCCGCGGTAATCACGCCGCGGATCAGCGCGCGGTTTGCAGGATCGTTCAGGAACGTAATCACCTGCCGCGGCACCGCCCCGGCCTGCGCTCCGCCGCCGTAGGTCGGAACCACGAGCACGTAGGGCCTGGTCACTCGGATCATTCCCTCTGTGCGCGGTCGGAGTGGGATCCGCACCGCCGGGCGCTCGAGCTTCTCGACGAAGCGGAGGGTGTTCTCCGAAACGCTCGAGAAAAACACCAGGTCAGGTGAATCTTGCCCCTCGAGCACTCGCACCTCCGCGACGCTTCGTGTTCGGCCTTCCCTGCGTTCACTCATCAGCATGTTCTCCTCTCAGCATTTGCACCTCAGCAATCCCACCCCTACATCTAGTCCTGACCCACGTTGCGGGCACCACATATAGTGTTTAGCACGAATAATCTCACAAATCTACGACACGCCGAAGTACAGACTACGTCATACCGAACCTGGAGTGCTCTAGGTTTTTAGGTCCAGGTGACTTGAGTGTTGTCCATTGATGCCCTGCCTGTGGGTGGGGAGAATGGATGAATGGTGAAGAAATTCAGCAAGCATACTCCCGAGCAGATTGTTCGTAAGCTCGATAGGGCGCGGGAATTGAAGGAATCGGGATCAACTACAGCTCAGATCCTGACCACGTTGGGGATTAGCGAAGCCACGTTGAACAGGTGGCAGGCTACCTATGGGGCGATGACCAAGAGCGAGGCGAAAGAGCTCCAGCGCCTGCGCGAGGAAAACACGCGCCTCAAACGCCTCCTAGGTCAGGCAGAGCTGGAAAAGGCTGCGTGGAAAGAATTGTCGGAGGGAAACTTCTAAGCCCAGCTCGCCGCCATGATGCCGTCTGGCATCTGGTCGGGATGGGCTACTCCCAAAGACTTGCCTGCCAGATTGTTGGGCTCTCTCGCAGTGCTTACCGGCGCGCTAGGACCCGCGAGAACAAGCCGGATAAGTACGCGGACCTACGGGCGTGGATGCACGACTTCGTTAAGGATCATCGCCGGTGGGGACACCGGCGCGCCTGGAGAACCGCCCTCGCCGAAGGGTACGGGATATGCCGCGAGACTTTCCGCAGGATCTGGCGTGAAGAGGGCTTGCGTGTCTTGCCTAGGAAGAAGCGCAAGCGTCTAGCTGCCGATACCCATCGTGATGTTCCTGCCGGCCAGTACCCGAACGACGTGTGGGCGTTGGACTTCCAGTTCGATTCAACCTGGCACGGCAAGACAATCAAAATCTGTAACATTATCGATGAATACACCCGCGAACACCTCGCCTTCACGGTCGACAAGAACATTAACGCGGTCTCGGTGACCGAACTCCTTGACGTGGCTTGTCTGGAGCACGGCGGGCGCCCGCGGGTGATCCGGATGGATAACGGGCCCGAGTTCATCGCTCATGCGCTCCAGGAGTGGGCAGCCGAGGATGAGACGATCCAGGCATTCATCCCACCAGGCCAGCCCTGGCATAACGGGTTCGTTGAGTCTTTCCATAACCAGATGAGAGACGAACTCTTGGAGGACAACAGTATCGAGAATCTCGAGCATGCCCGCCTACTCGTGGCCCAATGGTCATCACGTTACAATAACTTCCATCCGCATTCCTCACTCGGCTACCTCAGCCCACGGAAATACGCGGAACAATGGAAACAAGAAAACACGGTCAACACTTAAACCGAGTGGGCCTAATTCTTAGGCCACTCCAAACCCAAGACTCAAAGGGGATACTTATGGTGCTGTCAGACTCGACGTACTACGGTAGAGATCACAAGTGAGACCCGGAAACTAAAGAATGAATGAGGGCGCCTGGTGACCGCATCAAAGCAATTTCAAGTTCCTCCAGAGATTCACGTGGAAAGCGTTCGCGCTTTTGTGAGCGAGTGGGCAGAGATCACCAATCCTGAAAAGATCGAGCTCGTCTCAGCAGCGGATGACGCCAGGCTGCTCGAAGAGGCCATCGCCGCCGGCGAAATGCTGCGCGCAGGCAAAGGTCGCTACTACTCACGGTCACACCCGAAAGACACCGCCCGCACCGAAGAGCGCACCTTTGTCGCCACGGCTGACGAGGCGGATCGCGGGCGCTACAACAACTGGCGCCACTCAAGCGAGGTCAAACCGCTGCTGACGAGCCGCATGCGCGGCGCTTCGGCGGGTAAAACCATGTACGTGGTGCCGTACCTGATGGCCCCTCCCGGCACCCCGCTTGCGAACTTCGCGCTCGGAGTTGAGCTCACCGACGACCGCAACGTGGTGCTGCAGATGATCCGCATGGCCCGCGTCGGAATTGAGCACTTCGACGGTGTCAGCGACCAGGACTTCTTCGTGCGCGGTGTGCACGTCACCGGTGACCTGACCGCGCTGCAGCAGGGCACCGACTCCGACGAGCGGATGTTTGTGACCGTCGCAGACGAGCGCACCATTTTGCACTTCGGCTCCGCGTACGGCGGCAACGCGCTGCTTGGTAAAATCGCCCACGGTCTGCGCCAGGCGTCCTACGACGGTTACGCCTCAGGGAAGTTCCTCGCGGAGCAGTTCCTGCTGCTTGGGATCCACGACCGTGAAACCGGCGTCACCACGCACGTGTGCGGCGGCTTCCCGAGCGCGTCAGGGAAAACCAACCTCGCGATGACGCTGCCGCCAAACGGACTTGGCGACCGCTACCGCGTTGATTTTTACGGCGACGACATCGCCTGGATGTGGGTTGACGACGAAGGGAAACTCCGTGCCATCAACCCCGAAAACGGTGCCTTCGGTGTCGCAAAAGACACCAACGAGGGTTCCAACCCCACCGCGATGGCGGCAATCGCTGAGGGATCGGGCACGATCTTCACCAACACCGCCTACAACGAAGTCACCGGCGAGGTGTGGTGGGAGGGTCTCACCCCCGAACCCCCGGCCGACCCGGCAGGGTGGCTCGACTGGACCGGCGCGAAAATCACCGACCGCACCGCCGAGCAGCAAAACGAACCGTGGGCGCACCCGAACAGCCGCTTCACGATTCCGCTGGAGCGCATCCCGAACCTCGGCGAAGACGTCTCCAAACCCGAGGGCGTGGTCGTTGACGCGATTATCTTCGGTGGCCGCACCCGCGATCGTGAACCGCTGATCCGCGCAATCGACAACCTTGTTGATGGCGTCTACGACGGGCTGACACTCGGCGCCGAGGCGACTTTCGCAGCGGACGGGCTTGACGGGCAGCTGCGTTACGACCCGATGTCGATGCGTCCGTTCTTCTCGTACTCCGAGGGTCGCTACACCGAACACTGGCTTAAAGTGCTCGGGCAGCTGAAAGAGACGCCGATGTTTGCCCACGTCAACTGGTTCCAGCGCGAACCCGAAACCGGTCGTTACCTGTGGCCGGGCTTCCGCGAGAACCTGCGCGCGCTGAACTGGCTCACACAGTACCGCGACGGCAAAGTCAAGGGACGCAAAACCCCGATCGGCGTGCTCCCGCTTGTTGAAGAGCTCGACTTTACCGGTCTCGAAATCGACGCGGCGGATCTCGACAAACTGCTGCGGGTTGACGTTGAACGCTGGCTGCAGGAAACCGATCACCGCGCTGAGCACCTGCGCGAGCTGCCCGATATGCCGCGCGAAATCTGGGACGCACACGAGGCGCTTGTCGAGGCGTTGCGGGCCGAGGCGGCAACTGACGCAGGGGGCGCAGACAGCTAGCGCCTGCGCCACCGCGCGGCCGCGGCGACACAAAACTGCCACACAACAAACGAGGGGGAAACCGAAACGTGTTCGGTTTCCCCCTCGCCTTTGGGTTACGCGCCCGCGAAAACTAATCGCGGCTGGTTTTTTCGATCAGCTCAGCGAAGCGGTCAATGTATTTCTGCAGGAACTCAACGGTTGACTCGCGGGTGATCTTATCCCCGTCACCGAAAAGCTCAGGCGACTGCGACAGGAACACCTCGGGCTGGCCAAGCGTTGGCATGTCGAAGTAGGAAAGCGCAAGGCGCAGGTTCTTCTGCGACGAGTACCCGCCCATGCGTCCAACAGAGTGGCTCACAATTCCCGCCGGGAGTCCCTTCCACGCAACGTCGGCGTTGGGTTTCGACCCAATATCCACCGCGTTTTTCAGGCACGCCGGGATGGTGCGGTTGTTCTCCGGGGTCACAAACAGCACCCCGTCAGAGGCCTTAATCGTCTCGCGGAACTCCGTGTACTCCGCCGGCACCGGCTTGTCGGTGACCTCTGGGTCGTCGTAGTCGAAATCGTACAGCGGCAGGTCGCGGATCTCCACGATCTTCGCCTCGTACCCCTCAGGGAACATCGGAATCAGGTTGTGCGCAATCTTACGGGCAAAGGAGCCACGACGCAGGCTCCCAACAATCACACTCACGCGCTTCGTCATACGTTTCACTCTCTTTTCTCTATTTCAACTGTGGATCATGCACCGCGATCCGCGCCCTCATACGCCACAGACTCGCGCGGCGCGAGCTGCCGGTCGCTGCCCCAAGCCGAGCAGAACCGGCACTCGCTCACGAGGTCAAGCCTATGTTAACAATTCCGCGATTGCGAACCTCATGAGTAACCGAAGCTCCGAGCACCAAGCGCGGCCTGGTGCTCCCGGAACTTGCGGGGATCCAAGCCACTGGCTTTCAACTCTTTCGCGCGCTCCGGGTAACCAAACACCGACGGCAGTTCGCCCTGCGCAAGTTTCGCCCGGCTCTCCACCCGGACCTGCGAGTTGGGGTGGACGAAGCCGTGCGGTTCGTACTCGAAAAGCGCCCAGCACCACGCAAACGCCTCGCCCTTCGTGAGCCCGGCCCAGCGCCCCTCGGTGATCAGCGAATCAGCGTCGGGCATCGCGTACGCCTGCTCAACCCGCGCGCTCCCCTCTTCACGGAGGGTCTCAGCGGTGATCCGCTCTCCTTCTTCGCCGGCGCGAACAGCGTCAGCTGCCGCGGCCTCGATCAGTGCGGCGAAGTCGTCAAGTGACAGCGTGGCGCCGTTGTCACCGCCAGCGAATGCAACCGGCGGGTGCTCGCGCAAGATCTTCAGCAGCGACGCTCTCACGCGGTTCCCGAAACGAGTGCCGGGTTTGACCCCAGAGTAACCAAGCCCGATCCGGCTCCACCAGTCTTGGTCGGTCTCAAATGAAAAATGATGTGCAGACACGGAGCTCACGCCCCTTTCTTGGGGCAAGCGCCCCATCGAATCTTGCTCCATGAGATTTCATGAAGCCCGTTCTTCCCCTGGGACACCCGGGAATCGATGGATTCGGGTTGTCGCGTAACCGGCCAGGTACCTACGGTTACGGCTCTTGAACGTGGAAGTGATCGTAGCACACAAAACGATCCGCTGTCACGGGTCGCCTTGGTCGCCTTGGTCGCCTTGGTCGCCTTGATGAGGGCTACATCGCGTCGATGAGATTCCGAACGGCCTGCGAGATGCTCGTGCTGTGGGAGTGTGCGTAGTGTTCGAGTTTCGCGCGGCGCGCAGCATCGAGCCGCACAGTCACCGGGCGCACATCGGTTCCGACGCTGACGGGTCGACCGGGGCGTGACGGGCCGAGGTGGTCGCCGGTGTATCCCGCTTCGGATTCGTCCTCTGCCGCCCAGCGCTCAATTTGCTCATCGGTGAACTCAACCCCGTTTACATCGGTGTACGTGCTCATGACGCTACCTCCTTGCTCCAAGGCCTACCTCGATCAGAACTTTCTTTGTGGCAGGCATTGCGTGATAGATGAACCAACCATCCGGTTCGTCTTCCACTGCGACATATTCCAGGAGTCGGCCTGCGCCGTCGGCGCCCACACCATTTATTTATGTAAGACATAATTAATCTAAGGCGTAAACGGGCCTGTGTCTAGCGGTCGAGCCAGTGCCTTGTGGCGAGCACAAGCGCTGCAACACCGCGCTGCAGCGTCGGATCGATGACGGGTGCGTAGTGCGGTGAGTGGTTCGACGGCACATCGGTGTGGACCGTTCCCGCCGCCTCCGCCGCGGCGTACTCCGCGGCGTCGTGACCGCCGAGCATCCAGTACACAAGCGGCACCCCAGCGGCTGTGGCGAGCACTCCGACGTCTTCGCTTCCGGAGAGCGCGCCGGGTGCGAAAAACGCGTCCTCCCCGAAGGCGTCAACAAAGACCGCGTTCAGTTCCTCCGTGATCTCCGGGTCGTTATAGGTGACCGGGAACGGTCACCGAACTCAATCTTCGGTGGCCTTGGAGCGTTTGACGCCGCGGCCTCGGCCTCGATGACGCGCTGGATTCCCGCAACCAGGCGCTCGCGCACGGTCTCGCTGAAGCTGCGGACGCTCAGCCCGAGCGAGGCGGACTCCGGGATGATGTTGTTTTTGCTCCCGGCCTCGATCCGCCCGACAGTCACAACCGCGGTGTCACGCGGGCTGATCTCCCGCGACACCACGGTTTGTAAACGCATCACCGTGGCCGCCGCCATCACCACCGGGTCGATCGTTGTCTCCGGTTCCGAGCCGTGACCGCCCCTGCCGGAGGCGGAGGTGGAGTCGATCTGGCGGTCGGCCACCCGGTTCGCCAAGACGGTCGAGAACCAGCCCGGGTATGTGCCACCAGAGGATTTTGAGGCGAGCCTGGATTCGGTACGCCCCGCCGATTACAGCGACGTCGGCCAAGCCCACGCCCTATCCAAGGCGTACCCGGACTCGCTGCGCTACTCGGAGGCCACCGACTGGCTCGTCTATTACGACGGTGTCTGGTACGAATCCGCTCCCGCTGGCCAAGCCGTCGCCCAGGAGCTCACCGAACGCCAACTGGCCGAGGCCCACGAGCTGCTCGAAGACGCCAAAGACCAGCTCGCCGCCACGGGGGCTGCCATGTTGTTGGCGTCGATGTCGAAGGCGAAAGCCCAGGCCATGTTCAACGCCGCCCAACAGGAGGCGTTCGCCGCGTTCGAGGACGCGAAAACCTATGCGGCCTACGCGCTCAAACGCCGAGAATCACGCGGGATCACCAACTGCCTGAAAGAAGCCCGCCCCATGCTGCTGACCACCCCTGAGCAGCTCGATGCCGACCCGTATCTGCTCAACGCCCCATCAGGCACCTACGATCTGCGCCACGGGACCATGTCGCGCCACGACCATGATCCGGCGGATCTGGTGACCAAGCAGACCAGCCTCGACCCGGGCGCCGACGGCGCGCACCTGTGGCAGGAAGCCCTCGAGGTGTTCTTCCAAGGCGATGCCGAGCTCATCGCCTACGTGCAGCGCATCGTCGGCCTTGCTGCGATCGGGCAAGTCTTCGTCGAAGCCCTCGTCATCGCTTACGGAGATGGTCGCAACGGCAAATCGACGTTCTGGAACACCATCGCCAGAGTCTTAGGCACGTATGCAGGCAACATGAGTGCTGATGTGCTCACGATCGGTGGGATGCGCAACGTCAAACCGGAGCTGGCTGAGGCCAAAGGCAAACGCCTCATCATCTCTGCCGAATCCGAAGAAGGCGTGCGCATGTCCACCTCCGTGGTCAAGCAGCTGGCCTCCACCGATCAGATCTACGCGGAGAAGAAGTACAAGGCACCGTTTGCCTTCACCCCCTCGCACACCTTGATTCTCTACACGAACCATCTGCCCAGGGTGGGTGCGATGGATGCGGGCATCTGGCGCAGGCTCATCGTCATCCCCTTCGAAGCGAAGATCGAAGGCACATCCGATATCAAGAACTACGCCGACTACCTCTACACGCAGGCAGGCGGGGCGATCCTGGCCTGGATTATGGAGGGCGCGCGCCTCATCCACGCCGAGGACTACCACCTCAAGGCTCCTGCCCGAGTTGTGGAGGCATCAGCGGCGTATCGGGAAGAGAACAACTGGTTCGCTCAGTTCCTTGACGCCAACTGCGACCTTGACCCTGGGCTGTCGGAACGGGCCGGGGATCTGTATCAGGCCTATCGGGCGTGGGCGATGTCGACCTCTGGGTGGGCGCGTCCCATGGTCGATTTCAACGCCACCGTCGAACACCACGGCTTCACACGCAAAAGAACGATGCACGGCATGTTCGTCCACGGTTTGGCCTTGAAGAACGAGTTCGACATCTAAGCCAGACGGGCCTTATGACGACCTATGACGACCCATATGTGAGTTTGCTATAGGGCAGAAAATATAGCCCTTAGGAAAAGTCCATATCGCATCGTCATAGGTCGTCATGGGCCTCTCACAAGAGAGGACATGAACCATGAACGAGCAAGCAATCGAACAGCACTTGAAGCAAGCCGTTGAGGCGATTGGTGGCCTGTGCTGGAAATTCACCAGCCCCGGTACCGCAGGGGTTCCAGACCGCATCTGCATTCATCGCGGACGCGTCATCTTCGTCGAACTCAAAGCCCCCGGATGCCTTCCACGCCCCATCCAACGCCGCCGCATCCACCAACTCACAGACCACGGCATGGACGTGGTCGTCGTTGACAACATTGACGCGATCCAGGGGGTGGCTGATGCGCTACGAGCCGCATGACTACCAACGACAGGCCACCGCCTTCGTTGAAGACCATCCGCAGGCCGCGATCCTGCTCGGGATGGGCCTGGGCAAGACGGTGATCACCTTGACGGCAATCTGGAATCTGCTGCTGGACTCCTTCCAGGCCCGCCGCGTCCTTATCGTGGCACCCCTGCGGGTCGCCCGCGACACCTGGCCTGCCGAGGCCGCCAAATGGGACCACCTGGCAGGGCTCACCATCGCCGTCGCCGTCGGGTCCAAGGCCCAGCGGGTGAATGCGCTTGCCGCCGAGGCGATGGTGACCGTTATCAACCGCGAAAACGTGCCCTGGCTGGTGCGCCACCTCGGCAACACGTGGCCGTTCGACATGGTCGTCATCGACGAGTTCTCCAGTTTTAAGAATCATCGGGCGCAACGGTTCAAAGCACTCGCCTCCGTGCGGCCACGTCTCACCCGGATCGTGGGGCTGACCGGCACGCCCGCAGCCAATGGGCTGATGGACCTGTGGGCGCAGTTCCGTCTCCTTGATGAAGGCCAGCGCCTCGGCAGGTTCATCACCCACTACCGCAACCGCTGGTTCGTACCCGATCGGCGAAACGGCCAGCAGATCTTCACCTACAAGCCCGCACCCGGTGCCGAGGACGAGATCTACGAGGCGATCAGCGACATCACCTTGTCGATGCGCACCACCGACTACCTGCGCCTGCCCGAGCTGACGGTCACCACGAAGCTCGTCGACCTCGAACCGAAGGAGCTCAAAGCCTACGAGCGGTTGCGAGATGAGATGGTGCTCGACCTCGACGGGCAGGTCATCGATGCCGCGAACGCCGCAGCACTGTCAGGCAAGCTGCTACAGCTGGCCTCCGGTGCGATCTACGACGAGGACGGCAACACCGTGGTGGTGCACGACCGCAAGCTCGACGCGCTCGAAGACCTCGTGGAGGCGGCCAACGGCCAGCCGCTGCTCGTGGCGTACTGGTTCAAACACGACCGTGAGCGCATCACCGAACGCCTCCCGCAGGCCCGCGAGCTGAAAACCAGTACCGACATCAAAGCGTGGAACGCCCGCGAGATACCGCTGGCGCTCATCCACCCGGCCTCAGCCGGACACGGGCTCAACCTCCAGCAAGGCGGCAACCTCCTGGTCTGGTTCTCCCTGACCTGGTCCTTGGAGCTCTACCAACAGACCAACGCAAGGCTCTACCGCCAGGGACAAGACCAGCCGGTGACGATCACCCACCTGGCCGCAGACCACACCCTCGATGAGGCGGTACTGGCCGCGCTGGACAACAAAGACATGACACAGGCTGCGTTGATCAATGCGGTCGCCGACACTCTGGGAAAGCAGGCACACTCATGAACGACCACCCCATCTGGGACTACTTCGACTACCGCAAAGCCGCCATCGGCGTCCTCCAGGACTACGCAACCCAAGCTGTCATTCTCCAGCAAGGCGACGGGTACGCCAACGAGCTCAAAGCCTCACTGACCTCAATCGGCTCACCCCGATTCGACGGCCTGCCACGGGGCAACAACCGGCACGCCGGTGAAGCGAGAGTCTGCTCGATCCTCGACAACCTCGACGCGCTCAAAGCCCGCAACCAAAAAGCGCAGGCCTACATGGATTGGTTCAACCCGGCCTGGGAAAGCCTCAGCGACGATGACCGGCTGGTCCTCGAGGTCTTCTTCCTCGACGACCTCTCCGCCGAGGACGCCGCCGTCAAAGTCGCCGAACACTTCTACGTCGAACGCAAGACTGCCTTCGCCAAGAAGCAGCGCGCCCTTGCCCGCTTCGCGCGTCTCTTGTTCGGCAGAGACTGAAGCATTGGCGCGCATGAGTGTCGCAAAGAGGGGATGACTTTCAGGGTGTGCCTGTCGCATGCTGTAAGTGGTTGAAAAGTAGGTCCCGACCCCCAGACGAATCATCACGGTTCGTCTGGGGGTCGTTGCCATGAACGACAAGGGTGGTGAGACGGATGCCTTTCAAACCCAAGCGCCCGTGCTCCCAGCCCGGCTGCCCCGAGCTGACCGAGACGCGGTTCTGCCCCGAGCACGCCCGCGCCGAGGACACCCGCTACCGGACCTACCAGCGCGACCCGAAGATCAACCGACGCTACGACCACCGGTGGCGAAAGATCCGCGCGGCCTACGTCGAAGCCCACCCGTTGTGCGAGGACTGCCTGGCCCGTGGCCGGTACACGCCCGTGGCTGAGGTCCACCACGTGATCCCGCTCGACCACGGCGGCACCCACGACGAGTCGAACCTGCGCAGTCTGTGCAAGCCGTGCCACTCGCGCCAGTCCGCGCTCGATGGCGACCGGTGGCGGCAAGCCCCTCGGGTCTACAGCTACTAAAAAGGGCTGTGTGCCCGCCTGTCGCGGCCTCCCTGCCGACCCTCACCTGTGCCAACCTCGACCCCGTTCGCCCGGCACGAGGCGACGTGGCGCGCTTGCCGAGGGGGTGGGGGCGAGCGGATCTCCACAGCTGGGCTGCTCCTCAGCGGGCGGGGCCAACCGTACACAAAAAGACCGAATCAAACAGGGTATTAACCCCCAAGCCCTCCATCACCGGGCTAACCGCCTGGAAGGAGGCGAGATTTCATGGCGAAAGACGGAACACTGCGCGGCGGACGCAGAGCAGGCTCAGGTGCGAAGCCCACACCTGCGTTTGAGAAGATCACCGAAGGCAAAGACGCACGCGTCCTCCACATCGCGTCGCTCGACCCACCAGATCTGGAAGCGGGCGGGGATCTTGAAGGTAGCGTAATGCCAGAACCTTCGGCTTATTTGGCGGCTGTGCAGCGTGATGGTAACCCTTTGGGTGCTGACGTAATCTACCGCGATACCTGGAACTGGCTCAAGGAGCGCGGCTGCGAAAAACTCGTAGCTCCACGGTTGATTGAGGCTTATGCGCAGAATTTTGCTCGGTTCATTCAATGCGAAGAAGCAATCTCCGATTTTGGCCTGTTGGGTAAGCATCCGACCACGGGGGCGGCTATCGCGTCCCCATTCTTGGCCATGTCTCAGTCGTTTAGCAAGCAGGCGAATACGCTCTGGTACGAGATTTTCGATGTGGTCAAAGCCAACTCGCTGGTGGACTACTCGGGGCCGACTCCTGCGGATAACGTGATGGAACGGCTACTTCAGGCACGCTCATAGTTATTGGCGTAGTGCGGGTGCGGTGTGGGCGTAGATGACGACCACTGCAATCAAGGCGATACAGACGGCGAAGGGTGCCAGCGGGTTCCACCCGTAAAGGGCGGTCGAAGCCAGCGGGGCAATCGCGTACGCCAACCCATTATTAGCGTTAATGATGCCAGCCACTGCGCCTTGCTCATCTGCACTCATCTTCAAGGTTGGGCCAGTGTTGTACCCGGGCATCGCCAGTCCCATACCTACCCCCAGCACGATACACCCGACAACCAGTAAAGCGTGCGAGGAGGTAGGCCAAATGAGCACAGTTGCAACTAGTGTAATGGTCAGACCAGTACGTAAAAGCTTCGCTGCTCCCCACCCTGTCTTTGGAGCAATCACCGCTTGGGCAATGATCATGGTCACGCCCATGATGGTCAGGTAAATCGCGGAAATACCTGCGGTCGCAGTTGCCGACAGGGCGAAGCGGTCTTGGACAGTGAATCCAAAAATCGTAGCAACAGAAGAAAACACAAGAAACATTACCAGACCAGTTGCTAGCCAGGGAGCTACACGCGGATCAGTGAAGCGAATCCGTTGAGGCTTTGCAAAAAGTTGCCCTTGGCTTTGAGGTGCGAAACTCACCAAGAGAACAACCAGACCAATCACCATCACAACGGGCATGACCACCAAGGGCAAGAGCAGGCCACCAGCAGCGGCTAACACACCTCCAGTAACACCTCCAACAATGGAGGCCATCCCTTGAGCCGCTCCAATCATGCCCAGTGCTTTTACCCGCCCGTTCTCGCTGGCAGCATGCGTGACCAGGTGGGCTTGCGCGGTCGGGGCGATCGCTGAAATCCCTCCGCCATAGAGCAAACCACGAGTGATCACAACACCAAAAACTAGTCCGACACCGCCAACTACCTGGTTCATCCCCAGGTAGGAGACAATACCGAAGGCGCTCAAAGCGATGATCGCGATCACAAGCCCGGCAGCGAGTACACGTTTAGCGCCGAAACGTTGGGAAGCTCGCCCCCAATAAGCACTCAAGCTCGCTAGTACAATCGCTGCCAAAGAGATAGTGGCGCCAATATGCCATTCCCGCAATCCGATCTGTCGTGACAGTGGCGCGATGATCGGATTGAGAATCATTTGCCCCATAAAGGCGAGAAAAACGATTCCCACTACCAGGTTCGCTTGCGCTCCTGGATCAATAGAACTCTGTGTCGGCTTATTACTACGAGGGTCAGGCATCACTACACTCCATTACTAGAACACTGTTTCACTTAGGGGTATTGTAGAATGGTGTTCTAGTAAGGGTCAAGGAATAAGTTAAGGGTCACCTTATGAACACTGTGCTAACGGGGCGAAGGGCTGGGCTATCACGCGAGCTGATTGTCAAACAAGCTGTACAGTTAAGCGCGATCAGTGGCGTTGAGGGATGGTCAGTACGGGACATTGCCCGTGAACTGGGCGTGGTTCCCTCAGTGATTTATCATTATTTTCCAAACAAGGAAGCCATTTGTGATGCTGTTGTAGACCGGGTATGTGTCGGGATTGAAGTTCCCGACCCGGACCTTGAATGGAAAGCCTGGTTTCGAGCTATGGCTCACAATCTACGCCCCGCATTGTTAGCATATCCAGGGATTACCGACAGGTTCGCGCGGGGCAAGTTCACTGAACAGTTTTTGCCGATGATCGATGGAGCCTGGGCCAAACTACAAGAAGCTGGGTTTGGTGACAATTCGCCTGTGGCCTACACAATTATCGCGAACTCGATCATCCACACGATCGGAGCGAGAAACCTGCGCGCATCCAATCAAATCCAACCTCGCCACAACCTGCACGAAATGCTTGTCAGGCTTGAGCCTATGATGGCTCAATCTGTTGGACTGACCAGTATTGTCAACTCTTACCTGGAGCCTCTCTCACACCTTGATGAAGAAGAAGCGATGTCCGAGGAATACTACGACCTCGTCATCGATGTGATCCTAGACGGCATCGAACATACCCTGCTGCCTTAACTCTGACCCACTTCTCAATCATCGTCTTAGTGAGCGCCCGCACAGCTGGCGCTCACTTTTTTATTCCCACCCCATATCAATTTATGAAAGCGAGTTGTATATGTCGTTGAAAACCGCTGAAAGCGTGCGCGCCGGGCACCCGGACAAGCTGTGCGACTACATCGCCGACTGCATTTTGGATCGTGCCCTCTACGAAGACCCTGCCGCCAGAGTGGCTGTCGAAGTGATGGCAATCAAAGCACGCATCTATGTCGCTGGCGAGATCACCTGCAAGGCAAAGCTTGAGATTCCGATGCTGGTACGCGCAGCGCTTGAGCATGTGGGTTATGATCCGCGCCGGTTCCGCATCCGCGCCAAAATTCACTGCCAATCGAGCGATATTGCTGGCGGGGTCGATAAATCTTTAGAAGCACGCCACGGTGATACGAGTTCTCACGTAATGGTTGGTGCTGGCGATCAAGGCACCGTCTACGGCTACGCCACAGCCGAGAGCGAAGAACGACTCCCGTTGCCACTGGTTTATGCTCACCGGATCTGCAAGCGTCTCGATCAAGCATTCACAGACGGCAAGATTCCAGAGCTCGGCCCGGACGGGAAAGCCCAGGTCACTGTTGAGTATGACGGCGAAACCCCTAAACGTATCGCCACGATTGTGGTCTCGGTCCAGCACAAGCCAGGCATTAACGTGGAGGATTTCAACCAGCGTCTGATTTCGCTGGTTATCTCGGCGGCGTGTCGCGAGATCGAAATCGACGAACACACCGAAATCCTGATCAACCCTTCAGGGCGTTTCGTCGAGGGTGGCCCTGCCGCAGACACTGGGCTGACTGGCCGAAAGCTCATGGTCGATACCTACGGCGGGCTTGCACCCCATGGTGGCGGGGCGTTCTCGGGTAAGGACCCCTCCAAGGTCGACCGGACGGGCGCGTACATGGCGCGCCTGATCGCGAAAACCGTGGTGGATGCGCGCCTGGCCGAAGAATGCCACGTCGCTATCTCCTATGCGATCGGTAAGGCCGACCCGGTCGCGTTCCACATCGACACCTTCGGCACAGGTCAGCACTCGGACTGGCTGCTCACCGACGCCGCCCAGGCGATCTTCCCGCTGCGACCGGCCGCGATGATCGAACGCCTCGGCCTTAGAGCCCCCATCTACGCGAAGCTTGCCACCTGCGGGCACATGGGCCATGGCCTGAGCGAGTGGGAATGGACACTGCCATATGCCGACAAGCTCAGAGAAGAGGTGACCCGCCGTGCTCATCAAGCAGCTACCCATCAGTGAGCTCAAGCCCGCCGACTACAACCCGCGTAAGGACCTAAAACCGGGAGATCCAGAATACGACAAGCTCAAGCGCTCGCTGGCGGAGTTCGGGTATGTCGAGCCGGTGATCTACAACCACACCACCGGCCACGTCGTCGGCGGCCACCAGCGCCTGAAAGTGCTCGCCGACCTGGGCCACACTGATGTTGACTGCGTGGTCGTCGAACTGGACGAGACCCGCGAGAAGGCCCTGAACGTCGCATTGAACAAGATCAGCGGCGACTGGGACGAGTCCAAGCTGGCCCTGCTCATCGCCGACCTGGACGCGGCCGACTTTGATGCCGAGCTCACCGGCTTCGACGATGACGAAATCGCCCAAATGATTGGCTCCCTCGACGATGACGAGGTCACCGATGACGGCTTTGATCTCACCGCCGCTCTCGAGGCCGCCTCCTTCGTCCAGCGCGGGGACATTTGGACTGTCGGCAGGCACCGCCTGGTCTGCGGGGACGCCACCAACGCAGACGATGTCGCGGTGCTCATGGATGGCAAGAGCGCGAACCTGGTGCTCACCGACCCGCCCTACAACGTCGCCTTCGAGTCCTCCGATGGGCTCACGATCAAGAACGATGCGATGAAGGCCGACTCCTTCTACGAGTTCCTGCTCACCGCGTTTACCAACATGGCGGGCGTTCTCGACAAGGGTGGGTCGGCGTATGTGTTCCACGCCGACACCGAAGGGCTGAACTTCCGCAAAGCGTTCATCGACGCCGGGTTCAAACTCTCCGGCTGCTGCATCTGGGTCAAAGACTCCCTTGTCCTGGGACGCTCGCCGTACCAGTGGCAGCACGAACCAGTGCTCTACGGGTGGAAGCAAGGTGCCAAGCACAAGTGGTTCGCTGACCGGAAACAGACCACGATCTGGAACTTCGCCAAGCCGCGAAGGAACTCCGACCACCCGACCTCCAAGCCGCTGGACCTGCTGGCTTATCCAATCCGCAACTCAACCCAAACCAACGCGATCATCCTCGACACCTTCGCTGGCAGCGGTTCGACCCTGATGGCCGCCGAGCAGACCGACCGCATCGCCTACCTCATGGAGTTGGACGAGAAGTACGCCTCGGTGATCCTGCGCCGCTACGCCGAGGCGACCGGGGACGCGGCCGGGATCACCTGCCAGCGAGGCGACACCCAATACGCCTACCTGGATGTGGTCAAACAGGTCGACCGCGACCGCGAATAAAACCCCGGAAATGCAGGCAAAACAGGGGCGTGAAAATGAGCCGTTGATGAGGGCAAAAACGACTGGATAAGCGGAAAAACGTATGGCTGTATGTACATGACCGAAAGCACCCCCACACCTGGGGGAACCGAGCGAAAAGGACTGGTCATGAGTGAATTACACATCGAAATCAGCGAGCTCATCGCAGCCGGAGTCAACGTCTACGACCCCGAGGAAACCCTGCGGGTTGCCAGAGCTCGCGGCTACCAGCTGGTGGTGCGCGTGATCGAATACGACCCGACGCGTTTCCTCACCATGGTGGCCGCCTGGTTCGAGAAGGAGGTCGTGGCATGAGCATCCTCGCCTTCACCCCGCACAAAACGGGCAGGAAAAAGCTCGCCCAGCTTCTCGCCGATCACCTTGGCACCGAGGCCACCTATCTGGGCACGCCCTCGTTTGCCTACCAGATCGCAGACGCCACGCTGGATCGGGACTGGACCCTCTACCTGCCAGATGGTATCGAGGCGCAGGCCGTGCTCGAGTCCGCACACAAGGCGGGCTTTGAAACCGCCGACCCGGGCGAGGTGGCGTTGACGGTCACGATGCCCACCACCGGGTGGAGTGAGCGCACTCGCGCCAACCTCGAAGCGCTCCTAGCGGCCAAAGGGCCACTGATCGCCAAGGCCCTGGGCATCCCGGCCACACCCGTGCAGTTCAACGATGACGAGACCGTCTCGTTCCCGTGGTGTGAGTCGATTACGCCGGAGACGGCACGCGAGGCGGTGATCCCGCTTGTGGCAAAGCTCTGCCAGCGCGCCCAGGAGGCAACCCGGATCCGATCCACGCCGCCTGCACCGGGCAATGACAAGTACACGATGCGCTGCTTCCTGCTCTCCCTGGGCTTCATCGGCCCCGAACACAAGCAGGCACGCCGCATCTTGCTGGCAGGCCTGGAAGGCGACGCCGCCTGGCGCACCCCGGCAAGCAGGAAGGAGAACTGACGCATCAATCGCAACGCCTGACCTGCTGGCACCCGGAAACCCTGCCACGAGCGGGGTTTCCGCTCATCACAAGCCTTGTTTCTCCATGGTTTTCTTAAGTGCTGTAGATCCCAAAAAATAGTGCCTGATCTGGGCAAATACGACTGGATAAGCGCCCGCACCTATGGCTGTATGTACATGACAAAAGAACAGCCCCTCAGGAAAGGACAACAGCCATGAACACCACCGAGAAGCTCACCACCGAAGCCCTGCAGATGCGCGTCGACTCCTACGGGGCGATCCTCGCACACGGCGACTACACGCTGGCCACCTTCGCGACCTGGACCAAGAAAGACGGCTACGGCAACAGCGCCCAGGTCTACCGCCTCACCGAAGCCCCGATCGACGGCTTCGGCCCGAACGCACGCGGCCGCAGCGAATGCGCCCTGGAGCTCATCGCCGAGGCCGACCACCTTTTCGCAGACGCCGGACACGCCATCGCCTGGGCCCTGACCCAGATCTAACCCACACCCCACCAAGGCCAAGGAGGACCCGCGATGGACGCCACCCGGAACCTGATCACCAACCACCTGGAGATCCCCGCCGACGCCGCCCCGCACGGCGAGATCCAGGCAGCCGCCGAGATCCCCTTCAGCGCCCTCGACGAGCTCGCCGAGGAGGTCGGGGCTGAGAAGATCCCGGTCCACACGCTCAGCCGCATCGGCTGACACTACACCAAAGCCGATCCCTCACGTACCCGGCAGAGCTACCGTATCCTTGCTGCCTTCCGGCCCTGGGGAGGTTCGGGTGATACCGTCACGCGAGGGATCACGCCCAGTTTACTAAACCGCGCGGCGATTACAAAAGGTGGAGGCTTGCCGGCTGTTCGGTGAGGAGAAAGTGAGTGCCTGCCTGCAGGTTATCAACGGTTGAGGTGCAGCGGTTCCTGCAATGGCTTGAAGCTGAATTGTTTAGTGCCCGCATCGTTTACTTCGGTGGCGCTGACGCCGTAGACTTCGCGGATAAGTTGCGGCGTTAGGATTTCCGTCGGGTTTCCCTTGGTATGCAGGTGTCCGTTTTTGAGGATGATGGCGTTGTCGCAGTAGCGTGCAACGAGGTTGAGGTCGTGCAGGATAATAACGGCGGTGTCGCTGACTTTCCTGATGACACTGAGAATTTGGTGTTGGTATTTGACGTCCAGATGATTAGTGGGCTCATCAAGAAGGATGCATTTGCATTGTTGAGCGAGTGAGCGGGCGATGAGGACGCGCTGGCGTTCTCCTCCAGAAAGAGTGTGAACGTATCGGTCTTGGGCATAGCTCATTCCGACAGCTTCGAGGGCTTCGCGCGCAATTTTATGGTCGGTGGCGTTGTAGCCTTGGATGTCTTTGCGGTGGGGTGCTCGTCCAAGTAGCACGATGTCAATGACGCGGGTTTGGTCCATGTCTTGTTCGAATTGCGAAACGACCGCGATGCGTCTGGCAACTTGGCCTGGACTGAGTGTGCTCAGTGGATCACCGTTGATGGTGATTCTCCCCTCGGATAGTTTTTGCGCAGCGAATAGGGATCTCATGAGGGTGGTTTTTCCAGAGCCATTAGGCCCGGCGATTCCGAGGATTTGTCCTCGAGGTACCTCAAAAGAGACGTTGGTGAGGACTTGGTTGTCCCCAAACCGGACGCTAGCGTTTTCTATCTTGAGGGGAGAATCGCTCATCGGTTTATTTCCCTAGTTCCTTCAACTGCTTGGCTAGCTCAAGGGTGCCGTGTATTGCCGTGGGCGAGGCGTAGGCAGCAGCTGATTCGGCGTAGATGATGTTGCCGTTCTTCACGGCTTTCGTGTCGTTGTAGCCGGGAATTTTCGCGAGGCGTTCTAGGGAGCTTTCTTTTGTAGCCCCGCCCATGCCGGTGAGCACGATGATGACGTCGGGGTCTGATTTGACGAAAGCTTCAGGAGCAATGGGGCCTTGGTGTGGGTGGTAGTTCGGGTCAATTGCGGTTTCTAGGTTGAGGGTTTTGTTGATTTCTCCCACCACGCCCTGGTTGCCGTAGCTGAACAGCTCAGGATCTTCCCCGTAGTAGTAGGCGTAGGAAACTTTGCGTCCTTTACCGATTTTTTCGCTTCTGACTTGCTCAAGTTGGGCTTTGAGATCAGCAACCGTGGCGTCGGCTTTGTCTGACGTGCCCATGAGCTTGCCGAGCTGGGTCACTTCTGCCAAGATCGCGTCGAAGGACTCGTTTTCTGGTTGATCCGGGTAGAAGTAGGAGCATTCTGGTGCGTCAACGATGGCAGGGATGCCTTTCGCTGCGACTGCCTCAGGGCTTGAGTTTTCAGAGCTGAACCCGCCACCGTAGGCCAGGTCGGGCTCTAGTTTCAGCAGCGCTTCCATTGAGATGGACTCGTTGGAAAGCACGTCGATACTGTCTGCTTTTGAGCCAATCCACGCTGGTGGTTCTTCGCCCCATTCGTTGGCGCGGCCGATGATGGAGTCCTGCGCGCCAGCGGCGAACAGGTAGGCCAAGCCGGTTACACCCATCGAAACGGTTTTCTTCGGGTGAGTGTTGAAGGTTGTTTCTACTCCGCAGTTGTTGATGGTAATAGCGTCGTTTTCAGCGTTGGTGTTGGGATTATCAGTTTCTGAGCAGGCGGTTAGCGCGCCAGCGGCGAGCATAACGCCGAGAGTGCCGGCGATGATTTGTTTCTTCATCATCACGGGTTTTCCTTTCTGTTTTCTATTTGGAATATCTTTTGATTAGGGCCATTAGCATCGGAGTTCCTACAAGCGCGGTAAGGATGCCAATAGGTATTTCGGCGGGTCGGATTATGATGCGAGTGCAGGTGTCGGCTATGACAACTAGGAGTGCGCCGCACAAGGCGGCGATGGGTAGTGCGGCCCGCGTTGTGGAGCCAACCAGTTGTTTGGTGATGTGGGGAACCACAAGGCCAACGAAGCCGATTGCTCCGGTGAGGGACACGAGGACGGCAACGGTTAAGGCTACGACGAGGAACAGTAGGTTGCGGTAGAGGCGGGGGCTTGTCCCTAGTGAGATTGCTGTGTCGTCACCAAGGTTGAGTATGTCTACCCTCCTGCCCCATATTGCGAAGCAGGCGAGGGCGACAATGACCACCGCGGTGGCAAGTGCGGTGTCACCCCAAGTGGCATTGGATAGAGAGCCGAGCGTCCAGAACATGACTGATTTGGTTCCGGCAGCGTTTTTTGCCATGAGTGTGATCAGGCTGGTCAGCGCTGAAAACAGGTAGGTGGTTGCCATGCCAGCAAAAATGATGCGCGTGGGAGTGATTTTCCCACCGGCCGAGGCCAGAAGGGTGACGAGAATGATGGCTGCTAGTGCCCCAAGAAAAGCGCCGATGGTGACGCCCAGTGCGGATAGCACACTGCTGGAGGTGCCCAGAACAATTACGGCGGCCGCGCCGGCAGATGCACCCGACGAAATGCCGAGGATGTAGGGATCGCCCAGCGGGTTGCGTAAGAGTGACTGGGTGATGAGGCCGCATATGCCAAGTCCGGCACCAACTATTGCTCCAAGAACAGCGCGGGGGAATCGGACCTGCCCGATGATTTGGGTGTCAACGTCATTGGTGGGCGTGTGTAATAGGGTGGTTTTGATCCCTTCGAGCGCTGCGTATAGGGAGATGTCAGTGGCTCCTACGATTACCGCAACAACAAGGGCGCACACCAGCAGGATGGATAACGCGGCGGCTAGGACAAGGCGTTGATAGCGCTTAGTTAACATGGTGCGCTCATGCCTTTCATACTCGCACTACCTGTCGCAACATAACCCCCATGGATTTGCGTGGTCAGAGCAGTTCCGCCACTGACGTGGAGCAGATTTCCCTCAGATAAGCGGATCTGTTCTAGAAGCTGGGCATTGCCCGCGCATACCTCATTGCGCTGCAAAATCTGCGGGTTCACAAGCCCTCCTGGCTGGTGTGATAAAGCTGTGCGCTCTTGTCATGCTGAGAGAAACATGCCAAACTGCACTTAGGTAAGCTTAACCTAAGGTTAGTTTTGTGGCTAGTCCTGCTTTCTTCAGACACGCGAAGGTGGATAACCATGTTCATGAAGCAGCGTTTAGTGATGCGCGCAGCCGGGCTATCCGTGAGGATGTTGACTCCCGCCGTTTTAGTGGGCGTCCTCGTCTCTGGCTTGTTCATCGCCACTGCGGTATGTAACGCGATCCTGTTTAATGAACTACTCACTACCCGCCACATGCCTACAGTGATGGGCCTGATCGTAACTATCGTCATCCTGCTTTTGGTTCGCCCACTAGTGCAGGTGGGCGGGCAACTGTTACAAAACCGTGCCGGACTGGTGGTGAAAAGCCGGTTGCGCCGTGCCCTCCTTGAACAAATCGACGCTCGCGGTCCCATGCGGGCGGGGTTTGGCCGTTCTGGGCAAATCCAGTCGGTTGTGACTGATGGGGTCGAGGCAGTGGAGCCCTACTTCGTTAAATACTTCACCCAGCTGGCGGTCACTGTTATTACCGCTACAGGGTTGACGATAGCTATCGGAGCAATCAGCCCATTGATTGCGGGAGCGCTATTGATCTGCGGCGTCGCTATTATCGCTATCCCACGGCTATGGGACAAAGCCCTTTCCGATCGGGGGCAGTCCCACTGGATCGCGTATGAGGATCTCAACGCGGACTTTGTTGACGCCATGATGGGAATGGCAACGCTGAAATCGTTTGGGGCCGCCCAAAATCACGGTGAAAAACTAGCTAAGCAATCACGCCAATTGTTGTCAACAACAATGGGCCAGCTTCGCCTTTCGCTGGGGGAAACTGGCCTGTCCAGCATGATGAAGGTGCTTGGTCCTGCTCTTGGCCTGGTTATTGCTATCAGCTTGATACGGGCCGGCGATATGCCGATGAACCACTTGTTCATCATCACTTTGTTATCGATTGAGCTGTTTCGCCCATTCACTGCATTGTCAACGTGTTGGCATGAGGCATTCTTCGGGATTTCTGCTCTGCCAGCAATGAGTGAACTATTCGATCAAGAGGGTGTCCAAACCAAACCCTCCGCAACGGTTGAACGTCACCATGATGGCACCGGGGTGTCCTTCATTGATACCAGCTACACGTATTTGAGTGCGACGAAGCCCGCGCTTTCAAACGTTACGTTCGACGCGCTGCCAGGGAAGACAACTGCTCTGGTTGGTCTGTCCGGGTCAGGTAAATCCACAGCATTAGGGCTACTGATGGGTTTTGACCATCCCAATAGTGGAACGATCACGGTTGGTGGCGTGCCAGCAGACCAACTGAACATTGCGCAGGTAGCTACCCTGGTTCCGCAAGATCCCATTATTTTCCCTGGAACTATCAGATCCATATTGGCTGAAGCTAACCCGAAAGCGGATGACGAGGCAATGATGAACGCCTTAACTTTGGCCTGCGCTAACGATTTGCACCAGGATGTCAGCGGTCAAGCAGGAAATGATAGTGTGCTTGACTTGGTGATTGAGGAGCATGCCCACAATCTTTCTGGCGGGCAGAAACAGCGGTTAGCGATTGCGCGTGCTCTGATTCGCCAGTGTCCACTGCTGATCCTCGATGAATCTACGTCAGCGTTAGATACCCAGACGGAAACCGCTGTGCTTTCCAATATTCGCCGCGCTTATCCGGATCTCACGCTTATTCTGGTCACCCACCGCACGGATGCCGCTGCGCAAACGGATCACGTTGTGGTGATGGGAGATGGCCGCGTGCTCTGCGCTGGTGCACCCCAGATTCTGGCTGGTGAAGACAACGCGTGGTCACAGCTTATCGACGCACAGTTAGGAGCCTGATCCGCCATGTTTTCTGCGTTTAGCGACTTCATTGCGCTGATGAAACGGCTACGCGAATGTGTTCCTCTTTTCGTTTCCTCCACGATCGTTACCGCTTTGGCGCAAATCAGTGTTGTGGGTGTGTCGGTTACGTCCGTGTGGGTTTCAACCCGGTTCATTCTTGACCCGGCTCATGACCTCACGCCGCTGGTGACTTTGCTGTTCACTTTGGTGGTGGTTCATGCGGCCAGTACCCTGTTTGAAGTGTGGTGGTCGCACGAAGTTGCCTATCGAATTTTGCACACTTTGCGAGTGCACATCTATGGGGCTATCGAACGAATCGCACCACTCGGGCTCCACGGGAAACGCACTGGCGATGTGGCGTCAGCGGCCATGAATGATGCGGAACAGCTTGAGTGGTTTTATGCGCACACTGCGTCTACCGCAATCTGCGCGGTGTTCTCGCCAGTAGTGTTCACTGGTGTTCTTGTTAGCTTTGTGGGGCCGCTGGGGCTGATCATGCTAGTTCCCACTATCGCTATGATCGTATTCCCCTTCATTCTCATGCCCATTCAGCGTATGCAGGGCACACAGATGCGTAGTCAGCTAGCCGGGTTGCGGGTTGCGGTGTTGGACTCCATTCAGGGGCAACGCGAGTTGCGTTCCCTCGGAATGGTTGAGAAACAAAATCAGCTTATTCTTGACTTGACACGTCAAGTGCAGGCCACAAAAAATGCGCAAACCATGCGGCAAGCGTGGGAGTCAGCGTTCGCGATGATCGTTACCACGATCGGATCTACCATTTTGTTAATTATCCTCACTGGACGTGTGCTTGACGGCAGTTTGGATGCGGCGATACTTCCCGTTGCTGTGGTTTTGGCGGGGCTTGTACCCACGCCGGCCACCACGTTGGTGGGAATGCTTGGGCGCGTTGGAGAGATCGGTGCCTGTGCACACCGGATCAATACGATTCTTCACGTGAAAGACCCGATTCCTGCTGTACCTGAACCGCACCACACCGCCTATGACGGGGAGGAGAACTGTCTTGTTGTTGATAACGCGGTGTTTGCCTACCAGCCGGAGCTTCCGGTTATCAACAAAGTCAGCCTTACTGCTACTCCGCAACGTTCTGTGGCGATAGTTGGTAAGTCTGGGGCGGGTAAAACTACTTTGGCTAATCTCGCTATGCGCTATTTGGATCCGCGGTCGGGGCAGCTGCGTTTCGATGGGAAGAATTTGCGTGGCTATGAGCCGAACCGCTACCGAGACAGACTGGCCCTGGTGCCTCAGGACTGTCATATTTTTGCTGGAACTGTGCGCGATAATCTTATTTTGGCGAACCCTAATGCTTCTGATGAGGATATTTGGCGGGCTCTTGCCGATGCGGACATTAGCGAGTTGGTGACTTCGCTTGGCGGGCTTGACGCGAGGGTGGGTGATAGAGGAACCACGCTTTCTGGAGGGGAGCGCCAGCGCGTTGGGATTGCGCGTGCATTCTTGCGCAACCCGGATATGCTCATCCTTGACGAGCCGTTAGCTAATATCGATCCGTTCCTTGAAACGTCTATTGCTAAGAACATTCGCCGCGCGCGGGCTGATCGCACGACGGTTGTTATTGCTCACCGGCTTGCTTCTATCCGGATTGCTGACCACATTATTGTTCTTGAGGATGGGCGCATTGTTGCTGACGGGGCCCACGAGCAGCTCAAAAACAACCCCACTTACGCTTCTCTTCTTGGGAGCCAAATAAACTAGTTGGTTGACAGCTTGTTTCCACCCGTTGGCTTTTGCACCTTGAATTCGACACACCGGGAAACCTTATATTGGTTCCGCATCCGGCAATGCTCGTGGGTTGTGGCAACGCTGGGTCTCATACGCTGGCTCACGTAACCTCGCGGGTGGGTATCGTAAGCTGGAGCTACGCAAAGCCCAAGAAGGGGAGCTATACCTCGTCGATAATTTCCGGTACTCGATCGTCGAGTTTTCGACACGAAACTAAATTGGAAGACGTTATCAAACGCGAACCGTATTGGAAGTGCGTGCTTTTAGCTCGGTAGCAGGGTCTTAATGACGACTAGGATGAGGCAGTCATGGGCGAGTTAGACAATGAAGCGTCCTGGGTTTAGTTCCTACCTCAGCTAAGGAAGGATTGAACTATGCCTAGAAAGTATTCCGTCGAGTTCAAGGAAAAGGCGGTCCATCAGATCATCGAAATGGTCCGCCTGGAGTCCTGCTCACTGCAATGCGCCTACACAGAGGTCGGCGAGCTCCTTGGAGTATCTCACCACACGTTGCGGGCTTGGTACCGTGACAGCGCTTCAGTACGTGATGACTCAGACGCTTCAGGTGGCGAAACAATGGAAGAAGAGCTCAAGCGTCTGCGCCGCGAAAACCGCGAACTGAAACGAGCAAACGGGATTCTTAAGACTGCTTCGGCTTTTTTCGCAGCGGAACTCGACCGACCCACGACCAAATGATCTCCTACATCGACGCGTACAAAGATCAGTTTGGGGTCGAGGCCATCTGCCGAGTCCTCAAACAAGCAGATCGTGGATTCATCACCTCACGCGGCTACCGCAAAGCCACCACACGCGTTCCCAGCGCAAGGGCCTTAAGCGATAGCCTTCTCATCCCAGAGATACAGCGTGTGCATGCGCAGAATTTCTCGGTCTACGGCATCCGCAAAATGTGGCACGCGATGAACCGTGAAGGCTTTCATATCGGCCGCGACAAGACCGCCCGATTAATGAAGCTAGCAGGTGTTTCCGGCCGCAGACGTGGGCGAACGCCCGTGACAACGATTAGCCCGAAGACACCGGATCATCGCCCGGACCTAGTGCAGCGAAACTTTCGTGCACAAGCGCCAGGCAGGTTGTGGGTTGCCGACATTACATACGTTCGTACCCTGTCAGGATTCGCCTACACCGCGTTTGTCGTGGATGTCTTCAGCCGAAAAATTGTTGGTGTTGCTACACGCTCGACGATGCGCACCGATGCGCTGCCCATGGAGGCCTTGGAGCATGCATTAACGACTGCCGGACGAATCCATGGTAACCAGCTGATTCACCACAGCGATCGGGGCAGCCAGTACGTGTCGCTGAAGTATTCCACCGCCCTAGCGGAATCAGGAATACGCCCGAGTGTGGGAACAGTCGGCGATTCTTATGACAATGCACTAGCCGAAACAGTCAATGGTCTCTACAAGGCGGAACTGATTCATGCCCAAGGCCCGTGGACATCGGTCGGAGAAGTCGAACTGGCCACCTTGCGGTGGGTGCATTGGTGGAACACCAAGCGGCTTCACGAAGCATTGGACTACGCCACCCCACAAGAAGTAGAAACCGAGTACTATCTCACCCAGCCCATCAACACAGGGCCGTAAAAGAAGCGGAACTAAACCCAGGACGCTTCAGTCATGGTCGATCACCACGATGCCCACGCCATCGCTAACCAGCTGTTGGATGACGCTGTAAAACTCGTCCGTGCCTTGCGTGTCAATCATCGATGTTGGCTCATCGAGGACTAGTAAGCGGGGCTGCATAGCCAGTGCTACCGCGATCGCTAGGCGCTGGCGTTGGCCGCCCGATAATCTCCATGGGCTCTCCCACAGCTTGGTCTCCAGACCAACCGCAGACGATGCCTCGCGTACCCGTCGATCAATCTCAGGAACAGGCAGGCAGAGGTTCTGCAGCGCAAACGCGACATCGTCATACACCGTACGGGTAATGACTGCGGCATCCGGATTTTGTCCCACGTAGGCGACATTGGTAGCGATCAACTGGGCCGTGGCGTCGGCGATTTCGGCGCCGGCAATTTGAACGCTGCCGGAGTATTCGGACGGCAGACAGTGGGGCACAAGGCCGCACACGGCTCGGACGAAGGTAGTTTTACCGCATCCAGAGGGCCCAATGACGGCCGTTACCTGACCGCTCAGGTGGACCAGGCTTGGACGTTGCAGCACCCACCGGTCCTGACCCAAGTAGTGAACGGAAAGATCCTCAACCGCCAGGAGCGCCCGCGCGGACTCGCTCACAGACCGTTGCTCGCTGCTCAAAGTGGAGGCCAGCCTTTCACTCACGATGGTCTACGCCTACGCCTGCATTGTTGAGCAAACGGGTTAGTCCGACGACGGCCAAACCGCCAATGACGGACGACGTGACTCCCACCAGCACGATCAGTCCCGATACCGAGATTCCCACCGTGTGCTTGAGCAGCGTGAGGTACAACAGGCTGTTAAATGCCCCGAAGAATGCGGCGGAGATCAGATACGCCCACCACGTCCACTTCCGGTACAGCATCAACGCCATGGGAAACTCAACCAGGAGCCCGCCAATGACGTTACCGACAATCGCGGCAGGCCCAGTGGGAGTAGTAAATACGCTCACAACTCCGATGATCAGCGCGGCCAGCAGCGAAGCGCCCGGCCTTCGCACAACGGCCAGAGGAAGGAGGTAGGGAATGACCCAAAGTCCGAGAAGGGACACCCCGAGCCAGACTGCGCTCTGCGAAGCCGCACCCGCCGGCGCGATGTAGTTCAGTGGGATGAGGATGATGAGGCCGACCACCGACAGGGAGGCCACCATCATGAGATTTCGGGTACCTAGAATTGAGTCGGTTAATCCTCCGCGAGCTGAGCGTCGAACCGTACCGGATCGGTCTGTCACAGCAAACTCTCTTCCACTTAGGTTAACCTAACCTAACTCCCGACCGGGGTCAAGTCCCTTGAGCTAGACGTTGAGCCTGCGCAGAGACGCAGCTCGAGGGGTTTCTCGCGTTTTGAAAGGACGCAAAGCGACCGCTGAGGATCTCCGGGCAGAGCTGATCCGGGTTTGCGAGTCACCGCAGCACCCGAGGGTGTAAAAAGTATCGGTAGGGCGTCATGCGATACCCAAATGTGCACCTTGATCAAAGCTGACTGTATCGCACGAATAGTCATGC
Source organism: Trueperella bernardiae (assembly GCF_030246965.1). Taxonomy (NCBI): domain Bacteria; kingdom Bacillati; phylum Actinomycetota; class Actinomycetes; order Actinomycetales; family Actinomycetaceae; genus Trueperella; species Trueperella bernardiae. The sequence goes on from NZ_CP127099.1 coordinate 136,970, forward strand.
GATATGGTATTCTGGCTGCATGGTTGACACATCGAACGCGCCTCGCGAGGACTATAGAAACCTCTGGAAGTTGCTTATCGACAGAGGAATTCGGAAGGGCGAGCTTAAAGACCTTGCCGGTCTGAGCTCATCAACCATCACGAAGCTGGGTCGAAATCAGACGGTTACCACCGCGACACTTGGGCGGATTTGTAAAGCGTTGGATTGTTCACCCAACGACATTCTGGCTTTTGAAGACTGTTATGAGGAAGGAACCGGCGACGGTCGTAATGATTGAGATGAAGCAGGCAGGTCAAGTCCCGTGTAGTGGTGTAGCCGTTTGTGCTTTCGGCTCGGTATGAAGTTGGGGGTTTTGGGTTAGGCGGTTAGTTGGTGATGCTCACCATGTTCACCTCCAGTTTGGTCCATGAGGTATTTGGTGTGTTCGAGTGCCGATAGTGACATGTAGCGTTTTTGCTGGATCCAATCGTCGTGCTGTTCGGCTAGGATCGCGCCGACGAGCCGGATGATGGATTCGCGGTTCGGGAAGATGCCTACAACATCGGTGCGTCGGCGGATCTCCCGGTTGAGCCTTTCGGTGGGGTTGTTCGACCATACTTTTGTCCAGACTGGTTTCGGCGCTGTGGTAAACGCCAACACGTCATCGAGCGACTCTTCTAGATAGGCCGCAACCTGCGGGAACTTTGGTTCCAGTAGATCAACGACTTCGCGGGCTTGTGCCCAGGTGGATTGAGCGTCGGGTTGCTGGAAGATTGTCTGGAACATCGCAGAGACCATCGGCCACTGTGTCTTCGGGACTGGGGTGGCCTAAGAATTAGGTCCACGTGGTTTAAGCGTTGACCGTGTTTTCTTGTTTCCATTGTTCCGCGTATTCCCGTGGACTGAGGTAGCCCAGGGAAGAGTGCGGGTGGAAGGTATTGTACCGGTGTGACCACTGTGCCACGAGGGTTCGGGCGTGATCAAGGTCCTCGATACTGTTGTCTTCGAGGAGCTCGTCTCGCATCCGGTTATGGAAAGACTCAACGAACCCGTTATGCCACGGCTCGCCTGGCGGGATGAAGGCTTGGATCGTCTCGTCCTCGGCTGCCCAGTCTTTGAGAGCCTGAGCGATGAATTCGGGCCCGTTATCCATCCGGATCACCCGCGGGCGTCCGCCATGTGCAAGCGAGGCTAGGTCGAGCAGCTCGATGACCGAGCCCGCATCAAGTTTCTTATCGACTGCGAAGGTGAGGTGTTCGCGGGTATATTCATCGATAATATTGCAGATCTTGATCGTCTTGCCGTGCCAGGTCGAGTCGAACTGGAAATCCAGCGCCCACACATCACCCGGGTATTGCCCCGCAGGCACATCCACCCAGCCGCTACCATCGACGCGTTTGCGCTTCTTCCGTGGCAACACGCGCAGGCCTTCTTCGCGCCATAAGCGGCGGAATGTTTCCCGGCACACCCCGTAGCCCAGGCCAAGAGCCTTGACCCAGACGCGCCGGTGTCCCCACCGGCGGTGATCCTTAGCGAACTCATGCATCCACTGACGCAGACCCGCATACTTATCAGGCCCATGATCGCGGTCTCTAGCGCGCCGGTAGGCTGAGCGTGAGAGCCCAACAACCTTGCACGCCAGTCTCTGGGAATAGCCCAGCTCGACCAGATGCCACACGGCATCGTGACGGCGAGCCGGGCCTAGAAGTTTCCCTCTGCCAATTCCTTCCATGCTGCTTTTTCCAGCTCGGCCTGACCCAGTAGCCGTTTCAGGTGCGTGTTCTCATCGCGCAGACGCTGCAACTCTTTCGCCTCGCTCCTGCTCATCGCACCATACGTCGCCTGCCACCTGTTCAACGTCGCTTCGCTAATACCCAGCTCGGTCAAGATCTGAGCTGTGGTCGACCCTGATTCTCTGAGTTCGCGGGCCTTATCAAGCTTGCGAACAATCTGCTCAGGAGTGTGTTTACTAAACTTCTTCACCATTCATCCATTCCCCCTACCCACCGGGCAGGACATCAATGGACAACACTCAAGTCACCTGCACCTAAAAACCTGAGGCACTCCACCGGCACCGCTGCCACGACGCATCAGGCAGCACTTCAGAAATAGCGTGCTGGATGCCTTCGTGGGCGTCACTGGTGATAAGGAAGACACCACGAAGCCCGCGGGCTTTTAAGTCCTGGAAGAAGCCTTTCCACGACGCGTTGGATTCCGCGGTGGCGACATGCATGCCGAGTATTTCGCGGTAGCCGTCGGCGTTGACACCGGTGGCAAGTAGTAGGCAGCATTTGACCACCCGGCCGCCTTCACGCACTTTGATCGTCAATGCGTCGCAGGACAGGTAGGCGTACCCGCCGGGGTTCAGGGGGCGGTTTTTGAAGTCTTCGACCATCTCGTCGAGTTCTTCTGACATGCGTGAGACTTGGGATTTCGACATGTTGGAAATCCCAAGTGTTGCCACCAGATCGTTCATTCGGCGGGTGGAAACCCCTTTGAGATAGCAGGCCGCGATTACGGTCGATAGTGCGCGTTCGGCACGTGAGCGTCGCCCGAGCAGCCAGTCCGGGAAGAACGCGCCGTGGCGCAGCTTCGGTACTGCCACATCGATTGTGCCGACACGGGTGTCGAGGTCGCGGTGGCGGTACCCGTTGCGGTGGTTGACCCGCTCGGTGGATACAACACCGTATTCAGCCCCGCAGACGGTGTCAGCCTGGGCGGAGAGGATCTGGTTGATAAAGCCTTGCAGCATCTGCCGCATCAGATCCGGGGATGCTTGGGCCAGCAGATCATCCAGATAGGTTGTCGGGTCGATAGAATGCGGTGCAGCGGTCATCGTTACGTGCCTTTCGGTGAGATGTGGTAGTTGAGTCGAAGGTTACTGACGATGGCCGCCCCACTATTTCCGGGGCCCACCATCAGCAAGCGTTACACCACACTAAGGGACGCAACCCACTCCAATGCCGGCTCATATTTGTGAATGGCATAGTGAGTGAACGTATCTCGATCGACAAGTCGGAGCCTCACTACCTCATTCGCCCTGGCGGATTCTAAACACACCTTGACCAATTTTACCGTCCGTAGCTCACGTGAGGGCGAAAGACGGCACCCCACCAGCTGCAATGAACCAACTCTCACACGGCAGGAACCAGTAGCGTATTACGGCGGGTCAGTTTGGCCGCGGAGCCAGCAACGATCTGAGACTCGCAAGCTGGACAAGCAGCCCGAATGCCAGGGGCTGAGAAACCCACAGGTGCAGTTTGGCTTGTTGTCAAGCGAAAAGCCCTCCGTCGCCTCTGGCTCTGCGATCAGCATTTTGTATCGTCTTCGGCAGTTACATAACAGGTGGCCCGGAAACCGCGAGAAATTGAGGTTTCCGGGCTTTTTCGTGCCCGGGAATGACTAACCGGATGACCGATGCGGGGCCGGCGGTGGATGCCGGCGGCTGGCCGGTGGGGGCCGGCCTGTGGACCGGCAGGTGGTGGGTTGCCGCTGGATGGCTGCCCGCTGGGTGGCTGGTCCTCGGGGTTGGGGGCGGCACCCAACTCGGCTTTCCCCTTGCTCGATTTGGTGTGATACAGTCCTGCGTGGATCAAGAAGATCAGTCGCAAGCCCTTCGGCAGACTGACTGGCAACCGCGCGTCGCGCACGGTGCCCCCGAAGGAAGATCTGTCCCGGGTGGAATTCGCCTCCGGGAAAGAGCGATCAATGAAGGAGTTCCCCATGCGGAACATCGAAGAAGAAGCAAACCTGCCCACCCCGAAGAAGTGTGGGCGTTTCCTGACGGCTCACGACATTCATTACATCCGGGCGAGGCACAGCTGGACCGCCACGTGGCGGGACGTGGAGAAGGTCGAGAAGGATGGAGACTTTATCGTCTTCGTCGTCGACGGGGATACCGTCCGTGGCTGGAACCATGAACCGTCCTATGTGCAGGCGCTGATTGACTCTGGTCGGCGGGTGAAGTGGTGTGAGAGGTACGGGATTCTGAGCTTTGAAGCGCCGGGCGGGGGTAGTTCTCGCTATGTCGGAGTCGACTCCGTTGCGAGCCCGGAGGAATGCACCGGCACTCGCACAGATGGGTTCGTGATCGAGGGAAGGAAGCTCCTCGGAGGCGACGGCCAGGATAGTCGCGCATAGCGCGGCGCCGCCCCGCCCCGGCGATTTGAATTCACTGGACGATTCTGGGGCGATCTTCGTATGTAGAAAGATCGCCCCAGAATCGTCCACCTTGTCTCAACCCGGTTGCCCCCACGTCGCCGCGCCCCGCTTTCGGTCTAGACTTGTAGCGCCCGCCCACGAGCTAAGGAACCCCCATGATCAGCAACGCAGCGTCGTATTCGGTATCCGGCCGCGAGGAAAGGGGCGTGATCGTCGCGCTGCATGGTGTCACCGACAACGCCGCCGCACTGTCCGGCATCTCGCGCCGATGGGGGACCGAGTGGCGCGTCTACCTGGTCGACGCCCTCGGTCACGGCTTGTCGCGTCGGTTTCACGACGACGACCTCGCCGACCCCTTCACCGCTCTCGTCGCGGCGGCCCGGGCGGTCGTCATCGACGCGGCCCGCCACGCGGTGAGCCGGAAGGTGGTGCTGATGGGGCACTCGATGGGTGGGGCGATCGCGGCGGCGATCGCGCGGGAGGTGCCGGACCTGGTACAGGCGCTCGTGCTTGAGGACCCCGCGCTCCTCACCGACACCCAGCGGCAGGCCTACGCTGACACGGCTCGCGAGCGCGTCGTCCACCAAGATGCCGTCACCGCGGATCCGAGCCACGCGATCGCCGAGCTGAAGGCGTCATACCCAGCCTGGCCCGCCGCCGAGTATGGAGCGTGGGCGCAGGGGAAGGCGCAGGTGGACCGGCGCTTTTTGGCCACGGGCGTGGTGAGTGGGCGCGGGCGGGAGCTCCTGGCCGAGCTCGCGGTGCCCACGCTTCTCCTTACGGGCGACGGCGGCGATGTCCTGTTCGGTGCGGCCGGCCTTGCCCAGGCCGAGGCCCTCGCCAATCCGCACCTCAGCACGGCGCTCATCCCCGACGCCACCCACACGGTCCGCCGCGACCGGCCCAAGGAGTTCTACCAGGTCGTGAACGAGTTCCTCGGCCGCCACGGGCAGGACCCGCAGCCGGCCCCTTACATCGCCGACGAGCTGGCCTCCCTCCTCGACACGACGCCGTCACAAGACATGGCCCGCTACCACGTGGTTCGCCGGCAGGGAGAGGACGCCTTCGGCGGCGCGAGTCCGGGTGCGGGCGTGACGGTGGAGACCGTCGTCGTTGGCGCGGTGCCCCTGCGGTGCCTGCGGGGCGACGGGGAGCCGACCGCGGCGGTGCTGTCCATCCACGGCGGCGGATACGTGGCGGGTGAGGCGCGGTTCGACGACGCCCGCAACGCCGATCTGGTCGAACTGTTCGGGGGAGCGGTGGTGGCGAGCCCGGACTACCGGCTTGCCCCGGAGTACCCGTGGCCGGCGGGCGCCACCGACTGCGCCGACGCGCTGCGCTACCTCGCCCAGACTTACCCGGGCTTGCCGCTGTACGTGTTGGGCGACTCCGCCGGCGCCGGCCTGGCACAACAGGCAATCGCCCTGCTGGCAGAAAGCGGCGAGCCGGTGCGGATCGAACGCGCGTTCGTGCTCGAACCGTGCCTGGAGCCGGGGATGGATACGGGGTCGTTCGCCACCTACCGCGACGGGCCGATTTGGACGCGGGAGGCGTCGGCGGCGTCGTGGCGCCACTACCTCGGCGACCCGCGCGTCACCCCGCCCTACGTGCCCTCACGGCGGGCCGCGGCGCTCATGCCGCCCACGTTTATCGTGGTCAACCCGGCCGATCCGCTTCGCGACGAGGGCCTTCGTCTCGCCCAGGACCTCGCCGACGCCGGCGTCCCTGTCGAACTCCACATGTTCCCGGGCACCTTCCACGGGGCGCTGTCGGTGCCGTCCTCGCGCACGTGGCATCGCGTGAAGGAGGCGATGCGGGCCTTCCTCGCGACGCCGATGGGCTAGCGCCCGGTGGCTGGTCGCACGGCTACCGAAAACCCGTAACCTCGCGTTCACATTGGCGCCTTAGCGTGCAATAGCATGGGACGACTGCTCTTTGCGCTGGTTCTGGGTGGCCTGGCCTCATCGCTCGCCTTCGCTACGACCGGCTCGGAAAAATTCTGAACCGTGACTCGCGTGCTGCTCTTCGTGGCAGCGGCGAAGGACATCGTGTCCCTCCTTGACCTGCACGAGGTGGAGACCGGGGCCCTCGTGGCGGTCGCGCACCCGTACGAGGAATACAGCAACATCCACGTCCTCCTTGGCGATGAGGTTCCGCCCGCGTCGCAGGCGTTAAACGCCGACGCCGTGGCCTACGCCGAACCGCTCGAAGAGTGGCGTGCACCGACCAAGTTCCACCGGAGGTGGTGGGTACTGGTGTTGGCGTTCGTGGTCGGCGCTGTTGGCGCGCCGTTCCTGTCGACGTCGGACCCGGTGCCGTGCCTGAAGTACATGGTCGGCAAGTACGACGGGCGTGTGCAGCAAATCGACGACGGCTACCTCTTCGAAGAAGTGCCCTTGCTTGAGGCGCTCGACGTGCTGGAGGGCGAGCTCGGACACGACCAGGTGATCGAGGTTGCGTTCGCGGACATCAAGCTCGACGCTGACGCGTCCACCGCGCTTGGCGGGGCGCAGATCGATGATGTGGTGGTGCGAGGCGGCAAAGTCATCTCGCGAACAGTCAAAATACGTGAGCCCGGGCTTGATTTCAACGAGGCGGCCTTCAGCTTGGGGACGAACTGGTCGCAGATCATCCGAGCCATCCCCGAGGCGAAAAACGTGGCGCGCGAGCTGGGGCTTGCCGACCCGAAGATCGAGAGGGTCTCGGTGGCCCGGCTCCTTCCCATTTCGGTTGCGCTTGAGGTGCGCATGGTGTTCCGAGACGAGACCGGGTCCGAGACGGTGTTCCTCACGCCCAAGGGCGAGGTCACGACGTCGACCGAGTTCGCCCAGCTCGACGACGCCGCCCGCGAAACCTACTACTTCGCCCTCGATCGCTTCGTGCCCGCCGTCCAAGAGACCCTTGACGAGGTGGGTCTGACCGAGATGGTCAGCATCACAGTGTTCCGCGGGCGGCTTAACGTGGAGTCGTTCCGCGAGGAGGGTGGACGCAGCGAGACTGTTGAGGTGACGCACTCTGACGGGCGCGTGGCGCGCATCGCGCCCGCCGATCCCACGAAGGTGGACTCCGGGCGGCGCTTCACGATCAACGACGTCGACTGGGAGGCCACCTTCGCCATGATCGCCGAGGGGCAACGCATCATGGCCGAGGCTGGCGCTGAGGGCACCGAGCCCACCCACATCATCATTGAGCGCGACGACACGGACGTCCCGTATTTCCGGGTGTACTTAAAAAACGAGTACGACGAGGGTGGTTACCTCGAAGTGGACGCGAACGGGTCGATCGTGCGGACCATGCTCCCGTAGGCGCGAGCCAGTATCGCCCGCGTCGCCTGCGTGGCCTCCTCGATGACGTCCTCGCTGCCGCCCGCGTCGATGAGCGTGAAGCCCGTGGAGATGAGCCCGCGGATGAGGGCGGCCACGATCGCCCGCCGTTCGGCTTTAACCTGCGGCAGCGCCTCGGCCACGAGCTCGGCGAGCATGTCGTCCAGCACGGCGTGCCCGCCGCTCTCGCCCTCCAGCTGCGAGCGCCGGATCCCCGCGCCTAGCTGCATGAGCCAGCCGTGCCCGCTGCGGGTGGCCTGGCGCAGGTTCGCCTCCACAAAAGCAACCGTAGCCCGCGCCCCGCGCTCGGCGGTGCCGGCAGCCGCAGTGCCAGTCATCCCCGCGCCCGTGCGCTCAGCCACAGAGCTAGCCTCGGCTGGCTCGGTATCCGACGCCCCGGCCCGCGCCTCGTCCACCGCCTCCCGGACGGCCGTGATCCACGCGGGGAAGTGCCGTCCGACCACGCGGGCCCGCAGGTCGTCGATCGAATCGATGTAGCGGTAGAGCGAGTTGCGCTTGATCCCCACGGCGTCGGCCACGGCGCCCGCGGTCAGCTCCGCGCCCGAACTCATGATCGCCTCGGCGACGTCGTAGATCTGCGCGAGGGTCTGCGCGCGGCGGCTCGCGAGCTGTTCGTGGTAGGGGTTATTCACGCCTGCCATTGTGCCACGATCGGCTACCCGGCCGGTACTTGCGACACCCTGTCGCAGGGTGTTTAATGGAGAGGTGCGACACCGTGTCGCACCCTCGACGGCCGCGCCGCCGATCATCGAAAGGTTCATCCATGACCACTACGCGCAGCGCCGCCCACGACGCTCCCGACACGGAAACTCCCGCCGCGTCCGCCACCTCCGGCGCACCAAGCCGCGCCGCCCCAACCCCGCCCAACCGCTGGCTCATCCTCGGCGTGGTCATGTTCGGTGTCTCCCTCATCGTGCTGGACTCCACGGTGGTGGCCGTGTCGATCCCGACGATCATCGCCGACCTCGGCCTCACCCTCACCCAAGCCCAGTGGGTCACCTCCCTGTACTCGGTGATCTTCGCCTCCTTGCTCCTAACCTCGGGCACGCTCGGCGACAGGATCGGCACCAAGCGGGTCTTCCTCGCGGGCCTCGCGGTGTTCGCCGCGTCTTCCCTCCTGGCCGCGCTCGCGACGTCGGCCGCCACCCTCCTCCTCGCTCGCGGCCTGCAAGGCCTGGGTGGCGCGCTCGTGCTACCCTCCACCCTGTCCACGATCAACGCCACCTTCCGCGGCAGCTCCCGCGCGGCCGCCTTCGGCATGTGGGGCGCAGTCATGGCGGCAATGGCCGCGATCGGCCCGCTGCTGGGCGGTTGGATCACCCAGACTTTCTCCTGGGAGTGGATCTTCCTCATCAACCCGCCGATCGCCGCGGTCATCTTCGCCCTCGCCCTGCGCGTGCTGCCCGCCGGGGAGCGCGCCCGTGTCGGGATCGACTGGCGCGGCCCGGCGCTGTCCGCCGCCGCGATGGCCACCCTCGTCTTCGGCCTCATCGAGGCCACCACCTTCGGCTGGGTCCGCATGAAGAACGACGCCGCCCTCGGCCCTCTCACCTGGCGCGCCGGCTGGGTCTCACCCACGCTCGTCGCGATCGCACTCGGGCTGGCCCTGCTCGCCCTCTTCGTCTGGGACCAGGCTCGCCGTGGCCGCGCCGGCCAGGCCGTCCTCCTCGACGTCAGCCTCTTTACCCTCTCCTCCTTCACCAACGGCAACGTCACCGCGATGATGGTGGCGATGGGCGAGTTCGGCGCCCTGTTCGTCCTTCCCCTGTTCCTGATTAACGTGCAGGGCTTCGGCGCGATCGAAGCGGGCTGGGTGCTGGCCTCGCTCGCTATCGGCGCGTTTTTCTCCGGGGCAGCCGCGCGGCACGTGGCCGGGCAGATCGGCGCGGCCTGGACGGTCGTCGTCGGGCTGGTACTGGAAGTCGCCGGCATTGCGGTACTCGCCGCGATCTTGCACGCGGACCTGTCGGCGATCACGATGTCGGCGGTGCTGGTCGGCTACGGGCTGGGCATGGGTCTGGCCTCGGCGCAGGTGGCCTCCGTGGTCCTGGCCGACGTGCCGATCGAGCGCTCCGGAATGGGATCCGCCACGCAGACGACGTTCCGCCAGCTCGGCTCCTCGCTCGGCTCGGCGGTGGCGGGCTCCGCGCTCGCGGCCGGCCTCACCGTCCTCCTCCCCGCCAAGCTCGCCGACCTCGGCATCCCCGCCGCCGGCGCCAGCGCCATCACCGACGCCACCGTCACCTCCGCCGGCTCCGCCATGTCTCAGCTCGCCGCCCAGGCCCCCGACCCCGCGGCCCTCCACGCCGCCCTTACCGAATCCTTCGCGACGGCGACCAGCATCTCCCTCGCCGGCTCTGCCGTGGCGCTCGGCGTCGGCCTCGTCTCCGCGCTCATCCTCGCCAGCCGCGCGTCATCCCGCGCCTAAACCCGGGCGCCGAACCATCCCGCCCATGCGCCCATATGACCTCCCAGGCCAGCGCGATAGAATGGAAAAATGTACGCAATCATCACCGTTACCGGCTCGGACCACCCGGGCATCGTCGCAGGAGTGACCACCGCGCTCGCGGAACACAAGGCCAATATCCTCGACATCTCCCAGACTCTCATGGGCGGATTCTTCACCATGATCCTCCGCGTGGAGGTCTCCAACTCGATCGACGAGCTCCAGGCCGCCCTGACCGCCGTCGAACGCGAGCAGTCTACCGTGATCCGGGTCCAGTCCGAGGCCCTGTTCACAGCAATGAACGAACTGTAGGTGCGCCGTGGCTTTCCATTCGAGTCCGCAGTCCATCCTGTCCACGGTGGAGATGATTGAAAAGTACCGCCTGGACATCCGCACGGTCACGATGGGGATCTCGCTCCTGTCCTGCCGCCGGTCCACTATGGCCGCCACGTGCGAAGCGATCTACGAGCGCATCACCACCCAGGCCGCGCGCCTCGTGGAGGTCGCCGAGGGCATCGAGCGCGAGCTTGGCATCCCGATCGTCAACAAGCGCATCTCGGTCACCCCGATCGCGTTGGTGGCGGCGGGGTTGGAGGGCGACGTCGTCGACATCGCTCACGCCCTCGACCGGGCCGGCAAGGCCGTGGGCGTCAACTTCATCGGCGGCTACTCGGCGCTGGTGGACAAGGGGATGAGCGACGTCGATCGCGCCCTCATCGCCTCCCTCCCGCGGGCCCTGACCGACACGGATGTGGTGTGCGGGTCGGTCAACGTGGCCTCCTCGCGCGCCGGCATCAACATGGAGGCCGTGGCCCTGCTGGGCGAGGTCATCAAGGAGGCCGCCGCGCTCACGGCCGACCGCAGCGCGATCGCCTGCGCCAAGCTCGTGGTCTTCGCCAACGCGGTGGGGGACAACCCGTTCATGGCCGGCGCCTTCCACGGCGTGGAGGAGCCGGACGCCGTGATCAACGTGGGCGTATCCGGCCCCGGCGTCGTCGCCAACGCGATTGAACCCATGCGCGGCGCGCCGCTCAACGAGATCGCGGAGGAGATCAAGAAGGCCGCCTTCAAGATCACGCGCGCCGGCCAGCTCGTGGGTGAATTCGCGGCGGAACGGCTGGGCGTGCCCTTCGGCATCGTCGACCTCTCGCTCGCCCCCACCGCCGAAGTCGGCGACTCCGTGGCCGCGATCCTCGAGGCCATGGGCCTGGAGCGCGTGGGCGCTCACGGCACCACCGCCGCGCTCGCCCTGCTCAACGACGCGGTGAAGAAGGGCGGCATGATGGCTTGCTCGCGCGTGGGCGGGCTGTCCGGCTCGTTCATCCCCGTTTCGGAGGACGCGAACATGATCGACGCCGTCCGCGCCGGCACCCTCTCGATCGAGAAGCTGGAGGCGATGACGGCGATCTGCTCGGTCGGCCTGGACATGGTGGCCATTCCCGGCGACACCCCCGCCGCCGCAATTGCCGGCATGATCGCCGACGAATCCGCAATCGGGGTGATGAACCACAAGACGACAGCCGTGCGCGTCATCCCCGCCCCCGGCACCGCGGAAGGCGACGAGGTGGACTTCGGCGGGCTACTCGGCTACGCGCCCGTCATGCCCGTACGCGCCGTGTCCTCGGCCGAGTTCGTGGCACGCGGCGGATTCATCCCCGCACCCGTCCACGGGATGCGCAACTAACGCGCGCGGCGAACAAGTTTCGAGGGCATTTTTCACGGCGGTAGACTTCCGACGTTAATGCTGGTCAGAGTAGGAAATCAGATGAGACGCAAGCAACAGGTCCAAGTTGATTCGCTTAACGACGACGGCAGCGTGCTTCGTGCCATTCGCCTCGCTGCTTCTTCGGTGCACGGTCCGATCTTCGGGCCGCTCGACCTCGCGCTCGCCCCGGGCACGCTCTGCATTGTGCACGGCACCTCCGGCTCGGGCCGCTCGGCCCTGTTGCTCGCGCTCGCCGGCCGGTTGCGCCGCGTGACCGGCGGGCTTGAGATCGCCGGGTACGACGCCGACACCGAGCTTTCCGCCGTCCTCCAGTGTGCCGCGGTGGGCCGGATCGGGCAGTACGCCGCCCCGGATGACCGCCTCACGGTAGGTGAACTTATCGGTGAGCGCGCGGTCCAGGACGGTATGAGCATCCGCCAGGCCGTCGAGCGCGCGGAGCAGATCGAGGACTTCCTCGGCTACCGAATCGACCGAGGCGCCCTCTACCAAGAGCTCCCGGGTGCGGAGAAGGCGATGCTGTGCGCGGCGCTGGCGATGCTGCGGCCGGCGGCGGTTATCGTCGTGGACGGGGTGGATCACGACGTGCCCGCCCACCACGCCGCCACCCTCTTGGCCTCCCTGCAAAAGCTTGCCACGATGGATAACAACGTCATCGTCGTCAGCGCCTCCAATGCCAACGCGGCGCCCGTCGGCGCGGTCCGCGTTCACCTCGTGCCCACGAAGGTCACGCGCATCCACAAGATTGAGGAGCCGCCCGTCACCATCGACGAGGCCATCGAGGAACCCGAGGTCATCGCGCCGTTGGACCCGGACCAGGACGAGGTGGTGGTCGCAACCGTCGGAGAGCCGACGCAGGCCGAGCCGACACAGGCCAAGCCGGCGGACGCGGCCGGGGGCGACGTCGTCGTGAACGAGGAGGAAGAATAATGAAGCCGCTGCGCTCCGCGACCCTCGAATTCAAGCACTTCCGGGGCATCCCCGTGATCGCCCTCGTCTTTATCCTCATCGTCCCCGCCCTCTACGGCGGCATCTACCTGCACGCCAACTGGGACCTCTACCACGAGATCGACAAGGTCAAGGTGGCGATCGTCAACTCGGACAAGGCGGTGGACTTCGACGGGCAAACCATCGACGCCGGCTCCCTGTTCGTAGATGCGATCAAAGGCCAGGACGGCTTCGACTGGCAGTTCATGGACGACGAGGCCGAGGCCGAGCGGCGGCTGCGTGAGGGTGAGATCTACATGATCGTCTCCGTGCCTGAGAACTTTTCCGCGAACCTCGTGGCCGCCGGGCGCTTCCAACCCGAACGCGCCACCATCACCTTCCACCGCGACGACGCCAACGGCTTCATCGCCGGCTCCCTCCTGTCCCAGATGCAGGCGCTCATCCAGGAGCAGGTCAACGCCGCGGTGGGCGAGGCGTACTTCTCCACCCTGTTCGGGCAGCTGTCCGTCATCCGCGATGGCATGACCACCGCCGCCGACGGCGCCCGCCAACTCTCCGACGGCCTCACCCAGGCCGCCACCGGCGTATCCACGCTCAACGAGGCGCTCTCCGGACTGGACGTGCCAGGGATGCAGGAGGAGATGGCGCAGCTGTCGGACGCGATGGCCACCCTCGACCGGGGCGCCACCAGCGTGTTGCTTGGCGTGTCCGGCGCCACGGGCTCCGTGGTCGGGCTGGAGAACGTGGCCGACGGCGTGCAGGTGGGCAAAGACAACGTCAAGGCCGCGCTCGGCCCGCTACGCAATTACGTCAACAACAACCTACCCAAGCTCCAGGACGACGCCGTCAACCTCGGCGGGCTCAGCGCCGAACTGTCCGGGAACGCAAACTCGACGATTGGGAAGACGAACTCCGCTCTCGACGCCGTCGACAAGGCCCTCCTCCAAATGGCTGCCAACCCCGACCTGGCAAACGACCCCGCCTTCCTGGCGAAGTTGCAGGAGGACATCGCAGCGTCGTCGTCGTTGCTGGGCGACCTGTCCGCGAACGTGTCCGGGCAGCTGAGGCTGACCTCGAGCCTGCAGGCGAACCTCGACTACAACGCCACGAAGGCGGCCGTGGACGCGGCGGATGCGGCGATGGCGGCGATCGATTCGTCGTTCAACAGCCTCGATGCCGCGCTGCGGAGCTTCGGCTCCTCCGCCGAGGACATCAACGCCGGCGTGGAACAAATCAACCAGGGTAAGACCCAGCTCACCACCCTCATCTCGGGGCTGAGTGGCAAGCTGCCCGAGGCTGTGGCGGGGCTGGAGCAGCTGGTCAGCGGCGTGTCCCAGCTCGACCTTGCGATGCAGCAGCTCGACACCGGCGCCGCGACCCTGGCCGACGGGCTCGAGCAGGGCGTGGCGCAGATCCCCGCGCTCACGGACTCCGAAGTGGATCACCTTGCTGAGATCATGTCCTCCCCGGTCAGCATCAGCGTGATCACCGACAACGACGCGGAGACCTACGGGCGCGGCCTGGCCCCATTCTTCTTCTCGATCGCCCTGTGGGTGTCCTCCGTGACCTTCTTCCTCGTGATGCGCACGATGCCCGGGCGGCTCGTGCTCTCCCGCGCCAGCAATTTCGCCACGATGATGCACGGGTTTGCGCCATTCGCGGTGATGGGCGTGGCCTCCTCGCTCATCATGGGCCTGGGCGTGTGGGGCCTGCTCGGCCTACACCCGGTGCACCCGTGGCGGTTCATCCTGCTGCTGATCGTGGCGGCGCTAGCCTTCATGGCGCTGGGCTATCTGGTAAGGCTGTGGCTGGGCTCGCCGCAGAGCGCCGTGTTCCTCGTGGCGTTGATCTTGCAGCTGCCGGCCTCGGGCGGCACGTTCCCCACGGAGATGCTCAACTCCTTCTACCGCGGGCTGTCGTCCATCTCACCGATGCGGTACTCGGTAGATGCCTTCCGCGTGGCGATCTCCGGCGGCACGGCCACCCAGTACTGGGGGTCGGTGGGGGTGCTCGCGCTGATCGCCGTGGTGTCGCTGGCGTTGCTGTACTGGCTGGTCGGGCGCCGGCGCGTGCTACGCATGCGCGACCTGCACCCGCCCATGATCACCGGCGAATCCACCGGCGACTTCGCCTTCTCCGTCCGCCCCCGCTAACCGGGGCTTTGAGAGGATTGGAAGGATTGAAAGGACTGACATGATCGTTGGAGCCTACGCGGCGATGCCCGCCACCCGCGCCGAACAAGAAGCCTTCCTCGACGCGCTCGCCCCCATCGCCACCGGCCTGGAGATCCCGTGGCGCACCGACGCCCTCGACCCCGACCCCGCCTGGCTCGCCCGCCAGCTCGCCGGCCGTTTCACGGACTCGGTGGTGACCGCGATCCCCGACACGATGCGGATGCTCGGCTCCTGGCCCGGGTTCGGGTTGGGGAGTCCCGATGACGCTGCCCGGACCGCCGCGCTTACTCAAGCGCGCCAGATCCTGGGCGCCGTTGAGTCGCTGAATGATGCCGCCGGGGGAGTGGTGCGGCGGGTGGAGCTACACTCCGCGCCGAGCCATACGGCCGATGCCGGGGCGCTGGTGGCCTCGCTCGGCGACCTGCTGCCCGAGGCCGAGCGGATCGGCGTGGAGATCGTGATCGAGCACTGCGACGCCCGCGGCCGCGCGGGGGCGGGAGAGAAGAACTTCCTCAGCCTGGAGGAAGAGATCGAGGTGGCCCGGCAAGTCGGTGTGAAGATCGCGCTGAACTGGGGGCGCTCGGTGATCGAGTCCCAGGATCCCGGCCGGCCCGAGGCGCAGGCGGCGCTGTTGGCCGAGCACGGGTTGCTCGCCGGGCTCATGTGCTCGGGCGCGGGAGGGGCGGCCACCGCGTACGGCGCCGGCTGGGCTGACACCCACCTGCCCCTCAGCGTGGATGAGCCCTCAAGCCTGCTCACCCCGCGGCGCGTCCGCGATTTCATTGCGGCCGGGGGCGGCACCGAAGACTACCGCGGGGTCAAGATCCAGGTCCCCGCCGACGCCGGGGTCGAGGCGCGGGTGGCCATGATCGCGCGTGTGGCGGAGGCCTGGGCGGGCTTGGGTAGGCTGATCCCATGAACGAGCAATGGCTGACGTGGGCCACCGAAATCCAAGCAATCGCCCAGACGGGCCTGGCCTACGCCACGGACGTCTTCGACAGGGAGCGGTATACGCGCCTGCGGGAGATCTCGGCGGAGATCCTCGCCTCCTACACCGACGTGCCGGTGGAGAAGGTGGCTGAGCTTTTCTGCAACGAGGACGGCTACCAAACCCCGAAGCTAGACACCCGGGCTGTGATCGTGCGCGAGGGCAAGATCCTGCTGGTGCAGGAGGCCTCCGGCCGATGGGCGATGCCCGGCGGGTGGGCCGACATCGGCCTGACCCTGGGGCAGAACGTGGCCAAGGAAACCAAGGAAGAGGCCGGCCTGGACGTGGTGCCCCGGCGTGTGCTCGCCGTCCAGGACCGAGCCAAGCATAACCAGCCCGAGCTGCCGTGGAGCATCTGGAAGATCTTTGTGGCCTGCGACGTGATGGGCGGCCAGTTTGAGGCGAATGTAGAAACGATCGACTCGGGCTACTTCGGCTTGGACGAGCTTCCCCCGCTCCACGAGGGCAAAACCACCCGCGCGCAGGTAGAGATGTGCCTGGCGGGAGTGGCCGCGGGTGCGGGCGCGGACGTCGTTTTTGATTAGTGAATCGCGGGAATGAAATCCGCCCGTGGTCGGCTACAGGGTGCGAACGTGGTGGGCGCGCGCCCGTAGAATGCATGCGTTCCCCGAACGACCTCGCGTTTGACCGAAGGAGAAGAATGACCCGAATCGACATTGCCAAGGCAACCCCGGATGTCTACAAGGCTCTCAACGCGGCTTCGATGAAGTCGCGCGAGGCGTGGGAGGCGGCAGGCCTCACCGCGGAGGAGGTCGAGCTGGCGAAGGTGCGCGTCTCGCAGATCAACGGCTGCGTGGCGTGCCTCGGCGTCCACGTCCCCGCCCTGCGCGAGGCCGGTATGGACCAGCGCCACATCGACGTCCTGCCCGCGTGGCGTGACGCCGGCTCCCCGTTCACGCCCAAGCAGCGTGCGATCCTCGAGCTGGCTGAGGCTCTCACCACCCTGGAGCGCCCCGAGGCGCGCGACGCCGTGATCGCCGCCGCCCTCGAGTATTTCACCCCGGAGCAGGTCTCGGCCCTGGAGTGGTCGATTATCCTCATCGGCGCCTACAACCGGATTTCGATCGCGTCGGGCCACCGCCTGCGCTAACCCCCCCCGGCCCAGACCGCGCCTGGTAGCCGGCCGCGCCCGGCCAGCCCGGCCGGCAGGGCCAACCCTGTCCCTTCGCGGGACGAGGCCAGTCAGGTCACGCACAAGCCCGGTCAGGCCACGCGCTGGCCGTTACCGATAGCCCACTTCCTCGGGTGTCTTGCCCAGGCGGGCGGCGATCCGGTCCTGCGCCTCGGGAGTGGCGGTGTCGTGCACCCAGGTGATGTAGGTGGGGGTGTCGGAGTAGACCTCCTGCGTGAGTGGGTTCCGCCGGTACTTGAACACGCGGTAGAAGTGGTAGATGAACAGCGCCGCGTTCGCTGCCAGGGCGAGTGCGGCGATGAGGAACATCGCGTGCGGGTTCTGGCTGTGCCGGTGGGCGAACATGGAATCGTGCATGAAGTGCGGGAAGGTGAGCACGATCGCGGACCAGAACGTGAGGGTGTAGGCCCGGTACTGGATCCACTGGCCGCGCCCGAACCACATGAGTGCGGGGATCGTGCAGGCCAGCAGGAGTGCCACGCCGGAGTACCACGCGCGGTCCGAGAGGCAGTTGTAGACGTAGGCAACGTTCCACAGGTCATAGGCGATGATCCACCACACGGTGAGGTCGCCCCAGATGATGCCCTTGTCTTTATTCTTGGACACGTAGATGCCGATCCAACCGGAGATCATCAGCAGGTTGAGGATCCCGGCCACGCCGTTCATGATGTTCCAGGGCCCGCCCCACGTCCACTGGCCGGTCACGGGGTCGGCGCCGTGGATGAAGTAGCACTGGAAGTCGCGGATGACCGCCTCCACAATGTTGACGGCCAGCAGCAGTGGCGGGATGAGCAGGTACCACTTGTTGGTCTGCAGTTTCTTCACGTACTGCAGGGCCACCAAGCTGAGTGATCCGGCGAGCGCCGAGTATTGCTTGACGATCGCGAACCACCCGGCGGCCTCCGTGCCTTGGGTGGAGGTGGGCCACACGAAGATCGTGAGTGTGACCGGGATGACGATGAACACGGCGAGCGCCACGTACTTGCTACGTTGCGCGAGCCACGCCGTGAAGGCGAGCCCGGCGATGACCACGAGCAGCATCGCGTAGTCCCACCACTCGCCCACCTCGAAGAAGAACAGGGTGGGGTAATCGGGAATTGGGGGATTCATGGCTATTTACCCTCGCTCGGCGTCTTCTTGCCCCAGCCCTTGAGGTAGGTGCGTTCCATCTTCTGGCGGATCTGCTCGTCCCAGGAGAATTCGGGCTCTTCCCAGTCCACGAAGTACTCTTCGTCGACGACGTCGGCCCAGGGCGTGTCCGGGCCCGTGGGCGGCCAATTTGGGTTGTCGGTGACGGGTTCGCGGATGTCGAGCACGGAGGGCCGCTGGCGTCCGTACTGGAACCATTGCGTGTAGGTGTTGTCGAAGAGCGGGGTGCCGTCGTATCGGCCGGCCGGGGTGCCGGTGTTGATGATCCCGCCGCCGAAGACCTTGCGCATGGCCTTGCCGCCCAGGGTTTCCTTCTTGCGGAACTCGGCTACGCGCTTGATGTAGATGTTTTGCAGGTGGGCCATGACGCCGCCGATGAGCTCGATGTTGGTCCAATTGATAGCGGAGATGATCTTGCCGTTGGGCTCGAATCCGATGCGCCAGTGGTTGATGAGGCGGGTGCGCTCGCCCTTGAGTGGCATGAGGTAGAAGCACCAGGCTGCGGCGAAGTGTTTCATGCCGGGGAAGCGGAAGGCATACGATCCGGGGGCCATGGGCGCGGACTTCGTGTCTACCCATTCCACGAGGTACTTTCCGGGTACGACGTCGGTCCACTCCATCGACATCCCGTGGAAGTCGAATGCGGCGTTGTCGCCGGGCATGAGCGAATCGGGCTGCTGGTATTCTTCCTGGATTTCGTAGGAGTTGTAGAAGGGGAGCCGGGCGAAGACGCGTTCGAGCAGGTCCGAGCTGAATGAGCCGGTGCGGTTGGCGCCGATTTGCTTGATGATGCGGTAGACGGCGTAGGCGGGCGCGTCGATGTCGATCGCGTAGGTTGAGGAGCGGCCGTTGGTGTAGTGGGCGTCGATGAGGTCGTCGGCCGGGTAGTACCAGGCGTTTTCCTCGGGGGTGGCTTTGCCGGTGAGCTGGCTGAATGTGATCATGCCGCCCAGGCCGGCGAGCCCGATCGGCGCAAGGATCTTCAATGCGGACTTCGCTTGCATTGTGCTTCTTCCTTCGTTGGAATCTGTTGCGAACGACGACGACGGGCCGGGCCGACGTCGTCGTCGGACGCCACGAATGCCACCGCACGCATTTTGGTTGAAGAAGAGCTTACTGTGACCTCGTGCACATTTGTGGGGACTGAGGTCCTTAAAGCGTGCCTGTGAGCTGGGTATACGCTAATGCCACTGTTTCTAGGCGTCAATGGCGACGCCGCGGGGCTGCGCAAGGGCGCGCGGCGGTAGGAGAAATGACGTGGACTCGCTCTTTTTGTGGGAGATAGGAACTCCCATTGTGTACGTGACATGGCTGGTGGTGTTCGTCGCGCAGGTGGCGATCGCGGAGGTGCATCGCAGGTGGCCGTGGACGGTGTTTGTGCTGTGGACGGTGGGTGGCGTGCTCGCGATGCCGTTCGCGATCAAGTATGCGATCCCGATCGTGGGCTGGTTCCCGTTCGGCAAGTTCGCGATCATGGTGGCCACCGCCACGATGACCGGCTATCTGCTGTGGTACGGCAAGCGCAACCCGCTCAAGGCCCACCGTTACGCGATCTGGTTTGGTGTGGCGCTTTGGCTGGGGTTGGCCCTCAACATCATGGAGGCCAACATCCGCGACATCACAATTTTCTTCGAGGCCGACACGTATAACGCCTGCGCCGCCGACCCGGCCTGCCTGCAGGCGATCAACGACGGCTCGGCCCGCGACATGCTGGCCGGCCTGCCCGAGGCCCGCGGGATCACGGCCACCCTCCACAGTCCCGAGTGGTACCAGGCGCTCGCCGCGAACTTCGAAGCGAACAACGTGGGCATCGACCCGGCCACCGGCTTCCGCACGATTGGCGGGTACTGGAACATCATCACCGCGATTGCGGGCCTGCTCAACATCATCACGATCACGGGTCTGGGCAAGATCATGATCACCTCGCCGGGCATGAAGAAGGCCAACGGCAAGGACAAGGTGCGCGGGCTGATCTGGGTTGACATGGTCTGGCCGTGGGTCATCGCCTATGACCTGTGGAACCACGCCTTCCTCTACAACTCCCTGTCCGACTACACGTGGTACGCCACGCTCGCCCTGCTGTTGGCGTGCACGATCCCAGCGTTCACGTGGGCGCGCGGGCAGTGGATCTGGTTCCGCTGCTTCACCCTCATGTTCTGGATCGCGGTGAACAACCTGCTCGCCGAGTTCTTCGTGCCGCCGGGGAAGATGCACAACTTCTCCACGATGGACCCGTTCGCCAACGAGGTGTGCGCGTGGGCGGCGCTGATTTCCAACGTGGCGTTGTTCGTCTACTGGATTTACAAGATGGTTAAAACTGGCCGTCACCCGCTACGCGACGGCCTGTACCACGAGCACAAGGAGTTCCGCGACATCGTCAAGGACAATTTCGACGACGCCGACAAGTACTTCCTGGTCGACACGATCAAGGAAACCCCGGCCGAGCTGGGCTTCGAGCCCGAATCGCCAACCCCTCCCGCGCACGGCTGGGTGGGCTGGATGCCCTGGTGGAAGGAAGACAAGCGCTACCCCAAGCCGCGCACGCCGATGTCTGCCGACCCGCGCCTCATTGAGAAGGGCGTTAAGGCCGACCCCCGTTGGGACGTGAAGAAGTAACTGCACGCTCAGCAGGCGAGGGCCCCGGGATCGCTCCCGGGGCCCGCGCCCTGTTGCCTACGTGTGGCCTACCGCTCGACGATGATCACCCGCAGGTTGCGCGGCCCGTGCACCCCGTCCACGCGCACCAGCTCGATGTCCGAGGTGGCCGACGGGCCCGCGATCCACGTGGTGGGCCGGGTGGGGTTCTCGCCCAGCACGGCCACGGCCTCGGGGAGGGTGGCCTTGATGGCGTCGGCTTCGAGCACGACGACGTGCGTGTCCGGCACCAGCGTGATCGCGCGCCGGCCCTGATCGGCCTGGCCGTCAAGCATGATCGTGCCCGAGTTAGCCACGGCCACGCGCGAGGCGGTGAGGACGGCGTCGATGGAATCAAGCTCGGCCTTGGAAAGCGCCGGCTCGTCCACGCGAACCTCCCGGCCCTTGCCGGCGGCCTCCTGCCACTCGGCGGGCAGGCCGGCGGGCACTACCACGCTCGAGCAGTCGTCGAGCAGCTCGTCGATCGCGGCGGCGATCCCGTCCGGACTCACGCGCTTGACCACCGCGGTGTAGTCGATAAGGGCCTCTTCCATCTCGTCGATGACGACCGCGCGCGAGGCGTCGGTGCCGAAGCGGTAGTCGCGCGGGATCTCCGGGGTGGGGATCGGGCCGACGTTACGGATGCGGTTCAAAATCACGTCCTTGGCGCTCATCGCGCACCTCCTTCATGGCCGCCACAGCAGCCCTCCGAGCCTTTGCCACCGCAGCAGCCCTCTTCGTGCCACCAATCGCGGAAGGATTGTGCGGGCGGGGCGGGGATGTCGCGGGCGCGGGTCCAGTCCTTGGCCACCGGCAGGGGCAGGTAGCCGATCTTGCGATCCTTGCCGGCGGCCACACGGCCGGTGGTCACGGCCTTGCCGGCCGCCTCCATGGCCTTGCCCGATCTCATGATCTTGGACGTGGCCTTCATGCCGATGTCCCACTTGTCGGGGATGCCGCCCCGGTTGGCTTCGGCGTACTTGTGGCGCAGGTGGACCAGGATGTCGGGGATGTTGATCTTGACCGGGCACACGTCGTAGCACGCCCCACACAGGGTCGAGGCGAACGGGAGTGTGGAGGCCGGGTCCTTGCGGTCCGTGGCGCCCAGCAGCTGCGGGGTGAGGATCGCGCCGATCGGCCCGGGGTAGACCGAATTGTAGGCGTGCCCGCCCGTCACGCGGTACACGGGGCAGATGTTCATGCAGGCCGCGCAGCGGATGCATTTGAGGGCTTCACGGCCCACCGGGTCGTGCAGCACGTTGGTGCGCCCGTTGTCCATGAGGATGAGGTGGAACTCCTGCGGGCCGTCGCCCTCCGTGACGCCCGTCCAGAAGGAGGTGTAGGGGTTCATGCGCTCGCCGGTGGCGGAGCGGGGCAGGAGCTGGGAGAACACCTCGATGTCCTGGAAGTGCGGCACCAGCTTTTCGATGCCCATGACCGTGATGAGGGTTTCGGGCAGGGTGAGGCACATGCGGCCGTTGCCCTCGGATTCGTAGATCGCCACGGTCCCGGTCTCGGCCACGCCGATGTTCGCGCCCGAGATCGCCACCTTCGCGGAGAGGAACTTCTTGCGCAGGTGGGCGCGGGCCGCCATGGCGAGCACGCGCGGCTCGTGGGTGAGCTCCCCGGCGTCGTCCATGCGCGCCTCGAAGATCGCCTTGACCTCGGCGCGGTTGCGGTGGATCGCGGGCACGACGACGTGCGAGGGCATGTCCTCCGACAGCTGGACGATCATCTCGGCCAGGTCGGTCTCCCACGCCTGGATCCCGCGCTCGCCCAGGTATTCGTTGAGGTTGATCTCCTGCGTGGCCATGGACTTGACCTTGACCACCTCGTCCACGCCCTTCGCCTTGACCAGGTCGTAGACGATGCGGTTGGCCTCATCGGCGTCGCGCGCCCAGTGCACGACGCCGCCCTTGGCGGTCACGTTCGCCTCGAACTGTTCGAGCAGCTCGACCCAGTTCGCGGCCACGGTGCGCTTGATGTTCGACGCCGATTCGCGCAGCGCCTCCCAGTCGGGCATTTCCTCCACGCGCGTGTTGCGCTTGGTGCGGATCTTGCCGGTGGCATACCCGAGGTTGCGCCGCATCTGCGTGTTGCGCAGGGTTTCCTCTGAGCCTTCACGGAAGGACTGACCCCAGCGGAGCGGGTCGTTGGGAATGGGGTGGCCGGGCACCCAGCCGAGCTCGGTTTCGGCGATGTCCTTTTCGGCCCAGTCGGCGGGGTTGAGCCCCAGCTTCGAGCCCAGTTCCTTGATGTTCAACATTAGGCACCTACCTTCGTGGTTGTGGCCGGGGCGATGAACGGGTCATCCTGGCTGCCGGCGAGCACCTCGGCCAGGTGCATGGCGCGGATTCCGGAGCGTGTGCGGGACAGGCCGCCGGCGATGTTCATGAGGCACGAGTAGTCGCCGGCCACGAGGATTTCGGCGCCGGTGGACTTGATGTTGGCCATCTTGTCGGTGAGCATGGCCGAGGACACGTCGGGGTTCTTCACCGAGAACGTGCCGCCGAAGCCGCAGCACACGTCGGCGTCGGGAAGCGGGACGTAGTCGATGCCCTCCACGGCCTGGATGAGCTGGAGCGGCTTGTCGCCCACCTTTGCCACGCGCAGCGAGTGGCAGGTGGTGTGGTAGGTGACGCGGTGGGGGAAGTAGGCCCCGACGTCGACCATGCCGAGCACGTCCACGATGAGTTCGGGCAGGTCGTACGTCTTCTCGGCGATCTTCTCGGCCTTGGTGGCGAGGTCCGTGTGGCCGAGTTCGCGGGCCACCATCGCCTGCTGGGTGCGGATCGAGCCGGTGCACGAGCCGGAGGGGGCCACGATCGCGTCCCACTCGCCGTCGAGCACGGGGGCGAACGTGCGCACGTGATTCTCAATGAGGGGCAGGGCCTCGGGGTAGTAGCCGGTGTTGATGTGCATCTGGCCGCAACATGCCTGATCCTCGGGGAAGACGACCTCGTGGCCGAGGCGGCGGAGGAGATGCACCGTTGCTTGCGCGGCCTGCGGGAACATGAGGTCGTTCATGCAGGTGGAGAAAAGCGCGATTCTCATGGTGAACCTTTCTATGCGATGAGGAATCCGAGGATTCCGTTGGAGGCGAGGACCGTGATGAGGCCCAGCAGGACGATGAGGGTAAGAGAGTAGGGGGCGGCCTTGCGCAAGATCTCCGACTCGGAGCCCTCGGACTTCACGGCGCCTGCCGCGATCGCGAGGTTCTGGGGGCTGACGATTTTGCCGATGCCGCCGCCGATCTCGTTGACGCCGAGGAGGAGGCGGGTGGGCAGGTCGGCCGCCTGGGCGGCGGTGGCCTGCAGGTTTCCGAACAGGGCGCCGGCCGAGGTGGCCGAGCCGGTCACGGCGGTGCCGATCCAGCCGAGCATGGGGGAGAGGAAGGCGAAGGCGGCGCCCGTGCCGGCCAGCCACGCGCCGATCGCCACGGTCTGGCCGGAGAAGTTCATGACGTAGGCCAGGGCCATGACCAGGCAGATCGTGAGGATCGCGATGCGCAGGTTGACCACGGTGGTGACGAGCGTGCGCATGCCGGTGGCAAACGGCAGCTCGAAACGTCCCTCCGAGCGCGAGTACGCGATCGCCACCACCAGACCGGTGAAGAAGAGCATCGTGCCGGGCGAGGACAGCCAGGGCAGGGTGAAGGTCACCGACGTGTTCTGCTGGCCGTTCAGCCCCATGACGTCGGCCAGGCCCGGCCAGACGAAGGAGATGTCGGTGGAGGCCAGGGCGGCCGGCACGTCCACCCCGATGCGCCACAGCTTGGCCACCGCGAAGACGATGACCACCAGCCAGTACGGCAGGAGGCCGAGCATGATCCGGCTGCCCGAAAGTTGCTCGGTGGGCGCGGGGGAACGCAAGTCCTCGGGCGTCGTCGGCGTCCAAAAACGTAGCAGCGCGGCGAGCGCGGCGAAGGAGAGCAGGGAGCCGACCACGGCGGCGAGCTCGTAGGACAGGAAGTTGGAGGTGAGCCCCACGCCGGCGGCCATGCCGGCCCAGGCGACGATCGCGGCGAGCCAGCCGTCCCTGATCCCGCGCATGCCGTCCATGATGAACAGCATGAGGAAGGGGACGATGATGAGCAGGATCGGGGTGATGCGGCCCATGGTGGCGCCCACCAGGTTCGGGTCTTCGCCGCCGAGTTTGGCCACGGTGGTGACCGGGATCGCCATCGCGCCGAACCCGACGTTGAGAGCGTTGCCTACCATGACGGCGAGCGCGGCGCGGATCGGGGGCAGGCCGAGCGCCCACATCATCGTGCAGGCGATCGCCACGGGGGCGCCGAAGCCGGCCAGGCCCTCGAGTAGGCCGCAGAACGCGTAGCCGATGAGGAGGCCCTGGATGCGCTTGTCTCCTTTGCCCACGGCCGAGAAGACGGCCTGGACGTCAGCGGCGCGGCCGGAGCGGTCGGTGAGGTTGTACAGCCACACGGCCATCACCACGATGTAGATGATCGGGATGAGGCCGAAGGCCGCGCCTTCAACGGCGGACATGCCCGCCATCGCCGCCGGCATGTCGAAGCCGACCGTGGCCACGATCAGCGCCACCACAAGGGCGCCGAGCGCGCACCAGTGTGTGGGGATGGAAAACACCCCGAGCGCGACGAAGAAGAATACGAGGGGCAGGAGGCTAACAAGAGCAGTGATCAGCGACGACCCGGCGATCGCCGTGGTCGAAGGCTGAAAGAGTGTAAGCGCAATCATAAACATCCTTGTTGTCGATTTCTTCTCCCTATCTTAGTGAAACACTTCGCGCGCACATAGCCAGGATCTGGGAAAATGTCCGTCTTTACGTCAGAGTTTGCTTGCGCAAATCGTGAGGTCTGAGGAGGGCGGTCCCGCGGCTGTACCACGGTATGACGGGCGCGCAGAGGGTCGAGTCATAGGATTGTCCTATGCATACATCGATGGATGTGGACCTACCGTGTCAGCCCGCGCGCGCCAGCCAAGAGGCAGTCGCGCGCTTCTTCACCTTCCTCCTTCAGGTGGTGGCCGTGTGGAATATCGTGGGCCTGCTGGTTGAGCGCATCGCTCCCGGCACCGCGGCCGCGATCTCCGACTTCTTTTGGCTGACGAACATCTACTCCGACCCCTCCCTCATCTGGGGCCTCATCAACGCCATGCTGGCCTCCGGCTTCATGCGCCGCCAGCGCGCCGCGATGATTGGCTTCCTCGTCGTCTTCCAGGTGACCACCCTCGCCCTTGCCGTGGCGGTCATCCCAATGTGGCACGACCTTGCCGAGCTGGGCGTGGAGCGCCTGGAATACTTCCTCTTTGTCGCCGCCACACTCTTCGCACTCGCGTCGATCATCGTGCTGCTGTGGGCGCGCGCGGCGTTCCCGGGGCGGCTCGTACGCGGGGCATGGTGGCGGGCGCTCGCGGTCGGCCTCGGCGGGCTTGGCCTGGGATACGGGTACGGCTTCCTCAGCGCCGTCATGGTCCACCACATGCCCTACCTCGACGCGGCGAAGTGGGCGGCCGCCGCGATCGTTAGCGCCGACCCGACCGGCCACCCCTACGACGTCTCCTACGACGCCGGCTGGTGGACCTTCCTCATCGTCGAGATCATCGTGGTCGCCGGCCTGCTTGGCGCGATCTCCACCTTCTTTCGCGCCGACGCCCGCCAGGTGGCCCGCCAGGTTGATTCGGAGGTCACCGCGCGCACGATACTCCTTCACGATGACGACGCCGACTCCCTGTCCTACTTCGCCACCCGCGACGACCGCCGGCTCACCACCAGCCCCAACGGCCGGGCGGCGATCTCGTGGAAGGTGACCAACGGCGTGGCGTTGGCGGGCGGCGACCCGCTGGGTGATCGGCGCTCGTGGCCGGAGGCGATTGCCACCTGGCAGTTGGTGGCCCGCCGCTACAGTTGGGTGCCCGCCGTTATTTCCGCCTCCGAAGAGGGCGCCCGCGCCTACCAGGACGCCGGCATGCACCTCATCGCGATGGGGGATGAGTCGGTCATCTACCCCGCCGACTTCTCCCTGTCGAAGAACAAGCCCGTCCGCCGCGCGATCGCCGGCCCGCGCAATGCGGGTTACACCGTGAAGATCCGCCGCCAGGAGGAGATCGACGCCGCCGAGCTGGCCGAGCTGGCCGCCTGCGCCGAGCGTTGGCGCGTGGGCGACGAGCGCGGCTTCTCCATGGCGCTCGGCCGGCTGGGCGACCCGCGCGACCCCCGCATCCTCGTCGTCACCGCCCACGACGCCGGGGGCGAGGTCCGCTCCCTTCTCACGTTCGTACCGTGGGGCAAGCGCGGGGTGTCGCTGGACCTCATGCGCCGCTCGCCGGACGCGGCCTCCGGCGTCAACGAGCTCATGATGACCGAGCTCATGCAGAACGCCGAAAACCTTGCGATTGACCGTATCTCGCTCAACTTCGCCATGTTCCGCTCGGCCTTCGAGGTCAGCGAGCGCGTGGGCGCCACCCCGTTGCAGCGCCTCAACTACCGCATCCTCATGCTGGCCTCGCGCTGGTGGCAGTTGCACTCGCTGTACGAGTCGAACGCCAAGTACAACCCGGTGTGGAAGCGCCGCCTCATGTGTTACAGCTCGGCCCAGCAACTCACCCGCGCCCTCATCGCGTGCGGGCGGGCCGAAGGCTTCGTGCCCGACGTCCCCCAGGCCTTCCGCCGCCGCAACGCCGCCCAGGAGTCGGCAACGTATGTGGGCGACGTTGTGGCGCGCATGCAACCTATCCTCGACGAGCTGCTCAACCCGCCTGCGATCGAGCCCAAGCGCAACGAGCAGCAGCGCGTGCGAATCGCCAAGCTCGCCACCCTTGAGGCGGCCGGCATGGATGCCTACCCGCCCGCCGTCCCGCACACGGCCTCGATCGCGCAGGTCAAGCGGGGTCCGGTTGCGTCCGGGCCTGGCGCGGACGCAACGGGCGCTGTTGACGCGACGGGCGCGGACGGCGTCGTGGGCGAGATCTCGATCGTGGGGCGCATCCTGCGCATCCGCGACCACGGCGGCATCATTTTCGCCGATCTGCGCGAGGGCACCGACGAGCTGCAGATCAGCCTCGAGCGCTCAGGCGCGGCCGACATGGCGCTGTGGCGTGCGGGCGTGGACCGTGGGGACGTGGTGTCCGTGACCGGGCGCCTCGGCGTCTCCCGTACCGGCGAGCCCACCTTCGCAGTGGAGTCTTGGACCATGGCGGCGAAGTCGCTGGTGGCGCCGCCGGACAAGTTCCGCGGCGTGGCCGACCCCGAGGCCCGCCTGCGCAACCGCCACATGTACCTGGCCACCGACGCGGGGGCGTGGACGCGCCTGTACACGAGGTCGGCGGCGGTGAAGGCCGTGCGCGACTTCCTGGCCGGCCGGGACTACATCGAGGTCGAGACCCCGATCCTCCAACGCGTGCACGGCGGCGCGAACGCCCGTCCGTTCGCCACCCACATCAACGCTTACGACCTCAACCTCACCATGCGTATCGCCCCCGAACTGTTCCTCAAGCGGCTGTGCGTGGCGGGCGTGGAGCGTGTGTTCGAACTCGGACGCAACTTCCGCAATGAGGGCGCCGACTCCACGCACAACCCCGAGTTCACGTCGCTCGAGGCATACGAGGCCTACGGCGACTACCTCACGATGCGCGACCTCACCCGCGAGCTCATCATCGCCGCCGCCACCGCGGTGCACGGCTCGCCGCGCGTGCCGCGCCCGGGCGGCGGCTGGCTCGATATCTCCGGCCCGTGGCGCTCAATCACGGTTCACGACGCCGTCTCCGAGGCCTGCGGCCAGCGCGTCACCGCCGAGACGAGCGCGGAGGAGCTGCGTGAGCTGTGCAAGAAGTTCGACATCGAGGTGGGCCTGCACGCTACGCCCGGCGCGATGGTGACCGAGCTGTACGACGAGCTGGTGGAGTCCCAGACCGAGGAGCCGACCTTCTACCTCGACTTCCCCGTGGAGACCTCGCCGCTCACCGCCCCGCACCGCTCCGTTCCCGGGCTGGCCGAGCGCTGGGACCTCGTGGCCTTCGGCATGGAGCTCGGCACCGCGTACACCGAGCTGACCGACCCGATCGACCAGCGCGACCGCCTCACCCGCCAGTCCCTGCTGGCTGCCGCCGGGGACGCCGAGGCGATGGAGGTTGACGAGGAGTTCTTGAGCGCCCTCGAGTTCGGCATGCGGCCCACCGGCGGGCTCGGGATTGGCATCGACCGGCTGACGATGTTCCTGGTGGACGGCACGATCCGCGACACGCTGGCGTTCCCGTTCGTCAAACCCGCCCAGTAGGGTGCCGGTGCCGGCGGGTCAGTTGGCGGGCGGCTGGCGAGTAGATGGGCCGGCCAGGATCAACTCCGCCACCTCGGCCGGGTGCGTGAGCGGGAACAGGTGGTTCCAGCCGCGTGCCTCGATGAGCTCGCTGCCGATCTGGCGCGCGAACGCGCGCTGGGCCGAGCGATGCGAGCTCGCCCCCGGGTGGGGGAGAGCGCACACGTGCAACGTGGGCGGAAGCGGGTGGCCCAGCTTCTGAGAGATCCGATCCTGCAGGCGGGCAAGCTCGGCGAGCTGGAAGGTGATGGCCTCGAGGCCGGCGGGCGTGCCGTAGCGCGCCTGCCGCTCGGCCCCGGAAATCGGGTCCTTCCCCGTCAGGGCAAGCATGGCCGCCGCGCGGGCCAGCGCTCCGAGCGGGGCGGCGAACCGGGGAACGCGTACGTGGGAGCTGGCCTCGCCGAGGGTGGTGGGGTCGAGCAGGGTGAGAGAGTCTGCGCCGTCCAGGGCTAAGGAGAGGGCGGCGAGCCCGCCGAGCGAGTGGCCGATAAGGTCGAGCCGCTCGGTGCCGCGGTCGGGGAGTCCGAGGGCGCGCGGCAGATCCTCCGAGGTGAGGGGCACGGCCCACTGGTCGGCCACGATGACGCGCCCGCGAAGGAGCGCGGCGAGCGGCGCGTAGTCACGCGGAGCGAGAGCCAGTCCGGGCAGGATCACCCACATGTCCACCTCCCATCCGTGCCGCAATCACCAGCATGAGGACGACGGACGCCGCCACCTGCACGCGCTGCGCGATCCCGACCGGCCACCCGGCGGCGATCGTCACGAGCTCCACGCCCATCGCCCCCACCACCACGGCCCCCACGGCCCGCATCACCCGCGTGCCGGCGAGCAGCGCGCCCACCGCCACCGCGACCAGTCCGAGCCCCGCCAGCGACGACGTCACCGTATGGGCGAGGTGGCTGAACGACGTGCCGGCCTCGAGTTGTGCCCGGCACGAGGGCACGGATTCGGCACAGTCCATGGGGAAGGCGGCGTCCAACACGGTGGCGACTCCGGACAGCGCCATCCCGCCCGGCACCAGTGCTACGAGCACCCGCTCCGGCACGAGCCTGGCCAGCCGGCCGCCAACCCCGGCACCGCCCAGCAGCCCGCCGCGCGCTCCCGCCAGCTCCGCATCCAGCTCACCCGCGTGGCCTAACCCCCAGCGCACCCCGGGCAGGAGGTCGCGCGCCGCGCCACGGCGTCGTGACCACAAGTAAAACCCGACGGCCGCGAACGCCACCCCCGCAGCCGCATCCATCGAGCGCACGAGCGCGGAGGACGCCTGGTCCGCCGCCGACAGCTCGGACAAATACGACACCGTGGGGGAGAGCGGGTAGCCGAGGGCGGCCTCGGTCAGAACGCTGGCATAGGCCAGCGCTCCCAGGGTCAAGGCGATCGCGGCAATCAACACGCATCAAACCTAGCGCGCCGCGCCGTGATCCCCATCAGCCCACCGGATGAAGCGAGGGCACGATGAGGGAGAACAGGTCCTTGGGGTCGTCGGGTTCGGCGACCAGCTCGATGTCGTCGAAGTAGCTGGTGCCGGCCACGGAGTCGCGCGTGTAGCGCAGGGCGGAGAAGTCGCTCATGGCGAAGCCAACGGAGTCGAACAGGGTGATCTCGTCTGCCGACGTCCGCCCGGGCGCCTTACCCGCCAGGACGTCGGCGAACTCGGTCACGGAGAAGTCCGGGGCCATCTGCTGGATCTCGCCCTCGATGCGGGTTTGCGGGGTGAATTCCACGAACACAGTGGAGCGCTCAAGGATCGCGGCTTCGAGCTCGGTTTTGCCCGGACAGTCCCCGCCGATCGCGTTGAGGTGCACGCCGGGTCGCACCTGCGCATCCGACAGGATGGTGTTGTTGGCCTTGTCGGCGGTGCAGACGGTGATGACGTCGGCCCCGGCCACGGCGTCGTCCACGCTGTCGCACACCGTGATCGTAAAGCCCAGCGGGGCGAGGTTGCGGTGGAATTTTTCCATGGCGTGCGGGTCGATGTCGTAGATGCGCAGCTCCTCCAGGCCGAGCGCGGCGCGCATGCCGAGCGCCTGGAATTCCGACTGCGAACCCGAGCCGATGAGGGCGTGGACGTGCGAGTCCGGGCGGGCCAGCGTGCGTGCCACGAGCGCGGAGCACGCGGCCGTGCGCAGGGCGGTGAGCAGGGTCATCTCGGCGAGGAAGGTCGGATAGCCGTTGTCGACGTCGGCGAGCACGCCGAACGCCGTGACCGTCTGGAAGCCGCGCGCTGGGTTGGACGGGTGGCCGTTGACGTACTTGAACGAGTACTCCTCCGAGTTCGACGTGGGCATCAGCTCGATCACCCCGATCGGGGAGTGGCTGGCCACGCGCGGGATCTTCTCGAACGAGTCCCAGTTGAGGAAGTCGGCTTCGAGGTAGTCCATCATCCCGGAGATGATCTTCTCCACGCCGGTGCTGAAGATCCAGCGCGACATGTTCGTCACGTCAACGAAGGTGGTCATGGGTGATCCTTTCGCGTTGTTCATCACATCGTAGCGCGCCGCCGGGGGCGTGGCTAGGCGGTCCGCCCGCGGGCTCGGCGGTGGTGGCGGGGGCCTTTTTCGCGACGCCGTGGCGCGGCTTTTCCGGGCTTTCTCCCGATGCCGCGCTGGGGCGTTGGGTGCGGGTCGCGGCCGGCGGGGTGGGCGCCTTAGGTGACCGGTTGCCGCGCGCATGTCGCTAAGCTGATCGGCCCTCCGTTCGACGCGCCGGCGGAGAGTGCGTAGGCTGAAACGGTCCAGATGGCAACGAGAGTGCGAGGAGGTTGCCATGAGCAAGCGCGGGCTCCTCATCGGGTGCGTGGCCCTCGGTGTCGCTATGCTCCTCGCCGTTGCCATCGGCCCGATCCTCACCCCGCCAGCCGACGTCGCCGCCGCCCTCTCCCGTGCCATCACCGGCGCTGATGCCCCCGCCTCCGACGCCCTCATCACCCACATCCGCCTCCCACGCGTGCTCATGGCCGCGCTCGTGGGCGGGGCGCTCGCGGTGGCCGGGGCCGCCATGCAGGCCGTGTTCCGCAACCCGCTCGCCGAGCCGGGGATCACCGGGGTGGGGACGGGAGCGGCCGCGGTCGCGGTGGTCGTCATCGTGTCCGGGGCCTCGCTCGCGCATCCGGCCCTGCTGCCGCTCGGCGCGTTCGCCGGGGCGTTGGCCGCCACTGGGCTCGTGCAGCTGGTGGGGGCGCGCGGCCCGCGGGCGTCCACGGCCACGATCCTGCTGGTGGGCGTGGCTCTCAACTCCTTCCTCGGCGCTATCATCGCCGCCACGATCGCCAACGCCCCCGACGCCGAAAACGCCCGCTCGGCCATCTTCTGGCTGAACGGCGACCTCGCCGGGCGCACGATGTCCGACGTCGCGCTGGTAGTGGCGCCCGTGGTGATCGGCGCGATCGGCGTGGGCCTACACGCCCGCGAGCTCAACATGCTCTCCCTCGGCGCCTCGACGGCCCAGAGCTCGGGGGTGGCGGTGCGGCGGGTGTCGCACACGGTGCTGGCCTTCGCGGCGCTCGCCACCGCCGGTGCCGTGGCTACCACGGGCGTGATCTCGTTCGTCGGGCTGGTGGTGCCCCACCTCATTCGTCTGGCGCGCGGGGAGAACTACCGGATGCTCATCCCCGCGTCCTTCATCTTCGGCGCGGTGTTCCTCATCGTCGCCGACACCGTAGCCCGCATGATCTTCACCCCCGTGGTGCTGCAGACCGGGGTGGTGACGGCACTGGTGGGCGCGCCGATGCTGCTCTTCCTCGTGCTGAGGGAGGGGCACCGATGAGCGGGGCGAGCGCCGGGCAGCCGATTGCTGGGCGCGCGGCGGCCGCGGTCAGCCTGCGCGGCCTTCGGGCCGGCTACGGCGACCGGCCCGTGCTGGACATCGCCCACCTCGAGCTCGGCGCCGGCCGGATCGTGGGTCTCATCGGTCCGAACGGCGCGGGCAAGTCCACGCTGGTCAAGGCCATCCTGGGGCTGGTGCCGGCTGAGGGTGTGGTGGAGGTCGGCGGGGAGAGCCTTGCCCGACTCTCTGCGCGCCGGCGGGCCGAGCTCGTGGCCTACCTCGCCCAGGAATCCCTGCGCGGCTCGGCCTTCACCGGCCGCGAGGTGGTGGAGATGGGCCGGTATGCCGCCCTCCCGCGCTTCGGTTCGCTTTCCGCCGACGACGACGCCCGTGTCGCGTCCGCCCTTGCCGCCACCGGCGCGCTGGCCTGGGCCGAGCGCCCCACCCGGCAGACCTCGGGAGGTGAACGCCAGCTCACCGGCCTGGCCCGCGCTCTCGCACAGGACGCGCCCCTGCTCTTGCTGGATGAGCCGGTCTCCGCGCTCGACCTGTCCCACGCCGTGGCCGTGCTCAAGGTGCTACGGCCCTGGGTGGCGGCCGACCGGCGTCGGACCGTGATCGCCGTCCTGCACGATCTCACGCTCGCCGCCCGGTTCTGTGACGAGCTAGTCCTCCTCCAGCCCCGGCTGGGAGGGGCGCGGGTGCGGGCCCGCGGCACGCCAGGCGAGGTGCTCACTCCCGAGGCGATCAAGGAGATCTACGGCACGCCCGTGGACGTCCGGCCCTCCCCGGTCACCGGCACGCTCGTCGTCACCCCGCTCTAGCACCGCTCACGCAGGCTCCGCGAAGCCCCTGATCACATGCCCTCCTATCCATTTTCGACTCACGAAAGGTCAACATCATGAAGAAACTCCTTGCAGCCGCAGCCGTCCTGGCCCTCGCAGCGTGCTCCCACGCGCCGGCGAGTTCGGGGGAGGCCGGGCCGTCGGCGTCGGGAAGTGCCGAGACCACAACCCAAACCGATGAGCCTACGGATACCGTGACGGAGACCAGCGCCTACACGCGCATCGTGGCCACCAGCCCCGAGACCAGCGACATGGTCCTCATGCTCGCTGGGCCGGAGAACGTGGCGGTGATTTCGGCGTCGGCGGCGTCGCCGATGGGGCAGAACCCGGAGCTCGCGCGGCAGGTGACCGAGCGGCTCGAGACGGGCATCAACCCCGACGCCGAACAGATCCTGTCCTACAACCCGGACCTGGTGGTGATGACGGCGCGCTTCGAGTCGGAGAGCGGGGTGGCCGAGCAGCTGCGCGCAGCCGGCGTGGAGGTGCTCGACTTCGACGGCCACGAGTTCGACACCCCGGAGCTGTACGCGGCGGCGGTGGAGAAGATGGGCGAGAAACTGGGGATGCCGGTCACGGCCGCGGGGCTGACGAACGATTTCCTGGGGCGGATCGCGCAGATCGACGCCGAGGTGGCGCAGGTTGAGAGCAAGAAGAGCCCGGCGGTGCTCGAGCTCATCGCGCGCGGGGGCAAGGTCATGGCGATGGGCGTGAACAACGTGGTGCCCGGCCTGGCGATCCGCGCGGGCGCCACCGACGCCGGCGCGGCCGCCGGCATCACTCGTACCATGCCGATCGACGCCGAAACCCTGCTCAAGGCCAGCCCCGACATCTTGTTCGTGGAGGATTTCATGGGCGCCGGACTTGAGCCCTTCGAGGATCTGCTGGGCAACCCGGCGCTGGCCGACGTGCCCGCGATCAGGGACGGGCGCGTGGTGCTACTGCCGATGAACGAGGCCTCCTCCACGGCCGGCCTGCAGATGGACAAGGGCTACGCCACGATCGCTACCGAGGTGCAAAAGTAAAGGTGAGGGGTTAGTCCTCTTCAGGGAGCACCTTCTCCTGCGGGATGTCGGGAAGCTCGGTCATCTCCTCGTCGCCCTGGCGGAGCGTGCGGTAGACCGACCAGGCGATCGCCATGAGCGGGATCGCAATCACCGCGCCCACCAGGCCGCCGGCGAAGCCACCTGCCGCCACGCCAATCGCCACCACGATCGGGTGAAGCGCCACCTGGCGGCCCATGATAAGCGGCTGGAGGAGGTGCCCTTCGATCTGGCCAATGCCCGCGATGCCCACGCCCACGACGATGAACTTGACCAGGCCGCCCGACGCCAGCGCTACGATCATCGCCACCACCATCGCCGCCGGTGCGCCGACCAGCGGAATGAACGTGCCGATCAACACCAGGACGGCGAGCGGGGCTGACAGCGGCACGCCCACGATTGACAAGAAGATGAAGGCCAGGATCCCGTTGATGATCGAAATGATGACGGTGCCGCGGGCGTACCCGGAGAAGGCCACCCAGCCGGCCGTCGCGCCCAGGTGGCTGCGGTAGCGGTTGCGCGCCGGGAGCAGGTTCAAGAACCACAGCCACATCTGAGGGCCCTGGGCAAGGAAAAAGAAGGTGACGAACAGCGACAGAGCCAGGATCGTCATGACGACGGCGAAGTTCGAGGCGTTGGCCAGCACGGTCTGCGCGATGGTGCCCGCGTTGGACTGGATCCAATCCGTGCCCGTGGACACGGCGTTCGAGATCGCCTCGGACAGGTCCTGGCGGGACAGGTGCCAAGGCAGGTTGTCGCGGGTGAAGAAGTCGAGGATGGAGTTCACGCCGTCCTGAAACTGATTGGCCAGCGAGTCCCATTCGTTGGCCACCGAGTAGACTACGTAGCTGACCATCCCGCCGAACACAATGAAGCCAAACAGCATGGCGAGCGCGGTGGCAGCCGTGCGGGGCATGTACTTCGACAGCCACGATACGATCGGGTAGAGCACGGCGGTGAGCACGAAGGACAGGAAGACGCCCAGGAACACCTCGGTGACCGCGCCCAAGATCCACGCGATCGCCACGATCACGATCCCCAGGCCGATCAGCATCCAGGAGGCGAGCCCATACTTGGCCAGCCAGTGCGGCACGCCCAGCGCCGAGTTCATCGCCGCCGGGGGCGCCACCATGCCACCCCACGTGCCAGTGGATTTCCCCGCGGCGATCGCGGCCACCTGTGCCTCATCCGTAGCCACCTGCGCCTTCTCGGTTGACGCC
This sequence comes from Trueperella bernardiae, assembly GCF_030246965.1. Classification (NCBI taxonomy): domain Bacteria; kingdom Bacillati; phylum Actinomycetota; class Actinomycetes; order Actinomycetales; family Actinomycetaceae; genus Trueperella; species Trueperella bernardiae. The sequence goes on from NZ_CP127099.1 coordinate 172,829, forward strand.
TTTTTGCGCCCACAAATCCAATTCATCATGCCTTCGAGCCTACTCGCTTGTGCCGGTGGGCACGACCCGTCCCGCCGCCCCGCCTGGCGGGAGAGAAATCGCATAGTCTGCGCCCAATACTGGAATATATGCGGAATTTATTCAAAGAATGGAGGTATGGAAGAAAAGAATCAGGACGTAAACTGGAGCGAACCGCTCGACGCTAACTCATCAGCCACCTCGGAGCTCGCCGCGCTCCTGTCAGTGGAAAAGGAAATCAACGCGGCAGACATTCAAGAAAAACCAGTCGAACTTGCCTCCGAAACCGCCGACGGCTCCATCAGCTGGCCCGTGGTCATCCCCGCGATGGCACTGGTGATCGCGGTGGTCGCCTGGGGACTCGGCGCCCCGGACAACTTCGAAAACGCTGCCTCGGCCATGTTCAGCTGGGTGCTTGAGAACCTGGGGTGGGCGTTCGTCCTGTTCTCCACGGTGTTCGTGGTATTCGTCGTCGTGATCGCCGCCTCGAAATTCGGCTCGATCCGGCTGGGCGCCGCGAACGAGCAACCGGAATTCTCCAACACGTCGTGGGTGGCGATGATGTTCGCCGCCGGCATGGGGATCGGACTCATGTTCTACGGCGCCTCCGAGCCGCTCGCCTTCTACCGCGACGGCGTGCCCGGCCACCAGCCCAACGAAGTGGGCACCGCGATGGCCACCGCGATGTTCCACTGGACCCTGCACCCGTGGGCCATGTACGCGATCGTGGGCCTCGCGATCGCCTACTCGACCTACCGGATCGGGCGCAAGCAGCTGATCTCCGCCGCCTTCACTCCGCTGATCGGGGAGAAGCACGCGAACGGCGCGCTGGGTAAGGCCATCGACTCCCTGTCCGTCTTTGCCACTGTGTTCGGCACCGCCTGCTCGCTCGGGCTGGGCGCCCTGCAGATCCGGGCGGGCCTGACCGCGGCCGGTATCGTGGAGAATCCGGGGACCGGGCTGATCGTGGCGATCGTGTCCGTGCTGACCCTGGCCTTCCTGCTCTCCGCAATGTCTGGCGTTGGGCGTGGCATCCGCTACCTGTCGAACGCGAACATGGTCTTCGCCTCGATCCTCGCGGTCGCCGTCTTCATCCTTGGCCCCACGATCGCCCAGCTCAACCTTTTGCCCGGCTCGGTGGGCGCCTACCTGTCGCGCTTCTTCGAGATGGCCGGCCGCACCGCCGAATCCGCTAACGGCACTGCCGGCGATTGGCTGTCCGGGTGGACGATCTTCTACTGGGCCTGGTGGATCTCGTGGTCGCCGTTCGTAGGCATGTTTATTGCGCGGATCTCGCGCGGGCGCACGGTGCGCGAGTTTTGCATGGGTGTTATGTTCATCCCTGCCGGCCTGTCCACAGTGTGGTTCGCGATCTTCGGTGGGTCCGCGATCTCGATGGAGCTCGCCGGCGAGTCGATCTACGGCGATGGCAACGTGGAGTCGCAGCTGTTCAACCTGTTGCACTCGCTACCGGGTGGGTTCGTGCTTGGGTTGGTTGCGGTGTTGTTGCTCGCCACCTTCTTCATCACCTCCGCCGACTCCGCCTCCACGGTCATGGCCTCCATCTCACAGGGCGGGAAGTCCACGCCTACCCCGTGGTTGTCCGGCCTGTGGGGTCTACTGACCGCGGCCATCGGGCTCACCCTGCTCGTGTCCGGCGGCGACAGTGCCCTCGGCAACATCCAATCGGTGACCATCGTGGCGGCCACCCCGTTCCTCTTCGTGGTGGTGGCGCTCATGTTTGCCCTGGTCAAGGACCTGCGCAACGACGTCGTCTACCTCGACCAGCGCTCCCAGGAGGCCTTCCAGCGCCAGCTCGCGATCGAACGCCGCCACCGGCGCGAGCGCGAGGAGGAGAAGCGGCTCAACCGGGCGCTGCGCCACGCGATGGGCCGCCGCGGGCCCCGGGAGCACAGCAAGACTGAGTAGTCCGCGCTGATCCTGTAACTAACTGGTGAGTCTGGGGGCGTTGCTGAAAACGGGGCTTTCGGGCTCAGATTCACCAGTTAGCCACGCCGGGGCGTTTGCTGCCCCGCCACGTGGCCCACAGGGCGGGCCAGCGGGAGTGGGTATGATGTGCGGGAACCGACTGAAGGCGGAAGTGACATGACCTCAACCCTTGACCAGCTGATCTTGGACGTGGTGGCGGCCGAAGCGCCGGGCGCCGCGTCCGTGGCGATCCTCGACGACCCCGCCGCCACCCTCCTGCGTAGCGCCCTTGATGCCGCCGAGCGGGTGTGGGTGGCCTCGCGCACGGTGATGCAGGCGCGCGAGGCGGATCGGATGGCTCGTGAGCTGGGCGCCCGCGATCGCGTGCGGATCGCGGGCGCGGACGGTCCCCTGCGTCTCGATGAGTTCTTTACGGAAAAGATTGACGTGGCGCTCGGCCACACCCCGAAGTCGCTGGAGGAGGTTGCCTATCTCGCCGGGTCCGTGCCCGCCGGCGCCCTTATCTTCGGGGCGAATAACAAGCATATGGATCGCGGGCACAACGCCACGCTCGCCCGCTATTTCACTGACGTCCACGCCTCCCGCGGCCGCGGCAAGTTCCGTTGCCTTGTGGGCACCGGCCGCACGGGCCAGGGCTACGAGCCGGCATCCCGTGAAACGGAGGCTGGGACGATCGTGGGCGTGGGCGGGGTGTTCTCCGGCGCGGAGGTCGACCACGGCGGCCAGCTACTGGCCGACACCGCCCTGGCCGAGCTTCGTGCCGAGCGCCGCAAGGCGAAGCTCGCCGCAAACCCGTGGGATTCCTGGGAGGCGCCGAGCGAGGTCGATACCGGCCGCAGCGTCGTCGACCTCGGATGCGGCAACGGAACCGTTGCCCGCATCGTGCTTGCCACCCTGCCCGACGCCACCGTGCTCGCCACGGATGCCGATGCCGACGCCGTCGTCTCCGCCAGCCTCACCCTCGCCGAGTTCGGAGACCGCGCCCGCGTGACCTGGGACGACGCCGCCGGGCAGGAGCCGACCGGGAGCTCCGACGTCGTGCTCCTCAACCCGCCCTTCCACGCGGGCACGGCGCTGGACGCCACGCTCGTCCAGGACCTGCTCGACGCGGCCGCGCGCCTCCTGCGCCCCGGCGGGCGTCTCTACATGGTCCACAACAACCATCTGCGCTACCGCCCGGAGGTGGAGCGGCGGGTGGGCCGCACGCGCCAGCTGGCCCGGAACGCGAAGTTCACGGTGCTGCGGGCAGACGTGTCGTTCGGTTCGCAGGTTTAGGCCTTGACGTACCCGTAGCCCTCGGACTGGAGCTTGGCGATCTCCACGATGCCGGCGGGGACCACCTTGACGTATTCGGGGATGAGCTCTTCCTTGACTTGCCGCTCGCCGAGCGCGATCTGGCACACCACGAAGGACACGCCTTCGGCTTCGAGGCCGCGGATGCGGGCCATGCGGTTGGGGTCGGCTTCGAGTTGGGAGAAGGAGCGGACGGCCCCGCCGTTGGCGACCACCACTGCGCGGTGGCGGTCGTCGGCGCGGATGAAGTTGCGTACGGAGCGCAGGGTGAACGGCCAGCGGTCGTTCTCGTTGATGTGGAAGACGAGCTTGTAATCGGACATTCTTTTCCCCTTCGAAAATCCCGGCGTGTGCCGGTTGTCACCTGATTATTCTTCTGGTGCTCACACTACAATGTCCGCGGAGTATTTTCACGTCAAGATAAAGCCTTACCCTATCGGTTCTAGCGGGTGCCCGTGCGTCCGCCTGCCCGGCCCTCTTGTTCACGACGCCCGAGCCGCCCTGTCCGCCTGCGGGATCGCCTTGCCTTCACCCACCCCACAAGCGGCCTGGCTGCCGTGACGCAAAAGCTTTCGAGGTGGTGCCGTGGCGAATCAACACGCGTTCGCCTTGCTGGCGGCTCGCTACCCGGTCATGAAGGTGCTGGGCGCGGTGCTCGGGATCGTACTGACCGGCGTCGTCCTGTACTGGGTGTGGTTCGCCCTTGCGACGTCGACCAGAGCAGTGGCGACCAGACGGCGTTCGTGTGCGACCCCGTCAGCCAGACCGGCGGGAAGAACGGCATCCTTCTGGTCGGCGACGGCATGGGCGACCAGGAGATCACCGCGGCCCGCAACTACGCGGTCAGCAACGGAAACAGATCGCCATCCTCCCCAAGGTGAGAGCATCTAGAACCAATCCTTGACGATCGCTATGTGATCTTATGCTCACTGACAAAACGCCCGTAGGGGAGTATCCCTCAACGCCTTGCTGTTCAATTGTTGGCCGCCTCGGATATGCGAAATCCGCGCAGTGTCGAAAGCAAGAAAAGTGCAGTATCCTAGATGCGAATGCTGTTAACTCCTTTACAAACCTGCCGACCCCGAGCCTGCGAGGCCGGCGGTGGAGAGTGTTCTTGCGCGCCGCCCCGTCCTCCGGCTGCCGCAGAAGTCATATAGAAGATTGGAAGGACTTAGGGATGGATTTATCTAAAGCTTCGACACCGGGAAGGCGCTTTTTGCGTGCCCCGAGTGCTGCACTGACAGCCCTCGCCTTAACTCTGGGCGCATCTGCCGGATCCAGCCTCGTGACGGCCTCACCGGCGTCCGCGTCAACCTTCACCGGCGGCATCCGAGACACGTCCGGCGCGGTGGAGAAGGACGCCCAGAAGGCTTCCGACCTCCCGGCTGGATCGTGCGTTGTCTCTGAAAGCACTCCGGACGGCAGCCAGGCGGGTTTCACGTGGAAGACGTTGGAGCCAAGCGCAACGAGCCCCTCGAAAACCCTATGGGGCGTGAGTGTGTCTTTTGATAACTCGAAAGATCGCACATTCGCTGATTGGAGCTTCACCAATTCGGGTCTACTTGGCGGCGTTCTGGATGTCGGCGAGCTGCCCTCCATGGAAGTCGGTCAGACCTTCCTTGACAAGAACGTCACCCACAAGGCTGACGAGAACATTGAGATTACTGCGGCCGTCCGCCAACGAAACGTTAATATCTATGCAGAGCTGACCGAGGAGAAAATCAAACAGTTCGCCTCGGCCACTGCCGATAACCCTGTGCGTTACGGTTGGCAAAGTAACTACAAGAAAGAGAACCCGACCGGACCGTATGCCTCGCAAGGTAACAGTGCTGGATTCAGCGCTATCGTAAACCCGTGGCCGAGCGAGAACATCGAATGTAACCCGATCACGGTGTCGTGGGAGTCTTTCGAGAAGCACGTTATCGTCCCTGGTGTGGAAACCAAGGTCGGTAAGATCAACGTTCCTGCTGTCAAGGGCGAAGGCACGGACGATTCGATGTCTCGCATGGTCGTGGAGGCCTACGGCGGCAACGGTAAGTTCATCGGCACCACCGACCCGGCAGCGTCCGGCGGTACGCAGAACCTGCGTATCGCCGAAAAGACCGGCGAGATCTACTTCACCTGGCCTGAGTATCGCGGTACCGACTTGGCCACTGACAAGAACGTGAGCTTCTCCGTTCTGGCTAAGCCACGTACCGTGGACCAGCTCCAGGCTGCTGACAAGAACAACAACCTCTATGGCGAAGGCAAAGTCTTCGACAGCTCCAATTCGCTGACTCGCTACAACAAGGCGAACGTCATCGACTCGAAGGCCTTCTCCCTGGATGACACGGAGTACCACTCCCCGAAGTACGACAAGACCGAGGCTTCGATCGTCTCCGGCGTCGATAGCGCTACCGGCCCGATTGCGACCGAGCCGCAGAAGGTCACCTTCACCCAGACCGCTGACCTGATTAAGGAACTGGCAAAGAAGAAGGGCGACGGCGGCTTCGAAGCTAAGGTCACCCTCGACGAGAGGTACGTCTACGAGGGCTGGACCGTGGAGATGGACGAGGACTACAACGTCACCGTCACCGCCCCGGAGAATCCGCGTCCGGGCACCTTCGCGCGCCCTGTTATTACAGTGGAGTACTCCAACGGCTCCACTGACAAGCTTGAACTGCTCGTCGTTGTTGACCCGAACAACACCCAGGTCACCGACCTCGTACGCCCGGGTCTGACGAAGGGCACGATTGGCGACGAGCTGACCGCCCAGGTGGGCACGAAATCCATCATGAAGGGCTACAAGCCGGTTCACCCGGCTAAGTTCGAGATCGATGAGTCCACCGTTCCTGAAGGCTGGACTGTCACTATCGATGAGACCGGCAAGGTCACTGCGAAGGCCGACGACACCGTGGCGCCGGGCACCATCATCACCCCGAAGGTGAAGGCAACCTACCCGGACCAGACCACGGACGAAATCGAGACCCAGTTCCAGGCGATCGTTGACATCAAGATCCCGACCTACGGCACGGTGACCAATAAGCCAAGCGCCAAGGTCACTCTCAAGCCTGAGGTTCCAGAGCGCGGCCTGAGTGGTAACACGAGCGATGAGGCGCCGAAGCGCTACACCTTCAAGGAAGGTAAGACCGAGTACACCGTCGAAGATGAGAGCGGTAAGTGGACCGTCAAGATTGATGAGACCACTGGTGAAATCACCACGACCATTCCTCGGACCGCTCCAGAGGGCTACATCCTGAACGTGCCGGTTCTTGCCTACTACGACAACGTTGACAAGCCGCAAGAGGTCAAGGGCACCGTGGTCGTTCTGAAAGGCGATATCAACGCGTCATACGACGTGCAGACCACCGGCCCGAACCAGGCTGTGAACCACAACGTTCAGGACGCCCCTAAGGGGTCGAAGTTCTCGTTCGGTAAGGATGAGAACGACCAACCGATCACCGAGCAGGAGGTTGACGGCTGGAAGTACAAGGTCGACCCGAACACCGGTGTCGTCACTTCTACCCCTCCGGCAGATGCCAAGCCGGGTGACAGCAAGACCATCAACGTCACTGTTGAAACCCCAGACGGTTCAACTCCGTTGGTGCCTGTCACCACCGTGGTGAAGCTAACCAACAGCTGGGAAGCTGAGCCGACCTACCCTGTAGAAACGGTCTACCCGGGCGAGACCGCGACACTACCAGTTGCTCTGGAAAAGCCAGACAACGTCAACGTCGCAAAGGAAAACCCCTACAAGCTGGGTGAAATTCCGGCCGGCTGGGATGCCCGCATTGACGAGAACGGCCAGGTAACCGCAACCGCACCTGCGGATGCAAAGCCGGGCGACCAGGTCAAGATTCCCGTCACCGTTTCCTACGAAGACGGCTCCACGGATAGCGCTTACGCAGTGGTGAACGTTGTTGACGTTCCTACCCGTGAAGTTCCGTTCAAGGTCGAATACAAGTACGACGACACCATCCCTGCCGGCGAGTACAAGGTTGAGACCAAGGGCGAGCCGGGCTCAGAAAAGCAGAACAAGGACGGCAGCTGGGAGCAGACCAAGGCGCCGGTGAACGAGGTCGTCATCGTCGGCACTAAGCCTGCTAAGAGCGCCAAGGAAGTCACGTGGACGGTTCCGATCCCGTACCCGACCGAGGTTCGCGAGAACCCGGACCTGAAGCCTGGTGAAACCCGGGTTGTTCAGGAAGGTGAGAACGGCGAGAAGACCTATACCGCTAAGTTCACGGCCGAGGGCGATAAGGCTGAGGTAGCCGAGGAGAAGACCACCAAGGAGCCTGTCAAGCGGATCGTTGAGTACGGCCCCGGCCTAGCTCCGAGCGAGCTGGTGACCAAGGTCGAGAAGCCTGTTCCGTTCGAAACCGAGATCGTCTTTGACAACACCCTGGAAGAAGGTCAGCAGAAGGTTGATCAGAAGGGTGAACTCGGTACCGAGGTTGTGACTTCGACTCAGAAGATCGTGGACGGCAAGCCCTCGGGTGACCCGGAAGTGACGACTGAGCGCACCAAGGAACCGGTCAAGCAGATCATCCGTGTCGGCACCAAGACCACCACTGAAGGCACTCACACCAGTGAGTACACCAAGGACGTGCCGTTCGAGACAGAGGTCATCTTCGACGACACGATGGAAGCCGGGAAGCAGGAAACTGTTCAGGAAGGCAAGCTTGGTAAGGACAAGGTCACCACTACCCTGACCATCGAGAACTCGAAGGTTGTGGACTCCAAGACCGAAACCGAGCGTGTGACCGAGCCGGTCAAGCAGATCATCAAGGTCGGCACGAAGGGCAAGCCCGCCTCCACCGAGATCGAGTGGACTGAGAAGACTCCGTTCGACGTCGAGGTGCGCGTCAACCCTGACCTGCAGCCTGGTGAAACCAAGGTTGTCCAGGAAGGTAAGCAGGGTGAGGTCAAGCACACCGTCAAGGTGAACGCCGAAAACGGTAAGATCTCCACGGAGGACACCTCCGAAAAGATCAGCGATCCGGTTAAGCACATCGTCGAGGTTGGTCCGGCCAAGAACCAGACCGAGCTGACCGATAAGCACACCGAGAAGATCCCGTTCGACACGGTCATCGAGTACGACCCGAACCTCGAAGTCGGCAAGATCGTTGAGGACCAGCCTGGCGCTTTCGGCGAAAAGGAAATCACCAAGACCTGGAAGCTCGAAAACGGCAAGCCGGTCGGTGACCCGGAGACCACCGAGAAGGTCGTGACCGAACCGCAGCCGCGCAAGCTGCGCGTAGGCGCCAAGTGCAACTGCGAACAGCCGACCCCGGACCCATCCGAGGACCCGAGCGAAGAGCCGACCCCGGACCCGACCGACGATCCGTCAGACGAGCCTACGCAGGACCCGTCCGAGGATCCGGGTGACAAGCCCAGCAACCCGACTGAACCCGGCACGCCCGGCGACGAGCCGAGCCAGCCTTCCACGCCCGGTGACAAGCCGAGTGATGGAGCTCAGACTCCTGGCACCTCGGGTGGGCACGGTAGCAACCCGGCGGGCTCGAGCAGCTCTGGTAGCTGGTCTCTGCCGCACACCGGCGCCAGCGTCGCAGCGGCACTCGTTGCAGCAGCTATGCTGATCACCGGCGGCGTGGGACTGCTCGCAGTGCGCAGGCGCCCCTCGAAGCGCTGAGCTGTAGAACAGTCACTGCGCTGAGTCGCTGACTAACACAAAAGCGGCGAGGCCACGGGAGAGATCCCGTGGCCTCGCCGCTTTTTGTATACGAATTTGTGTGGCGCGTTCAAAGCTGTCTCCTGCAGTGGGTTCAGGCTGCTCGTAAGGCTGGGTTGCCGTCGCCTGGTGAGGGGGACATGAGCCTGGACAACGTCCGGCTTCGTGCCGCGGGCAGAGCGTCAGAGCCGTGCGGGACATGGCACTCATTTGAACGCGCGAAGAGCATGCATGACGCGCGTGATTGCAGCTATGGAGTGTGGAAAATGTGGCAGGCCCTGCACCGTAATGGCATCGCGGTTAGTTGAGAACAGACTGCTAGACTGATGTGCATAGCTGGAGTATCGGGTAGAGGCAAGGGCACATCACCGGTGACAACTCGTAGCTCGAAGAGATTAGATATGTGTCCTGATCTGGTCGGCCGCGACTTCCACCCAGGACGCTTTAGGCTCTTCTCAATTGGTGGTGTATTGGGTCTATGGCTGGGGCCGGGCCGACGGCGACCGGCCGGCGTGCGGGCAAGCCCACCCAGACGACGACCGGCCGGCCTGCTCAGGTGCCCGCTTCTCCTCCAGTAACATGGCAAGCAGCATGTCGGCGTTGGTGCCGGAGTCGAAGTAGAATGTGGGTTGAGTGATGAATAAGCAGGAGCTTGCTTCCAGGATTTGGAAGTCTGCGAATCGTATGCGCTCGAAGATCGAGGCGAATGAATATAAGGACTACATTCTTGGCTTCATTTTCTACAAGTTCCTGTCTGAAGAGCAGGTGGCGCGGCTGAGGCGGGACGGGCTGGATGACTTGACGGCGCTGACGGAGGACGACGTCGAGATCGTCGAGTACACCCGAGACCTGTGTGGCTACTTCATTTCTTACGAGAACCTGTTTGGCACGTGGCTGGCCAAGGGCAATGATTTCGGCATCGATAACGTTCGCGACGCGCTCTCCGCGTTTAGCCGCAACATTGACCCGGCTCGCAAGAAGGTCTTCAACGGCATTTTTGACACGCTTCAGTCGGGTCTTTCGAAGTTGGGTACGGATGCCCGCGCCCAGTCGAAGGCGGCGCGTGACCTCATCTACCTCATCCAGGACATCCCGATGGGGGGCAAGCAGGACTATGACGTGCTGGGCTTCATCTACGAGTACCTCATCTCGAATTTCGCGGCGAACGCGGGTAAGAAGGCGGGCGAGTTCTACACGCCGCACGAGGTGTCGTTGCTGATGAGTGAGATTGTGGCCTGGCACTTGCGGGACCGCGAGAACATCGAGATTTATGATCCGACCTCCGGATCTGGTTCACTGCTCATCAACATCGGCGCGGCCGTGGCTCGCCGAAATGGGAGCAAGGACAACATCAAGTTCTTTGCGCAGGAGCTGAAGCAGAACACGTACAACCTCACCCGTATGAACTTGGTGATGCGCGGGATTCTGCCGGACAACATCGAGGTCCGTAATGGTGACACGTTGGATGCGGACTGGCCGTGGTTTGAGTCGGAGGAGAATAAGGAGGAAACCTATAACCCGCTGTTTGTGGACGCGGTGGTGTCGAATCCTCCGTATTCTCAGCAGTGGGAGCCGGAGGACAAGGAGCTCGACCCGCGCTTTGCGAACTATGGTGTGGCCCCGAAGTCGAAGGCGGATTACGCGTTCCTGCTCCACGATCTTTTCCACTTGAAGCCTGACGGCATCATGACGATCATTTTGCCGCACGGCGTGCTTTTCCGTGGCGGTGAGGAGGGCAAGATCCGCCAGAACCTGCTGGAGCGCGGCCATGTCCAGGCGGTGATCGGCTTGCCGGCGAACATTTTCTATGGCACGGGTATTCCCACGATCATCATGGTGTTGCGCAAGGCGAGGACGGAACGCGATGTCCTGATCGTGGATGCCTCGAAGAACTTCGTCAAGGCTGGAAAGCAAAACGTGCTGCGTGCTTCGGATATCCAGCGGATTACGGACACGGTGGCGGGATGCCGCGAGGTGGACAAGTTCAGCCGCTTGGTTTCACTCGAGGAGATCCGCGCTAACGACTACAACCTCAACATCCCTCGCTACGTCGATTCCTCGGAGCCGGCGGAACCATGGAACCTGCACGCCCTACTTTTCGGTGGCATTCCGGCGGATGAGTTGGGCAGGCTGTCACCGTTCTGGGAGGCGTGGCCGGGTCTGCAGGAGAAGCTGTTTGACGTGAGCGGGGACGCGATCGCGGCTCGGGATGTCGACGTTGAGGAGGTTGTGTCCAACGACGACGCCGTGGCCGCTTTTCGTTCGGGCTTCGGCCAGGCTGTGGGTTCCTTCCCAGCCCACATCAAGAAGCGCCTCATTGACGCGCGGATGGGTGTCAACGCGCTCGCGGAGCAGGGGATGTTCGCGGCGTTGCTCGAGGAGTCGCTGGATGGCATCCCGCTTATCGACTACTACGATGCGTTCCAGGTTCTCGACGAGGCATGGGATGAGATGGGCCAGGATCTTGAGATCATCCAGACCGAGGGGGACTCGGCGATCACTGCCGTGGCGCCGAACATGGTGGTGCGGAAGAAGAACGGTAAGGAAGTGGAGGTCCAAGAGGGATTCGTGGGAAGGATCCTGCCGTTCGAACTCATCCAGCGCAGGCTGCTGAGCGACGAGCTGGGCGAGCTGGAAGATTTGAAGCGCAGGGCTGCCGAGGCCGGGGAGGAGCTGACCGCTCTGTTTGAGGGCCTACCCGAAGATGCTCCAGACGACCTGCTCAACGAGGCCAAGACGGCGTTCGCGCGCAAGGGTGTAGTCGATTACCTCAAGGGTGTGGGGGTGAAGCCGCGAGCGGTGCCGGAGGACTTCCCGGAGGAGTCAACGGAGCGGATTGCCCTGCAGGCGAAGTCGTTGCTGGAGTCGAAGAGTGGACTCGATAGGGACGTCAAGGCTGCATCGCGCAAGCTTGAGGATGACACGAAGGAGCGATTGGAAGGCCTGAGCGTGGAGGAGGGCCTGGTGTTTCTCCACGACAAGTGGAGCTCGCCCCTCATGGAAGGTCTGGCCGGCCTGGCGGAGGCTAAGGTTGCCGAATGCGTGGCGGCCGTGCGTGCGCTCGCGAAGAAGTACGAGTCCACCTTCGCGGACGTCTCCCAGGAGATCGCCGACACCGAGCGTGAGCTCTCCGCGTTGCTCGGCGACCTCACGGGTAGCGACGCCGACATGGAAGCCATCGGCGAGCTCGAGCGCCTGCTCGGGGGTGAATAAATGCCTGAAGAAAGGAATGTCCCGCAGATCCGTTTCAAGGGGTTCACGGATCCTTGGGAACAGCGTCAGCTGGGCGAGCTCGTCAATAGGCTCGTGCGAAAGAATGTCAATAATGAGTCGACGTTGCCGCTGACTATCTCAGCCCAACACGGGTTGGTCGACCAGATCGCATACTTCAATAATCGTGTTGCGAGTCGAAATGTTAGTGGCTACTACTTGGTGTTCAATGGCGATTTTGCCTACAACAAGAGCTCCTCCGATGGCTACCCATTCGGCACTGTCAAGCGGCTAGATCTGTACGAAAAAGGCGTGCTTTCAACGCTCTATATTGTCTTCGCACCCAAGGGCAGATTAACGGTCAATTCGGATTTTCTTGCGGTATTCTTTGAAACTGACCGCTGGCATAGGGGTGTTGCAGAACGGGCGGCGGAAGGCGCCAGGAATCATGGATTGCTTAATATTGCTGCTGATGACTTCTTAGAAATTGAAATCTCTGTTGCGGCAGAGAACGCCGAGCAGAAAGAAATTGGCCGCTTCCATACGCGTCTTGATCGTCTTATCTCCCTTCATCAGCGTAAGCTCGACAAGTTGACGAACGTCAAAAAGTCTCTATTGGAAAAAATGTTCCCGAAGCCCGGTTCGGATGTTCCGGAGATCCGATTTGCTGGATTTACTGCCCCTTGGGAACAGCGTCAGCTGGGTGAGGTTTGCACGTTCCGGAAGGGGCAGGGCTACAGTAAAGCGGATGTTTCCGACAAAGGCACACCGATTCTTCTGTACGGGCGACTGTATACTCACTATCAAACCTGTATTCGAGGTATTGATACCTATGCGGATGAACGTGCGGATTCGGTGATCTCTCGAGGAGGAGAAGTCCTTGTTCCGGCATCCGGTGAGAGTGCAGAAGAAATCGCGGTCGCCGCATCGTTGGATAGACCAGGAGTCATTCTTGGCGGTGATCTCAATGTCGCAACTCCGTCGGGTGTCTTGAAACCAGAGTTTCTTGCTTATGGAATCACCTACGGTCCTGCACATCAAGATCTTGCGATGCGTGCTCAGGGTAAATCAGTAGTTCATGTCCATAATTCAGATATCGCTGAAGTTCAAATCTGCTATCCGGTTCCTGACGAGCAGAATCTGTTTTCGACCCTGTTTATACGTCTGGACTCTCTCATCGCCCTTCATCAGCGTAAGTTGGACATGCTCGAGAACGTTAAGAAGTCCCTGCTCGAGAAGATGTTTGTCTGAGATTGCGAGCTGAAGTCCGTAATGGAGGTCAACGTGGATCGGGAACGCGCCGTGGAGGAAACTCTTCATTCCTGCGAAATGGCGGACGCATACGTGTCCACGCGGTTCCGAGAGGATTCTGATGAATGCGTCAAGGACGAGATCTCGATCGGGGAGCTGGTGACACGGACGGGGGTGTCAGGGGATTCCGGAAGGCTTGCAGGCTGATGAGTGACAAGCTCGGGGCTCCGTGGATCGGTGGAGAGGTTGGGGTTACGCCTCGTGTCAGTGACACGGATGGCCTCCCGGCAGGTATAGGAGGGACACGGGTGGCCTTAGATAAAGACTTGCCCTTCGTATCGTCGGCATGTTGTGTTGAGAATGAGTTAGATTCAGTATTTGTCTCGCTTGGCCGGCTGGAGGGCGCATGATTATCGGCACTTCGGTCGCAAAGTGCCGGCCCACTTGGGAACAGCGTCAGTTTCGAAACCTGGCTCAGCGTCTGTCTACGGCCGTCATAGGAAACATACTGCCTGCTGTCGAATACCAGGATCTTGTTTCTGGGACGGGAGAACTTAAGACGGACTATCGTAGCTTGTTGCGTGGGAAGACTGGCGTTTTCTTCAGTCCGGGAGATGTGCTTTATGGCAAGCTTCGACCGTACTTGCACAACTGGTTCTTGCCTGGTTTTGAAGGGGTTGCAGTAGGGGATTTCTGGGTACTGCGGCCACAAGAAGTTGATAGTGAATTCCTTTATAGGCTGGTTCAAAGCGAAGAATTCGATAAGATAGCCAACCAATCAAGCGGCACCAAGATGCCACGAGCTGACTGGAACCTTGTCGGCCAGAGTGAGTTCCGTGTTGCTCGATCGGGCACCGAACAGGAGAAGATCGGTGTCGTATTCTCCGCCCTCGACCGTCTTATCTCCCTTCATCAGCGTAAGCATTCGCACTCCAAAACCCGACTTTCAACCCTGCGTCCGCTACAAGTAAAGGAAGTCTCATGACGTTTGAACGTGAATCGGACTTTGAAGAGGCCGTCATCGAGGTCCTGAAGCAGAACGGCTGGAACGATTCGGGCGGCGTGCTGAAGAATCCGACTGAAGAGGATCTCATCCGGAACTGGGCCGAAATCCTGTTTGCTAACAATAAGCACAGGGATCGGCTCAATGGCGTGCCGCTCACGGATAGCGAGATGGCCCAGATCCTCGACAAGGTCCAGGAACTCCGCACCCCCTACGCGCTCAACGCGTTCATCAACGGCAAGACGGTGTCAATCAAGCGCGACAACCCGGATGATCCCGAACACTTTGGCAAGGAGATCAGCCTCAAGATCTACGATCGGCAGGAAATCGCTGCGGGTGACAGCCGGTACCAGATCGCCCAGCAGCCCAGATACCCCGCACACAACCGCATTCGCAACGACCGCCGGGGAGACCTGTGCCTACTGATCAATGGCATGCCGGTCATCCACATTGAGCTCAAGCGCAGCGGGGTGGCAGTTAGCCAGGCCACGAATCAGATCGAAAAGTACTCCCACGAAGGGGTATTCACGGGCATCTTCCAGCTCGTCCAGGTGTTCGTGGCGATGACCCCCACCGAGCTGAAATATTTCGCGAACGCCGGCCCGGACAGGTTTAACCCCGCCTACTTCTTCCATTGGGCGGACGTGAACAACGAGCCGATGTGCGCGGGAGGCGACACCACGCCGCACCCGTGGAAACGCGTCACGGAAAAATTGCTCTCCATCCCGATGGCACACCAGCTCATCGGCTTCTACACCGTGGCTGACGCCACGGACGGTTCCCTCAAGGTGATGCGAAGCTACCAGTATTACGCGGCAAGCGCGATCTCAAACGCCGTGCGCAACCACGACTGGAAGACGCCGCCGCTCGCCGGCCAAAGCGGCCACCTTGGCGGCTACATCTGGCACACCACCGGCTCAGGCAAGACTATGACGAGCTTCAAGTCCGCCCAGCTCATCGCCGATTCTGGCGACGCCGACAAGGTCGTCTTCCTCATGGACCGCATCGAACTAGGCACCCAGTCCCTGAGGGAGTATCGGGCTTTCGCTGATGACGCTGCCGACATCCAGGGGACCAGAAGTACCCTCGAGCTCAGGGAGAAGCTCCTCAGCTCGAGCCCGTCGGAGAAGCTCATCGTGACCTCGATCCAGAAAATGAGCAAACTGAAGATCGACGGTGACATGCTCCGGCAGCACGACGTGGAAATGCTGGCCCGGAAGCGAATCGTGTTCGTCGTCGACGAGGCACACCGTTCGACGTTCGGTGAGATGCTGCAGACGATCAAGCAAACGTTCCCGAACGCCCTCTACTTTGGGTTCACTGGCACACCGATTCTTACCGAGAACAAGAAGAAGGACACGACCACGTCGATGGTCTTCGGCTCCGAGCTACATAGGTATAGCATTGCGGACGGGATTCGCGACGGCAACGTGCTCGGCTTCGACGTCTACCAGGTGACCACGTTCAAGGACGCGGAGGTGCGCAAAGCGGTGGCGCTGGAGAAGGCGAAGGCATCGAACGTCGACGAAGCGCTGGCTGACACGCGCAAGAAGGAGGTTTTCTACCGCTACATGAATGAGGTGCCGATGGGGCCGTCACAGGACGAGCTCGGCCGGTCCCAAGAATCGATCGAAGGGCACCTCACCCAGGCCCAGTACGGAGACGACACGGCACACAAGGACATGGTCGTGTCAGACATCCTCGACCAGTTCCAGGTCCTCAGCCACGGCGGGAAGTTCCACGCGATCCTCGCCACCAGCTCCATCCCTGAGGCGATCACCTACTACCGCAAGTTCAAGGATCAGGCACCGCGTCTGAACGTTACCGCCCTCTTTGATTCGAGTGTGGATAACTCTGACGGTGCGATCGTCAAGGGCGACGCGCTCGAGGAGATCATCGAGGACTACAACTCCTGCTATCGCAAGAGCTTCACGATCCCTACGTGGGCGCTGATGAAGAAGGACATCGCGGCACGCCTTGCACACAAGACTCCCTACGTCACGATCGATAGGGATCGGGACGAGCGGATCGACCTCCTCATCGTGGTTGATCAGATGCTCACCGGCTTCGATTCGAAGTGGGTCAACACGCTCTACCTTGACAAGATCATCCTGTTCGAGAGCATCATCCAAGCCTTCAGCCGCACCAACCGCGTGTTCGGGCCGGACAAGCCGTTCGGGACCGTACGCTACTACCGCAAGCCGCACACGATGAAACGCAACATCGAGGCGGCGGTAAAGTTGTATTCAGGAGAAAAGCCGCTCGACATCTTCGTCCAAAAACTCCCCGAGAACATCGACCTCATGAACGAGCAGGCGGCGGCCATCCGCAGCCTCTTCGAGGTTGCCGGCGTGGCCGACCTCAGCCGCCTGCCCGACACCGAAGAAGAGCGCAAGATGTTCGCCAAGATGTTCATCGAGTTTGACCGGGCCCTTGAGGCCGCCCGGATCCAGGGCTTCACCTGGGACACGTCCACCTACGAGTTCATCGACGACGACGAGCGCCAGGTCACCCGCACGGTCGCCATCGACGAGCGAGCCTACCGCATTATGGTCCAGCGCTATAAGGAGCTCTTCTCGGCGGGCGGATCCGCGGACACCTCCGTGCCCTACGACCTGGCCGGCCACACCATCGAAAACGACACGGAACGCATCGACGCGGACTACATGGAGCTTCGATTCACCAAGTGGCTCCGGGCGCTCAATTCCGGTGACCCGAACCTAGGGGCGATCGCCAACGAACTCCATCGCTCGTTTGCCGCACTGAGTCAGGAAGACCAACGCCACGCACAGACCCTGATTCATGACATCGAGTACGGGCGTGCCGTCGTGGAGGAAGGCCAGACCCTGCGCGACTGCATCAACGCCTACGCCAAGCGAACCGAGAACGCGCAGGTGGCGCAGGTGGTCGACGGTTTCGGGGTGGACAGGTCGGCCCTCGAAGAGCTTCTCCGCCTGAGGCTGACCGAGAACAACCTCAACGAGTTCGGGCGCTTCGACGAGTTGGCCACCACGATCGATGCCAGCCGCGCTATCCAGTTCCTCAGCGAGCACGGCTCGAGTTACGCCAGCGTCTTCCGGGCAAAGATGAGGGTGCGGACCCTTCTCAAGGACTTCGTCCTTGAAGGCGGCTTCGACCTCGAGGAGCGGATAAGAATGGAGGGTTAACAACACCTTTTGCTTTCTTCATCAGCGTAAACGATCAACTGAAGAAAGAGGCGATGACACGTGCAGATCTCCAATGATAGAAACGCTCTGTTTGCTACCTACTACGCGGAATGGGTGCAGATCTACAAGGAGGGCGCAATCCGTGAGGTCACGATGGACAAGTACCGCTTGTCTCAGGCGTGGCTCAAGCGGCTCGCGCCTGACCTCCTGCTCAAGGACCTCAACCGCATCCGCTACCAACAGCTCATCAACGCGTATGCCGAACACCACGAGCGCCAGACCACGATGGACTTCCACCACCAGTTGAAGGGCGCGATCCTCGACGCCGTGGACGAAGGTTTTATCCCGCGCGACCCCACGCGCAAAGTCATCATCAAGGGCAGGACTCCGCGTCAGAAGAAGATCAAGTACCTCAACCAGTTCGAGCTCCACTCGGTGCTAGCCAACCTGGAGCTCGGCCCGGAGCCGAGCTGGGACTGGCTCATCCTCCTCATTGCCAAGACAGGTCTGCGCTTCAGCGAGGCCCTCGGCCTCACCCCGAACGATTTTGACCTCGCTCACCAGAGCCTCTCCGTCAACAAGACGTGGGACTACAAGCGCAAAGGCGGGTTCGTCCCCACTAAGAACGCCTCGTCGGTCAGGAAGGTTCAGCTCGACTGGCAGTTGGTTATGCAGCTGTCAGGGCTAGTGAAGGATCTTCCTGCCGACGAGCCGATCTTCGTCAAGGGCTCGGTCTACAATTCCACGGCCAACGCTGCGCTTGCTCGCCACTGTGAGGCGGTGGGTGTTCCCGTCATCACGATCCACGGCCTGCGCCACACGCATGCCTCGCTGCTCCTGTTCGCGGGTGTGTCGATCGCGAGCGTATCGCGCCGCCTCGGGCACGCGAGCATGACGACGACGCAGGAGACTTACCTCCACATCATCAAGGAGCTGGAAAACCAGGACATCGACATCGTCATGCGTTCGTTGGCCTCCCTAGCGTAGCGACTGCAAGGCGTCTGGTTGGGCCGGCGTCGGCCGGCCCAACCAGACCCCTACAGCACCGCGAGCGCCTGCGCGATGTCTTCGAGGATGTCGTCCACGTGCTCCAGCCCGATCGAGATCCGCACCAGCCCCGGCGTGATGCCGGCGGCTGCCAGCTCGCTATCGGTCAGCTGCCTGTGCGTGCTCGACGCGGGGTGCAGTACGCAGCTGCGCGAGTCGGCCACGTGGACCTCGCGGGCAACCAGCTTGAGCGCGTCCATGAAGCGGGTGCCGCGCTCGCGGTCGCCCAGGTCCACGCAGATCACGCCCGAGTACCCGCCAGACAGGTACTTGTTCGCCAGCTTGTGGTAGGCGAAGGACTCGAGGCCGGGGTAGCGGACCTCCCCAACCTCCTCGCGCCCCTCAAGGAACCGCGCCACGGCGAGCGCGTTCTCGCTGTGCCGGGCCATTCGCAGGCCCAGCGTTTCGAGGGACAAGTTGAGCAAGAACGCCGAGTGCGCCGCCGGGTAGGCACCAAAGTCGCGCTGGAGCTGGGTGCGGGCCTTGACCATGTAGGGCGCCGCCGCATAGTCCTTCGTGTACACCACCCCGTGGTATGACTCGTCCGGCTCGGTGAAGTCGGGAAAGCGCCCGCTCGTGTAGTCAAACTTCCCGGCGTCGACGATCATGCCGCCCACCTGCACCGCGTGCCCGTCCATGTACTTGGACGTGGAGTGGATGACGACGTCGGCGCCCCACTTAATCGGCTTGCACAGCGCGGGGGTGGCGAACGTCGAGTCGACGATCAGCGGCACGCCGGCCCCGTGCGCCACGCGGGCAAACTTCTCGATGTCGAGCACCGACAGCAGCGGGTTCGCGATCGTCTCACCGAACAGGGCCTTCGTGTTGGGCTTGATCGCCGCCGCGATCTCCTCCTCCGGCGCGCTCGGGTCCACCCAGATAACCTCGATGCCGAACTTCGCCAGCGTGACCGAGAACAGGTTCGCCGTGCCGCCATACACCTCGATCGACGACACAAGTGAATCACCTGCCGAGCACAGGTTGAGGACCGCCATGAGGGTGGCAGCCTGACCGGACGACGTCGCCATTGCTGCCACTCCTCCTTCCAGCGCCGCGACCTTTTCCTCCACCGCCATGACGGTGGGGTTCGCGAAGCGCGAGTAGATCAGCGCGTGCGTGGGCTCGTCAAAGACGCCCGCGATCGAGTTGGCCGAATCGAACGTGTACGTGGTCGACTGCACGATCGGCAGCTGGCGCGGGTCGCCGTCGCCGGGCTGATAACCTGCGTGAATGTATTTGGTGTCGTCCTTCATGGGGCTCTCCTTTTTTCACGACGCCGTCGCCACGGCGCCCTTGATGCTCCACCTTAGTCCCGGGTCGGTTTTAGTTCTGCGCCGTGCACCATGTGGACGGGGGTAGTTTCAGGGTCAGCCCGACAGAAGTCGTGAAAATACCGGCTACCGATTTCTATAGACGCCAGGTCCACGCCAGGTTCACGAGTTGTGCCGGGGATCCCGGCAGACACCGGCTGCCGGGCCCGCCGCGACCGCTTCTAGACCCAGCTGGGTAGCCACATGTGGAGCTTCCAGAACCAGCGTGGAATCGGAGTGCCCCACCACAGGGGCATCCAGAACAGGGCGGCCACCACGATCAGGCCCACGACCACCGCGATGAGCACCCACGCCTTGCGCGTCCGCGGCAGGGGGCTCACCACCGAGGGCAGCATCTCGTGAGGGCCTGAGGCGAGCGGGGCGACGGTGTCGTCGGTGACCTTGATCAGGCGCAGGGGAGGGAGGGTGCGCGCGGCCCAGCCGACCCCGTACGCGAGCGCGAGCGCCACAAACGGAAGGAAGGCCACGGCATAGAACTGGTAGATCGTGCGGTCGAGGTAGAAGAACCATGGCACGTACATCGCCAGGTAACCGGACAGGATCGCCCAGGCGCGCCAGTCGCGGCGGATGGCCGCAGCGATCACCACGATGAGCGCCAGTGCGGCGAGCCACCACACGAACGGGTTGCCCACCGAGGTGATGGCCATGACGCAGTCGTCGCTGGGGCAGGAGCCGGCGGGGACGTCGTCACCGGCGCGCCAGAAGAAGGACACCGGGCGGAACTGGATGATCCACGCCCACGGCTGGCTCTGGTACGTGTGTGGGGAGGACAGGCCCCGGTGGAACTCCATCGTGGCCTGGTGCCAGTGGAGGAAGGAGTTCACCACCCCGGGCGCCCACGGCAACGGCAACTGCGCGGTGTGCTCCACGGCCCACTGGCGATCCCAACCGGAGGGGGAGGCGAACCAGGAGAACCAGGACGCGACGTAGGTGACGATCGCCGTGGGCACCAGCTGGAAGAACGCCGGCACCCCCTCGCGCCAGAGCCCCGCCCCGATCCACAGGCGCGCCCCGATCGCACGGCGGGCGGCCAGGCCCCAGAAGAAAACGAGCAAGCCGAAGACCGCCAGCGCATACGCCCCTGACCACTTCACCCCGCACGCGAGCCCCACGAACACGCCCGCGAGGATGAGCCACGGGCGGAAGGCGACGTGGGGGCCCCAGACGTCGTCCACGCGGCCCGGGGAGCCGGTGGGCCAGGCCACGCGGGCGGCGAGGCGCTCGCGGGCGTAGTCGCGGTCGCGCAGGATCGCCCAGAAGCCGGCGAGCACGAAGAACGTCACCATGTTGTCCAGCAGGCCCGTGCGGGAGAGGGTGATCCCCATGCCGTCCAGCGCCATCGCCAGGCCGGCGATCGCGGCGAGCGGCACCGAGCGGAACAGGTGCAACGCCACCCGCACGAGGATCGCCACCGCAATCACACCCAGGATCGCGGTGGTGGCGCGCCAGCCGAAGCCGTTGTCGTCGCCGAAAAGACGCATCCCCACGCCCATCAGCCACTTGCCGAACGGCGGATGGACCCAACGGTCGGGGGCGGTTTCCATGGCGGACAGGTCCCCGTTCACGAACAGCGCGTTCTGGTCCTCGCCCTCCCAATTGCGCTCATACCCGAAGTTGAGCAGGGAAAAGGCGCCCTTGACGTAGTAGGTCTCGTCGAACACCATCGCGTGCGGGTGGGTTAGGCGCGGCAGGCGCGCTAGCGCCGCGATGAGCGTGGCCAGGGCCGTGACAATCCACCCCTGCAGCCGCAGCTGCGCGGGCAGGCTCGCCCCCTTCGGCAGCAGGCCGAGCAGGCCCCGAAGCTCGTTCTCACGGCGAAGGTGTGCATGTATGGTGTCCACGGCCAAAGTCTACGCAAAGGCACGGCGGGCTTCGAACGACGCCGGAGCTCGGCTTGCGTACTGGTGGCGCGGGGTGGGCGCGGGGCGGGCGCTGGGCGGGCGGGGGCCGGGCGTCGTCGCCTGGCGCTGGATGTGGCGTCCGCTTTCGGGGCGGGCCGGATTCTGGGAAACTGGGTGCATGGTTGAGATGACCGAAGAGCGATTCGAAGAGCTTGTAGCCGACGCCCTGGACGAGATCCCGGACGAGTTCGCGCAACGGCTGGAAAACCTCGTGTTCCTTGTGGCCGACGAGCCGAACGAGGAGCAACTCAAAGAATCCCAGGGGGAGGACCTGCTCGGGCTGTATGAGGGGATCGCGCTCACCGACGGCGACTTCTTCGGCTACGCCGAACCCAACCGCATCTGGATCTTCCGCGGGCCCACCCTGCGCATGTGTGAGACGGAGGACGAGGTGGCCGAGGAGGTCATGGTGACTGTCTTCCATGAGGTGGCACACCACTTCGGCATCGAGGAGGACCTGCTGTGGGAGACCGGCTGGGCGTAGCGCGGGCGCGGGGCCGGCGGGTGCGTGGGGCGCGGCGCAGGCAAGGCCGGCGAAACTGGGCATAAAAAATGCGGACCTCTTTGTCCGCCTCTTTCATCCGGTTGCCCGGCCTAGTGTTTTTGCTTAGCGACCGAAGATTTCAGCCTGGACTGACTGCTCGAGTGCACGCGCTTCGGTGATGTAAGCGTTGGAGCGCTCGTCCTTGTTGCTTGCAAAGATCTTCCATGAAATTGCCATGGTGTTTCTCCCTATTTAATTGTTGAGGTGAAGCCAAAATCTTCGACTTCCCGACCTTTCGGTCACTTCCAAGTATAGCCCCGCGATGCAACGGTGTGAAAAAACTTGCCCGGTCTCACACTGCGCGAAATCCGGCGTTATAGGGTGGAGCCATGATCGTGCTAGCTGCAACGCCTCTTGGCAACGACGACGACGCCTCGCCCCGCCTCCGCGCCGAGCTCGAGGGCGCCGACCTCATCGCCGCCGAGGACACCCGCCGCCTCCTGAATCTCGCCGGCCGTCTCGGCATCACCCTGCACGGCAAGGTGGTGCCCTACCACGAGCACAACGAGTCGGAGGTGGCCCCGCAGCTCATCGAGGCGTCGCGAGAGGGCCGGCGAGTGGTGGTGGTGAGCGATGCCGGCATGCCTTCGGTGTCCGACCCGGGCTACCGGCTGGTTTCCCTCGCCGCCGCGGAGGGCGTGCCCGTCACGGTGGTGCCCGGGCCGTCCGCAGTCCTCACGGCCCTCGCTCTGTCCGGGCTCGCCTCTGACCGATTCACCTTCGAGGGTTTCCCGCCGCGCAAGGAGGGGGAGCGGCGCCGCTACTTCGAGTCACTCGCCGCCGAGCCCCGCACGATGATCTTCTTCGAGTCCCCGCGCCGGCTTGTTGCCACCCTCACCGCGATGCGTGACGAGCTCGGCCCGGACCGCCGGGCCGCCGTCTGCCGCGAGCTGACCAAGATCTACGAGGAGGTCAAACGGGCCACGCTCGCCGAGCTCGCCGACTGGGCGGAGGGTGTGCGTGGGGAGATCACGATCGTGGTGGAGGGTGCACCTGCCCACGTCACGGCCGACGCTAGCGCCCACGTCCCCGAAGTCCTGG
Source organism: Trueperella bernardiae (assembly GCF_030246965.1). NCBI lineage: Bacteria > Bacillati > Actinomycetota > Actinomycetes > Actinomycetales > Actinomycetaceae > Trueperella > Trueperella bernardiae. The sequence goes on from NZ_CP127099.1 coordinate 196,256, forward strand.
CGTTGCACGAGGCCGGGCTCCGCCTCAAGGACGCCGCCGCTCACGTTGCCGCCCGCGAGGGCCTATCGAAGAATGAGCTGGCCAAGCTCGCCCTGGCCGCCAAGCAGTAATCCCGTGGGTCCTGCCGGCAAGAGGACCCACCCTAGCCACTGAGACCAGCCGTTTATGGCTGGAAATCGATGTCTGAGAAGTCGAAATCGTCGTCGTCGGCGTCGCCGGAGAAGTCCACGTCCTCCAGGTCAAGGTCAAAATCGGATAAATCGTAGTCGGAGAGGTCCTCGCCGAGCTGGACCTGGTTGGCCAGCGTGTCGAGCTCCTCGTCCTCCCCGTCGGAAGTCAGCTCGGCGTCGGAGTCCTCGTCGTATTCGTCGCGTACGAAGTCGTCCCGGTCGAGCGCGGCCCCGCGGCGGGGTTCGTCGTCGCGGTAGTCGGCGGCGCCCCACTCGTCGTCTTCGAGGTCATCGGCCAGGCCGTCGCCGTCCAGGTCGTTGTTCTCCAGGTCGTCCCAGTCCTCGCGAGACCAGGCAGACTCGTCGTCGTCCCAGTCGTCCTTGTTCCAGGCTTCCACGCTGTTGCCTTCGCCGTCGTCGTAGCCGGGGATCGGTGTGTCCTCGCCCTCCTCGTAGAAGCCGAAGGCCTCACTCGAGGAGATCTGCTCGATGCCCGCCTCGTCCATTTCCGCGCGGGCCGCCTCGCCCAGCTCCTCGCTGACCGGCACGGTCAGGTCCGAGAACACGCGCACGGGCCACCCGGCGCGTAGCGCGTCGAGCGCGGTTTCTTTCACGCAGTGCGACTCGGCGATGCCGACCACGTCGATCGCCCCGACCTCCGCCTCCCGCAGGATCCGCTCCAGGGTGTCCCCGTCCTTGTTCACGCCCTCGAACCCGGAGTAGGCCGCGGCGTATTCGCCCTTCTTCACCGAATCATCGAAGGGGAGGGAGGCAACGGCGTCGTGAAGCTCGGCTTCGGGCGTGCCGGCAACCCCGTGCGGGGGCCAGGTGTCCACGAAGTCGGGGGTGTCGGAGAAGTGCGTTCCCGGGTCGACGTGCCAGTCCTGGGTGGTGACGATGAGGTCGTATTCGTCGGCGTGGTCGGTGACGAAGTCGGCGATGCGTTCGGCGCAGGCGTTGCCGCCCACCACGCCTAGCGCCCCGCCCTCGCAGAAGGTCGGCTGGACGTCAACGATGATGAGAGCACGATTTTCGGACATTGTTCCTCCTCAGTATGACCCGATTCTACCCGCTTCCCCCCGTGCCCGTCGCCCGGCCCTCACCGTGAACGACGACGCCGTCCGCGCCTGTCACGCCCGCGGCTCGGCGTGCGGCCGCACCGAGGCGACGCACGCGGGTCGCTCGCGCCACATCGGCTCGGGGCCGGTTTCGCTGATCCGCGCGCAAAGGTTACCCTTGAAGCATGTCTAGGATCCTTTCAGCTGTTGCTTGGCCGTATGCAAACGGGCCGCGCCACATCGGCCATGTTGCCGGGTTTGGTGTGCCCTCGGATGTATTCTCGCGTTACATGCGAATGCGTGGCCATGACGTGCTGATGGTGTCGGGCACGGACGAGCACGGCACCCCGATTCTGGTGGCTGCCGACAAGGAGGGCGTGACCCCGCAGGAGCTGGCGGACAAGAACAACCGCATCATTGTGGAGGACCTGGTCAAGCTGGGCCTGTCCTACGACCTGTTCACGCGCACCACCACCGGCAATCACGAGCACGTGGTGCAGGACCTGTTCCGTGGCTGCCGCGACAACGGTTACATGCTGGTGGAGACAACGCCGGTGGCGATCGACCCGAAGACGGGCAACACCCTGCCGGACCGCTACATTGAGGGTACGTGCCCAATCTGCGGCGCCGCGGGCGCGCGCGGCGACCAGTGCGACAACTGCGGCAACCAGCTCGACCCGCAGGACCTCATCGACCCGATCTCGAAGGTGTCCGGCCTGGCGCCCGAGTTTAAGGAGACCGAGCACTACTTCCTTGACCTGCCCGCGCTGGCCGACTCGCTACGCACGTGGCTCGACGGCGTGGAGGAGGACGGCAAGTGGCGCCCGAACGTCATTGCGTTCTCCAAGCATTTGCTCGACGACGTCCGCCCGCGCGCGATGTCGCGCGACATTTCGTGGGGCATCCCGGTTCCGGGGTGGGAGGATAAGCCGAACAAGCGGTTGTACGTGTGGTTTGACGCCGTCGTCGGCTACCTGTCCGCGTCGATTGAGTGGGCGAGGCGCCGTGAGGTGGCTGGCACGGGCTCGGCGGAGGACTGGAAGCTGTGGTGGACGGACCCGGAGGCTCTGTCCTATTACTTCATGGGTAAGGACAACATTGTTTTCCACTCGCAGATTTGGCCGGCGGAGCTGCTGGCCTACAACGGCGAGGGTGCGAAGGGCGGGGAGCCGGGCGGCATGGGCCGTCTCAACCTGCCCACCCAGGTGGTGGCCTCGGAGTTCCTCACGATGGAGGGTAAGAAGTTCTCCTCGTCGAAGAATGTGGTGATCTACGTGCGTGACGTGCTCGAGCGCTACCAGCCCGACGCTCTGCGCTACTTCATCTCGATCGCCGGGCCGGAGAATCAGGACGCGGACTTCACGTGGTCGGAGTTCCTGCGCCGGAATAATTCGGAGCTGGTGGCCGGCTGGGGCAACCTGGTCAACCGCACGGCGGCGATGATCGCGAAGAACTTCGGCGAGATCCCGGCCCCGGGCGAACTGGAGGACATCGATCGTGAGCTGCTGGACGCCGTCGGCGCCGGCTTTGACACGGTGGGCGATCTGATCGCGAACCATTCGCAGCGCGCGGCCCTGGCCGAGATCATGCGCCTGGTGGGGGAGGCGAACGCCTACGTGGCGCGCACCGAGCCGTTCAAGCTCAAGGCTCCCGAGCAGCGTGAGCGTCTGGCCACCGTGCTCAACACGCTCATCCAGGCCGTTTCGGACCTCAACACGATGATGTGCGTCTTCCTGCCGCACTCGTCGAACACAATCGACGCCGTGCTCGGCGGGGCTGGCGACATCGCGCCGATGCCGCAGATTGTGGAGGCCACGGACCTCGACACCGGCCACCCGTACCCGATCATCACTGGCGACTACGCGGGTGTTCGCGCATGGGAGCACCGCGCCGTGGTGCCGGGCACCCCGATCGCGAAGCCGAAGCCGGCGTTCGTCAAGCTCGACGAGTCGATCGTGGCTGAGGAGCTCGAGCGCCTGGGGATCGAGTAGTGGGCGATTCGGCGTCGAAGAAGGACCGGCGGCGGGCGTTCCCGGACATCCCGGCCCCGCTCGCGGTCCCGATTGTCGACAACCACACCCACATCTACCCCGACCCCGCGCCCGACCCCGGCCAGGTTACCCCTGTCCAGCGCCTCAATAACGCCGGGGTATGGAAGCCGCCGATCCTGCTGGAGAACCTGCGGGAGGGCATGGCGCGTGCGGGCGTGCGGGCCGCGATCACGTCGGGGTGCGAGTACCCTGCGCTCGAGTGGACGGTCGAGCTCTCCCGCACCTGCCCCGAGATCTGGGCGGCGCTCGCGATCCACCCCAACGAGGCCGCGATGCACGCGGGCGTGCGCGAGGTGGCACCCGACGGGCTCGAACCGCGCGTCGAGGAACACCATGCGATCTCGCTTGAGGACGCGATCGGGCGGGTCGCCGCACTGTGCGCCGACGACGCCGTGGTGGCAGTCGGCGAGACCGGCCTGGACTACTTCCGCACCGGCGAAGAGGGCAAGACCGCACAGAAGCGCTCGTTCAGGGAGCACATCGCGCTCGCGAAGGAGCTGGGCAAGCCGCTCCAGATCCACGATCGCGACGCGCATGCCGACGTTGTCGACATCTTGAAACGCGACGGCGCGCCCGAGCGCACGGTGTTCCATTGTTTTTCCGGCGATGCCGACCTCGCGGCCGTGTGCCGCGAGTACGGTTGGTATGCCTCGTTTGCCGGGCCGGTGACGTACCCTGCTAACGCGTACTTGCGCGAGGCCTTCGAGGCGCTGCCGGACGAGCTGGTGCTCGTGGAAACGGACGCTCCCTACTTGACGCCGGCGCCGTACCGCGGGCAGCCGAACGCGGCGTGGGCAGTGGCTTACACCGCCGCCCACCTGGCTGAACTTCGGCTCATGCCGCTGACGGACTTTTGCGCGAAGCTGGATGCGACGACGCGCGAGGTTTACGGGATCTGACACCCGGCCTTCGCCCGCACAGGACTGGTGGTCGAGTAAGATCTCGCACTTTCTGCTTGCGGTTGATAACAATTTGATTACAATCGATTTCGTTGATGTAACTTTCGCTGGGCGCACACCCGTGCGCGTGGACTGGAGACGTTTTGACAGATCATTCGACCAATCGTGGCGTGGCCTTTGATGCCTCACTTCTGGCTACTCCTCCGAAGCCGGGTTCGCGCCGCGCCCGCCGCATGGCCGAACGTGTAGCCGGCCAGGCCGCCCAGCATGGTTCCGCTTTCGCCCAGACACCTGACACGGCGGAGATCCCGGCCGTCACCCGAGTGGTGACCTCCGGCGCGATGCCGTACGCCGAGCACATGAACTTCCACCTGGTCACCTCCCGTGCGGCTCACGCCCCCGCGCGTAAGCCGCGCCGTTACACGAAGGCGATGCACGTGGCCGGTGCTGCCTCCCTGGCCGTTTTCGCGGCCGGGGGCACGGTTGGTTTCCCGGCGCTGACCGCCCCGCAGGTGGAGCAGGCCGTGGCGGCCGTCGTTGACGCTCCGGAGGAGGCCCCGAGTGCGACGGCCGGCACCGTCTCCTTCGATGTCACCGTGGATGGGCAGACCACCCGCGTCGTCGCCTCCGAGGGCGACACGTACGCCGCGGCGCTGGCGAACGCCGACATCTCGATCGCGGCGCGCGACGAGGTCTCCGTCTCCCTGTCCGACACCGTGACCACCGCCCCGATCACGATCGCCCGCGTCACGAACACCACGGTTTCTGAGGAGTACACCATCGCGTTCGAGACCGAGCGCGTGGAGACCGCCGAGCTTCCCAAGGGCGAGGAAGAGGTTGCCACGGCTGGCGTGGAGGGCAAGGGCACGCGCACATACCAGGTCACCTCGCGCGACGGCGCGGAGAGCGCCCGCATGCTCCTCGTCGAGACCGTCACCGCTGAGCCCGTCAACGAAGTCATCAAGGTCGGCACCCGCGAAGAGATCCAGCCGGAGCAGGCCGCGACGTCGGCCGCCGCCTCCGCGCCCGCGTCCGCCCCGGTCCCGGCCGGCTCCTCACGCGAGATCGCTCAGGGCATGCTCGCCTCCTACGGTTGGGGCATGGACCAGTGGGCGTGCCTTGACGCGCTGTGGCAGCGCGAGTCGGGCTGGAACTCCCAGGCAGCGAACCCGTCCTCGGGCGCGTACGGCATCCCGCAGGCGCTGCCCGGTTCGAAGATGGCCTCCGCCGGCGCCGACTGGCAGACCAACCCCGCCACCCAGATCTCCTGGGGCCTGGGCTACATCGCCGGCCGCTACGGCAGCCCGTGCGGGGCGTGGGGCCACTCCCAGGCGCGCGGCTGGTACTAAATGCTGCTCGGGCCCGTTCAGATTCACGAGCTCGTTGACCGCCTCGGCATCCGGCCAACCAAGACCCTCGGGCAGAACTTCGTTCACGACGCCGGCACCGTGCGTCGCATCGTTCGCGACGCCGGCGTGGCGGCTGGCGACCAAGTGCTCGAGGTCGGCCCCGGGCTCGGCTCGCTGACATTGGCAATCCTCGAGGCGGGCGCCTACCTGTCCGCCGTGGAGATCGACCCGCCGCTGGCCGCCGTGCTCCCCGAGACGGTCGCGTCCTTCATGTCCGACGCCGCCGGCCGCTTCGCCGTGCTCCGCGAGGACGCGCTCAAGGTTCGTCGCGGGGATCTGGCTGTGCCGCCCGAATACGCCGAGGCCCACCCGGGCGCTTTCGAGCCCACGCACCTGGTGGCCAACCTGCCTTACAACGTGGCCGTGCCCGTCATCCTCACCCTGCTTGAGGAGCTGCCCTCGCTGCGGTCCGTGACTGTCATGGTCCAGCTCGAGGTGGCCGATCGCCTGGCCGCCGCTCCGGGCTCGCGCGTCTACGGCGTGCCCTCGGCAAAGGCTAGCTGGTATGGGGACGTGCGGCGCGGGGCGAAGATCTCCCGCAACGTCTTCTGGCCGGTCCCGAACGTCGACTCTGCCCTCGTCCACCTCGAACGCCCCGCCGTGCCGCGCTTCCCCGAGGAACTCCGGGCCGGAGCGTTCGCCGTCGTCGACGCCGCCTTCGCCCAGCGCCGCAAGACCCTGCGCTCGGCCCTCGGCACGTGGGCTGGTAGCCCGGCGCAGGCCGAGTCGATCTTGCGCATCGCCGGCGTGGATCCCGCGTTGCGCGGGGAGCGCCTCGCGATCGAGGACTTCGTCAAGATCGCTCGCGCCGCCCGCTAGGCCCGCCGCCGGCGAGAACCGCTAGAATACGACACGTGCAACGAGTCTTAGTTTCCGCCCCCGCAAAAGTGAACCTGGCCCTGCGCGTCGGCGGCCCGCGTCCCGACGGCTTTCACCCCCTCGACACGGTCTTCGAAGCGATCGACATCTTCGACGACGTCGAGGTACGGCCCGCGCCCGAGCTCACCGTGTCCATCTCTGGGCTGGGGGAGGACCTACCGACCGATGAGTCGAACCTGGCTATCCGCGCCGGCCGTGCTCTGCAGTCCCGCGCGCGCGAGGTGGGCTTGGACTGCCCGGCCGGCGCCAACATCCGCATCACCAAGCGCATCCCCGTGGCCGGGGGGATGGCCGGGGGTTCCGCCGACGCCGCCGCCACCCTCGTGGCCCTCAACGAGCTGTGGGGGCTCGGGCTGAGCGCCGAGGAGCTGCGGGCGATTGGCGGGGAACTGGGCTCGGACGTGCCGTTCGCGCTCATGGGTGGCCTGGCCCACGGCGTCGGGCGCGGGGAAGAACTTGCGCCGCTGCGGGCCGGGGCGATGCATGCGTGGGTGCTGCTCACGCGCGAGCACGGCCTGTCCACGCCCGCCGTTTTCCGCCAGTTCGACGCGATGTACCCAGGTGCGGGCGAGCCCGCCGACACCGCCGAATTGCGTGCCGCTCTCGCCGGCCCCGCGATCGACACCGTGGCCGCCCTCCTCGCCAACGACCTCCAGGCCCCCGCCTGCGCGCTTCGCCCCGAGATCGGCGCGGAGATTGAGCTTATCGAAGCCGCCGGCCGCGCTGTCGTCCTCTCCGGGTCCGGACCCACGATCGCCGTGCTTACCTCGCCCGAGCAGGCCGAGGAACTCGCTGCGCAGATGCGCGCCGACTTCCCCTACGACGTCCACATCGCCTACGGCCCCACCGCCGGCGCACACGTCAGGATGGCCGAGTAGTGGCGCACATCCTGGGCATGGAGGAGGTCGGAGTCTCGCTCGGGTCCCGGCCGATCGTCGGCGGCCTCAACCTCTCCCTCGAAGACGGCAACCGCATCGGCATCGTGGGCCCGAATGGTGGCGGCAAGACTACCGTGCTGCGCCTCCTCACCCGTGCCCTCGAGCCCGACACCGGCCGCGTCACCGTCCGCGGCGGCACCCGCTTCGCCGTGCTTTCTCAGCGTGACGGCCTCGACCCCGACCTCACTGTCCGCGATGCCATTCACGGGGATGCCGCGACCTTCGAGTGGGCCTCGGACGCGCGCGTTCGCGAGCTCCATGCGGGCCTCATTCCGGAGGTCGACCTCGACCGGCCACTCGGCCAACTCTCCGGCGGGCAGCGCCGGCGCGTGGCCCTGGCGGCGACGCTGGTGCGGGATGCCGACGTCGTCGTGCTCGACGAGCCCACCAACCACCTGGACATCGAGGGCGTGACCTACCTGGCCGCCTACCTGAACGAGCGTTTCGCGCGCGGGGAGGGTGCGCTAGTCGTCGTCACGCATGACCGCTGGTTCCTTGACGCCGTCTGCACGCGGCTGTGGGAGGTGGTGCCCGGCAACGACGGCGCCGGCGGGCGCGCGCCCGTGCCCGGACACGTGGAAACCTATGAGGGCGGGTATGGCGCCTACATCCTCCAGCGTGCCGAGCGGCAGCGTCTTGCGGCCCAGGCGGCCGAAAAGCGGGCGAACCTGCTGCGCAAGGAGCTGGCTTGGCTGCGCCGGGGCGCGCCCGCTCGCACGTCCAAGCCCAAGTTCCGCATCGAGGCGGCCAACGAGCTCATCGCGAACGAGCCGCCGCCGCGTGACACCGTGGAGCTGACCAAGATGGCCACCACGCGCCTGGGCAAGAAGGTGGTGGACCTTGAGGACGTGACCTTCGCCTGGCCCGGGCGGGTTGAGCCCGTCTTGCGGGACGTCACGCTGCGGCTCGCGCCCGGCGAGCGCGTGGGGATCCTCGGACGCAACGGCGCCGGAAAGTCCTCTCTGCTCGGACTGATCGCGGGCGCGCTCGAGCCGACCGAGGGCGCGGTCAAGCGCGGCAAGACGGTGGAGCTGGCGGTGCTCAGCCAGGACACGAAAGAGCTCGACGAGGTCGCTCACCGCCGGGTGGTCGAGTCCGTGGCGGACGTGGCCACCCACATGATGGTGGGCGGCAAGGAGGTCTCCGCCTCGCAGCTGGTGGAGCGGCTCGGCTTCACCCGCGAGCGTGCGTGGACTCCCGTGGCCGACCTGTCGGGTGGTGAACGACGCCGCCTGCAGTTCCTCCGCCTGCTCATGCGCGAGCCCAACGTGCTCCTGCTCGACGAACCCACCAACGACCTGGACACCGACACCCTTGCCGCAATTGAGGACCTGCTCGACACGTGGCCAGGCACCCTGGTGGTTGTCTCGCACGACCGCTATCTGCTCGAACGGACCACCGACCACCAGGTCGCCGTGATGGGTGGGCAGGTGCGCGACCTGCCCGGTGGCGTGGATCAGTACCTCCAGCTCTCCGAGGCGGCCGAGGCGGGCGCGGCTAGTGGCTTGGGCGCGGGTGGGGCGACGGCGTCGTCGGACATGGCACCGGCGGGCGCAGCTCCGCTAAAGAACGCGGCCAAGGAGCGCGAGGCGCGCAAGGACATGGAGCGCGCCGAGCGGAAGATGGGGCGCGTGCGGGACAAGATCGAGAAGCTGGGTGTGGCGCAGGGCGAGGTCGCGGCGACCGTGGGGGAGACGGGCGACTACGAGCGCCTGGCCGCCCTCGGCAAGGAAATCGTGGCGCTGAAGGACGAGCTCGAGGGCCTGGAGTTGGAGTGGCTCGAGGCGGGGGAGCGCGCCGAATACTACGGGTGACTTCACGTTTATCTCGATGTGAAGTAAACTCTCGGCATGGACAAGCACGATGAGGTGGACCGCGTTGTAGCGGCCTGGCGCGCCCAACGCCCCGACTTTGATGTCGAGCCCCTGGAGATTTTTTCCCGGCTCTTGCGGGTGAACCGGCACTTTACGAAGGTGCGCAAAGCGGTCTACGCGCGCCACGGGCTCGAGACCTGGGAGTTTGAGATGCTCGCCGCCCTGCGCCGCGACCCCGCCCACGTACTCACGGCCGGTCAGCTCATGAAAGACACGTTCGTCTCCTCCGGCACGATCACCAACCGGATCGACCGCATGCAAGCCCGCGGGCTGGTCAAGCGCAAGTCAGCTCCCGACGACGGGCGCGTGGTCAAGGTGGCCGCCACGAAGAAGGGACTCACGGCTGTCGACGAGGCGATGGCCGACCTGCTTGAGATCGAGCACGATATCCTGGCCCAGTTCGCCGACGAACAAAACGAGCGGGCAGCCGGCTACCTGCGCGACATGCTGCTCACCCTCGTAGACCTGAAGATCAAGCCCGCGGAGCCGGCCGGCAAGTAGGCGCGGCCCCGCGCGGCCTGCCGCCGGGCCACGGCGTGCATCTGCTGCACTAAACCGCAAGATGCTGCACTAAATTACCGTAAATTAGTGCAGCATCTTGCGGTTTTGTATAGCATCTGCGGAAATCCGGGGCTTCCGCCACGGCGGGGCAGGGCCGCCGCCTTACTGGCCGCGGAAGCCCTGGGCCAGGGAGAGTCGCTTGCCCGTGTGCAGGATCGAGTTGGAGTAGATCTTGCCGGCCACCATCGCCACCAGCGGGATCGCCACCAGGCCCAACCCGGCCGCGAGCACCATCTCACCCACCGGCACCGCGCCGTAGGCCTGGCGCACCGGGATCATGAACGGGCTGATGCCGGGAATCATGGACACTACCTTCGTCCACACCGAATCCGGCGCGGAGGGCACCATGAACAGGGCGAGGTAGAACGGGATGAGCATGCCGAGCGTCAGCGGCGTGGTGACCGCGCCCAGGTCCTCCTGGCGCGAGGCCAGTGAGGCGAAGGCGCCCATGAGCATCGCGTAGAAGAAGAAGCCTAGGATCAGCCACACGAGCATCCAGCCCAGGTAACTGCCGATGTTGATCGAGAAGTTGACGCCGGCAATCTGGAGGCCGATGTAGATCGACGCGCCAAGGATAGCGAATTGTACGAGCAAGAACGCGCCAATGCCGAGGATCTTGCCGAGCAGGAGCGTGCGCGGGCGTACCGAGGTCAGCAGGATCTCCACCACGCGCGAGGACTTTTCCTGCACCACGCCGTTGGCGATCGTGGTCATGCCCATCATGATCATCATGAACAGGATCAAGATGCCCGCGAGCGAGGTGAAGTAGCCGACCGGGTCGGTCGCCATGAGGAAGCCCGAGTCGAAGGAGACGAACGTGGGCATCACGGCCACGGAGGCGGCCAGCTCGCCGTAGTCGGCGTCGGTCAGCGTTACGCCCTTCGATTCGACCAGGTAGGCGGTGGCGGCCAGGTTCGTCACGTTCGTGACCACCGGATCCACGCCCTCAGCCGCGTTGCCGGGCACCATCAGGCTGGGATCGCCCGGTGTGCCCGTGAGCACGGCCGCGTTGGGTTCGTCCGCCTCGTGCCGGGCTTCGAGGTAGGACTTGGCGCCACCCGAGTCGATCGGCTCGGTCGCGATCGAGCCCGCCCCTACCTTCTCCAGGTAGGGCGCGTAGTCGCTCATTTGCTCCTCCACGGCGATGGTCACCGTGTCGGGGTCGGCCGGATCGGAGCCGGAGTCGTCGTTCAAAAAGTAGCGGGCGGCAAAGCTACCAAGAAGGATGAGAGCCGCCATGACCGCGATCGAGATAACCATGGCCTTCGAGCGTGCCATCGTGGTGAATTCGCGCTTCATGATGTGAACGAGCATTACTTCTTACCTCCAAACAGGCCAAGGAGGCCCTTCTTCGGTTTCGTCTCTTCGGGCTGCGGTTCGGGCACCTGGACGATGTTGCCAAACAGGTCGGTGAGCGTGGGTCGCACGTGCGTAAACCCGTGGACCGCGCCGGCGCCCATCGCCGCCTGCAGCACCTGCTGGTCGGTGACCGCTCCCGTCAGCCGCACGCGCACGTGGTTCCGCTCCACCTCGGGAGTAAGACCAAGCCCGCGAATGGCGCCAGCCGTGGCGGTGGCGTCGGGAACCTCGAGCTCAAGGAGCGTGTCGGAGCCGGAAGAGCGCAACTCGTCGATCGTGCCCTCGGCGGCGATCTTGCCGAGCGAGGCGATGCCCACGCGGTCGCACAGGCGCTCCACCAGATCGAGCTGGTGGGAGGAGAAGACCACCGTGGCTCCGGCCTCCGCCTTTTCGCGCAACACGGTGCTCATGTCGGCCACGGCGAGCGGGTCGAGGCCGGAGAAGGGCTCGTCGAGCACCAGCACCTCAGGGTTGTGAACGAGGGCCGCCGCGAGCTGCACGCGCTGCTGGTTGCCGAGCGACAGGGCCTGGACCTCATCGCCGCGGCGCATGTGAACGCCGAGCCGCTCCGTCCAGTACTCCATCGCCGTCCTCGCCTCGGATTCTGACAGGCCGTGCAGGCGCGCGAAGTAGATCAGTTGCTCGCCCACCTTCATCTTCGGGTACAGGCCGCGCTCCTCGGGCATGTACCCAAAGCGCTGGCGGTCCTCGAAGGTGAGCGGCTTGCCATCGCGCGAGACCTCGCCCGAATCGGTGCTGAGCACGCCCAGGGCGATGCGCATCGTGGTGGTCTTGCCGGCGCCGTTGGAGCCGACGAAACCATAAAGCTCGCCTGGATGAACGGTGAAGTTCATCCCGTCAAGCGCCTGGGTCTTCCCAAAGCGCTTGTAGAGTTGGTGAATGTCAAGACTCATGATCCTCCTTAGGGCTCGTGCGCGTCTATAGATCAAGGGTAGCGCGGCGGGGTGCGGGCGGCGGGAACGCGGCTCTGATCGCGCTACTTACTCGCGCCCCGAAAGCTCCAGGGTCGGTTCGTGCTCCAGCCCGCGCAGCCCGTTCCACATGAGGTTGACCAGGTGGGCGGCGAGGACCTCCTTCTCCGGCGCCTTGTCATTGGCCCAGATCTGGCCCATCGTGCCCACCGCGCCAGCCAGCATCTGGGCGTACAGCGGCGCCGTTTCCACGTCGAAGCCCAGGTGGTCGAAGTAGGCGGCCAGCAGCTCCGTGAGGTATTCGCCCATGTCGGACATGATCGTGGAGAACTGCGCGCCCGCAATCGCCTGCGGCGACTGGTGGACCAGCAGCCCGAAGCCATCCGGGTTGACCTCGATGTAGTCGAGCATCGCCAGGATCGAGCCTTCGAGCGCCTCGCGCGGGGCGAGTGCCGGGCGGACCTTTTCTTGTAGCAGCTCGTACAGTGCCGTGGTCTCCCGGTCCACGATCACTTGGTACAGGCCTTCCTTGCCGCCGAAGTGCTCGTAGATGACCGGCTTGGATACGCCGGCCGCGGTGGCAATCTCCTCCACTGACACGGCGTCAAAGCCGTGGGCGGCAAACAGATGGCGGCCGATGCCGATCAGCTGTTCGCGCCGTTGAATACGCGACATCCGTGAACGCTTTGGCCGAGGATCTGCGGTGGGCTCAGTTGTCATGTTCCCATTATCTCAAATGCCACCGACATTGCTAAGACCACCCCGGCTTGATTGGAAAACACGGGGCGGAAACTGGCACAATGGTAGGGAATTCCGCCATGGTGTAATGGCAGCACACGGGTCTTTGGAACCCTTTGTCTAGGTTCGAATCCTAGTGGCGGAGCGCTGACCCCAGGAGGAATCATGGCCGAACTCACCGCAGCGATCGTCCTTGCAGCTGGCAAGGGCACCCGCATCAAGTCCTCGATCCCCAAGGTACTTCTACCGATGAACGGCCGCTCTTTGGTGGGGCATGCCAACGACGCCGTCGTCGGGGCTGGCGCCCAGCACATCGTTTTCGTGGTGCGCCACGAGCGCGAGCAGGTTGCCGCCCACATCTCCCAGATCAACCCGGGCGCCACGATTGTCGATCAGGACGACATCAAGGGCACCGGACGCGCCGCGTGGTGTGGACTCCAGGGCCTGCCGGCCAACCTCGAGGGTTCGGTGCTCATCATGGCGGGCGACTCGCCGATGTTCACCGCGGACACGCTCGCCGAGCTCGCCCGTGTTCACCGCGCAGGCTCCAACGCCGTCACCGTGCTTTCCACGGTGGTCGAGGACGCCACCGGCTACGGCCGCATCATGCGCGATGAAGCTGGGGGAGTGATCGGGATCGTCGAGCATAAGGACGCCACGCCCGAACAGCTCAAGATTCGCGAGATCGGCACCTCCACCTACGTCTTCGACATCGCCTTCCTGCGCGAATCCCTCGACACGCTCGACACGAACAACTCCCAGGGGGAGATGTACCTGACCGACGTCGTCGCCCGGGCTCACCAGCTCGGCGCGGGCGTCGGTTCCTTCGTCCTGGAGGATTCCGTCCAGGCCGAGGGCGTCAACGACCTGGTCCAGCTCGCCTCCCTGCGCGCGGAGAAGAACCGCCGCATTCAGGAAGCCTGGATGCGCACCGGCGTCCACATCGTCGACCCGGCCACCACCCACGTCGACGTCGATGTCCGCCTCGAACCCGACTCGATCGTCCAGCCCGGCACCGTCCTGCGCGGGACCACGCGAGTGGCCGCATTCGCCGTCGTCGGTCCGAACACCGAACTTGACTCGGTGGACGTGGGGGAGAGGGCGGTTGTGGCCCACGCGGTCGTCGTCGGCACAAAGATCGCACCCGGCGAGGTAGTCTCGCCATTCAGCACGCGTAACACCAACAAGTAAGAAGGGCCCACCGGGCCCCACTGACGCGGGGTAGGGTGGGAAGTATCACTCAGGCACCGCGGACGCGGCCGAAGAAAAGGGAAGTGGAATGACGGGAATTCACGCCAGCGGCGCGAAGCATCTGGTTCTGGCGAGCGGGCGCGCTCACCCCGAGCTGGCGAAGGCGGTGGCTGACGAACTCGGAATCGACCTCCTGCCCGTCACCGCCTACGATTTCGCAAACTCCGAAATCTACGTGCGATTCGACGAATCGCTGCGCGGCTCGGACGTGTTCGTCCTCCAGTCCATCACGGTCCCGGTCAACAAGTGGATCATGGAGACCCTCATTATGGTCGACGCCGCAAAGCGAGCCTCGGCCAAGCGCATCACGGTGGTCGTGCCCTCTTACCCCTACGCCCGCCAGGACAAGAAGCACAAGGGCCGCGAGCCGATCTCGGCCCGTCTCATGGCGGACCTGTTCAAGACGGCCGGCGCGGACCGCATCATGTCGGTGGACCTACACGCCGCCCAGTCCCAGGGCTTCTTCGACGGGCCGGTGGACCACCTGTGGGCCATGCCCACGCTGGTGAACTACGTGCGCACCCGCATCGAGCCGCACGAGTCCGTCATCGTCTCTCCTGACGCCGGGCGCATCAAGGTTGCCGAGCAGTGGGGCGAGCGCCTCGGCGGCGTCCCGCTCGCCTTCGTGCACAAGACCCGCGACATCACCCGCCCCAACCAGGCCACCGCGAACCGCGTGGTGGGTGACGTGGTGGGCCGCACCGCCGTCATCGTGGACGACCTCATTGACACCGCCGGCACCATCGCGGGGGCCGTGCGCGTGGTACTCGAGGCCGGCGCTAAGGACGTCATCATCGCCGCCACCCACGGCGTGCTCTCCGACCCGGCCGCCCAGCGCCTGGCGGACTGCGGCGTGCGCGAGGTGATCCTCACCGACACGCTACCCATCCCCGTGGAGAAGCGCTTCCCACAGCTGACCATCCTGCCGATCGCGCCGGTCCTGGCCCGCGCCATCCAGGAGGTCTTCAACGACGGTTCGGTCACCAGTCTGTTTGACGGCGCTCACGCCTAGCGTGGGACGCGGGCGGGTGCTCGGCGCAAGTCTGGTGTTGGGCGCGGGCCCGCGGGCGGCGTCGTGCGCTGTGAAATTCCCCCACCTGTTTCCGGAATCGGCAAGGCGGACGGTAGGATAATGGGGTTGCCTCGGCGAGGGAAGCGCGTGCTTCCGTTATCGACGCGGTGTCTATGCCTGGCGTAGCCTCCGTATCGGGGCCATCCGCTCACAGCGCGTGAGCCTAGTAGAACAGGAGATAGACATGGAAAAGCAGATTCTTCAGATCGCCGAGCGTACTGAGTTCGGTAAGGGCGCGTCGCGCCGCATCCGCCGGGAGGGCGGCCTGCCCGTCGTCGTCTACGGCCACGGCGCTGAGCCCAAGCACTACGTTGTCGACTACCACGACGCGTTCCTCATGGTCCGCGGCAACCCCAACGCGCTGCTCACCCTCAAGTCAGACGACGTCGAGCAACTGGTCATGGTCAAGGACGTGCAGCGCAACCCGCTCACCCGCAACATCGAGCACCTCGATCTGCTGCGCGTGAAGGCCGGCGAGAAGGTGGCCGTTGAAGTTCCGGTCGTCGTTGAGGGCGAGCCCATGGGCGACGCGATCGCAACCATCGAGCTTATGGTCCTGCCGGTCGAGGTCCCGGTCCAGGAGATCCCCGAGGCGATTGTCATTGACGTCGAGGGCGTGGAAGATGGCACCAACATCACCATCGCCGACGTGAAGTTCCCGACCGACGTCACCACCGACCTGCCGGAGGACGAGGTCGTGGTGGTTGTGGCCGTTCCGCAGGTTGAGGCGCTGCCCGAGGCCGAGGAAGGCGACGCCGCCGAGGCTCCGGCTGAGGAGGCTCCGGCCGAGGACGCCGAGTAAGCAAGGCGCACATCAGCCAATCTTGCGCAGGGCTCGCCCGTGGGGCGAGCCCTGCCCCATTTTCCGGCGGCTTTCTGGCAGTGCACAAGCGACTTTCTGGCAGTGCGCCGGCCGCCCGATAGATCGGGGGCGGGCATCGTTGGTAAAGTTTCGGTGGAGGGAAAATGTTTGCAGTCATTGGCCTAGGCAACCCGGGGCCCAAGTATGAAGCCACGCGCCACAACATCGGCCAGCACGTGATCCACGAGCTGGCTCGCAGGGCGGGTTCGTCGCTGTCGATGCACAAGCAGTCGAACACGCGGGCGGCGTCGGTACGGATCGGCATCGGCCCTGGTCAGCCGGGGGAGCCGGTGGTGCTCGGCGTCTCCAACGGCTACATGAACACCTCGGGCGGGCCGGTCAGCTCGCTGCTCAAGTACTACAAGGTAGCCCCGGAGGACCTGATCGTTGTTCACGACGAGCTTGACCTGCCCTTCGGCCAGCTCAAACTCAAGCGCGGCGGTGGGTCTGGCGGCCACAATGGCCTCAAGTCGATCACGCAGTCGCTCGGCACGCAGGACTACATCCGCCTCCGTTTCGGCGTGGGCCGCCCGCCGGGCCGCCAGGATCCGGCCGACTTCGTGCTCTCCCCCTTCTCCTCGAAGGAGGACAAGGAGGTCGACCTGCTCATTGCGCTCGCGGCCGACGCTGTCGAAGACGTCCTCCTCCTTGGCCTGGACAAGGCCACCATGCGCCTTCACACCAAGTAACCCGGTAGCTTTAAGGACCTCATGGATCTGCGCCCCGTTCTTTCAATCCTCGCCGACCAGGACACGCTGTCCTCGCGCGCGAACTCCCGCTTCGCCGACTTCGGTATGCCGCGTGGCGCCTTCGCCCCAGCGATCGCTGAGCTCCTGGCCTCGGGGGACGGTCGGCTACAGGTGGCGGTGACGGCGTCGGGACGCGAAGCCGAGGACCTGCGCGACGCCCTGCGCGCCTACGTCCCGGCCGAGAAGATGGCGATTTTCCCCGCGTGGGAAACCCTCCCGCACGAGCGCCTTTCGCCCCGCTCGGACACGGTGGCCGAGCGCCTGACCACCCTGCGCCGCCTTGCTCACCCCGAAGACTTCCCCGAGCTGCGCGTGCTACTCGTGCCGATCCGTGCCTTCCTCCAGCCGATCGCGGCTGGGCTGGGCGAACTGGCGCCGGTGCGGCTGGCCGTGGGCGACGTCGTCGACTTCGATGACCTGCAAGAACGCCTGGTCGCTGCCGCCTACGAGCGGGTGGACATGATCGAGGTGCGCGGGCAGTTCGCCGTGCGCGGCGGGATCATCGACGTCTTTCCGCCCACCTCCGACTCCCCGTTGCGAATCGAATTCTTCGGCGATGAGGTGGACGAGATCCGCTCCTTCGCCGTAGCCGACCAGCGTTCACTGGACGACGTCGGGCACCTGTACGCCCCGCCGTGCCGGGAAATGCTGCTCAACGACGACGTTCGCTCGCGTGCCGCCCAGGCCCTCACGGAGCTGCCGGGCGCGGTGGACATGCTCGACAGGATCGCGAACGGGATCGCGGTGGAGGGCATGGAGTCGCTACAGCCGGTGCTGGTGGAGCAGATGCACCCGTTCGTCGACGAGCTGCCCGCCACCGCGCGGATCATCATGATTGAGCCGGAGCGGATCGAGGCCCGCGCGCAGTCCCTTCAGGAGACCACGGAGGAGTTCCTGGCGGCGGCGTGGTCCTCGGCGGCGGCCGGCGGCGAGATCCCGATCTCGGTATCGAAGGCGTCCTTCCTTGAGATCCCGGACGTGCGCGCCCATGCGCGCGAGCTCGGCCTGGGCTGGTGGAGGCTCGGCGGGTTCGCAGGCGAGGACACCGTTCAGCTGCCCCTGCGCGAGCCACGCAACTTCGCCGGCGACGTCGACGCCGCCCTTCGCGAGCTCGGCCACAAGGCCCGCCAGCAGTGGCGGATCGTTGTGGCGGTCGAGGGCGCGGGTTTGGGGCGCCGCCTGGTCGAACAGCTTTCCGACGCCGACGTGCCCGCCCGCTTCTCCGAGGACCTGGGCGAGGTGCGGCCCGGGGTCGTCGAGATCGTTACCGCGCCCGTCCAGTCCGGGTTCATCGCCGACGCCGAAAAGTTCGCCCTGCTGGGTGCGAGTGAGCTCATCGGGCGCAAGCGCTCGAGGTCGGCCCAACAGCGGCAGATGCCGAAGCGGCGCAAGAACGCTGTCGACCCTCTGCAGCTCAAGCCGGGCGACTACGTGGTGCACGCGCGCCACGGCGTCGCGCAATTCGTCCAGCTCGCCAAGCGCAAACTGGGCGGGCCGAACGGGACACAGCGCGAATACGTGGTGCTTGAATACGCGCCGTCCAAGCGCGGGCAGGCACGCGACCAGCTGTGGGTGCCTACCGACCAGCTCGACCAGATCTCGAAGTACGCCGGCGGCGACGCGCCCACCCTCAACAAGATGGGCGGGGCTGACTGGGAAAAGACGAAGTCAAAGGCGCGGGCCGCGGTCAAGCAGATCGCGAAGGAGCTCGTGCGGCTCTACGCCCAGCGACGGGCCACCAAAGGCCACGCCTTCGCCCCCGACACCCCGTGGCAACACGAGCTGGAGGACGCCTTCGAATTTGTGGAGACGCCGGACCAGCTCTCCACCATCGAAGAGGTCAAGCGCGACATGGAGGCACCCGAGCCGATGGACCGCCTCATCTCCGGCGACGTCGGCTACGGCAAGACCGAGATCGCCGTCCGGGCCGCGTTCAAGGCCGTGCAGGACGGTAAGCAGGTGGCGGTCCTCGCGCCCACCACCCTGCTTGTGCAGCAGCACCTCGAGACCTTCCAGGAGCGCTACGCCGGATTTCCCGTCAAAGTGGCGGGCCTGTCACGTTTCCAGACGGACAAGGAGTCGGAGGACGTCAAGGACGGGGTGCGACGCGGGGAGATCGACGTCATGATCGGAACCCACCGCCTCATCACCGGCGACGTGCGGTTCAAAGACCTGGGGCTCGTGATCATCGACGAGGAGCAGCGCTTCGGTGTCGAGCACAAGGAGACCCTCAAGCAGATGTACCCCACGGTGGACGTGCTGTCGATGTCGGCCACCCCGATCCCGCGTACGCTCGAAATGGCGGTGACGGGGCTGAGGCAGATGTCCACGCTTGCCACCCCGCCCGAGGAGCGCCACCCCATTCTCACGTATGTGGGCGCGCACGAGGACCAGCAGATCGCGGCGGCCATCAAACGCGAGCTCCTGCGCGACGGGCAGGTCTTCTACGTCCACAACCGTACCGAATCCATCAACCGGGTGGCGACCCACCTGTCCGAACTGGTGCCCGACGCGCGGATCGGCGTCGCGCACGGAAAAATGAGCGAGAACCAACTCGAGGCCGTGATCCAAGAGTTTTGGGACAAGGACATCGACGTGCTCGTGTGTACCACGATCGTGGAAACCGGGCTCGACATCTCGAACGCCAACACGCTGATCGTGGAAAATGCCCACAAGCTCGGGCTTTCGCAGCTCCACCAGTTGCGCGGGCGTGTGGGGCGCGGGCGCGAGCGCGCATACGCCTACTTCCTCTACCCGCGAGACGGGTCCATGACCGAGACCGCGATCGAGCGGCTGCGCACCATCGCCGCTCACACCGAGCTCGGCGCCGGCTTCCAGGTGGCGCTCAAGGACCTGGAGATCCGCGGCGCCGGCAACCTGCTGGGCGGGGAGCAGTCCGGACACATCGCCGGGGTTGGCTTTGACCTGTACATCCGCATGGTTTCCGAGGCCGTGGCGGGGATGACCGGGCGCGACACCCGCACCGAGGCAGAGAAGGCCGCCGAAACCCGCATCGAGTTGCCGGTGGACGCCTACGTGCCCGAATCGTGGGTGACGTCCGAGCGGCTGCGGCTGGAGATCTACACGAAGATCGCCGCGTCGACGACCGAGGCGCAACGGGCCGACATCCACCAGGAACTCGTGGACCGGTACGGCTCCGTGCCCGTGGAGGTGGAGCGGCTCTTCACGCTGGCCCAGCTGAGGGAGAAGGTGCGGTCCGTGGGGATCGAGGAGATCGTCATGCAGGGCAATAACGTGCGCTTCGCGCCCGTGGTGCTACCCGATTCGCGCCACGCGCGGCTGCGCCGTCTCTACCCGAAGGCGATCGCCAAGCCCGCCATCCGGACGCTACTTGTGCCCCTGCCCGTGGAGAACGAGCGGCGGCTTGGCGCGGCAAAGGTCATCGAGGGCGACGCCGTGGTGCAATTCGTGGAGCAGGTGGTCGACTCGGTGATGCTGGCGAGCATCGGCAGTTAGGCCGGGCGCGGGGCGGCAGTGGGGCCGGCTGGCGTGGGGTGCGGGGCCTGGCTGCATGGGGCCGGGTTGTCAGGCGCCGCCACCGGAAACCCTGCGAGGGTTCTTGTCTGGCTGTCAGCTTGTAGGGTGCTCTTCCTCAATGGTGTGGTCGAGCAACCACCGGGTGATGTATTGGAGGTCGGCTCACTTCGCGACCGTCAGGCCGAACTCGATGAGCTCGTCATTTGTTGCCGTCAGGGTGATGCCCTCCAGAGTTCTGTCAGAGCACGGTTGTACCGGTCGGCAAACTGCTTTGCCATGTGCATGACGAGCTCATCCGGGACATCCTCGGCAACCTCAGGTTGAGCCTGGTCTGCCTGGTAGGCCTCGGCGTCGTCGAACTTCATCAAGATGAAATGGGGTTTGTTGTTCTTGAGGATCACCACTTGCCCCTTGATGTCGGTCAGTCTGGCGACCTTGGAAAAGTTCTGGTTCGCGTCGCGCATGGAGACTAGAGCGTCGCTATCGATCAGCATCGTGCACCACCTCGGTCCTATTGTTTGTAGCTATAGTATGTCCTACTTGCCTGATCTGGGACAAGGGCCTGAGTGGTGGCGGGTCCGTAGGCGGGAGCGGGTGTGAGAAGGGTGCCGGGAGAGCGTGGGTGATCTCGGGGCGGGGCGAGTCCGCGCGGAGTCGGGACGAAAGACGCCCGCGCGTGCGTCGCGTCACAGCAAGGGATTGCCCCAGGAGATGAAAAGTTGGGAGATCTGGGCGGGGCGGTGTCTTTTGTCGGTGATTCGTAGGACAATAGTGGGTGGAGGTAGTGCAGTCCCGCTGCGGTACCGAAAGTAACCCTATAGAAGGAGTTCTTGTGGCAAACATTGAAGCCGTTCACGCTCGTGAGATTCTTGATTCGCGCGGCAACCCCACCGTTGAGGTTGAGGTCCTGCTGGATGACGGCCACTACGGCCGCGCTGGCGTTCCGTCCGGCGCATCGACCGGCGCCTTCGAGGCGGTTGAGCTTCGTGATGGCGACAAGGCCCGCTACGGCGGCAAGGGCACCTTGAAGGCTGTTGCCAACGTGATCGAGGAGATGGAAGAGGAGCTCATCGGCCTCGACGCCTCCGAGCAGCGCTACATTGACCAGATCCTGCGTGACCTCGATGGCACCCCGAACAAGGGCAAGCTGGGTGCCAACGGCATCCTCGGCGTTTCGCTCGCTGTGGCGAAGGCTTCCGCTGAGTCCGCTGGCCTCTCGCTCTTCTCCTACCTTGGTGGCCCGAACGCCCACGTTCTGCCCGTCCCGATGATGAACATCCTCAACGGTGGCTCGCACGCCGATTCCAACGTTGACATCCAGGAGTTCATGATCGCCCCGATCGGTGCTCCGACCTTCAAGGAAGCCCTGCGCATGGGCGCCGAGGTCTACCACGAGCTGAAGGCGGTGCTCAAGGAGCGCGGCCTGTCCACCGGCCTGGGTGACGAGGGCGGCTTCGCCCCGAACCTTGAGACCAACGCTGCGGCCCTCGATCTGATCGTTGAGGCCATCGAGCGCGCTGGCTACAAGCCGGGCGCCGACGTCGCTCTCGCACTTGACGTTGCCTCCACCGAGTTCTTCAAGGATGGCAAGTACATGTTCGAGGGTGGCGAGAAGGATACCGCTTACATGGTGGACTACTACGAGAAGCTCATCACCGACTACCCGATCGTCTCCATTGAGGATCCGCTCTCGGAGGACGAGTGGGAGGATTGGAAGGCCCTCACCGAGCGTATCGGTGACCGCGTCCAGCTCGTCGGCGATGACCTCTTCGTCACCAACCCGGAGCGCCTCGCCAAGGGCATCGAGATGGATGTGGCGAACGCCCTGCTCGTGAAGGTGAACCAGATTGGTACCCTCACCGAGACCCTCGAGGCCGTGGAGATGGCCCACCGCGCCGGCTACAAGTCGATGACCTCGCACCGCTCCGGTGAGACCGAGGACACCACGATTGCCGACCTCGCCGTTGCCACCAACTCCGGCCAGATCAAGACCGGTGCTCCGGCTCGTGGCGAGCGCGTCAACAAGTACAACCAGCTCCTGCGCATCGAGGAGGAGCTCGACGACGCGGCCGTCTACGCCGGCCGTTCCGCGTTCCCGCGCTTCAAGGCTTAAGTTCATAGCCTGAAAAAGGGGTCCGGGGTTGGGAAACCGACCCCGGACCCCTTTTGTTGCGCCAGCGTGCTGAGACGCGCCTGACTGTGGCGCGCCCATCGGCCTTTCCCGGTTGACGACGGACGGGCCCTAGACTGGGAGCCATGAGTTCGCGGCGTCCACCATCGTCCGCCCGGGGCCAGGGCGGCCGCCGGCCTACCCGGAATTCCGCGGCATCTGCGGCTCGCCGCCGCCATAGCGAGGACCTGCGAAACCAGGACCCTCAGCGCCGCCAGAGTGCGTCGTCGGGGCCGGAGACGCGCAAGCCGACGTCGTCGGGAAAGGGTGCCCGGCGGGCGGGGAAGAACGAGGCAGGCACTTCGACTCGGGCCGACGGTACTCGCGCCAACAGCACGCGAACCGGCACCCGAACCACGAACACGCGAACCAGCTCCCGGTCCGGTAGCAACCGCCCCGGCGGCTCCCGCGGATCCCAGGATCGTTTCGCGAAGAAGTTCAACGTGCGGTTTTCGTCGGGGGAACGCACCCGCCAGTTTTCGGTACGCATGCTCGCGGTGGCACTGTTCGCGCTGGTGGGGATCATTATTGTGGCGAGTCCGCTCAACCAGTACCTGAATCAGCAGCAGGAGAAGCGCGAGCTGCTGAGCCAGCTGCAGGAGACCACGGCCCGCGTAGAGGTGCTCGAGCAGGAGCTGGCGCGGTGGCAGGATGACGACTTCGTGCGCTCCCAGGCCCGCGAGCGGCTCGGCTACGTGATGCCAGGGGAGACTCTCTACCTCGTCTCGGACCCGGAGAAGGGCACCCCGGAGGAGATCCGGGCGGAGCGGACGAAGGAAGTCAACGATCGGCGCCGGCAGGCCACGCCGTTCTACCAGACGATGTGGGATTCGATCCAGATCGCGGGCGCGGCGGGCGAGGTGGTCAACCCGTCGAACATTCCGCTCATTGGAACGACGCCGGAGCAGGACACCACCCCCACCGACACGGCTCCGGTCGAGGATGAGACATCCACGACCCCGCCCGCCGATGAGGAGGGCGAAGGCTAGCAGGTAGGCTTAGGGCTATGAATGAAACGCCCCAGGTTACCCCTGAGATTCTGCGCCAGATTGCCGCGAATGCGAGCCCGATCCGTGATACCGACGTCGAGGTGTTGACCGAGCAGCTCGGCCGGCACCCGCGTGGGCTGGTGGGGATCGGGGCGCGGTGCGCATGCGGTAATCCCGCGGTGACGATCACGTATCCGCGCCTGCCCGACGGGACCCCGTTCCCCACGCTCTTCTACCTCTCGCTGCCGGCGTTGGTGAAGCGTATTTCGCGCGCCGAGTCGTCGGGGCAGATGGAGGCGTTCAACGAGCGCCTCGCGAACGACCCCGATTACCGCGCCGCCCACGAGCGCGCCCACGTCTCCTACATTGAGCGGCGCAACCTGCTGGAGGACGTGGAACACCTGGCGGACCGTTCGGCTGGCGGCATGCCGGACCGCGTCAAATGCCTGCACGCGCTGGCGGGCTACGCGCTCGCGGTGGGCCCCGGGGTGTGCCCTGCTGGCGACGACGCCCTGGCCCTCGTCGGTTGGGACACCGCCGTGTGCCACTGCCAGGATCCGGCTGAGGAGGGCGCGGAATGAGGGTTGCCGGAATTGATTGCGGCACGAACTCGATCCGGCTGTTGATCGCCGACGTCGACGCCGCGGCTGGCGAGCTGATCGACGTCGTGCGCCGGATGGAGGTCTCGCGTCTGGGGCAGGGCGTGGATCGGACCGGGCGCTTTGACCCGGAGGCCCTGGCCCGCACGCTCACGTTCGTGGATGACTACGCGGCACAGTGCCGCGAGCACGGGGTGGAGTCGATCCGGTTCGCGGCCACGTCCGCCACGCGCGATGCTGCCAACCGGCAGTTGTTCGTCGACGGCGTCCGGGAGCGTCTCGGCATTGACCTCCAGGTGCTGACGGGCGAGGAGGAGGCGCGGGCGTCCTTTACGGGGGCGATCTCGGCGCTGGCCTCGGCCGATGACCCGCTCCTCACCGTTGACCTGGGCGGCGGGTCCACCGAGTTCGTGCTCGGCCGGAGCGACGGCATCGTGCTGGGCGCAGCCTCGATGGACGTGGGGTGCGTGCGGATTTACGAGCGCCACCTCAAGGATTCGGGGGAGGCGGGCATCGAGGCCGCGCGGGCCGACGTGCGCGCGGCAATGGACGCCACTGGCATCGACTTCTCTGCGGCCCGCACGCTCATCGGGCTGGCTGGCACGATTACGACCGTGACGGCGAAGGCGCTTGACCTCGACGTCTACGACCCCGAGCGCATCCACGCCACCCGCCTGCCCTTTGCGGAGATCGACGAGGCGTGCGAGTGGTTCATCCACGCCAGCGTCGAGGAGCGCGCGGCCCGCGGATTCATGCACCCGGGGCGCGTGGATGTGATCGGCGCCGGATCGCTCGTGTGGCAGGAGATCATCCGCCGCCTCGAGCGCGAAACGGAGAACACGACGGCGCTGACGAGTGCGGTGACCTCCGAGCACGACATCCTTGACGGGATGGCGCTCTGGGCCGCACGCGAACCCAACCCTCCACACTTGTAACGCGAGCGGCCCGGGCACCATAGCACCCGGGCCGCTGGATGAGCGGTCGTCGCCGGCCCAGCGGCCGGACTGGCCGGACTAGCGGTCGTAGTGGCCGGGCCCGACCTCGGGTTCGCCGCCGGGGACCTCGCCCCAGGACTCTTCGATCGTGTCGTCGGCGAGCACCTCGTGGCGCTCCAGGGTGGCGCGGTTTTCGGTCATGTGCTCGTAGTCGTAGACCGGGGCGTGGTGGCGGTGCCACTTGGCACGCCCGCGCAGGAAGAACGCGCCGACCACGAGCGAGATGAGGGTGCCGAGCAGCACGGCCACGCGGGCGTGCGGGCCGGCCGGGTCGTGACCGGGGAAGGACAGGGTGGCGATCAGCAGCGACACGGTGAAGCCGATGCCGGCGATGAACGCCATCGCGTTCACGTCGCCCATGTAGAGGTTCTTGCCCAGCTGGAGTTTGAATACGTACACCATGAGTGCCACGCCGCCGGTGATGCCGATCATCTTGCCCAGCGGCAGGCCGAGGTAGATGCCCATGGCCGCCGGGTCGGTCAGCATCGCCATGACGCCACCGGAATCCACCACGTTCACGCCCGCCGCGAAGAACGCGAACACGGGCAAGATGATGCCGGCGGAGTAGAACTCGAGCTTCTCGGTGAGCTCCTCGGTGAGCGGCAGCTTCTCTGTGGCGAGCTTCTTGGCGGGGATGGTCATGCCCATGAGCACGCCGGCGATCGTGGCGTGGATGCCGGAGGAGAACATGAAGTACCAGGCCACCAGCCCGATCGGCCACAGCAGGTACCACTTGATGATGCGCTTCTGGGCGAGCGTGCCGAAGGCGGCCACCACCAGGATCGACAGCCCGAGGTAAATGAAGTTGAGGTTGTCGGAGAAGAAGACCGCGATGATGAGGATGCCGAGCAGGTCGTCCACCACCGCGAGGGTCATGAGGAAGGTGCGTAGCGCGATGGGCAGGCCCTTGCCAAACAGGCCGAGCACGCCGAGCGCGAAGGCGATGTCGGTGGCAACCGGCACGGCCCAGCCGTTCCAGTTCGGATCGGCGGAGAGCAGCTGGATGGTCACGTACACGAGCACCGGCCCGATCATGCCGAACACCGCGGCGAGGATCGGCACCAGCGCCTTACGGATGTCGCGCAGCGAGCCGACCACAAACTCCTGCTTGAGCTCCATGCCCACGATGAAGAAGAACAGGGCGAGCAGGAAGTCGGCCGAGATGAGCGAGAGGCTCATCCCGTGCCCGTGCAACTCAAACAGGGAGGTGTTCGCGAGGGAATCGTACGCGTTCCGCGCACCCTGGACCGGGAAATTCGCCCAGATCAGGGCGAGCACCGCCCCGATAATGAGGACGACTCCGGCGGTCGTTTCGTTTTTCAGGGCCTGGTGGTAACGCGCGATCATATAAGTCCAATCCTCGTGTCGTTGACCTCCCCAGTCTAAAACGTTCCGCCTATTTTGGCGGCATCGATCGCACAGGTAGTGTTACTTGCAGGCCCCCATAGCCCAACGGCAGAGGCAGTCGACTTAAAATCGATTCAGTGTCGGTTCGAATCCGACTGGGGGTACTGCCGCGTCTAGATGTCCCGTTTCTTGAAGGCGGTGAGCGCGCCGACGACACCGACCACCGCGTATCCCACAAAAATGGCGAGCGCCACCCAGCGGCCCGTGATGAGGTCCCCAAGCGGCTGGTCGCTGATGGCCACCGAGCCGAGCGCGCTCGGGATCAGCTGGGAGACGGTCTTGCGGAAGAACTCCTGCGGGATGATCTGGACCAGGTCAATGAGGTACATGAAGCCGATCATGATGGAGATCGCGCCGGCCGTGGAGCGCACGAGGTAGCCCATCGCGGTAGAGAGCACGCCGATCGAGACCATGATGATGCAGAAGATCGAGTAGGCCGCGATGGCCTCCCCGCCCGGATTGAACCCGTCCTTGAGGATCCTGGTGAGCGTGTACCCGATGGCGATGAGGGTGGCGCTCAGCAGGAGAGAGACGATCGTGACCGCCGTCAGCTTGGCCGTGAACGAGCGCCCCCGGCGCGGGTCCGCAAGCACGGTGGTCCGCATCGTGTTGTGCGAGTACTCGCTGGTGACGGCAACGGTGCCAATGACGATGAAAAAGATGGTCATCGACGGCCAGCCGGCCGTTACAACCAGCGGATCGGCCTCCACGTACTCGGAGCTGGCCAGCATCCACATGATGAGCCCATAGAGGATGATGCCGATCGCGGTGGTCACCTGAATCGAGCGAGTGTTGAGCTTCATCAGCTCCGAGTTTAGGGAGCGCCCAAACGTGGGACGGTAGGAATCGGCGAAACGGCCAAAAAACATGGTCATCTTAGGCCTCCCAGGTGGTGTGCGCGGGCGGGGCGGGCGGCGTCGGCGGAACTGGGCCAGGCGGCGTCGGGGACATCGGCGCGAAACCGGAGGAGGGACCGCGCGCGGAGCTGAACTGCACCTGGTCGGAGGTCAGCTCCATGAAGACGTCTTCGAGGGTGGAGTGGATCTCGGTCAGCTCGTGGATCTCCACGTTGTGCTGATAGAGGTAGTGGCCCACCTGCTCGCGCCGGAGCCCGGGGAGTTCGAAGGAGCCGCGGGGGCTGGAGTGGCTCGGGGCGACGTCGTAAACCTGCCACCCCGCCTGGGTAAGCAGGCCGCGGATCGTGGCCATGTCCGGGCCGGAGACCCGCACGCGCGCGCCCCGATCCGACTCGGTGAACTTGGAGATCGGGCCGGAGTCGATGAGGCGGCCGCGGCCGATAATGACCAGATCGTCCGCCGTGAGCGCCATTTCGCTCATAAGGTGGGAGGAGACGAGGACGCTGCGGCCCTCCGCGGCAAGCGACCGCATGGTGGAGCGGACCCAGCGCACGCCGTCGGGGTCAAGACCGTTGACCGGTTCGTCGAGGATAAGCACCTGCGGGTCGCCAAGCAGGGCTGTTGCGATGCCGAGGCGCTGGCCCATGCCGAGCGAGAAACCCTTGATTTTCTTGCCCGCCACGGATTCGAGGCCGGTGAAGCCAATGACCTCGTCGACGCGCTCGTGGGGGAATCCATGCGTTTTCGCCACGACCCGCAGATGCTGCCTGGCCGTTCGTCCGGGGTGAAACGCCTTCCCGTCCAAGAGCGCGCCGACCGCGGTGAGCGGGGAGGCGAGGTTGCGATACTCGGTGCCCCCGATCATTGCCCGGCCCGACGTGGGGCGGTCAAGTCCGACAATGCAGCGCATCGTGGTGGATTTACCCGAGCCATTCGGCCCGAGGAACCCGGTCACGGCGCCGGGGCGCACGGAGAACGACAGGTTGTCAACCGCGCGCGTCTTGCCGTAGTCCTTCGTCAGGTTCTCGACGGTGATCATCTGGTCCTCCCTGCGGCCCGCCTGCGGTGCCGACTCCTTTAGCGTATGAGTCCACTATCCCCGATTTCGTCATACCGCGGACGGATCATCCACAGTTTTTCACGACGCACGGCGGGGCGGGCGGCGTCGTGCGCGCGTTCTACAGCGCGGACTCGCGCTATGGACGGCAGCGGGCCGGGGCGTTTCTCTTTGGGGAGAAAAGAGCGCGGGAGTATTGCCCTTAGTTACGCCATGGTTAGTATGGGATGTGGATGGCCGTAGCGACGGCCCTAATAAAAGGAGGCTCCCGTGAGCAATCCGATTACGACACGTAATCCCTACTTCTCGACCCAGCAGGTCCGGCCGAACCAGTTCGACCAGACCGCCTACGGCGACCAGTACGCCTACGGCACTCCGAACGCCCAGCAGGCGGCCTACGGCCAGGCGCAAGGCGAGGTCGCCGGGAACGGCGCGTTTGCCACCGAGCGCATGACGTACAACGACGCGCTGAACAAGGTGGCCGTGCTCCTCGGCATCGCCGTTATTTCGGGTGTGGCGACCGCCGTGCTCCTCCCGTCGGCCATGTGGATGTCGGTGGCGGTGGTTTCGGTGATCGGCGCGTTCGTGGTCGGCCTGATCTTAGCGTTCCAGAAGATGGTCAAGCCCGGCCTGGCGATCGCGTACGCGGTGCTCGAGGGCGTGGCGCTCGGCGCGCTGACCGCCGCCTTCGAAATCTTCGTGCCGGGCATCGCGATCCAGACCATCCTGGCCACCGCGATCATCGTCGGTGTGACGCTGGCATTGCACTACTCGGGCGCGGTGCGCACCACCCCGAAGGGCCGAAAGATCGTCATCACGGTGGCGCTCGGCTACCTCATCTTCTCGCTGGTCAACCTGGTACTGATGTGGACGGGCGTGCTGGATCAGGCGTGGGGCGTGCGCGGGTACGAGGTTGCGGGTATTCCGCTGGGTGTGATCCTGGGCGCCGGCATGATCCTCATCGCCGCTTACATGCTGATCGGCGACTTCGAGGACATCAACACCGCGATCGTCAACGGTGCGCCCCGCGAGTTCTCGTGGACGGTGGGCATCGCGATCGTCATGACGATCCTGTGGATCTACATCGAGGTTCTCCGCCTCATCGCGATCCTCTCGGACCGCTAAAGCCAACAGATTAGGGGGCTGGCCTGCGGGTCGGCCCCAGCGGGGCGCCGATGTTGGCACTCGCCGCGGCCGCCGCGCTGTGGGGAATGACCTGGCTGCTCTATCGCCGGTTGCCGATGAGCCGGGGTTAGGACACCGAAAGCAAGCCTGGCGCCAAGAAACAAGTGGGCCGGCCCCGCGTCGGGGCCGGCCCACCTCAGTTCACGGCGTCTAAATCACTCCATCGAGCAACTTGGTGTGATCGCCGAACCGGTGATTTGTGGCGGCAACCGCCTGCTCAAGGAAGAACGGGCGCAGTTCCACCCGACCATTGCCCGTGACGGGCTCAGCGTAAATCGCCACGTCCACCGAGCCACCCACGGCTTCGGCCACCGCGCGGGCGTCGTCGCCGACGTAGCGGATCTTGTGCGCGCCAGACTTGGGCAGGTCGGAGAGCCACTGGGCGGGCGATGCCACGCTGACCGTGGCGCCCGCGGCGCGGAAGGCCTGGGCCACGGTGTCGCGCAGGTCGTCGCCCACGCTCAGCTCCACCGACGTCTTGCCCGTGAGCGCGCCGGCCACCATCGGGGCGACCTTCCACCACTGCTCCGGATCCTCCAGGCGCACCATCACCGACGTGGGCCGGTAGCGGAACACGTTCTTCTCAACGCCCAGCGCCGACACGTCGCGCGCCGACAGGTAGTGTTCCTTGAGTGCCGCCTCCACGCTACGCAGCGCGGCACGGTACTGGCCGGCGTCGTCCTTCGGCAGCTTGTCGGCCAGGGCGTCGAACTCGCCCAGGGTGGGGTAGGACAGCGTCGCGAACGACTCCGGCACCGCCACCTCCACCGGCTCCGCGTGTGACATGCCGATGAGGTGGTTGGGGCCGCCCGCCTTCGAACCAGTGCCCACCTGCGAGCGCTTCCAGCCGCCGAACGGCTGACGACGCACGATCGCGCCCGTCGTGCCACGGTTAACGTAGACGTTGCCCGCCTCCACCTTCGACAGCCACAGCTTGATCTCGTCCGGGTCGAGCGAGTGCAGGCCGGCCGTGAGACCGAACTCCACCGCGTTCTGCAGCCGGATCGCTTCCTCCAGGGTCTCGGCGCGCATGATGCCCAACACCGGGCCGAAATACTCGGTCATGTGAGCGTCCTGGCCGGGGGTGACGCCGTCGCGAATACCGGGCGACCAGAGGCGGCCCGAATCGTCCAGTTGGCGCGGCTTAAGCAGCCACGTCTGGCCCGGCTCCAGCTCGGTCAGGCCGCGCTTGAGCTTGCCGGCCGCCGGCTCAATGATCGGGCCCATCTCCGCCGACGGGTTGGTCGGCCAGTCCACCACTAGCGACTCTGCCGCGTCGACCACCTGGTTAATGAAGCGCTCCGACTTGCCCATCGCCCCCACAAGGATCGCAATCGACGCCGCCGAACACTTCTGGCCCGCGTGCCCGAACGCGGACTGGACCAGGTCCTTCGCCGCGAGGTCGATGTCGGCCTGCGGGGTGACGATAATGGCGTTCTTGCCCGAGGTCTCGGCAAAGACCGCCAGGTCCGGCTCCCAGGAGCGGAACAGCTTCGCAGTCTCGATCGAGCCGGTCAAAATCACCTGGTCCGAGCCGGTGACGAGCGCCTCGCCCACCTCGGCCATCTCATCCGGGTGGATATCGACCAGACGCAGGGCTTCCTTCGACACCCCGGCATCCCACAGGGCTTGGGCGATGACGGCGCCACAGCGGCGAGCTTGCTCGGCCGGCTTGAAGACGACGACCGAGCCGGTGGCC
Organism: Trueperella bernardiae; assembly: GCF_030246965.1. Classification (NCBI taxonomy): domain Bacteria; kingdom Bacillati; phylum Actinomycetota; class Actinomycetes; order Actinomycetales; family Actinomycetaceae; genus Trueperella; species Trueperella bernardiae. The sequence continues at coordinate 227,514 of NZ_CP127099.1, forward strand.
AAAGGCGCCAGCGCCGAGCCAGCCGGGATCGCCAGCGGGAAATTCCACGGCGGGATCGCGGCGGTGACGGGCGCGGGGGAGAAGCGCACGCCCTCCAGCTCGTCCAGCTCCTCGGCCAGATCCGCGTAGTAGTTAGCAAAGTCGATCGCCTCGGAGACCTCGACGTCAGCCTCGCCCACGATCTTCCCACACTCCGAGGCGGCCACCTCGATCAGCTCCTCGCGGCGCTCGCCGAGCACCTGCCCAGCCCGGCGCAAGATCTTTGCGCGCTCGGCTCCGCTGAGCCCGGCCCACTCCGGAGCGGCCTTACGTGCCTCGGCCACGATCTGTTCCATCTCGGCAACCGTGCGCACCCGCGCGTCGTCGGCGCCCTGCACGCCCAGCTCCGAATCGCCCATCTTCGCAAAAATCTGGTTCGCCCACTCGATATTGGCGGGAAGCGACGGGTCCGAATCCGGGGTGTTACGGAATGAAGTGAGCAGATCGACGTCGTCGGTCAGCCTGTTCTGGTGCCGGTTCGGCCCGAAGGAAAGCGTGGGCACCTCGTTGAGCGGGCCCATGGCCTCCGCCAGGTCCGCCTCCGGGAACGCGGCCACGACGCCGGTGGCGAAGCGATTGCGCTCGCGGGCGAAGACGGAGTCGTTATCAGCGATCTCGAAAACGCCGGACATGAAGTTTTCGTGTGCCGCGGACTCCTCGAGGCGGCGGACGAGGTAGGAGATGGCGACGTCGTAGTTCGCCGGATCCACCACGGGCACGTAGTACAGGATCCGGCCCACGTCCTCGCGGATGGCTAGCGCCTGGTTGGTGGCCATGCCCTTGAGCATCTCCACCTCGAAGCCTTCCGTGACTCCGCGCGCCTTGGCGAGGTTGAGGCCAAAGCCGAGGGTGAAGAGGTTCTGGCCGGCGATGCCCAGGTTAACGTTCGAAATGTGCTCCGGGCGCAACGCGTACTCGAGGATGCGCATGTAGTTCGCGTCCGTGGCGGCCTTCGACGGCTGGACGGCAAGCGGCCAGCCGTGCATGAGCGCGTCCACCTGCTCCATCGGCAGGTTCGCGCCCTTGACCAGGCGCACCTTCACCGGCGCGCCCCCGTCCGCCACGCGCTGGGCGGCCCACTCCTGCAAACGCTCCATCGCGGGCAGGGTGTCGGGCAGGTAGGCCTGCAACACGATGCCGGCGCGCAGGTTCTTAAACTCCTCGCGGTCGAGGATACCGGTGAAGACGTCGATGGTGAGGTGGAGGTCGTGGTACTCCTCCATGTCCAAATTGACGAACTTGCCACCTTTGTTCGCCACCCGGTACAGCGGTAGCAACGCCTCAATCGCCTGGTCCACCGCCTTCTGGTAGCCCCACGGGTTGTGAACGCCGAGCACCGAGGAGACCTTGATCGACACGTAGTCCACGAAGTCGTACTCGAGCAGCTCCGTGACCGCCGCCAGGCGACGCGCCGCCTCCTTGCGCCCCAGCACGGCCTCGCCCAGCAGGTTGAGGTTGAGGCGCGAACCGTCGGCCCGCAGCTTCTTCACCGCCGGGCCGAGCTTCTTCGGCGTCGTGTCCAGCACAAGGTTACCCACCAGCATGCGGAACACGCGGAAAGCCGCTTCCGTGATGAACGTGGGGGAGGCCGGGGCCAGCACGCCACCCACCTTTGCGGGAAGTGACAGGTAGGCGGGCAGGAAGCTGGCCGGCTTCTTCGCCAGCTTGTTGAGGTTGGCTGCCCGGGTCTTCGGATCCTCGGGGCGGATCACGCCGTCGACGAATTGCACCGTGAAGTCGAGCCCGCCCTCACCCTTGAGGACCTGGGACAGCAACTTGCCCGCGCGATCCTCGGGGAAGGAGGCCGAACGCTTGGCCCAAGTCTTCGCCTGGTCAATAGCTGCGTGTGCCACCTGAGAAAAATCGACGTCATTCTTGACTGTTGCCACTGATTATCTCCATCTTTGCAGTCGTGGGGCCGACGAGGGCCAGGTGCCCTCATTGTAAATCGGCAACGGGATCCTAGCTACCGAAATAGTGGTCATTTTTCGGAATTCTCTTTACATCGAAATTTTTTCGGGTATTGTCACTTTCAATCGCCTGTGTTGCATGGCGCACATGCAACCGGCACACCTACCAGCACAAGGGAGAAATTGATGAGCGATACCGCATGGCAGATCCTCACGATGATCTTGTACTTCCTCCTCATGATCGGTATCGGACTGTGGGCCTACCGCAAGACCTCCGATGTCGACGACTACATGCTCGGCGGACGCCAGCTCAACCCAGCGGTTGCTGCCCTGTCCGCCGGCGCCTCCGACATGTCCGGCTGGCTCCTCATGGGCCTGCCCGGCGCGCTCTACCTGTCCGGAGTTTTCGAATTCTGGATCGCGATTGGCCTGACGGCCGGCGCCTGGCTGAACTGGAAGTTCGTGGCCCCGCGCCTGCGCTCCTACACCGAGGTATCGAACAACTCGATCACCGTCCCGTCCTTCCTTGACTCGCGCCTGCGCGATTCCACGCACAGCCTGCGCATCGTGTCGGGCTTCATCATCCTGTTCTACTTCACGTTCTACGTCTCCTCCGGCATGGTGGCCGGTGGCACTTTCTTCGAGGGCGCGTTCGGCGTGGACTACAAGCTGGGCATGGTTATCATCGCCGCCATCACGGTGTTCTACACGCTGGTGGGCGGCTTCCTAGCGGTGTCCTACACCGACGCCGTCCAGGGCACCATCATGCTCCTCGCCCTCGTGCTGGTCCCCGTGGCCGGCGTCATCTATGTGGGCGGCTTCGACATCGTCCTCGACACCACGCGCTCGATCGACCCGGAACTGCTCAACCCGCTGAAGAACGTGACCGCGATCGGCCTCATCTCGGCCGTCGCCTGGGGTTTGGGATATGTGGGTCAGCCCCACATCATCGTCCGCTTCATGGCGCTGCGTAGCCCGAAGGAGGCCCCCGCGGCCCGCCGCATCGGCATCGGCTGGATGTTGCTCGCCGTGTTCGGCGCGCTCTTCACGGCGCTCGTGGGCGTGGCCATCTTCAAGCACGACGAGTCGCTGCTCGCCAACCCTGAGCAGGTCTTCATCGTGCTCGGCCAGCTCCTCTTCCACCCGATGATCGCCGGCTTCATGCTCGCCGCCATCCTCGCGGCCATCATGTCCACGATCTCCTCCCAGCTGCTGGTCAGCTCCTCCGCCCTCATCGAGGACGTCTACATGACGTTCACCAACCACAAGCTTTCGGCCAAGAAGGGCGTCATGCTCTCCCGCATCGCGGTGGCCGGCATCGCGGTGCTCGCCAGCGGCCTCGCCCTCAACCCGAACGACACGATCCTCAAGCTTGTGGCCTTCGCCTGGGCCGGCTTCGGCGCCTCCTTCGGCCCCACCATCATCCTCAGCCTCTACTGGCGTAAACTCACCGGCTTCGGCGCGCTGGCCGGCATGATCATGGGCGCCGTAACTGTGGCGGTGTGGGGCAACCTCGACGGCGGCCTACTCGACCTGTACGAGATCGTGCCCGGCTTCATCGTCAACCTGGTTGTCACCTACGTCATGTCGTCGCTGACCTACCGTCCGAACACCATCATCGAGAAGGAATTCGACACGGCGGTCCAGCTGTCGAAGGACTGGTCGAACCACGAGGCGCTCGCGGCCGAGGTCCGCCAGACCGTGGCGAACAACCCCGACGGCTACAAGCCGCGCTCGGCCACCCTCGTGGCCGACGACGGCAGCGAGGTCGAACTGCCCAAGTAAGCGCACACGCGCGTTAGCTCAAGGGGTGTGGCCCCGGCGAAACCGCCAGGGCCACACCCCTTTGTCCAAAAGTTTTCAAAAGCGGCGGGGGCGCGCTCGCCCCGCGCCGATCAGTTGTCGTGAAGTGTGTTGAAGTTGAACGCCGAATCCTGGATGCCTTTGATGTCCACCACGAATACCAGGACATCATCACCTTTGATGCCGGCGCGCGCGTTGCCCTGCGGACCGTAGCCCTTGAACGGGGGCACGCAGATGAGCAGACGCGATCCGACCTGCTTGCCCACGATCGCCTCGTCCCAGCCCTCGATCACCATGCCCACGCCGATCGGGAAAACGGCCTCGCCCTCACGGTAATACGAGGAGTCAAAAATCGGGCCGTCCCAGATCTGGCCGTGGTAGTCGACCTCGATCTCGTCACCCGCATGCACGACGCGGCCGGTGCCCTCCTCCAAGACCTTGACGCGCAGGCCCTTCGGCGCCTGCGCGCCCTCGGGGAACGTGAGCTCGGGGATCTGGCCGAACGAGCCCGACACTTCAGGGTAGATGATGTCCATGACAGCCTTTCAACAGTAAACAGAGCCGAGCCCAGTCTACCGTGTCGGTGCCCCGGGCAAGGCCCACAGCCCCTCGTGCCCCGAGCCCCTAGAGCCCGGCCAGCGGCCCGGCGCCCGGCATCGGGCAGGCCATCCCCGTCTTGGCGTGGCAACGGTAGCCGTTCGGCACCTTGATGAGGTATTGCTGGTGGTCTTCCTCGGCGGAGAAGTAGCCCGTGGTATCCGCGGCGTCCACAATCTCCGTCACGATCGGGCTTTGGCCCGCATCACCCAGCACGCGGTCGTAAGCGGCACGCGAGTCGAGGGCGAGGCGCGACTGCTCGGGCGTCGTCGTGAAAATCGCCGAACGATACTGGGTGCCCACGTCGTTACCTTGGGCGTTGAGCGAGGTCGGGTCGTGGCACTCCCAGAACGTCTTGAGAATGAGCGGCAGCGCCTCCGCGCCAGAATAGACCACGCGGACGGTTTCGGTATGCCCGGTGAGCCCGGTGCAGACCTCACCGTACGTGGGGTTGGGCGTGAAGCCGCCCATGAAGCCCACCGATGTGGTGACCACGCCGGGCAGGTCCCACATGATCTCCTCCACGCCCCAGTAGCAGCCGGCGGCGAGGAAGATTTCGAACTGGCCGTGGGCCGCGGGCGCGAGGATATCCGTGCCTAGCTTCAGGTGCCGGGCGGGGTTGACCAGGATCGGCTCGGCCCGCCCGGGCAGCGCGGCCTCGGGCGACACCATCGTGGGGGTGGGGCGGCGAATGAACACTAGTTGGCCTCGATCGACAGGATATCGACAGTGAATTCCTTGCCGTTCGGTGCGATGTAGGAGGTGGAATCGCCCACCTTCAGGCCCATGATCGCCTCGCCCAGCGGCGCGGATTCGGGATAGACGTCCACGTCCACCCAGTCCTGCGCCTGGCGGGCACCGAGCAGGAAGCGCTTCTCCTTGCCGTTGACAGTGGCCGTGATGATGAGGCCCGGGGCGACCACGCCGGTATCCTTCGAGCCCTCGCCCACCTCAGCATGCTCGAGGAGGTAGGTCAGCTCCTGGATGCGGCCCTCCATTTTGGACTGCTCCTCGCGCGCGGCATGGTAGCCGCCGTTCTCGCGCAGGTCGCCCTCCGAGCGGGCCGCCTCGATGCGCTGGGCGATTTCGGCGCGGCCGGTGGTCTTCATTTCCTCCAGCTCAGCGGACAGGCGATCGAACGACTCCTTCGACAGCCACGTGGTCTCAGCCATGAGGTTCCTCCTTATAGTGCGAGCGCTCCTGCGCGCCCCACGGCAACAAAAACATGCCCGCCATTTCGGGCATGTATCTGGCGAGAATAACACCAAGAACGTGCCAGCTTCAAGGGGCCGCGGACGTGTTTCCTCAGGGCGGAGAACCCCGCGCGCGGGCGTGTGAGAAAGTGGTTTGCGCTCGGCCCTGCTCTTGACGTTGCTCTATACTCTGCCGTGGTAACTATTGACGAGGAGGAACTGTGGCAGAACGCAGACTGATGGCAGTCCACGCCCACCCGGACGACGAATCGTCCAAGGGGGCCGGCACGATGGCCAAGTACGCCAAGCATGGCAGGGTCCGCGTCGTCACGTGTACTGGCGGCGAGCGCGGCGACATCCTCAACCCGCGCCTTTTCAACGACGCCGACCTGGCGGCCAACCTCCCGGCCGCGCGTCGCGAGGAGATGGCCCGCGCTGCCGAGGCGCTCGGGATCGAGCACGTGTGGCTGGGCTTCATCGACTCCGGCCTGCCCGAAGGTGATCCGCTCCCGGCCTTGGACCCGGGGTGCTTTGCGATGGCGCCGCTCGACGTCGTCGTTGGCGCGCTCGTCCGGCAGATCCGCGAGTTCAAACCGCAGGTGCTGCTGACCTACAACGAGAACGGCGGCTACCCGCACCCGGACCATATCCGCACGCACGTCGCCTCGATCATGGCGGTTGCCGCCGCCCACGATCCCCAGGCCTACCCTGAGGCAGGCGAGCCGTGGCAGGTGTCGAAGGTGTATTACGACGTCATGTTTAACAGGCCGCGCATCGAGGCCTTCGATTCGGCCCTGCGCGCCGCGGGTCAGGACAGCCCGTTCGAGGGGTGGCTCGCGCGCGACACGGTGGCGATCCAGCCCTCCGCCCGCGTCGACGTGGCCGACTTCTTCCCCCAGCGCGACGCCGCCCTGCTGGCCCACGCCAGCCAGATCGACCCCGACGGCTTCTTCTTCGCGATGCCCCGCGAGCTGGAGGCCAAGATCTGGCCGTGGGAAGAGTACGTGCTGGCGCTCACGACGGTCGGGCACGCGGCCGGCGTCGAGACCGACCTGTTCGAGCGGGTGCCGGGCGTGGAGCTGGTCGAGTAACGGCCCGGCGGAATTTAAGAAAACTGGACGATTCTGGGGCGATCTTCGTATATGAGCGGATGACCCCAAAATCGTCCAGTTTGTTTCAATCGGCGCCCCTACACGAAGAGCGCCAGCCACACGGCCACCGAGTGGCACGTGTAGCCGATCACGGTGCCCGTGTGGAAGAACTCGTGGAAGCCGAACCACTTGGGCCACGGGTTCGGCCAGCGTAGCGCGTACATCACGGCGCCGATCGTGTAGGCCACGCCGCCGGCGATGAGGAGGACCACGATCGCCGCACCGCCCGTGCGCCAGAAGCTGGGCAGGAACCAGATCGCCACCCAGCCGAGGGCCACGTAGAGCGCCACAAGGAACCAGCGCGGAGCGTGCAACTTGAACACGTGGATGAGCGTGCCGACGATCGCTCCGCTCCACACGATCCCGAGCACGAGCGCGGCAGTCTTGGTGGGAAGCAGCACCACGGATAGCGGGGTGTAGGTGCCGGCGATGAGGAGGAAGATGTTGGCGTGATCGATGCGCCGCAGGATGGCGTGGACCTTCTCGCCCCAGTTTCCCAGGTGGTACAGGCCCGAATTGCCGAAGAGGAGGACGGCCGACAGGGCGAAGACCACGCACGCGAGGGTTGCGGCCGTGCCGGAGGCGAAGATGATGAGGAGGATGCCGTTGGCAAGAGCCAGGGGAGCGGTGATGGCGTGAATCCACCCGCGCACCTTCGGCTTGGGCAGGGCCGAATAGTAGGCCTTGCGCTCGGCGCGCGAGGAGGGCGCCTGTTCGACCGGGGGCACCGGAGTGGCGGGCCCGATGTCGCTGCCCGCGGGATTTGCTTGATCGATCATATCTTTACCCTAATCCTCGCACCGGGCGGAACAAAGGGTGAAGGGAATGCAGTGGCAGACCCTCGCGGCGGGAGTGCGGCTAAACTGGGAAATGTATACCGGTGGAAGGAAAGGTTGGCCCATGCGCGTCCCCGATTTTCTTTACTCGCTCTACGAGCGCCGCCTCGCGCGCGAAATCGACCCGGAGCGCCGGCCCTGCCACGTGGGCATCATCCTGGATGGCAACAGGCGCTGGGCCAAGCAGCTGGGCTCGTCGGCGTCGGCGGGGCACCGCAAGGGCGCCGACCACGTGAGCGAGGTGCTGGACTGGTGCGCGGAGGCCGGAATCCAGATCGTCACCCTGTGGATGCTGTCCACCGATAATCTCAAGCGCTCGCCCGACGAGCTCGCCCCGCTCATGGCGATCATCGCCGAGACCGTGGAAACCCTCGGCGGGCGCTGGAAGATCCGCATCATCGGCGACCTGAAGCTGGTGCCCGAGGAGTTTGCTGCCCGCCTGCGCGCCACCGAGGAACGCACCGCGGGCTCGTCGGGGATGACAGTCAACATCGCCGTCGGCTATGGCGGGCGTCACGAGATCACCGACGCCGTGCGCACCTACCTGCGTGAACGTGCCAAGGAAGGCGCCACGCTCGAGCAGGTGGCCGACGAGATCAACATCAGCACCATCACCGAGCACATGTACACCAAGGGCCAGCCAGACCCGGACCTCATTATTCGCACCTCCGGCGAACAGCGCATGAGTGGCTTCATGCTGTGGCAAACCGTCCACACCGAGCTCTACTTCTGCGAGGCCTACTGGCCCGAATTCCGCCGCACAGACCTCCTGCGCGCTCTGCGCGACTATGCCGCCCGCGAGCGGCGCATGGGCAAGTAGCTATAGGAGGTTTGCCACGACGTCGTTGAGCTCGGCCCGCGTAGGCGGGTTGGCCCCCGCACGCGACACCGTGATGCCGGCCGCGCGCGAGGCGTACTCGCCCACGGACTGCAGCATCTGGGAGGAGATCGAGGTCAGACGCGCACGGTCCTCGCCGAGTACGGAGATCCGGGCGAGGGAGTCGATGAGCGCGGCCATCATGGCATCCCCGGCGCCCACCGTGTCCACCACCTCTACCTGCGGGGCCGGGATGTGGACCGAGGTGGTGGGGGTGAAGAAGCGCGAGCCGTTCGGCCCGTCGGTGATCGCCACAAACTTCACCCCACGCTCGAACAGGTGGCTGACGAACGCCGCCGGGTCGACGTCGGGACCATAAAGCATCGCCAGGTCGTCGGTGGAGGCCTTGACGATGTCGATGTAGGGCAGCATCGCCTCCATGTCCGCCACGATCGACGCCGACGAGCCGAGGATCGACAGGCGCACGTTCGGGTCATAGGAGACGGTCGAATACGAGCTCAATAGCTCGATCCAGCGGCGCACCGTGTCCGAGCCCGGGCGCAGGTGGGCGCCGATCGAGCCGATGTGAACGTGGAGCGGCGGGTGAGCGAGCAAGGCGGCGCGCTTTTCGCCGGCCGCCGGCGGGTCCACGTACGCCGAGTGCACGTCAAAGCGGTAGGTGGCATGCCCGTGCTCGTCAAGGGACGCCATCGCGATCGACGTCGCGTCCGTGTCCACCGCCCCCGGCATGAGCGTGACGCCGGCGCTTTCCACGTAGTCGCGGATCGTATCGCCATCAAAATCATCACCAAAACGGGTGAGGAGCGTGACCCGGCGTCCCAGGCGCGCCAGGCCCACGGCCACGTTCATCGGGGAACCGCCCGGGTGGCGCGTGGTCTCAGTCGGGCCGCGCTTGACGACGTCGATGAGGGACTCACCGATCACAAGGCAGCTCATCACTCCTCCTCTTCCGGGACGGAGCTGGCAGGGGAAGAAGCGGCGGCGGTCTGGGCGGCGCGGAGGCGCTCGCGGGCGCCGTCGAGCCACGCCTCGCAACGCCGGGCCAGCGCCTCACCCAGCTCCCACATCGTGAGGGCCTCCTCGAGGGGGATGTTGCCCTGTTCGAGGCGCGTGACGATCTCGACCAGCCGCGAACGGGCATCTTCGTAACTGAGCTCGGCTACCTTCTCATCGAGCTCCTGCGGGCGCGGGGCCTTTGCCATGATCATCCCTTCGTGACGTGGTCGATCGTCATGTCGAGGGTGCCGTCATGGAGCGTTGCGCGAGCCGCGGCACCTACGGCGACGCCGGCCACGCTGCCCACGAGTCCATCCTCGGTTCTAATGACAGCGTAGCCCCTCTTCAGCGTCGACAGTGGGGACAAGGTCCGCAGTCTGCCGAGCTCGGCCTCGAGCGCGGTGACGTGAGAGTCGAGGATCCGGCGGATGTGGACGTGGGACCATTCGCGCAGGTTGGCAAGGTCTTCGGCACGGTTGTCCACCATCGCCTCGGGGTGGGTGAGGGAGGGGCGGGCGCGGAGCGTGGCCAGTTCGCTCAAGGCCAAGTCAAGCAGGTGGTCCACCGCGATCCGGCCCCGGCGGACGGTGGTCGTCAGCCCCTGGCGCTCCTCACCCACATCGGGCACGATATTCTTCGCCGCATCCGTGGGAGTGGAGGCGCGGAAGTCAGCCACGAAGTCGAGCACAGGAGAGTCCGGCTCATGCCCGATTGCGGAGACGATCGGAGTGGTGGCGGAGAAAGCTGCCCGGACCAGCCGCTCGTCGGAAAACGGGAACAGATCCTCCACGGAGCCGCCTCCGCGGGCGAGGACGATGACGTCGACGTCGTCGATCGCGTCCAACTCCTGGAGCGCGGGGATCATCGCATCGACGGCGCCCGCGCCCTGCACTTGCACCTCGCGGATCTCGAAGCGCGCCGCAGCCCAGCGGCGCTGGACGTTCTCGACGACGTCGTGCATCGCCTGCGTGTTACGCCCGCAGATGAGGCCAATCTTGCGCGGAAGGAAGGGCAGGGGCTTCTTCTTCGCCGGGTCGAATAGGCCTTCGGCCGCGAGCTTGACTTTAAGCTGCTCGATGCGGGCCAGGAGGTCGCCGACGCCGACCGTGCGGATCTCGTCCACCTGCAACGACAGGGAACCGTTGCCCGTCCAAAAGTCAGGCTTGGCGGCAATGATGACGCGCGAGCCCTCGCTGATCGTGGGCGGTAAATTGTGCGACCAGATCTTGCACGTGATCGTCATCTTCTCTTCGAGGTCGGCAAGCGTAAAGAACTGGACCCGGGCGTTCGCGCGGCGATTGAGCTGGATGACTTCACCCTCCACCCATAGACGCGACATCTTCGCCACGTACTCACCAATCTTCGCTGACAGCAGGCGCAACGGCCATGGGTGCTCGGGGCTGGTGAGATGGGCCAGCTGGGGCAGGTCGTCCGGGACTTTGATGCTCACGTGAACAGCCTACCGGTTGGGCGAGCGCGATTGCCGGGACTGGGCGCACGGTGAGGGGCGGCGGCCTGGCGGGGGCCGCGCGTCGTGGGGAAAGTGGGCGGCGTCGTCGTGCGCGCGGGCGGGCGGAACGGCGGCAATGCCGATAGGATTGCGGCGTGAATGAGATCAAGGAGCTTCCCGTCACCCTGGCCGGCGCGTCGGCCTTCCCGCAGGACATCCCGTCCGAGCCGAGCCCGGAGGGCAAGCGGATCCTGGTGGCGAGCCCGCGCGGCTATTGCGCCGGCGTGGATCGGGCGGTGGACGCGGTGGAGAAGGCGCTCGAGCTGTACGGGGCGCCGGTGTACGTGCGCAAGGAGATCGTGCACAACAAGTTCGTGGTGGAGACGCTCACGGCGCGCGGCGCGATCTTTGTGGATGAGACCGACGAGGTGCCAGAAGGCGCGCGCGTTGTCTTTTCTGCGCACGGCGTCTCGCCCGAGGTGCACAGGCAGGCCGAGAGCCGCCAGCTGCAGACCATCGACGCCACCTGCCCGCTCGTGACCAAAGTGCACAAGCAGGCTGTCCGTTTTGCCGACGACGACTACGACATCCTCCTCATCGGCCACACCGGGCATGAGGAAGTGGAGGGCACGTACGGCGAGGCGCCCTCCCACATCCAGATCGTCAACGGGATCGAAGACGTGGCGGGGGTGGAGGTGCGCGACCCGGACCGGGTGGCGTGGATCTCGCAGACCACGCTATCGGTGGACGAGACGATGGAGATCGTGCGCGCCCTGCGCGAGCGTTTCCCCAACCTCATCGACCCGCCGAGTGACAACATTTGCTACGCCACGCAGAACCGCCAGGTGGCGGTGAAGAAGATGGCGCCCGAATCTGACGTGGTCATCACCGTGGGCTCGGCGAACTCCTCGAACTCGGTGCGCCTCATGGAGGTGGCGCTCGAGGCCGGGGCCGGCGCTTCTTACCGGGTGGACAAGGCCGACGAGCTCCAGCCCGAGTGGTTCGAGGGCGCGATGACCGTGGGCGTCACCTCGGGTGCGTCCGTGCCGGAGATCCTGGTGCGCGACGTGGTCGAGGCGCTCAAGGCGCGCGGGTACACCGAGGTCATCCCCGTTACCACCGTGCAGGAGGACGTGCAGTTCTCCCTGCCGAAGAACCTGCGCGCCGACCTCAAGGCCGTGGGCGTGGAGCCCGACCGACCGCACCGGGCCCGCAGCGCCGGGGAACGCGGCCGCGTGTCGAACGCGCGGGGGACTGGCAACATCGCCGGCGCCTAGTTCATCTCACGCTCACTCTGGTATCACCCCTCCCTGTGCGACAGCTCGGGGGAGCGGAACTCCACCACCTGAGCGCTCGCATCTCGCACGGGCGGCGGCCCGTCCAGGGCGTGTGGCGCGCTCGGCTGGAGAGAGGACAGCGAGCGCGCCGAGACCAGAAGCCGCGATTCGATGGAACTCACGGCGGCGTTGTAGTGGTTGACCGACTGGCCAATGCTCTTGCCCAGCCGCTCAAGGTGGCTCACCACCACGGAGATACGTTCGACCAACGTGCGCCCGAGTTCCACGATGTCCCGCGCCTCGGCGGATGCCGCCGCCGACGTCCACACCGACGCCACCGTGCGCAGGATCGCCAGCAGTGAGGAGGGCGATGCGAGTACCACGCCCCTGCCCAGGGCGTACTCGAGCAGGGTGGGGTCGGCCTGAGTTGCCTCCGCGAGCAATGCCTCCGAGGGCAGGAACAAGATGGTGACCTGTGGGGACTCCGGGAAGTCACCCGGGTAGTTGCGCTTGATGAGCTCACCAACGTGGGCGCGCAGAGCTTTAGCGTGCTTCTGCAGCAACTCCGCCCGTTCCGGGGCGGCGGCCGGATCGTCGGCCGGGATCTCCATCGCGAGCAGGTAGGAATCCATGGGTGCCTTCGAATCGATGGCCAGGTGCCCATCGCCAGGCAGGTGGATGATCGCGTCCGGCCTGAGCGTGGAGTCCTTGCCCTTCCCGCCCGCGAAGCGCTTGGAGGCAACCTGGATGTCCACGTCCACGTGCTCGAGCATCCCGGCAGCCTCCACGATCCGCCGTAACTGGACCTCGCCCCACTGACCGCGGGCCGTGGTGGAGCGCAACGCCGCGTTGAGGGAGGCCGTGGCCGAGGACAGCTCGGCGCCGATCTGCGCCTCGCGGCGCATGTGCGTAACCATCTCCGAATGCTGGGTGGCCGCCGTCGTCTCCAAGCTACGTACGTGCGCACTCACCCTGTCGAGTTGCTGAGTGATGGGGGAGAGCGCTTGGAGGATATTGGCGTCGTCGCGTGAGCGCTGGATGAGGCCCTCATTCTCCTCCAGGAGCCGCTCTGCGCGGGCGTCGGCCTGCGCCACCCGCGCCCGCAACGCCGCCACTTCTTCGGCGCATTCCGCTGTGGCATTGCCCGCCCGCGCGGATGCCGCCAGCCACCCGAGCGCCGCGCCCAGCGCCGCGGCGAGTGCCACGAATACAACAAATAGAGGTGTCGAGATCATGCCTCCACACTATCGCCGCCCTCCGACAAGTTTTTCTGCCGGGCGTCGTCTTTCTGCCGGGCGTCGTCGCGACGGGAGCTCGTGCCGCGACCGGCCGCCCGTCGTCGTCGGAGAAAGCCTGCCACTTTGGGAAAGAAACGCGCGGCAACTAGACTGGGGCCGTGAGCTTAACAATTGGTATTGCTGGACTGCCCAACGTCGGTAAGTCGACCCTCTTTAACGCCCTGACGCGCGCCAACGTGCTGGCCGCGAACTACCCGTTCGCCACGATTGAGCCGAACGTGGGCGTGGTGCCGCTGCCGGACCCGCGCCTGGAGAAGCTGGCCGAGATCTTCGGCTCGCAGAAGGTCCTGCCGGCTACGGTGTCGTTTGTGGATATCGCGGGGATCGTGCGCGGTGCGTCCGAGGGGGAGGGCCTTGGCAACCAGTTCCTCGCCAACATCCGCGAGGCCGACGCGATCTGCCAGGTCACGCGCGCGTTCGCGGACCCGGACGTCACGCACGTGGACGGCAAGGTGGACCCGAAGTCCGATATCGACACGATCACCACCGAGCTCGTCCTCGCCGACATCCAGACCCTCGAAAAGCAACTCCCGCGCCTACAGAAGGAACTGACCAGCAAGAAAATCGGCCCCGAGCACGTGCAAACCGCCAAGGACGCGCTCGAGATCCTCTACGACGGCAAAACCCTGTCCTCCGCAGGCATCCACCTCGACCAGGACATCCTCAAGTCCTTCCAGCTCATGACCACCAAGCCCTTCATCTACGTCTTCAACACCGACGACGACGGGCTGGCCAACGCCGCTATGCAGGAAGAGCTACGTCAGCTGGTGGCGCCCGCCGAGGCGATCTTCCTCGACGCCAAGTTCGAAGCCGAGCTCATCGAGCTCGAACCGGACGAGGCCCGGGAGTTGCTCGAATCCACCGGCCAGGATGAGTCCGGCCTGGACAAGCTGGCCCGGGTCGGCTTCGACACCCTTGGCCTGCAAACCTACCTCACCGCCGGCCCGAAAGAAGCCCGTGCCTGGACCATCCACAAGGGCTGGACTGCACCGCAGGCCGCCGGCGTCATCCACACCGACTTCGAGCGCGGCTTCATCAAGGCGCAGGTGGTCTCCTACGACGAGCTGGTGGAGTTCGGCTCCATGGCCGAGGCCAGGGCGCATGGGCGCGTGCGCATGGAGGGCAAGGACTACGTGATGGCCGACGGCGACGTCGTGGAGTTTCGTTTCAATGTAACCTGAGGCGCGCTAGTGTTAGCGGCATGACAACACGTGCTGCTATTTACCTCCGTATCTCGCTCGATGCTGCCATGGACGGCCTCGCCATCGACCGGCAGCGCCAGGACTGCGAAGCCCTTGCCGAGCAACGCGGCTGGGACGTCGTGCATACCTACGTCGATCAGTCGATCTCCGCGTCGAAGAAGGACGTGGACCGCCCCGACTACGACGCGATGGTGGCGTCCTTTGAGCGCGGCGAGATCGACGCGATCATTTGCTGGGACCTCGACCGCCTCACACGGCAGCCCTGGCAGCTCGAAGAGTGGATCGACAGGGCAGAGGAGCAGGGGCTGAAACTCGTCACTGCGAACGGTGATGCTGACCTTGCCACCGACGGCGGCAGAATGTACGCGCGCATCAAAGCAGCCGTGGCACGCGGCGAGATCGAGCGAAAGAGCATGCGCCAGTCTCGTGCGCAACAGCAACGCGCCGAGCAGGGCCGCTGGTACTCCGGCGGTGTGCGCCCTATCGGCTACACCTCCACCGGCGAGATCATTCCATCCGAAGCCGCCGCCGTGCTCGGTATGTTCCGCGCTGTCGAGAGGGGCAACTCCATGCGCGACATTGCGCGCGCCTTATCTGGGGTCGATCAACCGGGCTTGCCGGATATCCCGACCACGCCGCGCCATATGTACACCGTGGTCACAGAGCGCAACGCTCGACGCCGCGCTGAAGGCCAGGAAGAAAAGCCGGTTCCCGACGCGCAGCCGTGGGCCTACACGTCGTTGCACTCGATCCTGCGCAACCCCGTGTATGCGGGTTACTCCACTTATAAGAAGGCCAAGCGCAAAGGCGTGAAGAACAAATACCGCCGTGTCACGCATATCGTCCGCGACCCCGATACCGGCGAGCCGGTGAAAGGGCAGTGGGAGCCGATCGTCACACCAGATCTGTGGTGGCGCGTGCAGAACGTGCTCGACGATCCCGACCGGCTGACCAACAAGGAGCGCCGGAACACTCGCCGCCATCTCGGCTCGGGTCTGTATGTCTGCGACGAGTGTGGCAACCCCGTGCGCACACATGCCGACCGCTACCGCTGCGCCGCCTGTGGATTAGTGCGCACACATAGCGTCGATGATTTTGTGCTCGCCGTGATCCGCGCCCGCCTTGGCCGTGACGACCTGGCGGACCTGCTGCCGACTGTGGACGACGACGAGGTCAACGCCATCGACGACGAACTCGCTGAGCTTCGCGCAAAGCTCGCCCGCGTCCAGGCTGACTACGATGAGGAGCTTATCGAGGCCCGTGACCTCAAGCGCGCGCGAAACCGTTATGAGCCGCAGATCGAGAAACTCGAAACGCGCCGTGCCCGTCTTGCTGGCGCATCGGCGCTGCTCGACACAACCGGCTACGCCTCGCCCGTGGATGCCTTCGACAACGCAGAGCTTGCCGTGCAGCGCCGAGTCATCAATACCCTGTGCCAGGTGCGCCTGCGCCGTGGCGTGCGCGGCACCAAGACCTTTAACCCTGAATCGGTGCAGATCGTGTGGAACTAGGTTGCAGTGTGTGACACGTCAACAATCGCGCGCATGCGCTGCGGCGCGCAAAGCTCTTACGAAGGAACGCCACGGGAGCCGGCAGTTCGGGGGAGATCTGCCTTCGTGTATCGGGGGCGACACTGCTCAACCGTGGCGTTCGCAGGAAGTATGACACGGCTCTTGTTACCCCAGAGGTCGTTGGTTCGAATCCAGCCCCCGCTACTAAGATAAGGCCCCTACCAGTGGAAACGCTGGTAGGGGCCTTCTTCATTTTGTGATCGGATCGCCATTTGGTGCACTAGCTGGTGCACTAGGGTCAAAATCCTGCACCAAACGGAACTGCGACGCTCCAACGACGCGGCGCAGGTTTTCGGTGCATTGCTTAGTGATTGCTAGGACGGCAGCAACGAAGGAACGCCACGGGAGTCGGCAGTTCGAGGAAAGCAACTGCGAACTGCTGTGCAAGTCTCACAACCGCGCCAAAGGTAACGCTTAACCAGCGGCGACGCGGGGATCTAACAATGCTGCGTCGCTAGCGCTCGCACCCAGCGAGCGAGCATCAGGCTGCGCTAGCGACGCCGAGCGCACAAAGGCACTGCACTGCGGGGATACGCCTGCGACCGGCAGAGCCGGACTGAATACGGGATTGACCACGTTCACCCCGTATTCGTGCAAAGGAGCACTGCCATGTCCACTCATTCCCACACGCTTGCATCTCACGGCGAGATCCTCGCGAACCTCCCCGGCATCCTCGGCTTCTACCCGAACAACTCGCTGATCCTCGCGTTCTTCGTCGACGACGAGGGCGTCGACACCGTCCGCCTCGGCCCGGTCGCGCGGTTCGATCTGGACGAGGCCGTGGAGAAGCTCACCGAGAGTCGCGAGCGGTTCGCAGCGTGGGTCCACCACCTCGAACTCGACGCTGTTATCGCGTACATGATCAGCGATGACATTGCGCAGCCGGTCTTTGACGAGACGGCCACGTATCTCACTAGTGGGGCAGTGCACCTACCGCCGCTGCTCGGGGTGGTGCAGGTGCCCGAGATCGTCACTGGGGCTGCTTGGTGGTCTGTGTACCAGCATCCGCTCATCGACGAGCCGCGCCACGGCGTTGTCGGCGAGGTCGCCGCATCGGCGGCGCTGCGGCAGATGCTAGAGCACACCGGCGAGCTGCCGGAGCCGAGCAAAGACGACATCGAGGCACGGTTGAACAGCACCGATCACGGCATCGACGCTGCCGAGCACGCCGACATCATCGAAGACGCGCTGGCGTATATCCCGCCCATGTTCTCCGACGTGCTGCAGCGTGAATACGAGCAGGCGGCGGCAGGGATCACCCAGCCGAGCGCTCGCGCTGTTCGGTCTGCGCTGAAATGCTTCACCACGCCGCGCTTGCGGGACACGCTGCTCGCGGCGCTGCTCGATGACCCGCAGGCGGGCCTTGCGTTCATAGAGAAGGTTATGCGCGCTGTCCCGACCAGCTGGCCAGGCATGCGCTCGCAGCTCACCGCCACTGTTGCCGTGCTCGCTCACGCCACAGGCCAGCCGGGGCTAGCTGGCGTGGCTGCGCAGCGAGCCACCGAGATCGGGCCAGACGAGAACTTCCCGTCGCTGGTGGCGAAGCTGACCGATATCGGCCAGGGCGAGCGGATGGTCGAGCTTGTCCGCGAGGGCGCTGAGAAGACCCGCACGATCTTGTTTGCCGAGTAGCACCACACACCCCGTTGTAGCAATGCAACGGGGTTTCTTTTTCTCGCGGGGCCTTGGCTTGCGACGACAGACACCGCAACGAGGCAGGGGAGTGACCTTTAGACAGCAGAGCTGTCTCCAACAGACGGATTGACCATCAATCCGAACAAGGAGGCACGTGATGCGCGACATCACCCACACCGACCTGGAACTGCTCTACCAGCTCGCCGACGGCATCGACGGCGAGGACGCCGATCCGGGTGCAGCACAAGAACTGCGCGACCTAGAGGCGGCAGGCACACCGCTGCCCTGGGCAGTGTTGTAACGACAGCGCAACCGCCCCGCAGCAGCAAAGCAGCTGCTTCAACACCCAAATTGCACGGCAATTCACACCCACTCACGTAAGGAGAACCATCATGTCCAACCCCTTCAACAACGGCACCATCGTCGGCAACGCAGCTCGCGCACCGAAGCTGTTCGAGCACGCAAACGGCGGTGCGACGGTGAAGCTCAGCGTCTATGCGCGCAACACCTTCAAGAACAAGGCCACCGGCAAGGTGGAAAGCGAGATCGTGGAGCTGACCGGCTACGTCCAGGACGCGAAGAACCCCGGCGTGTTCGGCTGCATCGGGTCCGGCGACCGTGTCGCAGTGAGCTACTCGCTGAAGACCGACGTCTACACCGACAAGGACGGTGTGAAGCACTACCCGCTGGTCGCCCGTATCGACACCGTGCAGCTGATCGACTCCAAGAAAGAGTCCGCTGCGCGCGCAGCCCGTCGCGGAGGCGAGGCGGCGAACGCCGCCCTGGCTGGCGCTGACGCCGACAACGACGAAGCACCGTTCTAACAACGACACCCCGCAGGGAAACCTGCGGGGTTATTTTTTTCAACTATTTCACGGTGTTGATCCAGCTCTTTCACGGCCTTACCCAACTGAACAAAACCCAACAGCCCTAGCATCAGCTTGGCGATCGGGGTGGAGTCTTTTGAGTAGGTCTGTCCCTCCTTGAGGAACTTCACCGACACTCCTTTGCTGACTAGCTCGTCAACAATGGCGTACAGATCCGTCAGTGAACGCGCGCACCGATCCATCGACGTGACGACAAGCTGATCTCCTGCACGGACATATCGCATTGCTTCATCAAGTCCAGGGCGCTCACGCGATCCACCACTGGCCTTATCCGTGTAATAGGTGAAGACCTTCTCTGCCTTGAGTTGTTCAATCTGACGATCAAGGTTCTGATCTTTCGAACTCACCCGGGCATAGCCCACCTTTTGTCCTGAGATCGCCCCCAACTGTTCAGTGATCTCCAGAGGCAGTGACGGTTCTGTTCCGTTAGTCTTGGAACTAACCCTAGCGAACAGGAAGTTTTTTCATTCACAAATTGTTCGCTTGGGGTGTACCCCAGGTGCCCCTACCAGCGCCCGCAGTTGAAGGCTTCACCTACCAAATGGTAAAGTTAGCTATATGCGAACCAGTCAGCGCTCCGAGATCCTGGAAGCTGCCCTCCGCGTCATGAACGCAGCGGAGGGTGGCGACATTACCCTTGACGCAGTGGCCCACGAGGCCGGGCTCACCAAACCGGGATTGCTATATCACTTCCGCAACCGCGACGTACTGCTCGCCGCGATCGTCGACCACGCTGCGGCCAACGTCGAGAACGACATGACTGCCACCCTTGGCAAGCCCCTCGAGAACGCCAACGCCACCGAGCGGCTCCTGAGCTACGTTCACGTCGCCGCCCACGGGGCCGCCAAGCGCGCCGAGTTCATCATCTGGGGCCAAGCGACGTACCGGCCCGAACTCACCGAACCGTGGACTACGCGGATGGGCCGCTGGCTCGAACTCCCGGACGATCTCGACGCCGCCACCCGAGCCAGGCTGACCACCGCCCGACTCGCCGCCGACGGACTCTGGGGCGCCCAGGCCACAGGTGTGTCCACCCTCCACGGCGCGGATCTCGAAGCCGTCGTCTCCAGCATTCGCTCCCTGATCGAAGGAACAACCCCATGAAGCAGTGGTTCCTGCTCGCTGGTGCCATCACTACCGAAGTGGCGGCGACGCTGTCTCTCAAGGCGGCGCTCAATCACCCATCCTGGTACATCGTGGTTGCTGCCGGATACATCGGCACTTTCGTCTTCCTCACCTTCTGCCTGCGCGAAGGAATGCAGATCGGCGTCGCCTATGGCATCTGGGGAGCCAGCGGGGTCGTGCTCGCCGCTGTGCTATCCGCCGCGATTTTCGGTGAACCTCTGACTGCTGTGATGGGTCTTGGAATGGTTCTGATCATCAGCGGTGTCCTCACCGTCGAACTCGGCTCCCAGAAAGCTCAGCAAACCGCAGCCCAGGAAGCAGGAGTCAACTCATGAGATGGATCTTCCTCGCAGGCGCCATCTTGTCCGAAGTCGTCGCGACCATGTCGCTACGAGCCTCCGACGGTGGCCGGGTGAAGAAATGGTTCATCGGCGTCATCGCGGGGTATCTCGTGGCGTTCGTCGCCTTAAGTCTCGCCTTGGCCGACGGCATGGCCCTTGGCGTCGCCTACGGCATCTGGGCAGCATCCGGCGTAGCTCTCACCGCGATCCTCGCCCGGGTCATCTTCCACGAACCCCTCACCCGAACCATGGCCCTCGGCATCCTCTTCATCGCCGTCGGAGTTCTCACCGTTGAAATCGGCGCCAACTTGGCGAACTGACGCATTTCCGCAGGTAAACCAGGCAGATTGGTGTGCCCCAGGTGCACCACGAGGCGCACAGACAAAGGCTCCCCAATGAGCGCCTGTGGGCCTAGCGTTGTGGATGTGATCACCTGTGTCGTCCACTACACCATCGACCCCGACCAGATCGCGGCCTTTGAACAGTTCGCCCGCGCTTGGATGCGGCATGTCGACGAACACGGCGGCACCCACCACGGGTACTACCTACCCGCGGAAGGTGTGAGCGACCGTGCGGAATCCCTGTTCAGCTTCCCCAGCCTGGCTGCCTACGAGCAGTACCGCACCTTGTTCGGCACCCACCCGGACTTCATCGCCGCTGACCGGATTCGAGACGAGTCCGGGTGCGTCCTGCGGTACGAGCGCACCTTCATGCGGCCGCTCCTACCCCAGGGACACTGAAAGGGACTCCGGCAGCACGCTCGGCACAACCCACAACGCCGCAGGTCAGCGCGTACAGATGGGTGTACCCCAAAAGCCTCATGTCTCGATTATGCCTCACAAACCCCTACCGAGCACCACCCTGCGACAACTTAGGGCGAGACGCTTTAGTGAGACGGGGAGGAGGCCAATTGCCCCATGAAACGGTCTCACATTCCAGTTCCTGCCGGGTGTCTCATAAAACTTTAGGTTTTCAGGACGCTCCGCGACCGCTAGTGGGCCATATAAGCGAGTCGGGTGTGGTCATCGACAGCGGCATGGACGTGGTCGAACCCGATCGGGTCTTCCGGTCGCGGATCGGTCGTGGACTCGCCAACCGCCGCTGTCGGGGATGCGGCTGAGTTTCTTCACATCGATATGGATGAGCTTGCCTGGCCACCAGCAACGCTCTCGCATGCGTGGTCAAGCGGGCGTTACCGTTGGGCATAGAGGCCTCCGGCAGTGAAGAACTAGACAGCTCCACTAAGCCAGGAGGCCTAACTATTTCACAAGACCGAAAGTGCCACCAACGTCACGGTCGAGTACAACTAGTGGGTGTCACTGTGGCTTTCCGAAGTCCACCACACTGACGTTCCCGTCATTGCGGGGGCGGTACAGAGGGCTCCTGACGGATTGCCCGAAGTCCTCTGCACGAATTGACTTCCGGCCTGATGCCGCTGTACCAACCTGTCCTGATAGGCGGGCGCCTCGTTTGCCAGAAGATGGGGCACGGTTCCCTCTCCCCCTTGCTTTTTGGGAGTCCTCGGCCAGCTACGGGATCGTGCCTGGCCGGTCCTCGGTCGAGTTGTTGTCCGGAGTTGGTGCGCAGCAGTCGGGTTCCCCGCTTTGCCCGGGGCCCTCGCCTGTGGGCGGCGTTCCCTGTCTGATGCGCAGTCTCCTGCGCCGGTTGAGGGCGGCCAATGCCGATGCGAGCACCACGGCTGCGGCGAGGGCTGCGATCAGGGTGCTGTTGTCGCTGATCCAGGCGCTGGCGGCGGCTGACCATACGGCGAGGCTGTTGGCCTGTGCGGTTCCGCCGGTGGCGGCGGGATACCAATACCAGCTGAGGTAGGCGCCGGTTATGGTGAGGATGAAGGCGGCGATGCGGTTGCTGTGCTTGGCCAGGCCGGTGATTCTTCGCCCGAGGGCGGCCC
This sequence comes from Trueperella bernardiae, assembly GCF_030246965.1. NCBI lineage: Bacteria > Bacillati > Actinomycetota > Actinomycetes > Actinomycetales > Actinomycetaceae > Trueperella > Trueperella bernardiae. The sequence goes on from NZ_CP127099.1 coordinate 249,575, forward strand.
CGGCGATGGACGTGCCTGCCGAAACGAGCACCAGGACAGTGGCCGAGCCTGCGGCGTAGGCGGCGAAGACCGCGAGCAGCCCGGCGTAGCTGGCGACGGCCTGGGCTTGGGCGATCACGGCCAGGAGCACCCCGAGGGTGCAGCCGAGGGATGCTGCGGCGTATCCGACCCCGAAGGCCACCATGCGCCCGGTTTTGTGCCCTGCCCCTGCGGCTTCTTGTGTGCGGGGTTTCGTGGCCCAGGCCGGCAGACGGAGCCGTGGTGTGAGTCCGGTGAGCATGGCCAGGCCCAGCAGGAGAAGGATCACCCCGGTGGCCATTCCCAGCCAGGGCGCTGCGCTGATCAGGGTCCTGGCGCCCGCGCTGACGATCAGCCCGAAGGCTGCCAGGGTCCCGGCGAAGCCGAGGCTGAGCGCGAGCCCGGCCCGGAGCCCGTGGGCCAGACGCAGCGCGAGCGGGCGCGTCCGGGCGTCCCCGATGGTCTGGGCTATCCAGGCGGGCAGGAGGGCGAAACCGCAGGGATTGACCGGGGCAATCATTCCAGCGGCGAAGGCCAGGGCAAGCAGGGCTGTCATTGGGCACCGGCCTTGGTGAGTTCTTCTTGGATCTTTTCCGCAGACGGGTCGGTGGCCCGGAAGGTAACGTCACCCTTCGCGTCGACCACCACCAGGGTGCTCATGGAGGTGACCTTGTACCGGGTGGTCAGTGTGGCCCCGGTGTCGATGACGGCAGGGAGCTCAGGGGCCTTGATGTAATCGCGGAATCCGTTGATGGTCTCCTTCGGTTCTCGGGGGTCCACGTCCACCAGGAGGTAGTCGGCCGAGCTTCCCAGGGCCGTGGAGGCCTTGTTCAGGGAATCGGCCCCTTCCACACACTCACCGCATCCGACAGAGAAGAAGAACAGTGCTGCGGGCTTACCGTCCGGGATGGTCCGGGTAGTGCCGTCAATGTCGGAGACCGTAACAGCAACGGCACCGGCCGCGTCGGGCGACGAACCGCCTGGCGCGGCCGACGGGCCGCTCGGTGAGCTGGCGCAGGCGGTTGTCAGTGCCATGACCGCTGTCAGAAACAGGGCGGAGGCGAGGTGCCTGGGCCGGGGAACGGACAGAGAACGGCGGGATCTCGGGTATGTCATGGTGTCTGGTGGTTCCTTCCAGGAATGGGGATGGGGACTCAGGCGGTGCCGTGGTCGGTGCGGTGGTGCTCGGGGGATGCGGGAGGGCAGCAGTCGTCGGTCCTGTGGCGTTTTCGCTGCCTGGTGACGGCGATGATCCCGGCCAGGAGCACCGTGGCGGCCGCGAGTAACACGAGGGGATTTGAGAAGAATCCGGCGATCGCGCCGAGGGCTCCGGCGGCGATGAGGATGGGTCCTGCGCAGCACAGGATCATGGCCGCTGCTATGCCGATTCCTGCGGCCAGTGTGTGGTATCGCCCGGGGCGACCGGTCTGCCGGACGGGTTGATGGCCGGTGTCTGGCTGTTCTGGGTGCTGGGTCATGTCATGTCCTTTTAAAGCTCAGCAGCAGGAGTCCTGCGCCGCGGGGGCCCGCGTGGCGGCCGCGGCGAGGAGGGCGGCGGCCATGGCGGCACCGGCCCGGTGTGCCGCCTCGATGTCCAGGACTTCGCCGTCGGGATGGGAATCCAACCACGGCTGGGCGTCCTCGCGGGAGGCGAAGTAGTGGACCTGGTTGCAGAACGATGACCGCACCGGCCCCGTGCCCGGGTGGCTGATGATGGACACGACGGCGGTGGCCGGCTGCACGGAGGTCACCGTGCCGTCCGCGCCCGTCATCACCCGGATGAGGGTCCCGCTACCCGGGGAGGTCGACTCAATGGTTGCGGCCTTCCCGATCAGGGCCGGGAAGAAGAGGGTGTCCAGGGCGCACCAGGTGTAGAGCTGTTCCCCGGCCAGGGTGAAGCGATGCGGGGTGGGCCGCATCGTCAGGGCCAGGCCGATGATGCGGCCCTCGTCGTCGTACTCGGTGTCCGGGACGGCGGCCAGTCCCTGCCGGACCGTGTCTTCGCTCCGGCCACTGGCGGTGGCCAGTTCGGCGACCGTGACGGGCTCGCCCTCGGCCAGGAGCCGCAGCAGCGGCACGAACAAGTCCGGGTCTATTCCGGAGCGCGCGGGGGACAACAGATAGGTGAGGGCCTGGTCGGTGGCGGTCATGGCATTCCTTTGCTTCGGTAGTGGGGGCTGCAGCTCAGGCGCAGCAGGAGAGCTTGGAGACGTCGGTGGTGAAGGCCTTGGCGGCGATCCTGATGCCCTCGGCCATCGTCAGGTAGGGGCTCCAGGCGGCGGCGACCTGCGCGGTGGTCATGCCCGCTTCGAGGATGTAGACGCCGGCGGCGGCGATTTCCCCGGCGTCCTTGGCCACCGCGGAGAGGCCCAGGATCCGTCCGGTGTCGCGGTCCGCGACAACCTTGATGAAGCCGCGGGTGTCGCGGTTGACCACGGCTCGCGGCACGTACTCCAGGGGGAGGACCCCGCACTCGCAGCTGATCCCGGCGGCGACAGCTTCCTTTTCCGTCATCCCGACCGCCCCGATGGCGGGACTGGTGAAGGTGACCCGGGGCAGGTGCCGGTAGTCGACCTCGGCCAGGGCATCGGTGAACGCATTGTCCACGGCCAGGGCGCCGTGGGCCGCTGCGACGTAAACGAACTCCCGATGGCCGGTCGCGTCCCCGGCGGCCCAAACCCGCGGGTTGGACGTGGCCAGGCGGGAATCGACCACGATCTCGCCGGATGCGCCGGTCTTCACCCCGACGGCGTCAAGGTCCAGTCCCTCGGTCACTGGGCGGCGGCCCAGTGCCACGAGGATGTGGGAAGCGCGGAACACCTCCTCGTCCCCGGCCACGTTTGCCGTCACCGAGACCCCGTCCGGGCCGGAGGCCACGGAGTCGGCCATGGCCCGCCGGACCACCCGGATCCCCTCGTCGGCGAACACCCCCGCCAACGCCTTGGATGCCTCCGGTTCCTCCTGCGAGGCCAACCGGGAACGGACCAGCATGGTCACCCGGGAGCCCAGCCGGGAGAAAAGCTGTGCCATCTCCAGGGCAACATAGCCTCCGCCCAGGATCAGCATTGATTCGGGCACCTCGTCCAGTTCCATCGCCGTCGTCGAGGTCAGGTACCCGGCCTCGGCCAGTCCGGGAACGGGGGGCACGTAGGGTGCGGAGCCAGTGGCCACGAGGTAGTGCCCGGCCTCGATCGTTCTCACTGCACCATCCGGGGAGATCACCCGGAGCAGCGGTGCGTCCTGGGTTCCGGTGAACGACGCGTCCCCCGAGATCATCGTCCACCCGTAGTCCGCGGCCAGATCGACGTACTTCTCCGTGCGCATGCTTTCAACCAGCGCGGCCTTGCCCTGAATCAGGGCCGGCATGTCCACCGGGCCCGCCGAGGCCGCCACCCCAGGGAAGCGGGCCGAATCCAACGCCACGTGGCGGGCCTCCGCGGCAGCCAGGAGCGCCTTCGACGGGACGCAGCCCGTGTTCACGCATGTCCCGCCCACGGTGCCGCGCTCCACCATCACGACGCGCTTGCCCAGCCCGGTGGCCCGGATCGCGGCCGCAAACGCTCCGCCGCCGGAACCAATAATCGCCAGATCGAACTTTTCGTTTGTCATTCCAGATGTCTCTTCCCTGTGGTTCAAAAGTTCCTATGGAACCATTGTGAACCTTCCAGTACAATGGAAGGTCAAGTGTGGTGGCCATTGGAAGGGGAATCGGCGAACATGAGGATCGGACAGCTTGCGGAAGCAACCGGAACCACGACCAGGACCCTTCGGTTCTACGAGGAGTCGGGGCTGCTCCCTCCGGCCGAGCGATTGGCCTCCGGCTATCGGGACTACGCCCAGGATGCCGTGGGTCGGGTCGGGTTCATCCACCGGGGCCAGGCCGCCGGGCTGACCCTCGCCCAGATCCGCCAGATCCTCGACATCCGCGACGGCGGCCAGGCGCCCTGCGAGCACGTGCGCGACCTGCTTGACGTGCGCCTCGCTGAGATCGAGCAGCAGATCGCGCAGCTCTCCGTGCTGCGCGACACTATCGCGGACCTCAGACAGGACGCCGCACACCCGGACCCTGAAACGTGCAGCACCGATCAAGTGTGTAGGTACTTGTAATCCAATTGGGCACACCTCCTGGACCGCCAAAAGGCTCTCGCAAAAAGATACCGCCAGATCTACAAAATTGAGGAAGAGCTCATCAGCAAAATCGACAAATTGACTGACGTAGTAGTCATCCCTAGCGCGTAAGACCTGCACACTGCTTGTACAAATGATAGTTTCGTGATGACGCTGGGGTGGGTTCCTGCTCCGCAGGCGTCCGAAGGCCCTGGGTCGAGCAATCCCCCCCTGCTCCCCGGGGTCTTCCGCTATCTGAGAACCTTGCTTCACCCGGGTTCTCTCATTCTTCACTGCCCGGGGGCAGGGGAACCGTATATTGCTTACGGTGTGAGACCCCTACAGCTCGGGCCATTCACCCGCCCCTTTAAGGGCGGCGACGTGACGTGCGACCGTGGCCCGCGAGAACCCCGTTTCCGCTGGTGCTGTTGCAAAGTTCGGGCGATAGGAAGATCTGCGTGAAATAATCACAGCCATGGGCATCTTCTCCGGTCGTCATTTCCCCGTGAAATCATCCTGTGGGCGGTCCGGTGGTACTGCCGCTACGGGCTCAGCTACCGCGATCTGGAAGAAATGATGACCGAACGCGGCGTACCGGTCGATCAGAGCACCATCTACCGCTGGGTCCAGAAATATGCTCCTGAGCTGGACAAGCAGACCCGGTGGTACCGACAAGTCCCGGATTGGCAGGCCCGGTCCTGGCGGGTGGACGAGACCTATATCCGGGTCGGGGGAAAGTGGTGCTACCTCTATCGGGCCATCACCGCGGGTGGGCATACCCTGGATTTTTACCTGTCCCCAAAGCGTAATGTCGCCGCAGCGAAGCGTTTCCTGGCCAAGACCCTGAGGTCGAACACGATAACCGGGTTCCCGCGGGTCATCAACACCGACAAGGCACCAGCTCTGGCCAAGGCAATATCCGAGCTGAAGGCGGAGGGAATCTGCCCTCAGACGGTGGAGCACCGGCAGGTGAAATACCTGAACAACGTTATCGAGGGAGATCATGGCCGACTTAAAGGAATCCTGGGGCCGAAGGTAGCGTTCAAAAACCGGACCTCGGCGTACCGGACGTTGAAAGGGATGGAAGCGATGCACTCATTACGGAAAGGCCAGGGCGCGATGTTTGCCTACGAGCAACCGAACCCGGATGCGGTGATCGTCAGCCGGGTGTTCGAGGCTGCCTGAGAACGCCGACCCGCAGCGAGCATCAGAGGATGAAGACTGGGTCGTCACGGCTCTCCGCCTGAAGTTTGCAACAGCACCAAGGCGCCGTTCGGACGTCGTAGGGGAATAGCGGTGGTGCAGCTCTAGGTGCACTGACATTTCACGGTGCATTTCACACGCCGCTTTGTTGCACATCACCCGTGCTGTTTTACAGTGCAGTGCAGCGGTGCTTTTACTGGCGTTTCTGCTGCGCAATTCACTGCACTATGTAGTGGACGCGACATTTCATTAACACGTAGGTTGCACTGTGTATTGGGCACCCATTTCATCGACACGTTTACTGCGCAATCAAATGCCCTGTCACTTTAATGACATGTGAATCGGGCAATAAAGTGGCTCGCCATTCTATTGACACCTTTACTGCGCAACAGAATGACAACGACATTCTGCCGGCCCTTTTGCGGGCGTCTCTTCTGCGCAGCACATGCGCCGCCGTACACACCGACGTACTGCGCACTATCTCCGCCACTTAACAGGCCAATTCACTGCGCAACGTAGTGACACTGGCCCCGCCTAGCCGAGATTTCTTCGCTTTTCGCCGAATCTCAGCGGTTTGCCCGCCGCCGATGACCGACGGACGCCGACGGCACCCTATACGGCCCTCAGAAGGCCGTACAGGGCAGGGGAGAGCGCCCCTACAGCTCCATGCCGCCGTCGTGGTCACGCTGCTGCTGTTGCTGCTGGCGGCGCTTCTCAATGCGCTCACGTGCGCGCTGCTGCGCCCCGTCCTTCTTGCCTGAGGTCTGCGACTCCCTGAACAGCGTGTAACGCTCAAGCAGCTCCGGGCTACGATGCAGTTCTTGCACCAGGAACTTCTTATCCAAGTGCTCCAACTGCTGTCCTGACTTCACCGCTTCTTCGATGATGATGGCGGCTTCGTCTTCGGCATCCGCGTGCGCGTTGCGGCGGATCTGATCAGCCTCATCGTGAGCATCCTTGCGCGTTACTGCAGCGTCGCGTGTGGCCTCGTCGCGGACGCTCGTGGCTTCATCTCGTGCTTTGTTGCGGATCGTCTCGGCGTCGCGCTCAGCCTGCTTATGGGCCTCGTCGGCCTTGCGAGTTATCGACTCCGCTTCGTTGCGGGCCGTGGCTGTAATCGCGCTCGCCTTGGCCCGTGCAGTCTCTTCGGCTCGTTCGAGCAGCTCGTCTGCTTGCGCTTCGGCAAGGCCCATGGTCTGTTCGGCGTCCTGGTCGGCTTTCTCGCGTGATTCACGAAGTACGCGCTCAGCAACAGCGCGGGCCTGTTCTTCGGCGTGCTGCAGCACACTTTGCGCTTTCTCGTTGGCTTCTTGGGCCTGCTTGAGTTCTTTTGCTGCCTGCTCGCGATCACGCTCGATCGCGTCCATGTCGCGCTGCACGGATCGCTTCTTGACTTCCACATCATCCTCGCGCTTGGCGAGATCGCGCTCCCGGTCTTGTTGCTCGGTGTAGCGGTCGAGGTTGAGTGACTCGTCATGACGTTCGGAGACTTCTAGTTCCACCGGATAGCCGAGCGAGTGCATGTGTTCGCGCAGGCCCCGTTGCGCGTCGATGAACTTCTGGTTACCCGAGATCTGCTTGCCCTTCTTCGGGCCGGATGTGTACCGCACTGAGGTGTCAGTGTTGTACGCGATGCCGGGGCGGCAACGGAGCTTGTCGGGATCTTCGGGCTTCGGTGAGAACGTATCCGCCTGGAACTGGATGTGTGGCGTTGATTCGTCAAAGTTCATATCACCGCCAGCGACTGCGTCGATACCGCCGGGGATGAAGTTTTCTGCAAGCCAGCGCATTGACTCTTCGAGGTACTGCTTTGCTTCCTCGTAGTCGCGGGCGACATAGCGCGGACGTTTCACTTCGCGCCCGTCCACCTCACTGGTGTAGTAGTCGGGGATCTCCTTGCACATCGACTTCGGCAGATACACGACGAACAGCGACGTCTTGAAACTGTTCTTCTGCACGCGCACTCCGTCCATCCGAGGCGTCTACGGCCGCCACAGGGCCGTACAGCCGCTGCCACAAAGATGAACCAATCGAGTCGCGGCGCTACACATTTGCATCAACAGCTGCCGCTGGATCTGCTGCAGCGCGGGCGCTGCGAAACACACGTCGCTGGCGGTGTATCTCACATGCGCTGTCGCGCATATGTCCGCCGCGAGCGTGATACGTCTGCACCGATACTGTGCTTGTTGTACGGGCCGATATGGAGTGTGTTACTTCAGGCCCGTGTCTCAACCCCCGCAGCAGCATCAACACCGCCTTGCGGCGGATAGCTCGCTGCGGGATTTTCACCACCCTGCAATAACCGCCTAACGGCGGTGTCACGGTGCAGGGTGTGGCTGTGCGCACCACTTAGACGATGTCGGTCTTGCCGTTCGGTTAGACACCTTGCGCTCGCAAGCTCGCTGCAGGTGTCTCGATGACGCGGGAAGACGCCGCAAGCGGCGTTTCCACCCGTCATCGGCCCTTACTTTAAGACCGACATACAGTGGCTGACGCCACACGTGGTGCGCACAGCGTGGCGACCTGCAGGTTTTGCATAGGCACCATGTGCGCTTCGCGCATCAACGGGCCGTTTCGGGTAAGGGTCGAAGACCACGTAAAGACCCGAAACACGCAGGTCGCAGCCCCCTTCTGTGTCAAAACCCCTATATGTTTGTCGTTATAGGGGTAGAAGGGGGAAAAGGGCATAAGGGGGTGCGACGCCTCCGCTGCGCTCCGGCGCTCGGCATAGCCGAGGCACTGCACCGGGTATTACTGCTCGCTGGCGCTCGCATAACCCGGTGCCCGGCGCTGACGCGCCGCCCCCTACAGCCCCAGACTCAGACCTCGCTCGCTCGGTCTGGCTGGGTCTACCTTTCCCTCCGCTGCGCTCCGGTCAAGGTGCCCAATAGTGCAGCTGGCGCTGCACCTTGTGTGATGACCCATGCTCTGCATCACGACACTGCCGGCAATCCGATATATCCCGTTGATATACATTCGGATATGCCAGCATCGATGTGTCGTGTTTGGGTCATCACGAAACGCTCCATCACGGCAAGCCTGCCGAGATGGATATTGGCGTATCTCACGACGCGGCATTATGCGGCATGCGCCGCATACCATCTGCCGTCGCGGTTGCATCTTCAGCAGCACAGCTGCTGAAATCTGCTCTGTCCACGCTGCTGTCTTTGCTGCACCCACGGCCCCGTCTTCGGCATATTTCAAGTCCACACAAGACTATGCCGGCCAGAACCGCGCATAACAGCAGCGCGACATACCGCCAGCCATGTGGCGGATGATCCAGGCGACGGGGCAGACGTGTATATGCCCCGTCGCCGATACCGGCGCAAGCATCGTGACAGTGTCACGTGTAGCGGTGCCGCAGCCACCCGCACACACGCGAAAACCCCGCCCTTGCGAGCGGGGTGTGTGGCGACATCAAACGTGACGGCTGTACGTCGTCACGCCGCGTGGCCGTACACACATGAGGTGATTGCGTGTACGGCTAAAGGGTTAGTCGGGTACAACTTCTAGATGCCGCTTCGGCTTACTGCCCTCGGTGCTCTCAGGCGTGTCGCCGTCACCGTTCTCAGGTGTATCGCTGTCCCCTTCGGTGCTGGCGGACTTGTCACCGTCCCCTTCGGTGCTGGCGGACTTGTCACCGTCGAGATTCACCTCGAACTCTTCGGCATACTTGCGCAACTGCGCAAGGCGCTCCTTTGTCGCTTTGTGTGCACGGCGCGCCTCGTTCACGGTATCTTTTGCTTGCTGCTCATCGCGCAGCGCTGCTGCGTAATCGTCTCTGAAAGACATGGTTTGTTCTCCTTGGTTGAATGAACTGTTTATTTGGACTCGGGGCACGACGGTGGAGCGCGCGTGTGTAGTAGCACGGCCATCACCCATCAGCCCTCGCACTCAGTTCAAGACCCAGCCTGACTAGCTGAGCTAAGCGGCGGGATCTCGTCGTAGGCGGGTTTGTCCGCATTAGTGCTTCACACCGCCCAGCACCGTGACGAGCTGCTGGCGCTGCTCATCTGTCAGTTGGGGCGCTGCATTCACGACGGCATCGACGAAGCCGTCGAATAGCTGCGGGGCAGGGCGGCGTGCGGCCGCGAGGTAGGCGTCGAGATCGTCTTGGCGAATCCGATAGGCGGTGCCGAAACGGTGGAATGAAAGACGGCCCTCTTTAATAGCTTTTCGCAACGTGGACTCGGAGCCGACGCCGAGATCGGCGAGTTCCTGCAGCGTGTAAGAGCGTGGCGCGACGGCGGTAGTCGTGTCCTTTTCGGACATAGAAAAACGCTCCTGGGCAGATTGATCTGTCCCGGAGCGGGGTGCTTTACCGGCTTGCTATTCAGGCGGCTTGGAGTGCCGTGCTCAACTCGCTAGAACGGTGGTCTGCCGTCCCATCGCTTTACGGGAGCGCTTACTCCCTACCTGACCGCTTTTGTGGTTGGCAATGCCGTTGCCGACCGGTCTATCTCGTCGGAGGAACCGCGCCTATCACGGTCGAGAGGCTGTCTCTTTATGAATTATCCTCGGGGTTATCCCCCGTATGCGGCTGGCTAAACCAAAAACGAATTAAAACGCCACATACGGTCTGGGGGCCATCGTACGGAACTTATGCGTCGCGCACAATAGCCTGCGACCTAATCTTTACGAATCGAACCGAGCACGTTTCTACACGCCACGTGGCACGGCTGGGGTGTTGTGGTGGGGCAGCTGTTGTGTGGCGGCATGGTGACACGCAAGGGGCGCGCCTTTTTGTGACCTGTGACACGTCTATAGTGTGCTCGTTTCGTAGTTTTGACCTCGTTTCGTAATTTGCCGATCAAAATACGAAAAAATTACGAAACGCTCTACCTGCGGTTTCGTAGAACTACGAAAATCGGAAAACCAAATTACGAAACACGCGATAACGCTGTGACCTGCACAGACACGTCACATTTCGGGGATGTTTCGTAATTTTGCGGCATTTCGACCCAAACCTTTTAAGGGAGAGACACAGACACACATCACGGGCACATGTCTACGACATAGACCGTCCTCATTGAGGGCACGCTGCAGGGGTTGTAGCTATGTGACACGGCCGGGATGCTGCGTCACGGTGACACGCAAGGGGCGCGCCTTTTTATGACCTGTGACACGTCTGTAGCGCGCTCGTTTCGTAGTTTTGACCTCGTTTCGTAATTTGCCGATCAAAATACGAAAAAATTACGAAACGCTCTACCTGCGGTTTCGTGATTTCCGCAAACGAAAAGAACAAAACTACGAAACACGCGATAACGCTGTGACCTGCATAGACACGTCACATTTCGGGGATGTTTCGTAATTTTGCGGTATTTCGACCCAAACCTTTTAAGAGAGAGACACAGACACGCATTGCAGGCACATGTCTACGACACAGAGCGTCCTCGTTGAGGGCACGCTGCAGGGGTTGCAGCTATGTGACACGGCCGGGATACTGCCACGCTGCAACACGTCCGTGGCGCGCCGTTGTGTGACACGCAACACAGGTGTTGTGTGTTCGTTTCGTAGTTTTGACCTCGTTTCGTAATTTGCCGATCAAAATACGAAAAAATTACGAAACGCTCTACCTGCGGTTTCGTGATTTCCGCAAACGAAAAGAACAAAACTACGAAACACGCGATAACGCTGTGACCTGCATAGACACGTCACATTTCGGCGGTGTTTCGTAATTTTGCGGTATTTCGACCCAAACCTTTTAAGAGAGAGACACAGACACGCATTGCAGGCACATGTCTACGACACAGAGCGTCATCGTTGAGGGCACGCTGCAGGGGTTGCAGCTATGTGACACGGGACACAATCGCAATCAAGGTGTCTCTTCTTATTTAGATTTTCTTCAAAAAGTGGAAAAATTACGAAACGAAAACCATTTACGCTGCTCAACGTATGTTTTTGTGTTTCGTAGTTTTGTTCTTTTCGTTTACGAGATTACGAAATGACCCGCAAATACCTACCGTGACCTGCGGTGATGTGTTTCGTATTTTCTGCGTAATTTCACGTCGCCCGAAGCAGACACCCTGCCGTGTGCTTGCTGCAGGGCTGCGGCCGTCCCTCCATGTGGAGCGTCAGTGTCGATGCTGTAACTTAAACATACATACATTTGTGGCGCTCTCGTTACGTGTCTGTGCATTGCCGAGCTCTTTACTGTTGTGTGTGGGCGCGCAGCCGTAGTGTCCGTGCCACTCCGAGTAGGGCGCGTCGTACCCCAAACCCATGTTCAATTAAATTCCAATCCAGAGAGGTCTTGCACTGTTGCGGTGCGGTTGTCTTCTTTCTCACCGTATTGGACCCTGCGAAATTAATTGGATACGATAGGCCCATGTTGATTTCAGGTTCCGTTTTCATGCGGCCGCTCACCAGCCGCTAAGGCGGTTTTCTCCCTCCCGCAGGTTAGAAACCGCTCCGGTCCTTTAGCCGGGCGGCCATTTGCCATGCCCGGCTCCGTTTCAACTCCACGGAGCACACCTGATGTCTACATACGGATACGGCCGTCACGAACATGGCCAAAATTTTCTCACAGACCACAAGATCATCAACTCCATCGTCGATCTTGTAAAACAAACCTCCGGCCCCATCATTGAGATCGGGCCAGGAAGCGGTGCCCTCACTCACCCGATATCCCACTTGGGGAGGGCAATAACGGCAGTTGAGGTAGACGCAAAACTAGCTGCCAAACTCACAAAAAAGACCGCCTCGGCGTCGGTCGAAGTGGTCCATGATGATTTCCTCAACTTCCCGTTACCCGCCACTCCCTGCGTCATTGTGGGAAACATTCCCTTTCACCTCACCACTGCCATTCTTCGAAAGTTGTTGCATGCGCCGGCATGGACTGCCGCTGTACTCCTCATGCAGTGGGAAGTCGCTCGCCGCCGGGCCGGGGTAGGTGCAAGCACGATGATGACAGCTCAGTGGTCCCCATGGTTCACGTTTCACCTTGGTTCCCGAGTACCAAGGTCTGCTTTCCGGCCACAGCCAAACGTTGACGGGGGGATCTTAGTGATCCGCCGGGTGGGTGACCCGAAGATCCCGATAGAGCAACGCAAAGCCTTTCAGGCGATGGTGCACACCGTTTTCACCGCCCGGGGACGCGGGATAGGGGAAATTCTCCGAAGGGCAGGGTTGTTTTCATCACGTTCAGAGACACAATCATGGTTGCGCTCGCGAGGAATCGACCCCGCAACCCTACCTCCCAGATTGCACACCAGCGACTGGATCGATCTCTTCCAGGTGACTGGTTCCTCTTCACCGCGCCATCGGCCCATTTCACAATCGGGAAGTAGTCAACGCCCTCCTCAACGGAAAAATCGAGGCCGGCGGCGGTAATCCCCCCACCACCAAAACCGAAATCCACCAGTAGTAGTGAACGACCCATGTTCGTCTACCGTGAGCCGCGTTATGGCAGTGACGTGTTCTCGTCGGGCACAGTCATAGTTCCCGGCGTTGCCAGCGACAGGGTTCTACACCCAGCAGCGGGACCGATCAAAATCACCCGCACGGGGAACGACCCTGCTGGTGGTTTCGATTTTGATGAAAGCGAGGAGACATAGCCCCTCGCCAACTCCCCGTAGCTGGCGAACAGTAGCTCCTGGCGCTGGCGCTCGTTGGTGAGTTTGCGTGCCACATCGAAAGCCTTATCGACTTCCCGGTCCAAGTTGTTGTGGGCCTTGAGCAGAATTGGGTCCATCGATAACGGGTTGTAGTGCTCCGCGAGTGACCGCTGGGGGTGCCGCTCGCGTGCCCGCAGCACCAACTGTCCAGCGTCGATGATTCGCTGCTGCGCCTTCTCATCTAGTTCACACAGAGCTGGTCCGCAGTTGTAGCTCCCGATGTACTCCGAAAAACGGAAAAAATAAATAGTGGGGATACATCAACCTTCCACTTTCCATTCTTCCGGCTCAGAGTATTGAGGGGTCTGGGACCGGGTCCGTAAACCCTTTATGTTTTTCGCGCACAGCGGTTCTTAGCGACGCACCCTATAGGTTTTCCGCAGAACCTATATGTGTTTCTGTGCACCCCCATATGTTGTCTGTTTCTAGCGGTATTTCGTTGTACTTTGCGCATCGAATAGTTATTTATCGACGACACTCCGTGGAGTTCAAGTTCAACGTTTAGGACTCAATCCGGTTTTTCGCCTAGGGCGGCTTCGGGTTTCCGAGGCCGCCTTTTGCGTCCTGCGCTCGCTCAAGGTCTGCATCCGGAACGCGAAGACAGTATCGTTGTGAACCGTTAATAAACTCGTCGATCCCACATAATTACGGATCCAAGACGAGGCTAGCGATGAAATGCCGTTAAGGTGCTCTTTCTCCGGCACCGTGAGTAGGTGATTTTTTCCCCCCATACGTAGTCTGAGAGCCTTTTATTTTTTTGGTAGCTCTGAGCTCAACGGGCGCGGTCGAGGCCCAACGTATACACACGGTGCATCTAATAAGTATCCATTTGTTTGGGATACGTTTGTGCGAATATCCTCATGGAAATATATGGGCGCATTTGAGATGGGACGCAGGCTTACAACCACAACCGTGACGCCGGCGTTGAACTTGGCATTATTCCCCCATTTAAATGAGGTATAGGCGTACCCGATCTCTACGTCTTGTTCGTGAAGCAGGGGGGGACAGAAGACCGACGTGTTCGCCCTGGGTAATGGAGTTGGTAGAAACAAAGGCCAGCTCGGCACGGGTGCCGGAGATGTAGCGGCGCCCTTGATAAACCAGAGAGAAATGTAGTCGAGCTTCTTCGGGTACTTGGAGCTACCGAAAACCACCGGGTAATCCGCCTTCTGCTCTGTGGTCTGCATGCTCGATCCCACATATGGTGGGTTGCCGATCAGGTAGATCTCGTCTTCGCCGTTGTTCGGGCAGGCCTCGTCCCAGTCTAGGCGCGTGGCGTTACCAGCGTGGATCTAACCTGTTTCTTTCAAGGGGATGAGGGGGATGGAGATGCCGAACTGCTTCTTGAACTCGCGGTTCATTTGGAGTATCCCTTGAGAACTTGTTCTCAAAGATCCTATTTTCAACATGCCGGCCTTGCGCAATTAAAGTGGTAGCGCGTATGCTCATACTGGTTATTAGGTTAGGCTAACAAAAGCTGGAGGGCGAATGATGGCGTTTTCGCCTAGCAGTGCATCGGCCGCGCGAATATCGAAGATTTTAGCGATTTTCCTCTTTGTGGGAGTGTTCTTCGCTCTTTCTTCGTCTCTTACGGCGAATGCACAAGAAGAAGAGGATTGGCAGCCGGTAGTAACAAAAATGGAAGAGTACCTGGAGGGTATTCCTGCCGAGTATGCTTCGGGAGATTCTAAGGCAGTTCAACACTCCATCAGAAAAGCTTACTATGATATTTACCAGGTTTCCGGCCTTGAAGATCAAATTCGCCACAGGCTCGGGCGGGATAGGCAAGAAGACTTTGTTGCAGTTTTGCTAAACGTGCGCACGCTTTCCAATGAGGGGGCACCTCAAGACGAGGTCGAACAAGCGGTAAAAACTGCCATTGACCATCTAAATAAAGACGTTGCCGAACTTGCCACCACTAAGACTATTTCAGATCAGTGGACTAGGGTAGCCCAAGCAATCGTGGAAAATATTGACACCTCTGTTAAAGAGTACGGCGCGGGTGATGTGGATAAGGGCTACAAGCACGCTACCGCTGCCTACTTACAACACTATGAAGCCGAGGGGCTAGAGAAGGCAACAATCTCCTACATAGGGCAGGGGCGAGTTTCTGAAGTTGAAAACGGATTCCGAGATCTGCGTCAGGGAATTCGTGGCGGATTGGCACACGATGAAGTTGTCAAGATAGCTGAAAACTTAAAGTCAATGGTGAATGAGGACGCCACTGAGCTGGACAAGCTGGCTGGTTCCAATGAGGGACTTGGGTGGAAGGGATTCTTTGCCTCGTTCCTAATTCTGCTGCGTGAGGGTGCTGAAGCCCTCCTGGTTGTGGCTGCTGTTATTACCTATGCTATGAAGGCAAAGCGTAAGGATCAGGTAGCTGGAATCATAGTCGGCGTGGTCGCAGCCATCGTTTTGTCGGTAATGATCGCTATAGTGCTGGCTCGCCTCACATCAAACGTTTCAGGGTTGGCACAAGAGTTGATCGAGGGCTTTACCGGTATTGCTGCGGTGCTGATGCTCATATACGTTTCCAACTGGATCTTCTCCAAGTCTCATGGGGCCAAATGGAATGAGTACATGCAATCTGTTGCCGGATCTAAGACTCAGTCGGGTGGCGTATTCGGACTAGCCTTGGTTGCGTTCCTGGCGGTGTTGCGTGAGGGCGCGGAAACCATATTGTTCTTCTCTCCTATACTCACCGCGGCGCGTTCCGGTTCGGATTACGCATTCATTTGGCTTGGGGTGGGAGTTGCACTAGTCATTTTGATAATCCTATTCCTACTGGTGTGGGTATTTGGAGTTCGTCTACCAATCAGGAAGTTCTTCCGGTGGACTTCGGTTCTGTTGGGCATGTTGGCAGTTACCATTGCGGGTGGCGCTGCTAAAGAGTTCCAGGATGCAACTTGGCTGCATACAACTGATGTTCCGGGCGTACCGGAAATAGCTGTGCTTGGTCTTTACCCAACGGTTCAGACTTTGGTGGCACAGGCAATTGTGGTTGTAATTCTCATAATTTTGGCTGTTGTGCAATATCGCATCAGCAAAAACACAAAACGGGAGAGCTGTGCTAGCGCAGCAAATAACGAACAAAGATCGGTGAAAGATACAACTTCTGTTTAGTCAGTAACGTTACATCAGTTCTAACATCTCCAATTTTGGCCGGGAAATCCCGAAACACGAAAGGAAAAGTAAATGAAGATCAAGAAAGCAATGGTTGCTCTTGGAGCGGCATTCGCGCTTACCTTGAGTCTTGCTGGTTGCTCGAATGATTCTGGTGACAAGCCCAAGGATGAAAAGGGTACTTCTGTGCAGAATACCGCCGACGAAAAGACGAGCTCTGCTGAAAAAGGGCAGGCAGTAGGAATTAACGAAATTCCGGTTGGCGATTCAGGCCCGCAGACCAGTGGTCCGTTAACTGTTGATTTGGTTTACTTCCAGGCAATCGACATGGAGCAAGGCTCGGTGCTAGTACCGCCGGCTTCCGAATCTGACATGCACTTCGAAGTTGACGTTGCTACCAATGAGAAGGCTGCTGAAATCGGTTATGAAGCCGATCAGTTCATGCCTTACTTGGAGATAAACGTGAAAATTTATGATCAGGCCACGGGTGGCTTGGTCAAGGATTTAGGGACGATGATGCCCATGGTGGCTTCTGACGGCCCGCACTACGGAAATAACATCAAGCTGGAACCGGGCGAGTACCGTGTTGAAGTTGAGATTCCTTCACCTGCTGACAAGTTCATGCTGCACACTGGAAAAGATACCTCCGCTGTTGACGGGCGTTTCTGGACCGAGCCACTGAAGTTCACTTTCGAAAACTGGAAGTGGGACGGCCAGCTGCTTTAAGCTAACCGCGTGTGAGAGCTCGGGGCATTGCCGCCGAGCTCTCACACTTATGTACAGTTTCATGATCGGTTATTTGAACTAAATAATTCAGTAGCTATTTTTAACTTTTTGCAGGGATTTACATGTTGGAATTGTTCATTGTTTCAATTCAAACGGCGCTTCCTTTGTGTCTAGCGGTGAGTATTTTGGTAGCCAGCCGAGCTCATGCACCTATGGAGCGACAAACGGTTGCCAAACTAACTTTTGCTTCAACCGCTATTGGCCTTTTGGGCGCGGGTGTTTTCACATGGTTGCGGTTGAACACCCCGCACGTTGATATTCCTGTTTTTACCGCCTGGGCGGGAATCGCGCTGTTTATTACCATGTTCGCGTTTTTGGTAATGCTTTGGTTGTTTGGCGATAGGGATTTGCATGATATAAACCAGGGAATGCGCCACCGGGGGCTGACCATAACCGCGATATTGGCTATATGTACCTCTGCTCTTTACTATGCGGTTCCATATTTTTATTCCACCGATTCGATTGTGCACACGGGTGGATCAGTTTTTGAAACCGCCTCCCTTTTACGTTTGGCCGGGTTTTCTTTAGGAACAATTTTGGCGGTGGTTGCCTGTTGGGGATATGTCCAATGTGCGAAAAAAGTTCCTTGGTGGGTGCGCACCCTAGTCACTTCGGTAGTTTTCATGGCGATGATACTGCCCCGCATGATTTTGCTGTATCAACAGTTCGCTACGAGGCGGATAGTGCCGTCTTTCCCCGGCCTATTTGACATAGTTTTGTGGATTCAACGCAATGAGGCGATGACTCAGCTGATACTAGTGTTTCTAATTGCTTTCCCTGGTTTTATAGCGCTGTGGACGCAGGTTAAAAAACCTCCACATAATCCTGCAGAGCGCCGTTTACAAAAAGCAGACACCATAAGCCGCCGTCAATTTTTTGGTTTATCTTCGGTCCTTGCAATTGCGTTTGCCTGGTCGTTGACGGATGGAAAGAGACGCTCAGAGTATGTTCCTGAACTAACAGATTTGGAAGCCACGACCTTGGAAGGCGATTTTGTATACGTGGATCGTCTGCTGGTTTCTGATGGTCACCTACATCGTTTTGGGTACAAAACAGGAAACGGAGTGGAAGTTAGATTTTTGGTGGTGCGTAAAAATGAGGTCGCTTTTGGCGTAGGTTTAGATGCCTGTGAAATTTGTGGAGATTCGGGATATTACGAAGATAAGGGAAAAATAATTTGTTCTAAGTGTGACGTGATGATGAACGTGCAAACCATTGGATTCCCCGGCGGTTGCAACCCGATCCCAATCAAATATGAGGTGGAAGATACTCGCTTAAAGTTTTTCGCTGAAGAGTTAGAAAGCCACGAGAAGGTGTTTAGCTGATATGTTTTTCTGGATTATGATAGCCCGCGCATTGCGTAGGCAGGCAGTTAAACGCCTGATGATAGCTGTGACAGTAATGTTGGGTGCTTCCCTTACAACATCGATGCTGGCGGTGATGTTTGATGTTGGAGATAAAGTACAAGAAGAACTCAGCTCTTATGGTTCTAATTTGCAGGTTCTTCCCCAAGGTAGGGCAATGGCCGCGGATTTGTACAATATTGACTCTTCCGAGCAGGGTGGCGGCGCGTTGCGGGAAGATGAATTACCGAATATGAAAACCATATTTTGGACGTACAATATTGAAAACTTCACTCCCTATTTGGAAACAAAGCTTGAAGTAGACGGTAAAGAAGAGCAGGTGTGGGGTACCTGGTTTGATAAAGAACTCGCCATTCCAACCGGAGAAAAGGTTATGACGGGTATGGACGGCATGCGGGAATGGTGGAAATGGGAGGGAACTTGGGGAAAGACGCCTAAAGAGGTAATAGTGGGTTCCCGTATTGCTACAAAGAATGATTGGAAAGTTGACGATACTTTACAAATTCGTGATAAAAACGGTGATGTTGTCGATGTGGTTATTTCCGGAATTTTTACGGGCGGAGATGCAGAAGATTCGCAAATATATGCAGATCTTGATCTGGTTCAACAGCTTACCGGGCGGGATAATGAGGTTGATCGGGTAGAGGTACGCGCAATTACTACGCCGGATAATGATCTGTCTCGTAAAGCTGCTGAAGATCCTACATTGCTCACTTTGGACGAGTGGGAAACATGGTATTGCACGGCCTATGTTTCCTCTATTGCCTATCAGATAGAGGAAGTTATGACCAACGCAGTGGCTAAGCCCGTACGTCAAGTTGCAGATACTGAGGGGGAGATCCTTAATAAAACTGAGCTTATTATGGCTTTTGTTGCCCTATTTGCAGTGATTGGATCGTCTTTAGGGATTGCGAATTTGGTGTTCGCTTCGGTTATGGAGCGTTCACGTGAAATTGGTTTAATGAAGGCTATAGGTGCACGAAACCGAGAAATTATTCGACTCATGTTGGCAGAGGTTCTTATCGTTGGGTTGTTTGGCGGAGTTGTTGGATTTGCTTTAGGTTTCGGATTGGCTCAACTAATCGGACACATTGTTTTTGGATCCGCTATAGCTATGCGGCCAATTGTGGCCCCTCTAATGGCGTTAATTGTGTTTGTAACCGTACTTTTGGGATCTTTGCCTGCCATCCGTTCACTGGTACGTGTGCAGCCGGCCCAAGTGTTGCACGGGAGGTAACCGTGAAGAATAAGCATACTGCGATGTATTTGCGCATGATCTGGAAGGCGTTTTTAAATCGGATTACCCGTGTTTTCATTGCCTCCCTGTCAATAGCGGTGGGGGGTACAACTTTGGCCGCATTGGGTTTGGTGGCCTTCACTGTTCCGGCCCAAATGAGTAAGGAGTTGCGTGCGTTTGGTGCCAATATGGTTATATTGCCTGATTCTTCAGAAAACCTTACGGATGGCACATTGCAGGAAACTGATTCCATAGTTGGCAACAGCGTACTTAAACGCGCCGGATACCAGTATGGAAACCTACTATACAATCAGCAGCCATTGCAGGTAATGGCAACGGATTTGGACGCTGTGCAAGGTGTCCGCCCATATTGGAACTTAGATGGGAAAATGCCTGCTAATGATGATGAATTCTTGGTGGGCGCAGATGTGGCTACGCGTTATCGTTTCTCAATTGGGGATGAGGTTGGTCTGATGCAACCCACGTCTGAAAATGCGGTCTCTAAACAGATGAAGGTTTCTGGAATTATTCACACCGGAGGGCCGGAAGACGAGCAGATAGTAATGAGCACTAAAACACTAAGTGAATTTTTAGGAGATCGTGGTTATGACATCATCGAGTACTCAATAGATGCAGACTCTAAAGTAATTGCGCAATACGCCAAACAAATAAACACTAAAGTAAAAAATGCTGACGCTCAAGTAGTGCGCCGTATTTCAGAGGCGGAAACCGGAATCGCCACTACTTTGCGTACCTTAATTTGGATAGTTTCGGCAATAATATCGCTGCTCACCTTGATAGCGGTTTCCACAACTCTTAATTCGATAATTTCAGAACGCTCCAAGGAAATCGGATTGAAGAAGGCTCTTGGTGCACTGCCTGGTGATGTTATGCGCGAATTCGTAGGAGAATCGCTTATGCTGGGAGTATTCGGGGGGACGTTAGGTGCAGCTACAGGGGTGTGGATCGCAGCGGAAATATCACGCCGTGTGTTTGCCATAAACCTGAATATAAATTGGTGGGTCGTGCCAATAACACTCATATTTTCAATAGTCATAGCGATGCTGGGCTGTTTGATGCCAGCACGCAGAATCACCAAAATAGATCCTTCACAAGTTCTAGGGGGAGAATAATGCCCGCAGATTCTATATATTCAGTACGCTCGGCTAGTCGGCACTACGGCGATCTTGCGGCACTCGACAACGTGAGCTTGGAAATTCCGCGTGGTCAATGGCTTTCCATAGTGGGCCCATCTGGTTCGGGGAAATCGACCCTGATGAATATTTTGGGTTGTTTGGATTCACCCACTTCGGGTGAGGTTCTTTTAGAAGGCGACCGTCTAGATAAAATGGGCGAGGTGGAGCTGGCAGATGTACGCCGTCATAAAATCGGCCTAGTGTTCCAACAGTTCCATCTTGTTAAACACCTAACCGCTGTGGAAAACGTGATGTTGGCGCAGTACTATCATTCGGTTCCTGATGAGCAGGAAGCGCTTGAAGCACTGGAACAGGTGGGGATGAAAGACAGAGCTACGCATCTACCTCATGAACTTTCTGGAGGGGAGCAACAGCGTGTCTGTGTGGCCAGAGCTTTAATAAATCGTCCGGCCGTGATACTCGCTGATGAACCCACCGGAAATTTAGATGAGACTAATGAAAAAATAGTTATAGATTTCTTTCATCGCCTGCATGAAGAGGGAACAACTTTGGTAGTGGTAACGCATGATGCCGAAGTGGCTGCACAAGGGCAGCGGCAAATAATTTTAGAGCACGGGCGAATTGCCCAAGAGGTCACCGATCTGGCCGATTCTCCTATAAAAGAATTACGTTTCGGTGAAACTTATTAACAGGAGCCGAATAATCGCAAAATGCCAAATATTTAAAAGTTAGAAAACTTGGAGGGCCTTATGGGAAGTTCCCGATTGTTAGCTATAGCAGCGATTGTGGGAGTTGCAGTACTTGGCGGGTGCTCGGCCGATGTGCCGGCTGCAAACACTTTGCCAGATGGGGAATATGAAGGAGTTTCACAAAAAGAAGCTGATGGTTCTTACGGCACAGTGAATTTCACAATTAGTGGAGGAAAAGTCACTAAGGCAAACTTTTTAGTAAAGGATGCTGATGGTACGCCCCATGATGAAGATTATGGTTTGGGAACCGATGGCAAAGCACATGATCCGATTTTTTATCAAAGAGCGCAAGACGCGATAAAGCACGAAAAAAGCTATGTGCAAAAGTTCCAGGAGACGTCGGATCAAAATCAGGTTGAGCGCATCGCTGGTGGATCTCTTTCACACAGATTATTCATGCAGGCGGTTGAAGACGCCGTGCTTAACGCTGGCGCCGAAAAGTAAGACTCGGTAATCTGAGTGATCGGGCATGGTTCATATAGCTTTCCCGCTATGGGTACGCTGGTGTGCGCCACTTGGGAACCGGCGGGGAATGTTGAAGAAATTCAGCGTCTTATTCGTCAACGAGTTAGAGAACTAGAAAATAGGCTTAGCATATTTAAGCAAACTTCGCAGGTGGTCGCACTTAGCCGTATTTTAAATGCTGGTTCGGAAGATATTTTGAAAAAATTCAGAAGCTCCCTCTTGCATTCTTCCAACGTTTACAGCCTGGCAGGGAGCGCGGAAGTTGGTTTGGAAAATCATGATGCTGGAGCTGAATTACTTTTCCGATTGGAAGATATATTGCAGGCAAATCGGTTTTCTTCCGATCTGGCACGAGTCATGGAAGCATCCGTAAAATTCGCGAATTTGACTCAAGGCGCATTTTACCCGTTTTTGGGCCGTCAAATGCGTGATTGGAAAAAATTGGTGGCTGAAAGGGCGAATAGAGAATTTGAGCTTAGTGATTCCATAATTGATTTTGGAGGTATCGCCAAGGGGTATGCGGCAGATCAGGTGCGTGATTTGGTAGTTTCTAAGGGAGGGGAAAACGTGGTGGTGTCATTTGGTTCCTCCTCTATTTCGATTGCGGGTGACCCAGTATGCGTTGGCCTGCAAAGCCCTTGGGAGGGATTGGAAGAGTTTGGGCACTTGTTGCTTACTCATCCGGCGCTTTCTGTTAGTGCTGATACAGCTACACGAATAGGTTCGGGTAAGCGCGTTAGCCATGTTTTAGATCCAAGTACTGGAAAGCCGGCATTTACGGACCTTGTTGCCGTTTTAGTTTGTGCGGCTGATGGTATGGAGTGTGAGGCTTGGGCAACCGCTTTCTTAGTGTTGGGTTTGGAAAGAGCTATGGATTTGGATGCGACTCAACAGCACATAGACACGGTTTTTTTCACGGCAGATGGTCGGGTGTTAGCTAGTCCTAATTTGCAGATTACTGCTCATCCGGGAGTGCAGCAGTGGCTGGAAGCACAGCGAGTTAGGACTCAATAAAAAGCTTTTAGTTTCGGGTGTAATGCTGATTTAAAACACTGTTAAATACAGCGGTATTAGATAGGCTGGCATATTCCGAATTTGCACCGCACAAGAAGATTGAAGTCTGAGCTGTCGTCGATCCTGATTCCCTCAACTCCCGCGCTTTGTCGAGCTTGCGAACAATCTGTTCGGGCGCGTGTTTACTGAACTTTTTCACCATTGCTCCATTCTCCCCACCTAGTGGCGGGGCATCAATGGACCACACTCAAGTCACCTGGACCTAAAAACCTAGGACACTCCAGGGTGCGCCAGATTAAAAGCACCCGCAAGCCGATCGTGAAAACCCTTTTGCATAAACTTGGGGTTACCCTGTGTTTGTTGACACTTGAAGTGTCCCAGGTTTTGTTCCGTTTGAGTAGATGGGAAAATCTGGAATATGCCAAGAAAATTTGACCAGGATGCCAAGGACCGCGTGGTCCGTCTCGTGGAAGATCGCATCTTGGCGGAAAATATGTCGATGCAAGCCGCATGCCAGGCAGTAGCCCCAAAGCTGGGGGTTTCATGGCACACGGCTCGCCAATGGACCCAGCAGGCCCGCCGTGCGGGAAACATCCCAGAACCTGTGCCTGAAGACTTGGCCGCCGAAAACGCGAGGCTACGCCGTGAAAATCAAGAGCTACGCGACACTAATGAGCTGTTGAAGGCTGCCTCGGCTTTTTTCGCGTCGGAACTCGACCCGAAACGTCGGAAATGATCCGGTTCATCGATAAATACCGGAATCGTTTCTCTGTCGAGTTCATTTGTAAGACGTTGAAGAATAACCGGGCTGGTGGGTTTATCACCTCGCGTGGTTATCGCCAGTCCAAGGCCCGTGGATTAAGTGCTCGTCGCCTTCGCGATGCTGTGCTGATCGACCGAATTAGAACTGTTCATCGGGATAATTACGGCGTCTACGGCGTGCGGAAAATGTGGCATGCTCTCCGCCGCGACGGAATTGATATCGGGCGTGAACAAACCGCCCGGCTGATGCGCTTGGCCGGTGTTTCTGGCAAAGGCAAAGGCGGATCACCTATCACAACCCGAAAAGCTAACGTGCCTGATCTGCGCCCGGACTTAGTCGAGCGTGAATTCAAAGCTCAGGGCCCGAATAAACTGTGGGTGGCCGACATTACGTATGTGCGCACGAAGAAAGGCTTTGTGTACGCCGCGTTTGTCACCGACGTTTACTCTCGACGGATCGTTGGGTGGGCGTTATCAGATTCCATGCGCACCGAAGCACTGCCGTTGCAAGCTCTTAACCAGGCGATCGTGTGTGCTGAGGAAACAACAGGTCTCATTCACCATTCGGATCACGGATCGCAGTACGTCAGCGTGGTCTACAACGAGCGACTTACCCAACACGGCATTACAGCTTCCACCGGAACTGTCGGTGACTCCTACGACAATGCTCTTGCTGAAAACGTCAACGGATCCTACAAGAACGAGCTGATCCATACCCGCAGGTGGAATGACGTTGTCGAGGTAGAAATCGCGACGTTCGAGTGGGTGTCATGGTGGAACGAGACAAGGCTTCACCAAAGCTTGGGATACCGAACCCCGGTCGAGGTGGAAACCGAATTTTGGAAGCAGAACCCGCCCCAAGCAAAAATAGAAATCAAGGCAAATGCCTAGGAACAAAACCCAGGGCACTTCAACTTGATGAGGCTGGCTTGTCTGGCTGGGAAGGGTGTTGGAAGACTCGTGAGTGAGAAGAAGACGAGGAAGTCGTATACGCCGGAGTTTCGGCGGGATGCGGCCTCGATTGTGATTGATCAACAGACCTCGATTGCGAGCGTTGCTCGTGATCTTGGGGTGGGTGAAGCGTTGCTTGGCCGGTGGGTCAAGCATGAGCGGGAACGACGCCAAGCCGAAGCGGCTGGGGTTCCCACGACGGCTCAGTTACATGCAGAGATTGCCCGGTTGAGGGCTGATAATGCCCGGCTGGCGATGGAAAACGAGTTCCTGGAAAAAGCAAGCGCCTTCTTTGCCGCCAAGCAAGCCCCGCGCAGCGTTTTGAGCTGATGGATGCAAAGAAGGCGACCTATCCCATTGCTTTGATGGCACGCGTGTTAGGGGTGAGCCGTCAGGGCTATTACCAGTGGCGGGCCCGCAGTCAGGCGCGTCGCCAGCGGGTTCTTGCTCGGGCCGAGTTTGACCGTGTGGTGGCGTGCGTGTTTGATGATTATCAGCGCACTCACGGGGCTCCGCGGCTGGTGGCAGCCCTGGCTAAAGTAGGGGTCGTGGCCGATAAGAAAACCATTGCCGCATCGCTGAAAAGGCAGGGTTTGGAAGCGGTCTCGACCCGCTCGTTCTACCGTCCCACCACTACGGGCACGGATGGGTGTGACTATGAGGATCACTGTCAGCGCCAGTGGGATCAGGGCGCGATCGACCTGGTATGGATCACCGATTTCACGTATTTGCGTTGCGGGGAGGGCTGGGTCTACCTGGTAGCGGTACGCGACGCGCATTCTCGGCGGGTGTTGGGGTATGCGATGGGCCAGCAGCAGACCACTGGCCTGTTGATCGAAGCCTTGCAGATGGCGATCGAAACTCGGGGCGGGGCCATGCCCGGCCAGGTCGTATTACATGCTGACCGTGGCACCCAGTTCACCTCCAAGAGGTTGGCTCAACACGCTGACACGGCTGGAATCGTGATGTCGATGGGACGGACCGGAGTGTGTTGGGATAACGCGATGGCTGAATCATTTTGGGCGACGTTGAAAGTCGAGTACTACTACCGCCACACTTTTCGTATCCGTGAAGAGGTCTACGAAGGCGTTGCCACCTGGATCGAGGGATTCTATAACCACAAACGAATCCATTCAGCGATCGGCTACCAAAGCCCGGTCGAATACGAACTCCACGCCGGACTGGACCTCGCGGCGTGAACTACACAACGAAACCGTCAACAACAAGCGGGCAAGCCCAACTTGACGACCAGGCATCCCTAAAATCATCCTACAATACGAGCAGCGTTGGTGAGCAAAGCGCCAGGTAAGTAACCAGCATGGGATTTTAATCCTCAAATGGTTAAGTGGTCTTTACAGTATCGTTGAAGTGCCCTGGGTTTTGTTCCTAGGCATTTGCCTTGATTTCTATTTTTGCTTGGGGCGGGTTCTGCTTCCAAAATTCGGTTTCCACCTCGACCGGGGTTCGGTATCCCAAGCTTTGGTGAAGCCTTGTCTCGTTCCACCATGACACCCACTCGAACGTCGCGATTTCTACCTCGACAACGTCATTCCACCTGCGGGTATGGATCAGCTCGTTCTTGTAGGATCCGTTGACGTTTTCAGCAAGAGCATTGTCGTAGGAGTCACCGACAGTTCCGGTGGAAGCTGTAATGCCGTGTTGGGTAAGTCGCTCGTTGTAGACCACGCTGACGTACTGCGATCCGTGATCCGAATGGTGAATGAGACCTGTTGTTTCCTCAGCACACACGATCGCCTGGTTAAGAGCTTGCAACGGCAGTGCTTCGGTGCGCATGGAATCTGATAACGCCCACCCAACGATCCGTCGAGAGTAAACGTCGGTGACAAACGCGGCGTACACAAAGCCTTTCTTCGTGCGCACATACGTAATGTCGGCCACCCACAGTTTATTCGGGCCCTGAGCTTTGAATTCACGCTCGACTAAGTCCGGGCGCAGATCAGGCACGTTAGCTTTTCGGGTTGTGATAGGTGATCCGCCTTTGCCTTTGCCAGAAACACCGGCCAAGCGCATCAGCCGGGCGGTTTGTTCACGCCCGATATCAATTCCGTCGCGGCGGAGAGCATGCCACATTTTCCGCACGCCGTAGACGCCGTAATTATCCCGATGAACAGTTCTAATTCGGTCGATCAGCACAGCATCGCGAAGGCGACGAGCACTTAATCCACGGGCCTTGGACTGGCGATAACCACGCGAGGTGATAAACCCACCAGCCCGGTTATTCTTCAACGTCTTACAAATGAACTCGACAGAGAAACGATTCCGGTATTTATCGATGAACCGGATCATTTCCGACGTTTCGGGTCGAGTTCCGACGCGAAAAAAGCCGAGGCAGCCTTCAACAGCTCATTAGTGTCGCGTAGCTCTTGATTTTCACGGCGTAGCCTCGCGTTTTCGGCGGCCAAGTCTTCAGGCACAGGTTCTGGGATGTTTCCCGCACGGCGGGCCTGCTGGGTCCATTGGCGAGCCGTGTGCCATGAAACCCCCAGCTTTGGGGCTACTGCCTGGCATGCGGCTTGCATCGACATATTTTCCGCCAAGATGCGATCTTCCACGAGACGGACCACGCGGTCCTTGGCATCCTGGTCAAATTTTCTTGGCATATTCCAGATTTTCCCATCTACTCAAACGGAACAAAACCTGGGACACTTCACGTGTGTGAAGTGAAAAGCGTAGCTTGCTGGGGGCGAGCTGGTGTGTGATGTGTTTATTTGCAGGGGAAAGCTATTTTTATGATCATTTAGATTCGCACCAAACACCGTAAAGACATTGGTAAGGCTTACCTAATAGGTTATTATAGCCTTGGCTCGCGACGGGTGAAGCCTTAGACTCGCACAATGCGTTTCTAATCGACACTGAAGTAGAAGTAAGAGACACATGAAAAACAAATATATCGCTGGAATCCCAGCAGTTCTTTTTGGAACGATGATAGCGATAGCGCCTATGACAATCGCTCAGCCTTGTCCAATTCATGGTGACCATCCGATGATGGCTTGTCACTGGAGCGCTAAAGCCTCGCTCGGTATTGGCGCTATGATAGCCGTACTGGGTCTTATTAACTTCTTAGTAAAGGCTCCAACACGCATTGGCCTAAATATCTCAGTAGCAGCCACTGCGGTATTGGAAATATTAGTGGTTACGTTGCTCATAGGCGTATGTGATATGCCAACCATGCATTGCAGGCAGGTAATGTTGCCAACTCTCGTAATAGTGAGCGTTTTGGCGTTGCTGTGTGCGCTTGTGGCTATATGGTTTGACTGCCGTAGTGAAAAGATCGCGAAATAAAAGTGCGTAAACACTGTAAATAGGCACTCAAGAAGGGTTGTTCCATGGCAGGAAAAAGTTCGTCGGTAGGTGTCGGGCTACGAAAGCTTCCACAGGAAAATCTTAAATATTACTCGGGACGCACGTTAGGTCTTTCAATCACAGTAATTGTTTTAAGTGTTATTTTTTTCTCCGGTACCTTCATGTCATTAGCTCTTAGCCGAGGGTTTTCTGCTATGGAGGAACGCATGGGGGCTGATCTGATTGTGTTTCCAAACGAACACCAGCAGGCAGCCGAAAGCTTTCTACTTGGTAAATCCAAAGAAAAATTTTATTTTAACGATGACTCTATATTGGAAGAGGTACGTAAGGTAGAGGGAGTTAAAGCTGCAACCCCTGAAACCTACTTGACCTCACTTGATGCTGGCTGTTGCGCGGTGGATGTACAGATCATTGGATTCAACCCAAAAACCGACTTTGTAGTGCAACCGTGGATAGCTACTGAGTATGCTGGTGAGCTTAAAGATGACGAAGTTATAGTAGGCGCTGACGTGTTTGCTGACCCAAATGGGCAGGTGCGTCTTTTTAATGAGTTTTGGCATGTTGCTGCTAAGTTAGCGCGCACAGGAACTTCGTATGACACCGTTGTGTTCGTAAATCAAAACACAGTGGAGAAAATGTTTAAATATTCTTCGCAAGTGGAGTATATTCACAACCCTCCAAACGGTAGAGCAATTTCGTCTATCTTGGTAAAAGTTGATCCGAACTATCCGGCAGAAGCCGTAGGGGATGCTTTGGCCAATAAAATGCAACATGTGGGTGTAGTTTCCTCTGCGGGAATGGCATCGCAAGTAAAGGCTAATACAATAACTATAATCGGTTACATTTGGTTGATAGTTGCAATGTTTTGGTTGGTTGGCCTGATAGTTTTGGTAGCAGTTGTGGCCACATCCGTAGGTGAACGTAAAAAAGAATTGGCATCATTACGAATAATGGGAGCGACTCGTAAGAACCTCATGTTTATGCTAGGGAAAGAGTGCTTTTTCATCGGCTTGGGTGGTGGATTGATTGGTGGCGTATTAGGGGAGGTAATAATGTATCCCTTTGCCAATCTTATACGTGCCAAGTTGGAGCTTCCCTATGTTGATATAAGTTTTGCAACAGCGTCTGTAATAGTTGCTTGCTGTGTAATCGGAGCCCTGCTCATTTCTATACTCGCAGCGATAATAGCTGCTGGTAAAACCTTGAAAAATGAGACTTATTTGACTTTGCGTGCGGCGAGGTAAAGGGAGGGGACATGGCGAATTCTGTCGTTGTGCAAGCCAGTGGATTAACCCGCGAGTTTTACCGGCGTGGAAGCTATTTTAACGCTGTGGAAGAGGCAAATTTACAGGTTAGTAGCGGGCAGATGGTAATGATTCAGGGCAGATCCGGCAATGGGAAGAGCACCTTGCTTAATATGCTTGCTGGATTGCTGCAACCAACTAGAGGGCAGGTGCGCATATGCGGCCAGCTTTTAGGTGACTTGGATGATTCTGAGCTTTCGACTTTGCGTGGCAGCAGAATTGGATATGCTACGCAACAGGAAACTCTTATCGCTAGTCTTAACGTTCGTGAAAATATTTTGTTACCGGCGTTGATCGCTAAAGAACGGGGTATAGAAAAACCTTACGACGTCAATGCGCGGGCTGAATCACTAATGAAAGCTTTGCAGATTGAGGGCCTAAGCGAGGTTTACCCGAGGGAACTATCTGGGGGTGAGACGCGCCGTGTAATAATTGCGCGCACATTGATAAACATCCCTGAGGTGGTCTTAGCAGACGAGCCCACGGGAGATCTAGATGAGGAGTCTACCGGATTGGTAATGAATTTGTTGCGATCAGCTACTGATGACGGTGCCGCGGTGATAGTGGTTACACACGATTCGGACACATCTAGCTTTGCCGATCAGATATACACGATAACCAAAGGCGTGCTGAAATAGAATCCAAATCCGACGCGTCTAGTGTTCCCTGAATTGTACTGCACGTATCCGACACTTTCGATTGGAATAATTGCACCTTGCCTTCGGTGTCGGTGAATATAAGTGGAGTTTTGTTTTCGCATCCCTTGATAACTTGGCTTATTACGGCATTTTCATCAGCATCTATATCTAACGTTATTTCGCGTTGAATTTTATTTAGGGTGCTGGCTAGCGTTATAGGGTGCGGATTTCGATAACCTTATTCGCGTGAGTACTGAAGCGCAGGAATGGAATGCACGTTACGCCTCGGAAGGGCGCCTGTGGAGCGGTAAAGTCAACGCTCTCCTACGCAGAGAAATTGAAGACATGAAGCCAGGTACCGTCCTCGATGTTGGGGCGGGCGAGGGGGCAGACGCGATCTGGCTGGCCCAGCAAGGCTGGCAGGTGAGTGCCGTAGACATTTCACAGATTGCTATAGACCGAGCCGAGACTGCGGCTCACAAGGCCTCAGTGAAAGTGCAGTGGATTGTCGCTGACGCTCGCGAAGTTAGTGGGGAATATGACCTAGTGAGCGCATTCTACCCCGTGATTCAGAAGAATTCTGACCTCTTTAGACATCTTTGTTCGCTCGTTAAACCAGGCGGAACGCTCCTGTTCGTCCATCACATGCCTGACCCGGATAAGCCACGCGGACACGGCCCGGACTTTTCGAAGGTGATGAGTGCGCGTGAAGCCCTCGAAAATCTGTCGCCAAAGTGGACGATTGAGAAATATGAAGTCATTGAACGAGGCGCAAACTCAAAGCATCCCTATGACGAGCTGGTGCGTGCCCGAAAACTCGCGTAACCAAGAAAAGCGGCCAGTTGACGGCAGGCACCTGCAATGGTGCAGATCAAGGGGAATCTGGCGGGTTATTATTCGCATTTCGCCGAGCCCTAATCTTGTCCGCCTTCGCCAGAGTCCTATCCTCGCGGTGCGTGCGCAACCGTTCACCAGTCTTTTGTATCTGCTCCACACCTCTCTGGCGGCTTTGGTTGACTGCTTGTACAGAGTCGCCTACAAAACCCGATACAGACTCTTTCCACCCCCGTATTTGAAGTTCGCTTTTTTCTTCAAAGCTGAGATTAACGTGAAGGGCAAAACGCTGAATTGAGTTTTCTGCCCTGTTAGCTGCTTCGATTATCTTTCTAGCTCGTTGGTAATGCGTGGCCCAAACACTGTTCCCCAAGTTCGCAGTGGCACGAATAGAATCGTTCATTCTCAGTAACCGACAGGTTACAGATTCGATTCTTTCCTGACGTGTTCTTTGGATTGAAGCGTGGTAGCCGTCGAAGTGGTCGGGTTCGAATTCTTGTGCGTGTGCGATCTCCAAGACATAAAACCGGTCATGTAGCCAAATACTCCAGCCAAGATTACCGAGCCAGAATGAAAGGTTCTCATCTAGGCTCTGGAAGGATTTGGCTGTTTTCTTCGAGTCACCTTGGCTTGCCGCCAGTTGTTCCACCAAACTCGATATCTGCTCAAGCGCGGTCGTTTCCATGGTGTGGAGGGAGGCGCCTAGGTGACTGATCGTTAACCATTTGGTTGCTGAAACACTGTTATTTGTTCGGTAGTAATCTTCAACTTCTTTGAGAGCATTCGAGATGCCTTCGAGTTCTCCCAAAGATTCCACTTTGCTCTGTCGCAGAAGCGCGTCGAGCTTTGCGTCGATGGTCTCGAGATAATCTTTGATTTCAGCTATCGCTGCCTCGATAGCTGCTTGTGCGATTACGCTAGCTCCCGCAGTCGCGAATGCCGGGGCCAAGGTGCCAGTACTTCGTATCTCAATTTTTCGAAAAAACTGACCCGGGTTTCCGGCAAGATTGAAATCACCGCGCCGAAACGCTCCTCTCACGGGCCCTTTGGTGACGCGTTGCCTCATAAGCTTCGCCGACTCCGGGCTGAGTTTCACGTAGCGGCTTGAGCGCACTTGAAATTCGCTGAATGTGGAGAAAACATTCTGAGCGCGAAATAGGACTTGGGGAGAAACCTTTGAAACGGAAAACCCATCACAGTTATCGAACTCTTCTAAATCCTCATCCTGACTGAAGATAATGAGGCCTTCGCCATCAGAGAGGAATTCGATTTGTGATCCGGAACCCGTCATAGCCAAGACTCTACCGAAATGTGGTCCTTTTAAGAGAGATGTTTAGATCTAGAAATCTAGAACTTGCATTAATGAACACAACCTAGCCAAGGAACAGTAAATGAACATAGTTGTGTTTGGCATACTCCGTCAGCCGGGTTCGTGATGCCACTTCGAGCCAGTTGGTTTAAATTTGAACAGAACCGCATTCGTTTTGAGAGGAATAGGGTTATAGGACAAATTGTGTTGCTGGGGTTAGTGAAGCGTCCTGGGTTTAGTTCCGCTTCTTTTACGGCCCTGTGTTGATGGGCTGGGTGAGATAGTACTCGGTTTCTACTTCTTGTGGGGTGGCGTAGTCCAATGCTTCGTGAAGCCGCTTGGTGTTCCACCAATGCACCCACCGCAAGGTGGCCAGTTCGACTTCTCCGACCGATGTCCACGGGCCTTGGGCATGAATCAGTTCCGCCTTGTAGAGACCATTGACTGTTTCGGCTAGTGCATTGTCATAAGAATCGCCGACTGTTCCCACACTCGGGCGTATTCCTGATTCCGCTAGGGCGGTGGAATACTTCAGCGACACGTACTGGCTGCCCCGATCGCTGTGGTGAATCAGCTGGTTACCATGGATTCGTCCGGCAGTCGTTAATGCATGCTCCAAGGCCTCCATGGGCAGCGCATCGGTGCGCATCGTCGAGCGTGTAGCAACACCAACAATTTTTCGGCTGAAGACATCCACGACAAACGCGGTGTAGGCGAATCCTGACAGGGTACGAACGTATGTAATGTCGGCAACCCACAACCTGCCTGGCGCTTGTGCACGAAAGTTTCGCTGCACTAGGTCCGGGCGATGATCCGGTGTCTTCGGGCTAATCGTTGTCACGGGCGTTCGCCCACGTCTGCGGCCGGAAACACCTGCTAGCTTCATTAATCGGGCGGTCTTGTCGCGGCCGATATGAAAGCCTTCACGGTTCATCGCGTGCCACATTTTGCGGATGCCGTAGACCGAGAAATTCTGCGCATGCACACGCTGTATCTCTGGGATGAGAAGGCTATCGCTTAAGGCCCTTGCGCTGGGAACGCGTGTGGTGGCTTTGCGGTAGCCGCGTGAGGTGATGAATCCACGATCTGCTTGTTTGAGGACTCGGCAGATGGCCTCGACCCCAAACTGATCTTTGTACGCGTCGATGTAGGAGATCATTTGGTCGTGGGTCGGTCGAGTTCCGCTGCGAAAAAAGCCGAAGCAGTCTTAAGAATCCCGTTTGCTCGTTTCAGTTCGCGGTTTTCGCGGCGCAGACGCTTGAGCTCTTCTTCCATTGTTTCGCCACCTGAAGCGTCTGAGTCATCACGTACTGAAGCGCTGTCACGGTACCAAGCCCGCAACGTGTGGTGAGATACTCCAAGGAGCTCGCCGACCTCTGTGTAGGCGCATTGCAGTGAGCAGGACTCCAGGCGGACCATTTCGATGATCTGATGGACCGCCTTTTCCTTGAACTCGACGGAATACTTTCTAGGCATAGTTCAATCCTTCCTTAGCTGAGGTAGGAACTAAACCCAGGACGCTTCAAGATCCCCTCTCTATCAGGTAGAATCTGTTACCGCCTGGCAGATCGCTTCGCAGTGCAATAGCCTGAACAGCTGAAACTCTATCCGCGTGCCACGGTGATCGGACCGCTACTATGAGTGAAACCACCAGTATGAGCGAAAACAGTAAGCGCGAACTGCAAGCCGACTACCTGTTCATGGTGGGCACCCACCATATGTCTTTTGACCGTTTAATCCAGATGGCGGATCGTTTTGCTCGCGAAAATCCGGACGCTTCGGTTCTGGTGCAATATGGAACTTCTCGACCTCCGAAGGAAGCGACCGGGCGCGAGAATCTCAGCCACCAAGAAATGGCTGCCCTCGCCGGGAAACTTAAAGGTGTGGTTTTACCAGGCGGACCTTCCCTAATGATGGAATGGCTACGGCGCGGTTTCCAGCCGGTGATCGTTCCACGCGACCCAGAACTGGGCGAACACATCGACGTTCATCAAATCCGGTTCTCTAACTTCATGCACGATCGCTCCCTAATCGTCCTTGCCAACGATTATGAGCAGGTCAAAGCAGCTCTTACAGATCCTCAACTGGTATCTGCAGCCCAATTAGACAAGATTGACAGTGCCGGTGCAGTTAGAGCCTTCGCAAAACTGGCTTCGTCGCTGCTGGCAGATTAATTTATAGGGGTTAACACGGTGGAGTTCAAATTTAACGTGTAACGCGGAGCGTTAATGACGTTTCGCGTTATTGGGGGGTAGGTTGAAGAGCGCTGTCTCTATCTCCGGTTTTCGTTCGGCCTCGGTTCATTCCGCTACCTCGAGTGCAGAATCTGCAAGCGGTATCGGGCCGTTGAACTATTAGGTTCACCCACAGTTCCCGTGCCTGCACGCATCGAGAAAGACCAGGTGGTGAACTCGAATGACTCGCCTGGTCCAACGTGTGTGCGCTCGGCGCGTGGTTTAACTCTTATAAGACTTGCCGGTCACAGCCTCAGCGTTTCGCTCGTGCAGCCCGCAGGCCGTTCAAGATCACGATGACTTCGGCGACTTCGTGAACCAACACGACGGCGGCCAGGCCCAGCACACCGCTGATCGCCAGTGGCATCAACACGATAATGATAGCCAGAGACAGCACGATGTTTTGGTTGATGATCCTGCTGCCTCGGCGGGCGTGCTGCAGCGCCTGCGGGATCAGCCGGAGGTCGTGGCCAGTGAAGGCGACGTCAGCGGACTCGATCGCGGCGTCAGAGCCGGTTGCTCCCATCGCAATGCCCACCGTTGCGCCCGCCAGTGCCGGCGCGTCGTTGATGCCGTCGCCGATCATCGCCGTCGGCGTCTTGGAGGAGAGTTCGGCTACGATGCTTGCCTTGTCCTCCGGGCGCAGCTCGGCGCGCACGTCGTCGATTCCGGCGATTTCAGCCAGCGCCCGGGCGGTACGAGTGTTGTCGCCGGTGAGCATGCTCACTTCCACATCGTTGGCGCGCAGGGTCTGCACGGCTTCGGGCACCTCGGGCCGCAGCTCGTCGCGGACGCCGATCGCTCCGGCGAGGGTGTCATCGACGGTGACCAGGACGCAGGTCTGGCCTTCGGATTCCATGCGCTCAACGTCTCCCTTCAGTGGCCCGGCGTCGATCCACCGGGGGCTGCCGACCAGCAGGCGTCGGCCTTCGACGGTGCCGCCGATGCCATGTCCGGCTTCCTCGCTGATGTCCAGGGCGGCGGGTGCTTCGGGCTCCGCTGCCGCGATCGCCGCGGCGAGGGGGTGCGTCGATTGCTGCTCAACTGCCGCAGCGAAAGCAAGCACCTGAGCCCGATCGAATCCCTCTGCCGGGACCACTCCGTTAACCTCGGGCTGGTTGCGGGTAAGGGTTCCGGTCTTGTCCACCGCTAGGTGACGGATGCCGCCGAGTCGCTCGAACGCCGCGCCGGACTTGATGACCACGCCGAACTGGCTGGCCGCGCCGATCGCGGCCACGACCGTCAGCGGCACGGAGATTGCCAGCGCGCACGGCGACGCTGCGACCAGGACCACCAGCGCACGGGTGATCCAAGTCTCTGGGTCACCCAGCAGCGAGCCGATCACGCCGACCAGCACCGCCAGGATCATCACCCCGGGCACTAGGGGTTGGGCAATTCGGTCGGCGATCCGGGCGCGGTCACCCTTCTCCGCCTGCGCCTGCTCGACGAGGTCGACGAGTGTGGTCAGCGAGTTGTCCGTTCCAGCTGCGGTCGTCTCTACTTCCAGCACACCGGCGGAGTTGATCGCACCCGCGGGCACCTCGTCGCCGGGTGCAACCTCCTCCGGAATGGATTCTCCGGTGATCGCTGAGGTGTCAAGGCTGGAACGTCCAGACCGAATGATGCCGTCCGTGGCGATCCGCTCTCCGGGGCGCACGAGCATCAGTTCGCCAGCCACGAGGTCCTTCGCTGCGACCTTGACCGACGTGCCGTCGCGCAGCACCGTCGCGGTCTGAGGTACCAACTTCAACAGTGCCCGCAGTCCGCCCTGTGCCCGGTCCATTGCCTTGTCTTCCAGCGCCTCGGCGATCGAGTACAGGAACGCTAGCGCCGCGGCCTCTCCGACGTAACCGAGGATTACCGCGCCGACCGCGCTGATCGTCATCAGCAAACCAATGCCGAGCTTGCGCTTCGTGACAAGGTTTCGGATCGCGCCGGGCGCGAACGTATACGCCCCTAGCAGCAGGCCGACCCAGAACAGTACTGTCGCGGGTGTCTCTATCCCGGACCAGTCCAGCGCCAGGCCTATGCCGAGGGCTACGCCGGAGAAGATCGGCAGTAGCAACTCGGGGTCCTTCCACCATGGCCGATCGAGTTCTTCGATCTCTTTGGCGGGTTCGTGTGCGCATCCACACGCCGAGCTCATGCGTCCGCTCCCTTCTCGCCGCAGCCGGGCACCGAGCATTCAGGGTCGATGCACGGGGCGTTTTCGTCGACAGCCAACGTCGCGTTCACCAGCGCGTTGAGCGCTGCCGCGAGGTGCGGATCGGCGATTTCGTAGCGTGTCTTGCGGCCCTCCGGCTCGGCGACGACGATGCCGCAGTCGCGCAGGCAGGTCAGGTGGTTCGAGACGTTCGAGCGGGTCAGGTCCAGGTCGCGCGAAAGCACGGCCGGGTAGCTCGGGCCGTCGAGTAGTGTCATCAGGATTCTGGAGCGCGTCGGATCCGCCATGGCCCGGCCGAGCCGGTTCATGACGTCGAGGCGTGAAGCAATGGTCAGCATGTGCTTAACAATACATCGTGTGCTGAACTATTCAAAATGCGCTGAACTGACAGTTACGCGAAGGTCCTGCGACCTGCAAGAATTAGTCGATGGGATAGCAGATGACTGATCCTTTGTGGTTCGGCTGCCGCCCAACGCGGGAGCGACGTGGGCGGCGAGGTTCTCGAGAAAGTAACTTTGCAACTACATACCGTGGAGTTTATGTTCACCGTGTAGATCCGCCTGGGGCCGTAGCTCCTGCATATAACGACTGGCGTTATTAACGCGGAGCGTTATGCGCTTGGCTTGTGATCATTTCTTTCGCTGACCGGGATACCGAGGCGCTCTACCTGCGACAGCCGGTAAGGTGGCTCGATTTCCGGTTGAACCGGCAAGCGCTGCAAAAACTGCGCTTACTCGATTCGGTGGTGGATCTCAACGAATTGAAGATTCCGCCCGGAAATCGGCTCGAGGCCCTCAAGGGGGACCGGGCTGGCCAGTTCAGCATAAGAATCAACAATCAGTGGCAAATCTGCTTCGTTTGGACTTTCATGGGTCCGAGTGAACTGGCGATCGTCGATTATCACTAGGAGGGGTGAATGATGGGGAAGAAGATTTCGCCGATCTCGCCCGGTGAAGTCCTCTTGGAAGAGTTCATTGGGCCGATGGGGATCACACAGAACAAGCTAGCCGTGGAGATCGGGGTTCCTCCGCGCCGGATCAACGAGATTGTTCACGGCAAGCGGCGCATTACTGCCGATACGGCCTTGCGCCTGGGACGGTATTTCGGAATGAGTGCACAGTTCTGGATCAATCTGCAGTCGCATTACGATTTGGAGATCGAGATGGATGCGCTCGCGGACGAGTTGGATAAGATCACGCCCATCACCCGCGGGACATAGCGACCATGTCTGTATGGCTGCCGAGGGACTAACGGGAAAGAACTGGAAAGTACTGGAACAATTACTGCAACAAATGTTCCAGTTGGAGGAGTGCAAGCGCGGGGTGAGTCGCCGCCGTCGTCACGAGCTCCTCTAACGTGGTGTGTCAGCCTCGGTTTGGCGGACGGCTCAGGCTTTACTGCTCCTTTGGCATCCAGAAGCTCGTCACGTTTTTCTTCGTCTCAAGCTGGTACTCGATGAACATGCCGCGCAGCTCGTAGTCGAATGGTTCGGCCCAGGGTTGGCGGGCGAACATCTTGCCGAAGTCTATGGCGCGGGCTTTCACCTCGTCTTCGAAGTGGATCATGGTGTGGCGCTCCGGGGCCATGGCCATGTGCTTGGTGGGCGCGGGCAGGCTCGCAGCCCGTCAAACGTCAGGACTCTGAGCCCAAAAAGGGCCAAAATGCGAACGAAAAGCTACAGGGTCCTGATCTTTGTCGGCGCTTCCCGCGCTAGTTCGGGTCTGACGCCGCCAAACCGCCGCCCGTGGAGTGCCAGAAGAGTCGGTTCTAGCAGGGGCCCACCCATGGGGTGTTAACTGGTGACCATGAGTAGTGTTCCTTGGCTCGCCACGCGTGATCAGCCCCTTCCCGAAGACGTCGCCCGGATTCTCGCCACCGTCCCCGAATGGTTCGGGATCGAGGCGGCCAATGCCGAGTACATCGCGGCGGCTCGCTCGAAGGAGACTTGGTCCGTCCGCGACTTAGCGGGGCGGGTCGTGGGCATCACGCTCGTCGATCGTCATTTCCCCCATGTCGCGGAGATCCACCTCATGGTCGTCGATCGGGAGGTGCATGGTACCGGCGTTGGGACGGCGATGCTGGCGGCCATCGAGGCCGACGCGATTGGCTGTGGCGTCCGCCTCCTCGAGGTCAAAACGCTCGGTGCTTCCCACGCCGATGCCGGCTACGCCCGAACGCGCCACTTCTACGAGAAGTTCGGCTTCCTTGCGCTCGAGGAGACGGATCTGTGGGGCGAGGACTCGCCTTGTCTGATCATGGTCAAGCCGCTCTAGGCCACGCCGCGTGGCTTGTTCCGGGTCCCGACCGACAGAACTGGTGAATATACCGGCTACCGATTGCTATAGGTGCTAGGTCGTCTTCAGGTTCACGAGTTGTGACGGGCGTAGCCGGTACCGGGCAGAGATTTCGCCGGCGGCGCGAATTATCGGCGCCAGGCGCGGCGAGCCCTAACCGAACGCCCTTAACTGCGAAGAGCTGTATATGTGCAGATGAGGACCGATCCGACCCGCGACTCACGCCCGCGCGTCCGCGTCGCCGGTCCTGTCGCGACCCCGGCAAGGCGACAATGCCGCCGGCGATCAGCGGCAAGCGAAATCCGGGCGGATGCAACCGTGGGGGCGGGTGTGGTTGTATGAGACCACCCGCCGATGGAGGAAAGATGAAGAAGATTGCACTCGCATGCGCCCTGGTGCTCGGCCTG
The DNA here is from genome assembly GCF_030246965.1 of Trueperella bernardiae. Taxonomy (NCBI): domain Bacteria; kingdom Bacillati; phylum Actinomycetota; class Actinomycetes; order Actinomycetales; family Actinomycetaceae; genus Trueperella; species Trueperella bernardiae. Next base: position 288,635 of record NZ_CP127099.1, read on the forward strand.
GCCGCGTGCGGAAACAGCGAGCCGGAGACCGTGGAGACCGAATCGGCGAGCCCGAAGGTGGAGCAGAGCACCGAGGCCACGTCGGAGCCGACCGAGGAGGAAACGGAGACCGAGGAGCCCACGGCGGTCGCCACCCCTGAGGTTGATTCGCAGGGCAATCCGAAGGCCTCGAAGGAGGAGTTCGAGCAGCTGCTGCTCGCGGGCGCGACCGCCGCGCTTGAGGAGCAGGGTGGCGCGGATGACCCCGAGGTGCAGGCGCAGATCGAGGAGTCGGTGCAGTGCGTGGCCGACTACGCGTATGACAAGCTGTCGGCCGATGCTCTCAACGCGATCATCAACGACCCGCAGGCAACCCCGGACGAAGCGGACCTCGAGATCTTGCTCGCAGGTGCGGCCAAGTGCCGGCCGGTCGGCTGAGTTTTCGCCGCCAGCTAATGCGCCTACTGGTACCCACCAGCCACTACGTAGACTCGCCAGACGTGTCTACCTTTGGAGTTCGCCATGAAGTTCCTCGATGATCCTGTCTTGGACGCGATCGCCCACCGCCGCTCTGTGTCGAAGGTTGGGCCGAACACGCCGTCGGACGAGGAGATCGCCACGTTGCTCGCGGCGGTCACGCACGTGGCCGACCACAAGGCGTTGCGCCCGTGGCGGCTCATCCTCCTGCGCGGGGAGGACCGACTGACGCTGGCCCGCGCGCTTGACGCGGCGCAGGGGATCGAGCGCGAGCCGGGCGAGGTCAACCCCAAGCCGTTCCGCGCCGAACTGCTCATCGCGCTGGTGGCCAGCCCGGTCGAGCATGAAAAGGTGCCCACCTGGGAGCAGCACGCCACGGCGGCCGGGGTCGGCCACCTGCTTGAGCTCGCACTGTGGCAGGCAGGCTGGGGTGTCATGTGGCGCACGGGCACGTTCGCGAACGCGCAACAGGTGCGCGAGGCGCACGGTCTGGCCGATAGCGAGCTGCTCATGGGCTGGCTGTACGTGGGCGACATCGATTCCGCGCACCGCCAGCGCCTCGGCGAATCCAACCGCCCGCCCCTCGACCCGATCCGGTTCATCGGGCGCATGCCCCGCGAGGGCCGGTTTACCTCATGATTGAATTCGACTCCGTCACCAAAACCTACGGCGATACCCGAGCGGTGAACGACGTCAGCTTCACCGTTCCCGCCCGCTCGACCACGGTGCTGGTCGGCTCCTCGGGATCGGGCAAGACCACGCTGTTGGGCATGGTCAACCGCATGATCGAGCCCACCGCCGGCCGCATCCTCATCGACGGCGAAGACGTGGCCGGCGTCAATCCCGTCAAGCTTCGCCGCTCGATTGGCTACGTCATGCAGTCCGGCGGCCTGCTCCCGCATCGCACGATCCTTGACAACATATGCGTAGTCCCGCTCTTGAACGGCACGACCAAGGCCGACGCGCGGCGTCGTGGGATGGAGCTCATGGAGATTATGGGCCTGGACGCGAGCCTGGCCCGGCGCTACCCGGCCCAGCTCTCGGGCGGGCAGCGCCAGCGCGTGGGCGTGGCCCGCGCCCTCGCTTCTGACCCGAGCGTCCTCCTCATGGACGAGCCCTTCAGCGCGGTCGACCCGATCGTGCGGCGCGAGCTGCAGGGGGAGGTGCGCCGGTTGCAGCGCGAGCTGGGCAAGACGATCCTGTTCGTCACGCACGATATCGACGAGGCGCTCGCGCTTGCCGACGACGTCGTCATCCTTCACGGCGGCTCCATCGCCCAGCGTGGGGCGCCCGCCGAGCTGCTCACTAACCCCGCATCCGACTTCGTGGCCTCCTTCATCGGCATCACCGACGGCTCGCGGCGGCTGTGTCTCGACGACGACGGGCGGCTGGTCCGCGACGGCACCGGGCGCCTGCTAGGGACCCTGGAATGAGCTGGATTTCGGCCAATCTTTCGTGGATCGGGCACCTGACGCTCGTCCACCTGTGGCTGGCGGTGGCCGCGCTCGCGCTCAGCCTGGTGATTTCGGTGCCGGTGGGCTGGGCGGCGAACCGGTGGCGCCTGGGCCGGGAGGCGATCGTCGCCCTCATCGGCATCCTGTATGCGATCCCGTCCCTGCCCATGTTCATCATCATCCCCGTCATCACGGGCGCGCCGATTCGCTCCTCGCTCACGGTGGTGATCGTGCTCAGCGTGTATGCGGTGGCATTGCTCGTGCGCACGGTGGCGGACGCCTTCGCCGCCGTCCCCGCTGACACGATGCGCGCCTGCACCGCGATGGGCTATTCGACCTGGCAGCGGTTCTGGGCGGTCGAGCTCCCGCTCGCCGGGCCGGTGATCGTGGCAGGGCTGCGCGTCGTTGTCGTGAACACGGTCAGCCTGGTGACGGTGGGCGCGGTGGTGGGCAGCCAGAGTCTGGGCACGCTCTTCACCGACGGTTTCCAGCGCGGGATCATCCCCGAGGTGTTGACGGGCCTGGTGCTGACCGTAGCACTGGCGCTCGCGCTCGACGCGGCGACCGTGCTCGGCGGGCGCGTGATCTTCCCGTGGACCAGGATTCGTGCGAAGGAGGTGGCGCGTGGATCTGCTATTTGATTCGCTGGCCTGGCTCGCTGACCCCGCCTCCTGGGCCGGGCCGTCCGGTATCCTGCACCGCCTCGGCCAGCATGTGGGCCTGGCGGCCGTCGTCGTGCTGATTGCAGCCGCGCTCGCCCTTCCCGCGGGCGTCGCCATTGGGCACACGCGTCGCGGGCAAAACGTCGTGGCCGCGATCGCCGGCTCCGCGCGCGCCATCCCCACCCTCGGCTTGCTCACGTTGCTCGGGCTCATGCTGGGCATCGGGCTGGCCGCGCCCACGATCGTGCTCGTGGTCCTCGCTATCCCGCCGTTGCTCGCTGGCGCGTATTCGGGGGTTGCGAACGTCGACCCGATGACAGTGCGGGCAGCTCACGCGCTCGGTATGTCGGGCTGGCAGGTGGTGCGCGACGTCGAACTTCCGCTCGCCGCACCGATCATCATGGGTGGTGTCCGCTCGGCGATCGTCCAGGTGGTCGCCACCGCCACGCTCGCCGCCTACGTCGCCGACGCCGGCCTCGGCCGCTTCATCTTCTCCGGGCTGGCCACCCGCCGCTACGAGGAGGTGCTGGGCGCCGCGATCGTAGTCATCGTGCTCGCGCTCATCCTCGACCTCGGGGTGGGATTCGCCGTCAAGCGCGCCGAGCGTAGGGTCGGGATCGCCTAGGACCAGGGAGGAATACTGATGTACCATCGCAAGGACGCCGGCCGCGCCGGGAAGGCAGGAAGCCGCGCGTGGGGACGGAGGGGCGCAGGCGTTGTCGCGCTAGCGCTCACCCTCGCCGGGTGTGGGGGAGCCGAGGCACTTGGGGGAGGAGACGGGCCGGGGGACGCGATCGTCATCGGGTCGGCCGACTATTATTCGAACGAGATCATCGCCGAGGTCTACGCCCAGGCGCTCGAAAATGCCGGTTTCACCGTGGCCCGCGAGTTCAAGATCGGGGCGCGGGAGGTGTACCTGGGCGAGGTCGAGAGCGGGAGCATTGACCTGTTCCCCGAGTACTCCGGCCCGTTGCTGCAGTACTGGAACCCCAACAACACGGTGACCGACGCCGAGGGGATCTACGCCGAGCTCACCGAGCGCGTGCCACATGGCCTGCAGATCCTGGACCAGGCTGGCGCCACCGACCAGGATTCCTACGTGGTTTCGCGCACATTTTCCGAGAAGACCGGCATCACCTCGCTCGCCGATCTTGCGAGCTACGATGGGCCGCTCACGGTCGGCTCCAACTCCGAGTTCGAGAACCGGCCCAACGGGCCGAAGGGGCTAAAGAAGCATTACGGGGTCGACGTCGGCTTCACCCCCATAGAAGACAAGGGCGGCCCGCTCACCGTCAAGGCCCTGCTCGACGGGCAGATCGAGCTCGCCAACGTCTTCTCCGCGAGCCCCGCGATCCAGATCAACGACCTCGTGGTACTGAGCGACCCGCAAGGCATGTTCCTCGCCTCGCACGTCGTGCCTCTCGCCTCCACCCGGCTCGACCCCGACGCCGCCCGCGTCATCAACGCCATCCAGGCCCGCCTCACGCCCGAGGCCCTCATCGACATGAATGTCCGCTCCGTGGAAGGCGAAGAGATGGCATCGGTCATCGCACGTGACTGGTTGTCTCAAAACGGTTGGGAATCCACAGATTGATTGCGTCCGATCCGCACCTGAGGTAGAAACGAGGCGCAGGTATCCACGCTAGAACCTGTGAATGGAGTTTGATATGACGCAACAAGACACAGCCTCGCTCGACACGAAGGGCCTCGGGATTGAGGTCGTCGGCATCGAAATTGTGAAGGAATCCGAGCGCACCGCCAAACCGCACAACCTCTTCATGCCGTGGTTCGCCTCCAACGTCTCCGTGTTTGGCATGTCATACGGCGCGTGGATCTTCGACTTCGGGATCTCCTTTTGGCAGGCCACCGCGATCACCACCATTGGAGTCATCCTCTCCTTCATCTTCTGCGGCATCATCGCCATCGGCGGCAAGCGAGGATCCGTGCCCACCATGGTCATGTCCCGCTCCGCCTTCGGGGTGAAGGGCGCGAAGGCCCCCGGCGTCGTGTCATGGCTGACCTCCATCGGCTGGGAGACCATGCTCGCGATCACCGCCGTGCTCGCCACCTCCACCATCTTCACCCGGCTCGGCTGGGCCGAAGAAGGTTCGGTGGGCGTGCGGGTGGGGGCGTCCGTCGTCGTCGCCGTCCTCATTGTGCTTGGCGCCGTGGCCGGATACCACATCATCATGAAGGTCCAGTCCGTGCTCACCTGGCTCACCGGGCTGACCACGATGGTCTACATTTTCCTCGTCATCCCGCACATCGACTTTGGCGCCGTCATGCAGATCCCCAGCGGCTCGCCGGCGCAAATGATCGGCGCGATGACCATGGTCATGACCGGCACCGGGCTGGGCTGGATCAACATTGCCGCTGACTGGTCGCGCTACCAGTCGCGCGACGCCAGCGGCGGCAAGATCATCTTCTGGAACACCTTCGGGGCCTCGCTCGGCCCAGTCGTGCTCATCACCTTCGGTCTGCTCTTCGCCGGGTCCAACCCCGAGGCTGCCGTCAACGTCAGCAACGACCCGATCGGCGCGCTCGCCAGCGTGTTGCCCACCTGGTTCCTCATCCCGTTCCTTATCACCGCGATCCTCACCCTGCTCTCCGGCGCGATCAACGGCATCTACTCCTCCGGCCTGACCCTGCTTACGCTCGGCATCCACATCCCCAGGCCGCTCGCCGCCCTCATCGACGGCGTCATCCTCACCCTCGGCACCGTGTTCGTGGTGTTCTTCTCACCCAACTTCATCGGGCCCTTCCAGTCCTTCCTCATTACCCTGGGCGTGCCGCTCGCCGCTTGGGCCGGCATCATGATGGCCGACATCATCCTGCGCAAGCGTGACTACGATGAAGCTGCCCTCTTCGACCCCGCCGGCCGTTACGGCGCCTACAACTGGGCCTCGCTCGGCCTCATGGTGGTGGCGTGCGTGATCGGCTGGGGGCTCGTGGTCAACGGGTTCGCCGAGGATGCAGCTTGGAACAACTGGCAGGGCTACCTGCTCGGCCTGGTCGGCGGCCGGGATTCGGTGTGGGCGTACGGCAACATCGGCGTGATCGCCTCCCTCCTGCTCGGGTTCTTCGGCTACCTCGGCCTTAGCCGGGGCAAGGTCCGCACCCAAGAGGGGTAAGGCCCGGTTCGGCACATGCGAAAGGGGGCGGCTGCCCGATCGGACAGCCGCCCCCTTGTGCCAGCCGGGATGAGTTCCGGCGTCGACGTCTTAGTTCTGGCGGGCGAGGAGATCGCGGATCTCTTCGAGAAGCACGGCCTCGTCGGTCTTGACCGGGGTCTCCTCGGCCGGTGCCTCGGGTGCCTTCAGCTTGTTGATCGGCACGATGACGAAGAAGTAGATCGCGGCGGCCACGATGAGGAAGTTCACCGTGGCGGTGATGAGGGTGCCGGGGAGGATGGTGGCACCGTTGATTTTGATGGTCCAGATGTGGTCAAAGTTCGGCTTGCCGAAGATCGCGGCGATGAGCGGCATGAGGATCTGCTCGTTGAGAGCGGTGACGATGGCGGAGAAAGCGCCAGCGATGATGACGCCGACTGCGAGGTCGAGCACGTTACCGCGCGAGATGAAATCCTTGAAGCCCTTAAGCATGATGTTCCTTCTAACGTGTGTGAGAAGGGGGCCAGCATATGCAAAGGGTGCACTGCAGGCACCCTTGCTGTCGTGACCATCGTAACTATAACCACCACGGCATTGGAATGTTTTACAGTTCTGTCAGTGAATTCACATGGGAATAATTCCAATAACTGTGGCGGGTCGGTCTGCCGGTGTTGCCGCCGATGCTACGGAGGTCACGCCGTTGCTTCGGGCGGTGAGGCTTCATCCCTCCGCCCCGGTGTTGCCGCCTCCGGATGCCCGGCTTTCGCGCCGGAGCCCGTGCGTTGGCGACGCTTCTGTGACATCGGCGACGGCAAGTTGCTCGGGCGTCTGTCAGAAAGGCGTCGCGGATGAGTGGGCGCCTGCGGGGATGGCGTAACCTAGTCCCATGATTCATCCCATTCACGTTTATGGTTCCCCCGTGCTCCACAAGGCCTCCGAACCGGTCACCGTGTTCGACGACGACCTCGCCCAGCTCGTGGAGGACATGTACGAAACCACCGTCAAGGCCCCGGGGGTGGGGCTCGCTGCCCCGCAGATCGGCCTGGACAAGGCGATGTTCGTGTGGGTCTACGACGAGCACGACGGCCCCGCTCGCGGCGTGGCCATCAATCCCACGCTGCTCATCGAGCCGATCGACACCGTCGAGCCCGACAAGTACGCCGACTCCGAAGGGTGCCTATCCTTCCCCGGCTACTCCTTCCCGATCCGGCGCTCGCCGTACGCGCTCCTTCGGGCGCAGAACGAGAAGGGGGAGTGGTACGAGCTCGAGGCGCGCGGCTGGTTCGCCCGCATCCTCCAGCACGAGTACGACCACCTGCAGGGCCGCATCTACGTAGACCGCCTCCAGGGTAAGCTCGCCAAACGCGTGCAGCAGGTGATGAAGGCGGAGAAGTGGAACGTGCCGGGCGTCGAGTGGATGCCGGGCCCGGGTTCACCCTACGAGCCCGAGGAGTAGTCCCGGACCCGGGCGTTCACGGGACGATTTCGGCCGCTTCTTCACATGTACGAAGATGCGGCCGAAATCGTCCCGCGTAGGGTCGCGGGTGGCGGGTGCCAAGGGCTACCGGCGACCGAAGCCAAGGTCATGTCCGGACCTACGGCCTCCGCCAGCGGCCTAGTTGAGAATCTTGATCTGGTACGGGTAGTGGTAGGACTGGTTGTTCGACGCCGCGATCGTGGCCCGGATGTGGTGCCACAGGGTGAGCAGGAAGCTGGCGATCACGAGGATGACGCCCACGGGCAGGAGCAGGAGCGTGATGATGAGGATCCAGCCGACGATCGACATCACCCACATGCCGAGGTTGAAGTTGAAGGACTGGGCGGCCGCGCGGCGCACGTACGGCCGGTCGCTCTTGAGGAACCAGATGACAATCGGGCCAATGAAGGAGACCCAACCGGCGGAGACCACCCACGCGATGATGGCCGACAGGTGGGCGATCATCGCCCAGGAGCGGTCGGTGGGATCGACCGGGGATTCGGAGTAGTCCGGGTTGGAGTACTGATAGGGCTCGTATTCTGTCATGCCTCCATTCTTCTACATGTGCGGCCGCGCGCATAGTGCCAGGGCCCGCAATATCGCCGCGGGCCAACTTCCCGGTCATGTGCGCGTCACCCTGGTTTAGGCTGGAACCGTGACTTTTTCGTACGATGAACGACGCCGACTCGCCGACCTCCTCATCAAGCAGGGCCCGAACGCCCCCACGCTGTGCGAGGGGTGGACCACCCGCGATTTGGCGGCTCACCTGTGGGTTCGTGAGAACCGCCCGGATGCGGCGGCAGGCATGTTCGTCTCGGCCGCGCAGGGCCACCTGGATGCGGTCACGGCCCAGGTGCTCGCCCGCCCGTATGAGGAGCTGGTGGAGGCGTGGGCGGAGAGCCCGGGCCGGTTCAGCCCTGTGCGTATCGTGGATCGGTGGATGAATCTGGCGGAGCATTTCGTGCATCACGAGGACGTGCGCCGCGGCCAGTGGATGGTGGACGGCACGCTGGTTCCCGCGCGGAAGATGAGTGAGCACGAGCAGGCGACGCTGACGAAGGCGGCGATGATTGCGGGGCGGATGATGCTCCGCGGCGCCTCTCGTCCGGTGCAGCTGCGGATCCCGGGCCGCCTCACGCTTGACGTCCACCCGAGGTCGGCCTCTGGCGGTGTGGTGACCGTGACGGGCGAACCCGGCGAGGTGCTGCTGTGGGTGTACGGGCGCGACGCCGCCCACGTCACCCTTTCCCCGGAGGGCGTGGAGCCGCGCGCGGCCGCGCTGTAGGGCGCACGATCCGGGAGGAGTAAGGGGGATGGCATGAAGAAGTTGATCGTGGCGCTGGTGATTTTCGTGCTCGCCGGCCTGGTCACGGTCGCGATCGGGCGCCACGGTGATTCTTCTCCGACGACGCCGACTGCCACCCCTCCAGCGCCCCAGCCGGTGGCGGTGGCCCAGCCGCTCGAGCGCGTGGTCTTGAATCCCGAGTCGCTGGCCGCGTCGATCGAGGCATCCCAGGCCGGGTTTGCCTCGGCACAGGTGGCGATCGTGACGGCGGAGGACTCATGGGCGGCCGCCTCCTATGCCGCGGCGCTCGGCGTCCCCGCCCTGACGCTTGGCGGCGGTGAGCCCACCGAGCCCGTGCTCGGCGAGCTCGACCGCCTGGGCGTCCAGGTGGTGCTCACGGACGGCGTCGTGGACAGCGCAACGTGGGGCGAGCGCACGCAACTGCCGCTTGGGCCCGGCGCGAAGGCGGCGGCGGACGCGCTCGGCATCCGGCTCACGTACGTGGGCGACCTCACGGGCGGCGAGAGCGTGGAGGAGGCACTCACCACCCTCGGCACCGTCATTTATGACGAGGATCCGGGAGCGGCGTCGGACCTGCCGCTCGACGTCGAGGCGGCCACCCGCGCCCCCGGCTCGGTGGTGCTGACCGACGGGGTGAACCTGGCGGCGGTCGGCACGTCGGTGGCGGCGGGAGGCAAGGCGCTCCTGTCGGAGGGCGACCCGCGCGGGACCGCCAAGACTGTCCAGGCGCTGGGCAAGGCCAAGGGCGTGGTGGCCAGCTTCGCCGCCGCAAACCCGGATCTGGACTGGCAGATCGCAGCCGCCTCGACCGGCACGCAGCTCCCCGGCGGCGGGCAGTTGATCTTCGGCGGCAAGCGCTACGTGGCACTCTACGGCTCCCCGCACACCACCACCCTGGGGGTGCTCGGCGAGCAGAGCGTGGAGGAGACGGTGGCCCGCGCGGAGGAAACCGCGGCACCCTACCGCGCCCTCACCGACGACCAGGTGATCGGCGCGCTCGAAGTCATCGTGACCGTGGCCTCGGACGGCCCGGGCGACGACGGCAACTACTCCAACGAATGGGACCCCGAGGGCTTCAAGCCGCTCATCGAGGCGGCGCAGGTCGCCGGCCAGTACGTGGTGCTCGACTTCCAGCCGGGCCGCGCCGACTTTCTCAGCCAGGTCCAGGCCTACGAGGAGTTACTGACCTACCCGAACGTGGGCGTGGCACTCGACCCGGAGTGGCGCCTTGCGCCCGACGAGCTGCCCCTCACTCGGATCGGGCACGTGGACATGGCCGAGGTCAACGCGGTGGCCACCTACCTGGCGGACTTCGTGCGCGAGAACGCCCTGCCGCAAAAGCTCCTGATCCTGCACCAGTTCCAGGTGCAGATGCTGCGCAATATCGACCAGCTCGACCAGTCCCGCGCCGAGCTGGCCTACCTCATCCACGTGGACGGGCAAGGCGCGCAGGAGGCCAAGGCCGCCACGTGGACAACCCTCCTCGACAACGCACCGAACGTCACCCACTGGGGCTGGAAGAACTTCTACGACGAGGACGCGCCCATGCTCACCCCCGAGCAGACCTACCAGGTCGAGCCGCGGCCAGACTTCGTTTCCTACCAATAACAGCGCGCCCCGTCACAACTCGTGAATGAGAGAGCTGCCAGGTCCCTATGGCAATCGGTAGCCGGTATTTTCACGACTTCTGTCGGGCTGGCGCCGGACAGGTAGCCACACCTGGGCATGCGGCGGGGTCCTACGCCTGCGTAGGGTATGGTGAAGCAGTTTGCCGAACGAAAGGTCACCATGTCCACGCTTTCCCGCACTGCCGACGAAACCGCCGCCTACCTGGCCGAGCAGATGTACCACAAGGCCACAGCCCCGGCGCGGAAGTCGTTCGCGCTCGCGGTCATGGCCGGCTTCCTCATCGGCCTCGGCTTCGTCTTCTACACGACCACCCAGATGGGTGCCGTCCATGCCGAGTGGTACGGGCTGACGAAGCTGGTGGGCGGGGTGTCGTTCTCGGTGGGCCTCATCCTGGTGATCCTCACGGGTGCGGACTTGTTCACCTCCACCACAATGACTCTCATCCCGCTCACCGAGCACCGGATCAGGGCGGGGCAGTGGGCTAAGCACTGGGGGATCGTGTACCTGGGCAACTTCACGGGCGCCCTGGTGCTGGCCGCCCTCATTGTGGCCTCGGGCACCTACATGCAGGGCGAGGGTGCGTGGGGCGCGGTGGCGATGAGTGCCGCAATGGGTAAGCTTTCCCACTCGTGGGGCCAGGCCTTCGTGCTCGGCATCCTGTGCAACATGCTCGTGTGCCTGGCGATCTGGGCCTCGTACACGGGCAAGACCACGGCTGACAAGATCCTGGCCGCCTTCGCTCCGATCACGCTGTTCGTGGCCACGGGTTTCGAGCACTCGGTGGCGAACATGTTCCTCATCCCGATGGCGATCGCCACCAGCCGCATGGTCGGCCCGGAGTTTTGGACGTCAGAAGGGCCGGTGGCGCTCGGCCTGGACCCGAGCGCCACCGGCACCCTCACCGTTCAGTCATTCCTCCTCGATAACCTCATCCCCGTCACGCTCGGTAACATCGTGGGCGGCGGGCTGATGATTGGAATGTTCTTCTGGTGGACGCACGCGAAGGCGGGGGCTACTTCCGCATCGCGTCGATGATGGCATTCAGCGTGGCCGAGGGCCGCATCGCGGCCTCAACCTGCGCCTTGTCCGGGTGGTAGTAGCCCTCGATCCCGGAGTGCTGACCCTGCGAGGCGAGCAGCTCGGCCTCGATTGTCTCCGCGTTTTCGGCCAGCTGGCGGGCGAAGGGCGCGAAGGTGGCGGCGACGTCGTCGTCGGCCTTGGCGAGCTCGTCAGCCCAGTAGATGGCGAGCCAGGCGTGCGAGGAGCGTGTGTCCGGCGTGCCGGTCTTGTACTGCGGCGAGCGGCCCTCATTGAGCAGGGTTTCGGTGGCGCGGTCGAGCGCGTCGGCGAGCACGGCGGCCCGCGGGTTGTTGGCGAAGCGGGAGAGCTGGCGTAGCGACTCGGCCAGGGCCAGGAACTCGCCGAGCGAATCCCAGCGCAGGTGCATCTCGTTGATGAGCTGCTCCACGTGCTTCGGCGCCGAACCGCCCGCGCCTGTCTCGAACAGGCCACCGCCGGCCATGAGCGGCACCACCGACAGCATCTTGGCCGACGTGCCAAGCTCCATGATGGGGAAGAGGTCGGTGAGGTAGTCGCGTAGCACGTTGCCGGTCACCGAAATCGTGTCCTCGCCCTTGCGGATGCGCTCGAGCGTGAAGCGCGTGGCCTCGATGGGCGACAGGACGCGGATGTCGAGCCCGGTGGTGTCCTCCTCGAGCAGGTAGGCATCCACCTTGGCGCGGATCGTGCGGTCGTGGGCGCGCTCCGGGTCGAGCCAGAACACGGCCGGCATCCCAGACAGGCGGGCACGACGCACGGCGAGCGAGACCCAGTCGCGGATCGGAGCGTCCTTCGTCTGGCACGAGCGGTAGATGTCGCCCGCGCCCACCTCAACGCGCAGGAGCACCTCACCATCCTTGCGCACCTCCACGTGGCCCGCCTCGGCGATCTCGAACGTCTTGTCGTGCGAGCCGTACTCCTCGGCCTTCTGCGCCATGAGGCCCACGTTTGGCACGGTGCCCATGGTGGCCGGGTCGAAAGCGCCGTTGGCCTTGCAGTCCTCGATCACAGCCTCGTAGACCCCGGCGTAGCTGGAGTCAGGGATGACGGCCAGGGTGTCGGCCGTGTTGCCATCCTTGTCCCACGCCTTGCCGCCGTTGCGGATCATGGCCGGCATCGAGGCGTCTACGATCACGTCGGAGGGGACGTGGAGGTTGGTAATGCCACGGTCGGAGTTAACCATGGACAGGCCCGGGCCCTCGGCCATCTCGCGTTCGAAGGAGGCGCGGATCTCGGAGCCGTTCTTCAGCGCGTCGAGCCCGGCAAGCACCGAACCGAGGCCGTCGTTCGGCGACAGGCCGGCGTCGGCAAGCGCCTTTCCGTAGGCGGCGAAGGTCTGGGGGAAGAAGGCGGCGACGGCGTGGCCGAAGATGATTGGGTCGGAGACCTTCATCATGGTGGCCTTCATGTGCAAGGAGTACAGCACGCCGGTGTCCTTCGCCTCGGCCACGGTCCCGGCCAAGAACTCCTGGAGCGCCGCGGCGTCCATCTTCGTGGCGTCAAAAACCTCGCCGTCCGTCACGGGCACCTCGCGCAGCACGCGCTCCCCGCCCGCGCCCACGAACACGATCTGCACGGCGCCGTCGCCGGAAATGACCGTGCTGACCTCGTTGGCGCGGAAGTCGCCGGCGTCCATCGTGGCCACCCGCGTGCGGGAGTCGGCTGACCATGGCTTCATCGAGTGCGGGTGGGCCTTGGCGAAGTTCTTCACGGCCTGGGGTGCGCGGCGGTCGGAGTTGCCCTCGCGCAACACGGGGTTGACGGCCGAGCCCTTGACGGCGTCGTAACGGGCGCGGATCTCGCGCTCCTCATCGGTGGCGGGGGGCTCGGGGTAGTCGGGCAGCGCGTAGCCCTCGGCCTGCAGCTCGGCGATCGCGGCCTTGAGCTGGGGGATCGAGGCGGAGATGTTGGGCAGTTTGATGATGTTGGCCTCGGGGGTCTTGGCCAGCTCACCGAGCTCGGCGAGCGCGTCGGACTGGCGCTGGCCCGCGGGCAGGAAGTCGGACAGGGCGGCGATGATGCGGCCGGCCAGGGAGATATCGCGCAGCTCGACGTCGATGCCGGCCTGCGCCGTGAAGCCTTCGATGATGGGCAGCAGGGAGGCGGTGGCGAGCATGGGAGCTTCGTCGGTGTGAGTGTAAATGATCCGTGCCATGAGGTCTCCTTTGCGGGCAAGAATTTCTCTCGATCTCAAGATTATCCGATTTTTGCGCTCCGTGTGAGGCACTACGCAATCTCGTGCCGTCCTCCTGCAACCGAGTGTGATCTTGGGCTAGATGTGCCCTTTTCGCGAGGAAAGCTTTTCGGAATCTACGCCTCGGTTGGTACGGTGAAATCATCAATCAACCGAGGGAGCACGATGATACAAGGGAGCGCAGTCAAGCACTGGGCGATGTCCCACGGCGTCGTGGAATTCCCGTCCGGACGCCGGGTTCGCGGCCGCTCGTGGCGCAAGGCCACCGAGGAGCCGGCTGACCTGTGCGTCATTCTCACCACCGGCGTCGGCTCGCGCTTCGGCCACCCCGGCGTGGTGACGTCGGCAACCGAAACCATTCTCATCGACTGGCCGGACCTCCGCCTGCCGCGCCGCCCCGCCCAGGCGCACGAGGTGCTGCGTGAGGCGTGGGAGCGCGCGGAAAACGAGAAGGTGGAGATCGTGTGCGCTGGAGGTGTGGGCCGCACGGGCACCGCGCTCGCCATCATGGGCGTGCTCGATGGCATGGACCCGCACGCCGCGATCGATTTCGTCAAGACTAACTACGATCCCCACGCGGTGGAGACGCCCGCCCAGCGCGCCTTCGTCAACGACATGGGTGCCGAAAGCAACTAGTCGATGGATGTTCAACCACCCGGGCTCTCCCTCGGGGAAGAGCGGGCCGTGCAATGGCTTCGAACCTTGCCGATCCGACCTGACCGTGTGGAGTCCTACGGGGAGGCGCCGAACCAGGTCATCGAGTGGTATGGCGATCCGGCAGGCCGGCCCGTCTGCCTCGTCCACGGCGCCCTGTTCCACCACGCCCTTGCCGCCACCCGCCCGGCCGCCCGCGCGCTCGCCCGCGCCGGCTACTGTGTGGGCCTGGTCGACTATCGCCGCGTGGACGCCCGCCCCGAACTCGCCGCGGCCGACTACACCACGCTCGGCATGCATCCGGTGCTCGGCCAGGCGATCTGGGTGGGTCACGACGTCGGTGGCACCTTTGCGATGAACGTGGCACTCGCGCCGGAAACGGCCGTGTGCTCCGCCGTCCTCCTCGCCCCGATCCTCGACCTGGCGCGCGATGTGCACGAAGCCGATGACGGCGGCACCACGGCTCGCTGGATCGGCGGACTGCCAGAGGAGGTCCCGGATCGCTACGCCGTCTACGACCCGCTCTTTACCTATTACCAGGTGGGCCCGGCGCGCTTCCGCGCCCGCGAACTCTCGGTGGACATCATTCACGGGGTCGACGACGCGCTGGTGCCGGTGGACCGCTCGCGCGAGTTGCGCGCCGAGCCATTCAACCTGGCCGTGGTGGAGGGAGCCGACCACCTGGACCTCATCCGCCCCGACCGCGACGCCTGGGTCTTCCTCCTCGGCGCGCTCGCCGCCCAGGAGCGCTAGGTAGCCCGCGTTCTTCATTCCGTGGCGGAAAAACTCGGGGCGGTGGCCTGCCACCACGTACAATGGCGGCATGTCTACGTTGATCCAGGATTATGCAGCTTTCATTAGTGCGTCCCCGAGCTCGTTCCACGCCGCGGCTGAGATCGCCCGGCGCCTGGGGGAGGCCGGGTATGCCCGCCAGGATGAACAGGCGGCGTGGGTGGGGGAGCGCAAGGGCTTCCTCGTGCGCGGCGGGGCCGTCATCGCGTGGTGCGTGGGAAAGGTCGGCCCGGATTCGGGCTTCCGGATCGTCGGTTCCCACACCGACTCCCCGAGTTTCAAGGTCAAGCCTGCCCCCTCCAGCCAGGCCCACGGGTTTGGGCAGGTCAACGTGGAGGTCTACGGCGGCGGGCTGCTCAACTCCTGGCTGAATCGGGACCTGGGCCTGGCCGGCGTTGTGACCGAACTGGACGGCACCGTGCACCTGGTGCGCACGCCCGCCATCATGACCATCCCGCAGCTGGCCCCGCACCTGGACCGCTCGGTCAACGATAACCTCAAGCTCTCCCGCCAGGTCGATTACAAGCCAATCTGGGCAATCGGGGAGGCGGAGCTGCTGCCCTACATCTGCGAGCTGGCCGGGGTGGACCCAGAGCGCGCCGCGGCCTTTGACCTCTTCGCCTACGACGTGCAGGAGCCCGCGGTCTACGGCGGGCCGAGCGGGGATGCCTTCTTCTCCGCTGGCCGCCAGGACAACCTTTCCTCGGTCTTCACCTCGCTCTCGGCCTTCCTCGATCCCGGCGTGCAGGCCGCGGTGGCGGAGGGCGAGGACATGGCGATCTTCGTGGCCTTCGACCACGAGGAGGTCGGCTCGTCCACCTACACCGGCGCGGCCGGGCCCTTCCTCGAAAATACGCTCCGCCGCATTGCCGCCAGCCTCGAGCTCGACGCCGTGGGGGACGAGCGTTTTGCCCGGATGATCGCCAACTCCACGTGCATCTCCGCCGACGCCGGCCACTCCATCAGCCCGAACAAGGCGGGCCTGCACGACCCGGACCACCACCCCGTGCTCGGGGGCGGCCCGCTGCTCAAGGTCAACGCCAACCAACGCTACGCAACCGAGGCCGAGGGCACCGCGCTGTGGCTACGCGCGGCCGCCGCCGAAGGGGTGGCCACCCAGCAGTTCGTCTCCAACAACGACGTGCCCTGCGGCTCCACGATCGGCCCGCTCACCGCCACCCGGTTGGGAGTGCTCACGGTGGACGTGGGCGTGCCGCTGCTGTCGATGCATTCGGCGCGCGAGATCTCCTCGCCGGCCGACATCGAGGCCATGACCGCGATTTTGCGAGGATACTTCGCCGGTGCTTAAGAAACCGAACTACAACGCCGCCCACGCCCTCGACCGCGCGGCCCGCGCCCACCCCCAGCGCACCTCCATCGTTTACGGGAGTGCGGAGATAACGGTGGTCGAGGCTGCCGTCCGCACCCGCCAGCTCGCGCAAATGCTCGCCGCCGCCGGTGTCTCCGAGGGTGACCGGGTCATGCTCATCTCCCGCAACTCGCCCTACCACCTGCTCCTGCATGTGGCGTGCGCGCGGCTGGGCGCCATCTTCGTGCCCGTCTCCGCGCGCCTCACCCGCGCCGACCACCAGGCAATCGTGGACTTTTGCGGCCCGCGTGTGGTGGTGCTCGAAGCGGCGCTCGCGGACCTGGGCATCTTCACGTCCACCGGCACGCTGCTCCACCTGGTGGTCGACGATGACGCCGCCTCCGTCTCCACCGCCATCTCCAACGGCTTCATCGGGATCGGCGCGGCGATGGAGGCCCAGAACGGCAAGTTCATCACCACTATCAAGGACGGCTCCACGGCGCTGAACTCCCGCCAGTACCCGGAGGGGCCGGCCGCGATGCTCTTTACCTCGGCCTCGGCGGGCATGCCCAAGGCGGTGGAACTCACCCATGAACAGCTGTGGTGGGCCAGTCGCAACTTCCGCGAGGGCTTCGAGTACTCCAACCTGGACTCGGTGCTGACTGTCGCGCCGATGACCCACATCGGCGGCTTCAATGGCACCACCCTCGATCTGTTCTCGCACGGCGGGAAGGTGGTGCTGGTGCGCGACTTCAACCCCGGCGTCGTGCTCGACCTGCTCGAAGAACACCAGGTGACGATGATGTTCGGCGTGCCGACCATCTACGCCGCCCTCCTCGACCACCCGAGCTTCCCCGTGCGCGACCTCAGCCACTGGCGCCTGCCACTCATCGGCGGGGGCATGGTGCCGCCGGCGTTACTGGCCCGCCTCATGGACGCCGGCCTCAAACCGCTTAACGTGTGGGGGATGACCGAGATGGGAGCGTCCGGCGCGTACCTGCCGGCCGAACACCTGGCCGAACGGCCCGGCTCTATCGGGCGGCCCTTCGCGCACGTGGAGGCCCGCATTGTCGACGCCGACGGCAACGACACGACCGAGGGCGAGCTGGTGGTCCGGGGCCCGAGCGTCGTGAACGGCTACTGGCACGACCCGCTTCAAACCGCGCAGTCCTTCCGGTCCGGCTGGCTCCACACCGGAGACCTGGTGCGCCTCGACGAGGACGGCTTCATGTCGGTGACCGGGCGCCTGCACAACGTCATCAACTCCGGCGGAGTCAACATTCAGGCCGAGGAGATCCAGGCGGTGCTGGCCCAGATGGAGGGCATCTCCGACTGTGCGGTCGTGGGCACGCCGGACGAGAAGTGGGGAGAGACGGTGTCGGCCGCGGTGGTCATGCAGGCCGGGCATGCGGCCCCCACCCTCGAGGACGTCCAGCGCCATGTGGGCTCGCGCCTGGCACGCTTCAAGGTGCCGCGCAAGCTCATCGTGGTGGACGCGCTACCGATCAACGGCAACGGCAAGGCCGACCGCAACGCCCTCGTGGCGATGTTCTGACCCGGCGGTTGCGCGGCCGCGCGGTCAGCCGTGGCGGGCGACGACGGCGGCCGCCTCCTGGCGGGCAAACAGCGGCTTGTCGTCCGCGCCGGCGATCGCGCGCAGGTTCTCGGGGATCTCCCAACCCTTGTGCTTCATCGCCCGCGACCACAACGAGCCCGAACGGTAAGAGGAGCGCACGAGCGGACCGGCCATGATCCCGGCAAAGCCCATCTCGTAGCCGATCTTCGACAGCTCCACGAACTCCGCGGGCTTAACCCAGCGGTCGATCGGGTGGTGCAACTTGGAGGGGCGCAGGTATTGGGTGATGGTGAGGATGTCGCAGCCGGCCTCGCGCAGGTCGGCCATGGTCGCCAGCACCTCGTCGTGGGTCTCGCCCATGCCGAGGATGAGGTTCGACTTCGTGATCAGCTCGTTCTCCGAGGCGAACGTGATCAGGTCGAGCGAGCGCTCGTAGTGGAAAGCCGGGCGGATCTTCTTAAAGATGCGCGGCACGGTCTCCAGGTTGTGGGCTAGCACCTCGGGGCGCGAATCGAAGACCCGCTGGAGGGCCGGGGCGCCGCCGCGCATGTCGTCGATCAGGAGCTCCACGCCCGTGTTCGGGCACAGCTCGTGGATCTTGCGGCACGTCTCCGCGTACAGCCAGGAGGCGCCGTCCTCCAGGTCATCGCGGGTGACGCCCGTGATCGTGGCGTAGTTGAGCTGCATCTCGCGCACGCTCTCCGCCACGCGGCGCGGCTCGTCGACGTCGTACTCGGTGGGCCTGCCCGTCTTAATAAAGCAGAAGTCGCAGCGGCGGGTGCAGATGTCACCGCCGATGAGGAAGGAGGCCTCGCGGTCCTCCCAACACTCGTAGATGTTGGGGCAGTTGGCCTCCTTGCACACCGTGTGTAGGCCGGCGCCGTCCACGCGGTTGCGCATGTCGGTGTATTCCTTGCCCACGGTGGCGGTGGTCTTGATCCACTCCGGTTTCGATTCGATCGGTGTCTCGGCGTTGCGCTCTTCGATGCGCAGCAACTTGCGCCCCTCGGGATTTCGCTGGTCGATGCTGAGGCTCACGTGTTCTCCTTTAAACGTACGTCGTCATTGTAAGCCGGGCCGCCTAGTGGCGGGGATGCCAGGCCGAGCCGGTATCCGCGTGCGGGGTGGGGTGGAAGTCGCCCATCTGGGTGATGATCGCCTCCGTGTCCGCGACCTCCAGCTCCTCCGACGGGCGCAGCGCAAACTGCTGGTAGGCCCGCGCGAGGTGAGGCAAGAGGGTGACTGCGGCGTCGTCGAGCGTGGTGGGATGTCCCAGCTCGGCAAGCGAGGTGACCCCGGCGTCGGCAAGGCCGCAGGGGATGACCCGCGTGAAGTCCTCCAGGTTGGTGGTGACGTTGAGGGCGAGGCCGTGCATCGTGGCGTCGTCAGCGAACTTGATGCCGATCGCGCACACCTTCCGATCGATCGCGCCGGGCGCGCAGATCCACACCCCGGACCGGCCCTCCACCTGGACCGAGTCGATGCCGTACTCGGCAAGCGCCCCCATGATCGCCCGCTCCGTGTTGCGCACGAACGCGACTACGTCCTTCGGCGGGCGGACCTTGACGATGGGGTAGACCACAAGCTGGCCCGGGCCGTGATAGGTGACCGATCCGCCCCGATCCATCCGGATCACCGGCACGGACGTGTCCGGGATGTCCTTGTCCTCCGTGCGCCGGCCGGCCGTGTAGGTGGGCTGGGCCTCCCACACAATAAAGGTATCCGGCATCCGCAAAGCCGCCACCTCGCCGTGAATATAGCGCTGGAGACGGTCAACGGTCATGTAATCGACTGGGCCGCGATGAAGTACGTTGACGATCTGCACGGATTCAGCCTAGTTTGGAAGTGGTCAGTTATCGACTCGAGGTCGGCTTTGCCACTCCGAGGGCATTCCCTAGCGTGATTTTGAACTGAATTTGAGGGGCGGGACACCTCTAAACGTGATTAGATCAATGCTTGGGTATAGACTCCCTGACCATAAGTGAAGAATTGACGCCCATCGTCCAAGCGAGGCGGAGGGCGTCACTTACGAGAAGGCCTCGCATGACTAAGTATCTGATCCGACGGTTGCTGAACTACGTAGTTCTACTGTTCGTAGCCGTCACTATCGCCTACTTCTTGGCGGGCACACAGTTGGATCCGCGCTCGATGCTCATCGAGAACGAACTGACCAAGATGGCCAACAGTTCGTACGCGGAGGTCGTGGCGGCAGTTGACACCCGCCTTAACGCGTGGAACATCAACCCGCTCGAGCCGATCTGGAGCCGCTACGTCGACTGGCTCGGAATGGTCTTCGGGCACTGGGACTGGGGCTTCTCCCCGCTGGGCGAATCGGTCAACGACCAGGTCGCCAACCGCATCCTGCTCTCCTTGCAACTGGTCTTCCTCGGCTTCTTCATTGGCATCGTCGGCGGCGTGGCGATCGGCGCATGGGCGGCCGTGCACCAGTACTCGGTGGGTGACCGCATCGTCACCATCATCGCCATGATCATCATCTCCACCCCCGCCATGGTTATCGCCATCGGCCTGCAGATGAGTGCCGTGTGGTTCAACAACACCTTCGATTCAACCTTCTTCCAATTCCTCGGGCCACAGTCAGCCGTGCCACCCGCGGAATTCTGGCCCAACCTGCAAGATCGCCTCACGCATCTGCTGCTGCCCACGATCGCGATCTCGCTGGGCGGCCTCGCCACTTATTCGCGCTACCAGCGCAACCTCATGCTTGACACCCTCGGTGCCGACTACGTGCGCACCGCCCGCGCCAAGGGCCTGCGCTTCGGCACCGCCGTGCGCCGCCACGCCCTGCGCACCTCCCTCATCCCGATTGCTACCTACTTCGCCTTTGGCATCACCGGCCTCGTGCTGGGCGCCGCCATCACCGAGCAGGTCTTCGGCTGGGAGGGCATGGGCATCTACGGTGTGAAGACCATCCAGGCGCAGGACATCAACGGAACCGCGGCCGTGGTCGCCTTCTCCGGTGTTGCCACACTCACCGGCGCTTTCCTGTCCGACGTCCTGATCGCAGCAGTCGATCCACGAGTGAGGGTGAACTAATGGAGCATCTCGATCACACCACTGAAGTAGTGTTGCCCGAACAGATTTCCCCGATGGCGGATGCCGCACAGCTCGGCGCCGTTCGCACCAAGCTCGCCCAGCAGAATGCCGAGCGCCTGGCTTCCACCAAGCGCTACTCGCGCCGGCAGATCGTCCTGCGCCGCTTCTGGCGTAACAAGACGGCCGTCGTCGGCATCATCGGCCTCGTCATCGTCTTGCTCGTGGCCATCATTGGCCCGCACCTGACGGAGTGGAGCTACCTCGAACGCGACCGCGGGCACTACCTCGAGGGCCCGAGCGCGGAGCACCTCTTCGGTACCGACCGCCGCGGGCGCGACATGTTCGCGATGACGCTCGAGGGCCTGCGCAAGTCGATCATCATCGGCTTCGCCGTGGCGCTCATCCAGACCGGATGGGCGGCCCTCTTCGGATCGGCCGCCGCTTACTTCGGCGGCTGGGTGGACAAGGCCGCCACCTGGTTCATTGACCTCATGCTGGTCATCCCGTCCTTCCTCATGATCGCCATCATCTCCAACCGCTTCGGCGCGGAGAACAAGGGCGTGTTCATCTTCATCCTGTTGCTGGCAGGATTCGGCTGGATGCTGACGGCGCGCGTGGTGCGGTCGCTGACGATGTCGGTGAAGAACCTTGACTACGTCCACGCCGCGAAGTTCATGTCCGTGCCCTCCGGCACGATCATCGTGCGCCACATCCTGCCTAACATCTCCTCGCTACTCATCATCGACTTCACGCTCGGCGTGGCCACCGCAGTGCTGTCCGAGACCTCCCTGTCCTACTTCGGCTTCGGCATCAAGGACCCGCAGGTCTCCCTCGGCTCGCTCATCGGCGCCGGCCAGGCGTCGGCGATCACACACCCGTGGCTGTTCCTGCCGCCGGCCGTGGCGCTCGTCGTGATGCTGGCATCGGTGAACTTCATCGGTGACGGTCTGCGCGACGCGCTCGACCCGTCGTCGAAGTCCGGGGGTGGTAAGGCGTGACATCTACGAAAGAGACCAACGTGAGTGAAACTACCGACGATCGTTCGTTGCCCACCCCCACGCCCGGCGTGCCGGTGGTGGAGGTGTCGGGCCTCAACGTCCGCTTCCCCTCCGAGGATGGCGTGGTGCACGCCGTGCGCGGAGTCAACCTCACCGTGAACTCGGGCGAGGTGCTCGGCATCGTGGGCGAATCTGGATCGGGTAAGTCCGTGACCTCCATGTCGATCATGGGTCTGCTCGATCCGGCGGCGGACGTGGAGGGATCGGTCAAGATCCACGGCACCGAGATCCTGGGCAAGTCCGATTCCTACCTGTCGAAGATCCGCGGCAAGAACATCGCCATGGTCTTCCAGGACCCGCTTTCGGCCCTGACCCCGGTCTACACGATCGGCGATCAGATCATCGAGGCACTCCAGTCGCATGACAAGAAGATCTCGGAGAAGGACGCCCAGGCCCGCGCGGTAGAGCTGCTGAGCATCGTGGGCATCCCGAACCCCGAGATCCGGGTCAAGTCCTTCCCGCATGAGTTCTCCGGCGGAATGCGCCAGCGTGCCATGATCGCCATGGCGATCGCCAACAAACCGGACCTCATCATCGCCGACGAACCGACCACGGCACTCGACGTGACCATCCAGGCCCAGATCCTCGACGTTCTGCGCCGCGCCCAGAAGGAGACGGGCGCCGCGGTCATCATGATCACCCACGACCTGGGCGTGGTAGCCGGCATCGCCGACAAGGTGGCGGTCATGTACGCCGGGCGCATCGTGGAGCGTGGCGCGGTGGACGAGATCTTCTACCACTCCGCCATGCCCTACACGATCGGCCTGCTCGGCTCCCTGCCGCGGCTCGATTCGAAGAAGGACAGCCAGCTCGCCGTCGTCGAAGGCAACCCGCCGTCGATGCTGTACGAACAGACCGGCTGCCCTTTTGCCGCCCGCTGCCCGGTGGCCGTGGAAGCCTGCCTGGACGGGGAACCCACGCTCGAGCCGGTCAAGTCTGACACCCCGGACATCCCGCACGACGTGGCCTGCATCCGCCGCGAGGAGATCCGCGACGAATCGAAGCGCTACTCGGATATTTACCCCAAGCCCGCCCCCGTCATTCCGCCGTTCGATGGAACGCCGCGCAACGAGCGCGAAGAGGTGCTGCGCCTGGAGGACATGAAGAAGCACTTCCCGCTCATGAAGGGCTCGGTGTTCCGCCGGCGCGTGGGCACGGTCCACGCGGTGGACGGCATTTCCCTCGACATCCGTGCGGGGGAGACCCTGGGCCTCGTGGGCGAGTCCGGCTCGGGTAAGACGACCACCCTCATGGAGGTCCTCAACCTGGTCAAGCCGATCGAGGGCAAGATCGTGGTGCTCGGGGAGAACACGGCGGACATGACGCGCGCGGACCGCAAGCGCGTGCGCAATGACCTCCAAGTGGTCTTCCAGGACCCGATGGCCTCCCTTGACCCGCGCATGCCGGTCTTCGACATCATTGCTGAACCGCTGAAGTATGCCGGCTGGAATAAGGCCGACATCGAGCCGCGGGTGAAGGAACTGATGGACATGGTGGGCCTCGAGCCCGCGCACGTCAACCGCTACCCGCGCAACTTCTCCGGCGGCCAGCGCCAGCGCATCGGCATCGCCCGCGCGCTTGCGGTCCAGCCCAAGCTGCTGGTGCTGGATGAGCCCGTCTCGGCACTCGACGTGTCGATCCAGGCCGGCGTCATCAACCTGCTGGACGAACTGCGCGCCAAGCTCAACCTGTCCTACCTGTTCGTGGCTCACGACCTGTCGGTCATCCGCCATATCGCCGACCGCGTGGCCGTCATGTACTTGGGCAAGCTCGTGGAGGTTGGCGATGTCGACGCCGTCTTCGAGGCGCCGCGTCATCCCTACACCCAGGCCCTGCTCTCCGCGATCCCGATTCCGGATCCGGCAAAGGAGCGCAGTCGCCACCGCATCCTGCTCAAGGGCGACCTGCCGTCGCCGGCGAACCCGCCCAAGGGGTGCCGCTTCGTCACCCGTTGTCCAGTCTTTGAGACGCTGATGGAGGGGGAGAAGCAGGTCTGCCAGGGGGCTCACCCCGAGTTCTCCACCATGGGTGCAGATCACGACGTGGCGTGCTACTACCCGCGCCAGCTCAATGTTTTCTAACCGTTCCAGGTAGGGGTGGGCCCGCGATCGTCGATCGCGGGCCCACCCTTTTGACCGGCGGTAATAGACATTTCTTGACCGAAAAGTAGATAACGCTTCGGTAACGGATGGGGAGAGGTTTTCACGATGTCGAGATTATAGACTAATCTGGCTCCATGAACTTTCGCACGTCCGGCGAAAGGCGAGTCCTGAAGGAGGACATTTTATGCGAATGAAGAAGGCAGGCATTGCACTGGTTGCCGCTGGCGCGCTCACGCTGAGCGCCTGCTCGTCTGGTGGTTCGAACGGCGGCTCGGGTGGCGACTCGGGCAAGGGTAGCGACGAGAAGGTGCTGCCGGCGTCGGACTACAACAAGGTTGATCCGGCCGAGCTCGCCGACGGCGGTACGCTCCGCCTCGCGATCTCTGACGCCTACCCGGAGCAGTTCAACCCAAGCCACGTTGACGGCAATACCGTTGACGTCTCCTCCACCATCTCCTCGTTCATCGCCCCGGTGAACTGGATTTTCGACGAGAACGGTGGCTTCGACGTCAACCCGGCCTACCTCGAGTCCTATGACGCGAACCTTAAGGGCGACGGCGAGAACGCCATGGTCATCACCCTGAACCTCAACCCGGATTCCAAGTGGAATGACGGCACGCCCATCACCGCCGCCGACTACGAGGCGCTGTGGAAGGCCTGCTCGGGCCAGGTCGAGGGCATCAGCTGCCCGTCCTCTGATGGCTGGACCCAGATCAAGTCGATCGAGGCTGGCGACTCCCCGCAGCAGGTCATCGCCAAGTACTCGGAGGAGTACCCGGACTGGTCGGCGAACTTCTCCACGGTTCAGCCCGCGGCTGGTATCTCCGATCCGGAGACCTTCAACACTGGCTGGGTTGACCCGGTCGAGGCGAACAAGTTCTTCGCCGGCCCGTTCCGCGTGGCGAACTCGAACGCCGCCCAGAAGGTCCTTACCCTTGAGCGCAACCCTGAGTGGTGGGGCTCGACTCCGAAGCTTGAGACTGTGACCTTCTCCTCGCTGAACCAGCAGGCCACGGCCTCCGGCTTCGCGAACGGTGAGATCGACGCGATCAACTTCATTGTTGACGCCGCCTCCTACGAGACGGCACAGAACCGCCCCGACGCTCAGATCACGATGTCGTCCTCGGTTCAGTGGCGTCACTTCACCTTCAACTCCCGCGCGGGTGCGCTCCAGGACAAGGCGGTTCGCCAGGCGATCCAGCTCGGCATTGACACCAAGGACATTGCCGCTTCCGACCTGTCTGGCCTGCCCTCGCAGGATTACGATCTGAACCTGGGCAACCACTTCTTCATGCCGAACCAGGCTGGCTACCAGGACAACTCGGTCGGCTTCGACCCGGAGGCGGCCACCGCCCTTCTCGAGGACGCCGGTTACACCATGAATGAAACCTCGGGCTACTACGAGAAGGACGGCCAGGAGCTTGGCTTCCGTTACCTGCGCATTCCGGGTAACGCCGCGAATGAGAACGAGGGCGCCATGCTCATGGAGATGATGAAGGACATCGGCATCAAGGTGACCTACCAGGATGTTGAGGGGCAGAACTTCTTCAAGCACGTCATTGGTGGCGAGTACGATGCGACCTCCTTCGCGTGGAACGGCACCCCGTACCCGATGGCGAACGTCGGCCAGATCTACGGCAACCCGTTCGATGATGAGGGCAACCTCGTGAACTCGAACTTCGCCGGCCTCAAGGTTGACAAGGTTGACGAGCTGATCCCGCAGATCGCTGCTGAGACCGACGTCGACAAGCGCCGCGAGCTCACCAACGAAGCCGATAAGGTGATCTGGGACGAAGTCATGGTTCTCCCGCTGTACTACCGCGCGAACATCACGGCAATCCCCTCGAACCTGGCGAACTACGGTTCGACCACGTTCGAGACCCTGCTGACCGAGAACATCGGCTACACCAAGTAATCTCTCGGCTATAGCACACGAACACGGAGGGCCGTCCCGGAAGGGGCGGCCCTCCCGCATATTGTCACGTGAGACTGCGTTTGACACTTGACCGATGACGGTGTGGAATTGCGAAAGCTATGGCAAAACACGTTTCTTCTCAGCGCGCCTCCCGCGCAATTAATCAGCGCCGGTTCGAGGTTGGGCCGCAGCCGAAGCGCTGGCCGGCCTCCTTCGAGATGTCCGCGGTTCCGGAGATGGACCCGGGCCGCCTGCTTCGTTCTACCCTTCGCGCGAACTGGCAGGTGTTGGCGCTTGCCACGCTCCTGTCGATGGCGGCGTACGGCGGCGGGGTGTTCATCTCCTGGGCGCTGGGGCGGGCGTTGGACTCCGGCATCGAGCGCGGCCTGACCACGTCCCTACTCCCAGGGGTCGCCCTCATTTTTGCCGCGATGGCGGTCCGGATGATCGGCGCGGCTGCCGAGCCCGTGCTCATGGTGACAGAGTTGCGCGCGCATGTGGGCTGGTCGTTGAAGATGGTGGAGCGGATCGCGGGCGTGCGCGGAGGAGGGCGCGCAGCGATCCCGTCGGGGGAGATGGTCACGGCCGTCACCACCGACGCCCAGAAGCTTGGCGCTTTTTCCTACATGGTTGCCGACGTGACGGCTGCAATCTTCTCCTTTGTGCTGACCGTCGCCCTCATGCTCCGCATTAGCGTGCCACTAGGGCTTGTGGTGGTGATCGGGGTGCCGGTGGCGATCGGGATCATGCTGGTGTTCATCAACCCGCTCCAGCGCCGCCTTGACGCCCAGCGCGAGGAGAGGGGCAAGCTCACCACCCTGGCCTCGGATGCCGTGGTCGGCCTGCGTGTGCTGCGCGGCGTGGGCGGGGAGGATATTTACATCGGGCGTTACACGCGCCAGTCGGAGAAGGTGCGCGAGACGGGGATTCGTGCCGCCGCCCTGCAGTCCTTCCTCAACGCGTTGTCGGCCGCAGTGCCGTACGGCTTCACCGTCCTCATCGTGGGCGGCGGCCTGTGGGAGGTCTATTCGGGCGCGATGACGCACGGCCAGCTCGTATCCTTCTACGGGTATTCGATGTTCATGGGCGCCCCGATCTGGATGGTGCTCGGCTTCCTGCAAACGTACACCGACGCCCGCGTCTGCGCCGGGCGGGTGGCGAAGGTGATGGCGATTGAGCCCCTCACGTCCGACGACGCCGCCCAGCCGGCCCGCGCCGGCGCAGACTGGTCGCGCGCCCACCTGCGGGACGAGGCGACGGGCGTGGAGATCAAGCCCGGCCTCAACACGGCGCTCGTGTGCTCCGCGCCCGAGGTCTCGGCCGAGCTCCTCGAGCGTCTGGCCCGCACCGACGACGCCGCCCCCGTCACCGCCCGCTGGGAGGGCGAGGATTCCATCCCGCTGACGGCCTTCCCGCTGGCCGAGGTCCGTAGCGCGATCGTGCTCTCGGACGCGATCGCCCAACTCTTTCAGGGCCGGCTGCGCTCGAACCTGGAGGCGAACAACGCTGCCTGGCCGCTCCCACGCGAGGTGGGCCGCCAGATGGCCGACACGGGCGACGGCTCGGGGGTTGCCCACCGCGACCACAAGGACAACCCGGTGGCGATCGGGGTGCGCGAGCTCATGCTCGCCATGATCACCGCCGACGCCGCCGACATCGTTGACAGCCTGGAGGAGGGGCTGGACGGCTACGTGGCCGAGCGCGGCCGCTCGCTCTCGGGAGGCCAACGCCAGCGCGTGGCACTGGCTCGGGCGGTGCTCACTGAGGCGCCCATCCTCCTGCTCGTGGAGCCGACTTCCGCTGTCGACTCCCACACCGAGTCCCGCATCGCCCAGCGCTTGCGCGCCGCGCGGGAGGGCCGCACCACCGCCGTCGTCACCACCTCGCCCATCGTGCTCGGTGAGGCGGACGAGGTCATCTTCCTTGGTGCCGACGGCGCCGAGCTCGCCCGCGGCACGCACGCCGAGCTGCTGGACGATCCGCGCTACTTCGACGTCGTGCACCGGGAGGCCCGATGAAACTACCCATTGCAACAAACCGGACGGTCGGGGCGAAGATGCTCGAACTCTTCGCCGCCTACAAGGACGAATTTCTGCTGGTCATCGCCACGCAGATCGTGGTGGCCGTGGCCGCCGTCATCACTCCATGGATCATCGGGCGCTCCTTCGACGCGCTCGCGGGCGGGGCACAGGCAGCGGTGATCCGCACGTATGTGGTAGCGATCGCGATCTCAATGCTGGCCAACGTGGTCGCCACATGGTTCGCCGACTTCCGTAGCCGCGTGCTGGGGCAGAAGGTGTTCCACGAGTTGCGCGTGCGGCTGGTGGAGGCCGTCATGCACTTGCCGCTGTCCACGGTCGAGGCGGCGGGCACGGGCGACCTGCTGGGGCGCACCACCTCCGACGTCAACCGGGTGGAGTTCATCATTCGCCAAGGGGTATCGCGCATCATGGTGCTGTCCTTCCAGGTGGTCGTCACGGTGGTGGCGGCGTTCCTGGTGGAGTGGCGGGTCGGCTTTGTGGTGCTCCTGAGTTTTGTTCCGATGTACTTCGTGGTACGCAAGTATTTGCGCCGTACGATCGCCGTGTACCTGGCGGCCTCCGCGCTCAACGCCGAGGTCTCGGGTGACATCACGGAAACCGTGGAGCAGTCCGCCACGGTCGATTCGCTGGCGATGAGTGAGGTGCGCATCCGCCGCACCTCCGTGCTCCTGCGCGAGTACTGGGACAACGAGCGCTACTCGGGGCTCATGCGCTCCTACTTGGTCATCTCCTTGCTTGCGGTGCTTTACGCCCCGATGGTCATCTCGATCCTGTGGGGGGCCTGGCTGGTGGGCCTGGGGTATGTGACGGTGGGTGCGGTCATCGCCGTCACACTGTATGCCCAGCAGCTGCGTGTGCCGCTGGATGAGCTCGCCTGGTGGTTCGACGAGCTACAGTTCGCCGCCGTCGCGCTCGCCCGTATCTTCGGCGTGGCCGAGGTTGAGGCGGACAGGGTTGCCGGCGACGCCGTCCCGGCCAGTTCCGCGGTCAGTGTGGAGGGCGTCTCGTTCAGCTATCGCGACGGCCGGCCCGTGTTGCGCGACGTCAGCCTCGAGGTTGCCCCGGGTGAACGGCTGGCGATCGTCGGCCCGTCGGGCGCGGGCAAGTCGACCCTCGGCCGCCTCATCGCCGCGGTCAACCCGCCGGGGTGTGGCTCGATCCGCGTGGGCGGGGTGGAGGTCACGGCGCTGCCCGAGGCGCTCTTGCATCAGACCATCGCGCTCGTCACCCAGGAAAATCACGTGTTCGTGGGTACGATCGCCGACAACCTGCGCTTTGCCAAGGAGGATGCCACCGACGCCGAGCTGCTCGCGGCGCTCGCCACCGTTGACGCCACGTGGGTGGAGCGCTTGGAGAAGGGCCTTCAGACCCGCGTGGGTTCGGGGGAGAAGGAGCTGGCGCCGTCGCAGGCCCAGCAGCTGGCCCTGGCGCGCATTGTGCTACTCGACCCTGACGTGCTCATCCTCGACGAGGCGACCTCGCTGCTCGACCCTACGGTGGCGCGCTCAGCCGAACAGTCGCTGCTGCGCCTGCTCGAGGGCCGCACGGTGATCTCGATCGCCCACCGCCTTTACACGGCCTACGACGCCGACCGCGTGGCTGTCATGATCGACGGCGAGGTAGCCGAGCTCGGCTCGCACGACGAGCTGGTGGCTAGGGGCGGGGAGTACGCCTCACTGTGGGAAGCCTGGCAGCAGGACTAGCGGGTGCCCGCGATTGCCAGACCCGCTCCGGCGAGCGCCACGCCGAGCACGATGACCGGCAGGGGCTGGAACTTCGTCACCGTCTGATCGGGCCAGTATTGCGCGGGCTTGAGGCTGGCGCGTAGCTGGGCGTTGCGGGTGATGTTGCCGTGGCGGACCATGATGAGGTCCGCGGCGAAGCCGGTGGAGACGGTGCGGGAGAGCGTGCCGGAGTCCTCCCACACAATGTCCGGATCCTCGTAGGCCTTCTTGCGGTCGCGCCAGGAGTTGTTGAACAGGCCCACGTTCGAGGGCACGCCCCACACGCTGATCTTGCGGTCAGCCCGGTTGTAGAGGTAGAGGCCCCAGCGGTTTTCGGCGAGCGCCAGGTCGGACCAGGGGATCAGGTGTTCGCGGATAATGTTGACCACGCGCAGGCCGCCGGGCCCCACCTCGAGGCGTGGGTTGTGGAAGACCACCCAGCCGAAGGCGGCGAGGACGGCGGCGATCGGCACGGCCCACAGCAGCTCGGCCACCCCGCCGTGGACCGCCGAGCCCACCAGGGAGATGGCGGCGAGGGCGTAGAGGAGGTAGGCGTAGGTGCGGGTTTTACCGCGCAGGATCACAGTCATGCCGGTATTCTCTCACGCTCCGCTGGGCGCTGCCGGGCGGGCCCGTGTACTTTCGCTCGCATTTGGCCGGCCGCTCTACGCCGGTGCGGCGGGCCGGGTTTAGGATGAGACGTTGGCTTTCTACCTGAAGGATTCCTATGACCCTCACCGTTCGCAACGATCTGCGCAACGTCGCGATCGTGGCCCATGTCGACCACGGCAAGACCACCCTGGTGGACGCCATGCTCTGGCAGGGTGGCGTCTTTGACCCGCATGCCACGGTGGAGTCCACCGGCGAACGCGTGATGGACTCGGGCGACATCGAGCGCGAGAAGGGCATCACGATCCTGGCTAAGAACACGGCCATCTCCTACGTGGGCCCGTCCGCGGCCGAGTTCGGCGCGCCCGAGGGGCTGACCATCAACGTCATCGACACCCCCGGGCACGCGGACTTCTCCGGCGAGGTCGAGCGCGGGCTGTCGATGGTGGACGGCGTGGTGCTCCTCGTCGATTCGTCCGAGGGCCCGCTGCCGCAGACCCGCTTCGTGCTGCGCAAGGCGCTCGAGGCCGGCCTGCCCGTCATCCCGGTCATCAACAAGGTCGACCGCCCCGACGCCCGCATATCCGAGGTGGTCCAGGAAACCCAGGAGCTGCTGCTCAACCTCGCCGCCGACGTCGAAAGTGAGGGCACTGCACTCGACCTCGAGGCGATCCTGGAGATCCCCGTGGTTTACGCCGCCGCGAAGGCCGGCCGCGCGTCGCTGACCCAGCCCGACGACGGCGCCCTGCCGGACTCGCCCAACCTCGAGCCGCTCTTCCGCGCCATTTTGCAGCACGTGCCCGCGCCCACGTATGACCCGGCGGCCCCGCTCGTTGCGCAGGTGACCAACCTGGACGCCTCGCCGTTCCTCGGCCGTTTGGCGCTCGTGCGCGTGTTTTCCGGCGAGCTGAAGAAGGGCGCCTGGGTGGGCTTGGCCGACGGCCCGGATTCGCCGATCGAGCGCGTCCACATCACTGAGCTCCTGCGTACGAAGGGCCTCGAGCGCCAGCCGGCCCCGAGCGCCGGCCCGGGTGACATCGTGGCCATCGCGGGGATTGCCAACATCACGATCGGTGAGACGCTGGTGGACATGGAGGACCCGCGCCCGCGCCCGCCGATCCACATTGATGATCCGGCGATTTCCATGACGATCGGCACGAACACCTCCCCGCTGGCCGGCCGCGTGGCTGGCCACAAGCTGACGGCCCGCCAGATCCGCGACCGGCTCACCCAGGAGCTCGTGGGCAACGTGTCGATCCGCGTGCTGCCCACCGACCGCCCTGACACGTGGGAGGTCCAGGACCGCGGCGAGCTGGCGTTGGCCGTGCTCGTGGAGACGATGCGCCGCGAGGGCTTCGAACTGACCGTGGGCAAGCCGCAGGTGGTGCGCAAGGTGATCGACGGCGTCGTGAACGAGCCGTGGGAGCGCGCGCAGGTGGACGTGCCCGAGGAGTACCTGGCGCGGTCACCCAGCTCATGGCGCTGCGCAAGGGCCACCTGGAGACGATGGCGAACCGCGGCTCGGGGTGGGTGCGCATGGAGTTCATCGTGCCGGCACGCGGGCTTATCGGCTTCCGCACGCAGTTTCTCACGCTCACGCGCGGCACGGGTATCTACACCTCGATCTCGGAGGGCTACAAGCCGTGGGCGGGGGAGATCGTCTCGCGCCAGACCGGCTCGCTCGTGTCGGACCGTCAGGGCCAGGTGACAGCGTTCTCCCTGCAGCGCCTCGAGGACCGCGGCACGTTCTTCGTGGACCCGGGCGACGAGGTCTACGAGGGCCAGGTAGTGGGCGAGAACCCGCGTAACGAGGACATGGATGTGAACGTGGTGCGCGCAAAGGAGATGACGAACATGCGCTCCTCCACCGCCGACGTCTTCGAAACGCTCCAGGCCCGGCGCTACCTCACGCTCGAGGAGGCGATCGAGTTCGCCGCCGACGACGAGTGCATCGAGGTCACGCCCGAGACGGCGCGCATCCGCAAGGTCGAGCTGTCCGCGACGCTGCGCGGGCGGGAGGCCGGGCGGAAGAAGGCTGCGGCGAAGGCGGGCAAGTGAAGAGCGTCGTCGGCGCGGTGGTCGGCTTCGTCACGGGGATGCTGACCGTGGTGGTGTCGGCCGGACCCTTGGATATGCCGTGGGTGGGCGTTGGGCTGGCCGCGGGGATCGTGGCCGCCGGCGCCTGGTTCATGTGGGAGTGGGGCTCGTTTGGGGCCTGGGTGGCCTACGTCACCGGCACATTCGCCGCGACGGGGTGGCTGGTCTACTTCCCGCCCGCCGACGACACGCTTGCCGTGGTTGGCGCCGGCGTTTCGTCCACCTGGGTCCTCGTCGCGGCCGTATCGGCGGTCTTCCCCGTGCCGCTCGTGATCCGTTACGGGGCGCGCCGTGGCCTGGGGGACGAGGGCGCCGACGACGTCGACGACGCCGAGGCGGGCCTGTAGCGGCCGCGCGGGTGACGTTGGCGGCCTTTTCAGCAACACCCGGAGGGGTCTTAGTAAGATCGGTGTGAACAAGGGAGAAAACGTGGCTGATAACCAGGACGACAACCTCGTCGACGCGTGGCGCAGGCGCCTCGGCGATGAGTCCACCGACGAGGCGAACGGCGCCGACTCGGCGGGCGAGCCGGCGGGCGCGACCGCGGCAGAGACCCCGGCCGGTGAGCCGGCGGGCGAGCAGGCGGGCGAGCAGGCGGGCGCCGAGCAGGAGACCCAGGCGATGGAGGCCGCGCAGCGGCCAACCGAGGCGATGGGCGCGGCAGATCCGGCCCAGACTCAGGCGATGGGCGCTACAGAGGCTGGGCAGTTTGCGGCCACTGAGCAGTTTGCGCAGACCGAGCACTTCGCCGGCCCCGCGGGCGCGGAAGAAACCGCTCGCTTTGACACCAACCCGGCTCCGGCCTTCGTGCCGGCGGGTGAACCGGCGAGCGTGCCTGCGGAAAGTGAGGGGGAGGCCGTGAAGAAGAAGCGGCGCAAGTGGCCCTGGGTGGCGGCGGCCGTGGTGTTGCTTGGTGGCGCCTATACGGGCGCGGCCTACGCCTATCAAGACAAGATCCCGTCCAACACGTCGATCTCGGGCGTGCAGGTGGGCGGCATGAATGAGGCCCAGGCACGCGAAACCCTCGCCTCCGGCCTCCAGGACGTTCTCGCCACGCCACGCCAGGTGGGCGTGGCGGGCGATGACAAGTCCGACGCGGTCAATCCCGGCAACATCGCCCTCGAGATCGACTACGACAAGACGTTCCATGGGCTCACCGGCTTCTCGCTCGACCCGCGCCGGCTCTGGGCTCACATCTCCGGCGCCGCGAACGTCGACGCCGTCCTCACGGCCGACCAGGCCTCCCTCGATTCCGAGGTGGCACGCCTGGGCGAGGTATTCAAGCAGGACCCGGCCAACGCCGAGCTGGCGATCGTGGACGCGGCCACCCAGGTGACCGACGCGAAGGAGGGCCGCTCGCTGGACACCAGCGCGGCGGGGGAGACGATCCTGGGCAACTGGCTGGCGGGTGACGCTCCGATCGAGCTGCCCACCACCACGGTGGACCCCGAGGTCTCCACGCAGGACATGCAGGACTTCGCCACCTCCTCGGTGGACCCGTTGCTGAGCGACAAGATTTCGATCACGGTCAAGGATTCGCTGGTCGAACTTCAGCCGGCCCAGACAGCCGACCTGATGAGTGTCACGACGGCGGAGGGTAAGGCGTCGCTCGTCGTCGATAAGGACAAGCTCAACGCCGTGATCCAAGAGGCCGTGGGCGACGTGCTCGGGACGCCGAAGGACGCCACGATCGCGATCATGGATGGCGCGCCGAAGATCACCCCGTCGGAGAGCGGGGAGTCGGTGGATGCGGAGCAGATCGCCACGGCGCTGCTCGCGCTGCCACAGGGAACGGACCGGACGGTCGTCGCCGAGGTCACGGTCCAGGAGCCGAAGTTCACCACCGAGGCGGCTGAGAAGATGGGGATCAAGGAAGTCGTCTCCGAAATCTCCACGCCGCTCACCAACGACTCGGTGCGCACCACCAACCTGGTGGTCGGCACGCGCATGGTCAACAACACGCTCGTCAAGCCCGGCGAGGAGTTCAATCTTGAGGAAGCGCTCGGCCCGATCGACGAGGCCCACGGCTTCGTCTCCTCCGGCGTGGTCTCCAACGGCTTTAACTCCACGGCGCTGGGCGGCGGCCTGTCCCAGCTGTCCACCAACACCTTCAACATCGGCTACCGGGCCGGCATGGTGGACGTGGCCCACAAGCCGCACTCGAAGTACTTCAGCCGCTACCCGATGGGCCTGGAGTCCACCCTGTGGAGCGGGCAGATCGAGATGATCTGGAAGAACAACACCCCCTACGGCGCACTGGTGGAGGCCTGGGTGGCGGACGGCCGGGTCTACACGCGCCTGTGGTCCACCCACTACTGGGACGTGGAGGTGTGGCAGGGCCAGCCGTACAACTACGTTCAGCCTGAGACGAAGACGAACCCGGCCAGGGACTGCGAGGCCTCGCCGGCGGGCGGTCCCGGATTTACGGTGACGGTGGGCCGCGTGGTCAAGCTCAACGGCGAGGTCCACGAGGATTCCCAGTACACGTGGACCTACCAGCCGGTACACGCAGTCAAGTGCGGGTGAGTCCGTCTTTCGTACTAGGATTGAGAGCAGTAAGAGGAAGAGAAAGAGGATAGCGTGACGTACATTATCGCTTTGCCCTGCGTGGACGTGAAGGATCGCGCCTGCGTCGACGAATGCCCTGTGGACTGCATCTACGAGGGCGAGCGCATGCTCTACATTCACCCTGACGAGTGCGTGGATTGTGGCGCCTGCGAGCCGGTGTGCCCGGTGGAGGCCATCTACTATGAGGACGACACCCCGGAGGAGTGGTCCGATTATTACAAGGCGAACGTCGAGTTCTTTGATGATCTCGGCTCGCCGGGCGGCGCCTCGAAGATGGGCCCGATCAAGAAGGACCACCCGCTGATCGCCAACCTGCCGCAGGGCATCAACGATTAGCTGTGGTTTTTTTCGCTGATAGCCTGCCCGATTTCCCGTGGGACACGCTTGTCCCCACGCGGAATCGGGCAGCGCAGTATCCGGGGCCGGTGTGTGACCTGACAATCGGCACCCCGGTGGATGACACGCCTGCGCTGGTACAGGCGGCGCTCGCTGAAGCGAGCAACGCCCACGGCTACCCCACGGTGCTCGGAACCGCCGAGCTGCGGGAGGCGATCGGGACGTGGATGGCCCGGCGTGGCATCACCTCCGACGTGGGGGTCCTGCCCACGATCGGCTCGAAGGAGATGGTGGGCCTGTTGCCCTCCCTCCTGGGCCTGGGGGCGGGCGCGCGCGTGGGCTTCCCGGACGTCGCTTACCCCACCTACGACGTCGGGGCGCGGCTTGCGGGGGCAGCCACCGTTCTCATTGACACCGATGCCGACCCGGCCACGTGGCCGGCCGTGGATCTGCTGTGGCTGAACTCGCCGGGAAATCCCAATGGGCACGTGCTCTCCCGGGAACAGTTGCGGGCGATCGTGGCCTGGGCGCGCGAGCGCGGCGCTATCGTGGCCAGTGACGAGTGCTACGCCGAGCTGTGCTGGGACGTGGCCGAGGCGCCCTCCATACTCGACGACTCCGTGTGCGGCGGCGACCCGCGCGGCCTTCTCATGGTTTACTCCCTGTCGAAGCAGTCGAACATGGCCGGCTACCGCGCCGCCTGGATGGCGGGAGATCCGGCCATCATCGCCCCGATCGTGGAGCTGCGTAAGCACCTGGGCTTCATGATGCCCGCCCCCGTCCAGCATGCGATGGCCGTGGCCCTCGGGGACGGCGAACACGTGAGTGCCCAGCGCGAGGTGTACGGGCGGCGTCGTGAAACGCTGCTCGCGGCGCTCGACGCGGCGGGCCTGGTCAACGACCCGGCGTCGGTGGCGGGACTGTACCTGTGGGCGCGAGCCGAGGGGGCGACGTCGTGGGACATCGTGGACGCCTGCGCCCAGCTGGGGATCGTGGTGGCGCCCGGAACGTTCTACGGCGAGGCCGGGGACGGGTGGGTGCGCATGTCGCTCACCGCCACCGATTTCGCAATTAACGAAGCCGCCAAGCGCTTGGAAAGGATTTCTGACCTGCTGAAACGGTCCTAGTGCATTTATCTTGACTTTAAGGGATCACTTTTTCTCCGCAATCGGGTAGTGTGATGAATGTTAACTGCCCGGCAACGTGGTCGGGAAGGATCGCGAAGGAGACTCGATGTCTAACAATGCGCAATTGACGATCGATGGAACGACTCTTGAACTCGAACGCGTCACCGCCACCGAAGGCAATGACGGCTTTAGGATCGGCCAGATGCTCAGCCAGAGCGGCACCACCACCCTCGACCCAGGATTCACCAACACCGCCTCGTGCGAATCGGAGATCACGTACATTGACGGCGGGCAGGGCATCCTGCGCTACCGCGGCTACCCCATCGAGCAGCTGGCCGAGCGTGCCTCCTTCCTCGAGACTGCCTACCTGCTCATCTATGGCGAGCTGCCGGACGCGGCGTCGCTGGCGGCCTTCACGCGCCGCATCAAGAAGCACACCCTCCTGCACGAGGACTTCCGTAGCTTCTTCACGGCGTTCCCGTCGTCAGGCCACCCGATGTCGATCCTGCAGGCCGGCATTGCGGGCCTGGGCACCTACTATGAGAACACGCTCGATCCGAACGACGCCGAACAGCGCGACCTGGCCTCCATCCTCCTGCTGGCGAAGGTGCCCACGATGATCGCGTTTATCTCCAAGCGTGCCACCGGCCTGCCGCTCATCTACCCGGACGCCTCGAAGTCCTACACGGAGGACTTCCTGCGCATGACCTTCGGGCTGCCCTACCAGACGCACGACGTGGATCCCACGATCGTCAACGCGCTGGACAAACTGTTTATCCTGCACGCGGACCACGAGCAGAACTGCTCGACGTCCACCGTGCGGCTGGTCGGCTCTTCGCGCGCCTCGATCTACGCCTCGGTGGCGGCGGGCGTGGGCGCCCTGTCCGGCCCGCTCCACGGCGGCGCGAACGAAGCGGTGCTGCGCATGCTGGACGACATCCGCGAGGCCGGTATCCCGATCAAGGAATTCGTGCAGCAGGTCAAGGACAAGACGAACGACGTCAAGCTCATGGGTTTTGGCCACCGCGTCTACAAGAGCTACGACCCGCGCGCCAAGATTGTCAAGGGCCTGGCCGACGACATCCTCGGCCGCCTCAAGGGCGACACGGAGCTGTTCGACATGGCGATGGAGCTCGAGCAGGCCGCGCTTGAGGACGACTACTTCGTGGAGCGCAACCTCTACCCGAACGTCGACTTCTACACGGGCCTGCTGTACAAGGCGATGGGCTTCCCCACGAAGATGTTTACCCCGCTGTTCGCCCTCGGCCGCCTGCCCGGCTGGATCGCGCAGTACCGCGAGCTCGTGCTCGACCCGGCCCAGAAGATCGGCCGCCCGCGCCAGGTGTACGTGGGTGAGGCCGAGCGGGATTGGGTGAAGATGTCCGATCGCACCAAGCAGGACCGGGCCTTCGACGAGAACCTGGACTACGTGGTCTAGCTTGCCGGCGGCCGGGCCAGGCCTCCTGCGGGCGGGGCACCGGCCAGCGGCGGTCGCGCCACCTGAGGCGTCCCTGCCGCCAGCCGGCCAGGCCGCCCGCGCAAATGCTGCACTAATCCGCAAGATGCTGCACTAAATAACCGTAAAGTAGTGCAGCATCTTGCGGTTTTGTATAGCACCTGTGGGCGGCGCGCGGGTGCCGGCGGCGGGCGACAGCGGCCGGCGGCTAGGCGGGGATGTGGGCCAGCAGCTCGGGCAGGGCGCGCCGGAAGGGCGGCAGGAGGTCTAGAGCCTCGAGTTCGCTCGCCTTCACCCAACGTAGGTCTGCGGATTCGGGGTTGATAACGACGTCCGCGCCCGGGTCTGCCATCTTGGCCACGAACGTGGTGTAGCTCCAGTCGGGGTGGGCCAGCACGTGGCTGCCGGTGGGCGGCTCGAGCTCGCCGATCCCGGTCTCCTCGAAGAACTCCCGTAGAGCGCCTTCCCATGGGCTTTCACCGACGTCGATCGCGCCGCCCGGTACGCCCCACGTGCCGCCGTGGTGTGACCAGCCCGCGCGCAGCTGCACGAGCACTTCCACCGCGCCGGCATGCTCGCTGGTTTCCGGGTGGGCGCGGGCATCGCGGCGTGGGTCGGGGCGGGCGGGGGTGTCAAGCCGGGCGTCGGCGTCGGGGCATGCCACGGCGTCGTCGGCAAAAACAGCACCGGCAGAAACGGCCCCGGCGGAACCGTTAGCGGAAGCAACGGCATTGGCACTGGGCGTGGGCCGCCACGCCAGGATCCCGGCGGCGCCGAGTAGCCCCCAGTGGCGCTGCCCGCAGCGGCACTCGATGAAGCCGTCCCCGCCGCGGGTCATGGCCAGAAGTCCGTGATCGCGTGCCCCAGCTCGGCGAGCAGTTCGCGCAGGAGCGGCAGGGAGATGCCGACCACCCCGTGGTGGTCGCCCTCGATGCGTTCGATGAAGGGGCCGCCGTAGCCGTCGATGGTGAAGGAACCGGCCACCACGAGCGGCTCGCCGGTGGCGACGTAGGCCTCGATCTCGGCGTCGGTGAGGTGGGCGATGTGGACGGTGGCGGTGGATGTCCCCACGGCTACGCGCCCGGTGGCCACGTCGATGACGCAGTGGCCGGTGTGGAGGTCGCCGGCGTTGCCCCGCATGGCGCGCAGTCGCTGGAGGGCCACCTCGGGCGTGTGCGGCTTGCCCACCACCTGCCCGCCCATCTCGAGCATCGAGTCGCAACCGACGATCACCGTGGGTGGCTCGCCGTCCAGGAAGTCCAGCTCGGCGGCGATCTTCTTCGCCTTGGCCTCGGCCAGCAGCTGGACCTGCTCGGCCGCGCTGATCGGCCCGCGGGCCTTCGCTGTGGTGAGCAGCCCGTCCTCGTCCACGTCCGCCACGGCGATGCGCGGCGGGATGTGGGCGGCGAGCAGTGTGGCCTTGCGGGCGGGGGAAGCGGAGGCGAGGAGGAGGGTCTTCATCATTCCGCCAGGCCGTCGCGCAGGATGTCCAGGCCCACTGAGCCCATGGAGAGCGCCCGCATGTGCCAGTCCTTGACCGAGAAAGCCTCGCCGCGGGCGGCGGCCCGGGCCTCGGCGTCGGCGCGCAGCTGCTTCCAGATGCGGTGGCCCACCTTGTACGACGGCGCCTGTCCGGCCCAGCCCAAGTAGCGGTCGAGCTCGAACGCGAGGAAGGCGCGGTCCATTGCCACGTTGTCCTGGAGGAACTGCCAGGCTACCTCGCGCGTCCAGACAGGCGAGATGTGCCCGTATCCCTTCGGGGAGGGCTTGCCCAGGTGGAAGCCGATGTCGAGCGCCACGCGGGTGGCACGCAGTCGCTCCGAATCGAGCACGCCCATGTAGTCGGCCGGGTCGTCATGGTAGCCGAGCTCCGCCATGAGGCCCTCGGCATACAGCGCCCAGCCCTCGCCGTGCCCGGAGTTCCAGCACAGGTGGCGGCGCCAGTCGTTGAGCGA
This sequence comes from Trueperella bernardiae, assembly GCF_030246965.1. Taxonomy (NCBI): domain Bacteria; kingdom Bacillati; phylum Actinomycetota; class Actinomycetes; order Actinomycetales; family Actinomycetaceae; genus Trueperella; species Trueperella bernardiae. Next base: position 328,356 of record NZ_CP127099.1, read on the forward strand.
GTCCTTGACGTAGGTGGCCATGCCAATCTGGAGATGGTGGCCCGGCACGCCCTCGTGGTAGACCGTGGTCTTCTCCTGCCACGTGTGGAACACCTCGGTGCCCGCCGGCACCGACCACCACATGCGCCCGCCGCGCGCGAAGTCGTCCGAGGGGCCGGTGTAGTAGATGGCGCCCGTGCCCGAGGGGGCGATCATGCATTCGAGCTTGCGCAGCGGGTCAGGGATGTCGAAGTGGGTGCCGTGCAGGTCGTCCAGCGCGCGGTCGGAGGTCTCCTGCATCCACGCCTTGAGCGCGGCGGTGCCGTGGACCTGGCGGGCCGGGTCGGCGTTCAGTCGCTCGAGTGCCTCGGGGATCGTGACGCCCTTGCCGTACAGGTCTGCCACGATCGCCTCCTGCTCGGCGACGATGCGGGCCAGCTCCTCAAGGCCCCACTCATAGGTCTCGTCCAGATCCAGGGTGGCGCCGGTCGAGCTGCGCAGGCGCGGGGCGTAGCGCTCGCGGCCGAAGGCCTCGCTGGCCGCTCCGTGGGGCAGGATCTCCTCGCGCAGGAAAGTGGCCAGTTCGCCATACGCGCGGCGCGCCGAGTCGGCGGCGTCTTTCACGACGCCGGCCAGGTCTGGGTGCGCCGCACCGCCGCGGGCCGCGAGCTCCGCCAGCGGGGAGGAAGCGCCGGCCTTGTGCTCTGCCTGGGAGATCGCCAGCTCGATCTGCTTGGCGGCAGTGGGCGGGCCGGACTGGGCGCGGCGCAGCAGGGTCTCCTGCCAGCCACGCAGGGCCGAGGAGGTGTTCGCCAGGCGCTGGGCGATCAGCTCCCAGTCCGCGGCGCTCGCCTGAGGCATGTTGTCGTAGATCTCCTGGACCGACTGCAAGGGGGAAGCGATCACGTTGATGTCGCCCACCTCCCCGCGCTCGAAGAAGTCGATCTCCTGCTCCAGCTCGGCGGTGAGGGCAGCCTTGGTGACGCGGTCGACGGAGCCGGCAGGCTCAAGCGCCGACAGCTGGCGGAGGGTGGCAACGTTGAGCTCGTTGAGGTCGGCCAGGCCCTCGGGGGAGTAGTCGGAAAAGGCGCCGTCGTCGTCGCGCCCAAGGCCGAGCGCGGTGACGAGCTCGGGGGTGCGGTCGAGGACCTCGGAGACGTAGCGGTTGCACAGGATGTCGATATCTGAGGTGGGTCGAGAAGTCATGCCTCTACAGTAGTCGGTTGACGTGAGACAGGGCACGTTAAAGAGGGTACGATTGTGCAGGTTGAGGAAGCTGCCAAAGTTGTTGGCAAAGGAGTCGAAGATTGCTAGGCTGGTTCGTGTGACCCATAACACAGAGTTTGCGGGGTCCTCTGACGAGCATTCAACCACAGTCGAGACGCACGTGCGTCGGCTCCTTGACGGGCCCGCAAAGTATCAGCTGCGCGAGGCGGCGGAATTGGCCAACATGGACACCGATTCTGCACGCCGCTTCTGGCGCGCCATGGGTTTCCCCTACATTCAAGACCCAGAATCGCGGCTGTTTACCGAGTACGACGTCGACGTCATGCGCGCCCACCAGGACATGGTGGACCTCGGCCGCACCGATGAGGACACGCAAAACTCCCTGGTCCGCGCCCAAAGCCACCTGGCCGACCGCCTGGTGCTGTGGCAGTATGAGGCGCTCGTGGAGGAGGCCGAGGCCCGCCACGGGCTCGACGAACTCTCGGCCCGCTACTGGGTGCTCGACCACATAGGCGACTACGAAGAATTCCTCATTTACCAAATGAAGTACGCCTGGCGGCGCCACCTGGCCTCCTTCCTGCGCCGCACCGAGGTGGAGCTGGAAAACTTGCGCGCCGGCAATGACGTGATCTTGCTGCCGCGCGCGCTCGGCTTCGTGGACCTCGTGGCCTTCACCGACCGCTCCGGCCAGCTCTCCCCGCACCAGCTGGTGGACTTCATCCAAACCTTCGAGTTCACCTGCCGCGACGTCATCTCCGGCCTCGGCGCCCGCGTAGTGAAGATGGTGGGAGACGCCGTCCTCTATATTGCGGACGACCTGGCCACCGGCGCCGAGGCGGTGGCCGGCATCCGCGAGGCGCTGCGTGCCACCCCATCGATGCCAGAGGTGCGGGCCTCGCTCGTGTGGGGCCGGGTGGTCTCGCGCTTCGGTGACGTGTTCGGGCCGAGCGTCAACCTCGCCTCGCGGCTGTGCGCGATCGCGCCGGAGGGGTCGATCGTCGTGGACCGGGACACGGCCGAGGCCCTGCGCGCCCTCGACGCCCACAAGTACGTGCTCGAGGAGAACATCGGATCGGAGCTGCGCGGGATCGGATACATCGAATCGGCGCGGCTCACTGTGATGCCTGATGAGGAGTAGAACTTGCATCGTTCCACTTTTGCCTTGGCGATTTCTTTACTAGGCTAAATCCCAACGGCGTTCCTTTCACGATTGGACGGAAAATTGACAAAGATTTTGCTAGTCGAAGATGACGCAGCGATTTCGGCGCCTCTGGTGCGTGCTTTTTCTCGCGAGGGATATGACATCGAGGCGGTAGAGACGGGGCGGGACGCCCTGGAGAAGATGGACGGCCACATTGACTTGGTGGTCCTCGATCTTGGTCTGCCGGACATGGACGGCCTCGATGTGGCGCGCACGGCGCGCGCTCGGTCCAAGACCTTCCCGATTCTTATCCTTACCGCCCGTTCTGAAGAGGTGGACATGGTGGTCGGCCTTGACGCGGGCGCGGACGATTACGTGACGAAGCCCTTCCGCCTGGCCGAACTGCTGGCGCGCGTGCGCGCCCTGCTGCGCCGCTCAGTCACAGGCGAGGAGGGCAGTGATCTGCTCAAGGCCCAGGACGTGTCGATGGACGTGGACGCCCACCGTGCCTACGTCGGCTCGCGCGAACTGCAGCTGACGGGCAAGGAGTTCGAGCTGCTGCGCGTGCTGTTGCGCGACGCGGGCAATGTGGTCGAACGCGACAAGCTCATGCTGGACGTGTGGGGATCGGAGCCGGATTCGTCCACGAAGAAGCTTGACATGCATATCTCGTGGCTGCGCCGCAAGCTGGGCGACGACGTGAACGACACGAAGTACATCAGCACCGTGCGCGGGATGGGTTTCCGTTTCGAGGTCTAGGCGATGCGGCGGCGCGCAATTGCGATGACGACGGCGGCCGTGGCGGTCGCCGTCCTCATCTTGGGCCTGCCGGGGATAATGTTCGCGGTCTCGCTCGTTTGGCAGCAGGTGCACACCGAGCTGTCCGACCGGGCCACTGCCGTGTCCACGGTGGTGGAGCGCGTGGCGGCGGATGACCTGTACATTTCGGAGTCGTTGCTGACCCGGCTCGCCACGAACGGCAACCCCGATAACGCCCACATCGTGGTGAACTACCCCGACGGCACGAGGGTGGAGTCCGATACGAAGGAGCCGCCGTACTCACTCGAGCAGTCGGTGGTCAACGCCGCCGGCGTGCTCGTGACCGTGGAGGTGCCGCGCGCGGACATCCTGCAAAAGATCGGGCTCATGGTGGCCGGCGCGGTCGGGCTCATTTTCGTGGCTTTTGTGGCCGGGGTGACGCTGGCGATGAAGCAGTCGCGCAAGATATCGGCGCCGCTCATCTACCTGGCGGCCGCCGCCGAGCAACTGGGCGCGGGGCGGGTACGCCCGCAGATCCGCCAGTCGGGGATCGAGGAGATCGACCTGATCAGCGACGAGATCGCCCGCAGCGCCGACCGCATGGCTGGCCGCCTCGCCAAGGAACGCCAGTTCGCCGCCGACGCCGCCCACCAGCTTCGCACCCCGCTCGCGGCCCTGTCGATGCGGATCGAGGAGATCGAATTCCTCACGGACGACGAGGAGATCATCGAAGAGGTCCACAAATCCCTCGAGCAGATCGACCGCCTCACCGGCGTGGTCAGCGAGCTCATGGCCACCTCCCAGTCCGAATCGGGCGGCACCACGGAGGCGATCGCGGTCTCGCGCGCGTTCAACCGGATCCGTGACGAGTGGACAAAGCCGTACCAGCGCGAGGGCCGCCAGCTTGTCTTGGACCAGGACTTCGACGGCGCCGTGCTCGCCACCCCCGGCTCGCTGTCCCAAATCCTTGCGACCCTCGTGGAGAACTCCCTCAAGTACGGCGCGGGCACGACGTCGGTCTCCGCGGCTTCTGCCGGAAAGTCGGTGATCTTCAAGGTGCGCGACGAGGGGCCGGGCGTGTCCGCCGAGGACGCCGAGGATGTCTTCGAGAAGGGCTATTCCACCGGCGGATCCACCGGCATCGGCCTGGCCGTGGCCAAAGAGCTCGCCGAGATCGACGGCGGCCGGCTCGAACTGACAAACAAGGCGCATGCCGAGTTCACCCTCACCCTGTCGGCCCTGCCCAAGTCGCTCGACCCGAACAAGGTGCTGCCCCACGGGGCGATTATGACCGTGGGCGCGCGCCGCGGCCGGCGTTAGGCCGCCAGTCGGCGTTAAGCCGGCGTTCGACGTCGTGAACCCGCGTCCCGAGCCCGGCTCGTGCCCGGGCCCGTACCCGAGCGGCCGTTTGCTTTCTCGGCACCAAAAGTGTTCTCGCGTCACTCAAATCCGCGATTTGAGTGTGCAGAAATAATTTTGCGTGACGAGAAACGGGTGGGGCCTGCGTCAGGCCGGCTCAGCGGGACTCGTCGGCCGCGGGGGCCTTGGTGAAGACGAGGTAGCGGTAGCACACGTAGCGGAAGGCCGTACCGAGCACCAGGCCTACCCCGTTGGCGGAGATGTTGTCGGCCAGCTGGGAGTCCAGGCCCAGGATGTAGCGCGAGAAGCCGAGGCACCCGAGCGCGATGAGCAGGCCGCCGATATTGATCGCGAGGAAGAGCACGAACTCCTGGCCCCGGCTCTTGTCGGACTTGTTGCGGAACGTCCACAACCTGTTGACCACCCAGGAGAAGATGATGGAGACGAAGACGGACAGGGTTTTGGCTACCATGGGCGCGTCGCCGGGCAGGTGGACTACGCCGGAGTAGGCCAGGAAGTTGAATAGGCCGACGTCCACGACATACGATCCCAAGCCCACCGTGCAGAACTGGATAAACTCTACCAACCACCGCTTGAACGATTGCCCGCGCAGCAACTTGGTGGCGAGGTCGTGCATTTAGAAGCTCGCGAACGAATCGGGGGTGAGGGCGCCGTCGCGCAGGTCGGCCCAGAATTGCTCGGCCTCGTCGGCCAGCAACACGGTGGAGGATCCGCCCGGGCCGGGGTAGTTGAGCGAGGCGATCGGCGGGGCGCCCCTGAGGCCGTCGGGGCCGATCGTGTCGCGCAAGGCCAGGCCGGCGTAGGCGACGTCCATGAGAGAGGAATCGTCGTTGACCGTGAGCGTCTCGGCGACGGAGCCAACCAGGTGCCGCTGGCTCAGCGGGTTGAACAGGGTGGCAGGCGAGGTGGCCTTGTCGATAATCTTGGCCACCACCTGGCGCTGACGTTCGGTGCGGCCGATGTCGCCCAGCGGGTCGGAGTAGCGCATGCGGGAGAAGGCAAGGGCGGTGGTGCCGTCGGTTTCGTGGCAGCCCGCAGTCCACTCGAGGCCGGAGAACTCGTCGGAGACGTCGTAGTCGAGGCAGAGTTCCACGCCGCCAACCGCGTCGGTCAGGTCCTTGACGCCGTCCATGCCGATCTGGATGTAGTGGTCGATCGTCAGGCCGGTCAGCTCCTCCACGGTCTGCACCAGGTATTCGGCCCCGCCGTAGGAGAAGGCGCCGTTGAGCTTGCCGTAGGCGTCGGAGTCAGGGAAGTGAATATAGGTGTCGCGCGGGATGGACACGAGCGCCGCCGGGCCCGATTCGGGCTTGTGCAGCAGCATGATCGTATCCGCGCGGTGGCCTTCCGTGGGGTCGTTGACCGCCTCGCCGCGCTCGTCGGAGCCGACGATGAGGTACGTGGTGCCCGGCGTGTCCGGCGCGCCGGAGAGCGCGGCCGTGTGGGCGAGCTTGTCGTTGCCATAGGAGTACAGGTAATAGACCCAGGCAAACACCGCGATGATGAGGATGAGCACGATCGCCAGGATGCGCTTGCCCCACGAACGCTCCTTGCGCGGACGGGCGGGCCGCTCGGCAGGACCGGCGGCGTCCGGGCGCGTGTCGGGTCGCCCGGCGCCCGGACGGGGGTCGACGACGCGCGAGCGCTCGGCCCGCGCTCGCTGCTGGCCCTGGGGCGGGAACGCCGGGGGTGGAGCCTGATCGGACGCCGAGTCGGACGCGCCGGAAACGGGCGCGAACGAGGCCGGGCGGGCGTCGTCGGCAAACGCGGAACGACGCACGGGCCGCCGGGGTGCACCCGCAGCGCGACTGGGGCTACTGGAGGGCCTGTCACCACGCGGCTGGCCCTGGCGCCCCCGGCTTTCGCGACCCTGGCCCTCGAGACCTTGGCCGACCGGGCGGGCACCCTCAACGGAGGGGCGCTGACGGCGATTGCGGGGTTCGAACGACGGTGGCTGGCTCATCAGTCCTCCAAGCGCAGGCCCCCGCCGATGGCCTGCTGGAACGCGTTGATCTCGTCCTCGGTGCCTTTGAGGATCGGGCTATCCGTGTTGGCGTCGTTGGTCACTTCGGGCAGCGGCTGGTCGTTGCGGAGGGCCTCCCACACGGCGGCGGCGGCGGCGGCCGGGCGCACGCGGTTGCCCTCCGGGTAGAACGGCATCGTCACGAAGTTGACGTTGTCGAGTGAGAGCCCGCGCAGGGAGTAGGCGAGCCCGCCCAGGTAGGTGATGGAACCGAGGCTGGGGGAGACGTCGATGTTTTCGGTGACGTCACTCAGCACACCGTAGAGCGTGGGCAGGTCGGAGACGATGTTGAGAGATAGGGCCTTGGAGATGATCGCCTCGACCATCTGCTGCTGGCGGCCGATGCGGCTGATGTCGGAGCCGTCGCCCAACGACTTACGGGCGCGGGCCAGGGCGAGCGCCTGCTCGCCGTCGAGCACCTGGCACCCGGCCTCGAGGTGCAGGCCCGCCGCCTGGTCCTCCGCGGGCTCGGACAAGCAGACGTTCACGCCGCCCAGAGTGTTGACGATGTCCTGGAAGGAAGCGAAGTCGATGACCACGAAGCCGTCGATGTATACGTCCGACATTTCCTCGAGCGTGCGGATCGTGCAGGCCGCGGCGCCTGCCACGTCGCCCGACTGCCCGCCGATCGAAAACGCCGAATTGAACATCGCATCGTACTGCTCGTAGCTGCGTGAGCCGTCCTTGAGGATGCAGGAGGGGATGGTGACCAGGGTGTCGCGCGGGATGGAGACCACGTCCACCCGCTGGCGGTCCGCCGAAATGTGCATGAGCATCGCCGTGTCCGAACGCATACCGGTGATGTAGCCGGCGGCGCCCGCCCCGTCCACGTCGCTAGCACCCTCGCGCACATCCGAACCCAGGATGAGAATGTTGAGCGGCCGGCCTGCCGATTCGTCCGCGGGCTCCTGGGGGGTGGGGCGCTCGTTCGGTTCGAAGTAGTGGCCGACCTCCTGGACCTTCAGGTTGCCCTGGAGGTTCTGGTAAAGAAAAGCGGCCGCCGAGCCCACGGTGAGCAGGAAGGCGAGGAGGACGACGAGCACCCAGCGGAGTACGGGGACATCGCTCCCGGCCAGGGAGCGATGTGACGGGCCGCGCTTAGCGGGTGCAGATATCATGTGTCGATCATAGCGGCCGGCGCGCGAGGTATTCATCAGCCCGGGGAATGTGCGTCGTGTTTAACGCCCGCGCGCGCGTTGGCTAAGGTGGGGGTATGGCAGGTAACGAGCACGATTCGGTCCTCATCCGCGTGGTGAGTGTGGCGTTCAACCCCGGCGATGAGCTGACCCAACTGCTCGACTCGCTCCCTGCCGCCGTGGGGGATACGGCCTTCGAGGCCGTCGTGGTGAATAACGGCTCGGCCACCCCCGCGCTCGACGCCGCCCGCTCGCGTGCCACCGTGATCGACGCGCCCGCAAACCTCGGCTATGGCAAGGCCAACAACCTGGGCGCTCGCGGGTTTACCGGGCCTTGGCTCCTTATCGTCAATCCTGACGTCCGGCTCGAGCCCGGGAGCGTTGCACGCATGATCGGCGCGGCGGCGAACTACCCGCGCGGCGGTGCGTTCGCTCCCAAGATCATGACGCCCGAGGGCGAGGTCTATCCCTCGGTGCGGCAGTTCCCCCGGCTGGTTGCCGGCACCGGGCATGCGCTCTTCGGGCGAGTGTGGCCGGGCAACCCGTGGACCGCGCGCTACCACGCGAACGGTGCCACCGGCTCCACTCACCCCGTGGACTGGCTCTCTGGCGCCTGTCTGCTCATCCGCCGCGAGGCCTTCGAGGATGTGGGCGGGTTCGACGTGGACTTCTTCATGTTTTTCGAGGACACGATGCTGGGGGAGGACCTTGCGCGCGCCGGCTGGCAGCGGGTTTTCGTTCACGACGCCATGGCCGTCCACGACCAGGGCAAATCCTGGCGGGAGCGGCCTGAACCCATGATGCGCGAACATCACCGGTCGGCCTACCGGTACCTGGCGAAGGTATACGACAGGCCGTGGCAGGCACCCCTGCGCGCCGCGATCAAGGCGGGGCTGAAGGTGCGGCTGGCGCGGGAGTTGCGGGCGCAGCGGCAGACCTCGGCGCATGTGTCACACTAATTACGTATGTGCAACGGCAAAAAGCGGTTTATTGGTGTTGCATATTGCGGATTAACGTTGCATCCGTGAGAGGCTGGCGGCTGGTTGCCACGGAGGTCCGGCAACGAGCCGGCTAGCGGGGGCCGCCCCGGCCAAGGAGCCCGTCGCGCAGGCCGGCGGCCAACTGGGTGATGCGTTCAGCCCGGCGGTCGGCGACTAGGGAGTGGAAGGCGGCGAACTTCGCCAGCCACACCACGTAGCCTGTCCGCCAGTGCCAGGGCAGGAGCCCTGAGCGCAGCAGGAAGATCGTGTTGCGAGCCAGGTAGTAGCAGCGGATGGGACCGTGGACGTGCACGGGCTGGGTGCGCCCGGGCAGCTGGACGGTTGCGTCCCCCAGCGAGTGTTCGAGCTTGGCGCCCGTGTCCACCACCATCCGGTAGCCGCGCTTGCGAGCGCGCAGGCACCACTCGAGGTCGACGTGGTCGATGAAGTAGGCCTCGTTCATCGGGCCCACCTCCTCCAGAACCCGCATGGGAATGAGGCACCCGGAGGCCAGGAGAAAGGCGGCCTCCACGGCGGGCTGGGCCAGCTCCTCGGCGCTCGCGCGCCGCGGCCCCCAGCGCCGGTCCACGTAGACCAGCTCGTCCCCTCCGGGCTTGTTCTCCGCGATGTATGGGCCCACCGCCCCGATCGGCGCGCCCGTGCCGCCCGTTGCCTCAGCCCCCGTCCCGCGCTCCAGGCGGTCGACGAGCGTGGCGACCATTCGTGCGTCGGGAAGGGAATCCTGGTCGGAGAGCAGCACGTAGTCGACGCCGAGCTTGCGGGCCCGCAGGATCCCGACGTTTTGGGCGTGGGCGATGCCGGTGTTGGTGCCCAGCTCGATGAGCTGCGCCCCCGCGCGTCGTACAGCGTCGGCGATCTCGGCGAGGGCCGCGGGCGCCGAGCCGTTGTCCACCACGACCACCGCGCACTGCCGCGCCAACGCCTCAATGAGGGCGGCAGTGCGCGCATCCGGGCCGTACGTGACGACGACGGCCGCGGCGGACCCCACTACTGGCCGGCCTTGCGGTACTTGGCTTCGACCTCGGCCTTCTGGTGGCGCCACCAGTCCTCGTGGTTCTTGTACCAGGAGATGGTGTCGCGCAGGCCGTCGCGGAAGTCGGTGAAGGTGGGCTGCCAGCCGAGCTCGGACACCAGCTGGGTGTTGTCGATGGCGTAGCGCTGGTCGTGGCCGGGGCGGTCGGCCACGTGGTCGAAGTCGTCTCGGTCGTAGCCGAACTCCTCGAGGATGAGCTGGGTGACCTCCAGGTTCGTCTTCTCCCCATTCGCGCCGATTAGGTACGTCTCCCCGATGCGGCCCTTGTTGATGATGTCCCACACGGCGGTGTTGTGGTCGTGGACGTGGATCCAGTCGCGGATCTGCTCGCCCGTGCCGTACACGCGGGGCTTGACCCCGTCGATCAGGTTGGTGATCGTGCGGGGGATGAACTTCTCGATGTGTTGGTAGGGCCCGTAGTTGTTCGAGCAGTTCGACAGGGTGGCCTCGATGCCGAAAGAGCGCACCCAGGCGCGCACCAGGTGGTCCGAGGATGCCTTGGAGGCGGAGTAGGGGGAGGAGGGCACGTACGGGTCGCCCGCCTTGAACTTGCGGTCCTCGCCGATCTCCAGGTCGCCGTAGACCTCGTCGGTGGAAATGTGGTGAAGGCGCCCACCGTGGCGGCGTAGCGCCTCGAGGATCTGGTAGGTGCCGATGATGTTGGACTGGATGAAGGGCCACGGGTCGCGTAGCGAGTTGTCGTTGTGTGATTCGGCGGCGAAGTGCACGACGACGTCGGCCTCGGCCACGAGCGGGTCGATGACGTCGGGGTCGGAGATGTCGCCCTTAACCAGCTTCACGCCTGCCCCGAGCATCTCAATTGAGTCCTTATTTCCCGCGTAGGTGAGCTTGTCGATGACCGTGACGTCGGCGTTGCGAAGCTCGGATGCGGTGTAGTTGACGAAGTTGGCGCCGATGAAGCCTGCGCCGCCGGTGACCAGTACCTTCATTTTTCTTCCTCCTCCTCGAGGGTTTCGCCGTGGAGGATGGCCTCCGCGGGATCGGTGGCGGGCGTGAATTCGCCAGCCCGGGTGATCGTTTCAGGGTGTGTGCGGGCCACCGCCAACTCGCGGGCCAGGTCTACCAGTCGGTTTTCCAGGATGACCATGCGCCGGTAGGAGACCACGGAGTAGGACAGGAAGGCGATGATCGTCAGGTACAGCAGCAGGTCCACCCCGCGCCCGACGCCCACGAAGTGCGCCACTTTCGTGGTGATCTGCGGGAAAACAATGGTGGCGACGGCGAGGGCGACGAAAACGAGCAGGAGCAGGCGGCGCAGTGCCACGTTCTTCGTGTCCTGCGTGCCGCGCACGAGGTACACGGCCGCCACGAGGACAACCGCGAGGAGGATGAGCTTGATCAGCATGTTTATCGGCTCTCTGTCGGTGCGAAGATCATGTCGGTCAGGATGTTGACGCCGTTGAGCAGGCTCTGACCCTTAGAACGAGAATAGTCGGTGTAGTCGATTGTCACGGGCTCTTCAGCCCACGGCAAGCCCATGGAGGCGAGCTGGTTGATGATCTGGGAGGCGTGGGCCATGCGGTGCATGGTGAGGTCGAGCCGGGTGGCGGCGTCGCGGCGCAGTACTCGTAGGCCGTTGTGGGAGTCAGTGAGGTTCATGCCGGTGCGCGCCCGCGTGACCTTCGCGGCGGTTGAAAGCACGGCCTTCTTCAGCCACCCGGCCTGGTGTTCGCCGGTCAAGAAGCGAGAGCCGAGCACGAAGGCAAGGTCCTCGCGTTCGGCGCGCTCGATCATGCGAGCGGCGTCGGACGTGCGGTGCTGCCCGTCGGCGTCGAAGGTGACGATGTATTTGGCGTCGGTGTAGGTGAGCACCCACGTGATCCCGGTTTGGAGGGCGGCGCCTTGCCCGAGGTTGATGGGGTGGTCGACGACGACCGCGCCCGCGGCGCGCGCCAGCCGTGCCGAGTCGTCTTTCGAACCGTCGTTGACGCAGACGATGTTGGAGAAGGTCTGGCGTGCTTGGCGAACGACGTCGTAGATGACGGTCGCCTCGTTATACAGGGGGACCACGAGCCAACTCACCCGTGCTAAGTCCCGAAAGCCGGCGTCTTGCATGGGATATATTATTGCATAAGGTTCTACGAACCGATTTTTGTGCCTGCCAATACAAGGAGAAATGGATGGCAAAAGCGCGGATCGTTGATTCGGCTGACGTGTCGGATGAGGCGAAGATTGGCGATGGATCCAGTGTCTGGCATCTTGCTCAGGTTCGTGAGCACGCTGTCATTGGCGAAAACTGTGTGATTGGCCGCGGGGCCTACATCGGCGAGGGCGTCGAGATGGGCAACAACTGCAAGGTGCAGAACTACGCGCTCGTCTACGAGCCGGCCAAGCTGGCCGACGGCGTGTTCATTGGCCCGGCCGTGGTGCTCACCAACGATCACTACCCGCGTGCGGTGAACCCCGATGGCTCGTTGAAGTCTGCCTCCGACTGGGAGCAGGTGGGTGTGACGTTGGAGACCGGCGCGTCGGTGGGCGCCCGGTCCGTGTGCGTGGCTCCCGTGACGATCGGGGCGTGGTCGCTGGTGGCGGCTGGCTCGGTGGTCACTCGCGATGTGCCCCCGCACGCCATCGTGGCGGGTGTGCCGGCCAAGCAGATCGGCTGGGTCGGGCATGCCGGCGTCAAGCTGGAGGATGACGGGAACGGGATGTGGACGTGCCCCGCCACCGGAGATACTTACCAAGAATGTGACAACACAATCCGAAAGGTTGCTAAGTAAAAATGGAACGACAGATGATCCCGGCCGCCAAGCCGATCGTGGGCGAAGAGGAGCGCGCCGCGGTTGATGCGGTTCTCGCGTCCGGCATGCTGGCACAGGGCGCGGAGGTTGCCTCCTTCGAGCAGGAGTTTTCCGAGCAGCTCACCCCGGGCGCTGAGGTTGTGGCGGTCAATTCCGGCACCTCGGCCCTTCACATTGGCCTGCTGGCCTCAGGCATCGGCGAGGGCGACGAGGTCATCGTCCCGTCCTTCACTTTCGCGGCAACCGGCAACTCGGTGGCGTTGACCGGCGCGAGCCCCGTGTTCGCCGACATCGAGCCGGACTACTTCTGCCTCGATCCCGATTCGATCCGCGCCTCCATCACCGAGCGCACCAAGGGCATCATGCCCGTCCACCTGTACGGCCACCCGGCGAACATGGTGGAGATCCGCAAGATTGCCGAGGAGTTTGGCCTGCAGATCTTCGAGGACGCCGCCCAGGCTCACGGCGCGTCGCTGAACGGGGAGATGGTGGGCACCTTCGGTTCCTTCGCCGGCTTCTCGCTCTACCCCACGAAGAACATGACCTCCGGTGAGGGTGGCATGATCTCCACCAAGGATCCACAGATCGCCCGCCGCGCTCGCCTGCTGCGCAACCAGGGCATGGAGGTGCAGTACCAGAACGAGCTGGTGGGCCTCAACAACCGCATGACGAACATTCACGCCGCCATTGGCCGCGTGCAGCTGCGCAAACTTGAGGGCTGGACGAAGATCCGCCAGGAGAACGCCGCGTTCCTGAACGCTAACCTGGAGGGCGTCGTCGTGCCGCCGGTGGCCGAGGGGGCCGTGCACGTCTACCACCAGTACACCATTCGCGTGGCAGACGATCGCGATGGCTTCGCGAACGCCCTGCGCGAGGAGTACAAGGTGGGCTGCGGCGTGTACTACCCGATTCCGAACCACCGCCTGCCTTCGCTGGCGCACTTCGCACCGGGCCTGGAGCTGCCGAACACGGAGGCGGCCGCCAAGGAGGTCATCTCCCTGCCGGTGCACCCGTCGCTCAGCCAGGAGGACCTTGACCGGATCGTCGAGGCCGTCAACGCCGTGGCGAAGGCTGGTGCCTAATGACTTTGCGTTACGGACTGATCGGCCTGGGCTCGATGGGTCGCCACCACGCGCGCAACATTCGCGCGCTGGAGGGCGCCGAGCTGGTGGCCGTTGCTGACCCGTATGGGGACAAGTTTGGCGTGGCGGGGGACCTGGAGGTCCTTCCCGACGTCGACGCGCTGATTGACGCCGGCATCGACGCCGCCATGGTGGCCGTGCCCACCGGGCAGCACGCCGAGGTGGCCCTCAAGCTGGCGGAGGCCGGCGTTCACACGATGGTGGAAAAGCCGCTGGGCTCCACGATCGAGGAGGGCAAGGCGATGGTGCAGGCCTTTGAGTCCAAGGGGCTCGTGGGCGCGGTGGGCTACGTGGAACGCTGCAACCCGGCGCTGCTCGAGATGCGCCGCCGGATCGCCGAGGGCCAGCTGGGCAAGGTCTACCAGATCACCACCCGCCGCCAGTCGCCGTTCCCGGCGCGCATCGCGGACGTGGGCGTGGTCAAGGACCTGGCTACCCACGACGTCGACCTCACGGCGTGGGTTGCCGGCTCAAAGTACGCTTCCATCTCGGCTCAGACGGCGCACCGCGCCGAGCGCGAGTACGAGGATCTGGTGACGGCGTCCGGCAAGCTGGAGAACGGCGTGCTGGTTAACCACCTGGTCAACTGGCTCACCCCGTACAAGGAGCGCCAGACCGTGGTGCTGGGCGAGCACGGCGCGCTCGTGGCCGATACCACGATGGGCGACCTGACGTTCTACGAGAACGGCTCGCTGCCGCTCGGCTGGGATCAGATCTCCGCCTTCCGCGGCGTTTCCGAGGGCCAGGTGATCCGCTACGCGTTCGAAAAGCGCGAACCGCTGGCAGTGGAGCACGAGCATTTCCGGGACGCGATTCTGGGCAAGGGGTCGGAGCACGTGACGATGAAGGAGGCGCTGACCACCATGGAAGTGGTGCAGGCGATCCTGGATTCGGCCGCGGCGGACGGGGAGGTCCGGAACTTCTAGGCCACGAAGCAGATAGCTAGGAAGCAAAGGTGGGCGGGAGCTGGAGCTCCCGCCCACGCGTGTTTGCGGCCTCCCCGGGCGCTTTGCGGCTACGGCTCGAGGAGGCGGGCGAGGGTCGCGGCGAAGTGGCTGTAGTTCTCGTCGGCGCGAGCCATGGACTCCCATGTGGCTCGCGCGCCGGAGCTCAGCCTGTCGTATTCTGCGGGTTCCATGTCGATCAGCGAGGACAGGGCGTCGGCCAGGTCGCCGACCGCGGCGTCGCCGGGGATGAGGCGGCCGTTGTTGGCGTGGCGCACGAGCTCGCCGGTTCCTCCCACGTTCGTGGCAATGGCCGGGATGGCGAAGGAGAAGGCCTCCATGATCGAGACGGGCACGCCCTCGGTGGTGGAGTAGTTGACGAAGAAGTCCACGGGCTGGGTGGCGTAGTGCTCGAACAGGTCTGGGTTCGAGATCTGCCCGATGAGGGTGGTGATGTCCGCGATGCCGAGTTCGTTCACGAGCGCGGCGAGTTCGCGGGCGGACGCCTCGCCGGAATCGCCGATGTGGGTCCATCGGAACTCCCCTGGCCGCCTGCGGTGAAGCTCGGCCATGGCGCGCGCGATATCGGGCACGCGCTTGAGCGACGCCAGCGAGGAGCAGGAGAGGAAGCGGACGGGGGCGCCCTTCGCCCGTGTGACCTCGGCGCCCGGTGCGCGGGTCCCGAGGCGCTCGATGGAGAGCTTGTCCGCGGCGAAGGGGGTGTTCGCAAGGATCGAATCGTAGGCGGAGCGCGAGATGGGGTAGACGGCGTCGACGTGCGTGGACAGGTACGGGCGGGCGGGCAGATATCCGAGGATCCCGCGGGAGGGGTAGGCGTCGTAGCTGTGTGCGCGGGAGACGGCGCGGATCTGCCCGGTGAAGTAGTGCTCCTTGAGCAGGCTCGCCACGGCCGCCTGCTTGAAGAGCCAGTAGCCGTAGGTGACCGTGGGGGCCGCAGGGTCGACGCCGGCGTCGTGCAACGCCGCGGCCGTGCGCTCGTAGAAGCCGAGCGCGGTGACGGCGAAGCGGAGGTCGAGCGCCAGGTGCTGCGGCAGGCCGAACCGCGCGATCCTCTCGGTCAAGGAGCGGATCGCGCGCCGGGCGGCGCCCGACACGCGGGGGTCGCCCGGGCGTGCCATGTCGACCAGCGTGGCGTTGGCGGGCAGGGCGCGGGTGGTGCCGTCGCTGTGGCTGAGGTCGATCGGCACCACGTAGATCCTGTCGAACGATCGGGCGAGGTGCTCGATCTCGGATTCGAGGAACTGCTCGCCCGGGTTGTACGGAAAGTGGCTGGTGATCAGTACGAGCTGGCTCATGACCTGTCCTCGATTGCGGCGTCGTAGGCGTGGCGGAGGGTGCGCACAAAGGCGTCCATCGATACGCGCGATCGGGCGATTTCCCGGATGTGCGCGCGGTCGTAGCGGGAGGTGGAGTGGACCATGTCGGCCATCGCGGCGACAAGCGCCGGCTCGTCGTCGATGGGGATCACGACGCCGGTGCCCGGCACTGTCTGGAACAATCCGCCAGGTGTTGCCGAGGCGATCGACGGTAAGCCGGTGGCCTGTGCCTCGGAAAACACGGTCCCCCCACTTTCCGTGGCAGATACCAGCACATGGCAGTCGGAGGCGGCCATGAGCGCGGGGACGTCGGCGCGCGCGACTGGCCCGAGGAGGTCCACGCGATCGGAAACGCGCAGGCTCGCGGCGAGGTTCGCGTGTGCCGCGATGAGGTCTGGGCTTCCGCCCGCGATGCGGAGGCGGACGTGCGGCTCCTGCCCGCAGACTTTGGCGAAGGCCCGGATCGTCAGGGCCGTGCGCTTGTTGTCGTCAAGGGACGAAACGTGGACAAAGGTGAACTCGCCGCGCGGTGATTGCGGGATGGCGATGTCAAAGAAAGCCTGATGTGCCGGCGGCGCAACAGAGCTGAATGGCGCGCCGTAAAAGGCGGTGAACTCCTGCGCCATCCCGTTCGACACCGTCCAGCGTGAATGCGCGCGCTGAACGGCGGCGTCGATCGCGCGAAAACGGGCCGTTCCCTTCCGGCGCGTCAGGGAGGAGGGGCGGTGCTCGGTGAGCACGTAGGGGACGTCCCAGATCTTTGCGAGCTCGCGGGCGAGGAGCGCGCCCGGGAAGACCGAGTGGGCGTGGAGAACCTGGGGCTTGCCCCACGTCTGCTCGTACGCCGCGGCGAGGCGCCGCGCGAGAAGGGAGAGCCGTAGCGGCTCCCCGGGGAGGCGCTCGTGGATATTCGTGGGCCAGGCGGTGGCCACGATCCCGGATTGATCGATCGTCAGCGGCGAGGACCGAAGCGCCTTCCAGCTTCGTGGCTCGGCCACGATCACGCCGACTCTGAGGCCGGACGAGCGCAGGCCCGCAACCTGCTCGGCGAAGAAGCTGCCGGTGTGGGGGGACTCGGGCGTCGGATACCATGACGGCACCCAGAGGGCGTGGGACAGGGTCATGGCTCAACACTATCGCGAGTGGCGAGTTTGACATAGCGGGAGGCGGCCAAGGGCAGAGCCACTCGATAGGATAACGCTTATGTGCGCGCATGTTGAGATAGCTGACCCCGGCCAATGGGAGACCGTCGAGGCCGGCAACGGTACGCTACTGTGGCGGACGGCGGTCGGCGGTCAGCGCCCGCAGGGCCTCCCGGCACCGGACCGGATCCTCGACTGGATCCGCGCGCAGCGCGGGAACTGGGCGGCCATCTATATGACGGACGATGCCGCCTACCTCATGACCGATCAGGCGCGCTCGTTCCCGATCCATGTGGCCATGGGCTCGCCGTCCGTGGTGTCGTCCTCCATCGAAGCCCTGCGCGCCCGCGTTTCCTTCGTGCGCAACGACGACGCCGCGCGGGAGTTCCTCCACAGCGGTTACGTGCTCGGCGCCGACACGCTGATCGAGGGCGTCACGTCGCTACCCACGAGCACCGTGGCCGTGTTGCGCGGCTCTTCCATGACCCAGCATCAATACGTCAACTTTTACAGTGAGCATTCGACCGATTCGACCTCCTTCTGGGCGGCCGTGAAGGACGAGCTCCGCGCGGCCTACGCCGATCTGATCGAGCGCGCGGGCGGGCGCCAGCTCCTCATCCCGCTCTCGGGAGGGATCGATTCACGCCTCCAGCTCGCGGTGCTGCGGGAGCTGAAGGCCCCCAACGTTCTGACCTTCACCTACGGCCGGAAAGGGTCAGCCGAGGCGGGCATCTCGCAGCGCTCGGCCGACGTGGCGGGTTTTCCGTGGGTCTTCATCGAGCAGGACGGCCCGCGGGTCAAGCAGGCGTGGAACGACGGCGCCAACGTCGCCTTCCTCCGCGCCGCGTGGGAAGGCAACGCCCTCCCGCACATCCAGGACTGGTACGCGCTCGGCAGGCTGAAGGAACACCCGGACGTGGAGGGCGGAGCCATCGTGCTGCCGGGCCACACCGTGGTCGGAAACCAGCATCACGCCCACCTGCTCGATCCCAACTCCGAGGCGACGAAGGCCGATGTCGCGCGGGCCCTGGCCGAGAACCACCTGGCGTTGCAACGCCGTCCCGGCAGCGCTCTCTCCACCCCCTACACCAGGACCAAGGTGAAGGCCTTCCTCGACCAGTGGTGGGGTGGCGGCGACCCGCAGCGGCGCGCGGACATCATGCACCACTTCAATGTGGACAATCGCCAGGCCAAGTACATCTCCAACTCGGTGCGCGCCTACGAATACTTCGGGTTCGACTGGGCGTTGCCGATGTACGAGCGGACCTTCCACGAGCTGTGGCTGAGCGGGCCGTCGTCGATTTACCATCCGGATCGGGCGGAGTACCGGACGTTCACGGATCGGTGGTTTGCGGACGTGACGGGCGAGACCTTCGGCTATTTCCGCATGGCTCCGGCGCCGCGCATTTCGCGGGGCAGGCAGCAGTTGCTGGCGATCGCGAAGGCGATGCGGGTGGTCGACACGGTCAACTTCCTCAACTCGGTCAAGACTCAGCTCCATCATCCGATGGGCTTCGAGGGCTTCGCGTATGGCCTGTCCGAGCGGGCGCTCGCCGTCAGGCTCCTGCGCGGCCAGACCCTCTTTGGCCTATTCGCCGAACTCTTCCTCGCGAACGCGTGGGTGCCCGGCCAGGATGTCGTCCCGCCGGCGCAGGGGGCCAAGTAGCATGTCGCGTGCGTGGGCATGGGCGTCGAGCGAGCTGTCGCGCCGTCCCGTCATGAAGAACATCCTGGTTCTCCTCACGGGATCGACCCTCGCCCAGATCGTCGCGATGGTCATCTCGATCTTCACCGCGCGCATCTTCACCCCGGAGGACTTCGGGGCGTTCGGCATCTACGGCTCGATCACGGGCGTGCTGGTGACGGTCGCGTCGTTGCGCTACGACATGACGATCGTGTTGCCGGATTCCGACGACGAGGCGCGGGTGATCGGCAAGCTCGCCACCCGGATCAACCTGGCGATATCCATATCCGCGGCGGTTCTCGCCTTCCTCCTGCGCGACGTCGTCTACGACGTGTGGGGAAACGAGATCGTGGCCACCTGGTTGCCCCTTGGCGGCCTCACCGTTTTCCTCCTGGCCCAGGTCAACATCCTGTCCTACTGGCACAACCGCAAGCGCAACTACAACGTCATCTCCATGAACAGGGTGGAACAGACCATCGGCTCGGCCGGCGGCCAGCTCGCCTTTGGCCTGGGCGGCATGGCGTCGATGGCGGGTCTGCTTCTGGGCACCCTCCTTGGCCAGGTCTGGGCCTTCTTCCGGCTCGGCATCAGCGCCCGCGACTTCCGATCCCCGGTGGGCCCGGACGCGCCGTCGATGCGCGCGGTCGCGACGACGTACAAGAAGATGCCACTGCTAAACCTTCCGAACGCACTCATCGATTCGGTGAGGGTCAATGGCATCCAGATGCTGGTCGGCCTGGTCGCGGTGGGCAGCCTCGGCCAGCTGAACCTGGCGTGGCGGACCTTGCAGGTGCCGATCTCGTTGATCAACGGCGCCGTGTCGCAGGTCTTTTACCGGGAGCTTGCGGAGGTCAAGCCCGGAAACATGGTGAGGCTGGTCCGCAAGACTGCCGTGAGGTCGTTCCTCTTCGGCATGCCCCCGTTCATCCTCCTCTACCTCATCTCTCCGTGGCTGTTTACGTTCGTCTTCGGCGCCCAGTGGGACCAGGCGGGCGACTTCGCGCGGGCGCTGACCCCGTGGCTGGCGATGCAGCTCATCACCTCGCCGATCTCCACCGTCTTCGTGGTCACGTCCAAGCAGCACTGGATGCTCATCTTCTCGATAGTATTTTGCGTAGCGCCGCTCACCGTGCTCGCGCTCAATCCTTTCGGCCTGATTGGAACGATCACCGCGATGAGTTGGATCATGGCCGTGCTCTTGGCCTTCATGATCCTCATGGCTGTGTGGGCCTCCCGCGCCTATGACCGCACTGTCATCGAACACGAAGGAGACGAGTGATGAAAGAACTCATCGTGTACCACGCCCCCTACCCGATGGACTGGAACGCGACCACGGCCTCGCGTATCCGGCCCGCACGCATGCTGGAGGCGTTCCGCGAGCGCTACGAGGTCCACGAGATCATCGGCTACCCGGCGGATCGTCGTCGTGCCTTCGCGGAGCTGAAGAAGCGGGTCAAGGCGGGGGACAAGGTAGCCTTCGCCTACTCCGAATCGTCCACGCAGCCCAATCTCCTGGCGACCTCGGTCAAGAAGGGCGTGGACCCGCTCCTTGAGCAACGAATCTTTACCTACCTCAAACGCCACGGCATCCCGCTGGGCCAGTTCTACCGCGACGTGTATTGGATGTTCCCCGACCAGCTCACCACCGTGCCGCCGATCCGCAAGGCGATCATGCGCTGGCTGTACAGGTATGACCTGCGCGTTCTCGACCGAGCCGGGGCTCACCTCTTCGTGCCGAGCGACAAGATGGGCGAGATGCTTCCGGCCTTCGCGGGCCGTTTCAGCGCCCTGCCGTCCGCCACGACCCCGGTGGATTCCTCCTACCCCGCGAACCTGTCGCTGTTCTACGTGGGCGGCATCGGCCCGCACTACCAGATGCATGAGCTGTTCAAGGCGGTCGCGTGCGTGCCGGAGGTGCGCCTGACGGCGTGCTTCCCGGTGGCCGGGTGGGACTCGGTCAAGGACGACTACGAGCAGTACATGGGCGGCAACATCCGGGTAATTCACGCGAGCAACAAGGAACTGCCCCCGTACTACGCCGATTCCTCCGCCGCGCTCCTCTTCGTTCAGCCGAGCGAGTACCGCGATTTCGCGGCTCCGATGAAGTTCTATGAGGCCCTTTCGTTCGGCAAGCCGATCATCACCACCCGCGGCACGCACGCGGGGCGGGAGAGCGAGCGCCTGGGCGTGGGCGTGGCGATCGACTACGACGCCGACGCGCTGACGGCGCTCCTGCACTCCTGGCTCGACAACCCCCAGCTGCTTGAAGACCTGCAGGCTCGCGCCCGCGAGGTGCGCCTAAGCGAACGGTGGTCCGACCGCGTCTCGCAGGTCGCGGCGCAACTGCGCAGGGCGTAGGGGGCTCAGCGACCTACTTCGCCGAGCTCAGTACCTCGACCACACGGTCGGCCGCGTGCCCGTCGCCGTACGGCGTGGCATCCGTGTCGGCAGGCCGAGGGCGTGAGGCCGCCTCAATGAGCGCGTCGCCCGGCTCTACCAGAGTGTTCCAGCCGAGCTGAACCGTCTCCACCCATTCGGTCTCGGTACGAACCGTGGTGCAGGGGGTGCGCAGGAGGAAGGCTTCCTTCTGGAGACCGCCCGAATCGGTGATGACGCCGCGGGCGTGGCGCACCGTGGCGAGCAGCTGGCTGTAAGGCACCGGCGGGTGGGTGACCAGATTGCCCCCGCCCAGGGTGAGGCCGTGCTCCGCGCACTTGGCCACCAGGCGCGGGTGAGCCAGGATCACCACGGTGTGGTCAACCTGTTCGAGCGAGGACAGGACGGCGGCGAGGCGCTCGCGGTCGTCCGTGTTTTCCGCGCGGTGGATGGTGGCGATGGAGAACGTTCCGTTCTCCAGACCTAACTCGGCGGCGATCGGCGAGTAGTCCTCATCGAGCTGGGCCACCTCGGTGAGGAGGACGTCGGTCATGACGTCGCCCACCACCACGGTGCGCTCGGCGAGCCCCTCGTGTGCCAGGTGCTCGGCGGCCACCTGGGTGGGAGCAAGCAGGATGTCAGCGGCGTGGTCGGTGAGCACACGGTTATGTTCCTCGGGCATGAGCCTGTTAAAGGAGCGCAGGCCGGCCTCGAGGTGGGCGATGGGGAAGTGGAGCTTGACGGCGGAGACGGCGGCGGCGAGCGTGGAATTCGTATCCCCGTAGACGAGCACCCAGTCGGGCTTATACTCCATGAGCACGCCGTCAAGCTTTTCTAGCATCCTGCCGGTCTGCTGGCCATGGGTGCCCGAGCCGACGCCGAGGTGGACTTCGGGGGCCGGGATGCCGAGCTCCTCGAAGAACACGTCCGAGAGCATCGGGTCGTAGTGTTGGCCGGTGTGGACGATGATGTGCTCGACTCCAGCGCGCTCACAGGCATGGGCGATGGGGGCAAGCTTCACGAATTGGGGTCGTGCGCCTACGACGCTTAAGATCTTCATGTTCACATGATAGGCCATCGGCAGGAGGTACGTTGTTTCTAAGTGCGTGGGTGCACGCCATTCCAGCGTTTAGCCTCCTATTGTTGGTCCTGGTCATCCCGGGATTTGTCAACCTCCTCTTCCTTCGGATATCCCCGCGATGGTCGCTTCTGCTCAGCCCCGCCTGGTCGCTGGCCATCTATGGCGTGAGCGGCGTGATCTTCGGCGCGCTCGAGCTGCCGTGGAACCTATGGAGCGTCATCGCCTTCACGGTGGGCACCTGGGTCTTCTCCGCCCTCCTGGGCGCCGTCGTCGTCGGCAAGGGTACGACAGATCCTCGACACCCGGATCCGTGGTCGCGATCGTCCTACCTGCTGCTCGCCACCGGTGCGCTCATCGCGTTCCTCGCGCTCGTGCTCCCCGTGCTGGCGCAGGTCGCACCGGACACGCTCAACCCAAACTCGGACCCCATGTACCACTACAACGGTGCTCGCGCGGTCGAGATGAACGAGAACGCCTCGATGCTCGGCGGGATGGCGGGTCTGTACGGGATCCTGGTCAAGTCGATCACCTACCCGCCGGCATGGGCCGCTGTGGTCGCCCTCGCCTCAACGGGCTCCGGGGTGGTGGTGGCGAGCCACACGTTGGCCTACGTACTCGTTCCCCTGCTGTGGGTGATCGGCCTTGCCGCACTGGGCCGCGTGCTGTTCGAGCGTCGCCCCGCCGTTGCCGCACTGGTGGCACCCGCGTCTCTCCTCTTCCCCGTCTTTCCAGGCTATCTGACGATCTCCACCGGCTTTTGGCCGAACTCCCTCGCCCTGTCGATCCTCCCGACAGTCATGGCTTTCGGTGTCGTCGCCATGAGAAAGGTGAGGCTCAGTGATCACAGGAGCCGCGTGGGCCTGAGGCTCGCCCTCATCCTGCTCACCGCTATCGCAGGTGCCTCGTTTGCGCACCCCAGTGTCCTGTTCACCCTGCTGTGGATCGGGGTCCCGTCCGCCTTCGTGTGGGTGGTGGGCGTGCTGGTCCGCAGAATCCGCCACAACGCGGACCACAAGGTCACGGCCCTCATTTCCGCGGGCCTCATCCTTTCCGCTCTGGTCGCCCTCCTCTTCTTCCTGCATCCGCGCGTGCAGCAGTACATGTCGCGCCCGTTCACTCGCGAGTTCACCGACGTCCCGCGCCGCCTCATCACATCGATCATCCTCAGTTCTTCGGGCACAAACCTGGTGCTTAACCTCGGACTCGCCGCGCTCATCTTGATTGCACTCGCGTGGGGCGCCTCACGAGCCGTACGCGCCGGCCAGGGGTGGATACTGGCCGCGTGGGTGGCACAGTGGCTGGCCATCCTCGGGGCGCTGCTCCCGATCGGCTTCTTCACCCGGGTTGCGGGGATCTGGTACCACGACACGTACCGGCTCCTTGCGGTCCAGACCATCTTCGCCTCGCTCCTCATCGCGCTGGCGATGCACCACCTCTTCGAGCTGCTCGGCAACCGCTTCGCGCCGCTCCGGAAGCCGTGCGCGTGGGGCGCCTACATCGGGGGAGCCGCCGTGGTGATCTTCGCCGGATCGTTGGTCTTGCGCGTGCCCTCGATCTACAGCGAACTCAAGGCGCCCGTCGGCGAGGATCGCCTGATTCAGAGCCAGGAGGAGCTCGACTTCATCGAGTCCCTGGACGATTACGTGCCCGAGGGCGCGGTGATTGTGGGCGACCCGACCACGGGACTCGTCTACGCGCCTGCCTTCGGCGACGTCGCCTCCGTCTGGAGCCAGATTAACATTCGAGACCTTGACATCGACGGCAACTACCTCGCCCGTTCCTTTAACCAGATACACACCTCGAAGCGCGTGTGCGAGGTCTTGAATTACTACGGCATCCGCTATTTCTACGAGGACGCACCGATCACCTTCAAGGGCGTGGACCGCAGGGAGGTCATGCCCGGGTTCTACGACGTCGACACGAGCGGCTTCACGCTTCTCGCCCAGGCTGGCGATGCCAAGCTGTGGGAAATTGACGCGTGCCAGTACGAGGTTCCCTCCCTCCAGCGCTGGAACCTCGTTACCCGAACCCGGTCGTATCTGGAGACTCTCACGGGTAATATCCCAGATAATCTCCCGCTTCAGTTGCGCAATGGTATCCACTTTGTGGGGCCGGACATCTACTAGGAATGGAGGCACGAATGAAGTGCGTCATCGTTTCCCGTATCTACGTGCCCGAGCCGGCCGCTGCGAGCTTCCGCCTGCGCGCCCTCGCCCGGGCGATAGCCGAGGACGGCGGTAAGACGCTGGTTATCACCAGCGACATCCCCAACGCTCTGACCGAGACGGGCAACGAGCCGGGGATCCGGGTCAGCCGGCGCCGCGTGCTCCGTGACTCGGAGGGGTATGTGCGCGGCTACCTGCCCTACATGAGCTTTGACCTGCCGGCCTTCGTGCGCCTGCTCGCCGTGCCGCGCCCCGACGTCGTGATCTGCGAGCCGCCGCCCACCACCGGTTTCTTCACGCGGATCGCCTGCACGATCCGTCGCATCCCCTATGTCTACTACGTGCCGGACATCTGGGCGGACGCGGCACAGACCTCCGCGCCCGCGCCGGTGGTCAAGGTGTTGCGCTGGGTGGAGAACTGGGCTATCGGGGGAGCGGCGCATGTCGTCACCGTCTCCGACGCGGTGGCCGCCCGCCTCGGCGAGCTCGGCCACACGCACGTGACTGTGGCCACCAACGGGATTGACACCGACGTGTTCACGATGGAAGGCCCCACGCCTGCCGACGCCGAGGGGCCGTACTTCGTGTACGCGGGGACGGCCTCTGAGTGGCAGGGGGCGGAAATCTTCGCCCAGGCCATGCGCAAGGTTCACGCCCAGCGCCCGGATGCGAAGCTCGTGTACCTCGGCCAAGGCAGTTCGGCCGAGGCGATCGACGCGATCGCGCGCGAGCTACCCACGGGTGTCATCACCCAGCTGGGCCGGGTGGATGCGCAGGAGGCGGCCGCCTGGCAGCGCGGTGCGGTCAGCGCGCTGGTGTCGATCAAGCCGGGACTCGGCTACGACTTCGCAATGCCGACCAAGGTCTACTCGGCCCTGGCGGTGGGCACCCCCGTTGTCTACTGTGGCCCTGGCCCGTTGCGCGAGCCGATCGTCAGCGAGCGCCTGGGGGCGGTGGTTGCCTACGACGTCGATGAGGTCGCCTCGGCCATGCTGGCCGCGCTTGAGAAGCCTCGGGGCGATGAGGATCGCCGGCGCCGAAGGGCGTGGGTGGTCGAGTCCCACTCGCTGCGGCAGACGGGCCGCACGGCCCTGGAGGGCGTCAAGCGGGCTCTGAGCCCCCGAGCAACTCGCCAATAATCGAGTCGATCGTACGCGACTCGTTCTCGAAGGAGAGCTCGCGCGCGCAGGCTGTCGAGGCCCGCTTCCACTGCTCCACCTGCTCTCGCGTCAGGCTCTGGATGGCATTCACGATCGTGTCGTGCTCGAAGTCCTCGGTCACCAGGCCGAGCCCGTAGCGCTTCACGAGCCGCGCCATCTCCACGGTGGGTCCGACGGCCACGGCGAGCCGAGCCTGGATGAAGTCGAAGATCTTGTTGGGCAACGTCAGGCGGGCGTTTGTGTTGAACGGTGGGATCCAGAAGATGCCCACGTCGTAGGCGTTGAGCGTGGCGGGCAGCTCGTCCGGCTTGACCGGGCCGTGGAAGGTGATGCGCGGGTTATCGCCGGCGATCTCCTTAAGCTTGCGCAGGTAGGCGCCGCCGTCGTTCGCCGGGATGAGGTAGAGATCAAGCGTGACCTTATCGCCCGCGTCCACGGCCCCGGCGATCATCGCCTCGATGTTGCGCCCGAACACGGCGCCGCCGGAGTGGACCAGCCGGATGACCCCGTCCTCGCGCATGGGGCTGGGCTCGAGGTCAGCGAACGGTGCCATGTTGCGCACGAGCCTGGGAGTAACCCCGTAGCGCTCGCGGTAGAGCGAGGCGATCTCCTCACCCACCGTGGACTGGGCGGCGGTCTGCGGAAGATATGTCTTGCAAGCGTAGTCCATGAACGGCGCCACGAGCAGGCGCCAGGAGGTGACGTGCGTACGCTCCTCGGGCGCCCACTCGTGCAGGTCGGCCCATACGGGTGCCTGCCCGCGCACGGCGAACGCGAGCGGCAGGGCCCGGGCGTCGTTGGCGATCACCAGGTCAAAGGTGCGATCCCCGATGAGCGCGAGGGCCGCACGGGTGCCGGGTGCATCCAACTCCACGGACTTGTGCATGCGCAGTGCGAGCTTGAGCACGCCGAGCGGGGTCTGCGGCAGAGAGACGGCCTTGTCCGGCAGCTGAAGATGCTCATCCGAACCCGCGGGCTTGGGGCCGTAACCCACAGTGGTCACGTGGCCGTGCTTAGCCACCACAGAAATTTCCCGGAGCACGCGTGCGTCCGAGGCGATCTTGGAAAAAGAGATGACGAGGATCCGTGGAGTCATGGGTTAAGCATAGCGCGGGGCTCCGCTAGTCTTGACCCGAAGGAGGAACCGCGTGGGCATGATCATCGACTATCTGGGCCTGATGGCGTACGCCGCCGGCATCGCCGCCGCCTGCTATCTTCCCGGCTTCGTTACCGCACGCGCCGGGGGCGCCTCGCGCGCCGTCGCGCTCGTCCTTGCCCCCGCGCTCAGCTTCGCTGCCGTGGGGCTCGGAGGAATCGCGGCGCATGCTGCCGGCATCCGCTGGGGGTGGCCCGTCTTCCTGGGCGCCGCCGCGTTCCTCGCCGGTGTCTGCGCGCTCGGCCGGCGCGGCATGGCGCCCGTCAACGCCGCGTGGGAGTCCCTGAGGGACCGGGCCGTGGATCGCCCGCGCCGCCTGGCCCTCGTCCTCGCTGCCCTTTTCCTCATCGCCCCCATCCTGGCGCTCATCGACCCGAACGTCCCCAGCTCACAGGCCGACCCCATGTTCCACTACAACGGGGTGAACGCGATCGTCCACACGGGCGACGCCTCCGCCCTGTCCGCGATGGGCTGGAACTACGGCGTGAGTGCCGCGCCCGCCACCTACCCCGTGGTCTGGCACGCGCTCCTCGCCCTCTTCGGCAACTCCCACATCCTGCTTGCCTCGCATGCCTTCGCCTACGTCGTGATTCCGATCGTCTGGCTTGTGGGCATGGATGCCTTCGTGCGCGCCGCACTCCCCGGCCGCCCGCGCGCTGGGGTGGCCGCACCGATCGTCGGGGCGATCCTGCCCTACTTCCCGAACTTCATGACAGTCGCGCGCGGCTTTTGGCCCAACGCCATCGCCGTGGCCGTCATCCCCGCCATCTACGCCGTGGGGATCCTTGCCGTGCGTTCCCTGCCGATGCGGGCCCGCGACGCCGTTGCCCCGGTCACGCTGATTGTCGTTGCCGGCGTCGGGATGGGGCTCGCCCACCCGGGCGCCGTGTTCGCCGCCCTGTGGCCGCTCGTCCCCATCGCGGGCGCGCTCATCGTGGTGGGTACAGTACGCGGGATGCGGGAGCGCTCGCGGATCTGGGCGGTGCTCGCGGTGCTCAGCGCCGCCGTTCTCCTGGTGGGCGGACTGCTCAGCCTCCACCCGCGCGTGCAACTCTTCCTCGCCCGCCCGCACCCGCGCTCCTGGAACACAGCCGAACGCCTTAATACCTTGCGTGAGCAGCTCGCGGACGTGCCCGTGGCGCTGGTCGTGGCCGGCGTGATCGGCGTCGTTATTGCGGTAGCGGCCGTGGTGTTCGTGGCGCGATCGGCGTGGCGGGTGAGCGAGGGGCGCTGGCTCTTGGTGGCGTGGCTGGCGCAGTGGCTCATCGTGTTCGGCGCCTACGTGGACGGTAATGTGTTCTCGGACATCGCCGGCATCTGGTACCACGACCCGAAGCGGGCCATGGCCATCCAGACGATCTTCACGGCCCCGCTCATTGCCCTCGCACTCGAGCAGTGGGTGCGAGGCTGGAGGTTTGGCGTCGTCGTGCTCGCCTCCTTCCTGATTGGTGGCGGTCTGAGGGCTAGCCTCTATGCCGATGCCCGTCCGCCGATCGGTCACGATAAGATCATCGACTCGCGCGCCGAGATCGAGCTACTGTCCTCGCTCGACAAGCTCGTGCCCCCGGACTCGGTCATCCTGGGCGACCCAACTACCGGCATCGGTTACGGACCGGCGTACTCGCGGATCGGCGTCGTCTTCCCGCAGGTCAACTACCGCGCGAAAGATCCCGACGCCGACTACCTGCGCCAGAACTTTGCCAGCCTCGACCCGAAGGTGTGCGAGATCCTGCACACCTACGGAATCGGGTACTACTACTCCGATGCCCCGCTCCTCTTCCAGAAGAAGGACCGGGCGCAGACCTGGCCAGGACTCTACGGCGCCACAAACGGACTGGAAGAAATCGCCAGCACAGGCGGGGGAACCCTGTGGAAGATTACCGGGTGTGGACCGATCCAGCCCACGAACTGGTGGGCGAATCCTCATCGCCTGGCGGCTGCGCATCCGGCGACCACCGATTAGCGCCGAATCCCCCGGAAGGCGACGGCTTTAATGCTAGTGTTGATCGGGCAATGTGGCGGCACATGCCCGCGGAAATGACGTGAGGAATCGTGTGATGAAAGAACTGATGGTCTACCACGCTCCCTACCCGATGGACTGGAACGCCTCAAGCGCTTCGCGCGTCCGGCCCGCCCGCATGCTTCAGGCGTTCCGCGAGAACTACGACGTCCATGAGATTGTCGGCAACCCCAACGAGCGCCGGCGCGCTTTTTCCGAGCTGAAGAAACGGGTGAGGGCGGGCCAGAAGGTGGCCTTCGCATACTCCGAGTCCTCCACGTCCCCCAACTGCCTGGCCACGTCGGTCAAGAAGGGAGTCGATCCCCTGATCGAGCCGCGCATCTTCGCCTACTTCAAGCGCCACGGTATCCCCTTCGGCCAGTTCTACCGTGACGTGTACTGGATGTTCCCCGACCAGCTCACCACGGTGGCGCCGCTACGAAAGTTCATCATGCGGATCCTGTACCGTTTCGACCTGGCGCTCATGGACAAGACGGGCGCCCACCTGTTTGTCCCGACCGCGAAGATGGGGACGCTGTTGCCTGCGTTTTCCGGGCGGTGTACGCCGCTTCCCCCCGGGACGACGCCGGTCGACTCCGCCTATCCCGACCAGCTGTCTCTGTTCTACGTGGGGGGAATCGGCCCGCATTACCGGATGGAGGAGCTGTTCAAGGCGGTCAAACGGGTGCCCGAGGTGCGGCTGACGGCGTGCTTCCCGAAGGCCGGATGGGACTCGGTCAAGGCAGACTACTGGCAATACATGGGCGACAACATCCGGATCGTTCATGCCTCCAACAAAGAGATGCCAGCCTTCTACGATGAGACCTCGGCGGCGCTACTGTTCGTTGAGCCGAGCGAATACCGGGAGTTCGCTGCGCCGATGAAGTTCTATGAGGCGCTGTCCTTCGGCAAGCCCGTTATCACCACGAAGCACACGCACGCGGGCCGCGAGTGCGAACGTCTGGGTGTGGGCGTGGCTCTTGACTACGACGCCGATGCGCTAGAGGCGCTGCTACGCTCCTGGCTCGCCCACCCCGACCAGCTTGCCGCTCTGCAGGCCCGCGCCCGCGAGGTGCGCAATACCGAGCGGTGGCTGGATCGCACGTCCGAGGTCGCCAGGGTCCTGCGCTGAGCGCCGGCGTTCGCGCTGGCCAATTAGCGCATCTCACTTGCCAGCGATGCGCAGATAGCGGCGCCACCTGGCCAGGTGCAGTAGTCTTATATCAGCCAAATAAGGAGTGAATTATGCGTATTGCTGTTATCGCGATGGGCAAGATCGGCCTGCCGCTCGCCGTCCAGTTCGCCGACATGGGCCACGAGGTCATTGGTGTGGACGTGAACGAGGAGACCGTGCGCCTCATCAACGAGGCCACCGAGCCGTTCCCGGGCGAGGCCCACCTGCAGGAGAAGCTCTCCGAGCTGGTTCCGGCCGGCAAGCTCCGCGCAACCACCAACTACGCCGAGGCGATCCCGGATGCTGAGGCAATCGTGCTTGTGGTGCCACTCTTCGTCAACGATGCCACGTGGGAGCCGGACTTCGGCTGGATGGACGCGGCCACGAAGTCCCTGGCTGAGCACCTCACCCCGAACACCCTTATTTCGTACGAGACCACCCTGCCGGTCGGTACCACGCGTGGCCGCTGGAAGCCCATGATCGAAGAGATCTCGGGCCTGACCGAGGGCAAGGATTTCCACCTCGTCTTCTCCCCGGAGCGCGTGCTCACCGGCCGCGTGTTCGAAGACCTGCGCCGCTACCCGAAGCTGGTGGGTGGCCTGAGCGAGGCCGGCACCAAGGCGGCGATCGAGTTCTACGAGTCCGTGCTCACCTTCGACGACCGCCCGGACCTGCCGCGCGAGAACGGCGTGTGGGACATGGGCTCGGCCGAGGCCGCCGAGATGGCCAAGCTGGCCGAGACCACCTACCGCGACGTCAACATCGGCCTGGCTAACCAGTTCGCCGTCTACGCCGACTCGGTGGGCATCGACGTCCAGCGGGTGATCGACGCCTGTAACTCCCAGCCCTACTCTCACATCCACCGCCCGGGCATCGCGGTGGGCGGGCACTGCATCCCGGTCTACCCGCGCCTGTACCTGTCCACGGACCCGGACGCGTCGATCGTGCGCACGGCTCGCCAGTACAACGCTGGCATGCCCGAATACGTGGTGGGCCGAGTCGAGTCCCTGCTCGGCGACCTCAAGGGCCAGAAGGTGGCCGTACTCGGCGCCTCCTACCGAGGTGGCGTGAAGGAGACGGCGTTCTCCGGCATCTTCGCCACCGTCGACGCGCTGCGCGAGCGCGGCGCCGAGGTCACGGTCCACGACCCGATGTTCACCGACGAGGAGCTTGCCACGTTCGGCTGGGACGCCTACCACCTGGGCGAGGAGGTGGCCGCCGTCGTCGTGCAGGCCGACCACGCCCAGTACAAGAGCGTGACTCCTGCCGACTTCCCGGGCATCAAGGTGCTCTTCGATGGCCGCCGCGTGACCGACCCGGCCCTGTGGGTGGGAACCCCGCGCCTGGTGATCGGCGACGCGAACTAGACCGCATAAGCCCGAGGGGCGCCACGCGCGCCCCTCGGGCTTCCCTAAAGAGATCCAAGGAACATAACCACGTGACGATTCTTGAGGAAGTGCGAAGCTCAAAGGAGCTGCTTCGCAATCTCACGCTGCGCGAGATCAAGGGCAAGTACAAGCGCACGGCCCTGGGGCAACTGTGGTCGCTCGCCAACCCGATCGCCCTGATGATCGTCTACAGCTTCGTCTTCGCAATCGTCATCCGAGTCAACGTGCCGCCAGGGTCGCCCTCGGGGCTGGACCTGTTCGTCATCTGGCTCCTGTGCGGGCTGCTTCCCTGGACGTTCTTCTCCAACGTGGTTAACGGCGCGATGGACGCCGTGACGGGGAACGAAAACCTCATCAAGAAGGTCTACTTCCCCCGCTGGGTGCTGGTGGTGTCCAACACCTCCGCGGCCCTCTACCAGCATGCCCTCGAGCTGGCGATCCTGGCGATCGCGATCCTCATCCTCGGCTCGAACATCCTCATCTACATCCCGATCGTGGCAGTGACCACGCTCATGTTGGCTTTCTTCGCCACCGGCCTTGGCTTCTTCGCGGCGATAGCGAACGTGTACTTCCGCGACGTGCAACACTTCATGGGGATCCTCTTCCAGCTCGGCTTCTACGCCAGCCCGATCGTCTACCCGGTCACGTACGTGCGCGACGTTTCGGATTCGGTGGGCCCGATCATCGGCCCGATCTCGATCATCGATATCTACAACCTTAACCCGTTCGTGCACTTCGCTGCGATCTTCCGCAACCTGCTCTACGACGGGCGCTGGCCCGACTGGCCGGTGTTCGGCATCATGGCGCTGGCCAGCGCGGTGGTGTTCGTCTGGGGTTGGCACGCGTTTACCAAGCGCCAGGATTACCTTGCGGAGGTGCTGTGAACGCTGTCGAGGTCCGGGACGTCACGAAGTCCTTCAAGATTTACTCCGAGCGCAACAACACGCTCAAGTCCGCCATCATGCGCGGGCGTCGCTCCGTCCACCAGGACTTCCAGGCACTCAAGGGTGTCTCGC
This sequence comes from Trueperella bernardiae, assembly GCF_030246965.1. NCBI lineage: Bacteria > Bacillati > Actinomycetota > Actinomycetes > Actinomycetales > Actinomycetaceae > Trueperella > Trueperella bernardiae. The sequence goes on from NZ_CP127099.1 coordinate 360,561, forward strand.
TTGACGTGCCGCAGGGTTCCACGTTCGCGCTGGTGGGCGACAACGGTTCGGGCAAGTCCACCTTGCTCAAGTGCATCGCGAAGATCCTCGTGCCCAACTCGGGCACCATCACCCGCAACGGCAAGATCGCGGCCATGCTCGAGGTCGGTTCCGGCTTCCACCCCGAGCTGTCGGGCCGCGACAACATCTACCTCAACGGCTCTATCCTGGGCATGTCCCGCGCCGACATCGACGCCCGCCTGGATGAGATCATCGCCTTCTCCGGCGTGGAGGCCTTCATTGACCAGCCGGTCAAAAACTACTCCTCTGGTATGTACGTGCGCCTGGGCTTCTCCGTGGCAATCCACACCGAGCCGGACATCCTGCTAGTGGACGAGATCCTCGCCGTCGGGGATGCGGCCTTCCAGGAGAAGTGCACCAAGAAGTTCGTGGACTTGAAGAATGAGGGCCGCACGGTCGTCGTCGTCTCCCACTCCGTTCCGCAGCTGAAGCAAATGGCGGATCACGCCGCGTGGCTCAAGGAGGGCGTGCTGCAAAAGGTGGGCCCGGCCGAGGACGTGCTGGACGACTACGCCGACTCCACCCGCTTCTTCACCGGCATTGACGATGCGGGGCGCGTGCGCTGGGGAAGCGGCGAGGCGCGCGTGGACCAGGTGGAGGTGCTGCGCGGGGACGGCAGCCCGGTGATGGGTTCGGTGCGCACGGGCGAAGAGCTCATCTTCCGCCTGCACTACACCGCCCACGAGCGCATCGAGCGGCCCGTCTTCGGCTTTTCCCTGTCCTCCAACGACGGCACCTACCTGTGGGGCAACAACACCCGCGACCAGCACTTTGACATCGACTTCATCGAGGGTCCGGGCACGATCGACCTGCGAGTGCCGAACCTGGTGCTCCAGCCGGGCCTGTACACGATCGACGGTTCGGTGGTGAACACGACTACCGAGCATGTCTACGACTACGTACGCGAGGCGAACGGGATCGCGGTGCGCAACGGCGTGCCCTTCGAGTCGGGTGGGTATGTGATTTTGGATGGGCGCTGGTCGATGCCCGGCCGCGACGAGCAGGACCACTGGGGACGCCCCGGCAAGCCACACTTGGAGGCATGATGCGGATCGCGATCGTCACCCTTGACACCTTCGGCCAGAAGATGGCCGGCCCCGCCATCCGCGTGTGGGAAATGGCGGGTTTGCTGAGCTCCGAGCATGAGGTGGAGGTCTTCACCTTCGGTGCGGTCGAGCGCGAGGGGGAGGGCTTTCGGCTGCGCCGCACGCGCGTGGAGGACTTCCGCGGTGAGCTTGGGCAACCGGACGTGGTCATCATCCAGGGATACCTGGTGCGCACCTTCCCGTGGCTGGCTACCTCCGCCTTCAAGCTGGTGGTGGACCTGTACGATCCGTTCCACATCGAGTCCCTTCAGGTGGAGCGCTTCCACCCGATGGATGAGCGCCAGCGCGCCATCGACCACGCGCTCGGCGAGCTGAACGCACAGGTGCGCGGCGGGGACTTCTTCCTGTGCGCCTCGAACAAGCAACGCGACTTGTGGCTGGGCCACCTCGCCGCGCTGGGCCGCATCAACCCCCTTACCTACGATGATGATCCGCAGCTGCGCCACCTCATCGACGTCGTTTCCTTCGGAATCTCCTCCACACCGCCGGTGCGGACACGGGCGGCGGTACGCGGGGTGATCGACGGGATCGGCGCGGATGACCGGGTGATCGTGTGGGGCGGCGGGGTCTACAACTGGTTCGACCCGCTAACCGTGATCCGCGCGGTGGACGCCGTGCGCGCCGACGTGCCGAACGTCCGCCTGTTGTTCATGGGCGCCAAGCATCCCAACCCCGATGTGCCCGAGATGCAAATGCTGCGCAACGCCCGCGAGCTCGCCGACCGGTTGGGCCTGACCGACACTCACGTCTTCTTCAACGAGGAGTGGGTGGAGTACGCCGACCGGCACAACTACCTTCTCGACGCCGACCTGGCCGTCTCCGCCCACCTTCCGGGCCTGGAAACCGACTTCTCCTTCCGCACTCGCATGCTCGACTACCTGTGGGCCGGGCTGCCGATCGTGACCAGCGAGGGCGACTTCTTCGCCGAGCTCGTGGCCGAGCGCGGGCTCGGGCGCGCGGTGCCCACGCAGGACGCGGACGCGATGGCCCGGGCCTTCCGGGAGTTCCTCACCGACGACGCCGAACGCGCGGCCTGCGCCCGAAACGTCGCGGAGGTGGCGGCGGACTTCACATGGGAGAGGACCCTGGCGGCACTCGCGGCCTACTGCCGCGACCCGTGGGAGGCTGCCGACCGGCCGCTCGGCCGGCGCGGGCAGGGGGAGCAGGGCCCGGGCCCTGGGCGCGGGTACCGGGTGTTGGCGCGCAAGGCGGTGCGCTCGGTGCGCGAGCGCGGCCTGCGTGCCACGGCCGCGCAGGTGCGGCGATACCTCACGCGCAACTAAGTATGCGGTCCAGCGCGGTTAGCCCCAGACGTTGACGTAGGGGTCCTGCCCGATCCACGGCTCCCACTGGGCCATCCAGCCAGCCTCCTTGTCTGTCAGCACGTGCGTGCGCGTGGTGGATTCGCGGTGGATGAGCGAGACCGCGTTGTCCTGGAGGTTGGTCAGGCCGCAGGCGTGGAGCTTGAGGCAGAAGTCGACGTCGTTGTAGTTGAGCGGCAGCTCCTCGGTAAGCCCTCCCACGGCGTGAAAATTCTCCCGCGAGACGAGCAGGCAGGCGCCCGTGACGGCGAGGAAGTGGGCGAGGCCGCTGGCCACGGGGTCGGCGATGTCTTCCGGGCGCAGGCCCATATAGAGGTGGTTGGGCTCGAGGTTGCGCGGGCTGACCACGATCCCGGCGTGCTGGATTGTACCGCCCGGGAACATGAGGCGGGCGCCCACGGCCCCCACATCGCCAAGGGTGGCCAGGCCGAGCAGGGAGTCGAGCCAGCCGGGGGAGGTCGCCTCCACGTCGTCGTTGAGGAGCAGGAGGTGGGTGCCGCTCGCAGCGGCGGCGCCGGCGTTGATGGAAGCGGAGAAGTTGAACTGGCCCGCCACGCGTACCACCTGCACACCGAAGTCGGCGGCCTGATCGAGCACCGTCTCGGGCATGCGCGGGCCGGCCACCACGATGATCTCTTTGACCTCAGTTGTCTCGCTTAGCGAACGCAGGCAGCGCAGGAGCGCGGGCTCGATTCCCTCGGGCGTGGTGATCGGGGTGCCGATCGAGGGGATGATGACCGAGACGGAAGCCTGGTCGGTGGGCCCACCCAGGGCGAGGCGGGCGCCGGCGGGGGTGGCACGCTCGGAGGCGCGCACGTAGGCCAGGGCCTCGAGCACGGCGGCGCGGGCGGCCCAGCTGAAAGGCGCGGGCCCCACGCCGGGAGCAAAGACGGCGTCGGTGGCGCTGGTGGCGGGGGCGTCCCAGGAGTCGAGGAAGACGGGGATGTGCTCCAGACCGTCGTCGATGGCGGCGAGTCGCAGCTGGTACCACCACTCGGCGGGATCCACCAGGGCGGCGAGCGTGGCGCGAAGGAGGCCGGCGCGGACCACGATCGAGTCGCCAGCGGAGGCCGCCGCCCACAGCGCGTACCTCTCGGCGCGCGGGCGGGTGAGCGGGTGACCGGCGGCTAGAGTGTCGCCGTAGAACGCGCTCGCCGGGCGCCCGGGCGAGCGAGCCAGCCACACGCTGAGCGCCTCGATGGCGCCCGTTGCGGGGGAGACGCCGGCGGGCAGGAGCCAGACCAGCTCATCCTCGGGGAAGGTCACGTCCTTGGGGCGCGGGGCGCCGTGCTCGCCCGCCTCCGCGCGCACCAGCTCCCACCCGGCCGGCAGCGAGGCAGCCCAGGCGGGGATATCGGTGCTGGCTGGCCCGGCGTGGAGCGCGAGCACCTTCATCGGCGCGCCAGCTTCTTCAGGCCGTGGTAGGCGGCGTAGGGTACTTTCGCCATCGGCTCGGGTAGCTTATCCACGATCGGCTTGACCACCTCGACCGCGGACTTCGGGATGTGCAGCTTCTTCATCTCCAGCTCGGCCACGCGCTGCGTGAGGGCCGCGATCGTGGCGTCGCGCTCGCGGATGTCGGCGTAGGCGCGGGCGAGCTTGGCCTCAAGCTCGGCGTCGATGAGCGCGGAGCTGGCCGCGCGCACCTCGTCTGCCTCCTCGGCCAGGGCCTGGCGCAGCAGGGAATCGTTGTCATCACTCATGGGCACCATCCTACGGTCCGCGCGGGCTGTTAGCATCGGAGCATGAAGATCCTACAGGTCACCGCCCACTACCCGCCCGACTTCGTCTCGGGCGGCGCTCTTGTCCCGCATCGCTTCGCCACTGAGCTGACGAGGCGCGGGCATGAGCTGAGCGTCTTCGCTGGGCGCCTGGGAGCCGAGCCAGGCGAGGTGATCGACGAACGGCAGGGCGAGGTGGCCGTGCGGTGGGTGGGTAACTCCAACGCGCTGGCCTGGTTCGACGCGAAGAACGTGGACAACCGGGCGATGTACGCTCCCTTCGAGGAGTTCCTCGAGCGCCAGCGCCCGGACGTGGTCCACTTCCACTCGATCCAAACGATCGGTGCGGGCGCGCTGAAGATCGCCCACGATCACGGGTGCGCCGTGGTGGTGACCATGCACGATTTTTGGTGGACGTGCGCGCGGCAGTTCCTCGTGGACCGTTCGGGGGAGCCGTGTATCCCGGTGGTGTCGGCGGGGGATTGCCAGTGCGCGGCTGGCCGCACGCACCTAGAGGAGCGTAACGCCTGGCTCGCCCAGCAGCTACGCTTCGCCGACCTCGTCCTCTTCCCCTCGCGCTCGGCGCGCGACCTCATGATAGCCAACGGAGTGCCGATCGAACGTACGGGCGTCAACGAGAACGGGGTGGAAGCCGTCGCGGGAGAGGCCCGGGAGCCGTTCGCGCGGCCCGTGCGGTTCATGTACACCGGCGGGGACGCCGCCATGAAGGGGTACGAGGTGTTGAGGGAGGCCTGCGCGGGGGCCCGCGTGCCGGAGGGCACCGTGCTCGACCTCTACAACACGCCCGCCGACGGCTTCCCTGAGTGGGCGACCAGCCGGCCCGCCTACGGGCGCGAGGACCTGCCGCGTGTCTTCGCCGAACACGACGTGCTCATCCTGCCCTCGGTCATGCGCGAGTCGCACTCGATCGTCACGCGCGAGGCGCTGAAGGCCGGCATGGCCGTGATCGCCACCGACTCCTTCGGCCCCGAGGAGGCGATCGCGGACGAGGAGAACGGCCGCCTGGTCGCCTCCGGATCGGCTGCCGACCTGCGCGCCGCGCTCGAGGAGCTGGCCGACCCGGCTGTGGCCAGCGCGCTCGCGGGCCGCGGTTCGGCATCCCCGATCCGCACGGTTGACGAGCAGATCGACGAGGTGGAGGGCTACTACGCCCGCCTCCTCGCCCGCCCCACGCCCGATCTCCTGGCCGAGCCGGACGATGCCATCCTGCGCGCCGGCGTGGCGGCCGCAATCCGTGACGTGGTATTCGTGATCGGTATCCAGGGCGCGATGGCCCGCTACCGGGCCCACCTACCCGCCGAGGCCCTCGCCCTACGTGGCATCCGCGCCCGGGTGATGCACTACCGCGACCCGGCGCTCGAAGCGGGCGCGCTTGCCGCCGACGCGGTGGTCCTCTACCGGGTGCCCGCCACCTCGCAGATCCTCGAGCTGATCGAGCACATTCGAGCCGCAGAGCGGCCGATCCCCATCCTGGGAGATGTGGACGACCTCATCTTCGATCCCGGCATCGTGGCCGGCCTCGACAACCTTGCCAGCCTGGATGACGCGGAGCGCGAACTGTGGATCCGCGGCATCCACCGTTACCGCACCACGCTCGACCACTGCGACTACTTCGTCGGCTCCACCCACACCGTCTCGGCCGAGGGGGAGCGCCTGCTCAGCGTGCCCGCCCATCGATTCTCCAACGGCATCGGCCACCTGCTCGGCGTCGTCTCGGAAGAAGCATGCCGTCGCGAGCGCACCCCCGGCCGCCTGCGCATCGGCTTCTTCTCCGGCACGAAGACTCACGACGCCGACTGGGCCTCCGTCGAGGGGGCCGTGGCGCGCGTGCTGGGCGCGCATGATGTGGAGCTGTGGCTCGGCGGGCTGGTCGAGCCAAGCGCGGCGCTCGAGCCGTACGCGGACCGGATCGTGCGTCTGCCGTTCGTTCCCTGGTACGAGCTGCCGGGCTACCTGCGCGACGTCGACATCAACCTCGCCCCGCTCACCGCCGGCTCGATCTTCAACGAGGCCAAGTCCGCCATCAAGTGGCTGGAGGCCGCGCTCGTAGAGACCCCTACGGTCGCCTCGCCCTCCCAGCCCTTCCGGGAGGCGATCGACGACGGCGCCACCGGGCTCCTCGCGTCTGGCGAGGACGAGTGGGTTGCCGCGATCGAGGCCCTACTGGACGAGACCGCGCGGCGGCGGATGGGTCGCAAGGCCAAGCGGGCGGCGTTGCTCAGCCTCTCGCCGGACCTGCAGGGCCGAGCCTACGAGGCGATCCTCGTTGACGCCTGGCGCCACGTGGTCCGCCGCGGCCACAAGGCCGCCTTCCTCTTCCCGCCCGTCTACGACGACGAGCCGCCCGCGGCCGCCGCGGCCGTACTCGAGCGCTACGAGCTTCCAAAAGTCCGTCACCAGCTCATCGACACCGTGCGGATGACCGGGCTCAAGACCGTCCACTCCCTGCGGGTGAACGGGGTGGTCGGCACGGCGGCGAAGGCTGCGAACGTGATGCGGGGGCGACGATGATTGACCACCTGATGGGAGCGGGAATCTTCGCCCTCTTCGTCTTTCTCTTTTATGGCTTCGGCTCTGCCTTGCGTAAGGACGCCTCGACCTTCGCCGAAAACCTTGTGGTCGGATACATCGCGCACAGCTTCCTCATCGCGTTCGCGGTGATCCCCATCCAGATCCTCGAGCTGTCCTTCACCCCGGCGCTCGTGGCGGTGTCGGCGGTAGGTGTGGCGACGGCGTCGTACACGGCGGTGGCGTGGGTGCGCCACGGGCTGGTGGCCACGGCGCTGCCGCTAAGGCGGTGGCTGGCCGAGAACTACTTCCTGTTCGTGCTGGCGGCGGCGCTGTTCGCGATCTACCTGCTGCAGACCGACCTCATCCTCAATAACAACAACACCGACGACGGTTACTACCTGCTTAAAGTTGCGGGGATCGCGCAGGCCGAGGACCCGTTCAACATGATCTACGGGACGGGCTTCGTCAACCTCGCCCCGGGATTCAACCCCTACCACCTGTCCTCGGTGCAGACCGAGATGGGCGTGTACGCCTACCTCACCGGCATCGACCCGGTGGTTTTCATGCGCGCCACGCTCAATACGTTCCACTACCTGTTGGCCGCGGCCTCGATCGCGTGGTTCGCCCGTGAGCTCGGCCGCTCGCTCGGAAAGCCGCCGCGCGAGGGCCTCTACCAGTACGCCGCCTCGATCCTTCTCCTCTTTGCCTTTGAATACCGCACGATCGAGGACTGGCACATCCTCGCCGCTCAGGACCTGTGGCAGTTCAACTCGGCCATGTGGTTCGGCGGGTCGATCGTGCGGGTGATGGGCATCCTGTGGATCATCACGCCGTTCCTATCCGCGCGCCGGATCGGCTGGAGGCAGATCGCACAGGTGGCGGTCATTTGCGTGGCGCTCGTCAGTAAGGCGGCCGCTGCACTGCCCGTCATCCTCGTGGCGGGCGTGGGATACCTCGTGGCATACGCCTTCACTAGCACCCGCCGTGCGGCCTTCGGCGGGGTGGTGCTCATCGGCTTTTTCGCGGGCGCGGGCGTGACCCTGGCCGGGGCGCCTGCGACCAACGGCTACGTCAGTGAGGTTTTCATCGCGAACCTCACGAATCCGCTCGTGTGGCTGGCCGCGGCGGCGGTGATCGCCGGCGTAGTGCTTTTCCGTACCCGGGAGTGGTTGCGCGTCGGGATCGTTCTGGTCGTCGTGTTCGTGATGATGGCGGTGCCCGAGGTCAACGACGTGTTCGAGGTCGTGGCGATGAGCGACTTCGTGGCGCTGCGCGCCCAGACCACGGCCTACTACACGCTCCTTATCGCCGGCTTTGTGGCTCTCGTTTTGGCGCTCGCGCGCGTGCGTCGGCAGGCCGTCCTTCAACTGGGGGTCGCAGCGGTGCTCGGGCTTGGTGCCGTGGCCTCCACTGTTCCCGTGTATGGCAATCCGATCGGGACCTACCGCTTTATGGCCGCCAACCCGCACCTCATCCCCAAAGAGACGGCCCAGCTTTCCGAGCGCCTAGAGGACATGGCGGCCGGTGAGCCGCTCGACGTCCTTGCGCCCGAATGGGTGGAGCTCAAGCATCGGCGCCACTATGTGGCCTCGATCCTTCGCGTCTACGCCCCGCATGTCCACTCGCTCTCGGTACTCACCCGCTTCGGTACCACGTGGCACTCGGACTACTACCACTGGGACCTTGTTGATCAAAGCGCCTATGACTACTTCATCAGCTCTCCGGGCGACGAGGCCTACGCCAACCTCCAAGCCGTGCTCGACACCTACCCGGTGCAGGTGATCGTCATCCCGGGCGACTCGTTCGAACCCTATGCCGAAAACGCCGGCTTCGAGCTTGTGGACCAGGTGGGGGAGTACCTCATCTACCGACGCTAGCGGGGATTACTCTCGTAGCCGTAGGTGTAGAGCAACCCACCCTTCGTGATCGCGTAGAAGCGGTGCAGGTTGCCTTCGGAGTAGCCGAGCTCGAGCTGGGCCATCGCGTTCCACCGGCTACCTATGCGGGCGCGCTTGCCGTAGCCGCCCTCGGTGATGTCAGCGTAGTAGTAGAGGTTGTTGTCCGCGCCGATGGCGATCGCGTCCGAGTAGCCCGAGCCGCTCCAGTCGCCCACGAACGTGGCGCCCTTGAGGTGAGCGTAGTTGCCCGCCGGGTGGGAGGTCTTGGTGAACGAGCCCGCGCCGTTTGTGGCGTAAATGTAAAGGTCGCCACCCACCTTAAGCCCCACCAGCGCCGGCTTGCCACCCGGGCCCTGCGCGACCCCGAACACGTGGGTGAAGGCCCAGCCGTGGCCGATCTGGCGGCCGGGGTTGACGCCGCCCGTGCCGTTGCCGGGGTAGAAGTACAGCCTCTTGTCGGCGTGGATGCCGAGGATGTCGTTGATCCCATCCCCGTCGAAGTCGATGCCGGTCACCAGGCTCGCCATGTTCTGCCAGCCGTGCCCAATCTGGTGGCCGGGCATGAACTGGTCCTCGCCGCGCCCGGCGTAGAAAAGGAGCCGACCGTCGGCCGTGCGCAAGAGGAGATCGGCCAGAGCGTCGTCGTTGGCGTCTCCCAGCCCCCACACGTCAGTGGCGGGCCAGCCGTGCCCAGACTGGGCAGAGTAGCTGTATGCCGCCGTCGCCGGCACGTCCACGTAGCTCGGAGTATTCGGAGTGCCTGGGGCGGCCTGCTTGTCGGAGATGAGCTTGGCAACCGCGGCGCGGATCTGGCCGAGCTTGGGATAAATGCGGGCTGGGCAGGCGGTGGCAGCGACATCAAGGTGACCGCTGATCGCGTTGATGGAGCGCTTGACGCCCGAGTGGTCGGTGTAGATGAAGGTGCCGAACGGGTCTAAACCGGCGCGGCCGAACTGCCAGGCGAGCACGGTGGCCACCGAATCGAGGGAGACCTGCGTGGGGTCAATCGAGGTGTAGTTGCCCATGACCGAGATGCCCACCGAGCCTGTGTTGGCGGGCGCGGCATGGGCGCCGATCACCATCTGGCCCGCGGCCGAGGCGAGCGAGCCCGTGCGGCCCTCGTAAATGTTGCCGTACTTGTCAATGAGGAAGTTGTAGCCGATGTCGCCCCACTCGCGGCCGAATGCGTGGTAGTTCCAAATCGCCTTGACGATCGCGGGCCCCTGGGCCTCGGTGTACACGTTATTTCCGGCCGTGTGGTGGATGATCGCGCCGCTCAGCTTAACCGTCTCCGGCGGCCACGACGTCTTCTTCGCACCCCACTCCTCACGCGATATCACCTTCGGCGCGGCGATGTCCACCTTCTGCGGCGCCCGCGCCGGGTTGCCGAACGCGGTGGCGGCGGCATTGGTGAACGTGGAGTCCGTGCGCAGGAGCGCCGGCATGAACGCGGCCCCGGTATGGGAGTCGACGTTCGTGGCCGGCTCGAGGTCCGTCTCGGGCTCGGGGGTGACCTCCGGCTCGCTGACGTCGGCCGGCTCCTCCGTGCCGCCCGTGCCCTCGCCGGTATTGAGCGAAAGGCTGAGCGACGTGGTCCGGTTCGCCCCCGCCACACGCACCTGGATACCGCTCGAGCCGGCCGCCATGTAAGGTTCGGTGCTCGGCGTTCCCTCGCCCTCATCCTCGATGTCGAGCGCGTACCACTCGCCCCACTCGCCGTTGGTCAGGGTCCGGATCTCCACCGCCTCGGGTGACGCGCCCTCCCACGTCACACCGGCCACGAGGAAGTCGTTCGTCTCCATCGGCTCCGTCACCAGGTCAAATTCGAGCTCGCCGGGGGCCAGGGCAGCTGGCGCCGCCGTCGCGTCGTCCTGCTCGGGCGCGTCGAGCTCGGGTGCGTCCGTCTTCGGGGCCTCGGCCGGCTTCCCGACGGCGTCCTCGCCCGCCCCGTCATCAGGCGCGGCCTCCTCGCTGGTCGCGGGAGCCGTGGTCTCATCCGTAAGGTCCGGGGCCGAGTCCGGCTCCGGCGTCGTGGGCTCCTCGAGCGCCGGGGCGGCAAGGAGGTCGACGACGTAGGCGGACGGCTCCCCATCCGCGGGGGCCGCGGGAAGCGTGGCCGCGAGAGGGGCAACGAGGAGAGCGCTGAGGGCGAGCGAGAGCGTGGTTTTCATGAGAATCCTTCTGTGCTTGAAAGTCACACGAGTCACAATCTAAACAATATTCACACCCGTCGCAAGGATAAGACGCCCGCGTCACAGGCCGCGATAGACTGGGTGAAAAACCAAGGAGAACTATGCACTGGACAGTCATTGGCGCCGCCGGCATGCTCGGCACCGACCTCACCGAAATCCTCCGCGATCGCGGCTACGAGGTCACAGCCCTCGACCAGCCACAGATCGACATCACCGACCCGGCCTCGGTGGCCGAACTCGGCGCCACCGACGTGATCGTCAACTGCGCCGCCTTCACCGCCGTGGACCCGGCCGAAGAGCACGAGGCCCAGGCCTTCGCCGTCAACGCGGTCGGCCCCCAGCTGCTCGCCCGGCGCGCTCGTGAACTCGGCGCCCGCATCATCCAGATCTCCACCGACTACGTCTTTGCCGGCGACGCCGAGGCCCCCTACGGCGAGTACGCCCCGATCGCACCCAAGTCCGCCTACGGGCGCACCAAGGCCGCCGGCGAATGGGCCGTCCGCGCCGAAACCGGCGACTACCTCCTCGTCCGCACCGCCTGGCTCTACGGTGCCCACGGCGCCTGCTTCCCCAAGACCATGGCGCGCCTGTCCGACACCCACCCGCAGCTGTCCGTGGTCACCGATGAGATCGGCCAACCCACCTGGACCCGCGATCTCGCCGACCTCCTCGTCCGCCTCGTCCAAGCCGGCGCGCCCTCCGGCATCTACCACGGCACCTCCTCTGGCCAGACCAACTGGCACGGCTTCACCAAGGAAATCGTGGCCGCCTACGGCAAGGACCCGGCGATCGTGGGGGAAACCACCGCCGCGGCCTTCAACCGGCCCGCGCCTCGGCCGTCGTATTCCGTACTCGCCCACGACTCACTCGGCGCCATCGGCGTGGCCCCCATCGGGGATTGGAAGGAGCGCTGGGCGCTCGCGGCGCCGGCCGTGCTCGCCGACATCGACTAAGCCCGACGCCGCCCGGCCCCTCCCGGTGCTCCTCGGGGTCCTGGCCCAGTACGTCATCATGCCGCTCATCGCGCTCGCGCTCGTCAAGATCCTCAACCTGCCCGAGGCGGTGGCCGTGGGCATCATCCTCGTGGGCTCGGCGCCGGGTGGCACGTCGTCGAACGTCATCTCCTACCTGGCCAAGGCCGACGTCGCCCTGTCCGTCACCATGACGGCCGTCTCCACGCTACTGGCCCCCATCATGACCCCGTTGCTCGTGCAGTGGATGGCAGGCACGATCATGGACATCGACGGCGGGGCGATGGCGATCTCCATCGTCAAGACCGTGGTGGTTCCCGTGCTCGGCGGCCTGCTCCTGCGCCTCATCCTCCCGCGCGTGATCGACAAGATCCTGCCCGTGCTGCCCTGGGTCTCCACCTTCGGCATCTGCGCCGTGGTGATCGGCGTGGTGCCCGGCTCGTCGCAGGCCTTCGCCACGGCAGGAGCGGTCATCTTCGCCGCCGTCATCTTCTCGGTGTGGCACAACCTCTCCGGCGCGTTCCTGTCCATGTTCTACCGCCGCACGGCAGAGCACACGGCTACCGAACCGGCGGGCGAGCCTGCAGGTGCCTAGCCCGCCCACAGTGGCTTAGCCCGCCCCCCAAATGCTGCACTACTTCGCAAGATGCGGCACAAAATAACGGTAATTTAGTGCCGCATCTTGCCGGTTAGTGTCGCGTTTGCCAGGCGCGACCTCACGAGGCTCCTAGCGCTGCTCGATGAGGTCCAGCAGGTATTGCCCGTAGCCCGACTTCACGAGGGGCTCGGCGCGGCGGCGCAGACCGTCGTCGTCGATGAAACCCATCCGCCAGGCGACCTCCTCCGGTGAACCCACCTTGAGCCCCTGGCGGGCCTCGACGGTGCGGACGTAGGCGGTGGCGTCGGCGAGCGAGTCGAACGTGCCGGTGTCCAGCCAGGCCGTGCCGCGCGGCAACACCTCCACCGAGAGCTTGCCTGCCTCGAGGTAGACCTTGTTGATGTCCGTGATCTCGTACTCCCCGCGTGCTGAGGGCTGCAGGTTTTTGGCGATCTCCACCACGTCATTGTCGTAGAAGTACAGGCCCGGCACGGCGTAGTTTGACTTCGGCTTGGCCGGCTTCTCCTCAATCGACAGGGCTCGGAAGTCCTCATCGAACTCGACCACGCCGTAGCGCTCCGGATCCGTCACGTGATAGGCGAACACGGCCCCGCCGTCGGGATCCACATTGCGGCGCAGGCGCGTGCCCATGCCCGGGCCGTAGAAAATGTTGTCGCCGAGGATGAGGCTGGCCGCCTCGTTCCCGATGAAGTCCGCGCCCAGCACGAACGCCTGGGCCAGCCCGTTGGGCACCTCCTGCACGGTGAAGGACAGGTTGACGCCGAACTGCGATCCGTCCCCGAGCAGGCGATGGAATTGGGAGGCGTCCTCGGGGGTGGTGATGATGAGGATGTCCGAAATGCCGGCCAACATGAGGGTGCTCATGGGATAGTAGATCATCGGCTTGTCGTACACGGGCACGAGCTGCTTGGACGTGCCCAGGGTGATCGGATGAAGACGAGTGCCGGATCCGCCGGCCAAGATGATTCCACGCATGGGTCTATTGTGGCCTACATTGGATGTCTAATGGGTGATAATTGCCGGTAAATGGAAAGAGAACACATGTCGAAGCGCTCTGAGGATCGTTCCGCACTCATCGCGGTCAGCGTTTTCCCGGCCATCATCGTGGCGGGGGCAGTGTGGGCCTACCTTTTCCCGGCCACCGCCTCCCACCTCACGCCCTACATCTCGCCCGGTCTGGGCTTCATCATGTTCACCATGGGCCTCACCCTCACGCTCGCCGACTTCAAGCGCGTGGCCGAGCGCCCCCTTGCCGTGCTCATCGGGGTGGCGGCCCAGTACGTCATCATGCCGCTCGTGGCGATCGCGTTGGTGAAAATCCTCGGCCTGCCGCAGGGCCTGGCGATCGGTTTCATCCTGCTCGGATGTGCGCCGGGCGGCACGGCGTCGAACGTGGTGGCCTACCTGGCCAAGGCCGATGTGGCGCTGTCGGTCACGCTCACCACCGTCTCCACGCTGCTCGCCCCAATCTTTACCCCGCTGCTCGTGCAGTGGCTGGCGGGCACGTTCACTGACATCGACGGCGGTGCCATGGCGCTCTCCATCCTCAAGACCGTGGTGATCCCGGTGGTGGGCGGCGTGGTACTACGCCTGCTTATCCCGAAGGCCGTGGACCGCGTGCTGCCCGTGCTGCCGTGGATCTCCACGCTCGGCATCTCGGCCGTGGTCGCCGCTCTCATCCCCGGCTCTGCCGACGCCATCGCGAGCGCCGCGGGCGTGGTGCTCGTGGCCGTCATCTTGCACAACCTGGCCGGCCTGCTCATAGGCTACTGGGCCGCTCGCGCCACCGGGTGCAGCCCTCGCGTGGCACGCACGGTCTGCATCGAGGTGGGGATGCAAAACTCCGGCCTCGCCGCCACCCTGGGTAAGACCCATTTCGCCGCCACCCCCGAATCCGCCCTGCCCGGCGTCATCTTCTCCGTGTGGCACAACGTTTCTGGTTCGCTGCTCTCGCTCTATTTCCGCCGCCGCGCCCAGTCCGGGGCCGTAGCTAAGTAACGGGTTAGGGAAGGATCTGCGCGCGCTCTGCCGCCACGATCCTTGCGGGGTCGCCTTCGCCAACGACGACGATCGCCGCACCTCCCGCACTCGCCGCCAGGAGCGCCCGGGTCGCCTCGGCGACGGTGGGCTTCACGAGCACGCTGGCGCGCTCGATCACCTTGCCCCCGCGCGCCCGCTCGGCGTTGTCGGTTTCTTCGGCGAGCACGAGGGCATCGGGTTGGCCCATGACGTCGGCCAAACCGTCCGCCACACCGGCGGGCAGATCGCCATTCCAGGCGAAGGCGAAGGAGTCGAGGTTGAGGGCCACCACTTCGGCGGCGCTCTCTGCCCAGCGCTCGGGGTGGTTCGTTACCACCAGGTCGCTGGCCAGGTCGCTAGCCGGACCTGCCGGGCCGGCCTCTCCAGCCGCGCCGGCATGATTGCCAGTCGCGCCTGCGGCCGGAACCTGCGCCACGGCGTCGTGAACCTCCAACCCGGCCACGAGCGCGCCGAGTGCCCAGGCGAGGGTCTTCCAGTGCAGGGGCAGGTCAAGGGCTACGTGCTCGCCGGGTTCGAGGCCGAACTCGTCGCGCAGGTAGTTGGCGATTTTGGCCACGTGGTTGGCGAGCACCTTGCCGGAGAGTTCGAGGCGGCCGTCGGAGTCGTACCAGGTCAGCGCGGGGGAGGTGCCGCGGGTGGCGAGGGAGGCGTACAGGCTCACGCGTCACCTCCGAAGTAGTGGGTTTGCAGGTCTTGGGGCGCCACGCAGCCGATGGCGTCGAGGCAGAGCTGGAGGGAGTCAGGGTGGCCGGCCGCGGCGTAGGTGGGGCTGTCGTAGACGGAGGTGTTCGTGGAGCGGTCGTCACGCACGCCGAGGATCTGCCCGCCGGCGGCCTTGACCAGGGCGATGCCCGCGCCGATGTCCCACGGCTGGGTGCCCATTCCCAGACACGCCCCGAGCGTGCCCTCGGCTACGCCGGCCAGGTGCAGGGCGGTCGAACCCAGGCGCCGCATCGACTTCGACCCCTCGAGCAGGAGCCGGTAGCCACGCGCCGCGCTGTCCTGATCCTCGATGCGCTCGGAGGGGAAATCCGCGGCGAACAGGCTGCGGTGCGGGGGCTGGTCGCTCACGCGCATCGGCTCGCCGTTGCGGTAGGCGCCCGTGTCGTCGGCCAGGTAGAGCACGTCGAGGCTGGGCTGGTAGATGACGCCCGCCACCACCTCCCCGCCCACCACGGCCGCGATCGAGACGCACCAAAACAGCAGGCCAGAGGTGAAGTTCGACGTGCCGTCGATGGGGTCGACCAGCCACACGACGTCGTTCGGCCCAGGAACCGTGCGCGAGCCGGAGGAGTCGATGACGTGGCCCTCCTCCTCGCCAAGCAGCAGCGAGGACGGCAGGGCCTCGAAGAGGATCGCGCGGATGGCGGCCTCGGCACGGCGGTCGTGAACCGTGACGGGGTCGTGGAAATTGCGCTTGTACTCGACTGGGCCGGGGTTCTTGAAGGCCTCGAGGAGGTCCGGTGCCACGGCGCGTGCGGAGCGTTCGGCAAGCAGGGCAAGCTCAGAAGGGCGAGGTGTCATGCCACCATCGTCGCACGAAAGTGGGGGCGCGTGCTCGCCCGCTCGCACAGGAAAACCGCAATATCTCACACTAAGGGGCCCAAAACGCGGACAACACGCCGATGGGCGTCTCGAAGTGTGTAAAGCGTCTTGACTTTAGGTGGTTACACCGATGTAATTTAACCACAGAGATTTTGAACGGAGGACCACATGAGGCAGTCGAAAGCGACGCCGCTCCACACCGCCCATGTCGCGGAGGATCCTCAACTGGCTCAACGGCTGATGCAGGGAATTTTTGACCTCGGCTACGGCTTTGCCCAGGACGCGGACCTGTCATGGATGGAAGAGGCGCTGTGTGCGCAGACCGATCCTGACATTTTTTACCCCGAAAAGGGCGGATCTACCGCGCCGGCCACGTCCATTTGCAAGAACTGCTCCGTGCGGGCCGAGTGCCTCGAATACGCCGTGACGAACGACATCCGCCACGGCATCTGGGGCGGCACTTCGGACAATGACCGCAAGCGTATGGCTCGCGAGCGTAAGGCAGCGCGCGGAGCTCGCTAGTGGAGAGCGTTACTCGTGAGAAAGTCACGGCGATCGTGGTGTGCCACCGCCGTGACCTTTCTTTTTTGGCCGACACGCTGGCAGGGCTGAGGGAGCAGATCCACGGCCCTGACCACATCGTGGTGGCCGTGCCCAGCCTCGATTCCCCGTTCGTCCAGCCGGTTCACGCCCAGCTCGATCCCGACGGCGAGCACATCCAGCTCGTCCACGGCGCCGGCAAGAACCTCGGCCAGGTGATCGCGGGCCTCGAGCTTCCCGAGTCGGACTGGCTGTGGATCCTACACGCCGACTCCCGCCCCGAACCAGCGGCCCTCGACACCCTGTTGCGTACCGGCGAGGGATCGAACCGCATCGGTGTGGTCGGCCCCAAGCAGATCGCGTGGGAGGATGCGGACTCACCGGTGCTGCTGGAGGTGGGCATCCGCGCCACCCGCAGCGCGCGGCGCGTGCCCGAGGTAGAGGCGGGGGAGCGCGACCAGGGTCAGTACGATTCGCGCATCGATGTGCTCGCGGTGGGGACGGCCGGGGCTTTAGTGCGTCGCTCCATGTGGGACGAGCTCGGCGGGCTTGACCCGTTCCTTGGGCCCTTTGGCGAGGGGCTCGAATTCTCCCGCCGCGCCCGCCGTGCCGGCTACCGCGTGGTGGTCGACCCGGCCGCCGTGGTCCGCCACGCCCGCGCCGGCCTGGGCGAGAACCCCGACCGTAGCTACGCCCAGCGCCGCTCGGCCCAGATCTACAACTCGTTACTCGCCGCGCCCGGCGCCCTCGTGCCGCTCTACGTGCTCGGCTATCTGCTGCTCGCACTGCCGCGATCCCTGGCCCGGCTCGTCACGAAGGACACGGCCCTTGCCTGGGCCGAGCTGGGAGCCGGGGCGCGCGTGCTGACCATGCTCGACGACGTCGTGCGCGGGCGCCGCCGGATCGCAAAGGTCGCGTCCGTGGGGGCCGACGCCCTGACCGCGCTCGAGGCCCGGCCGGCCGACATCCGATCGGCGCGCCGCGAATCGAAGAGGTCGGCCAAGGAGGCCAAGATCCTGGCCGAGCAGCCCGACCCGCTCACCATCAAGGCCCGCGCAGACCTCGCCCGCCACTCCCGCAGGGGTGGGCTCGTGTCGGTGGCGATCGCCGCGCTGGTCGCGGTCGTGTTCTTCCTGCCCGTGTTCTCCGCGGGCGTGCTTTCGGGCGGCGGGCTCGCGGCCGACACCACGGGCGCGCCGGACCTGGCCCGCCTCATTTGGTCAGGTTGGCTCGACTCGGGATCCGGCCACGCCTATGCGGTGGATCCCCTGTGGGTGGCGATGTTGCCCTTCCTTGTCCTTGGTCACCCGTTCGGGCTGACACTCGGCGCGCTCGCCACCGGCATGCTGTACCTGGCGATCCCGGCCGCCGCGTTCTTCGCTTACCTTGCTGCCGGGCGGATGTCCGCCTCCTGGGTGGTGCGGACCGTCGCAGCGCTTGCCTGGGTGGTGGCGCCCCCGTTCATGGCGGCGCTGGCCGATGGGCAGATCGGGGCCGTCGTCGTGCACGTGACCCTGCCCGTGGCACTGTTCGCGATCGCCGGGGCCTGGCGTGGCTCGGCGCGTAGCCTGGGGTTACTTGCGCTGGCGTTCGGCGTGCTGGCGGCGGCCACGCCCCTGTTTGCTGCCGTAGCGATCGTGGTCGCTGTGATCGGCGTGGCGGGCAGGCCCGGGCAGCGCAAGCGCTGGCTGTGGGTGCCCGTGCCGGCCCTGCTCCTGCTTGCGCCCTCGCTCGGCGCGTTTTCCCCCGGCTTGCTGTTTGCCCAGCCGGGCGTACCGACGGGCGCCACCCCGGCCCTCGTCATGGTGGACCAGGTGCGCACCGACCCCGTCCTCCTCGTGGCGGTCGCGTCCGTGTTCGGCGCCGCCGCGCTCGCGTTGTTGCGCCTGCACCGGCGTTGGTGGATCCGCCTCGGCTGGCTGATTCTCGCCGCCGGCCTCGGTGTCGCCGCGCTCGCCCCCACGTTCACGGTGGGATACCGGCTGGTGACCGGCGGGTATGAGTCCGTGGAGGGCTCGCCGATAGTGGGCTATTCGTTGGCGTGGTTGGGCGCGTGGATCGCGATCATCTGTGGTTCGCACGGGCTTCGCACCGCCATGCGCCGCCGCAGTTTTGGGGCCACCCAGATCGTGGGCGGGCTCGTCATGCTCGCCCTGCCGCTCGCCGTTGTGGCCGCGGGTGGGCGCGGCCTGCAGACCGTGTGGGAAGAGGAGCCCGTGCTCGGCGCGAACGCTCCTGCCCTCCCCGCGCTCGGCGTGGAGGCCGAGGCCCGCCACGAGCGCGTCCTCGCCCTTACCCCCACCTCCGAGGGCGTCAGCGCCGAACTCTGGCGCGGCCAGGGCATCGAGCTCCACGAATACACCATGGCGCGCGGGCAGGCGATGGATCCCGACTCCGCCGACTCCGCCCTCGCCGACGCCGTGGCCGGGCTCACCCGCGGCTCCGGGGACGGCGCCGAGCTGGCCGACCACGCCATCGCGATCGTGCTCGTCCCACCGGCGGGGGAGGGCGAATCGCCGGAGTTCCGCAGCCAGCTAGTCGGCCGCCTCCACACCATCCCCGGCCTCCAGTACGTCACCACGGGCGAGGCCGGGACCTTCTGGCGCGTCACCGAGCCGGCAGACCGCGCGCGGGCGGACGCTGGCCTCGCCTCGGGCGTCGTGAACGCGGAAGGGGAAGTAACGGGACCCGGCACGCTCTCGCTTGCCGAGCGGGCCGACGCGCGGTGGGTGGCCACGCTCGACGGCCAGAGGCTCGAGACGATCGAGGACAGCTGGGCGCAGGCCTGGCAGCTGCCGGACGCCGGGGACGTGCATATCGACTACGTAGACCGGGTGCACCGTGTCACAGTTGTGGCGCAGTTCGTGGCGCTCCTGGCCAGCCTGGTCACCGCGCTGCCGCTGCGCCGGCGGGTGGGAGGCATCGAATGAAGAAAGAACTTGCGGCGCTCGTGAGCGGGGTGGGCGTGTTGGCGCTCGCCGCCGGCGCGGGCCTGGCCACCGCGATGCCGGCCGCGCAGCCCGCCGCGCCCACCACCGTGGCCGCGCCGCAGGGCCAGGCCGGACCAAGCCAGGCCAGCCTCGTATGCTACGCCCACGCCCAAGACGCCAACACCGGCGGCATCAACGTGTCCGAAGTCGTCGAGGGCAAGAGCTCTTGGGCCGGCGTCTTCTCCGACGGGGCCGCCACCTTCGACAGCACGCCCTTCACCGGCGTTCTCACACAGATCGCGGGCGGGCAGGCCGTGGGGGTGGTACGCGGCAAGGGCGTGATGGCCGGCGCCTCCATCCAGACCGCCCAAGCCGGCGACTCACGCGGTCTCATCGCCGCCCCGTGCGAGTGGCCGGCGAACACCGTGTGGCTGGTCGGCGGGTCGAGCGAGGTGGGCACGTGGTTGTCGCTCATGGTCCGCAACGCCTCGGCCACCGCCACCACGATCGACATCGCGGTCTACTCCTCGGCCGGCCAGCTCGACATCCAGGGCCTGTCCACCCTGTCGCTCGAGGCCGGCGGCGAAGCCACGCGCGACCTCACCGGCCTCATCCCGCCCGACTCCCGCATCGCCATCCGGCTCTCCTCCGACACGGGCGCCTTCGTGGCCGCCATGCAGGTCCTCCAGCTCGACGGCGTCACCCCCGCCGGCATCGACATGCTCACCGATTCCGCCGCGGGCACGGACGTGGTCATCCCGGGCGTCGTCGTCGACGCCGACACCACCGCCGCCCTGCGCATCGTCAACCCCCACGACGAGCCGACCACCGTCAACGTTGCCACGCTCGGGGAGGAGGAGCGCCCGCTCGACGGCGCGCAGGGCGTGGAGGTGGCGCCCCAGTCCGTGCTCGACCTCTCCCTCGCCGGCCTCGCACCCGGCTCCTACGGTGTGCGGGTCAGCGCCAGGACCGACGTCGCGGTGGGGGTTTCGCTTACTCGTTCCGGCGACGACGGCGTGGACGTCGCCTGGCTCGCCGGCCGCGAACCCGTGACAGCCGGGGGCATCGCCGCCGGCCCCCACGCGGGCACGCTAGTGCTGAACGGCAGCGGGCAGGCACGCTGGACGAGTTATGACGTCGACGGCGCGCAACTCGATAGCCAAGTGCTGAACGTTGACGAGATCGCGAGCGTGGAGATTCCGGCCGAGGCCCACTACGTCACGCTCGAGGCCGACCAGCCAATGTACGGCGCCGCGCTCCTACACACGGACACGGGGATCGCCTGGCTGGCACTCACCCAGGACTCCACCACCAGCCAGGCCGTGCGGCTCACCATCGCCAACTAGGCGCGGCCGGCGCTAGCGGGCGTCGTCGCTGGGGCGGTCGGCGTCGGTGGCGCGGTCGTCGTTATCCCCGCCGTCGATCAGCGTGAGGCGCGGGCGCGGGTGGGGCCGAGTGGAGACGTCGGCGGCGGGCCGGCGGATCTCACGCTGGGCCGGCTTGGGCGGCGGCACGTCGCGGCGAGAGGCCTCGCGGATGGCGTCAGCGAGGGCGAGCAGGTCGTCAGTGGAGGGCGGCGCCTCCTCAAACTCCGTCTGGAGGCGAACCATCTGCCAGCCCACTGGCGCGGTCACGTGATTGGCATGATCCTTGCACAGGTCAAAAGCGCCCTGCAACGGCACCGGCGACAGCGGGCCGATCACGGCCGTGGCCTCGCGATAGCCGTACGTCATGGTGGCAACTGCCGGCTGCTGGCAACCAACGCGGGAACACTTTCGAAGACTCACGGCTCCTACCTTAGTCGCATCCCCGTGCCCCGCGGCAGAGGCGTTAGGGTAGGTTCATGGTCTTCCCCGCATCCGCCCGACGCCGCGACCGCCACGGCCGCGGCCCCCGCTGCCCCATCCTTCCCGCCTCCATCCCCGCCTGGCGTACCCGCGCCGACGAATTCGACGATCTCCTCGCCTGGGAACTCGGCTCCTACCGCCGCACACTCGGGGCTAAAATGGACCGCTTCGACTTCGCGGTCATGGACGTGCCCGGCCAGGACCCGGCTCCCTGGGAAGACGGCGTGCCGCTCGCACGCTTCCTGCCCTTCGAGCGGCCCGCGAAGATCCACGGGCGCCTCATCTTCTATCGGATGCCGATCCTCGAGCAAATGCGCCGCGAGCCCGATCCGCGGCTCTTCATCCACGACGTTGTCACCAGCCAGCTCGCCAGCGCCCTCGACTGCTACCCGGAGGACATCGACTACTACTACGGCTAGGCTGATTCGCCCAGGCCGTAAGGGATTTCCGCCACGCGGGTGCCCAACCGTTGGCGGCGCTCGGTGACCTCGGTGTAGCGGCGGCGTTCAACGTCATAACGGATGACAGTGACGGCCTCAATGAAGGCCTCGGCCGGCGTGCCCCACGGGGGCGGGGGAGAGACGTACTTCTCGCACGCGGCCGCCAGCGCACGCGCCTGGGCTTGGCGGGCCTGCGGGGTGAGGCGCTCGCGGCCCTTGAGGAAATCGGCGATATTGAGGGACAGGCCCGTGGGCAGCGCGCGCGTTTGGGCGACCCCGGCCCAGGCGGCCAGGCCCTGCGGCATGGAGACCTTCGGCTCCCAGTCGCTGCGCGACGGCCAGCGCACCACGTACGTGCCTGCCAGCATGTCGCCCAGCCGTTGGCTGTTCTTCGTGATAAAACTGGTGATCGTGGCGATCGCGCCGAACGCGACGAACACTTCGAGGATCCCGGCCGTGGCCCGAATGAAGGCCTGGTTGGCGGTGATCGTGCCACCGTCGAGCCGTACCACGCGCGTGCGGGTGACGAGCTTGCCGAGCGAGCGCCCGTTGGAGGTAGTCGTGACAAGCGCGGGCAGAAGCCAGAACAAGACGGCGGTCACGGACACCACGATCGTGGCCACCTGCGCCCCGTTGAAAGTGGGGAATGTGTTGGCCAGGCTGAAGATGAGGACGACGTAGGCGATGACAATGAGGCCGTAGTCGATGAGCCCGCTGACGATGCGCGAAAGCACGGTCGCGGCGGGGAGCTCGAGCTCGACTCCCTCGCCCGTGATGATGCTGTGTTCTGCCACGCCTCCAAGCCTACCTGCAACCCGCGCCCCATTTGTGGCACCCTTGGAGTGTGGAGAGTCTAGCTTTTGCCAAAGCGCACCAGGCCCAGTGGGAGCGCCTCGACGAACTGACGGCCCGGCCGCGTCTGACCGGCCCGGAAGCCGACGAGTTCGTGCGCCTCTACCAGGCCTCCGCCGCCCACCTGGCCACCATCCGCACGCAGGCCCCCGACGCCGACCTCATTCTCACGCTCTCTGCCACCGTTGGCGCCGCCCGGGCCCGCCTGACCGAGATCCGGGGCGCAAACCTGCGCTCGCTCGGTCACGCCCTGACCTCCACCCTCCCGCACGCCTTCTACCGGATCCGCTGGTGGGCACACGCCGTGACGATCGCGGCAGTGGCGATCGCCGCGATCGTCATCGTCTATTTCCGTATGTACCCCAACGAGATCTTCCAGCTCGGACCCTACGAGCTGTTGCGCTCGTACGCTGACGAGTCCTTCGCCGCCTACTACCGCGAGTATTCCGGCACTCAGTTCGGGGCGATGGTGTGGACTAACAATGCGTGGATTGCGCTGCAGGCCGTGGGCGGGGGCATCACGGGCGTTTTCCCTGTTTACGTGCTCGCCACCAACGCCGTGTCAGTGGGGCAGGCGGGCGCGATCCTCGACTACTTCGGGCTCCTGCCGATCTTCTTCCAGCTCATCTTGCCCCACGGTCTGCTCGAGCTGACTGCGATCTTCGTGGCCGGTGGCGCCGGGCTCAAGCTCTTCTGGACGATGCTGGTGCCAGGCGGCCGGCCCCGCTTGCAGGCGCTTGCCGTCGAGGGTAAACAGGCCATGTTCGTCGGCTTCGGGCTGGTGGGCGTGCTCTTCATCTCGGCCCTGCTAGAAGGCTTCGTGACCCCGTCCTACCTGCATTGGGGTGTGAAGGTCGCGATCGGCGCGGGCGTGCTCGCGGCCTTCTGGATCTGGGTCTACGTCTTCGGTCGCGGCGAACCTAAGGAGAAGGACCTGGTCCGCTACGCTGCCTAGCCGAGGGTGGCCTGAGGCCCGGCCGGTGGTGAGAAGAAGTTGTCGACTGGAACAGACCGGACTAGAGCAGACCCCGGGCCTTGAGGCTCATGTAGGTATCCACCACCGCCACGGGCAGGCCCTCCGCGTCCGAGCGCACCACCTTCGCACCCGCGCGCTCGAGGGACCGGGCCAGGTTGTTCTCCTCGATCTGGGAGCGCTCGTGAGCCGCGAGCTCGTAGATGGCACCCACCTCCTCTTCCCGCTCCGGATCGCCCGTGTGAACCGAGGCGACGAGCACGGTGTGGGTGCGCTTGAGGGTGGGCAGGACGTCGACCAGCCCGGAGGAGAGCGTGCCACCGCCGATCGTGGTGGCGATGACCACGAACGCGGGCCGCTTCGAGATCTGCGAAATGTAGGCCGGCAGCGAGGCCCAGTCGGTGGCGTGCAAGCTCGGCTCGATGTCGGCCAGGGTCTGGGCCACCTTGTGCGTGATCGTCTTCGTGTGCTCTAAGGCCAGCCGCGCCCTCAGCTGATCGTCCATGGCGATGACCGACACACGGTCGCCCGCTCGCTGCGCGATCGCCGACTGCAAGAGCGCCGCCTCGATGAACGTGTCGAAGGCAGGACCTTCCGCCACGCGCAGGGCGCCGCCACGGCCGGCGTCGAGAACAATGACCACGTGCCTGTCACGTTCGGGGCGCCATGTGCGCACCACGGTCTCACCGAGGCGGGCCGTGGAGCGCCAGTCGATGGCTCGGACGTCGTCGCCGGCCACGTATTCGCGCAGGGAGTCAAACTCGGTGCCCTCGCCGCGAGTGAGGAGGAGGGAGCGCCCATCGAGTTCGCGCAACTGCCGCACCCGCGAGGGGATGTTGCGCCGCGAGACGAACGGCGGTAGCACGTGGATTTGCCAGGACGTGGGGGCGGACTTCTGCCGACCGGCCAGGCCCAGCGGGCCGAACGTGCGCACCGTGACCGTGGAGGAGTGGATCGTGCCGCGCCGTTCGGGGCGCAGCGAGGAATCGAAGATAGCCTCGCTGCGCGGCCTCAGACGGAAACCGTGGCGCGAGGGGGAAACGTTCGCCGACGGCGGCCACGCATCCCGGAACATGCCCGAGATCTTGCGCCCGGACGGGTTCGTGAGGGTGAGCGTGGCGGCCGCCTCGTCGCCCACACGCACCGAATCATCCCCGTTCCGGTCGGCCACGAGGACCGACGGGTTGGGCGCGAGCGCGGCGTCGAGCAACACGAGGAACACCAACACGATGGTGATCAGCACCGCGATGCCGGCGTCGCGGGTCGCCACCCCGAACACGATGCCGAGCACGGAGCAGACCACGGCGGGAAGGCGAATGAACATCAGCGCGGCACCGGCACCGAAGCGAGGATCGACTCAATAACCGAGCGCGGGCTGACCCCGTCAAGCTCGGCCTCAGCGTGAAGCTGGATGCGATGGGTGAGGGCGGGAACGGCGAGGGCCTTGACGTCGTCGGGTGTCACGTAGCTCCGCCCGGATAGCCACGCCCACGCGCGCGAGCCATGCAGGAGCGCGGTGGCGCCACGTGGGGAGACACCAAGCGAGACCGCCGGCGACACGCGGGTAGCCCGCACCAGGTCCACGATGTAATCCAGCACCCGGGTGCCGACCTCCACGCTTGCCACTTCCTCGCGCGCCCGGCGCACGTCGTCAGCGCCGGCCACCGCCTCAATCTTGGCGGTGCTGAGGTCCGTGGGATCGAAGTCGCCCGCGTGGCGGCGCAGAATCTCCACTTCCACCTCGCGCGGGGGCAACGGCAGGATGGTTTTGAGCATGAAGCGGTCCAGCTGGGCCTCCGGCAGCGGGTACGTGCCCTCGTACTCCACCGGGTTCTGGGTGGCGACCACCATGAACGGATCGTCGAGCTCGCGCGGCTGGCCGTCCACCGACACCTGGTGCTCAGCCATCGCCTCGAGCAGGGCCGCCTGGGTCTTGGGCGGGGTGCGGTTGATCTCGTCCGCAATGAGTAGGTTGGTGAAAACCGGTCCGGGGCGGAACGAGAATTCGCCTGTGGATGCGCTGTAAATGAGCGAGCCCGTGAGATCACCCGGCATCAGGTCCGGGGTGAACTGCACGCGCTTCGCGTCCAGTTCGAGTGCCGCGGCCAGCGAGCGGACCAGCAGGGTCTTCGCGGTGCCCGGCACACCCTCAAGGAGGACGTGCCCGTCGCACAACAAGCCGATGAGCACCGAAGTGACGGCGTGATCCTGGCCCACGATCGCCTTGGCGATCTCGGCGCGGATGCGGCGGAACTTCTCCGCCGTGGCCGACTGGGCCGGCTCCTCCTGCGCCGGCTGAGTCACCTCCGGACGGAAGCCCTGCGCGCGCGGCGCTCCCTGGGGCGCCCCCTGCGGGGTGGACTGAGAGACAGCCGGAGACTGCGGCTGGTAGCCGCCTGGCTGTGGGTCGCCTTGCGCGTGCGCAGTGACCGGGGGCTGGTAGATGCCCTGGGCCGGATCTTGGCCCTGGCGCCCGGATGGCTGGTTGGAATCAGCGGTCATTGATTTCCCTTTCGAATTCATCGAGCTGGTCAGCCAGCCTCGACAGGTCGGTGTCGGACGTGATGGGGAGAGAGTAGAACAGGGCGTCAATCGCGGACGGATCGCGTCCGCTGACCCGGGCGAGCACGTCCACGACCACCTCGCGCGGCGAGGTCGGACTCAGGCGCCCGCGCGCCACGCGCGAGATCGTTCCGGCGCGCAGGGCACGGGCTGCGTGCTCGGTGGCCCGCCCGCGGTGGTAGAGCTGGCCGCGGCCGGCGTCGGCCTCGGAGGCAGGCACGACGACGGGCATGGGCTCAGCTACGAGCTTTCCGAAGCGGCGCCCGCGGTAGAAGGCCCACCACAGGGCCGTGAGTACCAGGCCAACGAGGAGGGGGTAGAACCAGGTGGGCAGGCCCGCCCACTGCGGCGTGGTCCGCATCTCGGATTCCCAGTAATCGCCACTCACCCACAAGACCTTCGGCTGGGTGCCGAGCTTGCGCATGGCGAAGGCGGCGTTGCCGTGGTCGGCCAGGTATTCGTTCGTGAGGAAGGTCGGATCGAGAATTAGGGAGATCTTCGGGTTGGAGGTGAGCTGCACCCAGCCGTAACCGCCGAGCTGGGGGAAGCAACCCGTCACGTCCCTCTCCCGGTCTGGTCTGAAAGCGAGGGAGAGGGGGCTGATCCCGCGCGCCTCCTGCGCATCCGGGTCTTGACACTTCGCGGCCACCGGGATCGGCGGGAAACTCTCCGTGTAACCCTCGAAGCCGAAATCGTACATGCTGGAGGAGTCCCCGAGGACCACGATGGTGGCCCGGGAATTCACCAGGTCCTCGGTCACCTCGGTGGGGGCGTAGAAACTGGGGTCGATCACCAGCGTGGTGTCGGTGTCCGCTGAGTCCATCGCCTCTAGCGGGCTCACCTCGGACACGTCCACCCCATGATTCTTGAGGATCTGGGCCAGGGCGCGCGTGCCCGTGGAGGCAGTGGACGTGGGGGAGTAGGGCTCGCCCTGCTGCGGGATGTCGACCAAGGCTATGACCGCGAGCGCGAGCACCGCGATGAGCGACAGAAGGATACCCGTGCGAGATCGCTTTGGTGCCGACACGCTCATACGACCACCTCGCGCGCGGCTACGCGGTGCAGGCGGTGGACCGACTCCACGTCCGCCGCCGTAGCCTGGTGGTGCCAGTAGTAGACGTCATTGAAAAGCTGGGCGCCCGCCGAGAACTCATCGATGTGCCCGAGCTTGCGTGAGCCGGCCTCAGCCGCCTCCTGGGCAGTCATTCCCGGCACCACGTGGATGAGCTCGCGCTCGTCAAGCAGACGCATGATTGCGCGGAAACGTTCGACGACGGCGAGGTTGAGATCCCCCGCCTGCTCGGCCCGGTCGGCCGCCTTGAACAATTCGGCAGACGTGCGGTCATCATCAAAGAGCTGCTCGCGCTCGCGAGAAGCCGGTGCGCTACTGGCCCGCGAGCGGCGGTAAGCAAAGACGATGACAGCCACCACGAACAGGGCCAGTCCGATGATGACCACGAGGTTCCCCGCCCCGCCCTCACCCGGGTTGAGCTCGTTCACCACGATGTTGAGCCGCTCAAACAACCATTGCAAGAAGCGCGAGAGGAGGCTGGGCGAGTGGTCATACATCGCCTTCGACAGCTCGGCCTCCGCTAGCTGCTGAGCGGTGTCCGCATCCGGGGTGAAGGGAACGAAGGTCACTTCTCAAAATCTCCATACCAGCTCGGGCGCTCGCCGGGGGTGTCCTTGCCGGACTCGGTATCCTGTCCCTGCTGACCGTACTGGCTCTGCTGACCGTATTGACCCGGCTGGCCGTACTGACCCGCCTGGCCATAGCCGTAAGTCTGGCCATTGTAGCCGTAAGACTGGCCGTACTGCGTGCCGTCACCCTGACCGTAGCTCTGGCCGTTGTGGCCGTAAGACTGGCCGTAACCCTGGCCACTCTGGCCGTCACCGGCCTGACCGGAGTCGTTACCGTACACGGGCGGGGTGTATCCAGCCTGAGGCCCGTACTGGTCGTATCGGTTGTGCTGGCTGTACTGGTTCGGCTGGCTGAAGGCGCCGGGGCCGGCTGCCTGACCGGCGCCGTACAAGAACTCCTGATGGAAGTTCTCCCGCTTCATCCGCATGTTGACGTAAATGAGGTTGATCAGTGCCATGGAGATCGGCACCAGCAGGGCTGAGATGAGGAGCGTGAAGAGGATGCTCACCGCGCTGCCGGCCGTGGCGGCCACGATATCTCCGGAGTTGCTGAAAACACCGCCGACGACCAGGCCGAAAACGATGCCGAGCACCCCGGAAAGGACCGACATAATGATGCTGAGGGTGATGTACAGGCCAGCGAAGTAGCCAAGCGAGCCCTGGGTGAGACGCCAGGAGCGCCCGATTGCCTCGGCCGGCCCGATGTCCTCAGCAACCAAGGCGGGAACCGCCACCGAGAAGCGGTAGACCAGCAGGAAGACCGCGACGACGTAGACGAGGAATGACAGGATCATGAACGTGATCGTTGTGCCCGACGAGTCCGCGAAGCTGAACGCGCTGAGGGCGAGCGCGCTGATGGCCGCGGCAAAGATGAGGACTACCACGACGCCGGCCGCGATGGCGAAAAGCGCCAGGACGATCATGCGCAGAGCGATCTTGCCCAGGCCGGCTCGTGCGAGGGCCAAGGTTTCGGACAGCGACAGTTTTTGGCCGCGCACCGACGCCAAGGTGACCCGCGTGCCCGCGACCAGCACGAGCATGTTGGCGAAGAAGTAGATGATTGCGACGGTCAGGGCATAGAGCGTCAGGTTGGTGGCCCCCACCACCTCACGTGAGACCAACTGACCGAAGGCCAGCGAGAGCAGCACCTCGAGCGCGGCGACCACGAGGTTGACCACGATCGGGAATACGATGAAGGGCACGGGGTTGAAGCGCAGGAGGCGCATGGTGGCATCGAGCGTTTCGCCCACTCCCAGCGGGTGCATCGGGATGACCGTGCGCCACGGTTCGACGCGCTGGTGGATCTGCGGCTGGTCAGCGCCGTACTGCCCGTACCGGGGACCCTGGGAATCGAATGCGGACATCGGATAACCTTTCGTGTCGATACGTGAACCAATTTACCCGATCCCTCCGACAGTTTTTAAGGGGCCCACAATACCGGGAGTTGTCGGAGGCAACTGATATCATGTCGTCAAAAGCGCCAACAGAGGGTAGAGGCTATGGCAACGCGCATTCTAGTGGTTGATGACGATCCCGCGATCTCGGAGATGGTGGCAATTCTGCTGGAAACCGAGGGCTATGTCGTCTCCGCGTGCGCCCACGGCGATTCGGTCCTGCCCCTTTTCCGCGCGGAGCATCCGGACCTCATTCTTCTGGACGTCATGTTGCCGGGAATGGATGGCGTGTCGGTGGCCCGCGCGCTGCGTGATGAGTCGGACGTGCCGATCATCATGATGAGCGCGAAGACGGACTCGGTGGACGTCATCGCGGGCCTGGAGGCCGGCGCGGATGACTATGTGACCAAGCCCTTCGAAAACTCCGTGCTGCTTGCCCGCGTCAAGGCCTGCCTGCGCCGCCAGGAGCCCGAAACCGAGACCCTGAAGATCGCCGATCTGGCAATTGACCTCAAGGCTCACGAGGTCCGCCGCGACGGCAAGCCGCTCCACCTCACGCCCCTGGAGTTCGACCTGCTGTCGGTGCTGGCCCGCAAGCCATTCCAGGTCTTCACCCGCGAAGAGCTGCTTGAACAGGTGTGGGGCTACCGCCATCCCTCCGATACGCGCCTGGTCAACGTCCATATCCAGCGCCTGCGCTCGAAGGTCGAAAAGGACCCGGAAAACCCTGAGGTTGTGCTCACCGTTCGTGGCGTGGGCTACCGCGCCGGGAACGCGAGCCGGTGAGCGCGCTAGCTCGCGAGCGCATTTCCGCCACCGTTCGGCGCCTCGATTCCATCCGCGAGCGCTGGTATTCCTCGCTCAGTTTGCGTGTGGTGGCGCTCATCGTGCTGGCCGGAATCGCCGGCATCGTCATCATGGGCCTGGCGATTTCCAGCCAGGTGCGCTCCTCTGTTTTTGATAATGCGGTCACGACGAACGTGGAGCAGTTTTCCACCGACGTGCAGTTGGCCCAGGATCGCTTTACGGCGTCGGCACCGACTGCGGGCCGTTCGCAGGAGGTGGCGAACCAGCTGGTGTCGTCGATGTATGACCCGTCCCGGGGCCTGCTGGGGGCGGTGCTCATCCGCACGCCGGATCAGGAGCCGTTACCCACTCAGATTTTTGAGCCGGCCACGGCCTCGGCCACGCAGGTGCGCTCGCTCGTGTCGGCGGACCTGCGCCAGCTCGTCACGGAGGGCGGACAGATCGGCTGGCAGTCGGTGAGCCTGCAGTCGGATGGTGAGACGATCCCGGGCATCGTGGTGGGGACGACGCTCGACATCCGCGGCTCGGGTAGCTACGAACTGTATGCCGCCTATTCGCTGGGCAACCAGCAGTCGTTGATTAGCACCACGATCCGGGTGATGTGGCTGTCGATCGCGATCCTGCTCGCGATCCTCGGCGTGGTGAGCTGGGCGGTGACGCGCTGGGTGCTGACCCCGGTGCGGGCGGCGTCGCGCGGGGCACAGCTGTTGGCCGACGGCGAGTTCGACACGCGGATGGAGGTGCGCGGCTCGGACGAGATCGCGCAGCTGGCCGAGTCCTTTAACCAGATGGCTGAGTCGCTCGAGACCCAGTTCACCCAGATGGAGCGCATCTCCAAGGTGCAAACGGAGTTCGTCTCGGCTGTCTCCCACGAACTGCGATCACCGGTGACTACCGTGCGCATGGCGGGCCAGCTCATCTACGACCACCGCGAGGACCTGCCGGCCGGCCTCAAGCGCGCGGCCGAGCTGCAGTACAACCAGCTACTCAACCTCGACGCCACGCTCGCCGACCTTCTGGAGATCTCCCGGTACGACGCCGGCGGCATGACCCTCGCCACCGAGCCGGCCGACGTCGGCTCCCTCGTGGCCGACGAGATTGAGGCGGCCGACCCGCTCGCCGTATCGAACGGGGTCACGGTCACGTACGAGGCCATGGGCGACACGATAGCCGAGATCGAACCCAGGCGCGTGCGGCGTGTGGCCCGCAACCTGTTGGTCAACGCGCTCGAGCATGCGGAGGGCAACCCTGTCGACGTCGTCGTCGCAGCGAACGACACGGCGGTGGCGGTGCGCGTGCAGGACCACGGGGTGGGGGTGTCGCCGGAGCAGATCAGCCACGTCTTTGACCGGTTTTGGCGGGCGGATTCCTCGCGCGTGCGCAAGTCGGGTGGCACGGGCCTGGGGCTGACAATCGCGCGCGAGGACGCGCAGATCCACGGCGGTACGATCGAGGTGGCCGGCGAATTGGGCGTGGGCTCCACCTTCCTCTTTACTTTGCCCAAGGTACCCCACCAGGACTTCGTGCCGCCGCTCCCGCTCGAGGTGCCTGAGCCCCTGCCCGCCGAAGCCCCGGAGGTAGCCGAGCCGACGGCGAGTGGCCCGTTCAACGTCGTCGTCGAAGAGGACCCGGACGCGGCGGTCGAACTGCGCCTGGATGTGAAGAGTCAGGAGGAATCGTGAAGAAGCTGCTCATTCTCCTCGTGACCCTCGTCCTCGCCGGATGTGCCAGCCTGCCCACCTCGGGCGCCCCGCAGGAGGTGGAGCGTCCGGCGAACACCGGTGGCGGCGTGGTCCTCGATCCGCAGGGCCCCACCCCGGGTTCCACACCGGAGGCCCTGGTGACGGACTTCCTTCGCGCGTCGGCGGCGGGACTGTCCGGCGATTTCACGGTGGCCCGCCAGTTCCTCACGCCCGAGGCCTCCGCCCGCTGGGACCCGACTACCGAAGTGCGGGTCTACCAAGACGCCCAGAACCCCTCGATTTCCTCCACCCGTACGGGCGCGATCCGGGTGAGTGCGGCGGCGTCGGCAACCCTGGACGAGGCCGGGCGCTACACCGTGGCCACGCCGGACGCGATCCTCAATTCCGAGTTTTCCCTCACCCGGGATGCGAACGGCGAGTGGCGCATAGCCGTGCTCGACCAGGGCATGGTGGTGCCCAGCTCGATTTTCACCTCGCTCTACAGCGAGACCACCATTTACTTCCTCAACTCCGACCGCAGCTCGCTCGTGCCGGAGGTGCGCTGGTATTTGACGACGTCGCAGGCCACGAGCGCGGTCCAGGCGGTGTTGGCCGGGCCGTCGTCGTGGCTGTCGCCCGCCGCGCACTCGGCCATCCCGTCCGAGGCACGCCTGACGCAAAGGGGCGTGCGCGTGACCGACGGCGTGGCGCAGGTGGACCTCAGCTCCGAGGTGGCCTCGATGACGGCGTCTGACATGATGGCGATGGAAGCCCAAATCTCCAAGACGTTGCTCAACCTGCCTGGCATCCAGGAGGTCAAGCTCAGTTCCGAGGGTGCCGAACTCGAGTTCCCCTCGAAGATCGACCTCAGCGCCTATCAGTACGCGAGCTACACGCTCGCCGCCCTCGCGGATGGGGCGCCGGCCACCATCAGCGGTGGTGAGGTCAGCGTGCTTGGCGACGGCGGGGGACTGGGCCTGACCCACCTCGCCACGTCCTACACCGAACCTGTCAGCAGGGGAGCCGCCCTCGGCAACGACGGCACGGGTCTATACGAAGTCCGCTTCGACGGCAGTGCGCCCACCCTGCTTGCGCGCGGCACGAAGCTGGTGGCCCCCTCGATCGATGCGCGCGGCTGGGTGTGGTCGGCCGAGGCGGCCTCGAACGGGGAGCTGATCGCGGTCAACCTCGCCTCGGGCGAGACGAAGCGGCTCCCGCTTCCCTACCTGCAGGGGTTGAACGTGCGTAGCCTCGCGGTTTCGCGCGAAGGATCGCGGATGGCGATCGTCACCGACCAAAAGGGCGAGGTCCAGATGAACGCCGTGTCGATCCTGCGTGATTCGGGTGGTGCGCCCACGGAGATCGGCGCGCCGCTGCGCTTCGGGCAGTCGCTCGCGGACGTCACAGACGTGGCCTGGGTGAGTGACGTGCGGCTCGCGGTGGTGGGCCGGCAGTCGACGTCGTCCACCAGCTCGATCCATGTGGTTGGCATCGGCACGCCGACGACGTCGCTTGCGGCGGTCGACGGGGTTGTGGACCTTACAGCCGGGCGCGGCCTCGACACGATCATTATCCAGGACAATTCCAACCGGCTTTTCTCCTACGACGGTGCGGGCTGGCGCCTCATCGCCGACGGCGTGACCGCGCCGGCGTTGCCGGGCTGACGCGCGAGGCTTTCCACAGGTAGGTTCGCGGGGCGGCTGTCCACATTTGCTCGTTATCGGCCTTTGCGGGCGGGGGCGCTGAGACACCATGAGGGCATGTGGATGAACGACCAATGGAACGCCCTCCTCGACCTGCTCTACCCGCGCTGGTGCGCCGGGTGCGGGGCATGGGACGAAGACCTGTGCGCGAGCTGCCGTGTGGAGTTTTCCGGGTGGGAGGACGTGAGCGAGCACCTGCCCTACGTCGGCGTGGCGGGCGAGGAGCGCGCCGAGTTTCCGGTGTTCGCGCTCGCGAGCTACACGGGCCCGGCGGCAAGCGCCGTGGTGGCCTGGAAGAACATGGCTGACCGCCGGATGGACCGCGCCTTCGCCGAGGTCATCGGCGCCCACCCGCCTCCCGAGCTCGCGGCCACGCTCGTGGTGCCCGCGCCCTCCGCGCCGAAGCGCGCCCGGCAGGGCCGGTTCGTGGCCGGTGTGATCGCGCAGGCGGTGGCTGAGATGTACGGTGCCGAGGTGGGCATCGTGCTGCGGCGCCAGCGGGCGGGAGGGCTTCCCGGTGGGCTGGGCCGGGCCGGCAGCCGGCTGGAGCGGCTCGGCGGTACGGTGGCGGACGCCGTCGGGCGAATGGGCAGGCAACGCGCCAACCTGCAGGCACGCGGAAAGAAGGCCCGGGGAATCACGGCCCTGCCGGTGGGCCTGGAGGGCGCGGACGTGATCGTGGTGGACGACGTCGTGACAACCGGGGCGACCCTGGCGGGGGCTTCGCGCGCGGTGAAATCGCGCGGAGGCACGGTACGTGGCGCTTTCGTGCTCGCGGCGGCGAAAGATCCCCGGGAGTTTCGTGTAAGAGGTCACACTGAGCCCTTCCGGGCCGTATAATAACAACATCCAAAATCTTTACGTGAACAGGCGAAATACCACGGAAGGAGGCGAGGCAGTCGCTTGCAGAGGCAGGCATAGTTTTTGGGTCATTCCCACTTTCGAAAACGGCCAAGGAGGTCATCATGGAAATCGTCGTCACCGGTAGGAACACCGAGGTTCAGGGTAGGTTCCGGTCGCACGTGGAGGACAAGCTCGCCAAGATCGAGCAGTACGCTCCGTATGCGCAGCGCGTTGAAGTGGAAGTCACGCACGAATCGAATCCGTCCCAGGTGGAGACATCCGAGCGGATTGAAATCACCGTTCGGGATAAGGGACCGGTGGTCCGCGCGGAAGCCTCAGCATCCGACCGTTTCGGAGCACTTGACTTGGCCGCGCAGAAGCTCTTCGAGCGCCTGCGCCGCCGCCACGAAAAGAAGAAGAACCGCCGCAAGGGCGAGCGTCGGGACGAAGTGGTCCAGGATCTGCCGGTCGATGAGCTACTGGCCAAGCCCGCGCCGGATGAGGCGGCAGAGCCCACGCTCCCCAGCTCGGTGGGCGAAGCGGTGGAGAGCCAGCTTGGCGATTCGCCGGCGATCGTGCGCCAGAAGCTGTACGAGGCCAAGCCGATGTCGGTGGAGCAGGCCATCGATGAGATGGAGCTGGTGGGCCACCCCTTCTACCTCTTCATTGACGAAGAGACGAAGCAGCCCTGCGCGGCCTACCGCCGCCGCGGGTGGACGTACGGCGTGATCAGGCTGAACGCCACCACGGGCGAGTACGGCCCGGCAGCCGACGAGTAAGGCGGGCCTGGCGCCCAGGAAACCCGGGGCGGGTGACGATTACGTCACCCGCCCCTTTCTTAATCTAGGAAGTTGCGCGGGCGAACAATTAGGATGGAGGGCGTTTAGGCCGGGATGCCCGGCGCCAGAGTCGATAAAGGGGAAAGTGTGGCCGATCGTCCACTTCACGTAGCAGTCATTGGGGCCGGCCCGGCCGGAATTTACGCCTCGGACATCCTGTCCAAGTCTGGCGTGGAGGTCAAGATCGACCTGTATGAGAAGCTCCCGGCGCCGTACGGGCTGGTGCGCTACGGAGTGGCCCCCGATCACCCGCGCATCAAGGCGATCATCAACGCCCTGTACAACGTGCTCCAGCGTGGCGACATTCGCCTGGTGGGCAACGTAGAGATCGGCCGGGATATCACGTTCCACGAGCTGCACGAGCACTATGACGCGGTCATCATCGCCACGGGTGCTGACCAGGATCGCCCGTTCAACATCCCCGGCTCGAACCTGCCGGAGGTCTACGGCGCGGCGAACTTCGTCTACTGGTACGACGGTCACCCAGACTACCCGCGCACGTGGCCGCTCGAGGCCAAGGAGATCGCCGTGCTGGGCGTAGGTAACGTGGCGCTCGACGTGGCCCGCATCCTCGCCAAGCACCCCGACGACCTCATGGTCACTGAAATCCCCGGCAACGTGGAAGAAGGCCTGCGCCGCTCGCCCGTCACGGACGTCCACATCTTCGGCCGCCGCGGCCCCGCCCAGGTGAAGTTTACCCCGATGGAGCTGCGCGAGCTGGGCCAGGTTCCCGACGTCGACATCATCGTCTACCCTGAGGACTTCGACTACGACGCCGGCTCGGAGAAGGCGATGGAAGAGTCGAAGATGACCCGCCAGGTGGTCGAGCAGCTCACCGAGTGGGTCTTCCAGGAGCCGGAGGACCTGACGGCGTCGCGTCGCATCCACATTCATATGCTCCAGCAGCCGGCCGAGATCCTTGGCGACGAGCACGTGGAGGGCATCCGCATGGAGCGCACCGCCCTCCAGGGCGACGGCTCGGTTAAGGGTACCGGCGAATTCATCGACTACCCCGTCCAGGCCGTCTACCGCGCGGTGGGTTACTTCTCTTCCGAGATCCCGGGGGCGCCCTACGACGCCGGCCGGGGGATTGTCCCCAACGTCCAGGGCCGCGTCATCACTACCGACGGCGAGGTAGTCCCCGGCATGTACGCCACCGGCTGGATCAAGCGCGGGCCCGTCGGCCTCATCGGCTCCACCAAGTCGGACGCCCAGGAGACCATCGGGCACCTCGTGGAGGACTACGAGGCCGGCAAGCTTCACGCCACCACCGATGCGCTCGGCTGGGAGGAAACCAGCAAGGTGCTCGACGAGCGGGGCGTTCGCTACACCACGTGGCGCGGCTGGGAGCTGCTCAACGAGTACGAGATGGCGCTCGGCGCGGAGCGGGGGCGTGCGCGGCTGAAGGTGGTCGAGCGCGAGACCATGACCGCCGTCTCCCGCGGCGAGGAGCACGACGGCAAGCTGTACTAGCCCTGTTAGACGACCCTGAGCCGCTGCCCGCGCCTAGCGGAAGTTGACGAACTGGAGGGCGACGTCGAACGAGGCTCCCTTGAGCAGAGCGATCGTGGCCTGCAGGTCGTCGCGCGACTTGGAGGTGCAGCGCACCTCGTCACCCTGAATCTGGGCCTTGACGGACTTGGGGCCCTCGTCGCGGATCAGCTTCGTGATCTTCTTCGCGTTCTCCTGGCTGATGCCCTCCTTGAGCGAGCCCGACAGGTGGAAGAGCTTGCCGGAAAGCCGGGGCTCGCCGTCGCCGAAGTCCACTTGCTTGAGCGACAGTCCGCGGCGGATGAGCTTGGTCTGGAGCACGTCGAGGATGGCGAGTACGCGCTCGGCGGTGTTGGCGGTCAGGGTAATGGTCTCGCCCTTGAGCGTGATGTCGGCGTCGACGTTGCGAAAATCGTAACGCTGGCTGATCTCCTTGGCGGTCTGGTTGACGGCGTTGTCGACCTCCTGGGTGTCGTAGCGGCTGACGACGTCGAACGAAGAGTTGGCCACGGTTCCTCCTGAACTTGAACGGTGTGAACTACCCACTCACTCTAGCTTAGGCAAGTGTGACCATGACGGCAGTCCGCGCGGGGGTTCTGGTTTGACAGTACGCGGGGGAGAACTGCTAATGTCTTTGCCGTGCACTTCTTCGGGAGTACGCGACGGCGGGTTGACCGAGCGGCCAATGGTATCTGACTGTAAATCAGACGCGAAAGCTACGGGGGTTCGAATCCCTCACCCGCCACAGTTCGAAAGAACAGCGGTTATGGCAAGCGCCACGTCCGCGAAGTTGGAATGCATTCCATTCGATTGGTAGGCTTTCCAAGGTTGCCCCGATAGCTCAGTCGGCAGAGCGTCTCCATGGTAAGGAGAAGGTCAAGGGTTCGATTCCCTTTCGGGGCTCCATTCATTCCCGTTCGCGGGGATGGACGAGGCGAGGTAGCTCAGTTGGTCAGAGCGCACGACTCATAATCGTGAGGTCGCGGGTTCAAACCCCGCCCTCGCTACGACCGGTATGGCGACCGCCGTATCGTAGAACGACGAAGCACCCGCTTCACAAGCCGAACGTGAGGAAAAATAGTGGCTAGTAAGTCTGCAGACGTTCGCCCCAAGATCACCCTCGCATGCGAGGTTTGCAAGGAGCGTAACTACATTACGAAGAAGAACCGTCGTAACACGCCGGATCGCCTGGAGATGAAGAAGTACTGCCCCAGGTGCAATGCGTCGACCACACACCGCGAAACCCGCTAGGGTAGTCATCTTCTACGGCCTCCGCCTCAAGCGGGGGTCTTTTTTTGCCCGTCCGGCCGGTGATCGCCGCGATGGTTAAAGAGAACTGGACGATTTCGCGGCGATCTTCTTATATGAGGAGATCGGCCCAGAAACGTCCAAGTTATTTCAATCCGGGCGTAACGTGGACCGTATTGGGCGGAGCGCACCGAGAGCCCGGGGTAGGATGGAAGCTGAACGAGGAGGACACGTGCAATTCATCGAGGTTCCGCGCGAGGAATACGACGCCTTTGTGGCGAGCCACCCGCTGTGTAACGTGCTGCAGTCCTCGGCATGGGCTGAGGTGAAGGGCTGGGGCCATTCGCTGACGGGCTTGCGCGACGATACGGGTACCCTGGTTGCGGCGGGCCTGGTACTCAAGCGCCACCTTCCGTTGGGGATGAGCTTTTGGTACATGCCGCACGGCCCGATCCTCGACTTCGAGGGCCCCTACCTGGAGGTCTACCTGCGCGAGCTGCGCGCGTTCGCGAAGAAGAACCGGGCGGTGGCCGTGCGGATCGACCCGTTCGTGCCCGTCCGCAAGGCCCCGCTGGCCGAGCTACCCGAGCACTACGACCCGCGCGCCCGCCACATCGGCCGCCGCATCGAGTCCGCCGGCTTCAAGCATCTCGGCTTTGTCATGAGCCTGCACGAGTCGCTGCAGCCGCGCTTTATGCCGGTCACGTTCCGCCCGGCTGAGCTCGCCGACGCCGTCCCCGCGCCTGCAGGCGCCGCTCCTGCCGCCCAGCCCGGCATTCCCGCCGACGCCGTCGCCGCCTACCAGGCCACCTTGCCGAAGAAGTCGCGCACGCTGGCCAACAACGCGCGTAACCGATTCGTGGAGGTCACCTCGGGCGGGGCCGACGTGCTGAATGAGTTCCTCTCCGTCATTGAGCAGACCGAGGAGGAGAAGGGGATCCGCCTGCGCTCGCGGGAGTATTACGAGAAGATCCTTGCCGCCTACGGGGATGATGCCAAGATTTATCTGGCCACCCTCGACGTCGACTCCGCGATCGCCACCTACACCGCTCGCCGCGACGCCGATTCCGCCGAGCTTGCCGCTACCCCGGCCAGCGCGAAGAAGAAGCGCAACCGCCTGCAGGATTCGATCGCCTCGGCTGCCAAGAACATCGCGGAGCTCGAGGAGTCGGGCCAGCGCGGCCGCGTGACCCTGGCCGGCGTTCTCATGGTCCGCTTCGGCACTTCGGCGGAGATGCTGTACGCGGGAACGAACCGCCACTTCGGTAATATCCCGGCCCAGCACCTCATGTGGGTGGTGGCG
The DNA here is from genome assembly GCF_030246965.1 of Trueperella bernardiae. NCBI lineage: Bacteria > Bacillati > Actinomycetota > Actinomycetes > Actinomycetales > Actinomycetaceae > Trueperella > Trueperella bernardiae. The sequence goes on from NZ_CP127099.1 coordinate 399,662, forward strand.
CTCGGCGAGGGCTTCGCCTCTGGGCTGGAGTCCGTCTCGCTCGGCGGCGTGGACGGCTCGCTTACCGATTCCCTCATGCAATTCAAGTCCCGTTTCAACCCCGAAATCGTGGAGAAGATCGGGGAGTTCCAGGCGAACATCAGCCCGCTTGGCCGCCTGGTCAGCTACTACCTTTCGCGCCGATAGGAGATCCCATGTCGTGCCAGATCCCAGAACCGTCTGAGCCCACCACCACGATCCCGCCGGTGGCCACCACCCGCTATCGCGGCAACACGCTGGCGGAGATGACCACGATCGGCGTGGGTGGGCGGGTCGCGGAGGTCGTCAACGCGCACGCGGAGGCCGAGATCGTCGACGCCGTCTCCACGGCCGACGCCGAGGGCCGGCCTGTGCTTGTGGTCGGCGGGGGATCGAACATCCTCGCGTCCGATCAGCCGTTTGACGGCGTGGTCGTCCACGACACCCGCTCCCAGATTGAGACCCTCATGGAGGACGGTTGCGGGGGTGCGGAGATGCGCGTCACCGCGGGCACGCCGTGGGACGAGGCCGTGGTCTACGCGATCGAGCACGGCTGGATGGGCCTCGAGGCGCTGTCGGGCATCCCGGGTTCGGTGGGCGCCGCGCCCGTGCAGAACATCGGCGCCTACGGCCAGGAGGTGGCCGAAACCCTTGCCCAGGTGCGCACGTGGGACCGCCAGACTGGCGAGTTCAAGACCCTGTTCCTCTCAGACATGAAGTTCGGCTACCGCGATTCGATCCTCAAGCGCTCGATTTGCGGTGGCAGCCCGCGCTGGGTGGTGCTGTCGGTGACGTTCCACATGCGCCGCGCCACGCTGTCCCGCCCGGTCGGTTACGGCCAGCTCGCGCGCACGCTCGGGGTGGAGATCGGGGAGCGGGCGCCGTCGTCGGACGTGCGGGCCGCCGTGCTCGAGCTGCGCGCCTCAAAGGGTATGGTCCTCGACGACGCCGACCGCGACACGTACTCCCTCGGCTCCTTCTTCACCAACCCGGTCCTCAGTGAGGAGCAGTCCGCCCTGCTGCCGCCCGAGGCGCCGCGCTTTGGGGTGGCGCGTCACGACGCCGTCAACCAGATTGGCGCCGCCGCTCCGGTAATCGAGGGGCAGGTCAAGACGTCGGCCGCGTGGCTTATCGACCACGCGGGCTTTACGCCTGGCTATGGCATGCCCGGGCCGGCGGCCCTGTCCACCAAGCACTGCCTGGCGCTCAGCAACCGTGGCGGGGCGAGCGGGGAGGACATCGCGGCGCTGGCGTGCGAAATCCGTGACGGGGTTGCCGAGAAGTTCGGCGTCACCCTCGTGCCCGAACCGGTGCTGGTTGGCCTGGAAATCTAGCCGGTCAGGAGATCTAGTCGGCGGGGCCGAGACGGCCCGGCCTAACCAGCCGGGTCAGGATCGGGCGCGGTCAGCCACTCCTCGACTTCGGCCAGCCACTTTTGCTTGGAGTCGATGCGGGCCATGGAGGCGGTGATGGAGTCGCGGGCGAAGCGGGCGAGGTCGGCGTCGGAAAAGCCCTGGTCGCGGGCGATCTGGTACTGGTCGGTCAGGCGGGAGAGGAAGAGTAGCGGGTCGTCGGCGGAGAGGGCGATCTGCGCGCCGGAGTTGTACAGCACGCGCAGGGGCACGTTTTCGGGGTCGGAGTACACGCCGAGCGAGATGTTGGACGCCGGGCAGACCTCGAGCGCGATGCCGGCCCCCACGATCCGGGCTAGCAGGTCGGTGTCTTCGGCCGTGCGCACGCCGTGCCCGAGGCGGGTGGGGCGCAGGTAGTCGAGCACCTGGCGGATGTGGTCCGGGCCGAGTAGCTCGCCGGCGTGCGGCACGCTGGCCAGCCCCGCGTTGCGGGCGATGTTGAAGGCCGTGGCCCACTGGGAGGTGTCCCCGCGCCGCTCGTCGTTGGATAGGCCGAAGCCGATCACCTGGCCCGGCCCGTCGCCGGCGTGCTTGGCGGCCAGGCGCGCGAGCGTGCGGGCGTCGAGCGGGTGCTTGATTCGCGAAGCAGCCACGATGATCGCCACCTCCACGCCCGTCTCGCGCGAGACCACCTGCGCCTCGTCGAGCACGATCTCCAGCGCGGGCGTGATGCCCCCAACGAAGGGCGCATACGAGGTGGGGTCGATCTGAAGTTCCAGGCGGCGCGATCCCTCGGCGGCGTCGTCGGCGGCGGCCTCCCGCACGATCCGGCGCATCGCGCCCTCCGAGCGCACGACCTTGCGAGCGGCGTCGTAGGCACGCTGGAAACGGAACCAGCCGCGCTCGTTCGCGGGCACCTGCATGGCCTGGGTGTCGGTGAGGTTGGCGGGCAGGCGCACGCCCTGCTCACGGGCGAGATCGATCAGCGTGGAGACCCTCATGGAGCCGGTGAAATGCAGATGAAGGTGTGCTTTGGGCAAAGTCTTCAGATCTCGCATGCGCCCATCCTAGTCGGTGCGGCATCCCAATACACGCCGCGCATTTGAGACCTTCCCCAATCACTCCTATAAATGAACCATGACCACCCACACCGAGCGCCGCGCTGTCGCGCTCCTCACCGGCCCGTCCGCGGGGGAGATGCTCTCCCTGGCGCTCGGCGAAGGGATCCTGCGCTCGTGGCGGCTGCGCGCGGTCAACCACAGGCCAGGCGCCGGGATCTCGGTGGGCTACTCGGTCACATGGGACGAGGTGCGCCACAAGTCGAGCGCGCGAGAGGTGCGCGAACGCCAGGACGGCTACGTCGTCGCCTCCACCGCCCGCATCCCCCAAAGTAGGCTCGACGCCGCCGGCGCCGTCACGCTCTACGCCGGCGACCTCCCCGTCCACCTGTGGGAGTTCCCCGGCGACCCGGAACTGCCCGCGCTCGCGGACGCCTGCAACCCGGAGGCCATGGCCGGCCTGGTGGGAGAGTGCGATGTCGAACTGCTCGGCTACCGGCCCACTCGCCGGGCCGTGCTACGCGTGCAGACGCACGCCGGCCTCAGCTACGCGAAGGTGGTGCGCCCCGACGCGCTCGACGCACTCATCGCCCGCCACCGCGTCGTCGCCGACGCCGAGCTGCCCACTCCGCGCGTCGTGGTCTGCCGGCCCGACGGGCTGGTGGTGACCTCGGCGGTGGAGGGCGAGTCGCTCGCGCTCAGCTTCCAAAGCGGGCGCGACCTGCCCTCGATCTTTCGGTCGCTCACGCGCACGCTCAACGCCCTGCCTGCCTCCGCGCTCGACCTGAAATACCGGCCGGCGTGGGCCGAGAGGTGCGAGCACTACGCGCGGGCCGCCGGCGCCGCGAGCCCCGAGCTCACCGGCCGGGTCTTAGACCTTGCGGCGGGGATCATGGCCGTGCGGCGCAGCGCGGACTACGGGCCGCTCGTGCCCACCCACGGCGATTTCTACGAGACCAACCTGCTGGTCAGCGGCGGGCGGCTCAGCGGCCTGCTCGACCTCGACTCCCTCGGCCCCGGCTACCGCGCCGACGACTGGGGCTGCCTGCTCGGCCACCTCTCCGTGCTCCCCGGGTTGAGCGACAAGTACGCCGGCGCGCGCCAGATCCAGGAGGACTGGTATAGGCGCGCTTCCCACGACGCCGACCCCGCGGCCATCGCCGCCTCCGCCGCTGGCGTGGTGCTCTCGCTCGTGGCCTCGGCTCGCCAGCGCGGGCGCGCCGACTGGAAGGACCAGGCCCACTCTCGTCTTGTGGTGGCAGAAGAATGGCTCGCCCGGGCAAACCGCCCGGGCGAGCCAGCCAGATAGGGGCTTATGCGAACAGGCGCTGAATGCGCTCCACACCCTCCACCAGGTCCTCATCGCCCAGCGCGTAGCCGAGGCGGATGTAGCCCGGCGCGCCGAAGGCCTCGCCCGGCACGACAGCCACCTGGGCCTCCTCGAGAATGATCTCGGCCAGCTCGGAGGTGGTGGTGGCCACCCGGCCGTTGATCTCCTTGCCGAGCACGGCCTGGACGTTGGGGAACACATAGAAGGCGCCGGTGGGCTCCGGTACCTCAAAGCCCTCGATCTCCCGCAGCATCGTCACGAGGGTCTTCCGGCGGCGGTCGAAGGCCTCCTTCATCTCCTCCACCACGCCCTGGTCGCCAGTGAGGGCCGCGATCGCGGCGCGCTGGGCCACGTTGTTGACGTTGGAGGTGATGTGGGACTGGAAGTTCGCCACCTTCTTCATCACGTCAGCCGGGCCGTGCATCCAGCCCACGCGCCAGCCCGTCATCGCGTACGTCTTGGCCACGCCGTTGACGATGATCGTTTGGTTCTGCAGCTGCGGCACCTCGCGCAGGATGTAGGCCATCTCGCCCGCGTAGATGAGGTGCTCGTAGATCTCATCTGAGATCACCCAGATGCCGTTGTCCAGCGCCCACTCGCCGATCGCGCGTAGCTCATCGGGGGTGTAGACCGAGCCGGTGGGGTTGGACGGGGAGCACAGCAGGAGTACCTTGGTGCGGTCCGTGCGCGCGGCCTCCAGCTGATCCACCGTCACCTTGTAGTCCTGGTCCGAGCCGGCGAAGACCTCCACGGGCACGCCGCCACACAGGGTGATCGCCTCGGGGTAGGTGGTCCAGTACGGGGCGGGAAGGATGACCTCGTCGCCGTCGTCGAGCAGCGAGACGAACGCCTGGAAGACGGCCTGTTTGCCGCCGTTGGTCACGATGATGTTGTCCGGATCGACGACGACGCCCGAGTCGGCCTTCGTCTTCTCCGCAATCGCCGCGCGTAGCTCGGGCAGACCCTTGGCGATCGTGTACTTGTGGTTCTTCGGATCGGAGGCTGCATCAATCGCGGCGGCGACGATGTGGGCCGGGGTGGGGAAGTTCGGTTCGCCGGCGCCGAAGCCGATGACAGGCTGGCCGGCGGCCTTGAGGGCCTTAGCCTTCGCGTCAACGGCCAGGGTGGCCGAGGGCTGGAGCGCCGCGAGGCGCTGGGAGACTCTATTGCGTGGTTCTGTTGCCATGGTCACTATGGTCGCACGAAGTGCGCCGATCAGGAAGAATCATTCCGAAAAGCGGGCCAAGTGGTCCAAATTACAGCAGGGTAACCCCCAGCCGCCTAGACCTGCGGCGCGTTTGTCACTAGACTGTTGCGAGTTGCTCATTGGCAACACCACAGCGACATCAGGCATAATAGTTCTGACGTCTTTAGGGTAGTGGCGCAATTGGTAGCGCACCGGTCTCCAAAACCGGCGGTTGTGGGTTCGAGTCCCTCCTGCCCTGCAATGAAGGCGGCCCTAGATTAGGGTCGTTTTCCACATTACCGAGAGGACACCCTAGTGAGCCAAGCAGCATCTCGACGCGAGTCCGAGTCCAAGGGCCTGTGGCAGCGCATTATTACCTTCTTCAAGGAGGTTGTCGCCGAGCTCAAGAAGGTCCAGCGCCCCACCCGCAAGGAGCTGTGGCAGCTCTTCCTCACAGTCGTGTTCTTCGTGGCCGTGGTCATGGTGTTCGTGGGCGTGATTGACGTGGTCTTCAACCAGGCCATGTTCTGGATCTTTGGCTAGGAATAGGGAATCAATGTCTCAATCGAACGACGATATTTTCTCCGACAAGCCCGAGCAGGCACTGCCGGTCGACGCCGAAGCTACGGCTGGCGTCGAGGATCTCGAGGAGCTTTCCGTGGACGACGCCGCGGCGCCGGTTGCCGCCGTGTCGGAGGTGGAAGCTGAGCTGGACGCTCCCGAGTCCGAGGCCGCGCCTGAGGACGACGGCGTCGTGACGGAGGAGACCGTGCGGGCGCGCCTGCGCGGGCTGCCGGGCGAATGGTACGTGCTACACACGTACGCCGGCTATGAAAAGCGCGTCAAGCAGGACATCGAATCGCGTGCTCACACCATGAACATGGAAGATTACATCTTCGAAGTTCAGGTGCCGATGGAAGAGGTGTTCGAGGTCAAGAAGGGCCAGCGTAAGCTGGTGACGCGCGTGCGCATGCCAGGATATGCCCTCATCCGGATGGAGATGACGGACGATTCGTGGCGGACCGTTCAGGACACGAACGGTGTGACCGGCTTCGTGGGCAACGGCCGTGATCCGGTGGCGCTCACGCAATCCGAGGTCGTGCAAATGCTCACCCCCGTGGTCGAGCAGGAGGCCGCCGAGGCGGCCAAGGCCGCTGGAAAGCCCGTTACCTCGGGCGCCCCGGCCATCGTTGCCGACTACGAGGTTGGCGAGACCGTGACACTTACCACGGAGCCGTGGGTCGGAATGCCCGCTACAATTTCTCAGGTTGACGCGGCGAACCAGAGGCTCACCGTGCTCATGACTCTTGTCGGCCAGGAAACCCCGGTCGACCTGTCCTTCGGCCAAGTGGAGAAGATGGACTAACCCGGTTTCTCCGAACCGGGCGTGGAAACACACCGCTTCTTTGCCGCCGTTGGGCGCCCGCCATCGTTGCCATGATGGCGGTTTGTAGATAAACAAGAAGGATCAAATATGCCACCCAAGAAGAAGGTTGCAGGTCTGATTAAGCTCCAGATCGAAGCTGGAGCCGCTACCCCTGCACCGCCGATTGGCCCCGCGCTGGGTCAGCATGGCGTGAACATCATGGACTTCGTCAAGGCCTACAACGCCGCGACCGAGTCCCAGCGTGGAAACGTCATCCCGGTCGAGATCACCGTCTACGAAGATCGCTCGTTCGACTTCGTGACCAAGACCCCGCCGGCTGCTGAGCTCATTAAGAAGGCAGCGGGAATCGCGAAGGGTTCCGGTGTCCCGCACACCAACAAGGTCGGCCACCTCACCGCAGATCAGCTGCGCGAGATCGCCAAGACCAAGGAGCCGGACCTGAACGCTAACGACATCGACAACGCCGCTCGCATCATCGCTGGCACCGCGCGTTCGATGGGCGTCACCACCGACGAGATTTAATTAGCGATCATCGATCGCCGTGGTAGAGCCCGGAGCGGGTTCGTTTCCCACGACTGCCAACTAGGAGAAATGCAGACATGGCAAAGCGCTCTAAGAATTACCGCAAGGCCGCTGAACTGATTCAGCCGGGTGAGCTTTACACCCCGCTGGAGGCGATGGACCTTGCCAAGAAGACCTCCGTGACCAAGTTCGACTCCACTGTCGAAGTGATGTTCCGCCTGGGCGTTGATCCGCGCAAGGCTGACCAGCTGGTTCGCGGAACGGCTATCCTTCCGCACGGCACGGGCAAGACTGCCCGCGTCATCGTCTTCGCCCAGGGCCCGAACGCCCAGGCCGCGATCGACGCCGGTGCGGACGAGGTCGGCGACGACGAGCTGATCGAGAAGGTCGCCGGCGGCTGGACCGACTTCGACGCCGCCGTGGCCACCCCGGACATGATGGGCAAGGTCGGCCGCCTGGGCCGCGTGCTCGGCCCCCGCGGCCTCATGCCGAACCCCAAGACCGGCACCGTGACCATGGACGTGGCCAAGGCTGTCTCGGACATCAAGGGCGGCCGCATCGAGTTCCGCGTGGACAAGCACGGCAACCTCGCCTTCATCGTGGGCAACACCTCGTTCACCACCGAGCAGCTCTACCAGAACTACGTGGCTGTTCGCGAAGAGGTCCTGCGCCTCAAGCCGTCCTCGGCTAAGGGCCGCTACGTGAAGAAGGCAACCGTGTCGACCACGATGGGCCCGGGCATCCGCCTGGACGTGTCGAAGCTGGCCGACAACGACGCCTAAGTGTTATCGGCAAAGGCCCGCACCGACGTGCGGGCCTTTGCCCTATATTCACCACGTCAGACTTGAGTGGGAGCGGGAAGAGGAGCGCGTATGGCTAAGCCGATGGTGATCGGGATCGCGGGCGGTACCGGTAGTGGGAAGACCACCTTGACCCGGGCGATCGAGGCGAAGTTCGCTCCGCGCACCGCGGTCGTTTTCCACGACAACTACTACCGCCCTCACGACGACCTGCGGCTCGAGGAACGCGCCAAGCTCAACTACGATCACCCGGACGCCTTCGACAACGACCTGATGATCGACCAGCTCCACCAACTCATCGGCGGCCAGGCGATCGACTGCCCCACGTACGACTACGCCCAGCACACGCGGGCGAAGGAGACGATCCGGATCGAGCCGGCGCCCGTCATCCTCGTGGAGGGGATCGTGATCTTCGTCGAGGAGCGCCTGTGCGACATGTTCGACGTCAAGCTGTTCGTGGAGACCGACGCCGACGTGCGGATCCTGCGCCGCGTCAAGCGCGACGTGATCGAGCGCGGGCGTACGATCGAATCGGTGGAGCAGCAATATCTGACCACCGTCAAGCCGATGCACGAACTGTACGTGGCGCCCTCCAAGCGCCGGGCCGACATCATTATTCCCGAGGGCGGGCGCAACCTCGTGGCCCTCGACATGCTCGTCCATCGCATCTCCCACGAGCTACGCGAACACGGGCAGTGAGGGTGCGAGGCGAGCAACGGCGTCGTGAAGTGACGCACGTTCGCCCGCGCGGCCTTGCCCGGCTGGGGCGAAGGCGTTAGTCTGATTCATGCCCAAGACCGCAGGTCTCTTCGGAGTTAATTTCATTCAATGAAAACCCGCGTAGGTATGACAAGAGAATTATTCTTCGTGAATCTCCTCGTGCCTGCGTGCGCGAGGTTTTTTATTGCGTGAAAACTGTGGCAAACCATCGGAAGGAGGTCCCATGAAGCGGACCGAAAAGTCTGCAGAGATCGCGCAGCTGACGGAAGAATTCCGTAACTCTGACGCCGTTCTTCTGACGGAGTACCGCGGACTGACCGTGGAGCAGATGAAGACTCTGCGCCGCGCGCTCGGCTCTGATGTGCGTTACCACGTCGCTAAGAACACGCTCGTGCGCATCGCTGCGAAGGACGCTGGTGTTGAGGGTCTGGATGCAGACCTGACCGGCCCCACCGCCCTCGCTTTCGTCACCGGTGACATCGCTTCCGCAGCCAAGGCACTGAAGAACTTCGCGAAGGACAACGACAAGCTCGTGCTCAAGTCCGGCGTGATGGAAGGCCAGATCCTCGACGTCGACGGCGTCAAGGCCCTTGCTGATCTTGAGTCGCGTGAGGTTCTCCTCGCGAAGGCCGCCGGAGCCCTCAAGGCTTCGATGGTCAAGGCTGCATTCGTCTTCAAGGCATCCGCCACGAAGACGGTCCGTACCGTTGACGCCCTGCGTGCGAAGCAGGAAGCCGCTGCCTAGCAGCACCCACCAATTGTTAAATCCTCACCTGAGGGAACTGCCTCGCAAGTAGGCAAAGGAAGGAAGGTCTACCATGGCCAAGCTCACTGTTGACGAGCTCATCGATGCTTTCAAGGAGCTCACCCTGATCGAGCTCTCCGACTTCGTGAAGAAGTTCGAGGAGGAGTTCGACGTCGAGGCCGCCGCTCCGGTCGCCGTCGCCGCTGCTGCCGCCCCGGCTGCTGGCGAAGCCGCCGCTGCTGAGGAGGAGAAGTCGGAGTTCGACGTCATCCTCGCTGATGCCGGCGCCACCAAGATCGCGGTCATCAAGGAGGTCCGCGCTCTGACCTCGCTCGGCCTGAAGGAGGCCAAGGACCTCGTTGACGGCGCTCCGAAGCCCGTCCTCGAGGGCGTTGCCAAGGAGGCCGCTGAGGAGGCCAAGGCTAAGCTCGAGGCCGCCGGCGCCAAGGTGGAGCTCAAGTAATTTTTGCGGCCTAGCCGCATGGGCCCCCGCGCTTGATCCTTCCGGATCAGCGCGGGGGCTTTTCCACACGCCGGGCCGGTACTTGCATTGGCGGGCGTGGCGTGCGATAGTCTTGGGAGCCGGCATTGCCGGAATCACATGGCCCTGTGCATCGAGGAACCCTCTTCTGCAGCGACCGCAGCGAGGTGATTCGAGGATCGCGGGTGCTACATAGGTGTCGTGACCCCTTCCACAGGGCGGGGGATAGACTTCCCTACGCCAAAGCGGTAAATTTGAAACTTGCGCGGACTTTCATTTGCCATGCCCAGGTTAGCTAGGAGCTCTCGCAAGGATGCATCCCTAGCTCGAGGTTTGTGCTGGTGACGGCCTCGCGCACGGCCTAACCGACATAGAGGGAAGGATCACCCTTTGGCTGCTTCGCGCACCTTTAATACCACCTTTGTTGACGGCAAGCTCGCCTCGGATCGCGTGTCTTTCGCTAAGCTCCACGAGCCGCTGCCGGTCCCGGACCTTCTCGGACTTCAGACCTCCTCCTACGGGTGGCTGATCGGCTCGGAGGAGTGGCGCAAGAACGCTGCCCCGGATGAGAAGTCTGGTCTTGAGGAGATCTTTGATGAGGTCTCCCCGATCCAGAACACCGCTGAGACCATGGGTCTGGTGCTGTCCAACCCGCACCTCGAAGGCGAGAAGGCGTCGATCGCCGAGTGCAAGGAGAAGGACCTGACCTACTCCGCCGCGCTCTACGTGACGGCCGAGTTCCAGAACTATGAGACGGGCGAGATCAAGTCTCAGACCACCTTCATTGGTGACTTCCCGCTCATGACCCCGCAGGGTACGTTCATCATCAACGGCACCGAGCGCGTGGTCGTGTCCCAGATGGTGCGTTCCCCGGGCGTGTACTTCGAGCGCAGCGCGGACAAAACCTCGGACAAGCTGATCTACAACACGAAGATCATCCCCTCGCGCGGTGCGTGGCTGGAGTTCGAGATCGACAAGCGCGATTCTGTGGGCGTTCGCGTGGACCGCAAGCGTAAGCAGTCGGTGACCGTGTTCCTCAAGGCTCTTGGCATGACCGAGGCGGAGATCCGCGAGGAGTTCGCGCAGTACCCGATCCTTATTGACACCCTGGAGAAGGACACGGTTCACACCCAGGAGGAGGCCCTCCAGGATCTGTACCGTAAGCTTCGCCCGGGCGAGCCGCCCACGGCCGAGGCCGGCCGCACGCTGCTCAACAACTTCTATCTCAACCCCAAGCGCTATGACCTGGCGAACGTGGGCCGCTACAAGCTCAACAAGAAGCTGGGCCTTGACCCGGAGGGCAAGGACCGTCAGCTCCAGTTGTCGGACATCACCGCCACCCTGCGCTACCTCCTCGCGCTGCACGCGGGGGAGAAGACCACCGTGACCGTCGACGCCGGCCGTGAGGTCGTGGTGGAGGACGACGACATCGACCACTTTGGCAACCGCCGCATCCGCGCCGTTGGTGAACTGATCCAAAACCAGGTGCGCACCGGTCTGGCCCGCCTCGACCGCATGGTCCGCGAGCGTATGACCACCCAGGATGCTGAGGCGATCACGCCGTCGTCGCTCATTAACATCCGTCCGATCGTTGCCGCGATTAAGGAGTTCTTCGGAACCTCCCAGCTGTCGCAGTTCATGGACCAGAACAACCCGCTGGCGGGCCTGACCCACAAGCGCCGCCTGTCGGCTCTCGGCCCGGGCGGCCTGTCGCGTGACCGCGCGTCGATGGAAGTGCGAGACGTCCACCCGTCCCACTACGGGCGCATGTGTCCGATTGAGACCCCGGAAGGTCCGAACATTGGCCTGATCGGCTCGCTGGCCACCTACGGCCGTGTCAACGCGTTCGGCTTCATTGAGACCCCGTATCGCAAGGTCGAAAACGGGGTTGTCACCAACCAGATCGACTACCTCGATGCTGCGGATGAGGACCGCTACACTGTCGCTCAGGCCGCCGCGCCGATGGATGAGAACGGGAAGTTCCTCGAGGCGGAAGTCCTCGTTCGCCTCCCCGGCGGTGAGCCGGCGCTGATCCCAGCCGACGAGGTCGACTACATGGACGTCTCGGCGCGTCAGATGGTGTCGGTGGGTACCGCCGCCATCCCGTTCCTCGAGCACGACGACGCGAATCGAGCCCTCATGGGTGCGAACATGCAGCGTCAGGCCGTGCCGCTCATCAAGCCGGTCGCCCCGCTCGTGGGCACGGGCATTGAGATGCGCGCAGCGGTCGATGCGGGAGATGTTCTCGTGGCCCGCGCGGGCGGCGTCGTGACCGAGGTCTCGGCCGACCACGTGACCGTGGAAGAGGACGAGGGCACGTATTTCACGTACCGACTGACGAAGTTCGAGCGCTCCAACCCGGGCAACTGCACCAACATGAAGGTCGTGGTGAGCGAGGGCGATCGCCTGGAGAAGGGCTCGCTCATCGCGGACGGCCCGGCCACCGAGGGCGGCGAGCTCGCGCTCGGCCAGAACCTGCTCGTGGCCTTCATGGCGTGGAACGGTTACAACTACGAGGACGCGATCATCGTCTCTCAGCGTTGCCAGTCAGAGGACCTTCTGACCTCAATCCACATCGAGGAGCACGAGGTCGACGCGCGTGACACGAAGCTGGGCCCGGAGGAGATCACCCGGGACATCCCGAACGTGTCGGAGGAGATGCTCTCCCACCTCGACGAGCGCGGTATCATCCGCGTGGGCGCCGAGGTCGTGGCCGGCGACATCCTGGTTGGCAAGATCACCCCGAAGGGCGAGACCGAGCTGACGTCGGAGGAGCGCCTGCTGCGCGCGATCTTCGGCGAGAAGGCGAAGGAAGTGCGCGACACCTCGCTGCGCGTCCCGCACGGCCAGTCCGGTATCGTCATCGGCGTCAAGGAGTTCTCAGCCGAGAACCACGACGAGCTGCCCTCGGACATCCGTCAGTCAGTCCGCGTGCACATCGCTCAGCGCCGCAAGATCTCGATTGGCGACAAGATGGCCGGCCGCCACGGTAACAAGGGCGTCATCTCGCGAATCCTGCCGGTGGAGGACATGCCGTTCATGGAGGACGGCACCCCGGTCGACATCGTGCTCAACCCGCTGGGCGTGCCCTCGCGTATGAACCTGGGCCAGGTCTTCGAGCTCCACCTCGGGTGGGTGGCGAAGCAGGGCTGGGACGCCACCGCGGCGCGCGAAGCCGGCGAAGAGTGGGCCGTGCGTCTGCCCGAGCGGGCCGTCAAGGCCGGCCCGGATCGTACCGTGGCCACCCCGGTGTTCGACGGCGTCCTGTCCGACGAGCTCAACGGCCTGCTCGCGAACACGAACCCGAACCGAGACGGCGATCGTATGGTTGACGCCGCGGGCAAGGCTCGCTTGTTCGACGGCCGCACCGGCGAGCCGTTCCCGGATCCGGTGTCGGTGGGCTACATGTACATGCTCAAGCTTCACCACCTGGTGGACGACAAGATCCACGCCCGTTCCACGGGCCCGTACTCGATGGTCACCCAGCAGCCGCTGGGCGGTAAGGCCCAGTTCGGCGGCCAGCGCTTCGGTGAGATGGAGGTGTGGGCGCTGGAGGCTTACGGCGCCGCGCACACCCTGCAGGAGATGCTGACCATCAAGTCGGACGACACGGTTGGCCGTGTGAAGGTCTACGAGGCGATCGTGAAGGGCGACAACGTCCCCGAGCCGGGCCTGCCCGAATCGTTCAAGGTCCTCGTTCAGGAAATGCGTTCGCTGTGCCTGAACGTGGAGGCCCTCGACGCGGGCGGAAACGCGATCTCGCTGCAGGATGCGGACGAGGACGCCTTCCGTTCGCCGCAGTCAGCAGGTATCACCACCGGCCTCGAGGGGCTCGAGTCCGGCTCTGACTTCTGACTCTTGTGGGTGGGGCGGCGAACGCCCGCCGCTCCACCTGCCAATGGCCACAATTGAGGCGTGAAGAACTGAGGATGTAGGAATCTTGCTCGACGTCAATCTTTTCGATCAACTCTCGATCTCCCTTGCCACGTCGGAGGATGTGCGCAAGTGGTCGCACGGCACCGTCACTAAGCCGGAAACCATTAACTACCGTACGCTCAAGCCGGAAAAGGACGGTCTTTTCGGCGAGCAGATCTTCGGCCCCACCCGCGACTGGGAGTGCGCGTGCGGCAAGTACAAGCGCCCCCGGTACAAGGGGATCGTGTGCGAGCGCTGTGGCGTTGAGGTCACGCGTTCGAAGGTGCGCCGTGAGCGCATGGGCCACATTGAGCTGGCCGCGCCGGTCACCCACATTTGGTACTTCAAGGGCGTGCCCTCGCGCCTGGGCTACCTGCTGGACATCGCGCCGAAGGACCTGGAGAAGGTCATCTACTTCGCGGCCTACATGGTCACCGATGTGGACGAGCAGCGCCGTCACGATGACATGCCCTCGCTCACGGCCGAGTACGAGCTCGAGCGGGAGAACCTGCTCAAGGAGCGCGACGCCGCCGTCGAGCAGGCGCTGAAGGCCGAGGAGCAGACCCTGGCCGAGGCGGAGGCTGCCGGTGAGGACGCCGCGTCGCGCGGCAAGATCAAGCGCTCCACGCAGGCCGACACGCGCCGCGTGCGTGCCCGCTACGAGGCCGAGATCGCCAACCTCGAGGAAATTTGGGACAAGTTCACCAAGCTCAAGGTGGGCGACCTGGAGGGCGACGAGGTCGCCTACCGCGAGATGGAGACCCGCTGGGGCGACTACTTCCAGGCTTCGCGCGGCGCGGAGGCCATTCAGCGTCGCCTCAAGAGCTTCGACCTGGAGGCCGAGCACGAGTTGCTCGTGGACCAAATCGAGAACGGCACCGCCCAGCGCAAGACCCGCGCGCTCAAGCGCATCAAGGTGGTCAACGCCTTCCTGCACTCGAACACCCCGCCGGAGGCGATGGTGCTCGACGCGATCCCGGTGATCCCGCCGGATCTTCGCCCGATGGTGCAGCTCGACGGCGGCCGCTTCGCCACGTCCGACCTCAACGATCTCTACCGCCGCGTCATCAACCGCAACAACCGCCTGCAGCGCATGCTGGAGCTGAAGGCACCGGAGATCATGGTCAACAATGAGAAGCGCATGCTTCAGGAGGCCGTGGACGCCCTGTTCGACAACGGCCGCCGTGGCCGCCCGGTCCAGGGCGCGGGCAACCGTCCGCTCAAGTCGATCTCCGACATGCTCAAGGGCAAGCAGGGCCGCTTCCGTCAGAACCTGCTGGGTAAGCGCGTGGACTACTCGGGCCGTTCGGTTATCGTGGTTGGCCCCACCCTCAAGCTTCACCAGTGTGGTCTGCCGAAGACCATGGCGCTCGAGCTGTTCAAGCCGTTCGTGCAGAAGCGCCTGGTGGACCTGGAGCTGGCCAAGAACATCAAGGCCGCCAAGCGACTCATCGAGCGTCAGCGTGACGAGGTCTTCGACGTGCTCGAAGAGGTTATCCAGGAGCACCCGGTGTTGCTCAACCGCGCACCTACCCTCCACCGCCTGGGTATCCAGGCCTTCGAGCCGCAGCTGATCGAGGGTAAGGCGATCCGCCTGCACCCGCTCGTGTGTTCCGCCTTCAACGCGGACTTCGACGGCGACCAGATGGCTGTTCACCTTCCGCTGTCGGTGGAGGCGCAGGCCGAGGCCCGCGTACTCATGCTGTCGGCCAACAATATCCTCAAGCCGTCCGACGGGCGCCCGGTCACCGTGCCGGCGCAGGACATGATTATCGGCCTGTACCACCTCACCACCGTGCGTGAGAACGAGGTGGGCGCCGGGCGCTACTTCACGTCTGTTGCGGAGGCGGAGATGGCCCACGACCTGGGCGAGCTCCACCTTAACGCCCCGGTTCACATCCGCTGGAAGGCTGACGAGATCATCCCGCCGCGCGATTGGGCTGCGCCCGAGGGGTACGAGGAGGGCGACGACGTCATCCTCACCACCACGCTCGGCACCGCCCTGTTCAACGACGCCCTTCCCACCACGTTCCCGTTCGTCAACGAGCCCGTGGGCAAGAAGGTGCTGGGCGGCATCGTCAACGAGCTTGCCGAGCGTTACCCGAAGGTCGACGCGGCGGCGTCGTTGGACGCGCTGAAGGAGACGGGCTTCTACTGGGGTGGCCGCTCCGGCGTGACCATCGCGGTGTCTGACGTGATCGCGCCTGCGAACAAGACGAAGATCCTGGAGGAGGCCGAGGAGCGCGCTGCGAAGATCGAGCAGGACTTCCAGGAAGGCAACATCCGCGACGAGGACCGCCGCCGTGACCTGGTGGCCCTGTGGACTGAGGTGACCGACATGGTTGCCGACGAGATGCGCAAGAACTTCGACGACCTGAACAACATCAACCAGATGGTTCAGTCCGGGGCGCGAGGCAACTGGATGCAGATTCGTCAGGTTGCCGGTATGCGTGGCCTCGTGGCCGACCCGAAGGGCGAGATCATTCCGCGTCCGATCAAGTCGAACTACCGCGAGGGCCTGTCGGCGCTCGAGTACTTCACCGCAACGCACGGTGCGCGTAAGGGTCTGGCCGATACCGCTCTGCGTACGGCTGACTCGGGCTACCTGACCCGTCGTCTGGTGGACGTGGCGCAGGACGTCATCGTTCGCGAGGCCGACTGCGGCACCAGCCGCGGCCTGCCCAAGCCGATCGTGGCACTCGATTCCGACGGCAACGAGCTGCGCCTGGCCACGGTGGACGGCGTTCCGACCGAGGTCACCGAGAAGGAGGTCTCGGCCGCCGAGTGGGCATCCGCCGAGCTCATCCGTTCCGAAGACATCGACACGTCGGTCTACGCACGCACGCTCGCCAAGGATGCGCTGGACGCCGACGGGAATGTCGTCGTCGCGGCCGGCACCGACATCGGCGACGTCGCACTCGAGAACCTGCTCGCCGCGGGGATCAAGCAGATCCACGTGCGCTCGGTCCTCACCTGTGACTCGCGCGTGGGCACGTGCACCAAGTGCTACGGCCGATCGCTCGCCACCGGCAAGCTGGTGGACATCGGCGAGGCCGTGGGCATCGTGGCCGCCCAGTCGATTGGCGAG
Organism: Trueperella bernardiae; assembly: GCF_030246965.1. Lineage (NCBI taxonomy): Bacteria > Bacillati > Actinomycetota > Actinomycetes > Actinomycetales > Actinomycetaceae > Trueperella > Trueperella bernardiae. The sequence continues at coordinate 416,264 of NZ_CP127099.1, forward strand.
CCCGGCACCCAGCTGACGATGCGTACCTTCCACACGGGTGGTGCGGCGTCGGCCGAGGACATCACCCAGGGTCTGCCGCGTGTCCAGGAGCTCTTCGAGGCGCGCACCCCGAAGGGTGAGGCCCCGATCGCTGAGGCCGCCGGCCGCCTTGAGATCGAGGACCTTGAGCGTTCCCGCCGCCTCATCATCAAGCGCGACGACGGCGACGAGGACCTCACCTACCTGGTGGCCAAGCGCGCCAAGCTCCTCGTGCCCGAGGGCGCTCACGTGCCGGTGGGCCAGCAGCTGGTTGAGGGTTCGGTTGACCCGAAGAAGGTGCTGCGTATCTCCGGCCGCCGCGTGGCCCAGCTCCACCTCGTGTCCGAGGTGCAGAACGTGTACCGCTCGCAGGGCGTGGAGATCCACGACAAGCACATCGAGGTCATCGTGCGCCAGATGTTGCGCCGCGTCACCGTTCTCGAGGCCGGCACCACCACGTTGCTCCCGGGTGAGCTGGTGGACGTGGCCCAGTTCGAGCAGGCCAACCGCGCCGCGATGGCGGAAGGCGGGAAGCCGGCGTCGGGCCGTCCGGAGCTGATGGGTATCACGAAGGCGTCGCTGGCCACCGACTCGTGGCTGTCCGCGGCGTCCTTCCAGGAGACCACGAAGGTGTTGACGGAGGCGGCGCTCAACGCGAAGTCCGATCCGCTTGATGGTCTGAAGGAGAACGTCATCCTCGGTAAGCTCATCCCGGCCGGTACCGGCCTGGAGCAGCTGCGCCACGTCAAGGTGGAGCCGACGTCGGAGGCTCGTTCGGAGTACGAGCAGCTCAACACGTTCGGCGGCCTGGATTCGTTCGACGACATCTACGGTTACAGCTCGCTTGACGACTACGACACGTCGATGGGCTACGGATACGGTCTGAACTTCTAGGGCTGCGAAGAATGTGAGGCTGGGCCGGATTCTTTCCGGCCCAGCCTCGTTTTGTGCGGACCTGCGCTGGCGCGGGGCGTGACGTGCGCGACTTGGTGCTTTCACGGCGGCGCTTTCCATCCGCCTTGCCTTTCCCGTTGCTCTCGCCTATGGGGAGACCACTCATTTAACGACCGTTTCTACTGCGGCTGTCGATACCCAGCCCGGACCGAGCCTCGCCTTGGCCGAGGGTAACCCGGCGGAGGAGATCGCGCAGGTCCAGCAGTCCTCCCAGCTGTCGCACTTCCCGTGGGAGCGTCATCTTCACGGTGGTCGCCGTCGTGGCCGTGTACCTGTGGCGTAGCGGCTACGCCCGACACAAGTCGTGAATCTGGGGCCAACCAGGCTCCTATAGGATTCGGCAGCCGACATATTCACGAGCTTTGCGCACCACGCGCTGAACTGGGAAGAGCCGCTAATCCAGGTCGACGAGGTTGACACCGGGGAAGATGACGTGTTCTGCCTGCGGGTAGAGCTTGCCACCGCATTCGAATCCATCTGGGATCTCATGCGTGACGCTGGTCTCGAAAGACTCGCCGACCTTGATGGTGACGTCTCCGACCGTGATCGACTTGGCGTCGCTCGCAGATACCGGCTCGGAAAAGACGATGAGCGTATCGTCCCCGACAATGGGGCAGGCGTACCCCTCCGCAACGTCGATGCGGGTGAGAGTGTTCAGTTTAGCGGCTAGGGGGCCTTCCGTCTCGCGCGGGAGGGTGGGCACAGTAAGCGCCTCGGAATTCGTGCATGCGGCGAGGGCTGCCAGATACAGCGCCGCGGTTATCAAAACCTTGTGCTTCATCATGGTCCTTCCTTACTAGAGCATCAGCCGCGCGGCATATGTGGCGGCGATCTTGCGCCAATCCACTACGTATGTAGTCGACTTTCCGATGAGCGGGTTCTTGATTCCAGAGACGATTCCGGTGACCTTCACGCTGGATCCGAAGTCTGCATATGCCATTCCGCCGGAATCCCGCGTTGCGAGTGACATCGAGGTCTCGATGAACACTTGAACCCTGGGTGATTCGGGCGCGCGGCTTGCCGTTGTCGAGGAATCGAGCAGGTAGTCCGCGGGAAGAGCCAGGACTTGCTGGTCTCTTTAGGGCTATAGAAGTAGTAGCGGCTCAAATACGGATCTATGTCCGTGATGCTATCGAACGTGGTCAATGGCGTGAGGGCTCAGGAAGCCCGCAGGGGCGCGCAGTTAGTCGGCGTCCGAACGCCGGGTCAGATCCGCCTCCAGCGGCTTGACCGCCGGCGCGCGCGTGATGAGCTTGTGCCCAGCCCACAGCGCCAGGAACAGCGGCAGGCCGATGTAGCTGGACAGTAGCGACATGAACTCCGTGTCGCCCAGGAGTGCCTCGGTGTTCTGGCCGACGATCACCACCAGCGTCATCGCGAGCGCCAGGAGCGGTCCGAGGGGGAAGAACGACGCGCGGAAAGGCAGCTCGGCGGGGTCGTGGCCCTGAGCCACGTACGCCTTGCGGAACTTGTAGTGGCTCCACGCGATGCCCACCCAGGTGATGAACCCGGCCAGCCCGGAGGCGTTGACGAGCCAGGTGTAGGCTTCGCCGTCGCCGATGAGGGAGGTGAGGAAGGAGGCCGCGCCCACCGCCGTGGTGGCGAGCAGGGCGGCCATGGGGATGCCGCGCCGGGTCGTCGTCGCGAAAATCGCGGGAGCCTGGCCGGACTTGGCAAGGCCGTAAAGCATGCGGGTGGAGGCGTACAGCCCCGAGGTGCCGGCCGACAGCACCGAGGTGAGGATGACTGCGTTCATGATCGCGGCCGCCGCGGCGATGCCGGCACGCTCGAAGACGAGGGTGAAGGGGGACAGAGCGATGTCGCCGCCAGGGTTGAGGAGCGCGGGGTCGGTGTAGGGCAGGAGGAAGCCGATGACGGCGATGGCGCCGATGTAGAAGATGAGGATGCGCCAGAAGACGGCATGGATGGCGCGGGGGATGGTGCGGTCGGGGTCCTGGGCCTCGCCGGCCGCGATGCCGACCATCTCGGTGCCCTGGAAGGAGAAGCCGGCGATCATGAACACGGACAGGATGCCGAGCCCGCCGCCCACGAACGGGGCGTCGCCCGTGGTCCAGTTCGCTGTGCCGGGGGAGGTGCCGCCCATGATGCCCGCGATCATGAGCACGCCGAGGCCGAGGAAGACGAGGACCGTGACCACCTTGATTGCGGCGAACCAGAATTCGCCCTCGCCAAACGTGCGCGCGGAGATCGCATTAATAAGGAAAAGGATGACGAGGAAGAGTGCCGACCACACGATCGACGGCGTATCCGGGAACCAGTAGGCCATGACGAGCGCGGCGGCCACGAGCTCGGCGGCCACGGTGATCGCCCAGTTGAACCAGTAATTCCACCCCATCGCGAACCCGAACGATGGGCTGACGTAGCGCGTGCCGTACTCGCCGAAGGAACCGGCAACGGGGGAGTAGGTGGCCATCTCACCCAGCGACTGCATGAGGAAGAAGACCATGATGCCGATCAGCGCGTAGGCGAGCAGGGCGCCGCCGGGGCCGGCCTGGGAGATTGTGGCGCCGGAAGCGACGAACAGCCCCGTGCCGATCGCGCCGCCGATGGCGATCATGTTGAGGTGGCGGGCGCGAAGGCCGCGGTGAAGGCGGCCGGCGGAGGCGGGCGCGCTATGTTGGGTGGGGTCGGTGGTCATGGCAGGCTCCATCATGGGCGAACGTCAATCGTTGTGCATCCTACACCCGGCCGCAGGCAGACCTTCGGAGGCGTCTACGACTCGGGCGTGCCGGCGTGGTGAGTTCCCTCATGTTCGCCCCTGCCGGACGGCCCTGGGAACGACGCCGTGTGGGTAGCGCCACGCACGCGTTTCGGTCACAATCTTTGACCGGATTGGCGCGCTAACGCTATTCTGGAACGCGGTGCCCGTCCCACGGGGTGGCGTTGCGGCGCCGGATTGGTGATAGTTGCTCATGCCGCCGGCGATAAAGACAGCCCGTGGGCGCGTGGAAGGTACGGTGTCCTTTCACCCGCACGTTCGACCGAGCAGGCGGGCAGTTCGACGATCTGAACTCATATACAGGAGAAGTAGTGCCTACTATTCAGCAGCTGGTCCGCAAGGGCCGCTCCAGCAAGGCGTCCAGCTCCGCGACCCCGGGCCTGAAGAGGAGCCCGCAGCGTCGCGGCGTTTGCACGCGTGTGTACACCACCACCCCGAAGAAGCCGAACTCGGCTCTTCGTAAGGTTGCTCGTGTTCGCCTTTCCTCCGGCGTTGAGGTCACGGCTTACATCCCCGGCGAGGGTCACAACCTCCAGGAGCACTCGATCGTGCTCGTCCGCGGTGGCCGTGTGAAGGACCTCCCCGGCGTTCGCTACCACATCGTCCGTGGCGCGCTTGACACGCAGGGCGTGAAGAGCCGCGGCCAGGGCCGCTCCAAGTACGGTGCGAAGAAGGAGAAGAAGTAATGCCTCGTAAGGGTCCCATCCGCAAGCGCCCGCTCGTTAACGATCCGGTCCACGGCTCGCCCGTGGTCACCCAGGTGATCAACCGCGTGCTTCGTGACGGCAAGAAGTCCACCGCCGAGCGCATTGTTTACGGCGCGCTGGCCGGCGTCGCCGAGAAGACCGGCCAGGAGCCGCTTGAGGTGCTCAAGCGCGCCCTGGACAACATCCGCCCGCAGCTCGAGGTCCGCTCCCGCCGCGTCGGCGGTGCCACCTACCAGGTGCCCACCGAGGTCAAGCCGAACCGCGCGAACGCCCTCGCGATCCGCTGGCTTGTGGACTACTCGCGCGACCGCCGCGAGAACACGATGCTCGAGCGCCTCCAGAACGAGATCATGGACGCCTCCAACGGCCTCGGTGCCGCCGTCAAGCGCCGCGAGGATGTCCACCGTATGGCTGAGGCCAACCGCGCCTTCGCTCACTACCGCTGGTAAAAACGGCCGCCCGGCCTGAATTTTAGGAGAGCCAAAACGTGGCACATACACCACAGAAGGATCTGAACAAGGTCCGCAACATCGGCATTATGGCGCACATCGACGCTGGTAAGACCACCACGACCGAGCGCATTCTGTTCTACACCGGCCTGAACTACAAGATGGGCGAGACGCACGACGGTGCGTCCACCACCGACTGGATGGAGCAGGAGAAGGAGCGCGGCATCACGATTACGTCGGCTGCCGTCACCACCTTCTGGCACAACAACCAGATCAACATCATCGACACCCCCGGCCACGTGGACTTCACGGTTGAGGTGGAGCGCTCGCTGCGCGTCCTCGACGGCGCCGTTGCGGTGTTCGACGGCAAGGAAGGCGTGGAGCCGCAGTCTGAGACCGTGTGGCGTCAGGCTGACAAGTACAACGTCCCGCGCATCTGCTTCATCAACAAGATGGACAAGATGGGCGCCGACTTCGATCACGCCGTGCAGACCATCCGCGATCGCCTCAAGGCGACCCCGCTGGTCATGGCCTTCCCGATCGGTGCTGAGTCAGACCTGTCCGGTGTCGTTGACGTCCTGAACAAGAAGGCGCTGCGCTTCCCGGCCAAGGACGACAAGGGCAACGACACGATGGGCTCCATCGTTGTCGAAGAGGAAATCCCAGCCGAGCTCGCGGACAAGGCGGAGGAACTCTACAACGAGCTGGTTGAGACCGTGGCCGAGACCGACGAGGCCCTTCTGGAGAAGTACCTCGGCGGCGAGGAGATCACGGTTGACGAGCTCAAGGCCGGCATCCGTAAGCTCACGATCGCTGGCGAGCTCTACCCGATCTTCGCCGGTTCGGCCTACAAGAACATTGGCGTGCAGCCGGTGCTCGACGCCGTCGTTGACTTCCTGCCCTCGCCGCTCGACATCGGCCTCATCAAGGGCATGGATGTCAAGGACGAGGAGGTTGTGATCGAGCGCAAGCCCGCGACGTCCGAGCCGTTCGCGGCTCTGGCGTTCAAGATCGCCGCGCACCCGTTCTTCGGCCGTCTGACCTACGTCCGCGTCTACGCGGGCAAGATCGAGCCGGGCGACCAGATCCTCAACGCCTCCAAGGGCAAGAAGGAGCGCGTGTCGAAGATCTTCCAGATGCACTCCAACAAGGAGCAGCCGGTGGATTCGGCGTCGGCAGGTAACATCTACGCCGTCATCGGCCTGAAGGACACGACGACGGGCGACTCCCTTTCCGCGATCGACGCCCCGATGCTGCTCGAGTCGATGACCTTCCCGGACCCGGTGATCCACGTGGCCGTTGAGCCCAAGTCGAAGGCCGACCAGGAGAAGCTCGGCATCGCTATCCAGAAGCTCGCCGAAGAAGATCCGACCTTCACCGTCCGCCTGGACGAGGAGTCCGGCCAGACCGTCATCGGCGGCATGGGCGAGCTCCACCTTGACGTGCTCGTGGACCGCATGAAGCGCGAATTCAAGGTCGAGGCGAACGTCGGTGCGCCGATGGTTGCTTACCGCGAGACCATTCGCGGCAAGGCCGAGCACATCGAGTACACCCACAAGAAGCAGACGGGTGGTTCCGGCCAGTTCGCGAAGGTCATCGTCACCTTCGAGCCGCTGGAGGAGAACGAAGAGGGCGTCACCTACGAGTTCGTGGACGAGGTCACGGGTGGCCGCGTCCCGCGCGAGTACATCCCGTCGGTCGACCAGGGTATCCAGGCGGCCATGGAGAACGGTGTGCTTGCCGGCTTCCCGATGGTGAACGTGAAGGCCACGCTTGAGGACGGCGCCTACCACGACGTCGACTCCTCGGAGATGGCGTTCAAGATCGCCGGCCAGATGGTGTTCCGCGAGGGCATCAAGCGAGCCAAGCCGATCATTCTCGAGCCGATCATGGATGTCGAAGTCCGTACCCCGGAGGAGTACATGGGTGACGTCATCGGTGATCTCAACTCCCGTCGTGGCCAGATCGCCTCGATGGAGGATGCCACTGGCGTCAAGATCGTCCGCGCCCTGGTTCCGCTTTCCGAAATGTTCGGTTACGTCGGCGACCTGCGTTCCAAGACGCAGGGCCGCGCCGTGTACACCATGCAGTTCGCGAAGTATCAGGAAGTTCCGAAGAACGTTTCGGACGAGATCATCCAGAAGGCTCACGGCGAGTAAGCCGCTGGAATTTACAAGTAAGTAGCAGAAAAGTAAGATTCATTTAGCGGTGCGCGCCCAGGCGTGCGATCAAGCTAAAGAGTCAATCTAGTCCCAGGAGGGCGCAAGTGGCCAAGGCCAAGTACGACAAGTCCAAGCCGCACATGAACGTCGGCACCATCGGTCACGTCGATCACGGTAAGACGACGACGACCGCCGCTATCACCAAGGTGCTGGCGGACAAGTACCCGGAACTGAACGAGTTCACCCCGTTCGACAAGGTCGACAACGCTCCGGAAGAGCGTCAGCGTGGTATTACCATCAACGTCTCCCACGTTGAGTACCAGACGCCGAAGCGTCACTACGCGCACGTTGACGCCCCGGGCCACGCCGACTACATCAAGAACATGATTACCGGTGCTGCTCAGATGGACGGCGCCATCCTCGTTGTGGCCGCAACCGACGGCCCGATGGCGCAGACCCGCGAGCACGTCCTGCTCGCCCGCCAGGTTGGCGTGCCGGACATCATCGTTGCGCTGAACAAGTGCGACATGGTTGACGATCCGGAGCTCATCGAGCTCGTCGAGATGGAGGTCCGTGACCTCCTGTCCTCGCAGGATTACGACGGCGACAACGCCCCCGTGGTCCAGATCTCCTCTCTGAAGGCTCTTGAGGGCGAGGAGAAGTGGGTTAACTCTGTCCTCGAGCTCATGGACGCCGTGGATTCCTACTTCCCGGATCCGGTCCGCGACCTCGACAAGCCGTTCCTCATGCCGATTGAGGACGTCTTCACCATCACCGGCCGTGGCACCGTGGTGACCGGCCGTGTCGAGCGTGGTCTGCTCAACATCAACGAGGAAGTCGAGATCCTCGGCATCCGCGCCCCGCAGAAGACCACCGTCACCGGTATCGAGATGTTCCACAAGCAGATGGATCACGCCGACGCCGGCGAGAACTGTGGTCTGCTCCTGCGCGGCACCCGCCGTGAGGACGTGGAGCGTGGCCAGGTTGTTGCCAAGCCGGGTACCATTACCCCGCACACCAATTTCGAGGCTCAGGTCTACATCCTGAAGAAGGAGGAGGGCGGCCGTCACAACCCGTTCTTCACCAACTACCGTCCGCAGTTCTACTTCCGTACCACGGACGTCACCGGCGTCATCACGCTGCCCGAGGGCACCGAGATGGTCATGCCTGGCGACAACACCGAGATGACGGTCGAACTCATCCAGCCGATCGCCATGGAGGAGGGCCTCGGCTTCGCTATCCGTGAGGGTGGCCGCACCGTTGGCTCAGGTCGAGTCACCAAGATCATCAAGTAATCTTCTGATTGCTTGAGTGGGCCCCAGCTTCGGCTGGGGCCCACTGCTATTCCCGCGGGTGTCGGCCGGGATGTTGGCCCGGCGTGTTGGCCCGGTGTATTCCACGCGGGGGCCAGCACGTTGCCGGCCCGTGTGCGGCCGACCCGCACATGAGCGGTCCGCACGTGAGTGGCTGCCGGGCCCGGATCGCTCCTGTCGGCGGGCCACGATAGGATGGCGGCATGAATCTGGACTTCCTTGGAAAGCTGCCCGCCGCCGTCTTGTGGGACATGGACGGCACGATTGTTGACACGGAGTGGGCGTGGGGTGAGCTGTCCGAGGACGTGGTGAAGGCAGCCGGCGGGGTGTGGGGGAGTGAGGACACCGAGTTCATCCTCGGCGCCTCCACCTTGGATCACGCGAACCGGCTTGCCGACGCCGTCGAGCGTGGCGGTAAGCCGCGGCCAGAGCCGATGGAGATTTTCGGCGAGCTCACTGAGCTTATGGCCGAGCGGGCCTACCCGTTCGTGGAGTTGTTGCCGGGAGTGCGTGAGCTGCTCGTTGCCTTCCGCGAGGCGGGGATTGCCCAAGCGCTAGTGACGGCCACGCCGAAGGATCTGGTGGACATCGCACTTGAGAGCTTGGGGGAGACGTACTTCAATACCGTCGTGACGGGTAGTGACGACGTGCCCGGCAAACCCGATCCGGGGCCCTACCTCCTGGGAGCCAGGAGACTCGGGGTCGAGGCGGCCGACTGCCTTGTCTTCGAAGACTCCCGGGCGGGCCTGGCGGCGGCGCGGGCGAGCGGGGCCGACGTTGTCGATGTCAATGACACCCCACCGGCAGAGTTCGCGCGGCGGGCCGGGCTGCTTTAGGGTCGGGCAACTCTAGAGCCAGGCAGTTCTAGCCCCGACCCTGTCAGCCGCTTCACAGGGGGCTACCCTAGTCGGGGTCGGCGTGCGGTGTTAAGATAGATCCCCGGACAGAACTCCACACCGCGCCCCGCGCGTGTGATTGGCCACCATCGCCGGCTGAAGTTGGCGAAGGCCGGGGAAGATACGTCATACTAGTAAAGTTGCTCGGGACGACCGGGCGAGTGAACTTGGCCGAAGGCAGAAAGCATTCGGTACATAAAATGGGTTCGCAAAACCACATAGGGCTTCGTTTGTTACCTCCATCAGGTGCGACACGCCCGACTGCGGGGGACGTGAACACCGAAGGTAGAGAGAGGGAGACGACGCCATGGCGGGACAGAAGATCCGCATCCGTCTGAAGTCATATGACCACGAGGTCATCGACAACGCAGCGAAAAAGCTCGTCGACGAAGTTACCCGTACTGGAGCGTCGGTTGTGGGACCGGTGCCGCTGCCCACGAAGCGCAGCGTTTTTACCGTGATTCGTTCGCCCCACAAGTACAAGGACAGTCGCGAACAGTTCGAAATGCGTACGCATAAGCGACTGATCGATATTGTCGATCCGACCCTGAAGACAATTGACACCCTGCGTCGCCTGGATCTCCCGGCAGATGTCAGCGTCGAGATCAAGCTCTGAGGTAACGCATCATGACAAAGAACAAGACCGCCGCAGCGCCCGTGAAGGCGCTCCTCGGCGTTAAGCTAGGAATGACCCAGGTGTGGGACGAGAACGCTAATCTCGTTCCGGTTACCGTGGTCAAGGTTGGCAAGAACGTTGTCACCCAGATTCGCACCATGGACACCGACGGCTACGAGGCCCTGCAGATCGCCTCGGGCGAGCTGAAGAACAAGAACGTCACCAAGCCGCTCGCGGGCCACTTCGAGAAGGCCGGCGTCGAGCCTCGCCGTTTCGTTGCTGAGATCCGCACCTCCGACGCCGGCGAGTACACGCTCGGCCAGGAGCTCGGCGTGGAGCTGTTCGAGGCCGGCCAGAGCGTCGACGTCGTCGGCAAGTCGAAGGGCAAGGGATTCGCTGGCACGATGAAGCGTCACGGCTTCGCCGGCGTCTCCGCCTCGCACGGTGCGCACCGCAACCACCGCAAGCCCGGTTCGATCGGCGCTTCGGCAACCCCCGGTCGCGTCTTCCGCGGCCAGAAGATGTCTGGACGCATGGGCAACGCCCGCGTCACCGTCCAGAACCTGACCATTCACGCCGTTGACACCGAGAACGATCTTCTCCTTGTCTCGGGCGCTATCCCCGGCAACAAGGGTGGCGTCGTCGTGATCCGTACTGCCGCGAAGGGAGCCTAACGATGGCGGACCTCAAGGTTGACGTTATTGATCTGACCGGCAAGAAGGCCGGCAACGTGGAACTCGACTCGGCCGTCTTCGGTCTCGAGCCGAACATTCCGCTGCTTCACCAGGTGGTTAACGCCCAGCTCGCCGCTCGTCGCGCGGGTACCGCGAAGACCAAGACCCGCGGTGAGGTTTCCGGCGGCGGCATCAAGCCGTGGCGCCAGAAGGGCACCGGCCGCGCCCGCCAGGGCTCGATCCGTGCGCCGCACTGGACCGGCGGCGGCGTCGTTCACGGCCCTGTCCCGCGCGACTACTCGCAGCGCACCCCCAAGAAGATGATCGCTGCCGCTCTGCGTCAGTCGCTCTCGGATCGTGCCAAGCATGACCGCGTGCACATCGTCAAGGGCTTCGTGGAGGGCGACAAGCCGTCCACCAAGGTCGCACTCAAGTTCCTGCTCGAGGTGACCGAGGGTCGCAAGGCGCTGGTCGTCGTCGATCGCACGGACGAGCTGACGATCCTGTCGCTGCGTAACGCCCAGGAAGCACACTTGCTCTACTTTGACCAGCTCAACGCGTACGACGTCCTCGTCGCCGACGACGTCGTGTTCACCGAAGCTGCTTACGAGGCATGGACGAACAAGGAGGAGACGAAGTGACTCACGCTGCGTTCCAGAACAAGGATCCTCGCGACGTCATCATCGAGCCGGTAGCCTCCGAAAAGGCCGCCCGCCTCGAGGACGAGGGCAAGTACACGTTCATCGTTGACCCGCGCGCCAACAAGACCGAGATCAAGATCGCGATCGAGAAGATCTTCGGTGTCAAGGTTGCTTCGGTTAACACCCAGAACCGTCAGGGCAAGGCCCGCCGCACTCGCGATGGCATTGGCCGCCGCAAGGCCACCAAGCGCGCCATCGTCACCCTGCGCGAGGGCACCATCGACATCTACGGCGATATCGTCGGCTAAGCCGACGGGAAGTATTGAGGAACACTCATGGGAATTCGCAAGTACAAGCCGACGACCCCGGGTCGTCGCGGTTCGAGCGTTGCCGACTTCGTCGAGATCACCCGATCTACGCCGGAGAAGTCGCTGCTGCGCCCGCTGCCGAAGACCGGTGGTCGTAACAACCACGGTCGTATCACCACGCGTCACATCGGTGGTGGCCACAAGCGCCAGTACCGCGTGATCGATTTCCGTCGTCACGACAAGGACGGCGTGCCCGCCAAGGTCGCTCACATCGAGTACGATCCGAACCGCACCGCGCGCATCGCGCTGCTGCACTACGTCGACGGCGAGAAGCGCTACATCCTCGCCCCCGAAGGCGTCAAGCAGGGCACGATGGTGGAGAACGGTCCGAACGCGGACATCAAGCCCGGCAACAACCTCCCGATCCGTAACATCCCGATCGGTACGATTATCCACGCCGTGGAGCTCCGCCCGGGTGGCGGCGCCAAGATCGCCCGCTCGGCCGGCTCGTCCGTCCAGCTGGTCGCGAAGGAAGGTAAGTACGCCCACCTGCGCCTGCCGTCGGGCGAAATCCGCCTGGTCGACACCCGCTGCCGCGCCACCGTTGGTGAGGTCGGCAACGCCGAGCAGTCGAACATCAACTGGGGCAAGGCTGGCCGCATGCGCTGGAAGGGCGTCCGCCCGACCGTCCGCGGTGTCGTCATGAACCCGTTCGACCACCCGCACGGTGGTGGCGAGGGCAAGACGTCCGGTGGACGTCACCCGGTCTCCCCGTGGGGCCAGAAGGAATCTCGCACCCGTCATCCGAACAAGCCCAGCGACAAGCTCATCGTGCGCCGTCGCAAGACCGGCAAGAAGTCTCGATAGGAGTAGTCAGCTATGCCGCGTAGTTTGAAGAAGGGCCCCTTCGTCGACGATCACCTTCAGAAGAAGGTTGATGAGCAGAACGAGAAGGGCACCCACAACGTCATCAAGACCTGGTCGCGCCGTTCGGTCATCACCCCGGACTTCCTTGGTCACACGTTCGCAGTCCACGACGGCCGCAAGCATGTGCCGGTGTTCATCACCGAGTCCATGGTCGGCCACAAGCTCGGCGAATTCGCTCCGACTCGCACCTTCAAGGGTCACGAGAAGGACGATCGCAAGGGCCGTCGCCGATAAGGCAGGAGAGGCAGAATAATGGAAGCAAAGGCACAGGCGCGCTACGTCCGCGTCACGCCGCAGAAGGCTCGCCGAGTGATCAACGAGATCCGCGGTTTGAATGCAACCAACGCCTTGGACGTGCTCGAGTTTGCACCCCAGGCTGTTGCCCGCGACGTTCGCAAGATCGTCCAGTCGGCAATCGCCAACGCCCGTTACGCAGCCGGCCAGGCCGGCGAGCGCTTCGATGAGTCCGCTCTCGAGATCCTCGAGACCTACGTGGATGAGGGCCCGACCATGAAGCGCATCCAGCCGCGCGCCCAGGGGCGTGCGAATCGGATCATGAAGCGTACGAGTCACATCACCGTCATCGTCGGAACCAAGGAGGCCTAAGAATGGGACAGAAAGTTAATCCGGTAGGTTTCCGTCTTGGTATCACCACGGACCACCGCTCGAAGTGGTTCACGGACTCCAACGAGGCCGGCAAGACCTACGCCGACTTCCTCGGTGAGGACATCAAGATCCGCAAGATGATCGAGAAGAACCTCGAGCGCGCGGGCGTGTCCCGCGTCAACATCGAGCGTCGCAACGAGCGCGTGGTCATCGACATCCACACCGCTCGCCCCGGCATCGTCATCGGCCGCCGTGGCGCCGAGGCTGACCGCCTCCGCCAGGACCTGGAGAAGCTGACCGGCAAGTCCGTCCAGCTCAATATCCTCGAGGTTAAGAACCCGGAAGCCGACGCCCAGCTCGTGGCTCAGGGCATCGCCGAGCAGCTCGCATCCCGCGTCTCCTTCCGGCGCGCCATGCGCAAGGGCATCCAGTCCGCGCAGCGCGCCGGTGCCAAGGGCATCCGCGTGCAGTGCTCCGGCCGTCTCGGCGGCGCCGAGATGTCCCGCTCGGAGTTCTACCGTGAGGGCCGTGTGCCGCTGCACACCCTGCGCGCCAACATCGACTACGGCTTCTACGAGGCCCGCACCACCTTCGGCCGCATCGGCGTGAAGGTGTGGATCTACCGCGGTGACGTCACCGACGTCGAGTACTACCGCTCCCTGACCGAGGCCCCGCGTGGTCGCGGCGGCCGTGGCCGTGGCGAGCGCCGTGGTGAGCGTCGTGGCGGTAACCGTGGTCGTCAGAACCAGGCCGAGCAGGCCACCACCGAGGCGCCCGCCGCTCCGGCAGCTGAGGCGCCCGCTACCCAGGAAACGGAGGCCTGAGTTACATGCTCATTCCCCGCCGAACCAAGCATCGCAAGCAGCACCGCCCGAACCGTCATGGCATGGCCAAGGGTGGCACCACCCTGGCTTTCGGTGAGTACGGCATCCAGGCTCTCGAGCCGGCCTACGTGACCAACCGCCAGATCGAGGCTGCCCGTATCGCGATGACCCGTCACGTCAAGCGAGGCGGCAAGGTCTGGATCAACATCTTCCCGGATCGCCCGCTTACGAAGAAGCCGGCCGAAACCCGTATGGGTTCTGGTAAGGGCTCAGTCGAATGGTGGGTTGCCAACGTCAAGCCCGGCCGCGTTCTGTTCGAGCTGGCCGGTGTTGACGAGCAGCTGGCTCGTGAGGCCATGTCCCGCGCCCAGCACAAGCTCCCCATGAAGACTCGTTTTATTACCCGTGAGGATGGTGAATAATGGCTAAGGGCATTACCACTGAAGAGCTCGATCAGCTCACCGATGTTGAGCTCGCCGAGCGCCTCCAGGAGGCGAAGGCTGAACTGTTCAACCTTCGTTTCTCGGCCGTGACCCATCGCCTGGAAGACTCCGGCCGTCTGAAGGAGGTGCGTCGCTCCATTGCGCGCATCTACACGGTCGCCCGCGAGCGCGAGCTCGGAATCCGCACCGCCCCGACGGCTAAGAAGAAGTAGAGGAAGCGCGATGAGCGAGCAGGAAAAGAACGTACAGACGCAGCGCAACTACCGCAAGGTTCGTACCGGCTACGTCGTGTCCGACAAGATGGACAAGACCGTCGTGGTCGAGGTCGAAGATCGCCGCAAGCACGCGCTTTACGGCAAGGTTATGACCCGGTCCAAGCGCATTAAGGCTCATGATGAGACGAACGAGGTTCGCGAGGGCGATCTCGTGCGCATCATGGAGACCCGACCGCTGTCCGCGACCAAGCACTTCCGTGTGGTCGAGGTCATCGAGAAGGCCAAGTAATCTCAGGTATCTTTACCTGAGAAAACATCCGTTCGGCAAGGCTCAATATTGAGAACCGGCACGACGACAGGAGATAAGTAAATGATCCAGCAGGAGACGCGACTGAAGATCGCTGATAACACGGGTGCGAAGGAAATTCTTTGCATGCGTGTGCTCGGCGGTTCTGGTCGGCGCTACGCCGGAATTGGCGACGTGATCGTCGCCGCTGTCAAGGATGCAATCCCTGGCGGCAATGTCAAGAAGGGCGACGTGGTCAAGGCCGTCGTCGTCCGCACGAAGAAGCACACGCGCCGTGCAGACGGCTCGTACATTAAGTTCGATGAGAACGCTGCTGTCATTTTGAAGAATGACACCGAGCCGCGCGGCACCCGTATCTTCGGCCCCGTCGCACGCGAGCTTCGCGACAAGCAGTTCATGCGCATCGTTTCGCTCGCGCCGGAGGTGATCTAACATGGCGAAGATCAAGAAGGGTGACCTCGTCCAGGTCATCGCAGGCCGTGACAAGGGCATGCAGGGCCGAGTCCTGCAGGTCCGTGACGATCGCGTCGTGGTTGAGGGCGTCCAGCGCGTCAAGAAGCACACCCGGGTTGGCCGTACCGACCGTGGTGGCACGACCGGTGGCATTGAGACCGTCGAGGCGCCGATTCACATCTCGAACGTGATGCTTGTTGGCCCGGACAAGAAGCCTATCCGCGTGGGATTCCGCGAGGTTGAGGTGGAGCGTAACGGCCGCAAGAAGATCATGCGCGAGCGCATCGGCCGCCGTGGCGGAGAGGAGATCGAGCTGTGACCCCTCGTCTGAAGACCAAGTACCGCGAGGAGATCCTCCCGGCGCTGCAGAAGGAGTTCAACCACACCAACGTGAACAACGTGGGTGGTCTGGACAAGATCGTCGTCAACATGGGCGTGGGCGAAGCCGCTCGCGATTCCAAGATCCTCGACGGCGCGATTGCGGACATCACCGCGATCACCGGCCAGAAGCCCCAGGTGACGAAGGCCCGCAAGTCCATCGCGCAGTTCAAGCTGCGTGAGGGTCAGGCCATCGGTTGCCACGTCACCCTCCGCGGTGACCGCATGTGGGAGTTCCTGGACCGTCTTCTGTCCACCGCGCTGCCGCGCATCCGCGACTTCCGCGGCCTGTCGCCCAAGCAGTTCGACGGCAACGGGAACTACACGTTCGGCCTGACCGAGCAGACCGTGTTCCACGAGATCGACATGGACAAGATTGATCGCGTCCGCGGCATGGATATCACCTTTGTCACCACCGCGACGACCGACGACGAGGGCCGCGCGCTCCTGCGCCACCTCGGCTTCCCGTTCAAGGAGGACTAATGGCAAAGACTGCTCTCAAGCAAAAGGCGGCCCGGAAGCCGAAGTACGCTGTTCGCGCCTACACGCGCTGTCAGCGTTGCGGTCGTCCGCACTCCGTCTACCGTAAGTTCGGCCTGTGCCGAGTCTGTGTTCGTGAGATGGCCCTCGCGGGCGAGCTCCCGGGCGTAAAGAAGGCAAGCTGGTAAGAAACTACGTCGCAGGTCCGGTAAGGAAACCACGACGAGGAAGGGCTGTGGCCCGATGTCTATGACAGACCCCATTGCAGATATGCTCACGCGTCTGCGCAACGCCAACTCGGCGTTCCACGAGTCGGTTGAAATGCCGTACTCGAAGATGAAGGCGTCGATCGCCGACATCCTCAAGCGTGAGGGTTACATTGACGGTTTCACCGTCGAAGACGCCAAGGTGGGCAAGACGCTCACCCTGACCCTGAAGTACGGCCCGAACCGCGAGCGCTCGCTCGCCGGCCTGCGCCGCATTTCGAAGCCGGGACTTCGCGTGTACGCCAAGTCGACCAATCTCCCTCAGGTCCTGGGCGGCCTGGGCGTGGCAATCTTGTCCACGTCCTCCGGCCTCCTCACCGACCGCGAGGCCAAGGACAAGGGCGTAGGTGGGGAAGTCCTCGCCTACATCTGGTAGAAGGAAGGGCTGCAATGTCACGTATTGGTAAGCTCCCAATTTCTATCCCGTCCGGCGTCGACGTCGCCATTGATGGCAACAACGTCAAGGTCAAGGGACCGAAGGGCGAGCTTGAGCTCACCGTCGCGTCCCCGATCGAGGTCAAGGTGGAGGACGGCCAGATCGTCGTCACCCGTCCGAATGACGAGCGCGAGTCGCGTTCGCTTCACGGCCTGACCCGTACCCTCGTGGCTAATAACATCATTGGCGTGACCGAGGGTTACAAGAAGGACCTTGAGATTCACGGTACCGGTTACCGCGTGCTGGCTAAGGGCTCGGACCTCGAGTTCTCCCTCGGCTACTCGCACACGATCCTGGTCAAGGCCACCGAGGGCATCTCCTTCGTGGTTGAAGGGCCGACCAAGTTCTCGGTCGTCGGTATCGACAAGCAGAAGGTTGGCGAGATGGCCGCCTCTATTCGCAAGCTGCGCAAGCCCGAACCATACAAGGGCAAGGGTATTCGTTACGCTGGCGAGCAGGTGCGTCGCAAGGCTGGAAAGGCTGGTAAGTAATGTCTAGTCACAAGTTTGCTGCGCGTAAGCGCCGCCACCAGCGCCTTCGCAAGCGCGTCGTTGGAACCGCTGAGCGTCCCCGTCTGGCCGTCTCCCGTTCGAACCGTCACATGATCGCCCAGGTCATCGACGATTCGGAGGGCAAGACCCTGGCCTACGCCTCCACGCTCGAGGCCGACTTCCCGTCGGACACCGAGGGCAAGGTGGGCGCCGCCCGCATCGTGGGTGAGCGCATTGGTAAGCGCGCGATCGAGGCCGGCGTTTCCGCCGTCGTTCTCGACCGCGGTGGAAACAAGTATCACGGTCGCGTGGCCGCGGTTGCCGATGGCGCCCGCGAAGCCGGCCTGAACCTGTGATCTGAAACGAGAGGATATAGACATGGCTGCAGAGCAGCGTGGACGCCGCTCCGAGGGTGACCGCGAGGAGCGCGGCAACCGCGAGCGTCGCAACGAGCGTCGTACCGATCGTCGCGCAGATGACAGGAATGCCTACATCGAGCGCGTCGTGACCATTAACCGTGTTGCCAAGACCGTCAAGGGCGGCCGTCGCATGGCCTTCACCGCGCTCGTCGTGGTGGGCGATGGCAACGGCACCGTTGGCGTCGGCTACGGCAAGGCCAAGGAAGTGCCGGCCGCTATTGCGAAGGGCACCGAGAAGGCGAAGAAGAACTTCTTCAAGGTTCCGCGCATCGGCACCACCATCCCGCACCTGGTGCAGGGCGAGGACGCCGCCGGCGTCGTCCTCCTGCGTCCGGCGTCCGCCGGTACCGGCGTTATCGCGGGTGGCCCGGTTCGCGCCGTCATGGAGGCCGCTGGCATCCATGACATCCTGTCGAAGTCGCTTGGCTCGTCCAACGCGATCAACATCGTGCACGCCACCGTCGCGGCGCTCAAGCAGCTTGAGCAGCCCGAGGCGGTTGCGGCTCGCCGTGGCCTGCCTGTTGACCAGGTTGCCCCGGCTGCGATGCTCCGGGTCCGTGCCGAGCACGAGGCCAAGGAGCGCGAGGACGCCGAGCTCGAAGCTAAGCGCGAAGAGAACGAGGCTGCCGCCGCGGGAGTTGGTGCATGATGCTGAAGATTACGCAGAAGAAGGGCCTCGTTGGGGCCACGCAGTCCCAGAAGGCGACCATCGCCTCCCTTGGCCTGCACAAGATTCACCAGAGCGTGACCCACCAGGACAACGCCGCGATCCGCGGCCAGATCCGTAAGGTGACACACCTGGTCGATGTGGAGGAGGTCGAGTAATGACTGATTCGACGACCAAGTCGGAGCCGCTGAAGATTCACGACCTGCGTCCGGCCCCGGGCTCGAACAAAGCCAAGATCCGCGCTGGTCGCGGTGAGGGCGGCAAGCGCGGTAAGACCGCGGGCCGTGGCACCAAGGGTACGCACGCCCGCAACACGGTTCGTCCGGGCTTTGAGGGTGGCCAGATGCCGCTCCACATGCGTTTGCCGAAGCTGCGCGGCTTCAAGAACCCGGCCAAGGTCTACTACCAGGTTGTCAACCTTGACGCCCTGAACGAGTTGTTCCCCGAGGGTGGCGACGTCACCGTCGAGCAGCTCGTGGCCAAGGGCGCGGTTCGCAAGAACCGCCCGGTCAAGATTCTTGGCACCGGTGAGATCACGGTCAAGATCAACGCCGTGGTCGACGCCTGGTCGGCGTCGGCCCAGGCCAAGATCGAGGCCGCTGGCGGAACGCTGGCGAAGCGAGATGCCTAACACTTAGTCAATTGGCCCCCACAACCTGTGGGGGCCAATTGCGTTTCACCGCGATTTGTCGCACATCCGCCCATTTTGGTTATTTGTATCAGGGTGGGAGTAGGTATAGTGAAACGGTGTCTGCCTAGACACCGGCAAGATCTGCATGCGCAGATCTCACGAGCTCGATTGATCGGGCACCACGCGACGGCCCACGGGCTGGCATTTGGAGGATTGTTTTGTTCAAAGCACTGGTATCGGCATTCCGTACACCGGATCTGAGGCGCAAGCTTCTTTTTACGATGTTTATCATGGCGATCTATCGCCTCGGTACCTACATGCCTGCACCGTTTGTGTCGTACGCCAACGTCAAGCAGTGTCTGGACGAGCAGGGTAGCGCTGATCTGTTGACGATGTTGAATATGTTCTCGGGCGGTGGCTTCCTGCAGCTGTCGATCTTCGCCCTGGGCATCATGCCCTACATTACGGCGTCGATTATCGTCCAGCTCATGCGAGTGGTCATCCCGCGCTTCGAGGAGCTACACAAGGAAGGGCAGACCGGTCAGGCGAAGCTGACCGAGTACACCCGTTACCTCACGATCTTTTTGGCTGTCCTCCAGGCCTCGGTGATCGTGTCGGTGGCTAATTCTTCGATCTTCCAGCTGTGCACGGTTGACCCGATCCCGAACGCGAACCCGGGCAAATACCTGCTGACCATCCTCGCGGTGACCGCCGGTACGGGCCTCATCATGTGGCTGGGCGAGCTGATCACCGAGCGCGGAGTTGGCAACGGCATGTCGCTGCTCATCTTCACGGGTATCGCGGCGTCGTTCCCCACGATGCTCACGAACGTCTACCGTTCCGACGGCGGCGTCTCCCGCCTCCTCATCGTGCTCGCGATGTTCCTGGCGATCACGCTCGTGGTCGTGTTCGTGGAGCAGTCCCAGCGTCGCATCCCGGTCCAGTACGCCAAGCGCGTGGTCGGTCGTCGTACTTACGGCGGCACCTCCACCTACATTCCGCTGAAGATCAACATGGCGAACGTGATCCCCGTTATCTTCGCGTCCTCCATCCTTGGCCTGCCGCAAATGATCGCCCAGTTCGGTGATCAGAACTCCGGCTGGACACGCTGGGTGGCGGAGAACTTCTCGCACGGCTCGGGCTGGTACCTGGTCATGTATGCGCTCCTCATCATCTTCTTCGCGTTCTTCTACACCTCCATCACGTTTAACCCGGAGGAGATCGCGGACAACATGAAGCGTTACGGCGGCTTCGTGCCGGGCATACGCGCCGGGCAGCCGACCGCCGACTACCTGCGCTACGTCATTAACCGCATCAACTGGGTGGGTGCGATGTACCTCGCGATTATCGCGCTCATTCCGCAGATCGTCTTCAACTCCATGGGTATTAATTCCCTATCCTTCGGTGGAACGTCGATTATTATTCTCGTGGGCGTCGGCCTCCAGACCGTGAAGGACATCGACGCTCAGCTCCAACAGCGTCACTATGAAGGATTCCTCCGATGAATTACCGTCTCGTCATTGTTGGCCCTCCCGGGGCTGGCAAGGGCACGCAGGCAGCCGGCGTCTCTGAACGCCTGGGCATTCCGTGGCTTTCTACCGGCCAGGCGTTTCGCGACGTCATTACGTCCGGTTCCGAGCTCGGCGATCTGATCGCCTCCTACATCAATGAGGGCAACCTCGTGCCTGACGAGCTGACGGATCGCCTTGTGGCCTCTCGCCTGGATGAAACGGGCGCGGAGAATGGCTTCCTCCTTGATGGGTATCCGCGAACGCTCGCGCAGGTCGAGGCGTTGGACAAGATGCTCGAGGAGCGGGATGCTCCGCTCGACGCCGTGATTGAGCTCGACTTCCCGGAGGAGGCGATCGTGGATCGTCTTCTCAAGCGAGCCGAGGTTGAGGGGCGCGAGGATGACACGGAAGAGGTCATCCGCCACCGTATTGAGGTCTACCACGAGAAGACCCAGCCGCTTTTGGACGTCTACCGCAAGCGCGGGATCCTCGTGCCGATCGACGGCCGCGGCACGATCGAAGAAGTGCGCGACCGCCTGATTGCCGGCTGCCGGGCTTTCCTGGGCTCAAAGTGATCGAGTACAAGTCTGACGCCCAGATCGTCGCCATGCGCAAGGCTGGCCTTGTGGTGGCGGCGATTCACACGGCGTTGCGCGATCAGATTCGTGCGGGCATGACCACGGCGGACCTCGACGCGATTGCCCTCGACGTCCTGCAAGCCCACGGCGCGGTCTCCAATTTTTACGGGTACTACGACTACCCGGGCCAGATTTGCACGTCGGTCAACGACGTCGTCGTCCACGGTATCCCCGGCCCGCTCGAGTTGCAGCCGGGGGACCTGGTGTCGATGGACTGCGGCGCCGTCGTCGATGGGTGGCACGGGGATGCCGCGATTTCGGTGGTCCTGCCCGGGGGAGACCCGCAGGTGCGGGAGGCGCGCGAGCGGCTGAATGACATCACACGTGAATCGATGTGGGTAGGGATTGCGGCGATGGCCACCGGGAAGCGTGTGGCGGACATCGGCAACGCGATCGACGACTACGTCACCGGCCTCGACGACGCCGACCAGCCCGACATCCTGCTCGACTACGTCGGCCACGGGATTGGCACGTCGATGCATCAGGACCCGGAGGTCCTCAATTATCGCACGTCGGGGCGTAGCCCGAAGCTCAAGCGCGGAATGGTGCTGTGCATCGAGCCGATGCTGGCGGCGGGCAACCAGGCCACGAGCGTCGACGACGACGAGTGGACGGTGCGCACGAAGGACGGCTCGGACGCCTGCCACTGGGAGCACATGGTGGCCAAGCACAAGGGTGGCATCTGGGTGCTGACCGCGCCGGACGGGGGAGTCGAAGGGCTCGCGCCGTACGGCATTGTTCCCGTCCCGCTCGAGGCGTGACGAGATACACCGCGAACGCCCTTTCGAACGGTTGGGCCGATCCCGTAGTATTGAACGTTGGTGCCACGTCGGTACCCGTCGGATCCGTCCGGCGATAGCAATTTCAGTTAAGCGGGGAACATGGCGAAAAAAGAAGGCGTCATCGAGGTAGAGGGCACGGTCACTGAGGCCTTGCCTAACGCGATGTTTCGTGTCGAGTTGGAAAACGGGCATATGGTGCTCGCACACATCTCTGGCAAGATGCGTCAGCACTACATCAGGATCCTTCCGGAAGACCGGGTGGTTGTAGAGCTCACGCCCTACGATCTCAGCCGCGGCCGGATCGTTTATCGCTACAAGTAAACCGCACTCTACCGCCACTTTGGCAACAGGAAGCACCCGAATGAAGGTCAAGCCTAGTGTTAAGAAGATCTGCGACAACTGCAAGGTGATTCGTCGCCACGGTCGCGTCATGGTTATCTGCGATAACCCGCGCCACAAGCAGCGCCAAGGCTAAGTCACAGATCGCGGGGTAACCCGCAGCAATTGCATTACTAGTGCGAAAGCACAACCCTCAGTCCGAAGGCTGAGGCCCGATCAGGGACAGTAATGCTCCACACCTTCGGAAGAAGACAATAGGGAGCCACAACATGGCACGTCTTTCCGGCGTTGATCTCCCGCGCGAAAAGCGCGTCGAGATTGCGCTTACGTACATTTTCGGCATCGGCCGGACCCGTTCTCAGGAGACCCTCGCGGCCACCGGTGTGAATCCGGACATCCGCGTGAAGGATCTGACCGAGGAGGATCTGGTTAAACTCAAGAACCACATCGACGAGCACTACAAGGTCGAGGGCGATCTTCGCCGCGAGATCCAGGCCGACATTCGCCGCAAGGTCGAGATTGGTTGCTACCAGGGTATCCGCCACCGTCGTGGCCTGCCCGTGCACGGTCAGCGTACGAAGACGAACGCGCGTACCCGCAAGGGTCCGAAGCGGACTGTCGCAGGCAAGAAGAAGTAGGGTAGAGGAGTTTAAACATGCCACCTAAGACTCAGCGCCGCCCGCGTAAGGCTGCGCGTAAGAACGTCCTCAACGGACAGGCGCACATCAAGTCCACCTTCAATAACACGATCGTCTCGATCACCGATGCCAAAGGCGAGGTCCTCGCTACGGCGTCGGCGGGCATGGTCGGCTTCAAGGGTTCGCGTAAGTCCACGCCGTACGCCGCTCAGCTCGCCGCTGAGAATGCCGCGCGTCGTGCGATGGACATGGGCCTGAAGAAGGTCGACGTCTTCGTCAAGGGCCCGGGCTCCGGCCGCGAGACCGCGATTCGTTCGCTGACCGCGTCCGGCCTGGAGGTCACCTCGATTTCCGACGTGACCCCGCAGGCGCATAACGGCTGTCGCCCGCCCAAGCGCCGTCGTGTGTGATCGCAGGCCCTTTGGGGCCTCAAGCCGCAGGGCCACGCCCTGCAGGGGATGAACCCACATCAGAGAATCAGGGTGTCATATAGCGGGCACCCGTTGAAAGGACATCACCAGTGATCATTGAACAGCGACCCACGCTGATGGAAGAGAAGCTTTCCGATACACGTTCGCGTTTCACGCTCGACCCGCTCGAGCCCGGCTTCGGCTACACGCTGGGTAACTCCCTGCGTCGTACGCTGCTGTCCTCGATCCCCGGCGCAGCCATCACCTCGGTTCACATCGACGGCGTCCTGCACGAGTTCTCGACTGTTCCCGGCTGCAAGGAAGATGTCGCCGAGATCATCTTGAACCTCAAGGAGCTCGTTGTGACCTCCGAGCACGATGAGCCGGTTCTCATGTACCTGCGCAAGCAGGGCCCGGGTCAGGTCCTGGCTTCGGACATCACGCCCCCGTCGGGCGTGGAGATCCACAACCCGGACCTCGTGATCGCCACCCTCAATGAGAAGGGCAAGATCGAGGTTGACCTGACTGTCGAGCGCGGCCGCGGTTACGTGTCCGCTGCGCAGAACAACTCGCCGGATTACGAGATCGGTCGTATTCCGATCGATTCGATCTACTCGCCGGTGGTGAAGGTTTCCTACAAGGTCGAGGCCACGCGTGTGGGCCAGCGTACCGACTTCGACAAGCTCATTGTCGACGTGGAGACCAAGCCGTCCACCCAGCCGCGTGACGCG
Source organism: Trueperella bernardiae (assembly GCF_030246965.1). Lineage (NCBI taxonomy): Bacteria > Bacillati > Actinomycetota > Actinomycetes > Actinomycetales > Actinomycetaceae > Trueperella > Trueperella bernardiae. Next base: position 440,334 of record NZ_CP127099.1, read on the forward strand.
TTCGCGTCCGCCGGCAAGACCCTCGTCGAGCTCTTTACGCTGTGTACGGAGCTCAATGAAGAGGTGGAGGGCCTGGAGCTCAAGGAAGCCCCTGTTGTCGAGCAGCAGTCCTCGGATCTGCAGCGCCCGATCACGATCCTGAACCTGCCCGCCCGCTCGCAGAATTGCCTGCAGCGCGAGGGCATACACACGATCGGTGAGCTCGTCATGCGCTCGGAGGCTGACCTCCTCGATATCCGTAACTTCGGCGCCAAGTCGATTGAGGATGTCAAGGATGAGCTGGCCAAGCTCGATCTTCGTCTGAAGGATTCGCCCACGGGCTTCATGTCCGGTTTCGGTGACGACTACGGCATGCAGTTCAGCGACGACGCGTAATTTAGGAATTACCTTCGCCTGGGACTAGGACGCCGCAGGCGAAGGCGCGGAAGAGCTCGCAGAGCTTGCCCGCACAGTTATTGAGGAGTAAATATGCCCAAGCCCGCAAAGGGTCCGCGCCTCGGGGGCAGCCCGTCCCACGAGCGCAAGATTATTGCCAACCTGTGCAAGTCGCTCATCATGAATGAGCAGGTTGTGACCACGGAGGCCCGTGCCAAGCGCGTGCGTCCGCACATCGAGAAGCTCATCACGAAGGCGAAGAAGGGCGACACCTACAACCGTCGCCTCGCCCTCAAGGTCCTCGGCGACCGCGAGGTTGCCTACGTCCTGTTCGAGGAGCTCGCCCCGAAGTTCGCCGAGCGCAACGGTGGCTACACCCGTACCACCAAGCTGCCGAACCGCAAGGGTGACAACGCTCCGATGGCCCTGATCGAGCTCGTTCTCGAGCCGGTCTCGCCCAAGCAGGCCGTTGTCAAGGAGGCCGAGAAGGCTGCCCAGAAGGCCGCTGAGGCTGAGGAGGCCGAGGTTGAGGAGGCCGCAGTCGAGGCCGAGGAGGCCCCGGCTGAGGCTGAGGACGCTCCGGCGGAGGACACCGAGTAAGAAGCTCGCATGAACGATGCCCGGCATAAGCCGGGCATCGTTGTATCACGGGTGCGGTTCGGACCGATTTAAATGTACTGGACGATTCCGGGGTGATCTCCTCATATACGAAGATCTCCTCGGAATCGTCCAAAAGTTTTTAGTGGGTCGAGCCTGACGTCGCTTGAATTCAGACCCACTCGACCCGCTCGAGGTCGACACCGTGGGCTGCCGCGTTGGCGTCGATCACCTGGTGGAGCCAGTGGGTGAGCCCGGGGGCGACGTCGTCGTAGTGGGCGCGGAAGCGCCGGTCAGCGACATAGCCACGCCCAAGGATGACGTGTTTGGCGTGTGTGACGGGGAAGAAGCCCTCGGATAGAAGTGCCCGATGCTCCTCGGCAAGGGCGTTTGCCTCCTCAGAGCCGGGGACGACGCCGGCCTGCATGGCCTGGGCGAGCCGGGTTTCGACGTCGTGCTGGCACCTGGCCACCCTCTCCCAGTCGGCCTTGGTCATGCGGGCTTGGCGCTTGGCTGAGATCTCCCAGTCAGATGTTTCGCCGTAGGCCTCCTCGGCTTCGGCCTGGTAGGCGGGGAAGTTGGCCTCGCCCAGGATTGCGGCGACCTCGTCGACGCTAAGTTCGTGATTGTTCATGGCATCCTCCAGAAGGTAGTCGAGGGCGTCGATCATGCGTGTCAGTTCGCCCTGTTTTTCCATGAGAAGCTGGCGCTGGCGGCGTAGGTGGTCGACGCCGGTACCCGGCCCGGCGAGCAGATCTCGGATCGCGTCAAGGCTCATGCCAGTGGTTCGGTAGGCCATGACCTGCTGGAGACGGGCGATGTCGGTGTCGGAGTAGAGGCGGTAGTCGGACCAGGTGCGCTCGGGAACCACGAGCCCGCGCTCCTCCCAATAGTGGAGCGTTCGTACCGAGATTCCCAGGAGCTGGGCTACGTCACCAACTGTTCTCATATCTCGATCATGGTTCCTGACGCGGCGTGAGGGTCAAGGGAGACTTAGAGTGTGATGAACAGGAACAGTCCGAATGCGCCGGTCATCCCGATGAGTACCCACTTGAACTTGACCAGGATCGCCACGTACTCGCGTAGGAAGGCGGGGCGGCACAGTGCGCGCTAGAGCACCTTCGCCAGGAATTCCTTGGTGCGAGGGTGGGAGGGGTGGTCGAAGACGTCGGCGGGGGTGCCGGATTCGACGATCTGGCCCTCGTCCATAAGGATCACCTGGTCGGAGACTTCGCGGGCGAAGCCGATCTCGTGGGTGACCACCACCATGGTCATGCCCTGGGCGGCGAGGTTTTTCATGACGGCGAGCACCTCGCCCACAAGCTCGGGGTCGAGCGCGGAGGTGGGCTCGTCGAAGAGCATGAGCTCCGGTTGCATGGCGAGCGCCCGGGCGATGGCGACGCGCTGCTGCTGGCCGCCGGAGAGCTCGGCGGGGTAGTGGCTGGCGCGGTCGGCGAGCCCGACCTGGGCGAGCAGCTCCTCGGCGCGCTTCTTCGCGGCCGCTTTCTCCACGCCTTTGACCTGGATCGGGGCCTCCATGACGTTCTCGAGCGCGGTCATGTGCGGGAAGAGGTTGAAGCGCTGGAAGACCATCCCAATTTGCGTGCGCTGGACGGCCACCTGCTTTTCGGTGAGCTCGTGGAGTTTGCCGTCCACCTTCCGGTAGCCCATGAGCTGCCCGTCGACGATGATCGACCCGGCCTGAATCGTCTCCAGTACGTTGATGCACCGCAAGATGGTGGACTTGCCGGAGCCGGAGGGGCCGAGGATGGTGGTGACCGACCCACGCGGCACGTCGAAGCTGACCCCGCGCAGGACGTGGAGGTTGTCGAAGAACTTGTGGACGTCGTGGACCTCAACCATGTTCATAGCGTTCTCTTTTCCCAAAGTCTCAGTTAGCAGGGCGGCGCGCCTTAGGGTGTGTATTCGATCATCGGGTTGTCAACCGTGGTGCCGGCGGCGTTGATCGCGGCCTGGCGCGAGCGGCGTTGCTTGGCCTTTGCGCGCCGGGAGAGCCGGTCGACGTCGCCGTCCTTGACCCCGCGCCCGTAGTAGGCCTCGATGTAGTGCTGGCCGACCATGAGGATAGAGGTGATGGCGAGATACCAGATGACGGCGATGAGCAGCCACGGGATTTGGCGCAGGGAGGCGAAGCCGAGGGCGTTGGTGACGTAGGTAAGGTCGAGGGTGAAGGGGACGGCGGAGACGAGCGAGGTGGTCTTGAGCATGGAGATCGTCTCGTTGCCGGTGGGCGGGATGATGACGCGCATGGCCTGCGGGAACACGATCCGGCGCAGCACCTGGCCGCGCGACATGCCGAGCGCTTTGGCGGCCTCCTCCTGGCCGGCGTCGACAGAGTTGAGGCCGGAGCGGACGATCTCGGACAGGTAGGCGCCCTCGTTGAGGCCGAGCCCGAGCACGGCGTAAATGAACATCGTGCGCTGGAGGTCGCCGGGGACTAGCCGGTTGGGGTTGAGGGTGAAGAAGTTGATGTCCGTCCATGGGATGCCCACGGTAATCGTGGTGAACAGGGTGCCGATGAGACCCCAGAAGATGAGCTGGGTGTAGATCGGGGTGCCGCGGAAGAACCAGATGTAGGCCATCGCCACCCAGCGCAGCACGGGGTTTTGGGAGCGGCGCATGACGGCCATGGTGACGGCAAGGATGATGCCAAGCACCATGGCCCCCACGGTGAGTGCGAGGGTCCAGCCCACCGCCCTGATGACTTCGGGGCGGAAGAGGTTGGCCCACACCACGTCCCAGTGCCAGTTGGGGTTGGTGATGAGCACGTTGATGATCATGAGGGCGAAGATGCCCACGACGACGGCGGAGACGATGCGCCCCCAGTGCCGGACGGGGACGGCGTCGATGATTTCGATGTTGTCGTGCATGGTGTGCTTTCTGAGGACCACGGGAGGGGTGGCAAAGGCCCCGGACGGCAACCAAGCCGCCGACCCGGGGTTGCGCGATTAGGAGGCGGGGTTGAGCACGGCCTGGTCGGCTACGCCCTCGGAGATGCCCCAGGTGTCGAAGATGGCCTTGAGCTGGCCGTCGTCCATGAGCTTTTGGAGTGCGGCCTGGATGGCGGCGGTGAGCTCGGCGCTGTCCTTGGGGGTGACGATGCCGTACGAGGCGGAGTCCTCGACCTCGCCGATGCGCTCGATCTTGCCCTCGTTGAGGGAAATGGCGTAGTCGGCCACGGGGGAGTCGGTGTACATGGCGTCCACCTGGCCCGAGGCCACGCGCAGGGTGACGGCGGACTGTTCGGACAAGGACTGGATCTGGATCGGGTCGTCCTTGCACTGGCCCTCGTTCATGTCGGCGAGGACTTCTTCCTGGTAGGTGCCGGTCTGGACGCCCACCACTTTGCCGCACGGCTGGGTCTGGTCAAAGCCGTTGGGGTTGCCGGCGGGCACGGCCCAGGACGAGCCGGCCTGGAGGTATTTGATCATGTCGACCACGTCTTGGCGGTCGGCGTTGATGGTGAAGTTCGCGATGCCGATCTCGTAGCGGGTGCCGATGCCGGGGATGATCGCGGCGAATTCGGCTTGCTGGAATTCGACGTCGAGTCCAAAGACCTTGCCGATCGCGTTGCCCATGTCGATGTCGTAGCCGAGCGGGGTGACGCCGTCGGGGGCGTAGAACTCGGCGGGGGCAAAGAAGATGTTGGTGCCGACCACCAGCTTGCCGTCGGCGGCGATCGCCTCGGGGACCATGGCGGCGATCTTGTCGTCCTTGGTGATGCCGGACAGGTCGGCGGCGAGCATACCCTCGCTCGTGGCGTCGCTTGCGTTGACGTCGTCGTTGGAGCAGGCCGCGAGCGTGAGTGCAAGGGTGGCGGCTGCGATGGCCGAGATCGTGCGCTTCATGATTCCTCCGTAGAACGTGGGTGCGCCTGCGTGGCGCACTCACAAGTATATGCGTTGGAGCGAATAAGTATGCAACTGTTCCATGGTGTGGTCGCCCACAGTACTTGCGCTTCGGAGGGTTCACGACGCCGTCGCGCGGCTTTCGCGGGTACGCGGTCTCGCGATGGCGCCTGGCTACCTGCCGACCATCGACCAGGCGCGCACGCCCCCGGCCATCCCGGCCATGTTGGGCACCCAGTTCGCCTGCGGCATGCGGGCGCGCACGGAGTCGGTCACGCGCGCGGCGTTGCCCCCGCCGATATACAACGAGTCCCAGCGGAAGACGGGCCACAGGGTCTCCACGGCCTTGGCCACGCGGCGCGACCAGGCCGAATCGCCGAGGCGGACGCGCTCGTGTTCGCCGAGGATGTCGTCGAAGGTGAGTCCCCAGCGCACGGTGGCGTGTGAGATTTCGAGATGGGGTGCGAGGCGGCCGTTGTCGAGGAAGGCCGAGCCGAGACCGGTGCCGAGGGTCAGCACGAGTTCGAGCCCCTTGCCGGACACGATCCCCGCGGCGGCAACCTCGGCGTCATTGAGTACGAGCGCGGGCACGCCGAAGCGCGCCTCGAGCGCGGTTTGCATGTCCTGCCCGTTCCAGGCGTGCTCGAGGTTGGGCAGGATGCGCGTGTGGGGGCCGGCGCGGCGGATGTAGTGCGGGGTGTAGGCCACCACGCCGTGGCGGATCATGCCGGGCATGCCAAGCGTCATGCGGTCGATGTGCGGCGCGCCGAGCTCGGAAAGCTGGGCCTCGATGACCTGAAGCAGGTCCTCGGGGGAGAAGGGGTAGGGGACCGGGGTGCGCACCACGTCGCTGCGCTGGAACCCGCCCGCGTCCAGGACGCAGGACTTGATGCCGCCACCGCCGCAGTCGACGGCGAGCGTGTAAATCTGGGATGCGTCCATGCTTAGACGGTAGCGCAAAAGTCTAGACATTCGATAGTTTCTACAGGCCCGCCCGGCCCCGTAGTCTGGGGGCATGAGGATTCGCATCGATCTGTCCTACGACGGCACCGGCTTCCACGGCTGGGCCGCCCAGCCCGGCCTGCGCACGGTCCAGGGCGAACTCGAGTCGGCGCTCGCGATGATCCTGCGCCAGGATGTGGCGCTCACGGTGGCGGGCCGCACCGACGCCGGGGTCCACGCCGCCGGACAATGCGCGCACCTCGACGTCGCCCCCGCGGCCTGGGAGGCACTGCCCGGGCGCTCCAGTCGCACCCCGGGCGAGGCGCTGGTGGCGAAGGTCAACGCGATCACGGCGCGCGGGGCGGGCGGGGCGCCGGGCTACACGGATGTCATCGTGGGCGACGCCCGGGCGGTCCCGCAGGACTTCGACGCTCGTTTTTCCGCGCTGTGGCGGCGATACTCCTACCGGATCGCCGACGGGGTGGGCGCCTGGGATCCGCGCCGGCGCGACGTGCTCTGGCTCGACTATCCGCTCGACGTCGACGCGATGAACCGGGCGGCGCAGGGCCTGCTCGGTGAGCACGACTTCCTGTCCTTCTGCAAGCCGCGCGAGGGGGCGTCGACCGTGCGCACGCTGCTCGAGCTCGGCTTCGAGCGCACGGGCGGGATGGTCGTGGGGTATGCCAAGGCTGACGCGTTTTGCCACTCGCAGGTGCGCACGCTCATGGGAACCCTCATCGAGGTCGGCCGTGGGGCCCGCGACGAGGGCTGGCCGGCCGCGCGCCTGAAGGAGGCGGTGCGTAACGGGGAGGTGGTAGTCGCCGCTCCTCATCCCCTCACGCTCGAGGAAATCGGCTACCCCGCACCCGAGCTCTACGGGCAGCAGGCCACCCTCACGCGGCGCTACCGAGGATAGCGCCCCGCGCGAGGGAGGGGCGGTAGTGGGTGGCTAGTCCTGCCGGCCGGCGGCTATGGGTGTGCGACGCGCTGGCGGTGATGATGATCGTGGCGGGCAACCGGTTGCCCGACCACTCGATGAAGTTGAGGAAGCGGTCGATCGGGCCCGTCTTGGGTGTGGGTGGAGGTTAGCTTCACAGTTTTCCAGCTTCACCTAGGCTGGTGGTCCTGCTAGCGTGGAAGGTGCAAGGAAGCCCCTTGGTCGAATGGCCAAGGGGCTTTGTCCTGCCCGGGGTATCCCTGGTGGGAAAGCGCGGCAACGTGCCGCATGAGTGGCATCCTAGGAGGTGTCAGATGAGAATTGCACTGGTCGCACATGACCGCAAGAAGCAGGAGCTCCTCGAGTGGGCTCAGTACAACTTCCCCGTGCTGAAGGAGCACATCCTGTGTGGTACGGGAACCACCGCGACTCTGATTCGCAACGAAACCGGCCTCGACGTCGAAATCCTCAAGTCGGGCCCCAAGGGTGGCGACGCCCAGATCGGCGCCCGCATTGTCGAAGATCGTCTGGACGCGATGTTCTTCTTCTGGGACCCGGAGGCTGCCCAGCCTCACGATCCGGACGTCAAGGCGCTCCTGCGCCTGGCCACCCAGTACAACATCCCGGTGGCGATGAACCGCGCGACTGCGGACATCATCATCGGCAGCCCCCTGTTCTACAACGAGGGCTACGAGCGCGCCATGTACGATCCGGCGCTGCGTGATCCCTACGAGGTGCTCGATATCGTCGAGGCCTAAGGGAAAGCGAACAAACAAAAGCGGCGAGTGTTCCTCGCCGCTTTTTCGTTGCGATCGTCCGTATCGCACACTTGATCCCTATTTGCCCAGGGCGTGGGCGGTCACCACCTCGTCAATGTAGGAGAAGGTGATGTGGGCGTCGTCGGAGGGCAGCTCGTAGAGGGGCTCGCGGCGCGGGCGGCGGGCCTTGGTGGCGATGAGCTGGCGCAGGTAGGCGCGCTTGACGGTGAGCACCACGTAAAAGCCGATGAGAACGAACATGGCGTTGGAAAACACCGAGGGCCAGGCGCCGGTGGCGGAGGCGAGGATGACCATGAATAGCCCCGAGCTGATGCACATGAGCTGGTAGCGCAGTGAATCGGCCGCGAGCTTGCCGGTGGAGACGAGGTAGTACCCGCCGAGGTAGAGCGCGGCGCCGATCCATCCAAGACACTGTGCGATGGTCTGCATTGTTTCGTTCACAGCTCTATAGTGACGGCCCAGAAGGTTAATGACAATTGAAATTAGCTGGAGTTGGGGTTAAGTTTTACTTCATGGCTATTTCGGTGCAACGTCTTGACGTTCTCTTGGCCGTCTCGAGGGAAGGTGGCATCCAAGCGGCGGCCGACGCCCTGCGTGTCTCGCCCTCGGCGGTAAGCCAGCAAATCCGCAAGCTGGAGCGGGAATGCGGGGTCGAGCTGCTCGTGCGCACGCACTCCGGCGCGGTGCTGACGGAGGCGGGCAAGATCGTCGTCGCGGGTGCCGAACGCATCGAAAGTGAACTCGATCGCACTGTGCGCGAGCTGCTCGAAGCCGAGGGGGTGCCCACCGGAATCGTCCGCCTCGCCTCCTTCCAGACCGTCATCCGTGGTCTCGTCCTGCCCAACCTGGACCTCTTCGCCGAGATGGCCCCCGGCATCGACCTCCATCTGCGCGAATCCACCACCGACGCCGCGCTGGCCGCCGTGCGTCGTGGGCGGGCCGACATCGCCGTGCTCGAATATGACTCGGAGATCCCGCGTGGCCCCCGTGGGGTCAACGTGCTACCGCTCCTGCAAGAGCCGTGGTACATGGTCTACCCCTCCTCCTATGCTGAGCCGGCTGATCCGCGCGAGTTCGCCAGCGAGACTTGGCTCGGAGTCGACCCGGACACAGCCGCCGGGATCGCCACCACGCGCCTGGCCCACCAGTGGGGGTTCACGCCGTCGGGGAAGTATGTGTATGAGGACTACGACGTCGCCCTCCACATGGTCGCCGCGGGCCTCGGCATCGCCGTGCTCCCCAAACTCGGGCTGGGGGTGCTCCCGGGTGGGGTCCAGGTGCGGATGCTCACTGGGCTCGGCACCCGCCGGCTCGTCTTGTGTGTGTCCGCAGCCCTGTCACGCCAATCCGATACCATTGACCACACGTGCAAGGTCCTGCGGCAGATCGCACTCACGGCCTCCGAGCAGGGCAACATGCACACCCCGCCGGCGGGCGGTGCGTAGGTGGTGGAACTGGCCACACCGCCCGCGGCACCTTTGACGCCGCTAAGCCGCGCTGATTAAAATAAAAAACCGTTGTGCCCTGATGCTTTTCCCACTCGTCTTGGCACGGCGGCGAATCCGACCATTTGGCACATAGCGGCAAAGCCATCCGCTAGCCAAACATGAATAGAAAAGGCTACGCAAGTGCGCACTTTTACACCGAAGCCCGGTGACATCGAGAAGAAGTGGTACGTCATTGACGCCACCGATGTTGTCCTTGGCCGACTGGCAGCCCAGGTTGCCCCCCTGCTCCGTGGGAAGCATAAGCCGACCTTTGCTCCGCACGTTGACACGGGTGACTTCGTCATTGTTATCAATGCTGACAAGGTCGCTCTGACCGGTATGAAGCATACGCAGAAGATGGCCTACCGCCACTCCGGTTTCCCGGGCGGGCTGAAGGCTACCTCGTACGCAGAGCTTCTAGAGGAGAATCCCGAGCGCGCCGTCTACAAGGCTGTCGCCGGCATGCTCCCCAAGGGCACCCTCGGACGTCAGCAGCTGAGCAAGCTCAAGATCTACCGTGGCGCTGAGCACCCGCATTCCGCTCAGAAGCCCGAGGTCTACGAGCTCAAGGCTGCCAAGTAACCACTTTACTTAAGGAGAACCGTGGCACAGACCACCGAAACTGAAGAGCTCGAGGAGCTGAGCTCGTACACTACCGAGACCGCCGAGGAGCAGACCGGCCAGGGTACCTCCCTGACCGCCCCGGGCGCTGGTCTCGGCCGCCGCAAGGAAGCAGTTGCTCGCGTCCGCCTCGTTCCTGGCACCGGCCAGTGGACCATCAACGGTCGCTCGCTGGAGGACTACTTCCCGAACAAGCTGCACCAGCAGCTCGTCAATGATCCGTTCACCCTGCTTGACCTCAAGGGTCGCTTCGACGTGGTCGCCCGCATCCGTGGCGGCGGCACGTCCGGCCAGGCTGGCGCGCTCCGCCTTGGCATCTCGCGCGCGCTGAACGAGATCGACCGTGAGGCGAACCGCCCGGCCCTGAAGAAGGCTGGCTTCCTCACCCGCGACGCCCGCGCTGTCGAGCGCAAGAAGGCCGGCCTCAAGAAGGCGCGCAAGGCCTCGCAGTTCTCGAAGCGTTAATCGCACCTTTTTCATTGGCCCCGCCCATGCCGCATGCCGGCCCGGGCGGGGCCTTTGCATTCGTCGGACAAGAAGGCTATCTCACGAAAGTGGGCCGCCGGGTTCTCCGGCCCGGGCGGGCCGCGTGCGATAATTGGTGGGACATACGTGTTTGGTAAAGGAGTAAACGTGGCTCGTTTGTTTGGTACCGACGGTGTGCGTGGCCTCGCGAATCGCGAAATCACGCCCGAATTTGCGCTCCAGCTTGGGCAGGCCGCCGCGCGCGTGCTGGCCGAGGAAGCCGAGGGCCGCCCCAAGGCGATCGTCGGGCGCGACACGCGCCAGTCCTCCGCGATGCTCTCGCATGCGGTGGGCGCGGGCCTGGCGTCGGCGGGCGTGGACGTGGAGCACGTGCGTGAGATCCCCACCCCGGGCATCGCCTACCTCACGTCGGCGCGCGGCTACGACCTGGGCGTCATGATTTCCGCCTCGCACAACGCGATGCCGGACAACGGGATAAAGTTCATCAACGCGAACGGCTTTAAGCTGGACGACGCGATCGAGGACCGCATTGAGGCCACCATGTCCTCCGACTGGGAGCGCCCGGTGGGCGCCGACGTGGGCATGATCGACGAGTCCGCCGCCGTCTCCGACCGGGTCTACATGGACCACCTCGTGTCCGTGGGCGCGGACCTCACGGGCCTGTCCATCGTGCTCGATTGCGCGAACGGTGCGGCCTCCCGCGTGGCGCCGAAGGTGTTCCAGGAGCTGGGCGCGGACGTCGTCGTCATCAACGCCAGCCCCGACGGGCGTAACATCAACCGTAATGCCGGCTCGACCCACCCCTACCGTCTCCAGCAGATGGTCAAGGCCGCCGACGCCGACATGGGATTCGCGTTCGACGGCGACGCCGACCGTTGCATGGCCGTGGACACGAACGGCAAGCTGGTCAACGGGGATGAGATCATGGGCCTGCTGGCGCAGTCGATGAAGGATAAGGGCGAGCTGGCGGGCAACACGCTGGTCATCACGGTCATGTCGAACCTGGGCCTGCGCCTGGCGCTCGATGAGAAGGGGATCGACTACGCGATCACGGGCGTGGGCGACCGCTACGTGCTGGAGAACATGCTGGCCAACGGCTACGTGCTGGGCGGCGAGCAGTCCGGGCACGTCATCAACCTCAACCATGCCACCACGGGCGATGGCACGCTGACTGCGATCCTCGTGGCCTCGGAGGTGGCCCGCTGCAAGGAGGCGCTACACCGCGCCGTGGAGTGGGTGCACGAGCTGCCCCAGCGCCTCATCAACGTGCCGAACGTGGACAAGAACCGCACCGACGAAATCGCTGCCGAGGTGGCGGCCGCGGAGGCCGAGCTGGGCGAGACCGGCCGTGTGCTGCTGCGTGCGTCGGGCACGGAGCCGCTGGTGCGCGTCATGGTCGAGGCCCAGACCCAGGAGCAGACTGACCGGGTGGCCGAGAATCTCGCGGCCGTCGTCGCTGAGCGTCTCGCACTCTAAAGCGCGAGTATTGACACGGGCGCCCCGGAGGGATCCGGGGCGCTGTCGTATGCTTGCCGCCGCCCGGCGTCGCTAGATCTTGCGCAGCTGGATCTGCTCGATGCGGTGGTCGGGGCCCTTGGTGAGGGTCACCGTGGCGCGCGAGCGCGTGGGGGCGATGTTCTCGCGCAGGTTGGGCAGGTTGATTGAGGCCCAGATCTGGCGAGCCGTGGCGGTGGCCTCCTCGTCGGTGAGGTTGGCGTACGAGCGGAAGTAGGAGTCCTTGTGAGAGAACGCTGTGGTGCGCAGGGAGCGGAAGCGGGAGATGTACCACTCTTCGAGGTCAGCTTCGGCGGCGTCGATGTAGATGGAGAAGTCGAAGTAGTCGGAGACGGCGAGCTGCTGGGCCGCGTCGGTACGCGCGGGCTGGAGGACGTTGAGGCCTTCGACGATGAGGATGTCGGGTCTGCTGACTACGATCGTTTCGCCGGGGACGATGTCGTAGGTGATGTGATCGTAGACCGGCACCTCGATGTGGGGCTCGCCGGATTTGACCTGCTGGAGGAAGTCGAGGAGTGCCCGGCGGTCGTAGGATTCGGGGAAACCCTTGCGGCCCATGATCCCGCGCTCGGTGAGCACCGCGTTGGGGTAGAGGAAGCCGTCGGTGGGCACGAGCTCGACGTTGGGCGTGTAGGGCCAGCGCGAGAGCAGTTCGCGCAGGAGACGCGCGGCGGTGGATTTTCCGACAGCGACCGAGCCGGCGATCCCCACGATCCAGGGCGTTCGTTCGGTTTTGCGCTCGAAGAAGGCGCTGGTGTCTTTGCGCAGGTTGGAGGTGCACGTGGCGTAGGTCTGCATGAGGGCGGATAGTGGCCGGTAGATCGCGTCGGCCTCGGTGAGGTCGATGGGGTCGCCGAGGGAGGAGATGCGGTCGAGGTCGTGCTGGGTGAGGGGCAGTGGCGCCTTGTCCGCGAGCTCCGCCCACTCGTCGTGGGTGAAGGAGACGTATGGGGAGTGCAGATCGGTCATTCCTTAAGTGTGCCAAGGTGTGCTGGTTTTCGCACGCCGCGGGGCTGGAGTGGACGCGCAGGCGTAGAGTAGGGGAGACAAGGGGGAATGATGGACCAAGCGTTTGCCGCGGATGTGGTGCGGCGTGCCGAGGAGCCGCTGCTTGCCTCGGGCGTGCCCCTCATGGATCGCGCCTCCTACGCGCTGGCCACAAAGGTGGCTACGTTGCGGCTGCCCGGTGAGCGGGCGCTGGCGCTCGTGGGCCGGGGCAACAACGGCGGGGACGCGCTCTTTGCTGCCGCCTACCTCACCCGGCGCGGGGTGTCGGTGAGCGCCGCTATTGCGGGTGACGTCCACGCGGAGGGCCTAGCTGCCGCCAGGCGTGCCGGGGTGCAGATCTGTGAGATCGATGGCGTGGCGGCCCTGCGCGAGATCGCGCGCGGTGCGGGCATCTGGATCGACGGCCTGCTCGGGATCGGCGCCTGCGGTCCTATCCGCGAGCCGTATGCCTCCTGGATTCGGGTGCTGAACGAGGAGCGGGCCGGGCGAATCGTCGTTGCGGTGGACGTGCCCTCCGGCGTTGCCGCTGACGACGCCGATCTACACGGTCCCGTCCTTTGCGCCGACCTCACGCTGGCCATGGGATGCCTCAAGCCCGCCCACCTCCTGCCGCCCGCGCGGTATGCGTGCGGGGCCGTGGAGGTAGTGGAGCTCGGGCTCGGGCCGCACCTGGGCGAGCCGGCGGCGCGGCAGCTGACGGACGCGGACGTGGCCGGCTTGTGGCGCGTGCCGGGGCGGGAGGATCACAAGTACACGCGCGGCGTGGTCGGGCTGCTCACCGGCTCGCGCGACTACCCGGGAGCCGGCGTGCTGAGCGCGGCCGGGGCGCTAGGCGGCGGGCCCGGCATGGTGCGCTACCTCGGGAGCAGTCCGGACGTCATGGCAGCCCACCCGGAGGTGGTGCCCGGCGAGGGCCGCGTGCAGGCGTGGGTGATCGGGTCGGGGCTGACCGACCTCGAGGGCGCCGGCGAGGTTTTCGAGCAGGCGCTGGCCGAGGGCCTGCCCGTGGTGCTGGACGCCGGGGCGATCGCCCTGGCCTACGATCGGGAGCTTCCCACCCGCGTGGTGCTCACCCCGCACGCCGGCGAGCTGGCCGAGCTCATGTCCGCAATCTCCGGCGAGGAGTGGGATCGCACGCGCGTGGAGTCCGCCCCGGTGCGGGCGGCGCGTGAGGCCGCCGCCCGCACCAGGGCCACGGTAGTTGCCAAATTCGCCACCACGATCATCGCCGGCCCCGGTGCGCTCTATGCGCAGAGCGGCGCGCCGGGTTGGGCCGGCACGGCGGGCTCGGGCGACGTGCTCGCCGGGCTCACCGGCACCATCCTCGCCGCTCACGCCGATGCCCTCGCCCGCGACCCCGGCCTGACGACGCTGTATGCGGCCGCCGCCGTCCACGTCCACGCCCGAGCAGCCGCACGCGCCGCGGGCACGACGGGCGGCCAGGTTGGCCACCCCATCACCGCCACGGACATTGCCCGCAAGCTCGCCTCCACGATCGGATCGATGAATGACTAGCTTCCCTTCTCGCGCCCTCATCTCCCGCAGCGCCTTCGCCCACAACGTCGCACGCGTGCGGGCCGCAACTGACGCCGAAGTCATGGCGATCGTCAAGGCCAACGCCTACGGCCACGGCCTGGAGCGCGTGGCGCGTTGGGCCTGGGAGGAGGGCGTGCGCTGGTTCGGCGTAGCACAGCTCGCCGAGGCCCTCGAGCTGCGCGGCTACCTCCCGGACGCCCGAATCCTCACGTGGATCTACAGCCCGTCTGACGATCTGGCCGAGGCGCTCGCGGCCGGACTCGACCTCTCGGTCGGGTCGCAGTGGGCACTAGAGAAGCTAGCGGGGGCCGATCGAGCCCGCGTCCACATCAAAGTCGACACCGGCATGGCCCGCGGCGGGCTCACCATGGCGGAACTCGAAAGTTGCGCCGAGCGCATTGCGAGCCTCGAGCGCGAAGGCCGGATCGACGTCGTCGGGCTGTGGTCGCACCTGGCGCGCGCCGACGAACCGGACAGCGAGGAGACCGCCCGGCAGATCGAGCGCTTCGAGCGGGCCCGGCAGGTGCTCGCCGACGCCGGCGTGGTCCCGCAGCGCCTGCACCTGGCGGCTTCCGCCGGCACGCTGTGGCACCCTGCCGCGCACTACGACATGGTCCGCCCCGGCATCGCGCTCTACGGGCTCAGCCCCAACCCGGAGGTCGCCACCGCTGCCGAACTCGGGCTGCGGGCCGTCATGCAGCTTGAGGCCGACGTCATGACCGTGCGCGACGTGCCGGCCGGCACCGGCGTGTCCTATGGTCACACGTACGTCACGGGCGGGGACGCTCACCTCGGCGTCGTGCCCCTCGGGTATGCGGACGGAATCCCGCGGATGGCCTCCAACACGGCCGCCGTCACCGTGGCCGGCCAAACCTGTCCGATCCGCGGCAAGGTGTGCATGGACCAGTTCGTCGTGGAGGGGGAGCTGGCCCCGGGCGACGTGGCCGTCCTGTTCGGCGACGCCGCCACCGCCGCCACCGCCGACGACTGGGCGGAGGCGACCTCCACCATCGGCTATGAGATCGTCACCCGTATCGGATCCCACGTTCCCCGCGTGGACGCCCCCTAGGAGGGGCCGCGTAGAATGTGGGGAGGAAAGGATGGCTGATGAAGCTTCTCGTACCCACTGTTGATGACATCCACCGCGTAGGGCGCGCCCTCGGCGCACACGCCCAGCCGGGGGACCTCGTCATGCTCAACGGCCCCCTCGGCGCCGGCAAGACCACGATGACGCAGGGGATCGCGGACGGGCTCGGGGTCACGGACGCCGTGTCCTCGCCCACGTTCGTCATCGCTCAGATCCACCCCGGCCGCTTCGACCTCGTGCACGTGGACGCCTACCGGCTCACCTCCATGGAGGAACTCGACGCGCTTGACCTGGACGCCTCGCTCGACGAGTCGCTCACTGTGGTCGAGTGGGGCAGCGGCAAGGTGGAAACCCTCACCGGCTCGCGCCTCGAGATCGACATCGTGCGCCCCACCGGGGCTGACGCGGCGGTGGGCGAGCTTGGCGAGGACGAGCCGCGTACCCTCACCTTCCACCCCTACGGCGAGCGGGCCGAGGAGCTGGCGCGCGCTGTAAGGGCCGAGGTTCCAGATTTAGAGAGCCGCTAATGCACCGCCTCCTTCTCCTGCTCGTGCTCTCCCTCCCACTGGCGCCCATCGCCGCCACCACCGACCCCGCGGAGATCCCCGAGTCCGTGGCCGCCTGGTTTAACGACAAGGCGCTCGCCACCGTCCGTTCCCACGCCTCCGAGGCGTTCCCGGACGCGAGCGCGGAGGAGGTGGCTGCGATGAAGGTGGGCGCGCCCCAAAAGACGGCCGTGTTCGCCGACACCTCGGGAGTCAACGCCATTCAAACCTCCGACCGCTGGATCGCGCCCATCATGAGCGGCTCGGACGCCGTGGGCGCCGTCTCGGTCGACTTCGCTTCCGGGATCGCCGCCGATGAGATCGTGCGCGGGGACGAACGGCTGGGAACCGCGATTGCGCGCGGCGAAGCCGACGTCACCTTCGTGTGGGACCCGCGCCTGAGAGCCTGGTTCGCCATGCGCGAGTCAACCATCGAACCCGCCGGTTCCGCGGGTGCCAGCATCGTGCTCGGCGCGATTCCGCTCACCGATTTCCTCGCCCAGCGCGCCCGGATCCTGTCCAGCTCCACGCCCGTGCCCGAGTCGCCGTCGGTAAGCGCCGTGGCCCCGGCCGAAACGGGGCGCAACCTGCCGGTGACGATCATGCTCGTGCTCGTGGTGCTCGGCCTGATCATCGGTTCGCTCGTGTGGCTGCGCTCGGAGCAGGGCACCGATGAGGACGAGGAAGCCGAGCAGAGCGAGCTTTCCACGGTTCTCCGCAAAGGCCTGGTGGGGATCGGCGAATCGAAGATGCGCTTTCGCGATTCGGCGAAGAAGATCAACGTGTATAAGTCACCGAAGAAGAAGGACGAATCCCGTGCACTTTCTGACGATTGATTCATCGACCGGCATTGAGGCTGGCGTGTGCCACGAGGAGCTGGGGATGGTGCGCGACCTCGCGGTGGCCACCTCGGCCTCCACCCGCGAGCACGCCGAGAAGCTCACGCCCCTCATCCAGGGCGCGCTCGCCAAGGCCGGGATCGAGCGCCCCGACGCGATCGTGGTCGGCACCGGCCCGGGAGCCTTCACTGGCCTGCGCGCCGGGCTCGTCACCGCCCGCACGCTTGCCCGCGCCTGGGGCGTGCCGCTCTACGGCGTGTCCACCCTGGAGATTCTGGGCCTGGCCGCCTCTGACCAGGGTGCGCAGGAGGTCGTGCCGATTATCGACGCGCGGCGTAAAGAGGTCTACGCGATGCGCGTGCGGCCAATGGGTGCCGACGACGTCGCCGTCATCGAAGCGCCCGAGGTCCTCACCCCGGCCGAATTGGCCGAGCGCCTGCGCCACGAGCCGGCGATCCTGGCCGCGATGTCCGCTGACCTCTACCCCGAGTTGGGCGAGCGCCTCGTCGTCGCGCCGCGCCCGTCCGTCATGGCCCGCATCGCCTCCTCGCGCCTGGCCCGGATCGAGGCAGGTGAGGAGCTCTCGCTCGACACAGAGCCACTCTACCTGCGCCGCCCCGACATCCACCAGGGCTAATGGACGCGCCCGCCGGGGTGAGGCTGGTCCGCCCGCCGCAGGCGTGGTGGCCTAAGGCCGCCAGCTTCGACGCGGCGAACTTTGGCCAGGACTCCTGGCCCGCCCCCGTGTGGGAGAGCGAGCTAGCCGCGCCCGGCCGCACCTACCTCGCGCTCGTCACCGACGTGCTGGGGGAGGGCACGGTCGTGGGGCTCGGCGGGATCTCGCACGGGCCGGAGGCCGAGGTCCTGACGATCGCGGTGGCCTCGCACATGCGCGGGCGCGGCCTGGGCGCCTTCCTGCTCGCGCGGCTGCTGGAGATTCCGTGCGAGCACGGCGCCGACGTCGTCTTCCTCGAGGTGCGCGCCCACGACGCCGGAGCCCGGCGTCTCTACGAACGCGCCGGCTTTGCCTCGGTGGGCCTGCGCAAGGGGTATTACTCCGACGACGACGCGCTCATCATGCGCCTGGATCTGAACCCGCGCGAAGGGGAGCAAGCGTTGGAATGCCAAGGAAAAACGGATAGCGATTAACGCACTCGAATTGTCACGAAAATGGGTCCGGAGGCCCAGGCGGGCCGAAAGTCGCACTTTGGCCATGATTGGCGCGGAAAACCGGGGAAAGCCGGGCTTTGACAGGTGTTACGGCCGCGCGAATCTGGGCCGTTCGAACGATATCCCCCGTTATTCTTTTGATAGATTCAAAAACGTGGCTACTTCAACTGTTGATTCTGTGAAGGGTCGTCGCACCACGGTCGCATTAAAGATCGCGATGGCTGTGACGGGCCTGTTTTTTGTCCTCTTCCTCCTCATGCACATGTACGGAAATCTCAAGATGTTCGTCGGGCCTGAGGCATACGATGGCTACGCGCACTGGATGCGCACGATCCTCTACCCGGTGTTGCCGCACGAAGGCACCCTGTGGGTCCTGCGCTTTGTGCTTCTTGCCTCGATCCTGATCCACGTCTGGGCAGCCGTGACGCTGTGGAAGCGCGCTGGCAAGGCCCGCGGTCAGGCGTACAAAGTCAACACCGGCAAGAAGATCACGGCGATCCACTCCTACACCGGTTCGCTCATGCGCTGGGGCGGCATCGCGCTCGCCTTCTTCATCGTCTTCCACATCCTGCAGTTCACCAGTCTGCACATCAACGCTGTGGGTGGAACCCGCGCGGACTACGTGGCGCTTGGCCCCTACTACCGCATGATCGGTTCGTTCCAGCCGGAGAACTGGTGGGTTTACGTCATTTACCTCATCGCGATCGCGGCGCTGGCTTTCCACATGCATCATGGCGTGTGGTCGGCGCTTGCCACCCTCGGCCTGTCGCGCTCCAACCGCGAAAAGGCGTACAAGGTTATCGCCGACGTGGTCGCTTTGGCGATCTTCGTTGGCTTCATGACCCCGCCCACCGCGATCCTCTTCGGCATCATTTCTTAAAGGAGGAGGAAAAATGACTGACAACCTCATTCAGGGCCTCTACCGCGAAGGCGACGCAATCGCGGACACCAAGGCTCCTTCCGGTCCGCTCGCTGAGCGCTGGGAGAAGCGCAAGTTCTCGGCTCGCCTGGTCAACCCGGCCAACCGCCGCAAGCTGGACATCATCATGGTCGGCACGGGCCTGGCCGGCGGCGCTGGAGCCGCCTCGCTTGGCGAGATGGGCTACAACGTCAAGGCCTTCTTCTACCAGGATTCGGCCCGCCGTGCGCACTCGATCGCTGCGCAGGGTGGTATCAACGCGGCGAAGAACTACAAGAACGACAACGACTCCACCTACCGTCTGTTCTATGACACGATCAAGGGTGGCGACTTCCGCGCTCGCGAATCGAACGTATACCGCCTGGCCGAGGTCAGCGCCAACATCATCGACCAGTGCGTGGCCCAGGGTGTCCCGTTCGCCCGCGAGTACGGTGGCCTGCTGGATAACCGCTCCTTCGGCGGCGTCCAGGTCTCCCGTACTTTCTACGCGCGTGGCCAGACTGGCCAGCAGCTGCTCATCGGCGCCTACCAGGCGCTCATGCGGCAGGTGAAGGCCGGCACGGTCAAGACGTACAGCCGCCACGAGATGGTCGAGCTCATCGTGGTGGACGGCCGTGCGCGTGGCATCATCGCCCGTGACATGGTCACCGGTGAAATCGAAACTCACCTGGCCGACGCGGTGGTGCTCGCCACCGGCGGCTACGGCAACGTCTTCTTCCTGTCCACCAACGCCATGGGCTGCAACGGCACCGCGATTTGGCGTGCGCACCGCAAGGGCGCCTACTTCGGCAACCCCTGCTACACGCAGATCCACCCCACCTGCATCCCGCAGCACGGCGAGTCGCAGTCGAAGCTGACCCTCATGTCGGAGTCGCTGCGTAACGACGGGCGCATCTGGGTCCCCAAGAAGGCGGAGGACTGCAAGAAGGATCCTCGCGACATCCCGGAAGAGGATCGCGATTACTACCTCGAGCGCATCTACCCGTCCTTCGGTAACCTCGTGCCGCGTGACATCGCCTCCCGCCAGGCGAAGAACATGTGCGACGAGGGCCGCGGAGTCGGCCCGGAGATCGGCGGCGTCGCGCGGGGCGTCTACCTTGACTTTGCCGACGCGATCGAGCGCATGGGCAAGGCCGCGGTCTCGGCCAAGTACGGCAACCTGTTCGACATGTACCAGCAGATCACGGACGAGAACCCCTACGAGGTTCCGATGCGTATCTACCCGGCCGTCCACTACACGATGGGTGGCCTATGGGTGGACTACGATCTCATGTCCACGGTCCCCGGCCTGTACGTGACGGGCGAGGCGAACTTCTCCGACCACGGCGCCAACCGCCTGGGCGCGTCCGCGCTCATGCAGGGCCTGGCAGACGGCTACTTCGTCCTGCCGAACACGATCAACGACTACCTGGCCGATGGCCCGTTCGAGAAGGTGGACGAGAACCACCCGGCCGTCGTCGAGGCGCGCAAGGGCGTGGAAGAGCGCGTCGCGTTCTTCACGAACAACGCGGGCAACCGGTCGGTTGACTCCTACCACAAGGAACTCGGCCACATCATGTGGGAGTACTGCGGTATGGAGCGCACCGCCGAGGGCCTGAAGAAGGCGATCGGCATGATCCGCGAGCTTCGCGCAGACTTCTGGAAGAACGTCCGCGTCCCGGGCCAGGTCGCAGAGCTCAACCAGTCGCTGGAGAAGGCCGGCCGCGTGGCCGACTTCCTCGAGCTTGGCGAGCTCATGTGTGTCGATGCCCTGCATCGTGAGGAATCCTGTGGCGGCCACTTCCGTGCCGAGTCCCAGACAGAGGAAGGCGAGGCGCTGCGTCACGATGACAAGTACGCGTATGTAGCCGCCTGGGAGTGGACGGGCGAAGGAAACGCCCCGATTCTCCACAAGGAGGACCTCAACTACGAATTCGTCGAGATGAAGCAGCGGAGCTACAAGTGAAGATTAACCTTGAATTTTGGCGTCAGAATGGACCGTCAGAGGCGGGCCATTTCGACACGCACACGATCAACGACGTTGACGACACGGCCTCCTTCCTGGAGATGCTCGATCAGCTCAACGAGGAGTTGTTTGCCGAGGGTAAGGAGCCTGTGGCGTTCGACTCCGACTGCCGTGAGGGCATCTGCGGCCAGTGTGGCATCGTTATCAACGGCGATCCGCACGGCCCGAAGGTGACCACCACCTGCCAGCTCCACATGCGCACCTTCAAGGATGGCGACACGATCACGATCGAGCCGTGGCGTTCCACCGCCTTCCCCGTCCTCAAGGACCTGGTGGTCGACCGCTCGGCGCTCGACCGCATCGTGCAGGCCGGCGGCTACATCTCGGTCAACACGGGTGCGGCCCCGGACGCCCACTCGGTGCCGATCCCGAAGGAGAACGCTGACCGCTCGTTCGAGGCGGCCGCCTGCATCGGCTGTGGTGCGTGCGTGGCCGCGTGCCCGAACGGTTCGGCCATGCTGTTCACGTCCGCGAAGGTCATGCACCTCGGCCTGCTTCCGCAGGGCCAGCCCGAGCGCTACGACCGCGTGGTCAACATGCTCTCCCAGCACGACGCCGAGGGCTTCGGTGGCTGCACGAACGTCGGCGCATGCCATGAGGCCTGCCCGAAGGAAGTGCCACTCGAGCTGATCTCGTTGCTCAACCGCGAGCTCATGAAGGCCCAGGTGCACGGCCGCTAAAACAGTTCAGCCACACAGAAGGGTGCCTCCCCAGTGCGGGGAGGCACCCTTCTGTGTACTGCGTACCGTGGCGGGGACGAGGTGCGCCTCGTCCCCGCCACCCGGCCCTAGTTGCGCTTACCGGCGCGCACGTGGTGGACGATTGCGAGTCCGAGGCCGCCCCACACGGTGACGAGGGCGACGATCATCATGACGATAGCTGAGGTACCCATGGTGTGCTCCTTATTTGGTGAGTGAGGCGCCGGCGTCGTGGAAGGCGACCGGATCGTAGTCGTCCACGTTGGTTCGCCACGGCACGAAGGACAAGATGAACGAGATGAAGACGACTGCCACGATCATGAACCAGCCGTACTGGTAGACGAAGGTCTGGGGGTAGGAATCGTAGCCCTCGGTGATGAGGCTGTAGGCGGTCAGGACGAGCGTGACCGTGAGGATCGCGGGCGTCACCACGCCGACCAGCGCGTACCACCACGATCCGATCTTGATCGACGAGTAGTAGTTGAGGTGGTGGCGCAGCTCCGGTAGCTTCTTCGCCACGAAGGTGATGAGGCCGGTCATGACGATCGCGGCGGTGACGATGCCGAGCTCGTTGATGAACTTGTCCACCACGTCGAGAGCGTTGAGGCCGTTCGTCGTCGAAAAAACGAAGACGGAGGCCACGCCCGCGACGCCGGTGGCGATGAGTGAGGCGAGGCGGCGCCGAAGCCCGAACTTCTCCTGGATCGCGGCGGAGACCACCTGGATGAGGGAGACGAGCGAGGTGAAGCCGGCGATCGTGAGGCTGGCGAAGAAGACGAAGCCGAAGACGGGCCCACCGGGCATGAGCGAGATAATCGCGGGGAAGGTGACGAAGGACAGGATCGGGCCGGTGATGCCCTCGAGCTCGCTGACCCCCACGCCGCTCTGCATCGCCATGTAGCCCAGGGTGGCGAACACGCCAATGCCGGCGAGGATCTCGAAGGAGGAGTTCGCGAGGCCTGTGACGAAGCCGGTGGAAGTGACGTCGGTGCGCTTGCCGAGGTAGCTGGAGTAGGTGAGCATGATGCCGAAGGCCACTGACAGGGAGAAGAAGATCTGTGAGTAGGCCGCGATCCACACCTGCGGGTTGGCGAGCGCGGACCAGTTGGGCGTAAAGAAGGCGTTGAGACCCTCGGCGGCGCCGGGCAGGAAGAGGGCGCGGACCACGAGGGCGGCGAAGATGACGATGAGGAAGGGGATGAAGAAGCGAGAGAGCTTTTCCAGACCGCGGGTGACGCCGAGGGCAATGACGATCGCGGCGGCGGCCCACACGGCCACGAGCGGCCAGAAGATGCCGGGCACGACCTCGGAGCTGGCGCCGGGGTCGGACAGCTGGAGGAAGTCGCCCACGAAGAAGTTCAGCGTGTTCTCTCCCCAGGCTTCGTTGACGGAGAAGAACATGTAACGCACGGCCCACGCCAAAATCACGGCGTAGTAGGCCATGATGACCAGGCAGATGAGCACGTGGAACCAGCCGAGTGCCTCCCACTTGCGCGAGATGCGGCGGAAGACGGTAGGGGAGGATCCGCGGTAGCGGTGGCCGAGGGAGTAGTCGAGGAGCAGGATCGGGATGCCTGCCGTGAGGAGTGCGACGAGGTAGGGGACGAGGAATGCCCCTCCTCCGTTGGTGTAGGCAACCCCGGGGAATCGCCAGATGTTGCCAAGGCCGATCGCGGATCCGACGGCGGCAAGGATGAAGCCATATTGGCCCGACCATTGCTCACGTTTCGCTGGCGGGTTCATCGTGTCCTCTTTTCGTGTGCGTGGTATCTGTTGAGCACATCATCTTTAGTTGTGCCCACATTCGCGAGCTTGCCCAGATGGTGGACGGTGATCCTACGGGCTGGGACGGGGTGGAGTCGGCGTCGGGAGCCCTCCTCTTGGTCCCTGGGCGAGCTATGATCCCGCGCACCCTCGCCGTTGCCGGGGAGGGCGTGGCGGTAGAGTAGTCGGCGTGAATGAACTGATTCTTGGCATTGAGACCTCCTGTGATGAGACGGGCGTGGCGCTCGTGCGCGACGGCGAGCTGCTGGCCGACGTCACCGCCACGTCGATGGACGAATACGCCCGCTACGGCGGTATCATCCCAGAGATCGCCTCGCGCGCCCACCTGGAGTCCTTCGTTCCCACCCTGGATGCCGCGCTTGAGAAGGCGGGCGTGGCGCTTGACGACGTCGACGCAATCGCGGTCACGGCCGGCCCCGGGCTGGTCGGCCCGCTCACCATCGGCGTCTCGGCTGCGAAGGCCCTGTCGCTGGCGCTGAAAAAGCCGCTGTACGCCGTCAACCACATCGTGGGCCACATCGCGGTGGACCAGCTCGTTCACGGCGATTTTCCCGAGCGCTTCATCGGGCTCGTGGTCTCCGGCGGTCACTCCCACCTGCTCAAGGTGGACTCCATTGCGGACTCGATCGAGGAGCTGGGCGGCACGCTCGACGACGCCGCCGGCGAGGCCTTCGACAAGGTCGGCCGCCTGCTCGGCTTGCCCTACCCGGGCGGCCCCCATATCGACAAGCTCTCCCAGAAGGGCGACCCGCACGCGATCGCCTTCCCGCGCGGCCTCTCGCGCGGCAAGTTCAAGGCCCGCCACCAGTACGACTACTCCTTCTCCGGAGTCAAGACGGCGGTGGCCCGCTACATTGAGGGCCTCGAAGCGCGCGGCGAGGAGCTGCCGAAGGAAGACATCGCGGCCAGCTTCTCCTTCGCTGTGTGCGACGTGTTGGTGGAGAAGGCGTTCGCGGCCTGCCAGATCCACGGCTGTGACACGCTGGTGGTGGGCGGCGGCTTCTCCGCCAACTCCATGTTGCGTGCCATGGCCGAGGAGCGAGCGCAGGAGTACGGGATCACCGTGCGCATCCCGCCGATCCGCTATTGCACTGACAACGGCGCAATGATCGCGGCGCTCGGCTGGTCGGTGGTCCGCGCCGGCGGCCTGCCCTCGCCGCTTGACGTCACAGTTAACACGGGCCTTCCGCGCCAGACGGTGGTGCTGCGCTAACCGGCTCTTCCCCGCGGGGTGTGGCCGTCAGAACTCGTGAATATACCGGCTGCCGATCGTAGAGGCGCCCGGTGGACCTCAGATTCACGAGTTGTGTCGGGCGCGCTCTAGAGCAGAAGGAGCGACAGCGCCATGACGGCCATGCCAGAGATGAGGCCGACAATCGCGTGGTGGTGCTGGCCGAATTTCTCGGCCGAGGGCAACAGCTCGTTGAGCGAGATGTAGACCATGACACCGGCGATGCCAGCGAAGGTCATGCCGAAGATCGTGTCGTTCATGACCTGGCGCAACACGATGTAGCCCACGAGCGCGCCCACGGGCTCGGACAGTCCGGAGGCGAAGGAAAGTATGAAGGCGCGGCGGCGCGAGCCGGTGGCGTAGTAGATCGGCACGGAGACCGCAATGCCCTCGGGGATGTTGTGGATCGCGATGGCCACCGCCACGGGGATCGCCAGTTCGGGGCTGTACAGGCCGGACATGAAGGTGGCGAAGCCTTCGGGGAAGTTGTGGATGGCGAGTGCGAGGGCGGTCATGAGGCCCATGCGCATGAGCTTGGCCTGCGCGCCGTCTTTGATGACGAGGGTCTGGTCGCCGGGCTGGGAGAGGAAGTCGTCGGCGTCGTGGAACTCGTGCGGGTTCGAGGCGTCGGGGACCAGCCAGTCGATGAGCGCGATCACGGCGATGCCGGCGAAGAATCCGCCCGCCATGAGCCACTCGGCGTTATCGCTGACACGGGAGAGAATGTCCACCGCGTTGGGCATGATCTCCATGAAGGACACGTACAGCATGACGCCCGCGGAAAATCCAAGGGCGAGGGAGAGGAAGCGTGGGGTGGGCGTACGGATGAGGAAGGCCGCGCCGGCTCCGATGCCCGTGGCGAGGCCGGCGAGTAGCGTGAGCATGAAGGCGAAGACTTCGTTGGACATGGGCACCCCTTTTTCGGTAGACCGAAAGTCTTGCGCGATAGGGGCGTCGTGTCAAACTAGCGTTCGCAGAGGAAGACGCGGTGCTTGCCCGTGAGCGTGGGGGAGGCGATGAGGGTGGCCTCGCCGGGGCGCTTCGGGTCGAGCTTGAGCTTTTTGCGGAAGGCCTCCGGCTCGAGCTCGGTGCCGCGCTTCTTGATCTCCGCCCGCCCGACGTTCAGTTTCGCCAGCGCCTTGCGCAGCGGCTTGGGCTCCGTGGTGTACGTGCCGAGCACGGTGAAGCGCGTGAGGAAGGGTGAGTCGATTGGTTCGTTACCCGTGAGGTAGGCGATCCCGGGCGCGATAGGGGCGAGGCCGTGGTGGGCGCAGATCGAAGCGATCGAGCCGGAGCGGATGATCGCCGGGTCCGGCTCGAAGATGAACGCCCCCACGGGCTCGGGGGACAGAAGCGTGGGAGGTACGTGCGGGTTCACGACGCCGGCATCCCAGGTTGCGTTGGTGGCGCCGGCGACGACGAGCGCGCGGCGGCCAGGGGAGGGGGCGGCGTCGCCGAGCCAGATGACGGCCTCGACGAGCGAGCCGTCCACCGAGATCCACTCCACGAGCGCGTCCTCGGGGACCGCGGCGTAGTCGATGCCGGGGGCGACCTTGATGCCGGCGGTGGGGAATGTGCGGGCAATCTCAATCGCCTCGCTCAGGGGTGGGGCCCAGTCCTCGGGATTCTTCAGCCGCTTGCCGTCGCGCCGGCGGGCGGGGTCGATCCACACGGCGTTGGCGCCGAGGGAGGCGAGGTCGATGTCGCGGGCGTCAGCGTGCAGGACGCGCGCCTCCGGGAAGGGCGTGAGGTTGTAGGTGGCCGCCGCGGCGGCGTCGGGATCCATCTCAATCGAGGTGGTGAGCAGGCCGAGGCCCGCGAAGGCCAGGGAGTCGGCGCCGATCCCGCAGCCGAGGTCGATCACGTGGGTGGCGCCGGCGTCGCGCAGGCGGGCGGCATGGAAGGCGCCCACGCTGAGCCGGGTGGCCTGCTCCAGGCCGTCGCGCGTGAAGATCATGTGCCCTGCGAACGGGCCGAACTTGTCGTGGGCGCGCTCGCGCAGACGGCTTTGGGTGAGGGCCTCGGCAATGAGGTCCGGATCGTAGCCCTCGCGCTGCAGGCGCTCGGAGAGGGGAAGGACCTGGGAGTGGTCGTAGGGCGGGAGGGACTCGAGGAGTTCCAAGCCGTCGGGGGTCAATAGCATCGCGCTCACGCCCCCATCGTCTCACAGTGTTCGCGCTCAGCGTGCTCCCTGGCACTCTGCTTGAAGGAGTGCCAAAAGGGCGTTACTCTTTATGTCGGTAGCAAACGCTACGGCCTGGTACCGGCCCCCGCGACGGCGGTTAGCCAGCGAACAGTTTTGTGAGACGAGAAGGAGGAGCCGCATGACGGTCTCCATTAAGCCGCTCGATGACCGCATCGTCATCCAGCAGGTTGAAGCTGAGGAAACCACCGCATCTGGCCTTGTTCTGCCGGACACCGCCAAGGACAAGCCACAGGAGGGCACGGTTGTGGCCGTTGGCCCCGGCCGGATTGACGACAACGGCAACCGCGTTGCCATGGAGGTCGCGGTAGGTGACACCGTGATCTACTCCAAGTACGGAGGCACCGAGGTCAAGTACGGCTCGGATGAGTACATCATCCTCTCCCAGCGTGACGTGCTGGCGGTCGTGACGCGCTAAGTAGTGCTGAGGTGAAGGCTCCCCGGGGTTCAGCCCCGGGGAGCCTCGCCACCTCCTGGCGTGGGCCCGGGCTCGCTGGAGGGGTGAGATGGGCATCCCTGCCCATATCTTCGGCGCTGGGTGTGCCCTCGCTTGGCGCTCTTTGCCAAACGCTCTCGTCGGCAACCAGCACACCGAATAGAATGGAAAGCGGTTCGGGCGGTGTGAATTACCGCCCTTGAGCCGGTTTGCTGCGGTCACTTCCATGTCGACTCTCGTGGAGTCCCTCTACCGCCTTGAGGTTTGGGGGCGTAATACCAGAGGTGTAGAAAGGTTGCCAAATATGTGTAGAAGTGGTGGTTATTTCTGAAATATGATCGCCCGCACGCGAGCAGCTACATGTTCCTGTTGAGGTGGCAACGGTGCCGCCGTTAGTATGAGGCGGCTCTATGTTACGTGGAGTTTTAGCCTTAGCCGCTATGTTTACGCTGGCGGTTCAGCCTATGCCGTTGGCATCACAAGAGAATACTGAAATGGATTCCGTCGTACACGTTGATCGATTTCAGAGTGACAGTGCCGTCAATGAAGACGGATTCGTTGAGGTGACAAACAAGTATAAGGTTAAGTTGAGTGGTAAGAGTTATACCATTGTCTCTGATGCTCGACTACTTGATGAAGAAGCAGTTTTGGATCGTTTTCGTGCGGAGAATCAACTTGCTCTCGATCGGATGTCGGAGATAGTTGGATTCTCGACACTGACAATGGATAACGTAGACGACTACGTAACGGCGCTTATCCCGGTGATGACTGCCACCGAATACGAAGGCAATGCTATTACGCCTCGTGATGTTCAGGATGCGAACTCAATCCTTAGTATGTGTTTCTTGCTCTTAGGAGGCGAGAACTCCGATCTATTGGATGATGCCCTCGGGGTAATCGACGGGCTGGATCCTTCATCTGAGGAATTTGCATTGAGCCTTGATCGGGTTTCTACCTACGCGCCAGCGCTTGCAGGTGACAATGCTGACTTTGTACAGGATGCTCAGGTTTTTTCTCTCTAGCCGTAGTGCTGTAGTCCCCTTTTCTGCGACGCCTGGAATTGATGGAAGCAGTTTCTCTTTAACGAGGGCGAACAACTACGCAAAGCGTTGGGCGTATTCGCATAATCCGCAATACGAGTATTATGCGGGTCGTGACTGTGCGAACTTTGTGTCGCAGATCATGAAGGCCGGTGATTTTAAAGAGAATGCAGTTTGGAGTTATCGCGCAGGGAATCCGACTCATTCGTGGTCGGTGGCGAATGACCTTGCCAATAGATTTGGAGTGACGAGGAAGACCACATCTTTGACGACGTTTACTGCTCGTGCTGTCGTCGGGCGGCCGGTGGCATTATATAATAACACCCGGATCTATCATGTTGGATACGTGATGGGAAAGAGTGGCTCGTCCTCTTATCATGGTGTGTCGTATCGACCGTTAACAATTGCACAACACACCGATGGCTATTACGGGTCAATGGACGGTGGGGCTGTAAGGCGTTGGCGTGATCAAGGTAGGTGGGTGACGCCATGAGGGGCGGTGTGCTACTGCAGGTCGGTGTACTTATCTCTGCCTGTCTTCTACTTAGCGCGTGTGCGAGTAGCGAGGAACGTCTTGATAAACTCTCTCGGGCGATGATCGATGGCGGCTACGCGACATCCTTTGAGCCGACGGATCAAGGTTATCTCGATAGGTTGGAGTCGGCCGGTTTGGGTGTCAGTGATGGCTGCATGAGCATCATAGAGATCACCGACCGTGAAAGGCTCGTCTTTGCTTCCGAGACTGGAATGCTTGCTACCGAGGTTGATGCGGCGTCACTGGCTATGGATTCGGATGGCAACACGGCAGTCAATGGTCGATTTATCCTGGTTAAGTCTCACCAGGATGGCGAGTATTGCGCCACGCTCTACGGAGACTACTTGGAAGATCGCCCCTCACCTGAGATGGATGCGCGCCACGATGAGGCGGCGCGCTATTTCCGGTCGATTGGATAGTGCCCAAGGTCGGTCGGTGAGCCTGGGCGTGGGCCCAGGTTCACCGACGCCGGGCTGGCCAGCCGTCCTAAGGTGTGAGACCTGATGTCGAACCGGCATTTCGACCCTTGAGACAGAATTTGCTTAGCCCTCCCGTCTGAGCTGGAATAGTAGAGCGCCGGCGCGAGTCGGGGCTTCGCCAAGCAAGGGAGAGACAGTGCTCAAGGTTGGAATCGTCATGGGAAGCGCGAGCGATCTGCCGATTGTCCGCAAGGCGGCAGACATGCTCGATACGCTGGAAGTCCCCTACGAGGTCCACGTGTACTCGGCACACCGCACGCCCGATCAGGCGGCGGATTTCACCCGGAATGCCCGCGCGAACGGGATCGGTGTGATTATCGCTGCGGCCGGCATGGCGGCCCACCTCGCGGGTGCCGTGGCGGCGAACACCACGCTGCCCGTGATCGGCATTCCGCTCACCTCCTCCAACCTTGATGGCATGGACGCCCTCCTGTCCACCGTCCAGATGCCCCCGGGGATGCCGGTGGCCACGGTCGCGATCAACGGTGCGAAGAACGCGGCCATCCTCGCCGCCCAGATCATTTCCCTGACCGACCCGGAGCTCGCCGCACGCATCGAGGCCGATCGCGAGGCCACAAGGGCCGCCATCCTCGAGAAGAACGCCGAAGTCGAGGCCGAGTTTAACTAAGTGCAGGGGCGCCAGCAGGCGCCCCTTATCACGTGCGCGTTGCGCGCTTATCGATAACCATCACCTATCAAGAGAATCGCAGGAACATGTACGGTCCCCAGCTTTACGAAGGCAAGGCAAAGAAGGTTTACGCAACGGACAACCCGGAGCAGGTTGTGGTGTCCTACAAGGATGACGCCACGGCGTTCGACGGCCAGAAGAAGGGCACGATCGCGGGCAAGGGTGTGGTCAACAACCGCATGTCGAACCTGGTGATGCGCATCCTCGAGGAGCACGGCGTGCCCACCCACTACGTGGAGGAGCTGAGCGACCGTGACACGATCGTGAAGAAGGTGGACATCGTCCCGCTCGAGGTCATCATCCGCAACGTGTCGGCCGGCTCGTTCGCCAAGCGCTACGGCGTGGAGGAGGGCATCGTCTTCGACGTCCCCACGATCGAGTTCTCCCTCAAGGACGACGCCCTGGGCGATCCGCTCATCAACTCCTACCACGCCCTCGCTCTCAAGCTTGCCACCGCTGAGGAGATCGAGCAGATCAAGGACTACACGTTCACGGTCAACCGCGTCCTGTCCGAGTACTTCGCCACCCTCAACCTGCGCCTGGTGGACTTCAAGGTCGAGTTCGGCCGCCTCGCGGATGGCACGATCGTGCTGGCGGATGAGATCTCCCCGGACACGTGCCGCCTGTGGGACCTGGATACGGGCGAGAAGCTGGACAAGGATCGTTTCCGCCGCGACCTGGGCGGCGTCGAAGAGGCCTACGCCGAGGTCATGGCGCGCGCCCTGGGCAACAAGTAACAAGTAGCGGGAGTTTAGGCCACCAATGGCTCTTGAAGAGGAATGCGGGGTCTTCGGGGTTTTCCGGCCCGAGGCCGGTTATGTCGCGCACGATTTGTACTACGCCCTTTACGCCTTGCAGCACCGCGGGCAGGAGAGCTGCGGGATCGTGGTCAACGACGACGGCGTGTTCGCCGAGCACCGCGACGTCGGCCTGGTCGGTGACGTCTTTACTGCCCCTGTGTTGGAGCGCCTGGGGACGGGCGAGATGGCGACGGGCCATGTGCGCTACGGCACGACGGGCTCGCGTAGCCGGATCAACGCCCAGCCGCTCGTGGTCAACCACATGAAGGGCACGCTGGCGATCGCCCACAACGGCAATCTGGCCAACGCCTCCGAGCTCCGCCGGGAGTTGGAGATGCGCGGCTCGATCTTCCAAACGACCACGGATACCGAGGTGATCTCGTACGAGATCATCCACGAGCGTCTGCGCACCAAGTCGATCGAGGCCGCTGTTGAGTCGGCGATGAACTACCTGGTGGGGGCGTATTCGTTGGTGGTGATGTCGCCGCAGAAGCTGCTGGCGATTCGCGATCCGCACGGTTTTCGCCCGCTGTGTATCGGCACGCTCGACGACGGTGGAGTCGTCTTCGCGTCGGAGACGTGTGCGTTGCACGCGGTGGGCGCCACCTACCTGCGGGATGTGGAGCCGGGGGAGATCGTCATCGCCGAGCGCGCGCCGGAGGGGGCGCAGGCCCCGATTTCG
This sequence comes from Trueperella bernardiae, assembly GCF_030246965.1. Taxonomy (NCBI): domain Bacteria; kingdom Bacillati; phylum Actinomycetota; class Actinomycetes; order Actinomycetales; family Actinomycetaceae; genus Trueperella; species Trueperella bernardiae. Next base: position 471,628 of record NZ_CP127099.1, read on the forward strand.
CTGCGTTCGATTCGCACGCACTGCGGCACGACCCCGCACACGGCCTGCGTGTTTGAATACATCTACTTTGCGCGCCCGGATTCGGACGTGGATGGGATGAGCGTGCATACCGCCCGCCAGCGCGCGGGCCGCTTCCTCGCCCAGTCACACCCGGCGGAGGCGGACATCGTGGTGGGCGTGCCCGATTCGGGGCTTGACGCCGCGATGGGCTTCTCCCAGGAGTCCGGTATTCCATACGACACGGGATTCATCAAGAATAAGTACATCGGGCGTACCTTCATCTCCCCGGGCCAGTCCAGCCGTGAGCGTGGGGTGCGGATCAAGCTCAACCCGGTGCCGTCGGTGGTGGCGGGCAAGCGCGTGGTGTTGGTGGATGATTCGATCGTGCGTGGCACTACCTGCAAGCGCATCATCCGCCTGCTGCGCGAGGCAGGCGCCACGGAGGTCCACTTCCGGGTCTCGGCACCGCCGTTCCTCAACCCGTGCTACTACGGCACGGACATCGATTCGCGCGAGAAGCTCATCGCGTGCCATATGAGCGAGGAGGAGATCCGGCAGGATATCGACGCCGATTCGCTTGGCTACCTCTCGATCGAGGACGCGCGGCGGATAGCCGAGCCGGCGAAGATCGGTGGCTTTTGCACGGCGTGCTTCGACGGCAATTACCCCACCCCGGTGAGCGACCCGGAGGTGAGCCGCTACAAGCGGACGATTAGGACGGGCGTGGTCAAGACCGACGACACCCCCACGATGTGGCAGATGAAGGAGGCTCGCCCATGACGAGCGATTCCCATTCCGATTCCTACGCGGAGGCCGGGGTCGATATCACGGCCGGTTATCGGGCTGTGGAGCTCATGGCCCGGCACGTGGAGCGCACCCGCACCCCGGGCGTGGTCTCAGGTTTGGGCGGGTTTGGGGGCCTGTTCGCCCCGGAGGTGGCGGGCATGGAGCGCCCGATCCTCGTATCGGGCACGGACGGCGTGGGCACGAAGCTCAAGCTTGCCTTTGCGCTCGACCGCCACGACACGGTGGGTGTCGACTGCGTGGCAATGTGCGTCAACGACATCGTGTGCTCTGGCGCCCGCCCGCTGTTTTTCCTCGACTACATCGCGTGTGGCAAGAATGTTCCCGAGCGCATCGAGCAGATCGTGGCCGGCATCGCCGAGGGCTGCGTGCAGGCGGGAGCGGCGCTGATCGGCGGGGAGACGGCCGAGATGCCGGGCTTCTACCCCGAGGATGAGTACGACCTCGCCGGCTTCGCGGTGGGCATGGTGGACGAGGCGAAGATGATGAAGAACGAGGCCCTGCCGGGCGACGTCGTGATCGGGCTTGCGTCCTCCGGCGTGCATTCGAATGGCTTTTCGCTGGTGCGCCGCGTGTTCGACATGGACCCGGAGGCCCTCGGCACGCACTACCCGGAGTTGGGCCGCACGCTCGGCGAGGCGCTCATCGAGCCGACGAAGATCTACGTGAGGCCCATCCTGGCGCTGGCCGAGGCGGTGGACGTCAAGGCGGTCAGCCACATCACCGGCGGCGGCCTGTACGAGAATCTGCCGCGCGCCCTGCCCGCCGGGCTTGGCATGCGGATTGACACAGCCGCGATCGCCCGCCCGCCGATCTTCGACCTCATCGCGCGCGAGGGTGACATCCCCGAGCGCGACATGTACAACACGTTCAACATGGGCCTGGGCATGGCCGTGGTGGTCAGCCCCGACGACGTCGATGGGGCACTTTCCGCCCTGGCCGCCGCGGGCGAGCCGGGCACCGTGATCGGCGAGGTCACCGCGTCGGAGGGCATCGAGCTGTGAGGGTAGCTGTGCTCTGCTCGGGCGGGGGAACCAACCTCCAGGCGCTCATTGACGCCGCGGCCGATGGCCGCCTCCAGCACGCGCAGCTGGCGCTCGTGGGCGCGGACCGGGACTGCTTCGCGCTTGAGCGCGCCGAGCGGGCCGGGATCTGCGCCGTGCGCGTGGCGACCAGCGACTTGGCCCGGGTGCTCGAGGAGGCCGCGATCGACGTCGTGGTGCTGGCCGGGTACCTGGCGATCGTGCCGGCCGAGGTCACGAGCGCCTACGCGGGCCGCATGATCAACATCCACCCCTCGCTCCTGCCGGCCTATGGCGGCCCGGGCATGTACGGCCTGCGCGTCCACGAGGCCGTGTTGGCCGCGGGCGAGGAGGTCACGGGCGCCACTGTACACCTGGTCACCGACGAGGTGGACGGCGGGCCGATCCTGTGCCAGGCCGAGGTGAAGGTCGAGCCGGGGGACACCCCGCAGTCGTTGCAGGCGCGTGTGATGGAGCAGGCCGAGTGGCGTCTGTTGCCGGCCGCGCTCGCGGAACTAACGCAGAAGCTGGAAGGGGCTGGCCGATGAAGGTCATGGTCATTGGGTCGGGCGGGCGCGAGCACGCGATCGTGCGCAAGCTGGCGCAAAGCCCGCGCGTGAGCGAGATCGTGGTGGCGCCGGGCAATGCCGGCATCGCCCGCGAGGACGGCCGGGGAGCCGCCGTCACCCGCGTGCCGATCGGCGCGCTCGACATCGATGAGCTGGTCACCTACGCCGCATCGAACGCGGTAGACTTCGCCGTCGTCGCCCCGGACGACCCGCTCGTGGCCGGCGCGGTGGACGCCTTCGCCGCCGCCGGGATCCCCGCCTTCGGCCCGAACGCGGCCGCCGCCCAGATCGAGGGCTCGAAGTCGTTCGCGAAGGCCTTCATGGCCCGCCACGCCATCCCCACCGCCGGTTACGCCGTCTACGACGACGAGGCGGCGGCCCTCGCCCACATCGCCACCTGCCCGCTGCCCGTGGTGGTCAAGGCTGACGGCCTGGCGCTCGGCAAGGGCGTGACCGTGGCACTCACGCGTGAGGATGCCGAGTCGGCCGTGCGCGAGGCGATGGCGGGCCGCTTCGGCGAGTCCGGCAAGCGCCTGGTGATCGAGGAATTCCTGACCGGCCCGGAAGTGACCGTGCTGGCCTTCACGGACGGTAAGGCGATCCGCCCGATGGTGTCCGCCATGGATCACAAGCGCCTGCTCGACGGCGACCAGGGCCCGAACACCGGCGGCATGGGCGTCATTGCCCCGAGCCCGCTCTACACGCCTGAGGTCGCGCAGCGGTGCGAGCGCGAGATCTTCCGCCCCACCGTGGACGGCCTGGCCGAGGAGGGCACGCCCTTCACCGGCTGCCTCTACTTCGGCCTGATCCTTACCGAGGACGGCCCGAAGGTCATCGAGTACAACTGCCGCTTCGGCGACCCCGAGACCCAGGTGGTCCTCCCACTCCTCGAGTCCGACCTGCTCACCATCTTTGAGGCCACGACGAATGGGACGCTGGGCGAAGTCGACGTCGACTTCGCACCCGGCGCCGCCGCCTGCGTGGTCATGTCCGCTGAGGGATACCCGGCCTCGCCGCGCCGGGGCGACCCGATCGACCTGCCCGCCGACCTCGAGGAGCACGTGGTCATGGCCGGCGTGGCCGAGAACGAGGGCCAGCTGGTGACGAACGGGGGCCGCGTGCTCGGCGTCGTCGGCCAAGCCGATACCCTCGCCGGCGCCCTCGACCTCGCCTACGAGCGCACCGCGCGCATCTCCTTCGCCGGAGCCCACTACCGTACCGACATCGCCCACCAGTTCCGCCACCCGTAAAGGAAAATCATGCACCGCATCTACGTCGAAAAGAAGCCCACCGAACGCCTCGAGGCGGCGGCCCTCGCGTCCGAACTGCGCGACGTCCTCGGCCTGAACGTCGGCCAAGTGCGCGTGCTCAACCGCTACGACGTGGACGGGCTCACCGACACCGAGTTTGCCGCCGTCGTCCCCACGATCCTGTCCGAGCCGCCCGTGGACGTCACGTTCTCCTCGCTTGACGACGCCGACCTGGCCGGTCACGTCTTTGCCGTCGAGTCGCTGCCGGGCCAGTTTGATCAGCGCGCCGACTCGGCCGCCCAGTGCATCCAGATCCAGCTGTCCGGGCAACGCCCGGCCGTGCGGGCCGCGAAGGTCTATGCGATCGAGGCGGACGAGGCGGCGCTCGCGGCGATCAAGGGCTACGTCATCAACCCGGTGGAGGCGCGGGAGGGCGACCTGGCCCAGCCCGAGAGCCTGGAGGCGGACGTGACGGAGCCGGCCGACGTCGTGAGCGTGGAGCTGGTCGGCGCGACGGATGCCGATCTTGTTGCTCTACGCGCCGAGTTGGGGCTCGCTATGAGCGAGGCGGACCTGGCGATGCTGCGCGACTACTTCGCCGCCGAGGGCCGCCAGCCCACGATGACCGAGGTCAAGGTGGTGGACACGTACTGGTCGGACCACTGCCGGCACACCACGTTCAACACGATCTTGGACGAGGTAACCTTCGCCGCCCCGCAGGTCGAGCAGGCCTTCCAGACCTACGTGGACGCGCGCGCCGAGCTCGGGCGCACCAAGCCCGTCACCCTCATGGACATGGGCACGATCGGTGCGAAGGTGCTGCGCTCGCGCGGCAAGCTCGTCCATCTCGACGAGTCGGAGGAGATCAACGCCTGCACGATCCGCCGCGACGTGGAGGTGGACGGCAGGGCCGAGCCGTGGCTCATCCTGTTCAAGAACGAAACGCACAACCACCCCACCGAGATCGAGCCCTTCGGCGGGGCAGCCACCTGCATCGGCGGTGCCATCCGCGATCCGCTGTCCGGGCGCGGCTACGTGCACGGCGCCATGCGCCTGACCGGCTCCGGCGACCCGCGCACGCCCCTGTCCGACACCCTCGAGGGCAAGCTGCCCCAGCGCGCGATCGCCCAGCGCGCGGCCGCGGGCTACTCCTCCTACGGCAACCAGATCGGGCTGGCCACCGGCATCGTAGATGAGATCTACCACCCCGGCTACGTGGCCAAGCACATGGAACTCGGTGCCGTGGTCGCGGCCGTGCCGGCCGACCAGGTGCGGCGCGAGGAGCCGACGGCGGGCGACGTCGTTGTGCTAGTTGGCGGCGCCACCGGGCGCGACGGCATCGGCGGGGCCACCGGCTCGTCCAAGACACACACCACCGAGTCCCTTACTACGGCCGGCGCCGAGGTCCAGAAGGGCAACGCGCCCGAGGAACGCAAGCTCCAGCGCCTCTTCCGCAACCCGGACGCCTCCCGCCTCATCAAGCGATGCAACGACTTCGGCGCGGGCGGCGTCGCCGTGGCTGTGGGTGAACTCACCGACGGGCTCGACATCAACCTCGACGCCGTGCCCAAGAAGTACGAGGGCCTGGACGGCACCGAGATCGCGATCTCCGAAAGCCAGGAGCGCATGGCCGTGGTGGTCGAGGCCACCGACGCCGAGGAGTTCATCGAGCTCGCCGCCTCCGAAAATCTGCAGGGCACGATCATCGCAACTGTCACCGATTCGGCCCGCCTGCGCATGTTCTGGCGCGGGGCGCCGATCGTGGACATCGCCCGGTCCTTCCTCGACACGAACGGCGCCGAGCAGCGCGCTCGTGCCGATGTCGCGCCCGCGGGAGACTGGCGCGCCACCGCCCTGGGGCGTGCCGGATCGTTCGCCGAGCGCCTGGCCGAGGTGGCGGGCGACCTCAACGTGGCCTCCAAGAAGGGGCTCTCCGACCGCTTCGACTCCACCGTGGGCGCCGGCACCGTGCTCATGCCCTACGGCGGCACCCGCCAGGCCACCCCGATCCAGGCGATGGCCCACCGCCTGCCCGCCTTCGCCGCCACCGACGCCGCGACCGTCATGGCCTGGGGCTACAACCCCTACCTCAGCGAGGCCAGCCCCTTCCACGGCGCCTACCTCGCGGTGATCGAGTCCGTGGCCAAGCTCGTGGCCACGGGGGCCAGCGCCGACGACGTCTACCTCTCCTTCCAGGAATACTTCGAGGGCCTGGGCGAGGACCCGGCCCGCTGGGGCAAGCCCGTGGCCGCCCTGCTCGGCGCGCTCGAGGCCCAGATCGGGCTCGGCACCGGCGCGATCGGCGGCAAGGACTCGATGTCCGGCTCCTTCCAGGACCTGACCGTGCCGCCCACGCTCGTGTCCTTCGCGCTCGCGGTGGACGACGCCGGGCACATGGTCCCCAACCAATTTAAGGCCGCCGGCAACCGGGTGACGGTGCTCCGCCCGCGGATGGCTGAGGGCGGGGCGCTCGCGGGCCTGCCCGAGCCTGAGTCGCTGCTCGAGGTTTTTACCCAGGTCACCGAGCTGCTACGCAGCGGTGCGGTGGTCAGTGCATACACGCCCGGCCGCGGCGGCCTCGCCGAGGCCGTGGTGAAGATGGCCGCCGGTGAGGGGCTTGGTTTTGACTTCGAGGGCGCCGACCTCGACTCGCTCTTCGACTACGCCTACGGGGCCTTCGTGCTCGAGTGGGCCGACGGTGTGGGGGCTGAGGGGGTCGGCGGTACCGCAGGGGGTGGCGCGGACGGCGTCGTCGGCGAGGTGCTCGGAACCGTGGCGCCGGAGGGCTTCTCCTTCGGCGAGGAGCGCGTGGCCAGCGCCGAGATCTTCGAGCTCAACGAGTCCGTGCTCGACGTCGTCTACCCCCGCCACGCCGACCAGCCCGGCGAGGTGCCGGCGAACGTGGGGAGCCAGCCGCGCGTCGTCAATACGAAGGGGGCGGCAAGGGCCGGCGTGAGCGCCCTCATCCCCGTGTTCCCTGGCACGAACTGCGAATACGACACCGCGCGGGCCGTTCAAGCCGCGGGCGGCAAGGCAAACGTGTTCGTGGTGAAGAACCGTAGCGAGGAGGACATCGCGCGCTCGGTGGAAGGATTCGCCGCCGCGCTCGCCGATTCCCAGATGCTCGTCATCCCCGGCGGATTCTCCGGCGGCGACGAGCCCGACGGCTCAGCCAAGTTCATCACCTCGTTCCTGCGCAACGAGGCTCTGGTGGAGGGCGTGGGCCAACTGCTGGATCGCGACGGTCTCATCCTTGGCATCTGCAACGGCTTTCAGGCCCTGGTCAAGCTCGGGCTGGTGCCGTACGGCAAGATTGTGGAGCCGCGCCCCGAGGCACCCACGCTCACCTTCAACCGGATCGGCCGCCACCAGTCGAGCATCGTGCGGGTGCGGGTGGAGAACACTTCCAGCCCGTGGCTGGCCGGGGTCAAGCCGGGGGAGGTCTACTCGGTGCCGATCTCCCACGGCGAGGGCCGTTTCCACGTGTCGGACCAGGACCTGCAGGCGATGATCGCGGGTGGGCAGATCGCCACCCGCTACGTTGACCTGGCGGGGGAGCCCACCATGGACATCGCCGCCAACCCCAACGGCTCAGTGGCCGCGATCGAGGGCATCACCTCGCCCGACGGGCGTGTATTTGGCAAGATGGGCCACGCCGAGCGCATCGGTGCAAACCTCTACCGCAACGTGCCGGGCCGCTACGACATGAGGCTCTTCGAGTCGGCGGTGGCCTACCTGGGGTAGGGAGGCCACCGACACCGGCGCACAAACCTACTTTTGCCCCTTGCGGTGGCGCTTCTGGGGTACGACGACGTCGGGTATCTCGCGTTGCATGAAGCGGTCAAACTGGGGGACCGTGAGTGACGCGTAGCCGTGTGTAGGAGTGTAAAGCAAGCCCATGTTGATCAACTCTGACCGCGTGGGCCCGAGGCTTTGTGAATCGCGATGCATCACCTTAGCTACAGCACTAGCCTTTTGAGGACCGGGTCCGAGCTCTGCCATAGCGCGGAGATAAGCAGCTTGAAGTGGGGTGGCGCGGTCAAGGCGAACGCGGAAGAACGACACATCCAAACCTGACTCGAAAATCGGGATCGACCTCTCGACATCGTGGCGTCGAATCGGGGATTCCGGTGCCACCCCCCCACACAGCAGATCCAAGCTCCTGAATAAAATAGGGGTACCCCTCAGTGACGTCGATCGCGCATTGCAGTGCGTCTTCTTCCCAAATCACACCTTCTTGGCGTGCTGGATCAGCGAACGCTTTGCGTGCATCGTCTTCGTCAAGCGAGTCAATCTTTGGAAAAGTAAACAGGCGCTCCGAATACGATTTCGCATCTCCAGCCAACTCGGCGATCTGTGGTAGGCCAGCTCCCACCAAAGTGATAGGCAGAGCGCGCTGAACGGTCTTGTGAATGGCCATGATGAGGGATTCCAACTGGTTGCGATCCAGGAACTGGATTTCATCGATCAGTAGGACCACTCCGCACTTATGTGCTTGGGCTGCTTCTCCCACGCTCACGAGAAGCTCGGTCAAGTCATATTCGAGTACTTGTGAATCAGCTAGACCGTCAAAATCAGTGATATTGAGGCCTGCGCTGATAGCTCCATCAGGATCGAAGCTCATAGAAAATGAGCCGAGGACCCGTGCCGCCCTTTCGAGGCGAGCGTCCCATCTTTTTCGAGGGCGAAATACGCAACAGTGCGGTACGAAGCCTCATGGCAATCTGCTGCCGGAACCGATTCTCATCGTGTTTTGATGCTTCGAACTCGACAGTGACCCACCCCGAATACTCGGCGCGCTCACGAAACTCGTTAAGCAGAACAGTCTTGCCAACTCCGCGCAACCCGGTGATGATCATCGAGCGGGCGGGGCGGCCTTTCATGCTCCTAGCCAAGAGAATCTCAAATCTATTCAGTTCATCCTCACGGCCAGCAAGAACGGTGGGTTTCGCACCTGCATTGGGGGTGTACGGGTCATCGACGTACTGTACGTACTAATTTTATCAGGTTTATGCATTTATGGGCATTTTATCTAACTAAGCTAAAGCGCCCATAAATACATAAAATAGCGATAAATGGATAAAATCGGTCGGTTCGAGGCTGTGTGGCTATGTCGCCTCGGGTGAATCACCCTCGCCGCCGGCGCCGGATTAAAATATCTTGGACGTTTTCGGGGCGATCTCCCCATATGGGGAGATCGCCCCGAAAACGTCCAGTGAATTGAAACCGGTTGCCGTGCCTGGCTAGGAAGCGCGGCTGCGGCGGCGCTGACGCGACAGGCGGTTGCGCTCTTCTTCCGACAGGCCACCCCACACCCCGTAGGGCTCGTTGTGGGAGAGGGCGTACTCGCGGCACTCGTCGAGAACGGGACAGGTTTGGCAGATTCGCTTCGCTCGTTCGATGCGGCGCCGGCGCGGACCGCCGCGCTCACCTTCGGGATGGAAGAAGAACTCCGGATCCATCGTGTTGCACGATCCCAGTGCCTGCCAGTCCCAATAGTCGACCAGTGCGCCCTGCACATCCTTGATGCGAGCTACCACGTTCACTTCCTTCGAGTCGCTCAGCGCCATATCTCGGCGTCGTGAGAATCCACTAACGACAGTACCCTACACGCCCATTTTTTGGAATAGTCCAAGTTCAGCGCTGAGAAAATGTCTGGACATCGGATCGTGGTGAACGCGGCATGAGATCGGGTGTAGTTGTGCTGGCCAGCCGCATATGATGGAAAGGTGACTAATGATCCTTTCGCACTTGTTGGTTTAACCTACGATGATGTCCTCCTCCTGCCGAATGCCACGGATGTGGTGCCGTCCGAGGTTGACACCACGTCACGATTGACTCGCAACATTTCCGTGCGCGTCCCGCTGCTGAGCGCGGCGATGGATACTGTGACGGAGGCGGGCATGGCGATCGCGATGGCGCGCCAGGGCGGTATTGGTATCCTGCACCGCAACCTCTCGATCCCTGACCAGGCGCAGCAGGTACGCGTGGTCAAGCGCTCGGAGTCGGGCATGATTTCTGACCCGGTGACGATCGGCCCGGACGCCACGATTGACGAGCTGGACGCGCTGTGCGGCCAGTACAAGATTTCGGGCCTGCCGGTGGTGGACGAGGGCAACACGCTGCTCGGTATCATCACCAACCGCGACCTGCGGTTCATCCCGCAGGAACAGTGGGCTACGATGCGGGTGTCCGAGGCGATGACGCCGATGCCGCTGGTCACCGGCCGTGAGGGGATCGTGCGTGAGGAGGCTGCCCGCCTTCTGCGCGAGAACAAGATTGAGAAGCTTCCCCTGATCGACGACGACGGCCGTCTCACCGGCCTCATCACGGTCAAGGACTTCACCAAGTCGGAGAAGTACCCGCACGCAACGAAGGACGAGCACGGCCGGTTGCGCGTGGGCGCAGCCGTTGGCTACTGGGGAGATGCCTGGGAGCGCGCCGAGGCGCTGGCCGAGGCGGGCGTGGACGTGCTGGTGGTGGATACCGCGAATGGTGAGGCCAAGCTGGCGCTCGACATGATCCGTAGGATCAAGGCCGACTCGCGCTTCGACGGCGTGGACGTGATCGGCGGCAACGTGGCCACCACGGAGGGTGCCCAGGCGCTTATCGACGCCGGAGTGGACGCGGTCAAGGTGGGCGTGGGCCCGGGCTCGATCTGCACCACCCGCGTGGTCGCCGGCATTGGCGTGCCGCAGGTGACCGCGATTCACCTGGCCTCCCTGGCGTGCGGCCCGGCGAACGTGCCGCTCATCGCCGACGGCGGCCTGCAGTACTCGGGTGACATCGGCAAGGCGCTCGCGGCCGGCGCCTCCACAGTGATGCTTGGCTCGTTGTTGGCGGGTTGCGAGGAATCTCCGGGCGAGCTTGTGTTCGTCAACGGCAAGCAGTACAAGTCCTACCGTGGTATGGGCTCGCTCGGCGCGATGAGTTCGCGCGGGCGCGTGTCCTACTCGAAGGACCGCTACTTCCAGGCCGACGTGTCCTCGGATGACAAGATCGTGCCCGAGGGCATCGAGGGCCAGGTGCCGTTCCGTGGTCCGCTCGGCTCGGTCATCTACCAGCTGGTGGGCGGCCTGCATCAGACCATGTTCTACACGGGCGCGCGCACGATTCAGGAGCTGAAGGACAAGGGCCGCTTTGTGCGGATCACCGCAGCTGGCCTGCGTGAATCGCACCCGCACGACATCCAGATGACGGCCGAGGCGCCGAACTACAGCTCGCACAACTAGACGCGACACTCGGGGCTCACCCCGAGGTGCCCAGGGCGGCGGCCGGTCGGCCGCCGCCCTCGCGCATTCCCGGGTGCCGGCCAGCTTCGGGCGGCACGGCCGGCGGGGGGCTTACCTGGCGATCGGCCAGCCGCGCGGCTCCGAGCTCGCGTTCGGTTTGTTGCGCGTGATGAAGTCCATGAATTCGTTGTAGGCCTTGCGCTGGTCGTTGATCACCACGTCGATCGGGGCCTCGGCCATGGCCGGGTACTTCTCCAGAATCCGATCGAGCACCCGCAGGGTCATGAGGACGTCCCCTTCGGCGTCGTGGAACGTTTCGGGCGCCACCCCGTAGTGCGCCGCGAGGTTTTCCAGGCGGCGCTTGCCCTTGCGGTAGCGGTCCACGTGCCGATCGAGGAAGTACGGGTCGATCACCGGGTAGACCTCGCCGCCCAGTCGATCGGCGAGCGTGGGCAGGCCGTGGCGGGCGAGCTCGGATTCGAGCAGCGTGATGTCATACGAGGCGTTGTAGGCCACCACAGGGTTGCCGCCGGCCATGTGCCGGGCCAGCATGTCCGCGACCTCGGCCAGCACCTCTACAGCCGGGCGCCCCTCGGCCCGCGCGCGTTCGGTGGTGATGCCGTGGACGGCGGCGGCCGCCTCGGGGATCGGCACGCCCGGCTCGGCGAGCCACGTGTAGCGTTCTTCGCGCCCGCCATCTTGGATGACGATCGCGGCGGTGACCAAGCGGTCATTGAACACGTCAATGCCCGTGGTTTCCGTATCAAAACCCGCGCGGGGGAGGGTGGTCCACATATCAGCTCCTTGTGTTTTCCCCCAGTCTAAATGGCGTCTCCGACACTTTTCGAAAGCGTCGTGCTCCCCGCCGCGCCCCACCCGGCGGTGGTGGCGCGATGGGCTAATCTAGAGGGGTGAGTGAAACGGAAATTGGGCGCGGCAAGCGCGCACGTGTTGGCTATTCTTTTGACGACATCTCGATCGTCCCCTCGCGCCGCACCCGCGACGCCGCCGACGTCTCGATCACCTGGCAGCTGGACGCGGCTCTGCTCGAGATCCCCATCATGGCAGCCCCGATGGATTCGGTGACCTCTCCGGCTACGGCGATCCGCATCGGCGAGCTGGGCGGAGTCGGCGTGCTGGACCTCGAGGGTATTTGGACTCGGTATGAGGACCCGGAGCCGATCCTCGAGCGGATCGCAAACGAACCGGAGGAAACGGCCACGGCCCTCCTGCAGGAGGTTTACCGCGAGCCGATCAAGGACGAGCTGATCGTGGAGCGCCTGGCCGAGATCCGCAATGCCGGCCAGATCGTGGCCGGCGCCCTGTCCCCGCAGCGCACCCAGGAATACTGGCGCACGGTGGCCGGCGCGGGCGTGGACTTGTTCGTCATCCGTGGCACCACCGTCTCCGCCGAGCACGTCTCCTCCAACCGTGAGCCGCTCAATCTCAAGCGCTTCATCTACGAACTTGACGTGCCCGTGATTGTGGGCGGCGCGGCGTCCTACACCGCGGCCCTTCATCTCATGCGCACCGGTGCCGCCGGCGTCCTCGCCGGCTTCGGCGGCGGGGCCACCACCGCCAACCGCCGCACCGTGGGAGTGGCGGTTCCGATGGCCACCACGGTCGCGGACGTGGCAGCCGCGCGTCGTGAATACATGGACGAAACCGGCGGGCGCTACGTCCACGTCATCGCCGACGGGCAGATCTCCACGTCGGGCGACCTAGTCAAGGCGATCGCGTGCGGCGCCGACGGCGTCATGCTTGGCACCGCCCTCGCTCGCGCCACCGAGGCACCCGGCCGCGGATACCACTGGGGTGCGGAGGTCTATCACCGCTCGCTCCCGCGCGGGGAGCGGGTCCATGTGGGCACGCGCGCGCCGCTGGAGAAGATTATCGGCGGGCCGTCGTCGTCGGCGGATGGCCTGACTAACTTCACCGGGGCGCTGCGCCACGCGATGGCGATGACCGGCTACCTTGACCTGAAGGAGTTCCAGCGCGTGCAGATCTCCGTGGGGCAGATTTCCTAAGGATACCCTAAGCTAGGAGCGCAAGGCCGTGGCTGACCCCCGGAAATCGTGGGAAAATGGCCGCGTCCACTTGAGTTGCGAAGGAGTGACCATGAAGTACCGCATTGAGCACGACACGATGGGCGAAGTGAAGGTTCCCGCTGACGCCCTCTACCGTGCCCAGACTCAAAGGGCCGTTGAGAACTTTCCGATCTCGGGCAAGACCCTCACGCCCCCGCACATCCACGCCCTGGCCCAGATCAAGCGCGCCGCCGCGATCGCCAACAACGAGCTCGGCGTGCTGGACGACGCGCGCAAGAACGCCATCGTCAAGGCTACCGACGCCGTGATCGCCGGCGAGCACGATGACCAGTTCCCGATCGATGTCTTCCAGACCGGCTCGGGCACCAGCTCCAACATGAACACCAACGAGGTGCTCTCCACCCTCGCCTCGAGCGACGAGCTGGACGTCCACCCGAACGACCACGTCAACGCTTCGCAGTCCTCCAACGACGTCTTCCCGTCCTCGATCCACATCGCGGCGCTGGCGGCGCTCCGCCACGACCTGCTACCCAAGCTCGCCATCCTCGCCGAGTCGCTCGAGGCGAAGGCGGAGGAGTGGAAGGGTGTGGTCAAGTCCGGGCGCACCCACCTCATGGATGCCACCCCGATCACGCTCGGCCAGGAGTTTTCCGGCTACGCCCAGCAGGTGCGCTACGGCATTGCGCGCGTTGAGGCCACGGAGGAGCGCCTGGCGGAGCTACCGCTCGGCGGCACGGCCGTGGGCACGGGCATCAACACGCCGGCCGGCTTCTCCGCCCGCGTCATCGAGCTGATCGCTGAGCACATGGACCTGCCCTTCGTGGAGGCCGCCAATCACTTCGAGGCGCAGGCCGCGCAGGATTCCCTGGTAGAGACCTCGGGCGCTCTGCGCACGGTCGCCATTTCGCTGGTCAAGATCGCCAACGACCTGCGCTGGATGGGCTCCGGCCCGCGCGCCGGCATCGGCGAGATCCACCTGCCCGACCTCCAGCCGGGCTCGTCGATCATGCCGGGCAAGGTCAATCCTGTGGTCCCGGAGGCCACGGTCCAGGTTGCCGCACAGGTCATTGGTAACGACGCCGCCATCGCGTTCGCCGGCGCCCAGGGAAATTTCGACCTGCTCGTTATGCTACCGGTTATGGCCCAGAACCTGCTTGAGTCGATCAACATCCTGGGTAATGTGGCCGAGGTGCTGGCCAAGCGCACGGTGGACGGGCTCGTGGCCAACGAGGCGCGATGCCTGGAGCTGGCCGAGTCTTCGCCGTCGATCGTCACCCCGCTCAACCGTCACATTGGGTACGAGAATGCGGCGAAGATTGCCAAGCACTCGGTCAAGGAAAACATCACGGTCAAGCAGGCCGCGATCGACCTCGGCTTCGTCGAGCGTGGCGAGATCGATGAGGAGACGCTGAACGCGGCCCTCGACGTCTCGACCATGGTGGGCGAGCGCTAGTATTCCAGCTGCCGGGCCGCCCGCGCGTCGCCGGGAAGCTAGCCCGACGACGCCGGCTGCCCGTCTCCCGGGTCATCCCTGGGTCTGAGCCCCCTCTATTCGCTGGGTGAATAGAGGGGGTACTCTTTTAGACATACTAGTCACTGAGTGAATAGAGGGGATATGAGCACCCAGTTCGCGCTCCTCGGCCTTATCTCCACGGAGCCCACCTACGGCTACGAGCTCAAGAAGCTCTATGATTGCCTGTTCGGCGGTGACAAGCCGATCCTGCCGGGCCAGCTCTACGCCGTGCTCGGCCGCCTGGCCCGCGACGCCGCGATCGAGAAGGTGGCGGACACGGGCGCCTCCGCCGGCCCTGAGCGCACGCGCTACGCGGTCACCGATCTCGGCAACGAGCGCTTACTCGCCTGGCTCGATCAGCCCGAGCCTCCCGCGCCCACCCTCCAGGCCACCCTCTACATGAAGGTGGTGCTTGCCCTCATGATTCACGGCGACGCCGCCCCCTTCCTTCGCGCCCAAAAGTCAGCGCACATCGCCCGGATGCGCGAGCTCATCGCCCGGCGTCGTGAAGCAAACCTGGCCGAGCGCATCTTGCTTGACAACGCGATCTTCCACATCGAAGCCGACATCCGCTGGATGGACATGACCGCCAGCCGCCTGACCAACCTGAAGGAGGAACTATGGTCCGCGATGTGATCCTCGAGGCCCGCGGGCTCACGAAGAGCTTCGGGCCCACCCACGCCATGCGGGGGATCGACCTCGACGTGTTGCGCGGGGAGGTGCTGGCCATCATGGGCCCGTCCGGCTCGGGCAAGTCCACGCTCTTGCACACGCTCGCCGCGATCGAGGCCCCCGACCAGGGCACGGTCACCCTCAACGGCGCCCGGATTGACTCCCTGCCCGACGCCGAGCGCACGATCTTGCGCCGCACAAAGTTCGGCTTCGTATTCCAGTTCGGCCAGCTCGTGCCCGAGCTGTCGGCCCTGGAGAACGTCATGGTCCCGCTCATGTTGGGCGGGGTGCGCAAGAACGACGCCGAACGGCGAGCTCGCGAGTGGCTGGCGCGCGTGGGGCTGTCCGATCGGGCGGACGCCCTGCCCGGCCAGCTCTCGGGCGGCGAGGCCCAGCGCGTGGCGATCGCCCGGGCCCTCATCATCACGCCCGAGGTGCTGTTCGCCGACGAGCCGACCGGCGCCCTCGACTCCTTCGCCTCCGAGCAGGTGATGGAGATGATCGTCAGCCTCGCCCGCGCCGAGGGTCTGACCGTGGTTATGGTCACCCACGAGCCGATGATCGCCGCCTACGCCGACCGTGAGGTCGTGGTGCGGGACGGCCGGATCGAGGGGCAATGAAACTCGCAGCCCAGCTTTTCAAGGCCAGCGCCGCCCGCAGCCGCGGCCGCCTCGCTCTGCTCACTTGGGCGGTCGCCTTCGGTGTACTCATCCTCTTCCTCTTCTCCGCCTACCACCACGCGCTCTTCGACCGCTCGTATACTGTCTGGCGCCAGGGATACGACCAGGCGCGGTCGGCGTTCTGGTACGACCAGGAGCTTGCCCCCGGCGACGGCGACCCCCTGTGGATGCAGCTGCGCCTCGACTCCGCCTACGCGCTCGGCGACCACGCCACCTCTGTCATGCAAGTCGCCACCGACACCGGCTCGCCCGAGCTGCCCGCGGGTCTGCCGCGCTGGCCCGAGCCGGGGGAGTACTGGGTTTCGCCCGCTGTCTCGGATATCATGGAGACCAGCGCCTACGATGTCGGGATGCGCTTTGGTACCACGAAGCTCGGGGTTCTTCCAGAGTCGATGGTGGCCGGGCCTGACGAGCAGCTGGTCATCATGGGAGTGGACAAGGCCGACATCCCCGACTCTGTGGCCGTCTACCGCTTCAACGAGCCGTTGGTGGACCTCGAGTTTCAGGTGATCGGCGCCGTCGTCTACCTCGGGGTGGCCATCGTGCTCTTCCCCGTCCTCATCCTCATCTCGATCGCGGCAAAACTCGGCAGCGTGCAGCGCGAGCAGCGCTACGCCGCGTTGCGCCTGGTGGGCGCCACGAACAAGCAGATCCTCATGATCGTCACCTTCGAGTCACTCGTGGCGGCCGCGGGCGGCCTGGTGATCGGCGCGGCTGCCTACTTTGCCGCACGCCCGGCCCTGTTTGAACTCACGCTCGGCGGTGGGCGGCAGTGGCCCTCACGCATCGACGTCACCCCGCTCCACTGGGTGGCGGTGGCGCTTGCCACGATCGCGCTCATCTTCCTCTCCAACGCCTGGGGCATGCGCGGGCTACGCCTATCGCCGCTGGGCGTGGCCCGGCGCCAGAAGCGCGAAGCGCGCCCCGGCGCCCTGCGCCTCCTGCCGCTCGCAGCCGGCATCGGCGCGTTCGTCCACATTTACGCAACCGTGGACGAAAATCAGGGCAACGGCAACACGGTCTATCAGCTCATGGCGGCCGTGATCGCCACGATGATCGGCCTGGTGCTGGCCGGGCCGTGGTTCACCTACGCACTTGGCGGGCTGGTCCGCCGCCTCACCAGCTCCGCCGACCTCTTCATCGGCTCCTCCTACGTGCGTGCCCACGCCAGCCGCGTGTCGCGCTCGGTGGTCGGTGTGGTGCTCGCCCTGTTTGCGGGCAGCTTCTTCCTCACCGCCGTCTCCGACGTGCCCGAGGATCTCTTCGACCAGCGCTCCGACGGCTTCGCCCCCGGCGTGGTGCGCGTGGACGGCATGAACACGGCGGAGGTGGCCCAAATCCGTTTTTCCCCCTGGGCGAGCGAGGTACATGACTACCCCCAGCTCGCGGGCGCCTACATGGTCATGCCCTGCGCCGACGCCGCCCGGTTCGTTGACGACGTGGCGTGCGACGACGGCGTCGTGGCCATCAACCCCTACGCGTCCGGCGCCCAGGCCGACTACTACGGGGCCGACGTGGCCGAAGTGGCCCGGGAGCTCGAGGCGAACGCGGGCGCCTACATCGAGTACGATGGCGGCCAGCCCGTCACGTCCGTGGTGGCGCTCGTGAAGCTGCGCGAGGCGGGCGACATCGAGGCGCTACGCAACGTGGTGGCCGGCCGGGCCCAGGACATCTTCATCGAGTCGGCCACGAAGAGCCCCGACACGACAGTCCGCTTCTTTACGCAACTGACCTATGCCGGCATCGCGGTCACGCTGGTCGTGTCAGTTATCTCGCTCGTCGTCTCCACCTACTCCGGCCTGCTCGAACGACGCCGATCGCTGCTCAGCCTGCGCCTGTGCGGGATGACCCTGCGCCAGCTGGGCGCCATGGTTCTGGTGGAGTCCTTCGTACCGCTGGTGGTCATGTCCACGATCGCCACCGCCGCGGGCATCGGCGCCGGCTTCGTGCTCATGCACGCCGTGTCCTACACGCTCGATGCGCGCTTCACCGGTACATATGTGGCGGCGCTCATCGGGGCGCTCATCGCGGCCGGCCTCGCTATCGTCGCGATCCTGCCCTCGATGAAGAAGATGACACGGCTCGCGGTCAACCGCACCGAATAAGAAGCGCCGAGCAGACGCGGACTGTGGACGCGGGCCGCGCGGGCGGCGTCGTGACAAGGCGTCGCCCGCGCAGGGCCGGGCTAGTGGGCCTTGACTTGGTTTTGGGAGTAGATCGTCCTGCCCGTGCCGAAGGAATCGCCGAGCAGCTCGGGGACAGTGACCAGCACGTAGCCCTGCGCCTCGAGCTTGGTGATGATGTCGGGCACGGCGGCCACCGACGTGGGGTGGATGTCGTGCATGAGGATGATCGCACCGGGGTGAGCTGCGGTGACGGCCTCGTTGATGACGGAGGGGGTGGAGAGCGACTCCCAGTCGCGCGTGTCGACCGACCACAGGACCTCGGCCAGCCCGAGCGAGTCGGCCACGGCATCCACGGTGGCATTCCGGGCTCCGTAGGGCGGGCGGATCATGTCGGTGTGAACGCCGATGGCCGTCAGCGCGTCGATGGGGGAGGCCATCTCCGCCCGCATCGCGCCCTCGGCGAGCTTGGGCAGGACGGGGTGGCTCCACGTGTGGGTGCCGATCGCGTGGCCCTCGGCGGCGGCGCGCTGTACGGTGGCCGCCCTGCCCTCGACCTTGTAACCCACCAGGAAGAACGTGGCAGGCACGCCCGTGTCCTTAAGCGTATCCAGCAGCTGATCGGTGTACGGGCCGGGACCGTCGTCAAAGGTCAGCGCCGCACACCGGGCCTGCGAACAGTCCACCCGCCCGTCTTCCAGCTTGGGCGCGGCGGCGCGGTTCGCATTCGGCCCGGGAGCAAGCGGGAGCCCGCCGGGTCCGACGCCGGGCCTCGCCGTGCCGCGCGGTCCCCACGTGTTCGGCGGGGCGAACTCCGGATCGTTGTCGATCTCATACCCGGACGTGGGCGCCTTGGAAAAATCGAGCGGCTGCGCGGCGGACGGCTCGGGAGGTACAGAGGAGGTACATCCAGTCAGCGCGAGCGCGAGCGCGAGAGCCAAACTGCTACGAAAAAACCTCATGCCTCTAGCCTATTCCCCCGAAAGCTCGCCGATGCCCACCCGCAGGGGGAGGCGGGTGGGCACTAAAACCGTTACTTCCCGCCGTAACGATACACGTTGGTCTTGCGCGCTTCGAATCCGCACCGACGGTACAGACGGTTGGCGGCCTCGCGCGACGGGCGGGACGTCAGATCCACGCTCTTCGCACCGCGCGTCGTTGCAAGGTCGCACGCTGCCTCCACGAGTGCCCGACCAGCGCCCTTCCCGCGCGCCGCGTCGTCAACCACCACGTCCTCAATCCACGCCCGCGTGCCCGTGGGGATGGTGAACGTCACCAGGGTAAGCATGCCGAGGATTTCGCCCTCGTCCTTGAACAGCAACAGGTCGATGCACGGCTGGGCGAGCAGCTGGTCGATCTGCTCGATGTCCATCGGCGCCGCGGTGGAGGAAAGCTGGGGGATGAGGCGAGCGAACGCGGCCTCGAGCTGCGGGGTTGCTGACGTGGCAAGTTCAATAGACATGAGGTCCTCTTCCTAGACAATTGCTTTCGCGGGGCGATACCGGCCGTGTCCGGCGACGTCGCCCCGCGAAAGGTAACAGATTAAATGATCTCCATGCACTGGCGTGCGATGGCGAGCTCCTCGTTGGTGGGAACCACGCAGATGGTCACCGCCGAGTCCTGCGTGGAGATCACGCGGGCCTCCTTCGAGCGCACCGCGTTCTTTTCCAGGTCGAGCTTGACGCCGAACGGCGTCAGGCGCGCGCATACCTCAGTACGCAGGTCGGCGTCGTTCTCACCAGCGCCGGCGGTGAACGTGATCGCGTCCAGCCCGCCCATGACGGCGGTGTAGGCGCCGACGTAGTGCAGCAGGCGGTGGACGTAGACCTCGAGGGCCTCCGTTGCGTGCGGGTCGCCCGCCGCGGCAAGCGCGCGCACCTGGCGCATGTCGTTGTCGCCCGCCAGGCCCTTGAGGCCGGACTGCTTGTTGAACAGGGTGTCGATCTCGTCGGTGCTCATCCCGGCCTCGCGCGAAAGGTGGAAGACGGCCGCCGGGTCGATGTCGCCCGTGCGGGTGCCCATGACCAGGCCCTCGAGAGGGGTCAGGCCCATCGACGTGTCCACTGCCTTTCCTGCCACTACCGCCGACGCCGAGGCGCCATTTCCGAGGTGGAGCACGATCTGCTTGAGGTCATCGCGGCCGAGCAGCTCGCTCACCGCGCCGGAAACAAACTGGTGGGAGGTGCCGTGCGCGCCGTAGCGGCGGATCTGGTACTTCTCGGCCACGTCACGGTTGAGGGCGTAGGTGGCGGACTCGTTCGGCAGGGACTGGAAGAACGCGGTGTCAAACACGGCAATGTTCGGCACGTCGAACATCTCGCGCGCCACCTTGATGCCCTTGAGGTGAGCGGGGTTGTGGAGCGGGCCGAGCGGGATGAGATTCTCAATGATCTGCTCCACCTCGTCGGTGATGAGCACGGCCTTGTCGAAGTACTTTCCGCCCTGAACCACGCGGTGGCCGATGGCGCGGATCCCGGCGTCGGCGAGCGCCGGCCCGTGGGTGTTAAACATGTCGATCACCAGCGACAGGCCCACGGCGTGATCCTCAATCGGCTGGTCGAGCTCGAAGGTCTGCCCCTCGACCTCGTGCTCGAGGTGGGAGGTGGATTCGCCGATGCGCTCCACGAGGCCCTTGGCCAGCGTCGTGCCCGAATCGGGCTCGATGAGCTGGTACTTGATCGACGACGATCCAGAGTTGATGACGAGTACTGTCACGGATTCTCCTTTGATTAGTTCTGGGCCTGGATAGCGGTGATGGCAACCGTGTTGACGATGTCTTCCACGAGCGCGCCACGCGAGAGGTCATTGACGGGCTTGTTCAGGCCCTGCAGGACCGGGCCCACGGCCACGGCGCCCGAGGAACGCTGGACCGCTTTGTAGCCGATGTTGCCGGCGTTGAGGTTCGGGAAGACGAACACGGTGGCCTGGCCGGCCACGGGCGAGCCGGGCAGCTTGGTGGCGGCGACCTTGGCATCGACGGCGGCGTCATACTGGATCGGGCCCTCAATGAGGAGGTCGGGGCGCTGCTCCTTGGCGATGCGCGTGGCCTCTACGACGGCGTCCACGTCCGGGCCTTTGCCGGAGGTGCCGGTGGAGTAAGACAGCATCGCGACCTTGGGGTCGACGCCGAACTGCACGGCCGTCTCGGCCGACGACACGGCGATGCCTGCCAGTTGCTCGGGGGTGGGGTTGGTGGTCACGGCGCAATCGCCGTAGACGTAGACCCGGTCCTCCATGAGCATGAGGAAGCAGGAGGAGACGAGAGCCGCGCCCGGCTTGGTCTTGATGATCTGGAAGGAGGGAACGATCGTGTTGGCGGTGGTGTTGATCGCGCCGGAAACCATGCCGTCGGCATCCCCCATGTGGACCATCATGGTGCCGAAGTAGGACAGGTCCTTGATCGTCTCCACGGCCTGGTCGTAGGTGACGCCCTTCTTCTCGCGCACTCGGGCAAACTCGGCGGCGTACTTCGCGATGAGGTCGGGGTTGGCGGGGGAGACGATGTCGGCCCCATCGAGGTCGAGGCCGAGGTGGGCGGCGCGGGCCAGCACGTCCTCGCGCTCGCCGAGCAACACGATGTCGGCCACCTCGCGGCGGATCAGTTCGTCGGCCGCGCGCAGGATCCTGTCATCAGCCGACTCGGGCATAACGATGCGCTTGCGCTGGGCGCGGGCGCGGGAGATGAGGGAGGCGGTGAAGCTCAGCGGCGTGATGACGTCCGAGCCGTGCTCCATCGACGCCCGCACGATCGCCCTGTCGGTATCCGTCAGCTCCACGGCTTCGCCGTCGTAGAAGTAGACGATCGGAATGTGGGCGTATTCGGGGCTCTTCTCCTGCTCCACCCGGTGCTCGGCGGAGGTGACGGCCACGGCCGAGATCGGCGCGTTCTCGCCCTGGATCTCGCGCGAGACGAGGTGGGATAGGTTGACCACCTGCTCGGGCGTGCGCAGGGCGCCGGAGACCACCACGAACACCGAGGTGGCGAGGTTGGCGGCGGCGCGGCCCGTGCGGGCGAGCATACCCGGGTTGACCGGATCGCCATCAAGGAGGCCGAGGATGAGGACGGCGTCGAAATTCTGGGCGTAGTCGGTATAGCGCTTGACGAGGTCCGTCATAGCCGCTTCTTCGTTACGCACGTAGGCCTGGCGGGTGGTGCCCCACGCGATGTCGAGGTCTTCCTCGCGCCCCACGAGCTTGATGAGGTCAATGAACTCATCGTCGGTGTCGATCGGGCCGTTGGTGAAGGCGCGGAAGAGGCCGAGCTTGGGGTAGTCCTGGGTGAGCTGTTCGATGACCGCGCGGACGACGGGGCGGGTGCCGGAGTTGCCCTCTGCTGCGGTAAAGTAGACGCTCTTGGTCATGTCATCCTCTCTCATGATCTTGTTCCACGGCCGAGCCGTGTTCCTATCGTCCCACGTTTGGGTAGGGGATGAACAAATTTCGGCATAATTCCATATGAAGCCGTGCACGGGAAGTGCAGGACCAAAGGGCGAGACACCGGCCGGGATTCCGGCCGGATCGCAAGGGAAAGCGCAAGGGAAAAGGAGGGGCCGTGGGGCGCAGGCCACGATCGCAACGACGCTCGGCGTACCAGCGTGCCACCCGGCCCGCCCTGCGTGGCGGGATCAACGCCTCGCCCGTGGTGCTTCCCGAGCGTGAGTTTGCAACGCTCGGGGAGTGGGCGGCGGAGCGCTTCGGAGCGGAGGGCGCCGGGATCTTCGACGGGGACGCCTTCTACGGCTTTTCCGTGCCGGCCTGCGCCGCCGACACGTACCGTCCCGGCACGCGCCTGTACATCTTCCGCCCCGTCCCCGACGAGCCCGAGCGCCCCATCGTCCTCGACGTGGTCCACCGCGCCGAGCGCTTCATCATCGTCGACAAGCCCCACGGCATCGCCACCATCCCGCGCGGCAGCTACGTCGCCCGGTCCGTGACCGTCGCGGCCCGGCGCCAGTTTGCCAACGACGACGTCTCCGCGGCCCATCGCCTCGACGCCGAGACCGCCGGTCTCGTCTTGCTCACGCTTGACCCGCGCTGGCGTGGCCCCTACCAGGACATGTTCGCCGCCCGCCAGGTGAGCAAGGTCTATCGTGCGGTGGCGCCATCGATCGACCTGGGCGCGCTCGCGGGCCGGGCGGGCGTCGTCGAAGCCGGGCCTGGGCACGCCGCGGCCCTGGGCGGGAGGGGCGCGGACGGCGTCGTGAACGTGGAGCTGCACCTGACCCGGGAGCCGGGGGAGATCGCGGTGCGCGTGGGGGAGGGCGTGCCAAACGCGCGCACGCTCGTCGCGAAGGAGCGGGAGCTCACGGACGGGCTGGCGCTGTACGAGCTGCGACCCGTGACGGGGCGGCTGCACCAGCTGCGTGCCACGATGAGCTACCTCGGGGCGCCGATCGCGGGCGACCCGCTCTACCCGCGCGTGATGAGCCTGGAGGAGACCGCGCGGCGGCCGTTCCCCACGCAACTGTTGGCAGCGGGGTTGGAGTTCTCCGACCCGGTGGACGATGAGCCCGTGGTGGTGCGAACGCGCAGGACACTGGAGCTGTTGACGCGGTAGTCTGGTGGGGTGAGTGAACTACGCCCAGTTTTGGTTATTGATAATGGAGCGCAAAACGCGCAACTGATCGCGCGCCGCGTGCGCGACGCCGGCTATTACTCCGAGCTGGTCCCGCATTCGTGGAGTGCGCAGCGGGTGCTGGAGAAGGAGCCGGTGGCGATCATCCTGTCGGGTGGGCCGTCGTCGGTGTATGCCGAGGGCGCCCCGCAGCTCGACCCTGCAATCCTCGAGGCCGGCATCCCCGTGCTCGGCATCTGCTACGGCTTCCAGCAGATGACGCACGCGCTCGGCGGCGTGGTGGGCAGGGCCGACAAGGAGTACGGCAACGCCCCGGCGCAGATGGTGGCGGACGGCGTCGTGACCGGCCCGGCCGGCGGCATGGCGAGCGTGTGGATGAGCCACGGCGACTCGGTCACGCGGGCCCCGGAGGGCTTTACCGTGACGGCGACGACGCCGGGCGCGCAGGTGGCGGCCATGGAAAACGTGGAGCGGCGCCTGTTCGGCCTGCAGTGGCACCCCGAAGCCAAGCACTGCGAGTACGGCCAGGAGCAGATCGAAGCCTTCTTGCGCGAGGGCGCGGGGCTGGAGCCGAACTGGGACTCGTCGTCGGTGATCGAGGACCAGGTGCGCAAGATCCGCGAACAGGTGGGAGACAAGCACGCGATCTGCGCGCTGTCCGGCGGCGTGGATTCGTCGGTGGCGGCGGCGCTCGTACACAAGGCGATTGGCGACCAGCTCACGTGCGTGTTCGTGGACCACGGGCTGCTACGCAAGGGTGAGGCCGAGCAGGTGGTGCGCGACTACGCTGGATCGCTCGGCATCCGCGTGGTGGCGGTGGACGAGTCGGAGCGATTCCTCTCCGCACTCGAGGGCGTGACGGACCCGGAGACCAAACGCAAGATCATCGGCCGCGAATTCATCCGCTCCTTCGAGGCCGCCCAGCGCGCGCTGGTTGAGGAGGCGGGCGCCGAGGGCAAGGAGATCAAGTTCCTTGTGCAGGGCACGCTCTACCCGGACGTGGTGGAGTCCGGCGGCGGGGACGGCACGGCCAACATCAAGTCTCACCACAACGTGGGCGGCCTGCCGGACGACCTGGACTTTGAGCTCGTGGAGCCGCTACGCGACCTGTTCAAGGACGAGGTGCGGGCGATCGGCCTGGAGCTCGGGCTGG
This sequence comes from Trueperella bernardiae, assembly GCF_030246965.1. Lineage (NCBI taxonomy): Bacteria > Bacillati > Actinomycetota > Actinomycetes > Actinomycetales > Actinomycetaceae > Trueperella > Trueperella bernardiae. The sequence goes on from NZ_CP127099.1 coordinate 496,269, forward strand.
ACGAGAAGCTCGTGTGGCGCCAACCCTTCCCCGGGCCCGGCCTGGGCATCCGCGTGGTGGGGGCCGTCAACCGCGAACGGCTCGACATCCTGCGCGAAGCGGACGCGATCGTGCGCGAGGAACTGTCCGCCGCCGGGTTCGATCGCGAGATCTGGCAGTGCCCCGTGGTGCTACTGGCGGACGTGCGCTCGGTGGGAGTGCAAGGCGACGGGCGCACCTACGGCCACCCGATCGTGCTGCGGCCCGTGTCCTCCGAGGACGCGATGAGCGCCGACTGGACCCGCATCCCCTACGACCTGCTGTCCAAGATCTCCAACCGCATCACTAACGAGGTGGATGAGATCAACCGCGTGGTGCTCGACGTGACGAGCAAGCCGCCGGGGACCATCGAGTGGGAGTAGGCGCCTGCGGGCAGGGGCCTGGTGGCCGTCGGCCCGCGGCAGGCGGCGGCGTTTTAGAATAATTTGGACGATTTCGGCGTCATCTTCGCATATGAAGAGATCGCGCTGAAATCGTCCAGATTGTTTTAATCCGGCCATGTCGTTGGAGGGCGCTTGGAACCTGGGGGAAGGTGCGTGAGTGTTGGGCCGCATTGCCCGACGGCGACCGCGAGTGGGCCCTCGCCTTTGCCCTTGACCTCGCGAAGGAATTCATCGCGGGTGCGGGCGTCACGGTAGCCATGTGGGGAGGATACGCCGAGAATGAGCTAGCCGGACCTGTCCGGGAGTTCGAGCGCTTCTTCGCCGAGCACCGCGACCGTACCGTCCTCGCCGCGAAGAACGGCGACCTAACGCCAAAGCACATCAATGTGCGTCCGGGGTTGCCCGTGGGGTGCTGCGCCGCTCGAGCCGTTCCCGTTTGAAGGCGGACGGTAGCCCAACCGGCGGGCACCCGTACCGCCCGCGATCTGCAGCTTCGCACAATTGACAGCGCTTGTATCACCTTCCTGATATCCTCGAGCTGACTATTTCAATGGCGAAATGAGGAAAAATGCGGGTTCTCGCGGCGTTAGCGGCCCTTCTCTTGACATTCGGCACCACGTCGATTGCGACGGCCGAGGTCGATGACGATCAACTGGTCAATATTGCACAGCTTGCCGACACGGTGGTGACGGCGTCGGGCTACGAGTCCGGTAGTAGCTTCACCGTGGATCGTGCGGTTGACGGCGACGACGGCACGGATTATGCGACCCGCGAGGCGAAGTGGTTCGCGCAGGACGCGTCGCGGTGGTCGGCGAATAAGAAGGAGCCGCCGGTGTGGCTCGCCTTCGACTTCGGCCAGCCGGCGGACATCCAGCAGGTCAACATCACGTGGGGTCGCCAGTTCGCCACCAAGTACAAGTTCGAGGTCTCGGCCGACGGCACCACCTGGCAGGATGTCGACGGGGTGTACGAGGGCAAGTTCCAGGACAAGGTCTCGAGCGAGCTCAACGTCACCAGCCGCTACCTGCGCATGACCACCCTCGGTCACCGTAGCGAGTGGCCCGTCAGCATCTGGGAGATCGAGGTGCTGGGCACGGTCGGCGAGTCGGAGCAACTTCCGGCGCTCGTCCCGTTGCCGGCTAGCTACGAGGCCGCGGACGCGGGAACCTTCGAGCTGACCTCCACCTCTGACATCGTGGCCGCGGCGGACATGCAGGCCGAGGCGGAGAAGGTGGCGCAGATCCTGCGCGCCTCCACGGGCTTTGACTTGCCGGTGGTCGCCGAGTCGGTAGACCCGGCCGCGGACATCATGTTTGACACCGCCGAGGGTCTGGGCGAGGAGGGCTACACGCTCAAGACGACGGCCCAGGCCGCCACGATCACAGCCTCGACCACGCACGGCGCCTTTAACGGCGGCCGCACGATGCTGCAACTGCTGGGTCCGTGGGCGCTGATGACCACCCCGATGGCCGGCCCGTGGCAGGTGCCCAGCGTGGCGATCGAGGACTCCCCGCGCTTCGCCTACCGCGGCATCATGCTCGACCCGGCACGCTCGTTCTACACGGTCGACGAGGTCAAGCAGGCCATCGACGTCATGTCGATGTACAAGTTCTCCTACCTGCACTTGCACTTGACGGACGACCAGGGCTGGCGCATCGAGATCACGAATGATGGACGCGAGGACGGCGATACCATCGATTACACGCGCCTGACGGCCGTCGGCGGCCAGACGGCGATGGGGCCGACCGACCGGAACTCGAAGCCCGGCGTGACCGGCTTCTACACGCAGAACGACCTGCGTGACATCGTGGCCTACGCGGCGGATCGGCACATCGCGATCGTGCCCGAGGTGGACATGCCCGGCCACAGCCAGGGCATCCTCCAGGCGATCCCGCAGCTGAACACGCCCGGTTCGTCACACGACGGCACGGTGGGCGACGACGGCCAGCCGATCACCGACCCGTCCCAGTACGTGACGGCGCCGCCGCAGAACACCTCGGACGTGGGCGAGTCCTACCTCGACCCGAACTCGGAGTACACGTGGCAGTTCCTGCGCCACGTGGTGGGTCAGGTGCAAGGGATTGTTGGCGGCGAGTACTTCCACATCGGCGGCGACGAGACGCACAAGATGGACCAGGCCAACCCGGGTGCCGCGGTTGAGTTCCTGCGCGAGGCCTCAGCGATGGTTCGCGAGTTCGACGTCACTCCGATCGGGTGGAACGCGTGGGCGCCGAACGGCAACGTGCCGCAGCAGGGTGACGTTATGCAGCTGTGGAACGGCGCCAAGGCGAGCTTCGCCGCGGGGCTCACCGCGTCCGGCGGCAAGGCCATTTTCTCGCACGCCTCCAACCTGTACTTCCCGCAGAAGGCCGGCCCGGGGATCTGGGGCGCGACCTGGGCGTGCGGTGGCGCGTGTGGCCTGGAGCAGTTCTACAACTACGATCCCGAGGCGGACATAGGCCTGCAGCCCGGCCAGCTTCTCGGCATCGAGGGCGCGATGTGGAACGAGCACGTGCGCTCGATCCAGGACTTCTTCTTCCCGGCGTTCCCGCGCGCAATGGCGGCGGCCGAGGTCGGGTGGACCCCGCAGAACCTGCGCACGGGCCGGATCAACAACCTGCGCACGCGGCTCGCGGACACCATGCCGGCGCTGACGGTTCAGGGCGCCGACTTCTACGCCTACGGGATCAACCACCAGCCGTTGGTGCGTGCGGTGGCCGTGCCCGACGGCGTCGTCGGCTACGGGTACTCGCCCGCGACGCCGGCCGACGGCGTGAGCGCGACCGTCACGTTCGACGGGCTTGAGCCGATGGCGCTGACGGCAACGTCGATGCGGCCGTACCTGCCGGCGAACGATGCGAACAACAACAACCGCGCGCAGGCGGGCCTGTGGGAGTTCGCCCTGCCCGACGACGCGGCGGCCGCCCTCCCCGCGGGCACGCACGGTGGCGTGATCACGATGGTCGTGGGCGGGGATACGGACAAGGCCGTGAGCGCGCAGGTGACCCTGGTGGTCGCGGAGGATCCGGAGAACCCCGGCGGTCCGGTGGATCCGGAGGAGCCGGAGAACCCCACCCCGCCGCAGTGCGAGGCGATGGCGGGGCCGGTTCGGCCGGCGCGCGCCACGAACCTGCTGGGTGAGGCCACCGGCGACCTCCTGGCGGACATGTGGTCGCTGTCCGACGACGGCGCGATCCACTTCTACGCCAGCCGCGGGGCGGGGATGGTGCACCAGGGCGTGGTGCACTGCCCGGACGTGGACCTGGCGGAGATCACCGCGATCCCGGACGTCAACGGCGATAGGCGGGCCGACCTGCTCGCCATCACCGCCGACGGCGACGCCTTCTACTACTACTCGACCGGCAACGGGTTCCTGTCGAAGGGTGCCCAGGTGGGCCACGGGTGGACGTCGATGGACAACGTGTCCTTCGCCGGCAAGCTCGGCAATTCGTCCACGAACTACGTGATCGCGCGGCAGAAGGCCACGGGCGACCTGTACCGCTACCAGATCAGCGGCGCGGGCCTGTCGAACGGCACGAAGATCGGCCACGGCTGGTCGGATATGACCGTGATCGTGGGCACGGGGCAGTTCACCGGCGATGCGAACTCGGACGTGGTGGCGATCCGTTCGGATGGCAAGATGTTCGCCTACGCCGGCACGTTCGGCGGGGCGCTGGTAAGCGCGGGCCAGATTGGCGGTGGCTGGGAGCCGTTTGTCAACGTCACGGTTCCCGGCGACAGGGACGGCAACGGTCTGAATGATCTGATCGGCGTCCGTGACGACGGCAAGCTGTTCTTCTACAAGAACACGGGCACGGGCTATTGGGGGCCGGCCACCGAGGTCGGCCACGGCTGGGGCCGCATGGTTGACCTGAGCTAGGGCGAGTGGGCGCGCGGTCGGTCGGATCGTGCACCCAGCGGGGCGTGCCACGGCGTCGTGAACGACGCCGTGGCACACTTCGCGCACAAGCCTGGGATTTGCGCAGAAATCCGCGGCGCACGGGGCGCCTGACAAGTTTGTCGGAGGGGTCAATTAAGCTGAAGTCGTTATGTCTGATGCTTATCAAAACGCTATGGAGCGCCTGCGAGCCCGTGTCGCGGCAGCGCAGGAAGCCAATGATGTCCGCCGTCCGGTAGCCGCGCCTCCCGGGCTGATCGCCCCTACTACCGAGGATCCGCTACTCGCGGGGCTGAATCCCCAGCAACGCGAAGCGGTGGTGCATGAGGGCGGGCACTTGCTCGTGGTGGCAGGTGCGGGCTCGGGCAAGACGCGGGTGCTCACCACCCGCATCTCGCACTTGATTTCGTCGGGGAAGGTGCGTCCGTGGGAGATCCTCGCGATCACGTTCACGAACAAGGCGGCGAAGGAGATGCGCGAGCGTCTGGAGGCGATGATCGGCCCGTCGGCCACGCGGATGTGGATCTCCACCTTCCATTCGGCGTGCGTGCGGATTTTGCGCGCGGAGCACGAGGCGCTGGGGATGCGCTCCACGTTCACGATTTACGACGCGGCGGATTCGAACCGGCTGATGACCATGGTGGCGCGCGAGGAGAACATTGACACGAAGCAGTTCCCGGCGAAGAAGCTACTGCGCCAGGTGTCGGACTTGAAGAATGAGATGGTCACGGCGTGGGAATTCGAGCGGCGCAACCTGAACCGGGACGAGCGGGTCCTCGCCCAGGCTTACGCCGGCTATCAGCGTCGGCTCACGGCGGCGAACGCGGTGGATTTCGATGACCTCATCATGCTCACGGTCAACCTGTTGCGCGATAACCCGGCGATTGCCGAGTACTACCGGCGGCGTTTCCGCCACATTCTGGTGGACGAATACCAGGATACGAATGTGGCCCAGTACGAACTGATCCGCGTGCTTGTGGGGGATGAGGGGGACGATCCGCACGGGGAGCTGACCGTGGTGGGGGACGCGGACCAGTCGATCTACGCCTTCCGTGGCGCCACCATCCGCAATATTCAGGACTTCGAGCAGGACTTCCCGAACGCCACCTCGATCCTGCTCGAGCAGAACTATCGTTCCACGCAGAACATCCTGTCGGCTGCGAACGCGGTGATCGCGAACAATGCCGGGCGGCGGCCGAAGCGGCTGTGGACGGATTCGGGTAGCGGGGAGAAGATTGTGGGCTACGTGGCCGACGCGGAGTCGGATGAGGCCTCCTTCATCGTGGAGGAGATCGACTCGCTACGCGGCAAGGGCTACACCTACGGCCAGGTGGCCGTGTTCTATCGTACGAACGCTCAGTCGCGGGCGCTGGAGGAAATGTTCGTCCGCTCGGGTATCCCGTACAAGGTGGTGGGCGGCACCAAGTTCTACGAGCGCAAGGAGATCAAGGACGCGATCGCCTACCTCCACGCGATCGCCAACCCGGATGATACGGTCTCGATCCGCCGTATCCTCAACGAGCCGCGGCGCGGGTTGGGGGTGAAGGCGGAGGACGCGGTGGCGGCACACGCCGCCCGCTTTGGGATCTCGTTCGGAGCGGCGCTTGCCGACGTCGCCCACCCCGATTCCGCCCTCGAGGCTGGGCGCGCGCCCGTGGAGGGCCTGCAGGCGCGGGCCATCAACGCGATGCGGGAGTTCGCGCTCATGCTCGAGGAGATCCGCGCGAAGGCGGAGGCGGGTGCGGCGCCGGCGGACGTGCTCGATGAGGTGATGGACCGCTCCGGGTATTTGGCGACGTTGCAGAAGTCGAATGACCCGCAGGACGAGGTGCGGGTGGAGAACCTGGCCGAGTTCCACTCCGTGGCCTCCGATTTCCTCGTGGTCAATGAGGGCGGCACGCTCGGCGATTTCCTCGACCAGGTCTCGCTTGTGGCTGACTCGGACCAGATTCCGGATGAGGACGGGGGCGAGGGGGAGGTCATCCTCATGACCGTTCACACCGCTAAGGGTCTGGAGTTCCCGGTCGTGTTTGTCACGGGTATGGAGGACGGCACGTTCCCGCACATCCGCGCGATGAACTCGCCCGAGGAGCTAGAGGAGGAGCGTCGGCTGGCCTATGTGGCGTTCACGCGCGCCCGCCAGCGTCTGTACGTCACCCGCGCGGGGGCGCGCTCGCAGTGGGGCGCGCCCCAGGAGCTACCGGCCTCGCGCTTCTTGGAGGAGATCCCGGAGGGCGTGATCGAGTGGCGGCGGGACGAATCGGCCATGCAGACCTTGCGCCACGGTACCGGCTGGGGGAATGGCTGGTCCGGCTCGCGGCGCACTTCGCGCTACTCCGATTCTTTCGATGACGACTTCGCCCCGGCTTTCGGCGCCGGCGACGGGCGCGCGTTCGTGCCCGGAAAGTTCGGCCAGGAGAGCGGAGTGGGGCAGGGCGGAGGCACGACGACGTCGGGCGCGGCTGGCTCGGCAGGCGCGGCTGGCGCTGGCGGGGCGGACCGGCAGGCCGATGCCGGTCAGGCGCCGAGCTCGAGCGACGTGCCTGAGACGGGCGGGCTGGCCGTGGGCGACACGGTCCGCCACAAGTCCTTCGGGGTCGGCAGGATCATCGCGTTCGAGGGCAAGGGCAGGTCCACGATTGCGAAGGTGACGTTCAAGTCGGGGCCCACCAAGCGCCTCATGTTGCGCTTCGCACCACTGGAGAAGGTCTCATGAGTTACGGATTGCATACCCCTCGCCCCGCGCACGATGCGAGGCAAGCCTCTGAGCCGCCGGGGACCGGGCGGGGTGCGGATCGAGGGGCTGGGCGCGGGCGCGCCTCCGGCGGTCCGCGGCCGGCGTCGGCCGCGGACCTCGGCTCGTCCATGTCCGACCACGGCGGCTACATTCCCGGCCTGGACGGCGTGCGCGCTCTGGCGGTGACGGCGGTCATCGCCTACCACTTGTTCCCCGGCTTGGTCAGGGGCGGATTCCTGGGCGTGGACGTGTTCTTCGTCCTATCCGGCTTCCTTATTACCACCCTGCTCCTGCGCGAGGACCGGAAGAATAACTACATCAACCTCAAAGCCTTCTGGCAGCGCCGCTTGCGGCGCCTCATCCCTGCGCTCGTGGCCCTCATCCTCGTGGTGGTGCCGGTCGCGCTCGCGATCAACAGGGACCTGCTGGTGGGTGTGCGGCGCCAGGTGCTTGGCGCCCTGACCTTCTCCACGAACTGGCTGGAGATTGCCCACGGCTCCTCTTATTTCGACCAGACCACGCCCAACCTATTCAAAAACTTCTGGTCGTTGGCGATAGAGGAACAGTTCTACCTATTCTGGCCGCTGCTCATGCTGGTGGTCCTGGCGCTACTGCCCGGCTGGCGGTCGCGCGTCGCCCTCGCGGCCGGGTTGGCCCTCGGATCGGCCGGGCTCATGATGGTGCTCTACAACGGCACCAACGCCACCACGGTCTACTACGGCACTCACACCCACCTGTTCGGGATCGCGATCGGCATCGGGTTGGCGTTCCTGTGGGCGGACGGGAGCCTGCTCGGGCGAGCCCACTGGCGCCAGTTCTCCGCCTGGTACGGGTGGGCGGCCCTCGCCCTGCTCCTCGTCTTCATGCTGATCTTGCCGGACACCGGGCCGTGGGCCTACGTGGGCGGGATGTTCCTCGCCTCCCTACTGGCGGTGGTGCTCATCGCCTCCATGCTCGTTCCGGGCTCCGTGCTGGCGATGATGGGCGAATGGCGCGTGCCGCGCTGGATCGGCACGCGCTCCTACGGCCTGTACCTGTGGCACTGGCCGGTCCTCGTGATGGTCGGGGTTGCCTACCCGGTGGCCTTCGGGTCGGTGGCCTACCTGCTACGTTCTTTGGTCGCGGTGGCCCTCACCGCCGCGATCTGCGAGGTCTCCTACCGCTACCTCGAGACCCCGGTGCGCAAGCGGGGCATCCGTGCATCGTTGGCATGGGCCTATGGTGAGGTGTGGCAGACGGTAGCAGGGAAGGTGGGCGCCGGTGTCGTGGCGATCGCGCTCGTGGCGACGGGTGTGGGGCTGGTGGTCGCGCCGGCGAAGAGCCAGACCCAGCTCACGATCGAGCAAAATGAGGACACGACGATTGGGGAGGGCATGACGCCGCAGGCGGACGTCCCGCTCAACCCTGCGGAAACCTCGCTCTCGCCGACGCTCGACACCTCGATGCCCACGTGGCCGGAAGTTACCGCGATTGGGGACTCGATGGTGGCGGCCTCGAAGACGGGCCTGGAGTACGCGATGCCGGGCATCACGTTCCTGGCGCGCTCGAACCTGAAGTGGTCCGAGGCGCTCGGGGTGGTGCAGGCGGGGCTCGCGGACGGCTCGATCGGACGCGTCGTCATCCTCCACTACGGCACGAACGCGGGCGTGTCGGATGCGGACGTGGTGCGCGCCGTCATCCAGGCGCTCGGCCCGGACCGAATGGTCCTGTTAGTCAACCTGTATTCGCCTTCCACGTTCATCGACTCCTCGAACGAGGCGCTGGCTGAGGTGGCCGGGGAGTACCCCAACGTCATGTTGGTCGATTGGCACAAGGCGGCCTCCGAGAACCCGAACCTGCTGCAGGTGGACGCCACGCATACCTCGATCGAGGGCGCGAATTTTTATGGCAACCTCATGAAGGAATCCATAGAGAAGTTTTCCGCGGAACTGACGCTCGGGAAGGGAGCCGCGCTCGCCGAGCTAGGGAAGTAGGAAAGTACGCCAAATAGTGAGCGGCGGAGAAGATATTTCGCTATGCTCAAAGAGATGTCTCGGCGTCGAGACAATCGGGGACGTTCGCCAAGCGAAAGGACACTTCGTGGATCTCTACGAGTACCAGGCACGCGACCTTTTTGCCAAGCACGGAGTGCCCGTGTTGGCGGGCAGAGTTGCGGCAACATCGGATGAAGCATTTGAAGCGGCGACGGAGCTGCTCAAGGACGGCGACCTGGTGGTCGTCAAGGCACAGGTCAAGACGGGCGGCCGCGGCAAGGCGGGCGGCGTGAAGCTCGCGCGCAGCGCGGAAGAGGCCAGGGAGAAGGCCGAGGAGATCCTCGGCATGGACATCAAGGGCCACACCGTTCACCGCGTCCTCATCGCGTCGGGCGCGGACATTGCCGAGGAGTACTACTTCTCCATCCTCCTCGACCGCTCCGAGCGGCGTTACCTCGCCATGTGCTCGGTCGAGGGCGGCATGGAGATCGAGCAGCTCGCGGCGGAGCGCCCCGAGGCGCTCGCGAAGGTCCCGGTCAACCCGAACGTTGGTGTGGATGCGGCCAAGGCGCGTGAGATCGTGGACGCGGCCGGCTTCTCGGAGGAACTCAAGGGGGCGGTAGCCGACGTCATCGTCAAACTCGGCGAGGTCTACGCGGGCGAGGACGCCACGCTCGTGGAGGTCAACCCTCTGGTCAGGACCACGGACGGTCAAATCATCGCGCTCGACGGCAAAGTGACCGTGGATGACAACGCCCGCTTCCGCCAGCCCGAGCACGAGGCGCTCGTGGACAAGCAGACCGAGAACCCGCTCGAGGCCAAGGCGAAGGCCCTCGGCCTCAACTACGTCAAACTCGAGGGCGGCTCGGTGGGCATCATCGGCAACGGCGCGGGCCTGGTGATGTCCACGCTCGACGTCGTCGCCTACGCGGGCGAAAAGTTCGGCGTGGGCCCGGCGAACTTCCTCGACATCGGCGGCGGCGCGGATGCCACCGTCATGTCGAACGGCCTGGACGTGATCCTCGGAGACCCGGATGTGAAGTCGGTGTTCGTCAACGTCTTCGGTGGCATCACGGCATGCGACCAGGTGGCCACCGGCATCGTCAAGGCGCTCGAGATCCTCGGGGACGCGGCCACCAAGCCGATCGTTGTGCGCCTCGATGGCAACAACGTGGCGGAAGGCCGGGCGATCCTCAACGAGGCGAACCACCCACTGGTGACTTTAGTGGACACGATGGATGGAGCCGCCGTCAAGGCGGCCGAGCTGGCAGCGAAGTAGGGGAGCAACGTGGCTATTTTTCTTGATAAGTCAGACAAGATTATCGTCCAGGGCATGACCGGCTCGGAGGGGCAGAAGCACACGCGCCGCATGCTCGGCGCGGGGACCCAGATTGTGGCCGGCACGAACCCGCGCAAGGCGGGCACGTCCGTGGACTTTGAGGTCACGCCGATCGGGTACGGTGCCGAGGAGCGCCAGGCCGGCACGGTCTCCATCCCGGTCTACGGCACGGTGGCGGAGGCGAAGGAGGCCACGGGTGCCGAGGTGTCGGTCATCTTCGTGCCCCCGGCGTTTGCCAAGGCGGCTGTGATCGAGGCGGTCGACGCCGGCATGCGCCTGGTTGTCATCATCACCGAGGGCATCGCCGTGAAGGATAGCGCGGAGTTCTTTACCTACGCCCACGAGCGCGGCGTGCAGCTCATCGGCCCGAACTGCCCGGGCATCATCACGCCGGGCCAGTCGAACGTGGGCATCACGCCCCCGGATATCACGGGCCCGGGCAAGATCGGCCTGGTGTCGAAGTCCGGCACGCTGACCTACCAGATGATGTACGAGCTGTCCGACATCGGCTTCAGCACCTGCATCGGCATCGGCGGCGACCCGATCATCGGCACCACCCACATCGACGCGCTGAAGGCCTTCGAGGAGGACCCGGAGACCGAGCTGATCGTGATGATTGGCGAGATCGGCGGCGACGCCGAGGAGCGCGCGGCGGCCTACATCAAGGAGCACGTGACCAAGCCTGTCGTGGGCTACGTTGCCGGCTTCACGGCCCCCGAGGGCAAGACGATGGGCCACGCGGGCGCGATCGTCTCCGGCTCGGCGGGCACTGCGCAGGCGAAGAAGGAGGCCCTTGAGGCCGTAGGCGTCAAGGTGGGTAAGACCCCCACGGAGACGGCGAACCTGGCGCGCGAGCTGCTGAAGTAGCGCGTAGCTTTTTCGTGGGGCCGGCCGGGGCGGATGCCTCGGCCGGCCGCTGGCTTGCGGCGTGTGGGCCGGCCTTGTCATTCGCCCGAGTAGGCCAAGTGGGCAACACGCCCGGCCCACGTGGCGCACGCCCCGAAACTTCGCGCAACGATGGAAGGGTGAAGACCATTGACCTTTCCCGCGAACTGACCGTCGCCCGCGGTGCGATCGCCCCGCTGGCCTTCGGCTGGCTGGCGATGGCCGTGATCGCCACGGTGTTTTACACGCTGACGGCCTCGGCACCCACGTTGGGTGAGACGACGTGGCACGACGTGGCGCGCATGGGCACCGGGTGGTGGATGACCACGCTCGGCGGCCAGACTGAGATCCAGGGCGTGGCGATCTCGCTCATGCCCACGCTTATGACGCTCATCATGGTCTATGCGAGCGTGGCGGTATTTCGGCGTCGGCTGGTGGCGCGTTGGGGCGAGGTGGCTGCCGCGGCGATTGCGCAGGCGGCCGTGGTGGCGCTCATCGGTGTGGCCGTCCGGCCCGAAGGTGTGTGGTGGCCGGCGATTATCGGCGGGGCGATCATGGGTGGCGTCACGGCTGCCTGGGCCGGGCGCGATGAGCTTCTGGTCTGGCCGTGGCTCGCGCGGGCCCTTCCTCGCACAGGCGTGTTCCTGGGCGTGCTCGCGGTGCTCACGACGGCGACCGTGGCGGTCGCGTTCGTCGGCGGCTGGTCGCGCATGACCCAGATTCACGGTTACTACCTGACAGGCGCCGTGGGCACGGCCGGGCTTCTCCTCGTCCAGCTGGCCTACCTTCCCACGGCGTTTATTTGGGCGCTGGCGTGGCTGCTCGGCCCGGGGTTTTCCGTGGGGCAGGGCACGCACTTTTCGGTGCTGGGCGTGGAGTCGGCGCCGCTGCCGGCAATTCCGCTACTGGGTGCGCTGCCGTCGGTGGGGGATGGGTACCCGTGGATGCTCGGCGTCCTCGCGGCGATCTTCTTGATCGTGGGGGCGGTGGTCACGCGGCGGGAGAAGAAGTCGCTCCCAGCTTCCTTGCTTGATTCGGCCCTCGCGGCGCTGATCGGTGCCTTCGTGGTGGCGGCCCTCGCGGCGATGGGTACGGGCGCGATCGGCCCGGAGCGGCTGGCGCAGACCGGCCCCGTGCCGCCGGTGATGTTCGGCATGGCCCTGCTCGTGCTTGGCCTGCCCTACCTCCTGGGCGCGCTCGTTCATCCCCAGACACTCACCTTCCTGCGGGCCCGCAGCGAGGCGACCGCCGAATGGGCATCCGACCGCCGCCAGGCCGTCAAGGACCGCGCTGAGGAGCGCGCGGCCGAGCGGGCTGAGGACGATGAGCGTGCCGGGCAGGACGAGCTTTCCGGCGACGACGGCGTTGCCGCGAACACGGAAGAGCGCAACGAGCCTGCAAACCCACCGGCCGTCGAGGGCAGTGAAGCCGAGCCCGCCCAGACGGAAGCCGAGCCGAACGCCACTGAGGGCGAGGACGCGCCGACCAGCTCAGACGTCGCCGTATCGGAAGGTGAGACAGAAAGTGCTCTAGGAGTGGACGGCTCCGAGCGGGACTAGGGGGCGTCGATAGGCTGAAGCCATCGACTCAAGGAGGTTTCATGGCCCGCGCCCTGATTTCAGTCTCGGACAAGAGCGGCATTGCGCAGTTCGCCCAGGTGTTGCAGCAGGCAGGATATGACCTGATTTCCACTGGTTCAACCGCGAAGGCGATCGCGGAGCTCGGGCTGCCCGTCACGCCCGTGGAGAAGGTGACCGGCTTCCCCGAGATTTTCGACGGCCGGGTCAAGACCCTCAACCCCTTCATCCACGGCGGCATCCTCGCACGCCGGGGCACCGATGACGAGGTGATGGCGGAGCTGGGGATCGAGGCGATCGACGTCGTGGTCGTGAACCTGTACCCGTTCGTGCAGACCGTGGCCTCGGGCGCCGCGCCTGAGGAGTGCGTAGAGCAGATCGACATCGGCGGGCCGGCTCTCATCCGCGCGGCCGCGAAGAATCATCGAGACGTGGCCGTGGTGACCGACCCGGCCCAGTACGCGCGCGTAGCCGAGGAGCTTGCCGCCGGCGGGCTGACGGTCGAGTTCAAGCGCGAGCTCGCGGCCGTCGCCTTCGCCCACACCGCCGCCTACGATTCGGCGATCGCGGCGTGGTTCGCCGGCCAGGCCGGGGCGAATGCCCTTCCCGCCGAGCTCGCCCCGCGCTGGACCAAGGCCGCCGACCTCCGCTACGGCGAGAACCCGCACCAGGCCGCCGCGCTCTACGAGGACGCAAGCGGCGCCGGGCTCGCCCACGCCACCCAGCTGGGCGGCAAGCCGATGAGCTTCAACAACTACCAGGACACCGAGGCCGCCCTGCGCGCCGCCTACGACCACCCCGAGCCGGCTGTGGCGATCGTCAAGCACGCTAACCCGTGCGGTGTGGCGATTGCCGACGACGTCGCCGCCGCTCACGCCCGCGCTCACGCCTGCGACCCGCTCTCGGCCTACGGCGGCGTGGTGGCCGCGAATCGACCGGTGACGGCCGCGATGGCGGAACAGCTGGGGCCGATCTTCACAGAGGTGGTGGCGGCGCCCGACTTTGATCCCGACGCCCTCGCCCTGCTCCAGACCAAGAAGAACCTGCGCATCCTGCGCGTGGCGCCGACCGAGGGCGGGCTGGATATCCGCCCGATCAGCGGCGGCGCGGTGGTCCAGGAGCGCGACACGCTAGGTGAACGCGACCAGATCGTCAGCTGGGAGCTTGTGGCGGGAGAGCCCGCCGACGCCGAAACCGCGGCCGACCTCGAGTTCGCCTGGCGCTCAGTGCGCTGCGTGAAGTCCAATGCGATCCTGCTGGCGCGCGAGGGTGCGACGGTGGGCGTGGGCATGGGCCAGGTCAACCGGGTCGACTCGTGCAAGCTGGCCGTCGAGCGCGCCAACACCCTCGGGGACGGGGAGCGGGCGCGTGGCGCGGTGGCGGCGTCGGACGCGTTCTTCCCCTTCGCCGACGGCTTCGAGGTACTGGCCAAGGCCGGCGTCCGTGCCGTGGTCCAGCCCGGCGGCTCGATCCGTGACGAGGAGGTCATCGCGGCGGCGAAGGCTGCCGGGGTGACGATGTACCTCACGGGCACGCGTCACTTCGCGCACTGAGTCCGCGTCTCGTCCGGCGGCTAGAGTATGATCGTCACGCGAGCCGAAGGGAGAGACATGGACAAGTACGCCGGCGGTAAGTTCCCGCCCGCCATCGTCTACGTGCTCCTTGTGGCATGGGTGGGCGCGATCATCGCCACTGGCTTCCTGCTCGACGTGCAGCGGGCGGTTTATGCGCTCAGCGCCTCGTGCGTGGCGATCGCCGTGGCCCGCGTAACGCTCCCGGACGGAGCGGTACCGCGCGTGCGGTCCAAGGCACACGACGCCACCATCTTGTGCCTGTGCGCCGCGGCCCTGTTCATGCTGGCCGCGTGGGGAAACACGCCGCCGGTCCTGTAGGCCGAAGCCCGGACCAGCGGCGCGCTAGTTAGGACTCCGCCCCGTCGATGACGATCGGCAACTGGGCCAGCTCCAGATCGGCCGTGGGGTCGGACACGACGTAGAGGACTTCCTTCAGCGGGTGCCACCAGGGCTCGAAGGGGAGGCGGTCTTCCATGTCGATGAGCTCGTCCATGTGTGCCACCGGCTGGGCTTCGATGTGCCCGTCCACCATGCCTACATGGTAGGAGCTGCCCTTGCCGGCAAGCTCCCGATCTAGCACGGTCATCGCAGTGTTGACCAGACGAACTGCGAGAGTGCGGTCGAACGGTGAGGGGTTGCCGCCCTGCTGGGCGTGGCCAATGAGGAGCGAGCGCACGTCGAACAGGTCCCCGCCCTCTTCTTCGAAGATGTTGGCCAGGACGTCGGCGTTGTAGTACTCCGAAGCGTCCTCGTTGCGCACCACCAAGTAGAGCTGGCGGCCGGCCTCGAAGGAGCGGATCATCTTCTGCGTGTCGGCGGCGAGTTGGCTGAGCGTGATCCCGTCCTCGTAGAGGTAGACCTGCTCGGCGCCCGTCGTGAGCGCGGACATGAGGGCGAGGTAGCCGCACTTGCGGCCCATTGTCTCCACCACGAAGCAGCGCCGGGAGGCGGAGGCGGACTGGCGGATGCGGTCGATCGTCTCCGTGTTCCAGTTCAGCGCCGTGTCGGTGCCGATCGAGAATTCAGAGCCGGGCAAATTATTGTCGATCGATGCGGGCACCAGCACAATCGGGATCTTGAACGCCGGGTATCGTGAGGATTCCTTGTGCATCTCGTAGACCATCTTGTAGCCCTTGAAACCGCCGATGACGATCAGGCCGTCCAGCTGCGCGTTCTCGATCGCGCGGCCGAGGGCGTAGTACTGGTCGACGTCGGGGATCGTGCGCCGGGTGCCAAGCTCGGCGCCGCCGTCCTCGGCCCACCCTTCGACGTCGTGCCACTTGAGCTCACGAATCCTGCCGTCCACGAGGCCCGGGAAGCCGCCCTCGATGCCGAGCATGGTGTAGCCGCGGTCGATGCCGAACTTCACGGCGGCGCGCGCCGCCGGGTTCATGCCGGGCGCGAGGCCGCCGGCGTGGAGGATGCCGATGCGCTTGGAACCCTCCGGGCGCTCGGGGGCCACGGGAGAGGAGAGTGTGGCAAAGAGGTCGATCATCTCCTGGTAGTGGTTGCCGCGCGAGGTCACGGCGGCGTCCCAGTCGCCAGATGAGAGATGTTCCTTGACGGCGCGCGTGTTCTGGATCGCCTGCATCATGGGCAGACGGACGATCTTGTTGCGCCGGGTGCCGATGATGACGGGTTCGGTCTCCTGGGTGGCGTGGACCAGGTCCCAGGCTGCGGTGTAGCCGAGCAGGGTGGGCATCCAGCGGTCGTAGGCCGAGGGAGTGCCGCCGCGCTGGACGTGGCCGAGCGAAGTGATGCGTGGGTCTTCGCCCATGCGATCCTTGATCGCGGTGCGAACGTCCTCCGCTGTGATCTTGTTGCCGGCGCGGTCGGAGGCTCCTTCGGCGACGACGATCAGCGAGTCGCGCCGGCCGTTCTCGCGGCCCAGGCGCAACTTCTCCGCCAGCTCATCCTCCCAGCCGTCGGCCGGGGGAAGCTCGGGGATGAAGACGTAGTCGCAGCCGCCGGCGATGGCGGACATGAGGGCGAGGTAGCCGCAGCGTCGGCCCATGACCTCGATGATGAACGTGCGCTGGTGGGAGGCCGCCGTCGCCGCAATCGCGTCGATCGCTTCGATGATGCGGGTGAGGGCCGAGTCGGTGCCCACGGTCATGTCGGTCCCCACCAGGTCGTTGTCGATCGAGCCGACGACGCCGGAAATGAGCAGCTTCGCGTGGCGCTGGCCCTCCTCTTCCGACACCGCCCCTTCGGCCACGAGCTCAGCCAGCAGCTCGGGCCAGAGCTCGCGCAGCTCGTCCGCGCCCGTCAGCGTGCCGTCCCCGCCCATGATGACCAGGCGGTCGATACCGTTCTTCACGAAGTTGTACACGGCCTTCTTCATGCCCGAGCGCTCGCGGAACTCGTCGCAGCGCGCGGTGCCGATGGCGGTGCCGCCCCTGTTGATGGTGGAGGAGACGTCCGACCACCCCATCTTCTTGATCAGATGCCCGCCCTCGACGGGGCCGCGCCAGCCTTCGAGGAATGCGTAGGGCGTGGCGCCGAGCTGGAGCGCGGTGCGAACAACGGCGCGAACCGTCGCGTTCATGCCCTGTGCATCACCACCCGAAGTCAGGATTCCTATCTTCACTTCCGGGGCGCTTGTGTTGCTATCCACGACATCTCCTTCACATTTGCGTCACGCCCAATTCTGTCATATTTGCCCCGGCGCGATTGGGTAGAATGGGGGCACTTGTTAGCTTTCAGGAGGAGAGTTATGACAGCGCCGATTGATGCAACTGCGACGCCCGCGTGGGCTCGCCTGACCGACCTTGAGGCGGGCCTCAACGTCGATTTCCGCGCGTGGTTTAAGGATGAAACCCGTGCGAAGAATTTCACTTTCCAGGCCGCGGATCTGTACGTGGACCTGTCGAAGACCTTCCTTACCGATGAAGTCAAGGCCGCGCTCCTGGAGCTGGCTGACCAAGTGAACCTGGCCGAGCGTCGTGACGCGATGCTCAGTGGCGAGCGAATCAACGTCACCGAGAACCGCGCAGTCCTGCACACCGCCCTGCGCCGCGAGAAGGGTGAGGAGGTAGATGTGGACGGGCGCAACGTCGTCGACGACGTCCACGAGGTCCTCGAGCGCGTGTTCGACTTCGCGGACAAGGTGCGTAGCGGTGAGTGGACGGGCGTCACGGGTAAGAGGATCGAGACCGTGGTCAACGTCGGCATCGGCGGCTCGGACCTGGGCCCGGTCATGGCGTACGAGGCGCTCAAGCCGTACGTGAAGGACGGGCTGGAGTGCCGCTTCATTTCGAACATTGACCCCACGGACGTGGGGGAGACCCTCAAGGGGCTCGACCCGGAGACGACCCTGGTGATCGTCGCGTCCAAGACGTTCACGACGCTCGAAACGCTCACCAACGCCCGCCAGGTGCGTTCCTGGCTGCTCGGCACGCTCGAGGAGCAGGGGGCGCCGACGGACGGCGCCGTGGCCAAGCACTTCGTGGCCGTGTCCACGGCGCTGGACAAGGTCGAGGCCTTCGGGATTGACCCGGTCAACGCCTTCGGCTTCTGGGACTGGGTGGGCGGGCGCTACTCGGTCGACTCGGCCGTGGGCCTGTCGCTAGCGATCGCGCTGGGCCGGGAGTACTTCGAGGACTTCCTGGCCGGCTTCCGTGCGATGGACCGCCACTTTGCGGATGCCCCGGCCGAGCAGAACGTGCCGTTGCTCATGGGCCTGCTCAACGTCTTCTACGTCAACTTCGTGGGCGCCCCCACGCACGCCGTACTGCCCTACTCTCAGTACCTGCACCGCTTCCCGGCCTACCTCCAGCAGCTGACGATGGAGTCGAACGGCAAGCGCGTGCGCTGGGACGGCACGCCGGTCACGTCGGCCACGGGCGAGGTCTTCTGGGGTGAGCCGGGCACGAACGGCCAGCACGCCTTCTACCAGCTCATCCACCAGGGTACGCAGCTCATCCCGGCGGACTTCATTGCGTTTGCCAACCCCACCTTCGACTTCAAGGACGGGGATGCCGACCAGCACGAGCTCTTCCTCGGTAACTTCTTTGGCCAGACCAAGGCGCTCGCCTTCGGCAAGACGGCCGACGAGGTCCGCGCGGAGGGCGTAGCCGAGGAGTTGGTGACCGCGAAGGTCTTCCCGGGCAACAAGCCCACCGCGTCGATTATGGCCCCGACCCTGACCCCGTCAGTGCTTGGCCAGCTCATCGCGCTGTACGAGCACATCACGTTCGTCCAGGGCATCGTGTGGGGTATCGACTCCTTCGACCAGTGGGGCGTGGAGCTCGGCAAGGCGATGGCCAAGGAGCTGACCAGCGCCGTTGAGGGCGACGAGGCGGCGATCGCTGCCGAGGATTCCTCGACCCGCGGCCTCATCGAGTACTACCGGGCGCACCGAAAGTAGAACGTCACCGATCGGGGTGCCCGCCGGCTCGCCGGCGGGCACTTTCGCTTCAGGTCGCAAGCGCAGGCGCCAGGCTACCAGTCACTGTTTCACACCAGCCACAATCGGCCCACCCGTCGCATCTGTCACGGCTCGGGCCGTGCCGCGGGACCGGAGCGTTCCGCGGATTTGAATTTACTGGACGATTCCGGGCCGATCTTCATATATGAGGAGATCGGCCCGGAATCGTCCAAAATATTTTAATCTGCCTAAGCCGGTGAGGGTGATGTACCCAAAGGGCACGGTCCCCGGCTGAGCGTTTGCTCGGACCCGCGGGATCGTGCCCCTTTCGCAGCGGTGAAGGCGCTGGTCGCCGCGTCGTCGTTTAGCTGAGTGCGACCTCGACGTCCTTGCCAAGGAAGCCTGCTTCGAGGAGAACCTTCGTCGGGGTGCTGTCTGCCGGAATGTCAAAGACGAACTTGCCGGACAGCGTGTTGCCCGGATTGATCTCGTCCAAACCCCACGAGCCTTCGATGTGAAGTGCAGCTTCGCTCGAGTAGGAGTGCTCGCGGCCCTGCTCGTCGATGAGCTTCATAGAGTCGGTAAAGAACCTCTCGGCTTTGTTGCCGTTGTTGAGGATGGACGCGCTCACGATGACGAACTGCCCCTGGGCCTGGGCGCCAAAGTACTCGTTACCGACTTCGGCAATGCCAGGCTCAATGCCTTCAATTGTTACGGTAAAATCGCCGACCTCGACCGGCGTGCCAATGGTCGCAGCGGGCTCCTCGGGGGTGGTCGTCTCCTCCGGTTCGGCGGACTTCGTTTCCTCTTCTTCGGCCTCGGCGGTGTCCTTAGCAGGATTGTCCGTTTTTTCGGACGCGGTGGTGGCGGGGGCGGTCTCCGGAGAGTCACTCGAGCACCCCGTGAGGATCGCGGTGAAGCCGAGAACAAAAAGGGCGATGATAGCGGTCAGAATCTTGTACTGACCGATCCATGAGCGCTGCGTGTTGGCGATTGTGCTAGTCATGGTTGTCCGATCTATTA
This sequence comes from Trueperella bernardiae, assembly GCF_030246965.1. Lineage (NCBI taxonomy): Bacteria > Bacillati > Actinomycetota > Actinomycetes > Actinomycetales > Actinomycetaceae > Trueperella > Trueperella bernardiae. The sequence continues at coordinate 516,066 of NZ_CP127099.1, forward strand.
GTGCGAAATAACGTCAGAATAAGCTAAGCAGGTCTCCCCCCCCCGCAAGCCGAAAACGGAACTCAACAGGGACTTGCGCCCGCGGGCCCGCGATTGCGGGCCCGGCTGCTAACCTGGTCCAGTGACGAACACCGCTGGATATCACTGGCCGGGGCCGGGCGGCGTCGGCGCGCACCTGACGCCGGGGCTCTACGAGCGGCTCATCGACGCCGAACTGGCCGAAGCACTCGCGGCTTCGGACCTGCGCGCGGTCAGCGGCAAGGTCGATAGCGCAGATGCCCCTCACGTCCTCGCCACCCACCTGGCGGCCCGGATCGAGAGAGCCCTCCAAGCAGCGAAGGGGCGCGAGCGCCTCGAGCTTGCCAATCGCCTCCTCGCGCTCCTCCCGGACGGCAGCGCACTGCAGGAAAGACCCGAGGTGGACCCGAAAAAGGAGCCCTCACCAGACCAGCTCCTATCCCTGTGGCCGGCCGGCTTCGATCAGGCCCCCGGGCGCCCGGAGATCCCACTGGCCGACGTCGCCCTGTTGACGAACGGCCCGCAGGACCCGGGCCTGGCTGCGGAGCTCGTCAAGGAGATGGGCTCGGCCGACCGCATCGACCTCCTTGGTTCGTTCATCAAGTGGACGGGCGTGCGCACGCTCCTTCCCGGTCTGGAGCCCCTCGCCCGCCGCGGCGTCCCCATCCGGGTGCTCACTACCACGTACATCGGCGCCACCGACCGCAAGGCCCTCGACGCGCTCGCCGGGCTTGGCGCCCAGGTGCGGGTTAACTACTTCTCTGCCTCCACGAAGCTGCACGCCAAGGCCTGGATCTTCCACCGCAACTCCGGCTATTCCACGGCTTACATCGGCTCGTCCAACCTCTCGCGTAGCGCGATGACGGACGGCGTGGAGTGGAACGTCCGCGTCTCGCAGGTGGCCACCCCGCACGTGCTCGCCAAGTTCGCGGCGACATTTGAGACGTACTGGTCCTCGCCCGACTACCAGCCCTACGACCCGGCCACCGACTCCGCGCGCCTCGACGAGGCCCTGCGTGACGCGCGCGGGCTGCCCGGCCCGGGCACGACGTCGACCGTCACGGCTTTGACCGTGCGCCCCTACCCGCACCAGCAGCTCATGCTCGAGGACTTGGAGGCTGAGCGCGAGGGCGGGCGCCACGCGAATCTGCTGGTGGCCGCGACGGGCACGGGTAAGACCGTGGTGGCGGCGCTCGATTACGCACGGCTCATTGAGCGCCTGAACGGCGACGGCCGGCGCGTCCTGCCCCGCCTGCTTTTCGTCGCCCACCGCAAGGAGATCCTCCAGCAGGCGCTGCGCACCTATCGCGACGTGCTTAAAGACGGCTCGTTCGGCGAGATGTTCGTGGACGGGCAGCGCCCCGCCCGCGGCGATCACGTCTTCGCCTCGGTGCAGTCTCTGCAGGATCTGTGTGTTTTCGAGCCGGAGCGCTTCGACGTCGTCGTCATTGACGAGTTCCACCACGCGCACGCCGCCTCCTACCGCAAGGTCCTGTCCCATTTCCGCCCCAAGGAGTTGCTTGGTCTGACGGCCACCCCGGAGCGTGGGGATGGGGTGAGCGTGGCGGACGTGTTTTTCGGCGGGCGCATCGCCTCCGAACTGCGGCTGTGGGATGCCCTCGAGGCCGACCTGCTGGTTCCCTTCCATTACTTCGGGATTGCGGATGGCACGGACCTTCGCCGGTTGAGCTTCAGGCGTGGCCAGTACGATCAGGGGGAACTCTCCCGGCTCTACCTGGCCGACCGCGCCCGCGCCGCCAAGATCGTGGAAAACACGCGACAGTACGTGGCGGACGTGGGGCGGATGAAGGCGCTCGGATTCTGCGTCACCGTGGAGCACGCCCACTTCATGGCGGATTACTTCACCGCTTCCGGTATCCCGGCCCTGGCACTTGATGGCGGCTCGAGCCGGGCAGAGCGCGAGGCGGGGCTCGCGGCGCTACGCTCCGGGGAGGTGAAGGCCCTTTTCACGGTCGACCTCTTCAACGAGGGCCTCGACATCCCCGACATCGACACGGTCATCATGGCCCGCCCCACCCAGTCGGCCACGATCTTCCTCCAGCAACTCGGGCGCGGCCTGCGCCGCACGCCCACCAAAGCCGTCCTCACTGTGCTTGACTTCGTGGGCCACCAGCACGCCGACTTCCGCTTCGACGTCAAGTTCCGCGCGCTCACCGGCCTCGGCCGCCGCAAGCTGCGCACCGCTGTCGAGGCCGGCTTCCCCTTCCTCCCAGCCGGCTGCCACATTGAGCTTGACCGCGTCACGCAAGACGAGGTGCTGAAGAACTTGACGCAGACGGTCAAGCTCAGAGCTGCCCAGCTCGTTGCTGACATTCGCGTTCACGCCGGCGATGTCCGCCCCTACACCTTGCGTTCCTACCTTCACGACGCCGACCGCTCGCTTGCCGACATCTACGCGGGCAACCCCACGGCAACTGTGCGGGGGCGCAAGATTCCCCGCACGTGGCAAGCCCTGGCCGGCCTGGCGCTCGGCGGGGGAAAGGAGATCGGGGAGGCGAGCGTGGTCGAGCTCGACTTGCTGCGCCGCATCCGTGCCTTCACCCACGTCAACGACCGCCCGCGCATCGCCGCCTACCGGCGCATCCTCGCGGCGCTTGCGCTTGCGGAGACGCCGGCGGAGGCGGAGGAGGTCCTGGCAGGCCTGGGGGAGAAGGCGGCCTACGCGCCGATGTTGTACTTCTCCCTGTGGCCGACGGGCGACCCCGGCGAGATGGCCGTCAAGTTGTGGGAGGCGGTCCGCTCGGGCGTCTTCCGCGCTGAGCTCGAGCAGGTGCTTGAGGTGCGCGAGGACGCGCTGCGGACCGTGGCGCGCCCGCTTCCGGGCAGGCTCGCCGGCGTGCCGGTGCTCAGCCACGGGCGCTACACGCGCGAGGAGCTACTGGCGGGCTTCGGCGTCGGGACTCAGGACGAAGAAAAGCCGGGCAACGTGCGCGAGGGTGTGAAGTACGTGCGCCACCTCGGGGTGGACATCTTGCTCGTCACGCTGCGCAAGTCCGAGGCCGACTACTCGCCTACCACCCTCTACCGCGACTACGCCCTCACCCCCAACCTCTTCCACTGGGAGTCGCAGTCCACCACGGGCGAAAACTCTCCCACCGGCCAGCGCTACATCACCCACGAAAGCCGGGGGACCGACGTCGTGCTGTTCGTGCGCGAGACGAAGGTGGGCGAGATCGGGACCGAGCCCTACACGTGCCTCGGGAGGGCGCGCTACGTGCGCCACAGCGGCTCGAAGCCGATGGCGATTGAGTGGGAGCTGGACCGGGCAATGCCGGCAATGTTGCTCGCGGCATCCAAGCTTGTCTCCTAGATTCGCTTGGGACATAAGACGGCATTTTGGGAAAGCCAGCGGGTAGAATTGGGACTGTGCGCGCACGGGCGCGTGAATCCAATGAAGGAGTTATCTACATGGCAAAGTCTCCAGTTACCGTTACCGTCACCGGCGCAGCTGGCAACATCGGCTACGCGCTGCTCTTCCGCATCGCGTCGGGCGCGCTGCTCGGCAATGACGTGCCGGTTCGCCTCAACCTCCTCGAGATCCCGCAGGGCCTGAAGGCCGCTGAGGGTACCGCGATGGAGCTTAACGATTCGGCGTTCCCGCTGCTTGAGTCCGTCAACATTTTCGACGACGCGAACAAGGCTTTCGACGGCGCCTCCGTGGGCCTTCTGGTCGGCGCCCGCCCGCGCACCAAGGGTATGGAACGCGCGGATTTGCTCGAGGCGAACGGTGGCATCTTCGGCCCGCAGGGCAAGGCTATCAACGACAACGCGGCTGACGACATCCGCGTGCTCGTGGTGGGCAACCCGGCCAACACCAACGCCGTGATCGCCATGCAGCACGCCCCGGACGTGCCGAAGGAGCGCTTCACCGCCATGATGCGCCTCGACCACAACCGCGCGATCTCCCAGCTCGCTGAGAAGACCGGCGCCCGCGTGGCCGACATCAAGCGCATGACGGTGTGGGGCAACCACTCCGCCGACCAGCACCCGGACGTGTCCTGGGCTACGGTCGATGGCAAGCCGGCCCTCGAGCTCGTTGACCAGGCCTGGCTGGACGAGTACTTCGTGCCCACGGTCGCCAAGCGTGGCGCCGCCATCATCGAGGCCCGCGGCGCGTCCTCGGCCGCCTCGGCCGCGTCCGCCGCGATTGACCACGTCTTTGACTGGGTCAACGGCACACCGGAAGGCGACTGGGTCACCCCGGGCGTCTACTCGGACGGCTCGCACTACGGCGTCCCCGAGGGCCTCATCTTCGGTTTCCCGGCCATCTCCAAGGGCGGCGAGTGGGAGATCGTCGACGGCCTGGAGATCTCCGACGCCACGCGCGTGGGCATCGAGCGCAACATCAAGGCTGCTCAGGAGGAGCTCGACGCGGTTCGTGCTCTCGGCCTGATCAAGTAAGCCACACCCGAAGATGGGCGGCCCTGCGGGGTCGCCCGTTTTCGTATGCCTGCCTACCGGGGGAGGGCCTGTAGGCTGGGCGTGAGGACGATCGGCGTGGCAGGGCCACGCAGCAGAGCGGAGGGAACGTGGACAGGTCCGAGGAACAGTTTGAGCGCATGCGCGCCAGCCAGCTCTACCGCGTGGAGGGCCACGCCTTCGACGTCGCCTTCGAGCGCTCGATGCGCCTTCAAGACGAAATCAACGCCCTGCCCACCGGCGACATGGAGGCGATCGCGGACCTGGCCCGCCAGCTCTTCGGCACGTTCGGCGACGGCGCCGCCATCCGCACCCCCGTCCACTGCGACTACGGCGCCCACACCCACATCGGGGAGGGCGCGTTCATCAACTTCGACTGCGTCTTCCTGGACGTGGCCGATATTGTGATCGGCAAGAACTGCCAGATCGCCACGCGGGTCCAGTTCATCACCGCCGAGCACCCGCTCGAGCCCACCCCACGGCGGGAAGGCTGGGAGTCGGGCCGGCCGATCACGATCGGCGACAACGTGTGGCTCGGCGCCGGCGTCATCGTCCTGCCCGGCGTGACGATCGGGGACAACACGGTGGTGGGCGCCGGTGCGGTGGTCACGAAGGACCTGCCGGCCAACGTTATCGCGGTGGGCACCCCGGCACGCGTGTTGCGCCCGCTTCCGGACGACGTCTCCCCGGCAGAGCTGGTGCCCGAACACTTACTCTAGGGCGAGTATTTCTTACTCGCGTGTGGCCCCGAGTCCGCAACGGATTCGGGGCCACACGCGTGTTTGTCAAATCCTGCCTCCTGGCTTTGCGCCAAGTCTTGAACGCCTCCAATTTGGCTTTATTGCAGGAGTTTCTAGGGGTGGACGGGTTCCGTCCGTAATCCTGGGAGCTTTGGGCCGTTAATCACATTTTTGCTCCCGTAGGGTCGTAGGTACACAGGTCAATCGGTGATTCGTCATCCACCAACAGTGAAGTTGGCCGGAATTATTACCTGCTCCATCGCCTAGAGAGTTGACACAATGAACAAGAAAAACGAAGTACGAGCACAGGACTTGTCCCGCGGGCGGCGGTTCTTCCTCCTGACCCTCGTCTCCATGGGTAGCTCGATCATCTACACCCCTGCCTACCTCAAGAATGTCTTCTACGATCCGCTGATGGAGGCGCTTGACGTCACAAATGCCCAGCTCGGCCAGTTCCTCTCGGCTTACGCGATCACTGCGCTGATCTGCTACTTCCCCTCGGGCGTGATCGCGGACAAGGTGCGCGTGCGCACGCTGTCCTGGGTCGGCTTCATGCTGACAGCGGCACTGACTTTCGTCTACGCCACGTTGCCGTCGGTGGGAACGCTCATGATGGTCTTCGTGGGAATGGGTATCTCGACGATTCTCATCTGGTGGGGTATTCGCTTCAAGCTGGTTCGCCTCATCTCGGAGGAAGAAGAGTACTCGAAGAACATCGGTATTTCCTACGGCCTGTACGGCGCTGCTGGCCTAGCGGTTGGCCTCATCTGCCTTCTGTTTATCAAGTACATCGCCAGTGCCACGGACTCGATGCGGTGGATGCTCATCTTCCTGGGCGTGCTCATCTTTGTGCTCGGCCTTCTGTCTTTCCTCATCCCCAAGTTCGAAGGCGAGATTGCCGACAGCTCTCAGGGATTCAACCTCTCCGAGGTGGGCATGGCGCTGAAGAGCCCCGTGGTGTGGATGGCCGCGGCGATCATGTTCTTCGTGTACTTCTACTACACGGGCGTCACCTACACCACCCCCTACCTCTCCTCGGTTATGGGTGCCTCGATCGGCATCGTCTCGCTCGTGTCAATCGTCCGCCAGTACGGCGTCACCCTCCTGTCCGGCCCGGCCTTCGGCTTCCTTGCCAAGGGCGCGGGTAGCCCGACCCGCGTTATTGGCTGGGGCTCGGTGGTCGCCGTCATCGCCCTCGTGACGATCGCCTTCCTCCCGGCGGGAGCCGCGATGGCTGTCGTCGCCGCAATCATCGCAATCCTGCTCGGCTTCATTGCCAACGGCGTGTTCGGCATCGTTTCCTCGGCACTGACCGAGGGCAAGGTCCCGCTCACGATCTTCGGTACGGCGACGGGCGTCCTGTCGGTGATCGGCTTTGCCCCGGATACGTTCTCCTCCATTTGGTTCGGAGCCCTCATCGATAACAAGGGCAACGATGCCTACGTGGAGATCTTCATGATCCTCGCCGGTGCGGCGATTCTCGCCACCGCGTTCTCTTTCCTCCTCCACTTCTACGTGAAGAAGAACGAGAAGAAGCTTGAGGCCGCCCAGCTGACAGCGGCCGCGGAGGCCCAGGGTATTTCGCTGGAGGAAGCCGCTGACCTGGTCGGCGTCGATGAGGGCGTCGTCGCGGACGCCAGCGAGGACCTCGAGGGCTAGATTGTCATGAAAAGACTCGATGTGCCTGCTCTGTGGAGCAAGGCGATGGGCGCGGCGATTGCCAAGCAGGACCAGATTGCTGCTGGCCTGTACGCACCCGGCCAAACCCTCGCGCAGATGCGGGAAGGGTACCTCACGGAACGCCGGTTCTGGAACGAGGGTGGGCCCGCGATGGCCTCGACCGAGGATGCTGGCATCCCCACGTCGCACGGCGAGGTTGGGGTGCGCATCTACCGGCCCACTGACGGCACGCTCCCCATCATCTTCTACATCCACGGAGGCGGATTCGCCCTCGGCAACCTCGACACCCACGATCGCATTTGCCGCAACATCGCCGACGAAGCGGGCGCGGCCGTCGTCGCGATCGACTACACGCTCTCCCCGGAAGCCAAGTTCCCGCAGGCCATCGAGGAATGCGCGCAGGTGGTCCAATACGTGCGCTCTCACGCCAAGACATGGGACCTCGATAGCGGAGACATCTCCTTCGCTGGCGATTCCGGCGGGGCGAACATGTCGATTGCGACCTACCTCTACCTGCGCGACGTGATGAACGACGCCGGCGGCGTGCGCTGCTTCCTGCTGTACTACGGCTGGTTCGGGCTGAAGGATAGCGTGTCCATCCGCCTCTACGGAGGCGTGTGGGACGGCCTGACGCCGGAGGACTTCTCCATGTACAAGCAGCTGTACATCACGCGCGAGGCCGACCTCGATTCGCCCTACCTCAACATCTTCAACGCCGACCTCGAAGGCCTTCCGCCGGCTTACATCTGCGCAGCGGAGCTCGATCCGCTCCTCGACGACTCGCGGTTGCTGGCAAAGATCTACGAGACGCAGGGCGTGAGCCACGAACTCGAGGTCGTGCCCGGAGTGATCCACGCATTCCTCCACCACGGGCGAATGCTAGATGCGGCACGCCAGGTGATGGCGCATGGCGGCACATTCTTTACATCGATCCCTTCACCAACCCACCCAACTGGAAAGTAGGAACAATGGATTTCTCATTGACAGAAGAACAGCAACTGATGGCCGACACGTTCGTCGAGCTCATGGAGTCGCGCGCATGGGAGACGTACTTCAATGAGTGTGACGAGAACAAGGAATACCCGCAGGAGTGGGTTGAGGCCCTGTGCGAACTCGGCTTCGATCGCATCCTCCTGCCCGAGGAGTACGAGGGGCTTGGGCTCGGCTGGCAGGAGCTGACCGCGGTCTACGAGGCGCTCGGGCGCATGGGCGGCCCCACGTACGTGCTCTACCAGCTGCCGGGCTGGGGCACGATCATCCGCGAGGGCAGTGAGGAACAGAAGGCCACCATGTTCGAGTTCCTCGGCTCTGGCAAGCAGATGCTGAACTACGCCATGACCGAGCCGAGCGCGGGTTCGAACTGGGACGACATGCGGACCACCTACACGCGCCGGGACGGCAAGATCTACCTCAACGGTCACAAGACCTTCCAGACCTCCGGCATGAAGGTTCCCTACCTGGTGGTCATGGCGCGCAACGCAGAGGACATGTCCGTCTACTCGGAGTTCTTCGTCGACATGACGAAGGCCGGGATTACGCGCGAGCCGCTCAAGAAGCTCGGCCTGCGCATGGACTCGCTCGCCGAGGTCTACTTCGACGACGTCGAGCTCGACGAGTCCGACTTCTTCGGCACCGAGGGCGGCGCGTTTAAGCGCGGCGTCCAGGACTTCGATCTCGAGCGTTTCCTCGTGGCCCTGACCAACTACGGCCAGGCCTACTGCGCATTCGAAGACGCGGCCAAGTACGCCAACCAGCGCATCCAGGGCAAGGAAGCCATCGGGCGCACCCAGCTCATCCAGCTGAAGATGGCCGACATGATGATCGCCATCACCAACATGCGCAACATGCTCTACGAAATCGCGTGGAAGCACGACAACGGCCGCCTCGGCCGGGGTGACTGCTCGATGGCCAAGTACTACTGCTCGCAGGCCTCTTCGATGGTCATCGACCAGGCGCTGCAGATCCTGTCCGGAGTTGGCATCACCGGCGAGCACCGCGTCCAGCGTTTCTACCGCGACATCCGCGTGGACCGCGTGTCGGGTGGCACGGACGAGATGATGATCCTCGCCGCCGGCCGCGCCGCTCTCAAGGAATACCGCTAAAGGACCGAGGAAGGAAGTCATCATGGAAACCGTGAAGCCCTCGTTCGGAGTACTTGACGACGTCAAGGTCCTGTACTCCGCCGTGGAAATCGCAGCCCCGTCCGCCGCCGAGATCATGGCCGAGTGGGGAGCAGACGTCACCTGGATGGAGAACATCTGGACCGGTGATTCCGTGCGCGACACGAAGTGGGTCAAGGAGATGGAACGTCGCAACCAGCGCTCGATTTCCCTCCACCCCTTCTCCGATGAAGGCAAGGAGATCATCGCCAGGCTCGTCAAGGACGCCGACATCTTCATCGAATCCTCCAAGGGCCCCGCGTGGGCGCGCAAGGGGATCACCGACGAGTGGCTGTGGGAGATCAACCCCAAGCTCGTCATCGTTCACGTGTCCGGCTTCGGGCACTGGGGTGATGAGCAGAAGGTCAACGCCGCGGCCTACGACCTGACGGTCGCCGCCTACGCGGGCCTCGTCGCCCAAAACGGCACTCCCGAGCTGCCCACCAACCTCCACCCGTACACTGCCGACTACGTCAACTCGCTCATGGTGGTCTCCTCCGCGCTCGCGGCCTTGCACAAGGCCCAGATCACGGGCCAGGGCGAATCGATCGATCTTGCCATGTATGAGACGGCGCTGCGCGTGGGTACCTACTACATGATGGATTACCTCAACGACGGCGTGAAGTACCCGCGCCCGGGTGGCCGCCATCAGAATCTGTGCGCGATTGGCATCTACGAGTGCGAGGACGGGTTCCTCGGACTGTGCTGCTACGGAGTCGACCAGAACAAGTACCTGCTCGAGACCATCGGCCTGGGCGAGCTGTGGGGAACCGAGGAGTACCCGGAGGATACCTCCGCGCTGTGGCTTGACGGGCCGAAGGCGGATCTCATCCAGGAGCGCCTCACCGAGTACCTCAAGACTCAAAAGCGCTACGACGTCGAGCGCGACTTTTCCGCCCACCGCATCGCCGCCCAGGTGGTGATGGAGTTCGAAGACATCCTCGCGGAAGACCATGTGGCCAAGCGTGAGAACTTCATCGAGTGGGAGAACGCGGATGGCGTGAAGGTGCGCGGCTTGAACACCGTGCCGAAGTTTGCGCGTAATCCTGGCGGATTCTGGCGGCCGATGCCCCCGCTCGGCGGGGACACGCGAGACGTCCTCGAGCGGGCCGGCTTCTCCGAGGAGGACATCGAGCGGTTCGCGAAGTCGGGCAAGGTCAACTTCGCCAACTAGCGAGCGCGGACACGATGAACAGATTGGAGGTGTGAGGTGATTACTCAAGCGCAGGGGCTGACGTTGTTTGACATCTGGGACAGCCAGGTGCGGTTGCGGCCGCAGGCGGAGTTTCTCGTCTACGAAGACCACGCGTGCGATACCGTGCGGACCTGGACCTACCGGGAGTTCGACGAGGAGATCAACCGCACCTCCAATCTGTTCTTGTCCCGGGGAATCGGGGCCGGTGACGCGGTTGCCGTCCAGCTCAACAACTGCCCCGAGCTCATCGAGTGCATCTTCGCACTGTGCCGGATCGGCGCGATCTACGTGCCGATCCACCCGGAGTACACCGTGGAAGAAGCCAGGACGATCATGGCCGATTGCGATGCGCACACGCTCGTGATCGAGCAGTGCTTCTTGGATTTCGACCCGGCTTACGGCGAGGGGCTCGACACGATCGTGGTTGGGGGAGACTGTGTCGATGTGTGCTTCACACAGCTCAAGCAGACCCAGGCCATCACCGCTCCCGCTCGGCGCGTTGAACCGATGCCGATCATGGAGATCCTCTACACGTCAGGGACGACGTCGGCGCCGAAGGGCGTGATGATCACCGAGCAGAACTTCGTCTTCTCGGGGTACTACGTCAACTGGCAACTCCAGATGCGCGAAACCGACAGGTACGTGACGACGATGGCGGCAAGCCACGTCAACATGCAGCTCAGCGCGCTGGCACCTGTTGTGACGGCGGGTGCCACGCTGGTCCTGCTGCGCCGATACTCGGCCAGGCGCTTCTGGACGCAGGTGCGCAAGCATGGCGGGACCCTCGTGCAGGCCATGGCCATGATGGCGAAGACCATGATGGCTCAGCCGGTGAGCCCGGGTGAGACCGAGCACGACGTGCGGGAGGTCCACTACTTCCTGCCCATGTCAGCCGCGGACAAGGAGCGTTTCGAAGCTCGCTTCAACGTGCGCCTGCTCAACAACTACGGCTCGACCGAGGACCTGGTGGGGGTGGTGACGGACTATCCCACCGGGCCCCGCAACTGGCCATCGATCGGCCGTGTCGGCCCCGGCTACAACGCGCGGATCATGGGTGACGACGGCGAGCTCGGGCCCGGCCAGGTGGGCGAGATCCAGATCCAGGGGGTGCCCGGCGTGTCGCTCATGGCGGGCTACTGGAAGAAGCCCGAGCTCACGGCGCAGACCCTCGTGGACGGCTGGCTGCGCACCGGCGATTTCGGTTACGTCGATGAGGAGGGGTGGATCTACTTCACCGACCGTCACACCGACATCATCAAGCGCTCGGGGGAGGGCATCTCGTGCGCCGAGGTCGAATCGGTCCTCGCCCGTTACCCGGGAATCGCTGAGGTGGCGGTGGTCGGCGTCGAGGACTCGATTAGGGATCAGGCCGTCAAGGCCGCGATTGTCGCCGAGCCCGGGGCCAGGATCGACGTCGATGACCTCACCGAGTTTTGCCGGAGCTATTTGGCCTACTTCAAGATCCCCACCGTTATCACCTTCCTCGACGCCCTTCCGCGCGGCACGTACGGAAAAGTCCTCAAGTCAGAACTCAAGTAGATACAGTGAAAGGAATTGAACAATGACGATCAAGACCGAGATGGTTGGACAGACCTTTGGTCCGTTCATCCGCGAATACACCTTCCGTGATCTTGAGCTATTTGCCCTGGGTTGCGGTGCGGGAATTGACGGCCGCGATGGCCTGGAGTACCTCAACGAGAAGGACGAGCGCAACCCGCAGCTCAAGGTCCTGCCGATGTTTGGAGCCATGCTCATTGTTGATTCGGAAGTGACCCGGACCATCGACTACGGCTATAACTACGCCGGCTCCCTGCACTGGGGGTTCGACATCCGCTTCCACCAGCCGATCACGAAGATGGCCGACACCGTGCAGACCAAGGTCAAGCTCGAAGGACTCTACGACCGCGGTGAGGGGCGGGGCCTGCTCGCCCAGCATATCGGCGACACCTACGATTCGGACGGCAACCTCCTGTTCACGAACGAGTCCTGGGACTGCCTCATTTACGACGGCGGCTGGGGCGGCCCGGCCGCGCCGAAGGACATCGTTGACATGCCCGAGCGCGAGCCGGATGTCGAGGTGGCCGAGCGCATTCCTGAGAACCAGGCGCTGATCTACCGCCTGTCGGGTGACTACCACCCGCAGCATATCGACTGGGATTACGCGGCAGCCAACGGCGAACCGCGCCCGATCCTCCACGCGATCTCGTATGCGGGCATTGTCATGCGCCACGCGATCAACGAGTTCATGCCGGGCGAACCGGAGCGCATCAAGCGTTTCAAGACCCGCATCACCTCGCCCGTCCACCCGGGCACCACGCTGAAGACCCAGCTGTGGAAGGTCGGTCCCGGCGAACTGCGCTTCCGCCTGGTCGACGTCGACGTCGAAGAGACGGGCGCGAAGCCGCACCTGAACTGGGGAATCATCGAATTCGAAGGGTAGAACGCGTTGGATCCCATGAGTGGGTCGAGCCAAAGAAAGGAGTAACCGTGAACAACGAGCAAAAAGTCAGCCTCGACGATATCGGGATGTCGCCATTCCTCGTGCGGCTCACCGCGTTTTCTGCCGGTGGCCCGTTCCTGGAGGGCTACGTCCACGCGATCATCGGCGTGGCCTTGCTCAAGATGGTTCCCGACCTGGGTATTGACGATACCTGGAAGGGAATGATCGGCGTTGCCGCCCTCGTTGGTCTTTTCTTTGGCGCCATCTTCGGTGGTTACTTGACGGACCTCATTGGCCGAAAGCGGATGTTCATCATCGACGTGATGTCCATTGCGGTGCTCTCGGTCCTGTGCATGTTCGTGAGCGGCCCACTCATGGTGGTCCTTTTGCGTTTCCTTATCGGCGTGGCCGTTGGCGCGGATTACCCCATTGCCACGTCCATCATCGCCGAATTCACCCCGCGCAGGTATCGGGCGATCACGATGGGTTTCCTCGCGGCCGTGTGGTACCTCGGCGCGAACGCCTCGTACCTGGTGGGCTACTTCCTGCTTGACATCGACAACGGTTGGCGGTGGATGCTCGGCTCGTCGGTCATCCCGTGCGTCGTCATCCTTCTTGGCCGCTGGTCGATCCCGGAATCGCCGCGGTGGCTCATGTCGAAGGGGCGCCACGAGGACGCGGCGAGGATCGTACGCGAAACCTTCGGCCAGAACGTGGTGATCGAGGACGAGGTGGCCGAGCATACGTCCTACTCCGCGATCTTCCGCCGGCCCTACTTCAAGCGCATGATCTTCGTCGGGATCATTTGGCTGTGCCAGGCCATCCCGATGTTCGCGGTCTACACCTACGGCCCGGATATCATCGCCGCCTTCGGTCTGGGCGAGGGCAGGGCTGCCCTCATCGGGGAGCTGGTCATCGGCACGTTCTTCATGCTCGGAACGATCCCTGCGATGTTCCTCGCGGAGTACTGGGGCCGCCGCCCGCTGTGCATCTGGTCCTTCGTCATCATGACGGGCGCCCTCGCCATCCTGGGCGTCGTGCCCGCCACCTCGATGGCCTTCGTCATCATTGTTTTCGGCATCTACGCCTTGGCGTCGGGCGGGCCCGGCAATCTGCAGTGGCTCTACCCGAACGAGATCTTCCCGACCTCAATTCGGGCTTCAGCGATGGGCACGGCGATGGCCTTCTCACGCATCTCTACCGTGATCTCGATCTTCGTCCTGCCCGGCTTGCTGTCCACCTACGGCAATGGCCCGATGATGGTCGCCGGCGCGCTGATCTCGCTCATTGGCCTCATCGTCTCGATCGCGTGGGCGCCCGAGACCCGCGGCCTCACCCTGACCGAGGCCGGTTCGAGCGAGTGGAAGGAACGGTAATGTACAGCATCGATGTGCGGGTGGTGGGCTCGTGGAAGGCGAACTGCTACCTGTTGCAGTCCGACTCCGGCGTCGTCATGATCGACCCGGGAGCTGAACCCGAGGTACTCCTTCGCGCCCTGGGGGAGCGCAAGCTGGAGGCCATCCTCCTCACGCACTGCCACTCCGACCACATCGGGGCAGTCAACGAATTGGTCGCCGCCACGGGGGCTCCCGTCTACATTGGCGTGCACGACGCCGTCGGCGCAGCTGACCCCCGACTGTCCGGGTTCGCCGACGAGGGCTCGGACTACGCGGTCGAGGAGGTGACGGCCGAGTGGGACGATGAGACGATCTTCAGCTGGTCGGGCGGCAGGCTCCACGTGATCGCCACACCGGGCCACACGCCAGGATCGATCTGCCTCCTCGACGCCGACAACGAGGTGCTCTACACGGGCGACACGCTCTTTTCCAACGGGATCGGCTCCACGCAGTACGCGCGGGCAAACAGGCGCGACCTGCTCACGTCGCTCAAGAAGCTGGGCACCCTGCCCGACGACATCCGGGTGCTCCCTGGGCACGGGCAGCCAACCACGATGGGAACAGAAAAGCTACGAAATCCGTATTTGGTATGACATCGACCCGGTGTCATACACCCCAAGCTCGCCGGCCGACCTGACGGGCCGGGGCACGAAGTCAAGATGAGGAAGGAGGTCAGTGATCAGGTCATGAGCGTACTCAGGAATCTTTTCCAGGAAGCAGTCAACATCGTTGGGCGGAAGCCAGATGGAGCGCAGGAGCACGGAACCCTCGATGGCGTCCACCAAGCGCACGATCGACACGTCAGACGGGATCTCGCCTGCCTTCTTGTAGTACCACAAGCCTTGGCGCAGGGTCTCCAGCGGGTCGGTGCAGACGTACCGGCACGCTTGCTGGACCACGGGTACATCCGTGGGCGCCTCGACGATGAGTCGGCGGATGGCGGCAGAGTATCGGCCGAGGTAGGCGTGCATGCGCGCGTCAATTTCCTCGAAGAGCACGTCGTACAGGGTCTTCCCCGTGAACTGGCGGCGGGGATAGGCGTGATGAAACGCCGTGAGCAACAGGGTTTCGGCGGTAGGCCAGCGCGAGTACAGCGAGGACTTCCCAACGCGTGCGCGTTCGGCGACCTTCGTCAGATTAAAGCCGCTCCAGCCGGTTTCGCCGTAAAGCAGGAGGGCGGCGTCGTAGACGCGCTCGTGAAGAGAGAGCGTCGCTTCTTCCTGAGGCGCCGTTATCGACAACGAGGTCACTCCCTTCTTCCCGTCGTTGGAAAAGTACAGACAGTCTAACCCTTACCAAGAACCGACAACAGACCAAATAGCAAGACAGGCACCTTCGCGGGTGCTGACAACTACCGAAAATCACAGAAGGAGTGGAAATGTCCATCATCGTGGCATACAAGTACGCGGGTAATCCGCAGGACGCGAAGGTCAGTTCCGACGGCGTCGTCGATTGGGCGCGAGTGAAGAAGGCGGTGTCCGAATACGACCCGGTCGCGGTGGAGCTCGCCAAGAGCCTCGCCGCCGAGGGCGCCGGCGAGGTCGTCGGCGTGTGCGTGGGCGGGGCGGACGTCGCCTCGTCGCTGGCCAAGAAGAACGCCCTGTCCAAGGGGCTCGACCGCGCGCTCGTGGTGGCCGACGACGCGACCGCGGACTGGTCGAACACGCAGACCGCTGCGGCTCTCGCCGAGCTGGTCAAGAGGGTCGATGACGTCAAGGCCGTCTTCACCGGCGACGCTTCGGTGGACGAGGGCGCCGGCGTCATGGGTCCGCTCCTCGCGGGCGCGCTCGGCTGGCCCTGCCTGCTCGAAGTCCTCTCGGTTGAGACGGCCGGCGACGGCGTGAAGATCCGCCAGCGCACCGAGTCCGGTACCCGGACGGTCGAAACCTCCGGGCCCGTGGTGCTGAGCGCGGCCACGGACGCGGTCGAGGTCAAGGCCGCGTCGATGAAGGAGATCCTTGCGGCGGGCAAGAAGCCGCTGGAGACCGTTGCCCTGGCCGACCTCACGGTGGCGGAGGTGGGCCGCAACGTCCAGGCGGCTCGCCAGCCTGAGATGCGCGAGCGCAAGAAGATGGTTTTTGAGGGAGACAACGCGGCGGCGCAGCTGATCGACGCGCTCAAGGCCGACGGTATTTTGTAAAGGAGAGAACACATGTCGACCATTATTGCTTTGAATTCCAACGTCTCGACGATGCTTGCCTGGGCGAACGAACTGCCCGGTGAGGCCGCCGTCATCTCTGTCGGTTCTCCCGACCTGCCGATGGCCCACGCCGACGTGGCGCTGGGCGAGGGCGTCCCGGAGGAGGCCGTCGCTGCCGGCCTCGCCGCCCACGTCGACACCACCGGCTTCGTCTTCCTGCCCGCCACCCCGGCCGGGCGCGTGTTTGCCGGCGCGATCGCCGCGGCGGCAGGCCTGCCCGTCGTCACCGGCGCCAAGGGCGTGCGCGATGGCAAGGTGCTCGCCGCCCGCTTCGGCGGCATTGTCGAGGAGGAGATCGGAGCCCCCGCCGTCGTCCTCGTCTCGGGAGGCGCGCCGGTTGAGGGCGAGCCCGTGGCCGGAGATCCGCTGGCTGCCGACGCCGCCGATCTGCGCGTGAGCGCCACCGAGAGCGCCGAGACCAAGTCGGTCAACCTCGGCGCGGCGAAGAAGATCGTGGCTGTGGGCCGCGGCTTCAAGAATGAGGACGACCTCAAGCTGGCCTTCGACCTCGCCTCCAAGATGGGTGCAGAAGTGGCCTGCTCGCGGCCGATCGCCGAGGGCAACAACTGGCTCGGGCGCGACCGCTACGTGGGCGTATCCGGTCAGCACGTGACCCCCGACCTCTACCTCGCCGCCGGCATCTCCGGCCAGATCCAGCACACCGCGGGCATGAACGAGGCCAAGACGGTCGTCGTCGTGAACTCGGACAAGAACGCACCCTACTTCGAGCAGGCCGACTACGGCATCGTGGGCGACCTGTACTCGGTGCTGCCGGCCCTGACCGAAGCGCTGTAGCCATGGCAGAGGTGGATTTCGACGTCATTGTGGTCGGCGGCGGCGTGGCAGGATCAGTCTGTTCCTACCTGCTCGCCAAAGACGGCTATGAGGTTTTGCTGATCGAGCGCGGTGTCGAGCCGGGGTCGAAGAACCTGTCCGGCGGCGTGTTCTACTGCCGCGTCATGCAGGAGATCTTCGATAACTTCCTCGAGGAGGCACCCATCGAGCGCGTCATCACGCGCAATTGCCTGAGTTTCCTCAACAAGGACAACTTCGTCAACATTGACTACTGGGACGGCCGACTGAGCGAACCGGTCAACGCCGTGACGGTGCTTCGCGCGAAGTTCGATCCGTGGCTCGCCGAGCAGTGCGAGAACGTGGGCGTGACCGTCATGCCCGGCGTCAAGGTCGACGAACTGGTTCGCGACGGCGGCCAGTTCGTGGGCGTGCGCGCCGGCGAGGACGAGCTACGCGCTCATGTCGTGGTGGCAGCCGACGGCGTCAACTCCTTCCTCTCCCAGTATGCGGGCATCCGCGCCAAGGAGCCGAAGGAGAACCTGGCCGTGGGCGTCAAGTCGGTCATCGCCCTCGACCCGGAGGTGATCGCGGAGCGCTTCAACCTGACGGGCGACGAGGGCGCGGCGTACGCCGTCGTGGGTGATTGCACCCAGGGCGTGGCCGGAGGCGGCTTCATGTACACCAACCGCGACTCCATCTCGATTGGTATCGTGGCCCGCCTCGACGACCTCGAGAAGTCGGGCAAGAGCTCCTCCGATTTGCACGACCACTTCCTCACCCACCCGGCGATCGCGCCGTTCCTCAAGGACGGCGAGCTCCTCGAATACGGGTGCCACCTGGTGGCCGAGGGCGGGAAGAAGATGCAGCACGACCTGGTCCACCGCGGACTCCTCGTCATCGGAGACGCCGCGGGATTCACGCTGAACACGGGCTTTACCGTGCGCGGCATGGATCTCGCGGCAGGCTCGGCCCGCGCCGCGGCCTCGGTGATTTCCGACGCGCTCAAGGCCAAGGATTTCTCTGCCGAGGCGCTGGGGAAGTATGTCGAGGAGTACAACGCCTCGTTCGTCGGCAAGGACATGGACACCTATGCCAAGGCCCCGGACTTCCTCGAAAACCCGGCGATGTACGGGGACGTGGGGGAGCTGGTCGCAGACGTCCTCCACGGCGTCTACAACCACGACCTCACGCCGCGTAAGCCGCTGCTCAAGGTCGTCATGGGCGCGGTGAAGAGGTCTCGCCTATCGCTGGCGGGGCTTGCGAAACTCGGTATCAGTGCTGTGAGGTCGATGTAAGATGGCAAGCTTCGAACCGGGAACGATCAATGATCGTTTGGCGATGAACGTCTACGAGATTGACGAGGGCAATCCCCACATCGTGGTCAACCAGGAGCGCGTGCGTGAGACCGGCGCGGCGAAGCTGTTGGTGAACGTGTGTCCGGCCCACGTGTACTCGGAAGAAAACGGCGAGGTTGCGGTGGAATACGCCGCCTGTCTCGAATGCGGCACGTGCCTTGCGGTCGCCCCGCCAGGGACGCTGACGTGGCACTACCCGGCAAGCTCGATGGGAGTGGTCTACCGCGAGGGGTAGGAGCGCCGGGCGTTTGAAAACACTGGACGATTCCGGGGCGATCTTCGTATATGCGCAGATCGCCCCGGAATCGTCCAAAGTTTTTTAATCTGGCCGAGCGATGAGGGGCGCCCAGGAGAGTAGCCCCTCCGCAGCCCCTGCCCTTGGTGCCAAAACGCGCCGACGCGCCGCAAGTTACGGTTTAGTAACAATGATCACGGGCGCCCACACCTTCCCGCGTCATGGCGTCAGGCGGCCGGCCGAGAAGAGTCCGACGCGCCGGTAACTTACCCTACCGTTCGGTAACTTGCGTTAGTCTGTCCACATGACTGGCCTCGTTGACCACCGCCGGAGCGTCACCTCCACCCAGGACGTGCTACGCACCCTCGCGCGCGCCCCGCACCTGACCACGATCCGTGCCGACGTCCAGATCCGCGGCCGCGGCCGCCTGGGCCGCACGTGGGAGTCGGGCGCGGACCGCTCGCTGCTCGCCTCCACGCTCGTGGTTCTTCCCGCCACTGCCGCCCTGCGCGAGCGCGGCGGCTTCCTCACCCTCATCGGCGCGCTGTCGATGCGCGCGGCCCTCGCCGACTTCGGCGCGCCCGCGAAGGTCAAGTTCCCCAACGATGTGGTCATCCGCGGCCGCAAGATCTGCGGCGTGCTTGGGGAGTTCTACGCCGACATGTCCGCCGCGCGCGGGGAGCTAAGCGCCGCGATTGGCGTGGGCGCCAACGTCTTCCAGGAGGGCGACGAGCTATTTGAGGGCGCCACCTCGCTTGCCGCCGAGGGCCTCCTTACCGCCGAGGGCCTCCGTCCCGACGACGCCGACCCCGCCGGCATCCTCCTCGATCGCTACCTTGCCGAGCTCGCGGCGCGGGTCGAAGCCTTCGCCGCCGATCCGAACGCCCCCGCCACTGCGCCCATCATCGCCGAGCTCAACGTCCACCTCGCCCAGCGCGGGCACCAGGTGAGCGTGGCGGGCCGCACCGGCGTCGTTGACGAGATCGGGCCGGACGGCGAGCTCATCCTCACCGCCGCCACCGCCCCCGCGTCCACCAGCGTCCCCGCGCCCAGCGCTCGACCCGAGGTGGCCACCCCCGCACGCATTCGGGTCTACCCGCACGAGGTGGCCATGTTCGCCGAGCACAACTGCTGACAGAAAGGACCTCAATGAAGATCCTGATCGCCAACCGCTCCGAGATCGCCCTGCGCGTGATCCGCACGGCTACGGAGCTGGGAATCGACACCGTGGTTGGCTACGCGGACGCCGACTTCGACACCCCGTTTACGCGCGCGTCCGGTGAGGCCCACGCACTCGGTGGCGACACGCTGGCCGAGACCTACATGAACGGTGACAAGCTCATCGAGCTCGCGCGCGCCACCGGCGCCGCCGCCGTCCACCCCGGCTACGGCTTCCTCTCCGAAAGCCCAGAGTTCGCCGAGGCCGTCGTGGCTGCGGGCCTGACGTGGATTGGGCCGTCGGCGGACACGCTGCGCGAGCTGGGGGACAAGATCAGCGCTCGCCAGCTGGCTGAGCGCGTTGGCGTCCAGCCGGTGCCGGGTATCTCCGAGCAGATCAGCGGCCGGGCCGAGGTGGAGGACTTTGTGGCCCGCTGGGGCTACCCGATCGTAACGAAGAAGGCCGACGGGGGCGGTGGGCGCGGCATCACCATCATTCGCGACGACGCCGGGCTCGACCACTTCTTCCAGGCCGCCGGCCCCGACCCGCAGGGCGTGTTTGTGGAGAAGTTCCTCGAGACCGCACGGCACGTAGAGACTCAGTGCATGCGCGACGTCCACGGCAACTTCGCCGTGGTCTCCACGCGTGACTGCTCGGTCCAGCGCCGCAACCAAAAGCTCATCGAGGAGGCCCCCGCGCCTGGGCTCACGACCGAACAGGAGGCGACGCTCGAGCGCTACTCGCAAGCCCTGTTCGACGGGGCCGGCTTCGTGGGGCTGGGCACGTGCGAGTTCCTCGTGGGGGAGGAGATCTTCTTCCTCGAGGTCAACCCGCGCTTGCAGGTGGAGCACACGGTGTCCGAGGAGGTCACGGGCCTTGATCTTGTGGCCGAGCAGATCCGTATCGCCCGCGGCGAGGCCATCAGCCCGGTCCCATCCCCGCGCGCGCATTCCTTCGAGTTCCGCATCACGTGCGAGGACCCGGCGCGCGACATGCAACCCTCGCAGGGCACCGTCGCGGCCCTCACCTGGCCGCTCGGCCACGGCGTTCGTATCGAGACCGGGGTGGTGGCCGGCGACGTCGTTACCTCCGCTTTCGACTCGATGCTCGCCAAGGTCATCGTCACTGCTCCCACGCGCGACGCCGCCATCGCCCGTTCCCTGCGCGCACTCGGCAAGTTCCGCCTGGACGGGCTGGCCACCCCGGTCCCGCTCTACCGTGACATCATCGCCGACCCCGACTTCGCCGCCCTCCACTACTCCACGCGCTGGTTCGAGGAGTCCTTCCTCCCCGCCTGGAACGCCGAGCATGCCGAGCACGCTGGCACGACGCCGGCGCCCGCCCCCGCGGAGGCGCCCGCCGAGCGGCAGACCTTTACCATCGAGATCGACGGGCGTCAGGCCACCCTCACCGTGCCCAAAGGCATGTTCGCCCAGGGAGCGCCCCAAACCCCGCGTCCTCAGCCCCTGCGCCGCTCCTCTCGCTCCAGGACGGTGGCAGAGGCTGGAGAGGCGGCCAGCGGCGACGTCCGCTCGCCGATCCAGGCGATCGTGGTGCGGGTGGTGACGGAGCCGGGTGCCGTCGTCGCCGCAGGAGACCTGCTGGTGGTGCTCGAGTCCATGAAGATGGAGAGCTACGTCTATGCCCCGCTGGCCGGCCGAGTGGAGGACGTGGCCGTGGAGGCCGGCTCGAACGTGGCGGCCGGCACCGCCCTGCTGACCATCACCCCCGAAGAGAAGGAGTGACCATGTCTCACATTGTTGACGAATCCTTAACGATTGACACTACCTCGCGCGAGATCGACCGGGAGGCCTTCATCGCCTACGCCGCCTCGCTCTCGGTGAAGGCGGAGGGCAAGGCGCTCGAGCACCAGCACGCCAAGTCAAAGCTCACGGCCCGCGAGCGCATCGCCACCCTCCTGGACGAGGGCAGTTTTTCCGAGATCGGCCAGTTCGTGGGCGGGAATGTGGCCCAGGGCTTTGCCGGCGCGGCGGTGGTGTGCGGGCTGGGCACGATCGGCGGGCGGCGCGTGGCCGTCTACGCCCAGGACTTCTCGGTGCAGGGCGGCACGCTCGGCGAGGCCGAGGGTAACAAGATCATCGCCACGATTGACAAGGCACTGTCCCTGCGTATCCCCGTGATCGGGATCATGGATTCGGGCGGCGCGCGCATCCAGGACGGCGTGGTGGCCCTTGGCCAGTACGGACGCATCTTCAAGCGCACGTGCGCCGCCTCCGGCGTTATCCCGCAGATCTCGCTGATCCTCGGCCCGTGCGCTGGGGGAGCGGTGTACTCCCCGGCCTTGACCGACTTCATTATCATGACCCGCGAGACCTCGCACATGTTCGTCACCGGCCCGGACGTGGTGCGGGCGACGACGGGCGAGGACGTCTCCTTCGCCGACCTCGGCGGGGCGCAGGTCCACAACTTCCAGTCCGGCGTGGCCCACTACCTGGCCGAGGACGAGGAGGACGCGCTCGACTACACCCGCACGCTTCTCACCTACCTGCCAGCCAACTGCGACGACCAGGTCCCCGCCTACGACTTCGACCTGGCGCTCGCGCCTGCGGCCCCCGCGGACCTGTCGGCCCTGGTACCCGAATCGACGAAGGTGCCCTACGACGTCGTCGAAGTTATCGAAGCAATCGTGGACTATGGCGAGTTCGTGCAGATCCAGGAGTTCTTCGCCCGCAACATCGTGATCGGCTTCGCCTGCATCGAGGGCCGCTCGGTGGGGATCGTGGCGAACCAACCACTGCACGACGCCGGCACGCTCGACGTGGACGCTTCGGAGAAGGCGGCCCGCTTCGTTCAGTTCTGCGACGCCTTCAAGATCCCCGTGGTCACGCTGGTGGACGTGCCGGGCTACCGGCCGGGCACCGAGCAGGAGCAAGCCGGTATTATTCGCCGCGGCGCGAAGCTCATCTGGTCTTATGCCACCGCCTCGGTGCCGCTGGTGACCGTCATACTGCGTAAAGCCTACGGAGGGGCCTACATCGTCATGGGCTCCAAGTCGTTGGGCGGGGACCTCGTCTACGCCTGGCCCGGCGCCGAAATCGCGGTGCTCGGGGCCGACGGCGCCGTGGCGATCGTCCACCGCCGTGAGCTTAAGGCCGCCGAGGCTGAGGGTCGTGGCGACGAGGTGTTCGCCGAGCTGTCCGCCCGCTACACCCGCGAGAACGTCAACCCCTACCTGTCCGTGGCACGCGGCGAGCTCGATGGCATCATTGCCCCGAACGCCACCCGCTCCACCATCGCGGTCTCGCTCGAGGCCCTCCAGTCCAAAACCACCATCCACCAGGGCCCTGCCCGACACGGCAACATGCCGATGTAGCCCAAGGAGAAACATGTACGAGATTCATGACCCCTACGTCCTCCAGTTCGCCGGCCAGGCCACCCCGTGGCGTGCCGCCCTCGCCGAGGCGGCCGAGGATCCGGCGATCCGCGACACCCTCGAGCGGCTTCAGGCCCGCGCCGAGGAGCTGCTGGCCTCGGTGTTGCCCGAGCTGACCCGCATCTGCGCCGGCCCGCTCGACCTGCTGGCCACCACCTCGGGCGAGGCCTTCGCCTCCGTGCCCGGCATCTTGCTGGCCCAGTATGGTTCCTACCTCGACCTCCCGCTCGGCGCGCAGCCGCAGGCGGTGGTTGGCCACTCGCAGGGCGTGCTCGCCGTTCACATGCTCGCCTCCGAGCACAAGGCCCACGTCCTCGCCCTGGCCCGCCTGATTGGCGCCGCGGCCACCCAGGCCACCCGTGCTGAGGGTGCCTCCCGCTTCGGCGAGCTCACCCCGATGTTGGCCGTGCGCGACGTGCCCGAGCGTGTGCTGTCCGAGGTGGCCGCCCGTCACGGCGCCCAGATCGCCATCCGCAACACGGCCACCTCCTTCACCCTGGCCGGCTTGCCCGCCTCGCTTGAGGCAGTGCGCCGCGACCTCGACGCCCTCGCCAGTGCCGAGGCCAAGGCTCGCACCGAGAAGACGATCGGCGGCGCTGCCCTGACCCCGATCACCGAGTTCCTCGACGTCTCCGCGCCCTTCCACTCCGCCCTGCTCGCGCCCGCGCTCGAGCAGGTGCTCGCCTGGGTGCGGGCCTGCGGCTGGGCCGAGGATGCCACCGATCCCATCGACATGCACGACGTCGAGCGCCTGGCCGCCGCCGTCCTCACCGACCGCCTTGACTGGGACAGTGTCTTTGCCGAGGCAACTAAGGGCGTTGGCTGGGTGGTCGACCTTGGCCCCGGCACGGGCCTGGCCCGAATCACGCGGGACAACGTGCGTGGGCGGGGCATCGGCGTCGTGAACGCGGGCTCTGCTGACGCGCGCGACGCGCTTGCCACGAAGGATGCCTGGGTGCCGGGAGAGGACTGGTCCGCGTTCGCCCCGAAGCTCGCCATGATCGACGACGGGCGCGTGGTGGTCGACACCCGCTTCACGCGCCTGACCGGCCGTGCCCCCGTGCTGCTCGCCGGCATGACCCCCACCACCGTGGAACCCGAGATCGTGGCCGCCGCCGCGAACGCCGGATACTGGGTGGAGATGGCTGGAGGCGGGCAGGTCACGGAGGAGGTCTTCGAGAAGAACCTCGCCGGGCTGGTTGCCGGGCTCGAGGAGGGCCGCACCGCCCAGTTCAACGCGATGTTCATGGACCGCTACCTGTGGAACCTCCAGTTCGGCACCCAGCACATCGTCTCCCGTAACCGCCAAAGTGGAGCCCCGCTGGACGGGGTCGTGATCTCGGCCGGCATTCCCGAGACCGAGGAGGGCGTGGAGCTGGTCGAGCGCCTGCGCGGCGAAGGATTTACGTACGTGGCCTTCAAGCCCGGCACGATCGGGCAGATCCGCCAGGTGCTGAAGATCGCCCGCGCCACCACCGCCCCGATCCTCATCATGGTCGAGGACGGGCACGCCGGAGGCCACCACTCGTGGGAGGACCTCGATCAGCTGCTGCTCGACACCTATGCCGAGATCCGCGCGCAGGACAACACGGTGCTCATCGTGGGCGGCGGTCTGGGCGTGCCCGAACGCGCCGCAGGCTTCCTCACCGGCACGTGGGCGCTCGAGCATGGCCCGGTGCCCATGCCCGTGGACGCGATCATGATCGGCACTGCCGCGATGACCGCGCGTGAGGCCAAGACCAACGACGACGTCAAGCAGCTCCTCGTCGACACCGCCGGCGTTCCCGTGGATCGCAACGCCGGATGGGTGGGCCAGGGCGCCGTGGACGGTGGGGTGACCTCCGGCCTGTCGCACCTGTTGGCGGACATGTATGAGATCGAGAACTCCGCCTCGCGCGCCGCCCGGCTTATCGTGGAGGTTGCCTCCGACCCCGAGGCGCTCGTCACCCGCCGCGCCGAGATCATCGGGGCGATCGACGCCACCGCCAAGCCTTACTTCGGCGACCTGGAGGACATGACGTACGCCGAGGTGCTGCGCCGCTTCGCCGAGCTGTCCTACCCGTTCACCGACCCGTCGTGGGCCCAGCGCTTCTTCGAGCTGGCCCAGCGCGTGGAGGCCCGCCTCTCGCCCCAGGACTCCGGCGAGCTCGTGTCGATGTTCGATAGCGTGGAGGCGGTCGCCGACCCGGCCGCGGCCATCGACAAGATTGTGGCCGCCTACCCCGACGCCGAGCGCGTGGAGGTCACCACCTTCGATGCGGCCTGGTTCGTGGAGCTGTGCCGCAAGTACCCCAAGCCGGTGCCCTTCGTGTCGATCATTGACGCCGATCTGTTGCGCTCGTGGGGCACGGACGGCCTGTGGCAGTCCCACGATCCGCGCTACACCGCCGATCAGGTGCGCATCATCCCCGGCCCGGTGTCGGTGGCCGGCATCACCACGGTCAACGAGCCCGTGGCCACGATCCTCGCCCGCTACGAGGACGCCACGATTGAGGCGCTCGGGGGCGAGGCGGGTGAGCGCCGCTTCTCGCGCGCGTTTGCCACGGTGGAGGACTACCTGCGCGGGGCGGAGAACATCTCCTGGCACGGCCATGTCATCACCAACCCCGCCCGCGTGGTCGAGAACTACGACATCGTGGCCACCGACGCCGGCTATGACATGGTCATCCACCTCGACACACTGTGGGATGGCAGCGGGGTCCGCCAGCACGCCGTGCGCGAGTTGCGCGTGCCGTTCCGCATCCCGGCCGGCGCCTCGACCGGCGCGATCCCGGTGGTCGACGACGAGCGGCTGCCCGCGGCCATGTTCGCTCTCCTCGCGGTCACGGCCGGTGTGGGGGCGCAGAACGTGCTGGGCGACCACATCGGCGAGCTGCCCGCCATCACCGACTCGGCTGATTCACAGTTCGGCGAGGCCCACTACCGCTTCTCCTTGCGCCCCGAACTTGGTGCCCTGCACGCCGGCGTCACTGCCGACCTGCCCGGCTACAAGCTCGCGCCGATCGTGCCCTCGGCGGTGCTTGGCATGTGTTGGCCCTCTATCTACGCCGCCCTCGGCTCGGCTTTCGTGGGGGACTACCCCGTCATCGAGGGCCTGCTCAACGCGGTCCACCTCGACCACACCGAGGACCTCGATACCGATCGGCTCGCGGGCCTTGACCACCTTGACGCGCGCTCGCGTTGCACGTCGCTGACCGAGTCGAGCTCGGGCCGGGTTGTTGTCGTCGAAACCGAGCTCAGCCACGACGGGGAGCGGGTGGGCGCGTTCACCGAGCGCTTCGCGATCCGCGGGCGAGTGTTCGGCACGAACCTGCCCGCCGACCCGCCGTACGCGGGCGAGGTGGAGCGCGAGATCCGCGACACGCCGCGCTCGCTGCTGCGCCGCGTCACCGTGACCGCGCCGGCGGACATGACGCCGTTTGCAATGGTTTCGGGCGACTATAACCCCATCCACACCTCCTACCGGGCCGCGAAGGTGGCCGGCATGGACGCGCCGCTCGTGCACGGGATGTGGCTGTGCGCCGCGGCCCAGCACGCGGTCAGCGCCACGGGCGAGGACGGCAAGCGCTGGCACATCGCCGGGTGGACCTACCGCATGTACGGCACCGTGGACCTGAACGACGAGGTGGAGATCAGCGTGGAGCGCGTGGGGGTGGTTGACGCCGGCGGGCTCATCCTCGAGGTGACCTGCCGCGTGAACAAGAACGTGGTCTCCGTCGCCTCGGCCCACGTCACCCCGGCCGTCACCGCCTACGTCTACCCGGGCCAGGGAGTGCAGAGCCAGGGCATGACGCTCGACGAGCGCGCCACCTCGCCCGCCGCCCGCGACGTGTGGGAGCGCGCCGATGCCCACACCCGCTCCGCGCTCGGCTTCTCGATCCTGACAATCGTGCGCGACAACCCCACCGAGATCATCGCCGGCGGCGTGGCCTACCGCCACCCGCAGGGCGTGCTCAACCTGACCCAGTTCACTCAGGTGGCACTCGCGACCGTTGCCTTCGCCCAGAGCGAGCGCCTGCGCGAGGCCGGCGTGCTTGTGGAGGGCGCCTACCTTGCGGGCCACTCGCTTGGCGAGTACAACGCCCTGTCCGCCTACGCCGGCATCTTCCCGCTCGAGACCGTCATCGAGATCGTCTTCCACCGCGGCTCGACCATGCACAACCTCGTGCCGCGCGATGCCGAGGGCCGCTCGAACTACCAGATGGCCGCTCTGCGCCCCAACCAGTTCGGGGTGGGCGACGCCGACGTGGCCGCCTACGTCGCCTCGATCGCCGAGGCGAGCGGGGAGTTCATCGAGATCGTCAACTACAACTTGGCCGGCGAACAGTACTCGATCGCCGGCACGGTGGCGGGCCTGGCCGCGCTCGCGGCCGACGCCGAACGCCGAACCGAGGAGGCCGGCGGGCGCAGGCCCTTCATGCTCGTGCCCGGCATCGACGTACCGTTCCACTCCAGTGTGCTGCGCGGCGGGGTGGCGGACTTCCGCGAGCTCCTGCAGGGCCTCCTGCCGGAGCAGATCGACCCGGCGGTGCTCGTGGGGCGCTACATCCCCAACCTCGTGGCCCGCCCCTTCGAGCTGACCGCCGACTTCCTTGACTCTATCCTCGAGGTGGTGCCTGCCGACTCGGTGCGGGCTCTGCGCGAGCGCTGGGACGACGTCGACCTCGCCTCCGAGGCGGGGACGATCACGCGCGAGCTTTTGGTCGAGCTCCTGGCCTGGCAGTTCGCCTCCCCGGTGCGCTGGATCGAAACCCAGGACTACCTCTTTACCCCGCGCCCGGACGGGGCCGGCGTGGAGAGCTTCGTGGAGGTCGGCCTTGGGGCCGCACCGACGCTGGCTAACCTCGCCGCCAAGACCCTCGCCCAGCCGCGCCACGCCTCGGCCTCCGTGGCGGTGGCCAACGTCCAGCGCGATGCCGCCCCCGTCTACTTCACCGACCAAGCGGTCGCGGCCGAGCCCGAAGCGGCAGATGAGATCGCGGAGGCACAGGCGCAGGCTGGCGAGGCCCCCGCAACGCAGGTCCTCGTGGCTCCCGAGCCGACCCAGCCCGCACCCGAACCGCACGCCGCACCCGCGCAGGTAGGTGCGGCCACGGCGTCGCCGGAGGACCTGGCGTTCGCGGCGGCGGACGCGATTACGGTGCTGCTGGCGGAGTCGAACAAGATCAACCTCGACCAGGTGGGTGCGGCCGACACGGTGGAGTCGCTGACGAACGGCGTGTCCTCCAAGCGCAACCAGGTGCTCATGGACATGTCCGCCGAACTCGGCCTCACGGCCATCGACGGTGCGGCGGACGCGAGCGTGGCCGAGCTGTCGGCCACGGTCAACAAGCTCGCCCACAACTACAAGCCCTTCGGGCCCGTCCTGTCCGATGCGATCGGCGACAGGTTGCGCAAGCTGTTTGGCGCGGCCGGCGTCAAGCCCGACCGTGTGGGCGCCCGCGTCCGCGAGGCATGGGCGCTTGGCCACGGCTGGGGTGCGTGGACCACCGCGGTGCTACTGCTCGAGACCCGCGAGGGCAAGTCCGCCCGCGGCGGGGAGCTGGCCGGTCTGCCCGGTTCACCCGCCACGGCCGCCGAGGTCGACTCCCTCATCGACGCCGCCGTGGAACGCGTGGGCGCCCTGCGCGGGGTGAACGTGGTCAAGCCGAGCGCAGGCGGGGCGAGCGGCGGGGTCGTGGATTCCGCGGCACTCGACGCCTTCTCCTCCCACATCACCACCATCCTCGCCGACAACGCCCGCGACCTGCTGGCCCGCCTCGGCGACGCCGCCCCCGTTGCGGCTAACGAGGCCAGCGACGAGGCCGTGGTGGAGGCCGTGAGCGCCGAGCTCGGCGCGAACTGGGTATCCCAGGTGGCGCCCGCCTTCGACGCGAAGAAGGCCGTGCTCCTCAACGACCGTTGGGCGAGTGCCCGCGAGGACCTCGCCCGATTCGCGGCCGGCGCCGCCGAGCTTCCCGCCGAGGCCACTTTCGTGGGCACTGGTGCCGAGGTGGCCCGCCAGGCCGAGTACTACGCGGACATCGCTGCGTCCGACGCCGACCGCGTGCGTCTGCTCCAGGTGGCGACCGCCGCGCGTGACGAGAGCGCCGGGGAGTTCTCCGGCAAGGTCGCGGTGGTCACGGGCATGACGCCGGAGTCTATCGGCGGCGGCGTCGTGGCACGCCTGCTCGCCGGCGGCGCGACCGTCATCGCCACCGCCTCCCGCGTGGACCAGGCGCGCCTACTCGCCGGGCGCAAGATCTACCGCGAGAACGCGCGCGGGGACGCGGCCCTGTGGCTCGTGCCCGCCAACCTCGCCTCCTACCGCGACATCGACGCGCTCGTGGACTGGATCGGAAACCCCGTGCGCGAGACCGTGGGTGGGGCGACCGTGGAGAAGAAGTCCGCGATGATCCCCGACCTCCTCTTCCCGTTCGCCGCGCCGCGCGTGTTCGGCATGATGAGCGACGCCGGGGGCGCGGCTGAGATCCAGACCCGCCTCATGCTGTGGGGCGTGGAGCGCTTGCTCACCGGGCTCGCCGCCATCGGCGCGGACACCGTGGTGGGCCACCGCCTCCACGCCGTGTTGCCCGGCTCGCCCAACCGCGGAACCTTCGGCGGCGACGGCGCCTACGGCGAGGTCAAGGCAGCCTTCGACGCCGTGGTGAACAAGTGGCACGTGGAGCCGTGGGCGCAGCGCGTGAGCCTGGCCCATGCCCGCATCGGGTGGGTGCGCGGCACCGGCCTCATGGGCGGCAACGACCCGCTGGTCGCGGCCGTGGAGGAGCGCGGCGTGCGCACGTGGTCCACCTCCGAGATCGCGGGCGAGCTGATCGCCCTTGCCACCGACGACGCGCGGGAGCGCGCGGCGAGCGCTCCGATCGACGCCGACCTCACCGGCGGTCTGTCGAACATCAACCTCGCCGAGCTCACCCGCCAGATCGAGGCCGCGCCCGCGGCCGCGACTAGCTCCGAGCGCCAGGGCGGCACCATTTCGGCACTGCCGCGCCCGCAGGTGGTGGGCCTGCCCGAGTACGCCGATGTGTGGGGCAGTGGCACCGCCCGCCCCGAGGACACGATCGTCATCGTGGGGGTTGGCGAGGTGGGCCCGTGGGGCTCGGCCCGCACCCGCCACGCCGCCGAGCTCGGCATCAGGGCCGACGGCGACGTGGACCTCACCGCTGCGGGCGTGCTCGAACTGGCGTGGATGACCGGTCTGCTCACCTGGCACGAATCGCCGAAGGCCGGCTGGTACGATGCCGAAGACAACCTGGTGCCCGAGGAGGAGATCTTCGAGCGCTACCGGGACGAGGTGGTGGCCCGCTCCGGCATCCGCCGCCTCACCGACGACGGCCCGATTCAGGCCGGCGGCACGGTGGACATGGTGACCGTCTTCCTCGACAAGCCCGTCACCTTCACGGTGGCCACCGAGGCCGAGGCACGCGCCTACGAGGCGGCCGACCCGCAGTTCACGCAGGTCGCAGCCCCGCAACCGGGAGAGTCGGAGTGGTCGGTGACCCGCATCAAGGGCGCCACCGCGCTCGTACCGCGCAAGACCACCCTGTCCCGCTTCGTGGCCGGCCAGCTGCCCACTGACTTCGACCCCACCCGCTGGGGCATCCCGCAGTCGATGGTGGAATCGGTGGACAAGATGGCGGTGTGGAACCTGCTGACCACGGTCGACGCCTTCATCTCCGCCGGCTTCACCCCGGCCGAGCTGCTGGCCCACATTCACCCCACCGAGGTCGGCTCCACTCAGGGCACCGGTTTTGGCGGAATGAGCTCGATGCGCAAGCTGTTCGTGGAGCGCTTCCGCGGGGAGGATATCCCGCAGGACATCCTGCAAGAGACCCTGCCGAACGTGGTTGCCGCACACACCATGCAGACCTACGTGGGCGGCTACGGCGCCATGGTCCAGCCGGTGGCGGCGTGCGCCTCGGCCGCTGTCTCACTCGAGGATGGCGTGGACAAGATCGCAGCCGGCAAGGCGAAGTTCGTGGTCACCGGCGCGGTGGATGACCTGTCGGTGGAGTCCCTCGAGGGCTTCGGCTTCATGAACGCCACCGCGGACTCCGCCTCGCTCGAGGCCCAGGGGATCGCCGACCGCTTCTTCTCCCGCGCCGGCGACCTGCGCCGCGGCGGCTTCGTGGAAGCCATGGGCGGCGGCACCGTGCTCATCGCCCGCGGCGACCTCGCCCTCGAGATGGGCCTGCCCGTCTACGGCGTGGTCGGCTACGTCCAGACCTTCGCCGACGGAGCCCACACCTCCATCCCCGCTCCCGGGCTCGGCGCGCTCGCGGCCGGACTCGGCGGACGGGATTCCCGCCTGGCCCGCCAGCTCGAGGCACTCGGGGCGAGCGTGGACGACGTCGCAGTGCTGTCCAAGCACGACACCTCCACGAACGCCAACGATCCCAACGAGGCCGAGCTCCACGTTCGCCTCGCCCGGGCGCTCGGGCGCAGCGCGGGCAATCCGCTGCACGTCATCTCACAAAAGACGCTGACCGGGCACTCGAAGGGTGGCGCGGCACTCTTCCAGATCGCGGGCCTGACCGAGGTGCTCGCCACCGGCGTGGTGCCGGGCAATCGTTCGCTAGACAACCTCGACCCGGTCTTTGCTGAGGACCCCTTCCTCGTGTGGCTCCGCGAGCCACTCGACCTCGGCAAGCGGGGCCAGATCAAGGCGGCGATGGCTACCTCGCTCGGATTTGGCCACGTGTCCTCTCTCCTGGCGATCCTTCACCCGGGCGCCTTCGAGGCTGCGATTCGGCGGGCGCACGGTTGCCAGGCCGCCGATGCGTGGCGCGCTCAGGCGGAGGCTCGCCTCAAGGCCGGCGCCCGCCACCTCGAGCAGGGCATGGTGGGCAATCGGGCCCTGTTCGAGCCGATCGCCTCGCGTCGCTTCGGCGCGGAGCGTCCCGGCTACGACCCGCACGAGGTAGAGGCAGCGATGCTCCTCGACCCGGCGGCCCGCCTTGGCGAGGATGGGCTCTATGCCTAGCGGGCTGGGGGTGGACCTGGTCCACATCCCCACGTTTGCCGAGCAGCTCGCCGCGCCGGGCACGCACATGGCCCAGGTCTTCTCCGGGGCCGAGATGCGCGGAGCCCGGCGGCGGGCGGCGGCTACCGGCGCCGACGTCGCCCACCACCTCGCCGCCCGCTGGGCCGGCAAGGAGGCCTTCATCAAGGCCTGGTCCTCGACGCTCGTCGGCCGTCCGCCCCTGATCGCGGAACAGGACGTCAACCTCACCGAGATCCAGGTCCTCTCCGACCCCTACCACCGCCCCTACATTGCCCTCACCAGCGCCATCAAGGAGGCCTTCGGGGATACCGACATCCTCCTGTCCCTGTCCCACGACGGCGACTACGCCATCGCCGTCTGCCAGATATCAACCAAAAATAAGGAATACTCATGACTCAGAACTCATCAACCGTCCCCGCCAGCTCCGCCCCCGCTGCCTCCGCCGGCGCGCGCACAACCAAGGCGGGAATTGCCCGCAACGCCCTGGCCATCGGCGCCGGAGTGGTCGTGCTCGCGATCGCCGCCCAGCTCGCCATCCCGTTCAAGCCGGTGCCGGTCACCATGCAGACTCTCGCAGTGGTGCTCGTGGGCTGGGCCCTCGGCGGCGGGCGCAGCCTCGCGGCCGTCAGCATCTACGGCGCGATGGGCGTGGCCGGCCTGCCGATCCTCTCCGCCGGAACGGCGGGCATCTCCCCGTCCACCGGCTACCTGCTCGGTTTCATCGTGTCGGCCGCCTTCGTGGGCTGGATGCAGTCGCGCCAGCCCCTGGCCGGTCTGCGCGCCCTGGCGGTCTTCGCCGTGGCGCTCGCCATGCCGTACATCCCAGGCCTCATCTGGCTCTCGGCCTTCACGGGCATGGGCGCGCCCTGGTCAGCCCAGGTGCTCGCCGCTGGCATGACACCGTTCATTCCCGGCGACATCCTGAAGCTCGTGGCTGCCGCCGCGGTGGCCACCGGCGCCACGGCCCTGCGCCGCTAAGAGCAGCGCGGGGGCCGTCCGAGCTTCGGCCGGATTGCGCCCCCGCGCCCGCTTTGTCCTATCCTGTTGCAATGACTGAGGACCTCATCCTGACCGTAAAGTGCCCCGACAAGCCGGGCATCACCTACGCCATCACCGGGTTGCTCGCCTCCGTGGGCGGCAACATCATGGAATCCCAGCAGTTCAATGACCCCGAGTCGGGATACTTCTTCGTCCGCATCCGGGCGCGCGTGCCCGGCGGAAAGGCCACGATTGAGGCGGCGTTCGCCCAGCTCGCGGCCAACCACCAGATGACCTACCAGCTGTCGGAGGCTGACGCGCCCCTGCGCACCCTGGTCATGGTCACGAAGGACGCTCACTGCCTGTCCGACCTCCTGTCGAAAAACCGCGAAGGGCTCCTGCCCATCGACATCGTGGGCGTGGTGGGTAACCACACCACTCTCCAGCCGCTGGCCGACTTCTACAACAAGCGTTTCATCCACATCCCGATCAGCGCCGAGACGAAGGCGGAGGCCGAGGCCGAGCTACTCCAGCTCATCGAGGACGAGGGCGTGGAACTGGTGGTGCTCGCCCGCTACATGCAGATCCTGTCCTCGGAGCTGTGCGAGCGCCTGGCCGGCAACGTCATCAACATCCACCACTCCTTCCTTCCCTCCTTCAAGGGGGCCCGCCCCTACCAGCAGGCCTTCTCGCGCGGGGTCAAGCTCATCGGCGCCACCGCCCACTACGTCACCTCCGACCTGGACGAGGGCCCGATCATCGAGCAGGACGTGGTGCGCGTGGCTCACGACGACGACGAGCGCGAGCTTCGCGCCAAGGGCGCTGAGGTCGAGCGCCAGGTGCTTTCCCGGGCGGTCAAGTGGCACGCCGAGCATCGCATCCTCATGAACGGCAACCGCACCGTTATCTTCTCCTAAACGTCTGGTGGGCGACGCCGGCCGCGCACCATCGCCCGCCGCGCCGGGGACGCGGGCCCACGGCTCGGGCGTCGTTCGCGCTCTAAGACGGTAAGTCTCACAGCTCGTACCGCCCGGTCGGCAAGAAGAAGGGCTGGGGTAGACTGGGCGGGTCGCGACTGGCGTAGGTGGTCACCACCGGGGAGCGGCACAGAATTGACCGCGGGTCGTTCGCCTGGGCACGTGGTCGCATAGGGCCTACGGGCCAGATATGGGGAGATTCTGATGACCGACCTTTTCAACCAGTCGCTGCGCGACCTCGACCCGGACATCGCGAAGGTTCTTGATGATGAGCTGAACCGCCAGCGCGAACAGCTCGAGATGATCGCCTCCGAAAACTTCGTGCCCCGCGCCGTGCTCCAAGCGCAGGGCTCGGTGCTGACCAACAAGTACGCCGAGGGCTACCCTGGCAAGCGCTACTACGGTGGGTGCGAGTTCGTGGACGTGGCCGAATCGCTCGCGATCGAGCGAGCCAAGGCCGTGTTCGGCGCCGAGTACGCCAACGTCCAGCCGCACTCGGGCGCCCAGGCGAATGCCGCCATCTACCACGCCCTGCTCAAGCCAGGGGAGACGATCATGGGCCTCGAGCTCTCCCACGGCGGCCACCTCACCCACGGGATGAAGATCAACTTCTCGGGCAAGAACTACAACGTGGTCGCCTACGGCGTCTCGCCCGACACGTATCTCATCGACATGGACGACGTGCGGGCCAAGGCCCTCGAGCACAAGCCGAAGCTCATCATCGCCGGCTGGTCGGCCTACCCGCGCCACCTCGACTTCCAGGCCTTCCGCGACATCGCCGACGAGGTCGGCGCCTACCTGTGGGTGGACATGGCGCACTTCGCGGGCCTTGTGGCCGCCGGCCTGCACCCGAACCCGGTGCCCTATGCCGACGTCGTCACCACCACGATCCACAAGACCATCGGCGGGCCCCGCTCCGGCATGATTCTCTCCCGTGACGCGGAGACCTTCGGCCGTAAGCTCAACTCGGCCGTCTTCCCCGGCCAGCAGGGCGGCCCGCTCATGCATGTGGTGGCGGCCAAGGCGATCGCGCTGAAGATCGCGGCCACGGCCGAGTTCAAAGACCGTCAGCGCCGCACGCTCGAGGGCGCGAAGATCCTGGCCGAGCGCCTCGCCCAGCCCGACGTGGCCGAGAAGGGTATCGCGGTGGTCTCCGGTGGCACCGACGTCCACCTCGTGCTGGTGGACCTGCGCGACGCCGAGCTCAACGGCCAGGAGGGGGAGGACCTGCTCCACGAGGTCGGCATCACGGTCAACCGCAACACCGTGCCGTTCGACCCGCGCCCGGCCGCTGTCACCTCCGGCCTGCGCATCGGCACCCCGGCGCTTGCCACCCGCGGCTTTGGCGCGGATGAGTTCCGCGAGGTCGCTGACGTCATCGCCACCGCCCTGCGCGACGGCAAGGATGCGGACGTGGCGGCCCTACGCGCCCGCACTGCCAAGCTCGCCGCCGACTTCCCGCTGTACGAAGGGCTGGACCAGTTCGCATGATCCTCATGGACGGAAAGGCCACGGCGGCCTCGATCAAGGAAGAGGTCGCCGCGCGCACGGCCGCCCTGCGCGAGCGCGGAGTTGTGCTCGGGCTGGGCACGATCCTCGTAGGGGATGACCCGGGGTCGAAGATCTACGTGGACGCCAAGCACCGCGACTGCGCCGAAGTCGGCATCCAGTCGCTGCGCATCGAGCTACCACGGGAGGCCAACACCGAGGACGTGCTCGCCGCCGTCGAGCACTTCAACCAGGCCTCGGCCGTCACCGGCTTCATCGTCCAGCTCCCGCTGCCCCCGCAGTGCGACACGGAGCGGATCGTGGAGGCGATGGCGCCGGCGAAGGACGTGGACGGGCTGAGCCCGCTCAACGTCGGCCGGCTCGCCTCCACCTCGCGCGGCGAGCTGCCCACCCCGATCGCCTGCACTCCGCGCGGCATTGTGGAGCTCGGCCAGCGCCACGGCGTCGAGTGGGCCGGCGCGGTGGTGTGCGTGGTGGGTCAAGGCCAAACTGCCGGCCGCCCGCTCTCCCTCCTGCTCACCCACGAGAAGGTCGGCTCTACGGTCATCGCCTGCCACGTCGGCACCCGCGACCTCGCCCGGCACACCCGGGAGGCCGACGTCGTGGTGGCCGCCGCCGGCGTGGCCGGACTCATCACGCCCGACATGGTCAAGCCCGGATCCGCCGTGTTCGACGTGGGCGTCACCCGAAGGCTCGATCCTGCAACGGGCAAGAACAAGATCATCGGCGACGTCGACCCGGCGGTTCGAGAGGTGGCCGGCTACTTCTCGCCCAACCCGGGCGGGGTGGGGCCGATGACCCGCGCCACTCTCCTGCTCAACGTGGTCGAGGCCGGGGAGAATGCCGCGGCCGGGCGGGTCTAAACGGACGTAACCGGGGGCGCCGGCGTCGTTAGCCACGGGCGTAGCGGCACCGGCCGCCCCTGCGAATGTCGGAGCCAGCCCGTATGCTTGGAGCGAGGAGGTCGCATGCTTGTCGCCACAGTCAACGTCAATGGAATCCGTGCAGCCGCCCGCAAGGGCATGGGGGAGTGGATCGAGGCCGCGGACGCGGACGTCATCTTGCTCCAGGAGGTGCGCGCGCCCGAGGAGCTGGTCGCTGGCCTGATCGGCGATCGCTACCACGTGGTGGAGCAGGCCTCCGCCCTCAAGGGGCGCGCCGGCGTGGCGGTGGCGGTGAAGACCGAGTATGAGCTGGGCGCCGTGCGCCGCGGCCTGCAAGCGGGTTTGGAACCGGACGATGCGGGCGCGCTCGCGGAGCCGGCCGTGGATACTGGGCGCTGGATCGAGGTGGACGTGCCGGAGCTGGGCACCACCTTCGTCTCGGCCTACCTGCATTCGGGGGTGGCGGATAACGCGGAGAAGATGGCGGCCAAGTATTCTCACCTTGACAGGGTGACGTTGCGCTTGGCCGCGCTACGGGCCGAGCGCCCGGCCGACCTCCCGCACGTGCTCGTGGCGGGGGACTTCAACATCGTCCACACCCCGCTCGACATCAAGAACTGGAAGCCCAACCACAACAAGACCGCCGGCGTGCTCGATTCCGAGATCGCCTACCTCGACCGCTGGTTCGCCGACTATGTGGACACGCAGCGGGCGCTGGTGGGCGAGGCGCAGGGCCCATACACGTGGTGGTCCCAGCGCGGCAAGGCCTTCGATAACGACGCCGGGTGGCGCATCGACTACCAGATGACCACCCCGGACCTGGCGGCGCTCGCCGTCGATGCCCGGGTGGATCGGGCCAGCCAGTACGATATGCGCTGGTCGGATCACGCGCCGCTCATCGTTGACTACCAGGACTAAGGAGAGACATGAGCGCGCAGATCCGAGAAAAGAAAAGCCCTCCGCCGGTGGCGGTGCGCAAGGCCATCCGGCTCGTTGAGTGGGTGATGAACCTGCGGATCGTACGGGCCTTCCAGCGCTACGGGGTGGCTCGCGGCGCCCAGCTCTCCGGCGGCATCGCCTACTCGGCGCTGTTCGCGCTGGCCGGAGCGCTCACCATCGGGCTGACCGTCTTCTCCTATACTCTGGGCGGCAATGATCAGCTGCGCGAAAACCTCTTCGCCACGATCGACACGGCTCTGCCCGGCATCCTCAAGACCGAGGCGAACGCGGGCGGCCTGCTCGATCCGAATGACCTGATCGTGGAGGATCCATTCAACCTGGCCTCCCTCGTTGCGCTGCTCGTGTTGTTATGGTCGTCGATCTCGCTCATGGGCGGGTTGCGCATGACGATCCAGTCGATGTTCGGCATCATCATGGTCCCCCGCAATGCCGTGGCCGCCAAGCTGCTCGACCTGTCGGGATTCCTGGTGCTCGGACTTGGGGTGCTGTCCACCACGCTGCTCGTCTCGGTCACCCAGCTCTTTGGGGAGAGGGTCTTCGACTTCCTCGGCATCTCGGGCGGCGCGGGCAACTCCCTCATCACGGCCGGCACCTACGCGGCGGCCTTCGTCATCGACGCCGCCGTGGTCATGTACCTCATCCGCGTCATGTCCGGGGTCAAGACCCCGCTGCGTGACCTGGCACTCGGCGGGGTGACGGCCGCGATCGGATCAGCCGTGCTGAGAACCGCAGGCACGGCCGTGGTGGGTTCGGCGTCGAACAACGCGCTGCTCGCCGGTTTCGCCGCGATCGCCACGCTGCTTCTGTGGATCAACTTCCTCGGTCGGCTCCTGCTCGTTGCGGCGTGCGTGGCGGCCAACCCGCCCGCCCCCGGCAAGCCCACGCCCTCCCAGGTGGAGCACCTGGAGGAGACCCCGAACTATGTCACGGAATCCGTACCCGACACGAAGAGCTGGGCGCATGACCCGCGCTCGGGCATCATCGCCCCCGACCCGCCCGAGCCCACCGCCGAGCAGACCCCGGAGTGGAAGGGCCTGCGCGAACGGCGCGCCCGGAAGCGGATCGAGGCCGCCGAACAGGGCATGCGCGAGGCCGAGGCCGCGCTCGCCAAGGCCCGCCAGGATTATAAGGATGGGGCGTGGGACGCCTTCTACGCCTCCACTCACTACACCACCAATTCGAAGAACGCCGCCGTCAAGAGGGGCGACGTCGTGATTGAGGATGAGCAATGATCCACGCCATCGTTCCCGCCGGCGGTGCCGGCACGCGCCTGTGGCCGCTCTCGCGGCGCAACTACCCGAAGTTCCTCACCGACCTCACGGGGGCCGGGCGCACGCTCATCCAGCAGACCTATGACCGGCTCGCGCCCGTGTCGGAGACCGTGACGGTGGTGACAGGCGTGGCGCACCGCGACGCGGTGGCCGCCCAGCTGCCCGAGTTGGGGGAGGACGCGATCATCGCCGAGCCCTCACCGCGCGATTCCATGGCCGCCATCGCGCTCGCCGCGGCCGTCATCGCCAAGCGTGCGGGGGACGTCGTGATCGGATCGTTCGCCGCGGATCACCTCATTGCCGACGTACCGGCGTTCCATGCGGCGCTCGCGGAGGCCGAGCGAGCCGCCGAGATGGGGTACCTCACCACCATCGGCATCACTCCCGACCACCCGGCCACCGGCTTTGGCTACATCTACGAGGGGGAGGTGCTTGCGGAAGAGGGGACGGCGCGCCACGTGCAGCGCTTCGTGGAAAAGCCCGACGCCGCCACGGCCGCCAAGTATCTCGCCACCGATCAGTACCGGTGGAACGCGGGGATGTTCGTGGTCAAGACCTCGGTGCTGCTCGGCGCGCTCGAGCGCTTCCAGCCGGGGTTGTACGCGGGGATCATGGCGATCGCGGCGGCCTACGACACGGCGGCGGGGCCGGACGTGCTCGCCGAACACTGGCCGGAGCTGAAGAAGATCGCCATCGACCACGCGATCGCCGAGCCGCTGGCCGAGATGGGCGGGGTCGCCGTCGTGCCGGTGGAGATGGGCTGGTCCGACGTCGGCGACTACGCCTCGCTGCGAGAGCTACTGGACGGGAGCGCGCACGTGGCCCCAGGCGGGAGAGCGCAGCCGGTGATCGCGATCGACTCCCCGGGCGCGCTCGTGTACACGCATTCGAAGCCAATTGCCGTACTCGGTTTAGAAAATGCGGTGATTGTCGAGTCGGAAAATGCGATTCTCGTCACTAATATTGCGTGTTCGCAAGAAGTGAAAGCTATCGTAGAGCAGATTTCTGCCGTGGGTATGGACGAAATTCGGTAAAATCCCGGGAACATACATTAGTGCACAGATAGCTAATAACTGTTAAACGGGATTATTGCGAAAAGATTACAGATTCGTCACTGTGCGACAACCGCGCACACGCGCGCTAAAGTTGATGTGATCACTGCACAGGGGTAGTGAAAGTAGCACACGAAGGTTACGAAGGAGTTATCCGTGAGGAATTTCAAGAAGTTTGCGGCCGTCTTGGCCTCAACTGCTCTTGCACTCAGCGCCTGCTCTGGCGGCGGGGACAACGGTTCGGAAGGGGGCAAGTCCAACTTTAAGGCCTGCCTCGTCTCGGACGCCGGCGGTTGGGATGACCGCTCGTTCAACGAATCCGCATACAACGGCCTCATGCAGAGCAAGGAGTCGCTCGGTATCCAGGTCAAGACGGCCGAGTCGTCCTCGGACGCGGATTTCGCGCCGAATGTCGAGGCCATGGTCGCTGACGGCTGCAACATGATCATCGGCGTTGGCTTCCTGCTCGAGCAGCCGCTCCAGGATGCCGCTGCGAACAACCCGGACATCGAGTTCGGCCTGGTCGACTCCTTCTTCACCGACGGCGACGCCACCGTCACGGTTGAGAACGGCCGCCCGCTCGTCTTCAACACCGCCGAGGCCGCCTACCTCGCCGGTTACCTGGCAGCTGGCATGACCAAGACCGGCACGGTCGCCACCTTCGGCGGCCTGCAGATCCCGTCGGTCACCATCTTCATGGACGGCTTCGCCGACGGCGTGGCCAAGTACAACGAGGACATGGGCACCTCCGTCAAGCTTCTCGGCTGGGACAAGGCTTCGCAGGCCGGTGCGTTCACCAACTCCTTCGATGACCAGACTCTCGGCAAGCAGCAGGCCCAGCAGTTCATCGACCAGGGCGCTGACGTCATCATGCCGGTTGCCGGCCCGGTCGGCCTCGGTGCCGCCGCTGCCGCCCAAGAGGCTGGCGACGTCATGTTCATCGGTGTTGACTCCGACTGGTTCAATACCGCTCCCGACTACGCCGACCTCATGCTGACCTCGGTCATGAAGGAGATCGCGGCCTCCGTCGAGGATACGATCAAGGCTGGCTCGGAGGGCACGTTCTCGTCCGATCCGTACGTGGGTACCCTCGAGAACGGTGGCGTGTCCATCGCTCCGTACCACAACTTCGAGGACAAGGTTCCGGCCGAGCTGAAGGATGCGATCATCAAGCTCGAGGAGCAGATCAAGTCTGGCGAGCTCAAGGTTGAGTCTGACGCCTCTCCGAAGAGCAACTAGTCCTGTCTAAGCAACCTGGGGAGGCCCGGCCCGTCCAGGGCCGGGCCTCCCCGTTTACTGTCACAGGAAGGCAGACACGTGAAACTCGAACTGAGAGGGATCACCAAGCGGTTTGGGACCCTCGTGGCGAACGACCACATTGACCTTGTGGTCGAACCAGGCCACATCCATGCGCTTCTCGGTGAGAATGGCGCAGGTAAATCAACGTTGATGAATGTTCTCTACGGCCTCTACGAGCCGAACGAGGGCGAAATTCTTCTGGATGATAAGCCCCAGAAGTTCAACGGTCCCGGCGACGCGGTTGCCGCCGGCATCGGCATGGTCCACCAGCACTTCATGCTCATCCCCGTCTTCACGGTCGCCGAGTCGATCGCGTTGGGATACGAGCCCACGAAGGCCGCGGGCCTCATTGATATCGCCAAGGCGCGCAAGCTCGTCAAGGACGTCTCCGCCCGCTTCGGCTTTGACCTTGACCCGGATGCCAAGATTGAGGATCTCCCTGTTGGCGCGCAGCAGCGCGTGGAGATTGTTAAGGCGCTCTCGCGTGACGCCCGCGTCCTCATCCTCGATGAGCCCACTGCTGTGCTCACCCCGCAGGAGACGGACGAGCTGATGGCGATCATGCGCCAGCTCGCGGACGCCGGTACCTCGATCGTCTTTATTACCCATAAGCTTCGTGAGGTCCGCGCCGTTGCGGACGACATCACGGTCATCCGTCGTGGCAAGGTGGTGGGGGCGGCAGACCCGACCTCCACCGAGGCCGAGCTGGCCACCCTCATGGTGGGTCGCCCGGTCATGATGCAGGTGGAGAAGGAGCCGGCCAAACTGGCCGGCCCGGGCCTGGTGGTTGACAACCTCACCGCGTTCGACTCCGCCGGCACCAGGGTGCTCGACGGCGTGAGCTTCGAGGTGAACAAGGGTGAGGTCGTGGCCATCGCCGGTGTGCAGGGCAACGGCCAGACCGAGCTTGCGGAGACCATCGTCGGCCTGCAGGAGCCTGCGGGCGGCACGATTTCGCTCAACGGCACCGATATCACCGCACACGGCGTGCGTCAGACCATCGAAGACGGCATCGGCCAGATCCCCGAGGATCGCTCCAAGGACGGCGTGATTGCCAGCTTCTCGATCGCCGAGAATCTGGTGCTCGACCAGTACCGTGACAAGCCGTTCTCGGCTGGCGGCGTGCTTCGCCCCAAGGTCATTCACAAGAATTCGCTGGACAAGCAGGAGGAGTACGACATCCGCTTGACCTCGGTCTACGACCCAATCTCCACCCTGTCGGGCGGTAACCAGCAGAAGGTGGTCGTGGCCCGTGAGCTCTCGCGTGACCTTGAGCTGCTGATCGCGAACCAGCCCACCCGCGGCGTGGACGTCGGCTCGATCGAGTTCATCCACAAGCGCATCGTGGAGGTGCGCGACGCGGGCACCCCGGTGCTCCTCGTGTCCTCCGAATTGGATGAGGTGGTGGCGCTCGCTGACAGGATCGTCGTCATGTACCGCGGCCGCGTGATCGGCACCGTCCCCGCTGACACCTCGCGTGACGCGCTCGGCCTCATGATGGCCGGCGTGCCCCAGGAGGAGGCCCTGGCGATGTCGCAGACCCCGAAGGAGGAGCTCTAAATGGCTCAGAATACGACCTCCCCGCGCAAGGCGGGCGTGGGCACCTACATCAAGGGCTTGGCCTACAGGTGCGTGCGCTCCGGCTGGCTCGTGTCGGTGCTCGCGGTGCTCATCGCGTTCGTCATCGGTGGCATTCTTATTGCGCTCACCGGCTCGAACGTGCTTGAGGCCTACTATGCGATGTTCCGCGGCGCGATCTTCGACCCGCAGGGTTCGACCTTCGTTCGCCAGATCAAGCCGATTACCGACTCCTTCTTCTATGCCATCCCGCTCATCATCGGCGGCCTGGGCTTGGCTTTCGGCTTCCGCGCCGGCTTGTTCAACATTGGCGGCGCCGGCCAGCTGATCTTCGGCGCGCTCGGCGCGGCGTGGGTGGGCTTCAACATGTCCTTCCCGCCGGTCATCCACACCCTGATCGCCCTGCTGGCGGGCATCGTGGCCGGCGCGCTGTACGCGGGAATCGCGGGCGTGCTCAAGGCGCGCACGGGCGCGAACGAGGTGATCGTGACGATCATGCTCAACTCGATCGCCACCCTCGCCCTTGGCTACATCCTTTTGCAGCCGGCCTGGCAGGTGCCCGGCTCGTCTTTCCCGAAAACGCCGACCGTGGCCGATTCGGCCGCGCTCAGCCCGTTGCTGCCCGCGCCGTTCAAGCTCCACGCGGGTATCATCATCGCCATCCTGGCCACGATCCTGTTTTGGTGGGTGCTCGAGCGCTCGACCTTCGGTTTCGAGGTCCGCGCGGTGGGCGCCAACCCGAACGCTGCCCGTACCGCGGGCATCTCGGTGGGCAAGGTGACCACGCTGACGATGGTCGTCTCCGGCTCTTTCCTCGGGCTCGCCGGCGCGAACGAGGCGCTCGGCACCATCGGGTACGTCTCGTCGAACGTGGCCGGTACGGTCGGCTTCGACGCGATCACGGTGGCACTCCTTGGCCGCAACAAGCCGCTCGGCACCTTTTTCGCGGGCCTGCTGTTCGGCGCCTTCAAGGCCGGCGGTTACATCATGCAGACCAGGGGCGTGCCGGTTGACATGATCCTCATCTTGCAGTCCATCATCGTTC
Organism: Trueperella bernardiae; assembly: GCF_030246965.1. Classification (NCBI taxonomy): domain Bacteria; kingdom Bacillati; phylum Actinomycetota; class Actinomycetes; order Actinomycetales; family Actinomycetaceae; genus Trueperella; species Trueperella bernardiae. The sequence continues at coordinate 559,830 of NZ_CP127099.1, forward strand.
TCCTCATCGCGGCCCCGGCGCTCGTGCGCTGGATCTTCCGCCTGCCGTCAACGAACACCGTCACGCTGCGCCAGTACATCACGCTGACCGAGCGCGGCATCGACGTGACCGAAGAGAACGCGAATGACCTGGTGGCGGCCGGCGTCGTCACTGAGAGCGTCAAGCCCGTGCGCGACGAGAGCCGGATCAGCGTGGCAGAGGACACCGCGGAAGCGACCGACGAGCTGAACAAGGGAGGCCAGCAATGAGCGTTGACGTTCGCAACGAGGCTCCGCAGGTGGCGGAGAATGAGGAAGTGAAGACTCGCCTGTCGTGGAAGCTTCCGATCACGTACGCGTTGGCGACCCTCCTGTTGGTCTTCTTCGCACTGAACGCCAAGGGTGAGACGATCCTGCGCCTGGGGCACCGTAGCCAGTCCTACACGATGGACGATGCCACGATTGACGCCCCGCTGTTCCTGTGGGTGTTTGCCATCATCGCACTCGCCGGCACCGTCTGGTCGATCCTGTCCACGCTCTCGCGTGGCAAGTACGGCAAGATGGGCCGCACCCTGGACCTGGTGACGATGCTCCTGGTGGGCACCGTGACCATCCTGTCCTTCCTCATCTTCGCGGGCGCCGGTTCGGCGGGCGCGGTCACGCTGACCTCCACCCTGGGTGCGACGGTGGCGATCTCCACCCCGCTCATCTTCGGCGCGATGTCCGGCGTGATCTGTGAGCGCGTGGGCGTGGTCAACATTAACATTGAGGGCCAGCTCCTGGCGGGTGCGTTCGCGGGCGTGATGGCGGCGTCGTTCTTCAAGAACGCTTACATCGGCCTCCTCTTCGCCCCGGTGGCCGGCGCGCTGCTCGGCGCCCTGCTCGCCCTGTTCGCGGTGCGCTACGGCGTGGACCAGATCATCGTGGGCGTGGTGCTCAATGTGCTGGCGCTCGGTCTGACCGCGTTCTTCTACGACACGATCATGACCCAGGACCAGCAGCTGTTCAACACGAACCGCTACTCGCTGAGTGCGATCAAGATCCCGGGCCTGTCCGAGATTCCGGTGATCGGCCCGATGCTGTTCAACCAGACCATCATCGTCTACGTCATGTACGCCGCGGTGATCTTCCTGGCGATCTTCATCTTCCGTTCCCGCTGGGGCCTACGCCTGCGCGCCTGTGGCGAGCATCCGAGGGCCGCGGACACGGTGGGCATCAACGTCAACCGCACCCGCACGCGCAACACGATCCTCGGATCGGCGATGGCCGGCTTCGGTGGCGCCTCGTTCACCATCGGAACGGGCCTGGCGTTCACGGACAACATTTCCGCAGGTAATGGATACATCGCCCTCGCGGCCATGATCCTCGGTAAGTGGCACCCGGTGGGTGCCATGGGCGCGGCCGTCATGTTCGGCTTCGCCCGCGCGGTTGCCCAACTCGTGCCCTCGCTACACAGCGGTATCCCGTCCAACCTGCTCAACATGATCCCTTACATTGTGACCATCATTGCCGTGGCCGGCTTCGTGGGTAAGTCCAAGCCGCCGGCGGCCGAGAATATCCCCTACATGAAATCATGAATATTGACTGGAACGCCTTAAAAGAACTGGCGATTGAAGCAATGCATAGCGCCTACGCGCCGTACTCGGGTTACCCGGTGGGGGCGGCGGGCGTGACCACCGATGGCCGCTATGTCTCCGGTTGCAACGTGGAGAACGCCTCCTACGGCCTGGGCACGTGTGCGGAGAACGGTATGGTTTCCGCGCTCGTCCGCTCGGGCGGGGGTCAGCTCGCGGCGGTGTGGTGTGTGAAGGGCGACGGCGAAACCGCGGTTCCCTGCGGCCGTTGCCGTCAGTTGCTGTACGAATTCGGAGGGCCGGAGCTGCTGGTGTACATGCCCAAGACGGGACCCCAGCCGATGACGTACGTGCTCCCGGAGGCCTTCGGGCCGCGTGACCTCACCGCGTACGGCAGCGAAGACAGCGTTGACATGGCGAAGACGGTTTTTAAGGACTGATATGACGGAACAGTTTGATGTCGTTGACATCATCCGGGCCAAGCGCAACAAGAACAAGTTGACGCTTCCCGAAATCAATTGGACGATTGACGCCTACACCCGTGGCGTGGTGGGCGATGAGCAGATGGCCGCGCTCGCGATGGCGATCTTCCTCAACGGGATGGACCGGGAGGAGATCGCCCAGTGGACCCAGGCAATGATCAACTCGGGTGAGCGGATGGACTTCGCCTCGTTGGGCAAGCCCACCGCGGACAAGCACTCCACGGGCGGCGTGGGGGATAAGATCACCCTGCCGCTAGCCCCGCTCGTGGCTGTCTACGGCGTGGCCGTCCCACAGCTCTCAGGCCGCGGGCTGGGCCACACGGGCGGCACGCTCGACAAGCTCGAGGCCATCCCCGGCTGGCGCGCGGCGCTCAGCAACGACGAGGTCATGACCCAGCTCGCCGGCTGCGGCGCGGTGATCTGCGCGGCGGGCTCCGGCCTGGCGCCGGCGGACAAGAAGCTGTACGCGCTTCGTGACGTGACGGCTACCGTGGACTGCATCCCACTCATCGCCTCCTCGATCATGTCGAAGAAGATCGCCGAGGGCACCGACTCGCTCGTCCTCGACGTCAAGGTCGGCTCGGGCGCCTTCATGAAGGACCTGTCGATGGCCCAGGAGTTGGCCCGCACGATGGTCGACCTCGGTACCGACGCCGGCGTCACCACCACCGCCCTGCTCACCGACATGTCCACCCCGCTCGGCCTCAAGGTGGGCAACGCCCCCGAGATCGCCGAGTCGGTGGAGGTGCTCGCGGGCGGGGGACCGGCCGACGTCGTCGAGCTCACCCTGGCGCTCGCGCGCGAGATGCTCACCGCAGCCGGCCAGCCCGACGCGGACATCGAAGAGGCGCTCAAGGACGGGCGTGCCATGGACAAGTGGCGCGAGATGATCCGTGCCCAGGACGGTGATCCGGACGCCCCGCTCCCGGTGGCCAAGCACTCTCACGACGTGTTGGCCGATGAGGATGGTGTGCTCACCGAGCTCGACGCGCTCGCTGTGGGCGTGGCCTCGTGGCGCTTGGGTGCCGGCCGTGCCTTCAAGGAGGAGCCGGTCCAGCTGGCTGCGGGCATCGAGCTGTACAAGAAGCCGGGCGACACGGTGAAGAAGGGCGAGAAGCTCATGACCTTCCTCACCGACGAAGATGGCCGTATCCCGCGTGCGCTTGAGGCGCTCGAGGGCGGCGTCGTGATCGGCGGAGAGTACAGGCCGCGCGAGTCGGTCGTGCTGGATCGCATCGCCAAGTGAACCTGTCCACTATTCTCGCGCGGCTCGCCCGCCCGGTCGTGACCCCGATCCAGTTCTCCTGGCCCGATGATTTCGTGGCCGAGGACTGGTTCGCCGACGACGCGGCGGGCGAGCCATACGGGGGCCGCCGGCTGGCCCAGTCCACGGGTCAGACCTGTGGCGCCATGGTGGTGCTGGCCGCCGGTATGCTCTTCGACCCGCTCCTGCGCGAGCGTGTGGAGCGCGAGGGGCCGGAGCGTGCCGAAGCTGAGATCTACGCCCAGTTGCGCCGCCGGGCGCTCGGCCCGCTCACCTGGCCGGCCGCCTTCGGCTCGCCGCCGTGGGCGGTGGCCAGGGAGATGACGGCGATCGCCCGGCAGGCGGGCTATGACGTCACCTACGTCAGCACGCCCGTGGATACGGACACCGAACGCGGGCGCGCGATCCTGCAATGGGCGTGGCACGCCGCCGGCGTCGGCCTGCCCGTGCCCCTCTTCACCGGGGGAGACCTCGCCGAGGGCGTGGCACGCGCCGTGCCCCGGCACGTCGTGCTGGCACTGCCGGCCGCCGATGACTCACCTGAACTATCCATCTACGACCCGGGGTCGGGATCCGTGTATCGCGTCCCCATCTTTTCCATGGCGCAGCGGTCAACGCCGCTGCCCGCCTTTGGGCACTGGACACGGCTTGTGTGGGCAGTGCTCCCGCAACCTATGAAGGAGTAAACATGACTGAAGTTTCAAAGATGATCGACCACACCCTGCTCAAGCCGGAGGCCACCATCGAGGACGTGGCCAAGCTGGTCGAGGAGGCCAAGGAGCTCGGCACCTTCTCGGTGTGCGTCTCCCCGTCGATGCTCCCGCTGCCGGCCAGCATCGAGCTGGGCGACGTCAAGCTGTGCGTTGTGGTCGGCTTCCCCTCGGGCGCCGTGGCCTCCGAGATCAAGGCCGCCGAGGCCGCCCGCGCGGTTGCCGCCGGTGCCGACGAGGTGGACATGGTCATCAACCTCGGCTACGCCAAGGAGCACGACTGGGACGCGCTCGGCTACGACATCGCCGTGGTCCGCGACGCGATCCCGTACGCCCTGCTCAAGGTCATCATCGAGTCCGCCGTGCTGACGGACGAGGAGATCGTCGAGGCCTGCAAGTGTGCGGCCGAGGCCGGCGCTGACTATGTCAAGACCTCCACTGGATTCCACCCGGCAGGTGGCGCCTCCGCCCACGCCGTCAAGCTCATGCGCGAGACCGTGGGTGAGGACCTCGGGGTCAAGGCCTCCGGCGGCATCCGCGACGCCGAGACCGCCAAGGCGATGATCGAGGCCGGCGCCAGCCGCCTCGGCCTGTCCTCCTCGCGCGCCGTCATCGAAGGATTCGCCAACTAGTATCTACGGAATCGGAGGCGTTGACGCGAGCCGCGTGACTGCCTCCCGCACGTGCGGTCCACGGAGACGCCGCCAGCTGGTGAAACGCGAAGGCCCCCGATTTTTCGGGGGCCTTCGCGTGTACGCAGGTGCTTAGAGTGTGAGCATCTGCGCCACATCTGCCTTGAAGCGCTCCATGCGCTCCTTGGCCGCCTCACGCGCCTGCGGGAGCGAGTCGGCGTCGGCCACGGGCACGATCACTTCGAGGTAGCACTTGACCTTTGGCTCGGTGCCTGATGGGCGTACAATCACGCGGTCGCCCTCGGAGGTGCGGATGCGCAACGCGTCCGTGGGCGGGAGGTCGGCGTTGCCCTCGGACAGGTCCTCGATGGAGGCCACGGGCAGGCCGAGCAGCTCGGTGGGCGGCTCGTTGCGCACCTTCGCCATCGTGGCCGGGATGATCGACAGGTCATCCACGCGCACCGTCACCGGGGCGGTGAGGTACAGGCCGTGGCGGATCGCCAGGGCATCGAGCACGTCCTGGATGGACTTGTCCTCGGCCTTCATCTTCGCCGCCGTGATGGCGAGCACGAGTGCGGTCGAGACGCCGTCCTTGTCCTTCACCAGCTCCGGGTAGGAGCAGAACCCGATGGCCTCCTCGTAGCCGAAGAGGATGTCCTTGGCACGCGCGATCCACTTAAAGCCCGTCAGGGTCGAGTGGTAGTCCAACCCGTGGTGTGCGGCGATCTGGGACAGCAGCTGGGAGGACACGATCGACGAGGCAAGCGAGCCCTTCGTACCGGCGGCTGCCGCGGCTGCGCCCACTTGCTCGCCCAGGACCGAGCCGATCTCGTCGCCTGACAGCTGACGCCAGCCAGACGGGGTGGGGATGGCGGCCGAGCAGCGGTCGGCGTCGGGATCGGAGGCGATGATGATGTCGGCGCCCACCTCCTGCGCCACCTTGATCGCCTCATCCAGCGCGCCGGCCTCCTCCGGGTTGGGGAAGGCGACGGTGGGGAAGTCCGGGTCGGGCTCGATCTGCGAGGGGACGTCGACGACATCGGTGAAGCCCGCTGCCTCGAGCAGCGGGTGGACCAGGCTCTTGCCCACGCCGTGCATGGCGGTGTAGACGATCTTCAGATCGCGCGGGCCGTCTGCCACCTGGGCGAGGGTGTCGGCCACGTAGTCGTCCACGATCGAGGCGGGGATGACATTCCAGCCCTCCGCCATCGGGACCTCGTTCGCCGCGGGGGCGGCCGCGATCTTAGCCGCGATCTCGCTATCGACCGGCGGGATGATCTGCACGCCGTTGCCGTCCGCGCTGGCCGCGCGCCCGCCGAGGTAGACCTTGTAGCCGTTGTCCTTGGGCGGGTTGTGCGAGGCGGTGACCATCACGCCGGCGTCGGCCCCGTACTTGCGCACGGCGTACGCTAGCAATGGGGTGGGCAGCTGGAAGGGCATGAGGTGGGCGGTGCCGCCTGCGGCAGTGACGATCGCGGCCGTGTCGCGCGCGAACTCATCCGAGTGGTAGCGGGCATCGTAGCCGATGACAACCACGAAGTCGTCGGCCACCGTCTCCTTCAGCCACGCGACCAGGCCGGCGGCGGCCCGGCGCACAACCGCCGCGTTCATTCGGTTCGGCCCGGCCTCCATGACGCCGCGCAGGCCGGCGGTGCCGAACTGGAGCGTGCCAGAAAAACGGTCTTCAAGATCGGCCGTGGCATCGGCGTCGCCGGCCTTAGCCGCCGCAAGAAGCGCCTCGAGCTCGGCTCGGTCGGAAGCCGAGGGGTCGGCGGCAATCCACGCCGCGACGTCGTCAAAAAGCTGTGAGGTCATCACATCTCCTTCGCAATTCGTTCAATGATGTCCGCGAGAAGCTGGGAAATGCGCGGGCCGGCAGCCCTGCCAGCCTCGAGCACTTCGGCGTGGTCAAGCTTGACGCTCGCCACACCGGCGGCGAGATTCGTCACGAGCGAGATGCCGAGGATCTCCATCCCCATCTCACGTGCCGCGATCGCCTCGAGTGCGGTGGACATGCCCACGAGGTCGCCGCCGAGCGTGGCCGCCATGCGGACCTCCGCCGGGGTTTCGTAGTGCGGGCCTGGGAACTGGACGTAGACGCCCTCTGCCAGGTCCGGATCGATGTCGTGAGCCATCCCGCGCAGGCGGGACGAGTACAGGTCCGTGAGGTCCACGAAGGTGGCGCCCTCAAGCGGGGAGGTAGCGGTCAGGTTGATGTGATCGGAGATGAGGACGGCGCTACCCGGGCCGGTCTCCTCACGGGTGGAGCCGCATCCGTTGGTGAGGATGCAGACCTTCGCTCCGGCGGCCGCCGCAGTGCGCACGCCGTGAGCGACGGCGCGCACGCCCTTGCCCTCGTAGAAGTGGGTGCGGGCCCCGAGCACCAGGGCGTGCTTGCCATCATTGAGGCGGATCGAGGTGAGTTTGCCTCCGTGGCCGGCTACCGCCGACTTAGAAAAGCCGGGGATCTCCTCGGCCGGGATCTCAGCCACGACCTCACCGATGAGGTCGGCCGCCCCGCCCCAGCCAGAGCCGAGAGTCAGCGCGATGTCATGCTTATCGACGCCCGTCACGTCGGCGATCTTTGCCGCCGCTTCGCGGGCCAAATCCATGTAATCCATGGCCGATATTTTACAGGAGTAGCACGGCCTGTGACCTGTGCCCATGGCATTATATGTGTGTTGTGGTGGTGATGCGTGCCATAACGGGCGAGCGGCGTCGTCGTCGATCCGGGCGGGCATGCACCAGCTGTTCATCTGCGACCTGTACGCTTGCCATATGGCAAAAAAGAAGCGTTACCGTAAGGGCCCCGTGATGTTGCGGGGCAAGCACATTCCGAACACCACCACGGATGCCAGGCTCTTGCGCCCATTCCAGGACCCCTCCTTCATCCACTCCGAGCCCTGGCGGATCATGCGAATCCAGGCCGAGTTCGTAGAAGGCTTCGGCGCGCTGGCCGACCTCGGCCCGGCGATCTCCATCTTTGGTTCCGCCCGCACCCCGGAAGACGACAAGTATTACCAGCTCGCCGAACAGATCGCGCGCGAGCTCGTCTCCCACGGCTACGGCATCATCACCGGCGGCGGCCCCGGCATCATGGAGGCCGGCAACAAGGGCGCACACGAAGCCGGCGGGGTCTCCGTGGGCCTCGGCATCGAGCTGCCTTTCGAACAGGGGATGAACCAGTATGTCGACGTCGGCATCGACTTCCGCTACTTCTTCGTCCGTAAGATGATGTTCGTCAAGTATTCCTTGGGTTTCATCGTCATGCCCGGCGGGTACGGCACGATGGACGAACTGTTCGAGGCCCTCACCCTCGTCCAAACCAACAAGGTCTCCTGCTTCCCTGTGGTGCTCGTGGGCAGCGAGTACTGGACGGGGCTCGTGGACTGGATCGAGGGCCGTCTGCTAGCCGACGGCTACATCTCCGAGGGTCACGAGAAGCTCTTCCAGGTGGTCGACACGGCCGACGACGCCGTCGCGGCCGTCCTCGAGGGCGTCCACCGGCTCGCGGAGGAGAAGCGTTCGAACGGGAAGTAAGCCCAGCGCGCGCCACCGACCTGGGGCGGGGCCGCAAGTGAACACCTGACGCGGTCCACGTATTAACGTAGAATATGAGTATCGGGCGCAAACGTGCCCCGGAAGGAGTAACCATGGCAGCCATGAAACCGAGAACGGGAGACGGGCCGCTCGAGGCGGAGCGTGACCTCCACGGAACGACTTTGAGGATGCCTCTGGAAGGCGGAGGGCGCCTCGTGCTCGAACTGAGCGACGAGGAGGTCAAGTCCCTCCACGAGGTCCTGGGTAAGGTCCTTGAGCTTTAGCGCTTGACGCTCACTAACACACCGTCCCCGAGGGGAATGAGGCTGGAGACCAGGTCTTCAGCCTCAATCAATTCCCGGCCAAGGTTGCGCAGGGCCACCGTCGCCTCGTCGCGGCGGGCCGGATCCGCTACCCGATCGTCGTTCAGGGCGTGGGAGAGCACGAGCGTGCCGCCCGGGCGCAGCATCCGCAGGGCCTCAGACACGTCGCCCGCGGCTTCGAGCGGATCGCCGTCCACGAGCACCAGGTCATAGGAGCGTGAGGCGAGCCGGGGGAGCATGTCGGAACTGCGGCCGTTGATGAGCCGGAAGCGGCCGGGGCGAATGTGGGCCGCGGCCAGGTTCTCCCGCGCGTATCCCTGCGCTTCGGCGTCGGTATCAATGGAGGTCAGCACCGAGTCCGTGGAGGCGGCCAACAGGTAGAGGGCCGACACGCCCGTGCCCGTGCCGATCTCCGCAATGGTTTTCACGCCCATCGCGGCGAGGCAGGTGAGGAAATGTCCGGTGGCGGCCGAGAGCGCCTCCACCCCCAGATCCGCGGCGTGCTCACGCGCCACCCGCACCACGTCCGATTCCGCGACGATGTGCTCGGCGTACGTCCACGACTGGGCCTTATCCACTACCGCCCCTTTCTGTTGCTCTTTACCAGCATCTTAACGCGAACGTGGCCGGGGCGATGCCGGCCACGCACACTCTTCGCTGTCACTTACCTTAGTTGTCGATTGGCTTGACCCCGAGCGGGCGGCCAGCCAGCCCGCGGGCACGATGGGCGAGGGTCTTCGCCACCGCCCGGATCACCTCCTGCGCAGGCGACTGGCCCGGCTGGATCGCGAACGGGGTGCCGGCGTCGCCACCCTCGCGCAGGTCCTGCTCGAGCGGAACTTGCGCCAGCAGCGGCACGTTGTAGCCGAGATTGCGCGAGAGCTGGGCGGATACGGCGTCGCCGCCGCCCGCGCCGAAGATCTCCATGCGCGAGCCGTCCGGCATCGCCAGGTAGGACATGTTCTCGATGATGCCCACCACCCGCTGGTCGGTCTGCTTGGCCATGAGGCCCGCGCGCTCCGCCACGTCGGCCGCCGCCACTTGCGGGGTGGTGACCAGCACGATCTCGGACTTGGGGATGAGCGAGGACACCGACAGTGCGATGTCGCCGGTCCCCGGCGGCAGGTCGATGAGGAGGACGTCCAAGTCACCCCAGTACACGTCCGCGAAGAACTGCTCGAGCGCGCGGTGCAGCATCGGGCCGCGCCACACCACCGGGCCGTTCTCCGACATGAAGTTGCCGATTGAGATCGTCTTCACGTCGTGCACCACCGGTGGGATGATCATGTTGTCCACCACCTGCGGCGGGTGGGTCACACCCATCATTTGAGGGATCGAGAAGCCGTAGATATCGGCGTCGACCACGCCCACCTTCAGGCCCTCCTTCGCCATCGCCGAGGCGAGGTTGACGGTCATGGAGGACTTGCCCACGCCGCCCTTGCCGGAGGTGATCGCGTACACGCGCGTGAGGTTATCTGGCTGGGCGAAGGGGATGACCCGCTCGGGTTCGCCCCCGCGCAGGGTCTTCTTCAGCTCGGCGCGTTGCTCATCATTCATCACGCCCATGCTCACGGTCACGGATGCCACGCCTGGCATCGCGCCCACGACGTTCTGGGTGTCGGCTGTGATCGTGTCCCGCAGCGGGCACCCCGCCGTGGTCAGATCGATCCCGACGACCACGTTGCCGGCCTCGTCGATCTCCACGGAGCGCACCATCCCCAGATCGGTGATCGGGCGCCGAATCTCCGGGTCAATGACCTTGGCGAGCTCGGCCTTAATGTCTTCAATGCTCGGTAAACTCATGCGTTTATCCTATCCTTGACCTTCGCCAGTTTCGAGCTGGGCAAGCCTCGCTTCGAGCTCGACGATCTTCGCGTCTTTCTCCGCGACCTCCTCTTCTCGCTCGAGGAGCCGTTCGCGCAATTCGAACTGGTCACGCATCTCGGAGCGCACGAAATCGCGGGTGGCGAGGTCCTGCATCGACATCCGCAGCGAGGCGATCTCGCGCAGGAGGAACTCGGTGTCGGCGAGCGTGCGCATTGCGTGCTGGCGGTCCTGTTCGGCGCTCACCCGATCGCGATCATCCTGCCGGTTCTGGGCGAGCAGGATGAGCGGGGAGGCGTAGGAGGCCTGCAGGGACAGCATGAGGGTGAGCGCCGTGAAGCCGAGCGCTGCCGAATCGAAGCGCAGGTGATCGGGCGCGAAGCTGTTCCACACCAGCCACAGCCCCACGAACAGGGTGAGCCAGATGATGAACTTCGGGGTGCCAGTGAAGCGGGCGATCCGCTCGGCAATGACCCCGGTGGCCTCCGAATCGACGGAGGCGCGCCACCTGCGCCGCCGCTTACCGAGTGGCTGATCGAAACTCTCAGGCATCGCGGCCCTCCTCATCGGTGGGGTCTTCTAGCAGATCATCGACATGGCGTTCGTCGATATGGGTATCGATCTGCTCCTCGTCCGCATCGCGCCAATCCTCGGGCATGAGGTGGTCCAGCACGTCGTCGACCGAGACCGCGCCCACCAGCAACCCGTTGTCTACCACCGGCAAGATCGTGAGGTTGTAGGTGGCGAGCAGGCGGGTGATGGTGCCGATCCCGTCGTCGGGGGAGAGCGACTCCACCTGGTCAATGATCGAGCCGACCATCTCCGACGGCGGCTCGCGCAGCGCGCGCTGGAGGTGGACCACGCCCAGATACTGGCCCGTGGGGGTCTCTGTGGGCGGGCGCACGATGAAGCACATGCTGGCGATCGCCGGGGCCAGGTCCTCCCGGCGGGCCGCGGCGAGCAGCATAGAGATCGGGGCGTCGGGGGAGAGAATCATCGGCTCGGTGGTCATGAGGCCACCGGCCGTGCGCTCCCCGTAGGACATGAGGCGGCGCACGTCCTGGGCCTCGTCGGGCTCCATCTTCGACAGGAGGATCTCCGCCTGCGCGGGCGGGAGCTCGTTGATGAGGTCGGCTGCGTCGTCCGGCTCCATCTCCTCCAAGACGTTGGCCGCGCGCTCCACCTCAAGCGCACTCATGACCGTCACCCGGTCCGCGTCCGACATCTCCTCCAGCACGTCCGCCAGCAGGTCATCGTGCATGTGGCGCGAGACCGCGATGATGCGATCATCCGGGAGGTCGGACAGGAGGTCGGCAATATCGGGGGCCTTCAGCTCGTTGATCTGGGCCAGTAGCGCCGTGGCGGCCTGGTTGGCCACGCGCGTGCGCAGGCCCGTGACCGACGTGACGGGCACGATCTTCGTGTTTCCGGCCTCCGGCCCGCCGCGCGCCATCCGCACGTACAATGAGGTGAGCCGCCATTCGCGGTTCCCCTCCTGCTCGATTGCCACGTCCTCCACGACGGCCCGCCCTGAGCCGTCGTTGAACTGGACCTCGCGGTCCAGAATCTCGCCGAGCACCATGGTCTCCGACGGGCGCTTCTCAAAGCGCCGGATGTTGAGCAGGCCGGTGGTGATGACCTGGCCATTGGCGATCGCCGTCACGCGCGTGAGCGGCATGAAGACGCGCCGCTTGCCGGTTACGTCCACCACCAGCCCCACCGCAGACGGCTGGCCGCGCAGGCGGAAAACCACGACCACGTCGTGTACCTTGCCCACCCGGTCACCGATCGGGTCGTAGACGGGTGTGCCTGCTAAGCGTCCAATAAAAACTCGTGTTCTGCTTCCTGACATCTGTGTCCTTTCCCGACGGTGCGGGCTGCTTACTGCTGGAGGTGGGCCATCCACGCCTCCACCGCGTCGGCCGTGCGCGGGATGTCCTCCGAGAGGCGGATCGCCCCGTCCTCCGTGACCAGGATGTCGTCCTCAATCCGCACACCGATCCCGCGGAATCGTTCGGGGACCTTGAGGTCATCCTCACGGAAGTACAGGCCCGGTTCGATCGTGAAGATCATCCCCGGCTCCAGGTAAGAATCCTGGTAGAGCTCGCGCTTGGCCTGCGCGCAGTCATGCACGTCGAGCCCCAGGTGGTGGGACGTGCCGTGCGGCATCCACCGGCGGTGATACTGGGCCTCGGGGGAGAGGGACTCCTCCGCCGACACCGGCAACATCCCCCACCGCTCCAGGTGCTTGGCGATAACCTCCATGGCGGCCGCGTGGATGTCCTTGAACTGCACCTTGTCTTGGGCCACCTCAAGCGCGCGCTCGCAGGCCTCCAGCACGGCGTCGTACACCTCACGCTGGGCCTCAGTGAACTTTCCGTCGATGGGCAGGGTGCGCGTGATGTCGGCCGTGTAGAGCGAATCGACCTCCGCGCCGGCGTCGATAAGGATGAGCTCCCCGTCGCGCAAGCGCCCGTCATTCGTGATCCAGTGCAGTGTGTTGGCGTGATTACCGGCCGCGGCGATCGTGTCGTATCCCAGGCCGTTGCCCTCCTCGCGGGCCTTGGCTTGGAAGGCGCCCTCGATCACGCGCTCGCCGCGCCAGTGATTGATCGCGCGCGGCATTGCGCGGATCATCTCCTCAAAGCCGGATTTGGTGACATCGATGGCCTTGCGGATCTCCGCCACCTCGTAGGCGTCCTTCGTCAGGCGGATCTCCGAGGCGGCCTCGGCCAGGCGCGCGTCCGCCTGCTCCGCGCCCTCGGTCAACCCGTTTTGCTGGCGCAACTCGGCCACGAGGGCCTCCACCGCCGGATCGGACTGCGGGACCACGCGGATCTGTACCGCGCCCAGGTCCTTCGAGATCGCGTCCTTCATCTCATCAATATGGGCCACCTTCAACCCCGTGGCCGTGGACATCTCCTGCGCGCTCAGCCGCGGCCCCACCCAGAACTCGCCATGGCGGGAATCGGCGTAGAACTCCTCCGAGGAGCGCGGGGCGCGCGGGTGGAAGTAGAGGACCGCCTCATGGCCGCCCTCCACCGGGTTGAGCACGAGCACCGCACCCGGCTCGTCCTCCCCGCCCAGGCCGGTGAGGTGAGAAAACGCCGAGTGGGCGCGGAAGCGGTAGTCCGTGTCATTCGAGCGGACCTTCAGATCGCCCGCCGGGAACACGAGTCGCTCGCCCGGAAATAGCTCCGAGAGCCGCTTGTGGCGCGACGGGGTGTAATCAGCGACCTCCATGCGGGCCGGACCGGCGGGCCGCGCGCCCCAATCCTGGCCGATGAACTCGCGAAACGCCTGGCTCTGGGGGCGCTGCGTGCGGTTGTGTGCCTTTTCTTCGTTGGTCTGTTCACTCATATTTCTAGTATCCCACGTGCATCCGACAAACTTGAACCGGGGTTGCTCTTAGCGTGAAGGAAATTTAGCGTGGAGCCATGATCGACTTGCACACCCATTCCGCGCGCTCAGACGGCACGCAGAGCCCCACCGAGCTCATGAATTCCGCCCGCGACGCCGGCCTGACCTGCGTGGGCCTCACCGACCACGACACGATCTCTGGCTGGGACGAAGCCGGCCGTGCCGTTGCGAGAACCGGCGTCAGCCTGGTGCGTGGCATGGAGGTCACCTCCCAGTTTCACGACGACGGCGGGCGGGTCAGCGTCCACATGCTCGCCTACCTCTTTGACCCCTCGGCCCCTAAGCTCTCAGCACACCGCCAGCAGCTGCAGGAAAGACGGGCGGATCGGGCCCGGCAGATTGTCGACCGCCTCGCCCAGGACTTCAACCTGACGTGGGACGCGGTGGCGGACGTGGCCGGCGAGGGCGCCGTTGTCGGAAGACCCCACATTGCCGACGCACTCATCGCAGCCGGGGTGGTGGCGAGCCGCGAGGAGGCGTTCGCGCAGCTCCTGCACCCGCGCGGGAAGTATTACGTGCCGAACTACTCGCCGGACGTCTTCGACGTCATTTCGTGGATCAACGCCGCCGGCGGCCGGGCCGTCTTCGCCCACCCGATGGCCGCCACGCGCGGCAAGACCGTGCCGCTCGAGGCCCTGGACGAGATGGCGGAGGCCGGACTTTTCGGCGTCGAGGTCGATCACCGGGATAACCCCCTCGAGCGGCGGGAGGAGCTGCGCCAGCGAGCGCGATCACTCGAGCTTTTCCAGTTTGGCTCCAGCGATTACCATGGAGCAGGAAAACCGAACCGCTTGGGTGAGCACACCACGGATTCGGACACGCTCGCCGCCCTGGAAGAGGGCGCTTTCCTGGAGGTTATACGCCCGTGAATTTTGATGGGGCGCTGTTCGCGTCCGCCTTCGCCACGCTGCTGGTGATTATTGACCCGCCTGGCAACGTACCCGTGTTCATGGCGCTCACGCGCACCCTGAACAAGGCGGGGCGGAAGAAAGTGGCATTCCAGGCGAACTTCATCGCCCTCGCCCTGTTGCTCCTGTTCGGCTTCTTCGGCTTCTTCCTCTTCGGCTACATGGGCATCTCGCCCGAGGCCCTGCAGATCTCGGGCGGCCTGCTCCTCCTTCTCGTGGCGCTCCAGCTGCTGACGGGCAAGGAGGAGGACCCGGGCTCGGCCGGCGGCACGATCGCGGTGGCCATGGTGCCGCTCGGCACCCCGCTACTGGCGGGCCCGGGTTCGATCGTGGCGTTCATGCTGCTCATGCGCGATTCGGCCGGCGATCCGTGGGCTCAAGCCACCGTGATTGGAGCGGCCGTGACGGTGCTACTGATTTCTTGGATCTCGATGCACTTCGCCGGGGCGATTATGCGCCTGCTCGGCGAGGCCGGCGTCATGCTACTCACCAGGCTCTCGGGCATGCTGCTGGCCGCGATCGCCACCCAGCTCATCATCGCTGGCGTGCTCGGCGTCATTCGGCCACTGACCAGCTAACGCGCGTAAAAGGAAGGTGTCCCTGCAAGAAAGCGGGGACACCTTCCTTTTACGCGCCTTATGCGCGAAGCTTGTGCTTAGGCCTCGGGCGCCTTACGCACCCGACGCCGGCGCGGCTTATCGGTACGCGGCTTATCCGTGCGAGGCTGCTCGGAGGACTCGGACGCCCCGGAGGAGACACGGGTGCGGGTGCGCTTGCGGCCCGAGCGGCCGGCCTCACCCCTACCACGGCCCCCGCGGCCCTTATTACCGCGGCCGCCACGCCCGCGACCGCGCGGGCCCCGGCCGGTCTCGCCCAGGTCCTCGATCTCCTCGGCGTCCAGGCCGGCGCGCGTGCGCTGGGAGCGCGGCAGGCGGCCGGTGACCTCGGGGTCGATGTCGAGGTCGGTGTAGAGGTGGTCGGACGTGTGGTACGTCTCCACAGGCTCGGGGTAGCCGAGGTTCAAGATCTTGTTGATGACCGACCAGCGCGGGGTGTCCTCCCAATCCACGAAGGTCACGGCCGTACCGGCCTGCCCGGCGCGGCCCGTGCGGCCAATCCGGTGCAGGTAGGTCTTCTCGTCCTCCGGGCACTGGTAGTTAATGACGTGGGTGACGTCGTCGACGTCGATACCGCGCGCCGCGACATCGGTGGCAACCAGCACGTCGATCTTGCCGTTGCGGAAGGCACGCATCGCCTGCTCGCGGGCGCCCTGGCCGAGGTCGCCGTGGAGGGCGCCGGTGGCAAAGCCGCGCGACTCGAGCTCGTCGGCAAGGCGCGCGGCGGCGCGCTTGGTCCGCGTGAAGATGATGGTCAGGCCACGCCCGCGGGCCTGAAGGATGCGGGCCAGAACCTCGCTCTTGTTCAGCGCGTGGCAGCGGTAGACGACCTGCTTGACCTGTTTGACGGTGGCCGAGTCGTCGTCGGGATTCTGTGCCCGAATATGGGTGGGCTTGGACATGTAGCGGCGGGCCATCGTGATGACCGGGCCGGGCATGGTAGCCGAGAACAGCATCGTGTGGCGGTTCGGCGGGGTGGAGGAAAGGATCGCCTCGACGTCCTCGAGGAAGCCCAGGTCGAGCATCTCGTCGGCTTCGTCGAGCACCACGGTATGAGCGTGGGAAAGATCGAGCGTGCGGTGCTTGCCCAGGTCGATGATGCGCCCGGGGGTGCCCACCACGATCTCCGCGCCGCGGGCGAGTTCCTTGACCTGCGGCTCGTAGGCCTTGCCGCCGTAGACCTCAACCACGCGCACGGAGCGCTTCGCGGCGATGTCG
Source organism: Trueperella bernardiae (assembly GCF_030246965.1). NCBI lineage: Bacteria > Bacillati > Actinomycetota > Actinomycetes > Actinomycetales > Actinomycetaceae > Trueperella > Trueperella bernardiae. Next base: position 576,320 of record NZ_CP127099.1, read on the forward strand.
CGAAGGTCGCCCGCCACCTGCTTGGCCAGCTCGCGCGTGGGGACGACGACGAGGCCCTGCGGCTTGCCGGGCGCGCGCAGTTTCTCCCAGCCTTCCTCGCCCGGGCCGATGACCTTCTCCACCATCGGGATGCCGAAGCCGAGGGTCTTGCCCGTGCCTGTCTTGGCCTGGCCGATGATGTCCGAGCCCTTGAGCGCCACCGGGAGGGTCAGCGCCTGAATGGGGAAGGGGTGCGTAATGCCCTTCTCGGCCAGGGCCTCGACGATGTCATCCGAGACGCCGAAGTCGGCAAAGCTCTTCGTCTCTAGCTCGAGCTCAGAGCCGGAGGCCTGGATGTCAGCTTTTGGTTCGTTCGCCGGGCGCACGGATGCCCCGGAGGTATTCACAATTCCAGAATGCACAGTATTCACTTTCGACATGGGGGCGCCGTGTGCGCCCGGGCAGCCGATCGTGAAAATTCTTTTGAACAAACGTGACGACCGGTCAACCAAGATTGATTCTACCGCGTGGGGCGCGCCCGCCCGGTGAGGGGTGGCGCGCTACACATTAAAAGCCGAAGCCGACGCGGCGGGCTTCCGCCTCCTTGCACTGCACGTAACCGAGGGCGTCGGTGGGAACGACGACGTTGCCCTCCTTATCCGTAAACGAGAGGACGGCCCCGGCGGCGAGCGCCTGCTCCACGCGCTCGGAGACCTCGTGTGCGGTCAGGTCGACGTCGAGGCTCAGTTCGCGGGCGACGTTGCGGATGCCAATGCTGATTTCCATGATTCCTCCAAGGCTTGATCTGGCAGTATCGTACCCTGCCGGGGTGGGCGGGAAGATTTCGTGCGGCGCAATTCGGCTGTGGCCGAAAAAATTGTCGGAGGTGGTCGTTAAGCTCGTGAGCATGAACAAGACATGGGATGAGAACCAGGCCGCGGTGCTGGAATTGCGGGCGCCGTGCACGGCGTCGGTGATCGGTGCGCCCGGCACGGGGAAGAGCGCGCTCGTGGTGGAGCTGGCGGCGCGGATCATGCGGGAGGATCCGGGGGCGCGCGTGGCGCTGCTTTCACCAGATCGGCGGGCGGCCTCCGATCTGCGCAACAGGATCTCGGTGGAGCTGGGCTACCTGCCGGGGACGCTGCAGGTGCAGTCGCTCACGGCGTTCGCGTTCGGGATCGTCTCCACGTACGCCCAGTTCATGGGGCGGCGCGAACCCGAACTGATCTCGGGCCCGGCGCAGGATTCGCTCATTAAGGAGCGCTTCGAGCTTGCCCTTGAGCTGGGGGAGGCCGGGATAGACGAGGAGGTGGCGCAGCTGCCGGCCTACCGCGCTGAGTTCCGTGATCTGCTCACGCGCGCCGCGGAGCTGGAGCTGTCACCTGCCGATCTGGTGGACCTCGCCCGGCGTTATGATGAGCCGATTTGGGAGGCCGGTGCCACGGTGATCAAGGATTATGACCTGGCACTCGCCACCCAGTCCGCGCTGGGGCACGCCAACCCTGACCTGGTGGACCACGCGCGGGTCATCACCCAGGCCGCCGCGATGCTGCGCGGCTGGGAGGCGGCAACCCCCAGAGGGCAAGGCGGCCTCGACATCGCCAAGCCGCGCTGGGACTGGGCGATTGTGGATGACGTGCAGAACGCCACCCTCGCCCTGCGGACGCTCCTCCTTGCTCTGCAGGAGGACGGTACGTCGGTGGTGACGTTCGGCGATCCGGACGTGGCCGTCCAGGGTTTCCGCGGGGGCATTGCCCACCTCCCGGCGCTGCTGTGCAAGCCGGCGGCGGGCGGGGGAATCGGCGCGTCGCAGATGGTCCTCGGCACCGGCTATCGGTGCGATGGTCAGGTTCGCGTTCTCCTGGATAAGGTGATCAGCGGCATCCACACGGCGGGAGTGAGTGGCCATCGCCGGCACGCCAATGCGGCGGAGGATGGGTCCACCGTCCGGGCCCTCACCTTCCCTCACGGCGATGAGGAGCTTGCCTTCGTGGCCACGGAGCTTCGCCGGCGCCACCTTGAGGAGCAGGTGCCGTACGCGAATATGGCGGTGATCAGCAGGTCGACGTCGTCGCACGGCAGCATCCGCCGCACGCTCCTCTACTACGGTGTGCCGGTTCAGACCATCGTCAATGATCAGCCGCTGCGGGAACAGCGGGCAGTGGCATCGATCATCGAGCTACTGGAGATTGCGCTCTCTGATGGCCCGGTGGAGGGCGAACGGATCGAGGCGATGCTCACCGGCCTGCTCTTCGGCATCGATCCGCTGCGCCTGCGAGCCCTCATGAGGGAGATGCGCGGCTGGGAGCTGGCGGCCAAAGGGCGGCGCACGAAAGCCGAGCTTTGGCAGGACATCGTGGCGGGCGGAGAGGTGTCAGCCAAGATCCCGGAGTTCGCACGCGTTACGGAGGTACTGTCCTCCATCCGGCAGGCCGCAGCCGCCGGTGGCCTTGGAGAAGAGGTGCTCTGGGCGGCGTGGGACGGGGTCGGTGTCGCCGAATCCTGGCGCGAGCAGGCGAGGGCGGGAGGCCCAGCGGGCGACATCGCTGATCAGGATCTTGACTCGGTCATCTCCCTGTTCCGCATCGCCCAGCGCCAGGCGGATCGGGACGTCACAAACGCCACTATCCACGCGCTCCTTGAGCTGCTCGAGAACCAGGACCTGCCCGAAGACTCGATCGCGCGCATGGGCGGGGGTGCTGACGAGGTCGCGCTCGTGTCGCCGTCGGCCACGGTGGGACGCGAATGGGATGTCGTGGCGATCGTGGGCGTCAATGACGGCGCGTGGCCCAACACGCGCCTGCGCAACCCGCTGACAAAGGTGCCCAAGCTGGTCAACATCGTGGTCGGCTCCGCGATGGCAGGGCAGGACATCGAGCCGAGCCAGCTGGTCAGCGAGGTGATTGATGATGAGCTGCGCATGCTCGCCCAGGCGGTCAGTCGCGCGCGGCGCGAGGTGCTGATCACCGCCCAGGAAAACGACGAGGCGCGGCCATCCCGGTTCTTGACCTGGCTGTTTCCGGAGCTTGAGCGCGGGAAGGCAAGCCCGGCAACGCTCGATGAGGCGGGCCTCGTGGGCAAGTTGCGCCAGGCCTTGCGGAGCGGGGATGGGCATCTTGAACGGGAAGCCGCCGTTCTACTCGAGGAGCTCGCGGCGGCGGGCGTGCGCGGTGCCGACCGGTCGACATGGGTCGATGAGCTGGCACTCTCCACTGAGGAGCCGGTGATCGCGGGGGATTCGGCGCTGTCGCCGTCACGCGTGGAGGGCCTATTGAAATGCCCGCTGTCGGCCTTCCTCGATCGTTCGAATGCCACGTCGGAGGAGTCGGGAATCTCTGCCGAGATCGGGACTCTCATTCATGGGCTCGCCGAGGATTTCCCAGCCGGGCCGCGCGAGGCGATCGAACAGGCGTGTGCGGAGAGGATCTCCGCGATCGAGTTTCCGGACGGGCTCGAGGGGGTTCTGCTCCGCGACCGCGTGAACGCCATGGCGCGTAACCTTGGCGATTATCTCGAAAACAGCGCACCGTACGTCCTCCTGGAGCAGGAGGCGTGCGCCAGCCTCGACGGAAAAGACCACACGATCAATGTCAGCGCGCGCATCGATCGACTCGAGGCTGTCGGCTTTGGGGTGGGGGTGGTTGATTTCAAGACTGGCAAGCAGCCGATCACTGTGAAAGAGACCGGCAGCAACCCGCAGTTGCTGCTCTACCAGTGGCTCCTGAACGCCCACGGCATCAAGGGCTACGCCACGTCTGAGGGGGCGCGGCTCGTCTATGTAGGGACAGGCGAGGGCAAAGTAGTGGTACGCGAGCAGGGTCCGCTTGAGGCCGAGGACCTTGACCAGGTAGCCGAGATGATTCGGCAAGCGGACCTCGCCCAACGCGGCCCCGACTATGCCGCTCTACCCGGCTCACATTGCCGGAACTGCCGTTACGTTTCCTCGTGTCCGGCCATGGGGCCAGGAAGGATTTTCTCATGATCCCTTACGAAGACTTCGCCAAGACGCTCGCGTTTGCCCCCACCGCCGAGCAGGAGGCCGTGATCCGGAGCGAGGACCGCGCCATCGCCGTCATCGCGGGGGCCGGATCGGGCAAGACAGCCACGATGTCGCAGCGGATCGCCTGGCACGTGGTCAACGGGAACGTGCGCCCGGACGAGGTGCTGGGGCTCACCTTTACCACGAAGGCGGCAGGTGAGCTCGCCGAACGAGTCGAGAGCCAGTTGCGCGAGGCGGCGGCGAAGGGGCTCCTGCCCGGCCTCGTTGAACCTCAGGAAGAATCTGGTGAGGACGATCGGTCGGACGCGATTCATCGCGCCCTGGCGCGGCCGACCATCGCCACATATAACTCCTTCGCCTCTGAGATCGCCTCGGCGTATTCCATGCTCATCGGGGAGGACCCGCGCGCCCGGCTCATCACGGACGCGGAGCGCTTCCAGATCATGGGACGTATCGTCAACGGCATCGACATAGTCGACCCACGATACGCGGTCCTTCGGGCATCGGCGGTCTCGACCATCATTAGTCGCGCTCTGCACCTCGTCGATGAGATGGTGGGCAACGAAGTCGATGCAGGCGAGTTCCGCGCCTACCTCGAGCGCGAGCTGAGCGCTGTCTACCAGCTCCACGGCGTCACCGGCAAGCGCGGGACGGGCACGGAGGCCTCGCGCGCCGAACAGAGCAAGCTCACGGGGATGATCGCCGGGATGAACTATCGCGTGGCTCTCAGCTACCTCGTCGAGGAGTACGTGGCGTATAAGAGGGACAACTCCCTCATCGAGTTTGCCGATCAAATCGTTCGCGCCCGCAAGATCCTGTCCTCCGTCCCCGAGGTCCGCCAGGAGCTCAGCAAGCGCTACAAGCTCGTCTTGCTTGACGAATATCAGGACACGTCTGCGAGCCAGGCGGAGTTCATCGAGGCGGCGTTCACGGACTCGTGGTCGGTGTGTGCTGTGGGAGACCCGAATCAGGCCATCTACTCCTGGCGCGGCGCGTCCTCGGCAGCGCTGTCCGACTTCATGGACAGGTTCGGTGTGGCACGGAACCTCACCCTGTCCACGGCCTTCCGCAACGGGCGCAGGATCCTCGACGTGGCCAACGCCCTGACCGAGGGCAAGCTCAGCTACGCGAAGCTCACTGTCAAAACACTCCAGCCGCATGCAAAATCGCAAGATGGCCGGGTGGTCCACGTGCATCGCGCCTTCCGCTATGACTCTTACAGGGATATGGCCGACTACTTCAAGGAGGCCTTCGACCAGGCTCAAGCCGAGGCGGCAAGGGCGATCGGGGAAGGCCGAGATCCTGGACGGGCTCCCACCGCGGCGATCCTGTGCCGGGCCCGGTCCTACATGGATCACGCGATCGCGGCGCTGGAAGAAGCCGGCGTGCCCTATGAGATGGTGGGCGGCCAGATGCTGATCGAAAGGCAGGAGATCCGCCTCGTGCGGTGCGTTCTGGGCCTGAGCGTGAACCCGGCGCGCAACGATCTCCTCGTCCCACTTCTGACCTACTTCGCGATCGGTGCGAGGGACATCGCGGCGCTTTCGGCGCTCGCGGGCCGCCTTGCCCGAACCACTCGCCAAGAGTTGAGCGAGCAGGTGGGTGACGGGCTTGACGTCCCGACCAACCTGGTGGAGGCTTTGGCGGCGTTACCGGATGGCCCAGTGGCCGGAATGAGCGAGGAGGGCTACCGCCGCCTCGTTCACCTTGCTCGCCTGCTCGAGCGGGCGCGGAACAGCAGGCACTTGGCCATCCCGGAGGCGATTTCCGCCGCAATCGACCTGCTCGATCTGCGCGCCCATGCCAAGGCCCGCAGGACGGGCGGTGCCCCGGTGACCGCCGCATTCGCCAGCTTCATTGGCTTGGGTGCGGATTACGCGAAGAGCATTCCCGGTTCGCGTCTGGAGAGCTTCGTCGAGTGGGTGGACATGGTCGAGGCCCACGAGCGCTTGGGCGAGGACGAATCGGGTGGGGACGTCCCCGTTTTCGGCGAATGGGAGATCGAGCCAGAGTCGGGCGTCGTCCAACTGCTCACCGTCCACGCCGCAAAGGGGCTCGAGTGGGACCTCGTTGGCATTCCGGACATGAAGGTGGATGGCTTCGACGAAAAGACGAGCGAAAAGCTCTGGCAAGAATCGCGCGACGGGTTGCCCTACGCCCTGCGCCAGGATCGCGAACACCTGCCCGATCTGTCCATCGCTGACATCGTGGGCAAGAGCGGCGTGGTCACGCCGCTGAACAAGGTGGGCCTCCTTGAGGAGGTCCACGCCTACCGCCAAACGGCCTTTACCCAACACCATGTGGCTGAGAGCCGCCGTCTCGCCTACGTGGCAGTCACCCGCCCACGCAGCCTGCTCATCCTGTCCTCGTATGATCTCACCGGCCCGGAGCAGGCGGAGGCGGCCCTGAAGAAGCTCGCACGGAGTGTTGGCCATGAGGACGCGGCCGAGGCGCAGATGCCCCAAAACACGTTCATCACGGATGTCGAGCCGTTCACCGAGGCAGATCCGGACAACGATCCGGTGCTGACTGGGGTTGATCTCGAATTCATTGCGTTGGCAGCGACCCAGATAAGCGTGGTTCCGGACGCCAAGGTGTGGCCGGCGGACGTCGATCGTCGCCTCGAACGTGGGCCCGTTCCCGTCGTCACTGCCGATCGCGCCGTGGTCGAGCAGTGGAGGAGGGAAGCGGAGGTGATCATGGCGGAGCGGGAGGCGCCACCGCAAGCTCGGGGGCTCGCGCGCGACTACCTCACGGCGTCCGACGTCGTGGCGCTCGCCCAGGACCAGGACGCCTTCCTGGACGAGCAGTACCGACCGATCCCACGCCGCCCCTCACGCGCAGCACGCACCGGCGTGCTCGTCCACGCGGCCATCGCCCACTCTTTCGACGCCGCCTCTACGATGGACATCGACGCCGTGGCCGACCCGGACGAGATGCCGATCGATGTCGTGCCCCTGGACGATGAGCGGATCGCCGAGCTGATCGCGCGCTTCGGGGGCTCGCGCTACGCCTCGTGTCCGGCGCTCGCGATCGAGGAGGGGATCGACGTGCGGGTGGGGGACTACCCGGTGCGCTGCGTGATAGACGCGGTGCTTGACACCTCGGGCGTGCCCGGCCTGCCCCCGGTCACGATCGTCGATTGGAAGACGGGCCGCAGGCCCAGCGCCCAGCAGGTCGCCTCCCGCCAGTTCCAGCTCGGGCTCTACCGCCTGGCGTGGTCGCGCGCCACGGGAACCGCGATGGAGGATATCGCGGCGTGCTTCTACTACCTCGGCGATGATGACCCGGAGCGGCGTGAGCTTCACGCCGGCAACATGAGCGAGGAGCAGATCGCGGACTACCTCCGCACCCACCTGCCCCCGGCAGAACGGTCGGAGAGGAGGGGCTAGTCAAAGGAGCTGGTAGTGAAGCCGGCGCCGTCGGCCGCCTCTGCCTCCACCTCGGTGGCGCGACTGACGGCCCAGGTGGGCCCGGTGGCCAGCTCGGGGTCGGCCTCTACCTCGGCGGCGAGCTCGTCCATCATGGTGCGGGCCTCGTCTACGATCTGGTGCTGGCCGCTGCGCGAGCCGAAGAGCATCCAGCGTGCGAGTGCCAGCTCGGACAGGAGCACGGCGCGGTTGAAGAAGTGCTCGTCGACGGGCTGGCCGATCGCGTTCTCGTAGGAGGTGAGCACCGCCTCGAACAGCTCCTCGTCCAGGCCCGAGACGAGGGTGGAGAAGTCGAGCGCCGGGTCGCCCACGTGTGCCGAGCCAAATCCGAGCACGCAGGAGATTGAGCAGTCGGACCACATGAACTGGTCCGGGCCCACGTCCCCGTGCACTACCCGCGGCTCGAAGTCCCACAGGTCGGTGGCTTCGAGCGCGTTTTCCCACCGGCGGCGAAGCACGGGCGGGAGGGGCGAGGCGGCGTCGGCGTCGTGAAGGTCGGACAGGAGACGGCGCCGCGTGGTCTGCGCGTCGTAGGAGGGCAGGCCCGCCGATTCGACTGTCTCGCGGGGGAGGAGGTGGATGGCGGCGAGCGCGCGGCCGAGTTCGTGGGCGGCGTCGGTATCGAGCTCGTCGAAGTCGCGCTCGCGGCCCATGGGTGCGACGTAGACGACGGCGTGCCCGTCCTTGACCTGGGCGAAGCCCGCGGGGCGGACAACGTCGAAGGGGAGAAGACCCTGGCGGAGCGCCTCGAGCAGGGCGGGAGCGATGGCGGCCTCCGCCTCAATCATGGCGCCTGCCATGGGGTGGAGGGGGTGCTTGACGATCCAGCGCCGGCCGCGCGAGTCGATGACGCCGCCGAATTGGAAGTCGGAGGTGCGCGTGTACGGGCCGCGCACGCCGACCGCGTCGAGGCCGTCGATAGCGGCCACGGCCAACGCTGCGAGCTTGAAGGGGGTCTTATTCACCCCTCCACGGTAACGATTTTTAGCGCAACGCGCGTGGCGTACACGCCCTGACGGAACTGTCTGGCCCCACAGGCGCCCGTATATCACAGTCGCGAAATCCCGTGCGCAAGTTATCCACAGCTGTGGGAAAGATATTCACGACGCGCGGCGGCATCGTAGCGTGGCGTTGTGAAGACAAAGTGGGGAGCCGGGAACGCATGGCTCGATGCGCGCGTGCGCGAGATGGTGCGCGCCTCGCGTATTGATCCGCAGCTCCAGCCGGCAGAGCTTGAGGCCCTGATTGATGACGCGCTCGCCGAATACGAGGAGCTGACGGTCGCGGGTGTGGTGGAACCGGTGGCCGACGTGGTGGAGGTGCGCCGCCAGCTGCGCGACGATATCGGTGGATTCGGCCCGCTCCAATCCCTCATTGATGACCCGACGATCGAGGAGATCTGGATCAACGAACCGGGCCGTGTCTTCTTTGCACGCGACGGGGTGAGCCAGCTGTCCACGATCTTGCTCGAGGAGCGCCAGGTCAAGGACCTCGTAGAGAGGATGCTGCGCGCCTCGGGGCGCCGGCTCGACTTGTCCCAACCGTTCGTCGACGCCGCCCTCCACACCGGCGAGCGCCTCCACGTGGCGATTCCAGACATCACGCGCAAGCACTGGGCGGTCAACATCCGCAAGTACATCGTGCGCCCGCGCAGGTTGCGCGACCTGGCAGAGCTTGGGACGCTGACGGTTCAGGCGGCGGAGTTCCTGGATGCGGCGATTGACTGCGGGATGAACGTCATCGTCTCGGGAGCAACGCAGGCGGGCAAGACCACGTTCCTGCGCGCCCTGCTCGGCGCTATCCCTGCCCACCAGCGCGTCATCACGGCGGAGGAGGTCTTCGAGCTCAACCTCGCCCACCGCGACGTGGTGGCCCTACAGACCCGCCCGGCTAACATCGAAGACCGGGGCGAGATCACGCTGCGGCGGCTCGTACGCGAATCCTTGCGCATGAGGCCCGACCGGATCGTTATTGGCGAGGTGCGCCAGGCTGAGGCCTTCGACATGCTCATCGCCCTCAACTCCGGCATCCCCGGCGCCTGCACAATCCACGCCAACTCGGCGCGCGACGCCGTGGCCAAACTTAGCGTCCTGCCCCTGCTGGCGGGTGAAAACGTCACGTCGGACTTCGTCATCCCCACGGTTGCCCACACGATCGACCTCCTCGTCCACCTGCACCGCGACCGGGATGGCAAGCGCCGCGTGCGCGAGATCGTGGGCCTGACCGGGCGCACGGAAGGCAGCGTGATCGAGACGAGCGACCTGTTCGTGGACCGCGGCCTCGGGCTCGAACGCGGCGCGGGATACGTGGCCCGCCCGGAGATCTTCGACGAGCACGGCTACGACCTGCGCCAGCTGCTAGGAGGTGGACGATGGGCTTCGTTATAGGAATGGTCATGGGCCTTGGTGTCTTCCTCGCCGCCAGCGCTTTCCGCCAGCCGCGCCCCCTCACCGTGCCGGCGGGCCTGTGGCCGGCGCTGTGGCCCGCGCTCGCGGCCGGAGTGGGGAGCTTCCTGCTCGCCTCGGCGGTCTCGAGCTCGCTCGTCGTCTCGATTCCGATCGCGGTGATGTGTGCGGCCGTGCCCGGCGTGTGGCGGGGAGCGCGCGAGCGCCGGCGTCGTGAAGAGCTTCGGGAGGTCTGGCCAGAGGTGATCGACGACATCGTGGCGAGCGTGCGCGTGGGCCTGCCCGTGGGTGAATCGCTCGCGATGCTGGCCGTGCGCGGGCCGGAGATCATGCGCCCTCCGTTTACCCAATTTGCCCAGCACCTGCGCGCGGACGGTCGCCTCGACCCGGCCCTCGACGAGCTGAAGGAGGTGCTGGCGGACCCGATGACGGACCGGATCCTCGAGTCGCTGCGCCTCGCACACGATCTTGGCGGGCGCGACCTGTCCGCCGCCCTGGCCAGCCTGGCCTCGCTCGTGCGCGAGGAGAACCGCGCCCGTGGAGAGCTTCTAGCCCGCCAGTCGTGGACGGTCAACGGGGCGCGGCTGGCCGCCGTTGCGCCCTGGATCATGCTTCTTCTCTTTTCCACCCGCCCCGGCGCGATCGACGCGTTCACCACGCCCGTGGGCGTTTTCATCCTCGTGGCCGGCTTCGTGGCCACCGTGCTTGCCTACTGGCTCATGCTCAGGCTCGGCCGCCTGCCCGAGGAGGAACGGATCTTCGCGGGGGTGAGCCATGCTTAGCGCGTTCGCGGGTTCGGCCCTGGTGGCCGGCGTCCTCCTCGTGGGAATCGCGGTCTTGTACCGCCCCACCCAGCTGGCCGACCGGGTCCTTCCCTACGTCGCCACCCGCACCCGGCGCCCCTCCCGGCGCCGCGCCGCCATCGTTGCGAGCTTCCTCGACGCCGTCGGGTCAACCACCTCCTCGGTCGAGCGCCGCGTCAACATGCTCGGCGCTATGACCGTGGGGGACTTCCGGGTGCGTCAGTTCCAGTGGGCATCGGTAGGTTTCGCAGCCGGGTGCCTGCTCGCTTTCGCGCTCGTGGTCCGCGGCGTCCCGCTGGCCGCCGCGATCGTCGGAGTCGCCTGCTTCACGGCCGCCGGCGTGCTCGGGGCGGACTGGGCGCTGAGCCGCCAGGTCGACCAGCGCAGCCGCGCCTACACCGCCCAGCTGCCCGACGTGGTGGAGATCCTCGCGCTCGCAGTTGCCTCGGGCGAATCCATCCGGGTGGCGATCGAGCGCGTGTGTCTCATTGGCACGGGCGAGATGGTCGATGAGCTGCGGCGCACGATGAGTGAGGTCCACGCCGGCCAGTCCCTGCCGGCGGCGCTGACCGACATGGGCAACAGGTCCGCCAACCGCAACGTTGCCCGGTTCGCGGAGGCGATCGTCTCCTCCCTCGAGCAGGGCAGCGGCCTGGCTGGCTCCCTCCACTCCCAGGCGCGCGACGCCCGCGACGCCGCCCGGCGCGAGCTGCTCGAGGCCGGAGGCAAGGCCGAGATCGCGATGATGATCCCGGTGGTGTTCATCATCATGCCACTCACGGTGGTCTTCACCGTCTTCCCTGCCCTCTACGCCCTGAGTTTCACCTAAGTCCGCAACAACATAAGGAGCGCCCTATGAAGATTCGACACTTTGTTCGCCAGGCAGTGTGGCCCAGCGACCGCCGCGAGGAGGCGGGTGACGTGCCTGGCTGGGTGATGATCACCCTCATGACGGCAGCCCTCGTGGTCCTCATCTGGGCGGTGGCCGGCCCGGCGCTGACCGACCTGTTTAACAATGCGATCGAGCGCGTCCTCAACATCTGAGGCGGGCAACGCCACGGTCGGCTTCGTGGCCTCCGTGGGGCTGCTCCTCATGGTGGTCTACACCATCATCGCAGCGGGCCTTGGCTGGTACGTCCACGCCATCGCCACCGACGCGGCGATGGAAGGTGCACGCGTGGGGGCCGCGGCGAACTCGACCGAGGTGGCCGAAGCCCGCACCCGCGACCTCATCACCGGAGCGCTCAGTCCCGCCTACGCCGGCGGCATCGCCGCCACCGCGATGCCGGACGGGATCGAGGTGGTGGTGACGGCGCCGGTGCCCGGGGCCGGCTTCCTGGGAGAGCACGTGATCGAGGTGAGGGCCCATGTGGCGCGCGAATAAGCCCCGCGGCGAGGACGGCAACGCCATCGTCGAGTTCGTGGGCGTCATGGTGGTCATCGTGGTGCCCGCCCTCGCGCTTCTCACGGGCCTTGCCACGACGACGACCGTCCAGCTCGCCCTCGAGGATGCCGCCCGCCAGTCTGCGCGCGCCTACGTGCGGGCCGAATCGGTGTACTCGGGAGAGGCACGCGGGCGGGAAGCTGCGAGTAAGGCCTGGACGGACCGGGGGATGGACGAGCAACTCGACCTCAACTTCGCCTGCAGCGCGAGCCCGTGCCTCAGCCCCGGCGCCACCGTCACGGCCCGGGCCTCGGCCACGGTCACCGTGCCCATCGTCGGCGCGATCACGCTCACGGGCGAGCAGGCGATGGTGGTTGACCAGTACCGGGTGGTACGGCCATGACGTCCCGCAAACTCTGCCAGCCCCGCGAGCGCGCCGAAGACGGCAACCTCATCGTGCTCGGCCTGGGCGTGTGGGTGGTTGTCATCTCGCTCATCCTCATCCTGGCCTCGGTCATCCACGTCTACGGTGTGCGCCGCGACATGCTCAATGCCGCCGACTCCCTCGCCCTCGAGCTCGCCCAGGACATCTCGGATGCCACCTACTATTCGGGCCCCGCCCTCAGCCTCACGCCCGCCCCGCCGGCGTCCGGCGCGCTGACCGTGGACGGGCGCGAGGTGAGATTTCGAACGCGGGTGGCGGACGACGCCGTCGTTGTGGAGCTGACCGGGCGGGCGCGGATCCCGTTCATGCCGCAGTTTGCGAGCGCCGTGGACGAAGTCGAACTCACGGTCACCTCCACGGCTCGGCTGCGGCAAATGCCGTAGACTTGGCGCCGTGGCCATTGATTATCAGCAAGAACTCGACAGACTGCGCCGGACTTTTGACCAGATTGAGGCGGTCAGCGACGTGCCCGCGCTCAAGAACACGATCGCGGAGCTGACGGAGAAGTCCACGGCGCCCGACCTGTGGGACGATCCCGACGCCGCGCAGGCTGTTACTTCCAAACTCTCGCACGCCCAGTCGCGCCTGGAGCGCGTGGAGAAGATGGGGGAGCGGGTCGTGGACGCGGAGACCCTGTACGAGATGGCGGTGGAGGAATCCGAGTCGGACCTCGAATCGGGCAAGGAACTCTACGCTGAGCTTGAGGCCGAGATCGCGAAGATCTCCAAGGACCTGTCGGACATGGAGATCAAGACGTTGCTGAGCGGGGAGTATGACGATCGCGACGCGGTCATCACCATCCGCTCCGGTGCGGGCGGCGTGGACGCGGCGGACTTCGCCCAGATGCTGCAGCGCATGTACCTGCGCTGGGCCGAGCGTCACGGCTACAAGTCGAAGGTGATGGACACCTCGTATGCCGAAGAGGCGGGGATCAAGTCCACCACGTTCGAGGTCAACGCCCCCTACGCCTACGGCACGCTGTCGGTGGAGGCGGGAACGCACCGGCTGGTGCGCATTTCGCCGTTCGACAACCAGGGCAGGCGCCAGACCTCGTTCGCGGCGGTGGAGGTCATCCCGCTCATCGAGACCACCGATTCGATCGAGATCCCGGAATCGGAGCTCAGGGTGGACGTGTTCCGCTCCTCGGGCCCGGGCGGGCAGTCCGTGAACACCACGGATTCAGCCGTGCGCATGACCCACATTCCCACCGGTATCACGGTCTCGATGCAGGACGAAAAGTCGCAGATCCAAAACCGCGCCGCGGCCTTGCGCGTGCTCCAGTCCAAGCTGCTACAAAGGCGCCACGAGGAGGAGCAAGCGAAGAAGAAGGAGCTGGCGGGCGACGTCAAGGCCTCCTGGGGTGACCAAATGCGCTCCTACGTGCTGCACCCGTACCAGATGGTCAAAGACCTGCGCACGGGCCACGAGGTGGGCAACACAGACGCGGTGTTCGACGGCGACCTCGACGGCTTTATCGACGCCGGGATCCGCTGGCGCCAGGCGGGGGAGGCGGAGTAATCCTCGCCACGTCGGCGCGCCTTCCCGGGTCGCAAAAGCCCGGCTCCTAAGCTAGTGACGACCATGACTGCAAGGATTTGGCGCCATTTATGATCACATTTGAAAACGTCACGAAGGTTTATCAGCGAGGCGCGGCTCCCGCGCTCGACTCCGTTAGCCTCAACATCGACCGCGGCGAGTTCGTCTTCCTGGTCGGTGCCTCGGGCTCGGGAAAGTCGACGATGCTGGCTCTTATCCTGGCCGAGGAGCGCCCCACGGAGGGCAAAGTTCACGTGCTCGGCAAGGACCTGTCGGGAGTGTCCTCACGGCGGGTGCCGTTCCTGCGCCGCCAGATCGGCACGGTCTTCCAGGACTTTCGCCTGCTAAAGGATAAGAACGTGTTCGACAACGTGGCGCTCGCGATGCAGGTGATCGGCAAACCGCGCCACGCCATCCTTAAGGAGGTCCCGCAGGTTTTGGAGCTGGTGGGCCTGGATGGCAAGGAGAAGCGGCGCATGCACGAGTTGTCGGGTGGAGAGAAGCAGCGCGTGGCGATTGCGCGCGCGATGGTCAACCGCCCCGAGCTCCTGCTGGCCGACGAGCCGACCGGCAACCTTGACCACAAGACGGCGCTGGGCATCATGCGCCTCCTTGACCGCATTAACCGCCAGGGCACCACGGTGGTCATGGCCACCCACGATCAGGCGATCGTTAACCAGTTGCGCAAGCGCGTGATCGAGTTGGTTGACGGCGAGGTTGTGCGCGATCAGGATCGCGGCGTTTACGGGGGGAGCCAGGCATGAGGCTACGGTTTATCTTTTCTCAGGTTTTCAAGGGGCTGCGCGCGAACTTCGCCCTGTCGGCGTCGGTGACGCTTGTGACCTTCGTGTCCCTCCTCTTCGTCGGCTCGGCCGTGCTGCTGCAGGATCAGATCGAGTCCGCGAAGACCGCCTGGTATGACCGGGTGGAGGTCTCGGCCTTCCTGTGTGCTCCGGACCAGAACACGGCCCAGTGCGCGGGCGGCGAGGTCACGCAGGACCAGATCGACGCGATTAACGATTTCCTTCATTCGCCCGAGATGGCCGACTACGTGGACGAGGTCTACTTCGAGACGAAGGAAGAGGCCTACAAGAACTTCCGCGAGTACCTCAAGGACAGTGTGTGGGTGGACACGGTTGACCCTGAGCAGATGCAGGCGTCCTTCCGTGTCAAGCTCGTCGATCCGCAGGAGTACGACGTCGTCCGCGAGTCTCTCGAGGGGCGCCCCGGTGTCGACGCCGTCATCGACCAGCGCGAGCAGCTCGAGCCGCTGTTCAAGATGCTCAACCGTTTCACACTCATTGCCGGTTCGCTAGCGGGCGTCATGATCGTCACCGCGTTGCTTCTCATCCCGTCCACTATCCGCCTGTCGGCCATGTTCCGCCGCAACGAAACCGAGATTATGCGATTCGTTGGCGCCTCGAACAGTTTCATCCAGGCGCCCTTCGTGCTCGAGGGCATGCTGGCCTCGCTCGTGGGCTCGCTTGCCGCGGTGGCGGCGCTGTGGGCGGCAGTGGAGTACTTCATTCAGGATTGGTTCGCCGGCTCGTGGCTACGGATCATCACGGGCCACGATGTGCTACTCATCGCCCCGTGGCTCATCCTCGGCGCGATCGTGGTCTCCGGTTTCGCCTCGTTCTTGGCTCTGCGCCGCTACACTCGGGTCTAGGGAGGAAACATGCGTAAACTCGCCTCAGCTGTGGCCGCCGCCGCGCTGACCGCGTCAGCCCTGCTGGTCGTGCCCGCGTTCGGCGACGAGCGCAGCGACCTGGTGGACCAGCAGCAGGAGCAGAAGGCCGAAAAGGAGCGCCTGCAGTCCGAGCTGGAGGGCATCGACGTCAACCTTCAGGAGGCCTACCTCAAGCTGGAGGAGACCCGCGGGAAGATCCCGGCCGCGGAGGAGGCCGTGCAAACCGCCGAGGTCGAGCTCGCCGCCGCCGTGCGCGTGCTGGAAGCGAACTCCGCGCTACTGGATGCCGCCCAGGGGGAGCTTGCGCAGATCAAGGACCAGATCAAGGAAAACGAGGCGAACGCGGAGGCCACGCGCAAGTCGCTGGGGGAGCTGGCCCGCGCTACCTATCGTGGCGACACGATGCCCTCCACGATGGAGATGCTCGTCGGCTCTGCCACCGCCGAGGATTTCGCCAATGCGTACCGCGCGCAGTCAGCCGTGAGCCGCTCCCAGACGGCGTCGCTCGCGCAGTTCCAGCAGAAGGCCGCGCAGGAAAAGAATCGTGAGTCCCGCCAGAACGCGGTGGAGGACCAGATCGAGGAGCTGAAGGCCAAGTCCGAGGAGCTGGTTGATAGGCAGACCTCGAAGAAGGTCGAAGCTGATGCGCGCAAAGCCGAGCTCGTGGACCTGGAGTCGAGCCTGGTGGCTCAGTCGGCTGACTATGAGGAGAAGAAGTCCAACTACCAGGCCTCGCTCGCCACGCTCGAGACCCAGAGCGAGCAGACCGCCCAGCGCATCGCGCAGATCGACGCGGAGAATAAGCGTAAGCTTGAAGAAGAGCGCGCCAAGGCGCAGGCCCAGGCTCAGGGGAACGGTTCCTCGCAGCAGGCGCCGTCCGCCCCGAATAACTCCGGACAGGCTTCGGGTAGCTGGATCAAGCCACCGGTTCCCGCCCCCGTCTACGTCACCTCGCCGTTCGGCATGCGCGTCTACCCGTTCGGTGGCACGTGGATGCACAACGGCGTGGACCTGCGTTCCCGGTGTGGCGAGGCACAGACCGCGCCCGCCGACGGCGTCGTCTCGGCTGTCATCCCGGCCGCCGGTAACGGCACGCACGGCAACCAGATCTACATCAACCACGGCGTGGTGGGAGGCAACTCCTACGTGACGGTCACCAACCACCTCTCGGCGTTCAACGTCCGGGTGGGGCAGAGCGTGAACCAGGGCGACGTGATCGGGTGGACGGGTCAGACCGGCCTGGTCACCGCGTGCCACGTTCACTTCGAGGTGTGGAAGAACGGTACGGTTGTTGACCCGATGAACTTCGCATCCTTTACCCGCCGCTGGGCCTAATCTTGCGAACGCCCGTTTCTCGGCGTTAAGCTATATGGTCACGTCAAGGGAGGGATGAGCGATGCCAAAGGCCTGGAAGAAGGACAGCGGCAAGCTGACCCCTGCCCAAAAGGCGAAGGAGGCCGCGGACGCGAAGCAGGTGGTGGCGCGCAACAAGAAGGCCCACCACGACTATTTCATTGACAAGACCTACGAAGCCGGGCTTGTGCTCGCGGGCACGGAGGTCAAGGCGTTGCGCGCCGGGCGAGCCTCCCTCATGGAAGCGTGGATCGACTTCGATCGGCGCGGCGAGGCCTGGCTGGTCGGGGCAAATATCCCCGCGTGGTCGACGGGCGGTTGGACCAACCATGCGCCCACCCAGAAGCGCAAGCTCCTCCTGCACAAGGACGAGCTGCGTGCGCTCGCCGTTAAGGTCAAGGAAAAGGGCACCACGGTGGTGCCGCTCGAGCTGTACTTCATCCGTGGCCGCGCGAAGGTGGAGATCGGCCTCGCCCGCGGTAAGCAGGAGTGGGACAAGCGTGAGACGCTGCGCCGCAAGCAAGATCAGCGTGAGGCCGAGCGGGCCGTGTCGGAGGCGCGCAAGCGGGCGCGTTAGGCGTGAGCCCGGGAACGGCGTCGTGGGTGCCCGAGGAACTGGCGCTGATGGCGCACGCCCGCGAACGACGTCGTTGGGTCACCTTTCGGCAAGGCGTGGCACAAACGTGCAGGTTGGCTTTGCGGTAGTCGGCGGCCGGTGATCCATGATTGTCTTAGGGCATGAGTGCATGGCTGATTGATATGGACGGCGTCCTTGTTCATGAGGGGATCGCGCTGGACGGCGCGAAAGAGTTCCTGAACCGGCTCGAGGAGCGGGACATCCCGCACCTGATCTTGACGAACAATTCGATTTTCACCCCGCGTGACCTGTCGGCGCGGTTGGCGACGTCGGGCCTGCAGGTGCCCCCGGAACGGATCTGGACCTCGGCCCTGGCCACCGCGAAGTTCCTGGCGAATCAGACCGATAATCGGCGCGCGTTCGTGGTGGGCGAGGCGGGGCTGACCACGGCGCTGTACGAAGAGGGCTTCGTCATGACGTCGGTGGACCCGGAGTTCGTAGTGCTGGGGGAGACCCGCACGTACTCGTTCGAGATGATCACCACCGCGATCCGGCTCATCCAAAGGGGCGTGCGCTTCATCGCCACGAACCCCGACCCCACGGGCCCCTCCGCCGACGGCGACCTGCCCGCCACCGGCGCCGTTGCCGCGATGATCGAGAAGGCAACCGGGCGCAGCGCGTTCTTCGTGGGCAAACCGAACCCGATCATGCTGCGCAACGGCCTGAACAAGATCGGGGCGCACTCAGAGGAGACGTCGATCGTGGGCGACCGGATGGACACCGACATTCAGGCGGGCGTGGAGACGGGGCTGTGCACGCACCTTGTGCTCACCGGCTCCACCAAGCGGGAGGACATCATCAAGTTCCCCTATCGTCCCAACCACGTTCACGCGTCGATCAAGGATGTCATCGACTACATTTAGGGCGCGCCGAGCCGGGTGATGGGCACTGCTCCAGGCAGCGCCGGGGCGACGGCGGGCGCAGGCGCCGCCTAGCTTGCCCCGCCGACCCGGTAGCGCTCGGCGAGCGGGAAGTGGGCTGTGACCTGCTCGGCCGCCGGGTCGAGTGTGACCTTGCCGCCGTAGGGCACGATGAGCTGCGGGCGCGTGTGCCCGAACGGGACGTTGAGGCACACGAGCAGGTCCTTGCGGTAACGGCCCACCTGTGTCAGGAGATATTCGACGTAAGCGTCGTGGCGCGCCTCCAGCACGTCGGGGGTGGTGGGCGCGTCCCGGTCGTCGACCACGGGCCGGGCGAACATGAGGCCCGCCGCAGCCTCGAGGTAGCCGCGCTCGCCGAGTGCGCGGATCCAGTCGCCCACGATATCCGCGGGCGTCACCCGCTCGGAGTTTTCGAAGATGAGGATCGCGCCTTCGAGATCGTCCACCTCTGGCAGGCGGCCGGCGAGCCCGAGCTCGTCAATGACCTCCAGGCACCCGCCCCACGTGTGCCCGCGCACGGCGTCGTCGCTACCGATGAACTCGATCCGGCGGGCCGGGCCGCGCGGGGAATCCTCGATGAGGGCCTCGGGGCTGGACCAGTCGTAGCCGTGGTCCTGGGAATCGGTGGTGGTGGGCAGGACGGTGTCACCGCGGCCAAAAAGCGCGGCGCGCAGGGTGATGAGGTGCTCGGCGTCGACCAGCGTGCCTGGCCCGAAGTGCACCTGGGTGGCGCCGCCGTAATAGCCGCCCACGCCGTGCGACCATAGCCAGTTAAGGATGTTCGTGTTGTCCGAGTAGCCGAAGAACGGCTTGGGGTCGGCCTGGGCGAGCGCCGGGTCAAGGTGGCGGATGACGCGGATCTCGTCATTGCCGCCCACGGTGGTGAGGATCGCGCGGATGTCGGGGTCGGCGAACGCGGCATTGACGTCCGCGGCGCGCTCCTCCGGCGTCGCCCCCATTTTCCGCGTGGTGGGGTACTCCACGACGACGACGTCGAGCAGCCGCTCCACGCGCGCAACTGCCTGCGCGTGAATGTCCGGGAAGTAGGCCGGCGCCGCCCAGGCGGGGGAGAGCAGGGCGACCCTGTCGCCGGGTTCGATCGTGGTGGGCGTGGTAATCGTCATGGTGACAGTCTAGTGGTCCGGCTGGGTGCGGCGGGGTGTGAGCCGAGGTGGTTGAGCCGGGAGGGACAGGGGTAGACGCGGCGTCGGCGTCGTTGTAGAATGGGCGAACGCCTTCGGGCGTAGTTGGTTGACAACTGAATAAGGGGATGATCGGTTTCGACGGCGATGACTGCCGAAGGGAAGCGGGTAGAGGATGCAGAGTCATCTCTTTAACGACTCTCTGCAAACAATAACTGCCAACAAGCAGAAGTCCGACTTCGCCCTCGCTGCCTAAGCGCGAGCGCACTTAAGGAAGTCCGTCAGCCTCACGGTGCTTTCACGTGAGAATTCTGGCGTCGTTTTTGAAAGCCACTGGGTCGGCACTGGGTTACCGGGTGCTGGCCGACACTAGGTAACTATGCTCGTCAGCAACTTGTCTGCGTGAGTGCTGGAGCTGAAAACAACGCAAAGCAGACTGCACCCGGAGAAGTCTTGGGTTTTGCATCGTCGGACGGGAGTTCAATTCTCCCCATCTCCACATGGCACCCCGCCGGATCGTTGATCTGGCGGGGTTTTCGTTGCTGTGGTGCGGAAAAGTGCCCGTTTTGTTTTGTGGTCTTTTTGGTCTGGTATGGTGTTTTTTGGCCCCCTAGGGTGCAGATAGGGTTACTCTCTCCAACACAGCAAGGGTGCAGATGTGGCTAGATCAATCTTTGGTACAATCCAGAAAACCGCGTCGGGTCGATGGCGCGGACGGCTTTGCCAGCTCAATCCCGTCGACAGCGATCGCTTCGGGTTCTGCAGCGATGAGGTTCTGAATCTCTGCTTGTCGTGCAAGATAGGCTGCTGACTTTTGCGGCTCTTGCTGTTCTTGCTTTTTCTTACGTCGTCCGAAAAGGCCCATGTCTCTCCTGGTGGCTGAATTGAGTTGTCGTGTGTCAGGATCCGCATTCGCTACAGTTCACTTCCTTGTTCCGACCCGCTGTGGATCGCTTCGCGCGTTCTGTTGCGTTCAAGCTAAGCGGCGAAGGCGAACCTCGGGTGAATTCCTGTCGCAGGGCGCGATTATCTCCCATCGACTCCCGCGGCCTCCTCTAAAATGGCCAACGAAGGGGGTGCCTTGTTCTGGGTATTGATCGTATCGGCAGTCATTTTCGCTGCCTTCGGCCTGATCTTCGCCGGGCTCTTTCTACGTGCGCGCAGGTGGAAGCAGGTAGTCCTCCCGGTGATCCGCAACATCGAAGAGGTCTCTAGCGACGGTCAGAAGGTGTGGCGGCCTGTTTTCCGCATTGTCGACGACGACAAGGCACACGTCGCCAACGCGGATTTCCGACGACGGCCGAAGATCGAAGTCGGCGACGAGGTGGCGTTACGTTACAACCCGGCAAACCCGACGAAGGTCTCCGCGGCAAGCGTCGGCGGTTATGGTGTTGCTGCGCTGGTTTTCTTGATCGTCGCCGCGGTCGTAGGTATGCTGGCGTTCCTGATCTAGGTTGATTCGGTTGGTGATTTAGGCGCGCCACCCTGCCGAGGCGTCAACAACGTGCGGGCAAGCCCATCGAGGGCGATTTCCTAGAGTTCGTGGGCGGGCTTCTCCACCCGTGCGATGAACCTTCGGAGGTTGTCAGGGGTAGCGTTCTTGCCGTCCATTCAGCCGAAGGTGAGGCGCTGCGTGACCTTGATACCACAGTTGCCGAGGATGTGCCGCGCGATGCGGGAGATCGGGTTCGCCGGGTGGAGGCGCGCATACCAGGCGGGCGCGTGGCTGGTGGCGATCAGCGTTGTGCTACGCCCGGTGAGCAACCATTGTGAACGAGTTTCCCGAAAGATAGCGGTAGGCATTGCCTGGTGTCAGAACTCGATCGAACCAGCCTTTGAGCAGTGAGGGTTCGCCCGCCCACCAGACGGGAAATGCGAGTGCCGCTTGATCGCACCTTTGCAGGAGCTCCTGCCGCGTCTTAGTGCAGGCTTCTTCATGCATGCGTTGTCGGTAACCGAAACGAAGCGCCGGATCGAACTCTTCGGACGCCAGATCAATGACTTCGACCTCATGCCCTGCGCGGTGGGTTGCCTCCGCGCTCGACATCACCACCGGCGGGATCAGCAAGGTCATCGACAAGCTCGTCACGAAAGGTTACGTGGAGCGAGTGCCGGGTAGCGCCGACCGGCGCGTCAACGTCTTGTCAGTCACCGACCGGGGGCGCCGGGCTCACGATGAGGCGCGTCAGATCGTCGACGACGTCGTCCACCAGGTCCTCTCGTCCACATTCACTGCCGAGGAGCAGGAGAAGCTAGACACTGCGCTCACCCGGCTACTTGAAGTGTTACGGCAGTAGTATCCGAGCCTAACGCCCTGACGGAAGGGGTGTGAGCACGGACCAGTACCCCTGGCAGACTGTGAAAAATGGTGGCAGGAAACACACGGTTTCACTAGTGTGGGCGTGTACACACACTAGGCAAGATCTAAGCAAAGGAGCTTTGGACGCCTTATGCGTATGAAAAATCGTATTGCCGCAGCGGCTGTTCTCGCCTTAACGCTGAGTGTGGGGAGCATACCCGCCCTCGCTGACACCTCCCAGAAGGATCTCCCGGCGAGCGCGGACACCACGTTGCAAGCGTGGGCGTCGGAGAAGACGCAGTCGAACGTCGGCAAGCCTTACATCGGCACGTTGCACCCGACCAGCGGGGGAATATCCAGTCCCGACCAGCCCTACGGCCTGTTCGGTGAGGGCTTCGTCTCCGCCGACACCTCGGACTACACCGACGCGAAGATGGGCATGATCTCCTTCGACCTGAGCTCTCTCACCGCGGCACCGGAGGAGGCGACGCTCCAGCTGACGTACATTGGGCACGTCGTGAACAACCTGCAGGGTACGGAGCAGGCGCAGGTCGGCGTCGCGCTGGTTGACACCGACACCTGCACCAACGGCGCCGCCAGTTGCGACACCGGCGTGTCGACGTGGGCAACCCGCCCGGATTTCACTCTCACCACCGACGACGTCGCCTTCGCCGCCGACTTCCCGGTCGCCGCAGCCGACCGCTACACCTCGGACAGTATGACGATCGCGGCGGACAAGCGCAGGGCGGTGACGATCGACGTCACGGCGATGGTGCGCGCGGCTTATGAGGCCGGCGATCGTCAGCTGACCTTCGTGCTGGGGGAGACGAAGGGCATGGAGATGCGCTTCGCTTCCACCGAAGGCGTCAGCGCGCTGGGTGGGCTGACGGCGGCGGACGCGCCGACCCTGAGTGTCACTTCGGAGTTCGAGCCGGAGGCACCCGAGCCTCAGGCGCCCGAGGGCCCGCGCGCCTGGGATGAGCAGGTGGCGGCGATGGCCGGTGACGACGTCCTGTGGTACAGCCAGCCCGCGTCGGCAACCCCGATGGGCTCGGTCGGCACGGGCAACCCGCTCCGGGCGGGCGGCAAGGACGACCGCTGGCAACGCACCACCCTCCCGATCGGCAACGGTAAGGTCGGCGGAACGGTCTGGGGCGAGGTCGGCACCGAAAGGATCACCTTCAACGAGGAGACCCTGTGGACGGGTGGCCCCGCCGAGGGGCACACCTACACGGGCGGCAACGAGGTCAGCCGCGGACGCTACGGCGCGGCGCTACGCGAACTCAACCGTGAGCTCGACGGCGGTGCGGCAACTGTGGCCAACACCAACAGCCTGATCGGCGGATTCGACGCCGCCCTGCAGGGGTCCTTCCAGAACTGGGGCGACCTCACGATCACCTCGGACATCCCCGAGGACGCCCCGGTCTTCCTCTTCCAACGCTCCCTCGACCTGACGACTGGTGTGGCAAACGTCCACTTCCACTACGACGGCACCGACTACATGCGCGACTACTTCGTCTCCAACCCTGATGACGTGATGGTCGCCCACTTGACGTCTGTGGGCAAGGATGCGCTTAATTTCGACGTGGCCCTCCCGCTCAATAGCGGCTGGAGCAAGTCGGGCGCGCAGGTCGTGATCGACGGCGACACTCTTACCTCCTCGGGCGCTCTCGGCAACAATGGGCTACTCTACAACGCGAAGATCCGGGCCGTTGTTGAGGGCGAGGGTGCCACGGTCGCGGCGTCCGATGCAGGCGACGCGCTGACCATTGCCAACGCCAGCGAGGTCACGCTGTACTTGGCTGCCGGCACCGACTACCAGGCGAGCTACCCCGCGTACCGCACCGGCGAGACCGCACAGCAGCTCGACACGCGCCTGGCCGACGTCGTGAACGCGGCCGCCGCCAAGGGTTACGACGCCGTCCGGGCGGCTCACGTCGCTGACCACGAGGCGCTCTACGGGAAGGTCAAGCTGAACCTCGGCCAGGCGGCCACCTTCGGCGAGGGCGCCAAGCCTACCGACGAGCTCCTCAACGCCTACAAGCAGGGCACGGCGAGCGAGGCCGACCAGCGTACGCTCGAGACCCTGGTCTACAACTACGGGCGTTACCTCACGGTGGCCTCGTCGCGCGAGGACAGCCAGTTGCCCTCCAACCTGCAGGGCATCTGGTCCTCCACAGCCGATGACAACGCCCACGGCCGCACCCCCTGGGGCGCCGACTTCCACCTCAACGTCAACCTGCAAATGAACTATTGGCCCACATACTCCTCCAGCCTGGAGCAATCAGCCCTGCCGCTCATTGACTACGTGGAGGGCCTGGTGGAACCGGGCCGCGTGACGGCGCACGTGTACGCGGGCGCTCAGACGCAGGCCGGAACAAAGATCGGCGAGGGTGCCGGCTTTATGGCCCATACCGAGAACACGGCCTATGGCTGGACCACTCCGGGTGCGGCGTTCTCCTGGGGCTGGAGCCCGGCGGCGGTGCCGTGGATCCTGCAAAACGTCTACGAGTACTACGAGTACACGGGCGATGAGGCGATCCTCGCCGACCGCATCTATCCACTGCTGAAGGAAGAGGCCAACTTCTACGTCAACTACATGCTCAAGAAAGGCAACACTGACGCCGCCGACGGCGAAGCCCGCCTGACCACTGGCGTGGCCTACTCGCCGGAGCACGGACCGCTTGGCACCGATGGCAACACCTACGAAAGCTCGCTGGTGTGGCAGCTGTTGCAGGACGCCCAGGAGTCCGCGGCGGTGCTCGGCGTCGACTCTGACCTGGCGAGTGCGGACGGCCAGTGCTCGGTGGACAACTGGCGCAAGGACGATTCCGGCGCGTTTGTGGCGGACGCCAACCGCTCGTGGTCGTGTGCGCAGAGCCTACTCAAGCCGATTGAGGTGGGCGACGACGGGCAGATCAAGGAGTGGTTCTTCGAGGGCGGCCTCGGCAAGGACAAGGCCGGCAACGCGATCGCGGGCTACCAGGCGGGCCATCGCCACCTGTCCCACATGCTCGGGCTGTTCCCGGGCGACCTCATCACGGTCGATAACGCCACCTTCATGGACGCGGCGAAGACCTCGCTCAACCAGCGCGGCGACGACGCGACCGGCTGGGGCGTGGGCCAGCGCATCAACTCTTGGGCGCGCACCGGCGATGGTGACCGCGCCTACCTGCTCATTACCAAGCAGCTTAAGGGCGCGATGTATCCCAACCTGTTCGACGCGCACCCGCCGTTCCAGATTGACGGTAACTTCGGCAACACTTCGGGTATCAACGAGATGCTCGCTCAGTCGAACTCGACCTTCGAGGCGGATGGGGTGGCCTACCACAACTACATCCACCTGCTGCCGGCGCTGCCGAAGGCGTGGGCCGAAGGTAGCGTGTCGGGCCTGAAGGCTCGCGGCAACTTCGACCTCGACTTCTCCTGGACCGGGGGCAAGGTGACAACCGCGACGGTGACCTCCAACAACGGTGGCGATGCCGTGCTGTTCTTCGACGGGGCGGACCAGTTCAACTCCGTGGTGATTTACGGGCATTCGGGTTCGGGGGAGCGGCTGGCGCTGACCAAGATCGACGCCAACCACGTCTCCTTCCCTACCGAGGCGGGCCACATGTACGCGCTCTCTACGCAGGGCGTCACCGAGCCGGGGCCTGACCCCGAGCCGGGCCCTGGGCCGGTTCAGTGTGATGTGATGGATCGTCCGGCCGCCCCGTCGCGTGCGACGGGCGTGTTGGGCGATGCGACTGGCGATAAGCTGGCTGACCTGTGGTCGGTTGACGAGTCCGGCGCGATTCACTTCTACGCCAACGATGGTAAGGGTGGCTTCTACCATAAGGGTATTGTGGGGTGTGCTGAGCAGCCGATCACGGCACTGACGGCTATCCGGGATCTCGACGGCGACGCCCGCGCTGACCTCCTTGTCCGCTACGACAACGGGGACCTGTACTACTTCCACTCCGAGGGCGATGGGTTCCTGAGCAAGGGTGTGAAGGCCGGTCACGGTTGGAACGGGATGGACAACATTGTCTATGCCGGCAAGCTGGGCTCCTCGAGTGCGGATTATGTGGTGGCGCGTCATGTGGCAACCGGTGATCTGTACCGCTACCAGGTGGGACCGAACGGCCTGTTCGGTGGGACCAAGATTGGTCACGGCTGGTCGAATATGACCTCGATTCTGGCTCCGGGCCAGTTCGTGGGTAGCTCCTACAGCGATCTGGTGGCGATTGCGGCTGATGGTTCGATGTATGCCTACGCCGGTGCCGCCGACGGTGGTGTGTATGGTGCGGGCAAGATCGGTCACGGCTGGGATTCCTTCGTCCAGGCCACCATCCCCGGTGATGTGGATGGGGACGGCAGGCTTGACCTGGTCGGTATTCGCGAGGATGGGAAGATGTTTGCCTACAAGAACCAGGCCAATGGCTGGTGGGGCGCTGCCCGCCAGGTCGGTCATGGCTGGCAGGCGATGATCGCCATTAGCTAGACACGGTGGGTGGTAGCCTAGGCTGCCACCCACCGGCACGCCGGCCTATCAGTGCGGGCCCCGGAATCTCCGGGGCCGCACCCATGTCTGGCGGCCAGCCCGACACAACTCGTGAATATACCGGCTACCGATTCCTATACGCCCCTGGCACACCTCTGGTTCACGAGTTCCGCCGACCGCTATCTGTGGAGTGTGCCGATGGCTTCCCCAGCGTCGTTGTAGACCGACATCTCGTCGCCGTCCACGGTCGCACTCGACACGTCTGCGAGCCACGTGTCCACGCCCTCGCAGTACTTGAGCGTGGCGAATACCTCGGTGAACTGGATCTTATCCGCCGCCGCGCTCCAGTGGCCGCCCATGTCGTTGCAGCCGTCGCTACCGGAGAGGGTGCCGTCGTCAGCCAACTCGAGGTAGACGGCCTCGTTCTCGGCGTCCGTCCACGTGCCGACTGCCGAGGCGCCGCCTTGCGTCGAACAGCCCGCCATCAGCAGTGCCGCGCCGATGATGAATCCCAGCCTGCGTCCTCGCCTCATCGTGATCTCCTTCCGTCAAGCTACCCGAATACTACCCGCCGATTGTCTCACGCTTGAGTTCCCGGAGTGTTAGAGCCCCAGCACCGCCTTCGCGATGAGGAAGTAGACGATCAGGCCGCTGGCGTCCACGAACGTGGAGATGAACGGGTTGGAGAACACGGCCGGATCCACGCCCAGCTTTTTGGCGATCATGGGCATGACGCCGCCGATGCTCGCCGCGATCGTACAGATGCCAAGGAGCGTGAGCCCGATCGTGATGCCGATCGATACCCCGAAGATCGCGCCCGTGATGAGGGCCCCGAGCGTGCCGAGTAGCGCGCCGAGCGTGAGCCCTACGGAGAATTCGCGGCCGAGCACCCGCACCAGGTCCGAGTTGCCGACGTCGCCGAGCGCGATCGCGCGCGTCACCGTGGTGGCCGCCTGGTTGCCTGTGTTGCCGCCCGTGCCGATCAATAGCGGCACGAACAGGGCCAGGGCCGTGACTTGCGCGAGCGTTGCCTCGAAGAGGGAGAGCACGTGGACCGTGAGCGTGGCGCCGATCGCCAGGACGAGCAGCCACACGATGCGCGAACGCACGAGTGAACGCACCGGCGTGGAAAAATAGGGCCGCCCGAGGGGCTCCACACCGCCGGAGAGGGCCGTGTCTTCGGTCTCGGCGTGCTCGATGACGCGGCCGGCGTCGTCAACTGTGAGAATACCGAGCAGGCGCCCCTCCCGGTCAACGATCGGCATGGCGAGCAGGCGAAGCTCGATGCACAGGCGCGCGGTTTCCTCCGCGGAGGCGTAGGCGCTCGCGGGGTGGACGGTGGACATGAGGTCGCCGATCTTGTCCTCCGCCTTCGCGCCCAACAGCTGACGCAGGCCGACGACGCCGACCACGCGCCGCGCGTCGTCAACCACCGGGATCGTGTAGACCGTTTCGGCGTCTTCGAGGTGATTCTGGATCCGCGCGAGGGTCTCGCCTGCGGTGTATGTTTCGCGGGTGGAGACGACGTGCGGAGACATGCGCCGGCCGATCGAATCCTTCGGGTAGCCGAGCAGGTTGGTGGTGTGGCGGCGCTTCTCGCCGGAGAGGCCCTGGAGGAGGCGGGTGGAGAGGTTGGCGGGGAGCTCGTCGAGGAGGAGGGCGCGGTCGTCGGGGTCAAGGCCGTCGAAGATCTCCACGACTTCCTTGTTTTGCAATCCCTTGATGAGGTCGGACTGCTGGCGCGGTCTCAGGATGTCGAAGACGGCGGTCGCGCGATCCTTGGGCAGGAGCCGGTAGAAGATGGGCTGCTGGTCTTCGGGAAGGCGCTCGAGGATGTCGGCGGTCTGGGCGGGGCTGGCGGGGGAGATGTGTGCGATGACTTTGGCGAACTCGCCGGTGGAGAGCTCGGGCTGGATGGTCTCAAGGACGGTGGTGACATCAACGTGACGGGTCATGGTGATTCCTAACTGTGGGCCAACATTGGCTCAATTCACCACGCCCTCTGGTGCCATAAGCGCGCAATTTAGGCGCGCATGGGCAGGCGGCCGCCTGGCAGGGAGGGCGTGGTCTTCCATCGGTGACGAGAACTGTCACTGTTCACGGGTCCTCACCTCACTTTCAGCGGTCGGCAATAGGCGCCCTCCAGTGTAGTCACTATTGTGGCGCCTTGCTATCGCGCAGGTCGCACCTCACAGCGTTGGCTCACGACGCCGAAGCCCCAGTCGCGTCCGCGGTGCGGGCTTCGCTGTCAGCCATGAACGTCGAAACTTGTCGGAGGCCGCCCGTAGACTGGTGGGAAAGCTGATCAAGTGGAGGAATCATGGAATACAGGCGGATGGGCGAATCCGGACTGACGGTCTCGGTGCTCGGTTACGGAGCGAACAACCTGGGCCGGGCGGGGACGATGAGCGAGGACGCGAAGGGTGCGGCCGCCGTCGTGAACGCGGCACTGGACGCCGGGATCACGTATTTTGATTCGGCCAATGTCTATGGAAAGCGGACGGGTCTGTCCGAGGAGCTGCTGGGTAAGGCGCTTGGCACGCGGCGCGATGAGGCCGTGATCGCCACGAAGTTCGGCATGCGGCTGAAGGAAGATGTGCCGCACAGTGCGCGCGGCTCGCGCCGCTACATGCTCGCCCGGCTGGAGGATTCGCTGCGCCGGCTCGGTACCGACTACATCGACCTGTATTACTACCATTCGCCCGACTCGCTCACGCCCCTGGAAGAGACCGTGGACGCGCTGGAGGGGGCGGTGGACGCGGGTAAGATCCGTTACTACGCCGTGTCCAACATGGCCGGCTGGCAGACGGCGGCCACCGCGGAGCTCGCTAGCCGCGGCAAGCTCGTGGCCACCCAGAACCACTACAACCTCATAGACCGGCGCGCCGAGCAGGAGATCCTGCCCGCGGCCCGCTACTACGGCCTGGGCGTGGTGCCCTACTTCCCTCTGGCAGCCGGGCTGCTGACGGGCAAGTACACCGACAGCGCGCCCGAGGGTGGGCGGCTAAAGGCGGGCGACCCCAAGCTCGAGGCGGCTGACATGGACCAGCTGCGCCGCTTCCGCGGTTTTTGCGACGAGCGGGGGCTGGCCCAGGCCGACGTCGCTATTGCGTGGCTTGCTCACCAGGAGCCGGTGGCCTCCATCATCGCCGGGGCCACCAAGCCCGAGCAGATCGAGTCGAACGCGAAGGCCGTGAGCCTCACGCTGTCTGACGCGGACCTGGCGGCCCTCGACCAGATCTTCCCGCCGGCCACCAAGGTGGCGCTGTTTTAGGCCGAACGCGCAAAGGGCGCGGAAACGCGCCAGTTTGTGGTTCCTTTCATGGCGAGGAATGAGGGGAAGAGCGCGCCGGTGAACTATGATGAACGGTGGTGTGTGCCATGGGCACACGTGTAGCTATAAATGGACGTATCGTCCCTAACTCGAGTGGAGTACTGTGAAGCAGATCGTAGAGAACATCAGCGAGACCCGCGCCAAGCTGAGCGTGGAGGTCCCTGCCGAGGAATTTGACGCGGATTACGACAAGGCCGCCAAGGAGCTGTCCAAGCAGGTGTCGATCCCCGGCTTCCGTGCGGGTAAGGCGCCGCGCCGCGTGGTCGAGTCCAAGATTGGCCGCGGCTACATCATCGAGCAGGCCATCAACGACAACCTGGACAAGTACTACCAGGTCGCCGTCAAGGAGACCGGAATCGTCCCGATGTCGCGCCCCGAGGTGGAGATCAACGAGGTCCCGGAGATGAAGGGCAAGGATGACACGTCGGCCCTGAAGTTCACGGTTGAGGTGGACATCCGCCCGGAGATCTGGATGCCGAACCCGGCCGACTTCACGGTGGAGGTCCCGGCGGTTGAGGTCACGGACGCGGACGTGGAGGCCGAGCTCGAGGCCCTGCGCGAGCGCTTCGCTACCCTCACCACGGTCGACCGCCCGGCCGCTGAGGGCGACTACGTCAACATCGACCTCGTGGCCAAGATCGGCGAGGAGGAGGTGGACGACGTCGCTGGCGTGTCCTACCGCATCGGTGACGGCAACATGCTCGAGGGCCAGGACGCGGCGCTCACCGGCGCCACCGCCGACTCCACGGTCGAGTTCACCGCCAAGCTTGCTGGCGGC
Source organism: Trueperella bernardiae (assembly GCF_030246965.1). Lineage (NCBI taxonomy): Bacteria > Bacillati > Actinomycetota > Actinomycetes > Actinomycetales > Actinomycetaceae > Trueperella > Trueperella bernardiae. The sequence continues at coordinate 606,900 of NZ_CP127099.1, forward strand.
GACCACGAGGGCGAAGAGGCCGAGGTGACTATCACGGTTCACTCGGTCAAGGAGTCCGTGCTTCCCGACGCCGACGACGACTTCGCGCAGATTGCCTCCGAGTTTGACACGATCGCCGAGCTCAAGGATTCGTTGCGTGAGACCGCGCAGAAGACCAAGGCCGACTCCCAGCTTTCGGGCGCCTACCAGGCTCTGGTTGACCAGCTTATCGAGGCCTCCGACTTCCCACTGCCCGAGGGCACGATCGAGGAGGAGATCGCCAACCACCTGCGCAGCGAGGGTAAGGAGGAAGGCGACCCGCACGGCGAAGAGGTCCGCGGTGAGATCGAGGAGTCGCTGCGCTCCCAGCTCCTGCTCGACACGTACGCCCAGGCGTTCAAGGTCAATGTGGGCCAGGAAGAGCTGGTTGAGTTCCTGGTGACCCAGGCCCAGATGTACGGCATGGACCCGAACCAGTTCATCCAGGCCGCCGTCTCCACCGGCCAGCTCAACGCCTTCGCTGGCGAGCTCGCCCGTAACAAGGCGATCATGGCTGCCCTGCGCCTCGCCCAGGTCAAGGACGCGAACGGCAACGCGGTGGACGTGGACGCGATCCTTGGCGATCGCCCGGAGAACGAGGTGGTCCCCGAGTTCACTGCCAAGCCCGCCAAGAAGGCCCCGGCCAAGGCTGCGAAGGCCGAAAAGGCTGACAAGGCTGAGAAGAAGGCCAAGAAGGCGGAAGCTCCGGCGGCTGAGAACGCTGGCGCGTTCGATCCGGCCGAGCACAAGGTGGACGAGGTCCTGGCCTACGTTGAGGGCGCGGATGATGCCGAAAAGGCCCGCGTGCTCGAAGCCGAGAAGAACGGCAAGGCTCGCAAGACCCTCATCTCTAAGCTCGAGGCTTAAGCCAAACGTGGGGGCGGGAGCGGCGGTGGCTGCTCCCGCCCCTTCCTATGTGCCAACAGCGAAAAGTCGGTGCTTCGGGAATGGCCGGGCGCGGGGGAGTCGTTAGGATCGATTGAGAAAAACGCGCCGCCACGGGCGCGCAGTACTACATCCGCCCATGGGGCGAAGGAGGGGCGTCATGCCACAATCAGGTGGGGCAGGCCAAGGCCTAGCGCTTGGAGATTCGATTTTTAATCGGCTCCTAAAGGAAAGGATCATCTGGCTGGGTGATCAGGTGACGGACGAGCTTGCGAACATGATTTCCGCCCAGCTCCTGCTGCTGGCCGCCGAGGATCCGGATAAGGACATCTACCTCTACATCAACTCGCCGGGCGGCTCCGTCACGGCGGGCATGGCGATCTTTGACACGATGCAGTACATCAAGCCCGATGTGGCGACCGTGGGCATGGGCCTGGCGGCGTCGATGGGCCAGTTCCTGCTGACGGCGGGGGCGAAGGGCAAGCGCTACATCACCCCGCACACTCGCGTCCTCATGCACCAGCCGCTTGGCGGCGTGCAGGGCACGGCCACCGAGATCCGCATCAACGCTGACCTCATTCTCCAGATGAAGGAAGAGCTCTCGGCGCTGAACGCGAAGCACACCGGCAAGTCGGTGGAGCAGATCCTCGAGGATTCTGACCGGGATCGCTGGTTCACCGCCCAGGAGGCACTCGAGTACGGGTTCGTTGACCACATTATCGAAAGCTCGTCGGCCGTGGTTGGCGGCGGTGGCGTGGACCGCGGGGCCTCTACCGAGTCGGATAACTAAGGAGCGCATGATGCACGGACTTTCCCTTTCTTCCCAGCTCGCTGGGGGCACGGCACCGCAGATGCCGTCCAATCGCTATGTCCTGCCCAGCTTTGAGGAGCGCACGCCCTATGGATACAAGCGCCAGGACCCGTACGCGAAGCTGTTCGAGGATCGCATCATCTTCCTCGGCGTGCAGGTGGATGACGCCTCGGCTGACGATGTCATGGCCCAGCTCCTCGTCCTGGAGTCCCAGGATCCGGAGTCGCCGATCACGATGTACATCAATTCCCCGGGCGGCTCGTTCACGGCACTGACCGCGATCTACGACACGATGCAGTACGTCAAGCCCGAAATCCAGACGGTGTGCCTGGGCCAGGCGGCCTCCGCCGCAGCCGTTCTGCTGGCCGGCGGATCGCCGGGCCGCCGCCTCGCGCTGCCGAACGCCCGCGTGCTCATCCACGAGCCGGCGATGCAAGGCGCCCAGGGCCAGGCCTCGGACATCGCGATCATTGCCGAGGAGATGGACCGCATGAACCAGTGGCTGATCGATACCCTCGCCCGCCACACGGGCCAGGATGCGGCCACGATCGAGAAGGACATCTCACGCGACAAGATCCTCACGGCCGAGCAGGCTAAGGATTACGGCATCGTTGATCAGGTGCTGGTCTCCCGCAAGGTCACGCGCCAGGACGGCTAGGCGGGCCGATCGTTACGGACGGGGGTGGTGCACTGCGCCGCCCCCGTCAATTCATGGCGCGCCACACTGGAGATGTGGGCCTTTTTAGTGTGGAATTGAGGGGATAGAGGAAAGAGGTTGCACGATGACTCGTACCGCAGACGCGGCCGACATGCTCAAGTGTTCGTTTTGCCAAAAGAGCCAGCGCCAGGTCCGTAAGCTGATCACGGGCTCGGGCGTCTATATCTGCAACGAGTGCATTGAGCTGTGCAATGAGATCATCGCCGAGGAGTTCGGCAATTCGGAGGAGGACGCCCAGCAACAGGCGGACCTGCCCACCCCGCGCGAGATTTATGACTTCCTCAACGAGTACGTGATCGGCCAGGATGCGGCCAAGCGCACGCTTGCCGTCGCCGTCTACAACCATTACAAGCGCATCCGCTCCCTGTCCTCCGTGCCGGAGTCGAAGAAGGATGACCACGTCGAGATCGGCAAGTCCAACATTCTTCTTATTGGCCCCACGGGCACGGGCAAGACGTATCTGGCGCAGACTCTGGCGAAGATCCTCAACGTGCCCTTCGCGATTGCCGACGCCACGGCGTTGACCGAGGCGGGGTACGTGGGTGAGGACGTGGAGAACATCCTGCTCAAGCTCATCCAGGCCGCCGACGGCGACGTGGCGCGTGCCGAGCAGGGCATCATTTACATTGACGAGATCGATAAGATTTCGCGCAAGTCGGAAAACCCCTCGATCACCCGCGACGTGTCCGGGGAGGGCGTGCAGCAGGCGTTGCTGAAGATCATTGAGGGCACGGTGGCGGCGGTGCCGCCGCAGGGCGGGCGCAAGCACCCCCAGCAGGAGTTCATCGAGATCGACACGTCGAACGTACTGTTCATCGTGGCGGGCGCGTTCGCCGGTATGGAGGACATCGTCTCCTCGCGCACGGGCAAGCGCGGCATCGGCTTTGGCTCAGCGCTGCATGAGGCGGAGGAGGCCGGGGCGCTGCTGCGCCAGACCACGCCGGAGGACCTGCACAAGTTTGGCCTCATCCCCGAGCTTGTGGGCCGGCTTCCGGTGCTCGCCACGGTCAACGACCTGACGGTGGCCGACCTCGTCCAGATCCTCACCACCCCGCGCAACGCGCTGGTCAAGCAGTACCAGAAGATGTTCGAGCTCGACGGGGTCAAGCTCGAGTTTACGGACGACGCCGTGGCGAAGATCGCGGCCGAGGCGATCGAACGCGGAACGGGTGCGCGCGGCCTTCGCTCCATCATGGAGAACATCCTGCGCGAGCTCATGTTTGATATCCCTTCGCGCGACGACGTGGAGAAGGTCCTCATCGACTCCGACGTGGTGGACGGCACGGGGGAGGCCCTGGTGGTCACTAGCCGGAAGAACAGGACAGCGTAGGGCCTGGAGACGAAGGAGTAGCCATGGATATCCCGGAACAGCTGGGCGTCTACCGCAAGACGATCGACAACCTTGACGCCGCGCTCGTCCATATCCTCGCCGAACGGTTCCGGTGCACGCAGCAGGTGGGCCTGCTCAAGGCCGAGCACAACCTGCCGCCTTCGGACACGGAGCGGGAAAAGCGCCAAGTGGAGCGCCTGCGGCGACTGGCCGAGGAGGCGGACCTCGATCCGGTGTTCGCCGAGAAATTCCTCAAGTTCATCGTGGCCGAGGTCATCCGCCACCACGAGCGGATCGCGGCCGAAAAGAAGGATGCCTAAGAAACTTCCACGCTGCGAAATAGACGGCGGCGGGCTTGTCAGCCCGCCGCCGCTTCAGTTCCCTGGGGTTCTACTTGGTGTAGATCTCCGCGATCGCCGCGTCAAAATCGCGAATGACCGCGGTGCGCTTGACCTTGAGCGACGGGGTTAGGTAGCCGTTTTCCACCGTGAAGTCGCCGGGCAGGATCTTGAACTTGCGGATCGATTCGGCGCGCGAGACGTGTTCGTTCGTGCGCTTGACCGCGCGGTCGATCGCGGCGACAACCTGCGGGTCGTTGATCGCCTCGGTCACCGACATCGCCGGAAGGCCACGGTTGGACAGCCACTGCGGCAGCGCCTCGGCGTCGAGGGTGACGAGGGCGGCGATGAACGGCTTTTGGTCGCCGACCACCACCACCTGGGAGATGAGCGGGTGGGAACGCAGGCGGTCTTCCAGTTCAGCCGGGGCCACGTTTTTGCCCCCCGCGGTGACGATCAGCTCCTTCTTGCGCCCGGTCACCCACACGAACTCTTCCTCGTCCACGCGCCCGATGTCGCCCGTGCGGAACCAGCCGTCCTCCGTGAAGGCCGCGGCGGTGGCCTCAGGGTTGTTGTGGTAGCTCTTGAAGATGTGGTCGCCCTTGACGAGGATCTCCCCGTCTTCTGCCGCCTTAACGTAGCAGCCCGGGTAGGCCGGGCCCACTGAACCGAGGCGGGACTTGTTCACGCGGTTGACCGTGGTGGGGGCGGCCGTTTCGGACAGCCCGTAGCCCTCGAGCACCTGGATGCCGGCGCCCGTGAAGAAGGCCGCCAGCCGGTTGCCGAGCGGGGCGCCGCCGGAGATCGCGTACTTGACCTTACCGCCCATGATCTCGCGCAGCTTGGAGTAGACGAGCTTGTCGAAGAAACGCTGCTGGGCCTTGAGCTGGGCCGACGGGCCGTCCGGGGTCTCGAGTGCACGGGCGTAGGCGATTGCTACCTTCGCCGCGGTGCGGAACATCTTAAGCTTGACGCCCTTGCCCGCCTTCGCGTCTGCTGCGTTGTAGATCTTTTCAAAGACGCGCGGCACGGCGAGCACGTAGGTGGGCTTGAAAGACTGCATGTCCGCCACCAGGTTGCGCGTGTCCGGGCTGTAGCCGATCTCGGTGCCCGCGTAGAGCGCGAGCACGTTGATGAAGCGGGCGAAGACGTGCGCCATCGGAAGGAAGAGGAGGGTGCGGGAACCCTTGCGGGCCACGATGTCCATTAGGCCCTCGTCCACCGGGCCGTTGATGACCACGTGCAGAAGGTTGCGGTGGGTGAGCACCACACCCTTCGGCCGGCCCGTGGTGCCCGACGTGTAAATGATCGTCCACACATCATCGGCCGCCTGTGTGTCGATGCGGCGGTCGATCTCGTCGTCGTCGTGAAGAGAGCCCAGTGCGGAGATGCGGCCCTGGGCGTCGTCGGCCATGACAAAGATCTTCTCCAGTATGTCCCCGCCCAGCAGCGGGCTCATCATGGTCTCCATCGCCTGGTTCTCGACGACGGCGAACCGGCAGCCGGCGTCGTTAATGATCCACTCGGCCTGGTCGAGCACGGAGGTTTCGTAGATCGGCACGGCGTAGCCGCCCGCGAACTGGATCGCCAAATCAAACAGGGACCACTGGTCGGAGGTGTGCGACATGATTGCCACGCGATCGCCGGGCTTCAGGCCGAGGGCGATGAAGCCGCGCGCAAGGGCCCGAATCTCGTCGTAGAACTGCGACCAGGCCACCCCGATCCACTGGTTGCCCATCGTGGACTTGCGGTAGAAGGCCGTCTTCTTCGGCATCTCCAGTGCACGACGCCGAATCAGCGCGGGCACGGTCATCTGGTCCGTGACTTCCATCTTACCGGGGACGAACGACACGCCCTCTTCTTCGATGTATTCGCTCACCGAATCTCCTTCGTCTTGACGCTAAAGCTACGGTACCGTAACCGAAATACAAAGTGACGGATATCAGGCTTACCCAGCCATGATATCCGCCACTAGGGTCGTGTTAGGCGACAAATTCGAAGGAGGTCACCTCCGGTTCAGCCACGTCGGCCTCGATGATGGTCAGATCGCCTTTCACATGCGCGGCTGCGACCAGCTCGGCGCGCACCAGTTCCACCGACTCGGCCGTGCCCGCAGGGATCTGGAGCGTGACGGCGGCGAATGCCGTGCGCTGGGAAACCTTCTGCTCGGACTTAACCTTGCGCAGCGCGGCGAGCGCGGAACCTGCCAGGCCTACGAGCTCCGGATTGCCCTCGGCCGCGAGCGCCTCGGGTGTGGGCCAGGAGGCGCGATGGACAGAACCCTCGCGGTACCAGGACCACACCTCTTCCGTGGCGTAGGGCAGTACCGGGGCCAGCAGGCGCAGGAACGTGTCGACCGTCAAATTGAGCGCCACACGCGCCGAACGCACCCGGTTGGCCTGCTCGGCATCCGCGTAGGCGCCGTCGCGATCGTAGGCGCGATCCTTCACGAGCTCCAGGTAGTCATCGCAGAACGTCCAGAAGCAGGTCTCGGTCAGCTCCAGGGCCCGCGTGTGGTCGTAGGACTCGAGCGCGGCGGTGGCCCGCTCGACGACGCCGGAAACCATCGCCAGCATCGCGCGGTCGAGCGGCTCGATGACGGCGGAAAGGTCGAGGTCAACGGTGCCCTCGCCGCCCATGCCAAGCGCGAACTTCGAGGCATTGAGGACCTTCATTGCCAGGCGGCGGCCGATCTTCATCTGCTGCTCGTCGAACGCCGCGTCGGTGCCGAGGCGGGCGGAGGCCGCCCAGTAGCGCACCGCGTCCGAGCCGTGCGACTCCAGTAGGCCCATCGGGGTGACCACATTGCCCTTCGACTTCGACATCTTCTTCCGGTCCGGATCGAGGATCCAGCCCGAGATCGCCGCGTGCTTCCACGGCAGGCCGCCGAACTCAAGGTGGGCGCGCACCACCGTGGAAAACAGCCACGTGCGGATGATGTCCTGGCCCTGCGGGCGCAGGTCCATCGGGTAGACCTGGCTAAACAGCTTCTCGTCCGTCAGCCAGCCGCCCGCCACTTGCGGCGACATCGAGGAGGTGGCCCACGTGTCCATGATGTCCACCTCGCCCACGAAGCCGCCCGGCTCCCCGCGCTGGGACTCGTCGAATCCTGGGGGAGTGTCCGACGACGGGTCGACCGGGAGCATGTCCTCGGTGGGAAGCAGAACCGAATCATAGTCGACGTCGCCCGCCTCGCTTACCCGGTACCACACGGGAAGCGGCACGCCGAAGAAACGTTGGCGGGAAATTAGCCAGTCGGTGTTGAGGCCCTCCACCCAGTTGTTGTAGCGCACCTTCATGAAGTCGGGGTGGAAGTGCAGCTGCTCGCCGCGCTCGAGCAGGTTCTCGCGCAGCTCCTTGCCGTTCGCATCCTCGTAGGACCGGCCGCCGTTGCGGATATACCACTGGCGGGAGGGGACAATCTCTAGCGGTTTGTCGCCCTTCTCGAAGAAGTTCGTCATGCGGGTGGTGGGCTTGGGCTCGCCGATCATCTCGCCCGTCTCGGCAAGCTTCTCCACCAAAACTTTGCGGGCGGTGAATGTGGTGGCGCCCGCCATCGCCGCGAAGACCTCGCGGCCCTGGCCCGTGGTGATCCACCCCGGGGTCTCGCGCACGAGCCGCCCGTCCTTGCCGAGCACCGTGCGCATCGGCAGGCCCAGCTCGCGCCACCACTGCACGTCGGTCAGGTCGCCGAACGTACAGCACATGACGATGCCCGAACCCTTGTCAATCTCCGCCATCGGGTGGGGCAGGATCGGCACCTCCACACCGAAAACCGGGGTGGTCGCCGTCTTGCCAAACAAGTGCTGGTAGCGCTCGTCGTCGGGATGGGCGATGATGGCCACGCACGCGGGCAACAGCTCGGGGCGGGTGGTCTCGATCGTCACGTCCCCGTCCGGCGTATGGAACTGCAACGAATGGTAGGCGCCAGGGTACTCGCGCGCCTCCAGCTCTGCCTGGGCCACCGCGGTTTGGAACGTGACGTCCCACAGGCCCGGTGCCTGCGCCTGGTAGGCCTCCCCGCGCTGGACGTTGCGGATGAAGGCGGCCTGCGCCACCTTCTGGGCCTTCATGCCGATCGTCTGGTAGTTCTGCTTCCAATCCACCGACAGGCCCAGGTAACGCCACAGCGCCTCGAACTGCTTCTCGTCATCCTCGGTCAGCTTCCAGCACAGCTCAATGAAGTTGCGCCGCGAGATCGGCTTCTGGTCCGCGTACTTGATCGACTTGCCGTCCCCGCCGTCGTGCGGGGGCACGAAGCCCTCCTCGTACGGCAACGACGGATCGCAACGCACGCCGTAATAGTTCTGTACGCGGCGCTCGGTGGGCAGGCCGTTGTCGTCCCAGCCCATCGGGTAGAACACGTTCATGCCGCGCATGCGCTTGTAGCGGGCGAGCACGTCCGTGTGCGTGTAAGAAAAGACGTGACCCACGTGCAGCGAGCCCGATACCGTGGGCGGCGGGGTGTCGATCGAGTAGACCGCCTCCCGGGTGGTCTCCGTGTCAAAGGAGTACGTGCCCTCCTCGTCCCAGGCCTTGCCCCAACGGCTTTCGAGGCCGTCCAAGCTCGCCTTGGCCGGCACGTGGGCGGATGTGCGCAGTGTTTCAGTCATGTCCACATTCTTTCACGATCGACAAGGCCCGGTCACGTTCGGCGGTGTGAGGTTAGGCGGCGGGAACGCTATAGTTCGGGCATGACTTCACTGCAGGCCGTGGCCGTGCCCGGTATCCCGACTCTCACCAGCGGCGACGACGTCGCCGCCGTCATCGCGCCCCACCTGGCGGCGCTGACGTGGCCTGATGCCTCCGTTGGCCTGCGCGGGGACGACATCGTGGTGATCGCCGGCAAGATCGTGGCCAAAGCCCAGGGACGCTGGCACCGGGCGGGCGAGGATCCCGACGGCTTCCGCACCCGCGCCGGCATCCCCGATCAGCTCGGGCTCAAGGCGCCGGTCGACGTCAAGCGCGAGGCGGGCCAGATCCGTCGCGGGCTCGCCGCGCGCTTCGGTGGGCGCCCGGGCGTCATCATCTCCGGCTCGGGCAGGAGCTGCGAGCCGGGCAGGGGCGTGCTCGATATCGCCCTCGCCGCCGCCGGCATCGACGCGAAGCGACAAGGTGGGGAGGCAGTCATCGACGCCGTGGCCGCGGCCGCAGGGGTGATGATCGCGCCGGACTGCCCGGTCGTCGTCGTGCGCGGGGTGGCCGACGTGCTGACGTGGGAGGACTAGCCGGAAAAGTCCGGGGCGCTAGGCCTGGCCGAGCTCGCGGTCGCGGGCGATGGCGGCGTTGACGGCGTCAATGACGGCCGGGGTAAAGCCCGAGGCCTCCATGGCGATCAGGCCCGCGATCGTGGTGCCGCCCGGGGAGGTGACCTGGTCGCGCAACTCGGAGGGCGTGTGCGTGCCGAGCTGGTCGAGCACGAGGTGCGCCGAGCCGAGCACCGCCTGGGCCGCGATCCGCCGCGCCTCATCCAGGCGCATGCCCGCCGCGAGAGCGCCGCGGGCGAGGGCGTCGATGTAGGTGTACGTCCAGGCCGGCGAGCACCCGGCGATGGCGGAGAACGCGGCGAAGTCCTTCTCGGCGATGCGGACGGTGAGGCCCACGGCGGCGAAGATCTTCTCGACCTGGGCTAGCTGGGCCTCGCTCACGCCCTCGCCCGCACACAGCGCGCTCATCCCGGCACCGATCTGGCTGTTAACATTCGGCATCACGCGGACGATGGGGGAGCCGGCCGGGGCGTGGGCGGCGAGCGTGTCCAGGCTCAGGCCCGCGGCCACCGACACAATGACCTTGCCCGCGGGCTCGCCCAGCTCGGCCAGGACGCCGGGGACCATGTGGGGCTTGACGGCGAGGATCACCGTGTCGGCGCCCTCGTAGACCTCGCGCGCAGTGGCAGCGAAACACGCCCCGGTCTCGGCGGCCTGAGCGCGCCCCGCCTTCGCGTTCGCGCGGGTGAAAATCACATTTTCTGCTTCGACGACGCCGGCGGTGAGCACCCCGCGCAAAATCGCCCCGCCCATGTTGCCAGTTCCAATAAATCCGAGCATAAAAACCTCCCGTTCCTCCCTCGCAGATTACTACGGATAGCCGTCGCCGGCAGGGCACCGACCTACGGGTTGACACCGGTGAGAATCGGCGGGATTAATCTGTATGTTATGAATCTTCTCAACGGCTGGGTTGTGCTCGGTATCGCCGCCCTCGCCATCATCCTTGGTGGGCTTGGTTTCGCCCTCATCTCCCGCCCCGGAACCGGCGCGGTTCGCGCGGTTGGGCGGGCGGCCACGGTCGTCGTCGTGCAACTGTGCGTCCTTGTCACGTTCGCTGCCGCCATCAACTACCAGTTCGGCTTCTTCCGCAACGTGTCGGAGGTAGCGGGGTTCGTCAGCGGCCAGTCCGCCAAGGGCAAGGTAGAGCCCGTGGCGCCCGAGCCGAGCGCCACCGAACCCACGACCGACCCGCGCTACGTGCTGTCCTGGCAGGATTCCTCCGACCCGGGGATGGTCGCCGCGGAGATGACGGGCCCCGAATCGGCGGTCACCGCTGAGATGCGCGCCTGGGTGCCGCGCGGCTACCCGGAGCCCGGCGTAAAATACAACGTCATGCTCCTCCTGCCCGGCACGCCCGGCAATGCCTCGGCCATCGCGCCCGCGATCGGCGCCCCCGAAGAACTGCAGCGGGCCATTGACGCCGGCGAGATCGCGCCCACTCTCCTCATCACCTCGGATATGAATTTCGGGGGCAGGGTCGCTACCTGCGCGGACGTCGCCGGCGGGGACAAGGCGGAGACATGGTACGCAAGGGACCTGCCCGCCGCGATCCGGGCCAACTTCAATGTCACCGACGACGCGAACGGCTGGAGCGTGGTCGGGCCGTCGATGGGTGCGTATTGCGCCGCGAGGATGGGGATCCTTCACCCGGAGGTGTATGGGAGCGCCGTGTGGCTGCACGGGATCGATCGCCCGCTGCCGGATTCCTTCCCCACCACGCTCGGGGTGGTCGACAGCCAGCGCTTGTCCGAACTCATCAAGGACGTGCCCCGGCAGGGCAACCTCATGTTCGTCTCCTCCACCGAGGATCCCGGTACCGCCGAGGACGCCCAAGCCGTGGTCGACGCCGCGCCCGACCCGTCCAAGATCTACCACCACGCCCTCACACGCGGCGGGCACGGCTGGGCCGTGTGGGTGACCGAGTTTCCCGACGTCGTGGCCTGGCTGGCAAGCGTTCAGCACGGAACAAAGTAAGGAGAATGCTGTGTGGGGACCCGGAACGCCCTTTGGGCTCACCAGTCTCAAACTGCTGGCCGTGGTGATCGCGGTGGGGCTCGCGTGCCTCGTCTACCTCCTGTGGCGGCTGAACCGGAGTGAGCGGCCGCGGCGCCGGGCCAGGGTGCTCGACGCCGTGCTCTACACCGGCGCAACCGTGCTGCCGGTGCTGGCCCTCTTCATGCTGGGCAACCGGCTCGGCGGCTTCTACACCTCGTTCGCCGAGCTCGCGGACCAGATCGGGCAGCTTGCGGGGTAGGTGAGTCGAGGCCGGCCGAGCCAACTCCAACTGCCAGCCGGCGAGGCACCCATGCGCGGTAGGCTGGAGGTGAGGGAAGGAGCTCACATGACAACAGCGCTGGTGACGGGAGCCTCGTCGGGAATTGGAGCCGCGGCCGTGCGCGCGTTCGCCAAGGACGGGGTGCGTGTCATTGCTACCGCGCGCCGCGAGGACCGGCTGCGCACCCTGGCCGAGGAGACCGGCTGCGAGTACCTGGTGGCGGACCTGCTGGCCGACGGCGTGGACGTGATCGGGCGCTACCTGGCCGCCCACGGCCCGGTGGACGTGCTTATCAACAATGCTGGGGGAGCGCTCGGCACCGATCCGGTGGCCGAGGGCAATCTCGACGAGTGGCAGCGCATGTACGAGCTCAACGTGCTGGCGAGCCTCAAGGTCACCCAGCTGGTGCTGCCCCACATGAAGGAAAACGGCGGCACCCTGCTGTACATCACCTCCACCGCCGCGCACGGCACCTACCCGGGCGGCGCGGGGTACACCGCCGCCAAGCACGCCGAGCGCATGATCCCGGCTACCTTGCGTCTGGAGCTGGTGGGCAAGCCGGTCCGGATCATCGAGATCGCGCCCGGCATGGTCCACACCGAGGAGTTCTCCCTCAATCGCTACCACGGCGACCAGGCCGCCGCCGACAAGGTGTACGAGGGCGTGGACAAGCCGTTGACCGCGGAGGATGTGGCTGAGGCGATTCGCTGGTCGGTCAGCCTCCCGGCGCACGTCAACGTCGATTCCATGATCATCCGCCCACTCGCGCAGGCCTCGAATACGGTGGTCGCGCGCTCGTAGGGCAGTTGTCGCCGTCGTCGGCCGCACCGCCCGAACGCGGCCAAGATCACGTCCGCCCCTCAAGCGTGACATGGCGCCCTGCGGGGGCTCGCGGATATTATTGGTCGTGGCTTTGATCCGGCTATCACCGGGGAGCTTCCGGAAGAACGGCCGCTGGCTAAGCTGCCCGATTGGCGCAGCTGGCCGAGTGGCTCAGTAGAACCGGACGGGTGGACCCGTCATCGTCTCCAATAAGCGGCGTAGCGTGGCTACGCAAGCGAGGTGGTACCGCGGCGCAAGTCGCCCTCGCCGATAACTTCCAGAAGAACTGGGGCGCGTCGGCGGACGCGGCCCACGTGAGGAGAGAAATGACCAGCCGAAAGTACCCCCTGCATCGCGACGGCGACGCCGTGGCCTCCCCGAATTTCCCGCAGCTTGAGGAAGACATCCTCGCCTACTGGGAGAAGGATGACACGTTCCAGGCCTCGATCGATCAGCGTACGGGGGACGAATTCGTCTTCTATGATGGCCCGCCGTTCGCCAACGGCCTGCCGCACTATGGCCACCTCCTCACGGGCTACGTCAAGGACGTCATCGCCCGCTACCAGACCCAGCAGGGTAAGCGCGTGGACCGCGAGTTCGGCTGGGACACCCACGGGCTACCCGCCGAACTGGAGGCGGAGAAGGTGCTCGGGATCGAGGACAAGTCCGAGATCGAGACGATGGGCATCGAGAAGTTCAATGACGCCTGCCGCACCTCGGTGCTGACCTACACCAAGGAGTGGAAGGAGTACGTCACCCGCCAGGCGCGCTGGGTGGACTTCGACAACGGTTACAAGACGCTCGACCCCACGTTCATGGAGTCGGTGATCTGGTCGTTTAAGACGCTGTGGGACAAGGGCTTGGTCTACGAGGGTTACCGCGTGCTGCCGTACTGCTGGAATGACCAGACCCCGCTGTCGAACCATGAGCTGAAGATGGACGACGACGTCTACCAGGACCGCCAGGATCAGACGGTGACGGTGGGCTTGCGCCTCGAGTCGGGCGAGCTGGCCCTCATTTGGACGACGACGCCGTGGACCCTCCCGTCCAACCTGGCGATCGCGGTGGGCCCGCAGATCGACTACGTGACCGTGCGTCCCGCGGATGGCCCGCTGGCTGGCCAGGACGTGCTGCTGGCAAAGGCGCGCCTTCGAGCCTATGCCAAGGAGCTGGGCGAGGATCCGCAGGTGGTGGCCGAGTACAAGGGCTCCGACCTGCAGGGCAAGAAGTACTACCCGATCTTCGACTACTACACGCGCGAGGATGAGAAGCCGGGCCCGAACGCCTGGCAGATCCGCACCGCTGAGTACGTCTCCACTGAGGACGGTACGGGCCTGGTTCACATCGCCCCCTACGGTGAGGACGACATGTTCGTGCTCGCTGAGGCGGACATCAAGGTGATCGAGACCGTAGACACGGCGGGCAAGTTCTTCCCCAACATCACGGACTACGCCGGGGTCAATGTGTTCGAGGCCAACCGCCCGATCATGAATGACCTGCGCGACGGCACGGGCTCCCAGGAGCGCATCCCGGCCGAGCGCCGCTCGGTGCTGGTGCGCGAGCAGTCCTACGTGCACTCCTACCCGCACTGCTGGCGCTGCCGCAAGCCCCTCATCTACAAGCCCGTGACCTCCTGGTTCGTTGCCGTCACCCAGTTTCGCGACCGCATGGTGGAGCTCAACCAGCAGATCACGTGGCAGCCGGAGCACATCAAGGACGGAATCTTCGGCAACTGGCTGGCCGGCGCCCGCGACTGGTCGATCTCCCGCAACCGCTACTGGGGCACCCCGATCCCGGTGTGGAAGTCGGATGATCCGGCCTACCCGCGCATCGACGTCTACGGATCATTCGCCGAGCTCGAAGCCGACTTTGACCGCCTGCCGGTGGGCCCGGACGGGGAGCCGAACCTGCACCGGCCCTACATTGACGAGCTGACCCGCCCCAACCCGGACGACCCGACGGGCAAGTCCACGATGCGCCGCATCCCGGACATCCTCGACGTCTGGTTCGATTCGGGTTCGATGCCGTATGCCCAGAAACATTACCCGTTCGAAAATCAGGACTGGTTCGAGTCCCACTTCCCGGGCGACTTCATCGTCGAATACATCGGCCAGACCCGCGGCTGGTTCTACGTCATGCATGTGCTGTCTACGGCCCTGTTCGACCGCCCGGCCTTCACCTCCTGCATCTCGCACGGCATCGTGCTGGGCAACGACGGGCGCAAGGCCTCCAAGTCGCTACGCAACTACCCGGACCCGATGGAGATGTACGACCAGTACGGTTCGGACGCCGTGCGCTGGATGCTCATGAGCTCCCCGGTGCTGCGCGGCGGCAACCTGGTGGTCAACGAGGAGAGCATCCGTGAGGCGATGCGCCACGTCATCCTCCCGCTGTGGAACACGTGGTACTTCTTCGCTCTCTACGCGGGCACGTGCAACAAGGGCGAGGGCTACGTGGCGTCGCCGATCGACGTCGACGACGCCGAGGCGCTCGCGAGCCTGGACGTCATGGACCGCTACCTCCTTTCGCGTACGAAGCTGCTGGCCGACGCCGTCAAGACCGACCTCGACGGGCTGGACATCCCGGCGGCAACGCAGGAGGTGCGCGGGTTCATTGACCTGCTGACGAATTGGTACGTGCGCACGTCCCGCGACCGCTTCTGGAACGAGGACGAGGGCGCCTTCGATACGCTCTACACCGCGCTTGAGACTCTCATGCGGGTCTCGGCCCCACTCCTGCCGCTGGTGGCGGAGGAGATTTGGCGCGGGCTGACGGGCGGGCGTTCGGTCCACATGACCGACTGGCCCACGTGGCCCGAGCACGTCGTCGATGCGGATCTGGTGAAGGTCATGGACGAGGTGCGCGACGTCGTCTCGCACGCCCACTCGCTACGCAAGGCCCACTCGCTGCGCGTGCGCCAGCCGCTGCGCTCCCTGACCGTGGTCACCGGCCTGGACCTGGCCCCGTTCGCCTCGCTCATCGCCTCCGAGGTCAACGTCAAGGAGGTCAAGATCCAGACGGCGGAGGAGTCCGGGCTGGAGGTGCGCAAGGAGCTGACGGTGCTGCCGCGCGAGCTGGAACCCGCCGTGCGTCGTCACACGTCTGCCCTGTTCAAGGCGGCGCGCGAGGGCGCGTGGGAGCTGGAGGGTGACCGCGCCCGCATGCTCATCGACCCGGTCATTGTGCTCGAGCCCGGCCAGTTTGAGGCGACCACGGCCGTGGAGGCGGCCGAGGGCTCGGTGGCCGAGGTGCTGGATTCGGGCGCGTTCGTCGTGCTCGACACGGTGCTTGATCCGGATCTGGAGGCGGAGGGCTACGCGCGCGACGTCGTGCGCGCGGTCCAGGACCAGCGCAAGGCCGACGGCTTGCACGTGGCTGACCGCATCCGCCTCACCCTGCGCGTTCCTGATGAGCGGGTGGCCGCGGTCGAGGCCAACCTCGACATGATCACCGCCGAGACCCTGGCCCTCGAGGCGAGCGTGTCCGGCGGCGCCGACACCATCGATGTGAACGTGGAGAAGCTATGAGCGAATCGCGTTTCGACGAGGGCCCGGACCCGCTGACCGGTCAGGAGGCGGGCGACGAGCTCGACGCCGACCTCGAGGCTGTCCTGCGCTCGCGGCTGGTGGTGGGCCCGGACCCGTCCGTGCTCGACGACGTCGTGGCCGCCCCCGCACCCGACCCCACCGAGCAGCTGGCCGACCAGGTAGAGCTGGAGCGCCAGGTCGCGGAGATCTACGCCCAGATCGTGGCCCGCGCCCCGGAGCACAAGGTACAGCCTTCGATCCAGCGCGTGGCCGACTGCCTGGACATGATGGGTAACCCGCAGCGGTCCTTCCGCGCGGTCCACATCACCGGCACGAACGGCAAGACGTCCACGGCCCGCATGATCGAGTCGCTCCTGCGCGAGCGCGGGCTTCGCACGGGCCGCTTCACCTCCCCGCACCTGAACTCGGTGCGTGAGCGCATCAGCATCGACGGCCAGGCCATTTCGCCCGCCGCTTTCATTCAGGCGTGGGAGGACGTGGCCCCGTTCGTGGCGTGGGTGGATGAGAAGTCCGCCGCTGAGGGCGGCCCGCGGATGTCGTTCTTCGAGGTGTTCACGGTGATGGCATATGCCGCGTTCGCGGACGCGCCGGTCGACGTCGCCGTCGTCGAGGTGGGCATGGGTGGCAAGTGGGACGCCACGAACGTCATCGACGCGGAGGTGGCCGTGCTCATGACGGTCGCCCGCGACCACGAAAAATGGCTCGGCTACGAACTGACCGACATCGCCACTGAGAAGCTTGGCATCCTCAAGCCGGGCGCCACCCTCATCAGCGCCCGCCAGGACCCCGAGGTACTTGACCTCGTTCACGACGCCGTCCGGGCCAATCGCGCCGAGTACGTCCAGTACGGCCAGAACCTGCAGGTGCTTGACCGGGAGAGCGCGGTGGGCGGGCAGATCATCACGGTTCGCACTCCGGCCGGTGTGTATGAGGACGTGCCGCTCGCAATGTTTGGCGACTACCAGGCCAGCAACGCGGCCATGGCGATCGCGGCGGCCGAGGCCCTGTTCGGCGGGGGAGCGTGGAGCGGGGACGTGGTGGAGCACGCGCTCATGGCCACGCACTCGCCGGGGCGCATGGAGGTGGTGCGCAAGTCGCCGCTCGTGCTGGTCGACGCCGCACACAACCCCGCTGGCGTGGAGGCGACAGTGGGGGCGCTCGAGGAGAACTTCCCCGGCACGCGCGTCCTCGTGTTCGCCGCGATGGCGGACAAGGACGTGGAGGGCATCCTGTCGGTTGCTGAGCCGCACTTCTCCTCGGTGGTGGTGACCGCGCTGGATTCGGAGCGGGCGATGCCGATCGACGAGACCGCCGAGCTTGCGCGCGAGGTCTTCGGCGAGGACCGCGTGGCCGTGGAACCGAACCTGGACACGGCGATCGTGTACGCCGCCGACGTGGCCGAAAGCGCCGACGTCGAGGAGCTCACCACCCCGCACGTGGTGGTCATGGGATCGATCGTGCTGGCCGCCAATGCGCGCGCGGTCATGGGCCGGCCGAAGGTGGATGGCTCCTAGGAATGCGCCGGCCGTCCGTATACGATGGGAGGAAACGGACGGCCCTGGGAGGGAAAATGCGCCTGACGAAACTGCAGGTCAAGAACTGGAGGAATTTCCACGAGATTGACTTCCGCCTGGGGCAGCGCCTCATTATCGTCGGTGCGAACGCCACCGGCAAGTCAAACCTCCTGGATGTCTTCCGCTTCCTGCGTGACATCGCAAGCCCCCAGGGCGGCCTGAGCTCCGCGATTGAGAACCGTGGCGGTTTGAGTACGATCCGCAATCTCAACGCGCGCAACTTCAATAACGGGCACGTTGAAATCCTCGTGGTCATGGATGACGGCGGCGAGGAATGGACCTACAATCTTGCGATCAGCCGGGAGTCCTCGGGCCTGCGCCGGCCGACCGTTGCGAAGGAAGTGGTGACGCGAGCGGGCGAGACTATCCTTTCGCGCCCCAACGCGGCCGACAACGCCGATCCGGTCCTGCTCACTCAGACCCACCTGGAGCAGATCGCGAGCAACACGAAGTTCCGGGACGTGGCGAGGTTCTTCGAAGGGATTCGCTACTCGCATCCCTCCCCGCAGAGCATTCGTCACTCCAGTCCCACCCGGACATCGAGTGACGCCGTGGGGAACGGGCTCATTGCGGAGATCAACGCCACGCAGGAGCGCACTCGGCTGGCTCGCCTGAAGCGCATCCAAGCGGCGCTTCAGACGGCGGTGCCGAACTTTGAATCGCTGAAGCTGGAGATCGACAAGGCCGGGCACCCACACCTGGTCGCGGCCTTCAAGAACTGGCGAAAGAATCCGGCGAACCAGCTCGAAACTGAGTTTTCCGACGGCACGTTGCGGCTCATCGCACTACTCTGGGCAGTGCTTTCCCAGCCTCGATCCGAGGGGATCTTGCTGCTGGAGGAGCCCGAGATCTCGCTTAACCGTGAGATCATTCAGCAACTCCCGTCGATGATCGCCTCCGTCCAGCGTGGCAAGGACATGCAGGTGGTCATGACCTCTCACTCGCCCGACCTGCTCGACGATGAGGGCGTTGCCAGCGAGGAGATCTTGGTACTCACGCGCGGAGACGAGAACACGCAGGCTAGTCTGCTATCGGAGTGTTCGCCGGAGTCAGATTTCGTCGATACCGGAGTGCTGAAGTCCGAGGCCATCTCCAATCTCATCAACCCTCGCATCGGTACCGGTCTTGTCCAAGCGATGCAGTGATGGCCGCGCGTGTCTACCTTGTGTGTGAGGGGAGGAGTGACCTTGCCTTCCTTGCGCGTCTTGTGGAGTATGTGGGAGCGGAGGTGTGTGGCGATTTCATTCAAAATGGCGTTGCAAATCTTGACAAGAAGATCAGTGCGTACTGTGAAGCGGCGTCGGTACCAGACGGGGCGTTTGGTTGGTCGTACGTGACTCGGACGGAAAGTGCCCGGTTGATCTTCGGCAGGCTTTGCTCGGTGGTTCCTGCCCAAGCAGCTTTCTCCTCAGAATCGCCGACCCCATGATCGAGGAGTGGATGCTGGCCGACCATGAGGGCGCCGCTTCTTTCTTTAGAGTGCCGACTAATGAGGTGCGCAATGCGCAGCGAAGTGTGCGCCCCAAGAAGGAGCTTTTAAGGGCCGTCGCTCGTTTCGGAACGAAGACGATGAAACAGCGCCTGGTGAGAGACGGCCATCGGCCTGGCCCGGAATTCGAGTCGGTATATGGTGAGTTCTCTCAGGTGTGGGACATCGACAATGCGATGAAGAATTCCGAGAGTTTACGCCGGGCGCACGATGCCCTGTGCCGCGCACTTTTGCTGTCCTAGCCCCGTTTTTCGCACGCAATGGTGAGGGCGCGACTATCATAGGAGCATGACTGAACAAACACTGATCCTTGTCAAGCCTGACGGCGTGGAGCGTGGTCTCACTGGCGAGATCCTGCGCCGTATCGAAGCGAAGGGCTACCGCATCGTGCGGATGCGCATGCTCACCGCCACTGATGATCTGCTGGCCCGCCACTACCACGAGCACACGGAAAAGTCTTTCTACGCGGGCATGACCGCCTACATGAAGTCCGGCCCCATCGTCGCGGCCGTCATTGAGGGCGATCGTGTGATCGAGGGCGTCCGCTCCCTGTCCGGTGCCACCGAGCCGACTGCGGCCGCGCCCGGCACGATCCGTGGCGACCTCGGGCGTGATTGGGGCGACGGCGAGATCCGCAACCTCATCCATTCCTCTGACGGTGCGGAGTCGGCCGCCCATGAGATCTCCGTCTGGTTCGACTAGGTCTCGTAGCGCGTTCGCTTTGGTCGCTGGACTCGCCCTCCTGGGCGGGTGCTCCAGCGACCCGATGAGTGAGGTCACGTATAACCTTGCGCCCTCGGCCACTTACTCGGAGGACGAGGTGCGCGAGGCGGCGGACGTCGTCGTTGATCACTGGACGGCGTTGTCAGAGGTGCTGGAGGATTTCGGGTCGGTGACGTACACGGGCGAGCTCGACTCCGATTATTGGGCGAGCCAGTACGACGGAGATGAGGCCATCGTGCTCACAGTCGACTTCATCACGAATGACAAGGCTCCCGAGATGGGGCTGAACGGCGACGATACGTATACGGATTACAAGGAGATCCTTGTGCGTAATGATGGCGGCCCCTGGAGGGTTGTTGACGGTGGATACGGCTGACCATATCCCGGCTGAGGGTGAACCCGAGCCGCGCGGATGGCATGTGTTCACCCACGTGACGCTCATTGCGCTGGCGGTGTGGGTTTCCTGCGCCACCGCTCTGTGGCTCGCCATCACCCTGCCGGGCCGCGAATGGGACTCCGTCCGCCTCGGCTGGTGGATCACGGATCCGCTGAAGATCGTCGTGGTCATCGGGGCGGCCCCGCTGCTCGCGTGCCTGGGCGCGCTGGCCGCCTGGAGGTGGCGGACGTGGGGGATCGGGCTGGCGATGTTAGCCTGGGTGTTCGCCCTGCCCCTTGCGGGGATCACATGGCTGGGCATCGCACCTTCGATGCTCACCTTCGCTTACCTCGACAGCTGGTGTTTCGATCCGGCGGACTGCCGGGAGGGCTGGCAGAGCGACGTCGGCGAGTACGAGTCCCTCTCGCCTTTCACCATGCGCCGCCGGCCAATCCCCGAATCCGAGCTTGTCACCGTGCCGGAGGTCGAGGCCACCCCGGAGGCCACCGCCTCACCGTCGCCTGAGCCTTGGTCCCTGCCGACCGTGGCGGCCAGGTGGGACGTGGGGGAGGTGGAGGCCTTCGATGTCGACCCCGAGCACGCGGTCGTCGTCGTGGACAAGGCCGGCCCCGCTAACCGCAACGTCTTCGTCGAGCGTATGGGTCAGGAGTGGGTCTATGTTGCGGAGTTGCCATCGACGGGCGCGGTAGAGGACGTCGAGGTAGCCGCGGGCCGGATCGAGGTGACGTTCATGCGCACGGATGGGAGCCGCGAGCGCGCCGTATCCATCGACGGCGGGATCACGTGGAGCGCGGATAGCTGAAAATTTGCTCGTCCACGATAAACTGGGCGCGTGCACCTGAAAACCTTGACCTTGCGTGGCTTTAAGTCTTTCGCCACGACCACCACCATGAGCTTCGAGCCGGGTATTAACTGTGTGGTGGGCCCGAATGGGTCGGGTAAGTCGAATGTGGTGGATGCGCTCGCGTGGGTGATGGGCGAGCAGGGTGCGAAGAATCTGCGCGGCGGGAACATGGCCGACGTGATCTTCGCTGGAACCGCGAAGCGCCCCGCGCTGGGCCGCGCCGAGGTCACGCTCACGATCGACAACACCGACGGCGCGTTGCCCATTGAGTTTTCCGAGGTCACGATCTCGCGCACCCTGTTCCGCACGGGTGGTTCGGAGTATGCGATCAACGGCACGGCCTGCCGCTTGCTCGATATCCAGGAGCTGCTGTCGGACACGGGCATGGGCAAGGAGATGCACGTCATCATCGGGCAGGGCAAGCTTGACGAGGTGCTGACGGCCACGCCTGAGGACCGCCGCGGTTTCATCGAGGAGGCCGCCGGCGTGCTCAAGCATCGGCGCCGGAAGGAAAAGGCGCTGCGGAAGCTAGAGTCGATGCAGGGCAATCTCACGCGCATTGAGGACCTTGCCGGGGAGTTGCGCCGCCAGCTCGGCCCGCTCGCCCGCCAGGCGGCCACGGCCCGGCGCGCCCAGGTCATCCAGGCTGAGGCGTTCGACGCGCGGGCTCGCATTCTTGCCGACGACGTCGCCCAGGCCCAGGCGCGCCTGCAGGCTCAGTCGGTGAATGAGAAGAAGCTCCAGGAATCCGCGGCCGAGTTGGCCGCGCGCGTGGCGAGGGCGGCGAACGAGGTGTCCGAGCTCCAGGCGGCGGCGGATGCGGCCAGCCCGCAGATCGCGGCGCTGACGGAGAACTGGCAGCGGCTCGGCTCGCTCGTGGAGCGCTTCCGCGGGCTGGCGAACCTTGCCACCGAGCGCGAGCGTTCCCTGCTTCAGACCGGCCCGTCGGCGCATCGCGGGGAGGCCCCGGAGCGTATCTGGCAGCGGGCGGAGGAGGCCCGGGTCGAGGAGGAGAGCCTGGGTAAGGAGGTCCGCGCTGCCGAGGACGCGCTGCGTGAGGTAATCTCTCGGCGGGAGGGCGCCGAATTGCGCGAGCGTGAGCTGGACCAGGAGCTTGCCACCGTCAACCGCTCTGTGGCCGATCGCCGCGAGCTGGCAGCCCGGTTGAATGGCAAGATTGCCACGGCGAGTTCGCGCATCGAGTCGCTTGCCGCTGAAAAGGAGCGCGTGGCCGCCGCGATGGCGGAGGCCGGCAAGCGCGCGGATGCCGCCGAGCAGCAGGTCATCGAGCTTGAGGAGCAGGCGGTGGCTCACACCGACGGCGACGACACGCTCTCTATCGCCCACGAAGAGGCGGCGCGCGTGCGCCAGGGTGCGCATGATGCGGTCGAGGAGGCCCGTCAGGCCGTGGCCGCCGCGCAGTCCTCGGTGGTGGAGTGGCGCACGAAGGCCGACACCCTCGAACTCTCGCTCGCCCCCGAGGACGCCACCGCCTGGCTCTTGGACGAGCACCGCACGGGCGTGGTGGGCCTGGTGCGGGATGCGGTGAAGATCGCCGGAGGCTGGGAGGCCGCCGCCGAGGCCGCGCTGTCGGGCGTTGCAACGGGGGCGATCGTGCGCGACGTCGACGCCGCCGTCGACGCCCTGCGGGCCGCCCGCGAGGCCGACGCCGGCCACCTCGAGCTCCTCATCGAGTCCGGTGCGCGATCCGATCGCGACGACGCCGCCCGCGCGGCGCTCGCACAGACTAATCTTGCCGCCGACCAGGCGCGGCTGGCCTCCGACGTCGTGGAGGGAGAGGGCGGCTCGGCCGTGGCTCTGCGCGCGCTAGTGACCGGCACGGTGCTCGCGGTCGACCTCGCCGCCGCCAAACAGCTCCTCGACGCCGGCGCGCCGGCGGTGGCGACCATGGCTGGCGACGTCCTGTCCGGCACCCACGCCTGGGGCGGGCAGGTGCAGGCGGCCGCGATCCTCGCGCGCCAGGCTGCTTACGACGACGCCCGGGCCCAGACCACCGCCGCCACCGAGGCCCTCGCGCGGGCCGAGGAGGAGCTGGCCCGCGCTCACGCAGCCGCCGCGGTCGCCGATGAGGACTTTGACCAGATCGCCGCCCAGCTCGGCGCCCGCGATTCGCACCTGGCGGCTGTCAGCGCCCAGCTCGGGGTGCTGCGCCAATCGCTGTCGGCTGCTCACCAGGAGATCGAGCGTAACGAGGAACGTGTGCGCCGGATTGACCACGATCTTGAACGGCACATCGACGAACTTGCCGACCTGCGTGAGCAGCAGGGCCAGCTCGAGGACGCCCCGGAGGACCTGGCCAAGCACGCGGCCGAGCTGTCAGCCGAGCGGGACGCGGCACACAAGCTCACCGTGGCGGCGCGTTCGGACGAGACGGAGGCCCGGCTGAGGCTCCGCACCCGCGAGGAGCGCCTGCGCGCGATCGCCGGCAAGTCGGAGGCGCTCCAGGCGCAGGCCCGCTCGGTCGAGGCCCGCATCGCCCAGGAGGAGCGCGCGGCAGCCCGGCGCCAGGAGGCGGCCGGGGTGGCGGAACAGGTGGCGAAGGACGCCACGGCCGCGCTCGTCGTCGCGCAAGAATACCTTGCGGCCCTCAGCGCTGAGCGCGAGGAGGCCGAGGGCATGCGCGCCACACGCGAGGGCGAACTCTCCGCGGCACGCACTAGCCTCGAGCGGCTGCGCCAGGAACAGCGCGAACTCGACGACCTGGGCCACCGCCACGAACTCGCGCTCGCCGAACAGCGCCTCAAGTACGAGCAGCTCGCGGCGAAGGCGATCGATGACCTGGGCATGTCAGCTGACACGCTCGTGGCCGAGTTCGGCCCCCACCTCATGATCACCTTGCCGCAGGCGGAGGGCGAGAAGCCGAAGCCGGAGCAGCCGTTCGTGCGCGAGGAACAGGAAAAACGCCTGATCAAGGCCGAACGCGACCTGGCACGCCTGGGCAAGATCAACCCCCTCGCCCTCGAAGAGCACGCCGCGCTCGAGGAACGCCAGCGCTACCTCACTGAGCAGCTTGAGGACCTGCGCCAGTCGCGGGCGGACCTGCTGGGGATCGTGCGCGACATCGACCAGCGCGTGAACGAGGTGATGACCAGCGCGCTTTCGGACGTGGCCCGCGAATTCGAGACGACCTTCGCCAGCCTCTTCCCGGGCGGGAAGGGACAGCTGGTGCTCACCGACCCCGACGATGTGCTTGCTACCGGCGTCGACATCGAGGCCCGCCCGCCGGGCAAGCGGGTCAAGCGGCTCTCGCTCCTGTCGGGTGGGGAGCGCTCGCTGACGGCCGTGGCGTTCCTCATCGCGATCTTCAAGGCGCGTCCCTCGCCGTTCTACGTCATGGACGAGGTGGAGGCCGCGCTCGACGACACGAATCTCTCCCGCCTCCTTGGGCTGTTCGAGGAGCTGCAGGACAACTCGCAGCTGCTCATCATCA
Source organism: Trueperella bernardiae (assembly GCF_030246965.1). Classification (NCBI taxonomy): domain Bacteria; kingdom Bacillati; phylum Actinomycetota; class Actinomycetes; order Actinomycetales; family Actinomycetaceae; genus Trueperella; species Trueperella bernardiae. The sequence goes on from NZ_CP127099.1 coordinate 631,390, forward strand.
CCCACCAAAAGCGCACCATGGAGATCGCCGACGCTCTTTACGGTGTGGCCATGCGCGAAGACGGCGTTACCAGCGTCATCTCCCAGCGGGTCAAGGACCTCGCCGGAAGCTAACGACGCACGGGCGGCGGGCAGGTACGGACCCTGGTCCCGGCTGCCAGCAGGGACCGTGACCCAATTGTGATGGAAACGCCCACGGCGAAGCGTGCTATTTGGGTGGGGCTGGTCTAGAACTAAAGGGTGATGACCATTCTGATGAGTGCAGCTGTTGTGGGGACCGTCGGCGGCGGCGCCTACTATTTAGCGCGCGGACGCAAGACCGCCGAAGGGCGCGAATGGGTCGAGGAATCGGTCAGGGCGTGGCGCTCGAATGAGTTGGACGGGGACAGGTTCGTGGTTCACATGAAGGACACACACCTGTCGGATATGTTTGCCACCTTCGGCGGCGATCAGCGCGATCCCTACTACTCCCCGGACGGCATTGAGGAAAAGTTCTCCCGCGCGTTCGGCTCCTCGGCCCCGCGTAAAGTCCTTGACGCCACCGAGCTTGCCGTCATCAAGGCGCTCGAGGCTGCCGGGGACGTCAAGCAGGACTACTCGGAGCGCGCTTCCCACAAGGCGCCGGCCCAGTCCACGCGCGCGCAGAAGGTGTGGGCGGCGTGCTCGGCGGGTGCTGGCACGGTGGCACAGGTGGCCAAGCAGGGTGCGCGAGGCTCTGCTCGGCTCGGCAGGGCGCTGTATCGCGGTGCGCGTCGGATCCCGGGCGCCGTGCGTCGTCGTCGGTGATCACGCCCGAAGGAGGCTCCGATAACATCGGGCATAACGGAAATAAGGACATCATGACCGCTATCACCGACGATATTGCGCGTCGCATCAACGACGCCGCCGCCCAGATGACCGACGAGCTTGTGGAGTGGCGCCGTGACTTCCACCGCTACCCCGAGCTTGGCTTCCAGGAGTACCGCACCACCGTGATCATCCTGGAGCGCCTCACCGATTGGGGCTACGAGGTGCTCTACGGCCCCGACGTGTGCGAGGCCGACGAGCGCATGGGCCTGCCCGGTCCCGACGCCGACGCCGCGGCCTTCCAGCGCGCGCTCGACGAGGGCGCCGCCCCCGCGTGGCTGGAGAGGATCAAGGACCAGTTCACGGGCGCGGTGGCGATCATGCGCAACGGGGAGGGGCCCACGGTCGGCATGCGTTTCGACATCGACGCCCTGCCCATCCACGAGGCCGACGACGACGATTTCGAGCCGGCCGCCAAGGGCTTCCGCTCCGAGCATGAGGGCACTATGCATGCCTGCGGCCACGACGCCCACATCACCATCGGTCTGGGCACCGCCAAGCTACTGGCCGAGATGAAGGATTCGTGGTCCGGCACGCTAAAGATCATCTTCCAGCCCGCGGAGGAGGGCGTGCGAGGGGCGAAGTCGATCGTGGCCAAGGGCCACCTTGACGACGTCGACTTCATGCTCGCCCAGCACGTGGATGAGAAGTCCCAGGACGGGGACATCTGCTCCGGAGCGGGCGGCGCGCTCGCGACCACGAAGATGGACGTGAACTTCTTCGGCCGCTCGGCTCACGCCTCGGGCGCGCCCGAGGAGGGGCGCAACGTGGTGCCGGCCGTGGCTACCGCGATCCTCAACCTGTACGCGATCTCCCGCCACTCGCACGGGCCCAGCCGGGTCAACGTGGGCAAGGTGATCATCGACGGTGGGCGCAACATCATCGCCGACAAGGCGCACCTGGAGATTGAGGTGCGGGGCGATACCACCGAGACCAACGAGTACATGGAAAAGCGGGCCAGGGCGGTGATCAAGGCGGCGGCCGCGATGTACGAGCTCGAGTATGAGATCGTGCGGATGGGGGAGTCGATCTCGCTCGATTCCGACCGCGAGCTCATGGAGCGCATCGACGCCGTCGCAGCGGAGCTGGGCCTGAAGGCGCACCAGCCGAACTGGATGGAGGCCTCCGGATCGGAGGACTACGCCTTCATGATGGATCGGGTCCAGGCCAACGGCGGCAAGGCCACCTTCATCCGCATGCTCACCGCTTCGCCCGCCGGCGCGCATAACCGTAAGTTCTGCGTGGAGGAAAAGGTGTTACCGGCCGGGGTTCGGATCTTCACCGGCGCCGCGATCGACCTCATGCCGCGCGGCGAGTAAAGTATTTTGGACGGTTTCGGCGAGATCTTCTTTATATGGGGACATCGCGCCGGAACCGTCCAAGGTTTTTCAATGGGCCTGGTGGCGCGGTCCGCCGAGCGAGTCACTCTTTGGAATATCGCCCGATGTAGGCGAGACTAGAGCCGTGGATACTCAACAGATCATCATTCTTATCCTTGGCATTCTTGCTATTCTCGCCCTTGGCACGGCGCTGGTTGTGCGCCAGCGCAGGTCTTCGTCGAAGGAGCTGCCCTGGGAGCAGCGCCCCGAGCTCGAGCAGCAGGCGCTGGCCGAGGCTGAGCCCGACGTCGAGGCGCCGGTAGCGCCGCAGGTTCCGGCCGAACCTGGGCCGGCCGAGCCCGAGGTCCCTGCGGAGCCCGCGGTCCCCGAGGTCGAGGTCCCGGCCGTCGAGGTTCCTGAATCGGTGGGCTCGCGCATGGAGCGCCTGCGCGGGCGCCTTGCCGCCTCGGGCGCGCTCGGGCGCGCGCTCCTGTCGATCCTGTCGCGCGGCGACCTGTCCGAGGCGGACTGGGAGGAGTTCGAGGACACGCTCCTCATGGCCGACCTCGGCCTGGACGCCACCACCGAGCTCATGGACACCCTGCGCACGCAGACCAAGGTGCGCGGTACCACCGACGTGGAGGAGGTGCGCGTGATCCTGCGCGAGGAGTTGCTCGCGCTCGTCGGCCCGGACATGGACCGTTCCCTTAACCTTGAGCCCGTCGTCGCCGACGACGCCCGCCACCCGGCTTCGATCCTCATGGTCGGGGTCAACGGCACGGGCAAGACGACCACCACCGGCAAGCTGGCCCGCCTCCTCGTGGCCGACGGCAAGAGCGTGGTGCTCGGCGCTGCTGACACGTTCCGCGCGGCTGCCGCCGACCAGCTTGCCACGTGGGGTGAGCGCGTTGGCGTCGACGTCGTGCGATCCGACCGTGAGGGTGCAGACCCGGCGTCGGTGGCCTTCGAGGCCGTCAAGGTCGGGCGCGAGTCCGGGGCCGACGTCGTGATCGTCGACACCGCCGGCCGCCTGCAGAACAAGGCGGGCCTCATGGACGAGCTGGGCAAGATCCGACGCGTCATGGAAAAGGGCGCCCCGCTACGCGAGGTGCTGTTGGTGCTGGACGCGACAACGGGCCAGAACGGCATGACACAGGCGAAGGTGTTCGCGGAGGTCGCCGGGATCACCGGCATCGTGCTCACCAAGCTGGACGGCACAGCCAAGGGTGGGATCGTGGTCTCGGTCCAGCGCGAGCTTGGCGTGCCGGTGAAGTTCGTCGGTCTGGGGGAGGGCGCCGACGATCTGGCACCCTTCAACCCGGAGGATTTCGTCGATTCCCTCCTCGCCTAATCTCCTGCCCCAAGCGCGCCACCTGGCCGGCGGCGCGCTTGGGGTAGACTTTTGCTCGTTCTATTAGTTCGTTTGAGGTCTGCATGTTTAATTCGCTTTCTGATCGGATCACCGGTTCGCTTCGCAACCTGCGCAAGGCAGGGCGCCTGTCGGAGAAGGACGTCGAAGCGGTCATCGGCGACATTCGCCGCGCGCTGCTGGATGCGGACGTGGCCCTGCCCGTCGTGCGGCAGTTCACCGCCGCGGTCCGTGAGAAGGCGGTGGGTGCGGTGGCGAGCCAGGCGCTCAACCCCGCCCAGCAGGTGGTCAAGATCGTCAACGAGGAGCTCATCGAGGTGCTCGGCGGTCAAACCCGCGAGCTGAACTGGGCCCCCAAGCCGCCCACGGTCATCATGCTCGCCGGCCTCCAGGGTGCGGGCAAGACCACCCTGGCCGGCAAGCTCGGCCGCTGGCTGCGCGAGAACGGCCACCGCCCGCTCCTCGTGGCCTCGGACCTGCAGCGCCCCAACGCCGTCAACCAGCTCCAGGTGGTCGGCGAGCAGGCCGGTGTCCACGTCTTCGCCCCCGAGCCGGGCAACGGCATCGGCGACCCGGTCGAGGTGGCCCGCAACTCGGTTCGTTACGCGAAGGAAAATACGTTCGACGTGGTGGTGGTCGACACGGCCGGCCGCCTCGGTGTGGACGAAGAGATGATGGCCCAGGCGCGCGACATCCGTGATGCCGTCAACCCTGATGAGATCCTGTTCGTGCTGGACGCGATGGTCGGCCAGGACGCGGTCAATACCTCCCTCGCCTTCCGTGACGGGGTGGGCTTCACCGGTGTGGTCCTTTCCAAGCTCGACGGCGACGCCCGCGGCGGCGCCGCGCTGTCCGTGCGCGGGGTGACCGGCCAGCCGGTCCTGTTCGCCTCCACGGGCGAGAAGCTGGACGCCTTCGAACGCTTCCACCCGGACCGTATGGCCTCCCGCATCCTTGACATGGGTGACCTGCTCACCCTCATCGAACAGGCCGAGCGCACGTGGAGCGAGCAGCAGGCCGAGGACCTGGCCTCGAAGATGGCCGGCGGCGACTTCACGCTTGACGACTTCCTCGAGCAGCTCAACCAGATCCGCAAGATGGGCTCGATGAAGAAGCTCATGGGCATGTTGCCCGGCATGGGCCAGTACCGCGAGGCGCTCGAGGAGTTCGACGAGCGGGAGATCGACCGCCAGGAGGCGATCATCAAGTCGATGACCCCGGCCGAGCGCGCCGACACCCGCATCCTCAACGGCTCGCGTCGCCTGCGCATCGCCAACGGCTCGGGCACCACGGTCACGGAAGTCAACCAGCTCGTGGACCGCTTCGAGCAGGCGAAGAAGGTCATGACCAGCATGTCGCGCGGCGGGATGCCGAACATCCCGGGCATGCCGAACATGCCGGGCATGGGCGGTGGCTACACGAAGCGGCAGAACAAGAAGAAGCGCAACACCTCCGGTTCGAAGAAGGGCCGCTCGGGCAACCCGGCCAAGCGCCGCCAGCAGGAACTCGCCGCCCAGCGTGAGGCCGAGGCGAAGAAGGGCAGCGCGTTCGGCGGCCCGCAGGCCAAGCCCGAGGTCGACATGGAGGAGCTGGCGCGCTTCCTCAAGTAGGCGGGGAGGAATCATGACCGTTCATCTTCGCGGTACCCTCCGTGGGACCGACGCGAGCCAAGCCTGGATCGACGGCGGCCGCCTCGCCTTTTCGCCCCCGCGCTCCGGTGGGGGAGAGGAGATTGCGGGCTTCGCTTACCCTGGCCTCCTCGACGTCCACACCCACCCCGGCATGCGCCGCACGCCCGAGCCGCTCCCGGTGGCTGAGATGCGCCGTCGCCTGCAGGTGCTGGCCCGGCACGGGATCACCACTGTTCGCGACGCCGGGGGCCAGCACGATGCGAAGGTCGCGTGGGAGCCGGGGCTGGCCCGCGTCATGCATTCGGGCCAGCACATTGCGCGCTTCAAGCGTTACGAACGCCACCTCGCTGTCGACGTCGAACCCGCAGGCCTCCCCGCCGAGGCCGTGCGCCAGTTCGAGCGCGGGGATGGTTGGATCAAGATCGTAGGCGACTGGATCGACCGCGAGGTCGGCGACACCACGCCGCTGTGGCCGTGCAGGGCGCTGATCGACGCTGTGGCCGCCGTTCACGACGCCGGGGGCAAGGTCACCGCCCACACCTTCGCCACCGAGACGGTGGATGACCTGCTGGAGGCGGGCGTGGACGGGATCGAGCACGGCACGGGTATGACCCGTGACCACCTGCTGGAGGCCGCCGCGCGGGGGATCCTCATCACCCCCACGGTTCACCAGATCCGCCGCTTCCCCGAGTTCGCGGCCAAAGGCGCGAAGTTCCCCACCTACGTGGAACGCATGCTGGGGATGGACGCGAGGCGCCGCGAGCACCTGGCCCTCATGGTCGAGACAGACACGCACTTCCTCATGGGCTCCGACACGGCGGAGAACGTGGCGGAGGTCAACCTGGTCGACGAACTCATCGACGCGGTCGAGGACGGGATGCCGGCCGACCTCGTCATGGCGGCCGCCACCTTTGATGGGCGAGCCAAGATCGGCTTCGACGTGTGGGCGGAAGGGGAGCCGGCCGACGTCGTCGTGTACCGGGAAGACCCGGAAGTCAACATCGAGACGCTACGCGAGCCGCTGGCCGTGTTCGCCTCAGGGGTGCGCGTCATCTAGGCCGCGCCGGCCCGTCAGGTCGGCGGGCTAGGACCAGTACTCGTCGCCGAGCGGGATGAAGCCCTCGGGGATATCCTCATACGAGGCCTCGTCCTCGATCGGTTCGACGTGGATGACGATGTCGGTGTTGTCGAGCCGGGCCTGGATCGCGCGCTCGACCTCCATCGCGAGGTCGTGGCCCTGCTTGACCGTCCACAGCCCCGGCACCTGGAGGTCGACGTTGATGAAGCGCTCGCGGCCGGACTGGCGGGTCTGCAGACCGTGGAAGCTGATCGAGCCCGGCTGGCTGAAGCTTCGCAGGACCTCGACGATGGCCGCGTTTTCGTCGTCGGGAAGTGTGACGTCCATGAGGCCGGAGAGCGAGGTGCGCAGGAGCGAGAGGCCCGTCCACACGATGTTGATGGCGACGGCGATCGCGATGAGGGGATCGAGGATGGACCAGCCGGTTGCCAGGACGAGGAGAAGGCCGACGATGACGCCGGCGGAGGTGATGAGGTCGGTGAGCAGGTGGCGCCCATCGGCCTCGAGCGTGATCGAGCGCTTCTTACGGCCCACGCGAATGAGGTACATGCCGGCGGCGCCGTTGATGAGGGCGGCGATGGCGGAGATGACCAGGCCAATCCCGAGGCTCTCCACGGGCTTGGAGTGAGCGAGGCGCATGATCGCGGCGAAGATGATGAGCGCGGCCGCGCCGAAGATCATGGCGCCCTCGATGGCGGTGGAGAAGTACTCGGCCTTCGAGCGCCCGAAGGTGTAGCGCGAGCTGGCGGGCTTGGCGGCCAGCATGAGCGAAATGAGGGCGATGACCGCCGCGACGAGGTTGACCACTGACTCCATCGCGTCCGACAGGAGGGAGACAGAGCCGGTGGCGAGGTAGGCTCCCGCTTTGAGCGCGATGGTCACGATAGCGACGCCGATCGAGAGCCACGCGTACGGCGCGAGGTTCTCCCTGTGGCGGGTGTCTTGGGTCATGACTCCATTGTCGTTCCTGCCAGCGGCGATGGGAACTAACAGTTGAGGGACCTTTCGCACACTTCGCTACAATGAAACGCCGTGTTTAGGGCTCCTGAAAACCCGGCACGTGACCACTACCACCGAGCGGAAAGCGAGCAGGGAGTGCAAAAAGTGGGCAAAGTCTGGCATCATGGTTCGTTGTACTCAGGCATCACCGGGTCCCTCTCACCCTGGCGGCGTCTCAGTCCGGGTAAAAACCAGACGCATGATTTCCCACGTTTCCGGTTGGAACCCACCAAACATGAACTAGGAGTGACCGCTAAAGTGGCAGTCAAGATTCGTTTGAAGCGTATGGGCAAGATCCGTGAGGCCCACTACCGCGTCGTCGTCGTCGATTCTCGCAAGAAGCGTGACGGCCGCGTCATTGAGGAGATCGGTTACTACAACCCGAACACCGAGCCGTCGGTGATCGACATCAACTCGGAGCGTGCTCGTTACTGGATCTCGGTCGGCGCCCAGCCGTCGGAGCCGGTGCTGGCTCAGCTGAAGATCACGGGTGATTGGCAGGCAGCCAAGGGTCTCGAGGGTGGCTCCACCCTGAAGACCGCCGAGGTTGTGGACATCGCCGCGCAGCGCGAGGAGGCCACCAAGGCCGTCCAGGCCGAGGCCGAGAAGCGCCGCGCCGACAAGGCGAAGGCTCGCGAGGAGGCCGAGGCGGCCGCCGCAGCGGAGGCTGCACAGGCTGAGGCCGAGGCTGACGTGGCTCCGGCAGAGGCTGAGGAAGCGTAATGCTTGCTGACGCCTTGGAACACCTCGTTCGCGGAATCGTGGACAATCCGGACGACGTCGAGGTCACCTCGCGCAACAACCGCCGCGGTGAGCTCCTCGAAGTCCGAGTCAATCCCGAGGACCTCGGGCGTGTGATCGGCCGCAACGGCCGCACGGCCAAGGCGTTGCGCTCCGTGATCGGCGCGCTTGCAACGCAGGGCCCGGTACGCGTTGACGTGATCGAAACCGATCTGTGATAACTTCCGTGAAGGACCCGCCAGGTGTGGCGGGTCCTTTGCTATCCAGGCAAGATTGAAGGAAGAGAAAAAGGGGGAGTCATGCAGTTGACGGTGGCGATCATTGGTGCCGCGAACGGCCTCAAGGGTGACGTGAAGTTGGACGTGCGCACGGACGATCCGGAGCGGCGGCTCGCCGTGGGCACCACGCTGGAGACCGACCCGGCCGACATGGGCCCGGTGACGATCACAGCGCGGCGCGAATACAAGGGCACCCAGTACGTGCGCTTCGCCGAGTACGCCGACCGCACGGGCGCCGAGTCGCTGCGCGGGGTGAAGCTGGTCATCGAGTCGGATGAGGACGAGGCGGAAGAAGATGCCTGGTTCCCGCACGAGCTCAAGGGCCTGGAGGTGCTCGACCCGGAGGGCTACGAGCTCGGCATCGTGGTCGGGCTCGAGCCGATGCCCGCTCAGGACCTGCTGGTGGTGCGCGAGCCGGACGGGATCATCACCCGGGTGCCCTTCGTCAAGGAGATCGTCACCGAGGTGGACCTCGAGGATAACTGCGTGATCATCGACGCCCCTCCCGGGCTCTTCTCGCCCGACGAGCTCGTGATCTCCGAGGAGACCGAGGGGCGGTAGGCGTGCGCTTTGACATCATCTCGGTCTTCCCCGAGTTCTTCTCCGTGCTCGACCTGTCGCTTGTCGGCAAGGCGCGCAGCCGCGGCCTTATCGATATCGCCGCACACGACTTGCGCACCTGGACCGCCGACGTCCACCGCACCGTGGACGATTCGCCGTTCGGCGGGGGCGCCGGCATGGTGATGAAGCCGGACGTGTGGGGCAAGGCGATCGACGACGTCGTGGGCCCCGGCCGTGCCGTACTTGCGATCCCGACGCCCTCGGGCGCGATGCTCACGCAGCAGGCGTGCTGGGAGCTGGCGGAGGCTGACCAAATCGTCATCGCGTGCGGACGGTACGAGGGGATCGACGCCCGGGTGGCCGAACATTACCGTGCGGCGGGCATGGAGGTGGTCGAGTATTCGCTCGGCGACTACGTACTCAACGGGGGAGAGGTGGCCGCGATTGCGTTGGTCGAGGCCGTCTCGCGGCTCGTGCCGGGGATGGTGGGCAACCCCGAGTCGCTGCGCGAGGAATCGCACGGGGTGGCCGGCCTGCTCGAGTACCCGGTCTACACCCGGCCCACCTCCTTCCGCGGCCTGGACGTGCCCGAGGTCCTCACCTCCGGCGACCACGGGAAGGTGGCTCGCTGGCGGCGCGACCGCGCCCTCGAGCGCACGGCCGCCCGGCGCCCGGACATGATCGCCGTGCTCGACGTGGCTGGCTTGGGCAAGAGGGATCGCGCGACCTTGACCCGGCTCGGCTGGGTGGTCGGGGAGGGCCTGCAGCGCGTAGTCGTGAACGAGGCTGGGCCGGTGGAGGCGGGAGAGGTCGCTGCCCTTGCCGGCCGGCTCTTCCCGCACGCCTGCCCGCCCGGCATGGCCGACGCCGACATCGCGGCCTTCGTGGCCGAAAACCTGAGCTCGGAGCGGTTCGCGAACTACGTCGCCGACCCGCGCTACCTCGTGCTCGTGGCCCGCGTGGGTGGCAAGCTCGCCGGCTACGCGATGGCCTTCTTCCCGGCGAGCGCACAGGACCAGGCCGAGGCGATCGAGGCGGGGGCGCCGGTCGACGTCGTGCTGGAGGACACCCCGCGTGAGGGCGAGCTCGTGTACCTGTCCAAGCTCTACGTCGATACGCCGTGGCGCGGCACGGGCGTGTTCGACATCCTCATGCGCGAGGCCCTGGCCGAGGTGGCGCGGCGGGCCGAGGGTGGCGAGCCGTACGTCTGGCTAGGGACGAACACCGCCAACAAACGTGCCATCCGGGCCTACAAGCGGGCCGGCTTCAGGGTTGTGGGCGCGCGCGAATTCGTTGTGGGTGAGCAGATCAACAAGGATGTCACTTTGGCGATCCGGGCGCGTGTGCCACAATTGTAGGGCTTGTATGGGATTCGCGGCCTGCCGCAGGGGGCACGATCCGGCTGCAAGTTCTTTCCGACGAACGGGCGAAAGCCCGGAAAGCACTCTGACCTGCGCGCAGGGTGGTTGAGAAGATAATGAACATTATCGACAAGATTAACGAAGCATCGCTGACCGAGCGCCCCGACTTCCGCGCGGGTGACACGGTCAAGGTCAACGTGAAGGTTGTGGAAGGCCAGCGTCACCGTATCCAGGTCTTCCAGGGCGTTGTCATCGACCGCAAGGGCGGCAACGGCATTGGTGCGACCTTCACGGTCCGCAAGGTGTCCTTCGGTGTTGGCGTGGAGCGTCGCTTCCCGCTGCACTCCCCGAACGTTGACTCAATCGAGGTGGTCAGCCGTGGCCGCGTTCGCCGCGCCAAGCTGTACTACCTGCGCGATCGTCACGGCAAGGCCGCGAAGATCCGCGAGATGCGTGCAGACGCCTAAGGGTGTCGCAAGCTGGAAGCACCCGCGAGGGTGCTTCTTTTTTATCCACAGCCCGAACGCTGTCGGCGAAGTCACGTGGAGACACCCCGGCTCGGCGGCGAACGTGCCCGGCCGGTGACGTAGTGTAGTGGTCAGTAGGAGGAGCGCGATGGAGGAACTTGACCAGGCGGACGCGATGCCGCCGTCGTACCCGCCCGAGCACCGTGCTGAACCGAGTCGGAGCGAGAAGGGCGAAGTGGGCGCCAAGAAGCGCCTGGGATCCACCGTGCTCGAATTTGCCACGATCATCGCGGTAGCTCTCCTCATCTCGGTCATCATCAAGACCTTCTTCGCGCAGGCCTTCGCCATCCCGTCTGAGTCGATGGAGAACACGCTTATTCCGGGGGATCGGATCCTGGTCAACAAGCTGGCGGACTCGGAGGAAGACCTCCACCGGGGTGACGTGGTCGTGTTCGTGGACCCGGGCAACTGGCTGTCCGACTCGGCGAAGCCGCACTATTCTGGGGTGCAGAAGGTGCTCATCAGTGTGGGCGAACTCGTGGGCGTGGTCCCACAGAACGTGGGCGACCATCTGGTCAAGCGCATCATTGGCCTGCCCGGCGATCACGTGGAGTGCTGTCATGACGGCCTCATCACGGTCAACGGCGAGCCGATTACGGAGACGTACATCAAGCCCGGATCCTCGCCGTCGGACACGGAGTTCGACGTGGTGGTTCCTGATGGGCACGTGTGGCTCATGGGCGATAACCGCGACCGCTCGAAGGATTCGCGCTACCACCAGCAAGCCACCGGCTTTGGTTTCGTGCCGATCTCGAACATCGAGGGGCGAGCGTGGCTGACCATGTATCCGCTCGACCGGATGGGTAAGATCCCCTCGGCCAGAGAGGTGTTCGCAGGCGTTGATAGTCCCTGATCGCGAGGTCGAGCTCGCCCTGTTGCGCGAGGTGAGCGAGCGCGGCGGTCGCTACGTGGCGGGGGTTGACGAGGTGGGGCGCGGGGCGCTCGCCGGGCCGGCCACGGTGGGCATCGCGGTCGTCTCCCTGGGTACTCCCGATGACTTCCCCGCGGGACTGCGCGATTCGAAGCTCATGACGCCGATAGCGCGGACCCGCGCAGTGGGCCAGGTCCGTGAGTGGGTGGAAGCCGCGGCGGTGGGGCACGCGGGCGCCGACGTCGTCAACCAGTGGGGGATCATCGGCGCGCTGCGGTATGCCGCCGGGGAGGCGCTCGCCCAGCTGGATCTGCCGATTTCGGCGGTGATCTTGGACGGCACGCACGACTGGTGGTCGCCGTCGGAGTTGCCGATCGGGCCGCAACTTCCGCCCTATCCTGTGCACATGGAGGTCAAGGGCGACGCGCGCTGCGCGGTGGTGGCCGCGGCGAGCGTGCTCGCGAAGGTGGAGCGCGATAAGATCATGACCCGGCTCGGCGCGCAGTATCCGGGCTACGATTGGGAGCGAAACAAGGGATACTCCTCGCCGGCCCACATCGCGGGCCTGGGAGCGCTCGGCGCGAGCGAGCACCACCGAACGAGCTGGAAACTACCTGGATTGGAGCAGGGACGATGAGCGAACTGGAGAACTACGAAGCGGACGCCGAACTCGCGCTCTACCGCGAGTACCGGGACGTGGCGAGCCTGTTCCAGTTTGTGGTGGAGACCGAGCGGCGCTTCTATTTGGCCAACGACGTCGATGTCAAGGTTCGCGCCTCGGCCGCCGGTGACGTCTTTTTCGAGGTGACGCTCACGGACGCGTGGGTGTGGGACATCTTCCGCCCCTCGAGGTTCATCCGCGGCGCGCGGATCGTAACCTTTAAGGACGTCAACGTGGAGGAGCTGAACAAGCCCGATCTCTCGCGCGGGCTCGACTTCGAATAGCGTTATTTCGCGAAAAAACATTATCCACATTTTCCCTTGCGGGAGCTTTACCCACATTTGGGGCTTTTGCGAAATCAGGCGCCGGCGATTCCTGCTGAAATCGTCCTATGACGAACAATGAATTAGGCGCGTGGGGCGAGAACCTCGCGGCAACATATCTGACGCAACAGGGCTGGACGATCCTCGCCCGCAACTGGCGTACGCGCGGGGGCGAGATCGACATCGTGGGCTTCGACCCGCAACGTAACGCGATCGTGGCGGTTGAGGTCAAGACACGGCGTACTCACCGGGCGGGCACGCCCGCAGAGGCGGTGACCGCGCTCAAGGTCAATCGGATCAAAGGGCTGCTGTTGCAGTGGCTCCTTGACCACCGCTCGTTCGGCACGCAGATTGGCGTGGACGTGGTGACGGTGGATCTGGCCGGCGATAGGCATGAGCTGACCCACCTCAAGGGGGTGGAGTCATGAAAGCGATCGCAGGAACGGTGGGGCGGGCCAACACCCTGTCGGTGGTGGGCGTGCAGGCGGTGCCAATCCTCGTGGAGGCCGTCCAGCTCAACGGGTTGCCGAGCTTCCACATCGTGGGGCTTCCCGACGCGGCGGTCAATGAGGCGCGCGAACGCCTGCGGGCCGGCTTTCACGCCATCGGGATCACGTGGCCCAATCGGCGCCTCACGGTCAACCTATCGCCGGCCGACGTCATGAAATCGGGTACCGGCTTTGACCTGTCGATCGCGGTGGCGATCCTCGGCTCGATCGGGTTCGGTTTCGGGCGCGAGGCGGTTGTCATGGGCGAACTCGGCCTGGACGGCTCGGTGCGGCCGGTGCGCGGGGTCCTGCCCGCCCTGCTCGCGGCTAAGGACGCGCAGGTGGCGATCGTGCCCCAGGCCAACCAGGACGAGGCGATGCTCGTGGACGGGCTGGAGGTCATCGGCGTGCACCACCTGGCCCAGGTGGCCGAGATGTGCGGGGTGCCCGGTGTCGTCGCCCCGCCCCCAACCCAGCTCAGTGCCGAGGTGCTTGACGTGCCGGAGGCGATGGCGGACGTGGCTGACGTATGCGGGCAGGAGGAGGCGATCCTCGCCCTCCAGGTGGCGGCCGCGGGCGGGCATCACATGCTCATGGTCGGCCCGCCCGGGGTGGGTAAGTCGATGCTCGCCCGCCGCATGCCCGGCATCCTCCCGGACCTCAGCCAGGCTGACGCGCTGGAGGTGGCGGCGATCGCCTCCCTCACGGGCGAGCGGGTCACGTCCCTGCCCGTCCATCCGCCTTTCGCCGCGCCCCACCACACGGCCACCACGGTGGCTTTGGTGGGCGGGGGATCGCGGATGCCGCGGCCGGGTGCGATCACAGCCGCGCACCGCGGCGTGCTCTTCATGGACGAGTTTCCCGAGTTTGCCCCGCGAGCGATCCAGTCCCTGCGCCAGCCGCTCGAGGAGGGGTGGATTGACGTGGCGCGGGCGAAGGCGAGCGTGCGCTTCCCGGCACGCTTCCAGCTCATTGCGGCGGCCAACCCCTGCAGGTGCGGGCGCAGGCTCGACCCGGGCTCGGCGTGCACGTGCACTTCGCGCGACATCCGGCTGTATGAGGCCTCGCTAGGCGGCCCGGTGCGCGACCGTATCGACATCCACGTTACCCTGCGTCGCCCGTCGAAGGCAGACCTGCGCCGGGGCGGAAGCGCCTCGAGCGCGCAGCTGAAGAGCGCCGTGGCCGAGGCCCGGGAGCGGCAGGCCTTCCGCCTGGCCGGCCTCGAACTCGAGCGTAACGCCGACGTGCCCGGCTCCTGGCTGCGGCGCAACACCCCGCTCCAGGGCGTGACACTGGCCCGGATCGACAAGGGCCTGGCCTCGGGCCTGCTCTCGCTGCGCGGGTATGACAGGATTTTGCGCCTCGCCTGGTCGATTGCCGACCTCGCCGGGCACGGCAGGCCCACCGACGACGACGTGGCGGCGGCCTTCATGTTGAGCGGAAGGATGGACTCGTGAACGATTTGCAGGCGCGCATCGAATGGTCGCGCATGACCGAGGGAGCTGACCCCATCGCCCATACCCTCATCGAGAACCTCGGCCCGGCCGGGGCACTCGAGGCTATCCGCGACGGGGAGTTCGAGCCGGGCATGCGCGCGCAGATCGAGCGCTGGCGCCACCGGCTTGCCCACCAAGAGCCGTTCCACATGCGGGCGCTGGAGATGACCGGGGTGAGCGTGATCGGGCCGGAGGACTCGCGGTGGCCGAGCCAACTGAACGACCTGGGCGCCGACGCGCCGCTCCTACTGTGGGTCAAGGGTAATCCAACGGCGCTGGAGGCGCGGGCAGTGGCGATCGTCGGCTCACGCGCGGCCACCTCCACCGGCCTGCGCACGGCCCGCGACTTCGCCTTCGAGATCTCCGAGGAGGCCACCGTGGTCTCCGGCGGGGCCTTCGGCATCGATGCCGCCGCCCACCAGGGTGCCCTGATCGCCGGCCGTCCCACCCTTATTGTCAGCGCGGGCGGCGCGGACCGGGTCTACCCCCGCTCCCACGAATCGCTCTTCGCTAAGACCCTGGAGGCGGGCGGCGCGATCGTGTCCGAATCCCCGCTGGGGGCCGCCCCGCAGCGCTTCCGTTTCCTGGCCCGCAACCGCATCATCGCGGCGCTGGGCCAGGCCACCGTAGTGGTCGAGGCGCCCGTGCGCTCCGGTGCTCTGTCAACCGCGCGCCACGCGCTCGCGATCGGCCGGCCGGTCGGCGCTGTCCCCGGCCCAATCGATTCCGTGCAGAGCCAGGGCTGCATCGAGTTGCTTCGCAACGGCGCCACTGCGATCGGCAGTGTGAGCCACCTGCGCGAGCTCATGGGGCCAATCGGGGTCCAAGAGCCACTGGCCGCCGACTTCTTCTCCGGCGGGGTGGACGACGGCTTCGACATGCGCGAGCAGCGCGCCTTCGATGCCGTGCCCCTCGTCCGCGGTAAGGGCGCGGCGTCGATCGCGGCGACAGCGGGCATGGCCCTGCCCGAGACCCTGGCGGCGCTCGGCCGGCTGGTACTTGCCGGGCGTGTGGAAGAGCGCGACGGGCGCTACCGGCGCACTAAGGTGAAGTCATGAGCATCGAGACGATTCTGGACGACTACGTGCGCGAGCTGGGTGTGCGGCGCGGGCTGTCCGAGCACACCGTGGCCGCCTATGCCGCCGAGGCACGCTCCTTCCTCGACTTCCTCGGCACCAGTTCGGACGACGTGGCGGGAGCGTTGCGCTTCGTGGAGCTTGCCGACCTGCGCTCCTGGCTTGCCTCCCTCCAGCAGGAGGGCCACTCGAGGGCCTCGATGGCCCGCCACTCGGCGGCGATCCGTAGCTTCACCCGGTGGTTGTACAAGAACGGGCACATCGACTCCGACGCGGGCCAGCGGCTCACCTCCCCGAAGGCGGAGAACAAGCTACCCCAGGTGCTGAGTCATGCCCAGGCCAAGCGCCTGCTCGATATCGCCGCGGATCGCGCGGCGGAGGACGGCGAGCTCACGGTGCGGGACTGGGCGATGGTCGAGCTGCTCTACGCCTCCGGGATCCGTGTCAGCGAGCTCGTGGGCCTCGACGTGTCCAGCATCCAGCCCGACATGACGCTGCGGGTGGTGGGTAAGGGAGATAAGGAGCGCATCGTCCCCTTCGGTAGGCCCGCCCGCGAGGCGCTGTCGGAATGGCTGGCGCTACGCCCCCAGTTCCTCAAGGGGCCGACGCCAGCGGTGTTCGTGGGCAAGGCAGGACGCAGGATCGACCCGCGCATGGTACGTACGGTCCTCGACCGGCTCACCGACCTTGCGGACCTGCCGCACATCGGGCCTCACGCCCTGCGGCACTCGGCGGCCACCCACCTGCTCGACGGCGGATCGGACCTGCGCAACGTCCAAGAGATCCTCGGCCACTCCTCGCTCGGCACAACCCAGCGCTATACCCATGTGAGCGCCGAGCGCCTGCGCGCCGCCTTCGGCCAGGCCCACCCGCGCGCCTAACAGAAGGGGTGCGTACACGGCGGGCGCACCCGCCCCGGGAGCGCCCGCAATCTACCGCCGCGCCTCAAGTTCGCCTGATGCGCTCACGGCAGGTGGGCGTGCTACTCGACGAGCATGATCGGACCCCATAGAAGCGATAGCGGGTCGAGGTAGTCGCTCGTTGCGCGCTTGGCTCCCCAGTGCAGGCACGAGGAGGGCGCGCAGTGTTCGCCGGTCACGTGCCCGATGAGCTGGCCGCGCGTGACCGTGTCCCCGCGTGTGACTGCAGGGGAGAGGGGCTCATAGGTGGTGCGGATCCCGTCGGCGTGCCCGATCGACACTAGGTCGCGGTCATTGAGCTTGCCTGCGTAGATGACGCGGCCGCTCGCCGCCGCATACACGGGTTGGCCGGCGGCGATCGCCAGGTCCACGCCCCGGTGCCCAGCGTCCCAGTTGTTTGGCCCGGGCGCAAACGGCCGGAGCACCGGCACCTCGGCGCCCGAGGGCCAGGCATACTCGACCGTGGGCGCCGAGCCGGCCAAGCCCACCGAGCCAGCCAAGCTGTCCGCGTCTACCGTGCCGGCCAAGCCCACCGAGTCAGCCGAGAGTGCCGAGTTCGCCGAGGGCGCCACACTCTCCGAGAGCTCAGCAGGCGCAGGGCCTGAGGGTAGGGTGAGGGCGGCAACGCCGCCGAGGGAGACGAGAGCGAGTGCAACAAGAAACTTCTTCATGCCACCAGGCTCTCAAAATCGCCGAAAGCCCCACGCCGATAATGTGCCCGATGTGGTCGGGCCACCCGGCAGGGAATCTGTGGAGAAACACGCTCTTCCCAATTCAGGGACTCGTCCCGATTGGGGCGGCCGACGAAACTCGTGAAAATACCGGCTAACGATCGCTACCGCCGCCAGGGCGGCACCAGATTCACGAGTTGTGTCGGAGCGACCGGCAAGCTTGCGCCACGGCGTGGTTGGCGCTACTTGGAGTCCTTGCGTCGGGAAAACTTGCGCAGGTTGGTCACGTGCTCGCGGCGCAGGATGCGCCGCGAATCGGCTAGCAGGTTCATCTGCCGCACGGGCAGGATCCAGTTAAAGCGGCGGGCGGCGAGCCCGAAGATGAGGCACAGGAGGATCGCTAGGCCCATCCCCACCTCGTACATGTCGTGCTGCTGGAAGATCACCATGATCCCGGCGGCGGCGATGGAGATGGTGGCGTAGAGGGGGTTGGAGCCGAAGATAGCGGGGGTCTGGCGCACGAGCGCGTCGCGCATCACGCCGCCGGCGGTGGCGGTGATGACCCCGAGGAAGATCGAGGGGATCGGGGCGAGCCCGGCGGAGATGCCCTTCGCGGCGCCGGTGGCGGACCAGCAGCCAAGAGCGAGGACGTCGGCGAGGGTGAGACCGCGTCGCGCCCACGGCCCATCCAGCGGCACGAGGTAGGCAAAGGCGGAGGCGCCGATCGCGCCGGCGAGGTACCACGGGTCGGTCAGCGCCACGGGGAAGCCCACGCCAAGCAGGGAGTCGCGGATCATGCCACCGCCGAGCGCGGTCAGGATGCCGAGGGTGAGGTAGCCGATGATGTCGTATTCGAGCTTGCGGGCAAGGGATGCGCCGATGACCCCGTAGGCGATGACGCCCGCGACGTCCACGATACGGAAGAGAACCTCAGGATCCATGCCGCACCTCCCTGCAAGAAATGACCATCCGATTCATTGTGCCCCGCGGGGACGCCAAATGTCAGCCCGGCATGGCCCGGGTGCGATGTAGGCAACGCCACCGCGCGCGCCAAGTTTTAGTGTTGGAGAACTGTGCGGGCCCTGGATAAACTAGGAAGGCTGTCGAAAGACAGACTACGCGTGCTCGCTCGCCGCAAGGCCTTCCGCGCATCGGTCCGATGGAGCGTGGAATGGGGCACCAGGGCCTGCCACAGGGTGTGGTGGGCAAAGAACCGTAAAACCAAGCGCGGCACACCCGCGCTGTGAGAAAGGACGACCATGGCAGTCGTTTCCATGCGCCAGCTGCTTGAAGCCGGCGTCCACTTCGGGCACCAGACCCGTCGCTGGAACCCCAAGATGAAGCGTTTCATCCTCAACGATCGTAACGGCATCTACATCATTGATCTTCGTAAGACGGTTGACGACATCAACCGCACCTACGAGTTCGTCAAGGAGACCGTGGCCCACGGCGGCAACATCCTCTTCGTTGGCACCAAGCGTCAGGCCCAGCGCCCGATCCGCGAGCAGGCGGAGCGCGTGGGTATGCCCTACGTCAACGAGCGTTGGCTGGGCGGCATGCTGACCAACTTCTCCACCGTTAACGCCCGTATCCAGCGCCTCAAGGAGCTGGAGATCGTTGACTTCGACGACGTGGCCGGCTCTGGTCGCACGAAGAAGGAACTGCTCATGATGCGTCGTGAGAAGGAGAAGCTGGAGCGCACGCTCGGCGGTATCCGCGACATGGGCAAGGTTCCCTCGGCCATCTGGATCGTTGACACGAACAAGGAGCACCTGGCGGTCGCTGAGGCCCACAAGCTCAACATGTCCGTCTGTGCGATCCTCGACACGAACTGTGATCCCGACGACGTCGACTACGGCATCCCGGGGAACGACGACGCGATCCGCTCCATCGATATCCTGACCCGCGTGATCGCCGACGCAGTCGCTGAGGGCCTGGTGGCCCGTGGCGGTGGCGCTAAGGATGAGGACCCCATGCCCGAGTGGGAGCGCGAGCTCCTCGAGGGTGACGAGGCTGAGGCTCCGGCCGAGGCTGAAGCAGCCCCCGCCGAGGCCCCGGCCGCTGAGGCCCCGGCTGAGACCGACAACGCCTAAGGAAGATCAACATGGCAATTACCGTTGCAGATATCAAGGCTCTTCGTGAGAAGACCGGCGCTGGCATGATGGATGTCAAGAAGGCGCTGACCGAGGCTGAGGGCGATACCGCCAAGGCTGAGGAGATCCTTCGCCTCAAGGGCCTGAAGGTCGCCGCCAAGCGTGAGGGCCGCACGGCCTCGAACGGCCTGGTCCTGTCCCACATCGGCACGAACGACGAGGGCCAATTCGGCCTCATCGTCGAGGTCAACGCTGAGACGGACTTCGTGGCGAAGAACGAGAAGTTCATCGCTTTCGCCGAGGGCATCCTCGCCGCCGCCGTCGAGGCTGGTGCCAAGACCACCGATGAGGTCCTGGCCGCCGCTCACCCGGAGGGCACTGTCAAGGACGCCGTGGACAACATGATCGGCATCATCGGCGAGAAGCTGGGCGTGGGTGCGGTTGAGTACCTCGCTGGCGAGCACGTCGAGGCCTACATGCACAAGACGGCTGTTGACCTGCCGGCCCAGGTGGCCGTCATCGTCGCCACCGATGCCGCGGGCAAGGAGATCGCCCACGACGTCGCCGTCCACGTGGCCGCCATGTCCCCGGCCTACCTCGCTGAGGGCGACGTGCCGGAGGAGGAGCTCGAGAACGAGCGCCGCATCGCCACCGAGCTGACGATCGCCGAGGGCAAGCCGGAGCAGGCTGTTCCGAAGATCGTCGAAGGCCGCCTTAAGGGCTACTTCAAGCAGGTCTGCCTGCTTGACCAGCCCTACGCTCGCGATCCGAAGCACTCGGTGGGCGAGGTTGCCAAGGCCGCCGGCGCCACGATCACGGGCTTTAAGCGCGTGCGCGTTGGCCAGGAGTAAGGGCTAGTTCACTGGTGTGGGGTGCGAGGTAATCGCACCCCACACTGGCTTAAGTCGAGTATTTGCTCGCAGATGAAAAGCCGTGCCCCGGGCGCGGCTGCGCGCGACCCGCGCGATAATGAGGGTTTGATGAAGGGGAGAACGACGTTGAGTATTGTTGTGGCCTACAAGTACGCGCCTAATCCGCAAGATGCCAAGGTGCTTGCCGACGGCACGGTTGACTGGACGCGCGCGAAGGCCGCCGTGTCGGAGTCGGATCCGGTGGCGATGGAGATGGGCCGGCGGGTCGCTGATGCCGCGGGCACGCAGCTCGTGGGTATTTCGGTGGGCTCTGCCCAGGTTGCCTCCCCGATGGCGCGCAAGAACGCCATGTCGCGCGGCTTTGACCGCGGGCTGATACTTGCCGACGACGCCGTCTCGGCCTGGTCTGCCACCCAGGTCGGCGCCGCCCTGGCCCAGTTGGTGAGCAAGGTGGGTGACGTCTCGCTGGTGCTCACGGCCGATTCTTCGGTGGATGAGGCGGCTGGAGTCACGCCCGCGCTCATCGCGGGGTACCTTGGCTGGCCGGCGATTCTCGACGTGGCGAAGGTGGAGGTCGACGGCGATGCTTTCGTTCTCACCCAGCGGATCAAGGGCGGCAGCCGCACGCTGCGCCTGACCGGCCCGGCCGTCGTCGCCACCACCTCGGATGCAACCACCCCGGCCGTGCCGTCGATGAAGGACATCCTCGCGGCCGGCAAGAAGCCCGTGGAGGTGCTGACGGCCGCGGACGTGGAGAGCGCGGGTGCCCCGCTCGAGGTGGTGGGCCGCAAGCGCCCGGACAAGCGCGTGCGCCAGGGCAAGATGTTTGGTACGGCCGCCGAGCTTGTGGCGGCCCTGCGTGAGGACGGGGTGCTGTAAATGACTACCTGGATTGTGACCACCGTTTCTGAGATTTCTACGCTCGTTGAGCTGGCCCAGGGGGAGAAGGTCGGCGTCGTCGTCGGCGATGCCCCGGTGGGCGGGGTGGACCGCGTGATCCGGATCGAGACGGGCGACGCCCCGGCCGAGGCGCTGGCCCCGGCGGTCGTGGCCGCGGTGGACGCGCAGGCGGGCGACCTCATTCTCGTGGTGAACAACCCCGCAGGCCGCTCGTTGGCGGGTGCGCTGTGCGCCGCGAAGGGCGCGCCACTGCTGCGCAACGTGAGCGAGCTGTCGACCACCTCCGCCACGGTCAGCCGCTTCGGCGGCATGGTCGAGGAGACCGTGGAGTTCGCCGGCCCGGCCGTGGTCCTCGTCAGCGAGGGCGAGGCGGTGCCGGGCGAGGTTGCGGGAGAAACCGTGGCTGGCGAGGGCTACACGGTGAGCGTGGCCAGTGAAGACATCCACGAGGGCGCGCAGGTGAACTTGGGCGCGGCCACCCGCATCGTGGGGGTCGGGCGCGGATTCGTGGCCGAGGAGGACCTGGCGCTCGCACGCGAGCTCGCGGACGCGCTGGGCGCCGAGGTCGGGTGCACCCGCCCGCTCGTTGAAGGCCACGGTTGGTTCGAGCGCGATTCGTATCTTGGGGTCTCGGGCCACTCGGTCTCCCCGGACCTTTACATCCCGGTGGGGATCTCCGGCCAGATCCACCACACGGCCGGCATCGGCGGCGCGCAGACGATCGTGGTCATCAACAATGACGAGACGGCCGCGATTTTCGAGCTGGCCGACTACGGGATCGTCGGCAACTTGTACGAGGTGTTGCCGAAGATGATCGAGGCGCTCAAGGCGTAGGGGAGGGGCCGACATGGAGGATTTCGACGTCATCGTTGTGGGCGCGGGGGTGGCCGGAACCGTGGCCGCCACGGCGCTCGCCCGCGAGGGGCGCGAGGTGCTGCTGGTCGAGCGCGGCACCGAGCCGGGGGCCAAGAACCTTTCCGGCGGCGTGTTCTACAGCCGCGTGATGGAGGAGATCTTCCCCGGCTTCGCCCAGGAGGCCCCCGTGGAGCGCGTCATCACGCGCAACACGCTGAGCTTCTTGAACGCCACCTCGGCGGTCAATATTGACTACTGGGACCAGCGCCTTGCCGAGCCCGTCAATGCCGTCAGCGTGCTGCGCGCCCACCTCGACCCGTGGCTTGCGCAGCAGGCCGAGGAGGCCGGCGTCAGCCTTATTAGCGGCGTCAAGGTCGATAGGCTGATGCGCGGCGACACGCATTTTTGCGGCATCGAGGCCGCGGGCGAGGAGATGACGGCGAAGGTGGTCATCGCCGCCGACGGCGTCAACTCCTTCCTCGCCCAGGGCGCCGGCGTGCGTCCGAAGCAGCCCACGAAGAACCTGGGACTCGGCATCAAGTCCGTTATCCAGATCGGCGAGGATGCCGTTCGGGAGCGCTTCAACCTCGTAGGCAACGAAGGCGCCTCCTACGCGATCGTGGGGGATGCCACGATGGGCGTGCCGGGCGGCGGCTTCATGTACACCAACAGGGACTCGGTCTCGATGGGCGTGGTCCTCATGCTCGAGCGGCTGACCGACTCGGGTCTGGCCTCCACCGACATCCATGACCACCTGCTGGCCCACCCGTTCCTTGCGCCCTTCCTCGAGGGCGGGGAGCTGCTCGAGTACGGTTGCCACCTCGTGGCCGAGGGCGGGCAGGCGATGCAGGAGGGGATCGTTCACGATGGCCTGGTCCTCATCGGCGACGCCGCCGGCTTCACCCTCAACACGGGCCTGACCGTGCGCGGCATGGACCTGGCGGCCGGATCGGCGCTGGCCGCCGCGAAGGCGGTCCACGCGGCCATCGAGGCGGGCGATTACTCGCGCCTGGCCCTGCAGGCCTACGTGGATGAATACGAGGCGAGCTTCGTGGGCAAGGACATGCACACCTACCGCCACGCCCCCGAATTTCTCGGCAATGATCAGCTGATGTTCGGGCCGGCGGGCGAGCTGCTGGCGGACGTCTTCTACGGCGCCTACCACCACGATCTCAGTCCGCGCCGGCACCTGGCGAAGGTGGCCCTTGACGCGTTCAAGGGCTCGGGGATCCGCGTGGGTGACCTGGTCAAGACCGGCTATCGTGCGCTGCGAGCGCTTTAGGAGGCAGGGATGTCTTTCAATCCGGGCGGCGTGAACGAGCGCCTCGCCAAGAACGTCTACCACACGGGCGAGAGCCACATCGTCATCGACCAGGAGCTTGTGCGTTCCACGGGCACGGCCAAGCGGATCATCGCGGTCTGCCCGGCGCACGTGTATCGCGAGGAGGCCGACGGTACGATCTCGGCCGAGTTCGCCGCGTGCCTGGAGTGCGGGGCGTGCCTCGCAGTCGCCACCCCCGGGGCCCTGAGCTGGGTTTACCCCGAGGGCGGGATGGGGATCGAGTACCGCGAGGGCTGAGCCCCTACGCCTTGATTTCCGCCGTGCCCTTGCGCCAGAAGATGACGGCCAGGGCGAGGGCGATGAGCAGGATGAAGGTCACCAGCGCGTAGGCGATGTAGATCGCGTTGTACCACGCCGTGTCGCCGCTACCAGCGTGCTGGCCCTGGAAGAAGACCGCGGTGATCATTGCGATGCCGATTGCGGTGGCGATGCGCTGACCGGTCTGAACGATGCCGCCGGCGGTGCCGCCGTGCTCGGCGGGCACGTCGAGCATGGACAGGGTCTGGTTGGTCGAGCCGATCGCGCCCTGGCCGAAGCCGAGCACGCTGACGGGGACCATGAGCCACCAGAAGGGCAGGCCCTTCCCGATCGCCCAGATCACGCCCATCATGCCGAGCACACCGATCACCATGAGGGCGAGCGAGATGGCCTGCACGGCCCGGCCCTTGAGGAGGACCCGCTTGCCGGCCCACACTGCCGCATAGGCGGAGACCAACGCGTTGGGTAGCGTGACCAGGCCGACCTCGAGTGCTGAGACGTCAAGCCCGCGCTGGAGGAAGAGGGCCAGGACTACGAAGATCGACGTCATGCCAAGGAACTGGAAGACGGTAATCGCCGTGGCCCAGGAGAACGTGGAGATGCCAAACAGCTCGAGGTTAACCATCGGCTCGCGCCCGATCTTCTTGTAGTACGACTCCCAGGCCACCCAGGCCGCGAGCAGGAGGACACCGGCGGGAAGGAGCGCCCAGGCGAACGCCCAGCCGGTGGACATGAAGGGCAGCATGATGCCGACCACGGCCAGCGCAAGGAGGACCATGCCGAGGAAGTCGAGGTCGATCTTCGGGCGCTCGTAGAAGCGGCCCTCCTCTTCTTGCATCTCGATGTACTCGCTGCGGGCCTCGGCGCGGTGCGGGCCCACGTGGCGGCGCTCCTTGCCGAACGGGAGCCAAAGGAAGGCCAGGATGAGGCCGATGATGCCGATGGGGAAGTTGATGATGAATGACCAGCGCCAGCCGGCCGCTTCGCCCAGGATCCCCACGAGTGCGCCGGACATGAGCGGGCCGGCGGCCACAGACATCGACACGACCAGGCCGAACATGGCGAAGGCCTTCGCGCGGGCTTGGCCCACGAAGTAACGCTGGATGAGGCCCGTGGTCTGGGGTGAGAGGATGCCCGCGCCGGCGCCCTGGAGGACGCGCATGAAGTTGAGCATCGTGGCGTCGGTGGCCAGGCCCACGAGCAGCGAGGACAGGGTGAAGAGCGAAAATCCTGCCACGAAGGCCGAGGAGCGGCCGAACATGTCACCGAGGCGGCCGGCGGGCACCAGGATGATGCCGACGGCGAGCGCGTAGCCCGACAGCACCCACTGGAGCTGGGAGTCGGAGGCGCTCATGGCGTGGCCGATCGAGGTGAGGATGTTGTTGACGGAGGAGACCTGCAACAGGGTCATCATGAGTGGGACGAGGAGAACGAAGAGGAGTTTGTTGCGGTCGTAGACCCGATCTGATCCGGGAACGCGGATGTGGCGGGGGTTTGAATCGGGTTGGTTCGGTTGCCTGCTGACGTTTTCTGCCATCGATTCCTCACAAACAAAAATGGCGCACTAAGCACCGCTGTTTTGATCGTAGTGAGGAAGGTCCCGGGTGGTCAGTTGCGTGGGTCACCGGCGAGGAGTGGTGCGCGACACCGACTACACTGTCTGTCATGGAAAGCGTGCGCATCGATCAGTGGCTGTGGGCCGTGCGGCAAACGAAGACCCGTTCGGCGGCCACCGCCGCGTGCCGGGCCGGCCACGTGCGGGTCAACGACGAGCCGGTCAAGGCGGCCACGAAGGTGAAGGTGGGTGACGTCGTGCGCTACCGCGTGCAGGGCTGGGACCGGATCCTCGAGGTCAAGCAGCTGCTCCTCAAGCGCGTGGGCGCGCCCGTGGCCCGGGAAGCCTACAAGGACCTGACCCTGCCCCGGCCCAAGGTCTGCGTGCCGATCGCCACGCGCGAGCCCGGCGCCGGGCGGCCCACCAAGCGCGAGCGTCGCGAACTGGACCGGCTGTTTGGGCGGGATTCGAACTACGGGCGAATGCGGTAAACTGGTCATCACCCGACGAAAGGTTCATCCATGTCTGACTCGCAAAGGCGACGCCGTGTCCTGCTTAAACTTTCCGGAGAGGTCTTCGGAGGAGGGGAGGTTGGACTCGACACCTCGGTCTTGACGCGAGTGGCGGGGGAGATCGCCGCGGCGGTGAACGACGGGGTGCAGGTCGGCGTCGTTGTCGGTGGCGGAAACTTCTTCCGCGGGGCTGAACTGCAGGAGGCGGGGATGGACCGCGCGCGTGCCGACTACATGGGCATGCTCGGCACGGTCATCAACGCCGTGGCTCTCCAGGACTTTCTTGAAAGCGCAGGCGTTCCCTCCCGCGTGCAGACCGCGATCACGATGGCGCAGGTCGCGGAGGCCTACATCCCGCTGCGAGCGATCCGCCACCTGGAGAAGGGGCGCGTGGTGATCTTCGGGGCCGGCGCCGGCATGCCCTACTTCTCTACCGACACCGTTTCGGCCCAGCGCGCCCTCGAACTGCGTTGCGACGAACTACTCGTGGGCAAGAACGGAGTGGACGGCGTTTACAGCGCGGACCCGCGCACGGATCCGGAGGCCGTCAAGCTCGATTACCTCACCTACGACGACGCGCTTCGCAAGGGCCTGCGTGTGGTTGACGCGGCCGCATTCTCGCTGTGTCAAGATAATGGAATGACAATGCGCGTCTTTGGCATGGTGGAACCTGGAAACGTCACCCGTGCTCTGCGCGGCGAAAATATCGGAACACTCGTAACAAAGAACTGAGGACACCATGATTGAAGATGCACTGCTCGAAGGCGAAGAGATGATGGAGAAGGCTCTGGGCGCCCTGCGTAACGAGTTTTCCAAGATCCGCTCCGGGCGCGCGAACCCCGAACTGTTCACCTCCCTCATCGTCGACTACTATGGCTCGCCCACGCAGATGCAGCAGATCGCCTCGGTGACCGTGCCCGAGGCGCGCACGGTCATCATCACCCCCTACGATCGCACTGCGATGAAGGACATCGAGAAGGCGATTCGCGACGCCGACCTGGGCGTCAACCCCACCGACGACGGGCAGGTGCTGCGCATCAACCTGCCGGCCCTCACCGAGGAGCGCCGCAAGGAGTACGTCAAGCTCGCCCGCACGAAGGCCGAGGAGTCGAAGATTTCGGTGCGCTCCGCGCGTCGTAAGGCCAAGGACGTCCTGGAGAAGATCAAGAAGGACGGCGAGGCCGGAGAGGACGAGGTCGAGCGCGCAGAGAAGGAGCTCGAGGCCCTGACCAAGCGCTTCACCGACCAGGTGGACGCGCTGCTCGAGGGCAAAGAGAAAGACCTCATGGAGATCTGATGCCCTCAGATCAGCCGCAAGCCGCGATTTTCTCGCGGCTTGCTCCGCGTCCACCCAAGCCACCCGAGGAGTCCCATTCTCGGGCCGGCCGCAACCTCAAGGCGGCCATCCCCACTGCGCTCATCCTGCTCGCCCTCGTGGCGGCGTCGATCTTCATCCGCATCGAGGTCTTCGCGGGCCTGGTAGTGGTGGCGCTCGGGATCGCGCAGTGGGAGATGGCGGGCGCCCTGCTCGCGCGCAATTTCAAGATCCCGCTCCTCGTTCTGATCGCGGGCCAGACAGCGATGGCGGTGGGCACCTGGTTCTACGGGATTCAGGCCGCGCTCATCATCTACATGGTGACCTGCGTCCTAGCGTTGCTGGTCAACGGGTATGCGCGCGCCGCGGGCGTGACGGACGCGCTCGCGGGCTGCTTCTCGCTGGGCTGGATCGGGCTCATGGGCAGCTTCGCGGTGGCGATGGCGACGATGCCGCACGGGGCTTGGGTGATTACGGCCTTCATCCTGTTGCCGGTGGCGAACGACACGGGTGGCTGGCTGGCTGGCGTCCTGTTTGGCAAGCACCCGATCTCGCCGTCGATCTCGCCGAAGAAGTCCTGGGAGGGCTTTGCCGGCTCGGTGATCGCCTGCTTCCTCGTGGCTTGGTTCTTCGTGGGGTCCATGGTGGGCCTTTCCTGGCCGTGGGTGGTTCTGTTCGCGCTCGTCACCCCCGTCATGTCCACCGCCGGGGACTTCTCCGAGTCGCTGCTCAAGCGCGACCTCGCGATCAAGGACATGGGCTCGATCTTCCCCGGCCACGGCGGCATGCTTGACCGGATTGACTCCATCCTTTTTTGTGCCCCTGCGTGCTACCTCATGTTTGCCGGTGGCCTGGGGTTGCTATAGTGCAGGCACGATGATGAACGTTCAGCCCAAGCAAGTTAAGCCTCGCGTGGAGAGCGGCGAGCGCCCCACGCTCACCTTCCAGCAAAAGCGGCGCGGCAAGCCTCCGCGTCATCTGGCCGACCTCGATCGCGAGCAGCGCCGCGCCCTCGTGGCCGACATGGGCCTGCCGGCCTTCCGTGCCGACCAGGTTTCGCGTCACTACTTCGACCACCGCACGGCTGCCCCGGCGCAGATGACAGACCTGCCCCAAGGTCAGCGCGAGGAGATCGTGTCCCAGCTCCTGCCGCCCTTGGTGAAGAAGGTCTCCGAGCAGTATGCCGATGGTGGGCGCACCCTCAAGGTTTTGTGGAAGCTGTTTGACGACGCGGTGGTGGAGTCGGTCCTCATGGGCTACCCGGATCGGGCTACGCTGTGTCTGTCCTCCCAGGCCGGTTGCGGCATGGCTTGTCCGTTTTGCGCTACGGGCCAGGCGGGCCTGACCCGCAACCTGTCCACGGCCGAGATCGTGGAGCAGCTGCGCCTCAACATGGCGCTCGCCGAGTCGGGCGCGCTCGGCGAGTCTGTGAAGGTGACGAACGTGGTGTTCATGGGCATGGGTGAGCCGATGGCGAACTACCCGGCCGTGCGGGCGGCGTTGCATCGGATGATCGACCCGTCCCCGGAGGGCTTCGGCATGGCGGCCCGCCACGTGACGGTCTCCACGGTGGGCCTGGTGCCGGCGATCCTCAAGCTGGCCGAGGAGGGGCTACAGGTGACGCTCGCGGTCTCACTCCACGCTCCCGACGACGGCCTGCGCGATGACCTCATTCCGATCAACTCGCGCTACAAGGTGGGTGAGCTGCTGGACGCCGCGCGGCACTATTTCGTGCGCACGGGCCGGCGCGTTTCGATTGAGTATGCCCTCATCAAGGACATGAACGATCATCAGTGGCGGGCGGAGCTGCTGGCGGCTGAGCTCAATGCGCGCGGGCGCGGCTGGGCGCACGTCAACCCCATTCCGCTCAACCCCACGCCGGGAAGCATCTGGACGGCGTCGACGGATCGGGCGACACGCACGTTCGTCCAGACCTTGATCGATGCCGGGATTTCGACAACGATTAGGGACACGCGCGGTTCGGATATCGACGGTGCGTGCGGGCAGCTCGCCGCGGAGGTCGTGGACCGGGACAACGTGGCGCGTCGCGCGAAGCAGGCCCAGGAAGCGGTGGAGGCGCGCCTGGCTGAGCACCGTGCCGAGCCTGTCGATTTGGCTGATCAACTCGCTGTGATGGAACAGGGGAGAAAATGACGGATACATTCAAGCGGGTCGGCGGCCTCAACAACGGCTACAACCCGACCCAGGTCGATGAGTTCCTTGAGCAGGCCAAGCTGGCCTACGCCGGGGACGAGTCGATTGACATTGACGAGGTGGCCGTGCGCGGCGTCGCGTTCGACTGGGTGCGCAAGGGTTACACGCCCGCGCTGGTCGACGCCGCCCTCGATCGCCTCGAGTCGGCGTTCGTTCAGCGTCGCCGGGCCAAGGTCATGGAGGCCGAGGGGGAGGAGGCGTGGCTCGCCGCCACCTACAAGCAGGCCCAGGCCCTCTACCCGCGCTTGCTCCGTCCGGCCGGGGAGCGCTTCGCCGACGCCGATGGGCGTGGTTATAAGAAGGCGGACGTCGATGCGCTGCTCGAGCGCCTGTCAGAGTACTTTGCGGGCAAGGCGGAGCTGACGTCGGCCGAGGTGCGCGGGGCCACCTTCGGCTCGGCCCGCGGTGCCGATGCCTACCGCGAGTCCGTGGTTGACGTCTTCTTGGACCACGCCGTCTCCGTCCTGCTGGCGGTGGAGTGATGCGCGACGTCGTCCTGCTCGGATCCACTGGCTCGATCGGAACCCAGGCCCTCGACGTCATCGCCACCCACCCGGGCCGTTTCCGCGTGCGCGGGCTGGGCGCTGGCGGCGCCAACATTGAGCTGCTCGCCCGCCAGGCGTTTGACCACGACGTCGATCGGGTGGCAATCGCCGCCGACCGCGCCGGCGAATTCGCCGAGGCATGGAAGGCCGTGGCGGGCGACGCGCCCGCGCCGGAGGTGGCGTGCGGCGAGGAGGCGATGGTGGAGCTGGCCGGCTTCCTGTCCGGCACGGCGGAGGATTCGGGCGTGGTGCTCAACGGCATCACCGGCTCGATCGGGCTGCGCCCCACGCTCGCCGCGCTGCGATCGGGCGTCACGCTGGCGCTGGCGAACAAGGAGTCGCTGGTGATCGGCGGCGGGCTGATTAAGGACGCGATGTCGTGGCCGGGCCAGATCGTACCGGTCGATTCGGAGCATTCGGCGCTCGCGCAGGCCCTGCGTTCGGGCCGCCACGAAAAGGGGCTGACCAGCCCGGTGGTGACCGGCAAGAGCGAGGTACGCCGGCTGGTGCTGACCGCCTCGGGCGGCCCGTTCCGCGCCCGCACCCGCGCCGAGCTTGAGGACGTGACGCCCGCGCAGGCGCTCAACCATCCCACGTGGGCGATGGGCCCCGTGGTGACGATCAACTCCTCGACCCTCATCAACAAGGGCCTCGAGCTTATCGAGGCGGCCCTGCTGTTCGACGTGGCACCGGCGGACATTACGGTGGTAGTCCACCCGCAGTCGATTATTCACTCGATGGTGGAGTTCATCGACGGTTCCACGATCGCCCAGGCCTCCCCGCCTGACATGCGCCTGCCGATCGGGCTCGGCCTGTCCTGGCCCGCGCGCCTGGAGGACGTGGCGCGCCCGTGCGCGTGGGATGTGCCGGCCGCCTGGACGTTTGAGCCCTACGACGCCGATGTCTTCCCAGCGATCGACCTGGCCCGTTCCGCCGTGGCGGCCTCCGCCCTCCACCCGGCGGTGCTGAACGCGGCGAACGAGGTGTGCGTGGACGCCTTCCTTGCCTCCCAGATCGGTTACCTCGACATTGTGGACACCGTGGCGGCCGTGCTTGATTCCTTCGATGGGACCGGCGAGGTCTCGCTTGCCGGCGTGCTTGCGGCCGACGCCTGGGCGCGCCGCGCCGCGCGAGAGCGGCTGGGCTGATGGCCGCCCTCGGTATCGCGTTCCTCATTCTTGGCCTGCTGGCCTCGGTGGCGATCCACGAGCTGGGCCACCTGCTGCCCGCCAAGCGCTTTGGGGTCAAGGTCTCGCAGTACTTCATCGGCTTTGGCCCCACCCTGTGGTCGACCACCCGGGGCGGCACCGAGTACGGCATCAAGGCGATCCCGCTCGGTGGCTTCGTGCGGATCGCGGGCATGTTGGCCCCGGCCAGGCCGGGCACCCCCGTGGAGAAGAACGGCCAGATCACGGTGGCCGAGGAGGCGCGCCAGGCCTCGGTCGCCGAACTCGGGCCGGGGGAGGAGCACCAGGCCTTCTGGCGCCTCACCGCGCCGAAGAAGCTCGCCGTCATGTTCGGCGGGCCGTTGACCAACCTGGTGCTCGCCGCCCTCCTCATCGCCGGGGTCGTCTCCGGCATCGGGATCTCCCAGCCGACCACCGCGGTGGGGGCGATCATGCCGTGCGTCGGGCAGGCCGAGGCCGACCAGTGCGAGGGCAAGGAGCCAAGCCCGGCCGCGCTGTCCGGGCTGGAGGTTGGCGACGTCATCGTCGAATGGGGCCGGCGCGAGGTGGCCACGTGGCCCGAGCTCTCCGCCGCGATCGCCCAGGGCGGCACCGGGCAGGTGACGGTCCGGGTGTTGCGTGGGGGCGAGCCGGCCGACGTCGTTATCACACCCGTGCCGGTGGAGCAGACCAAGCAGAACGAAGTGGGCGAGGCCGAGGTGCGGGAGGTGCCGTATGCCGGCATCGCGCCGGCCTTCGAGCGCCAGCGCCAGCCGTTCACGCGCGCGGCGGACGTGACCGCCACCATCGCCGCAGGGACTGCCAAGGTGGTCCTCACCCTGCCCGCCCAGCTGTGGCACATGGCCACGAACCTGGTGACGGGTGGGGAGCGCGACCAGACCGGGGTTGTGGGAATCGTGGGCGTGGCGGACATCGCCGGTAACATCA
Source organism: Trueperella bernardiae (assembly GCF_030246965.1). Classification (NCBI taxonomy): domain Bacteria; kingdom Bacillati; phylum Actinomycetota; class Actinomycetes; order Actinomycetales; family Actinomycetaceae; genus Trueperella; species Trueperella bernardiae. Next base: position 663,180 of record NZ_CP127099.1, read on the forward strand.
CCTCCTCGAACGCGGTGAACTACACGGCGGCGGACCGGGTGGCGGACCTGACGATGCTGCTGGCGGGGCTCAACATGTCGCTGTTCGTGTTCAATATGATCCCGCTGCTGCCACTGGACGGCGGGCACATCCTCGGCGCGATCCTCGAAGGCACCCGGCGCACGATCGCCAAGGCACGCGGCAAGGCTGATCCCGGGCCGTTCGATACCGCCCGCCTCCTGCCGCTGAGCAACGCCGTGTTCTTCGCGCTGATCGCGATGACGATCCTGCTGATCGTGGCCGATATCGTGAGCCCGGTCGTCTAGCGTGCCTTCGGTAGGGAATCTTTGCGGGAAGTGAGATAATCGTGTTCGTGAATACACCAGTTTCTCTTGGAATGCCGTCCGTCAAAGAGGCGCCCGCCGTGCTGCGGCGGCGCAAGAAAACCCGCCAGATCAAGGTGGGTGACGTGCTCGTGGGAGGCGACGCGCCCGTGACGGTGCAGTCGATGACCACCACGAAGACCCACGACATCGGCGCCACCCTCCAGCAGATCGCGGAGCTGACGGCCGCCGGATGCGACATCGTGCGCGTGGCCTGCCCCACCGACAAGGACGCCGACGCTCTGAAGATCATTGCTCAGCAGGCCACGATCCCCGTGGTGGCCGACATCCACTTCCAGCCGCGCTACGTGTTCGCCGCGATCGATGCGGGCATGGGCGTGCGCGTGAACCCGGGCAACATCAAGAAGTTTGACGACCGCATCCCGGAGATCGCGGCCGCCGCGAACGCGAACGGCACCGCGATGCGCATCGGCATCAACGCCGGATCGCTCGACCCGCGCCTGCTGAAGAAGTACGGCAAGGCCACCCCGGAGGCCCTCGTGGAGTCCGCAGTCAACGAGGCGCGCCTGTTCGAGGAGGCCGGCTTCCACGACTTCGCGATCTCGGTCAAGCATCACGATCCGGTGACGATGGTCCGCGCCTACGAGCTGCTCTCGGAGGCGGGGGACTGGCCGCTGCACTTGGGCGTGACCGAGGCCGGCCCGCAGTTCCAGGGCACGATCAAGTCGGCCGTGGCTTTCGGCGCCCTGCTCTCCCAGGGGATTGGCGACACGATCCGCGTGTCCCTGTCCGCCCCGCCGGTGGAAGAGGTGAAGGTGGGCGAGGAGATTCTGCGTTCGCTCAACCTGCGCCCGCGCAAGCTCGAGATCGTCTCCTGCCCCTCGTGTGGGCGCGCGCAGGTGGACGTGTATGAGCTGGCCAATAACGTCTCCGAAGGCCTGAAAGACATCACGTTCCCGCTGCGCGTGGCCGTCATGGGCTGCGTGGTCAACGGCCCGGGCGAGGCGCGCGAGGCGGACCTCGGTGTCGCGTCCGGCAACGGCAAAGGCCAGATCTTCGTGCGCGGCAAGGTGGTGGACACGGTGCCGGAGGCGGATATCGTGGAGACCCTCATCGCGCGCGCCCGGATTGTGGCCGAGGAGCTGGGGCTTGCCGAGGATCCGGACTCGCATGTCGAAGTGATCGTCTAGTGCGCTGGTTGCGCAGGCCCGGGCGGCTACGCCGGCTGGGACCGGCCGACCGGCAGGCGGCCATCGACCTCCTCGCCACTGACCCCGTCGCCACCATCCTGGCCCGCGTCCCGATCGAGGAGGGATGGCCGCGTCCCAGCCACGCGCTTGGTCTTTTCGACGACGCCGGTGTACTCACGGCCGTCGCCTGGAACGGCGCGAACCTGGTCCCCTTTGGTTTCGACGACGACGGCCTGGACCTGCTCGCCGGCCATGTCCTGTCCACCCGCCGCATCTTCTCCTCGCTGGTGGGTCCGCGCGAGCAGGTGATGCCCCTGTGGGAGCGGATCGAATCCGGGGTGGGCGTGGCGCGTGAGGTGCGCGAGAGTCAGCTGTCGATGGTATACGCCGGGCGTGAGAGCGTGGCGCCCGATCCCGAGGTGCGCCCGGCGCGCATCGGCGAGGGCGCGATCGTGTTGCCGGCGTCGGTGGCGATGTTCACCGAGGAGGTCGGCTACGATCCCCTCACCTACGGCTCGGGGTATTCGCACCGGGTGCACGGGCTCGTGCGGGCGGGCCACACCTTCGTGCGGCTCGGGCGGGGCACGGATGGGCGCGAGCGCGTGGAGTTCAAGGCCGACATCGGGGCGCTGGCCGGGGGAGTGGCGCAGATCCAGGGCGTGTGGACCGCGCCCGACCTGCGCGGGCAGGGGATTGCCACCGCCGCGATGGTGCAGGTGGCGCGGCTGGTTCAGGCCACGATCGCGCCCACGGTCTCCCTCTACGTCAACGACTACAACCTGCCCGCCGTACGTGTGTACGAGAAGGCGGGATTTAAGACCGTGGGGGAGTACTCGACGATCTTGCTGTGAGACGGGCGGTGCGGGAGCTGCGCGCGGAGAGTCGGGCATTCGGGCGTAGAGGTGAGCGACGGCGTCGTGCGCTCGGTACACATGGTGGCCGAATACGGAATTGTCGGCCGGGGCATATACACTTGGCTTTGTGCTGAAAATGTCTCATCTTTTTGTTAAGACCCTCCGCGAGAATCCGGCCGACGCCGAGGTCGATTCCCACAAGCTACTGGTGCGCGCAGGCTACATCCGCCGCGTGGCGCCGGGCATCTACACCTGGCTGCCGCTCGGCCTGCGGGTGCTGCGCAAGGTTGAGCAGATTATCCGTGAAGAGCTGGACGCCGCGGGCGCTCAGGAGATGCTCTTCCCGGGCCTGCTCCCGCGCGAGCCGTACGAGGCCACGAACCGCTGGGAGGAGTACGGCGCGAACCTGTTCCGACTCAAGGACCGCCGCGAGAACGACTACCTGCTGGCGCCCACGCATGAGGAGATGTTCACCCTCGCGGTGAAGGACCAGTGCAGCTCGTACAAGGACCTGCCGCTGAACCTGTACCAGTTCCAGACCAAGTACCGCGATGAGGCCCGCCCGCGCGCCGGCCTGCTGCGCACGCGTGAATTCGTGATGAAGGACGCCTACTCCTTTGATGTGGATGACGCGGGCCTGGATGTCTCCTACCAGATCATGCGCGATGCTTACGAGCGCACGTTCACCCGGCTTGGCCTGCCCTACGTCATCTGCGCGGCCACGTCGGGCGCGATGGGCGGCTCGCGCTCGGAGGAGTTCCTCTCGCCCATCGAGGTGGGCGAGGACACGTTCGTGGTCTCCGACGGCGGGTATGCCGCCAACACAGAGGCCGTGACCACCGCGCCGCTACCGGAGCTGGACTTCGCGGGCGTGCCCGAGCAGGAGGTCGTGGCCACCCCGGACTGCAAGACCATCGAGGCGCTGGTGGACCTGGCGAACGACGTCATGCCGCGTGAGGACCGGCCCTGGCAGGCCTCGGACACGCTAAAGAACGTGGTCGTGGTGGCTACCCACCCCACCGGGGAGCGCGAGCTCGTGGTCATCGGTATGCCGGGTGACCGCGAGGCGGACCTCAAGCGCATCGAAGCGAACATGGCGCCTGCCGAGATCGAGATGGCCACGGCCGATGACCTGGCCTCCCACCCCGAGCTCGTGCCCGGCTACATCGGCCCCAGCCGGATCGGACCCAACTCGCCCGACCGCGTGGTGGGCGAAGACGGGGAGATCTCCGGCTCCGTGCGCTACTTCCTTGACCCGCACGTGGCCCGCGGATCGTCCTGGATCACGGGCGCAGACGCCGAACAGCGCCACGCCTTCAACGTGGTCTACGGCCGCGACTTCGAGGCGGACGGCTTCGTGGAGGCGGTGGAGGTACGCGACGGCGACCAGGCCCCCGACGGGTCTGGACCGCTGCGCATCGAGCGCGGCATGGAGATCGGCCATATCTTCCAGCTGGGCCGCAAGTACGCCGAGGCGCTCGATCTGACGGTGCTCGACCAGAACGGCAAGTCCGTGGTGGTGACCATGGGCTCCTACGGCATCGGCGTCTCGCGCGCGGTCGCCGCCCTCGCCGAGCTCAACCACGACGACGCCGGCCTCATCTGGCCTGCCCACGTCGCCCCTGCCGTGGTACACGTGCTGGCCACCGGCAAGGACGCGGAGATCTTCGAGGCAGCCTCCGCCATTGCCGCCGAGCTGGACGCGGCCGGCGTGGAGGTCATCTACGACGACCGCCAGAAGGTCTCGGCCGGCGTGAAGTTCGCGGACTTCGAGCTCATCGGCGTGCCCTACGGCGTGGTCGTCGGGCGCGGCCTGAAGGACGGAAAGGTCGAGCTGCGCGATCGGCGCAGCGGCGAGCGGCGCGAGGTGGCGCTCGCGGACGCGGTGGCCGAGGTCACCGCGATGATCGGCTAGCCTTCCGCATTCGCGAATTCGATCCCGGGCAGCGCCTCGATGAGAGGCGCGTCCGGGGTCTTCGCCATGTGGCACACGAAGCTGGCGATCGCCTGCTTGCCAGCCGGGTCAGCCTGGGTGGCGGAGAAGGCCAGTTGGTCGATGAGCAGGTTGAAGGCGTCCTCCACGTAGGGCCCTTCGGGTTCGGGTGCGATGACCGGGCGGTCGTCGGGTGCGCCTGAGGCGAGCTGGGCGTCGAGCAGGTCGGTCAGCTCGTCGATGCGGGCCAGTTCGGCGTCGCGCTGGCCGGCCGGGATGGTGGCGGCGTGCCACTCGAGCCACTGGCGTGCCGTTTCGATGTTGGCTACTGACACCCCGGAGTTGAGGGAGCGGGCCAGGTCGGACAGTTCGTACTCGCCGCACTGGTCGGCATCGGTGGCGCCCAGCGTGAGGGCGGAGATCCCCACCGAGGTGGCGATCGGTCCGAGCGAAGAATCGAGGGCGGCGCGGGAAAGCTCGAGGAGCTCGGCGTGGGTGTCGCTGCCGGCCACGTAGGGTTCGACAGGATTGGTGTAACCCTCGGGGGCGCCGTCGGGCCACGGCACCCACACACCGCCGAGGGCCTCGGCCCAGTGCGCGGCGACGTCGGCGAACGCCGGGTCGTCGCTGATGACGGTTGCGCGCGCGGCGAGCATCTGGCGCTCGACCTCGGCGTCCGAGGCGGGGGCGGGGGAGACGTCGCGGTCCAGGTGCGCGCCCATGACCACCATGACGAGCGCGAACAGCGCGATCCCGAGTAACAGTGTGCCGATAAATGCCAGCGTGGAACCTTGCCGATGTGCCATAACTTTATCCTGCCACACGGCGCGGGTAGAATTTCACGCATGTCAAAGGTAACTGAAATCGTTGATCTCATCCGGCCCGCCATCGAGGGCCGGGGGCTCTTCCTGGAGGACGTGAAGCTCACGCGCGCCGGCAAGCACTCGGTGTTGCGCGTGACCATCGATCTGCCGTCCGGCCCGGGGAACGTGGATTCGGAGCAGCTGGCTGATGCCACGCGGGCCGTTTCCGCCACGCTTGATGAGGCCGATCCGATTTCGGGGGCCTACACGCTGGAGGTCTCCACGCCCGGAGCCGAGCGCAAGCTGAACGACGCCCGCCACTTTTCGCGCGCCCAGGGGCGCCTGGCCAACGTGGTGCTCACGAGTGGGGATGCGCTCACCGGCCGGGTTGAGGACATCGAAGGTGATAACGTAACACTTGCTCTGGATGGCGAACAGCGCGTGATCGCGCTGGAGCAGATCGCCAAGGCTCACGTACAGATCGAGTTTTAGGAGGAACCATGGACATCTCAATGAATGAGCTCAAGATCGTTGAAAGCGAGCTCGGGGTTGACCTGGATATCCTGCTCGGCGCGATCGAGGAGGCCCTCCTTCACGCCTACAACCGCGCGCCCGGCGCGATCCGCGGCGCGCGCATCGAGCTCAATCGCTCCACGGGCGTGGTGACGGTGTGGGCGCCGGAGGAGGACGAGGAGGGCAACGTCATCGGCGAGTTTGACGACACGCCGAACGACTTCGGCCGGATTGCCACTTCCACCGCTCGCTCGATCATTGCCCAGCGCCTGCGTGACGCCGAATCGGCCCGCATCCTGGGCGATTTCAAGGGCAAGCAGGGCAAGATCGTAGCCGGCACGGTGGACACCACGGCCGGCCCGGGCGAATCACGCGACCTGTTCGTGGAGCTGGGCGACAACCGCGGCCTGCTGCGGGCTGAGGAGCAGGTACCCACCGAGCGTTTTAAGCACGGGGACCTCATCCGCGCCCTCATCCTTGACATCAACGTCGGCCCGCGCGGGGCGTCGATCCGCCTGTCGCGCTCGCACCCGGATTTCGTCCGCGAGCTGTTCGCCACCGAGGTCCCGGAGATCGAGTCCGGGGTGGTGGAGATCGTGGCGCTCGCGCGCGAGGCGGGCCACCGCTCGAAGGTGGCCGTGTGGTCGAATGACCCGACTGTCGCGGCCAAGGGCGCGTGCATCGGCCCGAACGGGCAGCGCGTGCGAGCGGTGACCCAGGAGCTGCAGGGGGAGAAGATCGACATCGTCGATTACGACGACGACATCGCGCTTTTCATCGCCGCTGCCCTGTCGCCGGCCAGCGCCATCCGGGTAGATGTGCTCAATCGTGACACGCGTCAGGCGCGGGCGATCGTGCCCGACGATCAGGCCTCGCTCGCGATCGGCAAGGAGGCGCAGAACGTGCGCCTGGCCGCGAAGCTGACCGGGTGGTCGATCGACATCCGCAAGGCGTCCGAGGATAAGCGTTCGGCTCAAGAGTTGAGCTAACTCACCCGGGCCGGCCGTGCCCAGTACTTCGCGGGTGGGATAGACTAGCTTAGGTATGTCATCACACTCTCGTTCCGTATCCATGCGCACATGCGTCGGTTGCCGAGGTGTTGTACATTCCCACGAACTTCTTCGTATCGCGCTGAAGGATGGGGCGGCTGTCCCCGATCCTGATCGCGCGGCGGGAGGGCGCGGGGCGTGGGTCCATCCCACGCCCGAATGTGTCGAGTTGGCGTTGCGTAAACGTGCGCTGAATCGTGCTTTTCGGTGCGAGGTCAGTGACGAGGCGATGCACCTCTTGGCTCGAGAAATGACCGATGGGCGCAAGCCCAAGAGATGAAAGCGGGTAGAAAGCCGATGGGCACCCGATGAGTACCCAGCGATGAGCTGTCTGCAAGAGGTCTGACGCCGGAGCGCGCGGACCAAAGAATAAGGAGAACTGTGGCAAAGGTCCGCGTACATGAACTCGCCAAGGAAATCGGCGTGACGTCCAAGAGGCTCTTGGAAGTGCTGAAGGAAAGTGGCGAATTTGTAACCTCGGCGTCCTCGAGTATCGAGGCACCTGTCGTGCGTAAGGCACGCGAATATTTTGACAAGCATCCTGAGGATGTGAAGAAGCCCTCGGGTAAGGGCGCAAAGAAAGCGCCCGCCAAGGCCCAGGCCGCCCCCGCGGCTTCGGCTATCAGCGACAAGCAGGAGGCTCAGCCTGCCGCGAAGTCGGCCCCGACTCCGGCCGCGATGGCCTCCAAGCCGTCCGATAAGCCCGCCCCGGGCCCGCGCGTCGCTGACGAAAACAAGGATGCGGCGCAGGAGGCGCCCGAGGCGAAGGCAGCCGAACCGAAGGCCACCCCGGCCTCGGCCAACAAGCGTACGATCGCCACCCCGGGTGAGGCCGCTCGCTCGGCCCAGGCTGCGCGCGATGCGGCCCCGCCGCGCCCGCAGCCGCGCCGTGGCGGTCCGCGTCCGGGTAACTCGCCGTTTGCGTCCAAGCAGGGGATGGGGCGCCCGCGTCCGGGTAACTCGCCGTTCGCGCCGAAGCAGGGCATGCGTTCGGATTCGGCGAAGAAGACTCCGAAGCCGGCGGGCGGTCCGCGCCCGTCGCCGAACATGATGCCGGAGCACATCAAGACTGACGCGAACCGTAGCCGCGGCCGCGGCAGGCCGGCCACCACCGGTGGTAACACCTTCGGCACGTCGAACAACCAGCGCGGGGGCGGCTTCGTCCGCTCCGGCGGTAAGGCGCGTGGCGGTTCCACGGCCGGAGCGTTTGGTAAGCGCAACGGCGGTAGCCGTCGCAAGTCGAAGCGGATGAAGCGCCAGGAGTGGGAGGAGCAGCCAAATCCGATGGTCGCCGGCATTTCGGTGCCGCGCGGCAACGGGCAGACTGTGCGCGTGCGCGCGGGCTCCTCGCTGGCTGACTTCGCTGAGCGTATCGACGCCGATCCGGCGGCGCTGGTGACAGTCCTGTTCCGCATGGGCGAGATGGCCACCGCCAACCAGTCGCTTGATGAGGATACGTTCCAGCTGCTGGGTGCCGAGCTCGGCTACGACATCAAGATTATGAGCCCGGAGGATGAGGATCGCGAGATCCTCGAGGCCTTCGATATTGATCTGGAAGCCGAGCGCGAGGAGACCGATCCGGAGGATCTGCTTCCTCGCCCGCCGGTGGTCACGGTCATGGGTCACGTCGATCACGGTAAGACCAAGCTGCTCGACGCGATCCGCAATGAGGACGTGGCGCTGGGCGAGGCTGGTGGCATCACCCAGAACATCGGCGCTTACCAGACGCACGTGGATGTGGAGGGCGAACGCCGCTCGATCACCTTCATCGATACCCCGGGTCACGAGGCGTTCACGCAGATGCGTGCCCGCGGTGCGGACGTCACCGACGTCGCCATCCTCGTGGTGGCCGCGAACGACGGCGTCATGCCGCAGACCGTGGAGGCGATCAACCACGTGCAGGCGGCTGACGTGCCGATCGTGGTGGCCGTCAACAAGATCGACGTCGACGGCGCGAACCCGGCGAAGGTCCGCGCACAGCTGACCGAGTACGGCCTGGTGGCGGAAGATTACGGCGGCGACGTGCCGTTCGTGGACATCTCGGCCAAGCAGCGCATCAACATCGGCGAGCTGTTGTCCACCGTGGTCGCCACCTCGGACATCCTCGTGGAGCCGAAGGCGGACCCGGACAAGGCCGCGCGCGGTGTGGCGATCGAGGCGAAGCTCGACCAGGGCCGCGGCTCAGTCATCACCGCCCTCATTCAGGACGGCACGCTCCACATTGGCGATTCGATCGTGGTGGGCACGGCCTACGGCCGCGTGCGCGCGATGATTGACGAGCACGGTAACAACGTGGACGAGGCCGGACCGTCGCGCCCCGTCCAGGTGCTGGGCCTGACCTCGGTGCCGGGTGCTGGCGACCAGCTCATTGTTGCCGACGACGACCGCACCGCCCGCCAGATCGCCGAGCGCCGCGAGGCGGCCAAGCGCGCCGCCACGCTGGCCAAGCGCCGCAAGCGCATCTCGCTCGAGGACCTCACGGCCGCGATCGAGGAGGGCAAGGTTGAGACCCTCAACCTCATCATCAAGGGTGACTCCTCCGGTTCGGTTGAGGCCCTCGAGGCCAGCCTCCTCGAGATCGAGGTGGGCCAGGGCGAGGTCGAGTTGCAGGTCATCCACCGCGGCGTGGGTGCTGTCACCCAGTCGGACGTGGACCTGGCGACCGTGGATAACGCGGTCATCATCGGCTTCAACGTCCGCCCCGCCGAGCGGGTGCAGGAGCTGGCCGACCAGGAAGGCGTGGAGATGAAGTTCTACAACGTCATCTACTCCGCGATCGACGAGGTCGAGGCCGCGCTCAAGGGCAAGCTCAAGCCGATCTACGAAGAGGTCGAGGTGGGCACCGCGGAGATCCGCCAGGTGTTCCGCTCGGGCAAGTTCGGCAACATCGCGGGCTCGATCGTGCGCAGCGGCACGATCAACCGTGGCCACAAGGCGCGCCTGGTGCGCGATGGCGTGGTTGTTGCTCCGGAGCTGACGATCGAGTCCCTGCGCCGCGAGAAGGATGACGTGACGGTGGTTCGTGAGGGATACGAGTGTGGTATCACGCTCGGCTTCAACGACATCGCCGAGGGCGACATCATCGAGACGTGGGAGATGCGCGAAAAGCCGCGCGACTAAGTGGCACGCGGGGCGCCGGGGAGGCGCCCCGCGGCATTCGCGCCCGCATGCGGGCGCCTGACGCAAAGGAGAACCATGGCCAATACACGTGTTGATCGGGTAGCGGATCAGATTCACCAGATCGTTGCCCGGCTTATCGATACCAAGTTGAAGGACCCGCGCCTGGGAATGGTGACGGTGACCGACGTGCGCGTGACGGGGGACCTCCAGCATGCCTCCGTGTTTTACACGGTGATGGGATCGGAGGAGGAGCGCCGTCAGTCGGGCCACGCGCTCGAGTCGGCGAAGGGGATGATCCGTTCGGCGGTGGGCAAGCAGCTCGGCCTGCGCTTGACCCCGTCGATCGAGTTCCTGCTCGATTCCCTCCCCGAATCGTCCCGCGCGATGGAGGACCTGCTCGCGGCTGCCCGCCAGCGCGATGATGACATCCGCAAGCGCGCCGAGGGCGCCGTGCCCGCGGGCGGGGAGAACCCCTACCGCAGCCAGTTCGAGGACGCCGAGGGCGAGGAGTAGTGCCGAAGGGGCGGGAGCGGAACCGCCAGCGGGCCATCGCCCGCCAGGCGCGCCCGAAGCCCTGGGGCGAGTTGCCGCGCGGCGAGGCGCCGTGTGAGGGGCTGCTGCTGATCGACAAGGATCGCGGCGTGACCTCGCACGATGTGGTCGGCGCGCTGCGCCGCCTGGGCGCCACCCGGCAGGTGGGCCACGCCGGCACGCTTGACCCGATGGCTACCGGCCTGCTCATCGTGGCCACCGGCCGGCTGACGAAGCTCATCCAGTACCTCGTGGGCGCGGACAAGACCTACGAGGCGCGCATCCGGCTCGGGGTCGGATCAAGTACCGACGACGCCGAGGGCGAGCTGACGCCGGCCGAACCGCCGGTGGCCTCGGACGCGGCGATCGACGCGGCGCTGGCCGCCCTCACGGGCGACATCATGCAGGTGCCCTCCACGGTCTCCGCGATCAAGGTGGATGGCAAGCGCGCCCATGATTTGGCGCGTGAGGGGGAGAGCGTCGAGCTCGCCGCCCGCCCCATCCGCATCGAGCGCTTCGAGCGCACCGGCCTGGTCGAGCGCAGTCAGATCCAGCTCGGCGGGCGGAATGTGGCGGTTGCCGACTTCGACGTCGTCGTCACCGCATCGAGCGGAACGTACGTGCGGGCGCTTGCCCGCGACGTCGGCGAGGCGCTCGGAACCCGCGCGCACTTAACCTCCCTGCGCCGCACGCAGATCGGGCCCTGGCACGTCGACGACGCGCGGACGGTCGCCCAGCTGCGTGACCTGGCAAGCATAGGGGCGCAGTTGCCCGCGGCCTCGATGGCGCAAGTGTGCCGGCAGGTCTTCCCCGTCATGGCGATCGACGACGCCGAGGCCCGCGCCCTGCGCAACGGTCTGTTCATCGACAAGCGGACGGCCTCCACGGAGGGAACGCGCGGCGAGCCCTGGCCTGCTGCCACGTTCGTGGGCGACGAGCCGGCGGCGCTGGTCTCGCCCCGCTCGGGCAAGCTCAAGCCGGATCTGCAGCTCACGCTATGATCGCGGCCATCATCATCGCGGTGGTCGCGGCGGGGATCATTGCCAGGCTCGCCGTCCTCAACAGTCGCCTGACCTCAGAATTGGAGCGTGCGCGCGTGGAAGTCACGCGGTATGAGAGCCAGCCGGCGGTGGTCGCCCACGAGATCCGCACGCCGCTGTCGCTCATCGAGGCCTCGGCCGAGCTCCTCATGGGGGAGAGCCCCGGCCCGCTGAACGAGACCCAGGCTAGCTTCGTGTCCACGATCTTCGATAATGCCACCCAGGCGATCGGAATCGCGGAGAACTCGCTCGTCCAGCGCCGGCTTAAGGACGGGGCGGCGCTACGGCTCGACCTGGTGGATATCCGCGACGTCGTGGGGGATGCCGCCCAGTCCCTGCGCCGCACCACTGACATCCCGATCCTGGTGGACGTGCGTGGTGGGATCCTGCCGCTGTATGCCGACGAGCAGCTCATCCGCCAGCTCGTGTGGAACCTCGTCAACAACGCCATCCGCCACTCGGAGGGCGAGGACGGGGTGCGCGTGCGGGTGAACCAGGCGGAGGACGGGGGAGCCCTGCTCGAGGTCACCGACCACGGTAACGGGATGGACAGCGCGGATCTGGAACGCTTTTTCACCCCGTTCGCCACCGGATCGAGCCGCCGGCCGGGTTCGGGCATTGGTATGCTCGTCTCACAGGAAAATGTGGCGGCACACGGCGGAAAGATCATGGTTGATACCCGCCCCGACGTCGGCACCACGATCGTGGTGCTCCTGCCGCTGGGCAATCCGGGAGGTGAATGATGCCGCGCGTCCTTGTGGTGGACGACGAGCCGCAGATGCTCGCCATCGTCACCTTCGCCCTCGAATCCAAAGGATTTACGTGCCTAACGGCGGCCAGCGCCGCCGAGGCGTGGCAACTGCTGTCCACTTCCCACTTTCACCTTGCGGTCCTCGACATCATGCTCCCGCACGGTTCGGGGCTCGACCTGACCGCGCGCATCCGCTCCCAGGTCGGTGACCTGCCGATCATCTTGCTCACCGCCCGCTCGGACGTGGAGGACCGCATCAGAGGCCTGGAGGCCGGCGCGGACGACTACATCACCAAGCCGTTTTCGCCCCAGGAGTTGGCGCTGCGCGCCCAGGCCCTCTTGCGGCGCAGCTACCCGGATGAGGTGCGCGAGTCCATCGGCGAGCTGGTGGTGGACGCGGACCGGCTCGAGGCCACGTGGCGCGGGCGTCGCCTCAACATCTCCGCCACCGAGGTCCGCCTCCTCACCACCCTCATTCGCCACGCCGGCGCCGTGGTCACCCACCGTCAGCTCCTCAACGAGGCGTGGGGCGCCCCCGACCACCACGGCGGGCGCGAGATGCTCAAAACCGCGATCTACCGCACGCGTAAGACGCTGGAGAAGTCCGGGGTCGGCGTCGTGATCCGCTCGCACCGCGGGGAGGGCTACTCGGTCCAGGAGCAAGCCTCGGCCCAAGAGTAACGGGCCGGTTACCAAGTGTAACTTTGCCTTCCGGCGCTGTTACTGGCCCCCTTTTAGCATCGACGTATCGGCGCAACGATGCGCTCATGCGAAAGGGACAATCATGGCACAGACATCACGCGGGCTCGGTGTGCTCTTAGCACCGCCGGCCGCGCCCCGGCTCCCCGAAGAGAAGATTGACAAGACCTATAAGCGCATGCGCTGGCAGGTCTTCATGGGCATCTTCATCGGGTATGCAGCCTTCTACCTCATCCGCAACAACGTCTCCTTGGTCTCGGGCCTGCTCAAGGAATATGACCTGATGAACACGGTCGGGATTGGCATTGTGGCCAACGCCGTTCTCTTCTCCTACGGCCTGTCGAAGTTCTTCATGGCGATGCTCTCAGATCGAGCTAACGCCCGCTACTTCATGCCGATCGGCCTGGCCCTGTCGGCCATCATCAACATCGTCATCTCCTTCGTGCCCTCGATCGTGGGGTCGGTGGGGATCTTCGCCACCGTCATGTTCATCAACGGCTGGGCGCAGGGCATGGGCTGGCCGCCGTCGGGCCGCATCCTCGTGCATTGGTTCTCCACCTCCGAGCGCGGCTGGATGACGTCGCTGTGGAACACCGCTCACAACGTCGGCGCCGGTGGCCTGGGCCTGCTGGCCGTGTGGGCGCTGGACCAGTTCCAGACCTCCGATTCGGACTGGACGCCTGCGTTCCTCGTCCCCGGCATCGTGGCGCTCGTCATCGCCGTGCTCATCTTCTTCATGCTGCGCGATCGGCCGGAGGCGGTGGGCCTGCCCCCGATCGAGGAGTACCGTAACGACCCGGCGAAGGTGGAGAGCAAGGAGAAGAACCTGCCGTGGAAGACGATGCTGTTCAAGCACGTCCTCACCAACCGCGTGGTGGTGCTGCTCGCCATCGCCAACGTGTTCGTCTACACACTGCGCTACGGCGTGCTGTCCTGGATCCCGGTCTACCTCACCGACGTCATCCATGGCGCGAACATCAAGACCGGCATCATCGGGTTTGCGATCTACGAGCTGGCGGGCATTGTCGGCACGATCCTGTGCGGCTGGATCTCGGACAAGGTGTTCAAGGGCTGGCGTTCGGGCGCAGGCATGCTGTTCATCGCCGGCGTGGGTATCGCGCTCGTGGCCTACTGGCAGCTGCCGGCCACCGCCCCGATCTGGATCTTCTACGTGCTCATCGCCATTATCGGTGGCCTCATTTACGGCCCCGTCATGCTCATCGGCCTGCAGGCCATTGACCTCTCGCCGCGCGAGGTGGCGGGCACCGCGGCGGGCTTCACCGGCATGTTCGGTTATCTGCTCGGCGCAACGCTCGCCTCGACCGGCGTCGGCATCCTCATTGACCGCTTCGGCTGGAACGTCACGTACGCCACGCTGACCGCCATCGTGGTCCTCGCCTTCGTCCTCATGATGATCGTGGGTAAGGATGAGAGGAAGATGATGGAGGCTCGCGAGGAACTCATACGCCTGGAGACTCAGGGCAACGAGTAATCGGCGAGTGCGGGATGGCGCATAGAAGGAAGTAGCGCGACTATGCTCTCTTCTATGCGTCATTCCCGTTGGTTCCACCGCCATGCCTGGCTCGTGGTGGCGCCGCTGATCGCGGTGGGAATCATCGGGGCGCTCCTCACACGTCAGACGGAGCCGGACCTGACCATCCTGTGCTCGAACAAGGCCGAGGCGTGCGAGGCGGTGGCGCACTCCTTCGAGGCGGCTCAGGGGGTGAATGCGCTGGTGGTGCGCGTGCCGACGTCGCAGGCCCTCGCCCACATCTCCTCGCCCAACGCGCGCGGCGAGTTCGACGTGTGGATGGGCGGCCCAGCCGAGGCCTACACCCAGGCCGCCGCCGACGGTCTGCTGCGCCCGCTTGCGAGCGAGCCGGCCAACTCGATCCCGGGGCGCTGGAAGGATCCCGGCCGGCGCTGGTTTGGGATTTACGGCGGCGTACTCAGCCTGTGCGTGGCCAACGACGCCGTGGCGCCAGTTTCGTGGGACGCCCTCATCGACCCGGCCTACGCCGATGCGATCGCGATGCCGCACCCGTCGACGTCGGGAACGGCGGCCACGATCTTGTGGAGCCAGGTCGAGCGGCTTGGCTCGGAGGACGGGGCACGGGCCTACTATCGGGCGCTGGAGAAGAATGTGGGCACCTACACCACGTCGGGCACGTTCCCCGCGCCGATCGTGGCCGGCGGGCGGCTTCCCCTGGCTCTCACCTTTGACTCCTACTGTCTGGCGGAGCGGAACGCTGGCAAGGCGGTCCACCCGGTCTACTTCGCCGACGGTGTCGGTTTCGAGATCGGCTCGGTGGGGGTGCTGGCCGGGACCACGCGCCCCGAGCTGGCCGAGGCCTTTGTCGGCTACGCCATCGCCGATGAGGGGCAGATGGTGAGTGCGGCGGCTTCCACGCAGTATCCGACGTCGGCGGCGCTCGCTGGTAACCTGAGCACCACGCTCGATGCCGTGGCGGTGCCGATCTTCGGGGAGGACATCGAGCGGGCGGGCGCCCACCGCTCCGAGCTCATCGCGACGTGGGAGCGTGACCGGCTGGGCGATTCGCCCTACCTGGAGGCGTTGCCGCGCAGCCTGGTCGTGGCGCTGGCCGCCGGGCTCGTCTCCGCGCTGGCGGGCATGGCCCTGGCGCTCGGCTACCGCTTCGGCCGCTTCCGCGTGCTCACTGCCATGCTGGCCGTCACGCCCTTCCTTCTGCCGCCGGCCACGTGGGCGCTGGCCCTGACCTACCCTCCCTTCGGCCTGGACGTGGACGGTACGGGCGTGGTGATCCTCGCCAGCGCGATCTCCTCGGTGCCGATCGGCTTTGCTGTGTCGCTCCTGGCCCTGGCGGCCGTGGGTGATCGCCATCTCATCGAGGCCAGGGCACTCGGTCTGCCGCGCTCCGCGATCGCCGCCAGGCTGGTGGCGCCGCAAGCGGCCCGGGGCGTTCTCATGGCCACGGCCGTGGCCGGCCTGCTCACCCTCACCGACCCCACGCTCACCCTTGTCTTTGGTGGCACGCGGCGGTATTTCGCCTCCGAGATCCTCATCGGCATGTCGACCAACCGGCCCGGTGCCATGCCCGCGGCCCTCGCTATTTCGTGTGCGATCGCGGCGCTCGTTTCGCTCCCGCTCAGCCGGGCGCTGACGGCGCGGATCCGCAGTGTCGACCCCGCCTCACCCAGCCCGCCGGCCCCGCAGCCCTGGGCTGGCCTGCTGTTCGCGCTCGCAGTTCCCCTGGTGGCGCTCGCCTGGATCGTGGCGGCCAACGCGAGGCGCTCTGCCTCCCTGTCCGTCACGACGACCGTGGCCATCCTCCTCGTCGTCGTGACCGTCGCCCTCATCCTCGCCGGCCTTATCGTCATGGCCGTGCCCGTGCGCCGCGCACACCTGCTCGTCTATCCCTCGCTCGTGCTCGTCCTTAGTGCGCAGACCACCGGCGGGGTGTTCGTCAGTGCCCTGCACAGCGACTGGATGGAGCTGGCCGGCGCGAAGCTGGTGCCGCCGATCGTGGGCGTCGATTCGCTCTACCAGGGCTTCCTCGGGGTGGTGTTGGCCTACCTGCTGCTGGTGCTGCCGCTGGCGGTGCTGGCGATGGTGATCGTCCGCCTCGACATCCGGCCCTTCGTTGCTGCCATGCGTGACGCGGGGGCCTACCGCTTGCGCCTGGCCGGCGAGCTTCTCCCGATCGTGTGGCCCACCCTCACGATCGCGGTCGCGCTGCTGACGGGCCTGGTCCTCACGCGCAGCGCGCCGGCCATCTTTATCGACGTCGGGGGCAGACTTGCCCTGACCCCTCTGGCCGTCCAAAGTCAGGTCGCCGCCGCCGCAGACGGGCAAGCGTTCGGCCTGAGCATCATCATGAGCATGCTGGTGATCTCCCTGCTGGCGGTGGCCGGCGTGCTGTGGATCGAAGTGAGGAGGAAGCGATGGCGCTCGTCGTCGACCGTGTGAGCGCGGGGATCGTGCAGGACGTGTCGTTGCGGGTGGAACCCGGGCAGGTCCTTTCGATCGTCGGGCCATCCGGGTGCGGCAAGTCCACCCTGGTCCACGCCATCTCGGGGGCCATCCGGGCTTCGGGGCGCATCAGCTTCGGCCGTGACCTGGACTCTCTGCCCATGCACAGGCGCTCCACGGGCACGGTCTTCCAAGACTCCGTGCTCTTTCCCGGCCGCGACGTGTGGGACAACGTCGCCTTCGGGCTCGACGACACCGGCCTTGTCCCCTCCCAGCGCGAGGACCTGGTCAACCTCACGCTCGCCCAACTCAACATCCTGGGCCTGGCACACGTGGGCGTGGAGCACCTGTCGGGCGGGCAGACCCAGCGCGTGGCCCTCGCCCGCACCCTCGTTCGCCGACCGCGAATCCTCCTCCTCGACGAGCCGCTCGTCCACGTCGATCCCTCCCTGCGCGCCTCGATCCAATCCACGATTATCGAGCAGGTGCGGCGCAACAAGATCGCCGCCATCTACGTCACCCACGACGTGGAGGAGGCATGCCGGCTTGGAGATACCATGGCGATCATGGATCGCGGGCGCATCGTCCAGTGCGCAAGGCCGGCCGAGCTCTACCGTCAGCCCGCCACCGCATTCTGCGCGCGCGTCATGGGCATCCCCAACATCCTGAGCGCCAAGATCAGCCGGGCCAGCGAGGGCGTGGCACACGTGGAGTTTGGGCGAGTCTGGCTGGGGCTGCCCACCGTCCAGCAACTCGTACCGGGCCGGGCCGACGTCGTCGTGCCGCCGGAGACCCTTGCGCTCACCGAACCGGAACAGGGGATGGTGACCGGCCGGGTCATGCGTGCCATCTTCGCGCGCACGCACATGGAGTACGAGGTGGAGACGCCGCTCGGCACCCTCGTGGTGACCGAGCCGGAAACCATGCGGACGCGAGAGGTGGGGCAAGAGCTCGGCGTGGTCTTCACGTACGGCTGGTTCGTGGAAGCGCAATCCTGACGTCAGTTCGCTTAGGGGTATCTGCCAGATCTCCCCTGGTGCAGTGGCGTGCGCCATGATGTCATAATGGGGGCCATGCCTACATTATTGCTCATCATTCTTATCATCGGATTCCTGCTCCTGGCCTTCATGGGGTGGGTCATCGTCACCTACAACCGATTCGTGGCGTTGCGGGAGAACGTTCGCAACGCAATGGGGCAGATCGCCACCCAGATCGAATCCCGCTGGGATGCCCTGACTTCGGTGATCGCCGCCGCCAAACAGTACTCGGAGCACGAGGCCGAGACCCTTCTGGCCGTGACGAAGGAGCGCGCGCCCCTGCGCCCCACCTCCACCCCGGCCGACGTGGCGGCGGACGACCAGGCATTCGGCTCGATGCTCGGCCGCTTCAACGCGCTCGCGGAAGCCTACCCGCAGCTGCGCGCGTCGGAGACCTACCAGTCCGCGATGGGCGAAGTGACGCGCTTTGAGGACAACGTGCGCCACTCGCGCATGTTCTACAACGACGCGGTGACCAAACTCAACCGCTACCGCGGCCAGTTCCCCTCGATGATCGTCGGCGCGCTGTTCGGCTTCAAGCAGGAGGCCTACTTCGAAAACACGGCCACGAAGAACGAGATGCCGGGCTGGTCATGAAACGCCTCGTCTTCGCCTTTGCACTTGTCCTGATCCCGGCGCTCTTCGCCCCGATCCCGGCACAGGCGACCGAGATTTCAAGCATCGACATCGTGGCCGAGTTGCAATCGGACGGGTCGATGCGCGTGACCGACACCCGCACGTTCACGGCGCAGGACGGCACCGAGCACTACATTTCGCTCGGCAACCTCGCCGATTCGAAGGTCTCGGACTTCTCCGTGGTGCTCGATGGCAAGTTGCTGACCGACGTGGGCGAGTGGGACGTGGACCGCAGCCTGGAGGAGAAAGCCGGCCAGTCGGGCGTCGTGACCCTCGACGACGGCTACGAGCTCGCCTTCGGCTTTGGCACGTACGGCACCCACACCGCCGTCATGACGTACACGGTGACGAACGTGGTCAAGAACCTCACCGACGGCGCCCAGGCCGTGTACTGGGAGTTCATCCCCTACAACATGACGTACAGTGAGTCGATCTCGATCTCACTGACGAACGCGATCGGCATGACCTACACGCAGGAAAACTCGCGCGTGTGGGGGTTCGGCTACGAGGGCCGCACGGCGATCACAGCTAGCGCGCTAACGGCCAGCTCCTCCGGGCCGATCGACTCCTCGGACCACATGGTCATGCTCGCGATCTTCCCCGAGGGGCCCTTCGCCACCACCTCGCAGCTCGACCACACCGCCGAGTCCCTCGAGGCGAAGGCGAAGGAGGGCTCGGACTTTTCCGATCGCGGCGACGATTCCGAGGGCGACTTTTTGGTCACGGGAGAATCGTCATCGACGGGCAAGTTGCTGTCGATCCCCATCCCCGCGCTTCTCACCATCGCGTTCGTTGCGATCGGGCTCGATGTGGCCAGGAGGTCGAAGAACTCGACGAAGCACGGCTTCGCGGGCCGGGTGGAAAAGGACGAGTACTGGCGCGACATCCCCTACGACGGCCGACTGGAGGACCTCGTGGCCCTCTATGGCTCTCCGTTGCCCGGACTCGCCACCGCGCTCTTCCTCACCTGGGTGGGGCAGGGGGCCGTGCGTGAGACGACGATGGAGCGGGGCCGCTTCTTCAAGCGCGACGAGCCGGCCTTCATTATCCAGCGCGAGCCCGTGATCCAAGGGCCCACCGAGCAATGGCTGTGGTCCATAATGATGGCAGCTGCCGGCGAGGACGGGATCTTGCAGGCCAGCGAGATCGAGCGATACACGCGCAGGAATGTCTCTACCATGAAGCGGTGGCGGGAAGAAGCGCTCGATCAGTCACGCCTGGAGATGATCCACCAGGGCCTCATGGTCAAGACGAAGAAGAGAGTGCTGGGCGTGTTCCCCACCACCAAGTACGACGCGACCGACCGCGGCAAGGAGCTCGCCCGCCGCGTCGTCATGCTGCGCAACTACCTGACGGACTTCTCCTTGCTCGCCGAACGCGGCGCCTCCCAGGTGCTGCTGTGGGACCAGTACATGGTGTGGGCCGGCTACCTCGGGATCGCGCAGGAGGTCCAGGAGCAGTTCAAGATCGTGGACCCGGACTACGCGACACAGTCCAGCTTCACCCCGAACTCGGTGTCCATGGCCTCCTCGATCTCCTCCTCGCTCAGCTCCGCGTACAACGACGCCACCTCCTCGTCCTCGGGCGGGGGCGGCTTCTCCTCCTCCGGCGGCGGTGGCGGTTCGTTCGGTGGGGGATCCGGCGGCGGCATCCGTTAGGATGAACCTATGAGTGAACAATGTGGATGCGGTGGCAAGGGCCACGAAGGACACGGCCACGGCCGTGGCGGCTGCGGGTGCGGCGGCCACGGGCACGGGCAGGGCCGTGGCGGCTGCGGTTGCGGTGGCAAGGGTAAGCACCACGGCGTGCGCACGGCTAACACCCCCGCGGGCGCCCCAGACGATCGTTCCGAGGGCCGGATGCAGCTCGGATTGCGCGGGCAGTGAAGGTGTTTCACTCGGCCGAGGATTACGACCTCGGCCCCTCGGTTGTGACCATCGGTATCTTCGACGGCGTCCACCGCGGACACCACGAGATTCTCGCCCAGACCGTGGAGCAGGCTAGCGAGCGCGGCGTTGCCTCCGTGGCGCTCACTTTTGACCCCCACCCCAGCCACGTCCACCGTCCCGACGTCGACCTCCCGCTCATCTCAACCCTCGAGGACCGTCTCAATATGCTGGAGGCGGCAGGCCTGGACGGCGTCGTCGTGCAAAAGTACGACCTCGACTACGCCGAGACGACCCCTAAGGCCTTCGTGGACGAGGAGCTGATCGGGAAGCTGAAGGCGGTGGCCGTCGTCGTCGGCGAGGACGTGCGCTTCGGCAAGGGCAACGCCGGGGACGGGCAGTTCCTGGTCGAGTACGGCGAGGGCCGGATCGACGTGACGCTCATCGACGACCTGGGCGGGCCGTCCGGCAGGCGCTATTCCTCCACGTGGGTGCGCGAGTTGCTCGAGGCGGGCAACGTGCGTAAGGCCGCGAAGATCCTCGGCCGGCCACACCGGCTGCGCGGGATCGTCCAGCACGGCTTCAAGCGCGGGCGCGAGCTCGGATTCCCCACGGCGAACCTGCCCGGCTCGGGCGTGGGGGAGGTGCCGCGTGACGGCGTCTACGCTGGCTGGGTGGTGCGGCAGGTGAAGGGATCGACGGCGACAGTCCACCTTCCCGCCGCGATCTCGATCGGCACGAACCCCCAGTTCGACGGCGAGGAGCGCACGGTGGAGGCCCATGTGCTCGGGCGCGCCGACCTGAACTTGTACGGGGAGGAGATCGCGATCGACTTCGTAGATTACGTGCGCCCAATGATGAAGATGGACTCGGTGGAACAGCTGCAGGCCCAGATGGATGACGATCTGCGCAAGAGCGCGGAGATCCTCGGCGTGCCGGTCTCGCACAGGGTGGACCCGAAGGACGTCACGGCCCGCTAACTGACAGAGGCGCATATCACCCATGCGGCCACGGAGGCGTGATTGCGCGCCGTGCTAGACTAGCTAAGCCGTTCGATCGGCCGCGGAGCGTCATCGCTTGGGAGAACATGCCCCAGGCTCCGCGCAACGAGTAGAAGGAGAATCGTATGGCTCTGTCCAAGGAGCGTAAGGACGACATCATTAAGGAATACGCGACTCATGAGGGCGATACCGGCTCTCCCGAAGTGCAGATCGCTCTGCTCTCGGCTCGTATTTCTGAACTCACGGAGCACTTCCGCACCCACAAGCACGATCACCATTCGCGCCGCGGCCTGATGCTCCTCATCGGTAAGCGCAAGCGTCTTCTGACGTATCTTCAGAACGAAGACATCGAGCGCTACCGTTCGCTGATTAAGCGTCTCGGCCTGCGCCGCTAGACGCCCGATCGGCTCGCTCCCCATGGAGCGGGCCGATTGTTCGTCTCACCGCCTGGTGGGCGAACGTAGAAGAAGTTATCCCCGTCGGTCCTCGGTTGTGGTTGCCGCTCACGAAAGCGTCAATGACAATCGATGACCGCGGGCAGATGAAAAGGAGATCCATGGAGGGTCCAGACGTGAAGTTCGCCGAAGCCGTTATTGACAACGGCTCGTTCGGCACCCGTACCGTTCGTTTCGAGACCGGCCTGCTTGCCCGCCAGGCTGCCGGCTCGGCACTTGCTTACCTCGACGGCGAGACGACCATCCTGTCCGCCACCGCCGTCTCCTCTCAGCCGAGGGAACAGTTCGATTTCTTCCCGCTGACCGTTGATGTCGAAGAGCGCCAGTACGCGGCCGGCCGCATCCCCGGCTCGTTCTTCCGCCGCGAGGGCCGCCCGTCCACCGACGCGATCCTGGCCTGCCGCCTCATCGACCGCCCGCTGCGCCCGGCGTTCGCCAAGGGCCTGCGTAACGAGGTTCAGATCGTGGCCACCGTGCTCACGGTTCACCCGGATGACGCCTACGACGTCGTCGCCATGAACGCCGCCTCGATGTCCACCCAGATTTCCGGCCTGCCGTTCTCGGGCCCGATTGGTGCCGTGCGCTTGGCCCTCATCGACGGCCAGTGGGTGGCCTTCCCGCGCTACTCCGAGCTTCCGGATGCCACGTTCATCATGGTGGTGGCCGGCCGTATTGTTGGCGACGACATCGCCGTTATGATGGTCGAGGCCGAGGCTGGCGATGAGGCGCTGGACAACGTGGCCAAGGGCGGCACGAAGCCCACCGAGACCTCGGTTGCCGAGGGCCTCGAGGCCGCCAAGCCCTTCATCCGCACCCTGTGCGAGGCGCAGCTCAAGCTCGCCGAGCAGGTGGAGAAGGAAGAGCTTGACCTGCCGCGCTTCCTGCCGTACGAGGACGAGGAGTTCGAGGCTGTTGGCCAGCAGATCAACGGCCGCTTCGAGGCCCTGTGGGGCATCGTGGACAAGCACGAGCGCGACGACGCCCTCAACGAGCTGACCGAGACCATCGTCTCCGAGCTGTCCGACCGCTTCGAGGACCGCGAGCAGGCCCTCACCCTGGCTGTGAACCAGCACTGGAAGGAGGAGATGCGCTACCGCGTCCTCACCGAAGGCGTGCGTATGGACGGGCGTGCCCCGGCACAGATCCGCACCATCACGGCCGAGACCGAGGTGCTTCCGCGCGTTCACGGCTCGGCCCTGTTCCAGCGTGGCGAGACCCAGATCCTGGGCGTGACCACCCTCAACATGCTCAAGATGGAGCAGCAGCTGGACAACCTCTCGCCGGTCACGGCCAAGCGCTACATGCACCACTACAATTTCCCGCCGTACTCGACCGGTGAGACGGGCCGCGTGGGCTCGCCCAAGCGCCGCGAGATCGGCCACGGCATGCTCGCCGAGCGCGCCCTGGTCCCGGTCCTGCCCGCGCGCGAGGACTTCCCCTACGCGATCCGCCAGGTTTCTGAGGCTCTCGGCTCCAACGGTTCGACGTCGATGGGCTCGGTTTGTGCCTCCACCCTGTCGCTCCTCAACGCGGGTGTGCCGCTCAAGGCTCCGGTTGCCGGTATCGCCATGGGCCTGATCTCCGGCGTGGTTGAGGGCGAGCAGCGCTACGTTGCGCTTACCGACATCCTCGGCGCCGAGGACGCGCTTGG
Source organism: Trueperella bernardiae (assembly GCF_030246965.1). Taxonomy (NCBI): domain Bacteria; kingdom Bacillati; phylum Actinomycetota; class Actinomycetes; order Actinomycetales; family Actinomycetaceae; genus Trueperella; species Trueperella bernardiae. The sequence continues at coordinate 686,604 of NZ_CP127099.1, forward strand.
CGACATGGACTTCAAGGTGGCTGGCACGCGTGACATGGTGACGGCCCTCCAGCTTGACACCAAGCTGGACGGCATCCCGGCCGCGGTCCTCGCCCAGGCGCTCACCCAGGCTCACGAGGCCCGCCTCGCGATCCTCGACCTCATCGAGGAAGCCGCCCCGGCCCCGGACGAGATGGCGGAGACCGCCCCGCGCATCATTTCCATCAAGATCCCGGTGGACAAGATCGGCGAGGTCATCGGCCCGAAGGGCAAGATGATCAACCAGATCCAGGAGGACACGGGAGCGGAGATCTCGATCGAGGACGACGGCACGGTCTACATCGGCGCGAACGACGGCCCGTCGGCCGAGGCCGCCCGCCAGACCATCAGCGCGATCGCCGATCCGCAGATGCCGGAAGTGGGCGAGCGTTTCGTGGGCACGGTGGTCAAGACCACCACCTTCGGTGCGTTCATCTCGCTGGCCCCGGGCAAGGACGGCCTCCTGCACATCTCGCAGGTCCGCCGACTGGTCGGTGGCAAGCGCATCGACGCCGTGGAGGACGTGCTCAACGTTGGCGACAAGGTCGAGGTCGAGCTGGCCGAGATCGATCAGCGTGGCAAGCTCTCGCTCCACGCGGTCCTCACCGACGAGCAGCTGGCCGCTGAGGCCGAGCAGAGCGCGAAGGAAGAAGAGGATCGCCCGCGTCGCCGTAACCGCCGCGAGGATGGCGAGAAGCGTGGCGGCGAGCGTCGTCGCCGTCGCACTCGCACCCGCGAAGAAAGCGACTCGGAGGAGTCCGCTGACGAGTAATCGGTAGATGGGTGAGGGGCCGGTCCGCAGGGGCTGGCCCCTCGCCCTTATCTCTCCAGGGTCTACGAAGACTGCGACAACTTCCAAAACGCGGCTGAGACGAGACCGAGCCAGGCGGGGGAAGGTGTTCCATTGGGGTTGGTGTAGGCGTCGGTGCCGGGTGCCCAGTAGGTCCACCGGTCATCCCGGAGGACCGCGGTGGCGTGGCTGAGAACGGGATAATCGTCGCTCAGCACGCCGAAGAGTCGATAGATTGGCTCGTATTCGTCATCGCGGGGAACCTCGCGCTCGAGCAGACGATACATCGTTCCGCCAGAGTTGACATGAATCGTGAGGTAGTTGTGCACTGCGACGATGGACACTCTACCTTCTGGCAGGTCCACTTTGGGTGCACGCAAGCCTTCGGCCAAGGCAGAACAGGCGCGGCGAGTGAACTCGGCCCACGGGCCATCTGGCTCGTCGATCCATCGACCGTCGCGAACTGAATATCGGCCCAGGATGTTATCTTCGACCCACGGCGTATGCAGGGTTGCGACAGATATATCGCCGTTGTCGTTTAAGCAGATGTCGGGTTCGAGGCGGCTGCCGCCAGCGCCATCGAGGCGGTCCCAGACTTGGAAATAGAACAGGATGTCCGGGTCGAACCACTGGATGGATGTGCTTGCGTCGGCGAACGTGGTGACGAGGGCTCCGGCGCGCGGCCGACCCTGCGGGGTCTGGGGAAGCGTGGGCCAGGGAATAAAATGTGCGTGCATGCGTAATCCTCAGTAGATGCTTTCGTTACGGATTGTAAATCTGTGACCAGAGAGCTCACCAACGCGTGGGCAAGCCCGTTGCGACAGGTGGTGTGGTTGAGACGAAAAAAGTAAGATGGGCTATCTTATGGCGCTACAACTACCACTGGATCTTCCGGGCACTCTCGCATTCGACGACGACGGCATCCCCACCCAGCGCACCCTCCTCCCCAGCGGCATCCGCGTGCTTACCCAGCACGTGCCGGGGCAGAAGTCGGTGGCGCTCGGTTTCTTGGTAGGAGCCGGGTCGCGCGACGAGGCCCGGGACGCTGAAGGATCCACACACTTCCTTGAGCACTTGCTCTTCAAGGGCACGCACACAAGGTCGGCCGCGGAGATCTCGGCCCTGGGCGACGCGCTGGGCGGTACGATGAACGCCGCCACGGCCCGCCTGTATACCTGCTACTACGGCCACGTCTTCGCCGGCGACCTGCCTGAATTGCTGAATCTCCTCGTGGACATGTTCTGCAACTCGCGCCTCGACCGATCCGACATGGAGCTCGAGCGCGGCGTCATCCTCGAGGAGCTCGCCGCTGCCGACGACGACGTGTCCGACGTCGCGTCCGATGCCATCCTGGAGCTCGTCATGGGCACCCACCCGCTGGCGCGGCCGATCGGTGGAACGTTCGAGACGGTGGAGGCGCTCGACCATGAGCACATGGTGGGCCACTACCGGGACAACTACCATGCCGGAGAGCTCATCGTGACCGCCGCGGGGGAGGTGGACCACGATCGGCTTGTTGCCCTGCTGACCAAGGAGCTGCGCGAGGCGGGGTGGGACCTGGCCGAGCGGGCGCCGGAACCGCGCCGCCGCGGAGCGGACATTCGGTATACGGCCGGGGGTGAGGGCTTCGCGGAGCGCCCAGGGCGCCAGTCCTCCGTGGTGGTCGGATACCCCGGGCTGCCGCTCCTGGACGAGCGGGAGGAGATCCTCACTGCGCTCGAGACGATCCTGGGCGGCGGCCAGTCCTCGCGGCTCTTCCAGGAAGTGCGCGAGCGGCGCGGGCTGGCCTATGCCACCTATGCCTGGCAGGCCGGCTACCTTGAGGGTGGCCTGGTTGCGATGGAGGCGCTGTGCTCGCCCTCCCACACGCAGGCGGTGGCAGAGATCATGACCGAGTGCCTGCATGACATCGCGGACAGCGGTGTGAGCGAGCGCGAGGTCGATATCGCCTTCCGCCAACGCCGGGCCCGCCTCGTCTTTTCCGCGGAGAGCAACTCGTTTCGGCGCTCCCGGCTCGGCACGTCCGAACTGTTCGGGCGTCTGCGTTCGCTCGACGAAGTACTTGCCCAGGCGCGCGCCGTCACTGCGGAGCAGATCCAGGAGCTGGCCCGCGATATCGCCCGCTCGCCGAGATCGCTCATGATTGTCGGACCCGGGTCTTAGACTTGGGGGAGAGGAGGATAAGATGAAGGTTGCAGTTGTTGGCGCCGCAGGGCGCATGGGTAGGTCAGTGTGCGAGGCTGTCGAAGGGGCCGGCCACGATCTCGTGGCGCGCCTGGACGCGGGCGATCCGATCACGGCCGAATCGCTGGCGGGGGCGGACGTCGTCGTTGAATTTACGGTGCCGAGCGCTACGGACGCGAACGTGCACGCGATCCTCGATGCGGGATCGCACGTGGTGGTGGGCACCACGGGGTGGACGGAGGAGCGCCTAGAGGCGGTGCGCGAACACGCGGTGCGTGTGGGGAAGAACGCGATCATTGCGCCCAATTACGCGCTGTCGGCGGTGTTGGCTATGTCGTTTGCGGAGAAGGCGGCGGCAATGTTCGAGTCGGTAGAGGTGATCGAGCTGCACCACCCGGACAAGGTGGATGCGCCGTCGGGCACGGCCACCACCAGCGCGCAGCGCATTGGGGCTGTGCGCAAGGAGGCGGGGCTGGCAAGTCCGGATGCCACGCAATCCGATCCGCTCGGCACCCGCGGCGGGCAGATCGACGGGGTGCATGTTCACGCCGTCCGCCTGCGCGGCCTGTACGCCCATGAGGAGATCTTGCTGGGTAACCCGGGCGAGCAGCTGACGATCCGCCAGGATTCGTTCGGGCGAGAGTCCTTCATGCCCGGCGTGCTGCTCGCGGTGCGCGAGGTGGCGGGCCGCCCGGGGCTGACGTACGGCCTTGAGTCGCTGTTGAATCTATGAACTACGGCGGGCTCGAACGTTTCGTTGACTCGGGCTCGTTCGCGCGGGGCCTCGTGTATGCCCTGCGCGGTCAATCGTCCGTCACGTCGGCAAGTGATGAGGACATCGAGGCGATCTCTAGCGGCTCGAACGGGGAGATCTACACCGAATGGATCGAATACGAGCTGGAGGGGGAGGAATTCGTCCATTTCTCCGGCCGGTGTACCTGCCCGGTGGGGTACAACTGTAAGCACTGCGTGAGCGCCACGCTCACGGCGCTTAAGCTCGTGCCGCCGTCGCTCATGACCGCCTCGCAGGTGAGCCGTCCTCGCACTGACGCGAACTCGGGCTGGCGCAGGGCGCTGACCAACATGCTGGGTCTCGAAGCCACGGGGCAAGATCCCATCGCGCTCGGGTTTACCTTCACGGCGCCGCGTGTTCCTATGTCGAGCCTTCCCATATGGAAGCAGCAGACCACCGGCAGGCTCGAGATGCATTCGATGCGGAAGGGCAAGCGGGACACGTGGATCAAGACGGGCATTTCGCTGTCCAACCTCCGGGAGGGGATCGGGCGCGAATTTGATCCGCGCCAGGTGCGGGCGGTGCGCGACTTCCTCATGGCGTGTGAGCTGGGCTCGGGCGGCCTGTTCGGGATGCGCGAGCCGCTGTCAATGACGATGCTGCACTCTCCGCTCCTTGGGTACTACCTCAAGGGCTGCATCGACGCTGGTGTTGAACTCGTCGACACGGTGACGAAGCTGCCGATTATTATCGAGCCGGAGCCGGCCGTTCCCACGATTAATCTGACGGACACGGGCGATTTCATCGACGTCACGGCGGCGCTCAACCATCCAAGCGATCCGAAGGACTTCCTACTTATCGGCAAGCCGAGCCAACTGGTGTTTTGGGATGACGGCAAGCTCCACATGGCCTTCCTCGAGCCGGTGGCAAGCGAGGAATGGAGTTACCTGCGCCGCAAGGACGTCCGCGTCCCCACCTCCGAACAGGATGACTTCGAGCGGGATTTCCTCCCGGCGTTGCGCGTGACTGGGATGATCAAGACGGACGGGTACGAGCTGCCCTTGCCGCCCGAGCCGGTTTTGCGCCTCACCCTCACCTCCTCGGGCGAGCGGTTGCCCGTGGTGACCGCGAACTGGGAGTGGGCCTACCAGGACAAGCGTGGGCACGTGATCAGCACCTATCCGCTGTGGAGTCCGCCCGGGCCCGGGCGGAACGCGGAGGCCGAGCAGGCGATTCGGAGCGAGGCGAGCGACGTGGTGGCGCGGGTGTGCCCGGCGATGATGGGCGAGCGGCTGGGCTGGATCAAACTCCGGGGCGAGCAGCTCCTGGCCCTGGATGAGCTGGCCAGCGAACTGGCCGCGATCGGCGTGGAGGTCGTCCAGGATACCCCCACGTTCCGCCGGGCCGAGGATGTTCAGGTAGACCTGGACGTGGACGAATCGCGTGACTGGCTGGACCTGCGGATGCGGGTGCTCGTGGATGGGCAGCCGGTCGAGCTACGCGAGCTGCTGGGCGCGCTGGCCGTGGGGCAACGCTTCACCTATGTGGGCGGCTCGTACGTGGACCTCGACAGCCCGGATCTTGCAAGGTTGCGCGCGCTCATAGAGGAGGCGCGTCTGCTGGGCGACGCTCGGCGCTCGGAGCTGCGAGTGCCGAAGATCCGGCAGTCCTGGTGGCAAGACCTGCTCGACCTGGGGATCGTGAATGCTTCCGCGAACCGCTGGCTGGAGGCAGTGCGCAATGCCCCCGAACCGGAGCCGGCCACCGTGCCAGATACGCTGAATGCCACACTGCGCCCCTACCAGGAGGTGGGCTTTGGCTGGCTGAGCCAGCTGCGTGACGCGGGGCTGGGCGGCGTGCTGGCCGACGACATGGGCCTGGGCAAGACAGTCCAGGTCCTGGCGATGATTTTGCGTGACCGCGAGCGTAACCCCGGCTCGCCGTGGCTGGTGGTGGCTCCCACCTCGGTGGTGGGCAACTGGGTGAGTGAGGCCGAGCGCTTCGCACCGACGCTGAAGGTGGTGGGCATCGATTCGACCGAACGTATTCGGGGCACCCGCCTGGCCGATGAGGTGAGCGGCGCGGACGTCGTGGTGACTTCCTACACCCTCATGCGGCTGGAGGCGGACGATTACCGGGCGCTTGGGATCACGGGCCTGGTGCTGGACGAGGCGCAGAACGTGAAGAACGCCAAGTCGAAGGGGTTTGCGGTGGCGGCAAGCCTGGGGGCGGCCACGGTCTTCGCCGTGACGGGCACGCCGATCGAGAACAACTTGGGGGAGCTGTGGGCGATGTTCTCCCTCACCGCCCCGGGCCTGCTGGGCTCGGCGGAAAAGTTCAATGATGCCTACCGCAAGCCGATCGAGAAGGCCGCCTCCAGCCCGGACGGCGGGGGCGAGGAGCTCATGGCGACGCTGCGCCGGCGCATCGGCCCGTTCCTTCTGCGGCGCACGAAGCAGTCCGTGAGCCTGGACCTGCCGCCCAAGCAGGAGCAGGTGTTGCGCGTGGAGCTCAAGGGATCCCACCGGCGAATGTATGATGTGCAGTTGGAAAAGGAGCGCCAGCGGGTGCTCGGGCTGTCGGAGGAGGACCGGATCGAGATCCTGTCGTCGCTGACGCGCCTGCGCCAGCTGGCGATCGACCCGCGCCTGGCGGACGGGGACTCGGCCGCGCCGGCCTCCAAGCTGGATGAGCTGCTTCCCCTGCTGGAGAGCCTGGTGGCCGAGCATCACTCGGCACTGGTGTTTTCCCAGTTCACGCGCTTCCTCAAACTGGTGGCCGAGCGGCTGGATGAGGCGGGGATCCCCTACCTGTACCTGGACGGGTCCACGCGCGGGCGCCCGGGCCTCATCAAACGTTTCGCCGCGGGGGAGGCGCCGGTCTTCCTTATCTCGCTCAAGGCGGGCGGCACGGGGCTAAACCTCACGATGGCGGACTACGCGATCCTCACCGACCCGTGGTGGAACCCAGCGGCCGAGGAACAGGCCGTGGACCGCGCGCACCGCATCGGCCAGACCCGCCCAGTCCACGTCTACCGTCTGGTGGCGGAGGGCACGATCGAGGAAAAGGTGGTGGACCTCCAGGATCAAAAGCGCCGGCTGCTCGGGGTGCTGAGCGAGGACGGCGCGGCGGACGGCAAGCTGTCCGCCGCCGAGCTGCGGGCCCTGCTCGACTAGCGCACTAGTCGGCGTCTCGTTCGAGGGTGGTCCACCACAGGTGCTCGCGGATTTCCTCCCCGTCCACCTCTGCGTGCCGGCGCAGGGGGCGCGGGGCGAAGCCGGAGGCGTCTAGGAAGTGGGTGAACTGGTCATGGCCGGCGATCGCCCATGTGTGGAGCTCGGTGGCATCCGTGCAGATGTCTGTGATGGCGGCGAGCAGGCGGGCATCGTGGCCGGCGCTTGCCATGCGCAACGGCACGGAGAAGTTCGTGATCTCATAGGCGACCCGCGGCCGCCCGCTTTCGGCGTCGCGCCCGGATTCGTCGTCGCCCTTGAGGATAACGGCGGGGGAGGGGGCGACAGCGGCGAAGCCCTCCACCTCGTCTCCGGCTACGGCCACGAGCACGTGGTGACGATCGGAGGGCAGGTCCTCGATCGTGGCCTGCCAAGCGGCGGCAAGCGAGCCGATCTCGAGCTGTGCGCCGACCATGGGGCCAGCACGGTGGTCGAGGCCGGCTGAGATTGCCTCCAACATGGCCTCGCGCTGGACCTGGGCGATGGCGAGCGCGTCGGAGGGTCGGGCGGGGCGCACGGATTTCACAACGTTCACCCCGCCATTGTGTCAGGGAAACGTCCAGATGACGAAAGCTGAGCCGGAATGGGGGAGCGCCGTATAGGGTAGTGCCATGAATACTCCTTCGCGTTCCTTCGGTTCCGTCTCCGTCGCCATGGTCACGCCGTTTCACCCGGACGGCTCGATTGACATCGACAGCGCGTGCAAGGTGGCGTGCAAGCTGGTTGACGACGGGTGCGACGCCCTCGTCCTGTCCGGTACCACGGGCGAATCGCCCACCACCCACCAGCCGGAGAAGAACGAGCTGGTGCGCGAGGTCAAGGTTGCGGTTGCGGGCCGGGCGATGATCGTGGCGGGAGCGGGCTCGAACGACACGGCACACGCCGTGCGCATCGCGAAGGGCGCCCAGGAATCGGGCGCGGACGGCCTGCTCGTCGTCTCCCCTTACTACAACCGTCCCTCTCAGGACGGGGTCTACCAGCACATCGTGGCGGTGGCCGAGGCCACCGACCTGCCTGTCATGGTCTATGACATTCCCGGCCGCACCGGCGTGGCGATCTCGGATGCCACGCTCGACCGTCTGGCGGAGCACCCGCAGATCAAGGCGGTCAAGGACGCCACCGGCAACGTGCCCCAGGGTTTTGAGCGCATCACCCGCACGGGCCTCGAGTACTACTCGGGCGACGACTCGCTCAACTTCGCCTGGCTCGCCCACGGAGCCTCCGGCGTGGTGTCGGTGGCCGGCCACCTCATCGCCTCCGGGCTCCGTGCGCTCGTCACCGAAGTCGATGCCGGGGATCTGCCGGCCGCGCGTGCCGAGTTCTCCAAGCAGTCCACCATCATCGACGCGATCATGGGCGGGGGCCAGGGGGCCGTCATGGCCAAGGAGGCCCTCAAGATGATCGGCGTGCTGGACTCGGCCACCGTGCGCCTGCCGCTCGTGGGTGCCTCCGATGCCGAGCTTGCCAATCTCCGCACTGCCCTGCGCGCCGAGGGCTTCATCGAGTAGCCGGCCGCCAACCAGAAGCGGCAGGTCGGGCAGCCTACCCGGCCCCGTGCAAACCGGGTGCTCGGACCGCAAGCCGGGTGGACGGCGTCGTGACGCAGCGCGTCGCCACCTGTGAAAGCAAGCCGCGCCCAAACATGCGACAATGGTGGGGTGACTAAGACGAAGCTTCCCCCATCCATTAAGAACGGCACCCTCCGCATCGTCCCGCTGGGCGGGATTGGCGAGATCGGGCGCAACATGACCGTCTTCGAGATTGACGGGCGCATGATCGTGGTCGACTGTGGCGTGCTCTTCCCCGAAGAGTCCCAGCCGGGCGTGGACCTGATCCTGCCGGATTTCGACTACATCAAGGATCGCCTCCACCAGATCGACGCGATCATCCTCACCCACGGACACGAGGATCACATCGGCGGCGTGCCCTACCTGCTGCGCCTGCGCGAGGACATCCCGATTATCGGCTCGCAGCTGACCATCGCACTGGTCGAGGCCAAGCTGGCTGAGCACCGCATCAAGCCCTACACGCATGTGGTCGAGGAGGGTGACATCGAAAACCTCGGCAACTTCGAGTGCGAGTTCATCGCGGTCAACCACTCGATCCCGGACGCGCTGGCCGTGTTTATCCGCACGAACGCGGGCACGGTCCTTCACACGGGCGACTTCAAGATGGACCAGCTGCCGCTCGATGGGCGGATCACCGACCTGCGTTCCTTCGCCCGCGTTGGCGAGGAGGGCGTGGACCTGTTCATGTGCGACTCCACGAACGCCGAGGTCCCCGGCTTCGTGCCGTCGGAGGCGAACATCGGCCCGGTCATCGAGTCCGTGTTCGCCCAGGCGCGCGGCAAGATCGTGGTGGCTTCCTTCTCCTCGCACGTCCACCGCGTTCAGCAGGTGCTCGACGCCGCCTACAAGTACGAGCGCAAGGTGTGCTTCGTGGGGCGCTCGATGGTGCGCAACATGGGGATCGCCGAGGAGCTGGGCTACCTGTCCGTCCCCGAGGACACGCTGATCGACCTCAAGCACGCCGATTCGCTTCCCGACGACGAGATCGTCTACATGTCCACCGGATCCCAGGGTGAGCCGATGGCCGTGCTCTCGCGCATCGCCTCCGGAAACCACAAGTCGATCACGGTGGGCCCGAGCGACACGGTCATCTTCGCCTCCTCGCTCATCCCGGGCAACGAGAACTCGGTGTTCCGCCTCATCAACGGCCTGACCAAGCTGGGAGCGAAGGTGGTCCACCAGGGCAATGCGAAAGTGCACGTGTCCGGGCACGCTGCCGAGGGCGAGCTGCTGTACTGCTACAACATCCTCGAGCCCGAGTACGCCATGCCGGTCCACGGTGAGGTCCGCCACCTCGTGGCCAACGGCGCCATCGCGGTCAAGACGGGCGTGCCGGCGGAGAACGTGATCCTGGCCGAGGACGGCTCGGTGATCGACATGATCGACGGGCACTGCTCGATCGTGGGCGAAGTGCCGTGCGGGTACGTGTACGTGGACGGCTCCTCGGTGGGCGAGATCGGGGAGGCCGAGCTGACTGACCGCCGCACGCTGGGCGAGGAAGGCTTCATCGCGATCTTCGCCGTCATTGACGCCCAGGAGCGCAAGGTCCTCACTGGCCCGCACATCCAGGCGCGCGGCATGGCCGAGGACGATTCGGTGTTCGAGGAGATCCTGCCCGACGTGCGCACGGCGCTCGACGAGTCGATCGCGAACGCGTCGGCCACCACCTACCAGATGCAGCAGGCGATGCGCCGCGTGGTGGGACGGTGGGTGGCTCGCAAGTTGCGCCGCAAGCCGATGATCATCCCCACCGTCATCGAAGCCTAGTTCACGCGGTTCTCCACCGGCTCGCCCTTCTCCAAGTGGGCGATCTGCCGGTGGAGAAGCGCCTCCAGGCGCGGCCACAGCGCGTCCGAGTACCCGCCCACGTGCGGGGTGAAGAACACGTTCGGGTGCGTGTAGAGCGGGTGCCCCTCCGGCAGTGGCTCGGGGTTGACGACGTCGAACGCGATCCGCAGCCGGTCCGCGTGGCGCACTAGCGCGTCGGTGTCGGCCACCGCCCCGCGCGCCATGTTGACCAGCAGGGCGCCGTCCTTCATCGAGGCGAGGAACGCCTCGTCCACCATGTTATTCGTGGAGGCCGCGCCGGGGACGATGACGATGACGATGTCCATCTGGGGCAGCAGGCCCGGCAGGTCCTCGGGGCCGTAGATCGTGCCGAGCTCGTCCTCGCGGCGCGACGACGCCGCCCGGACCAGCTCCACCTCGAACGGCTCCAGGCGCGAGGCGATCGCCTTGCCCACCCCGCCGTAGCCGATGAGGAGGACCTTCTTGTCGGCCAGGCCGGGAGCGAAGAAGAGGTCCCAGTGGCCGGCGTCCTGGGAGCGCACGGCCCGCTGGAGCTGGCGCTGCATGACGAGCAGCAGGCCGAGCGTGAGCTCCGCGGTGGCGGTCTCATGAACCGTGGCGGCGTTCGCCAGCGGGATGTCGCCCACGTGGCCAATCACCTGGTCAAAACCGATCGACGTGGTCTGAATGAGGGAGGCGTCCATCCCCTCAAGGAAGCGGAAGTCGGGCTTGTACGTGACGAACGGGGTGAGGACCATGTCGATGTGGCGCTGCGGCGCGGGGCTCTTGATATTCCACTCGACAATCTCCACCTCCCCGGGGTAGCTCTCCACGAGGGCGCGGAACTCGGGCTGGGGGATGCTCACAGAGACAGTCATGGCTTCGAGTCTAGTCAATCCGATCACGGGGGTGGCAACAAGTCACATTTACGCCACGTTTGCGCGCGCCTGTGGGCACCGCTCGGGTAGGGCCGTTAGGCTCAAGATGATTCATGCACGAAAGAGGGGACATGGCTCGGACGAATAAGCCCGTCAATTCACGGCAACCCAAGCCCGCGGAAGAGGCGCAGCGCAGCTACGAGGGGCTTGCCTTCATCATGCTCGCGCTCGCGATCATCGTGGCGCTTCGCGAGTGGTTCTCCCTGTCTGGCCTGCTCGGCGACATCATCCATCACGCCACAGCCGGCGTGGTCGGCGCGTTGTCCATCTTCGTGCCCATCATGCTGATCGGCGTCGCGGTCAAGCTCTTCCGCCGATCGGTGGGCAACACGAACCGGCGCTTCGTCATCGGCCTTGCCCTGCTCACTATCTCGATCACGGGTATTCTTCACGTGTCGATGGGCCAGCCGGCGATCTCGGATGGATTTGGAGGCCTGGAGAGCGCGGGCGGCATCGTCGGCCTGGTCTCCGGCGGGCTACTCGCCCTGCTCGTGTCGGTCTGGGGTGCCGTCCCGCTCCTCGTGTTGCTCGGCGTGTACGCCATGCTGTTCTCGCTCAACACCTCGGTGCGCGACATCATCGATTGGGTCAAGGGCCGCCGCGAGGCTCGCCTGGACCGTGCCGACGACGACGCCCCCACCGTCGCCCTGACCGAGCCGGTGCGTTCGCGCGTGCGGCGAGGAAAGAAGCCGGCCGCCGAGGTCGAGGCGACGAAGGTGGCCACCATCGAATCCGCCGCCGACGATGCCTCGGAGGCAGAGACCGTCGTGGCCGCTGAGGGCAGTGCCCCCGAGCCCGAGCCCGAGCCCACGCCGTCGCGCCCGGCCCGGAAGATAGTGAAGAAGGCCCCGAAGCCCGAGCCGCTGCCGCCGCGCGTCGAGCAGTTAGAGCTATCGTCCAACATCACCTACACCCTGCCGGCCGCCGACCTGCTGCTCGAGGGCCCTCCGGGTGTGGAACGCTCCGCCGCGAACGACACGGTGGTCGAGGCCCTCACCCGTGTCTTCAGCGAGTTCTCCGTGGACGCCGAGGTGGTCGGCTTCTCGCGCGGCCCCACGGTCACCCAGTATGAGGTGGAGCTCGGCCCGGGCGTCAAGGTCGATCGCATCACCTCGCTGTCGAAGAATATCGCCTATGCGGTGGCGTCGGCGGACGTTCGCATCCTGTCGCCGATCCCCGGCAAGTCCGCTATCGGCATCGAGATCCCGAATACGGACCGGGAGACCGTCATGGTGGGCGACGTGCTGCGCAGCCCTGTGGCCCGCAAGCAGACCCACCCGCTCGTCGTCGCCGTGGGCAAGAACGTGGGCGGGCAGTTCGTGGTCGCGAACTTAGCCAAGATGCCGCACCTGCTGGTGGCGGGCGCCACGGGTGCCGGTAAGTCGTCGTTCATCAACTCGATGATCACCTCGATCATGATGCGCGCCACCCCGGAGGAGGTGCGCATGATCCTCGTGGACCCCAAGCGCGTGGAGCTCACGATCTACGCCGGTATCCCGCACCTCATCACCCCGATCATCACCAACCCCAAGAAGGCCGCCGAGGCCCTCGAGTGGGTGGTGCGGGAGATGGACCAGCGCTACGACGACCTGTCCCACTACGGTTTTAAGCACATCGACGACTTCAACGACGCCGTCCGCTCCGGCAAAGTCACCGCGCCCCCGGGCTCCGAGCGCAAGCTACAGCCCTACCCCTACCTGCTGGTGGTGGTTGACGAGCTGGCGGACATGATGATGGTGGCCCCGCGCGACGTGGAGGCCTCGATTCAGCGCATCACCCAGCTCGCGCGCGCCGCGGGCATCCACCTGGTGCTGGCCACCCAGCGCCCGTCGGTGGACGTGGTGACGGGCCTGATCAAGGCGAACATCCCCTCGCGCCTGGCGTTCATGACGTCCTCGCTCGCTGACTCCCGCGTGATCCTCGACTCCTCGGGCGCCGAGAAGCTTATCGGCATGGGTGACGCGCTCTTCATGCCGTCGGGCGCGTCGAAACCGATGCGCGTGCAGGGCGCGTGGGTCACGGAGGACGAGATCGCGGCCGTGGTCAAGCACGTCAAGGTCCAGATGCAGCCGGTCTACCGCGAGGACGTGATCCCCAAGGCTGAAAAGCGCGTGATCGACGAGGAGATCGGTGACGACCTCGACATCCTTCTCCAGGCCGCCGAGCTCGTGGTCACCACCCAGTTCGGCTCGACCTCCATGCTCCAGCGCAAGCTCCGCATCGGCTTTGCCAAGGCGGGCCGCATGATGGACCTGCTCGAGGCCCGCGAGGTGGTCGGCCCCTCGGAGGGCTCGAAGGCACGCGAGGTGCTCGCCACCCCCGAACAGCTGCCCACTGTGCTCGCGATGATCCGCGGCGAGGACGTCTCCCTTCACGATCCCGAGGGCGAGGACCGTTACGCCGACGCCGACTTCGGCGACGCCGACGTGGCCCGCGAACCCGACGCCGAATCCCGCCCGTATGCCAACGGGGAGGCGGGTGCGGGCGTGGACCTGGACGAGGACGGGGCGAGCGAGGACGTGCCAGCCGACCGCACGGTCGTCCTCAACAACGACCGCTACGCCACCGACCCACTCGCCTACGAGCCGGAAGAGGATGACCCGGACGAGGACGCCTGGCAGCTCACCGGCCGCGACTAGCTACTCGCGTGAGCTGGTGGCCGTGGCCCCCGTGGCCTCGGGCGGAGCGGTGCGCTCGGGCCCGGAGGTTTCCATAACGGGGTAGGTCACTTCGGCCCGCCCAGCGATCTCCTGGGCCGACAGGCGCAGGTCCTCGGGATATTCGCCGAGCGTGAGAGGCAGGAGCGGGTGTAGCTTTTCGCCGGCGCGCCGGTCCTGGGTGACGGCCATCCAGTCGAAGTCGACGACGGCCGCCCCGTCGTCGTTTGCCTCGATCGTGGCGGTGGTGATGAGGCCCGTGGTGACGCGGTAGCCGTGGTTTTCCACCGTCTGGCCCGAGATCTGGTTGCCCATCGAGTAGACCACCCACATGCCGTCCCCGGTGGGGCCGCCCGGGAGTTTGGCGAGCGGTTCGGGGACGTGAGAGTGGTTGCCGAAGACGAGGTCGACCTCGCCGGAGTCGGCCAGGAGCTGGGCGATATCGACCTGTTCGGCGATGGGTTCGGAGACGTACTCGGTTCCCCAGTGCATGGAGACGATGACGATGTCAGCCCCGAGCTCGCGCGCCCGCTTAGCGTCCTCCACCACCGTCTCGACGGGGGAGCCGAGCTCACCCACCACGTTCCACGAATAGGGGTGATCGTCCGGGATCGGGATGCCGTTGGTGAGCGTGGTGGCCGAGATGTGGGCAATCTTCACCGTGTGGTTGACGCCCTCGACCGTGTAGAACTGAATCTGCTCGGCCTCGTCCTGGGTTCGGGCCGCGCCGGCCCAGCCCATCCCCGCGCCGGACAGCGCCTCGATCGTGGTCTCCACCCCGCCAAAGCCGCGGTCCATCGTGTGGTTGGTGGCGAACGCACAACCGTCGAAGCCGATCTCGGCAAGTGACGCCGCCAGGTCGTAAGGCGCGCCGAAGTTGGGGTAGTTCGAGGGCATCTGATCCGGGCCGACGATCGGGATCTCAAGCGCGCAGATCGCCACGTCCGAGTTCGCGATGTAATCCTTGATCGGGGCGTAGTACGGGGTGTAGTCGTAGGTCTCCCCGGCGATCCGGGCCGCCTCGTTGACCGACAGGTGCAAAAGGATGTCCCCGCCCGAACTGACCGTGAAGTACTCCGGGTCCGCGGTCGGCGTCGGGCTCGGCGTCGGGGTGGGCATGGCCGGAGCGTTGGACGTGGACGGGCCAGACGGCGTCGTGGGCGAGGAGGCGGAGCCTGTTGAGTCGCTACACGCGCCGAGGGCGAGCACGATCGTCAGTGCGGCGAGTGTGACGGGCTTTTTCAACGCGGCCTCCAGTGAGCTTTATTTAACGTGGACATGATCTACAGTAGAGGAGTGGAAGAGAAACGTCAGGTACCTTTGGTCAACATCGCAAACGCATTGACGGTACTCCGGCTCGTGCTGGTGCCCGTCTTCATCTGGGCGTTTCTTGACCCCACGCCTGCTCGCAGCTGGCTGTCCTGGGCGATCTTCGCACTCGCCGCCTTCACCGACAAGCTCGACGGGCACCTGGCCCGCAGCCGCGGCCTGATCACGAACTTCGGCAAGCTCGCCGACTCGATCGCGGACAAGTTCCTGATCATCTCCGCCCTCGTCATGCTTTCGGCGCACGGGATCCTGTGGTGGTGGGTGACGATCGTGTTCATCGTGCGTGAGGCCGGCATCACCATCATGCGCATGGTGGTGGTGAAGAAGAAGGTGATGTCCGCGGGCCGCGGCGGCAAGATCAAGATGATGGCACAGTCGGTGGGCGCGGGTATGCTCATCATCCCGTGGTACTCGTTCCTCCCCTCCGCACTCGCCACCGCGATCATGTGGATGTCCTACGGGCTCATCGCGATCGCGCTCTTCTTCGCGCTGACCTCGGCGGTCGAATACATCCGGGAGGCGCGCAACATTGGCGAGGACTGACGCCGTCACCCACCTCCCCGCCCTCATCGCCTCGCTGACGGAGCGGGGGAGGACCATCGCGGTGGCCGAATCCTTGACCGGCGGGCGCGTGGCGTCGGCCATCGTCTCCGTGCCGGGGGCCTCGGCGTGCTTCCAGGGCGGCGTCGTCGCCTATGCGAGCGAAGCGAAAGCTGTCATCCTCGGGGTGAGCCGGGCGCGGCTGGAGGAGACGGGACCGGTGGACGGCGTCGTCGCCGAGCAGATGGCTGCGGGCGTGGCCAAACTTTTCGACGCCGACTACGCCGTGGCCACCACGGGCGTCGCCGGGCCTGGAAGCGCGGACGGGCACGAGGCCGGGACCGTGTGGATCGGCATTCGCACGCCGCAGGGCACGACGTCGGAGCTGTTTCACTTCGCGGGAAACCGCGATGAGGTGCGCAACGCCGCCGTTTTGGAAGCCCTGGGGATAATCGAACGCGCAAGTGCAAAGTAGCGGTAAACTCCAACGAGCCTCTCAGGGAACTTTCAGCTTCGAATGGGAATATCTTCTCAAGACGCGAAGTTAGCCATGAGTGAAGGCTACTAGCAGAATGAGAGTAGACATGATGAATGAAGCCACCCGCACTGAGACCGTCCTGTTCCGCCGCGAACTGGGGGATGTCCTGCGGGATTACCGCCAGCGTCAGGGGCGCACCCTGCGCGAGGTGTCGTCAGGCGCGCGAGTCTCCCTCGGTTACCTGTCGGAAGTTGAGCGTGGGCAGAAGGAAGCATCTTCGGAGCTGCTGCACTCGATCTGCCGCGCGTTGAATGTCCCCATGAGCCACGTGCTGCGCCTCGTTGCTGACCGCATCGACGTGGCCGAGGGCCGCACCCCGCCGATGGTGCGCAAGATGCAGGCGGCGCGCGCGGCCGGGGTTCGCATCCCGGATACTGCCGAGGCCCTCCTCGCCGGTGAGCTCGCGCCCACTCGATGAGGCACTCCGAATTTTGGGAGGTTGTTGAGCGGGCGTTTCCGAATGTGCGTGGCCTCGCCCTCGCACATGACCTCGTGATCCCGGAACTGGGGTCGCGGCCGGCGGCGGAGGCGATCGCGGACACCGATCCGCAGGAGGTGTGGCACGCCTTGCGCGTGGCGATGGACCTGCCGGAGTCCTACGAATACCTGCATAGGAAAAGCAAATAGCAATGAGAGGGGCGATCCTGCGGGGTCGCCCCTTTTGTTGTGCGCGACACGCGGGGGAGCTTGCCATCTCGAACGAATGTTCGGCTAAAGTTATCCACGGCAACTCGTTTCGCACACCTAACCCCAATTTCAGGGGGTGCAGAAAAAGAATGTCGGAGGTCGGGCATATCGTTGCTGGTATGGCGCTCGGGGAGGGCGCACACCAAAAAAGACCTGTTCTATCAACCGGCCCACACGGCCCCAATACGTGAGGAAAAACATGGCAAAGAAGGAAACCGCCGATCGCGAAAAGGCACTGGCAACCGCGCTCGGGCAGATCGATCGTCAATTTGGTAAGGGATCGGCAATGCGCCTCGGGGACGCGCCGGAGGTGCGCGTGAAGGTGATCCCCACCGGCTCGCTCGCACTCGATGTCGCACTCGGCATCGGCGGCCTCCCGCGGGGTCGAATCGTTGAGATCTACGGCCCGGAGTCCTCGGGTAAAACCACCGTGGCCCTGCACGCGGTTGCCTCCGCGCAGGCGGCTGGCGGTATTGCCGCCTTTATCGACGCCGAACACGCGTTAGATCCGGAATATGCCAAGAAGCTCGGCGTGGATACGGACGCGCTCATCGTCTCCCAGCCCGATACGGGCGAACAGGCGCTTGAGATCGCGGACATGCTGATCCGTTCAGGTGCGCTGGACATCATCGTCGTTGACTCGGTGGCGGCGCTCGTGCCGAAGGCCGAGATTGAGGGCGACATGGGCGATTCGCACGTCGGCCTCCAGGCCCGGCTCATGTCCCAGGCGCTACGTAAGCTTACGGGCGCTCTGTCCGCCTCGGGCACCACCGCGATCTTCATCAACCAACTGCGTGAGAAGATCGGCGTCTTCTACGGCAACCCGGAAACCACCACGGGCGGGCGCGCCCTCAAGTTCTACTCCTCGGTGCGCCTGGACGTGCGCCGCATTGAGACCTTGAAGGAAGGCTCGATGCCGGTGGGCAACCGCACGCGCGTGAAGGTGGTGAAGAACAAGATGGCCCCGCCATTCAAGCAGGCCGAGTTCGACATCCTCTACGGCCAGGGCATCTCGAAGGAGGGCGGCATCATCGACATGGCGGTGGATGCCGGCGTCATCCGCAAGTCCGGTTCCTGGTACACCTATGAGGGTGACCAGTTGGGCCAGGGCAAGGAGAAGGTGCGCCAGTTTCTCAAGGACAATCCGGAGATATCCGAGGAGATCGAGGTTAAGGTCAAGGCCCAGCTCGGGGTGGGCGAAGGCGCGGCCACCGAGGAGGAGATGGCTGAGGTTGATGAGTAGTGGTCGACTACTCTGAGGACCCCCGCCCGCGGCGCCGGCGCGACTTCGTGGAGCGCCGGGCTGCGCGGGCGGCGGCCCGCAACGAAGAGGACTGGCACGTCTACGCCCGCAACCTGTGCTACCGGCTGCTCGCGGCGCAGGAGCGCTCGCGCCGGCAGCTCCGTGATGCGATGGAACGCAACCTCGTGCCCGATGAGATCGCGCAGGCAACGCTCCAGGCGTTCGTGGACGCGGGACTTGTGGATGACGAGCGCTTTGCGTACATGTACGTGCGTTCGAAGTTCGAGGGGAAGGTGACCACACGGCGCGTGCTTGCCCAGGAACTGCGCGCCAAGGGCGTGGAGGGTGAGCTGGCCCAGCGGGCGCTGGAGCAGATAACGGTGGAGGATGAGCTGGCGGCGGCCATCGCGTTTGCTCGCAAGAAGGCGGCATCGATGGCTGGCCTGGAGGAAGAGAAGAAGCGCCGGCGCCTCTATGGCGCGCTCGGCCGGCGCGGGTTTAGCCCGGAACACATTCGGCAGGCGATGGAGGCGGCTCTCGGTTAGGTGCGCCATCTCGCAGATGTGGGAGGTGGGGCCGCGGACGTTTGCCAGTAGACTGGCGGGGATGACTGAGCTGAAGACTTACGCGGTGCGCACCCTCGGGTGCCAGATGAACGTCCACGATTCCGAGCGCCTGGCCGGCCTCCTCGACGCGGCCGGGTATGTGCCCGTGTCCGAGGTGCCCGACAAGGCGGCGCGCGCCACCGACGCGGGGGACGAGGGCGCGGATGTACTGGTGATCAACACGTGCTCCGTGCGCGAGAACGCGGCCACCAAGCTGTTCGGCAACCTCGGCCAGCTCGCGGCCGTCAAGCGTCAGCGCCCCGGCATGCAGATCGCCGTGGGCGGGTGCCTAGCCCAGCAGCTGCGTGGCGGGATCGTGGAGAAGGCGCCGTGGGTTGACGTCGTCCTGGGCACCCACAACCTTGACGTGCTGCCCGCGTTGCTCGAGCGCGCCCGGCACAATGATGAGGCGGCGGTGGAGATTGAGGAGTCGCTCAAGGTTTTCCCCTCCACCCTGCCCACGCATCGCGAGTCGGTTTACGCTGCGTGGGTCTCCATCTCGGTGGGCTGTAACAACACGTGCACGTTTTGCATCGTGCCGCACCTGCGCGGCAAGGAACGGGACCGGCGGCCGGGGGAGGTCCTGTCCGAAGTCGAGGCCGTGGTGGCTGAGGGTGCCATCGAGGTGACCCTGCTCGGCCAGAACGTCAATTCATATGGCGTTGGTTTTGGTGACCGCGGCGCGTTCGCCAAGTTGCTGCGGGCCACGGGTGAGATCGAGGGCCTGGAGCGCGTGCGCTTCACCTCACCGCACCCGGCCGCCTTCACTGACGATGTGATCGCCGCGATGGCTAAGACCCCGAACGTCATGCCCTCCCTTCACATGCCCCTGCAGTCCGGCTCGGATCGGATCCTGCGGGCCATGCGCCGTTCGTACCGTTCCGAGCGCTTCCTTGGGATCCTGGACCGCGTGCGGGCGAAGATCCCGAACGCCGCGATCACCACCGATATCATCGTGGGCTTCCCCGGAGAGACCGAGGAGGACTTCCAGGCCACGCTCGACGTGGTGGAGGCCTCGCGCTTCAGCTCGGCCTTTACCTTCATCTATTCGCCGCGCCCGGGCACCCCGGCGGCCGACATGGCCGACCAGGTGCCGGAGGAGGTGGCGAAGGACCGGCTCAACAGGCTGGTCGCCCTCCAGGAGCGCATCAGCGCCGAGGACGCGAAGGCGCTCGAAGGCACCACGGTGGAGGTCCTCATCTCCGAGGGTGAGGGTCGCAAGGATGGGGCGACCGAGCGCGTGACGGGCCGCGCCGAGGACAACCGCCTGGTCCACGTGGCCCTGCCGGAGGGTCTGCTGGAATCGGAGCGCCCGCGCCCGGGCGACTGCGTGCGGGCCACCGTCACGTATGGTGCTCCCCACCACCTGCTGGCCGACTCGGCCCTCGAGGGCGGCACGTTCTCGATTCGCCGCACGCGCGCCGGGGATGCCTGGGAGCGCGGAGTCAAGCGCCGCGCCGAGCTGGCCAATGAGGCCGCGGGCATCGCGCCCGTCAGACTTGGACTGCCGACCATCCGCCCGCGATCGTGATCATCGCGGTGGTGGGGTCCACGGCGGCAGGCAAGAGCGCGCTCTCGCTCGAGCTAGCCGAGTTGCTGGGTGGGCCCGGCGAGGTGGAGATCATCTCGGCTGACGCCATGCAGCTCTACCGCGGCATGGACATCGGCACCGCCAAGCTACCCGTAGAAGAGCGGCGCGGTATCGCACACCACCAGCTCGACGTGCTCGACGTGACCGACGTGGCGTCCGTTGCCGGCTACCAGCGCCACGCGCGGGCCGAACTCGAGGCGATCCTGGGCCGGGGCAAGATCCCGATGGTGGTGGGCGGCTCGGGCCTGTACGTCTCCGGCCTGCTCGATGAGCTCGACTTCCCGGGCACCGACCCAAAGATCCGCGCCGAGCTCGAGCGCGTCCATGCCGAGAGCGGCCTGAGCCCGCTCATCGAGGAGTTGCGCGACCTCGACCCGGTGAGCGCGCAGACCATCAACCTGAAAAACCCGCGGCGAGTCATCCGCGCGCTTGAGGTGGTGCGCCTGACGGGCCGGTCTTACACCCCCGTCTTTCCGCGCCACACCAGCCATTACGACGACGTCGTCATGCTCGGGGTCCGGCGCGAGCGCGAGGTGCTGAACGAGGCGATCGGGCAGCGGGCGGCGAAAATGTTCGCTGGCGGGCTGCTCGAGGAGACTCGCGCCCTGCTTGAGTGTGGGCTACGCGAGGGGGAGACGGCACGCAAGGCTACGGGGTATGCGGAGGCCATCGCCGTCATCGACGGCGAGATGGGCGTGGACGAGGCGGTCGAGTCGGTCGCTCAGGCTACCCGGCGCCTGGCCAAGAAGCAGCGCACGTGGTTCGGGCGCGACCCGCGCATCACGTGGATCGACGTGGAAGGCGATCTGAGCGAGGTGGCGCGAGCCGCCTACGGCGCGCTCGGGCGCACCTCGAGCACCCGGTAGCCCTTCTGTGATCGCAGCTTCGACGTGGCAAACCCCTGCTCGGTGAGCCAGGAGGCGAGGGAGTCGGCGCCGAGGTTGCGCTGGACCACGAGGTAGGCCACCCCGGTGGGGGCGAGGCGTACGAGCCAGGTGGTGAGCAGCTCGTGGAGGGCCTCCTTGCCGATCCGGATCGGCGGGTTAGACCACAGCAGGTCGATGTGCGCGGTGGCGTTGTCGGGCCCTTCGGCCACGCGGACGTTGGCAAGGCCGGCGTCGTCGGCATTCTTGGCGGTGAGCGCGCGGGCGCGCTCGTTGACGTCGATGCCGATCACGGTGGAAGCCGGGTAGTGGCGGGCGAGGGCGAGGGTGAGCGGGCCCCAGCCGCAGCCGAGGTCGACGATGGTGGAGCCGGCGGGTAGTTCGGGCAAAGGCGTCTTGTGGAGGAGGACCGCGGTGCCCTTATCCAGGCCCTGTGGTGAAAAAATCCCGGCGGTGGTGCTCACGCGGTAGTCTTCACCCAGAAGGCGGACGTCGATCTGGCGCACCGCCGAATCAGAGGTGGGATGGGAAGAAAAGTAGTGCTCGCTCACGGCCTAACGATACCGCGGCGGCGGCGCGTTTCCCATTTTTTCCCCGCTGATAGACAATAGAGGAAAGACGAGGAGAGACTCATTAACAGCAACTTCACATCCCGCGAGGGCACGGCGCTTCAGGAAGACCCGGCCTACGGGGGCCACTGGGCGGGCGATTCGCTGGATCGCGAGGAGCGCTCCTCGTTGCGGCGCGTGGAGGGGCTGTCCACCGAACTGACCGACGTTACCGAGGTTGAATACCGCCAGTTGCGCCTCGAGCGCGTGGTCCTCATCGGCGTGGTGGATGATGACATGAAGGCCGGCGAGGAGTCGTTGCGCGAGCTCGCGGCGCTGGCCACGACGGCGGGTTCCCAGGTTCTCGACGGCGCTCTCCAGCGCCGCCCGCACCCCGACCCGGCCACCTACTTCGGCTCGGGTAAGGCCCGCGAGCTGGCCGAGCTTGTGGCGGCCACGGGCGCGGACACGGTCATCGCGGACTCCGAGCTGAGCCCGTCCCAGCGCCGCGCCCTGGAGGACATCGTCAAGGTCAAGGTCGTCGACCGCACGGCCCTCATCCTCGACATCTTCGCCCAGCACGCCAAGTCGCGCGAGGGCAAGGCCCAGGTGGAGCTCGCCCAGCTCGAATACTTGCTACCGCGCCTGCGCGGCTGGGGAGAATCGATGTCCCGGCAGGCCGGCGGCCGCGTTGCCAGTGGCGAGGGCATCGGCTCTCGCGGCCCGGGTGAGACGAAGATCGAGCTCGACCGCCGGCGCATCCACCGGCGCATGGCCAAGCTGCGCAAGGACATCGCCCACATGGGCAACGCGCGCCAGACCAAGCGTGCCGCCCGGCGCAAGAATCGCACGCCGTCGGTCGTGGTCGTGGGATATACGAACGCGGGCAAGTCCTCGCTCATGAACGTGCTGACGGACGCCGGGGTGCTCGTGGAGAACGCACTGTTCGCCACGCTCGACCCCACGGTGCGGCGGGCGCTCACGCGCGACGGGCGCGAGTACACGCTGACCGACACAGTGGGTTTTGTGCGCAACCTGCCCACCCAGCTCGTCGAGGCGTTCCGCTCCACGCTGGAGGAGGCCGCCGACGCCGACGTGCTGCTTCACGTGGTCGACGCCGCTCACGACGACCCGGTGGCCCAGGTCGACGCCGTCCACGAGGTGCTTGCCGACGTCGACGGCGCGCTTGACGTGCCCGAGCTCATCGTGCTGTCCAAGGTCGATATTGCTGACCCGGTGACCGTGGCAACCTTGCGGAGCCGGTTCCCGGACGCGATGGTCGTCTCGGCGGTAACAGGGGAGGGCATCGAGGAGCTGCGCACCCGCATCGAGGAGCTGCTGCCGCACCCGCAGGTGGCGGTCGACGTCGTCATCCCGTACGACCGGGGTGACCTCGTCAGCCGCATCCACGAGGACGGGGAGATCCTGCACGAATCCCACGAGGAGGCCGGCACGCATATGGTGGCGCGGGTCAACCCGGACGTGGCCGCGGCGGTAGAGGCCCTGGGCGGGCAGGCGTGAGCGAGGCGACACCGCGCGAGGTGCTCGCCCACCTCGTGGCAGGAATCGGCGGCAAGCCGCGCGAGGGCCAGGAACGGATGGTCGACGCCGTCTACGAGGCGCTGACGGAGGAATCCCACCTCATGGTGGAGGCGGGCACGGGCACGGGCAAGTCGTTTGGATACCTCGTGCCGGCGATGGCGTGGTCGGCAGCCACAGGCAAGCGCGCCACGATCTCCACGGCCACCTTGCCGCTCCAGCGCCAGATCATCACGCAGGACGCGCCGGCGGTGGCCGACGCGATCCGGGAGACGATGGGCTCGCACGTGGAAGTCGCGTTGCTTAAGGGGTGGAACAACTACGCCTGCCTGCGCAAGGCCGATGGCGGGTTTCCCGAGGAAGACGCGCTGCTTTCGCGCGCCGAGGGTGAGGTGGGGGCGACCGCCACAGGCGAGGAGGTGGTGCGCGCCCGCGAGTGGGCCCTCGCCACCGATACCGGCGACCGCGACGACCTGGTCCCCGGCGTGTCCGACCGGGCATGGAACCAGATCTCCATCCAAAAGCGCGAGTGTATCGGCGAGCACTGCTCGCTGCGCCACGAGTGCTTCCCGCGCATGGCCCGCGCGCAGGCGGAGGAGGCCGACATCGTGGTAACAAACCACGCCCTCCTCGGCATCCAGGCCGCCGGCACGCCCGTGCTGCCCGAGTCGGACGCCTACATCGTGGACGAGGCCCACGACCTGGTCGACCGCGTAACCGGCCAGCTCACGCGCTCGCTCACCGGCTACGAGCTGCGTAGCATCGCGCGAATGCTGCGCCAGGCTGGGCTCGACGACGAGGGGTTGGGCGACGTCGCCGACGAGCTGGCCGACGCGCTCGGCGCCGTCAACGAGGGTCGGCTCATCCGGATCGGCGACGCGCTTTCCGATACGATCGCGCGCATCATGGGCAAAGCGCAGACCGCGGGCGGCGAAGTCGCCTCGCTCTCGAGCTCGAACGAGGAGGCGAACGCCACCAAGAACGTTCTGCGCTCTCGGCTGACGGAGCTGGTGAACCTGTGTGCTGACCTGATCTCGGGGGCGGTGAGTGAAGGGCGGCTCGTGGCGTGGGTCAGTGAGTACAACGACAACCGCGCGCTCTACCTGGCCCCGCTCGACGTGTCGGGCGCGATCGCCTCGGGCCTGTTCGAGGACACACCGGTGGTGCTGACCTCGGCCACGCTACAACTGGGTGGGAGCTTCGACGCGATGGCCGGCCGGGTGGGCTTCACCTTCCCCAGCCAGGGGGAGTGGAGCGGGCTCGACGTCGGCACGCCATTCGACGAGCGGCG
Source organism: Trueperella bernardiae (assembly GCF_030246965.1). NCBI lineage: Bacteria > Bacillati > Actinomycetota > Actinomycetes > Actinomycetales > Actinomycetaceae > Trueperella > Trueperella bernardiae. The sequence goes on from NZ_CP127099.1 coordinate 711,308, forward strand.
CCAGGGCATCCTTTACGTGGCCAAGCACCTGTCCGCCCCCGGCCGGGAGGGCTACGGGGATGAGCACCTGCAGGAGATCGTGGACCTCATCGAGGCCTCGCGGGGCGGGGCGTTGTGCCTGTTCACCTCGCGTGCCGGTGCGACCCGGGCAGCCGAGTACGTGCGCGAGCGGATCGACCTTCCGGTGGCATGCCAGGGGGATGACCAGCTGCCGACTCTGCTCGAACAGTTCGCGGCCGACCCGAGCGCGAGCCTGTTCGGCACGCTCTCGCTGTGGCAGGGCGTGGACGTACCCGGGCCCACGTGCCGGCTGGTCGTCATCGATCGCATCCCGTTCCCGCGCCCGGACGACCCGCTCATTCAGGCGCGCACCCAGGCCGCAGGCGAGTCAGGGCGGAATCCGTTCATGACCGTCTCTGCCACGCACGCGGCGCTCCTGCTTGCCCAAGGGGCCGGCCGGCTGCTGCGCCGGATCGACGACCGGGGCGTGGTGGCCGTGCTGGACTCGCGCCTGCGTAAGGCGCGCTACTCGGGCTTTCTATTGGCGTCGTTGCCGGACATGTGGCGCACGACCGACCGGGCCGTGGTGCTCACAGCGCTGGAGCGGCTGGCTACAGGGCTCGAAGAACGGTAACGACCTTGCCTAGGATCTGGGCCTCGTCGCCCGGGATGGGCGCGTAATTCGAATTGCGGGGCAGGAGCCACACGTGCCCGTCCTTGCGCGAGAGGGTCTTGACCGTGGCCTCCCCATCGATCATCGCGGCCACGATCTCCCCGTTCTCGGCCACGGGCTGGCGGCGCACCACCACCCAGTCCCCGTCACAGATCGCGGCGTCGATCATCGAATCGCCTGAGACCAAGAGCATGAACAGATCCCCGTCTCCCGTGAGTTGGCGGGGGAGCGGGAACACGTCCTCCACGTGCTGCTCGGCCAGGATCGGGCCGCCGGCCGCGATGCGGCCGACCGCCGGGACGTTGACGGGGGCGTTGATGGCGATATCGGTATCGTTGAGCCGGTAGACGGCGGTGCCCTCCACATGGAAGCTGGTGGGGATTGCGGGGATTTGCAGCTCGAAGCCGGCGATTTCGAGGCCGCGCTCTGTGACCTCAATCGTGCGGGGGCGGCGTGGATCGCGCGCGAGGTACCCTTCGCGCTCGAGCAGATCTAGCTGGTACTTGACCGAGGACGAGGACTTGAGGCCAACGCTTAGGCCGATTTCGCGCACGGTGGGAGGGAAGCCCCGTTCGGCGATCGCCGAACAGATAGCGCGCAGGATAGCGAGTTGGCGATCCGAGATGCTCATGGCTCCCCCTCACGGCTCCAGAAAAAGTTGTCGGAGCGGCCTGATTGACTTTCTCCTACAGGTTATCGGGTGAGCAAAGCGAGTTCAAACATCTGTTCTAATGTGTGTCGAACACAGGTTCTAGACACCGTGGAGCTCCTCCGGTAAGATTCAAACAGATGTTCGACGAACGTATGTTCGAGGAGGAGACATGACTGCACTTCGAAGCGATGCCACCATTGAGGTCCGGCCTGCGTCGCGGCCCACGTTGCGCGCGGTGCGCGCCGGCGAGCGCAAGGTGGCCGTGCGGCCCGATCGCTCAGCTCGAATCCTGCGTGCTGTTCCCACGCCCGGTTCTGCCGATACTGCGCCGGCCCGGCGGGTGGTAGCTTCGCGGCCCGTGGAGCGCGTGGCCACGGTACCCGTGGTTGCTCGGGCGCAGCGGGCGGGCGCGGCGCGCGCGGTTCGGGGCGCGGCGCCTGCACGATCGGTGGCACAGCAGCGTTCCAGGATGAACGCTCGCCAGCGCAATGTGCTCGCGGGGCTCGCCGTTGCGGCGGTCGCAATTTTCGCCTTCGCCCTGGCCATCTTCCTCTACGCCGCCCTCGGCGTCGGCCCCCAGGCAGGCGCGGTCACCACGGTGATGGCGGGGGACTCGCTGTGGTCGATCGCCAGTGCCATGGGAAGCGGCCTGCCCACTGAGCAGGTGGTGCGTGACATCATGTCGCTCAACGCGCTCGATGGTACGCACATCGAAGCCGGCGCCCAGCTGCTCCTGCCGGCGTACTGATCGAGGGCCGGCGCATGGTTGGGGTCATCGCGCGGGCAGCGGTGGATCAGCGCGGACATGGGGCGCTGTCTTGCCGATCCTTCAGTGCGGGCGGTAGCTTTATGACCATGTTCTGTCCCTTTTGTCACTATGAAGATTCGCGCGTGATCGACACGCGCACCTCTGACGACGGCCAACTCATCCGCCGGCGCCGTGAATGCCCGCAGTGCTGGCGCCGATTCTCCACCACGGAGACAGCGACCCTCATGGTGACCAAGCGCTCGGGTGCCACCGAGCCCTTCTCACGGGACAAGGTGATCAAGGGCGTTGGGAGGGCCTGCCAGGGCAGGCCCGTGACGTCCGACCAGCTCGCGGTCCTCGCCCAAAAGGTGGAGGAGGCGATCCGCGCCTCCGGCGTTGCCCAAATCGACTCACAGGACGTGGGCCTGGCGATCCTCGAGCCCCTGCGCGATCTCGACAAGGTGGCCTACCTGCGCTTTGCCTCCGTCTATTCCAACTTCGAATCGCTCGAGGACTTCGAGCAGGCGATCGCCGCGCTGAAGAACTAGCCGTACCTGCTCGTCGTGATCGCTCGCCGCGGGCGGAGGCTCGCACGGGTGAGACGGTCTCCTACTTGTCTACTCGTCAGCGGGTGAGGTCTCGCCGTCCGTGGCCGCCTTAGGCGCCTCGGTTGCCTCGTGCTTCTCAGGCGCGTTGCTCGCCCCAGGCTCCTCGGTCGTCTGGGGTTCTTCGGGCGCGCTACCAGTCATCCGCGCGGCCCGCTCCTTGACGGAGGCCACGTACTCGTCGAGGCGCTCGGCGCGCTTCGCGGTGGCCTCCGAGACGCGCTCGCGCCACTGGCCGGAGACCAGCTCGAGGTTCGCCAGCCGCTCGGTCACGTTCTTGCGCATGACCTTGCCCAGCTGGGAGCGGGGCAGCTCGTCGAAGATGGCGATCGACTTGGGCATGGCGTAGTGGGAGAGCTTGTCTTCCGTCCACGCCCGCACCGCCTCCAGGTCCACCGTGGCCCCGGGCTCGAGCACGAGCGCGGCCACCACGGACTCGGAGAACGTGTCTGTGGGCATGCCCACCACGGCCACGTCCACCACACCCGGCATGTCGCGCACGGCGGACTCCACCTCGGAGGGGTAGACGTTGAAGCCAGAGTTGATGATCATTTCCTTGCGCCGGTCGGCCATGACGAGGAAGCCGTCATCCCAGCGCCCCAGGTCTCCCGTGTACAGCCACCCGTCCTTGAGGGTATTCTTGGTCTCCTCGGGGTTTTTGTAGTAGCCCTGGAAGACCTGCGGCCCGCGCACGGCAAGCTCGCCGATTTCCCCGTCGGCAACCTCCACCGAGCGGTTTTCGGGGTCGACGATCCTCACCTCGGTGGATGGGAAGGGCAGGCCGAGGGTGGAGGGGCGGCGTCGTTCGGTGAGGGGCGAGCCGGCGATGACGGGGGAGGCCTCGGTCATGCCGTAGCCCTCGATCATCAACCCCGACTTTTCCTCCCAACGCCGGGCGAGCTCCGGGTCGAGCGCCATCGCGCCGCACACCGAATACCGGATGGTCGAAAGGTCTGCGACCTTGCCGGCGTCGATTGCGTCGAGCATCTTCGTAAACATGGGCGGCACGCCGCCGAAAAAGGTGAGCGGGTGGCGCTTGTGGGCAGCGAAGAGGATGTCGACGTCGAAGGAGGGAGTCATCACCTGTGTGGCGGCGAGGCCCACGCAGGTGAGCATGGATAGCTGCAGGCCGAACGCGTGGAAGAAGGGCAGCACGGCGCCCACGGTCTCTTCGCCATAGACCAGGTCGGACAGCCACAGTTCGATCTGCTTGGTGTTCGACAGGAGGGAGCGGTGGCTGAGCGCCACGGCCTTCGGGGTGCCCGTGGTGCCGCCCGTCATGAGGAGGGCGGCGACGTCATCGAGCGCGGGGCCCTCCGCCCGGCTGAGGTCGAGCGGGGCGTTGTGCTTGACTTGGTTGTCCCACGAGTGCACCCCGTCCGGCACCCGCCCGCGTAGCTTGTTGCGTTGGGCCTTCGCGGCCTTGAGTGGCATTTTGAGCAGGAACTGGGACTTGGCGGGCAGGGCCTTGGTGAGGTTGACGGCCAGGTAGGTGCGGTCCTTGAAATCGCCGCCTGCCAGCAGTTTTTCCAGTGTCTGCTCCCAGCCGATCACCACGGTCGATCCCACCAGGTCGATCTGGGCGTCGATCTGAGAGGGTGGGGCGAGTGGGTTGTGCTCGGCCACGGTCACCCCGAGGAACTGGGCAGCGTAGAAGGACACGTAGTGCTGGGGGCAGTTGGGCAGGATCACCGAGATGACATCGCCCTTGCGCACGCCGCACATCGTGAGCACCTGGGCGGCCCGGCGCACCTCGTCAAAGACCTCGGCGTAGGTGAACTCGCGAGCGAGGAAGTCGATGGCCACCCGGTCGGGAAAATCGCGCGTGGCGTCGACAAGCAGCTGGTCGATCGTGGTCGAGACAGGCTCGATCGTGGTCGCCACGCCATCGGCGTAGTACGAGTGCGCGAGTGTCATGTGGTCCATAGGGGCTCCTTCCCACTTAGGGATAAGAGTACCGCGTGGAGGCACCCGGAGAGGTGCGCAAGCCTATTCTCGGGTCAGCAGGCGCAGGCGGATGTGGGCCTTGGCCTCCTGCAGACGCTCGAGGATAACCTCCGGGACCTCGGCCGCGGTGTCGGTGACCATGTAGCCGTACTCGCCCTGGGTGGCCAAGGACTGGAAGGTGACGTTGACGCCCTCGTCGGCGAACAGGCGGTTGACGTCTGCCAGGGCGCCTGGCGTGTTCCAGTGGTACCAGGCCACGCGGTGGAGGGATTCGGCGGCGGGGGCCGTGGCGATGTTGGGCGTGTTGACCGACAGTTCGGTGGAGCCCTTGCGCCAGTAGTTGAGGAGCTTGGCGCTAACGAAGCTGCCGATCGACTCTTGGGCCTCGAGGGTGGAGCCGCCGATGTGCGGGGTGAGGATGACGTTGTCGAAGCCGATGAGCACGGAGGAGAACGGGTCACCGTTCTTCAGGGGCTCGCTAGGGAAGACGTCCACTGCGGCGCCGGCCACTTGGCCGGACAGGAGGGCCTCGCGCAGGGCGTCAAGATCCATGACGTGCCCGCGGGCGAGGTTGAGCAGGATGACCCCGTGCTTGAGCTTTGCAAACATCTCCGCGTCGAAGTAGCCCGTGTTGGCGGGGCGGCCATCGATGTGGAGGGAGACGACGTCGGCGGTGGCGAGCAGCTCGTCGAGTGAGACCCGGGTGGCGTTGCCGAGGGCCAGGCGCTCGGCGATGTCGTGGAAGATGACCTTCATGCCCAGGGCCTCGGCCACCACGGACAGTTGGGAACCGATCGAGCCGTAGCCGATGATGCCGAGCGTCTTGCCGCGCACCTCGTGGGCGCCCTCGGCGGTCTTTTGCCACACGCCCTTGTGGAGGGCGGCGTTCTTTTGCGGGATGCGGCGCACGAGTGCAATGAGCTCGCCGATCGCCATCTCCACCACGGAGCGCGTGTTGGAGTAGGGGGCGTTGAAGACGGCCACCCCGTGGTCGGAGGCGGCCTCGAGGTCGATCTGGTTGGTGCCGATGCAGTAGGCGCCGATCGCGGTCAGCTGCGGGCAGGCTTCGATGACGTCGCGGGTGATGTTGGTCTTGGAGCGTATACCAACCATGTCGAAGCCCTGGAGGCGGGCGATGAGTTCGTCGGTGTCCAGGGAGCCGGGTACGCGTTCCACCTCGATCCCGTACTGTCCGAAGACCTCGTTTGCGACCTCGTGTGGGTTTTCAAGAAGCAGGACCCGTGCCACCGTCTACTCTTTCGCTAGAAACCAGTTGGGCGTGGGCCGCGCGTCAGGACGTCGAGTCGCCTGGTGGGGCGAGTCATTGCGACGTACAGGTCACCCGGCCCGTCCGCAAGGATGGCCTCAGGTTCCACCAGCACGACGACGTCGTACTCCAGCCCCTTCGACATCCCCGCGGTCAACACATGTATTCTCGCCGAAATATCGAAACCGTGCCGGTCCAACGTCCAGTCTTTGAGACGCGGGGAGGATTTGAGGAGCTCCCCGGCGCGCTCGTGGTCCGCTTTCGCGACGACGACGCCGATCGACCCGCGCCCAGCGCCGAAGTCGGCGTCGAGCTCGGCGCATGCCTTGGCAACCAGCTCGATCAGCTGGTCATCCCCACCCTTGTGGTAGGCGAGGGAGCCCTCCAAGTCGCGCGCGGCGCGCATGAAGCCCACGGGGTGGCCGTGAGCGCCCATGACTTCGGCGGCCTTGGTGAGGACGGTGGCGGGCGTGCGGTAGGAAATGGTGAGCCTTTCAACCCGGTGGTATTGGGCGAGCGGGCCGAGTGCGCTGGCCCAGCCGCCCTCGGGAGCGCCGGTCGGGCGCTGGTCCAGGTCTCCCACGATCGTCATGGAGCGCGAGGGATTGCGTCGCTCGATCATTCGCCACTGCATGGGGGACAGCTCTTGGGCCTCGTCGATCACCACGTGTCCGTACGTCCACGTGCGGTCGTTCATCGCGCGCTCGGCGAGCGTGACCCCGGAGTCGGAGTCGGCTACCCTTCGCGTCATTATGTCGGAATTGACGATACCGCCGCCGAGGCCCATGGCGGACATGGTGGAGCTGACGTATTCGCCCAGCTGGCGCTCCTCGGCCTCCTTGGCGGTCTTGGCGTGGCGCTCGGTGTCGGAGGCGAAGGCGCCCAGGTGCTCGGACAATTCGTCGAGGATGGGGATGTCGGCCGGGGTTAGGCCGCTGCCGCGTTCGCGGCGTAGGGCGGCGCGCTCGGCCGGGCTCAGCTGCGGGGCCACCCGCTCGAGGAGCTCGGGGAAATGGTAGAGGCGCTCGAGTAGGGTGACCGAGGAGGAGGGCAGCCAGCGAAGGTTGATCTCGCGCCGGGCATCGATCGACTCGGCGACGTCGGAAATGAGCCAGTCCGAGTCCTCCACGGTGGTCTCCAGCGCTGCGGCGAGCTGTTCGGCGAGGGCCGTGACGAGGCGGCGGGCGTAGACCTCGCGCGCCTGGTTGTGTGGCTTGCCCGAGCGGCGGGCGCGACGCTGGGCGTCCTCGACCATGTCCGGGGTGAGCGTGAGCGTCTTGCCGTCCACCTTGAAGGACACGGGCGCGGGAAGCGGCTTTTGCACGATCTGTCGCACCGCCCGTTTGGCGATGTCTGCCCATACCGCCCGGCCCTTGATCTCGGCCACCTCCACCGGCTCGCTCGCCGTGGGGCTGATCCCGGGCAGCAGCTCGTCGATGGTGGTGGACACGACGTCGGACTCGCCGAGCGAGGGCAACACCTGGTCGATGTAGCGCAGGAAGAGCGGGGAGGGGCCGATGATGAGCACACCGGAGCGGGCCAGGCGCTCGCGGTGGGTGTAGAGCAGGTAGGCGGCCCGGTGGAGGGCCACGGCCGTCTTGCCCGTGCCCGGCCCGCCCTGGACGACGAGGACGCCCGCGTCCTCGGAGCGGATCACCCGGTCCTGTTCGGCCTGGATGGTGCCCACGATGTCGCCCATCTTCCCATCGCGCGCCTGGGCCATGGCGGCCATGAGCGCGCCCTCGCCCGTGAGGTTGAGGTCGGAGGAGGTGGCCTTATCGAGCAGCTCGTCCTCCACCCCGGTCACGTCCCGCATACGGGTCTGGATGTGGCGGCGGCGCACCACGGTGCCCGGCTGGGCAGCGGTGGCCTGGTAGAAGGGCTCGGATTGCGGGGCCCGCCAGTCGGTGAGAAGGATGCGCTGATCCTCGTCGCGCAACGTCATGCGCCCGATGTGGGTCACCGCCCCGTCGTTGTGGTCGAGGCGCCCCATGACGAGGCGGTTCTCCAAGTTGCGCAGGCGCAGCAGGTTGTCCTCGTAGTGCGTGGCGAAGGAGTCGCGCTCGGAGACGGCGCCCGGGGTGCCGCGCCCGCCGGCCGCCCGCACCCGGGTGAGCTGGTCGCGGTAGTACTCGCGCTGGCGGTCGAGCGCCGCGTAAGCGACGTCAACAAACTCCTGCTCCTCGGCAATGGCACGTTCGATGGCGGATGTGTGCAATGGTGACCCCCAAACTTTTTAAGGCTTCAATTATCCTCCTTTTTGCCGGCGGATGCACGTTCGGCCGTGAGCAAAGCCGACGCGCGGAATATTTCACGGCGGCGGACACGTTGTGAGAATGTAGAACGAGGAGGATTGAACGTGGCACATTTCTACACACTTGAGCCGGGCACGGATGACCTGCGTGTCAGCACGCTCGTGCTCAACCTGGTCGACCCGCTGGTAGATGCCGGCAACACGGCCCACGCCATCGACGCGACCATCAAGACCCTCGACGCCGAACGGATCGGCACCTTCGACCCGGACCCGCTGTTTGACTACCGCGCCCAGCGCCCCATCGTCAGCTATTCCGATGGCCACATTGTGGGGATGACCATGCCGGGCATCGAGCTCATGCTCGTCACCGACGTCCACGGCGAATCTTTCCTCTACCTCGGCGGCGCCGAGCCCGATTTCCGGTGGAACGCCCTGGCGGAGGACGTTCTGGAGATCGTGGAGCACTTCGGGGTTCAGACCGTCTACTCCTTCGCCGCGATGCCCGCGCCCGTGCCGCACACTCGCCCGGTGGACATGCTTATTCGCACCACCGAATCGGCGGGGAAGCACCCGGTGGTGGAGGGCTTCGCCGAGCACTTTGCCGAACTATCCGACATCTTCGAGCACGCCGCCGCCCAGCGCTCGGTTCCCGTGATCAACATCCGGGTGCGCGTGCCGTTCTACCTGGTGCGCGGGGAGAGCCCGTTCTTCGCGGGCGCGCTCGCGGCGATCAAGATGCTGGCGGCCCGCGGTGGTCCCACCTTCCCGCTCGGTGACCTGGAGCAGCTGGAGGATTCCCAGCGCGCGGCCATCGAACAGATGCGCACGGAGGGCTCCGAGTTTGACGAGCTCGTCGCTTCACTGGAGAAGGACTACGACTCCTCCGACATCGGCTTCGTCACGAACGAGGAATCGGCGCCCGTCATCCCGTCCTCGGATGAGATCGGCCAGGCCGTGGAGCAGTTCCTCGCCTCGCAGGAGACCTCGCCGCTCGACCGCGTGCACAAGACCAAGACCGAGCGCGGCTTCACCTCGGACCTGCGCCGGATCGGCAAGGGCTTCCGCGTGGGGCTCGGCCGGCGTTCGCGCGACGACGACGATCCTGAGGCACCTAAAGGCGAATAGTTAGCTCTGCGCTGCCTGGGCCTGCGGCGGCCATCCCACATCGGCGTCGTGGAGAAGGGTGGCCCCCACGGCCGACTCCTCCAGGCGCGCCTGGCCCACGACCACCGTGGGTAGCGGCAGGCGACGCACGGCGCGCGAGATGGTCTCGAGCGGGAGCGGCGCCTGGGAGGCGAGCAGGATGACGTTGCCGAAGCGGTGGCCCTTGACGATGGCGGGGTCGGCGATCGCGGCGATGTGAGCGAAGCTGGCCCGCAACGCGCGCACCTCCCGGTAGACCGGGGCCAGGCCCGCCTCGCCGGCGATGTTGAGTGCGTACAGCCCGCCGTCGGCGAGCAGGCGTGCGGCGTGAGCGTGGGCCTCCACGGTGGTGAGGTAGCGGGGGATGCGGCCGGAGGCGAAGGTGTCGCGCACGATGAGGTTCCACGAGCCCTGGTTCGTTTCGAGCGTGACGCGGGCGTCCTCGGCGCGGATGCGCAGGCGCGGCGCGGAGGGCAGGTCGATCCACTCGCGCACCAGCGTGGCGAGCTCGGGGTCGATCTCGATGGCCAGCTGGCGCGAGCCGGGCCGTTCGGCGTCGATCGCCCGTGCCAGCGCGCACCCGGCCCCGCCCAGATGTAGGGCGCGTACGGGGCCCTCGATCATCGCGTCGAGCGCGATTCGGATGTGCTGCATGTACTCGAACTCGAGGTGGGCGGGATCCTTCGGGTCGATCGCGGAGGACTCCACGCCGTCCACGTACAAGGTGAGCAGACCGTCGAGCTCCACGAGATCCACGGTGGACATGGCGGTCTGGACGCGCGTGATTCCTGCATTCGATTTGCGGGCCATGGCCACAGTCTAGACTCAAGAGGAAAGGAAAGGAGGGCACCATGTCCCGGGCACCGCGTTCGCGTAACGCCAAGCGAGACTGGGGGAGTGACGATTCACGCACCCCCATCTTGCACGTGGACATGGATGCCTTCTTCGTCTCCGTGGAGCTGCTGACCAAGCCGGAGCTGGTGGGCAAGCCGGTGGCAGTGGGCGGGCTGGATCGCGGCGTCATTTCCGCCGCCTCATACGAAGCCCGCCGCTACGGGGTGAACTCGGCGATGCCGGTGGCCCGCGCGAAACGCCTGTGCCCGAACCTCATCATCCTGCCCCACTCGAAGGGCCTGTACGGCGAAGTCTCGGCCCGCATCATGGCGATCTTCCACGAGTTCACCCCGCGGGTCGAGCCGCTGTCGGTGGACGAGGCCTTCCTCGACGTGGCCGGCGCCCGGAAGATCTTCGGCTCGCCGGTGGCCATCGCCACCGAGATCCGTCGCCGCATCTACGCCCAAGAGCGCCTCACCGCCTCCATCGGGGTTGCCGCCACCAAGCACGTGGCCAAAATCGCCTCGGCCCAGGCCAAACCCGACGGCCTCCTCCTCATTCCCTACGACCAAACCGTGCCTTTCCTCCACGGCCTGCCTGTCGGCGCGCTGTGGGGCGTGGGAGACAAGACCCGCGAAAAGCTCGACCGCAAGGGCATCTACACCGTGGCCGACCTCGCCGCCCTCGGCGAGCACCGCCTGCGCGGCCTGCTCGGGGAGGCGGCCGGCTCCCAGCTCTACACGCTCGCGATGGGCCACGATCCGCGCGCCGTCACCCCGCACCGCAAGGAAAAGTCGATCAGCCGCGAGCAGACCTACTTCGAACCCCTCACTGCGCGCGCCGAGGGAGAGCGGGCCCTGCTCGAGCTGTCCCACGACGTCGCCCGCAGGCTCCGCGCCGCCGGCTTCGTATCTTGGACGATCGGGATCAAGCTGCGCTCCGCGGCGGACTTTTCCACGATCTCCCGCACGGTCACCCTCGGGGCTCCCACCGCGCTCGCCGCTGAGATCTTCGACGCCGCGCGCCGCCTCTTCGACTCGGCTGGCGTGCCTGATGGCGGGATCCGTCTGCTCGGGGTGCGGGCCGAGAACCTCGCGGGGATCGAGGAGGGGATCCAGCTTTCGATCGGCGACGACGGCCGGCGCGGGCGGGCCGAGGCGGCGATGGACCAGGTCCGCTCCCGGTTTGGGGCCGGGGTGCTCGGGCCGGCGTCGTTGGTGGAACGGGCCGGAGAGGGCGGCGGTTATCCGCGCGGCGAAAGCGCCGAGCGTCCGGGTCAGGGCATTTGATAGAATGTGCGGACCGACCAAGGGAGAAACCATGGCTCTTTCCGACTACGAACGCAGGATGCTCGAGCAGCTCGAGGCGCAGTTGACCGACGACGATCCGCATCTCGCGCAATCCTTGAAGTCCGAGGAAAGGGGCGCGGTTCAGACCAGCTTCTCGCCCAAGCACCTGGTGATTGGCCTCATCGTGGCCGTGCTGGGCCTGCTCGTGGTGCTCGGTGGCGTGGCGAGCGAAGTGGTGATCGTGGGCGTGGCGGGCGTGGTCGTCGTGTTCGGTGGCCTGTGGTACCTGTCGGCGGGGATGACGAAGGTCAGCGCGCCGGCGGCGCCGCGCAAGCAGGCTGGCCAGTCGGACTTCATGGAGAGGCAGCGCGAGCAGTGGCGTAAGCGTCAGGAAGGCTAGCCCTCCACTTTCCACCACATGCGGCTTCGGCCGCATTTTCTTTGCCCGCGCTCGCCCGAAATATGTGAGTTGTCGGATATTGGGCCCGCCCGCGGGCCTGTCCGCCGGCCCGTTGTGAGAAAATCCCTCCACCCGATCTTTCATTGATAATTCCGGAAAAGATCGTGAAATTGGCGCGTCTAATGCTTGCCAGGGGAGCAAAGTGGGGTAAAGTGGTGGCAACGGGAAAAAGGGGGTGTAGATGTTCCTTGGCACGTACGAACCACGTTTGGACGACAAGGGTCGTCTGATCCTCCCTGCGAAGTTTCGTGACCAGCTTCAGGGCGGCCTCGTGATGACGCGCGGGCAGGAGCACTGCCTGTACATCTTTCCCATGTCGGAGTTCGAAAGCATTCTGGACAACCTGCGCCAGGCGCCCATGACCTCGAAGGATGCACGCACCTACACCCGCGTCTTCCTCTCCGGGGCCAACGATCAGATTCCTGACAAGCAGGGCCGGGTCACCATCCCGGCCTCGCTGCGTCAATACGCCGACCTCGGCCGTGAGGTAGCCGTGATCGGATCTGGTACGCGCGTCGAGGTGTGGGACCTGGCCAAGTGGAATTCGTACCTCGAATCGAACGAATCCGAGTTTGCGGATCGGGAGGACGAGCTCATCCCCGGGCTCTTCTAACGGCCGGTCCTCCACCGGTGTCCTGCGGCAATTCCCCAGCTTCAGGCCAGCGGTGGAGGGCCACAACAAGAAAGGAGCGGCCGTGGCAGACGCTTCGAACAACGCACTGCACGTGCCGGTCCTTGCCCGCACCTGCCTTGATCTGCTGGCGCCCGCGCTGGAGAGCGGCGTACTCATCGACTGTACGCTCGGCATGGGCGGGCACTCCGAGGCGTTCCTCACCGATTTCCCGAACATCCGCGTGGTCGGCATCGACCGCGACCCGGCGGCCATCCGGCTCGCCTCCGAGCGCCTAGCGCGTTTCGGCGAGCGCTTCACCGCCGTTCACACCACGTACGACGACGTCGACCAGGTCGCCGCCCGCTTCGGCGAGGGCGGGAAGGTCGAGGCGATCCTCATGGACCTGGGCGTGTCCTCCCTCCAGCTGGACGAGGAGGAGCGCGGGTTTTCCTACGCCGCTGACGCCCCGCTCGACATGCGGATGGACACCACCAGCCCGCGCACGGCCGCAGACATCCTGGCAACCGAACCCAAGGCCGAGATCGCGCGGATCCTGCGCGTGTACGGCGAGGAGAAGTTCGCCGGCCGGATCGCGGAGGCGGTGGTTCGTCGTCGTGACAAGGAGCCGCTGACCCGCACGGGCGAGCTGGTGGAGATTGTGCGCGAGTCGATCCCGGCCCCGGCACGACGCACGGGCGGCAACCCCGCCAAGCGCACTTTCCAGGCCCTGCGGATCGCCGTCAATGGCGAGCTCGATTCGTTGCGACTGGCCGTGCCCCGCGCGATCGAGTCGCTCAAGGTGGGCGGGCGGCTCGCGGTGGAGTCCTACCAGTCACTGGAGGACCGCATCGTCAAGGACGCCTTCGCCGCGGGTACCAGGTCCACCACCCCGGCCGGCCTTCCGCTCGAACTTGAGGGCCATGGACCCTATCTCAAGGCGCTCACCCGTGGTGCGATCAAAGCCACCGAGGCGGAGATCGCCGCCAACCCCCGAAGTGCCTCCGTGCGCCTGCGCGCCGTGGAGCGCATCGCACCCACCCCATCCCACCTGTCCAACCCCGACCACCGGAGAGATCACCTATGAGCATCGCTGTCGATCGCCAGCGCGCATGGAACGCGCCCACCTCCCGTCCCGTTATCGAGATGCCGGGGCTGTCTGTGGTGCCCACTCCCGCGCCCGCGCGCGGCTTCTGGGGGGCGGTGCTCATGTGTGCGCTGCTGCTCATCGGCTCTTTCAGCGTCGCATTTCACCTCAACACGCGGATGGTGCAGGGTGCATACGAGATCAAAAACATTAGTGTGGAACTGAATGAAGCCGCGGCGCGCGAGGCGACCTTGAAGAAGGACGTCATCGCCGTTGCGACTCCGCAACAGCTACGTGCGCGCGCGGAGGGACTCGGCCTGGTTCCCGCCACCAACGCGCTGCACGTCGACCTTGAAACCGGGGTGATCACCGCTCCGGCCCAGGACTAGGGGATGAGATGGCACAAGACCAATCGGTTGCTTCGGCGATTCGCGCCGGCATCCGGCGAGGTCTGGGAACCGGGAAGGGGCCCGATACCGCTGCGCGGAAGACGACCAACCGCCGGATGCGGGCAACCGCTCTGGTGGTCATGGTCCTCGCCGCGATCCTGGGGCTTCGCCTCTTCTATCTCCAGGTGATCCAGGCGGGCGCGCTGTCGGAAACTGCACGCGAATTCCGCTGGCGTACCTACCCCCTCGAAGCCAAGCGCGGCGACATCGTGGACGCCAATGGCGCCGTGCTCGCCACCTCCGTTGAGCGCTACAACGTGCGCGCCGACCAGACCGAGATCGCCGAGTTCGTCACGCGCGACGACGACGGCAACGTCACAGGCTCGGGCGCGGCGGCCGCGGCCAAGATCCTCGCGCCCCTGCTCGACGCCGACCCGGCCGAGCTGGGCGGCCTGTTGCTGGGCGGGGAGAAGAAGTCGAAGTGGCAGCTCATCGCCTCTGACATCTCCCCGGACGAGTGGCGGGAGATTAACGCGCTCGGCATCCGCGGGATCTACCCCGAGCGCTTCATGCAGCGCCAGTACCCGGGCGGTACCACGGCCGGCACGATCCTGGGCTACCTGGGTGAGACCGAAGAATCGAGCAACCCGATCGGGCGGGCCGGCATCGAGCAGCAGTATGACGACCTCCTCTCCGGCACCGAGGGCATGATCCAATACGAGGTGGCGGCCGGCGGCGCCGTCTTCCCCAACTCCGAGCGCCGCGAGACCCCCGCCGTCGACGGCGGCTCGGTCCACCTCACGATCGACGCCGACCTGCAAAAGGCCACCGAGGACGCCCTCAACGAGGTGGTGACAGGCCAGAGCGCTGAGTGGGGCGCCGCCGTCGTCATCGAAGTGGGCACCGGGAGAGTGCTGGCCCTGGCCGATTCGCGATCGCCGGACCCGGCGAACCTGTCTGCCTCCGATCCGAAAGACTGGAACTCGCGGGCGGTCTCGGCGGTGGTCGAGCCCGGATCCACCGGCAAGCTGGTGACGTACTCTGCCGCGATCAACGAGGGCACGGTCACCCCGCTCGACATGTTCACGGTGGCGAGCCGGCTGGAGATGCCGAACGGTGAGGTCATCAAGGACAACGACGAGCACCCCACCGAGCGCCTCACGGTGGCCGGCACGCTGGCGAAGTCCTACAACACGGGCCTGGTCCAGATCGGCGACACGATCGAGGACTCGGTGCGCTACCAGTACATGATGGACTTCGGCCTCGGCGCGCGCACCGGCATCGAGCTGCCGGGCGAGAGCTCCGGCGTCGTCTACCCGTATGAAAACTGGGCCGGACGCACCCACTACACCACGATGTTTGGCCAGGCGTGGAGCGCCACCACGCTCCAGCTGGGCCAGATGATGAGCGTCATTGCCAATAAGGGCGTCTACATCCCGTTGCATCTGGTGGATGGTGTGGAAAGCGTGGACGGTGATTACACGCCCACGGCGGTCGGCGAATCGCGCCAGGTCATCACCGAGCAGTCCGCCCACACGATGCTCGAGATGATGCAGGCGGTCACCGACCCGCACTCCACCGGCTGGCGGGCGCGCGTGGAGGGCTACAACGTGGCGGGCAAGACGGGCACGGCGCAGGTGCCGGATGCTTCGGGCGCGCTCACCAAGCGAGCCGGAACGTTCGTGGGGACGATCCCGGCCGAGGACCCGAAGATCATCTTCGCCTCCATCATCTACAACGCCGCGGGCGCGGGCTACGGTGGCGACACCGCCGCGGCCGTCTTCAGCGGCACCGCCGAGTTCGCCATGCGCCAGATGAAGGTGGCCCCGTCCCAGGTGCCGCTCGTGCGCCTGCCGTGGACCGAGGCGGAACTGATCGAATCCCAGCAGTCGCAGCAGTAGGGAAAAATGATGCCTCCATCGCTCACTGAGCTCGCCGACCTCGCCGAGCTTTTGCACATCGCCCCCGCGGTCGGATCGGTCACGGGGGTGTGCGCCGACAACCGTCAGGTCCGCCCGGGTGACCTCTTCGTGGCAGTCCGTGGCGCCACTGTGCACGCCGCCCGCTTTGCGCGCGCCGCTGTCGATGCGGGTGCCGCCGCGGTGCTCACCGACGCCGAGGGCGCGGAGATTGCGGGCGACGTCGGTGTGCCCGTGCTCGTTGTGGCCGACCCGGCGCGCGTGGCCGGGCTCGTGGCCTCCTTCTGCTTCGGCCGCCCGGACGAGCGGCTCACCACCTTCGCCGTGACCGGCACGAACGGCAAGACCTCCACGGCCTACATGATCGAGGACGCGCTCGCCCGCCTGGGCCGCACCACTGGCCTCATCGGCACGGTCGAGGTGCGGATCGCGGGGGAGGCGATGCCGGCGCAGCTGACCACGCCCCAGCCGGTGGACCTCCAACGCATGCTGGCCGACCTCGTGGCCCGTGGGGGCACCGACCTCGTCATGGAGACCTCCTCCCACGCCCTCGCCCAGGGCCGCACGAACCCCATCCGCTTCGACGTGGCGGGCTTTACGAACCTCACCCAGGACCACCTCGACTACCACAAGACTTTCGAGGAGTACTTCCAGGCCAAGGCGCTGCTCTTCGACGAGGAGCACTCGACGCGCGGCGTCATCATGGTCGACGACGAGTGGGGGCGCCGGCTCTTTCGCGAGGTATCGGGGCGCAGGCCGGGCGCGGTTGTCTCCCTCTCCGTTCGGGGTAACGACGCCGACTGGCAGGGCACCTCGGCGTTCGAGACGGGCGTGCAGACGATCAGCCTGACCGGCCCGCTCGGAAGCTTGGAGACGCTCACCCGCTTGCCTGGCGACTTTAACGTGGCCAACGCCGCGCTGGCCGCCGTCATGGTGATGGAATCGGGGGTGGCCCCGCAGGAACTGGCGGCAGCCCTCGGCGAGCGCGGGATCAGCCCGGCGATCCCGGGTCGCATGGAGCTGGTGGGGGAGCGTCCCTACACCGTGGTGGACTTCGCGCACAACACCGACGCCCTGGTCAAGGCGATGACGTCGCTGCGCGCCGCGCGTGGCGGGCGCCTCGTCGTCGTGACGGGATCGGCGGGTGATCGGGATCGGGGCAAGCGCCCGATGATGGCTGCTGCCGTGGCCGAGCACGCCGACTACCTGATTATCACCGACGACGACCCGCACACCGAGGACCCGGCTCGAATCCGGGCTGAGATGATCGAGGGGATTCCGGCGGGCTTTGACTACGCCGAGATCGGCGACCGTGAGCGGGCCATCACCTCGGCGGTCATGGGCGCGGGGGAGGATGACACTATCCTTATTGCAGGGCGCGGGCACGAGACGGTTCAGGACGTCGCGGGCCGCGCCATCGACATCGATGACCGCGTGGTGGCACGCACGGCGCTGAGGCTCAGGGAGGGCGAATGATTCCGATCTCGATCGAACAGGCGGCGGCGGACGCCGGTGGCCGCATCGAGGCGCCGGCCACCGGCGAGGTGGTGGCGGTTGTCTCCGACACGCGTCAGATCCGCGGCGGGGAGCTTTTCGTGGCGATCGCAGGCGAGCGCGTGGACGGCTCCACGCTGGCGGGCCAGGCCATTGAGGCCGGGGCCAGCGCCGTCATGACCGCCGGCCGCGAGGTGGCCCTCGCCTCCGGGGCGCCGGCCAATCGCCTCATCGTGGTCGACGACGTGCTCGCGGCCCTCGGCCGTCTGGCCCGCGAAAGCCTGCGTCGGGCGCGCGAGGCGAACCCGCGCCTGCAGGTGGTGGCTGTGACCGGCTCGGTGGGCAAGACCACCACGAAAGACCTACTCGCCGCGTTGCTGGCGATCCGCGGGCCGATCATCGCCCCGCCCGGCTCCTTCAATAACGAGCTCGGCCTGCCGCTCACCGTCCTGCGCGCCGGCGCCGATACCGCCACCCTCGTCCTCGAGATGGGCGCCGACCACATGGGCAACATCGACTACCTGACCTCGATCGCGCCGCCCGACGTGGGCGTGGTCCTCATCGTGGCCCGCGCGCACCTGGGCCACTTCGGTGGGATCGAGAACGTGGCCAAGGCCAAGTCGGAGATGGTGACAGGCGTGCGCGAGGGCGGCACCGTCATCCTCAATGCCCTTGACGAGCGAGTGCGGGCCATGGCCAAGCTCACCGATCGCGACCTGCTCTTCTTCGGCGACCCGGCCCTTCCCGGCGTTCATGCCGAGGACGTGAGCGTTAACGACGCCGGTCGGGCCACCTTCGTGCTCGTCACCTCCACCGGCCGTGCGCCGGTGACGTTGGCGCTCGTGGGCGAGCACCACGTGTCCAACGCACTGGCCGCCGCAACCGTGGCCGACTACTACGGGATTGGCGTGGAGGAGGTCGCGCGCGTGCTGAGCGAGACGGGCGCGGCTAGCCCGCACCGCATGTCTGTCTCCGAGCGCGGCGGCATCCTCATCATCGACGATTCGTACAATGCCAACCCCGATTCCATGCGGGCCGGGCTCGACGCCCTCGAGCGGCTTGGGGAGGGCCGGCGCAAGGTCGCAATCCTTGGCGCCATGCTCGAGCTCGGTGCGGACGCGGATGCCGAGCACGAGGCGATCGGGCACTATGCCGCCGCCCGCGGGGTCGACGTCGTGATCGGCGTCGGCGAAGAAACACGGCCCCTGACGCACGCCGCGGCCGCGGCCGGGCTCGCCACACAGACCGCCTCATCTGAAACAGCGCTCGACGTGGCTACCACGATCCTGGCCAAAGGTGACGTAGTCTTGCTAAAAGGTTCGAACGGTTCGGGCGTGTGGCGCGTGGCTGACGCGCTGGTGAGAGAGGACTAAATGCTCGCAATTCTCATCTCGGTGGCGGCATCGCTGCTCGTGGCGCTGCTCGGCACGCCGGTGCTTGTGCGTTTCTTGCGGAAACGCTCCTATGGCCAGTTCATCCGCGAGGACGGACCGACCACGCACCTCGTTAAGCGTGGTACGCCCACGATGGGCGGCATCGTCATCATCTTCGCCACAATCGTTGGCTACACGATGGCGAACATCGCCACCGGGCGCGGCCCGAACGCCTCGGGCGTCTTGCTGCTCGGCCTCATGGTGGGCATGGGCCTCATTGGCTTCTTCGACGATTTTGCCAAGATCCGCAACGAACGCTCGCTCGGCCTGACCCCGATCGCGAAGATCATCGGGCAGGCGGTGGTGGGCATTTCGTTCGCCGCGGCAGTGTTGCAGTTCCGCAACGATTACAACCGCACGCCCGGAAGCACCCGGATCTCTTTCGTGCGCGACACGAACATTAATCTTGCCCACTTCGGGATCGTGGTGGGTCTGATCCTCTTTATCATCTGGGCCAACTTCCTCATCACGGCCTGGTCGAACGCGGTCAACCTCACCGACGGCCTGGACGGCCTTGCCTCTGGCGCATCCGCGATCGCGTTCGCCGGGTACGCCTTCGTCACGATCTGGCAGTCCTACCAGACGTGCTCGTCAGTGGTGAACCCCGCCCCGGGCTGCTACGACGTGCGCGACCCGCGCGACCTGGCGATCGTGGCCGCCGCGATTGTGGGCGCGTGCCTGGGCTTCCTGTGGCACAACACCTCCCCGGCCGCGATCTTCATGGGGGACACCGGTTCGCTCGCGCTCGGCGGCGCGTTCGCCGGGCTCACCATCCTCACCCGCACCGAGATCCTCGGCGTCATGCTGGGCGGCCTGTTCGTCATCATCGTCATGTCGGACGTCATCCAGATCGGTGTGTTTAAGGCCACGGGCAAGCGCGTGTTCCGGATGGCGCCGCTGCACCACCACTTCGAGCTCAAGGGCTGGAAGGAAGTGACGATCGTGGTGCGCTTCTGGCTCATCCAGGCTCTCATGGCGGCCGCCGGTATTGGCCTGTTCTACGCAGAATGGTTGGCGCGGCAATGACGCGTTCGATTCCCGGCGCGGCGCAGTTTTCCTCCATGCGCGTGGCGGTGCTCGGCCTGGGGATTTCCGGCCGGGCCTCCCTTGACGCGCTCGCGCGGCACACGCAGGCCGTGCTGTCGGCGTGGGACGCGAATCCGTCGGCCCGCGAACCCTACGCCCACCTGGACGGTGGCTCGGAGGCGGATCCGGCCGCCCTGCTTGAGGCGCTGCTCTCCTGGGGCCCGGACCTAGTGATTATCGCCCCGGGCTTCCGGCAGGTCGGCCCCGAGTGGCAGGCGCTACGCGCAGCCGGCGTGCCCGTGTGGTCCGAGATCGAGCTTGCCTGGCACCTGCGTGCCGCGCACGACGGCGTCTTCGCGCCTTGGCTCTGCATCACCGGCACAAACGGCAAGACGACCACCGTGACCATGACCGAGGCAATCCTCCGAGCGGGCGGGCGCCGGGCGCTCGCCGTCGGAAACGTCGGCACCCCGGCCGTGACGGCCGTGAGCGAGACGAGTGAGGACGCGCCGGAGGTCTTCGCCTTCGAGCTGTCCTCCTTCCAGCTGGCCGCCACCTACTCAATGGAGCCGGCCGCGGCCGTGTGCCTCAACATCGCCGACGACCACCTCGAGTGGCACGGCACTTTCGCCGACTACCGGGATGCGAAGGCCCGGATTTACACCAACACGCACGCGGCGTGCCTCTACCCGGTGGGGGATGAGACGGTGCAGGCGATGGTGGATGGCGCCGATGTAGTGGAGGGAGCCCGTGCGATCGGGCTGTCGATGGGAGTGCCGTCCGTGGGCCAGCTGGGTTTCGTGGACGAGCACGCCGTGGACCGCGCCTTCATTCCCCGCCGCCACACGCACGCCGAGGTGCTTTTCGATGTTGCCGACATCGCTCACCTCGCCCCCGAGGGCACGGCGTTGCCCGTGCACATCGCCAAGGACGCACTGGCCGCCGCGGCACTCGCGCGCGCGGTCGGGGTGGAGCCGGAGGCGGTGCGCCAGGGGCTACGAGAGTTCACGGGCGGCCACCACCGCATCGAGACCGTGGCCCACGTGGGCGGCGTGCGCTACGTCGATGACTCGAAGGCCACCAACGCCCATGCCGCCGAGGCCTCCCTGCGCGCGCTCGAAAACGCCGTGTGGATCGTGGGCGGGCTGGCCAAGGGTGCCCGCTTCGAGGCGCTCGTGGCGAAGGTGGCCGCGAACCTGCGCGCCGTCGTCGTGATCGGGCGTGATCAGGAGCCGTGGCGCTCGGCGCTTGCCGGCCTCGAGGTACCGGTCCACTACGTGGCCGAGGATGCTGACGCGCCGATGGATGACGCGGTCGGGGCGGCCACCGACCTTGCCCAGCCGGGCGACACGGTCATTTTGGCGCCGGCCTGCGCCTCCCAGGATCAGTTCGCCTCCTACGCCGAGCGCGGGGAGAAGTTCGCTGCGGCGGCGGCGAGGCTGGGCGGTGACGATGACGAGCATTGATAGTCCGGCGCTCTCGGAGCGCGAGCTCACCCGCCGCGATGACATTCAGCGGGCGCTCGTGGTGGTCGTCGCTTCCACGTTCCTCCTCACGATCTTTGGCGTGGTCATGGTGTATTCGGCCACGGCCCCTAGCTCGATCCGGGCGGTGGACGCCAACCCGGACCTCACGCTATTTTCTGTGGCGACCCGCCAGGCGCTCACCACCCTCATCGGGATCGTGGGCCTCATCGTCATGGCGCTCATCCCGTACCAGGTGACCAGGCGCTTCGTGCACCTCTTCCTTGCCATCGGTTGCCTGCTCCAGATTGGCGTGCTCGCCCAGGGTGGGGGCGTGGCCGGCAACAACAACTGGCTTTCGCTCGGCCCGATCACGGTCCAGCCCTCGGAGTTCATCAAGCTCGCGCTCGTTTTGTGGCTCGCCCACATGCTCGCCCGCCTTCAGCTGAAGGAAGTCGAGGACCTGCGCACGCTGTGGATCCCAGCCCTCGGCTTCCTCGTTGCGGTGGGCCTGGTGCTCGCTGGCGGAGACGTGGGAACGGGCCTCATCTATATTCTCATCGCCGGCGGCCTGTTCTTCCTCGCGGGCCTGCGGCTCAAGCATTTGGGGATCGTGGCGTTCTTCGGCGGCTTGGGCGTGGGTGCCATGGTGGCGGCCAACCCCTCGCGTCTGCGCCGCATCGGCGAGTTCGTCTCTGACCTGTTTACCCTGCCCGACACCCACCTGCCCAAGCAGTCCGACTTCGCCCAGTTCGCCTTCGGCACGGGCGGGCTGACGGGCGCCGGGATCGGCGCGGGCAAGGAGAAGTGGCGCGACCTGTCCGAGGCCCACACCGACTTCATCTTCGCGGTCATCGGCGAGGAGCTTGGCCTGCTCGGCACGGTGACCGTCATCGTCCTCTTCCTCGCGCTTGGCTGGAGCCTGGTGGAGATCTGCCGCAAGCACCCCAACAGGTACGCCCAGCTCATGACCGCGGGTGCGGCGCTGTGGCTGTGCGGGCAGGCGCTGGCCAACATGTACGTGGTCACCGGCCTCGCTCCCGTGTTCGGCGTGCCGCTGCCCTTCATCTCCATGGGCGGATCGTCCATGCTCGCCACGCTGGCGATGGTGGGGTGCGTCATGTCCGCCGCACTGGCCGTGCCGGGGGTTCGGGAGAGCTGGCGGGTTCGCGGTAGGCTTGTGCAACGAATCCGGACCGTAGTGAGGAGCAATCGATAATGGCAATCATACTTGCGGGAGGGGGAACGGCCGGCCACGTCAACCCTCTGTTGGCCACGGCCAACGCCATTACGGAGGAATACCCGGGCACGCAGGTAGTGGCGGTGGGCACCGCCGCCGGACTTGAGACCACCCTGGTTCCTGCGGCCGACGTTCGGCTAGAGACCATCCCGCGGGTGCCGTTGCCGCGCAAGCCCTCCCTGGATGTGGTGCGCTTTCCCATGAATTTCCGTGGTGCGATCGCGGCGGCGGGGGAGATCCTTGAGCGCCACGACGCCGAGGTGGTCATTGGTTTCGGTGGCTACGTGTCCACCCCGGTCTACCTCGCGGCACGCAAGCGCAAGATCCCGGTGATTGTGCATGAGGGCAACGCCCGCCCGGGCATAGCGAACAAGCTTGGAGCGCGCTTCGCGGCCACGGTGGCCCTCACTTTCCCCTCCACTCCGCTGCGCGCTGCGAAGGGCATCACGGTGAGCGTGGGCCTTCCCCTCAAGCGTGCGATCGAACAGCTCTCGGCGCGCCCGGGTGGGAGGAAGAGCCTGCGTGAGGAGGCCGCCGCGCGCTTCGGGCTCGACCCGGCGTCGCCGATCATGCTGGTCACGGGCGGTTCGTCCGGTGCCCTCCACATGAACGAGGTGTTCGCCCAGGCCGCCGCCGACATCCGGGCCGCCGGTGTCCAGGTCCTCCACATCACGGGCAAGGACAAGGACGACGCCGTCCGCGCGGCCGCGCCCGACCCGGGCTACGTTGTTCTCGACTACCTGTCCGACATGGAGAGCGCCTACGCGGTGGCGGACCTGGCGGTCTCCCGTTCGGGGGCGGGCATGGTGGCGGAGCTGTCTGCGCTCGGCATCCCGGCCGTTTTCGTGCCGCTGCCGGTGGGCAATGGCGAGCAGGCCCTCAACGCGCGCGACGTGGTGAGCGCCGGGGGAGCGATTCTCATCGAGAACAAGGCGCTGACGGCCGAGAAGGTGCGCTCCGCGATCCTTCCCCTCTTCGAGGGCGATCAGCTGGAGACGATGGCCGAGCGCTCCAAGGGCGTCTCGCCGCTAAACGCGGCCAGCCGCCTGGCCAGTATCGCGATGCGCCTGGCGGAGGAGCGATGATGTACCACCTCATTGGAGCGGGCGGCGCGGGCATGAGCGTTGTGGGTGAGCTGTTGCTCGAGCGCGGCGAGGCCGTCACCGGCTCTGACCGGCAGGATTCGGCGAACTTGCAGCGGTTGAAGGCTGCGGGCGCCACGGTTTTTGTGGGCCATGACGCGGCGCACGTGGATCCGGCTGCCACCGTGGTGGTCTCCACCGCGATCAAGGCCGACAACCCCGAGCTGATGGTTGCCACCGAACGCGGCCAGGAGATCATCCACCGTAGCCAGGCCCTCGCCATCGCGGCGGCGGACAAAGACTTCGTGGCGGTGGCCGGGGCACACGGGAAGACGACGACGTCGGGTATGCTCGCGGTCGCTCTCGCATCCCTGGGGCGCGATCCCTCCCGCGCGATCGGGGGACGCCTGGCCGGCGGTGCTTCCGGCGCGCACCTGGGCACGGGCAAGATGTTCATTGCGGAGGCTGACGAATCGGACGGCTCCTTCCTCAATTACCGCCCGCGCGTGGCGCTGGTGACGAACGTGGAGCCTGACCACCTCGACCACTACGGTTCGAAGGAGGCCTTCTTCGAGGCCTTCGTGGAGTTTGCCCGCCGGATCGAGTTTGGCGGCCTGATCGTGTGCTGTGCGGACAGTGAGGACGCGCTTGAGCTGGGGGAGCGTGCGCGCTCCGAGGGGATCCGCGTGTGGACATACGGGCGCGGGGACGGGCTGGAGAACCACGCCCGGATCGAGGACACGGGTGATGGGGCACGGGTGAGCTTCCGCGGCAAGCCGATCGACCTGGCGCTGTCCGTTCCGGGCCAGCACAACGTTTTGAACGCCACCGGCGCGTTGCTGGTGGGCATCGAGCTGGGCGAGGATCCGGCGCAGATGGCCGCGGCCCTTGCTACCTTCCACGGCACCGGGCGGCGCTTCGAGCTGCGCGGCGAGGTCGCGAGCCGTCGCGTCATCGATGACTACGCCCACCACCCCACGGAGGTGCGCGCCACGCTCGAGACTGCTCGCCAGCAGAGCGCCGCGGGCGTGCGGGTGCTCTTCCAGCCCCACCTGTACTCGCGCACGCAGATCTTCGCCACGCAGTTTGCCGAGGCGCTCGCGCTGGCGGACTCGGTGGTCCTCACCTCGGTGTACGCCGCGCGCGAGGTGCCGGAGGATGGCGCGGAGTCGAATGTCATCACCGACCAGCTGCCGGGTGCGGAGCTGGTGCCTGATCGCGTTGAGGCCGCGCGCCGGATTGCCGAGCTGTCGGCGCCTGGAGACATCATCATCACGATGGGCGCCGGCGACGTGACCGAGCTAGCCGACGTCGTACTCGAGGCGCTATGAGGGCTCCCCGGCAACCGAAGAAGCCGCGCAAGCTCACCGGTCCCACCGATCGTGACGGCGGGGGTGAGCTGCGCCGGCCGCGTCCGAGCGCTGAGGACTACATCCCCACGGCACCGATGGTGCCGCTCGACGACGAGTGGGACGCCGACGAGTGGGAGGCCGAGGATTGGGCAAGCGGCGACTGGGACAGCGCGGAGGCGGGGGACTCCGCCGCCTCTGAGGATCCCGAGGCTGAAGACCTCGAGCCCGTGGAGATGCGACGGGAGCGAGGCCGTGCGGAGGACCCCGGCGCGCTCGCGCGCCCCGGGGCGTTCAGCCGCCTCATGCAGTCGGCCCGGGCAGCCGGGGGTGAGCTTCGCGGCCGTCTGGCGTCGAGGCGCGCGGACGAGGGGGAGCTGGATGCCCGGCGCGTGGAGCGCAAGCGTGAGGCGCGGCGGGTGCGCCTGCGGCGGGCTGGGCTCGGCGCAGGCGTCGTCGGCCTTCTCGCCCTGCTCGCCTGGATCGTGCTCGCCTCCCCGCTCCTGCGCTACCAGTACTCAACAGACCAGATCTCGGGATACGCAGAAACCTCGATCGTCAACCGAACGCAGCTCGAACAGCTCGTGGCTGCACACGACGGTCAGAACCTCGTGCTTCTCGACGCCGAGGCCCTCGCCGGAGATATCCGGGACATCCCGGAGGTCGCCTCGGCCACGGTGACCAAGGACTACCGCCACGCGCTGAGCATCGAGATCACCGAGTCGGTGCCGGTGGCATGCCTGGGGCCGAAGGATTCGTGTAGCGCCGTGACGGCGGACGGGACGAAGCTCACGGTGCCGCCCGAGGTTGCGGCCGGACTGCCGCGCATCGGGGCGAGCGACGGGCTGGACCCGGCCGAGGCCATCTCGGACGGGCTCGAGGTCTTGAGCGCGCTCGATCAGGCCGTGCTCGCGCAGGTGACCGAGGTGTCGGTGGCCAAGGGCAACCTGGTTACGCTCAACCTTACCGAGGGGCGCCAGGTCTACTGGGGTAGACTCGAGCGCGGGGAGTTCAAGGCCCAGGTGCTGGCCGTTCTGCTCACCCAGCAGGCGAGCTTCTTCGACGTGTCCGTGCCGGACGCGCCTGTGAGCCGATGAATCTCGCAACACACCGGCGAGGTCATTGAATTTGCCTTCCGAGATCTCTACCTTTTTCGCGAGGTTGGAGACAGAAAACTTCAAGTAGAACTTGAAGTTCGGAAGGAAGATACATGTACGCTCTGAACAACTCTGCAAGCATCAAGGTTGTCGGGGTCGGCGGAGGCGGCGTCAACGCTGTCGATCGCATGATCCAGGACGGCCTTGCCGGCGTCGATTTCATCGCCGTCAACACCGACAGCCAGTCCCTGGCCAAGTCCGAGGCCGAAACCAAGATTGATATCGGCCGCGACGTGTCGAACGGCCTGGGTGCCGGCGCTGACCCCACGGTGGGAAAGCGCGCTGCCGAGGAGAACCTCGACGTCGTCGTCTCCACCCTTGAGGGCGCGGATATGGTCTTCGTCACCGCCGGCGAGGGCGGCGGAACCGGCACCGGCGCCGCTCCCGTCATCGCGCGTGCCGCCCGCGAGCAGGGCGCGCTCACCGTGGGCGTGGTCACCCGCCCGTTCTCCTTTGAGGGCCTCCAGCGCTCCCGCAACGCTAACGACGGCATCCGAGAGCTTCGCGACGCCGTCGACACCCTGATCGTCATCCCCAACGATCGCCTGCTTGAGGTGACCGAGGAGGACCTGTCGATCATCGAGGCCTACCGCCTGGCGGACGAGGTGCTCCAAAACGGCGTGAAGGGCATCTCCGACCTCATCACCATGCCGGGCGTGGTCAACGTCGATTTTGCGGACGTGAAGACCATCATGAAGGACGCCGGCACCGCGATCATGGGCATCGGCACCGCCAATGGCCCGGACCGCGCGCTGCGCGCCACCGAGAACGCAATCTCCTCCCCACTGCTGGAGGCCCGTATCGACGGCGCTCACGGCGTGCTTCTCGCCTTCACCTCCTCTACCGACCTGGGCCTGCGCGAGCAGTCCGAGGCGGCGCAGATGGTCAAGGAGGCCGTGGACCCGAACGCGAACATCATCATCGGCATCATCGTGGACGAGTCGCTGGGCGACGACGTGCGCGTGACCGTGATCGCCGCTGGTTTCGACGAGGCCGACGACGTGCTACTCGACACCCCGGCCGCCCCGGCGGCTCCCGTTCAGCAGGCCGTCACGTCCGCCCCGGCTGTCCCGACCGTGCCGCCCGCCACCGAGGAGCGCACCCCGGGCCAGGCCTACCAGCAGGAGGAGCCGGTGCAGACGGCCCACCGCCCGGCGGTCAGCGGCACCCCGCTTGAGGTGCCCGTGGTTGAGGAGCCGAAGCGCCAGCGCCCGGACCTCGACATCCCGCCCTTCCTGTTCGGCGACGAATAGTTTCTTCCTCCAACCTATTCCCCGGCGCGCGAATGTGCGCCGGGGATTCTTTGGCAAAATGAGAGGGTGTCTTCTTCCATGATTGACTGGTTCGAGGGCCCGCTGCCGCCTGGCGTGAGGGCCGGTTTCACCACGGTTCACGGCGGGTCGTCGACGGGCGAGTACGCCTCGCTCAACTTGGGAATACACGTGGGGGACAACCCGGTTCATGTCCACGCCAACCGCCTGGCACTGGGCCATTACATCGGCCAGGAGATCACGTGGATGGACCAGGTCCACGGGTCCCGCATCGTCGACGCCCTCGACGCGCGGTTGCGCTTCGGTTGGCTCGAGGTGGGTGAGGCCGACGCGATCGCCCTTGGCAAGGGGCAGGTGGGCGCCGTCATGGTGGCCGACTGCGTGCCGCTCATCCTCGTCGAGGAAAGCGGACAACGCGGCGCCGTGGTGCACGTGGGGCGCGCGGGGCTCGACCTCGGCGTCGGCCCGTCCGCAGTTGCCGACCTCGAGGGGGAGGTCATCGCGATCCTCGGCCCGTCGATCTGCGGGCGCTGCTACGAGGTCTCGGAGGAACTGGCCGAGGAGGTCGGTGGGAGGTGGCCGGAAAGTCTCGCCACGACGTCGTCGGGAACACCCTCGCTCGACATCCCCGCGGGCCTGGAGGCCCAGCTGCGCGCGTGCGGTGTACGCCAGATTTACCGCTCGGACGTGTGCACGTACGAATCCGCCGACCATTTTTCACACCGCCGCGCCACGCACGCCGGAACCCAGACGGGCCGCTTCGCCGGTGTGCTTCAGATCTTGCGACACGCCCGTGACGCTCACGGAAATCCCGGTTTTCTCTAATAGTTTAGAGTCAGCCAATGCGAGAGAGGTGCACCCATGGGTCTGTTTGACAAGATTGCAGCGAAGGCCATGCCGGAGGACGAGTACGACGACGTCGATTACGACGAGTACGAAGACTACCCGGAGGATGAGGACTACGAAAGCGTGAGCCCGATCCGCCCGGTCTCCCAGGCTCCCGAAGTAGCGCGCATCGTCACCGTGTGGGTCTCTAGCTTCCGCGACGCCGCCGATTTCGCGCTCGAGTTCCGCAACGGTCTGCCGGTGGTGCTCAACCTGTCCGAGGCCGCCGATGACGAGCGCAAGCGCATCGTGGACTTCGCCTACGGCCTCACCTTCGGCCTCGAGGGCTCCTTCAACTCCATCTCCGAGGACGTCTTCCTTCTGACCCCGAAGTCGGTCAAGATCGACTCCTACGGCACTGAAGCCCCGCGCGCCTTCTCCTGATGACGATCTTTGGGCTAGTCCTGTTCTGGGCGTGCCAGCTCTACATCCTCGTCCTCATCGGGCGTGTTGTGCTGGATTTCGTCCAGATTCTCTCGCGGGATTGGTATCCCTCGGGAGCGTTGGTGGTCCTCGCCAACCTTATCTACAAGCTGACTGACCCTCCGCTGAAGCTCCTGGCGAAGTTCATTCCCCCGCTCAACCTCGGCGGGGTCAGCCTCGACCTGGGCTTCATCGTGCTGTTCATTGCTGTCCAGGTGATCCAGCGCTTCGCCTACCTGCTCTAGGATCCGCGCGGTAGCGAGAGTGGGACGTGGGCTTTCGCTCGGGTGCTAGGGCCGAAAACTGTGACGTGTTAAACGGTTGAGGCGCGCGGGTAGTCGATTAATCGTTATGTATAAGGGGCGCAGGTCTAGTAGTCTAAGCCGAGACGAGGGTTTATACCGCGGGTATGCCCTCCGCAACAATTCTTTATTGATCACGAGGTGAAGAACATGGCTCAGCTAACCGAGCACGATGTCGTCAATATGCGCTTCAATGAACCCCAGCGCGCCGAGGATGGCTTCGATAAGGATCAGGTCGATTTCTTCCTCGACGAGGTCGCCGAAACGATCGCGGCCCTGACGAAGGAGAAGGCTGAGCTCGAGGCCCAGCTGCAGACAGCGAAGGCTCGCATCACGGAGCTCGAGAACCAGCTTGGCCTTGCCACCCCGCAGTCCGATCAGGCCGCGCCGTCGGACGCCACCTCCACCGCCCAGTTCGCCCAGGTTGACCAGCCGGTGAACGAGGTCACGGACGCCACCTCGATGCTCGCTCTGGCCCAGCGTCTTCACGACGAGCACGTGGCTAACGGCAAGGCCGAGGAGGAGCGCATCATCTCCGAGGCGAACGCCGAGCGCACCCGCATCATCACCGAAGCGGAGGACATTCACAACCGCACGCTCACCAAGCTGGAGGAGGAGCGCTCCCTGCTCGAGCGCAAGATCTCCGAGCTGCGTGAGTTCGAGCGTGACTACCGCACGCGCCTGCGCAGCTACCTCGAGTCGCTGCTGCAGAACGTTGAGATGCAGGGTAACCAGTAACTCGTTTTTCGGGGGAGGAGGGCGCGGCTGTGTCCTCCTCTTCTTGTTTGTGAGATGAAGAAATCCCTTCCCTTTATTCTTGGCCTTCTCACCATTGCGATCGACCAGCTGGTCAAGCAGTGGGCACTCGGCGCACTCGGCGGCGGGGAACGCATTGAGCTCCTCGGCTCCTTCCTGTCGCTGCGCCTCGTGTTCAATTCAGGAGCCGCGTTCTCGCTTGGCAACTCGATGACGTGGGTGATCACGGCGATCGCCGCGGTGGTGAGCGTGGGCCTGCCCGTGGTCATCGCGCGCTCGGCGCAGGTGCCGGCGATCATCCTCGGCTTTGTCTGGGGCGGCGCCGTGGGCAACTTGATCGACCGGCTCTTCCGGGAGCCAGGATTCCCCAGCGGGCACGTGGTGGACATGATCGATTACAACGGCTACTTCGTGGGCAACGTGGCCGACATCGCGCTGGTGGTGGGCGTGGTGGCCCTCCTCGCCTACGAATTCGGACGCACCCCGGAGAAAACCCAGTGAACACCTACCTTGTTCCCGACGGGCTGGCCGGCGGCCGCGTCGATGCCACCCTTGCCACGATGACCGGGCTCTCGCGGGCCAAGTGCGCAGAGCTCGTGGTGCGCGGGGACGTGTTGCTCGACGGTGCCCGCCCTAAGAACTCGACCAAGGTGGGCCCGGGTAGTGTGCTCGAGGTGGAACTGCCGGTTGAGGAGCCGCTCGTGCGCGAGACGCCGGTGGCGGGCATGGACGTGATCTTCGAGGACGAGGACATCATCGTAGTGGACAAGCCCGCGGGGGTGGCCGCCCATGCCTCCCAGAACTTCGAGGGGCCCGACGTGCTGGGCGCACTGCTCGCCTCGGGGGTGCGGCTGACGACGTCGGGCCCACAAGAGCGCCAGGGGATCGTGCACCGGCTGGACGTAGGCACGTCGGGGGCCATGGTGGTGGCCAAGTCCGAGCGGGCCTATTCGGGGCTCAAGCACGCGTTCCGGGAGCGGACGGTCACGAAGGTTTACCACGCGCTCATCCAAGGCCACCCCGATCCCATGTCGGGCACGGTGGAGGCGCCGATCGGGCGCGACATGCGCCATCAGTGGAAGATGGGCGTGCGCGCGGACGGCAAGCATGCGATCACGCACTACGACGTGATCGAGGCGATGCCCGGGGCCTCGCTCGTGGAGGTTCACCTGGAGACGGGGCGCACGCACCAGATCCGCGTGCACATGTCCGCCATCAAGCACCCGTGCCTGGGCGATGTCATGTACGGCGCGGATCCGGTGCAGGCCGAGCGGCTCGGGTTGGAGCGGCAGTGGCTGCACGCCGTCAAGCTCGGCTTCGAGCATCCAACCACAGGGCATTACATCGAGTTCGAGTCGCCGTACGCGGAGGATCTGGCCCGGGCGCTCACGACCGTGCGTGAGGGATACGGCCTGCCGTGAGGGTCTGGCAGGTGACCACCCGCGAGGAGCTCGAGCGCTGCTTCGCGATCCGGATGGCCGTGTTCGTCGACGAGCAGCACGTGGAGGCGGCCAACGAGATCGACGCGCTCGATTTCGCTCCGCCCACCCGCCACGTCCTGGCTGAGGTGGGCGGGCATGACGCCGGCACTGCCCGGCTCTTGATCGACGAGGCCGGGCACGTGCACGTGGGCCGCGTGGCGGTCCATTCTTGGGCCCGCGGCACCGGGGTGGGCCGTGCGCTGATGAACGCGATGCACGAGCTGGCGCTTGATGTGGCGGGTGACGACGTTCGCGTGGAGCTGTCGGCCCAGGAGAGCGCGATGGGTTTCTACGCAAGCCTGGGCTACGGCGTCGTGAACCGGGAGCGCTACCTGGACGAGGGGATCTGGCGCCAGGACATGGTCCTCACACTGCGACGCGCCGAGGCCCAGTAGAATTGCGGGCGGCGGTGCGGTTAGGTGGGATCACATCGGGCTCCGAGAACTTTGCCGGAGGCCCTCGCTAGACTGAATCCCATGGCTAAGAACTTCGCGCACCTTCACGTCCACACCGATTACTCGCTGCTCGATGGAGCGGCGAAGATCGGGCGCCTAGTCAAGGAAGTGGCGGCGCTTGGCCAGCCTGCCGTGGCGATTACCGACCACGGGAATCTGCACGGCGCCTACGAACTGTACAAGGCGGCAAACGGCGCGGGGATCAAGCCAATCATCGGGCTGGAGGCTTACATGACGCCGGGCACCTCCCGCCACGATAAGACACGCGTATTTTGGGGCACGGAAGCCCAGCGGAAGGACGACGTGTCGGCGCGTGGCTCCTACACGCACATGACGCTGCTGGCGGAGACCACGGAGGGCATGCACAACCTGTTCCGCATGCAGTCCCTCGCCTCGATCGAGGGCACGCTCGGCAAGGCTGCGCGCATCGATAGGGAGCTGCTGGAGAAATACCATCACGGGCTCATCGGCACGGCGGGATGCCCGTCGGGGGAGATCCAGACCAGGCTGAGGCTGGGCCAGTTTGACGAGGCGCTGAAGGCTGCGGGCGAGTTCCAGGACATCTTCGGCAAGGAGAACTTCTACTTCGAGCTCATGGACCACGGCCTGGATATCGAACGCCGGGTTAAGGACGATCTGCTGGCGATCGCGCGCCAGATCGGGGCGCCCCTACTGGCCACGAACGATTCGCACTACGTCACCCAGGATCAGTCCACGGTGCAGGACGCGATGCTCGCCCTGAACTCGGGCTCCACGCTCATGGATCCGGACCGCTTCCGCTTCGAGGGTACGGGCTACTACATCCGTAGCTCGGAGGACATGTGGAATTCTTTCGGCCACCTCGAGGGCGCGTGCGAGAACACGCTGGAGATCGTGGAGCGCTGCAACGTCCACTTCGACACCACGGCCGACGGCGTGAACTACATGCCCAAGTTCCCGGTGCCGAGCGGGGAAGATGAGAAGTCGTGGTTCGTGCGGGAGGTCAATGACGGGCTGCACCGCCGCTACGGGGATGTCATCCCGGATGACGTGCGCAAGCGCGCGGACTACGAAATGGACGTCATCTTGCAGATGGACTTCCCCGGCTACTTCCTGGTGGTCTCGGATTACATCCGCTGGGCGCGGCGGCACGGGATCCGCGTGGGCCCGGGGCGCGGATCGGGTGCGGGATCGATGGTGGCCTACGCACTCGAAATCACCCAGCTCGATCCGATCAAGCACGATCTGCTCTTTGAGAGGTTCTTGAACCCGGAGCGCATCTCCATGCCCGATCTCGATATCGACTTCGACGATAGCCGGCGGGACGAGGTGATCGAGTACGTGGAGGACAAGTACGGCAAGGACAAGGTCTCCCAGGTGGTCACGTTCGGCACGATCAAGGCCAAGCAGTCGCTCAAGGATGCCTCTCGCGTGCTCGGCTACCCGTTCGAGATGGGCGATCGGCTCACCAAGGCGATGCCGCCGTCGGTGATGGGCAAGGACATCCCGGTCAATGACTTGTTCAACAAGGATCACCCGCGGTATGCGGAGGCGGGGGAGATCCGCGAACTGATTGACAACGATCCGGACTGCAAGAAGGTCTATGACCTGGCCTGTGGCCTGGAGGGAATGACTAGGCAGACGGGCATGCACGCCTGCGCCGTCATCATGTCCTCCAAGCCCCTGACCGATGTCATTCCGGTCATGATGCGCCAGCAGGACGGCGCGATCCTCACCCAGTTCGAATACCCTGAGTGCGAGGAACTGGGCCTGATCAAGATGGACTTCCTCGGCCTGTCGAACCTCACGGTGATCGAGGCGGCCCTGGCAAACATCCGGGTCAACGGAAAGGATGCCCCGGATATTGACGCGATCCCGCTGGATGATCCGAAGACGTACGAGCTGCTGGCTCGCGGCGACACGCTCGGCATTTTCCAGCTCGATGGCGCCGGCATGCGCACGCTGCTTCGCCAGATGAAGATGGACAGCTTCGCCGACATCTCGGCCGTCTCCGCCCTCTACCGCCCGGGCCCGATGGGCGCGAACTCGCACACGAACTACGCCCTGCGCAAGAACGGGCTGCAGGAAAAGACGCCGATCCACCCGGAGCTGGAGGAGGCCCTCGAAGACATCCTGGGCGTTACCCACGGCCTCATCGTGTTCCAGGAGCAGGTGATGCGTATCGCCCAGAAGCTGGCGGGCTTCACGCTGGGCCAGGCAGATATTTTGCGTAAGGCGATGGGCAAGAAGAAGGCCGAGGTGCTCCAGCAGCAGTTCGCCAGCTTCTCCCAAGGTATGCGGGACAACGGGTTCTCTCAGGAGTCGATCGACACCCTGTGGGACATCCTGCTGCCCTTCTCCTCCTACGCCTTCAACAAGTCGCATTCGGAGGCCTATGCGCTGGTGTCCTACCAGACGGCCTACCTCAAGTCCCATTTCCCGGCCGAATTCATGGCGGCCCTGCTCACCTCGAAGATGTCGGATAAGACGAAGGTGGCCACCTATCTCGCTGAATGCCGGCGCATGGGCATCAAGGTGCAGGTGCCGGACGTCAACAGTTCGCTGGCCGACTACACGGCGGTCGGCGATGAGATCCGCGTGGGCCTGCGGGCCGTACGCAACGTGGGCGCGAACGTAGTGGACGGCATCATCAAGGCGCGCGAGGAGAAGGGGCCCTTCACCTCGTTCCAGGACTTCCTGGACAAGATCCCGCTGTCGGCCTGCAACAAGCGCTCGATCGAGTGCCTGATCAAGGCGGGTGGCTTTGACTCGCTGGGGGAGTGCCGCCGCGCGCTCGTGGCGATCGTGGAGGAGGCGATCGATGCGGTCATCCCGGTCAAGCGCAACGAGGCGGCCGGCCAGTTCGATCTCTTCGGAGACCTGGGGGTTGGCGGTAGCGACGGGTTCGACGTGGCGATCCCTGACATCCCCGAATGGGACAAGCGCGAAAAGCTCAACTTCGAGCGGGAGATGCTCGGCCTGTATGTCTCGGACCACCCGCTATCGGGCATGGAGAACTTCCTCAACCGCGCCGCGGACACCACGGTGGTTGACCTGCTCGAATCAGACAACGTGCGTGACGGGCAGATGGTGACGATCGCGGGCCTCATATCCGCCGTTCAAACGAAGATCACGAAGAAGTCGGGCAAGGCGTGGGCGATCGCCACGATCGAGGACCGCACCGGCCCGATCGACGTCAACTTCTTCCCGGCCACCTATCAGCAGGTGTCTTCGATCCTGATCCCGGACGCGGTAGTCATCGTAGAGGCCCGGGCCCAGATCGAAGATGAGGGGCCGGTCAAGCTGTCTGCCAGGACGATGACCTTGCCGCCGGCGGGCGAAATCGAGCTGGACCACCCGATCGACATCAAGATCGACGAGCGGGCGTGTAGCGCGGTGAAAATGGATCAGCTGGCGGAGATCCTTGCCCGCTATCCGGGCCAGTCGCCGGTGCGTCTACACGTGTGGTGTGCCGCGCCGAACAAGACCGTGGTGGCCGAGGTTGCGAGCAACTTCTGGGTCTCCCCGGAGCCGTCGCTCTACACGGAGCTCAAGGTGCTACTCGGGCGGGACTGCGTGGTGTAGTTAGCCTTCGATCACCTTGGCGCGGTAGCCGCCGGCCTCGACCACGTCGCCAGCGGCGAGCTTGTGGGCGCGGCGGGTCTCCACCTGTCCGTTGACTGCAACCTCGCCGGCGGCGATGAGTTCGCTGGCGTGCCCGCCGGTTTCGGCAAGGTTGGCGAGCTTGAGGAACTGGCTGAGCTTAATCGGCAGGCGTACGGGTATTTCTTCCATGACTCTATTGTCTCACGGGCACGGCCCGAAGCCGGCCAGGGCTACGCCGCGGTGGGCGTGTTGCGGGTGCGCCGCCACACGAGGGCGAGGGCGGCGACGAGGAGGGCGAGCAGGGCCCAGGGCGAGCCCGTGGCCGCGCGGAAGGCGGCGGACCACACGGCCCAGCCGATCGTGGTGTAGATGAGGGCCCAGGCGATCGCGCCCGGGATGCTCGCAATGGAGTAGCGCAGCCAGGGCATGGCGATGACCCCGGCGGAGAGCTGGATGAGAGTCTGGAGGCCTACCGTGACGAAGGAGAACGGGATCATCGGCCACCCGCGCCGGCGAAGTGCCGCGATCGCGTTCTGGGTGGAATCGGCGTGGATGCGGTTGTACATCCGCACGCGCCAGCCGCCGTGCGGCCGGCCCCGCTTCATGATGAAGGACCCCATGTAGCGGCCGAGCCAGTAGATCGCCTGCGAGCGGGAAAACGCGCCGAAAAGGAAAAAGAGGTACACGAAAGCCACCGGCCCGCTCCGGACGAATTCGGCGATCGCGTCAATAAGTCCCACCAGGCCTACACTACGCGACACTCAGGGAAAAAGGAAAGTGTTAGCTGGCAGCGTCTTCCGCGCAATTAGCGCATAGGCCATAGATTTCGATGTCATGCGAAATGTCGGTGAAGCCGTGTTCCTTAGCGACACCCTTGGTTAGGTCCTCGAGCTGGGGGATGAAAAGCTCAACCGTGCGCCCGCAGCTGCGGCACAGGAGGTGATGGTGGTGGCCGTCGTCCTTGCAGTGGCGGAAGAGCTGGACGTCGGTGCCTTCCTGGCGTAGCACGTCCACGCTTCCCTGCTCGGCGAGTGCCTGAAGGTTGCGGTAGACGGTGGCCAGCCCCACCTTCTCGCCGCGTTCGAGCAACAGCTCATGGATGCGCTGGGCGGGCAGGAATTCTTCCGTCTCTTCCAGCAAGGTGGCGATCGCGTTGCGCTGCCTAGTCATTCTCATGGGGAACCTCCGCCTCTATCCTAGCGTAGCGGCGCGGTGTCGCAGTCAACGTTGACCTTGACGTCGGGAGCGTGGTGGGGGTGCGGGTGGCGGTGCACATCGCGCTTGAGGGCCCGCATGACGAGGGGGCGCAACGCGACGACGATCGCGTACAGGCCCACCGCGAGCACGACGATGGTGGCGCCGGGGGACCAGGGCTTGACGTAGGTGATGACGAGGCCGGCGACTGCCACGACCACCCCAATGGCCATAGCGGCCCGCATCGTGGTTTTGAACGAGCGGGAGAGCGTCTGGGCGATCGCCACCGGGATCACCATGAGTGCCGAGACGAGGAGCGCTCCCACGATCCGCATGGCCAGGGCCACGGTGAGAGCCGCCGTGACGGAGATGAGGATCGACAGCAGGCCGGTGGGCAGGCCCGACGCGCGAGCGAACTCCTCGTCGTGGCACAACGCGAAGAGCGCGGGGCGCAACCCGATCCCGACGGCGAGGATGACGATGGTCAGTCCGATCGTGAGGTAGGTGTCGGTCCTGGTGACGGTGGAGATGGAGCCGAAGAGGTAGGCGTTGAGGTTCGACGTCGTGCCCCCGGCGATGCCGATAAGGAGCACGCCGCCGGCGATGCCGCCGTAGAAGAGCATGGCGAGGGCGACGTCGCCCGAGGCGTGGCCGTGGGTGCGCATCCACTCGATGAGGAGGACGCCGACCACCGAGGCGATGATCGCGACGGGGACGGCCCAGGCATCTTTGTCGATGGCGCCGGCGGCGCTGGCCGCGAGCCAGCCGAGGGCCACACCGGTGAGAGCCACGTGGCCGATCCCGTCCCCGAGTAGGGTGAGGCGTCGCTGGACGAGGTAGGTGCCGACCACCGGGGCGGCGAGCCCCACCAGGACCGCGACGATGAGGGCGCGCTGCATGAAGGTGGAGGAGAGCATGTCGACAATCACAGAGGGCCTCCAAGCCAGGGGGATCGGTAGTGCGGGGCGTTGTCGCCGTGCTCGTGGACGTGGTCGTGCCCGGGCAGGGCGTGGTGGCCAGAGCCGTGGAGGTCAGCGATGTCGGTGGTGTGCTCGAGTACACGGCCGGCGTCGAGGATGAGCGCCTCGTCCACCAGCTCGCGGTATTCGTGGACCTCGTGCAAGACGAGGATGATCGTCTTGCCCTTGGCCTTCTCAGCCGCGAGCGTGGCGAGGATGGTTTCGCGCGAAGAGCTGTCGACGCCGGCAAAGGGCTCGTCGAGGATGAGCAGGTCCGGGTCGCGGACGAGGGCGCGGGCGGTGAGGATGCGCTGCTGTTGGCCGCCGGAGAAGGTCTGCACAGACTCGTTCGCGCGATCGGCCAGCCCGACTGTTTCGAGCGCGGCCATCGCGGCTTCCCGTCCGCCGCGCCGGGGGCGCAGGAGATTGCCGTAGACAAGGCCGCCCATGACGGTCTCGAGCGCGGTAGCGGGAACGCCGGAGGTCGCCGTCGTGCGCTGGGGAGCAAATCCGATGCGGGCCCAGTCCACCTTGCGGCGCGCGGTGAGGTCCGTGCCGAACAGCGTGATCGTGCCCGCAGACGTGGGGATGGCCCCGACAAGCGCACGCACAAGCGTGGACTTGCCGGAGCCATTCGCACCAAGCACGGCGAGGGTGCGGCCCTGGGCCAGCTCGAAGTCGATCCCTAACAGGATGTGGGCCGATCCGAGCTGGACGTGCAGGCCACTCGCAGTAACTGCGAGCGTCATTAGCACCCCATGGACGTGCGCAGCAGTTCGATGTCGTGCTTCATCACGTCGAGGTAATCCATGTTCGGGTCACGCTGGGTGGCGGCCGGGTCGAGGACGTCGGCCGTGAGGTTGAGGTCGTCGCCGATCGCCTTCGCGGTCTTCGTCTCGCCATCCGAGGTGGCGAAGACCGTGTCAATCTGGTGCTCGGTCACGAGCTCCTGGATCTCGCGGATGCGGGCCGGCGAGGGCTCAATCTCCGGGTCGAAACCGGCGATGCCGATCTGGTTGAGCCCGGCCTCAAGCGCGAGGTAAGAGAAGGCCTTGTGCGACACGAGGAAGGAATCCGTGCGGCACTGCGTAGCGTCGATCCCCTCGAGCTCGTCCAACAGGCCCTGCAGGTCGGCCTTGACGGCCTCGGCGTTCGCCTCGTAGGTGGCCTTGTTCGCCTCGTCCAGGTTGATGAGCTGCTGGGCGATCGTGTCCGCGGCGAGCATCATGCGGGCCGGATCGGTCCAGAAGTGCGGATCGTGCGTGCCGTGGTCGTGGCCGTCGCCGTCCTCGTGGTCATGGTCGTGATCGTGACCTTCGGCCTCGGCGTCGTGGTCATGGTCGTGATCGTGATCTTCGGCCTCGGCGTCGTGATCGTGGCCCTCGTGCGGGTCGGTGCCGAGCTC
Source organism: Trueperella bernardiae (assembly GCF_030246965.1). Lineage (NCBI taxonomy): Bacteria > Bacillati > Actinomycetota > Actinomycetes > Actinomycetales > Actinomycetaceae > Trueperella > Trueperella bernardiae. The sequence continues at coordinate 750,145 of NZ_CP127099.1, forward strand.
GGCGAAGGGCAGGAGGTTGACCGAATCGCCGATGTTGACGGCCGAGACGTCGGAGGCATCGATCGCGTCGTCGATGGCGGGGGAGAGCTTGGCGATGTAGAGCACGAGGTCGGCGTCCGACAGCTCGGAGACCTCCTTGGGGGACAGCTCGACGCCGTGGGCGTCGGCCCCGGGCGGGGTGAGGTCGGTGACAGCTACGTGCTCGCCGCCGATGCGCTCGGCCAGGTAGGTCAGCGGGTAGAAGGAGGTGGTGACCTTGAGGGCCGAGGAGTCGGCGCTATCGGTGCTGCCGGCATCGGGCGCGGAGGAACAGGCACTCAGCGCGAGGGCGCTGGCGAAGAACACTGAAGCAGTTTTTAACATCTTCATGGGAACTATTATCGGAGTATTTGAGAATGACAGTCAATCTCCGGTGATGCCTTCCACATGGGGCGAGGCCGTGGAAAGGGGGCGTTCACCATAGAATAAAAGTGGACCTTCGTCTGGCCACCGGGTTTCCGGTGACCCGCAGCAGCCAGCTGCGGGGTGGTATTCCGCACCATCCAGGTGCGGCAAAGAAAGGAGCGAAACAGTGGCCAAGCAGGCACCTTCGCGTCTCGATCAAGCAATTTCCCTCGCCAAGCGGCGCGGCTTCGTCTTCCCCTCGGGTGAAATCTATGGCGGCACGCGCTCCGCGTGGGATTACGGGCCGCTCGGCGTCGAGCTCAAGGAAAACATCAAGCGCCAGTGGTGGAAGCGGAACGTGCAGGGGCGCGCCGACGTCGTCGGCCTGGATTCCTCCATCATTCTGCCGCGCCAGGTCTGGCACGCGTCCGGGCACGTGGACACGTTCTCGGACCCGCTGGTGGAGTGCCTCGAGTGCCACAAGCGCCTGCGTGAGGACGAGCTCATCGAGCAGTACGCCGCCAAGAACGGCGTGGACGAGGCGGACGTGACGATGGCGGACGTGGCCTGCCCCAACTGTGGCAACCGCGGCAAGTGGACTGAACCGCGCGCGTTTTCCGGCATGCTCAAGACCTTCCTCGGGCCGGTCGACGACGAGGCGGGGTTGCACTACCTGCGCCCGGAGACCGCCCAGGGCATTTTTGTTAATTTCGCCAACGTCATGACGTCGGCGCGCGTGAAGCCCCCGTTCGGCATCGCCCAGACGGGCAAGTCCTTCCGCAACGAGATCACGCCGGGCAACTTCATCTTCCGCACCCGCGAGTTCGAGCAGATGGAGATCGAGTTCTTCGTCAAGCCGGGCGAGGACGAGGAATGGCACCAGGCGTGGATTGATGAGCGCCTGGCCTTCTACACCGACCTCGGCATTGATCCGGACAACCTGCGCCTCTACGAGCACCCGCAGGAGAAGCTCTCGCATTACTCCAAGCGGACGGTGGACATCGAGTACCGCTTCGGCTTCCCGAACTCCGAGTTCGGCGAGCTCGAGGGGATTGCGAACCGTACGGACTTCGACCTCTCGGCCCACTCGGAGGCCTCGGGCAAGAAACTGGAGTACTTCGACCAGCAGTCCGGCGAGCGCTACACGCCGTACGTCATCGAGCCGTCGGCGGGCTTGACCCGCTCGCTTATGGCCTTCCTCGTGGAGGCCTACGCGGAGGACGAGGCGCCCAACACGAAGGGCGGCGTGGATAAGCGCGTTGTACTCAAGCTCGACCCGCGCCTGGCCCCCGTCAAGGTGGCCGTGCTTCCGCTCTCGCGTAAGGAGGAGCTGACGTCGGTGGCGAAAGACCTCGCGGCTGACCTGCGCAAGTACTGGAACATCGAGTACGACGACGCCGGGGCCGTGGGCCGCCGCTACCGCCGCCAGGACGAGATCGGCACGCCGTACTGCGTGACGATCGACTTCGACTCCCTGGATGACAAGGCGGTGACGATCCGCGACCGCGACACGATGGAGCAGGTCCGCATCCCAATGGATGAGGTCAAGTCCTTCCTGTCTGAGAAGCTGGCGGGCTGTTAGTGGGTAGCTCTCACGACGGGGTGGGCCACGTGCACTCGCACGCGGCCCACCTTTCCATGGGCCCGCAGCAGCGCCGGAAGGTACGGCTGATCCTTGCGGCGATCGTGGTGCCGCTCGCGGTGGCCACCCTCGTTGGCCTGGTGTGGTTGTGGCCGCGGGGTGAGACCCCGGTGGGTTCGGTGGAGCTCAACTATTCCGGTTCGTCGACTGCGATCGGCACGGTCACGTCGATCGGCGCAATGGACGAGGTGGGCCAGTACCCGGTCACGATGGTGGTGGACGGGGTGGAGGTGCCGGTCCACGTGCCGTTCGAGGTGGTGGGCAACGGGCTGGACGTGGGCGATAAGATAAAGGCCCTGTTCAATCCCGGCGCGGTGGAGTTTGGCTCTCCCTATATCTTTGTGGACTTCGTGCGCGACGTGCCGTTGTCGGCGCTGGTGGCGCTTTACGTCATCGTCGTGGTGGCGGTGGCCCGCTGGAAGGGGCTCGCGGCGCTGTTAGGCCTGACCGCCTCGCTCGCGGTGGTGGGCACCTTCATGTTGCCGGCTCTCATGGTGGGTACTGCCCCGCTGGCCGTCATCGTGGTGGGAGCATCGGCGATGATGTTCGCCTCCATTTACTTCGCCCACGGTGTCTCGATCCGTACCACGACGGCGGTGCTTGGCACCTTTGCCGGCCTGCTCATTACGGGTGTTCTGGCGGCGGTGTCGGTGCGGGCGAATAACCTCACGGGCACGCTGTCGGACGACGCGATTTCGCTGGCCGGGCAGCTGACCTACCTCAACATGAGCGACATCCTGCTGTGCGGGATCATCCTGGCTGGCCTGGGCGCGCTTAACGACGTGACGATCACGCAGGTCTCCACCGTGTGGGAGTTGCAGGCGGCGAACGCGGCGGCGAGCCGTGCGAAGGTGTTCAGCCAGGCGATGGTGATCGGCCGCGACCACATTGCCTCCACTGTCTACACCCTCGCCTTCGCCTACGTGGGCACCTCGCTGCCGCTCCTCATGAGCGCGGCGCTGGTCAACCGCGGGGTGCTCGACCTGTTCACGGTGGGCCAGATCGCTGAGGAGATCGTCCGTACGCTCGTTGCCTCGATCGGCCTGGTGCTCGCCATCCCGATGACCACGGCGATCGCCACCCTGCTTGCGCCCATTGCGCCCTCGCGGAAGGCGGACGCATGAGCTTCCCGTCCGCGTCCGCTCGCCTCACGACGCCGCAGCGCGGCGTCCCTGCCGTGCGCATCGGCTCCCTCGGGCTCGGCACCCCGCTCATGCTCGCCCCGATGGCGGGCGTGACCAACCCGCCCTTCCGCCAGCTGTGCCGGCAGTTTGGCGAGCAGGCCCTGGCCGACGTCGCCGGCGATTCGGGCGCGGCCGGGCCGGACGGCGTCGTGAATCCTGATCACGCGGAGGGAACGTTTGCGCCGGCGGGGCTGTACGTGTGCGAGATGATCACGTCGCGGGCGCTGGTGGAGCGCACGCCCGAGACGATGCGGATGATCCAGCCCGACATGGGCGACCCGGTGCGCTCAATCCAGATTTACGGCGTGGGCCCAGCGGCGGTGGGGGAGTCGGTGCGGCTGGTGGTCGGGAACGGGTACGCCGACCACATCGACCTCAACTTCGGCTGCCCTGTGCCCAAGGTGACCCGCAAGGGCGGCGGCTCTGCGCTGCCGTGGAAGCACGACCTGTTCGAGGCGATCGTGAGCGAGGCCGTGCGCGCGGCCGACGAGGCCTCGGGCGGGCGCGTGCCGGTCACGGCCAAGTTCCGTATCGGTATCGACGACGACCACGAGACCTTCCGCGACGTGGCCCGGATCTGCGAGGATGCCGGGATCGCGGCCCTCACCCTGCACGCCCGCACCACCGCCCAGCACTATGCGGGTACGGCCCGTTGGGAGGTCATTGGCGATCTGGTGCGCGAATCGTCCCTGCCGGTCTTCGGCAACGGCGACGTGTTTGAGGCCGAGGATGCGGCAGCGATGATGGAGCTAACGGGAGCGGTCGGAGCCGTGGTGGGGCGCGGATGCCAGGGCCGGCCCTGGCTGTTCTACGACCTCGTGGCCGCTATGCATGGCTCGGATCGGCGTATGCGGCCGAACCTGGCTCGTGTGTGCGAGATCATCATGCGCCACGCCGAGTTCGCGGTGGAGCACTTTGGGGATGAGCGCCGGGCGATGCGCGAGATGCGCAAGCACGTGGGCTGGTATATGCGCGGCTTCGCCGTGGGCGGGCAGCTGCGGCGCGACCTGGGGCTGGTGGAGACGCTGGAGGACCTGCGCGCCCGCCTCGGCCAGCTCGACCTTGACCAGCCTTACCCGGAGGCGGCCAGCGGGCCGCGCGGCCGGGCCGGCGGGGAAAAGCAGCCACACCTGCCCGAATTCTGGCTCGACTCCCACGAGCTTACCGCCGAGCAGAAGGCGCGCCTGCACGAGGCCGAGCTCGGGATCTCGGGCGGCTGACGCCCGCTGTGAGGCCCGCGCTCAATTCGGGGGCAGCGCTCAATTCGGGGGCAACCCTAGCGCCGCAGCCAGGCGGCTTCCCCGGGTGGGATCACAAGGTTGGTGCCCTCCTCGGGGAGTTCGATGAGGGAGGAGACGAGCACTCGGCCGTCGTTGGGCACCAGGTAGGGGTAGGGGCCGAAGTTGAGTAGCATGCTCACCTTGTCGGTGACGAGCCAGATGAAGCCGTCGGCCGCCTTGTCGGTGGAGATGAGGATCGAGGAGTGATGGAGCGAGAGCGAGTTGCGCAGGCGCAGCGCGTGGCGCACTGACGGCGAGCGGCCCGGGATGTTCTGCTCGAAGTGGAGGAAGCCGGGGAAGAAGCACGAGGCGAGGAGGATCGCGCCCTCGCTCAGGTTTCCGGCGCGGTTTTCGAGCGCGTCGAAGGAGCAGTTCCAGGAGGGGATCGCGCCGGCGATTTCGAAGAATTGCAGGATGTTGGCGACCTCGCCGGGGAAGGTGTCCGGGGTGAAGGCGTGTGGGGTGGCGATCTGGAAGCGCACCACGTCGAAGAAATCTTCGAGGGCGTGGGTGCTGGCCTCGGCAAAGGAGGTGGAGCGCACGTTGGCGGACACGATCGCGTCCTGGTGGGATTCGACGTAGGCGAGGAGTTCGCGGGTGTCCCAGCCGGCGTGGATGTGCGCGCCGGAGTCGGTGAGCTCTTCGGGGTCGGTGAGGTCGATCGTGCCGAGTTCTACGCCGTAGGCGCCGTGGTCGAACCATTGGTTAAGGATGGCATAGCGTTCCGCGGCGAGTGCGGGGGCGCGGGCGACGACGTCGGCGCCGACGTGCGGCAAGAGGCGGACACCCCGCCGCGAGGCTGCGCGGGTGACCTTCTCGATGTAGTCCGGTTCGGCGTCGGCAATCAGGGCGGGCAGGGACATGACGTTCATGCCGAAGCGCGCGCATTCGGAGATGAGCCCGAGGGCGACGTTGGTGGTGTGGACTTCCTGAGGGGTGGCCTGGTACCACAGGTGATGTCGCGCCCAGGGGCCGGGAACGCGCGGCGCGCGGTACAGCGGCGAGGCCGTTGGAGAACCCTGGTTGGATGCAATCACGTGTTCCATTGTGCCACAGCGGGTAAGGTGAGGGCGTGAGTTATTCTTCTATCGATACCCAGCGCTGGGCGCACGAACCCTCGAAGAATCCGTCCCGCACCGACTTCGAGCGCGATCGGGCCCGGGTGCTGCATTCCTCGGCGCTGCGGCGGCTGGGTGCGAAGACCCAGGTGCTCGGCCCTGAGTCAGACGACTTCATCCGCACCCGCCTCACCCATTCTCTCGAGGTGGCCCAGGTGGGGCGGAGCCTGGCGAAGAACCTCGGCGCGGACCAGGACCTGGTGGAGGCCGCCTGCCTGTGCCACGACATCGGCCACCCGCCCTTCGGCCACAACGGCGAGCACACGCTCAACGACATCTGCGCCGGCATCGGCGGTTTCGAGGGCAACGCCCAGACCTTGCGCGTCATTACGCGGCTCGAGCCGAAGCGTTTTCACGACGACGACCGCCCGGCCGGCCTTAACCTCACGCGCGCCACGATCGACGCCACGATCAAGTACCCCTGGCCGCTCTTCGGCGGGCCCGCTGGGAGCCTGAGCCCCAAGTTCGGCTACTACGCCGACGACGAGCCCGTGTTCGCGTGGGTGCGCGGGGGCGAGGAGGGCCGGTGTGCCGAGGCGCAGATGATGGACCTGTCCGACGACATCGCCTACTCCGTCCACGACATCGAGGATGCGATCGTGCGCGGTAAGCTCGACCCTTCGGCGTTGCAGGCGGACCGGACGCGGCAGGTCGACGACGTCGTCGCCGCAACCACCCTGTGGTACGGCACGGCGATTCCGGCTGACGAGCTGGTGGCCGCCTCCCAACGCTTGTTTGCCATGAAATCCTGGCCCGCGAGCTACGAGGGCACGCTACGCGACCTGGCCCGCCTCAAGGATCTTACCTCGGATTTGATCGGGCGCTTCGTGTCGGCTGTGTGTAGCGTGAGCCTGGAGGCGAGCGGCGGGGAGCCGATCTACCGCCACGCTGCGGGCCTCACCGTGCCGCGCGAGACCCTGGCCGAGATCACGTTCCTCAAGGGCCTGGCCGTCCACTACGTCATGGCCCCGCGCGAGTTCGAACCGGTCTACTACGAGCAGCGCACCTTGCTCATGGACCTCGTGGACGCGATCACGGAAAATCCGCAGGAACGCCTCGAGCGGCAGTTCCTCGACCAGTGGTGCGAGGCGGCGGGGGAGGACGCGAAGCTGCGGGTGGTCGTCGACCAGATTGCCTCCCTCACCGACCAGTCGGCCCGCCTGTGGCACGCCCGGTTCTGCGGGATGCTGAGGAATTAGTTATCCACCGGGCGCGCTCGCGGGGGCGAAACCCGCGAGCCGGGGCACTCGGGCGCGCAGGGGCGGTCGCTTGCCGCTAAGATGGGGGCGTGGCTGGGCTGATCAAACGGGAGAGTATCGATGAGGTGCGCTATCGCGCGCGCATCGAGGACGTGGTCGGCCAGTATGTGACGCTCAAGAGCGCCGGGGTGGGCTCGATGAAGGGGCTGTGCCCGTTCCATGACGAAAAGACGCCCTCGTTTAACGTGCGCCCGCACGTGGGCCGTTGGCACTGCTTCGGGTGCGGCGAGGGCGGGGACGCGATCTCGTTCATCGAGAAGATCGAACACATTTCGTTTGTGGAGGCTGTCGAGCACCTCGCGGAGAAGTTTGGGGTGGCCCTGCAATATGAGGAGGGCGCACCGGTTCAGCGCGGTCCGCGCGACGTGACGCGGGCCCGGCTCATCGACGCCCACCGCGTGGCCGAGGACTTCTATGTCAAGCAGCTCCACACGCCCGAGGGCGCGCAGGCGCGCGAGCTGCTCGAGGGGCGCGGCTTTGACGCGGAGGCGATCGCGTACTTCCGCGTGGGCTACTCGCCCAATTCGTGGGACGCGATGCTGTCCGAGCTGCGTCGCAAGGGCTTTACGGAAAAGGAGATCGCGGCGTCGGGACTGGTCACGGCTGGAAGCCGCGGGCACTACGACCGCTTCCGCAACCGGGTGATGTGGCCGATCCACTCGATCACGGGCGAGCCAATCGGGTTCGGCGCCCGCAAGCTGGGGGACGAGGAGGGGCCCAAGTACCTCAACACCCCCGAAACGATGATCTACAAGAAGTCCCAGGTGCTCTACGGGCTGGACCTGGCGAAGAAGGACGTTGCGAAGGACCGGCGGATCGTGGTGGTCGAGGGGTATACGGACGTCATGGCCGCCCACCTCGCCGGCGTTCCGCACGCTGTGGCCACCTGCGGCACGGCCTTTGGCGAGGAGCACGTGAAGATCGTGCGCCGGTTGCTGGGGGACTCGGCGAATCCGGCCGCGGGCGTCATCCTGTCCTCGGGCCGGGCGTTCGGTGGGGAGGTCATCTTCACCTTCGACGGCGACGAGGCGGGCCAGAAAGCGGCGCTACGCGCCTTCCACGAAGACCAGAGCTTCGGTGCGCAAACCTTCGTGGCCGTCTCCCCGAACGGGCTCGACCCGTGCGATTACCGCCTTGCCTACGGGGACGAAGCCCTGCGGTACATGATCGACGCGCGCGAGCCGCTCTTCGCCTTCGTGTTGCGCTCGCTACTTGCCGGCCTGCCGCTCAATACCGCCGAGGGCCGCACGGCCGGACTGCGCACTACCGCGCCCGTGGTCGCCTCGATCCGGGACAGGGTGTTGCGTGCGGAGTACGTGCGGGAGCTCGCCGGCTACCTGGGGATGGACGAGCGGATCGTAGCTCAGGGTGTGCGTTCTGCGCCGCATGCGCCGGTGCCCGAATACGAGGAGGTGCTCCCGCCGATGCCGAGCGCGCTCCCCCCGCGCCACCGGATCCGCGACCCGCTCGAGCGGATCGAGCGCCAGGCCCTCGAGGTCATGCTGCAACTGCCCGGGCTCGCCCGCGCAGCCAACGCCCAGGAGCTCCCCGCGCGCACTTTCACCGTCCCCACCCACCAGGCGGTTCACGACGCGATCCGGGCGGCAGGCGGCGTCTTTATCTACGACGAACGCCTAGCCCAGCTACGCGAGCAGGGCGATGCGGCACCCGAGGAGCGGGCGGCCGCGTGGTACGTGGACCAGGTGATGGAGCACGCGGACGGCGTCGTCGCCCAGGCGGTCACCCAGCTGTCCGTGGAACCGCTACCCGAGGCGGGGGATCAGTGGCCGTACGTGCGAGGGATCATGATGTCGCTCATCCGGCAGGGCATTACGCGGCAGATCGCGGAGGTGCGCGGCCAGATGCGCAGAACCGCCCCCGATTCCCCCGATCAGGACGTGCTGTTCGCGCGCCTGATCGAACTGGAGAATCAGAGGCGGGCCTTCGACGAAACCGACACCTAGGCGGTTAGCGCTCCTCGTAGTTCTTGGCGAGGGCCTCGACCTTGGCCACAAGCTCGCTGACGTCGGCGCCCTGGCCGGCACGCATGCCGAGCAGGAACAGGGTCATCGGCGCGCCGGGGCGGGAGGGGCCGTGCGCGATCGTGCTCACCAGGTCGAGCAGCTCGTCGCGGTGGGTGTTGATGAGGGCGGGGTCGGCGTCGACCTCGGTGGCGACGGCGTCGAGCCACTTGCCCATGATCGCCATCTTGGTTGCTTCATCAGTCATGACTGATCCTTTCTTTCGTTTTCTTCTCGCGGTGCTTGTCATGGATAAAGGAGACGAGGACGGCCAGGAGGTAGAGCCCGATGAGCACGAACGCCTGGATTGTCATCGGCCAGGGGGAGGGTAGCGGGTTGGCGATCGCGGCGAAGACAAAGCAGAGCACCACGGCCCAGCGCCAGTGCCGTAGCATCGGCTTCCACCCGAGGATTCCAAGAAAGTTGAGCGCCACCAGCACCTCCGGTGCCAGGAAGGACAGGCCGAAGGCCATGACCAGACGCATGTAGAACGTCACGTACGTGGTGGCCCGGAGCAGACTGGCGGAGTTTTCGGGGTTGAAGCTGGTGAGGATATCCACCGCAAGGGGCGCCATCCGCATGCCGGAGACGACGCCCGCGGCGAACAGAATGACGCCCGCGAACCCGAAGGCGAGCACGTGGATCTTCTCGCGGCGCTTGAGGCCGGGGGAAATGAAGGCGAAGATCTGGTAGACCCACCACGGGCTCGTGATGATCGTGCCAATCCAGATCGACACCTTCAGCTTCAGGTCAAAGGCCGCGCCGATCGTGTCGAAGTTGAGCAGGGCCTGCTGCTTCGTGATTTCGGCGAGCGGCGCCGTGATGTAGTCCATGACCGGCCCGTACAGGTACCAGCCGGCAATCGAACCGATCCCGATGCCGAGCAGTGCCCACATGAGCCGTTTGCGCAGCTCGCGCAGGTGTTCGCGGATCGGCATGATCCCTTCGGGATTCTTGCGTCTACGGGCGCTCACTGATTTTGCTGGCTATCCGCCTGGCCCTCAAGGCCCGTGGGGAAGGGCGGGTTCTGCGGGTAGGGCTGCTGGGGTAGCGCCTGGCCGGGGATCTGCTCGCCGGGCGCGTAACCGTCCTGCTGCGGTGCCTGGCCGGGCTGCGGTGCCTGACCAGGCTGGGGGTAGGGCGGCTGGCCGGGCTGCTGGTACTGCTGGCCCTGATACGGTTGCTGGCCCTGGTAGGGCTGCTGGTAGGGCTGGCCCTGCGGCGGGATCTGCTTCGGCTCGTCGTCTTGCAGCTCGCGCAGTTCCTTCTTCATCACCTTGGCCGACTGGCCGAGCGAGCGCGCGATGTCAGGCAGCTTCGCGGTTCCGAAAATGATGAGCAAGACGATGACGAGGATGAGGATGTGGGTCGGCTTCATAGAGCTTCCTTTCCGATGACCAGGGACACCAGTGTAGCGAATGGTCTTTAGTTCTTTTTCTGATTGAGCGAGTTGGTTTGCTGCATCCACGCTTGCATTTCTTCGTGGACGGCTTCGCGGATCATCTGGCGAGGGTCGAGGTCGCGCATGTCGAAGGCGGACAGGTCAAGGTCGGATAGCCCCGCCGACTTTAGGTCCGCCGAGGTCTCCTCGCGCACCCGCGCCGAGAAGCCCTTGGCCGCGTCGATGGCTTTGCGCAGGCCGCGCAGGGCGCTGATGATCGCCTCGGGCCCGAGCACGATCACGGCCACCACGAGGATGATGAGGAACTCCCCTCCAGAGATCCCGAAAAACTCCATGCCCCGATCCTATCGTCTCGTTCGGCGATTGTCCGGGTCGGCGTGGGCGCGGGGGACGGCGTCGTTGTAGAGTGAGCCAGTAACATCAGGAGGTAGGATGACGACGCCGTGGCAGGACTCGCTACCAGAGCGCAAGATGCGTTCGGTGCAGCTCGCAACAGCCTTGTATTCGTTAGCGCGCTTCTATGTGGAGGCGCCGAATCACGACGTGGTGGGCCGGTTTTCGGACCCAGCGATGGCGCAGACGTGGCCACTTCGCGACCCGCAATCGCTAGTGGCGCTGGCTCAGATAGGGAAGGCCGGCGAGAGCGTCTACGTGCTCAACGCCGAGTTCAACTCGCTGATTGGGCCGTCGGGTTCTTTGCGGATGGCGGAGTCGGAGTTCACGGGCGAGGACCCGCTGCCGCTCGTGCAGGAGCTTGCCGAGCAGTACCGTGCGGCGGGGTATGCCTCGCAGAAGACCGAGAGCTATCCGCGTGACCACGTGGCCGTGGAACTGGCCTTCCTCGCCCACCTCGTGATCGGCTCGGCCGATGGCGAGAAGGACGCGGAAATTCGTCGGTTCCGCGGCGAGCACCTCGACAGGTTTGTTCCCGAGCTCCTCGAGGAGCTCGAGGCACAGGCGACGACCGCGACGTACCGCGGCGTCGTCGCCCTGACCCGCGCCGCTCTGGCCGGCGTGGAGGAGCTGACGGGTGCCGATGGCTGACAACGTCGGCGCGTTGCTGCGTTGGCTGCACGCCCACGACCTGCCCAAGGAGGTCGTGGTGGTGTGCGAGCACACGGTGGCGCCCAAGCTGGGGCGGGGCCGCCAGCTGGTGGTGTGGGACGGGTGCCTGAAGGATTCCTCAATTGGAGTGCCGGCCCAGTTGCTGGCGCTGGGGATTGCGAAGGTCAGCGTACTGCCCTGCCCGGTCGACCCGGCGGGCGTGGGCGCGCAAGTGGCGAGGTGGCAGTCGCTGACACCGGGGTTCGTGGGCGAGGCAGAGGTTAAGCGGGCGATCTGGCCCGGACCCGAACCTTTGCACCTTGGGAAGATCGCGATGCCGCGGCGCGTGCTGCTGGGCCTCGGCCTGCGCGACGCCCAACCGATCCCCCTCAAGGCAGACGACACCACGCGCACACTCGCCGCGATCGAGCTACTCACCGAACGCGGGCAGATCGGCAGGGGAGAAGGACTCCAGGCACAGCTGGGCGGCGTGCGGCTGGGGGTGACCGGATGCACGGCGTGTGGCGTGTGCGTGCAGGCGTGCCCCACGGGCGCCCTCGAACTGCGTCACCGCGCGGGTGGATCCGAGCTGTGGCAGCACTCCGAACTGTGCCGGGGTGAGCAGCAGTGCGTGAGCCTGTGCCCGGTGCACGCCGTGTGGGTGCAGGGCCCGATGCGGCTCGGCGACCTGCTCGACGAACCCGAACGCCGGCTCGCCGCAGTAGCCAGCGCACGCTGCGCCCGGTGCGGGGCCGCCCACCCGGCCGAGGAAGGCGAGCTGTGCCAAGTGTGCGCCTACCGAGCGGCCAACCCTTTCGGCTCGATGATGCCGCCGGGTCATGCGGTTCCCGGGCAGGCGGCTCCCGGGCAGGCGGGGAGGCTCGGGCCTGCATAGCCGGAGTCGCCGGTGCCGGGGTGACCGGCGGAAATGTCGTTTTGGCGGTGGCCGCTGGTACACTTACGGGGCAAGCCCCCATAGCTCAGATGGTTAGAGCAGGGAACTCATAATTCTTTGGTCCCGGGTTCAAGTCCTGGTGGGGGCACCAGTGTGCCGGGCGGACGTTGTCGTGGCATGCAAGGCGAAGCGCGGCGTCGAGCCGGGTATGCCCGGTACCCACGTCTGCCTGTGGATAACGAAAGCACGGCCGTCGGCCCCGGGGATAAGTTGGCTTCATGAAGAAGCGAATTTTTGCGATGGCTATGACTGCCGCCGTGCTGGCCAGCGGGCTGGCCGGGTGTACCACCAAGGAGACGGCGCCGGCCGAAACAACTTCCACTGGCACCTCCACTGGCACTGCCACCGCCGAGCCCTCTAGCACCTACACGATCCCGCCGCGCCCGGCGATAGAGGCACCGGCGGAGCCGGAGTTGACCGGCGTCGATGTCAACAACGCGTATGAGCTCGCTAAGTTTTACCTTGAGCTCTACCCCTATGTGAAGGCAACAGGCGACACAGAGCTGTGGGAGAAGTACGCACTTCCCGAGTGCGAGTTTTGTCAGGCTGTTGTGAATGACGCTAAAGCCGACAACGAGACCGGTGCCTGGATGGATTTCCCCTACGAGATTCTTGGTGAAGCTGGCTTCACTGCTCAGGGAGAATTTGATTACCGTATCGACCTGCTTATCGATCGGCGGTTGGTTAAGTACTACGGCACAGATGGACTCGAAGAGACAGAACCTGGCCAACACACAGTGGTTGTTGGTGTAAAGAACGTCGATGGTCAGTTGCTCGTACGTTATTTCGATCGACTGAAGCCTGAGCTCTTCGGGAAGGTTGACCTGTGAAGGCCGCAATTGTCATGGCCGTTCTCATGGCAGTTTCGGGCGGTAATGGTTCATCGGGCAACTGGAATGCCGAATCCAACGGGAACACCGTTGACATTACTTGGGGCTACGGGGTCGAGTTTGTCAACCCGCCTGGTGGGTCGTCGTTGGGCGTGCCGGCCACCGGCGTCGGGCACGGCTCCGGCGTTGACACGAGCAAGCTGCAGGCGCTAACGGTGGACGAGATGTGCGACCAGGGATACTGGTCGAATACGGGGGCGTCGTACTTTGAGTCGGGGCGGATGTCGGGCCCCCTGGCGGAGTACTGCCTGTATCGCACGCCGAAGGAGCCGGGCGAGGCGGGGGAGTCTGATGCGGCGGCGCCGGCCCCGCAGATGACCGTGGCTGACCTGGGCTATTACATTCAGGCCAACGCGCAGACGATTATCGATGGCGGCGTTATGTCCTTGCAGCCGGCGTCGGGCCAGGTGGTCATCAACAAGCCGGTTTACTTTGCCTCGTCGGCGGCGCACTACACGACGTCGGTGACCGTGCTGGGCACGCAGGTGGAGCTGGCGTTCACGCCGTCGTCGTATGAGTGGCTGCCGGGCGATGAGTCCAGCTTCGTGACCTCCGACCCGGGCGGGACGTACCCGGACGGCGGCGTCACCTACACCTACACCCAGCCGGGCGCGTATACGCCGAGCGTGCGCGTGGGGTGGGAGGTGCTGATCCGCGTGGCGGGCTCGCCGGGATGGTACCCGGTTCCCGGCCAGGCGCTCACCGCCGTGACCTCCGAGCCGCTCACGGCCGTGGAGGCAGAGGCGGTGCTCACGGCGAATCGCTAGCCGCGGCGTCTCTCCAGTAGGCTGGGCACAAACCCCAGCGGAAGGAAGCCGATGTCGAACGACGAGCGATCCGAAGACCAAACCCAGGAGCCCACGAACAAATACGGGCTCAGTGACGAGGACATGGCCACGCTCATGCGCGCCCGCAAGCGCTATTTTGCGCTCGCGATCGTGGGCGGGATCGTCCTCGCGGTCATGGGGTATTTCGCCGCGCAGAACATCAGCGGCGGCGCGGCAGCGTGGGAGGCCATGAATGTTTGGCCGCTCTAAGCTACCCCGCTACCTAGCGGATGAGAACGGCATGCCGGCAGCCGCCACGCCCGTCGAGCCGGAAGTCGAGGGCACGTGGATCGGCGGTTGGGACGGCTACCTCGGCGTGATCCCGGCCGAGGGGGAGCGGGCCACCTTCGTGTGGTCGGACTTCGAAACCGGCACTTGGGATGATGACACGAACACGCTCACCCTCACCTTCGTCGACCCCCGCACGCCGCCCCTGTCCTTCCTCATTCCGCGCGAGGCCGACGGGCTCGCCATCATGATGATCCGCGAACGCATCGACCGCTCGATCGTCTTCACACAGGTCGCCGAGCTGCCGAGCGGCGCCGTGGCACGCGGTCAGGTGCGGCGCAACCCGGACGACTCGCTTTTCACTCAGATCATCGTCGACTCCGACATCACCGAGGCTGACCGTCTCGCCCTCGACGTGTTCGACACCGAGCTGCGCGAGGCCGTCGGCATCGACTAGCGCCCGCGATTCCTGGGCGTGCCGCGGCCGCTCCGGCGTCGTGCCAACGACGCCGGCCCACCCGCCTAGCCTGCGCTTGTGCAGAAACACACAATGCTCGAAAACGGCCCTTTCGGATTTCACTTTCGCAGGTGGTTGTGGTTAAAGTATTCACGTTGCTTTCCCGCGTAGCTCAATGGCAGAGCATTCGACTGTTAATCGAAGGGTTGTTGGTTCGAGTCCAACCGCGGGAGCCATACAAAACCCCGGAATCTCAACGAAAAGTGAGAAACCGGGGTTCTTTCTTTCCCCGCCGTGGAATAGGCGTGGAATAAGAAAACACGTGTGCCGCCTTTAGTGACGCCCGGCTCGCCCTCGTGCTCGCCCTCGACGCCGCCGGCGGCTGCCACCCAGCCGTCCCCTCGCGCGCCGGGCGAAAGTGAGACAATACGTCCATGACGTACCGAGACATCCGTGTAGTTGGCGACCCCGTCCTGCGCACCGCGTGCGAACCGATCCGGGAGGTCACCCCTGGCATCAAGCAGCTGGTGGAGGACCTGCTGGAGAATGTGAACGAGGACGGCCGCGCTGGCCTGGCCGCGAACCAGATCGGCGTGTCCTTCCGCGCCTTCTCCTGGAACATCGAGGGCGAGCTGGGGTACATCCTTAACCCGACGATCGTGAAGCTGTCCGAGGAGATCCAGGACGGTGACGAGGGCTGCCTTTCCGTCCCCGACCTGTGGTTCCACGCCAAGCGTGCCATGTACGCCCGGGCGGAAGGCACGGACCTGGATGGGAAGAAAGTGGTGGTGGAGGGCCGCGAGATCTGGGCGCGCCTCATCCAGCACGAGATCGACCACCTCGACGGCCACCTTTTCATCGACCGGCTCGAGCGCCACCTGCGCCGTGAGGCCTTCCGCAAGCTCAGGGAAATGCAATGAGAAGAGCCCTTGTGCTCGCGGGCGCGTCCGGTTTCATCGGTTCGCGCCTGGTGGATGCCGCCGTCGCGAGCGGGTATGAGGTGCGCCAACTGTTGCGCACGCCGGGCCGTCAAGCTCCAGCCGGCGTCACGCAGTTTACGTGGGACCCGGCGGCCGGCACGATCGATGACGCCGCCCTCGCCGGTGCCTACGGCATCATCTGCCTCAACGGTGCGGGACTGCTCTCGCGCCCGTGGACCGATTCGTACAAGCGGGCGCTGTGGGAATCGCGGCTGGGTTCGGTCGAGACCCTGGTGAGTGCCATGGGCTCCCACCGGCCGCAGGTCTTCCTCGCCGGTTCGGCGATCGGATACTACGGCCCGGACCGCGGGGATGAGGTCCTCACGGAGAGCTCGGCGGCCGGGTCGGGTTTCCTCGCGGAGCTGTGCGAGGCCTGGGAGGCGGCGTCGTCGGCGGCGGAAAACCTGGGCGTGCGGACGGTACAGTTGCGCACAGGCCTGGTCATGGGCGCGGACGGCGGCATGCTCGGGATCCTGCAACATCTGTACCGGGCGGGCATGGGCGCGCGGCTGGGGGATGGCTCGGCGTGGATGTCGGCCATCGCCCGCGACGACTACGTCCGCGCGCTCCTTTTCCTCCTTACCCGCGACGTGTCCGGGCCAGTCAACATGGTCGGGCCCGAGCCGGTCCGTAACGCGCACTGGCACGAGGCTCTCGCCCGCCACTTCCACCGGCCGGGCTTCCTTTCAGTCCCGACGCCGGCGCTCCGGCTTGCGGGGGAGATGGCGCGCGAGGCGGTGCTCGCTTCCCAGCGCGTCTACCCTCAGGAGCTCACCGACCACGGCTTTACCTTCCTCGCGCCAACCATTGAGGAGATCTTCGCCCGCGAGCTTCCACTGGAGTGACTTTCGCCCGGTCGTGTGGCATCCTTGAACTAACGAACCTCGCTTGCGTGTCAAGGGGAATTTCACCCAAGCAGGAGGTTACGGTGAACAACAAAGCCACACGTGGCGTCATATTTATTCATTCAGTGACACCGGCTGTTCAACCTCACGTTGAATGGGCGGTCACAAGCGTGCTTGGATACCCTGTGCATTTCGAGTGGACCAAGCAGCCGGCTCTGCCCAACATGAACCGCGGCGAGGTGTCGTGGGCGGGGGAGTCCGGCACGGGCGCGCAGCTCGCTTCGGCCCTTGGCGGCTGGGAGCACCTGCGCTTTGAGGTGACCGAGGAGCCGACGTCGGTCAGCGACGGCGGCCGATGGTCCTGCACGCCCGGACTCGGCATCTTCTACGCTCAGACCGACCTGCTCGGCAACGTCGTCGTCCCTGAGAACCGCATCCGCGCGGCGATCGAGGACTCGAACGGCGACGCCGACGAGCTGCGCCGCCTCCTCGACGTCGCCCTCGGTCAGGCCTGGGACGACGAGCTTGAAGTCTTCCGTTACGCCGGCGCGGGCGCTCCCGTGCGCTGGCTGCACCGGGTCGGTTAGGCCCGCCGCCCCTGCCGTGGGCCTGCTCCGGCTTTACTTGAAAAGGTTGGCCAGGTCCTCCATGGCGGCGGCGAGGTCCTCGGCGTCGTCGGCCGCGTCCTCCTGCGCGTTTTCGACGACGCCGTCCGCGCCCGCACCACCGCCGGCCTCGGTTTCGTCCGGCTCGGCTCCGCCCGCAAGCCCGACCTCCTCGGCGTAATCGGCCGGCAAGTCCGTCAGCACGTGAGCCAGCAGGTCGTCGAGCGTCGTGGCGGCGCAGATGTCGGCGTCGTTAATCTGGACCTTCGCCAGCTTCTCGAGCCCGGCGGCAAGCGCCCAAATGGAGACCTGGTCGAGTTCGAGGTCCTCGGAAAGGCGCGCGCCCGGGGCGATCTCAGATGTTGGGATTTCGGGGGCGACGTCGGCCAACACCACGCGGGCGCGTGCGAGCGCAAGGTCTTCGCGGGACACCATGTTCACTCCTTGGATGAAGCCGACAGCCGATCGGTAACAGAATCAGCTAGGCTAAGAGTATGGCATTTCTAGATCTCATGCGTAGGTTCGTCAACGCGTCCCACGAGGACGAGGAACCGGGCATCATTGCCGAAGCGCTCGAATTGCGCGACAAACTGGCGGAGGATCCCAACGATGTGGTTTCGTTCGACGAGCTCGCAGACCTCATCAAGGGCTTCGCGGTCTCCGAAGAACCCGCCGATCCGCTCACGGGCGACTCGAGCGAGGCGGACCCGGAGTTGGTGCTCTGGGCACTAAGCGAGGAGATCGGCTCGGATTCGCGGGCCTGGTACCCGCTCATTCAGCTCGCCCGGCTCTCCGGTCCCGAGGACCCGGAGGCGGCCCAGCGTTACCTTGAGACGGCGGCGGACCGGGAAGAAACCGGAATCGCGCTCGCTGAAGGCATCAAGCTCCTACGCGAAACCGGCCAGAACGAGGCGGCGATCCAGCTCGGACTCGGCCGTTGGAAGCCCGCCGAGCAGGTGCTGGGCGTGGCCGAGGAACTCGTGAGCGCGGCGCTCGCAGCCAACAAGATCGATGAGGCCCGCTCTTACGTCCGGATTCTCAAAGAATCGGGCCAGGTCGGCGAACTCGTGGACGATCTGGAAATCGCGATTGCAACGAGGAAGGCGAAAAATGGCGACGTACGTTGAACTTCACCCGCAAGACCCACAGCCCCGGCTCGTGGCGAAGGTGGTTGACCGGCTCCGGCGCGGCGAGGTGATCGCCCTGCCCACCGACTCGGGGTACGCGATCGCCTGCACCCTGGCCAACAAGGAGGGCCTCGACCGCATCCGTACAATCCGCCAGGTCGGCTCCAAGCACCACTTCACGCTGCTGTGCGCGAACTTCGCCCAGCTGGGGCACTTCGTCATCATTGACAACGTTTTCTTCCGGCTGGTCAAGTCGCTCACGCCCGGCCCGTATACCTTCATCCTCAAGGGCACGAAGGACGTGCCGCGCATGACGTTGAACCCGAAGAAGCACACGGTGGGCGTGCGCATCCCAGACCACCGGATCGTCCAGGCGATCCTGTCCGAACTCGGTGAACCGCTGCTGTCCTCCACCCTCATCGTGCCGGGCGAGGAGGAGCCCCTCGAGGAGGGCTGGGTGGTCGATGACCGCCTGGGCAACGCGGTCGACGTCGTGGTGGACGGCCCGGTCGGCCGCGGCCCCACTACAGTGGTGGACCTGTCCAGCGGTGAAGCCGTCATCGCGCGCGAAGGCGCCGGCGACCTGTCGATGTTTGACGTCTCATGATCAAAGCCGTTCTCTTCGACCTCGACGGAACGCTGACCGACTCCGCGCCCGTCGTCACCTCCACCCTCGCCGCCACAATGAAGGCGCTCGCTGGCGTCGACCTCCCGCTCGAGGCGTTCCGCAAGTACCTCGGCCCGCCGCTCAAGGCCAGCTTCGGCGACCTCGGCGTGCCCGCCGACCAGGTTCAGGACTACATCGACGAATACCGGCGCCGCTACTCGGCCGTAGGCAACGACGTCGACCTCTTCGCCGGCACGCGCGAACTACTCGAGCGCCTTCACGACGACGGCTTTGCGCTCGGCCTTGCCACCTCCAAGTTCCAGCGCAGCGCCCGTGGCGTGTGCGAGCACCTCGGCATCGCCCACCTCTTCACCGCGGTGTGCGGGGATACCACCGAAAAGAACCTCTTCGGCAAGGCCGAGGTGGTCCAATCCGCGCTCAACGAGCTACGCGCCAAGGGCGTCCTCGCCGCCGGTGCCGGGCAGCTCACGGGCTCGGCCGAAGTGCCAGCGAGCTCGCCCACGTCGGGCCCGTGGCGCGACGACGTCATCATGGTGGGCGACCGCATCTACGACATCGAGGGCGCGGGCGTCCACGGCGTGCGGACCATCCTGGTCGAATGGGCCGACTCGTGGCCCGAGGAGCGCGAGCTCGCCTGGGCCACGGTCTCCACCCCGCACGAGCTACGCGAACTACTCCTCGATACCCGGGCGAACGGCTTCTAGGCCGCCCTACTCCTCCGGCCCGCTGAACTGCGACTGGTACAGATCGTAGTAGGCGCCGTGGTGCGCGAGCAGTTCATCGTGTGTGCCCTGCTCCACCACGTCGCCGTCAACCATGACGATGATGAGGTCGGCGTCGCGAATTGTGGATAGACGGTGGGCGATGACGAACGACGTGCGCCCCTCGCGCAGCTCGCCCATGGCGCGCTGGACCAGCATCTCTGTGCGGGTGTCCACCGACGATGTGGCCTCGTCAAGGATGAGCACGGCCGGGTCGGAAAGATAGGCGCGGGCGATCGTGATGAGCTGCTTCTCGCCAGCGGAGATGTTGCCGCCCTCGTCGTCGATGATCGTGTCATAGCCCTCAGGTAGCTGGCGCACCAGGCGGTCCACGCCCGTGGCCTTCGCCGCCGCGACGACCTCGTCGTGGGTGGCGCCCTCCTTGCCAAACGCGATGTTTTCCTCAATCGTGCCCTCGAACAGCCACGTGTCCTGCAATACCATGCCGATTTGGGAGCGCAGCGAATCCTTGGAAAAGTCGCGGGTGGACACGCCGTCGAGCGCGATCCGGCCCCCGTTGATTTCATAGAAGCGCATGAGCAGGTTGACCAGCGTGGTCTTGCCCGCGCCCGTGGGACCCACGATCGCCACCTGATCCCCGCGATGCACGTCCAGCGACAGGCCGTTGATCACTGGGATGCCCTCCTCGTAGGAGAACTCCACGCTCTCGAACGTGATGTGGCCATGGAATTTGTCAGCAGGAATGAGGTCGTGGAAATCGACGGCGGCGTCATGGTCCATCTCCTCGCTGTCGAGGAAGTCGAAGATGCGCTCGCCCGAGGCGGCACCCGACTGCAGCATCGCCGTCATGGACGCGAGCGTAGAGACCGGCTGACTGAGCTGGCGGCTGTACTGGATGAACGCCTGCAGGCCGCCGATCGTTAGCTGGCCGTTGATCACCTGGAACCCGCCCCACACCGCGATGATGACAAAGCCGAGGTTGGACACGAAACCCATGATCGGCTGGGAGAGTTGGGAAAGAAACTGGCCCTTGTAGCCCGCCTCGTACAGGCCGTGGTTGGCCTTGTCGAAGATGCGCTCGAAGTCGTCCTGGAGGCCGTAGGCGCTCACCACGTCGAAGCCCGTGAAGGATTCCTCCACGATGGCCGATACCTCGCCCGTCTTCGCCCACTGGGCGCGGAACTCTGGCCGGGCCTTCTTGAGGATGACGAGCAGAGCGACGACGCCAAGCGGCATGACGAACAGGGCGGCCACGGTCAGCCGCGGCGAAACCCAAATCATCATCGCCACGATGCCGATCAGCAGGTAGACCGACTGGATCACCTGGTTGAGGGTCTGCATGAGGGTTTGGGTGATGTTGTCGATGTCGTTCGTGACGCGGGAGAGGAGGTCGCCGCGCTGCTGCTTATCCAGCCATGACAGGGATAGCGCGTCGATCTTGGCCTGTGCGTCGTGGCGGAGCTTGTAGCCCAGGTCCTGGACCGTGTAGCGGATAATGTAGCCCGCGGCGAAGTTCGTGATGCCTGAGACCGCGTACAGCCCGACGACGAAAAGCAACACCCGCGCAAGCTTGGAAAAGTCCACGCCGCTTCCGGAGATGCCATCGACGACCACGTTCGTGGCGTCGCCCAAGAACTTCGGCGCGAGCACGCTGCCGCCCGCCGCGAACAACATGAGGACGGCGATGCCGAACACGCGCAGCCGCTCGGTCCGCAGCATGCGGAGCAGGCGCTTCAGCGCTCCCTTCGTGTCGCGAGTCTCGGTCGAATACGGGTTCGCCCCGTGAGGTCCGCCCCTCATCGTGCCTCCTCCGCGGTCAGCTGCGACGCGACGATCTCTTGGTACGTTTCGCAGGAATCAAGTAGCTCATGGTGGGTGCCCACTCCGACGATGTGGCCGTGGTCGAGCACGTGGATGTGGGTGGCCTGGCGGATGGTCGACACGCGCTGGGCAATGATGAACACCGCAACGTCACCAATGAAGGCGCGCAAGCCGCGCCGCAGCCGCGCGTCGGTCTGGTAGTCGAGCGCTGAGAAGGAATCGTCGAAGATCAGCAGGTCAGCCTGCCGGCGGCCCTGTGCGTCCGGCAGGCACCGGTAGATCGCACGAGCGATCGTCAGGCGCTGGCGCTGGCCGCCGGAGAAGTTTTTACCGCCCGATTCGACACTGGACTCAATCCCGCCCTCCAGCTCGCTCACAAAGTCCCACGCCTGAGCCGCGCGCAGGGCAAGGACCACCCGGTCGGCGTCGTAGGGCGCGTGCTCGTCGGGCGAACCGGCCACATTCGTGGCGATTGTGCCGGAGAAAAGGAAGGCATGCTGGGGGACGAGCGCGATGCGGGCGCGCAACTCCTGCGGGTCGACGTCGGTAACAGACACGCCGCCGGCACGGACCTCGCCCGAAGTGGCGTCAATGAGCCGGGGGAGGAGCTTGATGATCGAGGACTTGCCCGAACCGGTGGAGCCGATCAGCGCCACCTGTGTGCCGGGGGCGAAGGTCATCGAGATGTCGGAGAGGACCGGCTCCTCGGCGCCGGGGTAGCGCAGACCGGCGTGGTCAAGTTCGAACGTGAGCGGGCCCTCGGGCAACGCCACGGGATCGGCCGGGGCCTGGATAGCGGGCACGACGTCGAAGATCTGCTGGAGACGCTTGGCCGAGACCTCGCCGCGCGGGAACAGCATGACCATCATGCCCGACAACATCACCGACATCATGATCATCATAAGGTAGGAGATATAGGCGGTCAGCGCGCCGACCTGCATGGCGCCCTGCGAAATGAGGTGGGCGGCGAACCAGACCACGGCCGCGGACGAGATGCCGATGATGATTGACGCCGCCGGCATGAGGAACGCCCACAGCACACCGATCTCCAGCCAGATCTTACGAAGCTTGTGGTTGGCGTCGTCGAACTTGGCACGGATCGTATCCTGACGGACGAAGGCGCGGATCACGCGCACGCCCGTCAACTGCTCACGCAACAAGGTGTTGATCCGGTCGATGCGTTCCTGCTGGACCGTGTAGCGCGGCGCGAGCGCCCGCATAACGAAGAAAATGAGCAGGCCAAGTAGCGGCACGATGACCACGAGCAGAAGGGAAAGCCGGGCATTTTGTTGGATCGCCATGAACACGCCGCCAAAGCCCATGAGCGGGGACATGATCATGACAGTGAAGGTGAGGAGCACGACGTTTTGCACCTGTGTCACGTCGTTCGACACGCGGGTGATGAGCGTGGGCGCGCCAAACTTGTGCTGGTCGGTGGCGGAATACGACTGCACGTGGCGGAACGCCCGCCCGCGCAGCTCCCGACCAAGCTCCATGGCGGTGCGCGCGCCTAGGTAGATCGCTCCGGCCATTGAGATGATCTGCACGATAGCGATCGCGAGCATCACCCCGCCCACGCGCCAAATGAGGGCCTGATCGTTGCCCAAAATGCCGTCGTCAATAATCTGCGCGTTCAAGGCGGGCAGGACGAGGCTGAGGAGGATCTGCACTACTTGCAGCAGAAAAATAAAGAAGAACGCCGCCTTCTTTCGCTTGAGAAACTCCCAGCTGATGTGGATTAGAGTCACAGCTCTCCTTAGCTCGTACCGTCCATGTCAGACTACAACCACGGTCCGACAACTTTGCTGGATTAATAAATCCAACTGTGCCACACAAAAAATGGTGCCCCGCGGCGATTAACCGCGAGGCACCGGGGAAATCAGGGCTTAGACAGCCGGCTCGTTCGCCACCGGCTGACCGTCGTCGCCGGCCTCCGGATCAAGGAGCTGGTACTTGTCGATCGCCGCCTGGACCGTGGAACGGTCGACCTCGCCACGGTCGGCCAACGCCTGGAGGGCGCGTACCACCATGGACGCGGAGTCGATGCGGAAGTGACGACGCGCGGCGGCGCGGGTATCGGCGATGCCGAAGCCGTTCGCGCCGAGTGTGTAGTAGGCCTCCGGGACCCACGGGCGGATCGAATCCTGGACTTGCTTCTCCCAATCCGAGGTGGCGATGATCGGACCGTACTCGCCCTCAAGCTTGCGGGTGACGTAGGCCTTCTTAGGTTCCTCGGTGGGGTGCAGGTAGTTGTACTCGTCGACCGCGAGGCCGTCGCGGCGAAGCTCGTACCACGACGTGATCGACCACACGGACGCGGCCACGCCCCAGTCGTCGCGCAGCATCTGGCGGGCCTCACGCGCCCACGGCACACCCACGCCGGAGGCGAAGAGCTGGACCTTCGGGCCCTCGCCTTCGGCCTCGTCAAGCTTGTACATGCCCTTGACGATGCCCTCAACGTCCACGTTCTCCGGCTCGGCCGGCTGGTGGATCGGCTCGTTGTAGATCGTGATGTAGTACATGACGTTCTGGTCGCGCCCATCCGAGCCGTCGCCATACATGCGCACTAGGCCATCACGGAAGATGTGGCTGACCTCGTAGGCGTAGGCCGGGTCGTACTGGATGACAGCCGGGTTCGTCGAAGCGATCACGTGGCTGTGGCCGTCCATGTGCTGCAGGCCCTCGCCCGTCAGCGTGGTGCGGCCGGCGGTGGCGCCCATGATGAAGCCGCGCGTGAGCTGATCGGCGGCGTGCCAGAACTGGTCGCCCGTGCGCTGGAAACCGAACATCGAGTAGAAGATGTAGATCGGAACCATCGGCAGACCGTGGGTGGCGTACGAGGTGCCCACCGCGGTGAACGCCGCGTTCGAGCCAGCCTCCGTGATGCCCGTGTGCATGATCTGGCCCTGCTGGGACTCCTTGTAGTTGAGCAGCAGGTCCGAATCGACCGCGGTGTAGTTCTGGCCGAGGACGTTGAAGATCTTCGCCGAGGGGAAGATAGCGTCCAGGCCGAAGGTGCGGGCTTCGTCGGGGATGATCGGCACGAAGCGGTAGCCGAAGTCCTTGTCTCGCAGCAGGTCCTTGAGCAGGCGGACGAAGGCCATCGTGGTGGCCACCTTCTGCTTGCCCGAACCACCCTTGAGGATGCCCCAATGCTTCTCAGCCGGCAGGGTCACGCCCTGCTCCACCACGCGGCGTTCGGGCAGGTAGCCGCCGAGCTTGCGGCGTTGTTCGTGCATGTACTCCAGAGCCGGGTTCTTCGGCGACGGCTTGAAGTACGGCGCCACGAACGGATCGTCAAGCTGGTCGTCGGCAATATCCAGCTCGAGCGTGTCGCGCAGGAGCTTGAGGTCATCAGAGTTGAGCTTCTTCATCTGATGCGTGGAGTTACGACCGGCGAAGTTCGAGCCGAGCGCGTAGCCCTTGATCGTGTGGGCGAGGATGACCGTGGGCTGGCCCTTGTGCTCGGCGGCAGCCTTGTAAGCCGCGTACACCTTGCGGTAGTCGTGGCCGCCGCGCTTGAGCGCCCAAATCTTCTCATCCGACCAGTCGGCCACCATCGCCTTGGTGCGCGGATCGCGGCCAAAGAAGTGCTCGCGCACGTAGGCGCCGTCGTTGGCCTTGAATGTCTGGTAGTCGCCGTCGAGCGTCTCGTTCATGATGTTGACGAGCGCGCGGTCCTTATCCGCGGTCAGCAGCTCGTCCCACTCGCGGCCCCAGATCACCTTGATGACGTTCCAGCCCGCGCCCTTGAACTGGGCCTCGAGCTCCTGGATGATCTTGCCATTGCCGCGCACCGGGCCGTCGAGGCGCTGAAGGTTGCAGTTGATGACGAACGTGAGGTTGTCAAGGTTCTGGCCGGCGGCCAGGTGGAGCACGCCGCGGGACTCGACCTCGTCCATCTCGCCGTCGCCCATGAACGCCCACACGTGCTGCTGGCTCGTGTCCTTCAGCCCACGCTCGTGCAGGTAGCGGTTGTACCAGGCCTGGTAGATCGCGGAGATCGGGCCAAGGCCGAGCGAGACGGTGGGGAACTCCCAAAAGTCCGGCATCTGGCGTGGGTGCGGGTAGGACGGCAGGCCGCGGCCGCCCGAACGTCGTGAAGCCTGCTGGCGGAACGAATCGAGGTCCTTCTCCGTGAGGCGGCCCTCGAGGAAGGCGCGCGCGTAGTTACCGGGGGAGGAGTGGCCCTGGAAGAGCACCTGGTCGCCACCGCCCGGGGCGTTCTTGCCGCGGAAGAAGTGGTTGAAGCCCACCTCGTACAGGGTGGCCTGAGCGGCGTAGGAGGAAATGTGGCCGCCGACAGCGATGTCCGGATCCTGCTGCCGGGTCACCATGACGGCCGCGTTCCAGCGGGTCCAGCGGCGGATCTCCTTTTCCAGCGACTCGTCACCGGGGTAGTACGGCTCGTCGTCGATACCGATCGTGTTGACGTACGGGGTCACAATGTTTGGCGGGAGGGAGATGCCCTTGCGGCGGGCGTGGTTCTCCATCGCGGTCAGCAGGTAACGGGTGCGCGGCCCACCCTGGGATTCGATCAGTCCATCGACCGAGTCGATCCATTCTTGGGTTTCTTCGGGGTTGATGTCCGGAACCTGGCTGAGCAAGCCGTTAATGAGAGGCCTCAGGGGCTGTTGACTCACGATTACTCCTCTGTACGATCGATTGCGTCATGCGATACCTCAAGGGTACCGGTTTAGGCCTTAAGACCCCACTAGTTAACGGAAGACAGAACTGGGTGACTGCTCACACGCGCCAGGTGGTAAGACGCGGCCACGGTTTAAAGCTGTACTTTCGCCGTCGGCACCTTAGAATGTGACTATTGTTTCAGGGAAGGCGGTAACAGTGTCCGGTCTATCCGGTAAGGAGTTGGGATTCCGGTTGGGGCAACTGATCCAGGAATTCGGCTACGACGACGACGTCGACATGGCTCTTCGCGCCAGCATCGTCCAGGTTACGGGCGAACAGCTTGAGGATGAGGACTACCGCGGGAGCGTGGATGGCGTGATCCTGTGGTGGCGTGCGGACGACGGTGATGTTGACGACCTGACTGACCTTTTCGTTGACTGCACGGGCGGGATTGTCGACGACGACGCGCCCATCTGGCTCCTCGTGCCCGATCAGCGGGCCGATCTGAGCGTGCCGATGGAGGATGTGAATGACGCCGCGGGCACGGCCGGACTTTCGGTGACGACCACGCGCCACCTCGATTCTGGGTGGAACGCGTTCCAGGTGGCGCACGGCCGTACCTTCTAGGGGGATTTCCCAACTGGGTGCTTGCCGGTTACACTAACCTGCGGACCCTTAGCTCAGTTGGTAGAGCAACGCGTTTACACCGCGTGTGTCATCGGTTCGAGCCCGGTAGGGTCCACGCTTACAAAAAACGCCCTTCTTGCACGTGCATGGAGGGCGTTTTTGCTGGTCACAGCGTTGCGGTGTATATCCTTGCAGTTTCTTGTTTGCAATTTGCAGGCGGCGGGTAGTTTTGTCGGAGCCACCCTCTACAGTTGTCTTCCAACACGCACACTGTTGAAGAGACAAGGAAGTCTGCCCGTGAAACGCACACAGGATTCGCGGCTGATCCGCGCCCTCGGCCTACTCTTGGCCATGGCGGTGGGACTGCCGGTATTTGTTGGCTTTGCCACGCCCGCTGTTGCAGCGACGTCGAACGTGACCGTTGCCGGCACGTTCCAAGATGCCCTCGGCTGCCCAAAGAACTGGGATGAGGCCTGTGGCGCCACCTCACTGAAGGATCCGGATGGGGATCGGATCTGGACAGCCGATCTGACGATCCCGGCGGGGGAGCACGCCTTCAAGGTGACCATCAACAACTCGTGGGACGGCGTCTACGGGATGGATGGCCATAAGGACGGCAACTATCCATTGGTCCTGGACGATGCGCGGACGCTGCGCTTCTCGTTCGACGACGTCAATAAGAAGGTCTTCGTCTCCGACCCGGGCCTGCCGGGGGAGTACGCCGATTCTGACGCGTCGCTGATTGCCGCGCCCTACAGGGACCCGGCGGCCGACCGCAACATGTACTTCCTGCTGACCGACCGCTTCAACAACGGCAATCCGGATAATGATCGGTGTATCGCCACGGGTCACGCCGGTGCCGACGGCGCTTTACCGGTCGACTGCACGAAGACAGACCGGATGGAGACCGGTTTCGACCCGGCCGACCGTGCCTTCTTCCACGGCGGCGACATCAAGGGCATCCACGACAAGCTCGACTACATCAAGGGTCTGGGCCAGAACGCGATTTGGCTAACCCCGTCATTCGTCAACCGCCCCGTGCAGGGCACGGGCGCGGATGCGTCGGCGGGCTACCACGGCTACTGGGTTACGGACTTCACGCAGATCGACCCCCACTTCGGCACGAATCAGGAGCTGAAGGACCTCATCGCGGCGGCTCATGAGAAGGGGATGAAGGTCTACTTCGACATCATCGCCAACCACACGGCGGACGTCATCTATTACGAAGGCCATGAGGGGCAGAACCCTCCTTATATCTATAAGAAGGACACCCCGTACAAGGACGCGAGCGGCGCGGCGTTCGACCCGGCCGACTACGCGACGTCGGACACGTTCCCGGTGATGGACGCCGCCACGTCGTTCCCGTACAAGCCCCTCATCCCGGATGGCATGGAGAGCGCGAAGTACCCACAGTGGCTCAACGATCCGACGCTCTACCATAACCGCGGGCATGATTCGTCGTGGCCGGCGGGTGAACCGGCCACCTACATGGACTTCGGCGATCTTGACGACCTCATGACCGAGCACAAGACCGTGCGTGACGGCATGATCGACATCTACAAGGCATGGGTGGACTTCGGTGTGGACGGTTTCCGCATCGACACGGTCAAGCACGTCAACTTCGAGTTTTGGCAGGAGTTCACCGACGTCATCCGCGACTACGCGGCCAAGCAAGGGAACGACGACTTCTTCATGTTCGGCGAGGTCTACGACGCCCAGACCCACCTGCTCGCCCCCTACCTGCGTGACACCCGCATGAATGCGGTGCTCGACTTCGCCTTCCAGTCCTGGGCGGAGGGCTACGCGGGTGGCGGCTCGGCCAAGGCGCTCGCCTCGGCTTTCGCGGCTGATTCCTACTACACCACCCCACACTCGTCGGCGGCCGCGATGCCCACCTTCCTGGGCAACCACGACAAGGGTCGCATCGGCTGGCTCCTACGTGGTAGCTCCGACCCGATGGGCCGCACCAAGCTCGCCCACACGCTGATGTACCTCACGCGCGGCCAGCCCGTGCTCTACTACGGCGACGAGCAGGGCCTGGTGGGCGACGGCGCGGACAAGGGCGCTCGCGAATCCCTGTTCGCCACGCAGACCGCCGAATACCAGAACTACAAGCTGCTCGACGGCACGCCCGCGGGTTCGCAGGACCGCTTCGGCGAGACGGAGATGAGCACGCACATCGCCGCGCTCGCTAACCTGCGTAGCGAGCACAAGGCGCTGGGCACCGGCTCGCAGACCACTCTCCACTACGACGACGGCCAGGGCGTCTTCGCCTTCGCCCGCGTGGATCGCCAGGAGAAAGTCGAATACCTCGTGGCCATCAACAACTCCGACTCTGCGAAGGAGGCCACGTTTGCCACCCTCACCCCGGGTGCAACCTACTCGCCGCTGTACGGGACGCAGGATTCGGTCACTGCCACGGATACCGTGAGCCTCACGGTGCCGGCGCTGTCGGCGGTCGTGTTCAAGGCGAACACGCAGGTGGCTGACGCAGGACAGAGCCAGACGATCGCGGTGTCGACCGGGGCTCCCGAAAACGGGCTTACCTCGGTGACCGCGGATATCGCCGACCACCGCTGGGCGGAGACCTCCTTCTCCTACCGGCCGGTGGGGACCGAAGAATACGCGCCGCTCGGTGTGGCCGAGGGTGACCAGCCGCGTGTCTTTGCCGATCTCGGACTTCCGGCGGGCACGCTCGTCGAGGTGCGCGCGGTCTCGGTTGACGCGGACGGCAGCAAGGTGGCCGGCTCCGGCCTTCTGGTCGTCGGTACCGACCTGGGTTCTGCCGCGCCCGCACCGGCGGGAATCGGCGCGAACGACGTCGTCCTCCCTGGCACGCACCAGCAGGCCATGGGGTGCGGCGGAAACTGGGACCCTGCGTGCGTGGACGCGCGCCTCACCCTCGACGAGGCCTCGGGGCTCTACATGGGCACGTGGAAGCTGCCCAAGGGCTCATACCAGTACAAGGTGGCGATCGGCGGATCGTGGGACGTGGACTACGGAGCAGGAGGCGTGCCTAAGGGGCAGAACGTCGCCTACACCCTTGATGAGGAGACGGACGTCACCTTCTTCTACAACCCCGTCAGCCACAAGTTCTTCAACACCGCCACGGATCCGATCGTGACGCTCCCGGGCAACTTCAATGCCACGCTCGGCTGTCAGCCGTCTGGCGATTTCGGCGCGGATTGGAACCCGGCGTGCTTGGCCACGCTCATGTTCCCGAACGGGGATGGCACCTATACCTTCTCCACGTCTAAGATCGCGCAGGGGGACTACCAGGTGAAGGTCGCTCATGGGCGAGGATGGGCAGAGAACTACGGTCCTGGCGGCACCCCCAATAGCGCTGATAATTATCACTTCACCGTCGGCGCGAACAAGCTCATCACCTTTACTTACCGCATCTCGGACCACGTCTTGGAGATTTCGGAAGGTGACGTCCCGGTCGCGGGCCAGGGCGAGCGCACGGCTTACTGGGTGGATGAGTCCACTTTCGCCTGGCCGGGCGCGCTCACCGGCGGGCGCACCGACCTCACGTTCGAACTGTGGGGCGGCACAGGTGCGCTGTCCGTGGCGAATGGGGCGGTGGCCGGAGATGGCGCGACCAAGCTGGCGAAGATGACACACTCGAGCTCGGGACTGTCCTCGGAGCAGCTGAAGAATCGCGGGCATCTGCGCGGGTATGAGACGCTGACGGTCGCCATGGAGCGCTCCGCGGTTGAGGAGGCCCTGCGAGGCAACCTTGCGATCCTCGCCAAGGACGCCAGTGGGACGCCGGTCGCCTTCACAGGGTTGCAGATTCCGGGCGTACTCGACGCTCTCTACGCCTCCGCGGCGCGTGAGGCTGGCGGGCTCGGTGTGCACTTCAACGACGGCGTTCCTACCCTCAAACTGTGGGCTCCCACGGCAAAGTCGGTCGCGCTGCAGCTCTTCGACTCTGAGGACGCGACGGGCGATCCGGCGTCGTTGCCGATGGAGCATCAGGCGGATGGCACGTGGACGATCACGGGCGAAAGTGCCTGGAAGAACCGCGCCTACCGCTACGACGTGGAGGTCTTTGTGCCCTCGACCAACCAGGTTGAGCACAACGTGGTGACCGACCCGTATTCGGTGGGCCTGACGGTGGACTCGACACACTCGGTGCTCGTTGACCTGTCGGATCCGGACTATATGCCAACGCTTTGGCAAACCAGCGAAGCGCCCGTCATCACGAATGACTCGGCGCGAAGCATCTACGAGTTGCACGTGCGCGACTTCTCGATCGGGGACACGACCGTCCCAGAGAAGCTCCGGGGAACCTACGAGGCGTTCGCCCTCGAGGACTCCGCCGGTGTCAAGCAGCTGCGCGAGCTGGCGGCGGCGGGCATGAACATGGTTCACATCCTGCCCACTTTCGACATCGCCACGATTCCCGAAAAGCGCGCCGAACAGAAGGTGGCGTCAGTGCCGGATGCCGGGGCGGCGTCGTCGGAACAGCAGGCGGCGGTCATGGCTGTGGCCGATGAGGACGGGTTCAACTGGGGTTACGACCCCTACCACTACATGACCCCGGAGGGCTCGTACGCGGCGGAGGAGAACCAGTCGGGTGCGAACCGCACGATGGCCTACCGTGAGATGGTCGGCGCCCTTCACTCGATGGGCTACCAGGTGATCCTCGATCAGGTGTTCAACCACACGGCCCAGTCTGGCCAGGGCGAGAAGTCGGTGCTCGACAAGGTGGTGCCGGGTTACTACCACCGCCTGAACGCGGACGGCACGGTGGCAAATTCCACCTGCTGTGAGAACCTCGCCACCGAGAACGCGATGGCAGAACAGCTCATGGTTGACTCGGTGGTCACGCTCGCGCGCGACTACAAGATTGACGCGTTCCGCTTCGACCTCATGGGACATCACTCGCGGGCGAACATGGAGGCCATCCAGGCCGGGCTTGCGCAGCTGACGCCGGAGAAGGACGGGGTTGACGGCAAGAACATCTACATGTACGGCGAGGGCTGGAACTTCGGCGACGACGTTCAGAACAACAAGCGCTTCGAGCAGGCCACGCAGGGGCAGCTGGACGGGACCGGGATCGGCTCGTTCAACGACCGGCTGCGCGACGCCGTGCATGGTGGAAGCGGGTTCGATTCGAACAAGTCGCAAGGCCAGGGCTTTGGCAACGGCCAATACACGGACCCGAACGCGCTCAATTCGGCGAGCGACGATCAGCTGGCAAGCCTGAGGCATAACCAGGACCTCATCCGTCTTGGCATGGCGGGCAACCTCAAGGACTTCACGTTCGTCACCAGCTCGGGCGAGGAGAAGCGCGGCGATCAGTTGGACTACAACGGGCAGAAGGCAGGTTACGCCATCTCGCCGGAGGAGAACGTCAACTACGTCGACGCGCATGACAACGAGACGCTCTTTGACACGAACATGTGGAAGCTACCGGCCGATTCGACCATGGATACGCGCGTGCGGATGAATACCGTCTCGCTCGCGACGGTCACATTCGGCCAGTCCCCGTCCTTCTGGCACGCGGGCACTGACCTGCTGCGCTCAAAGTCGATGGATCGCAACTCCTACAACTCGGGAGACTACTTCAACGCAATCGACTGGACCGGCCAGAAGCACAACTTCGGTGTGGGTCTTCCTCCGGCTCGGGACAACGACGTGCAGTGGAATGCCATGAAGCCGTTCCTGGAGAATACTGCGAACGTGGCCTCCCCGCAGGAGCTCGCCAAGGCGCATGCCCAGGCGCTCGAGCTGCTTCGCCTGCGGCACGCTCACCCGCTCTTGACGCTCGGCTCTGCTGAACTCGTCAAGGAGAAGGTGACCTTCCCGGGTGCGGGCAAGGATCAGCAGGCGGGCCTCATCCTCATGCGCGTGGACGACACGGTCGGCGCCGACGTCGATCCGGACTCGGACGGCCTGCTCGTGGCGATCAACGCTTCTCCGGTGGAGTTGAGCCAGGGCATCGACGAGATGAAGGGCCTGACGCTCTCGCTCTCGCCCGTTCTCACCGACGGCCAGGATGATGATCCGGTCCTTCAGGGTACGACGTGGGATTCCGAGACAGGTACGGTGACGATTCCCGCCCGCTCGGCAGTGGTGCTCGTCCAGGAGAAGGCCGCACCTGAGCCGAAGGAAGTGACTCCGGAGGTGCCAGTTCTCGATATGGCGACCGGTGTTGTGACGATCCCGTCCGTTACGGGCGTGGATTACAAGGTTGGTGAGGACGTTGTCCAGGATTCGGTGAACGTGGAGCCGGGTCAGACGATCACGGTGACTGCTGTGGCCAAGGAGGGTTATGTCCTGGCCGAGGGCGCTCCGGCTTCGTGGGAGTTCTCGATGCCGGCGTTGCCGACGCAGGTCACTCCGGAGGATCCGGCTTTTGATCAGGACTCTGGTGTCATCACGATCCCGACCGTTGAGGGTGTGGTTTACAAGGTCGGTGATCGGGAGGTCACCGGAACTGTTGAGGTGAAGCCTGGTCAGACCGTGACGGTAACTGCCGTAGCTGCGGATGGCTATGTCCTCGCAGCGGACGCTGAGACCTCGTGGGAGTTTGAGTTGGAGCGCCCGGCCCAGCCTGAGGTGAAGGTCGAGTATTCCGAGTGGAAGGACACGACTCCTAACATCGAGGATCGCACCTTCAATCAGGAGCGGACGGTGACCACCACGGAGTTCGTGTGGGATGCTGACAAGCTCGAGTGGGTCGTCGGTGACCGGGTTGTGACCACTGAGTCTCGTACGCGCCCGATGACGCAGGAGGAGATTGCTGAGCTGGTGCCTTCTCAGTGTCAGGTGATGGATCGTCCGGTTACGCCGTCGCGTGCGACGGGCGTGTTGGGTGATGCGACTGGCGATAAGCTGGCTGATCTGTGGTCGGTGGATGAGGCCGGCGCGGTGCATTTCTACGCTAATGATGGCAAGGGCGGCTTCTACCACAAGGGCATTGTGATGTGCGGCCAGAACCAGATCGTTGATATTGCCGCGATGGGTGATGTCAACGGTGATCGTCGGGCGGATGTGCTGGTCAAGTACGCTGACGGTTCCCTGTTCTACTACTACTCGCAGGGCGACGGCTTCCTGGTGGAGGGTATGCAGGCTGGCCATGGCTGGGATGGCATGGATAATGTCGTCTTCGCAGGCAAGCTGGGCTCCTCGAGTGCGGATTATGTGGTGGCGCGTCATGTGGCAACCGGTGATCTGTACCGGTACCAGGTGGGAGTGAACGGCCTGTTTGGTGGGACCAAGATTGGTCACGGCTGGTCGAATATGACCACGATCTTGGCTCCGGGCCAGTTCGTGGGTAGCTCCTACAGCGATTTGGTGGCGATTGCGGCTGATGGTTCGATGTATGCCTACGCTGGGGCTGCCGATGGTGGTGTGTATGGCGCGGGCAAGATCGGTCACGGCTGGGATTCCTTCGTCCAGGCCACGGTTCCTGGTGATGTGGATGGGGACGGCAGGCTTGACCTGGTCGGTATTCGCGAGGATGGGAAGATGTTTGCCTACAAGAACCAGGCCAACGGCTGGTGGGGCGCTGCCCGCCAGGTCGGTCATGGCTGGCAGGCGATGGTCGCCATCAGCTAGGCATGAGCACTCCTGGCTAGTTAGCTGGCTGACAAGCTGACACCAGTCAGCGGTGGGCCCCGGAAGAACTGCTCTTCCGGGGCCCACCCCATGCCCGTCGACTATGGCTGGTGGGACTCCAGGTCGAGGTAATGCTATGCGCTAAGCTTTCCAGACTTAACGGATAGAGTAAGCATCTCATTGTGAGGGGTTAGGGTAACGCTGAGCGTGTCCGCCAACTCTCCGACTGCACGCCAAGTCTCCTCCTCATTGCACATCAGAAGGCTTCCTTGCGAAAAAGTAATCGTCCAGATCATCCATTCGTCCTCACAATGGCGATCAATGCTGCACTGGATATCAGTCTCAAGTCTCCCATTCGTTGCATCAAGCGCAAAGCCAACATCAATGATCTTGCCTTCGATATCAACATCTACCGTGAGGAGAGGGGACTCATCGAAATAGCCAGTCTGTGGAAATAGAGCTTCTCCTGGGGCCTTCCACCCAAACCCACTACCATCTGCCCAGCAGTACGCTGTAAGCGTTCTAGTATCCAGCCGATTCATCACCAAATCACCACAGTCATAATAGTGCTATTGTGAAGACTCAATCGAGCTTCCCAGACCCCATAACGCACATATGCAGTACCATTGTTGGTTTTCTTCAGTGTTCCGTGCCTTGCTATCGTTTCGACGTTAATCTTCCGTTCGGCCGCTCTTCGTGTTGCCTCTCGAGTGACTGAGAAGCCTCGATTACCAGGCACAGCGAAGGCTAATCGCTGCCCTGCGCTCACACCACCGTCACCAAAGCACACTCTGCTTATACAGTTTTGCGGTAGGATCGGACGACCTTCACCGATGAACCTAGGAAAGCCATCAGGATCGGCATCCTGAGGTGTCGACGTCAGTGAGCTAACGGGTGTCACACCTTCAGCAGGTCGTCTCGGATGCCCAAGGTTACCAGCGAGGGGAGCGTAAAATGATACTGTCAATCCTGTTGTAGCCAATGTGGTCATTATAGCTTTCAAAGTCAACACCTTCTCTCGGATAATTCCGGCGATGTGTCGCACATTGTTCGAGAAACCTTAAGACAACCCCAAGGGTGTGTCAAGCCTCACACTAGAAATGAGCGTAGGTGATGTCAGCGCTTTACAACAGGTTCCGAACCCGAGCCCGGAGGACAACATGGTTGACGAGATACGGACACAATTCGACGTGGAGTGTCCTTGGTTTTTAGTGAAGTGTCCCAGGTTTTGTTCCGTTTGAGTAGATGGGAAAATCTGGAATATGCCAAGAAAATTTGACCAGGATGCCAAGGACCGCGTGGTCCGTCTCGTGGAAGATCGCATCTTGGCGGAAAATATGTCGATGCAAGCCGCATGCCAGGCAGTAGCCCCAAAGCTGGGGGTTTCATGGCACACGGCTCGCCAATGGACCCAGCAGGCCCGCCGTGCGGGAAACATCCCAGAACCTGTGCCTGAAGACTTGGCCGCCGAAAACGCGAGGCTACGCCGTGAAAATCAAGAGCTACGCGACACTAATGAGCTGTTGAAGGCTGCCTCGGCTTTTTTCGCGTCGGAACTCGACCCGAAACGTCGGAAATGATCCGGTTCATCGATAAATACCGGAATCGTTTCTCTGTCGAGTTCATTTGTAAGACGTTGAAGAATAACCGGGCTGGTGGGTTTATCACCTCGCGTGGTTATCGCCAGTCCAAGGCCCGTGGATTAAGTGCTCGTCGCCTTCGCGATGCTGTGCTGATCGACCGAATTAGAACTGTTCATCGGGATAATTACGGCGTCTACGGCGTGCGGAAAATGTGGCATGCTCTCCGCCGCGACGGAATTGATATCGGGCGTGAACAAACCGCCCGGCTGATGCGCTTGGCCGGTGTTTCTGGCAAAGGCAAAGGCGGATCACCTATCACAACCCGAAAAGCTAACGTGCCTGATCTGCGCCC
This sequence comes from Trueperella bernardiae, assembly GCF_030246965.1. NCBI lineage: Bacteria > Bacillati > Actinomycetota > Actinomycetes > Actinomycetales > Actinomycetaceae > Trueperella > Trueperella bernardiae. The sequence goes on from NZ_CP127099.1 coordinate 786,327, forward strand.
GGACTTAGTCGAGCGTGAATTCAAAGCTCAGGGCCCGAATAAACTGTGGGTGGCCGACATTACGTATGTGCGCACGAAGAAAGGCTTTGTGTACGCCGCGTTTGTCACCGACGTTTACTCTCGACGGATCGTTGGGTGGGCGTTATCAGATTCCATGCGCACCGAAGCACTGCCGTTGCAAGCTCTTAACCAGGCGATCGTGTGTGCTGAGGAAACAACAGGTCTCATTCACCATTCGGATCACGGATCGCAGTACGTCAGCGTGGTCTACAACGAGCGACTTACCCAACACGGCATTACAGCTTCCACCGGAACTGTCGGTGACTCCTACGACAATGCTCTTGCTGAAAACGTCAACGGATCCTACAAGAACGAGCTGATCCATACCCGCAGGTGGAATGACGTTGTCGAGGTAGAAATCGCGACGTTCGAGTGGGTGTCATGGTGGAACGAGACAAGGCTTCACCAAAGCTTGGGATACCGAACCCCGGTCGAGGTGGAAACCGAATTTTGGAAGCAGAACCCGCCCCAAGCAAAAATAGAAATCAAGGCAAATGCCTAGGAACAAAACCCAGGGCACTTCAGAGACACGCCATGCTGAACTACACGAATACAGACCTCGAACTGCTCTACATGCTCGCTGATGGTTGCGACGGCGAGGACGCCGATCCCGGCGCTGCGCAGGAACTGCGCGACCTGGAAGCCGAGGGCCACAGCCTTCCCTGGGCCGTGCTGTAGCACTAGCGCTGTAACAGCACTTCTACAGCAGCAAAGCCGCTGTTCAAACACACAACTGCAAGACAATTCACGCTCACACATAAGGAGAAACGCATATGTCCAACCCATTCAACTCTGGCACCATCGTCGGCAACGCAGCCCGCGCACCGAAGCTGTTTGAGCACGCAAATGGCGGTGCGACCGTCAAACTCAGCGTGTACGCACGCAATACGTTCAAGAACAAGGACACTGGCAAGGTCGAGAGTGAGATCGCGGAACTCACCGGTTACGTCGCTGACGCTAACAACCTTGGTGTGTTCGGCTGCATCAATGCTGGCGATCGCGTTGCGGTGTCGTACTCGCTCAAGACGGATGTCTACACCGATAAGGATGGTGTGAAGCACTACCCCCTGGTCGCGCGCATCGACACCGTGCAGTTGATCGACAGCAAGGCTGAATCCGAGGCCCGTGCTGCACGCCGTGAAAACGATGCTGACACTGCAGCCAACAGCACTGAAGAAGTACCGTTCTAGCAAACACAGCCACCCCGCAGGGAAACCTGCGGGGTTATTTTTCGCCTCTACTAGACTGACAACGCAGTACCTACACATAAAGGAAATGAATTATGGCACGTCCAGTGACCGTGTCGCCGCTGGAATATTTCCCACACTGGCCCGATCGAAAAGGCGCGCATGTTGCGCGTGTACTCGAAGACCCACACGTCGAAGCGGTGCGTTTGGCTATTGTGCGACTCTACGCCGAGCGCGAAGCACATGGTCTGTCGTGGCGCCAGCTCGACGAACTCACCAGTGTCAATTACGCGACGCTGCGCAAGATGGTGACAGGGGAGCAGTGGCCGCGCGCCGAGCACATCGCTGCTTGTGAACTCAGCCTTGGTATTCAACTGTGGCCGACGCTTGAGGTCGTGCGCCAGAGCCTTGCGAAGTACCGGCGCTAAGACCCATACCCATATAGCGCCAAAACACCCTGTAGCAGGACGCTACAGGGTGTTTTTTCTCTTGCGAGACATAGTACTACTGAGCAGCCACGAGCTCCCCAGACGGCGCTGTGGCTGGGTCTGCAGCCTCTACAGCACCCTCTACATCACCCTCAGCCGGAGCTTCAGCATCAGCGTCTGCGGGAGCATCCGCAGCAGGTGCGTTCTGCTCACCGGGCTGGGTTGCACCGGTGTCCTTCTGAGAAGAACCCTTCTCCAGCTCGGAGCTGAGCTTGCCGAGGTCAGTGTTCTGCGCAGCCTCGGTCTTGGTCAGCGGCGCGCACTCGTTGGTGAGGTACGCGATACCTCCAATGATGCCGGCTAGACCTGCCAAGGCAGCGCCAGCCTGCAGTACACCGCCGTACTGACCCCACGCACGAGCCAGCTCGGGGTTGTAGATACCCAACTGCTGCTGGATCTGTGTGTTGAGCTGCTCGACACCTGGGATCTTCACCTGCGTCAACAGCATCAGAGGCACGCTCAGTGCTGCCGGGATCGCTGCCATGCCGGAGCCGTACAGGCACTTGGTCAGTGCATCAGCGTGGCCCTCGACCTTGGTCAGACGCGCCTTGATGTCGTCGAGATCTGCCTGCATGTCGGCCAGCTGCTTCTCGATCTGAGTGATCTTCTCCAGGATGGAGGTGATCTTCTCCTGGTCAGCAGCGTTCTGTTCCTTGATCTGCTCCTTGAGCTTTACGATCAGTTCACGGTTCTCGCGAACTTCCTTGACGAGCGTGTTGTACTCATCCCGGCACGGAGAATCCTTCTTTTCGAGCGCGTCGATGCGGTTACGCAGGTCAGACAGGTCAATCGTCTTCCAAACAGTCTTGCCACCATCCACGTCCGAGCGGTAGATCTCGTAGAGACCCTTCTCTTCGTTCCACTTGATATCGGTGACATAAGTGTCGAAGACGTTGAAGGTCACAGACTTACCGTCAGGGGTGGTGATCGTCACCGTGTGTTTCGGCGTGCCCGCGTCCTTCTCAGTGACCTTAACCTGCTCCAACGGTACAGTCTTGTCCTTGCCGTCGATGGTAATGACGAGGTTGCCCTTACCGTCAGTCTTGACGTTGGTAACGGAGCCGCTGCGCGGGTCAATGTTGCCCGGTACCTTGTCACCGTTCTCACGGATGAGCGTGTAAGTGCCGTCGCCGTTCTTGACGACCTCCTTGATGGTGGAGTTCTCCAGCTTGGTCACGCGCTCTTCGAGCTTGGTGACACGCTCGTCGAGACCCTTGACGTCATTTTTGAGCTGGTCGATCTCGTTCTGAAGCGCTTCGTCCTTGACCTTGAGATCATCGATGCCGTCCTGGGCCTTCTTGAGATCGTCCTTGACCTTCTTCAGCTCGTCTGGAGAGACGGTCTCCTTCTTATCCAGCTCAGCGAGCTTGTCCCGGATGTCCTTCAGCTCAATAGGCCACTTCGTGCCGTCCGAGCGCGTGACTACGTAGTTGCCGTCCTTGTCCTTCTCGACATTGGTGACGTGGAGATCAGGTTTTGGCTGTGGTTCCACGTAGAAACGGTAAGAACGAGCTAATCCATACCCGCAAGTGCGAAGACGTTATCGAGGTAGAAATCGCCACGTTCGAGTGGGTGTCATGGTGGAACCAGACCCGGATCCACCAAGCCCTTGACTACCGCACCCCGGTCGAGGATGAGAACGACTACTGGCACAGCGCCAGCACATCAGAGGAAATGAAAACCAGGGCAAATGCTAGGAACAAAACTCGGGACACTTCAGTGGGCAGAACTTGTGAATATACCGGCTACCGATTGCTATAGGGACCTGGTCGGGCTCTGGTTCACGAGCTGTGTCGGGGGTAGCTGGTGCCGGGTGGGCCTTGGGCCGGCGGGCCGGGTTATAGGCGCATGGGAGGGCGCCAACCCGACACCCTCAAGTGGGAAGAGCTCCTTTAGTGCGATGTGCCTGGGCCCGGGAGTAACCGCGCGCCAACCAGCATCCCGAGCGCGGCAAGCGCAATCGCCCCCGCGAGCATCCCGAACACAAAGGCGGCCGACCTGCCGTGCCCCTGTTCGTCGCTGACCTGGAGCGCGTTGATGGAGGCGGTGGAGAACGTGGTCAGCCCGCCGCAAAAGCCGGCGCCGAGCATCGCGTACCAGGTGGCGGAACCAGCCAGCGCGTCTTCCCGCACGAAGAGGGAAGCGAGCAAGCCCAAGAGGAAGGAGCCGACAAAGTTGACGGTCACGGTTCCCCACGGGTGGGGGAGCGCCTTGTCGATGAGGTAGCGGGCGCCGGCACCGATCCCACCCCCGAGCGCGACGGCGAAGAACATTGCTCACCCCGCCTCAGACGTGTGGCTCGTGGTTCGACGCTCAGCGCCAACCCGACCGGCCTTAAGCCCCAGCCAGGCGGCGCCGACGCCGAGCACCACGGAGCCTACGGCATAGGCCAGCCCCCAGGCAGCGTTGTCCTGCAAGAGTTCGACTGTATCCACGGCCAGTGCGCTGTAGGTGGTGAAGCCGCCGAGCATCCCGGTGCCCACGAAGAGCCGGGCCTGCCCGCTCACCATCGAGGAGACCACGCCTAACGCAAAGGCGCCGGCCACGTTGATGGCGAGGATGACGAGCACGGGGTAGGTGGCCCCGTTGGAGAGGAAAAACCTGAGGGCCGCGCCGATCGCGCCGCCGAGTCCAACGAGTATGACATTCACGGCTCCAGCCTAAACCTTGCTCCGGTAGTGTTGAACTCATGAGCACTGTGATGGACATCGTATCCGTGATGAACGAGCACTTCCCGCCCGCCCTCGCAGAGGACTGGGATCGTGTGGGGCTCGTGGTGGGAGACCCGGCAGACGAGGTCACGAAGGTGGGCTTCGCGGTGGACCCGTGCGGTGCGGTGGTGGACGAGGCGATTGAGCGCGGGGCCCAGATGCTCATCACGCATCACCCGCTCTACCTGCGCGGGACGTCGTCGGTGGCGACGGACACCGCGAAGGGTGCCTGGGTGCACAAGCTCATCCGCAACGGCGTGGCCCTCTTCGCCGCTCACACGAACGCCGACTCGGCGGCCAACGGCTCGGCCGTGGCGCTGGCCGAGCTCCTCGGGCTGTGCGATACCCGCCCGATCGAGCCGAATGCCGAACACCCGGAGCTGGGCCTGGGCCGCGTGGGCGAGCTCGAGCTGACGATGAGCGTGCGCGAACTGGCCCTCCGCCTCCAGGTGCTCCTACCCGAGACCCCGGCGGGCATCACGATCGGGGGAGATCCCGAGCGGATCGTCAAGACCGTGGCGGTTTCTCCGGGCTCGGGCGATTCCTTCCTTTCGGCGGCGAACCGAGCGGGCGCGGACGTCTACATCACCGCCGACCTACGCCACCACCCCGCCACCGACCACCTCTGGGCCGGCGGCTGCGCCCTCATCGGCGCCACGCATTTCGCCAGCGAGTGGCCGGTGCTGCCCAAGATGCGCGACGCCGTGGCCGCGGCCGGCGTCGACACCTACATTTCCACCCTCATCACCGACCCTTGGATTGAGAGGCTCTGATGGCACGCGCACCCCGCTCCGACCAGCTCCAATTGCTCGACGTCGCCCAGCTCGACGCCCAGCTTGCCCGCCTCAAGGCCGAGGGGGAGCGCCACCCGCTACGCGCGGAGGTCGGCGAGCAGATGAACCTCGTGGCGGCCAAGGGCCGGGAGCTCATGGAGGCGCGGGCCGAACTCGACACCGCGCAGGCCCAGCTGGAGGAGGCCGAGCGCCGCACGCGCGAGCTCGCCGGCATCGTCGCCGAGAAGCAGGGCCGGCTGAACGCGGGCACGGGCATGGACTCGCGCCAACTGCTTACCCTCGAAAGCGAGATCGATGCCAATCAGGCCTTCCTGGACGAGGCCAGCGATGCGGAGTTCGTGGCCTTGGAGCGGGTGGAGGCGGCGGAGTCGGCGATCGCCGACATCGAGGCCCAGCAGGCGGTGTTGAACGAGCGGATCGTCACCGGGCGCGCCGCGCTGGAGGACGCTATCGCGATGCTTGAGCGGGACGCTGCGGACGTGCGCCGGGAGCGCGACGCTCTTTATGAGCCGCTGGCCGCCGAGCTCAAGGACGCCTACGAGCGTGCCCAGCGCAGCGGCGGGCTGACCGTCATCGCCCTGCACCGCAACGGCGAGACCTCGGGCGGCGTGCAGATTTCACCGATCGAGGTCAACCAGATCAAGAACTCCGACCCCGACCAGATCCACATCTCCGACGACTACCAGTGCATCGTCGTCCTGCTTGACGCCTAGCCGCGTCCCGACGGCCTCGCACTACTCCTCGGTGACGAGCGTGAGCTTGGCTGGCCCGCGCCCGGCCGGGGTGAGCTCGACCCCGCTCACGTGCCCGTCCTGCACGAGCACCTGGGCGAATTCGGCCAGCTCCAGAGGCGTGCTGGGAGCGTTGGCCTCGCGCACAAGGTACCCGGCGAGCAGCCCGCGGTAGTGCTTGGCCCAGTGTGAGACGACCGAGCGTTTTCCGTTCCTCAGCCGCACGGCCCCGACCGTCACGTGGCGCTCTGGCGCGGGCGACCACACCATGTACTCGCCCGATCGCGCGTCAACCACCAGCTCGTCCTCCGGCAGCACCGCCTGCTCGCGCAATGCCTGCCGCCACAGCGCCTGCACCGAGAAGTCGGGCAGCTTCGTGTTCATCGACAGCCGGTAGGCGGGGATGAGATCCTCGGGGCTGAGCACCCCGAACGCGCCGGAAAAGATGCGCACCATCCGTGCGCTGCGCTCCCGTTCGGCGTCGGTGAGCGTATCGAAGCCTGCCGCCGCGTACAGCACCCCGGTGTACACCTGCCACGCCGGAGCGCACGGGCGTCTGTAGAAGTCGATCTGCGCCCGAATCTCCGGCTCGAGCGAGGCGCCCACTTTGAGCACGCTGAGTGCATCCGGCGCCCCCGACACCCGTTGCAACGCGTCGATCACACGCTCGCGCACGGGGTTGAGCTGCGGCGCGGTGAGCGAGGCGAGGTCGAGGGCGGGGCCGGTGGCCGGCGTCGTCTTCCCGGCAGACGGAGGCAGGGCAATGAGCATGTTTCATGTATAACCCGCCCGGCGGTATAATCCAAAGCGCAGTTGGCCGGGCGGCCGCGTGGGCGCATGCCCCCGAGGAACGTCCGGGCTCCACGGGAAACGGTGGTGGATAACGTCCACTCGGAGTGATCCGCAGGCTAGTGCCACAGAAAGCAAACCGCCGCCCACGGGCGGTAAGGGTGAAAGGGTGAGGTAAGAGCTCACCGCGTTTCAGGTGACTGGAACGGCAGGGTAAACCCCACCGGGAGCAAGACCGAGCAGCGCGCTGTGAGATCCCGCTCGCGCGCGGGTTGGTTGCTTGAGCCCACCGGCAACGATGGGCCTAGATAGATGGCCGCCGCCTTTTGGCACAGAACCCGGCGTATAGGCCAGCTGCACGTGTGGCCCGCTCCGGCGGGCCACACTCTTAGCCGTAGCCTTCACGACGCCGTCGTTCGGCTTCCAGCCGCGAGCCTAGTCTTCGCCGAGCTCCTGCTTGGCGAAGAGCGCCGCGCCGACGATGCCGGCCGTGTTGAGCAGGTCGGCGGGGACGATCGGCGCGTTCGTGGTGATGTGGTGGAGGAACTCGGCGTGCTTCTTGGAGATGCCGCCGCCCACAATGAAAAGGTCGGGGGAGAAGAGCATCTCGTAGTGGCCAAACACCGTGTTGAGCCGCGCGCCCCACTCCTCGAAGCTCAGCCCCTCACGCTCGTAGACCGCGGAGGAGGCGAAGTGCTCGGCCTCCATGCCGTTGGGCAGGAGAAGGTGGCCGAACTCGGTGTTGGGCACCAGAGTGCCCTGGGACACGAGCGCCGAGCCAATGCCGGTGCCGAGGGTGAGCATGATGACCGTGCCCTTATTGCCCCGGGCGGCGCCAAAGTGGACCTCGGCGTAACCGGCAGCGTCGGCGTCGTTCATCACGGCCACCGGGCGCTGGATATTCTCCGCAATGAGGCGGGCCGGGAAGGTGCCCGCCCACTTCTTCGACAGGTTGGCGATGAAGGGGATCTGCCCGCGCACGATCGGCGCGGGGAAGGACAGACCCACCGGGACCTCGCCCGGCAGGTTGAACTTTGCCACGATCTCGCCGATGATCGCGGCGATCTCGGCCGGCTCGGCGTTTTCGGGCGTGGGGATGCGCACGCGCTTATCCATGAACTGGCCGGTCTTGAGGTCAACCGGCGCGCCCTTGATGCCCGATCCGCCCACGTCGACTCCGATGGCGACCTTGCGAAACTTCTTCTTCATCTCTTTCCTCCGAAGGTAGGGGCGCCCGTCGTCGTCGGCGCCGGGGACTTAGGCGGGGATCGCCGGGGTGGTTTGCCCCATGGAGGGCAGGGTGAGGATCTCGGCGCCGGTCTCGGTCACCACGATCGTGTGCTCGAACTGGGCGCTGCGCCCGCGGTCCTTGGTGAGGACGGTCCAGTCGTCGTCCCACTGGAACCAGTCGATCTGGCCAAGGGTGAGCATGGGTTCGATGGTGAAAACCATGCCCGGCTCGATCACCTCGTTGTGGCGCGGGGCGGCGTCGTAGTGGGGGACGATGAGGCCGGAGTGGAAGGCCTCGCCCACGCCGTGCCCGGTGAAGTCCTCCACCACGCCGTAGTCGAAGCGCTTGGCGTAGGACTCAATCACGCGGCCGATCACGTTGATCTCCCGTCCGGGCTTGACGGCCTTGATGCCGCGCATCATCGAGGTGTAGGTGCGCTCGCACAGGAGGCGCGATTCTTCGTCCACCTCGCCCACGTAGAACATGGCGTTCGTATCCCCGTGCACGCCGTCCTTGTAGGCGGTGACATCGAGGTTGATGATGTCGCCCTCCTCGAGCGGGCGTGAATCGGGGATGCCGTGGCAGATGACCTCGTTGATCGAGGTGCAGATTGACTTGGGGAAGCCCATGTAGCCCAGGCAGGAGGGGTAGGCGCCCTGGGAGACCATGTAGTCGTGGGCGATGGCGTCCAGCTCGTCAGTGGTGATCCCGGGCTTGATGGCGGCGCCGGCGAGGTAGAGGGCGTCGGCGGCGATCGTGCCGGCGGCGCGGATCTTCTCGATGGTCTCGGCAGACTTGATCTCGGGGGCGGTGACCACTTCGGGGCCGTCGTGGAACATGTATTCGGGCCGCTCAATGTACTCGGGCACGTGCCGCATGGGCGACAGGGTGCCGGGCGTGAGGGTTCCTAGGGGAGCGCGATCTGCTTGCATAATATTAAGCTTAGTCCTATGTGAGGCGGGCTCAAATCCCGCCGCCGGGGGAGGGAGCACGCATGGCTTTTTGGTTTAACGTAGCAACGGGCGAGGTAGCCGAATCGGAGGCGCCGTCGTTCCCGGCTGCCGAGCGCATGGGCCCTTACGCCACGCGGCTGGAGGCGGAGAGCGCGCTCCTCCTCTCCGAGCAGCGCAACGCGGAGGCGGACGCCCCCGAGCCGGAGGATGACTATGACGCGGCTGAGCGCGAGTGGAAGGAAAACTGGTGAATCCCCAATCCGAATACGTCTTGCGCGAGGTTGACGACCACGACGTGCGCTTCATTCGCCTGTGGTTTACCGACATCACAGGCACGCTCAAATCCGTGGCGATCGCGCCCGCCGAGCTCGAGGCCGCGTTCGAGGGCGGCATCTCCTTCGACGGCTCGGCGGTCCAGGGCCTCACACGCGGGCACGAGTCCGACATGGTGATGCGCCCAGACCCGTCCACCTTCCAGCTCCTGTCCTGGGGCGAGGACGATTCGCCCTCGGCGCGCATGTTCTGTTCGATCTACACTCCCGACGGCGAACCGGCCCGTTCCGACCCACGCGCGGTGCTCGAGCGTGCCCTCGAGCGCGCCGCGAACATGGGCTTTTCGTTCTACGCCCAGCCCGAGTGCGAATTCTACCTTTTCCACCCGACGACGGACGAGCACGCCGCCCCCGTCCCCATCGACAACGGGTCCTACTTTGACCACGTCACGCGGTCGATCGCGCAGTCCTTCCGCTCGCGTGCCGTCAAGACCTTGGAGGACATGGGGATCACGGTGGAGTTCTCCCACCACGAGATCGGCCCGGGCCAAAACGAGATCGACCTGCGCCGCAGCGACGCCCTCACCATGGCCGACCAGATCATGACCCTGCGCGTGGTAGTGGAACAGGTGGCGATCTCCCAGGGCGTGATGGCCTCCTTCATGCCCAAACCGCTCATCGACGCGGCCGGCTCGGCCATGCACACCCACTTCTCCCTTTTCGAGGGCAACAAGAACGCTTTCTACGACCCGCTCGCCACCTTCCACCTTTCGCCCACCGGGCGCAAATTCGTGGCCGGCCTGCTCCGCCACGCCCCACAGATCACCGCGATCACCAACCAGCACGTCAACTCCTACAAGCGGCTGTGGGCCGGGTACGAGGCACCAAACTACGTCTCCTGGGGCAACTCCCACACGTCGCTCGTGCGCATCCCGGCACTCGACCAGGGCGACCCCGAATCGGCCCGCGTCGAATACCGCGCCCTCGACTCGGCCGCGAACCCCTACCTCGCCTTCGCCGTCATCCTCAACGCGGGCCTGGCCGGCATCGAGGGCGACTACGAGCTGCCCGAGGACCTCGATGTGGACGTTTCCGAACTGACCGACCTCGAAAGGCGCGCCATGGGGCTACGCGCCCTGCCGGCGTCGTTATCGGATGCCCTGAAGGAGATGCGCGAGTCCGAGCTCGTGGCCGACACGCTCGGGGAAGACGCGTTCGCCTACTTCCTGCGCAACAAGCGCCACGAGTGGGAAGCCTACCGCCACCAGGTCACGCCGTTTGAGCGGCGTGCGTTCATGACGTCGAACTGATGTGGGAGGCGGCTAAGCTTCGCAGGGCGGGCTTCTCCCCGCCCGACCGCGCCGCGCGCCTGCTGGAAAGCCCCGCGCTCGCGGGTACGGACGCCGACTGGTTGCTCGCCCACGCCGCCGGTACCGCCGATCCCAACCAGGCCCTCCTCGGCTATCTGCGCCTCACCGAAGCCGCGCAAGAGGCCGGGCCCGAGGCTCGGCGCGCGCTGACCGACGCCTGCCAGGCGGCGCCCGCGCGCCTGTTCGCCATCCTCGGCATGTCCACCACCCTCACCGAGCACCTCATCTCCCACCCCACTAACGTCCACATCCTCTCCGACGCCAAGATCGCCGAAGCCGGGCTCTACACGACGCTCGAAGGGGAGAGGGCCTCCGCGCTCGCGGCCGTGCGCTCGTTTTCTCCCGGGCCGGGTGAACCCCCGCGCGCCGACCTGGCCGAGCTTGGGGAGGCCGGCGCGATCGAGGCGCTGCGCCTGCACTACTGGTATCGACTCACCCAGATCGCGGCGCTCGACCTCACGGCCGGCCCGGCCCCCGATCACGTGGAGGCGGTGGCCCGCGCGCTGTCGGACGTCGTGGGTGGAGCGCTCGAGGCAGCACTGGCCGTGGGCCGCGCGGTCTACGGACCCGAGGCGGACGACGTCGCCCTGGCCATTATCGCCATGGGCAAGACGGGCGGGCGCGAGGTCAACTACATCTCCGACGTCGACGTGATTTACGTGGCAGGCTCCCGTTCCGGCGACGACGAGGCCGACCTCCCGGCCGCCACCAAGCTCGCCGAATACATCTCCCACGCCGTGGCCGCCCCGGGCCGCACGCCCGCGATCTTGCAGATCGACACGGCACTGCGCCCGGAGGGCAAGGCAGGCCCGCTCGTGCGCACCCTCGATTCTCACGTGGCCTACTACGAAAAGTGGGCCGAAAACTGGGAGTTCCAGGCCCTGCTCAAGGCCCGGCCCGTGGCCGGCGACCGGGAGCTCGGGGAGCGCTACGTCGCAGCCCTCACCCCACTCGTGTGGAACGCCGCGGGCCGGGACGGCTTCGTGGAGGAGACGCGCGCGATGCGCCGCCGAGTGGAGAGCCTGGTTCCCGCGAAGGACGCCGAGCGGCAGATCAAGCTGGGGCGCGGGGGCCTGCGCGATATCGAGTTCACCGTCCAGCTCCTCCAACTCGTCCACGGCCGCACCGACCCGTCCGTCCGCCAGCGCTCCACCCTCGAGGCCCTCGCCGCCCTGCGGGACGCTGGCTACATCGGCCGCACCGCCGCCGCCACCATGGACGCCGACTACCGGCTCCTGCGTGCCCTCGAGCACCGGGTCCAGCTCCACCGGATCCGCCGCTCGCACGTGCTACCCACCGCCGACGCCGACCTGCGCCGGATCGCCCGATCCCTCCGCATCCCCGGCCTCGACACCGCCGAGGAACTGGGGGAGATGTGGGCGCGCGTGCGCAAAGAGGTGCGGGCCCTGCACCTGGAGATCTACTACCGGCCCATGCTGCCGGCCACCGCCAAGCTTTCCGCCGACAACGCTGCCCTCGAGCCCGAGGCCGCCCAGGCGCGGCTGGCCGCGATCGGCTACGGTGACCCGCGCTCGGCCTACGCCAACGCGCTCGCCCTCACCTCCGGCTTCAACCGCACGGCCGCGATCGCCCGGCACATCATGCCCGTCATGCTCGAGTGGTTCACGCAGGGCCCCGAACCCGACCGAGGGCTCGCCGCCTTCCGCGACGTGTCAGAAAAGCTGGGCTCGACCCCCTGGTACATGCGCCTCCTGCGCGACTCGAAGGTGGTGGGCGAACGCCTCGCACGGCTACTGTCCACCTCGCGCTACGTGGCCAACGAGCTCCCCTCGCAGGCCGAGGCCATCGCCTGGCTGGAGGCCGACGAGCTCGCCCCGCTCGGGCCGGCCGAGCTCACCGCCCAACTCGATTCCGTGCTTAACCGGCGCACCGACCCGCGTGAGATCGCGATCGCGGGCCGGGCGCTCCGGCGTCGTGAACTCTTGCGCACCGCGATGGCTGACACGCTTCGCCTTGGCACGGACTCGCGCCAAGCGATCACGGACGCGGGCCAGGTGGCGGTGGAGGCCTCGCTGCGTGGGGCGCGAATCGCGGCCAGCGCGCCCGACTCGCTCCAGTTCGCCGTCATCGCCATGGGCCGCTTCGGAGGCGGGGAGCTGGGCTACATCTCGGACGCCGACCTCCTGTTCGTCTTCGACCACGGCCCCGAGCTTGCCGAGCAGGAGGCGAGCGCGGCGGCGAACGAAGTGGCCCGCCACCTCATCGCCCTGCTCTCCACACCCGCGCCCGAGCCGGGCTTCCCCGCCGACGCCGATCTGCGCCCCGAGGGCAAGAATGGCCCGCTCGCCCGCTCGCTCGACTCCTACCGCGCCTACTACGATCAGTGGGTGCAGACCTGGGAGCGCCAGGCCCTGCTGCGGGCGCGGTTCGTGGCCGGCGACGGCGTCGGGGCACGCTTCATTTCACTCATCAACCCGCTGCGCTACCCTAGCTCAGGGTTGGCGGACGCCGAGGTGCGTGACATTCGGCGAATGAAGGCGCGCGTGGAGTCCGAGCGCATCCCGCGCGGCGTGGACAAGACCCGGCACTTGAAACTCGGCCCGGGCGGGCTCGCCAACGTCGAGTGGGCCGCCCAGATCCTCCAGCTGCGCCATGCGGGCCGCATCCCGGCGCTGCGCACTACCGGCACGCTCTCCGCCCTTGACGCGGCCAGCGAAAGCGGCCTCATCAGCGCCGATGGCGCTGGTAAGCTGATCGAGGCCTGGTCGTTTGCCTCGGCGCTGAGGGACGCGAACGTGCTCGCCTCCGGGCGCACGCGTGGCGCCAAGCTGGACCTGCTCCCGCACGGGGCACGCGAACTGGCCCTCACTGCCGCTCTGCTCGGGCGCGAGGGGGAGCTGCACGCCATCGAGGAAGACTACCTGCGCGCCGCGCGTCGGGCCCGAGCTGTTGTGGAACGCATCGTCTACGAGGAGTAACTGTGGAACTCATTCTTGTCCGTCACGGTCAGACCTACATGAACGCCAAGCACACGATCGACACGGTCATACCCGGCGCTGCGCTCACCGAGGCGGGTTGGACCCAGGCCAACGACGTCGTCGCCACGCTCGCCGCCCTCGAACCAGGCGCGATTTGGGCCTCGAACCTCACGCGCACGCAACAAACCGCTACCCCGCTCGCCACCCGCTTGGGGCTCGACATCCAGGTCCACGACGGCCTGCGCGAGATCGGTGCCGGATCGTATGAGGGCGGCGACACCGAGGACGACTACGACGGCTACACGAGCACGATCTTTCGCTGGATCAACGGCGAACTCGACCTGCCCATGGGCGAGGACACGGCCGTGACCGGGCGTAGCGTCCTCGAGCGGGTCGACGACGCCGTCCGGGTCATCGAAGCCGCCGGGCACGAACGCGCGGTCGCCTTCGCCCACGGGGGAGTCATTGCCTACTGGGTGGGCGCCCGCGCGCGCAACGCCCAGCGCGACCGCAACGCCTTCGTGCCGCTGACCAACACGGGCATCGCCCGCCTCACCGGCAGCCTCGACGAGGGCTACACCCTCAACTCCTGGATGCACATGACCTTCTAGGAGCCAGGGCACTAGCTCCTAGAAGTCGTAGTAGAGCGCGAACTCGTAGGGGTGCGGGCGCTGGCGCAGCGGCTCGATCTCCTTTTCCCGCTTGTAGCGGATCCAGGTGTCGATGATGTCCTCGTCGAACACGCCGCCCTCGGTAAGGTAGTCGTGGTCCTCTTCCAAGGCGCGCAACGCGTCCTGGAGCGACTGGGGCAGCTGTTCGATTTCCGCGTGCTCCTCGGGCGGCAGCTCGTAGAGATCCTTGTCGATCGGCGCCGGGGGCTCGATCCGGTTGCGGATACCGTCCAAGCCCGCCATGAGCTGGGCGGCGAACGCCAGGTACGGGTTCGACGAGCCGTCCGGGGTGCGGTACTCGATGCGCTTGGCCTTCGCAGACGTGCCCGTGACCGGGATGCGCGTACACGCCGAACGATTGCGCGCCGAGTAGACGAGGTTGACCGGGGCCTCGAATCCCGGTACCAGCCGGTGGAAGGAATTGATCGAGGGGTTGGTGAAGGCGAGCAGGGACGGCGCGTGGGCGAGCAGGCCGCCAATGTACCAGCGCGCCAGGTCTGACAGGCCACCATACCCGCGCTCGTCATGGAAGAGCGGCACGCCGTCCTTCCACAGCGACTGGTGGCAGTGCATGCCCGAACCCGCGTCTCCGAAGAGAGGCTTGGGCATGAAGGTCGCCGTCTTGCCCGCGGCAAAGGCGGCGTTCTTGATGACGTACTTGAACTTCATGAGGTCATCCGCGGCGGCGAGCAGCGTGTCGAACCTGTAGTTGATCTCCTGCTGGCCGGTCCCGCACTCGTGGTGCTCGCGCTCGATCCTCAAACCCACCTCCTGGCACAGGCGCGTCATCTCATCGCGCAGGTCCGCCTCCTGATCGTTGGGGGAGACGGGGAAGTAGCCGCCCTTGATCCGGGTCTTGTAGCCCAGGTTTGGCCGCTCTTCTGTGCCAGTGTTCCACCACGCGCCACGGGCGTCGAGGTGGTAGCCCGCCTTGTTGGGCGAGTCGTCGAATCGGACGTCGTCGAAAACATAGAACTCGGGTTCGGCGCCAAAATAGACCGTGTCGGCGATTCCGGAGGCGCGCAGGTAGTCCTCGGCACGGCGGGCGATCGTGCGCGGGTCGCGCGAGTAGGGCTCGCCCGTGAACGGGTCGACCACGAAGAAGTTCATCACCAGCGTCTTACGCGCGCGGAACGGATCAATGTAGGCCGTACCAAGATCCGGGATGAGCTTCATATCCGACTCGTGGATCTCGGTAAAGCCGCGGATGGAGGAGCCGTCGAACATGAGGCCATCGCGCAGGGCGTCGTCGTCAAAGGTGCCGATGGGGATGGCGAAGTGCTGCATCACTCCGGGAAGGTCGCAGAAACGGATGTCGACGAACTCGACCCCCTCCTTGGCAAGGTAATCCTTGGCCTCATCAACACTTGAAAACACGTGGTACTCCTAACGGAAAAGACGGATCCGACCGCCATTGTACGGGGTGAGGGCAAGACAAAAGGGGCGGTGCCACATCGTGGCCGCGCCCCTTTGCTTAGCGTCCGCGCATCGCTCGCCTGTCCGGGCGGGCGTTGAACGGGTCAATCCCCTTCGGGATCGGCAGTGCGTTGGTCTGGATCGCCTTCATGCGGGCCGTGACCGCCGCGACCTCCTGGTGGGAGATCTTCTTCGGCAGCTTCTTCAGGTGGCGCTCCAGCTTCGCAATCGGCACCTGGCCAGCGCCATTGCCCACCTTGATCACCTCAACGGGCACCGAGGGGGCCACGCGCTTGATTGCCTTCTTCTCATCCTGGATGAGGCGATCCACCCGGTCGGCCGGGCCCTCGGAGATGAGGACGATGCCGGGGCGGCCAATCGCACGGAACAGCATGTCCTGCGTGCGGGCGTTAAAACGCACCGGCTCCTGCTCGATCACCCAGCCTCGCTTGATCTGGCCAAGCACCGCGGCGGAGGCACCGGGCATGCCGTCAATCTGCGCGTACGACGCACGGCGCACCAGTTGCGTCAGCACCAACAGTGCGAGGACCACGCCCATGAAGATTGAGAGCGGGACCCACACCCACCAGAACCTGGTGGCAAGTCCGCCCAGCAGGCCAAGAACGACGCCGACCACGAAGCCGGCGAGCAACGCCCAGGCAGTCCACGGGTACGTCTTCTTCGCCACCCGGTACGCATCGGCGACGTAACTCCACCAGCGCTTCTTCTTGGGCTTATTCTTCTTGGTCATCGCACTTCCTTGTTCGGTTTCATCAAGAGTTTAGTAGATTGCACGGCCGTGCTCAAAGATGCCTCAGCCAAGCGCCCGTTCGTCCTTGCGCCCCAGGGTGGCCGAGACGAGCGTAATCAAACCGGCACACACTGCTGCGGCGAGGAATCCCACGGCGACGTTGGAATCCACGAAGCGCCCCACGATCGCCGAGGCACTCGCCACGCCGAGGACGTTGGCGGAGACGATGGCGGTATTGGCCACGCCGTCGCCGCCGCGCGGGGCCCACTTGCCGGCCAGGGTAAAGATGGACACGCCGAGCGGGCCTATGAAGACTCCGGCCACGAGCAGTAGGAGGGACAGGGCGACGCCGCCGGTGGCAATCATGCAGGCCGCGGCGCCGAGCAGAAGCCCGCTTCCGGCCAGGAGGATGCGGCGGTTGTAACTCAGGCGCTCGGGCAGCGCCACCGCCATGAGGGCTGTGACCGCCGCCGAAAGGCCAAGGGCCGCGTAGATGAGGCCACCCAGGCCCGACAGGCCGCGCGTCTCGGCAAAGGCCGTCACCGTGGTCTGCATTGCGCCGAAAAACATGCCCATGAAGAACATGGCGGCAAGCGGTGTGCGGACCCGGTTCATGACCGCGAGGAAGGAGGGGCGCGGTTCGTCGTCGTCGAACACGGCCGGGCCGCGGGCGTGACGCGAGAGCGCGAACGGGAAAACGCAGGTGAGCACAAGGCCGGCGGCTACGAGCAGCGGAAGGCTGGGGGAGACAGCGGCCGCGAGGATGCCCACGGCGGCGGGGCCGAGCACGAAGATCAGCTCATCGTTGACCGTCTCCCACGACATCGCGGCGGGCAGCTGGGCCGGGCTTGCGATCGGGTACCAGCGCACGCGCGAGAGTGGGCCGATGGGGGAGGTGGTGATCCCGATGAAGGCCGACATCGCCATAAGTGCCGCGGTGGCCGGCTCGCGGGGCGCGAACCAGACGAGCAACAACAGGGCCACGATGTTAAGCGGGGCGAACACCAAGAGCGGGTTGCGCTGCCCGAAATGGTCCGTGAGGCGGCCGATGATGATGTTGCCCAACCCGTTCGCGATCGCAAGGGACGCCGAGCAGTAGGCGGCGACCTCCACCGAGCCGGTCTCGGCCACGATGAGGGTCAACACGCCGATGATGATCATGGAGGTGGGAAGGCGGCCAAAAAACGACACCACCAAGTGGGGCCCGCCCACCAGCGAGGGAAGATCGCGATAACCACCAAAAGAATTCGTACTCACCCGGCCATTGTAGACAGCGCGGTGCCGAGGTGGCCCATCACCGCCTGTGGAAAAGGCCATCATGGGTGGCGACGGTTGTGGTCTGCTTGAGGCATGAAGAACGAGCCGCGGTGGAGGATATGGCTGATCGCGTTCGCGGTCGTGGTCGGATTCGGGGTGGGGCTATCTCCGGATCGGACGGACTGGAAGGCGTACGCCCAAGCGATGGTCGACGCGCGAAACGCCGCGATCGTCGGCGAGAACTGGGAGGTGCTGTGGGCCCTGACAGTCGACGGCTCGCCCGCCAGGGCCGAAGACGAACAGCTCAAGGCCTGGATGGAAGACAACGGCGTGCGAGTGGAGGCCGTGGTGACCGAGGTGATTTCGGTGAACATGCGCGCCTCGGACGGTCCCGTCCTCGAAGTGATCTCCTACCAAAGCGGGGCACACATCGAAGGGTCGGACTCGGCCAACGAAAGCCAGCGCATCTGCCGGCGGTGGGCCATTCGGAACGCCAAGATCTACCGGGTGCGGCCGTGCCTGATGGAATCGGGCTAAAAGCTCGTGGGTTCAGGGGAAGAAAAGGGGCCCGGCTCGCGCCGGGCCCCTTGCTGAGGACTTAGAGGACCTCGGGGAAGTCACCCTCTTCGAGGCGGAACTTC
The DNA here is from genome assembly GCF_030246965.1 of Trueperella bernardiae. Classification (NCBI taxonomy): domain Bacteria; kingdom Bacillati; phylum Actinomycetota; class Actinomycetes; order Actinomycetales; family Actinomycetaceae; genus Trueperella; species Trueperella bernardiae. Next base: position 804,588 of record NZ_CP127099.1, read on the forward strand.
ACATCACGCAGGAAGCGCGAGGCGGCAGCGCCGTCGATGATGCGGTGATCGTAGGAGATGGACAGGAAGCACTTCGAGCGAATCGCGATGACCTCGTTGCCGTCCTGATCCTTGACCACGCCCGGCGCCTTGAAGATCGCGCCTGTGCCCATGATGGCCACGTTGGGCTGGTTGATGATCGGCGTGTCGAACGCGGCGCCAGCGGAGCCGGTATTCGTGATCGTGAAGGTGGAACCCGCCAGCTCGTCGGCCTTGATCTTGCCGTCGCGCGTGCGGGCGGCCAGGTCTGCGATCTGCTTGGCGATGCCGGCGATGTTGAGGTCGCCAGCTTTCTTGATCACGGGGACGAACAGGCCGCGCTCGGTGTCAACAGCGATGCCCACGTGCTCCACGTCGTGGTAGACGATCTCGTTGTCCTCCACCGAGGAGTTGATGATCGGGTGGGCCTTGAGCGCCTCCGTGGCCGCCTGCACGAAGAACGGCAGGTAGGTGAGGTTCACGCCCTCGCGCGCCTGGAAGGTGGCCTTCGCCTGGGCGCGAAGCTTGACGATCCGCGTGACATCGACCTCCATGACCGTGGTCAGCTGGGCCGAGGTGGCCAGCGAGTCGATCATGTGCTTGGCGATCGCCTTGCGCACGCCCGTCATCTTCTGGCGGGTGCCACGCAGGGTTGCGGCCTCTTTCGCCTTCTGCGCGATCTGAGTCTTGATCCCGCCCGCCGGGGCAGCCGGGGCAGCCGGAGCGGCCGGAGCTGCGGGTGCCGGAGCGGCCTGCGCGACCTTGGCGGCCTCAGCGGCGGCCTCGACATCCTGGCGGCGGATGCGACCGCCCACGCCCGTGCCGGAGACCGTGGCCAGGTCCACGCCGAGGTCCTTGGCGAGCTTGCGCACGATTGGGGTCACGTAGGCCGATTTGCCATCGGCCGGTGCCGGAGCCGCAGGGGCGGGCTTGGGCTCAGTGGGCTTAGGCTGGGCCGGAGCAGGCGCAGGTGCGGGCTCAGCCTTGGGAGCCGGAGCCGGAGCGGGCTCGGCCTTCGGCTCGTCCTTCGGGGCAGCCGGCGCCGGGGCAGCCGGGGCCTCGCCACCGATGACGGCGAGCACGGTGCCAACCGAGACCGTCTCATCTTCGGAGACCTTGATCTGCGTGAGGATGCCCGACGCCGGGGCCGGGACTTCGGTGTCGACCTTGTCGGTGGAGACCTCGACGATCGGCTCGTCTTCCTCCACCTCGTCGCCTACCTGCTTAAGCCAGGTGGTGACGGTGCCCTCGTCAACGGATTCGCCGAGCGCGGGCATCTTCACCTCAACGCCCGAGCCCGACGCCGCCGGGGCAGCAGGCTCCTCGGGAGCCGGGGCCGGAGCCTCGGGCTCTGCAGCGGGCTCCTTAGCCGGGGTCTCGGCCGGAGCAGCGGCGCCGGAGCCGTCGCCGATGTAGCCGAGCACGGTGCCAACCGAGACCGTCTCATCTTCTCCGACCTCGATCGACTCGAGGACGCCGGCTGCCGGGGCCGGAACCTCGGTGTCAACCTTGTCGGTGGAGACCTCGACGATGGGCTCGTCGGCCTCGACCGTGTCGCCAACGTTCTTCAGCCACGTCGTGACCGTTCCCTCATCGATGGATTCGCCCAGTGCGGGCATCTTAATGGGTTCAGACATGTCTTGCTCCTAGGTCAGTTGTGGGTGTGAAGCGGCTTGCCGGCGAGGGCCAGGATGGCCTTGCCCACCGACTCGTTCTGAGTGGGGTGAGCGTGGATCAGGCCGTCGAAGTCTTCCGGGTAGGATTCCCACGCGACCATCAGCATGCCTTCGCCCACCTGCTCACCCATGCGGGCGCCGATCGAATGGAAGCCCACGATCGGGCCGTCCTTTTCACGGACCAGCTTAACGAAACCGGTGGTGCCAAGCATCTGGGACTTGCCGTTACCTGCGAGGTTGAAGGTGGAGGTCTCCACGTTGTCCTTGCCGAACTTCTCCTCGGCCTTCTTCTGCGACAGGCCCACGGAGGCGATCTCAGGGTTGGAGAAGGTGACCTTCGGGATGTTGTCCTCATTAACGACGGCGGGGTTGTTGCCCGCGATCTCGTCGGCCACGAACAGGCCCTGGAGGAAGCCGCGGTGGGCGAGCTGAACGCCGGGGACGATGTCGCCAACGGCGTAGATGTTGCCAACCCCGGTGTGCAGGCGCTCGTTCGTGATGACGAAGCCGCGATCGATGGTGATGCCCTGCTCCTCGTAGCCGAGGTTGGCGGTGGAGGGGCCGCGGCCGATGGCGATCAGCAGGTATTCGGCGTCGTACTGCTTGCCGTCCTGGGTGAAGACGTGAACGCCGCTCTCGTCCTCCTCAACCCGGTCGAACATGGTCTTGGTCTTGAAAGCGATCTTGCGCTTGCGGAAGGAGCGCTCGAGCATCTTCGACACGTCCTCGTCCTCGTTCGGCACGAGATGATCGAGGCCCTCGATGATCGTCACGTCGGCGCCGTAGGAGTTCCACACCGAGGCGAACTCGCAGCCAATCACGCCACCGCCAAGCACGATGACCGACGACGGCACAACATCCATGGTCAGCGCCTTGTCGGAGGTGATGACGCGGTCGGTGATGGTCTGGCCGATCGTCTTCGAGTATGAACCCGTGGCGAGCACGATGTTCTTGCCCTTGATGCGCTCACCGTTGACCTCAACCGTGTCCTTCGCAACCAGGCGACCCCAGCCGGCGATCGTGTCAATACCCGCGGCGTTCACAAGGCCGGTCAGGCCCTTGAACATCTTCTCAACCACGCCATTCTTGTACGTGTTGAGCGCCCCCATGTCGATGCCTTCGAAGGTGCCCTTAACGCCAATGGAGGGGCCTTCGCGCATTTCGTCTGCAACCTCGGCAGCGTGTAGGAGAGCCTTGGTGGGGATACAGCCGCGATGAAGGCAGGTTCCACCAACCTTGTCGCCCTCAATGAGCGCCACCTTCATACCGAGCTGGGCGGATCGCAGAGCGCATGCGTAGCCTCCGGAACCCGCGCCAAGAATCACTACATCGTATTCCTTTTCAGTCACTTACCTCTCCCTCGAGATCGCCATGGCCCGGTGGGTCCAGACCCGTTCCCTATAATTATTCCACTTTGCGGCCGACATTTCTTCCTCGGCGGGGACAATCGCGTGACTCCAACAGGGCGCGCGGTAGGCTGGGGGAATGTTGTTTTCGAAAAAGAAGGGGCCGCTTTCCCAGCGCCGCGCCAAGAAGGTAACGGTCGAACACCTGACCGAGTTCGTGGCCACCCGCCAGGGGATCGCCGCCTACTTCGAGGCCGCCACCTCGCGTGACCCGAGCTCGATCGTGCTCGTGGCGAGCGACGGGGAATGGACCCGACGCAAAATCCCCAGCATCGCCGACGCCGCTGAGGTCGCCCGCGATCTGGGGATTGAGCTGTATGAGGTGGCCCGCACCGGTTACCCGCGCGAGATGCGCGAGTGGTCGGCGAAGAACCGGGGCCGCTAGTTCTCCACGGCGGCGAGCAGGGTGCGCAGCATGGCGCCGGTGGCACCCTTCGGCATCACCCCGTAGGGCTTGCCGCGGTTGAACGACGGGCCGGCGATGTCCACGTGCGCCCAGTTCGGCGCGTCCACGAACTCCTTGAGGAACAGGCCGGCCACCAGCATGCCGCCGTAGCGCGAGCCGGAGTTCTTCATGTCGGCAACGTCCGAGTCGAGGCTCTCTCGCAGGTGAGCGGGCAGCGGCATGTGCCAGGCGTCCTCGCCCACCTCGCCCGCCAGGTCGGTGAGGGTCTTGGCGTAGTCGGTGCCCATGATGCCGGTGGTGCGCTCGCCGAGCGCCACCATCTGGGCGCCCGTCAGGGTGGCGATATCAATGATGGTCTCGCTGCCCTCGGCGCTGGCCATGAGCAGGCCGTCGGCGAGGACCAGGCGGCCCTCGGCGTCGGTGTTGTTGATCTCTACCGAGGTGCCGTTGCGGTAGGTAATGACGTCGTCGGGGTGGCCGGCGATACCGGAGACCATGTTCTCCGCGATGCACATCCAGCCCACGATGCGGCGCTTGACGCCCAGCCGCGCGGCGGCCACGAGCACCTCGAGCACGGTGGCGGCGCCGCCCATGTCGGTCTTCATCTCGGTCATGGCATTCGACGGCTTGAGCGAGTAGCCGCCCGTGTCGAACGTGATGCCCTTGCCCACCAGCGCGATCGTGCCCTCCGGCGCGCCCTCCGGGGCCCACTCGATGCGCACCAGGCGCGGGTGGCGCTTCGAGCCACGGCCCACGTGGATGATGCCGGCGGCGTTGATCTCCTCCAGCTCCTTCTCCCGGTACACGGTGACGGTGCAGCCGGCCGCGCTCGCCTCGTCCTCGGCGATCTGGGCGAGCACCTCGGGGTAGAGATCGTTGGGGGCGAGGTTGACAAGGTCGCGGATACGGTTGCCCGCCTCGGCCAGGATCTCGCCGCGCGCCACGGCGTCGTCATCGGCCTCTGGCAGCACGAGCGCGCCGAGCGGTGCCTTCTTCGGCTCCTTGTACTCGTCGAAGACGTAGGCGCCGAGCAGCGCGCCCTCAACAGCCTCGGCCACCTCGGCGACGGGGGAGGCGACATACAGCTCATCGACCCCGGCGGCAGCGCGAGCGAGCTCGCCAAACTTGTCGCGGGTAGAATCGCCGTTCACGACGACGAACACCAGCTTGCTCGTATCGGCCGGGTTCACTAGCCGGGCAACCCCCTCGCCGGGCTGAAGCGTGGTCAGCGCGGCAACAACGCCGCCAGTGAACTCCGCGTCCTCAACGAGCGTGTCGAGGGTGTAGGACTCGCCATCCTTCGACGCGAGGATCGCGAGGTGGCAAGAAAGGTCCTGGGTGAATTCGTGACAGTTAATATTGGTCATTGCCCCAGTATATGTCGCGATAGCCTAAGATTTCTTTCCCGGCCTCCGCGGCTTGGATGGCGGCGGGGTAAACTGAGGCGAACCGAGTTGAGGAGAGGCCCGTGAGCCAAGAACTGACAGACACCCGCACCCGCGCCCACGGGTGGCCCTCCGTCCTCATTTATGCCCTCGGGGTTGGGGCCGTGATCTTCCTGTGGCGGGCCGTGGTGGCGGCCACGAACTCGATGGTGGGCGGGCACTACGGGCTGGCGGTCACCTCCATCCTCGCCGCCCTGTGCTGGGTGCTCGGATTCGCCGGCGCCAAGCACAACGGCCGGCGCATGCGCTACCTGGCCTTCGGGGCGTGGGGGATTAACGTGTTTGCCCCGCTCGCCGGACTGGTGGTGGACTTCCACTACTCCAACCCGTGGTTCGAGGCGGGGCGCACCTACTTCTACCTGCCGACCCTCGGAGCGATTGCGGCCTTCGCGTGGCTCATGTGGTCAAGGCCCGCGGCGATGGCCGCGCGCCAGATGGAAAAGTAGGGCCTACTTCGACTTTGCGCCGCGGGCACCCTTCATCTCTGCGCGCGTGCCGCCCGCCGGGTATTCGCCCCGTGACACCTGCGGGGCGGGCAGGCGCCAGCGGCGCAGGTAGAAGCACCGGCCGAGCATCTGGAGGTAGAAGCCCGAGGGGACCTCGCCAAACTTGTGCATGGCCGCCTGCTTCGCCCGGCGGCTGACCCACATGGCGTGCAGTAGCATGATGAGGAAGACCACGTACATGCCCCACACTACGGGGATTACGATCTGCGGGAAGCGGCCCTGGAAGAGGATGAGGGGGAGCAGGAGTAGCGCGGCTGGCATGAAGAATGCAGAGATGGGTGCGGCGGCGTCGATGTAATCGCGCCCGAAGGAGCGGATGGGGCCGCGGTGCTGGGCGGGCATGTTGCGCTCGTCGCCCGTGCGCATGGCCTGCTGCTGCTTTTCGTACAGTTCATTCGAGCGGGCGCGCTCTTCGGCCTTGCGTTGGCGCTTTTCGGCCTTGGACAGGGACTTGGTGTCGGCAACAAGGGGGCGGCGGTTGCGCGCTTCGACGTCCTTACGCCGAGGCGTGGGCGCGCCCTTGGCAGCGGTGTAGCCCTTGCGCTGTGGCTCCACAGGAGTGGAGAGCGAGGAGTCTTCCAAATCCGACCTCTTCTTTGATCCGAACACGGCCATCCTTATCTTTGAGCTGTTGGTGTTCAGTCTAACGGCACGGCCCGACATTTCTGGAAACCGCGGCGGTTATGCCCGCCACGGTGTGCGCTAAAGTGGTGGGTATGTACCACGACGTAGTTTCTTCAGTAGACGAATCAATGAACGACTCCCTGGCCGCGCTGTCTGAGCTGGTCGCCATCCCGTCAATCTCCGCCGATTCCTTCGACCAGTCCACCCTTGCCGAATCCGCGCAGTGGATCGCGAACAAGGCCCGCGGCCTCGGCTTTGACACGCGGGTCATCCAGGTCGAGGGCGAGGCCGGAACGGGCCGCCCCGCCGTCCTCGCTACGCGCGCGGGCGAACCGGGCAAGCCCACCGTGGTCCTCTACGCTCACCACGACGTCCAGCCCGTGGGCGACCTGGCCCTGTGGGACACTGACCCGTTCGTGGCCACCGAGCGCGACGGGCGCCTATACGGCCGCGGCACCGCGGATGACAAGGCCGGCGTCGTCGCCCACCTCGCCGCTGTCGCCGCAGCGCGCCCGGGCGTGGGCATCACCCTTTTCATCGAGGGCGAGGAGGAGGTCGGCTCGCCCACGTTCGTCGACTTCCTGCACGCCTACAAGGCCGAGCTCGACGCCGACGTCATCGTGGTGGCCGACTCGAACAATTGGAAGGTGGGCACGCCGTCGCTCACCACCTCGTTGCGTGGCGTCACCCAGGTGTCGGTCACGGTCACCGCGCTCGACCACGCGCTGCACTCGGGCATGTACGGCGGCCCGGTCCTCGACTCGGTCACCCTCGCCTCGCGCCTGATCGCCACGCTCCACAACGACGCGGGCGACGTTGCAGTCGAGGGCCTGCTCGCCACCGACGACACGCCGGTCGACTACCCCGAGGAGGAGTTCCGCTCAGATGCGGGCCTACTGGAGGGCGTGCGCCTGGCCGGCTCGGGTTCGATCACCTCGAGATTGTGGACTAAGCCCGCGATCGCCGTCACCGCCATGGACGTCACCCCCGTCCGCCTCACCTCCAACACGATCTCCCCGTCCACCACCTTCGTGCTCTCCCTGCGCGTGGCCCCCGGCCAGGATTCGGGCGAGGCGGCCGAGAAACTCATCGATCACCTCAAGGCCCACGCGCCCTTCGGCGCGCACGTGGACTGCGTAATCAACGAGCGCGGCCCGGCCTTCCAAGCCTCCGGCCAGAGCGAGGCCTCCCAGCTCATGGAGTGGGCGCTTGGCGAGGCCTGGGGCACGGACCCGGTGGACATCGGCGTGGGCGGCTCGATCCCGTTCATTGCCGACCTAGCCCGTGAATTCCCGCAGGCTCAGATCCTCGTGACCGGCATCGAGGACCCGGACACGCGCGCCCACTCGGCCAACGAGTCGCTCCACATCGGCGACTGGCGTAATGCGATCGCCGCCGAGGCGCTGCTGCTCACCCGGCTCGGCGAGTAGATGCACGTCACCCTCGTCTGCTCCGCCCTCCCCGGGATGGGGCCGCGTGCCGTGTGTGAGCGGGCGAGCGCCGCGTGGCGTGAGGTCCGCCCGTACGACGACGTCCTCGCACTTCTCACGTCCGAAGGCGCGGCCGTAGCCCACGCGGGCACGGGGCTCGACGACGTCGTGCAATCGCGCCACCTGAGCGCCCGGGCGGTTGAGGTGGGCGCCGGGGCGGAGCGGCGAGTGCACTGGGTGTGGGACGGCGGGGCGATGATCGACCTGGCCGATTCCTTTTCCTGGAACGGGCGCCCAGAGGGCTCCACGGCCTTCCTGGGCGCCGACCTCCTCGCGCTGCGCGATGCCGGCGCCCGGCGCATTCACGTGCACCTGCCCGACCTCATGAGCCCCACCGACCTCGGCCGCGGGGTCCTGGGGGAACTGGCGGGGGAGGCCCTCGGGGATGACGGGCTGGGGGCGGCCCTCGAGGCGGCGCGCGCGGCCCTGCGGGATATGGCACTGACCGTCACCTACCCCTCCGACCTGCCGCTGCTCGGGGTCAACGGGATGGCCCGGGCGTGGGCCACCCGTGGCTTCGACGGCTACCGCGCCCAGGACTTCGAACGCGAGGCGGGCGCGTGGATCCACGAGCTGGGTCAGGCCGCGGGTGCCAGCACGCGGCGCTCACTCGTGGGCGCCGATATCGACCCGCGGGCCGGGTACGCGGGCCCGGGAGGGGGACTAGGCCTCATGCTGCAGCTACTGGGGGCATCGACGTCGTTGGTGGGCGACCACCTCGTGGCCGGGCACATCCCGGAAACCGACCTCATCGTCTACGTGCTGGGAACCATCGGCGTGGATCTGCCCTCGGGGCTCCACGCGGCCGCCCGTTCGGGCGAAGAACAGGGCGTGCCCGTCGTCGTACTCAGTGACGCCGCAGGCATGCGCAAGGGCGAGCTACCCCGCCTCGGGCTGCACGGCGCCTACGAGATGCGCCCCGAACGCTTCGTCGACGACGCGGACACGCTCGCCGACCTGTCCCGCCTGCCCCAGCTCGTCACCACCTCGATGCGCACGATCGCCTCCACCTGGGGCTGGGATTAGGCCTGCCCAATCGATCACGCTCAGCTGAATGGGACGTGGCCAACATAGAGACTGCCAGCGTGAGGCGGTAGTGTGTGTCCAGAACACTATTTTATGGAGGTATTCATGAGCGAAACCGTCGCAACCCACGGCGTTACCCTCACCGAGGTCGCCGCAGCCAAGGTCAAGTCCTTGCTCGAGCAGGAGGGCCGTGACGACCTTCGTCTGCGCATCGCCGTTCAGCCGGGCGGCTGCTCCGGCCTCATGTACCAGCTCTACTTCGACGAGCGTCTCTTCGACGATGACGCGGTGGCGGAGTTCGACGGGGTCGAGGTCCTCGTGGACGCCAAGTCGGCTCCTTACCTTGACGGCGCCACGATCGACTTTGCTGACACGATCGAGCGTCAGGGCTTCACCATCGACAACCCTCAGGCACACGGCACCTGCGCGTGCGGAGAGTCGTTCCACTGAGACCAGAGTTCCCTGCCACGTGGTGGGGAACAACTATGTGAGGAGAAGAATGCGCGTACTTGCTAGTGTGACCGCTCTCGCGCTCGCCTTTGGCGCCGCCGCCTGCAGCTCGGAGTCCGATCCGCAGGCGCCGGAGGAGACCACCACGTCAGCCAACCAGACGCCGGGCACGCAGATGCCCACGCTCGACGATTCGGGGGAGAACCCGATCCTGTCCTTCCCCGACTCGAATGCGCCCGCGGGCTTGAAGGTCGAGGTGCTGGAGAAGGGCGAGGGCCGCGAGATCGTGGCCACCGACACGGTGGTGGCCCACTACGTGGGCCAGGTGTGGGGCTCGGAGGAGCCCTTTGATTCTTCCTTCAGCCGCGGGGCGCCGGCAGCGTTCTCGTTGTCGAAGGTGATCCAGGGTTGGACGCAGGGGCTCGCGGGGCAGACCGCCGGCTCGAAGCTCATCCTGTCCATCCCCTCCGACCTCGGCTACGGTCCGAGCGGTGGCAACGAGGCGGCGGGCATTGGTGAGACGGACACGATCGCGTTCTACATAGAGCTGGTCGACGCATACGGCGTGGACCAGGCGGGCGATGCGAACGCCACGATGCAGGCCGACCTGGCTGACCTCCCCGTGGAGATCGAGGGTGCGCTCGGCGAACCGGTCACGGTTACGGTCAAGGAGGGCGCTGAGGCCCCCACCGGCGAACCCGTGGTGACCGTGATCGCCCGTGGTAACGGCGAGCCGGTCGGTGGCGAAGGCACCACGATCTACGACCAGTACGCGATGTCCTTCTGGGACAACTCCGCCTCCGAAGTCACCTACGGCACTTACGGGCCGCAATCGCAGACACTCGGCGCGGGTAGCTTCTTCGATTCCCTTGCGGGGATCCCGGTGGGTTCCCGTGTGCTCGTGGAGGTCCCGGCCTCCGAGGGCGGTGAGGATGCGGCGGCGCCGGCCTACGCCGTCGTCATTGACATCCTCGGGCAGATCGAAGCCGCGCCGGCCGCGTCGTCCGGCAACTAATCGAGACTCGCCGGCAACTAGTCGAGACACAAAAGTGGGGCCCTCACGGGCCCCACTTTCTTATTGCGTCTTAGCGGACGATGAGGGTAGCATTCTTCGCGTCGGCGTAGCGGGCAGCCACGTCCTGCCAGTTGAAGACGTTCCACACGGCCTTGACGTAATCGGCCTTGACGTTGAGGTAGTCAAGGTAGAAGGCGTGCTCCCACATGTCGAGCATGAGGATCGGGTAAGTGCCCACCGGGACGTTGGCCTGCTGGTCGAACAGCTGGAAGGTGGTCAGGCTCTTGCTGATCGTGTCGTAGGCGAGGACGGCCCAGCCGGAGCCCTGGATGCCGGTAGCAACCGCGGTGAACTGCTTCTTGCAGTTCTCGAACGAACCGAAGGCCTCGTTGATCGCCTCAGCCAGCTCGCCCTCGGGCTCGCCGCCACCGTTCGGGGAGAGGTTCTTCCAGAACACGGAGTGGTTAGAGTGTCCACCCAGGTTGAAGGCCAGGTCCTTCTGGAACTGGTTGATCTTGGAAAAATCGCCCGCCTCGCGCGCCGCGGCCAGGTTCTCGAGGGCCTTGTTGGCGCCGTCGACGTAGGCCTGGTGGTGCTTGCTGTGGTGCAGCTCCATGATCTTGGCCGAGATGTGCGGCTCGAGAGCGGCGTAGTCGTAATCAAGTTCGGGCAGTGTGTACACCATGTTTCCTCCAACGTCGAACCCGCGGGCCCTCGTGGCCGCGGAGGTCTACGCCCTCCAGTATCTCGCACGGACAGGCCCATGTGGGTATTAAGTCCGTATATGCGCGCACAGCGAAACTCGTCCCGATCGGCGATCGTGGATGAGTTCTACGAAACAGGCACGAATCGGTAGTATTGGCTCAGAGCCGAGTTAGTGGAGGTAAAAATGACTCAGGACGCTGGCAAGACCTCGGTCGACGTGCTGGTGTATTCGGATAACCGCGATACCCGTAACGATGTGATGAGGGCCGTGGGGCGCCGCGTCGGCAAGGGTCCCGCCATCAATTGGACCGAAGCGGCCACCTGGGAGGGCGCCTACCTCTTGGTGGAGGAAAACCACTTCGATCTGCTCATCCTTGATGGCGAGGCAGCCAAGCTTGGCGGAATTGGCTTTGGAAAAATGGTACGCGACGAGCTGGTGGAAGACATGCCCTACATCGTGCTCATCGGCCGCCCGCAGGACGAGTGGCTGGCGCGCGTGTCCGCGCCGAACGCGATCCTCAACCACCCGGTCGATGCGCGCGCGCTCTCGGCCGCAGTCGCCGATGTCCTTGGGGAGACCCTGAACTCATGATGACCTGGCCGGAGATCACCGCCAAAGTCATTAGCCGCCAGGACCTGACGGCCGAAGAGACGGCCTGGGCGATGGACAAGGTGATGAGCGGTGAGACCTCTCCCGTGTCGCTGGCCGGCTTCCTCACGGCGCTCGCCACGAAGGGCGAGACGATCGACGAGATCCTCGGGCTTGCCGACTCGATGCAGTCCCACGCCACCCCGGTCAGCCTGCCCTCGGATTCGCTCGACATCGTGGGCACCGGCGGCGATCGGCTCCGCACGGTCAACATTTCGACCACGGCCTCCTTGGTCATCGCCGCGGCCGGGGTCAAGGTGGTTAAGCATGGCAATCGCGCCTCCTCCTCGAAGTCAGGCGCGGCCGACTGCCTGGAGGAACTCGGGGTTAACCTTGACCTGCCCGTGGAGGCGGTGGAGCGGATCTTTGATCAGATCGGCATCACCTTCCTCTTCGCCAACAAGTTCCACCCGTCGATGAAGCACGCGGCCACCGCGCGCCGTGAGCTCGCCCTCCCCACCGCGTTCAACGTGCTCGGCCCGCTGACCAACCCGGCCCGGCCCGAGGCAGGCGCGATCGGCGTGTCGAACGCGCGGCAGGCGCCGCTGGTGGCGGGAGTGCTTGCCCGGCGCGGCACGCGCGCTCTTGTCTTCCGCGGCACGAACGGACTCGACGAGCTCTCCACCGCCGCGCCGAACGAGGTGTGGGAGATTCGCGACGGCGAGGTCACCTATCATGACCTGGACGCCACGGCCGATTTGGGCCTGGCGTCCGCCACGGTGGATGATCTGCGGGGTGAGGACGCCCGCTACAACGCGGCCGCCGCGCGTCGGGTGTTGGACGGCGAGCGGGGAGCGGTGCGTGACGCCGTGGCCCTCAATGCCGCCGGCGCGATTGTGGCCGACGGGCGGCTCGAGGGCGTGCGCCCTGGCGACGGGGACTTCGTCACGCGCATGCGCGCCGGTCTGGCGATCGCCGAGGATGCCCTCGATTCGGGCAAGGCCTCCGAGCTGCTGACGCGCTGGGCCGAGCTGGCCCGTGCCGAGAGCGCGCGGGGCTAAGGAGTACCGGGCCAGAGAGTTCGGATACGCGTGTGGGGGTGACGGCCGCTGCCGTCACCCCCACACCCGACTTCGCGGTGTTTAATCGAGCCCGATGTCGAAGGCCGCCTCGAGGTCAGCCTTGGAAAACTCCTGGAAGGCCAGGTAGGTCTTGACATTTTTGACTCCCGGCACCTTGGCGATGTTGCCGGGGATGACCTGGGCCAGGTCCTCGTGCTGGGGGACAGTGACGAGCGCGATGAGGTCCACGTCCCCCGTCACGGAGTAGACCTGGCGCACCGACGACACCCCTGCCACGGCGTCGGCAACCTCGGGGATCTGATCGACTTCGGCGTCGATCATGACAATGGCTGTGATCATGGGTGCTCCTTTTCGTTCGATCGATAGGTCTAGTTTAGCGGGCCGTGGCCTGGGATTATTCCTCCGCGCGCGACTGGGGCAGTAGGGGGAGGGCCACAGCGTAGCCGCCCGCGAGCGAGCGCGTGAGCAACTCGGGCCGGGCGACCTTGATGAGCCGCACGTCCTCGTGCATGAGCCAGGTGGACAACAGGCGTACCTCGTCTGCTGTGACGTGGGCGGCGAGCTCCGGTACGGGCAGCTGCTCGGTGGCCGCGTCCAGCCACGCACCGAGTGCCTCCGGGTCTTCGCCCGGCCGGGTGGCGGCGCTGGCCCGCAGCATGCCGTAGTCGATCACGACGACGTCGAAGCCGCGCCTGCCCCTGCGCGCGGCCACGATGCGCGGATTGCCCACGAGGCTGCGTAGCTCCTCGAGGCTCTTCGCCCCGCCGACCAGAGCGTAGAGGCGGTCCCGTTCGCCGGCCGCCTGCTCGTAGCGTGCCTCGGCGGCAAGGGAGCGGATCTTGGCCAGGGCGTGCGCGGCCGCGGGCGCCACGTTGCCGGCGAGCGCGCTACTCACTGCGGCTACCGCCTGCTCCTGGGGAGCGCCGGTGAGGCAGGGCGCGTCGCACTTGCCGAGCTCATGCAGGTGGCAGGCCGGGCGCCCGTCGGGGGTGGCGGGCAGGCGCGGCGTACACTCGCGCAGGCCCGTTGCCGCCTGTAACAGCTCGACCGCCCGACTCGCCTGCTTGGCGCTACCAAACGGGCCGAGCGCCTGGCCCAACTGGTCGAATCTCACCTTGCGTGTGACCTTGAGGCGCGGAAAGGGCTCGGAGGTAAGCGCCAGCCACGGACGTTGCGCGGAGCGGCGCGACCTGCGGTTGTAGGGCGGGTCCAGTTCGTTGATGAGGCGGACCTCGAGGACGCTGGCCTCGAGCTGGGTGGCGGTGGCAGTAGCCTCCACCGACACCGCTAGGTCGACCATCTCGGCCATCCGTGCCCGGCGTTCTGCCGCCGTGAAGTACTGGCGTACCCGCTTGTAGACGTTGACCGACGTGCCCACGTACAGCACCTCGCTGCCCGGGCCGATGAAGCGGTACACGCCCGTCCCGCGCGGCAGCCCGTCGGCCAGGTGGGCCCGGGCGCGGCGCTTGGCCGGCACCGGGTCCGTGGCAGTCATGAGGTCGGCCAGGTGCGTGACCCCGATCCCGCCCAGGCGGGAGAGGATGGCGTGGAGCAGATCGACAGTCGCCCGCGCGTCGTCAAGCGCTCGGTGGGTGGGCTGAACCTCCGCCCCGCACACGCGCGCGAGCGTGGCGAGCTTGTAGTTCGGAGTCTCGTCGCGGGTAAAGACCTTGCGTGCAAGCCTGACCGTGTCGATCACCGGGTGGGCGGGGAACGAGTAGCCCAGCTCACTGCAGGCGCCCTTGAGGTGGGAGATATCAAAGCGGGCGTTGTGGGCCACGAACACGGCCGGCTCGGTGCCGACGAACCGGAGGAAGCCGGCCATGACCTCGGCCAAGTCAGGGGCGAGGGCCACCATCGAGTTCGTGATCCCCGTCAGCATCGTGATGTTGGCCGGGATCGGCACGCGGGGATTGACGAGCGAAGTGAACTCCTCGATCACGTCCCCTCCGCGCACCTTGACCGCCCCGAACTCGGTGATGGAGTTGAGGCCGGGCCGCCCGCCCGTCGTCTCCAGGTCCACTACCACGAAGGTGACGTCAAACAACGACGGGCCCAGCTCATCGAGCGCGAGCTGGACGGGCGCGGGCGGGGGAGCGCCCTCGCGATGGGCATGGCGCGGGGTGAGGTCGAGTGAGCGGCCGGGGTGTAATTCAGTCATGCCCCAAGCCTAGAACCCAGCTCCGACAATTAAACTCGGGTGCCGTCGTCGCCCTGGCGGTGGGCCCAGGGCGCGCTGAAATACACGCCGGCGGCAGCCGAGACCAGGCCGATCATGCCAAAGACCATCCACCAGTCGCGCGAGAAGTACAACACGTCGGCCACGCCCAGGATGAAGAGGACTGCGACGGCGCCGGTCACCAGGAAGAACAGGCGTGATAGCACGGGCTGAGAGGCAGGCGCGATGGGCTCGGCCGGCGGCAGGTCGGCCGGATCGAAGGCCTCGTCGTCGACCTCCGCCGGGGTCCACGTGCGAAACTGCTCGCGCGGCCCGCGCTCCATCTCCTGCTGGAGCTTGATCCACTCGCCATCCCAGTCGTGGCCATCTTCTTCACGCATGTGCCCACTCTACCGCGTCACGGGCTAGGCCCAAGCGCACGCACCGGCTTCACGATTGACGCTAAGATTGTGGCGGGCACATGTTTCTCAGTTAAGGAAGGTACCTATGACTATTCGCCGCATCGCACTGCTGACCGCAGGAGGATACGCCCCCTGCCTCTCCACCGCCGTGGGTGACCTCATCGAGCGCTACACCAAGGAGCTTCCCGACGCCGAGATCATCGGGTACCAGCACGGCTACCACGGCCTGCTCACGGGCAACTTCGTGGTGTTCGACGACGAGGCGCGCGCCAAGGCCAACATCCTCACCAAGTTCGGTGGCTCGCCGATCGGTAACTCCCGGGTCAAGCTCACCAACTCCCAGAACCTGGTGGATCGCGGCCTCATTAAGCCCGGCGAGAACGCCCTCGAGGTGGCGGCCGAGCAGCTGCGCAAGGATGGCGTGGACGTGCTGCACACGATCGGTGGCGATGACACGAACACCACGGCCGCCGATCTTGCCGCCTACCTCCACGAGCACGATTACGAGCTGACCGTGGTGGGCCTGCCCAAGACGATCGACAACGACATCGTCCCGATCCGCCACTCGCTGGGCGCCTACTCGGCGGCCGAGCAGGGCGCGCTGTTTGCCCAGAACATCGTGGGCGAGCACCGAGTCAACCCGCGCATGCTCATCATCCACGAGATCATGGGCCGCGGCTGCGGCTACCTCGCCGCGGAGACCAGCCGCTACTACCGTGAGTGGCTCGAGGCCCAGGACTGGGTGCCCTCGGCCGGCCTGTCGAAGGAGCGTTGGGACATCCACGCGCTCTACCTGCCCGAGATCACCTTCGACCTCGACGTCGAGGGCTCCCGCCTGCGCAAGATCATGGACGAGCAGGGCAACGTCAACATCTTCCTCTCCGAGGGCGCTGGCGTGAAGGAGATCGTCGAGGAGATCCTCGAGGACGGCGGCGAGGTGGAGCGTGATCCGTTCGGCCACGTCAAGCTCGACACGATTAACCCCGGCGAGTGGTTTGCGAAGAAGTTCTCCAAGATCATCGGCGCGGAGAAGGTCATGGTCCAGAAGTCGGGCTATTTCTCCCGCTCGGCGAAGTCGAACGAGCGTGACCTGGAGCTGATCGGCCAGATGTGCGACCTCGCGGTCGAGTCCGCGATCAAGGGCGTCTCCGGCGTGGTCGGCCACGACGAGGAGAACGGCGACGTGCTCACCACGATCGACTTTACGCGCATCGCGGGCCACAAGGCCTTCGACGTGACCCAGCCGTGGTTCACGGAGCTCATGGAGGCCATCGGCCAGGACTGGGAGCCCCAGCCCACGGCCGAGTAACGGCTGAGCAACTCATAGAAGGCGGGGAGCGAGCGCTCCCTGCCTTCCGTGTGCCGGACCAGATTCGCGCCGGGGCGGTTTATGCCTAGAATCGTTCTATGTTCGAAGATGCAGATGAGATGACCCGCGAGCTCCTGTCGGCATGGAAGGAGCGCTCGGCCAAGCACCAGCCGGCCTACCCGGACGCGGATTTTCTTGGCACCACGGTCGACTATCTGCGCTCCTTGCCCCCGCTCATCTTCGCGGGCGAGGCCGATTCCCTCACGGCGGAGATGGCGCGAGCCTCCCGCGGTGAGACGTTCGTGCTCCAGGGCGGGGACTGTGCCGAATCCTTCGTGGACGCCACGGCTGACAGGATCCGGGCGAAGATTCGTACGATCCTGCAGATGGCGGTGGTGCTGACCTACTCGGCGTCGGTGCCGGTGGTGAAGCTGGGCCGGATGGCCGGTCAGTACGCCAAGCCGCGCTCGAACCCGATGGAGGGCCGCGACGGGCTGGAGCTGCCCTCCTACATGGGCGACGCCGTCAACGGGTATGCCTTCACCCCTGAGGCGCGTACGCCCGACCCGCACCGGCTGGTAGAGGCCTACCAGCACTCAGCGGCCACCCTCAACTTGATCCGCGCCTTCACGGGCGGCGGTTTTGCGGACCTGGCGAAGGTCCACGAGTGGAACCGCGGTTTTTCCGCGAACCCCGCCTATCATCGCTACACGGCGATGGCACGCGAGATCGATAGGGCGATGCAGTTCATGCGCGCCGCCGGAGCCTACACCGATTCGCTGAAGACGGTTGATTTTTACTCTTCGCACGAGGCGCTCCTGCTTGACTACGAGGACGCGATGACCCGCATCGATTCGCGCACGGGCCTGCCCTATAACACGGGCGCGCACTTCCTGTGGATCGGCGAGCGCACGCGCGATGCGGACGGCGCGCACGTGGAGATGCTCTCGCACGTCCAAAACCCGATCGGGGTCAAGCTTGGCCCGAACGCCACCACGGACGAGATCCGCGCGCTCATCGACAAGCTCAACCCGGAGGGCAAGGAGGGCCGGCTGACCTTCATCACGCGGCTTGGGGCTGAGAAGGTGGGGGATAAGCTCCCCGAGATCATCGACGCGGTTCGCGACGACGGCCGGCCGGTCACCTGGATGTGCGACCCGATGCACGGCAACACGATTTCGGTGGGGGACTTCAAGACCCGCCGGCTCGACGACGTGTTGGACGAGGTGCGCGGCTTCTTCCGTGTCCATCGCGAGCTGGGCACGATCCCTGGTGGCCTGCACATCGAGCTCACGGGCGACGACGTAACCGAGGTGCTCGGCGGTTCCGAGGCGATCGTGGAGGCCAAGCTGGGCGAGCGCTACGAGACGCTCGTGGACCCGCGCCTCAACCATCAGCAGTCCCTCGAGCTGGCCTTCCTCGTCTCTGAGATCCTGCGCGAGGACTTCTAGCGCAGGGCGCGCCTCGGACGCCTGGGCGCTAGACGATCGTGATCGTGATGACCGAGCCGGGCTTGACCTTCTCGCCCGCGCCGGGCGACTGAGCTCGCACGGTGCCGAAGTAGCCTCCGAGGAAGCGGTCGTAGGCGACCACGAATCCGGCGTTTTCGAGGATCTGCGTGGCCTCGCCCTCCTGCTTGCCAAACACGTTGGGCACTTCGATCAGTTCAGGGCCCTTGGAGACCGTGAGCGCGATGGAGTCTCCCCGGTAGCGCGATTCGCCCGCTACGGGCTCCTGGGTCATGACGACGCCGGCCTCCACCGTGTCGGAGAATTCCTCGGTCACCGTGCTGGTCAGGCCCAGTTCTTCGAGGCGGGCATTGGCCGAGTCCAGCTTGTCGCGGGTGAGGTCAGGTACCGAGATGGGTTCGCGCCCCTTGGACACGGTGAGCTGCACCAGGCTTGAGTGAGGCACGGATTGGCCGGGCTCGGGCGACTGCGAGATGACCGTGCCCGCGGGCACGGTCTCCGAGTAGGCCTCCGTGACCTCGAGGGTGAGGCGGCCGTCTTGCAGGATCGTGCTTGCCTCATCTTGGGTCTTGCCGGCGACGTCCGGTACGACCACGTGTTCGATCCCGAGCGAGACGACCATAGTGACGGGCTGGGAGGGGTGGATCGGCTCGCCGACGTCGGGATCCACGCTGATGACGGATCCGGCCTCGATGTCGTCGGAATAGTCCTCCGTGACCTCGTAGGTGAGGCCGGCGTTCGTGAGCGCGGCCTCGGCGTCGGCCTGGGCGAGGTTGATGACGTTGGGGACGTTGACTCGCAGGCCGGGGCCCTCCGCGTAGTACCACCACAGCCCGTAGGCGCTGCCCCCGATGAGGGCGATGAGCAGCAACAGCAGGACGGGCCAGCGCCGACGGCGCGGCCTGTCTTGGCTGACCTCCGTGTCGTGGCGGCGTTCGAGCACCGCAGTGTGCGACATGGCTGGCGGGATGGACGCCGGCAGGGCGTCGTCGGCCGGCTCGCGTTCGGGCGACGCGTCCGAACGCGAGCCGCCGGGAGCCGGAGCCTTGGACGCGACCGGGGCTACGGCGTCGGCGGGCAACACCGACGTGCCACCGGAGGGTACCCGCGCCGACTCGGCTGGGAAGACGGGGATGCGACGGATGAGCGTTTCTTGCGGGAGGGAGGCGATGACGTCGGTGAGCGCGTCGAGCGCGGCGCGGGCATTGACCGGGCGCTTCGAGGGGCTCTTGGCGGTAAAGAGCGCGATGAGGGAGTCGACGGTGGCGGGCATCCAGTCGGCCTGGTCGGACAGGCGCGGCATCGTCTCATTGACGTGTTTGAACGCGACGTTCATCGCGGTCTCGCCGCGGAAGGGCAACTGGCCGGCGATGAGCTCATAGAGCATGACGCCCACCGAGTAGATGTCGGCCGTCTTGGACGTGGTGCCATCCGAGATGAACTCCGGGGCCACGTAGCCCACGGTGCCCAGCATCGAATTCGTGTGCGTGGAGGTGGCGTCGGTGGCGGCGCGGGCCAGGCCGAAGTCGGTGAGCTTGGCCTGGAAGCGCGGCTCGAGTGCGGTGGTCTCCAGTGGTTCGGTGAGCAGGACGTTTTCGGGTTTGATGTCGCGATGGATGATGCCGGCGTCGTGAGCAACCGCGAGGCCCTCGAGCACCTGGCGCGTCAGCTCAAGGCTGATGCCGAGGGGGAGCGAGCCGTAGGTGTTGAGCTCCGAACGCAGGTCCGGCCCGGACATGAGCTCCATGACGAGGTAGGGACGATCGCCCGTGGGCAGCGTGGCCACCCCCTGGTCGTGGACGGCGACCACGTGCTGGCTGGACAGGCCTGCGGCCGCGCGCGCCTCCGAGATGAAACGACGCACGAAGTCAGGCTGCTCGGCCAAGTGGGCGTGGATGACCTTGATCGCGACCTTGCGCTCCAGGCGCCGGTCCGAGGCCTGGTAGACGGTCGCCATGCCGCCGCGCGCGATGCGCGCGCTGATTACGTAGCGATCGTCAATGACCTCGCCGAGAAGTGGATCAAGTTTCACGCTTCCTACCTTAGCGAAAGCCGGCCACTACCATAGGCAGTGACCGGCCGTGTCTTTCGCTTTAGAAGCGGGCCATGGCCGCCTTTACCTTCGCCACGTAAGCGACGGTGTCGGAGCGCATGCCGTACTTTTTCACGCCGCCAAGGCCCTGGTAGTAGCCTGCGATGCCCTCATCGAAGCTCGATGCATTGTTTTGCAGGTAGCGGATGATCGACACGCCCGCCACCACGTTGTCATACGGATTGAGCAGGTCGAGGTTGCGGCCGACCATCTGGGAGGCCCACTGGCCCGAGGACGGGATGACCTGCATGACGCCGATCGCGTTGGCGGGAGAGACCGCCGTGGCGTCAAAGCCGGATTCGACGAAGGCGTGCGCGAGGGCCAGGCGCGGGTCGACCCCCATGTCACGAGCCACACTGACGATCATCGACTGGACCTCGGCGCGCGAGGGCTGGGCCTTGCTGATGAGCGCGTACTTGTTGTCGTTCGCGGCCTCGACCGTGGAATCGGCGTACGTGTAGCCGGGGAAGTTGTTCTGCACCAGCTGCGGGCGGGAGGTCTGCGTTCCCGACGACGACTGGCCGGCGTTCGCCTGCGGAGCGGACTGCGCCGCGCCGCTGATGACGAGGGTCTGGCCCACGCCGATGCGGTTCGGGTTCGAGATACCGTTGGCGGCCACGAGTGCGGCGACCGTGGTGCCGTGCTTGGCCGCGATACCCGACAGGGTGTCGCCCGCGCGGACCACGTAGGTGGTGGCGGCCGGGGCGACGGGCTTGGTGGCAGGAGCGGCGGGGGTGGCCGGCTTAGCTGCGGGAGCTGTGGTGGCAGGTGTCGTGGCCGGTGCGATCGTCAGGCGCTGACCCACGTGGATGAGGTTAGGGTTCGCGATGCCGTTATCGGCGGCGAGCTTGGCCACGGTGGTGCCGTGGGCGGAGGCGATCCGGCCTAGCGTGTCGCCGGCCTTGACCACGTAGGCCGTGGTGGCCGGGGCGGACTGGACGGGCGCCGCAGGAGCCGCGGGGGCCGCCGCCTGTGCGGCCGAGGGAATCTTCAGCTGCTGGCCGGGGAAGATGAGGTTGACCGAATTTAAGGAGTTGGCCCGGGCGATCGCGGTAATGGTGGTACCGGCGCGCTTGGCGATTGTGGAGAGCGTGTCGCCAGGCTTGACCTGATAAGTCATCTCGGGGTCCTTGAAGACCGGGGTCTTAAAGACCGGGGCTTGCGGGGCCGGAGCGGTGGCCGCTTGTGCGACGGGTGTGATGAACGTGGCGGCCGTGGTTGCTACGAGCGCGGCACCGGAGCGCCGAAGCCATGAGGACATGGAACCTCCATTAGGGCTTTGCACATGTGACATATGTGCAAAGTGGTAAGAATGTTATTAATGATTCACCTGAGACATTAGTCGACTCGGCGGCGTGTTTCCACCCAAATTTTGAAAAGTGGGCTATATTGTGCGCGTGTTTGACGACCTTGAGTATCTGTCAGTGCCAGAAGTCGGCCATCGGCTGGGAATTCGCCAGCAGGACGTGCGCACAATGCTAAACGACCGTCGGCTGCTCGCCGTGCGGCGCGGGCCCAATCGCGCGCTCATGATCAGCGTTGACCAAATCGCAACCAAGGATGGCGCCGACGTCGCCCTGCCTTCGCTTCACGGCACGCTTACCATGCTCGCCGACCGCGGTTTTGACGAGGAGGAGGCCTTCGCCTGGCTCCACACCGACGAGTCGGAGCTGGGGGTAGCGCCGATCGACGCGCTACGCGCCGGCCATCACAGGGCCGTGCGCCGCGTCATCTTGGGGCTCGGCTAAGTGCTAGGAGCGCCGCTCTTCGAGGCTGCTCATCGCTGCGCGCAGCAGGGGTGCCTCGGGCAGGGCGTCGGCCGCCGCTAGCGCCTGCTCCTCGTAGTCCCGGATCATCTGCTCGTGCGCAGCGAACGCGCCCGAGGAGCGCACGATGTCACGCACCGCCTCGACGTCGGCCTCGGTGAGGTCGCGCCCGAGGGCCCCGTCGACCAGGGCGCGGTCGGCGTCGCTGGCCATCTCCCGTACGAGCGCGAGGAGGGCGGTGTGCTTACCTTCGCGGAGGTCGCCTCCGGCGGGTTTGCCGGTCTGGTTGGGGCTGCCAAAGATGCCGAGCTCGTCGTCGCGCAATTGGAAGGCGATGCCGAGTGGGCGGCCGACAGCCGAGAGGGCGTCGATATCGGCGGGGGAGGCCCCGGCGAGCGCGCCACCGATCATGAGGGGCAGCTCCACCGAGTAGCGGGCGGACTTGTGGCGTAGGACGAGGAGGGCCTCGTCCAGTGCGGTGCCGAGGTCGTCGCGCAGGGGGGTGGTTTCGGCGCGCAAGTCAAGGTACTGGCCGTAGGCGGTCTCGGCCGTCATCTCGTGGAAGAGCGTACGGGCGCGGGAAAGCGCTGCGGCGTCGGCGGCCTCTGCCCGGTCAATCTCGAGTGCCGCGAGGGAGAGCAGGAAGTCGCCGAGCAAGATCGCGGCTTTGGCCCCGAAGTCCTCGGCCTGGCCGATCATGCCCAGGTCGGCGTGCGTGGCGCTGAAGGCGCGGTGTGAGGCGGGTGCGCCGCGGCGGGTGTGAGATTCGTCGATGATGTCGTCGTGGACGAGGGCGGAGAGCTGATAGAGCTCGGCCGCGGTGCCGGCGTAGACGGGGCGGCCATCCCCGCCGAAGGCCTCGTGGCCGGCCGCGATGAGGAGGGCGCGTGTACGCTTACCGGACGCGGCGAGCGTGCGGGCCGGGGCGAGGAACTCCCGCCAGTGGCAGGTGGCGGCGGGGTCGTCGATAAAGGGCGCAGATTCGTCAAGCGCGCGGATGAGGCTGTGCGAGACAGCCGAGCTAAAACTCTCCATGCCCTGAGCCTATCGGCAAGGGCGAAAGTTAACCACATCCGCGCTTCGCGTACACCCTATCCACATTTGTGGGTATACACGGCAAGGATTACGCAGGGCGTTCGCAATACTTGCGTCATGGAAAGAATACGACTCAATCACCCCCATGAAATGCTCGCCCTCTTCCCCTACCTCTTCGGCTTCAAACCGAAGGAATCCGTGGTCCTTGTGGCGCTGACTGGAATCCACGGAAGGGTGGGCGGGCCCGTCGCTCGCGTCGATGCCCCCAGGGTGCACGCGGGCATCATCGACGTCGCACTCGAATTCGTCGACACGTTCTGCGTCAAGGACCTCTACATCGGCTGGTACGGCTCCGACCTGCACACCATGCTCGATGACCGCGATTCGGTGGACATCCTCGACACGGTGGGCCTTGCCTGCCAGCAACTGATCAACATGCGCACGGGTGGCGACGGCTGCGTCACGGTGGGGATGACCGACTACGACTCGTGGGCCGCCTGCCTCGACGCCCGCCACGGCACCTGGGAGGACCTGTGCGCCGAGGATCTCGTTATGCCCTTCGCCGAACTCGAGGCTGCCCCCGCCGTCGCCCAGGCCGTCTTCGACGGCAACGCGCCTGCGGGCAGGGAGCCGCCGCAGAAGCGGATGCGCCTGGAGTGGCCCGAGCGTCGTGACGCCGTAGCCGCCGCGCGCGCCTGGAAGGGAGGCAAGCGGCGCGGAGTGAAGCTGTGGCAGGGCGTTCTCGACGCGCTCGACGCCGGGGCAGACCCCGCAAGCGCGATCGGAAGCGAGGAGACGGCCGGTCAGCTCATCGCCGCGATGCACGACATCCTGCTACGCGACCAGCTCATCCTCTTCGGTGTGGACAAGGGCACGGTGAAGATGGGAGGAATCTCGGCCCAGCAGCTCATGAAGAAGCTGAGCGCCGTTCGAGAGCCCGCGCCCGAGCGCATCGGGATCATGATCGACCTCTTCGAATACCTAGCGGAGCGTTCCGACGACGCCGAACCGGCGCCCGCCGCCATGGCCGGCTACCTCTCCTGGTGGCAAGGAGACACAGATCGGGCGCTGATGAACGCCGTGTTGGCGATCGGATCGGACTACACGTACCCGCTGGCCAAGCTCGTTATGCACGCGCTCCACGTCAATCTGCCCTCGCCCAAGGACTACCCGCTTAAGCTCGTGAGAGAGCGTGAGCCGTCTTGGAACGGGGTTGAATAAACGTGTACATTTGAGAATAAATCCGACATAAGGAGGGGCGATATGGCGGTTATTGTTCCTGTCAGTCACGGCGGACGCGACGACGCGCTGAGTAGTGCCATCAGGCTGTGCAGGCGCGAAGATCAACCGCTCATCGCCCTCCTGCGCCGCCCAATCGGCGAATTCGAGCAGGAAGAGATCGATTCGGAGATCGATGAGCTGACCGACCGGCTCGATGGAGCCGACATCGGCTTCAGGATCGACGTGCGGGTCGATGAGACCGACCTGGCCACGCAGATCTCGGAGCTGGCGCGCGAGGAGTCCTCGTTCGTCGTCGTCTCGCTCGCACACAAGCCCGCCGGCGGAAAGCTCAGGCTCGGCTCGCAAATCCAAAAGCTCCTCCTCGAGTGCCCGTGCTCTGTGCTCGTGGTCCGCGAGCAGGGCGCTGAGGGGAATAATTAGGCCACGCGTGCGTTGACCTTAAGCGCGGAATCATGATTCGTCACGATTACCGCTATAATGGGCGAGTTGTACTACGAAAGGTTGCATGTGGCCGCATCAAAGTCTCAAGCTGTTACCCCCTCTTCTACCAGAGAGGTGTCAGTCGATGTCGCTGCGTTGCCGGGGATGAAGGTCGCCGAGCTACGCGCGCTCGCAAAGGAGCTCGGGCTTCAGTTGAACTCGCGTGCGGTCAAGGCGGAGCTGGTTGAGGCGATTACCGCCGCGGCGCCCGGAAAGGTTGCCGGCACGGACGGCCCCGCGAAGGCGGAGACTCCCGCCAAGAAGGCACCTGCTGCCAAGCAGGCCGCCAAGAAGGAAGCGTCCGCCAAGGCGACTGCCGCTGACGAGCAGGCCACCCAGCCCGCACCCGCCGAGCTGTCCAAACTCAAGGTGGGCGAGCTGCGTGAGAAGGCCACCGAGCTGGGCGTGGAGAGCCCCTCGAAGCTGCGCAAGGCCGAGCTGGTTGAGGCTATTCTCGCCGCCGCCCCGGCCAAGGCCGCGGTCGAGCCGAAGGTGGAGGACGAGGACGAGCCCGAGGAGAGCCCAGCCTCCCCGGATGAGCCGGAGACGGACGAGGAACTCGATGAGGACCTGGATGATGAGGACCTCGACGAGCTTGAGCTCGATGACGACCTGGACGAGGACTCCGGCGAGGACGAGGAGGGCGAAGACGAGGAGCGAGAAGACGAGTCGGCCGACCAGTCGGTGGTCATTACCGCCGAGGCGGCCAAGACGTCCAAGGGCGCGTTCGTCGTCAAGGATTCGGACGATACCGACGAGCCGGCCCAACGCGTACTCGTGGCGGGTGCTACCGCCGATCCGGTCAAGGATTACCTCAAGCAGATCGGTAAGGTGCCCCTGTTGAACGCGGCCGAGGAGGTCGAGCTCGCCCAGCGCATTGAGGCGGGCCTGTTCGCCCAACACATCCTCGACACCACGGAGATTGAGGACCGCAAGTACCACCGCGAGCTCGAGATCATCGCCCGCGACGGGCGCAACGCCAAGAATCACCTGCTCGAGGCGAACCTGCGCCTCGTAGTCTCGCTCGCCAAGCGCTACACCGGACGCGGCATGCTCTTCCTGGACCTCATCCAAGAAGGCAACCTTGGCCTCGTGCGCGCGGTGGAGAAGTTCGACTACGCCAAGGGCTTTAAGTTCTCCACGTACGCAACCTGGTGGATCCGCCAGGCGATCACGCGCGCGATGGCCGATCAGGCCCGCACGATCCGCATCCCGGTGCACATGGTTGAGGTCATCAACAAGCTCGCGCGCGTCCAGCGCCAGATGTTGCAAGACCTCGGGCGCGAACCCACTACCGAGGAGCTGGCACGCGAGCTCGACATGACCGAGGAGAAGGTCATCGAGGTGCAAAAGTATGGCCGCGAGCCGATCTCGTTGCACACGCCGCTGGGTGAGGACGGCGATTCGGAGTTCGGCGACCTCATCGAGGACTCCGAGGCCGTGGTCCCGGCCGACGCGGTGGGCTTCACGCTCCTGCAGGAGCAGCTCCACCAGGTACTTGACACGCTCTCGGAGCGCGAGGCCGGCGTGGTCTCGATGCGCTTCGGCCTCACCGACGGCCAGCCGAAGACTTTGGACGAGATCGGCAAGGTCTACGGGGTCACGCGCGAGCGTATCCGCCAGATCGAGTCGAAGACGATGTCTAAGCTGCGCCACCCGTCGCGGTCGCAGGTGTTGCGCGACTACCTGGAGTAACGGCCGGGGCCGCCCGGGCCGCCCAGCATCACGCGCCTGGAGTAGGACGCCTAGCTGATGGGCGCCCAGCACCGGGCGCGTTCCCATTGGGCGGGGTAGACGGGGGCGCCGTCGCGGTTCGTGGCCGTGTCAGTGTAGCGCTGGCCGCGCTGTTCGAACTCCACGTAGTAGCGTAGGAGGCTGGCGCAGGTTTCGGCGTCGTGCATGGCGCGGTGGCGCGGTGCGGGCGGCAGTCCGAGCCGTTTGGCCACCCCGCGCAGCGAATGCGATCCCGGGGGCAGGTATATGCGTGACTGGTCCATCGTGCACACGCACGCCCCCTCGTCGAGGCCAAGGTCGTACCCGGCCCGCGCAAGCTCGCGGCTGAGGAAGGCGCGTTCGAAGGCGGCGTGGTGGGCCACGAGCACCCGCCCGGCCAGCAGCTCGAGCACCCGCCCGGAGATCTCCGCGAAGCGCGGAGCGCCTGCGAGCGCGGCGTCGGTCAGGCCGTGGATCTCCACCGCGGAGGTGGCGCGGCCGGGGTTGACGAGACTCTGCCACCGCCCTTCCTCGACTAGGTTGCGGTCAAGGAGGATGACCGCGATTTCGACGATGCGGTCGGCGCGGCGGTCGAGCCCGGTGGTCTCGACGTCGACAACGGCGAAGGAAGTCATGGCCACCATTGTTCCACACCGCCTTTAGGCCGCAGGCGAACGTGGGTGAGATAAGAGGAATAATGCGGGCGCGACGTGCTTTGATCGTAGTGTGAACGCAATACTTGATACTCCCGTGCTAACCGCCGCTGACCGCTGCGATGCCTGCAACGCACAGGCCTACGTCCGTGTGGAGTTGCCGTCGGGTCAGCTTCAGTTCTGTGCCCATCACTGGCGCAGGCACATGCCAGCCTTGGAGAAGGTGGCCATTACTGTCATTGACGAAACGAACCGGGTATAACACTCGTTCGCGGGGGCCGGCGCGAGCCGGCCTTTTTCTTTGCCCGAATGCGCTTCGTGGCGCGTTCTACTCCGCGTGCGTCCCTCACAGGGTGGCGGCGAGCGGCTATCATGCCAAGCGTGTCAAGTACTGAAAAGCAGGAATATAACGCCCGCCACCTGTCGGTCCTCGAGGGCCTGGAAGCCGTGCGCAAACGCCCGGGCATGTACATCGGCTCCACCGATTCGCGCGGGCTCATGCACTGCCTATGGGAGATCATTGACAATTCGATCGACGAGGCGACCGAGGGCTATGCGTCCTCGATCCGCGTGACGCTGTTCTCGGACGGCTCGGTTGAGGTGGAGGACAACGGGCGCGGCATCCCGGTGGACGAGGTGCCGGGCACGGGCGCCTCCGGCGTCGAGGTGGTGTATACCAAGCTGCACGCGGGCGGCAAGTTCGACTCGGCCAACTACGGTTCGGCCGGCGGCCTGCACGGTGTGGGCGCCTCGGTGGTCAACGCGCTCTCCCAGCGCCTCGACGTGGCCGTCAAGCGCGAGGGCAAGGTGTGGGAGATGTCCTTCCAGCGCGGCGAGCCCGGCGTGTTCGACGACGCCGGCGCCCCGGCCCCCGACGCCCCCTTCACCCCGTTCACCACCAGCTCCGAGCTGCGCGTGACCGGGAAGGTGGCGAAGAAGGTGACGGGCACGCGGGTGCGGTATTGGGCTGACCCGGAGATCTTCCCGAAGGATACCGAGTTTTCCTACGCGCACTTGATCGAGCGCGTGCGCGAGAAGGCCTTCCTCGTGCCGGGCCTCGAAGTCGTCGTGCGCGACGAGCGCGGCCTGCCCGAGCGCGCCGACGCGCCGGTGGAGGAGGTCTTCAAGTACGACGGCGGCGTGGTGGACTTCGTCGACCATCTGGCCACCGACCCGGCCGTGTCTCGCACCATGCACCTGACCGGCCAGGGCACGTTCGACGAGACCGTCCAGGTGCTCGACAAGAAGTCGGGCCATCTGCGGGCGCGAGAGGTGGAGCGCGTGTGCGACGTCGACATCGCGCTGCGCTGGGGCAACGGTTACGACACGCGCGAGGAGACCTTCGTCAACATCATCGCCACCCCGAAGGGCGGCACGCACCTGGTGGGCTTCGAGCAGGGGCTAGTCAAGGTGGTCCGCGCCCAGATCGAGGCCAAGTCGCGCCAGCTCAAGGTCACGGCGCGCGATCCGCGCATCGAAAAGGATGACATCCTGGCGGGCCTCACGGCCGTCGTCGCCGTGCGCTTCCCCGAGCCGCAGTTTGAGGGGCAGACCAAGGAGGTGCTGGGCACGGCACCTATCCGCGCGATCGTGGCGAAGGTGGTCGAGGAGGGGCTAACGCGCGAGTTCGCTTCCACCAAGCGGGATGCGAAGGGCGAGAACCAGCGCGTTTTGGAGAAGGTGGTGGCGGAAATGCGCGCCCGCGTGGCCGCCCGCACCCAGAAGGAAATCTCGCGGCGGAAGAACGCGTTGGAGACGTCGTCGTTGCCGGCGAAGCTGGCCGACTGCCGATCGGACGACATCGAGCGCACCGAGCTGTTCATCGTGGAGGGAGATTCGGCGCTCGGCACCGCCAAGCTCGCCCGCGACTCCGAGTTCCAGGCCCTGCTGCCGATCCGCGGCAAGATCCTCAACGTGCAAAAGGCCTCGCACACCGACATCTTGAACAACCAGGAGGTCTCTTCGATCATCCAGGTGGTAGGGGCCGGCTCGGGGCGCACCTTTGACCTGGACGCGGCGCGCTACGGCAAGGTGATCTTCATGACCGACGCGGATGTGGACGGCGCCCACATCCGCACCCTGCTGCTCACGCTGTTCTTCCGCTACATGCGCCCCCTTGTGGAGGCCGGGCGCGTGTATGCGGCGGTCCCGCCGCTGCACCGGGTGGAGGTGGCAGGCCGCGGCGGAAAGAAGGGGGAGTATATCTACAGCTACTCCGACGCCGAGCTGCACCGCATCCTCGCCCGTCTGGAGAAGAGTGGGCGCACGTACAAGCAACCGATCCAGCGCTACAAGGGCCTGGGCGAGATGGACGCCAACCAGCTGGCGGAGACCACCATGGATCCATCTCACCGGATGCTGCGTCGAGTGTCGCTCGCCGACGAGGAGGCGTTGCGTTTCGCCGAGGACACCTTCGAGCTGCTCATGGGATCGGAAGTGGCGCCGCGGCGCGATTTCATCGTCGAGGGCGCGGACGATATTTCGCGCGAGCAGATCGACGCGTAGGCGTTGCACGGCACCATTGGTAGACTGAGGCATATGCAGACGGGAGAGATCACGGGACGTTCACTCGCACAGCGTTTGGCTGCGCCGAGCGAGCTGGCGGGGCCAAGCCCCCACCTGGGGTTGACCTGGGCCCGGCTCGCCGCAGGGGACCTCGACGAACTGTCCGAGCTCCTGGCCGAATCGGCCGACCCGGAAATCTGCGACGAGCTCCGCATCCTCCAGCAGGTCACGCCATGGGTAGAGGCCAGCGAGGAGGAGCGGAAGAACCTGGACGCGATCGTGGGACGCGACGCCAGCGGTCAGCTCCAGGCGATCGGGCTTGTCTTCAACAATCCCCACCCGCTCACCGAGGCCCAGGCCAACATCTACGGCGTGATCCGTCCGCACTGGCGCGGCCGTGGCATCGGCCGGGCGCTTCTCGAGTGGCAGGACGGGCGGGCGCGTCAGCTCATGCTCGACGCCGGCTACGACCTGCCGGCCTCTATCCGTTCCAGGGCACGGCTATCGAACATGGAACGACGCCGCCTGCTCGCCGCTGGCGGGTTCTCCCCGCACACGCGCTGGACGTACATGGACGTGGACTTGGGCGCCGAGCACGCCGAGCACGCGCGCGGTGCAAGGGCGCGCCTCGAGGAGCGCGGCATGGAGCTCATCGCCTTTGACGACAAGCATTCGGATGAGGTGCTGCGCCTGCACAACCGGATCTCGATGGTGATGGATCGGCGCCAGCCCATGTCGCAGGCCGAGTGGGTGGACTGGATGACGCCGGAGGATCGGGCGACGTCGGTGCTACTCACTGACGGCTCGAACCTGGTGGGCTACTCGCTCAACTCCGCCGACGGGTCCACGATGTGCGTGAAGTTCTACGGGGTGGAGCGCGGATTTCGCCACCAGGGCATTGGCACCGACCTGGTGGTGGCCCAGATGGGAACCGCGTTGGAACGGGGGATCGCGCACATGCGCGTGCCGGTGATCTCCGAGGCGACGCCAGCTACCGACTTCCTTACGTCTTATGGCTTTTTCGAAGGCTCCTCCCAGATCCTCTACTCGATTGATATCTGATGGCTGACTGGACGTGGAGTGCGCTGAGCGCGGAGGACGGGCCTCACGTGTACGCGATCATCGCGGCGATTGAGGAGGCCGACTCCGCAGCGAACCGAACCACCCGGCACGAGGTGGAGGGATATTTTGCCGACTCCCACGCCTGGCGCGCCCAGGGCGTGTGGGAGGGGGAGGAGCTCGTGGCCTTTGGCCTGGCCCGGACCCCGGCAAAGAACGCCGGCGAGCACCCGATCACGATCTCTGGTGGGGTGGCGCCGTCGTGGCGCTCGCACGGGGTGGGCCACAACCTGCTCGAGCGCCAGCTCCGCACGGCCCACGATCTTGCCACCGAGCTTGGTCTGGACGACGCGCTGGTCCAAATGTACGTGGATGCCTCGCAGGGCGCCCTGTTTGAGATGGCCACCCGTTTCGGCTTCCGCGCCAATTCGCGCTACGTGCAGATGCGGCGGAGCCTGGACGTACCCGCCACGGTCACTGAGGTCTCCTCCTACATTCAGATCGTCAAGATGGGCACGGACTGGGTGAAGGATTCGCGCAAGGCCCATAACCGCGTGATGGCCGAAAACGAGATGTCCGCGATGAGCGGCAATGCGTGGGCCAAGCGCCTGGAGCAGATGGACGAGGACCTGTGCCTGGTGGCGATCGATCTCTTCGGGGATCGGCCCCGGCTCGCCGGCTACGTGCTGGCCTCCCGCTTCGCGTCGGGCCTCGACGGCCACGGAGTCGACAACACGGTGCCGGACGAGGGCTACATCGAGGAGATCGTGGTGCTGCCCGAATGGCGCGGCAAGCACGTGGCCTCTAACCTCCTGGCCACCGCCGTGGAGCGTTTCCGCGCGGCGGGTCTGAGCTACATCGGGCTGGACGTCACGGCCGACGGCGCGGACTCGGACCTCGTCACGGTCTTCGAGCACTTCGACTTCACGCGTGTGGCCGAGACTTATATCATGACCACGCGCGTCTAGCCGGCCCGGCCTTAGCCGATCGCCATGACCACCGAGCTGAGCTGAGTTCCGGAACCGTCGCGCCGCTCGTCAACGTCGGGGAGCGCCACCGGCTTGCCATGGGCGTCGCTCGCGCGCGGGGGCAGCTCACCCACCCACGCCATCTGCAGCTGGTCCTCGCCGCGCAGGAAGCGCTGTGTGCGCACGCCGCCGGTGCCGCGGCCCTTGGCGGGGTAGCGGTCGAGCGGGGTGACCTTGGCTGAGCCGGGCACGGTGCCGGGAAGCGATCCGGATGAGCCGGCGATGGTGACCACACAGTGGGCCGCGAGGTCGCCCGCGGGCACTACTCCGAGCGCGATCACCCGCGCCTCGCCGAGGCGGATGCCGGCAATGCCCTGGCCTGCCCGGCCTTGCGGGCGCACGCCGGCCGCTGGGAAGCGCAGGAGCTGGGCGCCGGAGGTGACGAGGACAATCTCGTCGTTATCGGAGGCGGGGGCCGCGCCGATCACCTCGTCCCCGTCGGCGAGCTTGATGAGGTCGATCGCGCCGCGGTCGGGGTAGTCAGGGTTGACGCGTTTGATCTTGCCTTGGGCGGTGGCGAGCGCGAGGACGGGCGGCTCGTCGAGGTTGACCAGGCCGACCACGTGCGAATCCTTGCCCGCCAGCAGGAGCTCGCGCACGGGCGCGCCGCCGGACAGGCCCGGGGCCTGCTCGGTTTCGGGGATCGCGGGGATGTCGACCACGTTCAGGCGCGTGACCGAGCCGTCGGAGGTGATGACCCCGATCGCGGACAGGTTGGTGGTTGCGACCTTGGTAACCACGGCGTCGTGGCGCTGGCGCGGACCGGAGCGCGAGGGCTCGGTGGGGGTGACGACGCGGGCGATGAGGCCGTCGCCGGACAGGAGCACCCAGCACGGATCGTCCTCGACCTTGAGCGTGGAGGTGGCCGTGGCGGCCTCGGATTCGAGTAGAACCGTGCGGCGCGCAGTGGCGAACTCGCGGGCGGTCTGGGCCAGCTCAGCAGAGACGAGTGAGCGCAGCTTGGCCTCGGAGGCGAGGATCTCGCTCAGCTGTTCGATCTGGCTTTCCAGCTCGCTCTTTTCCTGCTCCAGCTCGATCTGGGAGAACTTGGTCAGCCGGCGCAGGCGTAGCTCGAGGATGTAGTCGGCCTGGACCTCGGTGAGGTCGAAGACCTTCATCAGGCGGTCCCTGGCGATCGCCGCGTCGTCGGAGGAGCGGATGACGGCGATGACCTCGTCGATGTCGAGGATCGCGATGAGCAGGCCCTCCACCAGGTGCAGGCGGTCCTTGGCCTTCTGGAGTCGGAAAGCGGTGCGGCGCCGGGTGACGGTGAGGCGGTGGTCGAGGAAGACCTCGAGCAGGGCCTTGAGGCCGAGCGTGCGCGGCTGGCCGTCCACGAGCGCCACATTGTTGATGCCGAAGGAATCTTCGAGCGGGGTGTGCTTGTACAGGTCGGCCAGCACGGCCTCGGGGTTGAAGGAGTTCTTCACTTCGATGACGAGGCGCGTGCCGTGCTTACGGTCGGTGAGGTTCTGCACCCCCGTGATGCCCTGCAGTTTCTTGGACTGCACCCCGTCCTTGATCTTGTCGATCACCTTTTCCGGGCCCACCAGGTAGGGCAGCTCGGTGAAAATGATGCCCTTCTTGCGGGCGGTGATGTTTTCGATGTGGGCGGTGGCGCGGGTGCGGAAGACGCCGCGGCCTGTCTCGTATGCCTGGCGGATCCCGTTCAGCCCCACGATCTTGCCGCCCTCCGGCAGGTCGGGGCCGGGAATGTAGCGCATGAGCTCGTCGAGCGTCGCCTCGGGGTGATCCAGCAGGAAGCGCGCGCCGGCGATCACCTCGCCGAGGTTGTGGGGGGCCATGTTCGTGGCCATGCCCACCGCGATGCCCGACGAGCCGTTGACCAGCAGGTTCGGGATTGCGGCCGGCAGCACCTCGGGCTGCATGTAGGTGTTGTCGTAGTTGGGCACCATGTCCACGACGTCCTCATCCAGGTCCGCCGTCATCGCCAGGGCGGCGGGCGCCATGCGCACCTCGGTGTAGCGGGCGGCCGCGGGCCCGTCGTCGAGCGAGCCGAAGTTGCCGTGCCCGTCCACCATGGGCAGTCGCATGGTGAAGGGCTGGGAGAGGCGGACCATGGCGTCGTAGATGGCCGAGTCGCCGTGCGGGTGGAGGCGGCCCATGACCTCTCCGATCACGCGCGAGGACTTGACGTGCCCCCGGTCGGGGCGCAGGCCCATGCGGTCCATCTGGAACAGGATGCGGCGCTGGACGGGTTTGAGGCCGTCGCGGGCGTCGGGCAGGGCGCGCGCGTAGATGACGGAATAGGAGTACTCGAGGAAGGACGTGCGCATCTCCTGTGACACGTCGATGTCAACGATTTGCTCAGTGGTGGCCATTGTTCCATTATCTGGCCCACGCGAGCTGCTACCGGCGAGCCGGCACCCCGTGTTGCCGTGATGTTCGTGACCCGACGTCGCTTGCCGGGCGTGGTTTTGGGACAATGGGGCAATGATTGATATGCGATCCGACCTCGACGATGCGCTGTTGACCCTGGTGGCGCAGGAGTCGCCCGTTCTTGCTGACATCCGCCAGGCCCTTGGCGACGACGTCGTGCGCGCCTTCTACGTCCGGCCCGAGACGGTCTTCGACGCGGACTCGGTCTATGACAGGATCGTCGCCTTCATCGTTACCGTCACACGGCTCGTACTCGTCTATTCGGACACGAACTACGAGATGGACACTCGCGGCGAGTACGTCACCACGGCGCAGTCGGTGTGCCTGTCGGAGATCAAGGAGCATCACGTGGTGCGCCGGCGTGAGTTTCGCGGGGAGCGCGTGGGCGAGCTCAACTCCATCCTACTGCGCCTGCGCTGGGGTGCCGCCTACAGTCAGGACCTCCAGCCTGGCGCATGCGACGACCCGAACTGCACGAACGACCACGGATACGTGGGTGTGGCGACGAACGAGGACCTCCAGCTCTTCCTCGACCGCCACGTCGATTCCACCCATTTCGCCCAGGGGGTGGCCTTCATCGACGACGTGGAGCGGATCCTCGGGCGGCTTTCATGATCCGGCCGGGCCAGGAGAACATTGCCGGCGTCCTGCCGGGCGTGCTGCGCGCCCTCGGGGCGGGCGGCGAGTCCGCGCTCGAGTTCCCCTCCGCTCGCCGCGCGTGCGTGGTTATGGTGGACGGCCTGGGCTACCGCAACCTCGACCAGCGCCGCGGGCACACGCCGACCCTGCGCTCTCTTGACATGCGCGCCATCACCACGGTGGTGCCGTCGACGACGGCGGCCGGCATCTGCGCGCTCGGCACCGGCGCTCTGCCGGGCAGGACGGCCATGGGCGGATATGCCCTGCGCGTGCCGGGCAGCACGGACGTCTTCAACCTCATCGCGTGGAACTCCCCGCACGTGGATCCGGTGGAGTGGCAGACCGTGCCCACCGTCTTCGAAAGCACGGACCTCGACACAGTGAAGATCCACCCACGCCGCTTCGTCGACTCCGGGCTCACGCTTGCCGCGCTCCGCGGCGGCCGCACCGCCGTCGCCGAAAAGCTCGAAGCGCGCGTTGACGCCGCGATCGCCGAACTCAAGGCTGGTGCCGACCTCGTCTACCTGTACTGGGGCGACCTCGACTCCACCGGCCACCACAACGGCTGGGAATCGGAGGCCTGGATCTACGAACTCGAGCACTTGGATGCCGAGCTCGGCCGGCTACGACGCCTCCTGCCGCGCGACACGCTGCTCGTGCTCACAGCCGACCACGGCATGATCGACGTCAACGAGCGCTATGACATCGCGGACGTGGAGGAGCTCACCCGCGGGGTGGAGGTCGTGGCCGGAGAATCGCGCGCGCTACACCTGTACACGGCTAAACCGCAGGCAGTGGCTGCGCGCTGGCGGGACGTGCTGGGGGAGCGGGCCTGGATCTTCACTCAGGGCGAGGCCGAAAAGGCCGGGTTGTTTGGGCCGATGGAGAGCTTCGCGCGCGAGGTCTTGGGAAATGTCCTCGTCTTCGCGAAGGGCAACCTGGCGATCGTCGACTCGCGCTACCAGAGCGAAGGCGCAATTGGGCTCGTCGGCGTGCACGGCTCGCTCACCGAGCAGGAGATGATGGTTCCGCTCGTCATCGACCACGCCTAGAACTATGGTGTGGTCCTAGTCGTCCTTCGAGTATCCGAAGACAATCTCGTCCCACGTGGGCATCGCCGGGCGGTTGCGCCGTTTCTTCGGCTTGTCCACCTTTTCAACCTTGGGGGCCTCCGGTGCGACGCCGGGCAGGGCCTGCTGGGCCTCATCCTTCGAGGCGTCCCCATCTTCCTTTGCCGCGGGCGTGGGCAGGGAAAGAACCGTGGCGTCCTGGGCCGCCTCCGGCTCGGAGTCAGCCGGGTGGGCGCCGTCGAACTCGGGCATCGGCTGGACCTGGCCGCGCTTGGAGTTGAGGGAGGCGAGCATCGAATCGATGTCCACGGGGCTGCCCGCGGAGGCCGGCTGGGCGTCGATCACCGAGGCCTTCTGCTCCGGCTCGGCCGCCGGCGTGTTTGGCTTACGCCAGGGGCTCGCGGGGGCCGGGATCTGGTTTTCGGTGAGCCAGGTCGCCTCGTCGTTGCGCGCCTGGAGAGTCTGGGCCTTCGTGTTAACCGACCAGCGGGCGACGTTGACCACCCCGCCGCTGGTGTACGTGGCGGAGAGAATCCACGGTTCGCCTTGCTCGCGGCGGGCGTCCCACGTGACCTCCCCGGCCTCCACCCCGCGGGTCAGCAGGCGTGAGGCCACCAGCTCCTCCAGGCTCATGCCGCCGTCCTCGTGGCCCTGGCGGTACAAGCGGGCGTTCTGGGCCACGTACTCGCGCTCGGCAAAAATTGGGTAGGCCAAGTTGGTCAGCTGCGAGGGCGGGAGCGCGGAGATCTCGGAGACTTCGGCCACCGTGCGCCCGGCGCGGAAGTACGCCTGGATCTCGCGCGGCGTGATCGGCTTGGGTGCGTCCTCGCCCACGGCGCTCACGTCTGTGCGCAGAGCCGCCCGCAGTTCGTCGGTGATTGGAAGTACGTATCGATTGCCATCTGAATCATTCAGGCTCAGCTTTTGCCCATCCTGAAGCCCCAACAATTCGAGCTCGATCATGTTTGCCTCCTACATTCCTGCAACAAGCGTGCCACCTGGCGGCGTTCAATGGGGCCACGGGCGGCGGTGTGTTGGCCAATGTGAGCCAAATTGTCTCACGTATTCACTAATTCAGAACCGATGTTGTCAAACGCGGCAAGCTTTGGTAGAAAGTGCGTGAACATCGAGCTATTCAAGGGGAGATCATGGCCACAGATTACGATGCGCCGCGAAAGCAGGATGAGGAACTAAAGGAGGATTCCCTCACCCAGCTCAACGCGCGAAACAACAATCACCAGTCCAACTCTGTTGATGAAGACGAGGTGGAGGCCGCCGAGGGCTTCGAGCTTCCGGGTGCGGACCTGTCGAACGTTGAGCTCTCCGTTGCAGTTGTTCCCGCCCAGGATGATGAGTTCACCTGCTCCCACTGTTTCCTCGTCCATCACCGCTCCCAGCTGGCATACGAGGAGGACGGCCTGCCCGTCTGCGCCGAGTGCGCTTCCTAGGAGGACCGATGGTGTGGCCCTTCGGGAAGAAGAAGCAGGTAGTAGGCGCGGACGCCGTCGTTGATGAGGCGGAGGTCGAGGCAGCGGTAGAGGCGCCCACGGTCGGTCCGTTCGACGCCGGCGATGTGACGATCGACAAGCGCCTGGACGCCGGCTCGCTGTGGATCCCCGTCATCCCCGACACGACTCTCCAGTTCACCCTTGACCGCCGGCGCGAGCAGGTACTCGGCATCGTGTACTCGAAGAACTCTTCGGCCCTGCAGCTACAGGTGTTTGCCGCTCCACGCTCGGCGAAGCTGTGGGACGACGTGCGGCGCGACATGCGCACCTCGATCGCCAACCAGGGCGGTTTCTCGCAGGAGGTGGAGGGCCCGCTCGGCCCCGAGCTGCACGCGCAGATGCCCGTTCCCAATTCCAAGGCGATGGCCCCGCACCGCTTCCTCGGCGTGGATGGGCCGCGCTGGCTGTTGCGCGCCACGCTGTATGGCAAGGCCGGTTCGGATGAGGCGGCGGCGAACGAGATGATCGAGATCGTCCGCGACGTGGTGGTCAACCGCGGTCAGGCCCCGCACCCGCCGCGCGAGCTGCTCCCGCTCGAGATCCCGGAGCAGGTGACGGCGCAAGAATGACGCGGCGGCGCGAGCTGGTTGGCACGGTCCGCTCCATCACCTACCCCGGTGCGGGGTTGGTGCACCGGGTACTGGTCCGGCTCGACACCGACGACGGCCCGCTCACCTTGCATTTCATGTCGAGGACCACCCTCGAATGCGTAGATATCGGCACGAAGATCCGCGTAGCGGGCGCCCTCACGCGCCACCGCGGCGTGCCCACCATGTTCAACCCCAGCTTGGAAGTGACGAACGACGATGACTGAGTCCACGAACACCACCGGAATGCGCGCCCTGGTTGAGGACGACTTCGACGTCATGGCGGCCGTGGGCGGCGTGCGCGGGGTGGTGGAGGCCACGATCCCCACCGTCCTTTTCCTCGTTCTCTACACCGTGATGCACAACCTCAACCTGGCTGTCGGCATCTCGCTGGCCTCCTCCCTGGCCTTTATCCTGATCCGGGCGATCCAGCGTATCCCCGTCACCCCCGCGCTCGGCGGCCTGTTCGCCATCGCCCTGTCCGCCTTCGTCACGTGGCGCAGTGGGGAGGCGTCGAACTTCTTCGTGTGGGGGCTCCTGACGAACGCGGGCTACGCCGCGGCCCTACTCATCTCAATCCTCGTGCGTTGGCCGGCGCTCGGGTTGCTCATCGGGTTCTTCCGTGGGGACGCCACAGGCTGGCGCACCGACCCCACCCAGCGGGTCACCCGCCGCCGCTACGTGCTCATCACGTGGATGTGGCTGGGCTTATTCCTCGTCCGGCTTGCCGTCCAGGGCCCGCTCTACCTCGCCCACGCCACCGAGGCGCTCGGGATCGCCCGTCTCTTTATGGGCGTGCCGTTCTTCGCGTTGGTCGGCTGGTTCACGTGGTTGCTGGTCAAGGACTTGCCCGACGTGCCCGCGGTTATGGACGAGACCGACGCGACCGGCGTCGTGACCGAGGAGCACTAGAGGATCTCCTCGATGTCGGCCAAACCCTCGGAGGCATTGGCGCCCACGAGGACGAGGAGCTGATCGCCGGCGTCGATCGACATGTCGGTGCTGGGGAAAAGTGGAACGCCGTCGCGCACCACGCCCGTGACCAGAATGTCGGGCGGGAGGGCGATCTGACCGAGCGCGTGGGCGGTGAAGAGCGAGCCCTCGGAGACGGTGGCCAGATACATCGTGGCGCCGGACTGGAACTCCATGCGGCGCACGAGCTTGCCGGTGGAGACGGCCTCGGAGATGATCCCGGCCATGATCTGCGGGGTGGAGACTGCGACGTCGACGCCCCAGGATTCGTCGAAAAGCCAGGCGTTGGACGGGTTAGAGACGCGGGCGATGACGCGCGGCACGCCGAACTCGGTCTTTGCCAGGAGGGAGAGGACGAGGTTTGCCTTGTCATCTCCGGTGGCGGCGACAACGGCGTCGGTGTCGTTCAACCCGGCGGCCTCGAGGACGGACAGTTCGCACGCGTCGCCGAGGACCCAGTCCGCCTCTGGCACGGAGGCCACGCGCATCGCCTCGGGCTTGATGTCGATGAGGGTCAGTTCGTGCCCAGCTTCGCTCATTTCGCGGGCGAGCGAGCGGCCAACTGAACCGGCTCCGGCTACCAGAATCTTCATGTCACCGTACCTTCGCGGGGTGGTTGGTCACGCGCTGGATCGCCTGGGCGTCGGCGAGCGCCGCGACGAAGCGCAACTCATCCCCGTCCTGGATCACGGTGGAGGCCGTGGGCATGACGAGTTGGAGGTTGCGGGTGATATAGGCCAGGCGCGCCCCAGTTTCGGCCTCAATGTCGGCTACCGTGCGCCCATACCAGGAGGGATCGAGGTCAACGAAGAAGAGCGCGGTGCCGGTGGCTGAGTCGATGTGCTCCACGTATGGCCCGAGCGGGATGAGGTTGCGCATCACCTGGTCCGCCGTCCAGGAAACGGGGGCCACCACGTCGATACCGAGCTTGTTGTAGACCCCGGCACGCGAGGAATCGTAGATGCGGGCCACCACGTTGTCCACGCCGAACGTTTCGCGCACCACGCGGGCGGCGATGATGTTCGAGTTGTCCCCGGAGGACACGGCGGCAAAGCCGGCCGCCTCTTCAATGCCGGCTTGGCGCAACGCGTCGCGGTCGAAGCCGACGCCGGTGACCTGCTGGCCCTGAAAGGAATCGGGAAGGCGCTGGAAGGCGTGCGAGTTTTGATCGATGATGGCCACCGAGTGCCCACGATCTGCGATGTTGACGGCGAGGCTGGCGCCAACCCGGCCGCAGCCCATAATGACGAAATGCACGACTTAGACGTTACCCCAAATGCGTTTACAGCGTAACCTAACCATGTGAACCTCGAAGTCTCCCAGCACGGTAAGGACATCGTCCGCTCGATCACCAGGTCGACGTCGGTGTCCATCATCGCGCTGGGCATGGTCCTCGTGCCGCAGGTGGTGCTGCGGTCGGCGTCGTACTCGGAGAAGGTCACGGCGATTTTCATCGCTCTGGTCAGCGCGTTTCTCACGCTGGTGGGCTCCCTGTTTATCGCGGGCCTG
The DNA here is from genome assembly GCF_030246965.1 of Trueperella bernardiae. NCBI lineage: Bacteria > Bacillati > Actinomycetota > Actinomycetes > Actinomycetales > Actinomycetaceae > Trueperella > Trueperella bernardiae. The sequence continues at coordinate 844,642 of NZ_CP127099.1, forward strand.
TTGCACCGCCACGTTCCGCAGAAGGCCTCCCACCAGCTGGCCGAATGGTACGTGGGGCACTGGGCGGGCCTACTCCTTTCCGCCGCCCGGATATTGGCCTACGCGCTGATTCTGATCCTTGGCGTGGGTCTCGCGGTTAATTCTGCTGAGGCACTGCTCGATATCTCGTGGGACTGGGCGCTCGAATCGGTGCTCATCTTGCTTGTCGCCGTCCCGGCGCTGGCGGGGCGGATGCGCCGCATCGAGCGCTGGGGCGTATTCTTCGCCGCGGGCGCGGTGCTGGGCATGGTGGTCCTGCTCGGATACGGCCTAATCCTCGAGGCCACCGGCTCGATCGACTTCGATAACATCCGCCTCGCCCAGGAAAACTCCTTCACCTCCGACCGGGTGGTCGGCCAACTGAATTACTACGTGGAGTCGGTCCTGGCAGGCGCGATGGTGGGCGCGATCTCCTCGCTCATTTCCGAGCGGATCCTCAAAGATTCCGCCGAGCGCCGGGTGAGCAGGCGCAGGCTTGGCGCCTTCATGCTGGCCGCCTTCCTCATCATCGCGATCGTGTTCTACTTCATCGTGGCGCTGCATATGCCCGGCCACCGCGAGGCCCTGCCCACGCTCACGATGTCCTATTCCTTCTTCGGGCCCGTCGGCCAGGTCGTCTACGTGGTGCTGTTCGCGCTGCTTGGCCTGGCGGTGGCGATCACGGCCTACGCCCAGCTGCCGCGCCTCCTGCGTGAACTCGCGCTCGACGGTCTCCTGCCGCGCAAGCTCGCCGCCGCCGACGCCGTCGCCCCGCGGCGCGCCATCGTGGCACTGATCGCCGCGCTCGCCGCCACCGTGACGCTCGCGCTCGATTCGGCGCGTTCGATCGCAGCCGTCTTCGTCTTCATCGTCTACATCATCATTGCTTTCGTTAGCGCCGCGATGGTCTCGCGCTCGCGCACGATCCTCACCGACTCCACAGTAGGCGAGGAACGCCGGGTGGCCCGCGGCCTAGCGTGGGTGTTTGCGTTCTACGGGCTGGCGGCTCTCGGGGTTGCGGGCCTGGTGGTCTACGCCCAGCCGATGTGGGCGCTGGCCGGCGTCGTCGCCCTGTCGGTGCCAGTCCTCTTCCTCGTGGCCTATTCGCGCGGGCAGTCGAAGGTGCGCGAGCAGCTGAAGCTGGGGGACGTGAGCGAGGGGCGCCACCTGCCCACGCGCGTGCACGGTGTGGTCATCATTGACCGGGTCGACGCCGCCACGATCTCGGCCGTCACCTGGGCGCGCGCCATGCGCTTGTCCTCCCTCACCGCGGTCTGCGTGGACATCGATCCGCGTCAGACTCGCCGGATCCGGGAGGCATGGGAGGCCTCACTTGTGCCGGTGGACCTCACGATCCTCGGAGAACCGAAGGGCGCGTGGCGCGGCCCGGTGGTCGACTACATCCGCTCCCAATTGGCCCAAAGCCCGCACGATATCGTCAACGTCATCATCCCGCGCGTGATCTACTCGAGCGCCTGGGAGCGCTTTTTCCTGCGCCACTCCACCCCGCGCGTAATCTCGGACCTACGCTTCGAGCCGCGGGTGATGATCACTGAGGCACCCTACCGCCTGGGCGAGGGGGACTAGTGCTGCTCGAAATCACGGACATCGGCCACGGCGGCGTGGGGATCGCCCGGCAGGAGGGCCAGGTGGTCTTCGTGCGCGGGGCGATCCCGGGCGAGCGCGTGGAGGCCGAGCTCACCGCCAGCCGCTCGCGTTACCTCACGGCCGTGGTGTGCGAGGTCATCGAGGCCAGCCCCGAGCGGGTGGCCCACCCCTGGCCCGACGGCGCGGCCGGAGTTACCGGCGCTGCCGACTTCGGCCACATCACCCTGGAAGGCCAGCGCGCCCTCAAGGAGCGCGTCGTCCTTGGCAATCTGCGTCGGATCGGCGGGCAGGAGCTGTACGAAACGGCGCTCGGGCTCGGCTTTTCTGTGGCCGCGGTGGACGACACGGACGGCTGGGGGAGTCGCACGCGCTTCGACGTCGTGAAGCTGAAGCGCGGGGTGGGAATGTACCGCGAGGGCACGAACGAGCTCGCGGCCATCACCTCCATGCCACTGGCGCTACCGGAGCTGGAGCGCCTCATCTTCGACCCGGCGTGGGACCGAGTGATCGCGCCGGGCACGCGCCTGCACGTGGTGGGCCCGGCGTCGGGGGAGGACGTGGTGGTGGCAGACCGCGTCTATGCCGCCCCAGGCCGCGAGGCTGCTGGCCACATCTGGGAGCGCGCCGCCACGGAGGCCGACGTGTACGACTACCGCGTGTCGGCCGCCGGCTTTTGGCAGGTTCACACCCGCGCGCCCAGCACGTTACTACGCGCCGTCATGGGGGCGGCCGCCGTGAGCCCGGGCGAGTCGGTGCTCGAGCTGTTCTCCGGCGCGGGACTCTTCACCGTGCCGCTTGCCAAGGCCGTGGGCGATGCTGGCCGGGTGCGGGCGATCGAGGGTTCGCAGCGCGCCGTGGCGGATGCGACCGCAAACCTCGCGGGCATGCCATGGGCGAGCGCGAGCGCGGCCAGGATCGACGAGCGGACCGCAGCCAAGGTGAGCGCGGACGCCGTCGTGGCAGACCCGCCGCGCGCGGGCCTGGGCAAGAAGACCGCGTCGGCGCTGGCGAAGGCCGAGGCGCGAATCGTGCTCGTCTCCTGTGACCCGGCCGCGATGGCCCGGGACGTGGCAGAATTGGTGGCAGGCGGAAAGACGGTGGAGTCCATGGCGGCCTTCGACATCTTCCCGCACACGCATCACGTCGAGGTGGTCACCGCGCTGCGATAGAGCGAAATCGATAGACAGGCTCCCCGGAGGCTGATAGTTTGATATCGAGATAATGTGATCCGGGACGTTCATAAGGAGAGCTATGAGCATTGATACCTTTAAGGCCAAGTCCACGCTGCTCGTGGGGGAGAAGGAATACGAAATCTACCGGCTCGACGCCGTGCCGGGCACCGAGAAGCTTCCCTACTCGCTTAAGGTCCTCGCCGAGAACCTCCTGCGCACCGAAGACGGCGCAAACGTGACCGCCGATCAGATCAGGTCGCTGGCTAACTGGGACGCCTCGGCCGAACCCAGCCACGAAATCCAGTTCACCCCCGCGCGCGTGGTCATGCAGGACTTCACCGGCGTGCCCTGCGTGGTTGACCTTGCCACGATGCGCGAGGCCGTGACCGAGCTGGGCGGCAACCCCGATCAGATCAACCCGCTCAACCCGGCCGAAATGGTGATCGACCACTCGGTGCAGATCGACGTCTTCGGCACCGCCAACGCCCTCCAGCGCAACATGGAGATCGAATACGAGCGCAACCAGGAGCGCTACCAGTTCCTGCGCTGGGGCCAGAGCGCCTTCCAGAACTTCAAGGTGGTCCCGCCGGGCACCGGCATCGTCCACCAGGTCAACATTGAATACCTCGCGCGCGTCACCATGGCCCAGGTCAACGACGGCGTGCTGCAGGCCTACCCCGACACGTGCGTGGGTACCGATTCGCACACCACGATGGTCAACGGCCTGGGCGTGCTCGGCTGGGGCGTGGGCGGCATCGAGGCCGAGGCGGCCATGCTCGGCCAGCCCGTGTCCATGCTCATCCCGCGTGTGGTGGGTTTCAAGCTCTCGGGCCAGATCCCCGCGGGCGCCACCGCCACCGACGTCGTGCTCACCATCACCCAGATGTTGCGCGAGCATGGCGTGGTGGGCAAGTTCGTGGAGTTCTACGGCGAGGGCGTGGGCGCCGTGCCGCTGGCCAACCGCGCCACGATCGGCAACATGTCCCCGGAGTTCGGCTCGACCGCCGCGATCTTCCCCATCGACGACGTCACGCTCGACTACCTGCGCCTCACCGGCCGCGACGAGGAGCAGATCGCCCTCGTGGAGGCCTACGCCAAGGAGCAGGGTATGTGGCATGACCCGTCGGTGGAGGTGGAGTACTCCGAATACCTCGAGCTGGACCTGTCCACCGTGGTGCCCTCGATCGCCGGCCCGAAGCGCCCGCAGGACCGCATCGTGCTGTCGGAGGCCAAGTCCGCCTTCCGCGACGTGCTGCCCACGTACGTTAAGGAGGAGATCGAGATGGAGATCGACTCCGCGCTCGAGGCGACCTTCCCGGCTTCCGACCCGGTGGCGCCGGGTGCGGACGACGAGCACCCAGCCCCCGTCGAAGAGCCCGGCGCGGGCCGTCCTCACCGCGTCACCCCGGTGACGCTGGCCGACGGCACGCTAACCGAGTTAGACCACGGCGCGGTGGCGATCGCGTCGATCACGTCGTGCACCAACACTTCCAACCCGTCGGTCATGATGGCGGCCGCGATGCTCGCTCGCAACGCGAACCGCTTGGGGTTGCGTCCCAAGCCGTGGGTGAAGACCTCGATGGCGCCCGGCTCACAGGTGGTGACCGACTACTATGAGGCCGCCGGCCTGTGGGACGACCTCAACGCGCTCGGCTTCAACCTGGTCGGCTACGGCTGCGCCACCTGTATCGGCAACTCCGGCCCGCTGCCGGAGGAGGTCTCGAAGGCGGTCAATGACGCCGACCTTGCGGTGGTCTCCGTGCTCTCCGGCAACCGCAACTTCGAGGGCCGCATCAACCCGGACGTGAAGATGAACTACTTGGCCTCTCCGCCGCTGGTCATCGCCTACGCGCTGGCCGGCACGATGGACTTCGACTTCGGCACCGAGCCGCTCGGCCAGGATAGGGACGGCAACGACGTGTTCCTCGCCGACATCTGGCCCGACGCCGACGAGGTGCAGGCCACGATCGACGCCTCGGTCAACCGCGAGATGTTTACCTCCTCCTACTCCGACGTGTTCGCTGGAGACGAGCGCTGGCGCTCGCTCGACACCCCGGAGGGCTCCACGTTCGCGTGGGACGGGGAGTCGACTTACGTGCGCAAACCCCCGTACTTCGAGGGGATGACGATGGAGTTAACCCCGGTGGAGGGCATCGAGGGCGCCCGCGTGCTGGCCAAGCTGGGCGACTCGGTGACCACCGACCACATCTCGCCGGCAGGCGCGATCAAGTGGGATTCGCCGGCGGGCCTGTACCTGGCCGGGCGCGGCGTGGAGCGGCGTGACTTCAACTCCTACGGCTCGCGCCGCGGCAACCACGAGGTGATGATCCGCGGCACGTTTGCCAACATCCGCCTGCGCAACCAGCTACTCGACGGCGTGGAGGGCGGCTACACCCGCAACTTCCTTTCCGGCGAGCAGGAGGCGATCTTCGATGCCGCGCAGGCCTACCGCGAGGCGGGCGTGCCGCTCGTGGTGCTCGCGGGCAAGGAGTACGGTTCGGGCTCCTCGCGCGACTGGGCCGCGAAGGGCACCGCGCTCCTCGGCGTCAAGGCGGTCATCGCCGAGTCCTTCGAGCGCATCCACCGCTCGAACCTCATCGGCATGGGCGTGCTCCCGCTTCAGTTCCCGGCCGGTGAGAACGCCGATTCGTTGGGGCTTGCGGGCACCGAGGTCTTCACGATCGCGGGGATCGAGGAGCTCAACGAGGGTCGCACCCCGAAGACTGTGAAGGTCCGCGCCGAGAAGGACGGCTCGGTGACCGAGTTCGACGCCGTGGTGCGCATCGACACCCCCGGTGAGGCGGACTACTTCCGCAACGGCGGCATCCTGCAGTACGTGCTGCGCAACCTCGCGCGTTCGGCGTAAGGGCATGTGAGCGGGGCGGTGGCCGGGCCTGGCCACCGCCCCGCTCGCGTCCCCGGCGTACAGATTCGTAGAGGTGTGTGGCTCTTGCGCGAAGGAGACGATGGGCAGGTGCAGTGGTAATCTCTATGGGTAGTTCAAAGGAGACCCGGTGATTCTTGATTCGATTACATGCCCCGCGGACCTCGCCTCGCTGAAGAAGAAGGAGCTGGACAAGCTCGCGGCGGAGATCCGCCGCTTCCTCGTGGTCAACGTGGCGAAGACCGGCGGGCACCTCGGCCCCAACCTCGGGGTTGTTGAGCTCACGATCGCCCTCCACCGGGTCTTCGATTCCCCGCGCGACGTGCTCGTGTGGGATACCGGCCACCAGGCCTACGTGCACAAGATCTTAACCGGGCGCAAGGACTTCGATCGCCTGCGCCACGAGGGCGGGCTCTCGGGCTATCCGAGCAGAGCGGAGTCCGAGCACGACGTCGTCGAAAACTCCCACGCCTCCACCGCCCTGTCGTGGGCGGACGGGATCTCGCGCGGCATGCAGATGTCGGGCAAGGATCACCACGTGGTGGCGATCATCGGTGATGGCGCGATGACGGGCGGCATGGCCTGGGAGGCTCTCAATAATATCGCGGAGGACCCGGAGCGCCCCGTCGTTATCGTGCTCAACGACAACGGGCGTTCGTACGCGCCCACCGTGGGCGGGATCGTCCGCCGCTTTGACCCGGTGCGCAAGCTGGACGCCGTGCGAGTCAACCGCGATTATGAAAACTTCCTCGACTGGGGCAAGCGCACGCTCCAGGACGGCGGCCTGCCGGGCAAGCTCACGTATGACACGCTGCGCGGGATCAAGAAGGGCATGAAGGAGATCTTCTTCGACGCCGGCATTTTCGACTCCTTGGGGCTCAAGTACATCGGCCCTGTCGACGGCCACGACATCGTCAGCCTGGAAGAGGCGCTACGGATGGCGCGCGACTTCGGTGGGCCAGTGGTGGTCCACGCGATGACCGAGAAGGGCCGCGGTTACAAGCCTGCGGAGGAGAACAAGGCCGACCGCTTCCACGCCGTGGGCAAGATCCACCCCGAAACCGGCCTGCCGATGGAACCCTCCCGCTTCGGCTGGACCTCGATCTTCGCCGAGGAAATCCTTCAGATCGCGCGTAAGGACGCCGCGATCGTGGGCGTCACCGCCGCAATGCTCCAGCCCGTGGGCCTGTCGCTCATGAAGGAGGAGTTCCCGCGCCGCGTCATCGACGTCGGCATTGCCGAGCAGCACGCCGTGACCATGGCGGCGGGTCTGGCGAAGGCCGGCTTCCATCCCGTCGTGGCGCTCTACGCCACGTTCTTGAACCGCGGCTTCGACCAGCTGCTCATGGACGTTGCCCTCCATGGTGCGCCCGTCACCATCTGCCTCGACCGTGCGGGCGTGACTGGCGACGACGGCGCCTCCCACAACGGCATGTGGGATCTGTCGATGGCGGCGATGATCCCGAACCTGGCGGTGGCCACCCCACGCGACGAGCCGCGCATGCGCGAGCTCCTCCACGAGGCCACCGCCATCGAGGCGCCCACGATCGTGCGCTACCCGAAGGGGTCGGTGCCGCCCGAGCTGCCGATCACTCGCAAGCAGGGTAGCCTCGATGTGCTGTTCGAGCGCGAGGCCAATGGCAAACCGCTGGTCTTCGTAGGGATCGGCCCCCTGGCCCACACCATGGTCGAGGCCGCGGAGCAAATGGACGAGTCCGTCATCGTGGTCGACCCGCGCTGGGTGCTCCCCACGAACCCCGACCTCGTCGAACTCGTGGCAAGCTCGGCGGGAGCGGTGGTGCTCGAAGATGGGCTCATCGACGGGGGAGTGGGAGACGAGTTACGCTCCGCGCTGGCCCGCGCCGGATCGGACGTGCCCGTGCGCAACCTCGGCGTCCACAAGGCATTCCTCTCTCACGCCTCGCGCTCGACGATCCTTCACAGGGAGGGCATGGACGCAGCCGCTGTCATCGCGGCCGCCGCCAGCCTGCGCTAGCCTCGCACGGCGTCGTCGATGCGGCGCGCCGTGAGCTCGATCTGCCAGGGGCGCGCGCCGTCCTCGGCCAGGTGCGCTTCAAGTTCGGTGAGGGAGTCCCACCCGTTCCATGCCACGAGTTTCTGCGTGCGCGGCTTGAGCACCACTTCCTGGCGGATGCCCAGTTCTTCGGCGATCTCGAGGACCGTGGGGCGCAGGCGTGCCCACCTCTCCGCTGCCTCGGGGCGCTTGCGCCCCCACTCGTTCGTGGGCGGAAACGGGTCGCGCTGCTCGCTGAACCTGCGTTCGGGCAGCATGCGCTCGTCGAGGTGCCAGGCGATGTCGATGGCGTGCCACCACGTGTCAGCATCCTGCTTGCGGGCGCCCTTGCGAAGAAGGGAAGACGTGGCGACGTCGGCGCGCGAGCGCGGTTTGCGCTTGGCGAGCTCGGCCAGCACGGCATTGGGCAGCACCTTGTGGGGCGCGAGGTCGCGGCGCTTGGCCAGATCGTCGCGGGCGTTCCACAGCTCGCGCAACATGGCGAGGGCGCGCTGGTCGCGGATCCCGGCCTGGCGCGACGAGCGGCGCCACGGTTGCTGATGCGGCGGGGCGGGCTTGCGCAAGCGCACCTCTTCGCACTCCTGCGCAAACCACTCGAAGCGGCCCAGCTCCTTGAGCTCGGCTGTCATGACCTCCCGTAGCTCGCCCAGTAGCTCCACGTCGAGCGCGGCGTAGGTGAGCATCGGCAGGGGAAGGGGGCGCTGGGCCCAATCCGAGCGCGAATACTCCTTCGCCAGCGTCCAGCCGAGCGCCCGCTCACACACGGCCTGCAGGGAGATCTTCTCGTATCCGAGAAGGAGCGCCGCGACCTCCGTGTCGAACACTGACGTGGGGCGCAACCCGAGCTCGGCCATGCACACGAGGTCCTGGTGAGCGGCGTGGAGGATCCACGCCTCGTTCATGATCTTCTTCAGCCCGTCCAGGCGGTCCTCGATGCCCACCGGGTCGATGAGCACCGTGCCCGCACCTTCGCGGCGGATCTGGATGAGGTAGGCGCGCGAGGAATAGTGCATCTCGTTGGCGCGCTCTGTGTCCACGCCGAAAGGCCCAGTTCCGGCGGCAAGGCGGGCGACGGCGTCGTCGATGTCATCGTGCGTGACGGGCGGCAGACCCTCACGCGGCTTATCGAGCAGGCGGGCGGGTTCGGGCAGGGTCAAATCTTATCCACCTTACGGATGCTTCGCACTGCCTCACTCGGGCCGAGGCCCGCCATCGAGGCCGCGAAATCGGCCCACGCGTGCAGGTGCTCCGTGAGGTAGACGGTCTGCGGGGTCCACGAGGCGCGAAGCTCCAGTTCCACGCGCGAGGAATTGATGTAGAGCCCGCCAAACGTTTCGTTGAACACGCGGGTGACCGTGCCGTTGAGACTGTGGTAGGAGGCGCCGGCGCCATCGAGCGCGTCGACCAGCCACGACCACGCCACCTCGCCTAGCAGCGGATCGTCACCCATCGTGGCGTCCATCGGCGCCTGGGCGTGCATGACCACCCGGAACGTGCCGTTCCAAGCCGGCTGGCCCGCCGGGTCGTGCAACACCACGAACTTGGCCGAGCCGCGCAGGAAATCCGGATCGAGATTCGGCGAATCGTTCACCTCGGCCTGCAAGGCCACCGCCCACGGCGCGATCCGCGTGGGGCCCGGAATCTGGGCAACGTGGATCTCGGGACGAAACTGCTGGCCCTTAAGGGACTCGAGAGCAGTCACAAACTCCGAAGGCGGCTGTTGATTGGTCACATTAAGACTGTAGCGGCGCGCGGGCGCGCTGTGGCCGCGGCGCGCCGTTGGAGCCCGCCCATCTTAGCGAAAGACCGCCACTCCGGGCCCCTCGAAGCGCACCTGCCCCTCCTCAATCGCCGTGGCGTCCCACGCGAGCACGAGCTCCCCGCCCGGGGCTGCTAGGCTCCGCGGTCCGTCCGCGATGGAGAAGACCACGGTGGTCCCGCCCCGCCGCATCCAGCCCGCCTCGCCGTCCAGGTCGAACTCGGTGCGCAAGCGGTCGCCCGAGGCGATGTCCGGATCCTGGCGCAGCGCGATGAGGGCGCGGGTGAACTCGAGTAGGCGGCGGTGACCCGCGTCCTCCGCCTCAGACCAGTCGAGCTTGGACTCCAGGAAGGCCTGCTCGGACTGCGGGTCCGGCATTGCCACCTCCTCATCTCCGTAGACGGAGGTCATGTCCCACGAGGAGAATTCCGCTTCGCGCCCGGCCTTGATGAGCGGGCCGAGCTCGGGGCCGTGGTCCGTGAAGTAGTTAAACGGGCGGGCCGTGCCCCACTCCTCGCCCATGAACAGCATGGGGGTGTAGTGGGAGAGCAGGATGAGCGCGCGCGACACGGCGAGCGCGCCGGGGGAGAGCGAGCGGGCGGGTCGGTCGGAGATGAGGCGGTTGCCCACTTGGTCGTGGTTCTCGTCGAAGACGATGAAGTGGTGGCCGCTCACGCCCTCGGGGATCGGCTTACCGCGCGGGGCCGGCTCGAACCGCAGTTCCTGGCCCACCCTGACGAAGCCGTGGCGGAAGGCTTGGCGCATCGCGGCCGGGTGCTTGTAGTCGGCGTAGTAGGCGTTCGCCTCGCCGGTCAGCCACACGTGCAAGGCGTGGTGGACGTCGTCAGCCCACTGCATGTCCATCCCGAACCCGCCCTCGCAGGTGGGAGCCACCATCGCCGGGTCGTTGAGGTCCGACTCCGCCGTGAGGGTCAGGCGCCGGCCGAGCGCGCGCCCGAGCTGCGCCACCTCGTCCGAGAGCTGGGCGAGGAAGTGGTAGTCCGAATCGTCGCGCAGGTGGGGGACGGCGTCGAGGCGGAGAGCATCGAAGTGGTAGTCGCGCAGCCACTGGAGGGCGTTGTCGATGAGGTAGCGGCGCACGTGCTCCGCCCCCTCGGAATCGAGGTTGAGCGCCTCGCCCCACGGCGTGTGGTGGCGGCTGGTGAAGTACGGGCCGAACTGGGCCAGGTAGTTCCCGTCGGGCCCAAAGTGGTTGTAGACCACGTCCAGGCACGCCGACATCCCACGGGCGTGGATCGCGTCCACGAGCGCCGCCAGGTCCTCAGGGCGGCCGTAGGGGCGATGGATGGCGTAGATCGACACACCGTCGTACCCCCAGCCGCGCGTTCCCGGCATGGGCGCGATCGGCATGAGCTCGACGACGTTGACCCCCAGCTCGCGCAAGTAGTCCAGCTTCTCGATCGCTGCAAGGAACGTGCCCTCCTCGGTGAACGTGCCCACGTGCAACTCGTAGAAGACCTTGCCGGCGAGCTCCTCGCCGTGCCAGTCGGTGTCCGTCCAGGTGAACGACGCCAGGTCCACCAGTTCGCTCGGACCGTGCGGCCCCTCGGGCTGGCACATCGAGCGCGGATCCGGCAGGGCCATCCCGCCGTCGACTCGCAGCTGGTAGCGCGTGCCGGTGGGCAGCTCGTCGGACAGGGCAAAGTGGCCATCGGCCGTGGGCTGCAAGGCGAGCTCGCGGCCCTCGATGATCGCGGTAACGGACCCGGCGCTGGGCGCCCACACAGAAATCTTAGGCATCAATCTTCTCCAAAACGGCGGCGGGGAATCGGCCGAGGACCTCGGTGAGGTCGCGGGTGCCACCCTCGAGCTCGGCGCCCGTCAGTACGTTGAGCCAGGATCCCTCGGGCAGGACCACGGTGTACTCGCCGGCAAACTCGGGCACGTGGCGCATCGCCACCGTGGCCAGGATCGCCTGATCGGCGCGGGTGCGGGCGAAGGCGAGCGCGTAGCCGGTGGACACGGGCAGTGCCTGGTAGCCGCACTCGGCCGACGCGAGCTCGGGCAGCTCCCGGCGCAGGCGCGCAAGCCGCGAAGTAAACCACAGCTTCTCCTGATCCAGGCTGGGGGAGGAGGGAAGGCCATCGCGGTCGAGCTTGGCAAGCATCTTGGCAAGCCCTGTGAAGTCCACTGGGCGGCGGTTGTCCGGATCCACCAGCGAGGTCTGGGTGACCTCCTCGCCGTTGTAGGTGTCCGGCACGCCAATCGCCGTCATTTGAATCGCTTTCTGGCTGAGGATCATCGTGCGGGTCGCGGCCCGGGTCAGCTCGTGGAAGTCGGCGAGAAGGGCCAGGGCGTCGTCGTCGGACAGGATCGCGCTCGCGTAATCGAGCATGCCCTGCTCACCGGCCTCGTTCTGCTCGGTCCACGTGGTCCACGACTTTTGCTCGCGGGCGGCCTTGAGCAGGTAGTCCTCGAGCCGACGTTGCTCGATCGGGCCGCCGTCCCACGTGCCGATCAGCGTCTGCCACAGGAGGTTTTCCATCTGCCCGTCGAGGTCGGCGGGGCGCTCGTCGGCCACGAGGTCGCGCGCCTGGGTGAGCGTCGCGATCCACTCCTGCGCATACTGGGAGATAGGCGCGATCCGTGCGCGCACGTCCTCGCACCTCTTCGTGTCGTGGGTGGAGAGCGTGGACATCGTTACCGGCCAGGTCAGGTGCGTGCGGGTCTGGAAGTCGTGGAACTGGTCCGGGGTGGTGGTGAAGTGGCTCGGGCCCCCGCCCACCTCGTTCGCGCTGGTCAGCGCGGTGTACCGGTAGAACGTGGTGTCCTCGACTCCCTTGGCCATGACGGCGCCGCACACCTGCTGGAAGCGCACGATCACCTCGTTGCGCCGTGATTCGTGCGTGCGCCCGGCCGATCCAATCTCGTTGCCGAGCAGGATATCGATGACGACGTCCAGGCTCTCCTGCCGATCCGCGTCGAGGTTGCGGGCGGCGCGCTCGGCGGCCGCGCGCAGCACGCGCTCGTCTTCCGGGTCGGGGCGCTCGCCTGGCACCACGTAGGCGCGGTAGCGGTCCATGTGGACCACGAGCTCGACCACGACGTCGCGCAGAGAGCGGAACGTGTGGTCGCGCAGCCGGACGTCGGAATGGCAGATGGCCGCCAGCAGGCTGGCCAGCCGGTCCACTTCGGCAAAGAGCGAGGTGGCCACGATCTGCCGCTTGGCCTTGACCTCCACGGTGGCCACCGAGTCTGTGGAGCCCGACATCTCGCCGTACAGCTGGGTGAGGGCCGGAAGGCCCTCCGGGGCGGTGAAAAGGCCTTGCAGGCGCTGCAGCGTGTCGTAGCCCGTGGTGCCGGCCGCCGGCCAATCGGTGGGCAGGGTCTCCTCGCCCTCCAAGATCTTCTCCGCCACCGACCAGGCACCGCCCGAGGCCTCGTGCAAGTTGCGGAAATAGCCGCGGGGGTCCGCCAGCCCGTCGGGGTGGTCGATGCGGAAGGCATCGATCAAGCCCTCCTCGAACAACTCGATGAGCAGCGCGTGGGACTGGCGGAAAACTCCCTCGTCCTCCACGCGGATCGCCGCGAGTGTGTCCACGTCGAAGAAGCGCCGGTAGTTGATCTCTTCGTTCGCCACCCGCCAGTGAGCAAGCCGGTAGTACTGGGCGTCGAGCAACTCCGCGAGCGGCAATGCCTCCGTGCCCCGGCGCACGGGGAACACGTGGTCGTAGTAGCACACCACCTGGGTGGGCCCATCCTCCTCGAAGCCGGGTACCACCATCTTCTCGATCGTGATCTCGCCGGTGGCGAGCACCTTGCCGATCCTGTCACCCAGCACCGGCATGAGTAGCCCGTCCCCCGAATCGGACAGCGAAATGTCAAACCACGCGCGGTAGGGCGAATCCTCCCCATCCCGCAGGGCCGACCACAGCGCCCGGTTGCGATACAGGGGCGTGGGCACCGCCATGTGGTTCGGCACGATGTCGACGATGAGGTGCATGCCAGCGTCGTGAATCGCCCTCGACACGCTCCGGAACGCCTCGATGCCGCCGAGGTCGGCGGAGATACGCTCGTGGTCGACGACGTCGTAGCCGTGCATCGAACCCGGCGCCGCCTGAAGGATGGGGGAGAAGAACACGTCCGTGATCCCGAGGCTGGCAAGGTAGGGCACGATGGCCTCAACCGCGGCGAAATCGAAGTCGGGGCTGACCTGGATGCGGTAGCTCGTCACCGGCTGGTGGCGGCCCTTGGACGGGACATGAGAATGGTGGCGGACGACGACATCTTCAACAGGCATAAAACTCCTTGGTGGCGAAATATTGGGCAAGCCCCCGCAGCGCCGCTGACATCCGGCGGGGGCTCGCATCACTTATGCGGTGCCAACACGTGCTCACGCACGGCGGTATCGGACACGGTTCCCACCGCCGGGCAGGCCTCCGAGCTGGCGGCGTTGAGGGAGGTGCGCAGGTCGCTATCCATGAGCCCGCGCTCGGTGGCATTGTGGCGCACGAGGATCGTGATCGACCTCGCTGTCACAGGGAAGACATCCCCGCCACCCAAGACGGCGCCGAGCGTGGCGTCGTCGTCGGTAGACAAAATCACCGTCCACGTGGTGTCCGTGTCGGTGCCGGGGATCGTGAAGTCCAGATCTTCTTCGGAGGCGTTGTAGGCCAGCAGGAAATCGTCGTCGATCACGCGCTCGCCGCGCGCGTTCGGCTCCGCGATACGCTCGCCGTTCAGGTACACCATGACCGAGCGCGCAAACCACGTGTCCCAGTCCTCGTCCTCCATGAGCTCGCCATTGTTCGCGAACCACATGATGTCCCCGCGCTCCGACTCGCCGCCGCGGCCGGCGTCGCCCATAAAGAAACGACGCCGCCTGAACACCGGGTGGTCGTGGCGCAACCTGATGACCTGTTGTACAAAGGCGTGCATGTCGAGTTGGGCCTCGTCCAGGTCCCAGTTCACCCACGCCAGCTCGTTGTCCTGGCAGTACGTGTTGTTGTTGCCCTCCTGCGTGCGGCACAGCTCATCGCCGTGGGAGATCATCGGCACGCCCTGGGAGGTGAGCAGGGTGGTGAAGAAGTTCTTCATCTGCCGTGTGCGCAGCTTGAGGACCTCCGGGTCGTCCGTGGGGCCCTCGGCTCCCATGTTCCACGACTTATTGTTTGACGAGCCGTCCGCCCCGCCCTCGCCGTTTGCCTCATTGTGCTTCTCGTTATAGGAGACGAGGTCGGCAAGCGTGAAGCCGTCGTGGGCCGTGATGAAGTTGATCGAGGCGAACGGGCGGCGCCCCGAATGTTCGTACAGGTCCGACGAACCCGTCAGGCGCGAGGCGAACTCGGACAGCACGGAGGGCTCCCCGCGCCAAAAATCGCGCATCGTGTCACGATAATCGCCATTCCACTCGGTCCACAGCGGCGGGAACTCGCCCACGTTGTACCCGCCCTCGCCCACGTCCCACGGCTCGGCAATGAGCTTGACCTGGGAGATGATCGGGTCTTGCTGGATAATGTCAAAGAAGGCCGACAGTTTGTCCACCGCGTGCAACTCACGGGCAAGCGTGGAGGCCAAGTCGAAACGGAAGCCGTCCACATGCATGTCCACCACCCAGTAGCGCAGCGAATCCATGATGAGCTGCAACGAGTGCGGGGAGGACATGTTGAGTGAATTGCCCGTGCCCGTGGTGTCGAAGTAGTGGGCCAGGTCGCCGTCGACCAACCGGTAGTAGGCGCGGTTGTCAATGCCGCGGAAGGACAGGGTGGGGCCCATGTGGTTGCCCTCGGCCGTGTGGTTGTAGACCACGTCGAGGATCACCTCGATGTCGGCGTCATGGTAGGCCTTGACCATCGCCTTAAACTCCTCCACCTGCGAGCCCACCTCGCCCGAGGAGGAGTAGGTGTTTTGTGGGGCGAAGAAGCCGATCGTGTTGTATCCCCAGTAGTTGGACAGGCCCTTGTCCTGCAACGAGGTGTCATTGACGAACTGGTGGACCGGCATGAGCTCAACCGCGGTCACCCCCAGCTCCTTGAGGTACTGGACCATCGCCGGGTGAGCCATACCCATGTACGTGCCGCGCAGCTCTTCGGGGATATCCGGGTGGATCGCCGTCATGCCCTTGAGGTGGGCCTCGTAAATCACCGTGTTGTGGTACTCGTGCTTAGGCGGGCGGTCATGGCCCCAGTCGAAGAAGGGGTTGACCACCACCGACAGCATCGTGTGCCCGAGGGAGTCCACCTCGGCACGCTTATCTGGATCATTGAAGTCGTAGGAGAAGTTTGCCTGGTGGTTATCCACTTGGCCCTCGATCGCCTTCGCGTACGGGTCGAGGAGGATCTTCGACGGATCGCAACGGTGGCCGTTTTCCGGCTCGAAGGGGCCGTGGACCCGGAACCCGTAGCGCTGGCCGGGCCGGATGCCGGGCAGGTAGCAGTGCCAGACGTGGGCGTCGACCTCGCGTAGCTCCACGCGCGATTCGCCCCCCGAATCGTCGATGAGGCACAGCTCGATCTTGTCTGCCACGGAGGAGAAGATCGCGAAGTTCGTTCCGGTGCCATCGAAAGTGGCGCCGAGCGGATAGGGTTTTCCAGGCCAAATTTCCATAACATATAGACTCTCACGTCTGGCACTGCTTTGGGTAAAGATGAGGCCAGAGGCGAAAAAGCGCAAGTCGTTCGCGCGATGGTGCAGGTGCGCACGGCTTGACGCCATGGGGTTTTATACAGGGAAGATGCGGCACGTATGGCCGCTGAGGATAGATGGTGGGCGATACTGGGATCGAACCAGTGACCCCTTCCGTGTGAAGGAAGTGCGCTACCGCTGCGCTAATCGCCCTAGGATCAGGTGATCTCTGCTCAAAGACAGTAGCTGACAATCGAGGGTAGAAGCAAACGCAATCGGCGTAGCGCACGTCACGTTATCCGGATTAGACACCGGTCGAAGATTATGGCTATATTAATCAGGCAGTCAGCGAGACGCGATCGAGCTGATATGCGGATGTAGCTCAGCTGGTAGAGCACCACCTTGCCAAGGTGGGGGTCGCGGGTTCGAATCCCGTCATCCGCTCGAAGGCCAAGTAATGTAGGATTACTTAACCACTTGGTGGGTTGGCCGAGAGGCGAGGCAGCGGCCTGCAAAGCCGTATACACGGGTTCGAATCCCGTACCCACCTCTCAATCAGGGCGATTGGCGCAGTTGGTTAGCGCGCTTCCTCGACACGGAAGAGGTCACTGGTTCGAATCCAGTATCGCCCACCACGTCCCCAGCACGCTGGGGATTTTTTCATGCCCGCTGCACGTTGGCGGCGAGGAGCACCTGGCTTTCCCACGGCGTTGTGGCTGGCCCGGCCGTCGTCGTGAGGAAGCCCGGCCGTCGTCGCGGGGCCGCTCGCAAACGCGACACTAAACCGCAAGATGCGGCACTAATTTACCGTGAATTAGTGCCGCATCTTGCGGTTTTGTATAGCATCTGCGCGGAGGAGGGCAGGGCGCAGGTGCGCCCGGCGGGCAGGGCGGGGCGCGGGTGCGCCCGCCGCGGTGCGTGTGGGTGCTAGTCTTCGGCGGGCTCCACTCGCCGGAAGGCGCTCATAGCAAGCAGCGCGGAGACCGTGAAGAGCATGATGACGACGACGATCCGGACGTCAACCACCGCGCCCGCGGCGCGCGCGATGCCGGTCGAGGCGAGGATGAGGGAAAGTGAGCCGAAGATGGCGGTGCTGATACGCATTTAATTTCCTTTCGGGAGTGAGCTGAGATAGAGGGATCCGTAGGAGAAGTTGATGGTGGCCGTAGTGACGGCATCGGGGTTGGTGATGGCGGCGGGGGAGTAGATGCGCACGCTCTCCCCGGCCCCGAGGTGGACGTTGCTCCACCATCTCTCGTCCGGGTTGTCGCCCGTGTCGTAGACGGGTTCGGTCCAGGTTTCGCCGGCGACGTCGACCCGCCAGGGTTCCCAACCGTTGAGGGCGACGTCGGCCACGCCGTAGACGTCTTCGTTGCGGGTGACTTCGATAATGATTGGGTCTGATTCTCTGAAGAGGTAGGGGGCGTCGGCGAGGATGAAGGCGTCGACGTTGTAGTCGCGCAGCTGGCCGGGATCGCTGTTGACCCCGGAGTGGGACACGGACAGCAGTGAGGGCCGCTCGCTCGAGCCGAAGGAGACGAGCTCGAGGTTCGGCGCGGTCACCATGGAGGTGGGCATGATGAGGGCGATCGCGAGCGCGGCCGACGCCGGCAGGGCCAGGAACCAGGCGAGCGCGGTGAGCCAGGTGGCTCGCAGGCCGCGCACTCCGGCGTACATGACGCCGATGGCGACGATACCAAGGCCCACGCTGAGCGTCATGAGGATCGCGGCGACCTTGCCCGGCACGGCGAGCAGGGCGATCGCGCTGCCGATAAAGGCGATGGCGACGACGACCGAGATGGCCTGTCCGCCAAGTGCCGGCTTTTTGGGCTTGGGCTCCTTGAGCGGCCGCACCGGGTGAGCGGGCGCGGGGAATTCTGAGCCCGGCCCGTACGGCGCGGACCCGAACTGGGCGGCATCGTACACGCCACGCGGCGTGCTTCGCCGCCCGTTGCGCCAGAGCACGAAGAGCACAGAGACGAGGATCACCAGTACGCCCATCAACGCCAGGCCGGGGGCCCGGTTGAGCGCGAAGTCGGCCCAGACGGCGACGAATGGCACGAAGACCACCGCGCCCACCAGGATGAGGATGATGGAGGCCGCAAACGCGGAGTCAGGATTGCGCAGCGCGCCTTCGGCCACGATCTCCTCCGTGGCGTAGGAGGGAATGAGGAGCCAGCCGAGCCCATAGAGGAGGAAGCCGATTCCGCCGACGATGGCGAGCGCAACGAAGGCCAGGCGGACCAGCACGGCGGAGATGCCCCAGCGGTGGGCGAGGCCGGCACAGACGCCGCCAGCGAGTGCGTCAGGCGTGCGGCGCAGGGGCCGGGAGCGAAGGGAGTCGTAAAGTTTCATGTCTTCATTCTTCGCTATCGACGGGCCCGAATCGGCCCTGAACACCCCTGAAAGAACCCTGATCCTTCCCCGAAAACCCCTGATTTCGGCCGTTCGTGGTTGGGTTCGGGGCCGCGGGGTGAGACGATCGAGGCATGGAAGACTATGCAGATCTCTTGGCGCCGTGGGCCACCGCGCGCCCGGCCCTTGAGCGGCGGGAGCCCAAGATCCTGGCCGGCGTGTGCCAGGGACTCGCCCAGCACCTTGGCGGGTCGGTGCGCATGTGGCGGTTGGCCTTCCTTCTGCTGTGCTGGACCGTGGTGCCCGTGGTTGTCTACGCGGTGCTCGCGCTCACGCTGTCGCGCGAGGGGGCCGACGTCTCCACGCGCCGGCTCGTCAAGCCGCTCGCGTCCGGCGAGGACTCCCGGCCCACCACCGCCGTGGCACTCGGCGCGATGGGCGTCATCATCCTGCTCGTGATCGTCGGATACTTCCCGGGCGCGCTCGCCGTGCTTCCGCTCGCACTCATCCTCGCCGGCGGCGCGATCGCCTGGTCCGTCCAGGGCCGTTGGGCCAGCCTCGCGCTCGGAGTCGGCCTGCTGGTTGCAACTATGGGCGCGGTCGTCGTCGTGGAGAACGTGGTCGACAGCGCCGACGCCACCACCGCATTCCTTACGGGCTTCGCCGCGCTCGCCGTGGGCGCCTTCGTCCTCTACCCCTCCCAGATGCGCTCGCGCATGCACGCCCGCGAGCAAGACGCCCAGCTCGTCCGGGAGGAAACCCGCGCCGACATCGCTGCCCACCTGCACGACTCCGTCCTCCAGACCCTCGCCCTCATCCGCTCGCGTGCCGACGACGCCGACGCCGTCCGTGTCCTCGCTCGCCAGCAGGAGGCTGAGTTGCGCGACTACCTCTATTCAGACCGGCGTGATGACACGTCGGTAGCCACTGTCCTCACCCGGCGTGCGCGGGAGGTGGAGGCGACGTACGGCGCGCAGGTCGACGTCGTGATTACGGGGGATATGGAGGTGACGGCGCGGACGCAGGCCCTCATCGACGCCGCCGGGGAGGCCCTGACGAACGCGTGCAAGCACGGAGGTAGCCCCATCTCGATGTACGCCGAGCTGGGGGACGGCGGGGATGTGTGGGTGCGCGACCGCGGTGAGGGCTTCGACGTGGGTAGCATTGGTGAGGACCGGCGCGGGGTGCGCCACTCGATCTACGGGCGCATGGAACGCGCGGGCGGGCGCGCGAACATCCGCTCCCCGCTACCGACGGGCGGCACCGAGGTCCACATGAGCGTGGAGGAGGAACAATGAAAGTCATCGTGGTCGACGATCACGCCCTGGTCCGCGCGGGCATCATCGCCCAGATCGACGGGCAGGGCGTTCAGGTGGTAGGCCAGGCGGCGAGCGTGGACGAGGCGATCGATGTGATCCGGGCCGTGGACTGTGACGTCGTCCTGCTCGACGTCCACCTGCCCGGCGGCGCGGGCGGAGGCGGCGCGGAAGTCATCCGGGCTTTCGCCGGCGAAGGCGGCCCGCGCTTCCTTGCCCTTTCGGTGTCGGACGCGGCTGAAGACGTTGTGTCCGTCGTGCGCTCGGGTGCGCGCGGCTACGTCACCAAGTCCATCAACAGGGACGAGCTCATCGAGGCGCTCGAACGGGTGGTAGCCGGCGACGCCGCCTTCTCACCCAAGCTTGCGGGCTTCGTCCTTGACGCCTTCGGCACGTCGCGCAGCGCCGTGGCCGAGCGTGACGAGGAGCTCGACCGGCTCTCGGCGCGCGAGCAGGACGTCATGCGGCTCATCGCCCGCGGCTACACCTACAAGGAGACCGCCTCCGAGCTGTTCATCTCGGTCAAGACCGTGGAGACCCACGTGTCGGCCTGCCTGCGCAAGCTTCAGCTTTCCAACCGCAAGGAACTCTCGCGCTGGGCGGCGGCCCGGGGTATCTAGTCGCCCGTCAGCACTCGATGACGTTGACGCCCACGTGCACTGCGAGCCCGCCGAGTGCCGTCTCCTTATATTTGGCCTGCATGTCCTTGCCCGTCTCGCGCATGGTGGCGATGACGGAGTCGAGGGAGACGAGGTGCGAGCCGTCTCCGCGCAGGGCGGTGCGGGCGGCGGCCACGGCCTTGATTGCGGCGATGGCGTTGCGCTCGATGCAGGGGATTTGCACCAGGCCACCCACCGGGTCGCAGGTGAGACCGAGGTTGTGTTCCATCGCGATCTCGGCGGCGTTTTCCACCTGGCGGGGACTGCCACCGAGCACGGCGGCGAGGCCCGCGGCGGCCATCGAGCACGCCGATCCGACCTCACCCTGGCAGCCGACTTCGGCGCCCGAGATGGAGGCGGTGGTCTTGAAGATCATGCCGATCGCGCCGGCGGTGAGGAGGAAGGTCTCCACCGCATCGGCGTCGAGCCCGATGAAGTCACGGCAGTAGTGCATGACGGCCGGGATGATCCCGGCGGCGCCGTTCGTGGGCGCGGTGACCACACGGCCGCCCCCGGCGTTCTCCTCGTTGACTGCCAGCGCGTAGAGCCCGATCCAATCCATGGCCCGAAGCGGGTCGAGGGCGTCGGATTCGGCGAGGAGGGCGGTGTGGAGCTTCGGGGCGCGGCGCAACACCTGGAGGCCACCGGGGAGCACACCTTCGTGACCGAGCCCGGTGGCAACGCACCCCTGCATGACCTCCCAGATGGCGGCCAGCCCGCTCGCGATCTCCGCCGTGGTGTGCAAAGCGAGTTCGTTGGTGCGCGCAACTTCGGCGATCGACATG
This sequence comes from Trueperella bernardiae, assembly GCF_030246965.1. Lineage (NCBI taxonomy): Bacteria > Bacillati > Actinomycetota > Actinomycetes > Actinomycetales > Actinomycetaceae > Trueperella > Trueperella bernardiae. The sequence continues at coordinate 865,818 of NZ_CP127099.1, forward strand.
CCGGTGCGATCGCAGATGAGGAGCAGCTCGTCGGCCGTGCGGAAGGGGTGGGGGAGGTCGGCGGTGGGGATGATGGCCATGTCGGCGTCCTCCTCGCACACCACGAAGCCGCCGCCCACGGAATAATAGGTGCGCTCAAACACGAGCTCCTCGCCGCTCCATGCGCTCATCGTCATAGCGTTGGGGTGCCCGGGAAGCTCGGTACGGCCGATGAGCTCGATGTCGGTGGCCGGGTCAAAGTCGATGGTTACCTGCCCGTCCGCCGTGGTGAGCGGAAGGCGACGATCGGTGCGGACCTTCCCCACGGCGTCGCCGACCCGCTCAGGCTGCACGCGCGCCGGTTCAAAGCCCATGAGGCCGAGGATGACAGCCTTGTCGGTGCCATGCCCGATCCCGGTGGCGCCCAGCGAGCCGTAGAGCCGCACCCGCACGCGGTGAACCGTGCCGGGCAGGTGGCCGGCAAACATGTGGGCGGCCGTCATCGGCCCCGACGTATGCGAGGACGACGGGCCGATCCCGATCTTGAACAGGTCAAACACGCTTAAGCTCATGGGACGATAGTAACGGTATGCAGGGCTTCACATGAAGGTGAGAAAAGGGCCGCTCACGTGGCGGGGTATGATGGCGACGTGCGTACCTTGTCTGTGCGTACCGGATGAGAGGAGCCAGGGTGCCCAACCTAGTAATTGACGGCGACTCGCTGCAGATCAGCGAGTCCGTGAGCGGCATTGACCACTTCAAGGACAGCAAGGAGATCGTCGCGCTTCGCGTGGACGGCGAGCTGAAGGACCTGGCCACGGACCTGGCCACGTTGCCCGACGGCGCCACTGTCGAAGGAGTCACGATCCACGAGCAGGACGGCCTGAACATCCTGCGCCACTCGGCCACCCACGTGCTCGCCCAGGCGGTCCAGAACAAGTTCCCGTCCGTCAACCTCGGCATCGGCCCGTTCATCACCGACGGCTTCTACTACGACTTTGGCAACATCCCCGCCGTCACCCCCGAGCTCCTCAAAGAGCTGGAGAAGGACATGGCGCGGATCGTGAAGGAGGGCCAGCGTTTCGTGCGTCGCCCGATTTCCGACGACGCCGCCGCGGCCGAGCTCGCCGACCAGCCCTACAAGCTCGAGCTCATCTCCCTCAAGGGCGGCTCCGACGCCGATAACGACCAGGCGGCCGAGGGGGCCTCGGTGGAGGTCGGCGGGGGAGAGCTGACGATGTACGACAACGTCAACCGCCGTGGGGAGACCGTCTGGACCGACCTGTGCCGCGGCCCGCACCTGCCGAACACGAAGCTCATCGGCAACGGGTTTTCCCTCACCCGCTCCTCGGCCGCCTACTGGCGCGGGGACCAGGCCAAAGACTCCCTCCAGCGCATCTACGGTACCGCGTGGCCGAGCAAGGACGAGCTGCTCGCCTACAAGACACGGATCGAGGAGGCGCAAAAGCGCGACCACCGCAAGCTCGGCAACGAGCTCGACCTCTTCTCTTTCCCTGACGAGATCGGCTCCGGCCTGGCAGTCTTCCACCCCAAGGGCGGCATCATCCGCATGGTGATGGAGGAATACTCCCGCAAGCGCCACCTGGAGGCCGGCTACTCCTTCGTTAACACCCCGCACATCACCAAGGGCAACCTCTTCCAGATCTCGGGCCACCTGGATTTCTACCGCGACGGCATGTACCCGCCCATGCACATGGACGAGGTGGTCGACGCCGAGGGCAATGTGGTCAAGGAAGGCCAGGACTACTACCTCAAGCCGATGAACTGCCCGATGCACAACTTGATCTTCCGCTCTCGCGGGCGCTCCTACCGCGAGCTGCCGCTGCGCCTGTTCGAGTTCGGCACGGTCTACCGTAACGAGGCCTCCGGCGTCATCCACGGCCTGACCCGCGCTCGCGGCTTCACCCAGGACGATGCCCACATCTACTGCACCCGGGAGCAGATGAAGGAGGAGCTGACCGCGCTGCTCGACTTCGTGCTGTCGCTACTCAAGGACTACGGCCTGGACGACTTCTACCTCGAGCTGTCTACCAAGGATCCGAAGAAGTACGTAGGTGATGACGAGGTGTGGGAGGAATCCACGCGCGTGCTCGAGGAGGTGGCCACCGCCTCCGGCCTGGAGCTGGTGCCGGATCCGGAGGGCGCCGCCTTCTACGGGCCGAAGATCTCGGTTCAGGCCAAGGACGCACTCGGGCGCACCTGGCAGATGTCCACCATCCAGCTCGACTTCAACCTGCCCGAGCGCTTCGAGCTCGAATACACCGCACCCGACGGCTCGCGCCAGCGCCCGGTGATGATCCACCGCGCGCTCTTCGGCTCGATCGAGCGCTTCTTCGGCGTGCTGACTGAGCACTACGCGGGGGCCTTCCCGGCGTGGCTCGCGCCGGTGCAGGTGCGCTGCGTGCCGGTGGCCGAGGCCTTCGACAACTACCTGTTCGAGGTGGCGGACAAGCTGCGGGCGCGGGGCGTGCGCGTGGAGGTCGACACCTCCGATGACCGCTTCGGCAAGAAGATCCGCAACGCCTCGAAGGACAAGATCCCCTTCACGCTTATCGCTGGTGGCGACGACGCGGCGGCCGGCGCGGTCTCCTTCCGCATGCGCGACGGCTCGCAGGACAACGGCATTGCCGTGGACGAGGCGATCGAGCGCATCTGCGCGGCCATCGACAACCATGAGAACCAGTAGGGAGTAGCCATGCTGTCTCGCAGCGGCCGGCCGCTGGCCAAGGTCATCTTCGGCCCTATCGCCAAGGCCCTGGTCCGGATGGGGGTCACCCCCAACGCCGTCACGATTGTGGGCGGGGTGGCCTCCTCGGCCGCCGCGCTGGTCCTCTTCCCGCTTGGCTACCTGCTGGTGGGTGCGCTTGTGGTGACCATTCTCGTCATCTTCGACAACCTCGATGGTCAGATGGCGCGCATGACGAGCAAGAGTACGAAGTTCGGGGCCTTCCTCGATTCGACCATGGACCGCTTCGCGGACGGGGCGATCTTCGCCGCGCTCGCCATGTGGGGCTACCTCCAAGCCGACGAGCCGACGAAGGCCTGGGTGGTGTCGGGAGCGATCGCGGCCGCCGTCGTCGGCGGAATCGTTCCGTATGCCCGGGCGCGCGCCGAGGGCGTGGGCTATTCGGCGTCGGTGGGGCTGGCCGAGCGGGCCGACCGCCTGGTGTTCGCCCTCATCCTCGTGCTCGCCACCGGGTTTGGAGCCACGCACTGGGTGATGGCGATCGGTCTGTGGGTGCTCGCGGTGCTTGCCCTGTTCACGGTGGGGCAGCGGATCGTCTACGTCTACAAGCAGATGGCACAGGCTGGTGACGCGTGAATATCCTGCGCGTATTTGCGGCCGCCTCGTGGCTGGTGAAGACGCTGCCTGAGCCGGTGGGCCGGGCGATCTTCCGGGCCGTTGGTACAGTCACGGGCGCGTCGAACATGCGCGGGGCCGTCCAGCTGCGGGCGAACCTTGAACGGATTGTGCCCGCGGCCGGCTCGTGGCGGGCGCGGCGGCGCAGCGCGAAGGCCATGCGCTCGTACATGGACTACTACTATGAGATGTTCCGGCTGAGCTCGCTCACCCCCGACCAGATCGACGCACGCGTGAGCTGTGAGAACGTCGAGGCGTTCCGGGAGCACCTGGCGGCGGGGAGGTCCGCGTCGGCGGCGCTGTTGCACACCGGCAACTGGGACCTGGCAGGGGCCTGGGCCACGAAGCACCTCGCGCCGGTGCACTCGATTGCAGAGAAGCTCAATCCGCCCGAACTCGCGGACCAGTTCCTCGATTTCCGCCGCTCGATCGGGTTGACCATCTACCAGACCGGCGGCGGGGCGATTGCGAGCCTCGAGCGCTCGATGCGCGAGGAGTCGGTGATCGTCACGCTCCTGTGCGACCGCGACCTGTCGGCCTCCGGTGTTCAGGTGAATCTGACGGGCAAGCCGGTGCGCGTGGCGGTCGGCTCGGCCCTGCTTGCCCAGCGCACGGGAGAGCCCATGTGGCCGATCACCATCGTCACCGACGATTTCGGCCACGACGCCGAACGGGTGCGCCGCTCCGGGAGCCGCTACGGTATCAAGATCATCTTCGGCGAGCCGATCAGCGCCGGCGTCGGCCCGGAGGCGAGCGCGGAGGAGCGCGAGGCCGACATCTTGCGGATGAACCAGGAGTGGCTGGACCAGGTGGGGCCGTTGCTTGCCAGGCACGTGACGGATTGGCATATGCTTCAAAAGGTATTCGTCGAGGACCTGGACCCCGAGCGGCTGGCCAGGGCGAAGGAAACCACATGAAGATAGGAATTGCCTGCGGGTATTCGTGGGACGTGCACGGGGGCGTGCAATATCACATCCGCGATCTTGCCAAGGAGCTCATCGTGCGCGGACACGAGGTGTCGGTCATTGCACCGGCGGAGAACACGCCTGCGGAGGAGTTCGTGTGCCCCGTCGGCGCGGCGATCCCGGTCCGCTACAACGGCTCGGTGGCCCGCCTCAGCTTCGGGCCGCGGGTGAACCGCGAGGTGCGTAAGTGGCTCAAGCAGGGCGACTTCGACGTGCTCCACGTGCACGAGCCCTTCACCCCGTCGGTATCGATGCTGGCGCTCATGAGCGCCGAGTGTCCGGTGGTCTCCACCTTCCACACGGCGATGGACCACTCGCGCATGCTGACGCTCGCTTCCCCGTTCCTCGTGCCAATCCTGGATAAGATCCAGGCGCGCATCGCGGTGTCAGAGGAGGCCCGGCGCACGGCCGTCCAGCATCTGGGCGGGGACGCCTGGGTGATCCCCAACGGCGTGTTCGTCTCCGACCTGCAGATCGACGGTCCTGACCCGCGCTTCACCGGCACGCCCGAGGCGCCCACGCTGGCCTTCCTTGGCCGGCTGGACGAGCCGCGCAAGGGCCTGCCCGTGGTCGCCGAGGCCTTTGACCAGATCCGCGCGGCGCATCCCGGCGTGCGGATGCTCGTGGCGGGCAAGGGCGATGAGGATGAGGCCCGGCGCATGTTCGGCGCCGACGCGCAGGCCGTGGAATTCTTGGGCCCGGTCTCCGATGAGGACAAGGCGCTCTTGCTCGGCAGCGCGGATGCCTATCTTGCGCCCAACACGGGCGGGGAGTCGTTCGGCATCATCCTAGTGGAGGCGATGAGCGCGGGCGCGTTCGTCGTCGCCTCCGACATCCCGGCCTTCCGCGCGGTGTTATCGGATGGGGAGTTTGGCGTGCACTTCCGCAACGAGGATCCGGGCGACCTGGCACGCGTGGTCAACGGGGCGCTCGCCGATCGGCCGATGCGCGAGCGGGTGGCCACGCTCGCCTCCGAGGCCGCCTGGCGCTACGACTGGGGGACCGTGGCCTCCCACATTCTGTCCGTCTACGAGACAGCGATCCGCACGGCAAGGATCGAGGTGGAGCCGTGATCTGGAAGACCGTCCTCCTCGTGATCCTTGGCCTCCTTATCCTCTCCGTCATCGCGGCGACCCTCTATGCCCGCTCGCTCGACCGCGTCCACAAGAACGTCATGAAGTCGCGCGTGGCCCTCGAGCGCGCGTTGGCCGACCGGGCCCAGGCCGCCCTTCGCGTGGCGCGCTCGGGCGTACTCGACGTGGCAAGCTCGATCGTACTGGCCGACCTCGCCACCGAGGCGATCGAGGCCGCCGCCTACCCGATTGTCGACGACGGCCTGGACGCCATCGACATCGACGACGAGGGGCGCGCGCTCACCGGGCGCGCGGGCGAGGCGCCGGACCGCCTCAGCCTCGAATCGGAGCTCAGCCGTGCACTGCGCCACTCGGTGGACCAGTTGGATTCCGCCCCGCCGGAGCTGGAGGGCCTGGAGCGCGCCCGGATCGCGGTGCAGATGACGCGCCGCTTCCACAACAACCACGTTGCCCAGGCGCGCCGGGTGCGGCGTAACGCCTTCGTGCGCCTGCTCCACCTGCACGGCCGGGCGCCCGAGCCGCAGATGGTCAACCTTGACGACCGGCTCGACCGTGAGTGAGACCGTGAGCGAGTGGCCACTCGACGCCGACGGCTTCCCGCACCGCAGCGCGGGCCGCTGCGTCGTGTTCAACACGCGCGGCCAGATCCTCATGATCCTCGGCCACGACATCGACCGGCCCGACTACCGCTGGTGGTTCACGCCCGGGGGTGGGCTGATGGAAGGTGAGTCGCCGGCTGAGGGCGCGGCGCGCGAGCTCACGGAGGAAACCGGGCTGAGCGTGGAGCCGGGGCGGCTGGAAGGGCCCGTGCTCGACCGTCGTTCGACCTTCCGCTTCTACTACGTCACGCGCAAACAGGACGAGCTCTTTTTCCTCCTGCACGTGAACGAAGCCGAGGAGGCGCGGATCGACTCTCGGGCCGGCGCGCGCCTGACCGAGCAGGAGTTGGAACTATTGGACGACATGCGCTGGTGGGACCTCGATGAGCTCGCCGCGGCGGAGGAGTCCGGGGAGCTTGTTTTCCCCGTCGGGCTCGTCCAGATGGCCCGACGGTGGCGCTCGGGCTGGGACGGCGAGCTCATCCACGCCGTTGAAGAATAGACGCGCGGGCGTTGTACAATGACCTGCGTACGTGAGTCGAAAGGAAGAATACGTGTCAGGACATTCCAAGTGGGCAACCACGAAGCACAAGAAGGCCGCGATCGATGCTAAACGCGGCAAGCTGTTCGCACGCCTCGTGAAGAACATCGAAGTCGCGGCGCGCTCGGGCGGCGGCGACCCCGATGGTAACCCCACCCTGTACGACGCCATTCAAAAGGCCAAGAAGAACTCCGTGCCGGCCGATAACATCAACCGCGCCGTCAAGCGCGGCTCGGGCGAGGGCGGGGACGCCGTCAACTACGAGTCGATCATGTACGAAGGCTACGGCCCCGGCGGTGTGGCGATCCTGCTTGAGTGCCTCACAGATAACCGCAACCGTGCGGCGTCCGACGTGCGCGTGGCGCTGACCCGCAACGGCGGCACGCTGGCCGACCCGGGCTCGGTTGCCTACATGTTCTCCCGCAAGGGTGTTGTTGAGGTGCCGGCCGAGGGCAACGACGAGGACGAGCTGCTCATGGCCGTTCTCGACGCGGGCGCCGAGGAAATCACCAACTACGGGGAAACCTTCGAGATCCTGTCCGAACCGAACGACGTGGTTGAGGTGCGCAAGGCCCTGCAGGGCGCGGGCGTGGACTACAACTCGGCCGAAGTGCAGTTCGTGCCCTCGATGAAGGTGGGCGTGGACCTGGACACGGCGCGCAAGGTCATGAAGCTCATTGACGCGATCGATGACCTCGACGACATCCAGAACGTCTACTCCAACGTCGACATCTCGCCCGAGATCGCGGCGCAGCTGGAGGAAGAGGACTAAGAGTGCGTGTCCTGGGCGTTGATCCCGGCATGACGCGCTGCGGGATCGGCGTGGTCGATGCGCGGGGGAGGCAGGTGACAATCGTCGCTGTCGACGTCGCCCACACCAAGCCCGAAATAGCGCCCCACCAGCGCCTGCTCATGATCTCGAATGCTATCGAGGAGGCAATCCGGCTCTACCGGCCGGAGGTGGTGGCGATCGAGCGGGTCTTCGCCCAGGAGAACGTGCGCTCCGTGACCGGCACGGCCCAGGTGGCAGGGATCGCGATGCTAGCGGCGGCGAAGGCATCGTTGCCGCTCGGAATGCACACCCCGTCGGAGGTTAAGGCCGCCGTGACGGGCAACGGCCGGGCCGAGAAGGCCCAGGTCCAGCTCATGGTCCAGCGGATCCTGCGCCTCGATGCCCCGCCGCGCCCGAAGGACGCCGCGGATGCGCTCGCCGTGGCGATTTGTCATGCCTGGCGTGGAGGAGCCACCCACCCGGACCGCTCCCAGCACGGCGGCGCCGGCATGTTGCCGCGCGTCGAGGGCAAAGACCTCACTCCGGCTCAGCGGATGTGGGCCAACGCCGAACGACTATCGCGTAGGCACGGCGCCGTCGAGCCCAAGTAGCTGACCTGCCACGGCGCCCCTGTCGACACGGCCAATCACGAACGGCTATAATCAAACATATGTTCGAATCGGAGGGTACATGATTGTTTCCTTGCGCGGTCCGGTCCTGCGCGCGTCGGCCACGGAGGCCGTCATCGAGGCAAGCGGCGTCGGTTACGTTTTTTCTGCCACCCCCGACACGCTCGCCCAGCTACGCGTGGGAGAGGAGGCCTTCGTCCATATCGCGATGGTCACCTCGCGCGAGGGGGAGTCGTCCCTTTTCGGTTTTCACGACGACGACGCGCGGGTCACGTTCGACGTGCTGCGGTCCGTCACGGGGATCGGCCCCCGGTCGGCGCTGACGATCCTGGCCACGTTGCCGCCCGATGAGCTTCTCCGCGCGATCGAAAGCAAGGACGAGGCGAGCCTCGTGCGCATTCCGGGGGTGGGGAAGAAGTCAGCCCAGCGGATGGTGCTGGAGCTGGCTGGAAAGCTTGGCCCGGCCGTCGGGGCGGAGCCGGCGGAGTCGGCATCGTCGCATGAGGAAGACGTGATCGCGGCGCTCGTGGGCATGGGCTGGAAGGAGCGCGACGCGGCGGCGGCACTGGCCCAGGCGCTGAAGGTCACGCCCACGGGCACGCTCGCCCAGCTGCTGCGCGCGTCCCTGCAGGTCCTCGGGCAGCGGAGGTAGCGGTGAACGAGTACACGGATCCGGACGCCACCGATATCGAACGTGCCCAAGAGGCGGCACTACGCCCGAAGGTCCTCGAGGAGTTCGTGGGCCAGGAGGTCGTGCGTGACCAGCTCTCGCTCGTGCTCGAGGCGGCCGTGCAGCGCAACAAGTCGGCCGACCACGTGTTGCTCGCCGGGCCGCCGGGCCTGGGCAAGACCACGCTGGCGATGATCATTGCCGCGGAGGTCAACGGCGCGTTGCGGTTGACCTCCGGGCCGGCAATCCAGCACGCAGGTGACCTCGCCGCCGTCCTGTCCTCCCTCAACGAGGGGGACGTGCTCTTTATTGACGAAATCCACCGCCTTGCCCGCACGGCCGAGGAGATGCTGTACCTGGCGATGGAGGATTTCCGTGTAGACGTGATGATTGGCAAGGGGCCGGGCGCCACGTCGATCCCGTTGCCGCTGCCGCCGTTCACGGTGGTCGGAGCCACCACCCGATCGGGCCTGTTGCCGGCCCCGCTACGTGACCGCTTCGGGTTCACCGCGCACCTCGATTTTTACTCCGTGCCCGAGCTCGCCCTCATCGTGGAGCGCAACGCGCGCAAGCTCGCCGTCGAGCTCACTGCGGACGCGGCCCATGAGATCGCCTCGCGCTCGCGCGGCACGCCCCGCATCGCCAATCGGCTGCTGCGCCGGGTGCAGGATTGGGCGCAGGTGCGCGGCAGCGGGGTGCTGGATCTCGACGCGGCGCGCGCCGCCCTCGAGGTGTTCGAGGTGGACAAGAAAGGACTCGACCGGCTGGACCGCGCCGTGCTCGACGTACTGTGCATTCGCTTCCGCGGCCAGCCCGTGGGCCTGTCCACGCTCGCCGTGTCGGTGGGCGAGGAGCCAGAGACCGTGGAGACCGTGGCCGAACCCTACCTGGTGCGCCAGGGTTTCATGATCCGCACCCCGCGCGGGCGGCAGGCCACCTCGCTCGCTTTCCAGCACCTGGGCCTTGCGGCGCCGGAGGAGACGCTGTTTTCGTGACTCGCTCCACGGCGGGAGAACATCGACCGTCTGGGTGAATGCGGGTAGACTTGTACGGTTGTCACAAAGCAACAAACGCTTTGGTCGATTGGAGAAAAGATGCCCGGTATTCCCGTTGAGTTGGTGATCCTCACGGTCGTCATGCTCGGTTTTTTCTGGCTGATGAACCGTGGCGCGAAGAAGGCGCAGAAGGCTCAACTCGCCAAGCGCGAAGAAGCCCTCGTGGTGGGCAATAACGTCATGACGCAGGCCGGCTTTTTCGGCCGTATCGTTGACATTGATGGTGACGCTGTAACCCTCGAATCCCCCTCGGGAGATGAGACGGTGTGGCTGCGCACGGCCATCGTGGCCCAGATGGACATCCCACTCGGCAACAGTGAAGAGGATGAGACGGAGGACGTCGAGGCATTCCTCGACTCCCAGGAGGCCGACCCGGACCTTTCCGACGATTCCAACACCGACAAGTAAAGACGAGGCTCAAAGGAACTAACGTGTCGTCAAGCCACCTGGAGGATCCGACGCCGAAGCCGTGGCGCCGCTTGACCGTCCTCTTTATCCTTGTTCTCGCACTCGTGGGCTCCCTCATCGCAGGGAGCCTGAGTGGCGACAAGACCAGATTCACTCCGGATCTCGCACTCGACCTCGAGGGCGGTACCCAGATTATCCTTACCCCGGTCACAACCGACGGCTCGGAGGTGACTGCCTCCGATATCCGCGAGGCAATCAACGTCATCCGCCAGCGTGTGGACGCCACGGGCGTGGCTGAAGCCGAGATCACGGCCCAGGGCGGTTCGAACATCATCGTCGCTCTGCCGGGCACGCCGTCGAAGGAGACGCTCGACCTGGTGCGCACGTCGGCCGTGCTGCGCATGCGCCCGGTGCTGTCGATCCTGAACCCCGCGCCGATGGATGCCCAGTCGGTCGTCGCCGCGCTGGGGGAGAATGCGGGCGATCTTGACCCGGCCACGATGGACGCGGCCGCGGTCGATGAGGCGATCCGAAAGCTCGCCGACGTCGACGGCGATGGGGAGCTGTCGGCCGAGCCGGCGCAGACGCCGGAAAACGCCTCGGATACGAACTGGATCACCGAGCAGGTGATGTACGACGCGTACACGCTCGATTGCACGGTTCCCGATTCGCGCCCGGCGGAAAAGACGGATAGCCCGGACACCGCGATCGTTGCCTGCGAGCCGGATACGACCACCAAGTACATCCTTGGCCCCTCGGAGCTGGACGGCACGCAGCTTGACAGCGCGTCGTCGTCGCCGGCCACGAACCAGCAGGGCCAGCCCACGGGCGGCTGGGCAGTCAACATGTCCTTCAATTCCGAGGGCGGGAAGATCTTTGGCGATGTCACCACGCGCCTGTCTGAGCTCAAGGAGCCGCGCAATTCGTTCGCGTCCGTACTCGATGGCCGCGTCATTTCCTCGGCCCGCGTGTCCTACCCGATCACGGGCGGCCAGGCGCAGATTACCGGCCGCTTCACGGCGGACGAGGCCGGGGCGCTGGCGAACCAGCTGAAGTTCGGCTCGCTGCCGTTGCAGTTCAACGTCCAGTCCGAGGAACAGATCTCCGCGACCCTTGGCGCCGAGCAGCTGAGCTCGGGCCTCATCGCCGGCCTGGTGGGCCTGGTCCTCATCGTCATCTACATGATCTGGCAGTACCATGCCCTGGGCGTGGTGGCGATTGGCTCGATCCTCACCTCCACGGGCCTGTCCTACCTCATCATCAGCCTGCTGTCGTGGACGATGGGTTATCGCCTGTCGATGGCGGGAGTGCTCGGTATCATCATTTCGATCGGCGTGACGGCGGATTCGTTCATCGTCTATTTCGAGCGCATCCGTGACGAGATCCGTGACGGCCGATCCGTGGCCAGCGCGGTTCAGCACGGCTGGAACCGTGCCCAGCGTACGATCATCATCTCTGACCTGGTCAACCTCACCGCTTCGGTGGTGCTCTTCCTTCTCACGGTTGGTTCGGTGCGCGGCTTCGCCTTCACACTCGGCGTGACCACGGTGCTTGACCTCGTGGTGGTCATGATGTTCACCTACCCGATCATGACCCTGATTTCGCGCACCGCGTTCTTCGGGAAAGGCAAGCGCGGCTCGGGCATGGACACGAAGAAGCTTGAGTCAACTCCGCGCTACCGTGGGCGCACGGTGCCCGAGCGCAAGCAGAACAAGCCCAAGGATGCGATGGTGGCCGCCGACGGCGCCGTCATCCACGACTACGAGATACCCGACGCCCGTTTCACCGGCGAATCGCTTGCCCAGCAGCGAGCTCGCCAGAGGCGAGAGGCGCGCCGGAAGGAAGGAGACCAGTAATGTCGATGTACTCCTTTGGTAACGGCCTGTACACGGGCAAGCGTTCCTACAACATCGTGGGGCAGCGCAAGCTGTGGTTTAGCATCGCGATCGTCGCCGTCCTTCTCTCGCTGGCGTCGTTTGCGATCCGCGAGCCGAACCTCGGTATCGAGTTCCGCGGGGGCTCCCAGTTCACGGTCTCGGGCACGGCCACCCTCGATCACCAGCCGGCGTACGACGTCGTCGGCAAGGTGTCGACGTCGGTGCCGCGCGTGTCCGATGTTGGCCAGGAGGCCATCCGTGTCCAGACTGAGTCGCTGGACGACACGAAAACCCAGGAGGTGCGCGCCGGCCTGGCCGAAGCCTACGACGTGCCGGAAGCGGACGTGACGTCTACGTACATCGGCCCTTCGTGGGGCCAGGACATCCTGGCCCAGGCGATCCGAGCCATGGTGATCTTCATGGTGCTGATCTCGGTGGTCCTCATCATCTACTTCAAGTCTTGGACCATCGCGGTCGGCGCGATCGGCGCGCTCTTGCACGACTTCGTAGTCACGCTCGGGATCTACTGGATCTTAGGCTTCGAAATCGCGCCCGCCACGATCATCGGCTTGCTGACGATCATGGGCTACTCGCTCTACGATACCGTGGTGGTGTTCGACAAGGTGCGTGAGAACACGGCCGAGCTCGAGCACCAGACGCAGATGACGTACGCGGAGGAAGCGAATCTGGCGATCAACCAGACCCTCATCCGTTCGCTCAACACCTCGGTCACCGGCTGGCTGCCTGTCATCTCGGTGCTGATCGTCGGTGTGTGGTGGCTGGGCGCGGAGACGCTGCGCGACCTGGCGCTGGTCATGTTCGTGGGCATGGTGCTCTCGGCCCTGTCCTCGGTGTTCCTGGCGGCTCCGCTGGCGGTGTGGCTGGCTGAGCGTGATCCGAAGATCAAGGCACACACCGCCCGCGTCACTGCGCGGCGCGAGGAGATTGGCGTCGAGAGAACTGACAATGAGAAGGAAAGTGCGGGTACCGTGGTAACCGAGCGTGTTTCCGGCGGCCATAAGGGCCAGCGGTCCCAGCCGAAGCGAAAGAAAAGGAATAAGCGATGAGCACTGAGGCTATCTTCCCTCAAGACTCCGTAGCACTTGTCAAGTCCCACGTGCGCGAGGTGGAGGACTTCCCGGCGCGTGGTGTCCTCTTCCGTGACATCACGCCCCTGATTGCCGACGGCGAAGCGTTCGCCTCCCTCATCAAGATCCTGGCCGATCGTTACCGCGGCAAGTGCGACGCGGTGGCGGGCCTCGAATCGCGTGGCTTCATCCTCGGCGCCCCGCTCGCTCACGAGCTCGGGATCGGCATGCTGACCGTGCGTAAGGCCGGGCGTCTGCCGGGCCCCGTCGTCGGCGTGAATTACGACCTGGAGTATGGGTCGGCTCGCATGGAACTGCAGCCCTTCACGGTGAAGGACGGCATGCGCGTGCTCGTTATCGACGACGTGCTCGCCACCGGTGGCACGGCGGGCGCGGCCTTCCACCTCATCGAGAAGGCGGGCGGCAAGCCTGCTGGCCTGTGCGTGCTGCTCGAGCTGGCTGACCTCGGCGGGCGTGAGTACCTGGCCGAGCGCTACGACTACCCGGTGGAGTCGGTCATCAGCTACTAGGCCTGCGCCCATGTGGGGCTTCGTCATTGCTGATCACGGTGACGTATAATCCCCACATGGATGCAAAGGTCAACGAAGAGGAACCGCGGGTACGCTCGCGGCTTTCCTGGCTCGGGCGCAAGAGCGATACGCCCACCCTGCTCGAGCCACTCATGCGCGCTATCGGCAACCGCAAGCTGGATAAGGCGCGCATTATTCGTGCCTTTGAAACCGCCGAGCGCGCTCACGCTGGCCAGATGCGAAAGTCGGGTGAACCTTACATCACCCACCCGGTGGCAGTGTCCACGATCTTGGCCGAGCTAGGGATGGATGAGGACACGCTGGTGGCCGCGCTCCTGCATGACACGGTGGAGGACACGAGCTACTCGCTCAAGCAGCTCACGCGCGACTTCGGCTGCACGGTGGCGTTGCTGGTGGACGGGGTCACGAAACTCGACAAGGTCGAATACGGCGAGGCCGCCCAGGCGGAGACCGTGCGCAAGATGGTCATCGCGATGGCGAAGGACATCCGCGTGCTGCTTATCAAGCTGGGCGATCGGCTCCACAACGCGCGCACGTGGAAGTATGTGAGCCCGGGCTCGGCGCAGAAGAAGGCGCGTGAGACCTTGGAGATCTACGCCCCGCTTGCCCACCGTCTGGGTATGAACTCGATCAAGTGGGAGCTGGAGGACCGCTCGTTTAAGGAGCTCTACCCGGCTGTCTACTCCGAGATCGAGCGAATGGTCCAGGACCGGGCGCCGGAGCGCGAACGCTACATCTCGCAAATGAAGGCCGAGTTGGAGCGGGAGCTGGGCAAGGCCAAGCTCCGCTGCACGATCTCGGGCCGGCCCAAGCACTACTACTCGATCTATCAGAAGATGATCCTGCGCGGGCGCGATTTCGAGGACATCTACGACCTCATCGGCGTGCGCGTGCTGGTGGAGGAGATCCAGGACTGCTACACGGCCCTCGGCATCGCCAACTCGCTCTACGTCCCCGTCCAGGGGCGCATCAAGGACTACATCGCTTCCCCGAAGTTCAACCTCTACCAGTCGATCCACACCACCGTGATCGGGCCGGGCGGCAAGACGGTGGAGATCCAGATCCGCACGTATGAGATGCACAAGCGCGCCGAGTTCGGTGTCGCCGCTCATTGGCGTTACAAGGAGAACCCGAACGCGGAGAAGGCGGATACGAGCGCGCAGGCGGACACGCAGCTGGAGTGGCTGCGCCAGCTGGTGGATTGGCAGCGCGAGACGGCGGACCCGAAGGAGTTCCTCGACTCGCTGCGCTTCGAGATGTCGGGCAGCCAGGTCTACGTCTTCACCCCGATGGGCGAGGTCATGGAGTTGCCCACGGGTTCGACTCCGGTAGACTTTGCCTACGCCGTCCACACCGAGGTCGGTCACCGCACGGTGGGGGCGAAGGTTAATGACAAGCTGGTCACCCTCGATCACCGGCTCGAATCTGGCGACACGGTAGAGATCATTACCTCTCGCTCAGAGGACTACGGGCCGTCCCAGGACTGGCAGGAGTTCGTGGCCACCCCGCGGGCGCGGTCGAAGATCAAGGCGTGGTTTACGAAGTCGCGCCGCGAGGAGACCGTGGAGCAGGGCAAGGACAAGCTGGCCCGCGCGATCCGCCGCAAGAACGAGCCGGTCCAGCGCCTCATGTCACACGAGACGCTCAAGGCCGTGGCGCAGGACCTGTCCAAGCGAGACGTCACCGAGCTGTATGCCAGCATCGGGGAGGGTACGATCTCTCCGGAGACCGTGGTGCGTCGCCTCATTTCTTCCCAGGGCGGCACCGCCGGCGTGGAGGAGACGATGGCCGAGGCGGTCACTCCCACGCGCATCCAGCACCAGCAGATCGGGTCGGCGTCGTCGGCGGTCATCGTCTCAGATATCGAGGACACGGACGTGCTGGTCAAGCTCGCCAAGTGTTGTATGCCGGTGCCGCCTGACGAGATCGTCGGCTTCATCACGCGCGGCAGTGGCATCTCGGTGCATCGCAAGGACTGCACGAACATGCGTTCGCTCAAGCGTGAGCCGGAGCGTTTCATTGACATCGCGTGGGCCGACGACGCCGACTCGAACGTCTTCCTCGTCCAGGTCCAGATCGAGGCGCTCGACCGCAAGGGCCTGCTGGCGGACGTCACGCGTGCGCTATCAGAGCACGACATCAACATGCTCACCGGCTCGATGAACACCTCCAACGAGCGAGTGGCCCGGCTCAACTTCACCTTCGAGATGGCGGACCCGCGCCACCTGCAGCAGGTGCTGACCGAGCTACGCAAGATCGAGGGCGTGCACGCCGCCTACCGCCTTACGGGCTCGGCGAGAGAGGCTGTCCGAGCTCACGGGGGAGCTGAGTAAGGATCTCGCGCACGCGCGTGATGCCGTGAGTGGAGAGCTGGTAGGCCCGCTGTTCGATGGCCGCCACACTGGTGCCGGCGCGCACGAGCAGGCACAGGAGTTCGACGGAGTCTTCGCGGTTGGCCATGAGGTCGATCGCGGTGCGCTCGAGTGTGGTGACGAACTTGCCGCCCACTTCGGTCAGGTCCGTGCCCGGGATCGACGACGCCGGCACGGCGTCCACCTGCTCTTGGAGCTGGGGCGTGTGCCAGCCGGTGTGGATGAAGAGGGCTGATTCGCGCACGAAGGCCTTGCCCGGCTTGCGCATGGCAAGGAGCTGGGCGCGTGATTCGGGCGTCTTGCACAGGTCGACCCCGACGTAGCCGATGTCGCCGATGTCGATCATGAGGCCGGCGCCGGCGAGGGTGCGCGCCTCGTGGTGCTCGGCGAGTGACTGAGGTTGATAGATGTGGAGCGTCATGGGGTGATTCCATCACGTCGCGCGAGGGACGCTGCGCGTCTTCCCACACCTGTGGACAAAGAAAACGCCGCCGGAAAAACCGGCGGCGCCTTCCACGTCATTCGGCCTAGTCGCCTTGGACCGCGCTCAGCCATGCCTTGCGGGCGGCGAGGGCGTCCTCGTACTCCTTGACCTTCTTCTCATCCCCTGCCTCGCGGGCCTGGGCGATCTGGGTCTCGAGCTCGTCGATGAGGTGCTGGAGCTGTTCAGCCATGCCGGCGGAGCGCTCGTCCTTCTCCGGGTCGGAGTTCTTCCACTGCTCGGATTCGGCGTCGCGGATCTGGGTCTCGATGTCACGCATGCGGCCCTCAGTGCGCTGCATGTCAGCACGCGGCACGCGGCCGATGGCGTCCCAGCGCTCGCCGATCGCGCGGATCTGCGCCTTGGCGTAGTCGATGTCGGTCACCGGCAGGAGCTTCTCGGCCTCGGCCAGTAGCTCGAGCTTGCGGTCGCGGTTGGCGGCGAACTCCTCGTCGATCTCGGCGTTGTAGGCGTTGCGGGCCTCGTAGAAGCGGTTCTGGGCGGCGCTGAAGCGCTCCCACAGCGCGTCGTCTTCACGCTTGTTCATGCGGCCTGCGCGCTTCCACTCGTTCATGAGCTCGCGGAACTGGCCCGAGGTAGGGCCCCAATCGGTGGAGTCCGCGATCGCCTCGGCGCGTGCGATGAGGGCCTCCTTGCGCGCGGTGATCTCCTTACGCTCCGAATCGCGTTGCGAGAAGAACTGGCGGCGGTGGCGGTCAAAGGTGGTGCGTGCCGAGGAGAAGCGCTTCCACAGCTCTTCTTCCGTGGTGCGGTCAATGCGCGGGGAGTGGCGCTGGGCGTACTTCCACTGCTCGAGCAGGTTGGTCAGCTCCGCGCGCGAATTCTTCCAGTGCGTGTTCGCCGGGTCCTGCGCGGCGACCGCCTCGGCCGCCTCGACGATCGCGGTGCGCTCGGCAACGGAGGCCTTCTTCGCCTCTTCGCGCTCGGCCTTGACCTGGGCGCGGCGCTCTTCGGCGGCGCCCTCAAGGCTTTCCACGCGCTTGCGGAGCGCTTCGACGTCGCCGACGACGGCGGGCTCGCGCAGCTGCTCGGTCAGCGCCTTGATGGAAGCTGAAATTTCCTCGGGGGAAATGTTGGCCAGGCGGGCCTCGAGCAGGCTTACCTCGTTTTCCAGGTCGAGGTAGCGGCGCACGTACAGGCCGAGGGCGTCCTTATCGGAGCCATCGATCGTGTACTGGCCGACGATGCGTTCGGCGTCGTTACCGGAGGAGCGCAGCCACACGTTGCCTTCGTCATCCACGCGGCCCCACTTGGCGGCCGCCGCTGCCGCCGCGTCGTCGACCTCGGGAACCGGGGCTGCCACCTGCGGCTTCGGGCGGGGCGCCGGGATCGGCGTTTCCTGCGGTGCCTCGGTTGTGTTCATGGACTCGTTCGTGGACTCGGTCATGAGATTCTCCTCAGTAGACGGGGTTGGCGGTGCCACACCGTTCGCGTATGTCGTGGAACAGTCTACGCGGTTTATAGTCCATTTTTCGCATTCTGGTTATCTTAGATGCGCTCAAAGTTGGCTTAACGGTAGCGTGAAGACATGTACTTCCTTCGTAACAGTGACACGTTCCTTCAGGCCAACACCTACATCCTCGCCGCGCAGTCCTCCGCGCTCGTGGTCGACCCGGGCGCCGGCTCGCACGCCTGGGTGCCCGGCGCGCTCGAGAAGCGCGGGCTGAGCCTGGGTGCCGTTCTGCTCACTCACGGCCACCCGGATCACGTGTGGGACGTGGCGACGGTCGCGGGATCGGCTCCGGTCTACATCCCGGGCCCGGACATGTACCGGATGGACGACCCGGCCGCCTACCTGCCGGTCGATCCGTCCCGCGCCCTGGCCCTTTCGCGCATGGGCGCCCAGCCCTGGGTCAAGCCCGAGGGCCTGCGTGTGCTACCGGCCGAGGCGTTTTCGGGGCCCTTCGAGATCGTGCCGGGAATCTCGATCCGCGCGCTGCCGGCGCCCGGCCACTCCGAGGGCTCCACGGTCTTCCTCCTCGAAGGCAATCCCGCCCCGGACCGCGAGGGCGCGATGATGTCCACCGGCCAGGTCGAGCCGATCATGCTGGCCGGTGACGTGCTGTTCAACGGGGGAGTGGGTCGCACGGACCTGCCGGGCGGTGACGAGCAGAAGATGGCCGCCAGCCTGCGCCTGCTGGTCCAGGTGATCAAGCCCGAGACCGCCGTCTTCCCCGGCCACGGCCCGTCCACCACGATGTTCCACGAGGTGCGCCACAACCCCTACCTGCACGCGGCGATGAGCTAGATTAGCGCTGATTCGGTGTTGGGGCGCGGCTGATTCTTAGTTCGGGGCCGAAAGATGGAAGAATAGGCCCATGGCTAAAATTGCACCTCTGTCTGGTTTTCCCGAATGGCTCCCCTCCGGTCGCATCGTCGAACAGCACATGATCGACGTCCTGCGCTCCACGTTTGAGCTGCACGGGTTCTCCGGCATGGAGACCCGCGCGGTGGAGCCGGTGGAGCGCCTGCTGTCGAAGGGCGAGACGTCGAAGGAGATCTACCTCCTGCGCCGCCTGCAGGATCAGGGCGCGGACTCCGAGCTCGGGTTGCACTTTGACCTCACGGTCCCGCTGTCGCGCTACGTGCTGGAAAACGCCGGGCACCTTGACTTCCCCTTCCGCCGCTACCAGATCCAGAAGGTCTGGCGTGGCGAGCGCCCCCAGGACGGGCGTTTCCGCGAGTTTTTACAGGCCGACGTCGACGTGGTTGGGCAGGACACGCTGGCCTTCCACCACGAAATCGAGCTGCCGCTCGTCATGGTAGACGCCCTGTCCAAGCTCCCGATCCCGCGGGTGAAGATCCTCGCCTCGAACCGCAAGGTCGCCCAGGGCTTCTACCAGGCGATCGGGCTGGAAGACGTGGAGGAGACCCTGCGCATCCTTGACAAACTCGACAAGGTGGGGCCGAAGGTCGTGGCTGAGATGCTGGGCGAGATTGGCGCGAGCGAGGACCAGGCGCGCCTGGCGCTCGAACTCGCGGGCATTCGTGGCGACGACGCCGGCGTGGCCGATCGCGTCCTCGCCCTCGGCTGCCGATCCGAGCTACTGGACGAGGGTCTCGAAGAGCTGGTGGCCTTGCTCGAGGGAGCGAATGACCTGATCCCGGGCTCGGTGAGCGCGGACCTGAAGATCGCCCGCGGCCTGGACTACTACACGGGCTCGGTCTACGAATCGGTGCTCGAGGGGCACGAGGACCTGGGCTCGGTATGCTCGGGTGGCCGCTACGATTCGCTGGTCTCGGACGGCAAGAAGACCTACCCGGGGGTGGGCCTGTCGATCGGCGTCTCGCGCATCCTCGCCCGCGTCATCGGCCGGGAACTGGTCACGCCCACGCGCAAGGTGCCCACCGCCGTGCTCGTGGCGGTCAACGACGAGGGCGAGCGCCGCCACGCCGAAAAGACGGCTCAGCAGCTTCGGGGGCGCGGGGTCGCGGCCGAGGTCTCGCCGAACTCGGCGAAGTTCGGCAAGCAGATTCGCTACGCCGATCGACGCGGCATCCCCTTCGTGTGGTTCTCCACCGACGACGGCGAGCAGGTCAAGGACATCCGCTCCGGCGAGCAGGTGGTTGCTGACGCCGCGCAGTGGGTCCCGCCGGCCAGCGACCTTACTCCCGAGCTTCGGGGGAGCGATGAATGACTTTCCCCAGCTGCCCTCGCGGGTAGCGGCCGAAGTGCGTCCGTTCCGCGAGAGCCTCGACGCACTCGTTTTTCCGTTGGCAATGGCGGGGAGCGAGGATAGCCTGTCGCTGTATGCGGATGCGATCAACCAGCTCGATGACTACGTCATCCCGCGCTACGAGACGCTCGAGGCCCCGCTGCTGGCCGTCTTCGGAGGTTCCACGGGCGCCGGAAAGTCCACCCTCATCAATTCGATGCTGGGTGAAGAGGTGGCACTGGCCTCCGCGATCCGGCCCACGACGCGCCGGCCGCTCCTGTTGCATCACCCCGAAGACGCACACTGGTTTACGGATCAGCGCATCTTCCCCCACCTGGCCCGCGTCATCTCGCACGGCCCCGCGGACCTCGATTCTGCGGGCGAGAAGGGCGACGAGCTCGAGATCCGTGCCACTGACCTGATCCCGCGCGGGATGGCGCTCCTTGATTCGCCGGATATTGACTCGGTGGTGGTGGAAAACCGCCACCTCGCGGCGCAGTTCCTGGCCGCCGCCGACCTGTGGGTTTTCGTCACCACCGCCGCCCGATATGCGGATGCGATCCCGTGGGCGATGCTCGATGAGGCGGCCGAGCGCAACGTCGTCGTCGGTATCGTGCTCAACCGCGTGCCACCGGGGACGGGGGCGCAGGTGCGCCCGGACCTGGACCGGATGCTCGGCGAGCGCGGGCTCGACCACGCGCCGCTTTTCGTCCTGTCCGAACAGAAGCTGCAGGACGGGATGGTTGCCGCCGCCGACGTCGCTCCGATCCGTGGGTGGCTCGAGGGCCTGGCCTCCGATGCGCAGGTGCGGGCCTCGGTGGCGCGTCAGACCCTGACGGGCACGGTGGACAAGCTCCTTCACACCGCCTCTGACATCCTGGCCGGCTACGACGAGCAGCTCGCGGGCGCGGATTCCCTGCGCTGGGACATCAACGCGGCCTTTGACCGCGCGGAGGACGCGCTGCGCCGCCAGGCCTCGGACGGCTCGTTGCTGCGCGGCGAGGTGCTCTCGCGCTGGCAGGACGTGGTGGGCACCGGCGAATGGGCCCGAAAGCTTGAGAAGGGCGTGTCCTCGCTGCGCGACCGCATCACGGGCTTCTTCAAGGCGAGCGTGGATACCTCCACCGTGGAGGAGGCGCTCGAGGACAACGTGCTGGCACTGCTCCTTGCCGAGGCCGACGCTGCTAACGCCCACATCAGGGACGCGTGGCGCGCCGGGATCGCCGGGCCGCTGGTGGAACGCGCGAAGGAGCGCCTACGCGGGGAGGCGGAGCGGCGGGAGGCCGCCGAGCGGCTCGTGCGCGAATGGCAGGCCGCCCTCATCGCGCTCATCCGTAATGAGGGCGAGTCCAAGCGGCTGACGGCCCGGGCGCTCGCCTTCTCAATCAACGCCGTGGGGGTTGCCCTCATCATCGTCGTCTTCGCCTCCACCGGGGGGCTGATCGGCGGGGAGATCGCTGTGGCGGGCGGCACCGCTGTCGTGGCACAGCGCGTGCTCGAAGCTGTTTTCGGCGACGAGGCCGTGCGCCGGATGGCAAAGGAGGCGCGCGAGGACCTGGACGCGCGCGTGCGGGAGTTCCTCGGGGCGGACCGAGCGGCATGGCAGGGTGTCATCGACGAGCTGGGCCTCAGCCGCCAGATCCGCGACGACTACGCGCGCCAGCTTCGGGCTTTAACCGAGGCGAAGATTGCCGACGGGAGGAACCTATGAGCCTGACTGAGTCGATCGGAGACCTCCACGCGGCTGTCGAGATCGCGCAGGCGAAGGTCCCTGGCGCGGTGGGCGAGGCCGCGCTGGTGCTCGACCGCGCAGTTCAACGCCGGTCGTTGACCACCGACGCCACCGTCATCTCGGTTGCCGGCCCCACGGGGGCGGGCAAGTCCTCGCTGGTCAACGCGATCGTGGGGCGCCCGGTGACGCGCGCGAGCGCGATCCGGCCCACCACCGCCCAGCCCGTGGCCGTCACGAATACGCCGGCCGCCGAGATCCTCGACTGGCTCGGCATCACCGAGCGCCACGAAGCCCCGCTTACCGACGCGGGCGCGGCCGTGCTCATCGATCTTCCCGACGTCGATTCCACAAACTTCGATCACCGCGAAGCGGCCCACCGGCTGACCGAGCTGGTCGACGTCGTCGTGTGGGTGCTCGACCCGCAAAAGTACGCCGACGCCGTGGTCCACGAAGACTACCTGGCCGAGCTCGCCGAGCACGCGGCCACAACGATTGTGGTGCTCAACCAGGTCGATAGGCTGGACGAGGCCACGCTCGCCGACGTCCTGGCCGACACTCGCCGCCTCCTGCGCGCCGACGGGCTCGAGGTCCCGGTGCTCCCGGTGTCCGCGACGACGGGCCGGGGCGTGGACGCGCTACGGGCAAGGATTGACGACATCGTGGCCGAGCGCGCGGCGGCGGAGAAAAAGCTCGCGGCGGACATCCGCACCGAGTCGCGCAACATGCTCGGGCGCATTCATGCCGACGGCGGGCGGCCCGCGACAACGGCCGCCGACGTCCCCTTCGAACCTGTTGCCTCGGCGCTCGCCGTGGCGGCGGGCTCGCGCGTGGTGGCGAAGGCATCAGCTGACTCCTACGAGCGGCGGGCGAGGCAGGCCACCGGCTGGCCCGTCACGCGCTGGCTGGCCCGGCGCGGGATCGATCCGCTCAAGCGCCTGCGCCTCGACACGGGCGGGGTCTTGGACGTGGTAGCGTACGTTTCGCCGTCGCAGGCGGCGGTGGCCCGCGGCAAAATCCGCGAATATGTGGAAGCCTCGACAGCACACATGCCCGCCGCGTGGGCACACCAGACCCGCGAGGAGTTGGGCGAGCGCGCCGAGCGGCTCATCGGCGGACTCGACACCGCGCTCTCCGGGGTGGACGTCGAAGCCCGCCGTCGGCCCGCGTGGTGGCTGCTCATGAATCTGTTGCAGTGGCTGGCGCTGGCGGCCGCGATCGCCGGCGGCGTGTGGCTGCTCGGGCTCGCGTTCGCTGATTCGCTCCAGCTGCGCCTCAGCGAGCCGCCCGGGTGGGGGATCTTCCCGCTACCCACGCTCATGCTCGCCGGCGGGCTTCTTGCCGGCTGGCTCCTGGCCGCAATCGGGCGGGTGCTCGCCGGGCACGGAGCTCGCCGCATGCGCCAGCGCGTAGGTGCGCGCATCGACGTCGCCTTCGCAGACAAGGCCCGCGCCGAGCTTGCCGTGCTGGACGAGGAGCGCTCGGCCTACGCCCATCTCCAGGAACTCCTGGGCGGGCTGACGAAGTCGAGCGCCTAGCGGAAGTGGCGCGGCCGGCGCTGAGCGCGGTCCCGGCCGCGCATACCCGGGCCGGAGTCCTTGGAGATGTTGAGGTCACGCCCGGACACGCGCGCCTTGGCGATACGGCGCTGGGTGTCGCGGTCGATCTCGCGGTCGATCTGGACGAGCGAGAACGTGGGGTAGATGTCGATTCGGCCCAGCTGGGATCCGTTGAGGCCGCCCTCGTTCGTGAGCGCACCCACGATCGCGCCGGGGGAGACGCCGTCGCGGCGCCCAACCTCCACGCGGTACATCGTGCCTTCGCCCTCGAAGGTCTTCGGCTTGTTCTTCCGGCCCTCGCGACCCTGGCGTGCCGGGCGCTCTTTGCGATCCTTGCGCCCCTTCCGGTCCTCGCCTTCGAAGCGGGCGGTGAGGCGCTCGGGCTCGTCGTCGGACTGCGGGCCCGGGTCGCGCACTCCGATTGCCAGCAGCGCGGCGATGAGGTCCTCCGGAGAAAGCGGGTGCTCGGCGTCTACCTGCTCGGCACGGAACTCGGCAATGACGTCGCGGTAGACCGACAGGCGGCCCACTTCGTAGCGATCCTTGGCCTCGGCCATGAGCCGGCGGGCGCGCAGACCGGACACCTCGGCCGGGGTGGGCAGCTCTACCTGCTCCATGTGAGCGCCGGTGATGTGCTCGATGCGACGCAGGCGGCTACGCTCCTTGGGCGTGACGAAGGTCAGCGACGTGCCCTCGCGCCCGGCGCGCCCAGTGCGGCCGATGCGGTGGACGTAGGTGTCGACCTCGCGCGGCACGTCGAAGTTGACCACCAACCCGATGCGCTCCACGTCGAGCCCGCGGGCGGCGACGTCGGTGGCTACCAGCACGTCGAGCGTGCCGGTGCGCAGGCGATCGACAAGCTTCTCCCGGTCGCGCTGCTGCACGTCACCGGAGAGGGTTGCGGCTTGCACGCCGCGGGTGGATAGCTCGATGGCGAGTTCCTCGGCAGTGGCGCGGGTGCGGACGAAGACGAGGGCGGCGTCGGCCGGCGTCGTGGCAAGCACGCGGGCAAGAGCGCCGATCTTGTGGCGCGAGGGCACCACCGCATAGGTCTGGTGGATCGTCTCGATCGTGGATGCCGGGGGAGCCACCGTGACCTCCACTGGGTCAGTCATGTGTGTCTCGGCCACGCGGCGGATCGGCGTGGGCATCGTGGCCGAGAACAGCGCCGTGATGCGCTCCTCGGGCAGCCCGGAGGCGATCTTCTCCACGTCCTCGGCAAAGCCCATGCGCAGCATCTCATCGGCCTCGTCGAGAACGAAGTAGCGAACGGAATCGAGCTTGAGCGCGCCCTTGTCAATGAGGTCCATAACGCGCCCCGGCGTGCCGACCACCACCTGCGCTCCGTCCTTCAGCGCGCCGATCTGTGGCACGTAGGACGAGCCGCCATAGACGGCCACGACGTCCAGGCCCGTGGTAGTGGAGGCAAACTTGTCTATCGCGTCGGCGCCTTGCATGGCGAGCTCGCGCGTGGGGGCGAGCACGAGGGCCTGGACCTTGGGTAGGTCAGGATCGACATGGGTGAGCATCGGCAGGGCGAAGGCCGCCGTCTTGCCGGTGCCCGTCTGGGCCACGCCGACGACGTCGCGCCCCTTGAGGAGGGGTGGAATGGCCTCGGCCTGGATCGGGGTGGGCTGGACGTAGCCCATGTCGGAGATGGCGGACAGGATGTGTGCGGGCAGGTTGAGCCCAGAAAATGACGTCATAAGTACCTAAGAGTGCGAAAGCCAGGCCGGATAAAACGCGGCGGCGCGGCGCGAGTGCGCCGCCATCAGTCTAGTGTTCGGAGGTGGTGGCCGACAGCGACGCAGGGGTGACATCTAGCACCCGAGAGCCCACCCACACGCCCACCGCCAAGATCGCGGTCATCGTGCCGATCACCCACACGAAGGCCGCGTGGCCCTGGGGGAGGGTGAGGGCGTAGATGATGCCGCACCAGGCCACGAACAGTGCTGAGCCGAGCGTGTCGGCGATCGACAGGGAGGCCGATGTGCGCCCGTGCCGCTCGGGCGGGGTCAGTGCAAGGGCGTGGACCGTGAGAGCGGGGTAGACCAGCCCAATGCCGAAGCCGGCCACGAGCCAGCCGATGAGGGCCGTAGCTCCGGGCACCGATGCGGATGCGGCCGTGATGGTGGCCGCCGTGCCGAAGGCCTGGACGAGCGTGCCGACGACGGGCGCCGCCGCCCGGTAGCGTTCGTCCGTCACGCGCCCGCTCACCCACGAGCCGATCGCCCAGGTCACCGAGCCGAAGGTCATGATCATGCCGGCCTGGGTTGCGGACCAGCCATGGACCTCCTTAAGCATGAGCGGGAGGAAGACCTCCACCGCGATGTAGGTGCCGTTGATCGCCAGGCGCAGCAGGACGGTGGCGGGCAGGCCGCGCCGAGCACGGAACGTGGCCCGCGGCAGGAGCGGGCGGGCGAGGAACAGCACGAGGGCCGACAGACCGATGACCATCGCGATCGCCTTTGCGTCGAATTCCTCGGCGCTGAGTCCGGAGAGTAGCTGGATGCCGAGGATCACCACGCCGGCCGTGGAGGAGAAAGCCACGGTGCGCTTGTAGCCGGAGACCGGCTGGTGTTCGTGCAGGTCCGGGAACCGGCCGAACTGCTTGAGGATGACCGGCGCGCTGAGGATGAGGAGCACGGGCACGATGCCGAAGACGAGGCGCCAGTTGAGGTGTTCGACAAAGAAGCCGGCCACCAGCGGGCCCACCAGGGAGGGCAAGACCCACGCGGCGGCGAAGGAGGAAAAGATGCGCGGCTGGCGCGCAGGCTCCACATAGTTGCCGACGAAGACGTAGAGCGGAACCACGATGAGGCCTCCGCCCAATCCCTGAATCGCACGCCCGAGCACGATGATTTCCACCGACGGCGCGAGCGTGGCCACGATCAGCCCGCCGGTGAAGAGGGCCAGGCCCGTGTACAGGGAAACTTTCGGTCCCTTCGCGTCACACCACGGCCCGGCGAAGGCGGTGGTGATGAGCTGGGTGGCGAGCGTGACGCCCGAGGCGAGAGCGTAGAGGTTGCGCCCATCAAGGATGTCGACCACGTAGGGCATGGCAGTTGCCACGGCGAGGGCCTCGAAGGCGACCAGGCTGATGAGACTCACTGCGAGGATCACCAGCCACTGCTCAAGGCTCCGACTAATTCGCTGCTTCTTTCGTGCTTGTCTCACACCACGATCGTAAGATCCAATGTTGGAAACGGCACGCCTCGCCAGGTGTGATCTTAGCCCGCTTCGGCGTAGAGTTTTCCACGTGTTCCCCGCCCGTCTCGCGGGAGGACATCACCCGCCCGTCTCGCGGGTGAGACCACAATTGAAAGAGGTATACGTGATTCGTACCCGGATGGCAGGATCCCTGCGAAAAGAAGACATCGGCAGCACCGTCACTCTGGCGGGCTGGATCGATCGGCGTCGTGACCACGGAGGGATCGCCTTCCTTGATCTGCGTGACGCCTCTGGAATCGCCCAGGTCACGGTCCGCGAGGAGGTCGCACACGAGCTGCGCTCCGAGTTCGTGGTCAAGGTGACCGGCACCGTCATGGAGCGCCCCGAGGGCAACGCGAACGCGAACCTCGCCACGGGTGACGTCGAGGTGGAGGCCATCGAGGTCGAGATCCTCAACCCCTCCGCGCCGCTCCCGTTCCAGATCTCGGATCACGCCGAGGACGCGGGCTCTGTTAACGAGGAGACCCGCCTGAAGTTCCGCTACCTCGACCTGCGCCGCTCGTATGAGCAGAAGGCCATCCGTCTGCGCGCGAAGGTCTCCCAGGCTGCCCGCCGCGTGCTGGACGGCCACGACTTCGTGGAGATCGAGACCCCGACCCTGACGCGCTCCACGCCCGAGGGCGCGCGCGACTTCATCGTGCCGGCCCGCCTCGCGCCGGGCTCGTGGTACGCCCTGCCGCAGTCGCCCCAGCTGTTCAAGCAGCTGCTCATGGTGGCCGGCATGGAGCGCTACTACCAGATCGCCCGCTGCTACCGTGACGAAGACTTCCGCGCTGACCGCCAGCCCGAGTTCACCCAGCTCGACGTCGAGATGTCGTTCGTCAACCAGGACGACGTCATCGCGGTGGCTGAGGACGTGCTCAAGGAGATCTGGGCGCTGATTGGCTACGATCTCACGACGCCGATCCCGCGCATGCCGTACAAGGAGGCCATGGAACGCTTCGGTTCTGACAAGCCGGACTTGCGCTTTGGCCAGGAGCTCGTGGACCTCACCGAGTACTTCAAGGACACCCCGTTCCGCGTATTCCAAAACGAATACGTGGGCGCAGTCGTCATGCCCGGTGGCGCCTCCCAGCCGCGCCGCACGTTCGACAAGTGGCAGGAGTGGGCGAAGGCGCGCGGCGCCAAGGGCCTGGCCTACGTCACCATCTCCGAGGACGGGACCCTGGGCGGTCCGGTGTCGAAGAACATTTCCGACGCCGAGCGCGAGGGCCTGGCCGAGGCCACCGGCGCCAAGCCAGGCGATTGCATCTTCTTCGCCGCCGGCAAGCCGGCCGCCTCGCGCGACCTGCTCGGGGCCGCCCGCCTCGAGATCGGCAAGCGCTGCGGCCTCATCGACGACAACGCCTGGGCGTTCGTGTGGGTGGTCGACGCGCCGCTGTTCAAGCCCACCGCCGACGCCGAGGCGGAGGGCGACGTCGCTGTTGGTGGCGGCAAGTGGACGGCGGTCCACCACGCCTTCACCTCGCCCAAGCCCGAGTGGCTCGACTCCTTCGACCAGGACCCGGGCAATGCCCTGGCCTACGCCTACGACATCGTGTGCAATGGCAACGAAATCGGCGGCGGCTCGATCCGTATCCACCGCGCCGACGTCCAGGAGCGCGTGTTCAACGTCATGGGCATCGACGAGGAGACCGCGAACAAGCAGTTCGGCTTCCTGCTCGAAGCCTTCAAGTACGGTGCCCCGCCGCACGGCGGCATCGCCTTCGGCTGGGACCGCATCGTCTCTCTGCTCGTGGGCGCGAAGTCGATTCGCGACGTCATTGCCTTCCCCAAGATCGGCAACGGCTGGGACCCGCTCACGGATGCCCCGGCGCCGATCACCGTGCAGCAGCGCAAGGAGGCCGGTGTGGACGCCAAGCCCAAGGCCAAGAAGGACGCCGACAAGGGCGAGGCCGAGAAGGCCGACGCCGAGTAGATGCTCGGAGCGTCAGCGGCTTTTTGGCGCCTGAACGCTTGGGGCGGGGAGGTCCTCGAACGCGAGGAATCTCCCGGCCTCGGCCTGGTGCTACTTGGCGGGGAGGCCGGCCCCACGCTCATCGCGTACGGTGAGCCCGGGTCGGCCATCCCGGCCCTGACCGACCTCGCAGGCCGCGGGGTTATTCCTGCGCGCACAATGATCAACCGCGAGGTCTACGGCGCGCTCGACGAGCCCCTGCGCGAGCACTTCGGCCCGAACTGGGGGCACGCCTGGGACTTCTTCTGGGCCGACCGCCCCCTCGCGCCGGTGGAGCACTGCGATCGCGTGGAGTTTTGTGCTGCGGGCAGCGCCCAGATGGACGGCGTGCGCGAGGAGATTCGCGCCGCCCTGCTTGCCTCCAACCCGATTTCCGACGCCGTGGGCGAGCTTGACCACCTCGACTGGTTCTTCCTGCGCGCCCCCGATGGCAATATCGCCACCGTCATGGGCGCAGAGAAGGTCGGGGAGGGGATAGGTTTCCACGGGCTTGGCACCGTCCCCGACTACCGGGGTAACGGGTATGGGGGAGCGACGATGGTGGGAGCCGTCAATGCCGCCCTCGAACGCGGTGCGTTCATTCGGTTTGGCGTGTGGGCCTGGAACGAGGGCGCGATGCGGCTCTATACCCGGCTCGGCATCACCCACGACGGTGCGATTATCTCCGGGCGCGCCGAGCCGTTTGAAGAACTGAGGGGCACGTGAGCGCTCGGCTGATGCGCAGCCCCCTCGGGCTCGCGGTGGTCCTCGCGCTTGCCGGCTGCTCGGTCGGCGGCGCGGACGCCCTGTGGTCGATCCCCGTGGGCGGGCTGTACAACGTGCAGTTCGCCGACCTGGGCGACGTCGTCGTCATCCCCCGCGGGCAGGCCATTGAGGGCTACGACACCTCCGGCACGCAGCTGTGGAGCGTGACGCTCGCCGACGAGGCCGAATCGTGCGTTGCTGCCGGCGCGGGCGCGATGTGCGTGGCCGGCACCCAGATCTTCGTAGGCCGCGACGGGCAGGCGGTCGCCCGGCCCGACCTAGCCTTCATCGCCCAGGCGGGGGACAAGGCCTACTACGCGCGCGGCGACGCGGACGGCGTCGTGCTCATCGAGGCCGACGCCGACGCCCCGATCGACCAGCTCGGCGGGGAAGTGCTCGCTCGCTACGAGGGGCGTACTTCTTATTTGCCGGACGGCACGCCTGTCGAGCGCGCCGATTCCTATCCCGAGCCCCTCCAGCGCCTCCTCGACGTGGGCGTGCTCGACGCCGACTCCCCGTGGCTCAACCCCGCTGGAATCGCCTCGATCGCACGACCGCTGGCCGACGGCTTCGTCGTCGTCGAGGCCGGGCAGATCACCGTCAGCGACGTCGAGCCGACCGTGCTCACGCTTTTCGACTTGGACGGCAACGAGACCGCGCGCCTCGAGGCCACGCCCGCGCTGACGATGAACCTCAGCCCGCGGTGGACGCTCGCCACGCTCGAGCAGATCGTGGAGGAGGCCAACGCACTCGATACCTCCCGCGCCTTTGTGTTCGACGACGCCCGAGTGGTCGGTTTCGAGCAGGCCCTTACCGACTCCGTGGCCCCCGGCTACGCCGACGTCGAGGCGCTGATCGTGGGCGGGCAGATGCTCCGCTTCGATGCGATCCGGCCCGAAACCCTCCAGCTCTCCGTGCTCGACTACCCCTACGTGTCCGTGGCGGGCACCGGCTCGGGATCGGTGGTGGCGACATTCGACATCGTTACCGGCGAGCGCGTGATCGAGGCCAGCTGCTGGCAAAACGGCGCCGTCTACTGCGCCACGCCCACGGAGCTGTCCAAGATCGACCTCAGTGGACGATCTTGAACTTCTCGTAGACCTTCTTCAGCGGCGCGGGCGCCCACCAGTTCCACTTGCCGAGTAGCGTCATGGTGGCCGGCACGAGGAGCATGCGCACGAGGGAGGCGTCGATGATGACAATCATTGCCAGCGCCACGCCCACCTGTTTGATCGCCAGCATGTCGCCGAAGATAAAGCCGACAAACACGGCCACGATGATCGCGGCAGCCGAGGTGATGATGCGCCCGGAGCGCTGCAGGCCCATCTCAACCGCCGTGTCGTTGTCGTGACCCGCGTCCCAGTATTCCTTGATACGGGCGATGAGGAAGACCTCGTAATCCATGGCCAGGCCCAGGCCGAAGGCGATGGAGGCGGCGACCACGAAGGTCTCCAGGCCCACCGACTGCGGCAGGCCCAGCAGGCCGTGCTCGAAGACGAAGACCGTGGCGCCCATGCCGGCAAACAGTGAGAGCGTGTTGATGACAAGGGCCTTGATCGGTGCGATGACCGAGCCGGTCATGAGGAAGAGCAAGATGAGCACCGCGATCGCCACGATCGTCACCGCGATGGGCGCGCCGTCCTTGATCGAGTTCGTGAAGTCGAGCTGGAGGGCGGCCGCGCCTCCGACGTACGTGTCGTAGCCGGCGTCGTAGGCGCGCAGCTCCTTGACCGCGTTGGTGACCTCGGGGCCCACCTGGTCGGGAGCGTCCATATGGAACTTGATGAGGGTTTCGCCATCGTTCATCGCTTCGGCGGGGGCCACCCAGTCCACCCCGTCGATCTGCTCGATGCGATCGATAAGGTTGGCGGCGTCGTCCGGGCTCGTGTCGGCGATGACGGTGATGGAGGGGGCGGCGAGGATCTCGTAGTCCTGCATGCCGTCGTAGGCGCGGGCGGCGCTCGTGTGCTCGGGGATATATTCCATGAAGTTCGAGCGCATCGTGAGGTCGCGAACCGGCATCACCATGAGCACGAGGATTGCGGTGACCGTGATGAGGATCGGCCACGGACGGCGGTGGACCCACTTCGCCAGGCGCGAGAAGGTGCCCTCGTCGGAGGCCGTGTCGCCCACCTTCTTCACGATCGTGCGGAAGACGGGCACGCCCGAGAGCCACGAGGGGCGCACGAGCCGGCGGCCGAGCAACGTAATCATGGCTGGCACCATGAGCACGGCCGTGGAGACCGCGAGGATGGTGACGATGATGCCTCCGATCGCGATCATCTTCAGCATAGGCGCCTCCATGACGGCCAGGCCGGAGATCGCGAAGGCGATGGTGAGGGCGGAGAAGGAGACGGTGCGGCCGGCCGTGGCCACCGTGGCGGCGACGGCGTCCGTGACCACTCCCGAGACATCGTCGGGAAGCGCGTGCGGGTCAAGCCCGCGCCGCTCGAGCTGCTCGGTGACCTCCTCGCGGTAGCGGGAGACGATGAGCAGGCCGTAGTCGATCGAGAGGGCCATGCCGATCACGGAGATGATGTTGAGTACGAAAGAATCGACGTTCGTGACGTGGGTCAGCACCCACAGCAACCCCATGCCCGTGGCGATCGAGGTCAGTGCGCCGATGAGTGGCATGCCGGCGGCGATCAGGCCGCCGAAGACGACCACGAGGAGGAAGAGCGCGATCGGCAGGCCCACCGCCTCGCCGGTGATGAGGTCAGACTTGACCACCTCCATGATCGCGCTCTCGAAAACGGCCGAGGAGCTGACGTCGGCGTGCGCGTCCGGGTTGACCTTCTGGATCTCTTTTTCGAAGGTGGCGGTGGCGGCGAGCACGTCGTCGGTGGGGGAGGAATCCTCCGCGGCCTCCACGCTCACCACGAAGCCGCCGTCCTTGCGCAGGGCGTCGGCCGGGTTGTCCTGCTTCGCCATCTCCTCGGCCACGGCCTGCCGCGCACCTTGCTCTATCTGGGCGGTGGCGGTCTCCCTGGCCTGTTGCTCCACCTGGGCGCTCGCCTGCGCGCGGGTCTGGGCGGCCACCTCGTCGGTGGGCGCGCCTGGGTACTGCTGGGAGAACTGGGCCACCGCCCCGTCCACGGCCTGCTGGATCTGCGGCTCGGCCTGGGCAAGGGCCTGCTGAACCGCGCGGTCGATCGTGGCCTGGTTCTGCTCGAGGGCCTGGGCGACGGCGTCGTCGGTGGCCCTCTGGATGCCCTCGGTGAACTGTTCCTCAACCGAGAGGGGGTCGACGACGTCGGTGACACCGGAAATGGAGGTCAGCTGCTCGCGGAAGTCGGCGATCTGCGTGGAGACGTCGGCGGCG
The DNA here is from genome assembly GCF_030246965.1 of Trueperella bernardiae. Classification (NCBI taxonomy): domain Bacteria; kingdom Bacillati; phylum Actinomycetota; class Actinomycetes; order Actinomycetales; family Actinomycetaceae; genus Trueperella; species Trueperella bernardiae. The sequence goes on from NZ_CP127099.1 coordinate 898,500, forward strand.
TCGACGCCCTGGACCACGATAACGGAGGAATCGGGGGCCGTGTCCGCGTTCGTTTTCTGAATGACGATGTCGGATTCGGTATTCGGCACCATTGACTCCGACGACTGCATCCGCGCGAACAGGTTGCCCTGGCCGAATCCCCACAGCGCCGAGGTGGCGCCGAGGACCAGGAGAAGGACCCAACCGAGGACGAAGAAGTGTGGTCTGCGCGCGATGGCGTGGCCGATCCGATCAAACATAATCTCACCTTCCCATGTGCCTCTATTATGCCAATCTTCGCCCGCGCCAGTCACTCGAGTTCGCCGTCCGCGCTCGGGCGTGCGCAAGTTTGTCGGAGGCGGGAGATATGCTGAAGGAATGGATCTGTTTGACTCCCAATCGATGAGCGAGGACGGTACTCCGGCCGATACCTCCGCGCCGCTTGCCGTGCGCATGCGTCCGCGCACGATCGATGAGGTGGTGGGCCAAAGCCACCTGCTCGGGCCGGGCCAGCCGTTGCGTCGGCTGATCGAACCGGACCGCGGGGGCGCGCCCAGCTCGGTGTTCTTGTGGGGCCCTCCCGGAATCGGCAAGACCACCTTGGCCTACCTCGTGGCGCGCCAGGGCAATCGTCGTTTCGTGGAGATCTCGGCCGTCTCGGCCGGCGTGAAGGAAGTGCGCGCCGTCATCGCCGAGGCGCGCGACCACCTGGTCACCGACGGCACCGACACGGTCCTGTTTGTGGACGAGGTCCACCGCTTTTCCAAGACCCAGCAGGACGCGCTGCTGCCGGCGGTGGAAAACGGCTGGGTGATCCTTATCGGCGCCACCACCGAAAACCCCTCGTTTTCCGTCATCTCCCCGCTGCTCTCGCGTTCACTCCTGCTTACCCTCCACCCGCTTACCGACGCCGACATCGAGACCCTCGTGCGCCGCGCGCTGACCGACGAGCGCGGGTACGGTGGCAAGGTACGGGCTGAGGATGAGGCGGTGGCCGAGATCGTCCGGCTCGCCGGCAACGACGGGCGGCGCTCGCTCACCATCCTCGAGGCCGCCGTGGTGGGGGACCACCTCACGCTTGCCGACGTCGAAGCGGCGGTTGACGTCTACGCCGTGCGTTACGATCGCGGCGGCGACCAGCACTATGATGTGATCTCGGCCTTCATCAAGTCGATCCGCGGATCGGACGTGGACGCGGCCATCCACTACCTGGCGCGCATGCTCGAGGCGGGGGAGGACCCGCGCTTCGTGGCCCGACGCCTCATGATCTCCGCGGCTGAGGACGTGGGGATGGCAGACCCGTCGGCGTTGCAGACGGCCACGGCCGCGGCGCAGTCCGTGGCGCTCGTGGGCATGCCGGAAGCACGCATCATCCTGGCCGAGGCGGTGGTCCACCTCGCCACCGCACCGAAATCCAACCGCGCCTACCTGGCGATCAACAAGGCGATCGCTGACGTGCGGGCGGGCAAGATCGGCGCGGTGCCCGTCCACCTGCGCGACCAGTCGGTCAAGGCCTCGAAGGTTGCGGCGCAGTCCACGGGCCGCAACATCCCCTACGTTTACCCGCACGACGTGCCGGACGGCGTGGCCGCCCAGCAGTACCTGCCCGACGAGCTGGTGGGCACCGTTTACTACGAGCCCCTGAATCGTGGTTACGAGGCCAATATCACGTCCCGGCTGGAGCGGATCCAGGCGATTTTGCGGGGTAAGTAGTGCTACCATGTCACGGTTGCTTCCGTTGAAGTAACACTCCCACGCGGAGTCCATCCTGGGGCCTTAGCCGTTTGTTGTTGGTCCCGTGCATTGCACGCCATGAGTAGACAGGAGAGATATTTATGGCTGGAAACCGTTCCCGTAAGTCGGTGCGTCAGTCGCGCGCCCTTGGTATTGCCCTCACCCCGAAGGCGGAGCGCCTCATGCAGCGCCGCCCGTACCGTCCGGGCGAGCACGGCCGCGGCCGCGTCAAGGAATCCGACTACTCGATTCGTCTGAAGGAGAAGCAGCGCCTGCGCGCACAGTACGGCATCCGCGAGGCCCAGCTTCGTAAGATCTGGGATGAGGCCCGCCGCATGGAGGGCATGGCCGGTGAGAACCTGGTCGAGCTCCTCGAGATGCGCCTCGACGCCCTCGTGCTACGCGCCGGCTTCGCCCGCACGATCGCCCAGGCCCGCCAGGTGGTCGTCCACCGCCACGTCCTCGTGGACGGCAAGCTCGTGGACCGCCCGTCGTTCCGCGTCAAGCCCGGCCAGGTCATCCAGATCAAGCCGCGCTCGCAGGCCTCCCCGCAGTTCATGGTGGCGGCCCAGGGCCAGCATGCCGACGTCCTGCCCGCCGTCCCCGAGTACCTCTCGGTTGACCTGACCAAGCTCCGTGCCGAGCTGGTGCGCCGCCCGAAGCGTGCCGAGGTTCCGGTCACGTGTGACGTGCAGATGGTCGTCGAGCACTACTCGCGATAAGCTATCTGGACAACGCGCCGCGGTCAGCCGTGGCGCGTTGTCATTTCCAGATAAGCTAGCCCCATGGCAGACATTACTCTTGGACAGATCGCCGGCGTGCTGGCGGCCCTCGGTTTCCTCGTACTCGTGTATTTCTCGATTAAGCCGTTGCGCAAGCTGTGCGATGTGCTCGATCGGATGACCGAATCGCTGCGGGAGCTCACTGAGCACACCCTCCCGGCGATTGATGAGGCGGCCCAGACCGTGGCCGAAACCAACCTGCAGGTGAAGAAGCTTGACGCGATCACCGAGGCGGCCGCCCGCACCTCCGAGGACATCTCGGCGATGACCACCTTGGTCACCTCCACCGTTGGCGCGCCCTTCCTCGCCGCGCGCAAGGGGGCGGAGAAGGTGCGCGACGCCTTCGGTCCCAAGAAGCTTTAGATTTTTCTGTTGTTGTAACGCTACCAATGTGCTCACGCGCTTTGAGATGGGAGTTCAATGCGTACTTCTGAGATTCGTCGCCGCTGGCTCGACTACTTCGCCAAGCACGACCACGAGATCGCCGAGTCGGTTCCACTCGTGTCCCCGGATCCGTCCATCCTCTTCACGATCGCCGGCATGGTGCCGTTTATCCCGTACATCGTTGGCACGGAGGAGGCACCCTTCCCGCGCGTGGCCTCGGTCCAGAAGTGCATCCGCACGAATGACATCGACAACGTGGGCCGCACCACCCGCCACGGCACGTTCTTCCAGATGTGCGGCAACTTTTCCTTCGGCGATTACTTTAAGGAAGGCGCGATCGACCTCGCCTTCGGTTTGCTGACCACGCCTGTCGACGACGGCGGCTATGGCCTGGAGAAGGACCGCCTGTGGGTGACGATCTGGGAGGAGGACGAGGTGTCCTACAACCACCTGACGCAGGTGGTGGGCCTCGATCCTAAGCACGTGGTGCGCCTCCCGCGTGAGGAGATCTTCTGGTCCACGGGCCAGCCTGGCCCGGCGGGTGGATGCGCCGAGATCCATTACGACCGCGGCCCGGACTTCGGCCCGGAGGCCGTGGGCGGCAACGTTGACCCGGGCGGCGACCGCTACCTGGAGATCTGGAACCTCGTGTTCGACGAGTTCATGCGCGGTGAGGGCACGGGCAACGACTACCCGCTGCTCGGCAAGCTCGACCAGACCGCGATCGACACGGGCGCGGGCCTGGAGCGCATCGCCTACCTGCTCCAGGGCAAGAAGAACATGTACGAGATCGACGAGGTCTACCCCGTCATCGCCGCCACCGAGGAGCTGACGGGTAAGAAGTACGGCGCGGATGAGGAAGATGACGTGCGGATGCGCATCGTGGCCGACCACGTCCGTTCCGCGCTCATGCTGATCGGCGACGGCGTCCGCCCAGGTAACGACGGGCGCGGCTACGTGCTTCGCCGCCTCATCCGCCGCGCGGTGCGCTCGGTGCGTCTGCTCGGGTTCGAGGGGATGGCGCTGCCCACCCTCCTGCCGGCGTCGATGAACGTGATGAAGGAGTCCTACCCGGAGCTGGAGCGTGACTTCGCGCGCATCTCCCAGATCGCCTACGGTGAGGAGGAGGCCTTCCGCCGCACGCTCGAATCGGGCACCCAGATTTTCAATGAGGCGGTGCGCCAGGCGAAGGCCGACAGCGCTGAGCTTCCGGGCCAGACGGCCTTTACTCTCCACGACACCTACGGCTTCCCGATCGACCTCACGCTCGAGATGGCCCACGAGGCCGGGGTCGAGGTCAACGAGGAGGGCTTCCGCGCCCTCATGCAGGAGCAGAAGGACCGCGCCCGCGCTGACGCGCTGGCGAAGAAGACCGGCCACGTGGACGCCTCGGTTTACCACAAGATCGAGGAGGAGTCCGGGGGTGCAACCCGCTTCCTCGGCTACACGGACTACGCCGCCGAGGCGAAGGTAGTGGCCATTCTCAAGGACGGCCAGCCTGTGCCGTTTGCCGAGGCGCCGGCCCAGGTCGATGTCGTGCTCGACCAGACCCCGTTCTGGGCCGAGCAGGGCGGCCAGCTGGCTGACCACGGCACGATCTCGGTGGCGGGCGGCGGACTGCTCGAAGTGGGCGACGTGCAGATGCCGATCAAGGGCTTGTTCGTCCACCGCGCCAGCCTCACCGAGGGCTCGGTGGCGCTTGACGACGCCGTCTACTGTCAGATCGACGTCGACCGCCGCGAGCAGATCGCCCGCGCTCACACCTCCACGCACATGGTGCACGAGGTGCTGCGCGAGGTGCTCGGCCCGGAGGCCACCCAGGCTGGTTCGGAGAACGCGCCCTCGCGGATGCGTTTCGACTTCCGTCACGGCTCGCAGGTTTCGGCTTCCGACCTGTCGGCGATTGAGGCCGAGGTCAACAGCAAGCTGCAGGACAACCTCGCGGTCACAGACCAGATCATGAGCCTGGATGAGGCCAAGACGCTCGGCGCGATGGCGCTCTTCGGGGAGAAGTACGGCAAGGAGGTCCGGGTCGTCTCGATCGGGGGAGACTGGTCGCGCGAGCTGTGCGCCGGCACCCACGTGGGCGACACGGGCGAGATCGGCCTGGTCTCCATCCTGGGCGAGTCCTCGATCGGTTCGGGCGTGCGCCGCGTGGAGGCGCTGGTAGGTCGCGGGGCCTACGCCGAGGGCGCCAAGGAACGCGCGCTCGTGAGCCAGCTCAGCTCGATGACGCGCGTGCGCCCCGAGGAGTTGCCCGAGCACATCGAGTCGCTCATGGCCAAGCTACGCAAGGCGGAGAAGGACCTGGAGACTCTGCGCACCGAGAAGCTGACCGCCGGCCTCGCCGCGCTCATCGAACAGCGCCGGCAGGCGAATGGTGTCAACGCCGTCATCCACGATTTCGGCACGGACGCCGATCCAAACCAGGTGCGCCAGCTCGCCGCCCAGATCCGCGAGCGCCTGGGCGAGGCGCCCGCCGTCGTCGCGCTGACCTCGGTGTCGAAGGGCCGCCCGTCGGTGGTCATCGCCACGAACCAGGCCGCGCGCGAGCACGGCATCAAGGCCGGCAAGCTCGTGTCGGTTGCCGCGAAGATCCTCGGAGGAGGAGGCGGCGGAAAGGACGACATGGCGCAGGGCGGCGGCCAGGATCCGGCCAAGATCAAGGAAGCGCTCAGCGCCATCTTCGGTCAGATCGGCTAGGCCGTGAGGGTAGGTGTTCGATTCGGGGTCGACGTCGGTGCCGCGCGCATCGGCGTCGCCCGAAGCGACTCGGCGGGCATCCTCGCCACGCCCGTGACCACGCTGCGTAGCGGCAAGGGCGACGTCGACGCGGTGGCGAAGATGGTCCGCGAGGCCGACGCGCTCGAAGTGATCGTGGGCCTGCCGCTCAACATGGACGGTACGGAGGGTGCATCGGCGAAGAAGGCGCGCTCGTGGGCGCGCCGGCTCTCGCGGCGGATCGCGCCGGTGGCGGTGCGGATGCTGGACGAGCGGCTGAGCACGGTGCAGGCGCACCGCCAGTTGCACGAGGCCGGGCGTAAGGAGATCACCCATCGGCGTGTTGTGGATCAGGCGGCAGCGGTTATCATTTTGGAAAACGCGCTGGAACAGGAACGCATGAGCGGTCGTGTACCGGAGCTGGTGCAGACTGCGGAGGAATAACGTGTCACAGCTTTTTGAGAAACTCCCTGATTCGCAGGGTAAGAATAAGGCGGGTTTGCGCGCCACGCAGCGGCGCAAGCGGGGCCTGCGCACGGCCGTGGTCACGTTCGTCGCGGTTGTTCTGCTTGTCATGTCGGCCGTTGTGGCTCTGCCGCACGTGCAGTCGCTGCTATCGCTTGATCGGCCGAGCGCCCAAGACTACGAGGGCGAGGGGAGTGGTGAGGTCATCGTGACCATTCCCGAGGGCTCGACCGGCCGGGATATTGCCGCGATCCTCGTGGAGGCCGACGTCGTCGCCTCCGAGCGCGCGTTTGTAGACGCGTTCCAGGCCGATCGCCGTGCGTCGTCGATCCAGGCTGGCTCGTACCGGATGAAGTCGAAGATGTCGGCGGTGGCGGCGCTTGCCAGCCTGCTCGACCCGGGTTCGCGGGCCGAGCTGAACGTGACGATCCCGGAGGGCTTTACCCTCCAGCAGGTGACGGACCGCCTGGTCAACGTCATGGGCTACGACGCGGCGGAGATCGAGGCCGCGCTGGCCGACCCCGAGGGGCTGGGTCTGACCGCGGAGGCGAACGGCAACGTGGAGGGCTGGCTCTCGCCAGTCACCTACTCGTTCGCCCCGGATACGACGGCGAAGGAAGCGCTGTCCACGATGGTGTCCAAGCGCGTGAGTGAGTTGCGCTCCTCGGGGATCCCGCAGGAGAAGTGGGCGCGTACGATCATCGTGGCCTCGATCGTGGAGCGCGAGGTCAATTGGCCGGACTACTACGCCCAGGTGGCCCGCGTCATCGAGAACCGCTTGAACGATTCGGGCCAGGTGAATGGCAGGCTCCAGATGGATTCGACCGTGCTGTATGGCGTGGGCAAGTCCGGCGGCGTGCCCAGCCGCGAGGACCTTGCGCACGACAACCCGTACAACACCTACCTCCACGCGGGCCTTCCGCCCACCGCGATCTCCAACCCGTCCATCGAGGTCATCGAGGCCTCGGCGAACCCGCCGGCGGGGGATTGGCTCTACTTCGTGACCGTCAACCTGGATACGGGCGAGACGAAGTTCGCCTCCAGCCTCGATGAGCACAACGCCAATGTCGAAGAGCTCCGCCAGTGGGTATCCGATCACCCGGATGCCGCCCAGTCCGAGAGCGACAATTGATCGGGGTAATCGGGCTCGACCCGGCACCGTTTCGGCTTGCCGGTGAGGTGGCCGAGCTCGGCGCCGTCAACCTCGACTTTCCCGGCGCCGGCTTCGCCTTCGAGATCGACGCCGCCCCTGACTTGAGGGAGGAGTGCGACGTCGTGGACGGACTCGCGTCCCGCGTGGGCGCGATCGACACGCTCGCCTTCCAGCCGATGGGCGCCTCCCGGATGGCGGTGGGCTTCGCCGCGCTGCCGGGCGCGCTCGGGCGGACGCTCGATGCCCATCTCGGAGTGCATTCCGGCGGCGGCACGCGCCGGGCAGTCATCGTGGGCTCGGGCGCGGCGGCGGCATGCTCGGTGGCGGCCCTCGTCCAGCACCGCTACCAGGTCCTCATCGCGGCGGATGCCCCTGGAGTGGCAGTGAGCGCCGCGCACAAGATGAACGTCGACGTCGAGCTCGTGCGGCCCGCAGCGCTTGCGGACGAGATCGACCTGCTGGTCCAGACAGTGGCTGAGCGGCCCGAGGTGGCTCCGCGCGTGGTGGTGGACCTGGCCGGTGTGTGGGCGGAAGCAGACTGCCGGGTGATCGGTGCAGCGGAGGTCACAGCGCGCCAGCGACAGGACCAAATCCGGGTGCTGACGGGCAAGAACGTTGAGCAGGCCGAGATCCTCGCCCTGTAATCAAGGGCGGGATACCAGCGGCGCCGGGCCTGTGGAGAACTTCGCGGCTGAAGTGCGCGAATCGCTAGCCTGAGGGCATGCATCCGCTCCTTTACGATTCCATGACGAACCGCCAGGCCGCGCTCGTGGTGGTGGCGAGCGCGCTCGCCTCCGCCTGGACGGCAGGGCTTGCCTGGGCCTGGCAGGGGCAGTGGTGGCTGCCGGCCGTCTGCGCCGCGCTGTTCTACCCGCCGCTGGCCATCAACGCTGTGATCGACGCCCGTCACCACGTGTTGCTGAAGAACTGGACGCACCTGGCGGGCGCGATCGCCGTCCTAGCCTTCGTGGCGGCGGGAGCGCCGTGGCGGGGCCTGGCGGTCGGCGCGGCGGTGGCGGTGCCGATGTTCGCGGTGTCGGTCTTTTCGCGCGGGCGGCTCATGGGCATGGGGGACGCGCGGCTCATCGTGGCGCTCAGCCTGTTCAATTCGATCTGGAACCCGCTCGGCGCCTTGTACATGATCTGCGCCAGCTTCGTTCTGCACGTGCTCTACGTGCTCGCCCGCTCGCTGTTTGCTCGCGTGACGCTGCGCTCCCGCCACGCGCTCGGACCTTGGCTCGTGGCTGGGTCCTTCCTTACGTTTGCCATCGCGTGAGCGCCCCGGGCACCGGGCGGCGCAAGATGGCACAATAGGGGGCATGATTCGGTGGAGTACGGCAGGTGAGTCCCATGGCCCGGCACTGGTGGCCCTCTTCGAGGGTATGCCGGCGGGCGTGCGCGTGACCAGTGAGGACATCAAGCACGCGCTGTGGCGGCGACGGCTCGGCTACGGGCGTGGCAGCAGGCAGAAATTCGAGCAGGATGAGCTGACGATCCTGTCCGGGATCCGCCACGGCGAGGCGCTTGGCTCGCCCATCGCGCTTGAGATCGGCAACTCGGAGTGGCTCAAGTGGTCCACGGTGATGAGCGCCGACCCGGTCCCGCCTGAGGCCCTCCTTATCGACGCCGGTACGGGCGACGAACGGGAGGTCTCCCGGAACAAGCCGCTCACCCGGCCGCGCCCGGGGCACGCTGACCTCGTGGGGATGAACAAGTACGGCTTCGACTCGGCACGCCCCGTTCTCGAGCGGGCCTCGGCCCGCGAGACGGCGGCCCGGGTGGCGCTCGGCGAGCTGGCAAAGCAGCTGCTGCGCCAGGCGGCGGGCGTTGAGATCGTCTCTCATGTGGTGGAGGTCGGCTCCGTGCGCGGTTCGGACCTCACGCTCCCCACGCCGGAGGATACCGCCACGCTCGACGAGTGCGACGTGCGCCAGCTGGATCCCGAACTGGCCGCCGCCTTCCGTGCCGAGGTGGACGCGGCGAAGAAGGACGCGGACACGCTGGGCGGCGTCGTCGAAGTGGTGGGCTGGGGCGTGCCTCAAGGGCTGGGCACGCACGTGCGCGGGCAGGATCGCCTGGACGCGCGGCTGGCCGGCGCGCTCATGTCGATCCAGGCGGTGAAGGGCGTGGAGATCGGCGACGGCTTTGAGACGGCCCGCCGGCGCGGGTCGGCCGCGCATGACGAGATTGTCCGCGAGGCCGGGCACCTGGCGCGGCTGACAAACCGGGCCGGCGGCATTGAGGGCGGCATGTCGAACGGCGAGCCGATCGTGGCCCGCGTGGCCTACAAGCCGATCTCGACAGTGCCGCGCGCGCTGCGCACGATCGACACCGCCACGGGCGAGGTGGCCACGGCCCTCCACCAGCGCTCCGACACCACGGCCGTGGTGCCCGGGGCCGTGATTGCGGAGGCGATGGTGGCGCTCGTGCTCGCCGAGGCGCTCGTGGAGAAGTTCGGCGGGGACTCGCTGGCCGAGATCCGGCGCAACCTGGATTCGTGGTGGACCTCGATCGACGAGGTTCGAAGGTAATGGGACCTCGCGCGATCTTCATCGGGATGCCCGGGGCGGGCAAGTCGACTGTAGGCAGGCGGGTCGCCGCCGCGCTCGGCCTCGAATTTCGCGATTCGGACGAGCTCATCGCCGAGCGCACCGGTCGCTCCGTGCCCTCGATCTTTGAGTCCGAGGGGGAGGCCGCGTTCCGCGAGATCGAGGCCGACGCGATTGAGTGGGCCAGCCACGAGTTCGAGGGCATCCTCGCGCTCGGCGGCGGGGCCGTGCTCCACGAGCGTACGCGCCGCTTGCTGGCCGACCAGCACGTCGTCCTCATCGAGGCCACCGACGAGGAGCTGACCCGGCGGGTGAGCCGTTCGCGGACCGTGCGCCCGCTGCTGCGCAAGGATCCGGCGGGCCAGATCAAGAACCTGCGCCGCCATCGCTCGACGCTCTACCATAGCGTCGCCAATTACGTTGTTTTGTCTGACGCGCGCCCGGTGGCCCGCGTCGTTGATGAGGTGGTGAATTACTTGGAGGCTCCCCACAGGCGCATTGCCGTTGCGGGTCAGGACTACGAGGTGGTGATCGGGCACGCGCTCGCCTCGGACGTGGTCAAGCTTGCGACCACGAAGTCGCGGGCGCTGGTCGTTTACGGCGAGGACGTGTCGCGGTATGCCGAGCCGATCATCACCGAGCTGACGATCTCCGACATCCCGTCCTCGGCTTTCATCATTCCGCGAGGCGAGGAGGCGAAGACGGCCGAGGTCCTCGAGCGCGGCTGGCACGCCGCCGGGGATGCCCACCTTGGGCGCGACGGCGTGGTCATCGCGGTGGGCGGGGGAGCGACCACCGACCTGGGAGGCTTCCTCGCCGCCACGTGGCTGCGGGGCGTGGCCGTCATCCAGGTGCCCACCACGCTGCTGGGCATGGTGGACGCCGCCGTGGGCGGCAAGACGGGTATCAACTCCGCCCACGGCAAGAACCTGGTGGGCGCGTTCCACCCGCCGCTCGGCGTCTTTTGCGATGTTGATACGCTCGCCACGCTCGACGCCGGTGAACTGCGCGCTGGCATGGGTGAGGTGGCCAAGTGTGGCATGATCGCCGACACCGAGATCCTCAGCATTATTGAGGCCGGCGACGCCGAGGCGAAGCTTTTCGAGCTCATCGCCCGCAGTGTCCAGGTCAAGGCCGACATCGTCTCGGACGACCTGCGCGAGTCCGGCCAGCGCGAGTTCCTTAATTACGGCCACACGCTGGCCCACGCGATCGAGGCCTCCTCCGATTACCGGGTGCGTCACGGCGAGGCGGTGGCAATCGGTTGCGTGTTTGCCGCAGCCCTTGCCGAGGCCGCCGGGGTGGGGCCCGCGGGCCTGGCCGAGCATCACCGCAAGATCCTCGCCGCACTCAAGTTGCCCACCACGTACGCGGGCGCGAGCCGCGAGGAGTTGCTCGCGATAATGTCCTCGGACAAGAAGGTGCGCGGCGGCCAGCTCCGCTTCGTCGTCCTGCGCGAACTTGGCGTGCCCGAGATCCTCACCCCCACGCCCGAGCAGCTGGACGTCGCCTTTGCGGAGGTGGGCCTGTGAGTGCGATCTTCCTCATCGGTGCCCCGGGCACGGGCAAGTCCGCCGTCGTGGGCGAGCTCGCCAAGCTCGGCTTCACGGCCGCCGACGTCGACGCCGCGGTCGCGGCCGCGCACGGCTACTCGCTCGAGGACTTCTACGTACTGCTCGCCCCGGAGCAGCGCAAGGTGCTCGTTGCCGAGGCGCTGTCCGACTTCCTTGACGACGTCGACTCCGACCCGGCCGGCCGCTGGGCGCTGGCTATCCCCTCGGACGCGCTGGGGGACTCGCTGGATGACCCCGAGCACGTGCCTGTCCGCGAGCGCCTGCGTGTGGGCACGGTGGTCAAGCTGACGGCCGACCTGTCCACGCTCGTCACTCGCAACGGGCTCATCGGCCAGCGCTCGGCCACTCTGGTCATGCCGCGCAAGGAGTTCCGGCTTATGCTGGGCGCTCGGGACGAGGTCTACGATGCCGTCGCGGACCGCATGTATGATACAACACGGCGAGATGTGGCCGAGCTGGCGAAGGAGCTCGTGGGGCTCGTTTAGCAGGGCTTCGTTTAGGTTTACCTACACTAGGGCCGCCTTACCTTCGTTGTTACTGGAGTCGTTCCAGAATACGATAGGGGTATGGCCAAGAAGTTTGTCTCCCAGTATCCGCTCGTGGCAGTTATCGCCGTGGTCGCGGCTGTCGGCGTTGTGCTCACCGCGATGGGCAACGAGCCTGCCGCCAAGGTGATCGTCTCCGCGGTGGCGCTCCTCATCGCCGCTCTGCAGTTCAAGGGCATGATCGACACCCTGAGGGAGCACAGCTTTGGCATCGACATCCTCGCGGTCACGGCGATCGTCTCCACCGTGGCGGTGGGCGAGTACTGGGCCGCGCTCGTCGTGTGCCTCATGCTCACCGGCGGCGAGGCGCTCGAGGACTATGCCGAGGGCCGGGCGAGCGCGGAGCTGACGGCCCTGCTCGAAGGCGCGCCGACCGTGGCCTACCGCAAGGCGGACGGCGGGATCGAACAGATCGACGTCGATGAGGTGGCGGTGGGCGACGAGCTGGTGGTCCGCCCGCACGAGGCGGTGCCGGTGGACGCCGTGCTCCTGTCGGAGTCGGCGCTGCTGGATGAGAGTCAGCTGACGGGCGAGTCCATGCCGGTCAGACGCCGCGCGGGTGACACGCTGCTCGCGGGCTCGATGAACGACGCAGACGCGATCGAGGTCCGGGCCCGAGCTGTCGCGGCCGATTCCCAGTACCAGCGCATCGTCTCGCTCGTTACCGAGGCGCGCGAGTCCAAGGCGCCGTTCGTGCGGCTGGCCGACCGAGTGGCCCTTCCCTTCACCATCATCGCCTTCATCATCGCGGGGGCTGCGTGGGCGGCCACGGGCGACCCGATGCGTTTTGCCCAGGTGCTCGTGGTGGCCACCCCGTGCCCGCTCATCATTGCGGCGCCGGTGGCCTTCATGGCCGGCATGTCACGCGCGGCCCGCGGCGGCATGATCATCAAGAACGCCGGCACGATCGAGCAGATTGCCAAGGTCTCCTCTGTCGCCTTCGACAAGACCGGCACACTGACCAAGGGTGAGCCGGAGATCACGAACGTGGTGAGCGAGGATCCAGAACGCATGCTCCGCCTCGCCGCGAGCGCCGAGTTCTACTCCTCCCACCCGCTCGCGCAGGCGATCGTGGCGGCCGCGGATGACGTGGCCGAGCCCGAGCAGGCGCGCGATGTCCCCGCCCAGGGCGTCATTGCCCAGGTCGAGGGGCGCCAGGTCAAGGTGGGCAAGTACGGTTTCGTCATGGACACCGACGCGTCCGCGCCGGTCGAGGTCCGCCCCGGATTTACGGCGATCTTCGTCTCCGTCGACGGCGGCCTGGCCGGTCACGTCGAGCTGTCCGACCCGATCCGACCCGAGACTCCGGGCGCGCTCGAGGCGATCGGCGCCGTGGGCGTGCAGCGCACGGTCATGCTGACCGGGGACGCGGAGGACACAGCCCGGCGCGTAGCGGGCGAGCTCGCCATCGACGACGTACGGGCCGGCCTCCTGCCCGAAGACAAGGTCCGCGCGGTGACCGAAATGGGCCCCAAGCCCGTGCTCATGGTGGGCGACGGCGTCAACGACGCCCCCGTGCTCGCGGCGGCGGACGTGGGCGTGGCGATGGGCGCGCGCGGATCGGCGGCCGCGGTGGAGAGCGCCGACGTCGTCATCATGCTCGACGACCTCTCGCGGCTCGCCCGCCTCCTCCTGGTTGGTAAGCGCACGATGCGGGTGGCCTGGCAGGCCATCGCGATTGGTGTGGCCTTCTCCGTGGTCCTCATGCTTATCGGCGCCACCGGTGTCATGCCCGCCTTCGTGGGCGCCTGGATGCAGGAGCTCGTGGACCTGGCCTGCATCCTGTGGGCACTGCTGGCCGCGCGCCCGTCGCGGGCGGAACGCAAGCTAAACGGGTGCGAGTCGGCGGGCGTCGTCGTCGAGAAAAAACGGGAGGCCGCTCACGGCGCCAGACGGCCCGCCCCGGTAGCATAGCGCGCAATGCCACACGATACGGGTGCGGAAATGCGGGGCATGCACGCTAAACTTGTGTCGAGATACGGCCAAACAAAGATTGGATAAACGTGGCAACGACGAACGACCTCAAGAATGGCATGGTCCTGAAGATCGACAACCAGCTGTGGCAGGTGGTGGAGTTCCAGCACGTCAAGCCGGGCAAGGGCCCCGCCTTCGTGCGCACCAAGCTACGCAACGTCCTGTCGGGTAAGAATGTCGACAAGACGATGAACGCCGGGGTCAAGGTCGAAACGGCCACGGTTGACCGCCGCGACATGCAATACCTGTACAACGACGGGGAAGACTTCATCTTCATGGATCTCGAGACCTACGAGCAGCTGCCCGTGTCGGCGGCCGTGGTGGGGGACGCCAAGAACTACATGCTCGAGAACCAGAACGTCATCATCGCGATGCACGACGGCCAGGTCCTCTTCATCGAGCTGCCCTCCTCGGTGGTCCTCGAGATCACGTTCACCGAGCCGGGCCTGCAGGGCGACCGCTCGAACGCGGGCACCAAGCCGGCCACCCTCGAGACGGGCTACGAGATCCAGGTGCCGCTCTTCATCGAGCAGGGCACCAAGGTCAAGGTTGATACCCGCACCGGCGAGTACCTGAACCGCGCCTAATGGACAACAACTCTCGCCCCAATCCCAAGCGGAAGGGTAGGTCCCTTCAGCGGCAGATGGCACTCGACGTGCTGTTTGAGTCCGATCTTCGCGGCACGGACCTGCGCGCGCTCCTCGAGGAGCGCCGGGTCGTGTCCACCCACATGGTCCCCATCGGGGACTACGGGGTCACGATCGTCTCCACGTACGCCGATAACGCCGCCGACGTCGATTCGATGATCGAGGCGGCATCACCGAAGTGGTCGATCGAGCGCATGTCGATCGTGGATCGCTGTCTGCTCCGCGTGGGGGCCACCGAGCTCATGTTCTTAGGGGTGGACCTGCCCGTGGTGGCCTCCGAGGTCAAGTCTCTGGCCCGGGACATCTCCACGGATCGGGCGGTCCCGTTCCTCATGGGCGTGATCAATAGGATTGGCGAGATCCGCGCCGGTGAAACCGCCGGCTTGAATGACGACATCGAACAGTTGCCGGTCACGGGACATCATCCCGAACCGTAAAGGCGTTAGGACGCCGGTCATGTGGCCGGCGTCCTTTTTTATGAATGGAGGATGCATGAGCACGGCGAGGATCATCTTCGAAGATGGGACGGAGGCGCGCGGACTGGCCTACGGCGCGCGTGGGACGGTGAGTGGGCGCGTGGTCGTCTGTTCCTCGGCCACGGGCTACGAGCAGGCACTGCGTGACAGTGCGGGAGCGATCGTGCTGGTCACCACCCCGCACGTGGGCAACACGGGCCTGACGGGGGAGGGGCCGCTCACGGCGGCCGGACTCATCGCGCGAGATCCCGTCCCGCGCTCGTCGTCCGCCTTCGCGGTGGCCGAGCTGGAGGAGCGGCTGCGCGCGGACGGCGTCGTCGGCATCCGTGAGGTCGACACCCGGGCCATCATGCGCCGCGTCCGCGGCGGCACCACCACGCTCACCATCGTTTCAGAGGAGAACTAATGCCACGTCGCACCGACATCGAATCGATCCTCGTCATCGGCTCGGGCCCGATCGTCATCGGCCAGGCCTGCGAGTTTGACTACTCGGGCACGCAGGCCTGCCGCGTGCTTAAGGACGAGGGCTACCGGGTGGTGCTAGTCAACTCCAACCCGGCCACCATCATGACCGACCCGGACATGGCGGATGCCACCTACGTCGAGCCGATCACGCCCGATGTGGTGGCCCAGATCATCGCCAAGGAACGTCCCGATGCCGTGCTCGCCACCCTCGGCGGGCAGACAGCGCTCAACACCGCGATGGTGCTGGCTGACGACGGCACGTTTGCCAAGTACGGCGTGGAGTTCCTGGGCGCAGACGCGGACGCGATCCGCAAGGGCGAGGACCGCCAGGCCTTCAAGGACGTGGTGGAAGCCTGCGGCGGGGAGAGCGCCCGGTCCTATATCGCCCACACCCTCGAGGAGTGCCACGAGGCGGCCGAGAAGCTGGGCTACCCGCTCGTCGTCCGGCCGTCCTTCACCATGGGCGGGCTCGGGTCTGGCTTGGCCCACAACCAGACCGAGCTCGACCGGATCGTGGGCGGCGGCCTGCGCTATTCAGCCACCGCCGAGGTGCTGCTTGAGGAGTCGATCCTGGGCTGGAAGGAGATCGAGCTCGAGGTTATCCGCGATGCCAACGACGTGGCGATTCTCGTGTGCTCGATCGAGAACTTCGACCCGGTGGGTGTTCACACCGGCGACTCGATCACCATGGCCCCGGCGCTCACGTTGACCGACGCCGAGTACCAGGCGGTGCGCGAACTCGGCATGTCGATCATCCGCGAGGTGGGCCTGGCGGCCGGAGGCTGTAACATCCAGGTGGCGATCGAGCCGGACACCGGGCGCATGGTGATCATTGAGATGAATCCGCGCGTCTCGCGCTCCTCGGCGCTGGCCTCCAAGGCAACTGGCGTGCCGATCGCGAAGATCACCACGAAGCTTGCGGTGGGCTATACGCTTGATGAGATCACGAACGACATGACCGGCGAACCGCTCTCGGCTGGCGACCCGGCGGTGGACTACGTGGTGGCCAAGGTGCCGCGCTTCGCATTCGAAAAATTCCCGGCGGCGGACGACACACTGACCACCACGATGAAGTCGGTGGGCGAGGCGATGGCGCTCGGGCGAAACTTCACTGAGGCGCTGCAAAAGGCGATGCGCTCGATCGACAAGAAGGGCGCCGTCTTCCACTGGGAGGGCGAGGTAGACGTGCCCGCGCTCCTTGAGGCGATTAAGCGCCCCACCCAGGACCGCATCATCCAGATCCAACAGGCGCTGCGCGGCGGGGCGAGCGTGGAGCAGATCAACGAGGCCACGGCGATCGACCCGCTCTTCCTCGACCAGATCGTGCTCATCAACGACGTCGCCCGCGAGATCACGCAGGCCGAGGCCCTCACCGCCGATGTCCTGACGAAGGCCAAGCGGCACGGTTTTTCTGACCAGCAGATCGGGGCGATCCGCGGGATCTCAGAGGCGACCGTTCGCGAAGTGCGCTGGGCCTACAACCTTCACCCGGTGTACAAGATGGTGGACACGTGCGCGGGCACGGCCGAGGCGTCGACCCCGTACATGTACTCCACTTACGAGCAGGAGTGCGAGGTCATGCCGCGCGAGAGGCCGGCCGTTATGATCCTGGGCTCGGGGCCGAACCGGATCGGCCAGGGCCTGGAGTTCGACTACTCGTGCGTGCAGGCTACGTTTGCGCTCAAAGATTACGAGACGATCATCGTCAACTGCAACCCGGAGACCGTCTCCACCGACTACGACATCTCCGATCGCCTCTACTTCGAGCCGCTCACCCTGGAGGATGTGCTCGAGGCCTACCACGCAGAGCTCAAGGCAGGCCCCATCGCCGGCGTCATCGTGCAGCTCGGTGGGCAGACCCCGCTGTCGCTGGCGCAGGACCTCAAAGCCGCGGGCCTACCGATCGTCGGCACCACGCCCGACGCGATCGACATGGCCGAGGACCGCAAGCTGTTCGGCACGGTGCTCGAATCGGGTGGCCTGCAGGCACCCGGGTACGGCACGGCGATGTCGGACCAGCAGGCGGTGGAGGTCGCCGAGGCGGTGGGCTTCCCGGTGCTCGTGCGCCCCTCCTACGTGCTGGGCGGGCGCGGCATGCAGATCGTGTACTCACGCGAGGAACTGGACGAATACCTGGCCAGGCACGAGTCGGAGAAGACCGACGCTTCGCGCGCGTCCTCCCCGCTCCTTATCGACCGCTTCCTCGACGACGCCACCGAGATCGACGTCGACGCCCTCTATGACGGCGACGAGCTTTTCCTCGGCGGGATCATGCAGCACATCGAGGAGGCCGGCATCCACTCCGGAGACTCGGCCTGCGTGCTGCCCACCCTCACCCTGTCCCAGGCGATGATTGACCGGATCTTCGCGGCCACGGAGGCGATTGCCCGCGGGGTCGGCGTGGTGGGCCTGGTCAACATTCAGTTTGCCATCCAGTCCGGGGTGCTCTACGTCATCGAGGCCAACCCGCGCGCCTCGCGCACGGTTCCCTTCGTCTCGAAGGCCACCGGCGTAGCGCTTGCGCCCGCGGCAACCCGTGTCATGATGGGCGAGAAAATCGCCGACCTCAAGACCGAGGGTGCGCTTCCCGACGTCGACGCCCGCGTTCTCGACCTGGTCAGCCCGATCTCGGTCAAGGAGGCCGTGCTGCCGTTCAAGCGCTTCATGACGAAGGAGGGCACGGTGGTCGACACGGTGCTCGGGCCCGAGATGCGCTCGACGGGCGAGGTCATGGGCATCGCCTCGACCTTCCCGGCGGCCTTCGCCAAGTCCCAGAGCGCGGCCTACGGCGGGCTTCCCACCGAGGGCGGGGTGTTCGTGTCGGTGTCGAACAGGGACAAGGCCACGATGATCTTCCCCGTCCTCCAGTTGGTGGACATGGGCTTTACGATCTACGCCACCAAGGGCACGTCCCACGTTCTCGACCGCTATGGGATCCCCACCAAGCCGGTGGCCAAGCTGTCGGAGGCGGGCGAGGTCAACGTCGTCGACCTCATTACCTCCGGCGCCATCGACATGGTGGTTAACACCCCCAACACGCAGGGGGCGCGTGCGGACGGCTATTCCATCCGTGCGGCGACCACGGCGGCGAACCTGCCGATCATGACCACGATCTCAGAATTCTCCGCGGCCGTGCAGGCGATCAAGAACATGCGCAGCCAGAATCTCGGGATCATGTCCTTGCAGGAACACCATGCGTCCAAATAGCGGACCCCACACGTGGCCGACATGTCCGATTTCCAACATATGGGCGGATGCGTGACGCGCTGACCTGCGGGAACGCAATTGTTATGAAACAGCTATGAAAAATACTGGAAAATCCGCCCAATTTAGCGCCGTGAACGCTATATTGGCGGTAAACCAGCACACAGGGAGGCATCATGGCGTTACCACATCTCACGGCGGAAGAGCGTCAGGCGGCTCTTGAGAAGGCGGCTGTTGCGCGCAAGAGGCGCGCGGAAATCAAGGCGCAGCTCAAGAGCGGTGAGCGGAAGCTGTCCGAGGTACTTGAGCTCGCCAAGGAGGACGCCGTGCTTGCCAAGCTCAAGGTGACGTCCTTGCTGCAGTCGCTTCCTGGGGTGGGCCCGGCTAAGTGTGAGGCCGTGATGGAGGACGCGAAGATTTCGCCGTCACGCCGCCTGGGTGGCCTTGGCAAGCACCAGGCTCACCACCTGGTTGAACTCTTCGGCTAAGCGCCGCATGAAGCGCCCCGGGCTACTTGGGCCGCCGGGGCGCTTTCTGGCACCATAGGTATATGCAGGCATTCGTTCTTACTGGTCCCACCGCTGTTGGAAAAGGCACCGTGATCGCCGAGCTGCGCAAGGAGATGCCGGATCTGTGGTTTTCGATTTCGGCCACCACGCGCGCTCCGCGCCCTGGCGAGGTTGACGGCGTCAACTATTTCTTCGTTACCCACGAGGAGTTTGACCGCCTCGTGGCCGAAGGGCAGATGCTCGAGTGGGCGGTGGTCCACGGGCTGAACAAGTACGGCACACCACGAGGGCCGGTCGATGAGGCACTCGCGCAGGGACGCACGGTCCTCCTTGAGGTCGATCTGGCGGGCGCCCGGCAGATCCGTGAATCAATGCCGGAGGCCGCCCAGATTTTCCTGGCCCCGCCGTCGTGGGAGGAGCTCGAGGCGCGGCTGCGTGGCCGTGGCACGGAGAGCGCGGAGGAACAGCGTCGTCGGCTCGAGACGGCGAAGGTCGAGCTGGCCGCGGAGGGCGAGTTCGATGAGGTAGTCGTCAACATAACAGTGGCACAGGCCACCGAGGACATACTTAAGATTATGGCGGAAGGCCGCTAGAATATAAGGCCGATGCCTTGTTTCAAGGCGCCAATTCGTGGAGAGGCAAACATGTTCGGAACCACCCCCCATCCCGAGGGCATCACGTCGCCGGCGATTGACGACCTGCTGGAGAAGGTTGATTCGAAGTACACGCTGGTGGTCTACAGCGCCGCGCGTGCTCGCCAGATCAACTCCTACCGTCAGGAGATGAAGTCGGGCGATCAGAACATCACCAACATCGGCCCGCTCGTTCCCGCTCTTCCTGAAGACAAGCCGCTGTCGGTGGCGTTACAGGAAATCGATCAGGATAAGCTCTCGCTGACCGTTGAGAACTAACGCCTCGGGAGCCTCCCTGCTGGGAGGCTCTTTTGTATCCGCCCCGCGCGTGCTGATCGGGGTGTGCGGCGGCATTGCCGCGTACAAGGTCGCTGTTGTGGTGCGGCGCCTGCGGGAGGCCGGTGTCGACGTCGTCGTTGTGCCCACGCCCGCGTCCCTCGATTTCGTGGGGGTCACCACCTGGGAGGCCCTGTCTGGCAATCCGGTTCATGTCTATACACCCGAGGGTGCGGAGCGCGTGGTGCACGTGGCCACCGGCCAGCAGGCGGACCTGGTGCTCATCGCGCCCGGCACCGCGAACACGATGGCGAAGATCGCGGCCGGCATCGCCGATAATCTGCTCAATGCCTCCGTGCTCGTAGCCACCTGCCCGGTGATGATCGCCCCGGCGATGCACACCGAGATGTGGAACAACGCGGCCACCCAGGCGAACGTTAAGACGCTCGCCGAGCGCGGGGTGGAGTTCATCGGCCCGGCGTCCGGCCGCCTCACCGGCGCTGATTCGGGCGTGGGGCGCATGGTCGAGCCCGAGGAGATTGCGGGCGCCGTCCTCACACGCCTCGGCCTGAACGACTGTCGTGGCGCAGGCGAGCTGGAGGGCACCTCGCTTGTCATTTCCGCTGGCGGGACCCGCGAGCCGATCGATCCGGTGCGCTTCATCGGCAACCACTCCACGGGCCGGATGGGAATCGAGCTGGCGAACCAGGCCGCACGGCGCGGGGCCTCCGTGTCGCTGGTGGCCGCCAACATCGAGTCCGCGATGCTGGCGCAGGTCGATTCGCGCGTCGTCATCGTGCCCGTGAGCAGTGCGCTCGAGCTGTCCGAGGCGATGGAAGCCCGCGCGGATGCCGACGTCCTCATCATGGCCGCAGCCGTGGCTGATTATCGTGTCGCCGAACGTAGCGCGACCAAGATTAAGCATGGGGACTCACTCGAGCTGAGCCTCATTGCTAATCCCGATATTCTTGCGGGCCTTGTCCGCAACCGCCGCCCGAACCAGATCATCGTAGGCTTTGCCGCGGAGACGGGTGACGACACCAACGATTACCTGGAGTTCGGCCGCCAAAAAGCGCGCAAGAAGGGCGCCGACCTCCTCGTCATCAACCGTGTGGGAGAGCGCGCCGGTTTTGGCGACGTCGACACGGCCGTGACTATCGTTGACGCCAGCGGAGCAACCGTTGGCGAAGCTGCCGGCACCAAGCGAGAGGTGGCCGCAGCGATCATGTCCACCATCCCCTCAAGGAAGAATCTGTGACGAAGCTCTTTTCATCTGAATCTGTGACCGAAGGCCACCCGGATAAGGTTTGCGACCGCATCTCTGACACCATCCTCGACGCCCTGATTGCCAATGATCCCTCGGCGCGCGCGGCCGTGGAGACCGTGGTGACCACGGGACTGGTCGCGGTCGTTGGCGAGGTGACGACCAACGGTTACGTCGACATCCCGGCGCTCGTGCGCAACGCGATCCGCGACATCGGCTACACCTCCTCCGAGATTGGGTTTGACGCCGATTCGTGCGGCGTGCTCGTCTCCATTGACCAGCAGTCGGCGGACATCGCCGGCGGCGTGGATGCCTCGCTCGAGGCGCGTACGGACGCGGGCGCGGACCCGCTCGATCAGCAGGGCGCCGGCGACCAGGGCCTCATGTTCGGCTACGCAACGAATGAGACCGAGTCCTTCATGCCGCTGCCGATCCACCTGTCCCACCGCCTGGCCCAGCGCCTGACGGAGGTGCGCAAGCGCGGCATCGTGCCGGGCCTGCGCCCGGACGGCAAGACCCAGGTGACGGTCGATTACGACGGCGATCGCCCGGTTCGCGTCCGCACGGTGGTCGTCTCCACCCAGCATGATGCGGACGTGAGCCAGGAGTGGCTCTCGCGCGCGATCCAGGAGCACGTGGTGCTACCTGTGCTCGAGGCCGAGGCGGGCGTGGACACCTCCGAGGTGGAGGTGCTGGTTAACCCGTCGGGCCGCTTCGTTATCGGCGGCCCGCAGGGAGACGCGGGCGTGACGGGCCGCAAGATCATCGTTGACACCTATGGCGGCATGGCCCGCCACGGCGGTGGCGCTTTCTCGGGTAAGGACCCGTCGAAGGTGGATCGTTCGGCGGCCTACGCGGCGCGCTGGGTGGCGAAGAACGTGGTGGCGGCCGAGCTTGCCGACCGCTGCGAGGTGCAGATCGCCTACGCGATCGGCCGGGCCCGCCCGGTCTCGGTGCGCATCGATACGTTTGGCACAAACCACGTGGAGGAGAAGGCGATCGAGAAGGCGGTGTCGGCCGTGTTCGACCTGCGCCCGGCCGCGATCATTCGCGACCTCGATCTGCTGCGCCCGATCTATGCCGCCACCTCGGCCTACGGCCACTTCGGGCGAAACAACCCCGATTTCACGTGGGAGCGCACCGATCGTGTCGAGGAGCTGCGAGCAGCGATCTAAATTGTCGGAGGCTCATGATTCAATGAATTCATGACGAACGACGAGCTGTTTGGCCTCCCAGATTTTGGGCATCAGGAAGAGTTGCTCTCCCTGAGCCCTGTGGCACGCCGCGTCGGCGGGGTGGATCGCCCCGTAGCGCGCGTGCTACTCGACATGCCCCAGCCGCACATGGACCACCTCTTCGATTACGAGATCCCGGAGAAGATGGCGGCCGTGGAAGAAGGCGCTCGCGTGGTGGTCAATGTGGGCCAGCGCAAGGTGGACGGGTTCGTTGTCGGGCGTAGCGAGGTGACACAGGTGGCCTCGCTACGCCCGCTTGCCCGTGTGGTTTCCCCGATGCGGGTTCTCACCCCGGAGGTGCTCGAGCTCGCTCGGGCGGTCGCCGCCCGGCAGGCGGCGCCGGTGGCGGACTGCCTGCGCCTGGCCATCCCGCAGCGCCACGCCCGTGCCGAACGGGAGTTTTTCGACGACCCGCCGTCGTTCGGGGCACCGAAGGTGCTCGATGACGCGCCGTGGTCGGCCTACATCGGCGGGCCGGAGTTCGCCACCGAGGTGCGAGCCGGATCTCACCCCAGTGCGGCGGTGCAGATGCGGGCCCGGGATCGGGTCCACCACCTTCTGCCGTTCCTCTTGAGCGCCGTGCGGGAGGCGGGAGAGTCGGTGCTCATCGTGGTGCCCACCCCCACGATTGCGCGCCAGCTTGCGGCGGATGTGGAGCGGTTGGTGGGGGAGACGCCCGCGCTCATGCTGTCTCAGGACGAGCACGCCACGCGATACCGCACGTTCCTGGCGGTGCTCACGGGCCGGGCCAGGATCGTGGTGGGCACGCGCGCGGCGGCGTGGGCGCCGCTGGAGAAGCTGGGCATGGTGGTGGTCGTGGACGATCACCACTCGGCGCTACGCGAAAGGCGCAGTCCCTACGTCCATGCCCGCGAGGTGCTGGCCCTTCGCGCCAAGCTCAGCGGTGCGTCCTTCGTGTCCTTCAACTTCGGCCCGTCCCCGGAGCTGGCCGCGATGGTGCAGCGAGGGCAGGTGAGGTGGATAACCCCGGCTCTGAGCGAACACCGGGGCGGGGTGCCGCAGATCATGGCGGCGCAGGATTTCCGCACCGAGGGAATTGACCTGGCCCGGATGCCTTCGTCGGTCTTCGCGGTCACGCGCGAGGGGCTGACGCGTGGGCCGGTGCTCTTCCTCGTGCCGGAGGCAGGTTACGTGCCGGTCACGGCGTGCAACAGGTGCCGGGAGCTTGCCACCTGCCCGGTGTGCGGGGGATGGCTGGCGATCAGTCATCCGGGCGCGCCCCTGCAGTGTTCGCGCTGCTCGCAGGTGGTGCGCCAGTTCCGGTGCGCCTCGTGCGGGGGCGGGCAGGTGCGCGCCGCGCGGATCGGATCGCAGCGCACGGCCCAAGAAGTCGGGCGGGCGTTCCGGGGCACCCCGGTCCACGTGGCGGGGGTTGGCCAGTCGGCCGGGCTTGACGGGTCGGCGCGCATCGTCGTCTCCACTCCCGGCGTGGTGCCGGACGTGGAGGGCGGGTATGCGGCCGCCGTCGTGCTTGACTCGGGCTACCTGTTACGCTCCAACCGCCTGGACGCGGAAGTCCATTTCCTGCGCACAATCGCCCACGCCGCCGCCCACACCCGGGCACGCAGTGAGGGCGGGAAGATGCTCGTGGTGGGGGACGTGCCCACGCCCCTGGTGGGAGCCCTTCACACGTGGGACATGGCGGGCTGGGCCGAGGGCGTGCTCAGTGAGCGCGGGCCGATCGCTCTGCCGCCCACGTCGTGCTGGGTGGAGGTGCGAGGGGATCACGCGGGTCTGCGTGACTTCCTCGGGCTGCTGCGTGCCGTGTCGGCGCAGGCGGAGGGCTCGCCTAGTTCCGGCGCGCCCAGGTCTGGTGGTGCGGACCTACCGGTGGATGCGCTGCTTGGCGGCGGCGCGCACGACGTCGTGCCCGGGATCGCGGTGCTTGGCCCGCAGGTGGCGGGCGATGGCCTGGTGGCCTACCTGCGCTTTCCCGAATCGGAACGCGCGGAGAAGACAGCGGCCGTGTATGCGGCCGTGCGGGAGGCCTCGGCGCGGCGGGTGGCGGGCGTGCGGGTGCGAGTGGACCCCGAACTGTAGGCCGGTGCTGGACAGGCGAGCCGGGGCGAACTGTGGAGGCGACGCCGAACAGGTGGGCCGGGGGCTGGACCGTGAGGGCAGGGCCGAACTGGCAGGGCAGCGCTGAACTGTGAGGGCACGGCCAAAGCCCGTAAGATGGACGGGTGCGTATTATCTTTGCTGGAACCCCCGATACCTCGGTTCCCTCCCTTGAACGGCTGAACGAGGACCATGAGGTCCTCGCCGTGCTCACCCGCGCCCCGGCGCCGGTGGGCCGCAAGCGCGTGCTGACGAAGTCGGCCGTGCATGACCGCGCCGAGGAGCTGGGTCTGTCCGTCCTCACCCCGGCCACGCTCAAGGACGCCCAGGTGCAGGCGCAGATCGCGGAGCTGGACCCACAGGCCGTGGCCGTCGTCGCCTACGGCCTGCTCGTGCCTCAGGAGCTACTGGACGTGCCCGAGCACGGCTGGCTCAACCTTCACTTCTCGCTGCTGCCGCGCTGGCGGGGCGCGGCGCCCGTGCAGTACGCGATCGCGCACGGGGACCGCGTGACGGGGACGGCCGTGTTCCAGATCGAGGCCGGGCTGGATA
Source organism: Trueperella bernardiae (assembly GCF_030246965.1). Taxonomy (NCBI): domain Bacteria; kingdom Bacillati; phylum Actinomycetota; class Actinomycetes; order Actinomycetales; family Actinomycetaceae; genus Trueperella; species Trueperella bernardiae. The sequence continues at coordinate 923,699 of NZ_CP127099.1, forward strand.
CCGGGCCGGTGTACGACGTGCGCGAGCACGCGATTGCCGATTCGGACACCGCCGAATCGCTGCTGGCCGTGCTCGCCGAATCGGGTGCGCGGCAGCTGTCCGAGGTCTTCACCGCCCTCGACTCCGGCGTCGCGAGTGCCAGCCCGCAGGAGGGCGAGGCGACGCTCGCGCCGCGGCTCACGTCGAAGGATGCCCGGATTGACTGGTCGGCGCCCGCGGAGGCGGTCTCCGCCCGCACCCGCGGATGGTGGCCGGCGCCCGGCGCGTGGTCGGAGATGGCCGGCACGCGCGTCAAGCTCGGCCCGGCGGCGGTGACCGACGTCGAGGGCCTGCGCCCCGGCCAGATCGGTACCGACGGGCTGGTCGGCACGGGTACGACGGCCGTGCGGCTGTCCCGCGTGGGGCCCGCGGGCAAGGCGTGGATGGAGGCCGCAGACTGGATTCGCGGTTTGCACGGGGAGTCGAGTTTTGAGGTGGCACGATGAGTGAACGTCCTGCGGGATGGCGGCCCGGCCGCCGGCAGAGCGACGCGGCCCGCACTGCCGTGTTCGAGGTCCTGATCGACGTGGAGACGAACGGGGCGTATGCCAACATCGCCCTGCCCAAAGCGATTCGGGCCGCGCGGCTGAACAAGCAGGACGCGGCCTTTGCCACCAACCTGTGCTACGGCACGCTACGTCTGCAGGGGCGGTGGGACGCGATTCTCGCCCACTGCATGGACCGCGAGCCCGAACCCGCCGTCAAGGTGTTGGCGCGCATGGGTGTCCACCAGCTCTTCGCCCTGCGCACCCCGCCCCACGCCGCGATTAACGAAACGGTCATGCTGGCCCGCCACCACGTGGGCACGGGCGCATCGGGCTTCGTCAACGCCGTGCTGCGCCGGGCGGGCGAACGCACGCTCAAAGAGTGGCAGGACCAGCTCAAGGCCGACCACGGCAAGGTCTCCTCGGTGGGCTTCCTCGCCGACTGGTTCTCTCACCCGCGATGGATCGTGCGCGCGCTGTCCGATGCGCTTGCGGCTCACGGCCGCCCAAAGCGCGACCTCATCTCGGTGCTCAAGGCTGACAACGAGCCGGCGGGAGTGGCCCTCGTGGCCCGCGACATCTCCATCAACGCCCTGCGCTCGGACATCGGGCGTGGCCACATGAGCTCCCAGCCAGGCCACCTCGTGGACTCGGCGCTCATCCTCGAAGGCGGCGACCCCGGGCGGGTCTTTGCCGTGCGTGACGGGATCGCCGGCGTGCAGGATGAGGGCTCGCAGCTCGTGACCCGCACGTTCGCCGCGGCCCCGGTCGACGGCGAGGACGCCGCGTGGCTCGACATGTGCGCCGGACCGGGCGGGAAGACGGCCACGCTCGTGGCGCTAAACCCGTCCGTTACCGTCTTCGCCAACGAGCTCCACGAGCACCGGCTCGACCTCGTCGCCGAGAACGTAGCCCCCTGGGCCAACCGGGTTCAGCTCCGGCTGGGGGATGGCACCGACATCGGCACCGAGCAGCCTGGCCAGTTTGATCGGGTCCTCATCGACGCCCCCTGCACGGGCATCGGCGCTCTCAGGCGTCGTCCGGAGGCCCGCTGGGCGAAGGAGGCGGGCGACGCGCTTGACCTCGTGCGCCTGCAGCTGTCCCTCCTCGAGTCTGGTTGGGAGGCCGTGCGACCGGGCGGCGTCGTCGGCTACTCCACGTGCTCGCCGTACCTGCCCGAGACCACCGGGGTGGTCGAAACCTTCCTGGCCGGCCGCGACGACGTCGAGGTGCTCGACACCCGCGAGCTCGCCTCTGCTCAGGCGAAGTTCCCGATCGTGGGGGAGGGCCCCTACCTTCAGCTGTGGCCTGACCTGCACGCCTCAGACGCCATGTTTCTTGCACTCTTGCGCAAGCGGGCACACTAGGCGCCGGCTAGAATTGGCCTATGAGAATCTCCCCTTCCATCCTCAATTGCGATTTTTCTGACCTGCGCGGCGAGCTGGCCAAGATCAGCAACGCCGACTGGGCGCACGTGGACATCATGGACAACCACTTCGTGCCGAACTTGACGATGGGCGTGCCAATCGTGGAGTCGATCGTGGGGGTGACGCCGATTCCGGTGGACACCCACCTCATGATCGAAGATCCGGACCGCTGGGCGCCCGCGTTTGCGGAGGCCGGGGCGAAGTCGGTGACCTTCCACGCGGAGGCGGCGGCCGCCCCGCTGCGCCTGGCACGTGAGTTGCGGGCGATGGGCGCGCGCGCGGGCCTAGGCCTTAAGCCCGCCACGCCGATCGAGCCCTACCTTGACATCCTCGATGAGTTCGACATGATCCTCATCATGACTGTCGAACCCGGATTTGGTGGCCAGTCTTTCATCGAGTCGATGATGCCGAAGGTGGCCCGCACCCGCGAGGCGGTCAACAAGTCGGGCCTAGACGTGTGGATTCAGGTGGACGGCGGTATCTCGCGCAAGACGATCGAGATCGCGGCCGAGGCCGGTGCGGACACCTTCGTGGCAGGTTCGGCAGTCTACAAGTCGGAGGACGCCTACGCCGAGGTCGAGGCCCTGCGCGAGTTGGCGATGCGTCACACACATTCGCATTAAAGCGCCTATACTGGGCACATGCACATGCTCCGGGGTCAGTGAAAATCTGAACCGGCGGTGAAAGTCCGCGACCCGGCCAGTTTGGGCCGGTTGATGGGGTGGAATTCCCCAACCGACGGTAATAGTCCGGATGGGAGGAGCAATGAGGCGGCGCATGCCGCCTGCACGCGTACGCGCGTGCGTCCTTCCCGGCGCGTGCATGGGAAGGGACGAATGAAGCGGATGACATGGGCGGCGCCGATCACGGTCGGCGTCGTCGCGTTGCTTGTCTGGATCGCCGTGACCGAAACGGGCGTGGTCGGGCAGTGGATCCTGCCGAGCCCGCGTAAGGTCGGGGCGCGACTCGTCAGTGGGCTCGAGCAGGGCTACCTGGTGGATGCCACGGTCCAGACTCTGTATGAGGCACTGCTTGGGTGCTTTTTCGCGGCGCTGATCGGCATCCCGCTTGGCTTTGCTATCGCCCACTGGCGGACGTTGGCGGCCTCGGTTCAACCCTATTTGGCGGCCTCTCAGGCGATTCCTGCGGTGGCCATCGCTCCCATGCTCGTGATCTGGGTGGGTTACGGAACGGCTCCCATTGTTGTGCTGTGTACGATCATGGTCGTCTTCCCCATCGTCATTAACACCACGGTGGGGGTGCGAAGTATCGATCCGGACATCATCGGGGCCGCGCGCCTCGATGGGGCCGGATCGTTTCGCTTGGTGGGGATGATCCAGCTTCCCCTGGCGGCGCCGAATATCCTGGCTGGTCTGCGCAACGGCTTCACCCTGTCGATCACGGGTGCGGTTGTTGGGGAGATGGTCATCGGCGGGCGCGACGGGCTGGGCATCGTCCTTGTCGGGGCGCAGGCGCTCAACGATATCTCGGGGATGTTCGCCGCGATTGTCATCTTGGCCGCGTGCGCGATCGTGATCTACGTTCTTTTACTCATCGCAGAGTCCAGGGCCAACTGGGCCGTGGAAGGAAGACAAGGTAGAAAATGAAGAAGGTACTTGCGCTGTTTGCACTCCTGGCGCTGACGGCGTGCTCGGGCCAGCCGGTCAACGGCCCCACAGCCGCCACGGCGGACAGCCAGGCCACGCAGGAGCAGGCCGATCCGGCCGCGCTGACGATCGGGCTGACCTACATCCCCGACGTCCAGTTCGCCCCCGTCTACGTGGCGCTCGAGAAGGGCTATTTCACCGACGAGGGCCTGGATGTCACCATCCGCCATCACGGCGCGCAGGAGTCCCTGCTTGGCGCGTTGCAGTCGGGCGAGGAGGACGTGGTTTTCGCCGGAGGCGACGAGATGATGCAGGCGCGAAGCACCGGGGTCGACGTCGTGAACTGGGCGACCATGTACCAGCGCTACCCGGTGGTCCTCATCGCAAAGACCGATTCGGGGATCACATCGCCCGCGGACCTCGCGGGCAAGTCGGTGGGCCTGCCCGGCCCCTACGGGGAAAACTACTTCGGGCTACTTGCCATGCAGAAGGCGTACGGTCTAGACGACATGCAGGTGGACTATATCGGCTACACGCAGGCGGCGGCACTGAGCTCGGGCCAGGTGGATGCCATCATCGGTTTTACGAATAACGACGCCGTCTCCATGCGTCACGCCGGCATCGACGTGGTCGAGATGCCGCTGGTGGAGGGTGACCTGCCGCTGGTTGGGGTGGGACTCGGGTCGATCAACGTAGAGCCGGAGACGATGGCGAAGGTGCTGGCCGCGATGGAGCGAGCCACTGCGGACGCGGCGGCCGACATCGAGGGCACGCTCGACATCGTCACGGGCTACGTGCCAACGCTGGCGGAGCCGGACCAGCGTGAGCTGGCCGGCAAGGTGCTGGAGGCGACCCTCAAGCTCTACACCGGCGGGGAGTCATTCGGCGCGCAGGACGAGCAGGCGTGGGAGGCGATGTCGGCATTCCTCGAGGACAACGGCCTGCTCGAGCAGCCCGTGCCTGCTACCGAGGCCTACACGCTCGACGTTCTTAAGGCACGGACGAACTGAGCTGACTGGCCTGGGCGCGGCTACAATGGAGGCGTGAAAACGTTTGAAGAGCTCTTTGAGGAACTGTCAACGAAGGCCATCGAGCGCCCTGAGGGCTCGGGGTCGGTGAAGGAACTGGACGCCGGGATTCATTTCATCGGCAAGAAGATCATCGAGGAGGCCGGCGAGGTCTGGATCGCGGCCGAGTACCAGTCGGATGAAGAGCTGGCCGAGGAGGCCTCCCAGCTGCTCTACCATCTCCAGCTCATGCTCATTGCCCGTGGCCTGACCTTGGCCGACGTCTACCGTTACCTCTAGGAGAGTCATGCTTCGCATTGCCGTGCCCAACAAGGGTTCCCTGTCCGAGCCGGCCTCGCGCATGCTTGCCGAGGCCGGCTACCGTCAGCGCCGCGAGTCGCGAGAGCTCGTGCTCGTGGATGAGGACAACGACGTCGAGTTCTTCTACATCCGCCCACGCGACGTGGCGGTGTACGTAGGAGCCGGCACCGTCGACGTCGGCATCACGGGCCGCGACCTGCTGGTCGATTCGCAGGCGAACGCGATCGAGCACCGCGGGCTGGGTTTCGCGCGCGCCACGTTCCGCTTCGCCGCTCCCGGCGGGGAGCACATAACGATCGCGGATCTGGCCGGCAAGCGAATCGCCACGTCCTACGATTCGCTGGTGAGCAGTTACCTGGCCGATCGCGGCATCGAGGCCTCCGTGGTCCACTTGGACGGCGCGGTGGAGAGCTCGGTACGGCTCGGTATTGCGGACGCGATCGCGGACGTGGTCGAGACCGGCTCCACCCTGCGCGCGGCCGGTATGAGCGTGTTCGGCGATCCGCTGTTGCGCTCGGAGGCGATCCTTATCCGAAACGCCGACCAGGAGGTCGGTCACGACTTGGAGATTCTCGACGGGCGGCTCGAGGGCGTCATCATGGCGCGCAACTACGTCCTCATGGACTACGACATTCAGCGCGACCGCCTCGAGCGCGCCGTCATGCTCACGCCCGGCTACCAGTCGCCGACGGTCTCGCCGCTTCACGACGAGGACTGGGTGGCCGTGCGCGCGATGGTGGAGCGCAAGAAGATGAACGCGGTCATGGACGATCTTCACGACGTCGGGGCGCGCGGTATCCTCGTCACCCCGATTTTGACCTCGCGCATTTAGCGCCAGGTGCCTCGTTCTCACTCCCCGGTAGCTGCGCTGCCGGGGAGTAGTCGTGTAGCGTATTCGCCCGCAGCTGCTGCTGCGAGGAAGGACAGTCGGTCTTCTTCGTACGTGCGGCCCATGGTCCGCAGGGGAGCGGGCGGGGTGCGAAGCGCGGCATCGAGGTGCTCGGCGGGGTAGGGCACGAGCTCGAGGTGATCGCGCTTGAGAGCCGCTACCTGGGACGCAAGTCGGGCGGCGACGTCGTCGGGAAGAGTGACCGTGGGGACGACGACGGCGCAGGGCACGTGCACCACGTTGGTGAGCACGGTCAGCGAGTGGTGGGAGATGCCGATGTGACGCTCGCGCGGGTCGGCCTGGGAGGCGCGCAGGGCGGCGACCGGGCGGCCGCCGAGCACGTGGGCGGCGTTGAGCGCCTCGCCGATCGAGGTGCCGGAGAAACCCCAGCGGGTGTCGGTGCCGAGGTTGCCCGGGCCCTGGGTCACAACGGCGACGTCGGCCTGCCAGACGAGGCGGGCGGCGAGGAGGGCGGTGTGGATGTTGACGGCTTCGAGCTCGCCGCCGTAGGCCTGGCCGGCCGAGATCGTGCCAAGGATGTGGCCGGCCTCGCGCAGGGCATGGGCGGTCTGGGAGAACCAGGCGGGCAGGGCGCCGCCGTCGGTCATGACGTAGGCAATTCGCGCGTCGGGCCGGCCCGCGTGGATGCCGGCAATGATGGCAGGAAGGGCGGAGTGGAGGTCTGCGGCGATGACGGGCATGCCGTCGATTGAGTCGGCCTCGCGAAGTAACGCGTGGTAGGGCGATTCTTGCTCGTCCACGCCCAGCACCATGTACTGCATCGGCGTGTAGCGCGCCTTGACCACGTGGCCGGGCCCCGAGGGTGCCACGGGTAGGCGGCCGGGGACGGCGATAATCATGACGAAGCCGCCGGTGCCAAGCCCGCGGTCGTGGGCGGCGGTGGCCACGAGCACCTCGTCTCCCACCTGCGGATCGCCGACCTGCGGGAGGTAGGCCAAGGCCCGCACAAGCCTGCCGCCGGGTAGCCGTGCGTCAAACTCGGCGGCCTCACCCCACCTCTTGCGCTCTGCCACAATCGTTGCGTGCTGCCAGTTCATGCCTGCCACTTTAGTCGAGTAACCTAGTGGGTATGAAGAATGAGCGGACTGCGACCGAACGGCGATTCTCGCTGCTGGTCGCCCTTCGCCGGAGACAGCCGACGGCGCGCCAACTCCTCTCCAGCCCCGCCTACCGCGATCTCGATGCGGCCCACGCCCAGCGCTACCTGGAGCGCGACTTGCAAGACCTGCGCGCATCCGGGTACCGGATCGACGTCGACGCCGATAACCGCTACATTTTGGTGGATCAGAACATCCTTGTGGACGGCACGGACGTGGAGATGAGCCTGCTGCGCTCGTTGCTCGGTTCGCGGGATGCCTCAGTGATGCTGGCCTCGGCGAAGTCGGCCGTGACCAAGCTGCTGTCCTGGGGAGAGACGGACACGGAGGACTTCTGGCTCGCTGCTCGCCTTCCGCATGGCGACTGCGCGTTGACGATCGCGCCGGCGATTCAGCGCCAGTGCCGCATCGCCTTCGAGTACCGTCCCACTTCGAGCCAGGTACCCACCCGCCGCGTGGTGGAGCCAATGCGCCTCGAGATCCACCTCGATGCCTTTTACCTGCGCGGCTACCAGGTCTCCAGCGAGTCGGGTAGCGGCAGCGGGATGCGCCTGTTTAAGCTCGACAGGATCGCCGGCAAGGTTGAGGTGCTGGATGAGCCGATTACCCACGACGCCGTCGACGCTTTCCTCACCACGTTTACGCCTGTCGACGCCGTCGTCCACACCATGCGCGAGCTGCCGCTTGCGTCCCAGGCGGTTCAGGTACGCGAGCTAGACGGCGGTTACGAGCTCACGCTCGAGGGCGTTGATCGCGCCCAGCTGTATGAGGAGCTCTTCTTCTACGGGCTCGACGCGCGGCTGGTCGGCCCGCCTGATCTCACGGCTGACTTCGAAGGCCGCGTGGCCCACCTGGCACGGCTCGGAGGTGGTGATGACTGACCTGTCGCTTTCGCGCAAGCTCGCGATCCTCACCTACCTCAGCCGCGGCCCCAAGACTCTCCAGCAGCTGGCCACGCACTTCCACACCTCGACCGACCGGATGTCGCGTGAGCTGCACGAGCTGTTCGTGTTCGAGATCGAGGACCGGGGCTACTATGAGAACCCGGTCGACATCGACTTTTCCGAGGAAGGCGCCGACGGCGAGGTCCGCCTCATTGACGACACGACCGGCATGGCGCCCTCGCTCTCACTGGCCGAGGTGCTCGTCATCGTGGCCCTCATCGACGACCTGGTGGCCGCCGTCGACGCTGATACCCGGCTCAACCTCCTGCGCCTGCGGGAGCGCATCGCAGTGGCGCTGGGGGAGCGGGGGTATGCCTCGGCGCTGTGGCCAGCCCCGGCGGTCAACGCGCGGAAGGTCACCGACGTGCTGACGGCGGCGATGCGGGAGACGAAGATGGTCCAGCTCGCCTACCTCAAGGCGGGCCCGGACCTGCGCGTGGTGGAGGAAAGCGTGAGGGTTGTCCCCGCCTTGATCTCCACCGGCTCGCGCCCACGGCTCGTAGCCGGCAAGAACGGCGAGCTACGCACGTACCGCCTGGACCGCATCGCGGCGGTGGACGTGCTCGAGGAGTCGTTCAAGATCTCCGAGCGTGAAGCGCTCGTGGCGGCCTTCGACGATGAGGCGGCGTTTACTGGCGAGCAGGTGACGATCCGGTGCACGTCCGCGGGCCGCTGGGTCACCGAAACCCTGCCCGTGGATTCGTTCCACGAGGTCGATGGCGGCCTGGAGATCGTGCTGACGGTTCGCTCGCTCGCCTGGCTTCGCGCCCTGCTCGTGCGGATGGGGGACGCGGTGATCGGCGTCGAACCGGAGCGGGTTGCCCGCGAGATCGCCGCGCAGGCGCGGCGCTACCTGGAGGATGGCTTATGTGGTTCTGGATCCTGCTGATTGGCCTGACCGCCCTGGCGGTCTACCTCGGATATACATTGCGGGATGTGTGTCGGTCGGCCAAGCGGCTCGGCACCCAGTTCGGCGAACTGTCGCGGGTGGCCGACGCCATGACGGCTCCCGAGCGTGAGCGCCCGCCGCTCGGAGACCTGTATGCGGACCCGGAGCGTGTGCGCGAGGCGCGCGAACAGCGCCGTCGGATCCGGGCGGAGCGGACAGAACTGCGGCGTTGTAACCTGGCAGCCGCGCGCGAGCGCTGGGACGAGCTGGACGAAACCTCCTTCGACTCGATCGGGCCCGAGGCCCGGGAGCGCGCCCGCCAGCGGGTCAAGGGGCACGCATGAAGGTGGCACTTGCTCTGAATCCGAGCTCGGGCAAGGGCCGCTCGGAGGGCTACCGGGCGGTTTTGCGTGAGGTGCTGGAGAAGTACCCGGTGGAGATGGTGTGGCTGCCGGCCGGCACGCGCGAGGAGAGTTTCGCCGCGATGCGTGAGGCGATCGACGAGGTGGATGCGCTCATCATCGTCGGTGGGGACGGCTTCATCCACAACGCCGTGAACGCGGTGGGGGATTCGGGCGTGGCGCTGGGGATCGTGGCCGCCGGATCGGGCAATGACATCGCCCGCGAGTTCGGTCTGCCCATCCACTCGGTCCACGACTCGGTCCACCAGATCGCCTCCTGCCTGCTAACGGGCCGGCACCGGGACGTCGACGTCATGGAGATTTCCTGGGAGGGCGGCAGCGAGCGGGCGCTCGCCATCGTCTCGGTGGGCATCGACGCCGACGTCAACGTGCGCACGAACCACATGTCCTGGCCGAAAGGGAACACACGCTATTTGCGTGCCCTGCCCGGCGCGATCGGTAGCTACCGGCCCTTCGGCGTGCGGCTGACCATGGACGGGCACACGTCCGAGGGGCAGATGACGCTGCTGTCGATCGCGAATACGCGCTACTTCGGGGGCGGCTTTTGCATCTCTCCGGGTGCACTGCCTGACGACGGCCTGCTCGACGTCGTCGTCACCCGTGGTTTGCGTGCGCCTGAGATCGCCGGGCTGCTCGGTCGGCTCGTGGTCTACCGGCACCTGGCCGATCCGCGCGTCCACCTGTACCGTACCACGGAGGTCCGGGTGGAGCAGGGCCCGGGCGGCACGCTGCCCATGCTCATGGCCGACGGCGAGGAGATCTGCCGGGCGCCCGCCACGATCCGCCTCCTGCCCAAGGCGTTGAGGCTGGTCATATGATCTTAGAGAACTTCGTGGACCGCTACCGGACGCGTGGCATCGTCCTTGACGACTTCCAGTTGGATGCGATCGAGGCGCTCGAGTCCCGGGACGTACTGGTCAGCGCTCCGACGGGCGCGGGCAAGACCGTGGTGGCCGAGTACGCGGTGGAACTCGCGCTGGCCCGCTCGAAGCGCTGCATCTACACCGCGCCGATCAAGGCCCTGTCCAACCAGAAGTACCGCGACCTGGCGGGCGAGATCGGCGAAGACTACGTCGGCCTGCTCACCGGCGATCAGACAATCAACCGCGACGCCCCGATCCTGGTGGTCACCACCGAGGTGCTACGTAACATGCTCTTCCAGCGCGATGAGATCGTGGCCGACATCGGCTACGTGGTGCTGGACGAGGTGCATTATCTCAGCGACGAGTTCCGCGGCCCGGTCTGGGAGGAGATCATCCTCCAGTTGCCCGCCCACGCCCGCCTCGTCTCCCTTTCTGCCACGATTTCGAACGTGGAGGAGTTCGCTAGCTGGCTACGCTCGGTGCGCGGGGTCACGGAGGTGGTGGTCTCCCGGGAGCGCCCGGTGCCGCTCGTGCAGCACGTGGCGATTTCGCGCCGGCTCGAGCCTCTGTTCGCGGGTGGGGAGATCAACCAGCGCCTCGTTCAGGCCGACGCCTCGCTTTCTTCCGGCCGACGACGCCGCCCCACCAGCTTCGCCCGCCGTAAGCGGGTGCTGAACCAGCTCCAGGACGCTGACCTACTGCCCGCGATCGAGTTCATCTTCTCTCGCAAGGGTTGCGACCGCGCGGTGGGGGACCTCCTCGATTCGGGGACCACCCTCAATTCGGCTATGCAGCAACGCGAGGTGCGGGCGCGGTTGCGCGAGCTGCGCGCGGACCTCAGCGAGGAAGACCAGCGCGCGGTCCGCTTTGGGTTTTGGGCCAAGGCGATGACGCGGGGCTTTTGCGCTCACCACGCCGGCATGTTCCCGGCCCTCAAGGAGCTGGCGGAGGACCTCATGGAGGATGGCCTGCTCAAGCTCGTCTACGCCACGGGCACGCTCGCTCTCGGCATCGACATGCCGGTGCGCACGGTGGTCCTCGAGGAACTCCAGCGTTGGAACGGTGCCGACTTCGTGCCCCTCACCGCTACCGAATACACCCAGCTCATCGGGCGAGCCGGCCGGCGCGGGAAGGACAAGGTGGGCCACGCCGTCGTCATGCACACCGACGAGCTCGACATCCAGGAGCTCGCCGACCTCGGCTCGGGGCGCGTGGAGCCGCTCCAGTCGGCGTTCTTTCCCTCCTATAACTCGGTGGTCAATCTCCTCGCTTTTCATCCGTACGAGGACGCGCGGGCGATTATGGGCACCTCGTTCGCGCAATACCAGCGCAACGCTGAGCTGGGCGAGGTGCGCGGCCGGATTGCGCGCGTTCGCGCCCGGCTCGAGGAGGTCGAGGCCGAGCTCGCGGGGGAATGCCGGGACGGGAGCCTGCCCGACTACCTGCGCCTGCGGCGCACGGCCAAGCGCGCTAGCAAGGCCGAGCGCAAGCGCGCCAAACGCGAGTACCGCAAGCACATCGCGGATTCGTGGGACGTGGCCGCCACCGGCCGGCTGTACGCCTTCGCGCGCGGCGGGGAGCTGGACTACGGTGTAGTGCTGTCGGTGGGGCCGAAGTTGCGGCTCGTGGACCTCAACGGCGACATGGCGTGGCTGCGTGAGGAGGAGCTGTCCTCCGAGCTGCGCGACCTGGGCACGATTCCCATGCCCTTCGGACTGTCCCCGAGGAAGGTCGAGGTCAGGACCGATATTGCGGACGCGATGTGGGAGGCCGTTGGGGAGCGGATTGAGCTGGGCACCGACCGGGATCTCACCGGCTCGTGGGACCGCTTCGCCGTCACTTCCTCCGACGAGCTTGACGCCCACCCCGTCCACCACTGCCCGGACCTGACCGAGCACATTCGCACGGGCAGCGAGTTCACCTCGCTGCTGGACAACCTCGAGCAGCTCGAGGCGGACTCGGAGGCCTACGACGATTCGGTGGCCAAGGAGTTCGACGCCACCGCCGGCGTGCTCGCCCGGCTCGGCTACCTCCAGCCCGGGGCCGAGGGGCTCCGCACCGGGATGGTCAAGCTCGCGACCGGCGCTGCCATGCTGCGCGGGATCCACAACGAGGCCGACCTCCTCATTGTCCAGAGCCTTGCCGAGGCCGCTTTCGCCGAGCTCACGCCGGAGGAGTTCGCAGGCGCGTGTTCGGCCTTCCTGTGCGACCGACGGCTCGGGACCGATCGACCCACAGGCGGGGCGCTGCGCGCATCCTGGCAAGCGATCGAGCGTAACGTTGAGTTCCTGCACCGCGTGGAGGAGAGCTTCGGCATCGTCCGCACCCCGGAGCCGTTCTCGGGCGGCATCGACGCCTTCGCCGCGTGGGCCAGCAGGGCCGACCTGGAGTCTGTGCTCGCCATGGGCAACCTGGTGGTGGGGGACTTCATCTCCGCCAACCGGCGCCTCATTGACTTGCTCGGTCAGATCGAGCAGGTCGCGCCCGCGGAGGATCTGCGCGACCTGGCGGGCCAGGCGGTCAGGCTCATACGCCGCTGGCAGTGGCTCTAGCGGAGCTTCGAGCCGGGGCCACCGCCATCGTCGAGCGTAGTGAGCGAGCTCATGGCGGGTGAGCGGGCGATTCGGCAAACCGAGTTGCCGGCCGGCTCGAGCCGCCCTACCCTGTAAGGAGCAGGAAGGTGTCAGTGCAGGCCCTGTTCGATAGAAAACGATCCCCGATCGGTCCGAGGAACAGCGGCCTGCACTTTATTATGTCGTAAGATCTGAACGTGATCGGAATCCTTTTCGCAGTTCTTGGCGGCGTGGCACTGTGGTTTGCCACCTCCTCCGGGCTGTGGATCCTGGGATTCTTCTCGATCTCGCTGCTGTGGCTGGCCGTCCGGGGCAGAGGAGTGGCCGTCGGGTTTGGCCTTGGCTGGTTGTGGGGCATCGCCTTCTTCCTGCCGCTTGTCCGGTGGGCGGCCGTCTCCACTGGGCTTGTTGCGGCGCAGGTTGCGCTCGCCGCGGTCGAGGGCCTGTACCTCGGCGTCGTGGGGGCAATGTGGGCGCTGCTGGCGAAAGAGGAGAGGCTTGCACGACCCTGGTTGCGCGCCCTGGCGGCGGCCGCCGTTTTCCTCGCGGTCGAACAGATCCGGGGAATGTGGCCCTACGGCGGCCTGCCATGGGGAACCCTCGCCTTCACGTTCACGAACTCGCCGCTGGTCAACTACGCCCCCTATGGCTCCACGGCGCTGGTGGGGGCGGTCGCCGTCGTCGTCGGTGTGATTGCTGCGATGTTGCTGCGAATGAGCTACCTCCAGGCCGCGACCTCGGCGGTGGTGGTGCTCGCGCTCGTCATCGCACCGGTGGTCTTCCCGGTGGGGGCGCGCTCGTCGGGGAGCCTCAACGTGGCCGTGGTCCAGGGCAACGTGCCGCCTGCTGGCACGGATAACCGGGCGCTAGTGGTGACCGAGAATCACGTGCGCGCCACGCGCGAGCTGGTCGAATCCGCCGAAACGACGCCCGACCTGATCCTGTGGCCCGAATCTTCTTCCGACCGCGACATCCGTGCCGACGACGCGGCGGGTAGCCTCGTCTTTGACATGGTGGCCGACCTCGGCATCCCGCTCGTCATGGGTACGCAGGAGTATGTGGAGGGCGGGCGCTACAACGACGTTTTGGTCATTTCCCCGGACGGGATCGTGGGCCGCTACTCGAAGCAGCACCCCGTCCCGTTCGGCGAATACATCCCGCACCGCGAGCTTATCCGTAGTTTTACGGACGTCGTGGACCAGGTCGTCACCGACATGCTTGCGGGCACGGGGGAGGCGCGCGTGAATGTGCCCTCGCTTGGCGTGAAGGTGGCGGTGCCGATCTGCTTCGAGGTGGCCTACACGGAGATCGTGGCGGAGGCCGTGCGGGGGAGTCATTTGCTCGTCATTCCTACGAACAACGCCTCCTTCGGCACGAGCGAGCTGTCCGCCCAGCAGTTCGCGATGACCACCTTCCGCGCGGTGGAGACCGGGCGCACGGCGATCCAGGTATCGACGTCGGGCATCACGGGCGTGGCGGACCCGCGCGGTGTGGTCTATGAGACGGACCTGTTCACGCGGGACGCGCGGGTGGTCAAGGTGGCGCTGCACGAGCAGACGACGTTCGCTACTCGCACGGCCGAGCAGCGCGCGATCCTCGTCTTCGTGCTCGGCGCGTTGGGCGCTATCCTAGCGATAGGAATGTCGAGGCAAGGACGGTCATGAAGGTAGTCATCTGTATCCCCACCTACAACGAGCGCGAGTCGCTTCCGGGCCTCCTGGATCGCACGCGCGCGGCGGTTCCGGAGGCGGACATCCTCGTCATCGACGACAGCTCGCCGGACGGCACGGGCGCCTACGCCGACGAGCGGGCGAAGGCCGACCCGCAGATCCACGTCATGCATCGCACGGCCAAGGAGGGCCTGGGCAGGGCCTACCTGGCCGGTTTTGAGTGGGCGATCGAGCACGGGTACAGCCACGTGTGCGAGATGGACGCCGACGGCTCACACAGGCCCGAACAGCTACCCGACCTCCTTGCGCGAGCCGACAAATCGGACAAGCCCGAGCTGGTGATCGGCTCGAGGTGGACCGACGGTGGGGAAGTGGTGAACTGGCCCAAGCATCGGGAAGTGCTCTCCCGGGCCGGAAATCTCTACATCAAGATGTGGCTCAACCTGCCGGCAAAGGATGCCACCGCCGGGTTCCGTGTCTATCGCGCCGACGCCCTCAAGCGGCTCGACTTTGCGGCCGTGGAGTCCAGGGGGTACTTCTTCCAGGTGGACATGACATTGAAGATGGCCGACGTCGGCGCGCGCATCGCGGAGGTGCCGATCTCGTTCGTCGAGCGCGAGGCCGGCACGTCGAAGATGAGCGGCAACATCATCCAGGAAGCTTTCCTGCGCGCCACGAAGCTCGGCATGGAGCGACGCGGCGCGCAGCTGAAGGCACTTCGGCGCAGGCTCTAAGCAGACCGAGCGCTAGCGGATTAGTGCAGGCGCTTGTACAGCTTGCCCTGACGAAGAAGCTCCAGGCGCTCGTCGAGCAACACCTGCAGTTCCTCAACCGAGCGGCGCTCGAGGAGCATGTCCCAGTGGGTGCGCTGCGGCTTGGCCGGCTTCTCGTCATCCTCGCCGTCAGCTCCGCCGATGAGCTCGGCGCGCTTGCCACACTTGCATTCCCACACGGCGGGCGCCTCGGCGTCCTCGGCGAAGGTGACGGTGAAAGTATGCCCGTCCTCGCAACGGTAGCTTTCTTCGCGGCGCGCCACGAAGGCGACTCCGGCGTCGGACTCGAGCGAGTGTGCGCCGATCTTCATGCCGCGCAGTGAACGTTCTGCCATGTGTCTCTCCTTCGTTTACGTCTATTCTAATGCCGACGTGCGGCCGCCCATTCCGGGCTGGCGGAAGGGGCGAGATAGCGCGGAAAGCGGCGGTTCGAGATCTGTCGCAAATCCTAGCGCCAATCCGATAATGTACATTATGTCAAAATAGCGGAGAGAAGCTCATAAAGCGTGCGGTTCTGCTTTTCTGATGTTCGCGACCCTACTCGGGGCCACTCTCCCGCGCTGAAGCTCTGGCCAGCTTTGATCGGAACGGCTTTCGCGGAAACTCCGGCTGGCGCACCGACGCCCCTGGTTGAGGTTCTCGCTTCTTAGATCGCGTTACGCTTGGCGGCACGACGTGCGGCGAGCTCGTCAATCGGCTCGTCCTGCGCGCGCTCGGTGGGAAGCTCGGACAGCTCGCCCTCAACTTCGCGCCACACCTTGCCCACGGCGATGCCGAACACGCCCTGGCCGCCCTGGATGAGGTCGATGACCTCGTCGTTCGACGTGCACAGGTAAACGGACGCACCGTCGCTCATGAGCGTCACAGCCGAAAGATCCTCCACCCCGTACTCGGTGAGCTGGGCAATCGCCACGCGGATCTGCTGGAGGGACACGCCCGTATCGAGCAGGCGCTTAACCACCTTGAGCACCAGGACGTCACGAAAGGCATACAGGCGCTGGGAGCCAGAACCCTTCGCCGACCGGATCGAGGGCGAGACCAGGCCAATGCGATCCCAGTAGTCGAGCTGACGGTAGGTGATGCCCAGCGCGCGGCACACGGCCGGCCCGCGGTAGCCGGTCTCCGTGTCAAGATCCGGCAACTGGCCCCCAAAGAGCATTCCCTGTGCGAGCTGCGGGTGTGCGCCATGTGCGGTTGCGTCACTCACGTCAGCCTCCTTCGAATTGTTACTCCTAGCGTAAACCGGAAGTGGGGCGATCTCAACGAAGCTGGTTGAAACACGCACGGCGTGTCTTTGTGCCGTGTCTCAAGTTCAACTTGAAGGTTTGCTCCCCCTACCTCAGCTGGACGTCGATGTTCTCCGTCAACAGCGCCCGGTACAGATTCGTCAGCATCGTGGCCAGTTCCGCCGACTCGTTAACCACCCGCTCCTTGGCCAGCGGCGTGTTGCGCGCCCGCTCGGTTGCAAGATGGCTGGCCACGTTGGCGGCGTGGGCGTGGGCGGAATTCTTCACCTGGCGAAGGCTGCGCAGGTCCATCCCAGCCTCCCCCAGCATCTTCGAATACCGCACGATGTCCACGGCGTGCGCTGTGAGCCGGCCGCGGGCGTCGGGAATGATCATGCCGGCATCCACCAGCTGTTCGATTTCGGACAGCGCCGTGCCGGTCAGGGCTGCGAGCTCCTCCTTGCGGATGCGGATGCCCGGTGTGGGGCGCACGTCCGGCTCAGAACTCAGCGCACGCAGCTTGCCCGGGTGCTCCTGGGTGGCCCTCCCGGAGTCGAGTTGGGCGAGCATCTCCTTGATCTGCGGCAACGGCACGTAGCGGTCGCGCTGCTCGACCAGGATGAAGCGCAGGCGCTCCACGTCGGCAAGCGAAAAAATGCGCTGATTGGAGTCCGTGCGGTACGGGTCAATCAGCCCCTGCGACTCGAAGTAGCGGATCTTCGAGGCCGCGAGAAACGGGAACTCCTGGCGCAGGTGCGAGGTGACCTCACCGATCTTCAGCGTGGGTTCGTGCGACAGATCGTGTGGCCAGGAGCTGGGAAGAGACTCCTCCCCCGCGCGCCGTGGCAGGGGGTTCATTCTGCCTGCCGGGACGCGTAGAAGGTCAGCTGGAACTTGCCGATGCGCACCTCGTCGCCGTCGTTCAGCTTGGCCTCCTCCACCTGCTGGAGGTTGACGTACGTACCGTTGAGCGAGCCGATGTCGCGCACGTAGAAATCGCGCCCGTTACGCAGGAAGAAGGCGTGCTTACGCGACACCGTGACGTCATCAAGGAAGATGTCCGACTTCGGGTGACGCCCCACCGTGGTCGAGTCCGCATTGAGCAGGAAGCGGGCCCCGGCGTTTGCGCCGGTTTGCGCGATGAGCAGAGCGGAGGTGGGCGGCAGCGCGTTGATCGTGGCAGAATCCTCCGGGTCGAGCCCCCGCACCACGGGTGCAGCCTCCACGGCGTCGTTGATCGCCGTAAAACGCGACGTCGACGTGGGGTCAATCCCCTGCGGGTTTACCTCGAAATCTGCCATCACTTCCCCTTCCATTATTCACTCAACTTTATCTCACCGGTGCAGGCGTGTCATGGCTGGTCGGCAACTGGGCACTAGCTCACGCCGCCTGCGCGCGTAGCATCCGCAGGTGCTCGTCGCGGCAGTCGAGGATGACCTTGCGCAGCGCCCCGGGCGCCTCCGGGTTGGCCTCCAGCCACGCGCCTGCCGCCACGACGTCCGGGTGCTCCTCCGGGCTCGCCGCCTCGCCCAGGTCACCCATCGGGTAAAGGCCATAGATGACGCGCTCGGCGATCTCCTGCGAGCGCGAGGACCAGATCTCAGTCAGCTGAGCGAAGTAATCCCCGATTGCGACCGCCTTCTCCTCGGCGCGTAACGGCTGGCCCAGGCCGTCAATGAGGGCCTGGACGTGGTCGTTCGACAGCCCGCCGGCCAACACCTTGGCCAGCGTCTCCGCAGCGGCCCCCGGCATCGACGCACACGCACACATATGTTCCACGACGTCAGCCGCCGTGCCAGTGTTCTCAAGCTCGGCATCCAGCTCGTCCCGGCTTGCGTTCCCGGTGGCTGCCCGAGCGGTGAGGTACATCCAGCGCAGGTCCTGATCCGTGGTCTGCTCGAGCAGGCTCACGAGGGCGTCGTCCCGGCTCGGCAGTGACTGCCCGGCTCGTGCCGCGGCGCGGGACCAGATGAGTCGGGTGTCGTCGTCGCCGGAAATACTGGCCACGGCGTCGTCGAAGAAGCGCTCGAGCTCGGCCTCGCGCGCCTCCGCCGTCGTGTAGGAGCGCAGGGCGGCAATAGAGTTGAGCGTGCGCGCGGCGAGCAGGCTCGAGCTGGTGCCCTCGGCCGAGCGGGCGGTGAAGCGGGCGTAATCGGCGGCGGGGAGTAGGCCATCGCGGACCATCTCCCACAGCGCGGAGCTGACCACCGACTGGGCGAGCGGCTCGTCGAGCTCGTGGGCGAGCGCGGAGGCGAGTGAGCGCTCGTCGAAGGAAATCTTGATGTAGGAAAGGGCAGAGTCGTTGGGCAGGATGAGGTCCGCGTCCGGACCGATCTCATCCCAGGCCACGGTCACCTGGTCAGTGAGCTCGACGTCAGTGGCGCCCGTGCGGGCCAGCCGGTCGCCGTCGAGCCTCCAGCCGGACACGCGCAGGTGATGCGGGCGGGTGATCGGCGCGCCGTTAGGATCGGTGCCAACCTGGCGAAGCGTGACGCCGCCGGGCCCACGCTCGATCGTCACCGAGGACACCCTGGCGGTCTCCAGCCACTGCCTCGCCCACGCGCGCACGTCCTTGCCCGACGCCGCCTCGAGCGCCTCGAGCAGGTCGGCGAGGGTTGCGTTAGCAAAAGCCTTGTCCTTGAACAGCTGGGCGGCGCCGGCGAAGAACTCCTTCTCCCCCACCCACGCCACGAGCTGGCGCAGCACGGCCGCGCCCTTGGCGTAGGTGATGCCGTCAAAGGCCTGGTCGGCGGCCTCGAGGTCCACGATGTCAGCCACGATCGGGTGCGTGGTCGGGTACTGGTCGTTGCGCAGTGCCCAGGACACGCGCGCCCCGGCGAAATTCTCCCACGCCTCCGTGTACTGGGTGGCCGCCACCATACTCCAGGCACCCATGAACTCGGCGAAGGACTCCTTCAGCCACAGGTCGTCCCACCACACGGGCGTGACCAGGTCTCCAAACCACATGTGGCTCATCTCGTGCAAGATCGTGTTGGCGCGGCCGGCGCGCTGAGATCGGGTGGACTGGCCGCGGTAGATGTAGGCGTCCTCGGAGAAGGTGACGCATCCCGGGTTTTCCATCGCGCCCAGGTTGTATTCGGGCACGAAGACCGAATCGTACTTGCCCCACGGGTAGGGGAAGTTGAAGACCTTCGGCAGCAAGGCCAGGCCCTGCTTGGTCACGGTTGAGATGTCCTCCAGGTCGAAGTGTTCCTTGAGTGAGTCGCGGCAGTAAAAGCCGAGCGTGATCTTCTGCCCATCTACCTTTGCGACGTCAGTGAAGGCGTGGTAGGGGCCACCGATGAACGCCGTGAGGTAGGTCGACATACGCTTTGTGGTGGCAAACTGCGTGCGGCTCGTGGCCTCGCCCCGGCTGTTCGTGCCCGCATCGGCGCTTTTCGTGGCCTCGCCGTTCGAGAGCACCACCCACGTGGCAGGCGCCGTGATCGAAATCGTGAACGTGGCCTTGAGGTCGGGCTGTTCAAAGTTCGGGAAGACGCGGCGAGCGTCAGCGGGCTCGAACTGGGTGTACAGGTAGGTCTGGCCGTCCACAGGGTCACGGAAGCGGTGCAGCCCCTCCCCCGTGGTCGAATACGTGCCGCGGCCTGCAACCTCCACCACGTGCCGTCCCTGCGGAATCTCCACGGACACGCGCGCGCCATCGAACGTAAACGGCACCGCGGCGTCGTCGATACTGACGCTGGAGACCTCGACGCCAATGAAGTCGAGGAAAGTTGAGGCGCTCTCCCCCGCCGTCAGCTCGATGCGGGAGACCACGCCGAACGTGGCGGTGTCGGCGGTTGCCTCGGAGACGTCGAGGTCGATGGTGTAGCCGTCCAAGCTCAACAGCTCGGCGCGGCGGCGGGCTTCTTCACGCTTCAGATTCTCAGTCACTGCTCAATTCTCACCCCTGCACATGGTACTGACAAGTCCGCGCGGCGCGCTGACCGGCTAGTCTAGGGCTATGAACCTTGACTATGTGCTTGTACGCCGTCCCTCTCCCCTCATGGCGCGTGGCCAGCTGACCCACCTTCAGCCCACGGCGATGAGTTACGAACTCGCGCTCAAACAGTGGCAGGACTACTGCGAGGTGCTCTCCCGCTACACCGACGTGGTGGAGGTAGAGCCGACGCCCGAGCTGCCGGACTCAATCTTCGTGGAGGACACCGTCTTCACCTACGGTAACGTGGCCGTACGCACGAACATGCACCCCACGCGCGTCGCCGAACAGGACAGCCTGGTCGCCGTGCTCGAGGGGCGCGGATTCAACGTCGTCGACCTGCCGGCCGAGGCCCGACTCGAGGGCGGCGACGTGCTGAAGTTCGGCGGCAAGGTGTGGGTGGGCCTGTCCACGCGCACAAACGACGCCGGGCTGGCGGCCCTGCGGGAGATCCTCGTGCCCCAGGGTGTGGAGGTCGTGGGCGTGCCGGTCGAGCACGCGCTGCACCTGAAGTCGTGCCTGACCGCGCTGCCGGACGGCACCTTCATCTCTCACAAGGGCTACGCGCCGCCCGCCGAGTACTTCCCCGGGCTGCGCTACGTTCCCGAGTTCCTCGGCACGCAGGTGGTGCTGCTCGGCGGGGACAGCCTGCTGATCTCAGCCTCCGCACCAAAGACCGCCGACTACCTGCGCGGGCTCGGCTACGACGTGGTTGAGTGCGAACTGACCGAGATTGAGAAGATGGAAGGATCGTGCACCTGCCTGTCCGTGCGAATCCGGCAGTAGTCAGGCACTGTGGTGAGCCGCACCACCTCGGCCCAGATTTGGTAAAATGGCTGAGCTTTCGGCTAAGATCTATACGTCCAACGCGACACGGGCTATAGCGCAGTTTGGTAGCGCACTTGACTGGGGGTCAAGGGGTCGTGGGTTCAAATCCCGCTAGCCCGACCAGTAGCCCCGGCGCACAGCGCCGGGGCTTTTGTTTTCCCAGGGGGCGGGGCCGAAACCCGATATTTGCGGCACAATTTCGACTTCATTTGCACATATATTCAGACCTGGCTCAGATCGTCCCGCAGATTCTGGCCTACCATGACGTATGTGTGAACAACAGTTAGGTGGCAGCTCGCCGTCGCGAGCTGCCACCTACACGATCCAGTGAATGAAAATTCGGCGTGGCCATCTGGCCTGTCGGCGACTTGGCCTAGTCACCCATCGCCGTGCCGACCTCCCGGGCCGCTTCGATCCACTCGTGATCAGTGGGGACGTACTTGACCTTGCCGGCCACCGACTCGAGGTCCACCAACTCGGTGCCGTGCCCACGGTCGGCCACCATCACGTTAAAGTGACCCTCGGCGACCGCAGCCGCGCCCGCCACACCGAGGCGGGTGCCGAGCAGGCGATCCGCTCCGTTCGGGGTGCCACCGCGCTGGACGTGGCCGAGGATCGTCACACGCGCCTCCAGGCCCGTCAGCGCCTCGAGCTCCTGGGCGAGTGCGAGTGAGGTGCCTCGGTGCGAGCTCTCGATCGCCTTCACCGACTGCTTCGCGATCGCCTTCGCCTCCGGCGTGGAAGCATCCTTGACGAGGGCACGCGCGTACTCGAGCTGCCTGGCCTCCTCGATCGGCATGGCGCCCTCAGCGACGGCGACCACCGAGAAGCTCAGACCGTTCGCCCGGCGTCGTTCGATCTTCGCGGCGATCGCCTCCACCGAGTACGGGATTTCTGGAATAAGGATGACGTCGGCGCCGCCGGCGATACCCGCGCCGAGCGCGAGCCAGCCCGCGCGGTGGCCCATGAGTTCCACCACGATGATGCGGTGATGCGAGTGAGCCGTGGAATGTAGGCGGTCAATCGCCTCGGTGGCGATCTCGAGCGCCGTGGAGAAGCCGAAGGAAGAATCCGTGTAAAGGATGTCGTTGTCGATCGTCTTCGGCAGGTGAATGACGTTGAGCCCGGCCTCGGCAAGCCGGTGAGCGTTCTTCGCCGTTCCACCGCCGCCGAGGCAGACGAGCGCGTCGAGCCCGGCGGCGTCGTAGTTGTTCACGATGGTAGGGATCATGTCCTTGCGCTCGCCGTCGACCATCATGCGGTGGACCTTGTCACGCGAGGTGCCAAGGATCGTGCCGCCCGTGGTGAGGATGCCCGAGAGCTCCTTGGCCTCAAGCTCCACGTAGCGGTTCTCCGCGAGCCCGCGCATGCCATCGCGGAAACCGACGAGATCCCAGCCGTAGTTGCTGATCGCGGCCTTGCCAAAGCCTCGGATCGCCGCGTTCAAACCGGGCGCGTCGCCGCCCGCGGTCAAGATTCCAATTCTCTTAGTCATACCTCAATTATGGCCCATGGCCGCACAACATGTGGGCGATCAGTCCGCGTGAGCGGGCGCCCACACCCGCGCCAGGCTACTTCCGCTGGCGCCGCTCGCGCACCCGCACCGAAATCTCCACGGGCGAACCGAGGAAATCGAAGGTCTCGCGCAGGCGGCGTTCGATGAAGCGCCGGTAGCCATGGTCGAGGAATCCCGTGGTGAAGAGCACGAAGCGTGGCGGCTGGGCCGCCACCTGGGTGGCGAACAGGATGCGCGGTTGGCGTCCGCCCCGGACGGGGTGCGGGTTCGCGGCCACCAGCTCCCCGAGCGTCGAATTAAGCTTGGAGGTGGTAACGCGCTTGTCCCACGAATCGAGCGCCTTCACCATCGCGCGTGTCAGCCGGTTCGTATGCCAGCCCGTCTTGGCGGAGATGTTGATGCGCTCCACCCACGGCATCTGCACAAGCTCGCGCTCGATGTCGCGGTCAAGCTGGGCCCGCCGGTCGTCGTCCACCAGGTCCCACTTGTTGCACACGAGCACCATGGCGCGCCCGGCGTCGATCACCTGCTGCATGATGCGCACATCCTGCTCGGTCAGCTCCTGCGAGGCGTCGATAAGCATGAGCGCGAGTTCGGCCTTGTCGATCGCGCGCTGCGTGCGGAGCGAAGCGTAGTAGTCGGCCCCGGACTGCATGTGCACACGACGCCGAATGCCCGCGGTGTCCACGAAGGTCCAGGTACGTCCGTCGAGCTCCACGATCTCGTCCACAGGGTCGCGCGTGGTGCCCGCCAGGTCGTCGACCACCACGCGGTTCTCCCCCGCCAGCTGGTTGAGCAGGGAGGACTTGCCGACGTTCGGCTTGCCCACCAGTGCCACGCGGCGCGGCCCCTTGCCCGGCCGCTCCCGGCGCACGCCCGACACCTTCGGCAGGACGCGCATCGCCTCGTCCAGCAGCTCCCCCGATCCGCGCCCGTGCAGGGCCGAGACCGGGAACGGCTCCCCCAGCCCGAGCGACCACAGGTAGGCCACGTCCGCCTCTTGCGCGGGCGAATCGACCTTGTTTGCGGCGAGCACGGTGGGCTTGCCGGAGCGGCGGATGAGTTCGACGATCCGCTCGTCGTCGTCGGTCACTCCCACGTTCGCGTCGACGACCAGCATGACGGCATCGGCCTCCCGGATCGCGATCTCGGACTGGTCGGCCACCGAGCGGTCGATGCCGGTCACGTCGATCTCCCACCCGCCGGTGTCGACCACCGTAAAGGCGCGCCCGTTCCATTCGGCGTCGTAGTACACCCGGTCGCGCGTCACCCCGGGGGTGTCTTGCACGACAGCGACCCTGCGGCCCACCACACGGTTGACCAGGGTTGACTTGCCCACGTTCGGTCGGCCGACGATGGCGAGCACCGGGTTCGTCGGCGCGGGCTCGGCTGGCGCCAGCTGCGGGTCGAGGTCGAGCAGCGTGGCGTCGTCTTCCTCGAGTTGGTAGTCCTCTAGGGTGGAGCGCATGAGCTCGTAGTGGACGTCCTCAGTCACGGTAACCCTCCGGGATCAGTGCGATGACGGCGGCCACGACCTCGTCAATGCCCAGGGCTGACGAATCGATGGTGGTCACCCCGTCCTCGGCCACGGTGAAGTTGATGACCGTGGAGTCGTCGCGGTCGCGGCGCAACACCTCGTCACGCGTGGCGGCGATGGCGGCCTGGTCCGCGGCCCCAAGGTTTTCCTTGGCACGACGAGCGAGGCGCGCCTCCTCCGACGCCGTCAGCAACACCCGCACGGGTGCGTCCGCGGCCACGACGGTGGTGATGTCGCGCCCCTCGGCCACGATCCCCCGGCCCTGCGAATGGCCGGACGCCGTGGTCTCCTCGGCGATGATCGCCTGCTGCATGCGCACCATCTCGGCTCGTACGCCGAGGTTGACCGCCAGCTTCGAGACCACCTTCGCCACCTCCGAGGTGCGGATAGCGGCTGTGATGTCATGATCGGCACACATGAAGCGCTGGTTGTCTGGGTCCAGGTCAATCGACAGCGGCATAGACTGGGTGGCGGCGAGCACGGAGTCGGCGTCGTCGAGGTCGATCCCCTCGTGCATGGCCCACCATGTGGCCGCGCGGTACATCGCGCCCGTGTCGAGGTAGGACAGCCCGAGTTCGCGGGCCACGCGCTTGGCCACCGTGGACTTGCCCGAGCCCGATGGCCCGTCGATGGCGATTACCAACGGCTTGGGGCTTTCACTTCTCACCACTTGCCATCCCTTCTGTTCCAGGCCGCGCTCCAGGGGTAGACCCTGATGCGGGTTGACCTTGACGATGACCCGGCCCACCTGTTGGCGTGCCGAGTGCTCCATCTCCAGGTCCTCAATGTTAATTCCGAGTTCGCCGATCTCCGCAAACAGCCGTCCGAGCATGCCCGGCTGATCCGGGATGAGGACGATGACCTCGGCGTAGGACGTGCGTGCCCCGCCGTGCTTGCCTGGGATACGGGCGACGCCCTTGTTGCCGTCAGCGATCACGGAGGAGATGCGGTCCAGCCCCGATTCGCGGTCGAGTGTGACAACCAGCGCGCCCAGCCGGGCCGAAATGCCGCGCAACACATTGGCGATCTCGGTGCGGTTGCCGTTGATGATCGAGGTCCACAACAGCGGGTCCGATTCGGCGATGCGTGTGACGTCACGCAGGCCCTGCCCGGCCAAATCGAGGGCTTCGGCGGGCGCGTCGCGCAGGGCCGCGGCCACGAGCGAACTCATGAGCTGGGGCATGTGGGACACGAGCGCAACCGCGTGGTCGTGTTCGGCGGCGCTGAGCATCGACACGGAAGCGCCCATGTCCACCGCGAGCGTGCGGATGGTGCCCACCGCCGCCTGCGACGTGCGCTCGTTCGGGGTGAGCACCCACGGGCGGCCTACAAACAGGTCGGCGTCCGCGGCGATCGCCCCCGAGCGCTCCTTGCCCGCCATCGGGTGCGAGCCCACCCAGCGCTCAAATCCGGGGTGCCGCTCCAGCGCCGCGGCGATCTTGTCCTTCACCGACGCCACGTCCGTCACCACCGCGTCCGGGAAGCGTTCCAGCGCGCTCGCCACGGCCCCGGCTGTCACGTCCGGCGGAATGGCGACGACGACGATCGACGGCGCGGACACCGGCTCCAGTGTGCCGGCCCCCAGGTCGCGCGCGAGGGCGGCGGCCACCGGCGAGGCGTCCTCGATGTGAACCTCCACCCCGGCCCGCCGCAGGCGTAGCGCGATCGACGTGCCGAGCAGGCCGGTGCCGATCACCAGCACCGGCGAGGCAGTCAGGACCGTGTCGTTCACAGATCCACCATGCTCATGAGCGCGCCGAGCTCGGTGCCGGCCACCTGGCGCACCTGGCCCGGCTTGAGACGCCCGATGGTGATGTTGGCGAACTGCGTGCGCACCAGGTCAATCACCGGGAAGCCCACCTCGTCCATGATCCGGCGCACGATGTGGTTGCGCCCCGAGTGCAGGGTCAGCTCCACGATCGAGTGCTTCTTGCCCGCCTCCCGCAACACAAAACGGTCAACCTTGACCGGGCCGTCGTCCAGGGTGATCCCCTTCTCCAGCACCTTGGTCAGGCCGCGCGGCACCGTGCCCTCCACGCGGGCCACGTACGTCTTCGGCACCTCGTAGGAGGGATGGGTGAGGCGGTGGGCGAGCTCGCCGTCGTTGGTCAAAAGAATGATGCCCTCCGTGTCGGCGTCGAGGCGCCCCACGTGGTAGAGCCGCTCGGTGCGGTCTTCAATGTAGTCTGCAAGCGTGGACCGGCCCTGGTCGTCGCTCATTGTGGATACGACGCCGCGCTCCTTGTAGCACACGAGCGTCACCTTTGTCTCGTCCAGCTGCACACGGTTGCCGTCCACGTGAATGATCGCATCGGGGCGCACGCGGATGCCGAGCTGCTGGACGACGTAACCGTTAACCGTCACCCTGCCCTGGGTGATGAGCTCTTCGCAGGCGCGGCGCGACCCGATGCCGGCGTGTGCAAGCACCTTTTGCAGGCGCTCACCGCTGGAGTCGTGCAGGTCCTGTGTGCGCGTCATCGTAGCTCCTTTTCGACCTCGTCGAGGTCGGCGTCGTCGGGAAGGTAGGGTGCCAAGGGGGCGAGGTCGTCGAGCGAGTTCATGCCCATCTTCTCAAGAAAAAGCGCGGTGGTAGAATACAGGCTCGCGCCCGTTGCCGCCGTGGTTCCCACCTGCTCGACCAGCCCCCTGGTGACCAAAGTTCGAACAACAGAGTCTACCTCAACACCACGGATTGAAGCGATTTGTGCCCGCGTACACGGCTGGCGGTAGGCGATGACGGCCAGCGTCTCAAGTGCCTGGGCCGACAATCGGGAGGACTGGCCCGAGGTGACGAAACCGGCCACGATCTCGCTGTAGCGCGGGTGGGAGTAGAAGCGCCACCCGCCACCCGCCTCGCGCAGCTCGAATCCGCGCTGGTCATCGGCGTATTGGCGGACCATGGCGTGCAGGAGGGCCTCGGTCTCAGCCTCGGGCAGGTCGATCGCGGCGGCCAGGTTCGCCACCGGCACCGGCTCGGGCGCCACCATCAAAATCGCCTCGAGGGCCCCGCGCTGAAGGTCACTCATCGCTTTCCTCACTCTCCTTCTTCCACGACGCCGTTGACCCGCTTACGTCCGCAGCCGGGCCGGGCGTCGTCGTTCCCGCCTGCACCGGCGTGGCCGTACGCGTGACGAAGAGCGTGGCCAACGGGCCGTCCTGCTCGACGTCGACCTCCCCGCCGCGCAGCATCTCAAGCACCGCGAGGAAGCGTGAGACGACGGTTGCCACCGAATGCGCCTGCCGGCACAGCTCGGTAAACGACACCCGGTCCCCCACAACCAGGGTCTGGCGCAGGTAGTCCACCTGGGTCTCCACCGGAACGAGCGGGTCGTGCAGGTGGTCGAACGTGACCTCGTCGGGCGTGCGCGTGAAGACCCGCGCCGCGAGCAACGCCAGGTCCTCCACCCCGATCCGCAACTCGACCTCGGGCAGAAGACTGCGCAAGCCCTCCTCCATCGGCACGTCGCGCCCGTGGGCAAGCGACTGTACGGCGAGGGTGGCGGCCATGTGCGCGGCCACGTCCTTGTACGCCTTGTATTGGAGGAGCTTGGCAAAGAGCAGGTCCCGGGCGCTGAGAATCTCCAGGTCCTCATCCTCCTCGACCTCCTCCTGCGGCAGCAACCGCGCCGCTTTCATGTCCAGCAAAGTGGCCGCGACCACCACGAACTGGGACATCTGCGACAGGTCGGCATCCTGGGCGCGCACGAACGCCAAGAACTCGTCCGTGACCTCGGCAAGCGCCACCTCGGTCACGTCGAGCTTCTTACGCGAAATCAGCGACAGGAGGACCTCAAAGGGCCCCGAAAAGATGTCGAGATCGACTGCGAATCCATCGGAGCTGAAGAGATCCTCGCCCGCGCTCACTAGGGGGCGCCGCCGCGGGAAATCAGTTCGCGGGCAAGGCAGCGGTATGCCTGGGCGCCCTTCGACTTCGGGTCGTAGCTGGTGATCGGCTCGGCCGCCACCGTGGCATCGGGGAAGCGGACCGTGCGCGGGATCTGGGTCTCGAACACCCGGTCCCCGAACTGCTGGCGGATCGTGGAGATAACCTCGCGGGCGTGCAGCGTGCGGGTGTCGACCATGGTGAGCAGCACGCCGTCGATCGACAGCTGCGGGTTGAGCCGGTCTTGCACGCGCTCGATCTGGTCGATAAGAAGCGCCACGCCGCGCATGGCGAAGAACTCCGCCTCCAGCGGGATCATCACGCCGTGAGCGGCCGTCAGCGCGTTGATAGTGAGCAGGCCGAGGGAAGGCTGGCAGTCGACAATAATAATGTCGTAGTCATTGACCACCGGGCGCAACACGCGAAGGAGCGACTGCTCGCGCGCCACCTCGTTAATGAGCTGAATCTCAGCCGCCGACAGCTCGATGTTCGAAGGCACGATGTCGAGGTTTTCGGTAGAGGTGTGGTGAATAATCCGCGTGATATCAGGCTTGGCGGAGAGCATCTCGTCGTACAAGGTCCGCTCCAGGCTCATCGCGTTGATGCCCACGCCCGCCGATGCCGCCCCCTGCGGGTCGAAGTCCACGATCAGCACCTTGCGCCCATATTCGGCCAGTGCCGCGGCGAGGTTGATCGAGGTGGTCGTCTTGCCCACGCCGCCCTTCTGGTTGCACATGGCGATAATGCGGGCAGGGCCGTGGGAATCCAGATCGCCGGGTAGCGGGAAGTCGCGGTCCGGATCTAGTTCGTCGAGGAGATCAGTCTGTACAGGAGTCACGGCACTAATCTACCTGATGTCGGTAACTTCTTAAGCCTGTAAGGCGCGAGGGTGGGAACTGGCATACGTCTCACGCATGGTCTGCGTGGTGACCTTCGTGTAGATCTGCGTGGTGGTCACCGACGAATGCCCCAGCATCTCCTGTACGATCCGCACGTCCGCCCCGCCCTGGAGCAGGTGCGTGGCAAACGAGTGGCGGAAGGTGTGCGGGGAGACACCCTCGATCCCTGCGCGCTCGGCTATCGCTTGGATCGCCGTCCAGGCCAGCTGCCGGGTCAGCGGCTTTCCGCGGGTGTTGAGGAATAACGACGCCGTCCCACTCCCCTTCGCGGCCAGCGCGGGCCTGCCCCGCACCAGGTAGGCCTGAAGCGCATCGATCGCGTACTGGCCGAGCGGGAGGATGCGCTCCTTTCGGCCCTTGCCGAACAGGCGTATTGTGGCCGAATCGAGGTCAATGTCGTCGGCGGTGAGCCCCACCGCCTCCGTGATGCGCGCGCCCGTGCCGTAGAGGATTTCGACCAGGGCGCGATCGCGCAGGGCGAGCGGACCGTCCCAAAACGACGCGGCCTCGATGAGGGCGCCCATCTGCTCGACCGTGATCGCCTTGGGCAGGCGTTGACCGATCTTCGGCGGGCGCAGATCGACGGTGGGGTCGGTGGACGTGCGGTCCTCGAGGTAAAGAAAGTGGTGCAGGCGCCGGATCGCCGTCACCATGCGGGCTACCGAGGAGGTGGCGAAGACCGTGCCCGCTGCGCCGCCGCGCAGGTAGTCGACGAAGCTGGCCGCGTCGTCGTCGGACACGCCGGCAAAGCTAGTGACGCCGCGCGAGCGGAGGTGGTCCACATAGTGCGCGATATCTCGCCGATAGGCTGCCAGGGTGTTTGCCGAGAGCGAGCGCTCCACGCCTAAATGGGCGAGGAATTGGGCGATATCGCGCGCAAAAGGGTCGTCATGCACTTTAGCGCGTTTGTCCACGTCTTACGCTCCCTTTGTGAGATGACCGCGTAGACTTTACTATAACCGCTCATCCGTACCCTAAACGAAGGAGTTTTTCATGACGTTCGAATGGAGCGACCTCGATCAGAAGGCCGTTGACACCGGCCGCGTGCTGGCTGCCGACGCCGTCCAGAATGTTGGCAACGGCCACCCGGGTACGGCCATGTCGCTGGCGCCCGCGGCCTACCTGCTCTTCCAGAAGGTCATGAAGAATGACCCGGCAGATGATTCCTGGCTCGGCCGCGATCGTTTCGTCCTGTCCGCCGGCCACTCCTCGCTCACCCAGTACGTACAGCTCTTCCTGGCCGGTTACGGACTGGAGATGGAGGACCTCGAGGCACTGCGCACCGAAGGCTCCCTCACCCCCGGTCACCCCGAATACGGCCACACCAAGGGCGTGGAGATCACCACTGGCCCGCTTGGCCAGGGTCTGGCCTCCGCGGTCGGCATGGCGATGGCCTCCCGCCGCGCGCACGGCCTGTTTGACCCGAAATCGCCGGCCGGAGAATCGGTGTTCGACCACTTCGTTTACGTCATTGCCGGCGATGGCTGCCTGCAGGAGGGCGTGACCTCCGAGGCGTCATCTGTTGCGGGCACCCAGAACCTGGGCAACCTTATCGTCATTTATGATGACAACCGCATCTCGATTGAGGACGACACGTCGATCGCTTTTTCGGAGGACGTGCTCGGGCGCTACGAGGCCTACGGCTGGCACACCCAGCACGTGAGCTGGCTGGGTGAGGGCGAGTACCGCGAGGACGTGGAAGCGCTCTACGAGGCGATCGAAGAGGCCAAGAAGGTCACCGACAAGCCCTCGATCATCAAGCTGTCCACCATCATTGCCTGGCCTGCCCCCACCAAGCAGGGCACCGGCGCCTCGCACGGCTCGGCCCTTGGTGAAGAGGAGATTCGCCAGACCAAGGAGATCCTGGGCCTTGACCCGGATAAGACCTTCTTCATCGATCCCGAGGTGCTCGAGCACACCCGCGCCCAGGCCAAGGCCAGAGCTGCGGAGGCTCGCGCCGCGTGGGAGCCGAAGTTCGAGCAGTGGGCCAAGGACAACCCGGAGGGCAAGAAGCTGCTTGACCGCGTGCTCGCCCGCGAACTACCCAAGGGCTACGCGGACGCCTTCCCCACCTTCGAGGCGGGCAAGGCCGTGGCCACCCGTGCGGCCTCCGGCGTGGTGCTCAACGCGATCAAGGACACGCTACCCGAACTGTGGGGCGGCTCCGCTGATCTTGCGGGGTCGAACAACACGATCATGAAGGGCGAGCCGTCCTTCTTCCCCGAGGAGCGCTCCTCGGCGATGTTCCCGGGC
The DNA here is from genome assembly GCF_030246965.1 of Trueperella bernardiae. Lineage (NCBI taxonomy): Bacteria > Bacillati > Actinomycetota > Actinomycetes > Actinomycetales > Actinomycetaceae > Trueperella > Trueperella bernardiae. The sequence continues at coordinate 954,808 of NZ_CP127099.1, forward strand.
AACAAGTACGGGCGTAACCTGCACTTCGGCATCCGCGAGCACGGCATGGGCTCGATCGTCAACGGCATCGCGCTCGATGGCCTGACCCGCCCGTATGGCGCCACCTTCTTCGTATTCGCCGATTACATGCGCCCGGCCGTACGTCTGGCCGCGCTCATGAAGACCCCCTCGACGTTCGTGTGGACCCACGACTCGGTGGGTGTGGGCGAGGACGGCCCCACCCACCAGCCGATCGAGCACCTGTGGGCCTACCGTGCAATCCCGGGCCTCGACATCGTGCGCCCGGCGGACGCGAACGAGACGTCCTACGCCTGGCGTGGAATCCTCGAGCGCTCCGACCGCCCGGCGGGCCTCATCCTCTCCCGCCAGAACCTGCCGGTTCCCGCGCGCGGCGAGGGCGAACTGGCCTCGGCCGAGGGCGTGCTCAAGGGCGGTTACGTGCTGGCGGATGCCGAGAAGGTCGACGTCGTTATCATCGCCACCGGCTCGGAGGTCTCCGTGGCTCTCGAGGCTCGCGAGGAGCTGGCCAAGGAGGGCATCGGAGCGCGCGTCGTCTCGATGCCGTGTCTGGAGTGGTTCGCCGAGCAGCCGGAGGACTACCGCGAGTCGGTCCTGCCCTCGGACGTTAAGGCGCGCGTGTCTGTCGAGGCGGGTTCCACGCTCGGCTGGCGCGCTTACGTGGGTGACGCTGGCCACATGGTCGGCATCGACCACTTCGGCGAGTCCGCTTCGGGTGACCTGCTGATGAAGAAGTACGGCATGACCGCGGAGAACGTGGTCAAGGCCGCCAAAGAATCCATCGCCGCTGCCAAGTAGGAGGCAACGTGTCTAATCTTGCAAAGCTGTCCGAGCTGGGCGTGTCCATCTGGCTCGACGACCTGTCCCGCTCCAGGCTCGATTCGGGCAACCTCGAGGACCTCATCCGCAACTACAACGTTGTGGGCGTGACCACCAACCCGTCCATCTTCCAGGCGGCGATCTCCGGGTCGGACGCCTACCGGGAGGACGTGGCGCGGCTCGCGGAGGCGGGTAAGACCGCCGAGGAGATCATCACCGAGCTCACCACCGACGACGTGCGGCGGGCGTGCGACCTGTTCGCCCCCACGTTCGAGGCGAGCAGGGGCTATGACGGGCGCGTCTCGATCGAGGTCGACCCCCGCCTGGCCCACAACCCCAACCCCACGTTCGCCCAGGCCAAGGAGTTGTGGGCGAAGGTTGACCGCCCGAACGTCATGATTAAGATCCCGGCAACGAAGGCGGGCCTGCCCGCGATTCGCGACGCGATCGCCGAGGGGCTGTCGGTCAATGTCACGCTCATCTTCTCAGTCGAGCGTTACGAGGAGGTTATCGAGGCGTACTTGAGCGGTCTCGAGGCAGCCCGCGCCGCGGGCAAGGACCTGTCGACCATCCATTCCGTCGCCTCCTTCTTCGTCTCCCGCGTGGATACGGAAATCGATGCGCGCCTGGAGAAAATCGGCGGCCAGTCTTCGCTCGACATGCGCGGCAAGGCAGGAATCGCGAACGCGCGCAACGCGTATGCGGCCTTCCTCAAGCACTTCGAGTCGGAGCGCTTCCGCGACCTGGAGGACGAGGGCGCCAACTTGCAGCGGCCGCTGTGGGCGTCGACTGGCGTGAAGAACCCCGACTACTCCCCCACCATGTACGTGGACCAGCTCGCAACCACCCACGTGGTTAACACCATGCCGGAGGCGACCCTGTGGGCCACGAAGGATGGCGCGCAGCTCGACGCCGACACGGTGCGTCCGAACTTGGACGCGGCGTCGAACACGATGAAGCATTTGACCCTCCTTGGCATCGACGTCCCCGGCGTCGCCGCCAAGCTCGAGGAGGAAGGCGTGGAGAAGTTCGAGACCGCGTGGGAGGAACTCATCGACACGGTCACCGACGCGATGAACGCGAACTAGGGGTAAAGTAAGGAAGGCAGGGTTGCCCGCTCGGGCGACCCTGCCTCACTTTATGGAGGTGCTACATGCACGAGTGGACGAACCCGCTCCTGTCCGACGGCGACACCCGGCTCCTACGGGTGGCCAGCCCGTGCGGATTGGTGCTTTTCGGCATTACGGGCGACCTGTCAAAGAACAAGATTCTGCCCGCCATCTACGACCTGTCGCATCGTGACCTGCTACCGGCGTCGTTCACGCTGGTGGGGGTGGCGCGCCCGAAGGCCTCCATCCCAGACCTCGCCACCTGGGTGGAGGATGCGATCCGCGCGGGCACGAAGACGGGGATTGACGAGACGGCGCTGCGTCAGCTCATGGCCGGTTTCCGGGTGGTGCAGGGCGATTATGATTCGCCGGAAACCTTCGCCACGCTTAAGTCCGAGCTCGAGGCGGCGAACGTGGAGCGTGGCACGGGCGGCAACTATGCTTTCTACCTCGCCATTCCCCCGGCGCTGTTCCCCCAAGTCCTCACCGAGCTTAAGGACGCCGGGCTGGCCAGCCAGGAGGAGGGGTGGCGGCGCGTCGTCGTCGAAAAGCCCTTTGGTAGCGATCTGGCGAGCGCCCAGGAGCTGGATCGGATCGTCACCGGCGTTTTTGACGAGTCTTCGATTTTCCGCATCGACCACTACCTGGGTAAGGAGACGGTGCAAAACATCCTCGCCCTGCGCTTTGCCAACGAGCTGTTCGAGCCGATCTGGAACAACGCTCACGTGGACCACGTCCAGATCACCATGGCTGAGGACATCGGGATCGGATCGCGCGCGGGTTATTACGACGGCGTGGGCGCGGCTCGCGATGTCATCCAAAACCACCTCCTCCAACTGCTGGCGCTGGTGGCGATGGAGGAGCCAACGTCGTTCGAGGCGGACGCCCTACGCCGCGAGAAGGAGAAGGTCCTCAAGGCCACCCACCTCATTGGCGGCCCTGACACGTCCTCGGTGTTCGCCCAGTACGCCTCGGGCTGGCAGGGCGGGGAGCGCGTGCGCTCCTACCTCGAAGAAGACGGGGTGGCTGCCAACTCGCGCACCGACACCTACGCAGCCCTCCGGCTCGGGATCGACACGCGCCGCTGGGCCGGCGTGCCCTTCTACCTGCGGGCCGGCAAACGGCTCGGCCGGCGCGTGACCGAGGTGGCGCTCGAGTTCCGCCGCCCGCCCTTCCTGCCGTTCACCAAGGAGCAGATGGCGGGTATGGGCGCGAACACGCTGGTCATCCGCATCCAGCCCGACGAGGGCGTCACCTTCCGCTTCGCCTCCAAAGTGCCGGGCGCCCAAATGCTGCTGCGCGACGTGACGATGGACTTCGGCTACGGCCACGCCTTCACCGAGTACGCCCCCGAGGCCTACGAGCGCCTCATCCTCGACGTCCTGCTCGGCGACCCGCCGCTCTTCCCCCGCCAGACCGAGGTAGAGCTCGGCTGGAAGCTCGTGGACGAGGTCACCGGCTACTGGGATGCCACGGATCGCCCCATCGAAACGTACGAGCCCGGATCGTGGGGGCCGCTCGGCTCGGACGCGATGCTCGGCCAGGACGGTAACGCCTGGCGCAGGCCCTAGGAGGAATGATGAAGAAGATTTCACACACCACGTCGGCCCGCCTGGCCCGCCGCCTCAACGAGCTGCGCGGCGAGGGCACGTACGCGCTTGGCAAGGTCTTGAACCTCATCGCGGTGGTCGTCGACGACGACGGCGTCCGCGCGGTTGTCGACTCCGCCCTCGCTGTGGCCGAGGCCCACCCACTGCGCATCATCGTCGTCCTGCCCGATGCCACCGACGACGGCGATGCCCGCCTCGACGCCGAGATCCTCGGCAACGAGGACGTGGGCCCGGCGGAAGTGGTCATCCTTCGCCCCTTCAACGGTGCGGGCACTAGCAGGGTGTCGCTCGTGACCCCGCTCCTGCTCCCCGACGCGCCCGTCTTCACCTGGTGGGTGCAGGAGGCGCCCACCTGCCCCACGGATAGGACCCTGGGTCAGATCGCGTCCCGGCGTATCACGAACGCGAATGCGGCGGACAACCCGCTCGGGGCGCTCAAGGAGCTGGCCGCCAAGCGCGAGGCCGGGGACACTGACATCAACTGGGCGGGCATCACCATCTGGCGTTCCCAGCTGGCCGCGCTCCTCAACGAAGGCCCCCACGAGGACGTGGAGCACGCCGAGGTCGGGGGCAACACGGGCCGGGTGGGTTCGCACATGCTCGCGGCCTGGCTGCGCCTGCGCCTGGGCGTGCCCGTCGAGCTCACGCACACGGATACGCCCGGTATCGAGTACGCGATCCTCCACCGGCCCTCGGGCCCGCTGTCGATCAGCCGGCCTAGCGACGGCGACATCGCCGTGCTTGGCCGCCCTGGCAGGTCCGACCTCCAGATCTCCATGCCCATGCGCTCCCTGCAGTCCCAGCTGATCGAAGAGTTGCGCACCGTGGGTGAGGATTCGGAGTTCGCGGTGGTGCTCGCGGCGATCGCCGAGGACTAGAGGCCAGCATCCGTCCGGGTGCTGGCCGTCCGGGTGCTGGGAGGGATTTGAATGTACTGGACGTTTTCGGGGCGATCTCCTCATATACGAAGATCGCCCCGGATTCGTCCAAAGTATTTTAATCGCCGGCTCACCTCTGACTCGCGGCACGAAAAACGCGCCCGGAAAAGGGCGCGTTCTTGAGCTTTCCTCGGTCTAGCCCTGGAACTTCGTGATGAGGCCAATCAGCACGATCGACGTCACCCACACCAGCGCCACACCCACCGTGATGCGGTTCAGGTTGCGCTCAGCCACGCCCGAGGAACGCATCGAGGTGGAGATGCCACCGCCGAACACGTCAGACACACCGCCGCCACGGCCCTTGTGCAACAGAATCGAGCCGATAAGGAGGAGGCTCGAAAGCACGAGCACAATGATGCAAAGAATAAGGAGAACGTTCACGATATTCTCTTTCGGTCGGGACCGGCGCCTGGCGCCACATACCGTACCAGTGTATAGCACGGGAGGGGAACAGCGTGAATGCCGCTCCCCTCCCGGGTGTGAGACCTATCGCTTAGGCGAGGAAGGTCACGATCTTCGCGAACTCCGTGGCATCAAGCGAAGCGCCGCCCACGAGCGCGCCGTCCACATCCGGCTGAGCCATGATGTCCTTGACGTTGGAAGACTTCACCGAGCCGCCGTACTGGATACGAACGGCCTGCGCCGTGGCGTCGTCGTAAAGTTCGCCCACCTTGACGCGGATCGCGCCGCAGACTTCCTGGGCGTCCTCCGGGGTGGCGACCTCACCGGTGCCAATGGCCCAAATGGGCTCGTAGGCGATGACCGACTTGGCCACCTCCTCAGCGGTGAGACCCGCGAGCATCTCCTCGATCTGGCCGAGCACAAAGTCGACCTGGTTGGCGGCCTTGCGCACGTCCAGCGCCTCGCCGCAACACATGATCGGGGTCATGCCCGCATCCAGGACCTTCTTGGCCTTCTTGCCCACGAGCTCGGAGGTCTCACCGTGGTACTCGCGGCGCTCCGAGTGGCCAACCACCACGTAGGTGCAGCCGAGCTTGGTGAGCATGCCGGTGGAGATTTCGCCGGTGAAGGCGCCCTTGTCGTGGATCGACACGTCCTGCGCGCCGTACCCGATCTCAAACTCCTCCGACTCGACGAGGGTCTGCACCGAGCGAATGTCGGTGAAGGGGACGATCACGGCCGCCTCGGTGGTGGCGTAATCGTGCTTGAGATCCTTGAGGGTGAGGGCAAGCTTCTGAACCAGGGAGATCGCCTCGAGGTGATCGAGGTTCATCTTCCAGTTGCCTGCCATAAGCGGGGTGCGGGTCATTTAGTCCTCCAAAACTGCAATGCCGGGAAGCTCCTTGCCCTCGAGGTACTCGAGGGAGGCGCCGCCGCCGGTGGAAATGTGATTGAACTTGGCCTCGTCGAAGCCGAGGGTGCGAACCGCGGCCGCGGAATCGCCACCGCCGACGATCGTGAAGCCCTCAGCCTTCTCCATCGCCTCGGCGATGGCCTTCGTGCCGTTGGCGAACGCCGGGAACTCGAACACGCCCATGGGTCCGTTCCACACGATCGTCTTCGAATCGGCGATCGCGGCGGCATAGCCCTCACGGGTCTTCGGGCCGATGTCCAGGCCCATCTCGTCAGCCGGCATCTCGCCGGTGTCGTAGATGGAGGCCGGGGCGTCAGCGTTGAACTCCGGAGCGGTCACGTTATCAACCGGGACGAGGATCTCGACGCCGGCCTCACGAGCCTTCTTCAGGTACTCGCCAGCCTTCTCCACGAAGTCCTCCTCGAGGAGGGAGGTGCCCACCTCGTTGCCCTTCGCCTTGAGGAAGGTGTAGGCCATGCCGCCGCCGATGAGCAGACGATCGGCCTTGTCGAGCAGGTTGTCGATCACGCCGAGCTTATCCGAAACCTTCGAGCCGCCCAGGATCACCGTGTAGGGGCGAGCCGGGTCCTTCGTGGCCTTCGACAGGGAGTCGATCTCCTTGAAGACGAGCTCGCCGGCAGCGCTCGGCAGCTTCTTCGCGATGTCGTAAACCGAGGCCTGCTTGCGGTGAACAACGCCGAAGCCGTCGGACACGAAGGCGTCAGCCAGCGCCGCGTACTCGGAGGCAAGCTCCTCGCGCTCCGCATCCACCTTCGAGGTCTCGCGAGCATCGAAGCGGACGTTCTCCAGCAGGACGACGTCGCCGTTTGCCATATCGGCGGTCAGCGCCTTCGCGGACTCGCCAACCGTGTCCTCAGCCAGCTTCACGTCCTTGCCCAGCAGCTCCGACAGGCGGGCGGCCACGGGCGCCAGCGAGAAGTCGGGGTTGACCTCGCCCTTCGGGCGGCCCAGGTGCGCCGAGACAATGACCTTGGCGCCCGCGTCAATGAGGCGGGTGAGGGTGGGCAGGGCGGCGCGAATACGGCCGTCGTCCGTGATGTTCTTTTCCTTGTCCAGCGGGACGTTAAAGTCCGAGCGGACAAAAACCTTCTTGCCGGCGAGATCGCCGAGCGAATCGATGGTCCTCATGAATTCTCCTTTTCTGATCGGGCGCGCGCGAGCACTAAGACGCGCGGGCGCCCGGAGGAAGACATTTTCTGTAAAAGTGCCCGCACATGTCGCGCATGTGCGGGCACTCTACTTGGCGACGCGCTTAGAGCGACTTGCCGACAAGAACGGCGAGGTCAACGAGACGGTTCGAGTAACCCCACTCGTTGTCGTACCAAGAAACAACCTTGACCTGGTTGCCGATGACCTTGGTCAGGCCGGCATCGAAGATCGAGGAGTGAGGATCGGTCTCGATGTCCTTCGAGACGATCGGATCCTCGGTGTACTTCAGGATGCCCTTGAGCTCGCCCTCAGCAGCCTTCTTGATGGCGGCGTTGATCTCCTCAACGGTGAGCTCGCGCTCGGCCTCGAAGGTGAGATCGGTAGCGGAGCCGGTCGGAACCGGGACGCGCAGAGCGTAGCCGTCGAACTTGCCCTTGAGCTCGGGCAGGACCAGGGCAACAGCCTTGGCAGCACCGGTGGAGGTGGGGATGATCGACAGGGCAGCGGCGCGGGCGCGGCGCAGATCCTTGTGCGGGCCATCCATGAGGTTCTGGTCAGCCGTGTAGGCGTGAACCGTGGTCATGAGGCCCTTGACAATACCGAACTCTTCGTTCAGAACCTTTGCCATCGGAGCGAGGCAGTTGGTGGTGCAGGAAGCGTTGGAGATGATGTTGTGCTTGGCGGGATCGTAATCGCCGTGGTTCACGCCCATGACGATCGTGATGTCCTCGTTCTTCGCCGGGGCGGAGATGAGGACCTTCTTGGCGCCAGCCTCAAGGTGCTTCTTGGCGTCATCCGCGTTGGTGAAACGGCCGGTCGACTCAATGACGATGTCAACACCGAGCTCGCCCCACGGGAGGTTCGCCGGATCGCGCTCCTCGAAAGCCTTAATGACGCGGTCGCCAACCTTGATCTCTTCGTCCGTGTAGGTGACCTCCTCTTCAAGGGCACCGAGGATCGAATCGTACTTCAGCAGGTGAGCGAGGGTCTTGTTATCGGTCAGATCGTTGACCGCAACGATCTCGATGTCCGCACCCTGCGCAAGAGCTGCACGCGTGAAATTACGGCCGATACGGCCAAATCCGTTGATTCCAACCTTAATGGTCACTCTTGTCCTCCTTGTGTGGACGCACCACACGTTGTGAATGGATTAGCGGGAAGTTCCCGCAACGATCGCTGGACGCGCGTCTCGCGTGGCCGCTCACGTTTCGTAAAGATTCTACAACGAATCGCGCAAGGCCCGCAGGGACCTAAGCCGTTTCTTCACACATAGCTGACAAGCTCGACGCGCCCTGCCCGCGTGTGAAAAGGACGCCGCTACAGCCGATGCTGGACGTCGGAGACGGCATCCATCGTGTCAGGGATTCCGAGCTCGGCCGCCCGCTTGTCGGCCATCGTGTTGAGCCGGCGCAGGCGCCCGGCCACCGCGTCCTTCGTAGCCGGCGGGTTGAGCCGCCCACCCAGCATGTTGAGCGAATCCTCCGGGTACTGCATGCGGAACTTGCCCACCTCGCGCAGGTTGTCGGGCACCTCCTCCCCCAGGATTTCGAAGGCACGCTTGACACGGATGACAGCGACGACGGCCGCGTCGGCCGACCTGCGCATGTTCGCATCGTCAAAGTTGGCCAGACGGTTGGCCTGGCCATGGACCTCGCGCTCGGTACGCAGATCCTCCCACAGCAACACCCCGTCGTTTGATCCCATGCGACTGAGCATGTCCGAGATCGCATCCCCCTCGCGGATGTCCACCCGGTAGGCGCCGCGGGCCTCGCGCGCCCGGTAGGGGCTCTCCAAACGACGGGCGAGCCCGCCGATCCCGTAAGCAGCCTCCAGGGAGGGGCAGGTCAGCTCAAGCGCCGCATTCCGGCCAGGCTCCATGAGGGACCCGCGCGCGAGGAACGCCCCGCGCCAGGCAGCCGCCGCGTCGGCCTTTGACCCACCCACGATCTGCGCCGGCAGCCCGCGCACAGGCCGTCCCAGCGTGTCGAGCAATCCGAGCCTGCGCGCGATTCGCTCGCCGTTCTTCGTAATCCGCACGACGTACGTGTTGCCCGCCCGCCCGGAGTTCTTCACCACCACGAGGTCCGCATCAACGGAGAACACCGCCTTGATGAGCTCGCACATGTGCCGGGCCGCGCCCGGGTGATCGAGCTCAGCCTGGAGCGTGACCACGCCGTCGTTAATCTGGAGCCCGCCGGCAAATCGGAACATCACCGAAACCTCGGCGGTCATCGACGACGCCGTCCGCGGAAACACCGCGGACAGTTCGTCCTTCAAGGTGACGGTCAACGGCGGCATGATTCCTCCCAAGATGTGTGCGGGACATCCATTATACGTAAAGGCTTTTACCAGCGCGGACTTGAGCCGAGCAACTCGCGCAGGGCCGAGGCGAGGAAAAGCACGTCGTGGCGCGCGGGATCACTGCGATCCGCGAGCGGCCGGGCCAGGATCTCCGCCCCGCACTCCTCCGCCTCCCGCGACAGCTTGCCCCAGTGAGTACCGGGGCCGTCGTCGATAACAATCCGGTCAAGCGCCAGGCTCGGGGCGTGCTCGTGGAAGGAGCGCACGTGATCGGCGGGTGAGAGCGTACGCGTCTCGTCGTCGGGAACAAGGTTGATGAGCAGTGCACGTTTGGCCGGGGTGGCCGCCAGCGCCTCGTACAGCTCCGGTACGAGCAAGTGCGGGATGACGGAGGTGAACCAGGAGCCGGGGCCGAAAATCACCCAGTCGGCGTCGTGAATCGCCGCGATCGCCTCGGGCACCGCGGGCGGGTTTTCCGGGATGAGGCGCACCTGCTTGATCTCCGCCTTGCACGTGGCCACCCCCACCTGGCCAAAGATCGTGTGCGGACCGGAATCGTCGCACACGTCTGCCTCAATGCGCAGCGGCGTGGACGACATCGGCAACACCGTACCCGCGGCATCGAGCAGCCGCCCCACAAGATCCAGCCCCTTGACCTGGTCCCCCAGCAGATCCCACACGCCCGTGATGAGGAGGTTGCCGAGCGAATGGCCGTTGAGCGGGCCCTCGGAGGTGAACCGGTACTGCATGACGTCACGCCAGGTCAGCGCCCACTCGCCGTCGTCGCACAGGGCCGACAGCGCCATGCGCAAATCGCCGGGTGGGAGGATGTCGAACTCTTCGCGCAGCCGGCCGGAGCTGCCGCCGTCGTCGGCCACGGTCACGATCGCCGTGATGTTGCGCGTGAGCAGGCGCAACGCGCTGAGCGTGGCGAACAGGCCGTGTCCCCCGCCCAGCGCTACCACCTTCGCGCCGCGCGCCCCGCTGGTCATTCGCGCCCCAAGTCTCGATGGAAAACCCGCACGGAATGCCCCCGCGCGCGCATGAGCTCGGCCAGCCGCTCCGTCATCGCCACCGAGCGGTGCTTACCGCCCGTGCACCCGATCGCGATCGTCACATACGGCTTGAGCTCGTGCTTGTAGCCCTCGAGGATCGGATCGATGAGGTTGGCGTATCCTCCGATGAACTCCTCCGCGCCATCGATGCTGAGCACGAAGTTGGACACAGGCTCGTCCTTGCCCGTCAGGTGCCGTAGCTCGGAGACCCAATACGGGTTGGGCAGGAAGCGCACGTCCGCCACGTGGTCGGCGTCCATCGGCAGGCCGTACTTGAAGCCGAAGGACATGATCGTCAGGTGCGGATCGTCCTCCCCGGCCTCCTGCATGTTCTGTCGGATCTTGCGCGCCAAGTCATGGACCGTGAGCGACGAGGTATCAATCAACATGTCGGCGCGCGTGCGCAACTGGGCGAGCACCTCGCGCTCGAGGCGAATCCCGTCAAGCAGGCGCCCGTCCCCCTGCAGCGGGTGCGGCCGGCGCACGGACTCGTACCGGCGCACCAGAACCTCGTCCGAGGCGTCAAGGAACATGATCCGGTAATCCTGCCTGCGCTCCTGCAGCTGATCGAGCACCTCCACCAACTCCCGGAAGTACTCACGCGAACGCACATCAACGACCGCGGCCAGCCGGCGCACCGCCTGCCCGTCCACCGGCGAGATGAGACCCGCCAGCGCGCTCAGCAGGCGCGGGGGCAGGTTGTCGACGACGTACCAACCGATATCCTCAAGCGTGGCAGCCGCGCGCGACCGGCCCGCCCCGGACATGCCCGTGATAATGAGGATTTCGGGGATATCCGCGGCAGGAAGGCTCACCTCGCGGTCAAGCTCGGGTACCAGGCGCGGGATCTTGCCCGTGTCATTAATGTCATCGTGGGAGATCGTCATAACACTATCGTGCCAGTTTTCACTCCGACTTTCCTGAAAAGTGAGCGACGATCGCGGCGGCCATCGCCGGCCCAATACCCGGCACGGCCTGCAGGTCCTCCGCACTTGCCGCCTTGATCCGAGCCACGGACTTCAACTGCTTGAGCAACGCCGCCTGCTTCACCGGCCCCAGACCCGGGATCTCATCCATGGCCGAGCGCGTCATCGACGCCGAGCGCCGCTTGCGATGGAACGTAATGGCGAAACGGTGTGACTCATCGCGCAGGTGCTGGAGCAGCCGCAGCGCCGGGGACGTACGCGACAGGATAATGGGGAACTCCTCCCCCGGCACCCAGATCTCCTCCAGGCGCTTAGCCAGCCCGATCACGGTCACGTCCGCGTCCAGCTCGTCAACCACCCGCTGGGCGGCGTTCACCTGCGGCAGGCCGCCGTCGACGACGATGAGGTCCGGCCGGTACGCAAAGCGCGGCTTGGGCTCGGGGGACACGACTTCGTTGGCCTCGGCTTCGGGTGCGTCAAGCTCCCCGGGCGCACCCGGCTCCGGCGCGGGCGCTACGAGCCGCTTGAGGCGGCGGCGCAACACTTCATCCATCGCCGCCGTATCATCACGCGCCCCCAGCCCGTCCTCGCCGCGCACCACGAAATGCCGGTAGTCGGCCTTCTTCGCCAGCCCGTCCTCAAACACGACCATCGAGCCGACCTGGTGCGTGCCCTGCGTGTGCGAGATGTCGTAGCCCTCGATACGTAGCGGCGCGCGGGGCAGGTCAAGCCCCACACGCAACTCCTCGAGCGCCTGGGAGCGCTCCGTGATGTCGCCCGCCCGGGCCAACTTGTGACGCTGGAGCGCCTGCGCCGCATTCGTCTTCACCGTCTCCATCAGCTGCGCCTTCGGCCCGCGCTGCGGGGTCTTGATCGCCACCTTCGCCCCGCGCAGCTCGGTCAGCCACGAGGCGATCGTGGCGGCGTCGTCGGGCATGGTGGGCACCCAGATCTCGCGCGGGAGGGCCGATGCGGCCGTGTGGTCGACGTCGTCCACAGACCTGGCGCGCGACTTCGCCTTCCCGCCCGTGTGCTCGCCGTACACCTGCACCAGCAGGTGGTTCACCAGGCCCTCGGCGCCCTCGTCCTCGATCGCGGAGATCCAGCCGCGCTGGCCGCGAATCCGCCCGCCGCGCACGTAAAACACCTGCACCGAGGCCTCCAGCTCGTCAAACACGAGCCCAAAGACATCGGCGTCCACGTCCGCATCCAGCACCACGGTGTTGCGCTCGGCCACCACCTCGAGTGCCCGCACGTCGTCGCGCAACCGGGCCGCGCGCTCGAAGTCAAGATCGGCGGAGGCCGCCGCCATCTCCTTCTTCTTCTGCGAGATGAGGTCCTCCCCCGTGCCGTCAAGGAAGCGCACCATCTGCCGCGCGATGTCCCGGTGCTCGTCGCCGCTCACCCGCCCCACGCACGGGGCCGAACACTTGCCGATGTAGCCCAGCAGGCACGGGCGTCCCGAGCGCTCTGCCCCGCGAAACACGCCCGCCGAACACGAACGGATCGGGAACACGCGCAAGAGCTGGTCGAGCGAATCGCGCACCGCCCACACCTTCGTATACGGCCCGTAGTAGCGGTTCCCACGCCGGTGAGCGTTACGGGTGACCATCACCCGCGGGAACTCCTCGCTCATCGTGATCGCCAGGTACGGGTAGGACTTGTCGTCGCGGTACATGACGTTGAAGCGCGGCGTGAACTCCTTGATCCACGAATACTCCAGCGTCAGCGCCTCGATCTCGGAGGCGACCACCACCCACTGCACCCGCACCGCCGTGAACACCATCTGGCGCGTGCGCGGGTGGAGCAACGCCGGATCCTGGAAGTAGTTCTGCAGGCGCTGGCGCAGGTTCTTGGCCTTGCCCACGTAGATGACCCGTTCGTCATCGTCGATAAAACGATAGACGCCCGGGTCCCTGGGAATATCGCCCGTCTTCGGGCGATAGCTTTCCGGATTGGCCATCTACAAGGTTCCCGCCTTATCCAAGATCGGCTTGAGGTAGTGGCCCGTGTGCGAGTCGGCCACCATGGCCACCTGTTCCGGCGTGCCCTCGGCGACGACGAGCCCGCCGCCCTTGCCGCCCTCCGGCCCCAGGTCGATCACCCAGTCGGCCGACTTGATGACGTCAAGGTTGTGTTCGATGACGATGATCGTATTGCCCTTATCCGCCAGCTCTTGCAGCACGCCGAGCAGCTTGCGCACGTCCTCAAAGTGCAAGCCGGTGGTCGGCTCGTCGAGCATGTAGACCGTGCGGCCCGTGGAGCGCCGGTGGAGTTCGGAGGCAAGCTTGACCCGCTGGGCCTCGCCTCCCGAGAGCGTGGTGGCCGGCTGGCCGAGCTTGATGTAGCCCAGACCCACGTTCTCCAGCACTTCGAGGTACTTGGTGATGCGGGTGACCGAGCCGAAGAACTCGCGCGCCTGCGAGATGGTCATGTCGAGCACCTCGGCCACGTTCTTGCCCTTGTAGTGCACCTCCAGGGTCTCGCGGTTGTAGCGCGTGCCGTGGCACACCTCGCACGGCACGTACACGTCAGGCAGGAAGTTCATCTCGATCTTCAGCGTGCCGTCCCCGGAGCAGGACTCGCAGCGCCCGCCCTTGACGTTGAAGGAGAAGCGCCCGGGCCCGTACCCGCGCACCTTCGCCTCCTCCGTCTCGGCAAACAGCTTGCGGATCGGGTCCCACATGCCGGTGTACGTGGCCGGGTTCGAGCGCGGGGTGCGCCCGATCGGCGACTGGTCCACGTGAACCACCTTGTCCAACTCCGCCAGGCCCTTGACCTTGCCGTGCTTGCCGGGCAACGTCTGGGCGCGGTTAAGCTTGTTGGCCAGCACCCGGTACAAGATCGTGTTAACGAGTGAGGACTTGCCCGATCCGGACACGCCCGTCACTGCCGTCATGACGCCGATCGGGAACTTCACGTCGATACCGCGCAGGTTGTTCTCCCGCGCGCCCGTCACCTCGATCTGCTTGGTCTTGTACACGCGACGCCGGCTCGTGGGCACCGCGATCTCCCGCGCGCCCTTGAGGTAGGCGCCCGTCAGCGACTCCTCGCAGTCCACGATTCCAGCCGGCTCGCCCGAATAGACGATGTGGCCGCCGTGCTCGCCGGCGCGCGGGCCGATGTCCACCACCCAGTCCGCCGCCCGGATCGTGTCCTCATCATGTTCGACGACGACGAGCGTGTTACCCAGATCCCGCAGGCGTAGCAGGGCGGAGAGCAGCTTCTCATTGTCGCGCTGGTGCAGGCCGATCGACGGCTCGTCGAGTACATAGAGCACGCCCACCAACCCCGCGCCGATTTGGGTGGCCAGGCGGATACGCTGGGCCTCACCACCTGAGAGCGATCCCGCGGAGCGTGACATCGTGAGGTAGTCCAGGCCCACGTTGACCAGGAAGGTGAGCCGGGCCAGGATCTCCTTAAGGACGGCGTCGGCGATCTTGCGCTCGCGCTGCCCGAGCTCGATGTGCGACAGGTAGTCGAGCGCGTCCACGATCGACAGCTCGGTCAGCTCAAAGATGTTGAGCTCCCCCACCCGCACCGCGAGCACCTCGGGGCGAAGGCGCGCTCCCCCGCACACCTCGCACGTGACCTCGCGCATGAAGCCCTCGTACCGTTCGCGCGACCACTCCGAGCTGGTCTCATCGTGCTTGCGTTTGACGAAGTGCAACACGCCCTCGAAGCCCGTGGAGTAAACCTTCTCCCGGCCCCAGCGGTTGCGGTAGGTCATCTTGACCTTGTAATCCAGACCGTGCAAGATCGCGTCCCGCGCCTCGCCCGACAGGTCCTTCCACCGCGTGTTGAGGTCGAATCCGAGCTGCTCGCCCAGGCCCTCGAGCTGGCGCATATGGTAGTCGCGAGCCGGGCCGGACGCCGTCGTGGTCCACGGAATGATCGCACCCTCTTCCAGCGTCATGTCCTCATCCGCAATCACCAGGTCTTCCGAAACCTGCACAGTGTAGCCGATGCCATCGCACGCCGGGCACGAGCCGTAGGGGGCGTTGAAGGAGAACGTGCGCGGCTCGATCTCCTCGATCTCCAGCACGTGGTCATTCGGGCAGGAGCGGTACTCGGAGAACTTCCGCTCGCGCTCCGGATCGTCCGCATCCCGGTCCACGAACTCGACGATGAGCCGCCCGTCGGCCAGCCGCAGCGCGGTCTCCACCGAGTCATTGAGGCGCGAACGCATGCCCTCGCGAATCGCGAGCCGGTCCACCACCACGTCGATGTTGTGCTTCTTCGTCTTGGCCAGCGTGGGCGGATCGGTGAGCCGCACCTGCTGTCCATCCACCCGCGCGCGCGAATACCCGTCCGCGCTCAGCGTGCGGAACACGTCCGCGTGCTCACCCTTGCGGCCGCGAATGACCGGCGCGAGGATCTGGAAGCGCGTGCCCTCATCCAACTGCAGCAGGCGATCGACGATCTTCTCCGCGCTCTGCGCCTCAATCTTCTCCCCGCACACCGGACAATACTGTGTGCCCGCGCGCGCGTACAGCAGACGCAGGTAGTCGTAGACCTCCGTAATCGTGCCCACCGTGGAGCGCGGGTTGCGGTTGGTGGATTTTTGGTCGATCGACACCGCGGGCGACAGGCCCTCAATGAAATCCACATCCGGCTTGTCCATCTGCCCGAGGAACTGGCGTGCGTACGCCGACAGCGACTCGACATAGCGGCGCTGGCCCTCGGCAAAAATCGTGTCGAACGCCAGGGAGGACTTCCCCGAGCCGGACAGGCCCGTGAACACCACCATCTTGTCGCGTGGAATCTCCAACGAGACGTTCTTCAGGTTGTGTTCGCGGGCGCCTTGAATGCGAATGTCGTCATGCACGACCTCAGTCTAAACAATGCCTCCGACACAATCGAACGCTTGTTTGACGTTTTTGCCACAGCCCGCCCCTTGACCACTCCACTAGAATGAGCGCATGGCAATTTACGCGATTCGATACACCTACGTCAGCGATACCGAGGCGCTCGCCGCCGTGCGCCCCAAGCACCGCGAGTTCCTCAAGTCCCTTTTCGACGACGGCGTGCTCCTCGCCTCCGGCCCCCTCGAGGGCAACCGTGCGCTCATCATTGTGGAGGCCGACGACGCCGTCGCCGCACTCGCGCTCGTCGATGGGGACCCGTTCAACCAGGCTTCCCTCATCACCGACCGCGAAGCCCTCGAGTGGACCCAAGTTTATGGCCCTTGGGCTTAAGCGTTTCCTTCGTCCTGACTTCCTCCTGACGGGCATCATCACCGCCCTCATTTTGGGCCTGGTGGTGCCCGTCCCGGAACGCCACATCTCCTGGCTCTCGGAGCTGGCCGATATCGGTGTGGGCATGGTCTTCCTTGTCTACGGCATGCGCCTGCGCACCAGCGAGGTCATCGAGGGCATGCGCAACATCAAGTTGCAGGTGTCCGTGCTCGTGGCCACCTACGTTATCTTCCCGCTCGTTGGTCTGGCCATGTATTACACGCTGGGCGGGATCATCGGGGCGTCCTTCGCCACGGGCCTGCTCTACCTCAGCCTGTTGCCCTCGACCGTACAGTCCTCGGTGACCTTCGTGTCGATCGCGCGCGGTGACATCGGGGCGGCAGTGTGTTCCGCGACCGTGTCCAACATCCTGGGCATGTTCCTCTCCCCGCTCCTCGTATTGCTCTTCATGAACCTCGAGGACGCCCACACCGGCGGCATCGAATCCGTGCTCCTCAAGCTTCTGCTGCCGTTCATCATTGGCCAGCTACTCCAGCCGCGCCTGGGCGACTGGATGCGCGCCCACCGCAACATCACCAAGTACACGGACAACTGCGCCATCATCCTCGTGGTCTTCGTGGCGGTGCTCAAGGCCACGGCCGACAACGCCTGGAGCTCGGTCACGCTCGGCGGCTTCATCGTGCTCTTTATCGTCCTCAGCGCCATGCTCGCCATCATGCTGGCAGTGACCTGGTACGGCGGCAAGCCCCTGCACTTCAAGCGCCCCCAGCGCATCGTGCTACTGATGTGCGGCTCGAAGAAGTCGCTCGCCACCGGCCTTCCCATGGCCAAGGCGCTCTTCGACCCGGCAATCGTTGGTGCCGTGGTCGTGCCCGTCATCATCTTCCACCAGATCCAGCTGATGGTGTGTGCGATGATCGCGCGCCGGCTCGGCGACCAGGCGGAGGCGGAGGAAGCCGCGGCGTCGTCGTCGTGAAGCGCTTAGCCCTCGGCGCGCTCGGCCTGCTCGGGCTCGCCAATACTCGGCTTGCGGCGCTCACGCGGCTCGATGCTAGCCGCCTTGACCGCCGGGGTCTCCTGGCCCGCGTACTTGCGCGAGCCGATCAGGGAGGCGACCACGGTGATAAGGATCGTCCCCAGGATCACGCCCACCGACACGCCGATCGTAGGCTCGGGGATCGCGGTCAGAATGTCGTAGCCATGAAACGCGTGCACGAGTAGCTTGAGTGCAATGAAGCCAAGGATGACAGCCAGGCCGTAGTGGAGGTAAATGAGGCGTTCAAGCAGCCCGTCCACCAGGAAGAACAGCTGGCGCAACCCGAGCAGGGCGAACGCATTCGCCGAGAAGACGATGAACGGCTCGCGGGTGAGGCCGAAAATTGCGGGGATCGAATCGAGCGCGAACATGAGGTCGATCGTGCCCACCGTGATGATGCACAGCATGAGCGGCGTGATCCACGTCTTGCCACTGCGGCGGACCAACAGGCGGTCGCCCACGTAGCCGTCAGTCACGTTCGCCACCCGAGCAACCATCCGGGTGACAAGAGTCGGCTCATAGCCCTCCTCGCCCGCGTCGTCATGCGCCTTGCGCTTGCGGCCCTCCTGAATCCCGTCAATCACCTGCTTGATCGCCGTGTACAGCATCCACGCCCCGAAGATGAAGAACACCCAGATAAAACTCTCAATGAGCTTGGCGCCAATAAGGATGAAGATGAGGCGCAACACGAGCGCGATGATGATGCCATACAGCAACACCTTCTGCTGATAAATGCGCGGCACCTGGAAGGAAGCGATGATGATAATGAAGACGAAAATGTTGTCCAGCGACAGGGAGTATTCGGTGAGGTAACCCGCGAAAAACTCGGTGGCAAACGTGCCGCCGTGACGCAGGTAGGTCAAGACGCCGAACACGAGCGCGAGCGACACGTAGAACGCAGTCCACCGCGCGGCCTCCCCCAGGGTGGGCTCATGCGCACGGCGCACGTGCCCAAACAGGTCCACCGCAATGAGTCCCACCACGATCACGCCGAGCAGCACCCACTCCCACGGAGCCACATGCATCTGAGATGCGACGGGTGCGGTGTAAATGAGCGTTGAAGCCAACACGGTATGCCTTTCCGGTACGAACGATCAGGTACCGGAGGTCTCTTCCCGCCTGACGAATCAGGCCGCGGCCCGGGCGTGACGCCGTACTGACGAACCGTTATTGAGTGGGAGTACTCCCCTCCGTCTCAGTTGATCCTAGCGTACGCGGCCCGCCCGGCGAACGCTGCGCCCGCGTGGGGTGGACAACACCCGGGGCCTACGCCTTCTCGATCTGGCGCAGTTCCTTCTTCACATCCAGGATCTCGTCACGCAGCCGGGCCGCCAGCTCGAACTGCAACTGCTCAGCGGCCGCGTGCATCTGCTCGGTGAGGTCCTCAAGCAGCTGGTGGATCTCCCGCCCGTCCTTCGGCAGGCGCTCGGAGATCGAGGCCTCCTTGCGGTAGCCACCCTCGAGCAGGGTTTCGGTGTCCACGTCTTCGCGCGCGAGCATGTCGGTGACGTCCGAGATTCTCTTCCGCAGCGGCGCCGGGTCGATCCCGTGCTCGGTGTTGTAGGCGATCTGCTTTTCCCGACGCCGGTTCGTCTCGTCAATCGCCTCCTTCATGTTCGGCGTGATCGTGTCGGCATACATGTGCACCTGCCCCGACACGTTACGCGCGGCGCGCCCGATCGTCTGGATGAGCGAGGTGGTGGAGCGCAAGAATCCCTGCTTGTCGGCGTCGAGAATCGCCACGAGGGAGACCTCGGGCAGGTCGAGGCCCTCGCGCAGGAGGTTGATCCCCACAAGCACGTCGAACTTGCCCAGTCGCAGCTCGCGCAGGAGCTCGACGCGGCGCAGCGTGTCGACGTCAGAGTGGAGGTATTCGACCTTGATGCCGCGCTCGGCCATGTAGTCGGTGAGGTCCTCGGCCATCTTCTTCGTCAGCGTGGTGACGAGCACGCGCTCGTCACGCGCCGTTCGGATGCGGACCTCCTCCAGCAGGTCGTCAATCTGGCCCTTCGTGGGCTTGACGATGATTTCCGGGTCCACCAGGCCAGTGGGGCGAATAATCTGCTCCACCCAGCCATCCGACTTCTCCAGCTCGTACTTGCCGGGGGTGGCCGACAGGTAGACGGTCTGCCCGATGCGCTCCAAGAACTCATCCCACTTCAGCGGCCGGTTGTCCATCGCCGAGGGGAGCCGGAAGCCGTAATCGACCAGCGTGCGCTTGCGCGACATATCGCCCTCGTACATCGCCCCGATCTGCGGCACGGTCACATGCGATTCGTCGATGACCAGCACGAAGTCCTCCGGGAAAAAGTCCAGGAGCGTGTTTGGCGGGGTGCCCGGGCCGCGGCCGTCGATGTGGCGCGAGTAGTTCTCGATCCCCGCGCACGATCCCAGGTTGCGCATCATTTCCAGGTCGAAGGTGGTGCGCATCTCCAGGCGCTGGGCCTCGAGCAACTTGCCCTGCTCGCGCAAGACCTCCAGCCGCTCGTCGAGCTCCTCCTTGATCGAAGCCATCGCACGCTCCATGCGCTCCGGGCCCGCCACGTAATGGGAGGCGGGGAAGATGTGTGCGTGGTCGGTTTCGCGGATGACGTGGCCGGTGAGCGGGTGAAGCAGAGAGATCGAGTCGACCTCGTCGCCAAAAAACTCGATGCGCACGGCCAGCTCCTCGTAGACGGGGATGATCTCCACCGTGTCCCCACGCACGCGGAACGTGCCGCGCGTGAACGCCATGTCGTTGCGCGTGTATTGCATCTGAATGAACTGCTTGAGCAGCTGATCGCGATCTAGCTGATCGCCCACCTTCAACTGGACCATCCGGTCCACGTACTCCTGCGGGGTGCCGAGACCGTAGATGCAGGACACGGAGGCGACCACCACCACGTCCCGCCTGGTCAGCAACGAGTTCGTGGCTGAGTGGCGCAGTCGTTCCACCTCGTCGTTAATCGAGGAATCCTTCTCGATGAACGTGTCCGACTGCGGCACGTAGGCTTCGGGCTGGTAGTAGTCGTAGTAGGAGACGAAGTACTCTACCGCGTTGTTCGGCAACAGCTCGCGGAACTCCGCGGCCATCTGCGCCGCCAGGGTCTTGTTCGGCTCGAGGATGAGGGTGGGGCGCTGAATCTGTTCGATCAGCCACGCCGTGGTGGCCGACTTACCTGTTCCCGTGGCGCCGAGCAGAACCACGTCCGATTCACCATTGTTGATCCGCTCGGCCAGCTCCTTGATCGCTTGCGGCTGATCGCCCGAGGGCGTGTACTCGGAAATGACTTCAAACGGAGCATCCTGGCGGACGATATCGGTGATAGGTCGCATGCCCTCAGGGTAGCGCCTTCCTCCGACAATTAATATTGGCCACCTGACAGGTTCGCCCGTAGGTCAAGGGCGGGGTTGGCCAGACGCCACGACGAGCCCTGCCAGACCCAGCCGGCGCGCACCATCGCCTCCTCGCTGCCGGTGACTGCGAGCCCTGCCTCCGCGCGCGGGCGCACCCCGTGGTAGCGCAGGCGGTCGAGCTGCAGGCCGACGTCGTCGTTGACGGCGAGCGCCGGGTCCCACGGCCGCGCCGGGCTCCAGGTGCCCGAGCGTAGATTCTCGGCAAAAGGTAGCACCCAGCCCTCCCACGCGGCCATAGCAGCTGACTCCAGGCTCGCCTCGTCGGATTCGTTGACGATGACGAGGTCGCTGATGTCGGCCCGCTCCTCGTCGCTGGACTGAGCGGCGATGCGGGCGCGGGCGTCGGCCTCGGACATGCCGCGGGTGAGCAGCAGGCGCTCGGCGCGCACCTCCGGCGCCGCCGCGATGGAGACGTTGGCAACCATCTCGAACTCACGGCCGTAGCCAGCGAGCAACGGGATATCATAGACGATCACTCCGTCCGGATCTTCACGACGAGCCCCCGCGATCTGCTCGTCCACGCTCGCCCAGATCGCGGGGTGCGTGATGTCGTCAAGGGCCTGGCGTTCGGCCGGGTCGGCGAAGACGATGTCGGCCAGGGCCTGCCGGTTGAGCGCGCCGCCATCCAGCACGCGCTCCCCCCAACGATCGGCGATCTGCGCGAGCGCCGGGCTGCCCGGTTCGAGGATGGCGCGCGCCGTGCGGTCGGCGTCGATGACGCGCGCTCCAAGCCCCGCCCAGATGGTAGCCACGTGCGACTTGCCCGACCCGATCCCGCCGGTGAGCGCAAGCGTCAGCATGGTTATTCCCCCGCGATCTCGAGCAGTAAGTCCACCAAGGCCGCACCGTCGTCAAGGGAGAAGTGCTCCTGCGGTGGCAGGTGGAGGAAGCCAGCGCGGGCCGAATTCTGGATCGCCGTGAACATCACCGTGTTGCACACGTACAGCCCCGCGCTGCGCGACTCCTCAAGCGGGAAGCCGGCTTCGCGGGCCCGGGTGATCATCTCCTTGAACGGCAGCGTAGTCTCCAGCGCGAGCGGAGCGCCGGCGTCGACCTCCTCCCCCGTAGCGATAAAGCCGGAGTTATCAGCAACCCGGGCATCCCGACGGTTCATCGCGAAGCGTTCGATCGTGGGAACCGTGCGGTCGGCCGCGAGGCCAAGGGCAATGTGGACGTCGAAAGCGCCGAGCTCGGCCACGCGGGCGCGGGCGGCACCGTACTCAACCGGCAGGATCTCGACCGTCAGCTCGTCCGCGCGCTGCCACTCCTCCCGCACGAGCCGCGCCACGTGCTCAGTGGGATTGAAGGAATTCGTGTGAAATGGCCCGAAGGCGGTGAGCAAGATTCGCATGCACCCAGCTTACGTGCCGCGCAAACAAAAACTGGGGAGCACCCCACGGTGCTCCCCAGCCAGTTGCTCTAGCTTGTCAGCTGATGCTTAGTTGCCCGTCAGCTTCTCGCGCAGAGCGGCGAGCGCCTCATCGGACGCAAGCGTGCCAGCGGAGTCGTTACCGGACGAGAACGAAGTCGGAGCGGCCTCGGCCGGAGCGGAAGAATCGCCCGCGGCAGCGGCCTCGGCGTCGGCCTCCATGTGAGCCATGACCTGCTTCTTGTGAGCAATCCAGCGCTCCTCGGCCTTCGCGTACTCGGCCTCCCAGGCAGCCTGGTTCTCCTCGTAGCCCTCGAGCCACTCGTTCGCCTCGGGGTCGAAGCCCTCCGGGTACTTGTAGTTGCCCTCCTCGTCGTACTCGGCAGTCATGCCGTACAGCGACGGATCGAAGTCCTCCGAGTGCGGGTCCACGCCCTCGTTCGCCTGCTTGAGCGACAGGGAGATGCGACGACGCTCAAGATCGATGTCGATGACCTTGACGAAGACCTCGTCGCCCACCTTGGCAACCTGCTCCGGCAGGTCGATGTGGCGCTGCGCCAGCTCCGAAATGTGAACCAGGCCCTCGATGCCGTCCTCCACGCGAACGAACGCACCGAACGGGACCAGCTTGGTCACGCGGCCAGGAACAACCTGACCGATGTGGTGGGTGCGGGCGAAGGTCTGCCACGGATCTTCCTGGGTGGCCTTGAGCGACAGGGAGACGCGCTCGCGGTCCATGTCCACATCCAGCACCTCGACCGTGACCGGGGTGCCGACCTCGACAACCTCGGACGGGTGGTCGATGTGCTTCCAGGACAGCTCGGAGACGTGCACGAGGCCGTCCACGCCGCCCAGGTCAACGAACGCACCGAAGTTAACGATCGAGGACACGACGCCCTCACGAACCTGGCCCTTCTGCAGGGTGTCGAGGAAGTGCGCGCGGATCTCGGACTGGCTCTGCTCCAGCCAGGAGCGGCGGGAAAGAACAACGTTGTTGCGGTTCTTGTCCAGCTCAATGATCTTCGCCTGGAGCTCACGGCCGATGTAGGGCTGCAGGTCGCGCACGCGACGCATCTCCACGAGCGAGGCCGGGAGGAAGCCGCGCAGGCCGATGTCGAGGATGAGGCCGCCCTTGACGACCTCGATGACCGTGCCGGTCACGACGCCGTCGGCTTCCTTGATCTCCTCGATCTTGTCCCACGCACGCTCGTACTGCGCACGCTTCTTCGACAGGAGAAGACGACCCTCCTTGTCCTCCTTCTGGAGAACGAGAGCCTCGATCTGGTCACCAACTTCGACAACATCATCGGGATCGATGTCGTGCTTGATGGAAAGTTCCTTGGAGGGGATAACACCCTCGGTCTTGTAGCCGATGTCGAGCAGGACCTCATCCCGATCGACCTTGACTACGGTTCCTTCAACGATGTCGCCATCGTTGAAGTACTTGATGGTTTCGTCGACAGCGGCGATGAGATCTTCTTCGGTGCCGATGTCGTTGATTGCGACCTCAGTGGAGGTCTGGTTGTTAGTTGTCATAGAGTTGGTGACTCCGGATTATATGATTGTTACGGACATGGTGCCGGGCGGCACCACCTGCCAAGTTTACGGGGAAAAACCGCCGTGATTCAAGCGGACTTGCGGGCCTAAATGCCGAATTGACCACAGCGTCAGTGGGCCGCGTCGCGCCAGTTGCGCCCCACCCCCACGCTCACCGACAGCGGCACCGAGAGCTCCGCCGCCTTCGCCATCTCCTCGCGCACGATCTGCTCCACCTGCTCGGCCTCGGAGGCCTTGACCTCGAGCACGAGTTCGTCATGTACCTGGAGCAAGACGCGCGAGGCCAGGCCCGCGCTTGCGAGCGCCTCGTGGACGGCGACCATCGCGAACTTGATGATGTCCGCCGCCGACCCCTGGATGGGGGCGTTCAGTGCCATGCGTTCGGCCGCCTCGCGCACCTGCCGGTTAGGGTTGTCCAGCCCCGGCAGGTAACGACGCCGCCCCCAGATCGTGGACGTGTAGCCGTCCTTGCGCGCCTGGGAGACGACGGCGGTGAGGTACTGGCGCACCTTGCCAAATCGGGCGTCGTAATCCTTCATGAGCGCCTCGGCCTCTGGCACGGTGATGTGGAGCTGCTGGGAGAGCCCGTAGGAGGACAGGCCGTAGGCGAGCCCGTAGCTCATCGCCTTGATCTTCGAGCGCTGCTCGCCCGTGACCGACTCCTGCGGCACGCCGAACACGCGCGAGGCCACGAAGCTGTGCAGGTCCGTGCCCTGGCGGAAGGCGTCGATGAGGTCCGCGTCCCCCGACAGGTGCGCCATGAGGCGCATCTCGATCTGGGAATAATCGGCCGTCATCACGTAGTCATAGCCCTCACCCGGCACGAAGACGCCGCGGATCTGGCGGCCCTCCTCCGTGCGGGCGTGGATGTTCTGCAAGTTCGGATCCGTGGAGGACAGTCGGCCGGTGGCCGCCACGGTCTGTTGGTAGGTGGTGTGGATCCGGCCCGACATCACAGAGCGCTGCAGGCCCTCCACCGATTGGCGCAGCTTGAGCGCATCCCGGTGCTCGAGCAGGCCGGCCAGGAACTCCTGGGCGGACAGCGCCACGTCATCCTCCCGGTGGGCGATCTTCGCCAGGAGCTCAGCCAGCGCGTCCGCGTTCGTGGTATAGCCAGACTTCGTCTTCTTCGTCACCGGCAGCTTCATGCGCTCAAAGAGCACCTCTTGCAGTTGCTTGGGGCTGGAGAGGTTGACCGAGTCATCGCCGATGGCCTCATGCGCCTTGCGGGCTGCGTCCTCCACGCGCGTGTTGAAGGCGTGGTAGAGCGATTCAAGCAGGTCCTCATCCACCGCTATGCCCACGCTCTCCATCTCGAACAACACCTTGGCCACCGACAGCTCCAGCGCCATGAGCGCGCCCTCCGGATCTGCCTTACGCAGGTCCTGATCGAAGGCGTCGCGCAGATCGAGCAGCACGCCCGCGCGCTGGGCCGTGGCTGAGTGGACAATCGCGCCATCCGCACCGATACCCAGCGTGTCATCTTCAGCCGCGGCGATATCCACGGCCAGGTAACGCTGGGCGAGGTCGGTCAAGTCATACGCACGCTGGTCCGGGTGGAGCAGGTAGGCGCCGATCTCCGTATCCCCGACAACGCCGGCCAGGCTCACCCCCACGCCCTTCCACGCGTGGGCCAGGCCCTTCGTGCCGTGCCCCACCTTGGGCTGATCCGCGTCCTCAAGGAAGGCCACGAGCGCCTCCTCGTCCGCCGCGTCGAGCCCGGCCCGGTCCCCGTAGTACACGTGGTGATCGGCAGAGGCCACCGCGTAGCCTGCCACATCGCCCCGCATGGGGCGCCGGTCCCCGTCAATCTCAATACCCCACGGGCCCTCGTGCCCGGCCAAAAACTCTTCAAACGGCACGCTGCCCGCCGCGACCAGCGTGGCCTCCACCGCAGGCTCGGACGCCACCGCTTCCTCCCCGCCGCGCATCGGCAGCTCGCGCAACACCCGCTCGCGCAGGCGCGTGAAGTCAAGCGTGTCGAACAGTTCGTGCATCTCCTCGCGAGCAACGCCCACCGGGCGCAACTCGTCAAAGTCCTCCACAATCGGCAGGTCCCGCACCAGGGTGTTGAGCGCGCGGTTACGGCGCACCATCTCCACGTTCTCCCGCAGGTTCGCCCCCGTCTTGCCACCGATCTCATCGGCGTGCTCGAGCAGGTTCTCCAGGCCCCCGTAGTGGTTGAGCCACTTCGCCGCAGTCTTCGCACCCCACAGCGGCACGCCCGGGATGTTATCGGCTCCCTCCCCCACCAGCGCCGCCAGATCCGAATACAGCTCCGGCTTCACGCCCGCCTTCGCCTCGATCCCCGCCGGATCGAGCACCGCCATCTGCGAGCGTGGCATCGGGTAGACCAGCGTGATCGCGTCATCCACCAGCTGGTACGTATCCTTATCACCGGAGGAGATAAAGACCTTCATCCCCCGCTCTTCGCCGCGCGTGGCCAGGGTTGCCACGATGTCATCGGCCTCGAAGTCCTCCACCGTCAGCCACGCCACGCCCAGCACGTCCAGCACCTGCTGGATCACCGAGATCTGGCCCTTGAACTCCTGCGGGGTCTCGGCACGCCCGCCCTTGTACTCCGCGTACTGGCGCGTGCGGAACGTACCGCCCGGCAGGTCAAAAGCCACCGCCACGTGCGTGGGCTGGTAGTCACCAACCAGCTTGAGCAAGGTGGAAGTAAAGCCGTGCACGGCGTTCGTGTACTGGCCCTGCGCCGTCAAAAAGGAATCGGCGGGCAGCGCGAAGAACGAGCGGAATGCCAGCGAGTGGCCATCGAGCAGAAGCAGAGTTTCTTGATTCACGCCACCAGCCTATCGCGGACCACCGACAAACATGACGGTTCACCCTGCGCGCCCTTGCTACGCTGGCACCATGACCACACTCGACAAGACCCTCGCCATCACAGTCGAGGCCCACACAGCCGATATCTGCACCGTCTCCATGCCCACCGCCCACGCTCACCAGCCCTACGGCGTCGTGCACGGGGGCATCAACGGGGTGCTGGTCGAGCACGCTGGATCACTCCTCGCGCTCACGAACGCCCCCGAAGGCAAGATCGCGGTGGGCACCGAGCTGTCCGTCTCGCACGTGGCGCCCAACGCCACCGCCCTGGTGCGTGCCACGGCGCGCGTCCTCAAAGTAACGCGCTCGTCCGTCATCACCTCGGTGATCGTCTCGGACGAGCGCGGGGAGATGACCGCCGCCGGGCGGCTCACTTGCGTGTTTATCAGCGCCTAGGCTACTTCTGGCCCACCTGCTCGACGACGGCGTCCGCAACCTCGCGCATGGTCAGGCGCCGATCCATCGACGTCTTCTGGATCCACCTAAACGCCTCCGGCTCCGTCAGGCCCATCTTCTCCTGGAGCAGGCCCTTGGCCTGGTCCACGCGCTTGCGGGTCTCAAACTTATCCGTCAGCGAGGACACCTCGCTCTCCAGCGAGGCGATCTCCTGCGAACGCGAGAGCGCGATCTCGACCGCCGGGATGAGGTGTTCCGGGGTGAAGGGCTTGACCACGTAGGCCATCGCACCCGCGTCGCGCGCCCGCTCCACAAGCTCGCGCTGGGAGAATGCCGTGAGCATGACGATCGCAATCTGCTGCTCGGACAGGATCTTCTCCGCCGCAGTCAGTCCGTCCATGCCGGGCATCTTCACGTCCATGACGATGAGGTCCGGGTTGTACTCGGCTGCTAGCTCAACAGCCTCATCCCCCGAGGCACCCTCGGCCACCACCGTGTAGCCGGCATCCTGCAGGGTCTCTACAATGTCCAGGCGAATGAGGGTCTCATCTTCAACCACGAGCACCCGCACAGTTGCAGGATCCGTGTCCGCCTCAATCTTCTCCACCCGGCGCCCGGCTACTTCCTCATTCACGACTTCCTCCGATCTCTTCCCGCTCGCCGCGGCTCACACCAATCTTACAAAGTGGCAGGCGACGGCGCGTGCATTTACCCTAAGTGCTCCCGGCGGGACTCGAACCCGCATGCCTTTCGGCGCTGCATTTTGAGTGCAGTGTGTCTGCCAATTCCACCACAGGAGCGTGCGACCTCACCTTACAGCAAGGCCGCTTCATCCCCGCAAAATGCGGAGATTCGTCACATCGCCGAGGCGAAGGTCTCCCCCATCTTGTGCACCCGGATCGTGTTCGTGGAGCCCACCTTGCCGGCGGGCATGCCCGACACGACGACGACCCGGTCCCCGTCCACCGCGTAGCCGCGGTCGCGCAGGGCGTGGTCGACCTGCTCGATCATGTGGTCGGTGTCCTCCACCTCGGGCACGATGATCGTCTGGGTTCCCCACGTGAGCGCCAGCTGCTGGCGGATGTCATTGTTCGGGGTGAAGACCAGCAGCGGGATGCGGGCGCGCAGGCGGGCCATGCGCCGCGCTGTCTGGCCCGAAGAGGTAAATACCGCCAGGTACTTCACGCCAAGCGCCTCGCCGATGTCCATCGCCGATCGGGTGATGACGCCGTTGCGGGTGCGGTGAAGGTTGCCGATCGTAGGGATCGACTCCAGCCCGTGCTCTTCGGTGTACTGGATGATGGAGGCCATCGTCTGCACGCACACAATCGGGTACTTGCCCACCGAGGTCTCGCCCGAGAGCATGACCGCGTCCGCGCCGTCGAGGATCGCGTTCGCGCAGTCCGAGGTCTCGGCGCGCGTGGGCGTGGGGGCGGTGATCATCGACTCGAGCACCTGGGTGGCCACGATCACCGGCTTGGCGTTGCGGCGCGCGATGTTGATGGCGCGCTTTTGCACGATCGGCACCTGCTGGAGCGGGAGCTCCACGCCCAGGTCGCCACGAGCGACCATGAT
This sequence comes from Trueperella bernardiae, assembly GCF_030246965.1. NCBI lineage: Bacteria > Bacillati > Actinomycetota > Actinomycetes > Actinomycetales > Actinomycetaceae > Trueperella > Trueperella bernardiae. The sequence continues at coordinate 983,440 of NZ_CP127099.1, forward strand.
GCCGTCAAACGCGGTGACGATCTCCTCTAGAGCGGTGACCGCCTGCGGCTTTTCGATCTTCGCAATGACCGGGATGCGGCGGCCGACCATGTCCATGACCTGGTGGACGTCCTTCACGTCCTCCGCCGAGCGCACGAAGGACAGCGCGCAGATGTCCGCGCCGTAATTCAGCGCCCACTCCAGGTCCACCTTGTCCTTCTCCGACAACGCGGGGACGGACACGGCCACACCGGGGAGGTTGACGCCCTTGTTGTTCGACACGGTTCCGCCGATAACCACCTCGGTGGTGACCTCCGGGCCATCCACCGACACGACTCGCACCTGGACTTTGCCGTCGTCGATCAGAATGAGATCGCCCGGGCTGCAGTCACCCGGCAGGCCCTTGAACGTGGTGGAGACCAGGTCCTTATCACCCGGCACGTCCTCCGTGGTGATCGTGAAAATATCGCCCTGCTCGAGGAGGACGGGACCCGATTCGAACGTGCCGAGGCGGATCTTCGGACCCTGCAGGTCAACGAGGATCGCAACAGCCGCCCCGAGTTCGTCCGCCGCCTCGCGCACCATGTCGATTCGCTGCTCGTGCTCGGCGTGCGTGCCGTGAGAGGCGTTAATGCGGGCGACGTTCATGCCCGCCTTGACGAGTTCGACTATTCGCTCTTTGGTGTCGGTGGCTGGACCTAACGTACAAACAATTTTTGCTCTGCGCATGGCCTCCATCCTACCCGATTAAGCTCGCCTTCGAAGAGCCGAGGCTAGTCGTGTTCGGCGGGCGAGGTGGATGCGGGTCCGACGACGCCGTCCGCCCCGGTCTCCTCGGACGCGGGCTCGCTGCCTTCCGCCTCCTCGCCGGCGGACTCCACCTGTTCGGGCGCGCGGCCGGGCAAATGGATATCGCCCAGCTCGGGCCGGGTACGGTGGAGCTTGGTGAGCACGAGGAAGCCAAGGATGGCGGCCGCGAGCACGATGAGCGACGTCCACACGTTCAGCCGCAGGCCCGCAACGATCTGAGCCGTGTCGATCCGCATGTTCTCGATCCACATCCGGCCGAGCACGTAGAGGATGACATACATGAGGGTGGTCTGCCCGCCCTTGAAGCGGAACTTCTTCTCCAGGGCGATAAGGATCCCCGCCATCGCCACGCACCAAATCGCCTCGTAGAGGAAGGTGGGATGGAAGAGCGTTCCCGAGGTGTAGCCGGCGGGCAGGTGGGCGTCGTCGATACGCAGGCCCCACGGCAACTCGGTGGGCCCGCCGAAGAGCTCCTGGTTGAAATAGTTGCCGAACCGGCCAATCGCCTGGGCGATGAGCACGCCAGGGGCCACGGCGTCGGCGAACGGAGCAAAGCGCAGGCCGCGCCGATGGAGCGCGATGAAGCCGCCGATCGCGCCCGCGGCGATGCCACCCCAGATGCCGAGCCCGCCCTCCCAGACGCGCAGGGCCTTGAGCAGGTCGCCGTTAGGGCCGAAGTACGGATCGGGGGTGGTGATGACGTGGTAGATGCGCGCGCCCACGATGCCAAAGAGCACCATCCACACGGCCACGTCGATCGAGACCTCCTCCGGGCCGCCCCAGCGCACATAGCGCCGGTCGGCCAGTTTCCAGGCGACGATGATGCCCGTGAGGATGGCGAGGGCGTAGAAGTGGATGGTCAGCGGCCCGAGCGGGATCGCGCTGATCGACGGTGAGGGGATGGCAGTCAGCACTAGCGGCTCCTGGGGGTGTGGGCTCCGGCGGCGATGTCCGCCGTGATGGCCGAGACGGCGCGCAGACTCGCCGCGCGGTCGCCGTCGTTATCGATGAGGGCACGGATGATAGCCGAACCGACGATGACGCCGTCGGCGAACTGGGCCACCTCCACGGCCTGGTCGTGGGTGGAGACCCCGATACCGACGCAGACGTTCTTCGCGCCCGCGGCACGCGTGCGCGCGACCAGCGACTTCGTGTCGGAGGACAGGGTTGCGCGCGGGCCCGTGACGCCCATGCGCGAGGCAGCGTAGACGAAACCGCGCGCGGCTTCGGCGTTGACCCGCAGCCGTTGGTCGGTGCACGAGGGTGCCACGAGGAAGATGCGCTCGAGGTCGTATTTATCGGAGGCCTCGATCCACTCCCCGCACTCCTCGACGATGATGTCGGGGATGATCATGCCGGCGCCGCCGGCGTTGGCCAGGTCGCGCGCGAAGTTGTCCACGCCGTAGTGGAAGACGGGGTTGTAGTAGGACATGACGACGGCCGCCGCGCCCGCGTCCGCCACGGTCTCGACCATCTTGAACACATCCGCGCGCTTGAGGCCGCGCTCGAGCGCCTTCGTACCCGACTCCTGGATGATCGGCCCGTCCATCGTGGGATCGGAGTATGGGAAGCCGACCTCGATGATGTCAGCGCCGGCGTCGACAACGGCGCGCGCGACGTCGAGCGAAAAATCCACGTCTGGGTATCCCGCCGACAGGTAGGCCACGAACGCGGCGTGGCCAGCCTCGCGCGCCTGCTCAATCTTTTGTGCCGAGTACATCATTCGTTCTCCTTGGCCAGGTCAAAGTACGTCATCGCCGTTTCCATGTCCTTATCCCCGCGCCCCGAGAGCGAGACGGCGATCGTGATCTTCTCACCCTTCTCGGCCGCCTCCTTGCCGAGCTTCATCGCAACCGCGAGCCCGTGGGCGGATTCGATGGCGGGGATGATGCCCTCGGTGCGGGCCAGACCACGGAAGGCATCCATCGCCTCGGCGTCGTTGATGGGCCAGTACTCGGCGCGGCCGGTCTGGGCGAGCCAGGCGTGTTCGGGGCCCACCCCTGGGTAGTCAAGGCCCGCCGAGATCGAGGTGGAATCGATCGTCTGCCCGTCCTCATCCTGAAGCACGTACGTCTTCGAGCCGTGCAGCACGCCTACGTCGCCCTGCGTGATGGAGGCCGCGTGGCGCCCGGTCGCCATGCCCTCGCCCCCGGCCTCGCCGCCGATAATGCGGACCGTGGGGTCGTCAAGAAAGGCGTTGAACATGCCAATCGCGTTTGACCCGCCGCCGATGCAGGCGACGACGGCGTCCGGCAGCTCACCCGTGAGCTCCAGGATCTGGGCGCGGGCCTCCTCGCCGATGATCTTCTGCAGGTCGCGCACGAGCGTGGGGAACGGGTGCGGGCCGGCGGCGGTTCCGAAGATGTAGTTGGTCGAATCGATGTTCGTCACCCAGTCGCGGAAGGCCTCGTTGATCGCATCTCGGAGAGTGCGCGAGCCGTTGTCGACAGCCACGACCTTCGCCCCCAACAGTTCCATGCGGGCCACGTTGAGGGACTGGCGGCGGGCGTCCTTGGCCCCCATGTAAATCGTGCACTCGAGGTCGAGCAGCGCGGCCGCAGTCGCGGTGGCCACCCCGTGCTGGCCGGCGCCCGTCTCCGCGATCACGCGCTTCTTGCCAAGCGCGCGGGTGAGGAGGGCCTGGCCGAGCACGTTGTTAATCTTGTGGCTACCCGTGTGGTTCAAGTCCTCGCGCTTCAAGATAATGCGCGCGCCGCCGCAGTATTGGGCACCGAAGCGCGGGGCCTCGGTGATGATTGACGGCCTGCCCGAGTAGGTGCGGTGCAGGTGGTCGAGCTCGGCGATGAAGTCCGGGTCCACCTTGAGGGCGAGCCAGGCCTGCTCGAGCTCGGTCAGCGCCTTCACCAGCGCCTCGGGGATGTAACGGCCCCCGAATTCGTCAAAGTAGGGTCCCTGTACCTCAGCTAGTCGCATTGTTCACCTCTTAAATCGAAAAAAGAGAGGGGTGCTGGCCGGCGGCCACCATGTCCCGTACCGTCCGCAGCGGGTGCCCGTTGGTCACGAGTACCTCGCCCATCAACACCGCGTCGGCGCCCGAGCGGGCGTAGTTCAGCATGTCCTGAGCGGAGGCCACCCCGGATTCGGCCACGCGGATCACCGAATCGGGCACCACGTCGACCACCTCGTCGAACGTTCGCATGTTGACCTCGAGCGTCTTCAAGTTCCGGGCGTTGATGCCGATCACCTGCGCCCCGGCGTCGAGCGCGCGCAGGGCCTCGGTGCGGCTATGGGCCTCGACGAGCGCCGTCATGCCCAGGGAGTGCACGCGCTCGATGAGCGAGGTCAGCACCGTGTCCTCGAGGGCCGCGACGATGATGAGCGCCAGGTCGGCCCCGTGCGCGCGGGCCTCCCACACCTGGTAGGGCGTGACAATGAAGTCTTTGCGCAGCACCGGGATCTCCACCCGGGCTCGCACGGCGTCCAGATCCGCGAGCGTCCCGTTGAATCGCCGTTCCTCGGTCAGCACCGAGATCACGGCCGCGCCGCCCTCCTCGTACAGGCCGGCAAGATAGGCCGGGTCCGGGATGTCGGCCAGTTCTCCCTTTGACGGCGACTTGCGTTTGACCTCCGCGATGACCTGCACGGAGCGGTGATCGTGGGGCTTGAGGGCAGAGATGGCGTTGCGCGCGCTTGGCATCTTCGCCGCGCGCTCCTTCAGCTCGTCCAGGCTGACGGCGGCCTCGCGCCTGGCGAGGTCGATGCGCACGCCAGCAATGATGTCATCGAGCACTGTCATGGTTCGTCCTTCCCCTTGACTTCACTCTACCGGCGCTCACGCCGTGTACGAAAAGGGAGTCTCACAGCCCCTCGATGTGGTCGGGGATGGCAACCGGCAGCTCTCCCCCGGCCAGGAAGCACGTGCGCTCCCCCGTGTGGCAGGCTGCACCACGCTGGTGCACGCGCACCAGCAGCGTGTCGCCGTCGCAATCCACGGCCACCGATTTGACCAGCTGGATCGCGCCCGACGTGTCGCCCTTACGCCAGTATTCCTGGCGGGAGCGCGACCAAAACCAGACCCGCCCGGTGATGAGCGTGCGCTCGAGGGCCAGGTCGTTCATGTAGCCGAGCATGAGGACCTCGCCCGTGGCCTCTTCCTGGATGATGGCCGGGACCAGGCCCTGACCGTCGAACTTCACGCGTTCGATCACAGGCGCACCTCGATGCCTGCGGCGTCCAGGGCCTCCTTGACCTCGCGGACGGTGAGCGCGCCGAAGTGGAAGACGGATGCGGCCAGGACGGCGTCGGCGCCCGCCTGCGCGGCCTCTACGAAGTGCTGCGCGGTTCCCGCCCCGCCCGAGGCGATGAGCGGGACAGCGACAGCGGCGCGCACCTTCTCAATCAGATCCAGGTCGAAACCGTCGGTGGTGCCGTCCGCGTCCATCGAGTTGAGCAGGATCTCCCCCGCGCCGAGCTCGGCCGTGCGCATGGCCCACTCCACGGCGTCCACCCCGGCGCTGCGCGTGCCACCGTGCGTGGTGACCTCGAAGCCGGAGGGCATGCCGGCGGCCCGCCGCGCGTCGACCGACAAGGTGATGACCTGGTTGCCGAACTGGCTGGCGACCTCTGTCAGCAGCTCGGGGCGGGCGAGCGCGGCGGTGTTGATCCCCACCTTGTCCGCGCCGGCCTCGAGCAGCGCGCGCACGTCCTCCACGGACCGGACGCCCCCGCCTACCGTCAGCGGCACGAACACGTCGGCGGCCGTCTTCTTCACGACGTCGATCATGGTCCCACGCTCTTCGACCGACGCCGAGACATCGAGGAAGGTGACCTCGTCGGCGCCCATCTGGCTGTACCGGCTCGCGAGCTCCACCGGGTCCCCGGCGTCCTTCAGGTTTTCAAAATTCACGCCCTTGACCACTCGCCCGTGCGAGACGTCCAGGCACGGAATGACCCTGATTGCAACCCCCATGCCACTCCTTTCGTTGCCGTCTATCGTAACGCGATTTAGGATGTGAGCCGTGAACGACCACCCAGCGAACACCGCCGCCCGCGCCTGCATTGTGGCCGAACAGATCGGGCCAGGGCGGTGCCTGGTAGGCATCGACGGGCGCTCCGGCTCGGGCAAAACCACCCTCGCCCGCGCGCTCGCGGTCCTTCTCGAGCGGCGCGTCGAAATCATCGAAGTTGAGCTCTTCATCGGCGGCTGGGACGCACTCACCTCCGACATCGGGCGCGTAGCCGAGCTCGCCCGGGACCTCCGCCGCGGCCACGCTACCGCCCGGGCATGGGACTGGCACGAGGGCCGCTGGGGACGAAACGTGTGGATCCCGCAGACCGGCGAGGCCGACGTCGTGATCATCACCGGATGCGGCGCCACGTCCGCGCCCGTACGCGAGCACCTCGACCTCACCGTCTGGATTGAGGCCCCCGAAGCCGTGCGCCGGGAACGTGTGCGCGCTCGCGACCCCTACGACTGGTCAGCGCACTGGGACACCTGGGCGCGCCAGGAGGAGGCCCTACTCGCGCAGTTCCCCTCGAACGCGCGCAACGACCTCATTCTGCGGTGATCATTCATCCGTAATCTTGGCCAGCACGTCGATGACGATCGCCACGTCCGCGTCCCCCTGCGCCATCTCCGCCGGGATTCCCAGCGCCAGGCGCGAGCCCACCCGGGCGTCCTTGAGCCCGTCCCGAAGGCCGTCGAAGACATCGTCGACGGGCATGACCACCGGGCGCGGCGCGTCCCACGTGTTTTCAATGACGGCGCCGTCGACCGAGATCAGCAGGTAGTTGACGACGACCGTGTCGCCGGCCTCCACCTGCTCCCCGCCACCCCGGATGATCGCCGCAGAGGTCAGCGCGCTCACCTCGCCTCCGCCAGCGACGACGACGGGACGGCCGGCCTCGTCCGTGCTGACGCCGGGCAGGCCTCCGCCCGCCTGGAGGTCGCCCGGTTCGCCGGGCAGGACGGTGGGAAGGATGTCGATAACCGAGATGATGCCCGCCCGCGGGGTCTCGGGCTCGATGAGCACGATGCGGCTGCCCTCGGCTTCGCCGATCACGTAGCCGGCATAGTAGCCCAGCGACTCCGAGCCGGTCGCGCCCGTGTAATAGCGCGAACCGGTCTCCGTGGTCAGCCCATCCTCGCGCAGGTAGAACGTGCTCACCCGGGCAAGAACCTGGCCGCCCTCCTCGATCGTGCGACCCGTGCCAGCGATGTCGACACTCGAGAAGGCGTCCGCCAGCCCCTCATCCGTTGAAAAACTCGCGTTGCCGTTCACGATCACCGCCACCGAGGCGCCGAACGAGCCGGCCACCTCCACCGAGATCGGTTCGCGCGCCAACGCGATCCGGTACTGGGCGCTGGCAACGGCGAAGCCCATCGTGAGTCCCAGAATGACGCCGAAGATCGCCAGCCCGACGCGCTGCCACCTACTCACCGATGATCTCCATCAGCTCCTCAACCTCGGCGCTAACCGGGTTGAACGGGTCCTTGAGAAGGACCTGGTGGGCGCCCGCGTCCTCGAGCAGGCGGATGTTCATCCAGTCGACCATGTAATCGCGCCGGTGCTCCATGGCGAGCGCCACGAAGTCCCCACGCACCTTCGCCCGGGTCGTCTGCGGTGGGATACCCATCGCCTGGGCGATCGTGTCGTCAGAGATAAGCTTCTTCAGCCCGCCGCTGGCCTCGAGCTTGTGGCGCAGGCCGGCGCCCGTGATGTCGTGCCAGGCCAGGTCGAGGCGCTGCACCCGCGCGTCGTCAAGGCCGGTGCCCAGGCGCTCGGCCAGGCGGCCCAACAGCTTGCGCTTGGCAATCCAGTCGATCTCGGTGGAAAGCGAGTCGTGGTCGCCGCGATCGAGGGCGTCGAGCGTGCGGCCCCACAGGTCAAAGACGTAGGCGCGCAGCGGATCGAGGCCCATCCAGCCGTTGGCCTCGAAGTGGGCGCGCACGAGGTCATGGACCTCGCGCTGGATGTCGATCGCGCGCATCGTGGTGCCGTCGGCCAGCTTGAGCACCGCCCCGCACGTCGTGTCCGCCGAGACCTCGCGGATCGCCCGCACCGGGTCAGCCAGGGCACGGTTCGGCAGGCGCAGCCCGTCCTCCACCGCGTCCAACACGGCCTCCGTGGCGCCCATCTTGAGCGCGGCCGTGGCATCGCACATGTTCGAGTCCCCCACAATCACGTGCATGCGCCGGTAAAGCTCTGCGTCCCCGTGGGGTTCGTCGCGGGTATTGACCATCGGCCGGGAGCGGGTGGTGGCCGCCGAGACGGCGTCGTTCATCTTGTCCGCCCGCTGGGAGATGCGGTAGCTGGCGCCCTCCGGGCCCACGTGCAGGTAGCCGGCACCCACCATGATCTGGCGCGTGACGAAGTACGGAATGAGGCCGTCGATGCGCTGGCGAAAGTCGCGCCGGCGGCGCACCAAGTAGTTCTCGTGGCAGCCGAAGGAGTTGCCGTAGGAATCGAGGTTGTTCTTGAACAGGTGCATCCGCCCGCCCGAAAGCTTGACCTCCGCCTCGGCCGCCATCTGCGCGTACAGGGCGTCGCCCGCGCGGTCATTGGCCAGCAGATCGGCCAGCTGATCGCACTCGGCGGTGGCGTACTCTGGATGGGCCCCGACGTCGAGGTAAAGCCTGGCGCCGTTGGGTAAAAACGCGTTCGTGGAACGCGCTTTGTGGAGCAGCGGCTCAAAAAGGTGGTGTGCCGTCTCCTCCGGGTCGAGCAGTTGCTCGCCCGTGGTGGTGGAGGCATACAGGAGGCCGTACTCGGTCTCGATGCCCATGATCCGGCGAGGTTTCACTGACCACCCTTTTGCACGAAGCCCTGCACGAAGCCCGTGGCGTTCTCCTCGAGGATCGAATCGATGTCGTCGAGCAGGTCGTCGACGTCGAAGTCGGCCGCCGGCACGTTCACCTGCGGCAGCTCCTGGGCCTCTTCCTCCTCGCGGCGGCGAGGCTGCATAAACTCTTGTTCAGACATAGTTTCCTTTCCGGATCAATTCTAGGGCGAGCGCGCCGCTCAGGCCGTGGTCAGCCTCACGAGGAAATCCTCGACCGAGACTGCGCCCTCGAGGATCTCCCCCACGAGCTCGCGCGTGGCACGCTCGGGGTGCATGAGCGGGATGCGCACCAGCGAATCGTAGCCGGGTACGTCCAACGTCACCCCGTCCCAGCCGGCGGCCGCCACCCGCTCCGGGAAGCGGCGGATGAGCTCGCCGCGCAGGTAGGCGCGCGTGGACTCGGGCGCGTGGCGCACCGCCCACATCACCTGCTCCGGGCCGAAGAGCCGCTCGATGCGCCCTGCCTGGTCGAGCCGGTTGACGATCGAGCGCTCCGGGCGCAGGTCGTGCCACTGCAGGTCGAAGGCGCGCAGCTTGTCGTTATCCCACGAGCCGCCAGTGCGCTGGCGCATCGAATCGAGCATCTGGTACTTGGCCACCCACTCCACCTTGCCCGAGGCGGCAAAGATGTCGGTGCGCAGCAGGTCGAGCACCTCCTGCCAGGTGGCCAGGATCTCGCGGGTGTCGAAGTCCACCTCACAGCGCCCCTCGAGAGCCGTGCGTACGGCGTCGAGGTAAATCTGCTGGATATCGATGGCCGTGCGCTGGGAGCCGTCCTGCATGTCAATGAGGCGGGTGAGGCTCGGGTCGTGTGAGACCTCCCACGTAGCGCGCACCGGCTCTAGCAGCATCATCGCATCCATGCCGAGCGGCAACGCCTCCTGCTCGAGCATCCAAAGCACAAGCGAAGTGGTGCCCACCTTGAGCAGGTTCGACACGTCGAACTGGTTCGCGTCCCCGCCGATCACGTGCAGGCGCCGGTAGCGGGCCGCTTCCGCGTGCGGCTCGTCGCGCGTGTTGATGATGGGGCGGTTGAAGGTGGTCTCCAGCCCCACATCGTTTTCCACGTAGTCCGCGCGCTGGGAGATCTGAAAGCCCGGCTGCTGCGACTTTTGCCCTAGACCCAGCCGTCCGGCCCCGCACAGGATCGGCCGGGTGACGAAGAACGGCGTCATGTAGCGGATGATGTCGGTGAAGTCGAGGGAGCGGTCCACCGTGTAGTTTTCGTGCGTGCCATAAGCCGCGCCCTTGCCGTCCACGTTATTCTTATAGATGACGACGTGGCGGCCGGCCTCGGCCAGCAGGTCCATCGCCTCCGCCGCGATGTAGTCCCCCGCCCGGTCCCACAAGATCGCTTCGCGCGGGTTCGTCACCTCCGGCGCCGAGTATTCAGGGTGAGCGTGGTCCACATAGAGGCGCGCGCCGTTGGTCAGCACCGCGTTGGCCGCGTGCGGCAGGGCGAGCTCGGCCTCCGATGGGCGCGCCACCCGCTCCAACGCGTCGCCCGACGGGGCGGGTGCGGCCGGATCGTCGGTCAGGAGCGACGGGTGGGCCGCGGCCCGGTCGAGCCGGTAGCCTCGGGCGTCGTTGAGCGGGTCCTCCCCGTGATAGTCCCAGCGGATCGCGCCCGCCCCGCCCGAGGCGCTGCCGCGCCCGCCGTAAGCGTCCACTACCTCGGTGGACAACACGATGGGGTTCGCCCGCGGATTGCCCGCGTCCGTGATCCCAAACTCTGTCTCGAGCCCGATCCCTCGCCTCACGCTCATATCAGTCCCTTCCTCACGACACCGTCCCATTCCGTTACCGGCCGCTCGGGCGCCGGGGCCTGGTCACTTTCGACCTTCCGGGTAACCAGCGATTTGACGAACGTGACCCGCTTGCCCGAACCGCGTCCGTGGATGCGGGCCCACTCATCGGGGCTGGTCATCTGGGTCAGGTCCTCGTTCTCGCGCATCTCCTCGGCCAGCGCGGTGAGCATGTGGGAGGTGCGGATCCCGCGCTCGCGGGAGGCCAGCAGGTCCTTGATCGCCAGCTTCTTTGCCCGGTCCACGATCGCGGCCAGCATCGCGCCCGAGACGAAGTCGGACACGTAGAGCACCTCGCTCGAGCCGTCCGCGTAGGAGACCTCCACGAACTCGTTATCCGAGTCCCGGGTGAAGAGGCGCTCGACCGTGGCGCGGGCCATCGCGCGGACCGCCGCCGCGGCGTCGCCGTGGGCCTCGATCTCCGCGGGGTGGATCGGTAGGTCGGGCGTGAGGTACTTCAAGATGATGTCCCACGCGCCGTGCTGGTTCGGCCGCTCGATGCGGATCTTGATGTCGAGGCGCCCGGGGCGCAGGATCGCGGGGTCAATCATGTCCTCGCGGTTCGAGGCGCCAATGACGATGACGTTGTCCAGCTGCTCGACGCCGTCGATCTCGGCCAGCAACTGCGGGACCACGGTCGTCTCCACGTCTGAGGAAATGCCCGAGCCGCGCGTGCGGAACAGCGCCTCCATCTCGTCGAAAAAGATGACGACGGGGATTCCCGACGCCGCCCTGTCACGCGCCCGGGAGAAAATCTCGCGGATCTGGCGCTCGGTTTCGCCCACGTACTTATCCAGCAGCTGGGGGCCCTTAATGTTGAGGAAGTAGGAGCGGGACTTTGCCTGTCCGTCGCGCCGGGAGATCTTCTCCGCCAGCGAAGTGGCCACGGCCCGCGCGATGAGGGTCTTGCCCGTGCCGGGCGGGCCGTAGAGCAATACACCCTTGGGTGGCTTGAGACCGTGCTCCCGGTAGAGCTCGGGCTGCTCGAAGGGCAGTTCCACCGAGTCCTTGATCTGCACGATCTGCGCGTCCAGGCCGCCGATGTCCTCGTAGGACACGTTCGGCACTTCCTCGAGCAGGAGGTGTTCGACATCGGGGCGCTCCACGTGCTCGAGGATGAAGCCCGAGCGCAGGTCCGCCAGCACCGTGTCACCAACCTGAACCCCCTGGTCCTGGAGGCGGCCGGAGATCCGGAGCACCCGCTCGTCGTCGGCATGGACCTGCACGAGCACGCGCGAGGCGTCAATCACCAGCTTGACCGTGACGATCTCACCCGTGCGCTCATACGTGGTAGCGCCGACGACGACGAGCGCCTCGTTAAGCAACAGCTCCTGACCTGGCCGGATGCGGCCGAGCTCGACCAGGGTGGAGGCGGACAGGATCATCTTGCGGCCGTTGACGAGCGCGGTGACCTCGTGGCGCTCATGGTTGGCGCCGAGGAACGTGGCGGTGGAGCCCGGCGGCTGGGAAAGCTTTTCTACCTGCTCGGACAGCTCCTGGATCCGCTTGCGCGACTTTTGTAGTGCGCCGGCAAGCCGGTCGTTCTTTTCCTCGAGCGAGGCGATCGCGGTCTGCAGCCCGAAGATTTCTCCCTGGTCGCTCACTTGTCTTCCTCCCGCTGGCGGTTGCGCTCGGCCGCCTCCTCATCCAACTCGCGGCGCATCTTCACACTATTGTCCCCCGCTTCCGAGTATCCGGAAACTTCCACGTCCGCGCGGTGCGCCACATCGCGGCGGACCTTGCGTAGCTTCTTTTCCGAGATCGCGCGCTGGGGCAGGTCGGCCGGGTCCCAGTTCTCCCACTCGGGCAGGTCCGGGCGGGCGGCCGGGGCCGGGCGCCTCGTGGGCACGAGCGGGGACGAACCACGGGCGATCCTGCGGGCGATCACGAGGAAGCCGGTGTGCCCGACCATCGAATGGTTCGGGCGCACCGCCAGCCCATCCAGGTGCCAGCTACGTAGCATGGTCTCGAACGCGTCCGGCTCGGTGAAGTACTGGCTGTCGCGCAACTTTTCGACAAAGCGGGACAGCTGGGTCGTCGTGGTGACGTAACCGACGACGACGCCGCCCGAGCGCAACGCCCGAGCCGCGGGCTTGATGACCTCCCAGGGGGCGAGCATGTCGAGCACCACGTGGTCGAGGGATTCTTCGGCCATCTCTTCCAGCGCGGCGGCGGCCTCCCCCACGAGCAGCTCCCAGGGCGGAACGGCAGGCCCGTACCAGGATTCGACGTTGGCCTGGGCGATCTGGGCGAACTCGTAGCGGCGCTCGCAGGAGGTAAGGTGGCCCTCCGGGCCGATCGCGGCGAGGAGGGACAGCGACAGGGCACCCGATCCGACCCCGGCCTCGAAGACGCGGGCACCCGGGAAGAGGTCGCCCTGCTGGATAATCTGGCCGGCGTCCTTGGGGTAGACCGGGGTGGCGCCGCGTGGCATGGAGAGCACGTAGTCGGCCACCAGCGGGCGCAGGGCCTGGAGCACGTGGCCGGTCTCGGTCTCGAAGACCGTTCCCTCAGGTTTGCCGATGAGCTCCCGGTGGCGGAAATTGCCGCGCTGGGACTGGAAGTAGCCGTCGTGGGTGAGGAGCGTGGTGTACTTGCGGCCCTTGGTGTCTGTGAGCTGGACGCGCTCGCCAGCGCGGAACGGGCCGCGGCGGCGGTCGGCGCCGAGCGGATGTGGATAGGTACTCATTGGATTCATCTTACGGAAAATTGTCGGAGGCAGTCGCTACGGTTAGGAGCATGAAACGTCACGCTGCCATTTCGCCCTCACGGGCCAACGATTTTAAGTCCTGCCCACTCAAATTTCGCTTCCGGGTGATCGATAAGCTGCCAGAGCCCCCGTCGGTGGAAGCGCTGCGCGGCACGCTCATCCACGCCGTGCTCGAGCACCTGTACGATTCGCCTGCGCTCGAGCGCACGCCCGAACGCGCCCAAGAGCTCCTCGATCCGATGTGGGCCACGCACCTGGAGAAGGAGCCACAGGCGCGGGAGCTGTTCGATTCAGAGCAGGCGCTGGAGGAATGGCTCGGAAGCGCCCGGCCGCTGATCGCGAACTACTTCAAGCTGGAAAACCCCGTCTTCCTCGAACCCTTCGCACGCGAGGAGTTCGTGAACGCCACCCTGCCCTCGGGCCTGGCGATCCGTGGGATCATTGACCGGATCGATCGGGCCCCGAACGGGCAGATCCGCGTGGTGGATTACAAGACGGGCAAGTCACCCTCCCCGCGATTCCAGGGCGAGGCGATCTTCCAGATGAGGTTCTATTCGGCCGCGCTCTACTTCGCGGAGGGCACGCTGCCTACCCGCACCCAGCTCATCTACCTCAAGGACGGGCGCGTGCTCACCTACGATCCAGTGCCGGCGGACGTGGACGCGTTGGCCATGGAGGTCGATGCGCTGTGGTCCGGCATCCGCGCCCGGCTGGAGGACGGCTTCGAGGCGAAGAAGGGCCCGCTGTGCAACTGGTGTCACTTCCAAAGCATCTGCCCGGCCTTCGGCAACCAGGCACCGGAGATGAGCGAGGCCGGGGCGAAGGACCTGCTGACGGCCGAGGTGGGCTGAGCGGGCTGTAAGCCGGGTCGCGGCGTCGTGAAGGGCTCGAGGGTGGCGGTTTAGGGCATGACGGCGCGGAAGAAGGCCTCGTCCACGTCTGCGAGTGAGTCGATGAGGATCGCTCCGTCCACGCCGGAGATGTCCACCTTGAGCGGCACGCCCACGGTCACGCACCCGGCGGCGAGCGCGGAGGTCAGCCCGTGCACGGAGTCCTCGAAGGCGAGCGTGCGCTCGGCGGGCACGCCCAGGCGCTCGATGCCCATGAGGTAGGGCTCCGGGTCAGGCTTGCCGATGAGGGTCTGGTCGCCAGTCACGGCCACCTCGAGCGTGCCGGCCGGGGCCTGCTCCAAGGCGAGCTGGGCGAAGGCCATGTGGGAGGCGGTCACCAGCGCGCTCGGAATCCCTAGGCGGGCCACCAACTCAAGTATCTCGTAGGCGCCCGGACGCCAGGGCATCCCCTGCTCGCGCCCAATCGCGGCGACTCGCTCGGTCAGCATCCACCCCAGCTCGGCCGGCTCGATGTCGATCTCGAGCATGGTGGCCAGGTGGGTGGCGGCGTCGATGAGGTTGAGCCCGATGATGTCCATCTCGTCCCCGGCGCGCCAGGGCCGACCCAGCTCGCCTAGCACCTCGGTTTCCGCCTGGAACCATAGTTTTTCGGTGTCGGTCAGGGTCCCATCCATGTCGAACAGGATCCCCCATGGCAAAGACATGACGCTCCTTACGCGCTCATCATTCCCTGGCCGAGCAGGAAGACCAGCAGGCCGGCCAGCAGGAGTCGGTAAATGACGAATGGCAGGTAGTTCTTGGTCTCCACCAGCTTGAGGAAGCCCACAATCACGGCGTATCCCACCACGAACGCCATCGCGGTGGCCACGAACGTGGGCATCGCGCCGGCCTGGGGGCCGGTGCCGTCGTCGGTAAAGAGCCGGTAGAAGCCCGAGCCGAGCACGGCCGGGACGGCGAGGAAGAAGGAGATGCGGGCGGCGGCCACGCGCGTGTAGCCGAGCGCGAGGCCCACCGTAATCGTGCCGCCGGAGCGCGACACGCCCGGCACCAGGGCCATCGCCTGGGCGAAGCCGAGCGTAATGCCGTCGCGCAGGCTCATCTGCTCCAGGCTCAGGCGGCGCTTGCCGTAGCGGTCGGCGAGGGCGAGCAAGATTGCGAACACGGCGAGCATGAGCGCCGTGATGTAGAGGTTCCTGAACGTCGTGTCGATCCAGGTCTCTAAGAGCAGGCCGAGCATGACGATCGGGATCGAGCCGAGGATGACGATCCAGCCCATGCGGGCGTCGGGATCGGTGGAGGGCGTGCGCTTCCACGGGCCGGGCAGCGAGGTGACCCAGCGCTCGATGATCCGCCAGATGTCCTTCCGGAAATACAGGAGGACCGCCACCTCGGTGCCGATCTGGGTGACGGCCGTGAAGGTGACGCCCGGGTCTCCTAGCGAGGGGAACAGCTCGCCCACGATGCGCAGGTGCGCCGAGGAGGAGATCGGCAGGAACTCGGTGAGCCCTTGAACAATTCCTAATATGATGGCTTCGAAAATACCCACGCGCCCAAGCCTAAACCAGTTGCGGCGCGATCGTACGTTAGGCTCAGGGATATGAAGCACACGTTTTTGGGCGGCAGTGGCCTGCGTATGGGCAGCCTCGGGCTCGGCACCCTCACCTGGGGGCGCGACACGGACGTCGAGGACGCCACCAAGATGGTCACGGCTCTGCTCAACCACGGCGGCACCACGATTGACGTCTCCCCCGTCTACGGCGACGGCCTGGCCCAGCAGGTGCTCGGCTCGATCT
This sequence comes from Trueperella bernardiae, assembly GCF_030246965.1. Classification (NCBI taxonomy): domain Bacteria; kingdom Bacillati; phylum Actinomycetota; class Actinomycetes; order Actinomycetales; family Actinomycetaceae; genus Trueperella; species Trueperella bernardiae. The sequence continues at coordinate 999,191 of NZ_CP127099.1, forward strand.
TCTCCGGCGGCGTGGACCGCTCAGAGGTAGTCATCATCGCCCATGCAGGAGAGTTTTATCACGACGACGGGGTGCGGTTTAACGGCGGACACGCGGCCCTGACCGCCTCGCTCAACGCCACGCTGACCGAGCTCGGCACCACGTACGTGGACGTGTTGCAGGTGGCGGCGCCCGACCCGCGCGTCGGAATCGAGGAGCAGCTGGAGAGCCTGGCGCAGATCGTGCGAAGCGGGGCCGCGCGCTACATTGGCCTGGCCAACCATCCGGCGTGGCGGGTGGCCCGTGCCGCGCAGTACCTGGCTGACCTTCACCTGCCGCGGCTCGCCGCGATCGGGGCCGAGTATTCAGTGCTGCACCGCCAGCCGGGCGGAGACCTGACGGCAGTCGCGCGTGAGTTCGACCTGGGGATTATCGCCCAGGCGCCGCTTGCCGGCGGGGTGCTGACCGGGAAGTATCGCCACACGATTCCTGCGACATCGCGGGCGGCCACCGAGCACCTGTCCGCGACCGTGGATCCCTACCTCACCGACAAGCCTCGCCGCATCGTCGAGGCCGTGACCAAAGCCGCCGACGGCCTGGGGCGCACACCGGCCGACGTCTCTCTCGCCTGGCTCCTCGATCAGCCGCAGGTGACGACAGCGCTCATCGGCGCGCGCACGCACGCCCAGTTTGACCAAGTCCTGTCCCTGCCGATCGAGCCGCTACCCGGGCCGGTCGTGCAGGCGATCTCCGAGATTTAGAGGTTGAACTCCTCCAGGTCGTCCTCGTCGAAGTCCTCGTCGAAGTCCTCGTCATCATCGAAGTCGTCGAAGTGATCGTCGTCGTCGAAATCGTCATCATCTAGCTCGTCGTCGAGATCGTCATCGTCGTCGTCCGACTCGTCGAAATCGTCGTCGTGATCGTCGTAGTCGTACGTATCGAGCGGGGTCTCCACGCCGTACTGGGTGTAGAGGGCGTCGTCGTAGACCGTGTAGGCGTCCGCAAGCGCATCGGCCGCCGCCACGACGGAAGGATCCTCTGGATCGCGCGCCGAGATCGCCGCCGCGTTGAACTCCTGAAGTGCAAAGATCAGCCGATCAAATGCCGCTTGTGTTTCGTTAGCCATACCTGAAAGCCTAGCTCACACCGGCGATTTTCTGTACCGCAAACTCCTTAGAGCCGGTCGATGAACTCGCGCAACACCTCGGCGCCGAAGGCGAGGGAGTCGACCGGCACGCGCTCGTCCACCCCATGGAACATCGCCGGGAAGTCGAAGCCCTCTGGCAGGCGCACGGGCGAGAACCCGTAACCCTCGATGCCAAGCGAGCCGAGCGCCTTGTTATCCGTGCCTGCCGAGAGCAGGTAGGGAAGCACGTGCGCGCCCGGGTCCTTGGCCAGCACCGCGGCCGTCATCGCCTCCACGAACGAGCCCTCGGTGGTGGACTCATACCCGTCCATGGACGACAGCCAGCCCACCTCGATGCCCTCGGTCAGCTCCTCGATGCGGCGTGCCACCTCTCTCTCGGTGCCAGGGATGGCCCGCACGTCGGCCGTCGCCTCCGCGCTGCCCGGCACCACGTTCTGCATGTAACCGCCGTTGAACGAGGTGAGGTTGCAGCCCGTGCGCAGCGTGGCGCCCACGTAGGCCTTCGCCGGCCCGAGCGCGTTCACCAGCGCGTTGATGCTCGCCTCGTCGTCGGGGTCGAAGGGCAGGCCGGAGATCTCGGAGGTGCCTTGGAGCAGTTTCGTGACCGTGTCGGTGAGCGTGAGCGGCCAGGGCTCGGAGTCGAGCGCCACGAGCGCGCGGGAGAGCTTGGCAATCGCGTTGTCGTTGTTGATCTGGGAGCCGTGGCCCGCCTTGCCCTCGGCGCGGAAGGTGTACCAGGTCAGCGCCTTCTCCCCCGTCTGTAGCAGGTAGACACGCTCGCCGTTGACGTACGTGTTGTAACCGCCGACCTCCGAGATCGCGTGCGTGGCGCCCTCGAACAGCTCGGGGTGGTGCTCCACTAGCCAGCGGCAGCCCTGGTGGCCGCCCGCCTCCTCGTCGGCGAACATGCCGATAATGAGGTCGCGCGGAGGGACGTAGCCGGTGCGGGCGATCTCGCGCACCACGGCCAGGATCATTGCGTCCATGTTCTTCATGTCCACCGCGCCGCGACCCCACAGGAAGCCGTCTTTCACGACGCCGCCGAACGGGTCCACCGACCAGTCCCTCGCCACCGCTGGCACAACGTCAGTGTGCCCATGGATGACGACGGCGCCCCGGCGCTCGCCCGTGACAGGATCAACCTCGACCTCACGCTTCTTGCCCGGGATGCGCACCACCACCGACGGCCGGCCAGGCGTCGGCCCGAGGTACTCCGGCTCGAGGCCGACCTCGCCCAGCAGGTCCATGACGTAGTCGGCCGCCGGCTTCTCGATCACGTCCCGGCCGTCATTGGACGTGTCGAAACGGATGAGGGTCTGGGCAATCTCGAGGGTTTCGGAGTAGGCGTTCACTGGGGGTCCTTCACGGTCTTTTGTTCCGGGTCGTAGGCCTGGGCGTGCTGTTCCTCGGCGGCGGCAATCCCGTCGAGCTCGCGGGCGTCCGGATCGAGCGGGTGGCCCGCCTCCATCTCCGCGATCATGAAGTCCACGATCGCCTCCCGCGCTCGCTCGAAGTGGGAGCCTGCGCGCAGCATGCGCTGGTAGGGCGCGCCAAGTTCGTGCACGCGGCTCACCATCTGCAGCTCCTCGAGGCAGCCCAGGTCCCGCGCGATCGGGGTTAGTTCCTCGACCATCCGCGCCAGCGTGGTCCCCACCAGCTCCTCGTTGCCCTCCTCATCAAGGATAAGGATCGCGTCCATGCCATAGCGGGCGGCCCGCCACTTGTTCTCCACCACGAACCAGGAGGGTAGGGCGGGAAGCGCGCGGCCGGCGTCGTACTCGCGCGAAAAGTACTCAACCAGGCACTGCGACAGCGCGGCGACCATTCCCACCTCGGACAGATTCGTGGCCGCGTCCGCCACGCGGAACTCGAGCGTGCCGAACTTGGGCGAGGGCCGCACGTCCCAGCGCACCTCGTCGAAATTGGAGATCACGCCCGTCTTGACCATGCCCGCGTAGTAGCCCTCGAGGTCGGCCCAGTTCGTGAACTGGTGCGACACGCCGGCGGTGGGCAGCTGCTGGAAGACCATCGCCCGGTTGTCCGCATAGCCGGTGTTCTTCCCGCTCCAGAACGGGGACGACGCCGTGAGGGCCTGGATGTGGGCGGAGCGGGTGAGCACGGCGCGTAGGATCGGCAGCACCTTGGCGCGGTCCTCGATGCCCACGTGGACGTGGGTGCCGAACAGCAACATCTGCCGCCCCCAGTACCGGGTGCGGTTAACGAGCTCGGCGTAGCGCTCGCTGTCCGTCACGCGCTGGTAGACCGGGTTGGCGAACGGGTGGGTACCCGAGGAAGCGAGCGTGATGCGCATCGGCTCCAGCACCGGCTCGAGGATATCGAGGCATTGACGCAGGTCCGCCACGCATTCGCCCACGCGCTCGTGCGGGCGCGAGACCAGCTCGATCGTGTTGAGCAACATCTCCCCGTGGATCATCGAGGTATCCGCATCGAGCCGGCACACCTCGGCGAGTACTGTGTCGGCCGCCTGGCGCAGGTCGTTCGAATCACGGTCGATGAGCTGGAGCTCCCACTCGATGCCCACGGTCGAGCGGGGCGAGGACGCAAATTCCATGGTCAACTCCTGTACCTGTCCACAAACGCGCCAATGAGCACCGCGCACGCCGCATAGTCATGGCTGGTGGTCTGGGCCCGCACCCGCTCCACCTGCTCGGCGGCAAAGTACACGTCCCCGTAGTAATCGAGGCGCAGCCCCACGCCATCCGCGTCGATCTCGGGGTGGAACTGCACGCCATACACGTTGTCCCCGTATCGGATCGCCTGCACCGGGCACAGCTCCGAGGAGGCCAACACCGTGGTGTTCGCAGGCACCACGCCGATCGCGTCGTCATGCCCCACAATCGCCGGGAACGAATCGGGCAGCTGGGAGAAGATCGGGTCGGCGCGGCCGTCGTCGTTGAGATGAATGGAGACAGTGGACAGCTCCTCGCCGTACTCAGCGCTGAGCGTGCCGCCGAGCGAGAGCGCTACCGCCTGGTGACCGTAGCACAGGCCGAGGAAGGGCAGGTCCTTGGCGAGCACCTGCTTCACCACGTCGAACAGGACCTCCTCGGTGGCGATCTGATCGGGCGTCTTAGCCTCGTCTACCACGCCGAAACCGTACTGCGAACCCGACACGATGATCCCCGCATAGTCCTCCGGGTCGATCTGCGGGCGCTCGGCAAGGGGAAGGTAGACGATCTCGGCGTCGGACAGGCGCCCGTCGCGTTTGACGACGGCGAACTCGTCGCGGCGGATGTCGGCCGCGAAGGCTGGGCGCGCCGCAAGGAAGGCAAACGGTTTCATAGGGACAGCGTAGCGAAGGTGTGGCGCAGTTTAGGAAGTTACGGCCCGGTAGGCCACCTCCATCGGCATGTCGATCCCCAGCCAGATCTTCTCCGCGATCGCCGCTTGGCCCAGCAGCATCCGCAGGCCTTCCACCGTTTTCGCGTCGGCCTCGCGAGCCTCGGCGATGAGGCGGGTGATGCGCGGGTGGTAGACGACGTCGGCCACCGTGTGGCGCGGCGTGATCCATCTCGCATCCACAAGCGTGTCGTCCGCAAGGCGATCCATGCCCACCGAGGTGGCATTGATGATGATGTCCGCCTCGGCGCACGCCGCCTCCAGGCCGCCACCCTCGAACGTCTGCAGCGACAGAGCGCAACCCGTGCGCTCGGAGAGCCGCGAAAGGGTGGCGCCAATCGACTCGAGCTCGGGCTTGGCACGGTTGAACACGCTCACCGCCGCCGCCCCATCGAGCGCCGCCTGGGTCCAGATCGACGACGCCGCTCCCCCGGTCCCCAGCAGCAGGATCCGGCTACCGGTCACGGGTGTGCCCTCCGCCTCGATCTCGCTCAGCAGCCCTGCGCCGTCGGTATTATCCCCGTGCGCGCGGCCACCTCGGAACGTGATCGTGTTAACCGCGTTCATCTCCCGGGCCACTTCGCTCACCGAATCCAGGTGCTCGATCACGTCCGCCTTGAACGGCATCGTGACGTTCGCCCCCGCATAGCCCAACGCGCGCATGGACGCGACCGCCACCCCGGCGTCGTCCACCTCGTGCGCCACGTAAACCGCGTTAATGCCGAGGTGGGCGAAGACCGCGTTGTGCAACTCCGGCGACTTCGAATGACGAGCCGGGTTGCCAATAATTGCGAAAACCTGGGTGCGAGCGTCCATGGCTCTACCATGCCACACGGGCACGAAAAAGGCCGGTATCTCTACCGGCCTCATCTGTGCGCGGAGGGGGACTTGAACCCCCACCCACTATACGTGGACTAGCACCTCAAGCTAGCGCGTCTGCCTATTCCGCCACCCGCGCAGGTGTGCGTTTGCAACAGGTAAGAATCTATCACCGAAGGTCACCTGCGCAAAATCCGCCGCTCACAATTCTTATGTGATCTGAGCCAAGTTGAGCGACAGGGTAAATTGGAGGCATGAATTACGTACCTGATCCGAATCGCCCCGAAGACCTCGTCCGCCAGTTCCACGAAACCTACGGCCTGCCCATCGTCACGGGCACCCCGAACGCCGACCGCGACCGGGTCCACATGCGCATGAGCCTCGTGGCCGAAGAGTTCTCCGAACTCGTGGGAGCCATCTACGGCGCGAAGGCCCGGGCCCTCATTGAGGAGGCCTACGACGCCGCCCGCGCCGCCGACGACCACACGCGCGACACCGTCCAAACTGCCGACGCGCTCGCCGACCTCACCTACGTCATTTACGGCATGGCCCTCGAACTCGGCATCCCGCTCGGCGACGTGCTGCGCGAGGTGCAGGCCTCTAACATGTCCAAACTCGGCGCCGACGGCAAGCCCATCTACCGCGAGGACGGCAAGGTGTTGAAGGGACCCGGCTTCTTCGACCCCGACATCGCGGGAGCGCTCGGGCTGTAGCGGCGCCCGGGCAAGGCGCGGGTCCTGCTCGAAAGCCGGGCGACGGCGTCGTGCGGGAGTCGAACGACGGCTGAAGCCTAAGTCCACGCACCGCTGCACTGCTTGCCACAAGGTTCCTTCATAGTCGACGCACTGCACAGCGTCATCAACTATGATTCCCTGATATTCCTCCTGCTGCTCAGCAGCCACGAGATCTTGGCAAGTGGGATCCCTGCGTCGGTTACGCCTCTTCGATCAAAGCGAGTGGAGCACCACTGGGAACGGGATCGCTGCGCAACCGACCATATGTGCAAACGTCGATCCGTTCGCCGTCGACGAGGAACTTCCCACGCTCCGTTCCCTCTCGAACGAATCCAGCAGCCCTCGCAATATGCCCGGAAGCCGGATTGTTCACTCGGTGTCCCAGTTCCAGACGCTCGAGACCGCGCGCGTTCAGCGCCCACTGCGCAACAGCTACCGCAGCGCGGCTTGTCCAACCACGGCCACGCGCAGACTTCGTCATCCAGTACCAGAACCAGCCGCTGAGATTGGTCTCGTCAACGGTGACACACACGAGTCCAACCAGCACGTCACGTTCAGCGATTGCCCACGCCTCGTGCGGTGAATCCGCCGCGATGAGCCGATCGATGTAGCGCTCAGCGTCCTCCAGTGACGCAACATCCCCCTGCCTAGCCATGTCAGGGGACGCTGTGAATGCTTCAAACACCGCGGGCGCATCCGTAGCACGGAGTCGACGCACCACCACGTTGGTCATCAAGACCTCCCCCGCTCGGCGCGCATCCGGTCAATGAACGCCACAATCGTTTTGGGCATCCTATCAGTTGCTCCCCACTCAAACAGCAGCGTCACCAAACCCGATTCCAGCCCCGGTACCGATCGGCGTCAAAACTCACGGGCCGATCTCCCCGTGACCCGCGGTGCAGATCGTCAGCAGCGGGAGGTGTCGTGAACCTAGCGGGCGTCGTCGATGACCTCGGCGTCCTCGATGTCGTCTTCGAGCGTGAGGGCGAGGATCTTGGCCGAGAGAGAATCGAGGCGTTCCTCGAGGTGGCGCATGTTACCCCGGCGCACCTTGCCCTTCATCGAGGACACGACCGGCAGGGAGTTCTCCAACCCGTCCAGCTCGCGCCGCCACGCCGTGGCCTGCTCCGCCACGGAGGCGTTGTTCGCCGTGCCGTAAAGGTAGGTCGTCTGCTGGCGGAGCACCTCGATGCGGGTCTGCAACCGCGGCGCTCCCCGCTTCACCTTTGACACCCCCGCCAGCGCGCCGAGGCGGCCCTTGAGGCTATCGAAGAAGTCCGGGTTGTCATCCATGAGCTTGCGGATCTGCGGGCCGTACTTGCGAACAACCTCGAAGACCACCGGCCCCGCCGTCGTCGCGATCTTCAAAAGCATCTTCATTTTGCCCATGCCTGGCCCCTTTCGTCTGCCTCACATTCTAGCGTGAGGCAGGCTCCGCGTTCGAGCTCAGCAAGGCAAACAGTGCCACGACGCCGAGGCAAGCGAACGCCAATCCCAGCGCGGCCGGCCAGCGGCCCAAGTCCCACGCCAGGCCGAACAAGATTCCACCTAGCGAGGAACCGCCGTAGTAGTGCGTGAGGTATAGGCCCGATCCGATCCCCGGTTTCGGGTGCAGGCTCGTGGCGCGCCCGGACTGGATCGAGTGCATCGCGAAGAAGCCTCCGCATATGATGAACAGGCCCGGCCACAGAGTGTAGACCGTGGGCTGGATGAGCAGCGCGATCCCCAGCGCCATGGTGGCCGTGCCCGCGATCATCGCCCCGCGGGCACCAACGCGCGCGATGAGGCGGCCCGCCCGTGCTGAGGTCACCGTTCCGGCGAGGTAGCCGAGGAAGAGGAGCGATGTGACCGACGTGCCCATACTCAGCGGCGGTTCGGAGACCCGGTAGACCACCACGTTGTACAGGCCGACGAACGTGCCCATGCCGACGAACGCGAACAGGTAGGCCAGCAGCCGCTGGCGCTTTCGCCACGGACTCTCCGGGCGCGAGGGCGGCAACTCCCCCGCCGCGCGTCCCTTCGTTGCTGGAAGGAGGAGATGGGCTAGCCCGCCCATCACGGCGGAGACGAGCGAGACAGCGGCCAGGCCGATGCGCCAGTTGTCCGTCACCTCGTTGACGAATCCGGACAGGAGGCGGCCTGCCATCCCACCCACGGTGGTGCCGGCAATGTAGAGACCGGAGACCTGGGCAACCGATGACAGCTCAACGTGGCGGCCCACCCAGGCGAGTGCCGCGGTGAAAGGCGCGCCGAGCGCGATCCCCTGCGCGACGCGCAGCGCCACAATCACGCCCCACGCGTGAGTGAGCGGGATGGCGAGCGAGACGAGCACGGCACCCGCCAGACCCCCGATGATGAGGCGCCGCTCGGACACGCGCGCTAAGGCCGCTCCCCAGAACAGCACGGATATGGCCAGGCCGAACGTGGCGGCCGAGAGCAGCAGGGCCGACTGCGAGGCTCCTACCCCGAACTCGTCGCCAATCACGCGCAGCAGCGGCTGGGGCGCATACGTCAGGGCATACGCCCCGATCCCAATGCAGAACAGCGCGCCGAGCGCGCGCCCGTAGTCGGGTGTTCCGCGGCGAACAAGTTGACCCATGCCTCGGACTATACGTCAATCGCATTCATGCTTTTCTCCTTTCCTCTCTGCCGACGCTCACCCGCGTTCGCGTTAGCGGAAGTCCCGCGACGGGAGCGGGACCGCCAGCTCGAGGCGTTCGACCCCGTCGGCAACGAAGTTCATCACGTCATCCGCCCGCTCCACCACGCCGCGGATAATCAGGCCTTGGGAGGTGCGTAGCACCTTGCGGTGCTTCTCCCATAGCCCCACCGAGCACACCACGTTGAGCAAGCCCGACTCGTCCTCCAGGGAGAGGAAGGTGATGCCGGAGGCCGTGTGCGGGCGCTGGCGGTGGGTGACAATCCCCGCCACGCGGATCCGCTCCCCCGGCTCGTAGCCGGATAGGTCCGCGATACGCACCACCCCACGTTCGGTCAGCGATGGGCGCAGGAAGTCCATGGGGTGAGTGCCCACTGAGATACCCGTGGATCGCAGTTCGGCCATATTCTCCTCCACCGGGCTCATGCGGGGCAGGCGCGGCGACGTGGCGCCCACGTGCAGCCCGGGGAGGCTGGGCTGGAAGGAATCGCCGAGCCTCTTGCCCGTGTAGGCCAGGGCCCCGGCCGCCCAGATTCCCTCCCGGCGTGTCATCCCCAGACTGGTCAGCGCGCCGGCCGCCGCGAGCTTCTCCAGCTCCGGCGTGGTGAGCTTGGCCCGGCGGGCCAGGTCCGCCACCGAATCAAACGGGCGCTGCGCGCGGGCGGCGAGGATGCGTTCAGTGGCCCTCAAACCCTTGATGTTCGATAGGCCTAGCCGCAGGCCCCGGCGCGGATCAACGCTCACCAACGGGTGGGCTCTCACCTTCCGCTCCGGGGTGACCTCCACGCACGAGTGCTCTTCTGAAAAGCACACGTCCACCGGCAAGACGAGCACGCCGTGCCGCCGCGCGTCGGCCACCAGGGTCTGCGGCGAGTAGAAGCCCATGGGCTGGGCCGCGAGGATGCCCGCGTAGAAGTTTTCGGGGTGGTGAACCTTGAGCCAGGCGCTCGCGTAGACAAGGTAGGCGAAGGAAAAGGAGTGCGACTCGGGAAAGCCGAACTCGGCGAAGGCCTCCAGCTTGGTGTAGATCTCCTCGCGCACCCGCGGGCCGATCCCGCGCTCATCCATCCCGGCCATGAGATCCCCGCGCAGATCCCGCATCCGGTCATGACTGCGCTTGGCTCCCATCGCCTTGCGCAGCTGGTCGGCCTGTGCCGGGGTGAAGCCGGCCGCGTCGATCGCGATCTGCATGAGCTGCTCCTGGAAGAGGGGCACGCCGAGCGTCTTTTCCAGCGCGCCCTTGAGGAGCGGGTGTGCGTAGGTGACCGGTTCGCGCCCGCGGCGGCGGTTGATGTAGGGGTTGACCGAGCCGCCCTGGATCGGGCCGGGCCGAATGAGGGCTACCTCGATCACGATGTCGTAGAACGTGCGCGGTTGGATGCGCGGGAGGGTGGCCATCTGCGCCCGTGACTCCACCTGGAACACCCCGATCGTGTCCGCCGCACACAGCAAGTCATAGACCCGCCCGTCCTCCTGGTCGATGTTGTGCAAGCCCAGCGGCTGACCATCCGCAGCCCGCACGCCGCGCTCGGTGAGCTCGGTGAAGGAGATGCGTAGGGCGCTGAGCATCCCCAGCCCGAGCAGGTCGAACTTCACCAGCCCCGCCTCGGCGCAGTCATCCTTATCCCACTGCAGGACGCTCCGGCCCTCCATGCGCGCCCAGCCCACCGGGCACACCTCGATCACCGGCCTATCGCACAGCACCATCCCGCCCGAGTGGATGCCGAGATGGCGAGGCAGGCGCTGGAGCCGACCAGCGATCTGCACCACCCGTTCCGGCACCTCGGATTCGATCCCCCAGCGCAGCGCGAACCGCGCCCCGGCCTCCGACGTGATCTCTTCTCCCTCCACCTGTGAGCCCGGCGCGCGCTCTTCTGCCTCCGGCGCGCGCTCTTTTACCTCCGGCTCCGATCCCGGCCGCCGCTTCGGGCTCCCGGCCAGCTCCGGCGCCCGCGAGCGGGCATCGGACGCCCGGCGCTCGACCGACTTCGCCCACGCGTCCGCCTGCCCCGCGTCATACCCCAGGGCGCGCGCCGCGTCGCGAATAGCCGAACGTGGCCGATAGGTGATGACGTTGGCCACCTGAGCTGCGTGCCTGCGTCCGTAGCGGGCATAGACGTGCTGGATGACCTCCTCGCGCCGACCGGCCTCAATATCCAGGTCAATATCCGGCGGCCCAGAGCGCCCGGGCGAGAGGAAGCGTTCGAAGAGCATGCGGTGGCGCACGGCGTCCACCGCCGTGATCCCGAGCGCGAAGCAGACCGCCGAGTTCGCCGCCGAGCCGCGCCCCTGGCACCAGATCTCCTGCTCGTGGCAGAAAGAGACGATCTCGTGGACGATGAGGAAGTATCCGGGGAAGTGCAGCTGCTCGATCACCCCCAGTTCGTGGTCGATCTGCCGCCAGGCACGCGGGTGGGCCTGCCGGCTCCCGTACCGGCTAAGCGCCGCCTGCTCCGTGAGGTGGCGCAGCCAGGTGGCTTCGGTGTGACCCGGTGGGGTGGGGAACGGCGGTAGGTCCGGTGCCACGAGGGTGAGGTCAAAGGAGCACTCCTCCCCAATCTCCGCGGCCGCCGCGATAGCACCGGGATGTTCGGCGTGCAGGGCAAGCATCTGTTCGCCCGACTTGAGGTAGGCAGGCCAGGCCGGCAGCCAGCTCCGGTACTCCTCGAGTGGCCGGTTCGCACGCGTGGAGGCCAGCACGTCAGCGAGCACCGCGTCCGACGCACGGGCGGCGTGGACGTTGCCCGTGGCCACCACCCGCAGCCCCGCCTCCTTGGCCAGGGAAACAAGGAGCCGATTGCGTTCGCGATCGTAGGGCTGGTTATTGTGCGTGATCTCCACCGCCACGGACTCCGCGCCGAAGAGCGCGGTGAGGGTGGAAAGGTACCCGCGGGCGGCATCCACCGCCCACACCCCCGGCTCCCGCTCAAGCGCTCGGCGTACCCCACCCTTGCGGCATCCGGTGAGAATCTGCCAGTCCGTCGCCCCCGCCGCGAGCGATTCGAGGGTGTGAGCGGCGTGGCCCTTCTCCCCCGAGGCCAGCATCGCCTCGCCGATCGTGCGCGACAGGGCGTGATAGCCCTCCGCGCCGCGCGCCAGGACGATGAGGTGATCCCCGTCCGGATCTTTCTGCCCCGGCCGGGGCCGGCCACCCACCGTGATCTCGGAGCCGATCACCGTGGGCAGGCCGTGCCGCCGCGCCGCGCTCGCCAGCTGCACGACACCGGGCAGCCCGTCGTGGTCCGTGAGCGCCAGGGTGCTCAGCTCGAGTTCCACCGCCCGCTCGACCAGATCGGCCGGCATCGAGGCCCCGTCGAGGAAACTGTAGGCCGAGTGCGCGTGAAGTTCGGCGTAGGGAATCATTCGTACACCCCCGCCAGCCACCACTGCCCACCCTCCCGATAGGCGAGGTAGCCGCGCCCGCGTAAATCGGCGAACTCCATCCACGCCTTGCGCTGCTCCGAGGCCGGCACCCACCACCCCGTGGCCTGCAACCACGGCCCAGCCGCCGTGACGAGCGGCTCCGGCGCCCCGCCTGCCACCAGCGCTGCGGGGCGTGGATGGGCGCACCCGTGAGCGCAGGAGAAAGTCCCCAACGCGGTGAGCGCGCAGTCGTGCCCGCGCGCGTCAAGCACCGCGATCTTCTCCGGCGCTGCCTTGACGAAGCTGGGCCAGGGTTCAGGGAGACGGCCCGGCCACGGATCGGCCCGCAGGGTATCGGAGGGCGCCTGCTCCCACAGCCGCATCTGATGCGCCTCCAGGGGGTGGCGCCCACCCACGTGCTCCGGAGCCAACACGGAATCCTCCCCCAGTAGGCTCTGAATGCGGCTCACCGCCCGCGCGGCCGCATCCGCACTGGCACGATCCGAACCCCACAGCGCGCCCTGGGCACGGCCCGCGGGCAGAATCGCGCTGGCGGCGATCGAAATGCGGGAAATCCCGTGCTGCTCCTCGGACATCCAGGCGCTCAGCTGCCAGCGCACGCGGTCAGAGATGTCCTTAGCGCTGGCCGCGTCGAGCGACCAGGCACGTCGGCGTTCCACGCTACTGCGGGTGTAGATCGTCAGCTCGCGGGCGATCACGCCCCGGAGGGTGAGGGCCTCGGCCAGCTCCTCCCCCATCTGACGTGCCAGGAAGGCCGCCTGGTCGAGGTTGGCCAACGGCGGATCCGCCTCCCGTTCCACCACCAGCTCCTGCACGCCGTAGCTTGCCCCGTCCCGCTCCGGCTCTCCCCCGTCAATCAACGACAGGACCCTCCCGGCCACCTCGAAACGGGTGAGCAGGGCGGCCCGGTCCAGCCGGCGAAGATCCCCGATGGTAAGCACTCCTAGGTTCTCCATCGCGCCGACGAAGGCGCGCATCTGCTCCCGCGATCGCGCCGTGGCCGCCCCGTGAAGGATCGCCCCGACCGGGTGGGCGTCGAGGAACGGGGGCGCGTGGCGGACGTGGGCATCCGTCCGCGCGGCCAGGATGGAGGTGAGTAACCCGTCCCCGAATCCGACGTGGGCTTCTAGACCGGTGTGAAGCGCGATGTCCCCCACCAGGTTCTCCGACAGCGCCCGCACGCTACCAGCCGCTCCCACCGGCCCACGCGCGAGGAAGGTGATGAGGCCGGGTTCGAGCACGCTGAGGTAGGCGATGTGTTCCTCGCACACCCGCACAACCCGCTCGAAACTAGCTACCTCCAGATCCGGATCTTGCCGGATGAGATGCAACCCGGAGGCGACCGACTGCGCCTGGCGCCGCTTCATCCCCTCACGCACGCCCTCCGCGTACGCCACCCCGTTGACGGCGACCACGCGGTTGGCGTAGATCGCCACCGGTTCTTCCGGCAGCGCGCGGCCGGCCATGATGGCACTGGCCACCGGCCAGTCCGGAACCCAGACACTGCCCCGCATCATGAGGCCCGGCCTCCCACCGCTCTTAGGTCGCCCTCATAGCGCGCCGGCTCCCAGCCGTCCCGCTCGTAGCGCACGGAGGCACTCCCCCAGCGCGTGGCGATCTCATAGTCAACGCCGCTGATGTGGCCCTCCTCCAGACCCCGCACCCCGACCAGCCGGCAGCGCATACCCACGGAGGCCTGCGGCCAGTTCATCGCCAGCAACAGCGCGCCCTTGGACATCGCACGCCGATGGAGCACGCGGCGCTCGCGGGCGTCAAGCGACACGTCCCCCAGCACCACCGCGTCAAAGCCGTCGATCGCGGCGCTGACCACACGGGCCCCCTGCGCCTCGATCCGTGGAACGGCAACGACCCGGCCCATATCCAGGCCCAGCCGTTCCGCGCATGCCCACCCCACGTCCGGAGCGCCGAGGAAGGCGATCCAGGCCTCCTGCCCAGAGAGGAGAGCGGCCAGGAAGGTCAGAAGGAAGGGCGAGCCTTCCACGCTGACTACCCCGCGCCGGATGAGGCCGTGCGGCAGGGCGGCTACGAGGTGGGATGGAACGGAAAAGGCATCGGAGGCCACCTCCCCGCTCAGCGTTCCTCCCGCCTGCACCTCCTGCGCCTGCACCTCCTGCGCGCGCACGACGCGCAGGCCCGCGCGCATCTCTGCCGCAGCCAGCGCTTTGCGCGCGGTTGCAAGCTTATCCATCAGCCACCCCCTTCGAACACATGTTCGATACTCATCTTAGGAGCGGCCCCCGACAAAAACTAGCCGCCGGGAAGTCCCAAGCCGCACGCACGGGCCAGAACCTGCCCACCTGTGACCTACTTCGCATATGATGGGGCCATGAACCTCGAACGACCCCTCGCGCCAGATCCCTACGAGCTTCTTCCCGCAGTCCCCTCGTTCACGCTGACAAGCCCCACGCTCACCGATGGCGGCGTCATGCCAGAATTCCACCTCGGCTTCGCGGACAACGTCTCGCCCGCCCTCGAGTGGTCCGGCTTCCCGCCAGAGACCCAAGGTTTCGCCGTCACGTGCTTTGACCCCGACGCGCCCACGCCCTCGGGTTATTGGCACTGGATCGTGCTCGACCTCGCGGACATCACCTGCCTGGAGGAGGGCGCCGGCCAGCATGACCTGACGCTCCCCGGCGCGGCGAGCCACATCCGCAACGATGCAGGCGAGTTCGCCTACTACGGGGCCGCTCCCCCGCCGGGCGACGTGCACCCGCACCGTTACATCTTCGTGGTCCACGCCCTCGATGTGCCTTCGCTCGAGCTTGACCCGGAGGACACGACGCCGGCTGCCGCGGCCTTCCACACCGTCTTCCATACGCTGGCGCGCGCTCGCCTCACGGTGACCTACCAGCGTTAGGTTCGACCAGTTGAACACCCGCGCTACACTGGGCGGGTGCTCAACTTCGTTTTCCATGAACCTAAGATCCCCGGCAACACCGGCAACGCCATTCGGCTGGCCGCCTGCACGGGCGCGCGATTGCACCTTATTGAGCCGCTCGCCTTCACCTTCGACGACGCGCACCTAAAGCGCGCCGGGCTCGACTACCATGACCTGGCCGACCTCGTCATCCACAAGTCATGGGAGGACGCCAAGGCCTACTTCGGGCCCGACCGGCGGATCTTCGCCTTCACCAGCCACACGTCCAACAACTTCGCCGACGAATCCTACCGCGACGACGACGTGCTCCTGTTCGGCACGGAGCCGACCGGGCTGCCAGAATTGGTGCTTGATGATCCGCGGGTCACCAAGTGGCTCCGAATTCCAATGCTACCCGGCCGGCGCTCCCTCAACCTGGCCAACGCCGCCTCGATCGCGGTGTACGAGGCCTGGCGTCAGCTAGGATTTACCTCCGCTTCGATGTAGAGCGCGCCCCCGCAACGAGCGTCACTCCCAGGCCGGCCAGCCCCACAGCCATCGCCGCGAAGGGCAGCGAGAAGGCGCCGGTGTTGGCCAGAACGGCCGGCGGGGTGCTCGGCTTCGGCTCGGGCGCCGGTACCGGAGTCGGTTCTGGCTTCGGCTGCGGAGCGGGAGTCGGTGTCGGCTCAGGTGTCGGCTCAGGTGTCGACTCAGGTGTCGGCTCCGGCGTGGGCTCCGGCATGGGCTCGGGTGTCGGCTCCGGTTCCGGTTCGGGCTCAACGAACACCGTCTCATCGGGCTCGAAGAACGGCATGGCTACGTTATCCTGCGGCAGGCCGGCGAAGTCGCCGTCGTCGCGGAAATGGCCGTCCACCACCACGGTGTACCAGCCGGGGCTGGGCTCGTGGTCGAAGACCACCTCGTACGTGCCGGGCTCGATGACGCTCAAGCTCACGGTTTCCGCAGCCTCCACGCCGTCCGGCACGACCTCTTGCTCTTCGAGCTGCTCCTCGAACGGCCCGTAGAGGCGCGCGGTGAGGTCAAAGGTGGCGGGGATGCGCTCGACCTTGGGCCACTCATCGGCGCTCACGGTCACAAGATCGCGGATTGCGCCCGAGTCCTTTATGGCCGCCTTGGTCGAGATGCTCACCTTCGTCTGGCTCGGCGCGTTGCGCAGCACCGCGTTTTGCTCGATCGCGCCGCGTTCGCCGCGCATATGCAGGTCCTGGGCCACGGAGTGGTGGCCAGTGGCGAACGAGTGGCCGGGGATCTTCGAGTAGGTGACCTTGAGCGTTACCTCACCGAAGGCCGGCGCCGTGACCGCGAAGCTCTGCTGCTCGGCGCCCGTGGTGCCCGTGAGCACGGCCTCTCCCGTCGATTCCCACGTGGCGCCCGAAAGCTCAGCGCTAAACGGCACGCCCACGAGCGGCACGCCAGCCTGGCCGATCACCGTAAAGCCGCTCAACTTGCCGTCGGCGAAGGTCAGCTCTCCGGCCTTGTGCGGCCCGGCAATCTTTGCCGCTATCTCCAGTAGCTTGCGTGCCTGATCCTGCCACGCCTTCTTCGACGTCGAGGCGATCCCGCGCGAATCGGCGGTCAGCTCGTGGACGGCGAGAGTGAAGGCCTCGGGCGCGATCCCCGCCACGGCCTCGGTGCCCCATAGGTCGAACATCGCGGCGACCTTGCCGGTGTCGGAGGCACTGATCGAGGTTTTCCACCCCACCTCAGTGCCCTGCTGCGTGTAGGGCTCCCCGGCGCGGGTGAGGCTTCGGGATTCGAAGTCGGCCTTCTCCATGCCGGGCTGGTAGCTGAAGTTCAGCTGGGTGTCACCGGTGCAGATGGCGATCGGCACGTGCGGGCTCGACAGCGCTCCCCACCGGCTCGGTTCGGTTGCCACGCGCGTCCAGCTCTGCTCGCCTGCGACGGCGAACGGAACGAAAGCGAAAAGTGCGGCTGCGAGGATAAAAATAAATGATCGACGAATGATGGTGTCCATGTTTCTCCCTTCGACGAGACCATCATGTCGAGAATCGCAAGACGCCGTTTTTGCAAAGTGCCCAAATGTGGATAGAGCGTGCACGAACGGAATTGTGCATAACTTTTTTGAAGAAAACCCACGCCGGGTATACCCCGCTGACCTGCGCCGGGTAAACACGGACCATGTTCGCGTGACCGAGTATTCCCCCGCCGAACGCGCCTTTGCCTCCACCTTCGCCAAGACTCTCATCGAGCGCCGCAGGCGCATGGGGCTCACCCAGGAGCAGGTGGCGCTCGCGGCGGATATCAACCGAAATCACTACCAGCTCATGGAGCACGCCCGCGCCGACCGGCGCACGAACAGCCCGGCCAACCCGCGCATGAGTACGCTCATCAAACTCGCCAAGGTCTTCGACTGCTCCGTACCCGACCTCCTCGAGGCCGCCCTCGCCGATTACCAGGCAGTCGAGGATCGCAGCTAGGGCCGTAGCGCCCAGGCCGCCAACGCGCTCGTGGCCGCCACGTTAAGCGAGTCCACCCCGCCGGCCATAGGGATCGTCACCACGTAGTCACTCTTCGCCAGCGTCGCATGCGCGAGCCCGTCACCCTCCGCGCCGAAGATCATCGCCACCTTCTCCGCGGCCATATCCGCTGCGAACTGATCGAGCGTCACCGCGTTATCCGACAGCGCCAACGACGCTGTTACCCACCCCGCGTCGGCAAGCGCGGCGATCGCGTGAGGCCAGCCCTCGATCCGGGTCCACGGCACCTGGAAGACCGTGCCCATCGACACCTTGACCGAGCGCCGGTAGAGCGGATCGGCGCAGTGGTCGGTGACCAGCACGGCGTCGACCCCGAGCGCGGCCGCCGAACGGAAGATCGCACCCACGTTCGTATGGTTGACCAGGTCCTCCAAGATAAAAATCCGCCGGGCGTCCGGGCACTGCGCGAGGAACTCCCCCAGCCCCTGCAGCGCGGGCCGGTTCATCGAGGCGATCGCGCCGCGGTGTACCTGGAAGCCCGTGAGCTCGGTCAGCAGATCCTCGGGCACGATGAACTGCGGCACGTCGCCCGGGAAGAAATCGGCCAGGGACTCGATCCACCTTTCGGTCATGACAGCGGCGCGCGGCGTATGGCCTGCGGCCACGGCGCGCCGGATAACCTTGTCCCCCTCCGCCAGGTACAGACCGCGCTCGGTCTCCAGCTTCTTGCGCAACGCCACGTCCGTGAGGCGAAAGAAGTCATCGAGGCGCGGATCGGTCAGGTCATCAACGTAAGTGAGCACGGATCATACTTTGCCACACCGCCCGGGTACACAAAAGGTGGCCACCTCTCGGCGGCCACCTTTCGCTGTTGCTTACTCGCCTCTCTGCTCCGGCATATCCGGGTGCTGGCCGAGCTCGGCGCGCGGATCGAACGGCTTACCCGAGTGGGTGCCGGATTCCTCCGCCTCCGACGACGCCCGGGTCGCCTCGCCGCGGGCGCTCGCCAGCGCCTCATCCACGTCCTGCAGGCTCGTGGAGGCAAGCGAATCGGCGATGTCCTCGTCCAGGCCCTCGAAGTTCACGGTGACCGGCTCGTCCCCGCCACGGCCGGTGAAGCCCTTGGTGACGGCGTCGAGAGCGGCGGTGAGTTCGGTGGGGACGATCCACAGCTTCGAGGACTGCGAATCGGCGATCTGCGGCAGGATCTTCAGGTACTCGTAGGACAGCAGCTTTGGATCGGCGTTGCCGCGGTGGATGGCGTCGAACACTTGGAGGATCGCGCGGGATTCACCCTGGGCCTCGAGGATTGCCGACTGGGCCGCGCCCTCGGCACGCAGGATGGCCGACTGCTTCTCACCCTCAGCGGTGAGGATCGCAGACTGCTTGACGCCCTCGGCCGTGAGGATCGCGGCGCGGCGGTCGCGCTCGGCCTTCATCTGCTGCTCCATGGCCGACTGGACGGTGGCCGGCGGGTCGATCGCCTTCAGCTCCACGCGCGAGACGCGGATGCCCCAACGGCCGGTGGCCTCGTCGAGAACGCCGCGTAGCTGGCCGTTGATCTGGTCGCGGCCCGTGAGCGCCTGCTCCATGTCCATCGAACCGATGATGTTTCGCAGCGTGGTCACGGCCAGCTGCTCGATGGCCGACATCGGGTCGGCGATCTCGTAGGTGGCGGCCTCCGGTTGCGTGACCTGGTAGTAGATGACCGTGTCAATGTTGACCACGATGTTGTCCGACGTAATCACGGGCTGCGGCGGGAACGGCACAACCTGTTCACGCATGTCGATACGCTGGCGGACCGAATCAAGGAACGGGATGAGGAAGTGAAGGCCGGGCCGGAGGGTCTTGTTGTACTTTCCAAGACGCTCGATGATGACCGTGAAACCTTGGTGGACCTGAATGACGGACTTCGCAATGCCGACGACGACAAGCAGCGCCAGAATCGCGAGGAATGCGAGCAGAATCGTGTTTTCTGACATGATTCCTACTTTCTTTTCTAGGACTCGTTGCGGACAGGTGTAACGACCACGCGGGCGCCCTCCACGGACTGGATGACAACGGCCGAGCCCTCATCGATCGGTTCGCCGGCGCACTTCGCGCTCCAAACTTCACCGCCGATCTTGACGCGTCCGGCGTTAGCGGTGATATCCGACAGGGCCTGACCGGTCCTACCCGCGAGGGCGTAAACGTTGGATTCGCCGCGCGAGGAATCGTTGACGTGCCTGCGCGCCCACGGGCGCACGAAGGCGATACCGAGCGTAGAGATGATGCCAAAGACGACGATCTGTAACGCAAGGGCCGACGGCGACGCGAGGGAGACGAAAAGCGCCGCGAGCGTTCCGGCCGAAAACATCATGAACAGGAAATCAACGGTGATCGTTTCAACGATGAGCAAAGCTACCGTGATAATCGCCCAAATACCCCAGGCCATGGATAACCTCCTTGGTCAACTCCAGTATACGTGCAAGGCTGACGCTCGCGCCCGTCGAGCTACGACTGCCGCGCCCGTGCGGTGTAACGGCCGGCGTCAAGTGAGAGATCGACGTCGACACCGAACACGGACGACAGGGTCTTCGAGGTCATGACCTCCTCGAGCTCTCCAGCGGCGGCCACCTGCCCGTCCTTGAGCAGGAGGCCGTGGGTGAAGCCCTGCGGGATGTCCTCCACGTGGTGGGTGACGAGCACGATGACCGGCGCGTAGATGCCGCCCGCCAGCTGGGACAGCGAGGTGAGCAGCTGCTCGCGCCCGCCAAGGTCGAGGCCGGAGGCAGGCTCATCCAGGACCAGCACCTCCGGGTCAGGCATGAGAGCGCGGGCGATGCCCACGCGCTTGCGCTCCCCCGAGGACAGGGTGCCCCACCGCTGATCGGCAAGCCCCGCAACACCGAGGGCATCGAGCAGGCCGAGCGCCCGCTCGTCATCGAGCTCCTCGTAGGACTCGCGCCACGTGCCCACCATGCCATAGGCCGCGCTGCGCACGACGTTGAGCACGGTTTCGGCGTCGTTGATGCGCTGGTCGAGCGCCGAGGATGCAAGTCCCACGAGCGGGTAGAGTTCGGAGACGTCGGTGTGCCCCAGCTGTTCGCCGATGATCGTCACCTTGCCCGACGTCGGGTGCATCCGCCCGGAAATGAGGCGGATGAGCGTGGTCTTGCCCGCGCCGTTCGGGCCGAGCACTACCCAGCGCTCGCCTTCGTTGACCGACCAATCAATGCCATCGATGATGTGGCGCCCGCCGCGGCGGACAACCACGTTGCTTACCTGAAGTACGTCTCCCATATCAACCAGCCTAGTTTACGGAAGGGCCGGCGCGCTCGTCGCACGCCGACCCTCCTCGCGATTGGTCCGACTCTTAGCGGCCGAGGATGTCGTCGTAGAAGGCCATGGTCTTCACCGCAATGGATTCCCACGAGAAGTGGTCTTCCACGCGCTTACGCCCGGCCTTACCCATCTCCTTGGCGCGCTCCGGATCAGCGACCATGTCCGCCAGCGCCTGGCCCAGGTCCTTTTCGAACTTGTCCGGATAAAGCGGCGTGCCCGTGCCGTCCTGCTTCTGCTCGATCGGGACGAGAGTGCCCGTCACGCCGTGATCGATGCAGTCCGGGATGCCACCGGAGGCCGTGCCAACCACCGGCAGGCCCACCGCCATCGCCTCCAAGTTGACGATGCCGAGCGGCTCGTAAACGGAGGGGGTGACAAAGGTGGTCGAGCACGATTCGAGGGCCACGATCTTGTCATGCGGTAGGTGCTCGTCGATCCAGACCACGCCGGCGCGCGTCTTTTGCAGCTCCTCCACGAGCGCCCGGGTCTCTTCCAGGATCTCCGGGGTATCCGGGGCGCCGGCGCACAGGATCACCTGCACCTCCTCCGGCACGTAGCGCAGGGCGCGCAACAGGCCCGGCACGCCCTTCTGGCGCGTGATGCGGCCGACGAAGATGATCGTGGGCTGATCAGGATCCAGGCCGTAGGAGCGGAAGTACTCGCGGGCCTTGTCCCACTCCTCCTGCGTCTGCGGGGCCTCCCAGTCATCGAGGTCAATGCCGTTGTGGATCACCCGCACCTTGTCCGGATCCACGTTCGGGTAGGCGCGCAGGATGTCGTCACGCATGCCGTTGGAGACGGCCACGATGCCGTCAGCCGCCTCGTAGGCGGTCTTCTCGATCCAGGACGAGACCTCGTAGCCGCCACCGAGCTGCTCACGCTTCCAGGGGCGCAGCGGTTCGAGGGAGTGGGCTGAGATGACGTGCGGGATACCGTACATGAGCTTGGACAGGTGGCCGGCCATGTTGGCATACCACGTATGGGAGTGGACGAGGTCCGCCTCCCCCGTCTTGTCGGCGATCAGAAGATCCACTCCCAGCGTCTTGAGCGTGCCGTTCGCGTCGGCCAGCTCAACCACATTGGTGTACCCGTGGACGCCCTCCTCCTCGCGCGGGCCATCGAAAGCGTGGACGTGAACCTCTGCGTGTGCGCGAAGAACCTTCGCCAATTCGGTGACGTGTACGCCCGCTCCGCCATACACGTGAGGCGGGTATTCGCGAGTGAGCAGATCGACTCTCATCGGGTTTCCTTTCCTAAAGATGAACGCCTCTTTAAGCCTATCGTCAAAGCTTGGGCAATTCGTTAGAACGGACAAATTCGTCGGCCCAACCGGATATGGTTAGGAATATGAGATCAAATCCACGTGTACTTGCCATTGTCCTTGCGGGAGGCGAAGGAAAGCGCCTCATGCCGCTTACGCAGGATCGCGCTAAGCCGGCGGTCCCTTTCGGCGGCACGTACCGCCTCATCGATTTTTCGCTGTCCAACATCGTCAACTCGGGCTACCTGAAGATCGTGGTGTTGACGCAGTACAAGTCGCACTCGCTTGACCGCCACATTTCCAAGACGTGGCGCATGTCGAGCCTGCTGGGCAACTACGTCTCCCCGGTCCCGGCTCAGCAGCGCGTGTCGAAGGAGTGGTTCTCCGGCTCGGCGGACGCGATCTTCCAGTCGCTCAATATCCTCGACGACGAGCGGCCCGATTACGTCCTTATCACGGGCGCGGACAACATCTACCGCATGGACTTCTCCCAGATGGTCCGCCAGCATATCGACACGGGCGTGGGGATGACGATTTCCGGTATTCGCCAGCCGATTGAGATGTCCACGTCTTTCGGCGTGATCGATACCGATCCGAACAACTCGAAGATGGTCCGCCAGTTCCTTGAGAAGCCCGCTCAGGTGGACGGCCTGCCGGATTCCCCGAACGAGATCCTCGCATCGATGGGTAACTACGTCGTCACCGCTGACGCGCTTTACCAGGTGTTGCACGAGGACGCGGACAACCTCGAGTCCAAGCACGACATGGGCGGCGACATCGTGCCGAAGTTCGTGGAGAACGGCGACTGCGGCGTCTACGACTTCACGTTCAACGACGTGCCCGGCTCCACCGAACGCGATCGCAACTACTGGCGCGACGTCGGCACGATCGACATGTTCCACGAAGCGAACATGGACCTCATCTCGGTCAACCCGATCTTCAACCTGTACAACGACAAGTGGCCGCTCTACACCGGCTACACCGGCCTTCCGCCGGCCAAGTTCGTCTACGGTCACCGCGAACGCCTAGGCCACGCGCTCGATTCGATCATCGCCCCCGGCGTCATCATCTCCGGCGGCGAGGTCCTCGGCTCGGTGCTTTCCCCGCATGTGCGTGTGAATTCGTGGTCTTCGGTACGCGATTCGGTGCTGTTCGACGGCGTCAACGTTGGCCGCAACGCCACCGTGGTCGGCGCAATCCTGGACAAGTATGTCCAGGTGGACGAGGGCGCCCAGGTGGGTATCGATCACGAACACGACCGGGCTCGTGGCTTCCACATTTCCGACGGCGGAATCGTGGTGGTCCCGAAGGGCATGCGCGTCACGATGCACTAAGCACATCGGCAGAAAGTGGGGGTAGCCTCGGGCGCCCCCACTTCGCTGTTAGTGACATGGCGAGACGTAGATGTGGCGCGGCGACTAGCCTAGAGGCATGTTGCATCGTTTCTCGCTCGTGGCCCCGCACCCCATCCCGGCATCGTTGTGCCATCATGTGCGGCTGGCGATTGAGGATGTGACCTCCGATTACGACGCGCGGCCGGTCGCCACAGTTGGCCTGCACGCCCACACCTGGCTCTTTGACGGCCCAGACGAGGACGCCCCGGGTAGCTACGGTTCGCGCTACGCTTCCCGTGCCGAGTTCTACGACGAGCTGCGCGGCCCGGCGATCGCGCTTGCGATCGATTCGGCGCTCATCGCCGGCCCGATGGCGAAGGCCGGCCCGGCGGCGATCGTCACTGATGTTGACTCCACGTTCATTACCACCGAGGTCATTGAGATGCTGGCGGCCCATGCCGGCGCCGAGGAGGAGGTCCGGGCGGTGACTGAGGCCGCGATGCGCGGTGAACTCGACTTTGCCGAGTCCCTGGCCCACCGGGTGGCCAAGCTCGCCGGCGTGAGCGAGGGGGTTTTCGGCCACGTGCTGGCCGAGGTGCAGCTGACCCCGGGCGCGCAGAGGCTCGTCAGGGCCGTCCACGCCCGCGGGGGCAGGTTCGGCCTGGTCTCGGGCGGCTTTACCGAGGTGGTCGGTCCGCTCGCGGAGCGCGAGGGGATCGACCGCTTCGTCGCGAACGGCCTCGAGGTCGAATCCGGCGCTCTCACTGGGCGCACCTACGGCCCGGTCATCGACAGCGCCGCCAAGGTCGCCGCGATCGAGGGCTGGGATCGCGAGTGGGGCATCGAACAGGATATGGTGCTGTGTGCCGGGGACGGCGCGAACGACCTGCCGATGATGCGACGCGCGGGGCTCGGCGTGGCCTTCCAGGGCAAGCCGATCGTGCGCGAGCAGGCCGACTGCGCGGTCAGCTTCCCGCGCCTGGATGCGATCGCGGCCCTCGTGGGGTGGGACATCGATGCCTAGTCCCATGTGTCCATTGCGTTTCGGGGAGCCGTGCACCCTGTGCCAGCTCTACGTGACGGGCCCGGAGGATTGCCAGACCGTCAAGCTCGTCATGGAGGATCCGGAGCTGCGCGCGGAGTGGGCGGCGCGCCGGGCCGAATACAACCGCGCCAAGCGGGGAGGCTCGACACAACCCCGGAACGTGGACCCACCCAGACCCATATAGCAATCGGCAACCGGTATATTCCAGAAAACTGTCGCGCCGCGACCCGCCCTACCTCGGTACCGATCTGCCCAGCGTTTAGCTATTGCCGCAGGACACTGGAGACTCTCTGCGGCATGACACAACGGACAGCCCAGCGCCGATCGCAGCCCCGAGGTTGAAGATCCACAGGAATCCCGTGGGCGCCAAGGCCATGATGCTAAAACCGACGACCATTGCCCACGGCGCGCTCTTGATCCACCCTGCACATACTGTGATCGCGCCGGCAACAGCCGCGATAACGAACGGGTAGAGTTCGGTGGTTCCGCCCTGGTAAATAAATGCGACGTACGTGCCGTAGGCAACACCGCCGAGCCCGAAGAGGAAGGCGATTGCGAGAGCGACGTTGAGTTTCATAGTATCGCCCTTCACCACGTACTAGAACTACTGGTCTTTGATGCCGTCGCCATATGCGTGCCGGGACAAGCGCGGCTTTGCCAAAATGATACCCAATGTGCCCCATTGAACTGAGAAGTGTGCGTATTGCGAAGTTCAATGGCCTGCCATCTTGAGGTGGCATTACACCAGAGCCAATCGGTATGGAACGTGCCCGAAGATCTACCGACCACAGTCGATGATGGCGTCCTATCCAGACGTGTAAGGGGCGGCTTGTTAGCGTGATTCCATGGCACACCGAATCATCTGTAGAGCCTGAATACCGCCCACGCTCGTGACGATGCATACGCCCGTCCCGTAGCTCTCAGGGCTACGCCTTGCGTTGCTACATCGGCGCCCGGATGAAGGCCTGCAGCGGGAGCGAACCAAGGGATAGCTCCTCCCACGCGTGACCGCCACCGAAGATCGCCGCCCCCGCCGTCGGGAAGCCCGAAGCGAAGCCGGCCTCGCCCACCCGGTCCCACAGCTGGTAGGACACGGCGGACATGGTCGGCTCGTGCCCGACCACCATGACCACCCGCCCATTTGCCGCCACGCGTAGCAGCTCCACGACGTCGTCCCCGCCGGCCGAATACAGGCTCGGCTCCACGAAGCGTTCCTTGACGACCAGTCCGCCCGAGGTCAACGACTCGAGGGTCTGGAGGGTGCGGGCGGCATCGGAGACGAAGAGCTGGTCGACCTCACCCACGGCGCGGTCGATCGCTCCCCCGACGAAGCCGGCCTGCC
Source organism: Trueperella bernardiae (assembly GCF_030246965.1). NCBI lineage: Bacteria > Bacillati > Actinomycetota > Actinomycetes > Actinomycetales > Actinomycetaceae > Trueperella > Trueperella bernardiae. The sequence goes on from NZ_CP127099.1 coordinate 1,024,916, forward strand.
GGCGTCCGTGGTCGGTGAGCGGGCGGGCGTGATCGGGCGAGCCGTGTCCGGCCTTAGCGTGGCGCATGATGATGAGCATGGCTCCAGCCTAAGCCAAGGAGATGAGGTCGATGTAGTCATCAGACCACAGGTCCTCATCCCCGTCGGGCAGGAGGAGCACGCGCTCGGGTTCGAGCGCGCTGACGGCGCCCTCGTCGTGGGTGACGAGCACGACCGCGCCCTCGTACTTGCGCAGCGCGTCGAGGATCTTCTCCCGGGAGGCCGGGTCGAGGTTATTGGTCGGCTCGTCGAGGAGCAAGACGTTGGCGCCGCTGGCCACGATCGTGGCGAGGGCCAGGCGCGTCTTCTCGCCGCCGGAGAGGACGCCGGCGGGCTTGTCGGCGTCGTCGCCGGAGAAGAGGAAGGAGCCGAGCACCGTGCGCACGTCCGTGTCCGTGAACTCGGTGGGCGCGGCGCGGCGCATGTTCTCGTACACGCTGGCGCCGGTGTCGATGAACTCGTGTTCTTGGGCGTAGTAGCCGAGCTTGAGGCCGTGGCCGTCCTGGACCTCGCCTGTGTCGGGTTGCTCGACCCGGGCGAGCAGGCGCAGCAGCGTGGTCTTGCCGGCGCCGTTGAGGCCGAGGATCACCACGCGCGAGCCGCGGTCGATCGCGAGGTCCACGCCCGCGAACACCTCGAGCGAGCCGTAGGACTTGCTCAGCCCCTCGCCGCGCAGCGGGGTCTTCCCGCACGGCGCTGGCGTGGGGAAGCGCAGGTTCGCCACCTTCTCCGCCGCGCGCTCGGCCTCCAGGCCCTCGAGCATGCGCTCGGCGCGCTTTTCCATGTTCTGCGCCGCCACGGCCTTCGTGGCCTTGTAGCGCATCTTGTCGGCCTGGGCCATGAGGGCCGCGGCCTTCTTCTGCGCGTTTTGCCGTTCACGACGCCGGCGCTTCTCGTCCGTCTCGCGCTGGAGCACATACTTGTCCCAGCCCATGTTGTAGATGTCGAGCGTGGAGCGGTTCGCGTCCAGGTACCACACCGTGTTCACCGTCTCCTGCAGCAGCTGGACGTGGTGGGAGACGATGACGTAGCCGCCACTATAGGCCTTGAGCCAGTCGCGCAGCCATAAGATGGAATCATGGTCGAGGTGGTTGGTCGGCTCGTCGAGCAGCAGGGTCTCGGCGTCGGAAAACAGCACGCGGGCGAGCTCGACGCGCCGGCGCTGGCCGCCCGAGAGGGTCTCGAGCGGCTGGTCGAGCACGCAGTCGGGAAGCCCGAGGGCGGCGGTGATGCGGGCGGCCTCCGAGTTGGCGGCCCATCCCCCGGCGGCGGTGAACTCCGCGTCCAGGCGCACGTAGCGTTCCATCGCCTTTTGCTGCTTGGGGCCGGTGAGGGTGGACATCTCGCGCTCGGCACGGTTGATCCGGGCGATCATCTTCTCAATCCCGCGCACCGACAGGATCCGTTCGCGCGCGATCTGCGTAAGGTCCCCCTCGCGGGTGTCCTGGGGCAGGTAGCCGACCTTGCCGCGCCGGTGGATCGCTCCCCCGCGTTCGACGACGTCGGAACTCGCCTCCTCGCCAGCCAGCAGGCGCAGCAGCGTGGTCTTTCCGGCGCCATTTCGCCCCACCAGCCCGATCCGCTTGCCGCGGTCGACGTTGAGGGAGACCTCGTTGAGGAGGACGCGCTCGCCGATGCGCATGTGAACGTTGAGTCCCTGAATCATTACCCCAGTCTAACGGGAGCGGGCTTGCGCGCCCGAGTCAGTACTTGTCGGATGGGCAGGATAGACTCGTGGCAAAGAACACGAAAGGGGCCTGGCATGACCTTCAATGACAACGCTCAGCTCAACACATCCGGGGTGAGCAGGGGCCGACGCGGCGCCGCAGTTGGCGGAATCGGAGGCTTTGGCCTGGTGGGAGTGGTCATCTACTTCCTCCTCACCGGCACCCTGCCCGATTTCGGCCAGTCCTACCAGGCACCCGTCCAGAGCGAAGACACGTCGGCAAGCCTGGAGCAGATGTGCCAAACGGGCGCAGACGCCAACAAGTACGTGGAGTGCCGCATGGTGGGCGGGAAGAACTCCATCGACGACTTCTGGGGCCGCCAGACCCCCGAGGAGCTGGGTATCCGCTACCGCCCGGCCTCGCTCAACCTCTTCTCCGGCCAGGTCTCCACCGCGTGCGGCGCGGGATCATCGCAAACCGGGCCCTTCTACTGCCCGGGCGATCAGACGATCTACATCGACGTCACGTTCTTCGACCAGCTCGAAAGCCTTGGCGCGGACAACGCCCCGCTGGCCCAGCTTTACATCCTTGCCCACGAATACGGCCACCACATGCAGCTGCTGACGGGCGACTTGAACAAGATCGATCATCGCTCCAGTGGCGAGGACTCCTCTATGGTCCGCTCCGAGCTGCAGGCCGACTGCCTGGCGGGCGCCTGGATCCACAACGCCGCCGCCACCACCGATGCCAACGGCAATACGTTCATGAAGCAGCCCACCCAGGAGGAGTTGCGTGCCGCGCTGAACGCCGCCCAGGCCGTGGGCGATGACCGGATCTACGAAAACGCGGGCCTGCAGGCCAACCCGGACAACTTCTCCCACGGCTCTGCCGAGAAGCGCATGGAGTGGCTCACCCGCGGTATCAACGGGGGCACATACGAAACGTGCGACACCTGGAGCGTCGCACATCCGTAAAGCGTCTACTTGACGATCGAGATCCCGGTCGCCTCGGCGGCCTCTTCGAGTGAGCCAAGGTTGACCACGTCGGTGAATCCTTGCTCCTCCATGTGGGCCTTGGCCTGCCCGGCGCGGTTGCCCGAGCGGCAGTAGAGCAGGTACTGCTCGTCCTTATCGAGCTCCGCGATCCCCGACGCGAATTCCCCGGAATTCCAATCGAGGTGGAGGGCGCCATCCAGGTGGCCGGCGTCGTACTCCTCGAGGGTGCGTACGTCGATCACCACGGCGTCGCCCGAAAACTCCTCCGAGGTGATCGGCGAATTGGACGAGCAGGCGCTCAGGCTCAACATGAGAGCGGCAAGAGCCGCGACGCGTCTCATACGTTGAAGCCTAGGGCTCGCAGCTGGTCGCGCCCGTCGTCGGTGATGCGCTCCGGGCCCCACGGCGGGAGCCACACCCAGTTGATCCGGAGGTCATCCACGAGCCCGGCCACCGCCTGGCGCGCCTGCTCCTCAATGACGTCAGTGAGCGGGCATGCGGCTGAGGTAAGGGTCATGTCCGCGATCGCGGTGTTGCCATCGAGCGTGACGCCGTACAGCAGGCCGAGGTCAACAATGTTGATGCCCAATTCGGGGTCGATGACGTCGCGTAACGCTTCTTCGATGTCTGCGACGTTCGGTGGTGTCTGAGTCACTGCCATCTCCTATTTCTTGGCCCTACTCGAGGGCCTGGTCCGTTGCGTCGCGCAATGCCATCCATCCCAGCAGCGCGCATTTGATTCGCATGGGGAACTTGGAGACGCCTTGGAAGGCCGAGGCGTCCTCGAGCAGGTCGGCGTCCTCGTCCGAGATCGCCCCGCCCTGCTGGTCCATCATGTGGCGGAAGGTGTGGTAGAGCAGGTCGAATTCCTCCACCGTCTTGCCGTCCACGAGCTCGGCCATGATCGAGATTGACGCCTGCGAGATCGAGCACCCGTGCCCGTCCCAGGCCAGGGCGATCTTGCCGTCCTCGATGTTGACCTGCATGGTGACCTGGTCGCCACACGTGGGGTTGACCTGGAAGGATTCCCCCGCCGGGTCGGTCAGGCTCCCTTCGCCGTGGCGTTCGCGCGCGGCGTCGAGAATGATCTCCTGGTACATCTGTTCGAGTTCGTTCATCGCCTCAATCCTTTAGTCCAAAGAACGAGCGTACACCGGAAAGTACCTCGAGGAACACGTCGACTTCTTCCGCCGTGTTGTAGGGCCCGAACGACGCGCGGCTGGAGGCGTGAACTCCGAAGTGGGCGTGGACGGGCTGGGCGCAGTGGTGGCCCACCCGGATCGCGATGCCCTTCGAGTCGAGCACCTGGCCGACGTCGTGCGGGTGGACGCCGTCGACGTCGAAGCTGACGATACCGAGCCGGTCGCCGGCGTCGGTGGGGCCAAGCACGCGCACGCCCGGGATCTTCGCCATTCCCTCGAGCGCGCGGGCCGTGAGGGCGGCCTCGTGCTCCTCGACCCTGTCCATCCCGATATTCATGAGGTAGTCGGCGGCCACTCCCATGCCCACGGCCTGCGCAACCGGCTGCGTGCCAGCCTCGAAGCGCGCCGGCGGCATCGCGAACGTGGTCTTGTCCATGGTCACGATCTCCACCATCGACCCGCCCGTGAGGAACGGCGGGAGTGCCTCGAGCAGCTCCTTACGCCCGTAGAGCGCGCCGATGCCGGTGGGGCCGAGCATCTTGTGCCCGGAAAAGACGGCGAAGTCCACATCGAGTGCGTGGAAGTCCACCGGCATGTGCGGCACCGACTGGCACGCGTCCATGACGACGACCGCGCCCACGCCCCGCGCCAGCTCCACGATCCGCGCCACGGGCGCGACGACGCCGGTCACGTTGGCCACGTGGGCGTAGGCAACTACCTTCGTGCGCTCATCGACGATCCCGTCGGCAATCCCGCGGTCGACGTCGATCCGCCCGTCCTCCGTCAGCTCGAACCAGCGCAGTTCGGCACCGGTGCGCAGGCACAGCTCCTGCCACGGGATGAGGTTGGCGTGGTGCTCGGCGCGGGTGATGACGATGTTGTCGCCCTCCCGCAGCGTCATCCGCTCCTGAGCCCGACGCAGCTTCTCCGCGTGCTTGCGCCCGCCGCGAATCACGGACTCCCCGCGCCCGCGCGAGATGTCGTCGAACGCGTAGGCAACGAGGTTGAGGGCCTCGGTGGAGTTTTTCGTCCACACGATCTCATCCGTATCGGCGCCGACAAAGCGCGCCACCGACGCGCGGGCCCCTTCGTAGGCCTCCGTGGACTCGGCGGCCAGCTGGTGGGATCCGCGCTTGACCGCGCCGTTGTGGTGCAGCTCCTGGCGGTCGACGGCGTCGATCACCACCTGCGGCTTTTGCGACGTGGCGCCAGAATCAAGATAAACGAGGGCCTCCCCGCCCTGCATACGACGTTGCAGGACGGGGAAATCCTCTCGCGGAGCAACAGAGTGCATTACTTCTCGAAACGCTCGTAACCCTCGGCCTCAAGCTGATCGGCGAGCTCGGGGCCGCCCGAGAGCGCCACGCGGCCGTCCACGAACACGTGCACGTGATCGGGCTTGATGTAGCGCAGGATGCGGGTGTAGTGGGTGATGAGCATGATGCCGTTGCCGTTGGTGGCATGGACACGGTTGACGCCCTCGGACACGAGGCGCAGCGCGTCGATGTCGAGGCCCGAGTCGGTCTCGTCCAGGACGGCGAACTTCGGCTTGAGCATCTCCATCTGGAGAACCTCAAGGCGCTTCTTCTCACCGCCCGAGAAGCCGACATTGACGTCGCGGCCGGCCCACTCCTTCTCCACCTTGAAGTTCACCATCGCCTCATCCAGCTCCTTGACCCACTGGCGCAGCTTGGGGGCCTCGCCGTCGATCGCGGTCTTGGCCGAACGCAGGAAGTTCGTGACGGTCACGCCCGGCACCTCCACCGGGTACTGCATGGCGAGGAACAGGCCAGCCTTGGCGCGCTCGTCGGCGGTGAGCTCAACGATGTTCTCCCCATCGAGGAGGATCTCGCCCTCGGTGATGGTGTAGCTCGGGTGGCCCGCGATCGCGTAGGCGAGCGTAGACTTGCCCGAACCGTTCGGGCCCATGATGGCGTGGATCGCGCCGTGCTCGATCGTCAGGTCAACGCCCTTGAGGATCGGCTTGGGGCCCTCGGCGGTCTCAACGGACACGTGCAGGTTCTTAATTTCGAGAGTAGACACGAGTTTTCTTCTTTTCTCTTGAGGATCAATAGTTACAGCGTGAGGAGGACGCTTTCGCCGTCCACCCGCACCGGATAGGTCTGGATCGGCACGGTGGCCGGTGGGGAGAGCGGCTCGCCAGTTTCCACACTGAAAGCCGCGCCATGACGGGTGCATTCGATTTCGTCATCGAAGACCTCGCCCAGGGAGAGCTTGAAACGCCCGTGCGAGCACTGATCATCCATGGCGAACCAGCGCCCGGCCTCCGTGTGGATCACCGCGATGTCCTTGCCATCCATGGTGAATCCCTCCACGGTTCCGGGTGCCACATCCGACACGGAGCAGATTGGCCGTTCGCTCATTCGGCAAGCTCCAGCACGATGTCGAGTTCCTTCTCAATGGACTCCATGAGCTTGGACTGCACCGACTCCACGCCGATCTGGTTGATGAGCTCGGCGAAGAAACCGCGCACTACCAGCCGGCGCGCCTGATCCTCCGGGATGCCGCGCGAGCGCAGGTAGAACAGCTGCTCATCGTCGAAGCGGCCGGTGGCAGAGGCGTGGCCGGCGCCCTCGATCTCGCCCGTCTCGATCTCCAGGTTCGGCACGGAGTCGGCGCGCGCGCCCTCGGTAAGGACCAGGTTGCGGTTGAGCTCATAGGTGTCCGTGCCCTCGGCGTTGGGCTGGATCAGCACGTCGCCGATCCACACCGAGTGCGCGTCATCGCCCTGCAGCGCGCCCTTGTAGGTGGCGTTCGACTTGCAGTTGGGCTGGTTGTGGTCCACGAGCAGGCGGTTTTCGATGTGCTGGCCGGCGTCCACGAAGTAGGCGCCCAGCAGGTTGACCTCGCCGTTTTCGCCCCCGAAGTCCACCGACGTGGTGGTGCGCACCAGGTCGCCGCCGAGCGAAACCACGATGTGCTTGAGGTTGCCATCCCGGGCCACGTGGGCGCGATTGGAGGAGGTGTGGACGGCGTCGTCGTCCCAATCCTGGATCGTGACGAAGGTCAGGTGCGCGCCGGACTCGACGTCGATCTCGATACCTTCGGCGAGCCGCGCCGAGCCGACGTGGTTGACCACAACAGTGGCCTCGGAAAACGGCTGGGCATCGATGAGCAAGTGGAGGGCCGACACGTCCTTCAAACCGGAGCCGTTGATGGTCACCACGACCTCGCGCTCCAGCTTCGTATCCTTCGGAAGGGTGAGGACGTAGGCATCTTTCGAGCTGTTCCAGGCGAGGGCGGCCACGCGGTCCTCCGGGGGCATGATGCGGCCGAGGCGGTCGTCGTCGTGCGTCACCTTCTCCAGCAACGACGGCTCGGAGGCACTGATGGCCGGGAGCTCGCCGGAGACCTCGTCGGCGAAGAAGTCCTCCATGCGCTCGAGCGGGGTGAAGCGCCACTCCTCCTCCGTGCCCTGCGGGACCGGGAAGTCCCCCAGGTTAAAGGAGAGCAAACGCTCCGCTCGAGACGCTGCGGGTTGAATGGTAGTCATCAGCCAACGGATCCTTCCATCTGAAGAGCAATAAGGCGGTTAAGTTCGAGCGCGTATTCCATCGGGAGTTCGCGGGCGATCGGCTCGACGAAGCCGCGCACGATCATCGCCATCGCCTCTGTCTCCTCGATTCCGCGGCTCATAAGGTAGAACAGCTGATCGGCCGACACCTTCGACACGGTGGCCTCGTGGCCCATCTCCACGTCGTCGGTACGCACGTCCACGTACGGGTAGGTGTCCGAACGCGAGATCTGGTCGACCAGCAGCGCGTCACAGAGCACGTTCGACTTCGAGTGGCGCGCGTTCTCGTTAACCTGGACCAGGCCGCGGTAGGAGGAGCGCCCGCCGCTGCGCGCCACGGACTTCGACACGATCGAACTGTGCGTATTCGGTGCGTTGTGCACCATCTTCGAACCGGTGTCCTGGTGCTGGCCCTCGCCGGCGAACGCGATCGAGAGGGTCTCGCCGCGCGCCTGCTCGCCCATGAGGTAGACAGCCGGGTATTTCATCGTCACCTTCGAACCGATGTTGCCATCGATCCACTCCATGGTGCCGCCCTGCTCGACCATCGCGCGCTTCGTGACGAGGTTGTAGACGTTGTTCGACCAGTTCTGGATGGTCGTGTAGCGCACGCGCGCGTCCTTCTTGACGAAGATTTCAACGACGGCGGAGTGCAGCGAGTCCGACTTGTAGATCGGGGCGGTACACCCCTCCACGTAGTGGACCGAGGAGCCCTCGTCGGCGATGATGAGCGTGCGCTCGAACTGGCCCATGTTCTCCGTGTTGATGCGGAAGTAGGCCTGGAGCGGGATCTCAACGTGGACTCCCTTGGGGACGTAAACGAACGAGCCGCCCGACCACACGGCCGAGTTGAGGGAGGCGAACTTGTTATCGCCCAGCGGGATCGCGGTGCCGAAGTATTCTTCGAAGATCTCCGGGTATTCCCTCAAGCCCGTGTCGGTGTCCAGGAAGATGACGCCCTGCTCTTCGAGGTCCTCGCGGATCTTGTGGTAGACCACCTCGGACTCGTACTGGGCGGCGACGCCGGCCACCAGGCGCTGCTTCTCAGCCTCCGGGATGCCCAGGCGGTCGTAGGTGCGCTTGATGTCCTCCGGGAGGTCCTCCCAGGTGGTGGCGGTCTTCTCCGTGGAGCGCACGAAGTACTTGATCTGGTCGAAATCGATGCCGGTCAGGTCGGCACCCCAGGTGGGCATGGGCCGACGCTCGAACATCTTCAGCGCACGCAGGCGCTTGTTCAGCATCCATTCCGGCTCGTTCTTCAGCGCGGAAATGTTGCGCACGACATCTTCGTTCAGGCCGCGCTGAGCGGACTCAGCTGCCGGATCCTTGTCATGCCACCCGTACTGGTAATTGCCAATGGAGGCAATCGTTTCTTCCTGGGTCAAACCCTCGTTTGTACCCGGTGCGGTTTGGGTCATCAGTTTCCTTCCGAGACGCCGCCGTGGGGCGGTGTAGTTGTTGCGCGTTCCGTAGAGCGCGACGATCGTGAACGAGTTCGCAAATTCTTGGGTAGCCCGAGCGGGATATTCGTGGTGCACACGTGCCCGCCCGCGGCGATGGTGGACAGTCGTTGAATCGGGACGTCGAGGAGGCGCGCGAAGGCCTCGGTTTCTGCCTCGCACAAGAGCGGGTAGTCCTCGGCGCTCTCGTGGATTGGGCAGTGGCCCTGGCAGATCTGGATGGCCAGCGCGTTCGGCCCGCCGCGGCGCAGGGTGGCCACGTACCCGTCGCGGTTGAGGGCGTCAGTGAGCGCGGCAGCGCGGACAGCTGGGGTGGTGCCGGCGGCGTCGAGGATCGGCCCGTAGCGCTTGACGAGCGATTCGGCGCGCGCCTGAATGAAGGCCTCCAGGCCCTCTTCGCCCATGGCGTTGCGGACGAACTCGAGCGCGTTACCTGCCAGGTCGGAATATCCCTGGCCAAGCTGGCTCTGACCCTCGGCGGTTGCGACGTACTTGCGCGACGGGCGGCCGCGCCGGGCGTGAGCGCGCACCGGGGCGTCGTATTCTTCGATGAAGCGGTCCTCCACGAGCACTCCGATGTGGCGACGCACGGCCGCGGGGGTGAGGACGAGGATCTTGGCAAGTTCCCCGGCGGTAATCGGCCCGCGTTCGACGATCAGACGCAGAATCTGCCCGTACGTTCCTTGGTCATTCACTCGCTTCACCTCCTTGCGCCATTAAGAAACATGATCGTTGCTTTAATGTGAAATCTCAAGTCGACCCGCGGGCAGCGACACCGTACATACTCACATTCGCAGTGCGCGAAGAAGGCGCCAAGTAGCGGCCCTCATGCGAGAGCGGGCGCGCGCCTCGGGGCGTCGGAGCGCTAGTTCGTCAGCGGGAGGCGAACCTCGTCGTCGGCCTTGAGACCGCGGCTGAGGGAGACGTTCGCGGCGAGTATGCCCGCCACCAGGCTGGGGCTGGACAGCTCCTGGCGTAGCACGGCGTTCGTGACCGCATTCAGCCCGCACCACTCGACCACGATCTCGGCCTCCTCCTCTCGTCGGGTAAAGGACGGCGAGGGCCGGTGGGTGAGGTCGAAGGCGAGGAACACCCCCAGGTCCTCATCCGACACCCCGGGCGAGGTGACGAAGTTGATCACGCGGTACCAGGAGGTGGCCACGTAATCCGTCTCCTCCTGCAGCTCGCGGGCGGCCGTCAGCACCTCGGCCTCCCCCTCCGCATCCCGCAGGCCCGCGGGGATTTCCCACATGATACGCCGCGGCGCGTGGCGGTACTGGCGAATGAGGAGCACGTCCCAGTCCTCCCCCGGCGACTCCGAGGGGCGTAGCGCGACAATCGCCACGGCGTCGTCGTGATTCATCCACTGCCGGCGCGCCCGGTCGCCGGCCGCGAACTCGATCTCGTCGTCAAAGATGGTGAAAATCGGGCCGCGGAAGCGCTCCACACGGTCGGTGAGGCGGACGTGGCCCGGGGCGGGAATATCGCGCAGTTCAGGTTTCACTCTTCCAGCCTAACGCGTGAGGCTGGCGAGCGCCTGGCGGTCGGTGGCGTACAGGGCCGCGGCGGAGGCTCCAATGATCACGACGCCGCCCGCGCATGCCGCACCCAGCGCCGCAGGTATCGAGCTGCTCCCGGCGAGGACCCACTCGACGAGTGGCCAGGCACCCGCTCCTGCGAGGGCCACGACCGGGGCGAGGAGCAGGGAGCGGGCAATCCCGGCGAGGGCCTGAGGGCCGAGCGAGGCCCGGATCATGGCGAGCACCGCCACGCCGCCGACCGTCAGCCCCACTGACATGGCGATCCCGATCCCGGTGAGCGTTCCCGTGCGTCCACCCATCCCGGCCGCGTGCATGATCGCGAGGCAGACCACCACGGCGCCCCAGCCCACCGAGTTGGCGAGGATGACACGGCGCGCCTCTCCACGCGCGTAGAGCACCCGAACGCCGTGGTAGAGCAGCGAAAAGCCGATGAGGCCCACGGCCATCGACCGCATGGCGGCATCGAGCCCTGCGATGTCGCGCCCCACCTCGAGCACGATCTTCGCCGGCCGCGCAAGCACGATGAGAAGGGCCGCGCAGACGATCCCCATGGCGAGCACCAAGCGCGTGGACTGGGCCACCAGCCGCTGCAACTGATCCCCCATCGCGGCCGAGATCCGGGGGAAGGTGACGGTGGCGATGGGAACGGCCAGCACGGCATAAGGCACCATGAAGATGGCGTAGGCGTAGTTGAAGGCGGCGTACGTGCCCGAATCACCCGCGTGGTTGGCGCTGAGCATGATCGCGATGATGGCGATCTGCTGGGCGGCGAGCGCCCCGAGGCCGGCCGCCCCGAGGCGCAGGGTCTCGCGTCCCACACCCGACGGGAACGTGAAGGTTGGCCGCAGGCGCACGTACCGCCCTGCCACCGCGAGCTGGGGCAGGGAGAAAAGCACCACCCCGAGCGTCGTCCCCCAGGCCAGCAGGGCGACGTCGGCGCCCGTGAGCTCCCCGGGGTCGGCGAAGGCCGGCACCCGGGTGGCGTAGAGCAGGAACATCGCGGTAACCGACAGCGAGGACAGGAGCGGGGAGAGCGCGGGCCAGAAAAAGCGGTCGTGGCTGTGGAGCACGCCCGTGGCCACCACCGACAGCCCGTAGAGCGGCACCTGGACGGCGAACACACGTAGCAAGAGCGCGGCCAAGTGCTGGGTGGCCGGGTCGGCCTGGGGCAGGAGCAGGGCGGTGAGTGGGCCGGCGAGGAGCGCCACGACGACCGCAACGCCCGTGCCCACGCTCATAATCCACGTGGCGAGCGCGGAGGCGGTCTGCCCCACCAACCGCTTGTCCCCGCGCGTGACGAAGCGGGACAGGATGGGGATAACTGCGCCGGCCAGCGCGCCGCCGGCAGCCACTTCGAACAGCACGTTCGGCACGGTGTTTGCCGTGTCGTAGGCGGTGGCGATGGCGGAATCGGACAGGGCCCACGATTGGGAGAGCTTGCGCAGCAGGCCGAAGACGCGCGAGAAAAGCGTGAGGGCGGCCACCAGCCCGGCCGCCCCGGCAAGTGCCCGCCCCGAGCGCATCATGCCCGGCCCAGGTTATCGAACTCGCGTAGCACCGGCGTGTTCTCGATGACAGCCGAGAAGGAGACCTTTTCCGAGGCCGCGGTCAGCGCGATGAGCCCGGCAACGGCCGCGCACTTGCTCCGCATCGGCAACGCGGTGAGTGCCACGCCGAGGTGCGCGCCGATCGCGTTGGCGCCCAGGTCACCGAGCATCTTCTTCCCCAGCAGGTCCTCACGGATGCCCGCCTGCGCGGCCCCAAGTGAGACCTGCGCCAACGGCGTGGCCGGAAGGGCGGCGCAGGCTGCAAGTGAGGCAACCTTGCGGGCGCGGCCCGGGCGCAAATCGAGCAGATTGATGAAGTTGGCACTGAGCGCGATGAGGGCGGCATCCAGCGCCTTCTCCCCCGAGTGCGTGCCCGTAAGGGCCCCCGCGCCCAGCGCGCCCGCTCCGATCGCCGCAATCTTCAGCAGGCCCGAAGTCAGCTTACCCTCTTTCAGCGCGCCCAGGTGCCCGTGAAAACCCTTGCCTTGGGCGGGAAAGCGATCCTCCAGATGGTCATCGATGTAGCCCGCGCCGGCCGCGGCGAGCGTGGCAACAAGCGTAGCTGTCGACTGCCGCGCACCCGCCCGCATCCCCGTCACGGGACAGGGCAGCGCGGCCACCAGCGTGCCCGCCAGCAGGCCGGCCGCCGTCTCCAGACCGCCCGTCAGCGACACCTTCCGTCCGGCGAAGTTCGTCCGCTCCCAGCCCGGCAGCCGCCTCGCCAGCCCGTGGCGCGCCACGACACTACCGGCTATCGCGCCGGCCACACCCATCATGCGTTATCGGCTTCGTCCGACTCCCCCGCATCAGCGGGCTCCTCGGCAGGCTGCGAATCCTCGCTCGGATCTGCCGCGGGCTCCTCGGCAGGCTCAGCAGGTTCGGCAGGCGCCGCCTGGGCGGGGGCCTCCGTGCGAGCTCCCATGATCGCCTGGGCGCCCGCGTCGAGGCCAAGGTGGACCAGCTGGTCTCGAAGTTCGTTCGCCACCGCGATCGCCGCGTTGATCTGGCCGACCACGGTGTCAGGCGAGTCGATCGTCGACACCGGCGCCCCGGCCTCGCGCAACACCTTCACCACGTCCGTGTCCGAGTTCGCCGCGCCCGCCACCGCGGCAGGCCCGCGCGTGCCGAGCTCGGTGACGAGCGCGCTCAATGTCTGGGTGGTGTACTGCTGCTGGGCCACCGCGTCGGCGTCGGCGTCGGCGGGCATGTCGACGTCGGGCGCGAAGACGAGCACCGCGTCAGCGGCCTCCCCCAGGCCGTCAATCGCAAGCATCGGCGTGTCCGTGCCCGTCATGAGACCGGCCAACGTGTCGTGCTTGGCGGCCCCCTCGCGCACGAGCGCGTTGAGCGCCTGCGCAAGCACCAGGTTTGTATCGGCGTCGTCGGCCACGCCCGGCACGTAGGAGCGGATCTGGTCGGAGAAGGTGGAGCGGAACGACGTCGTCGACGCCGCCGTCCATGCCTCCGTCACACTCGCCTGGCCGGTCACCTTGGCGCCCGCGAGCTCAAGCTTGGCGCGCGCCGCGCTCACATCGGCCTCCACCACGCCCGGTAGTACGACGATCGCCACAGTGCGGCCCGTCAGCGTGCCCTCCACTAGGCTCGGCGCGATCTCATTGAATGCCTGGTCCTGGGAGTCGATGGTCTGGGCGAGGTCCGTGTTTTCCTGCTTGAGGTTCTCGTTCGTCACGCGCAGGTCAGCCACCTGGCCCTGCAGCACGTTGCCGATCGAGTTCTGCAACGGCCCTGCTCCCAGGATGATCCCGATCGCGAGGGCGAAGAAGACGGAGATGAGCGAAACTAAGTGATACCTAAAATCAACCACGATGAGACCCTAAAATAGATTCTTGATCCAGATGATCAGATCAGACCACCACACGTTACTCAGGTCGAACGCGATCCGCCCAAGCTCCGTGGCGGACACCGCCGCGACCACGCCGGCCACCCCGGCGATGATTAGCAACGCGATCTGCCAATTCGAGATGCGCGACCTGTAGAGCCGGCTCACGCCGCGCGCGTCAACCAGCTTCGAACCGACCTGAAGACGGGTCAGGAACGTCGAAGCCATGCCCCGCCTGCCCTTGTCCAGGAAGTCCATGAGATTCGAGTGCGTGCCCACGGCAACCAGCATGCTGGCGCCCTTGCCGTCGGCCAGCAGCATCGCGATGTCCTCCGACGTGCCGGCCGCCGGGAAGATCACGTGCTCCACGCCCAGGTCCTCCACGCGCTTCTCCCCCGGCGCGTTCCCGTCGCGGTAGGCGTGCACCACGACCTCGGCGCCCGAGCGGATCGCCTCATCCGACACCGAATCCATGTCGCCAATCACCATATCGAGCTTGTATCCGGCCTCGAGCACGGCGTCGGCGCCGCCGTCCACGCCCACGATAATCGGGCGGTACTCGCGAATGTAGGGGCGCAGCGTGCGCAGGTCTTCCTTGTAATCGTGCCCGCGCACCACGATCAGCACGTGGCGCCCCTCAAACTGTGTGCGCACGGCCGGCATTCCCGCGCCGTCCAGGATGAGGCTCTGTTCCTTTTCCAGGTACTCCATCGTGTTGTTCGCGAACGCCTTGAGCTGCACGGTCATCCCAGCCCGGGCCGTGGTTTGGTTCGCGTCGATGGTCTCCTGGGTCTGCACGTCGCCGTGGCTGATAAGCGTGGTACCGCGGTAAACCTCACCCTCGGGCGTAATGCGTAGCGAGTGGCCCTCGTGGATGTCCATGATCCCCGAACCCAGGTTATCGATCACCCAGATGCCGGCGTCGTGCAAAATCTGCGGGCCCATGTTGGGGTAGCGGCCCGAGGTGGACTTGGCGGCGTTCAGCACCGCGGCCGGCTGCTTTTCCACCAGGCCCTCGGCGGCCACGCGATCGATATCCTCATGGTCGATCACCGCGATCTCGCCTGGGCGCAGGCGTTTGACTAGATTCTTCGTGCGCGAATCGACCCGGGCGACTCCCGTGAGCTCCCCCGTTGCGATCTCCTCGACACGACGACGCTTAAACATCATGCCTTCATCATGACACAACAGCACCCGCAATGAGCTCAGCCGCGTGCGTGCGCGCCACCTCCGATTCGGCGTGCCCGGACAGCATTCGCGCCAGTTCCGACACCCGCTCCTCGCCCTCGACCACCACGACGTCCGTGGAGGTCGTCACGCCCTCGCTCTTCTTCGCGACCACGACATGGTGGTTCGCGTACGCCGCCACCTGTGCCAGGTGGGTGACGGTAAGGACCTGGCTGGCACGTCCCACCTTCGCCAGGCGCTCACCCACCGAAAGCGCCGTCTTTCCGCCGATTCCAGCGTCCACCTCATCGAAGATGAAGGTGTGGTCGGGGCGCGGGTCGGCATTGACGGTGACTTCGAGGGCAAGCATGATGCGCGAGACCTCGCCGCCCGAGGCGGCCACGCTGAGCGGCAGGTCCGGGGCTCCGCGGTGGGCGCGCAGGAGGAAGCTCACCGAATCGATGCCGTGGCGCGCCGGCTCCTCTCGCGGCTCAACCGCAACGCTAAATGTGGCGTCTTTCATGGCCAGATCGTGCAGCTCGGCCGTGACCATGGCCCCGAGTTTCTCGCCCGCGGTGCGGCGGGCGGCCCGGAGCTTGCGACCGGCGTCCATGAGCGTCTTGTGTGCCGCGCGCACCTGCTCCTCGAGCTGTGCCAGGTGCTCCTCGGGCGCCGCGAGCTGGGCGAGCTTGGTGTCGGCCGCGCCGCGCTCGGCCAGGATCTCCTCGACCGTCATCCCGAGGTCACGCTGGAGGGAGCGCAGCTCGGCGCGCCGGGCGTGGATGGAGTCGAGCTCCTCCGGGTCGGCGTCCAGCCCCGACAGCTTCACGCCGAGCGCGTTCGTCACGTCCGAGGCCAGCAACGAGACCTCGCGCAGCTGATCCGATAGGGCGCCCAATTCAGCGTCGGCGTCGCGAACCTGCGCCAGCAGCTCGGCCGCGGCGTCGATCGCGCCGAGCGCCCCGGCGTCGTCGGAACCGGACAGCGCCGCGATCGAGCCCGCCATCGCCGAACGCAGGTCCTCAACGTTCTCGAGCACGAGCGCGCGGGCCTTGAGCTCGTCCTCCTCGCCGGCGCGCGGCTCGACGGCAT
Organism: Trueperella bernardiae; assembly: GCF_030246965.1. Lineage (NCBI taxonomy): Bacteria > Bacillati > Actinomycetota > Actinomycetes > Actinomycetales > Actinomycetaceae > Trueperella > Trueperella bernardiae. The sequence goes on from NZ_CP127099.1 coordinate 1,040,941, forward strand.
CCACCCGCTTGACCAACGCCTCCAGCGCCAGCCGCTCGGCGGCCGCCTGGCGCATGTCCGCCTTGAAGTCCGCTAGCAGCTCCTCGCTCTCCCGCGAGGCCGCCCACGCCGCCTCGTAGCCTGCGCGGGCCGCGGCGAGCTTCTGCCCGCCGAACGCGTCGAGCGCGTGGCGCTGCTGGGCCTCCGAACGCAACTTGAGCTGGTCGGCCTGGCCGTGGACGGTGATGAGATGCTCGGCGATCTGCTCAAGCAGCTTGACCGGCACCGACTGCCCACCCGCATACGCGCGCGACCGTCCCTTCGCCGGCACGTGCCGCGCCAAGATCACGGCCGCCTCGTCGCCCTCGACGTCGACGACGCCACCCGCGTTTTCCACCAGCTCCACCACCGGCGAGTCGGCGCGGACCACGAAGGTGGCCTCGACGCTCGCAGCCGTGGCGCCCTGGCGCACCCGGTGAGGCTCGGCCTTGGCTCCCATGAGCAGGCCGAGCGAGGTCAGCGCCATGGTCTTGCCCGCGCCCGTCTCGCCCGTAATCGCGGTCATCCCGCGCGAAAGATCAACGTGGGCGGACTCGATGACGCCCAGATTCGAGATACGCAGTTCGTCGATCACGCCTCATCCTTTGGTCGGCGCCAGCCCTCAACCGGAAGGTGGAACTTGCGCACCAGCCGCCCGGAGAAGGGCGAATCGTTGAGGCGGGCGAGCCGCACGGGGTGGCCGCCCTTGACGGCCGTGATGAGCGAGCCCTCCGGCGCCTCGATGTTACGCCGCCCGTCAAACCACACCACGGCGTTATCGGAGCGGATGTAGACCTCGAGCGTCGACTCCTTCGACACCACCAGTGGCCGGGCGAAGAGCGCGTGGGCCGCGATCGGGGTGAGTAGGAGCGCCTCCACGTCCGGCCACACGATCGGGCCGCCGGCGGAGAAATTGTAGGCGGTGGAGCCCGTGGGCGTGGACAGGAGCACGGCGTCGGCCTTGAACGAGGACAGCCCGCGGCGGTCCACCCCGATGTCGGCCTCGATCATGCGCATGTGCGGGCCCTTCTCCACCGAGGCCTCGTTCAACGCCCAGTCGGTCTTCGTGGAGCCGTCGGGGAAGGTGACCGTGACGTCGATCGTGAGGCGGGAGTCAACCGTCCACTTGCGCGCCACCACCGCCTGGACCACCAGGTCAAAGGCCTCCGGGTCCTCCTCCGCGAGGAAGCCGACGTGGCCAAAGTTGATGCCGAGGATCGGTGTCTCGTACGGGCGGGCCAGCTCGGCGGCCCGCAGGATCGTGCCGTCCCCGCCGATGACGAGCAGGAGGTCGGCGTCGGGAAGGCGATCCAGGTCCTCGTCCACCCAGAAAGAGTCGGCGCCCGCGGCGGCGAGCCGGTCACGCGCGACCCGCGCCTCGTGGCGCGCCTCGTCCCGGCGCTCGTGCGTGACGACTCCTACGCAAACACTCACTGGCCCTCCCAACGCGCGCCGGCCGGCCCCGAGGCCACCGCGTCCTCGATGGCCGCCTCGAGCCGATCACCCAGGTCGGTCCCACCGGCTTTCATGTGCAAGAAGTATTCTACATTCCCCGCCGGCCCGGGTAGCGGGGAGGGCGCCACCGCGCATACCGCCAAGCCCGACTCGCGCCCCGAGCGCGCCACATTGAGTACCGTTTCGACATGATGGGCCGGGTCGCGCACCACCCCGCCCGCGCCCAGGCGTTCCTTGCCGATCTCAAACTGCGGCTTGACCATGAGCAGGAAGTCCGCCGTATCACTCGCACAGCGGGCAAGCGCCGGAATGACCAGGGTGAGCGAAATGAACGACAGGTCCCCCACCACCAGGTCCGGCGCCGGCGCCACGTCCTCGGGTTGGAGCGTGCGCACGTTCGTCCGCTCCATCACCACGACGCGCGGATCCTCCCGCAGCCGCCACAGCAACTGGCCGTAGCCGACGTCGACAGCGAGCACCTCACTCGCCCCGCGGCGCAGTAGCACGTCAGTGAAACCGCCCGTCGAGGCGCCAGCATCCAGCGCACGCACCCCCTTCACCCGTGGCGCGTCCGCGCCCAGGTAGTCGAGCGCGCCGATGAGCTTGTAGGCACCGCGCGAGGCGTAATCGTCCCGCTCGCCCTCCTTGACCACGAGCGGCAACGCCGGGTCCATCTGTCGGGCCGGTTTCGTCACCTCCATCCCGTCGAGATACACCCTGCCGGCATGGATGAGGTCCGCCGCCTCCGAGCGCGAACGCGCCAGCTTGCGGCGGACCAACTCGGCGTCCACCCGAATGAGCTTGGCCATCTACGCCTGCGCCCGATTCAGCCGGATCGTCAGCTCCTGGTGAATCTTCTCCAGGTCCGCGATCTGCTCCTCGCGCTCCTTGCTAGGGAGCGCCTCGAGGGTTTGGGCCACGTTGATGCGCTGCGGCATCGGGGTACTCATCAGCGCACGACCTTCAGCTCCGGCAGCCACGCCAGCTCCTCGCGCGGCGTGCCCTCGTCGATCGCGTGCCACACGGCCGCCACCGCCGCCCGGTACTCGTCGAGCGTGACGGTGGCCGCGGCATCGGCGTCGTTGATCACCAGACGGCCGGCCTCCAGGCGCGCCCGTGCCCCGCGGCACACGAAGTCCTCGCCCTCGGCGACGACGGCCGGGGCCGGCTCGCTCAGGTCCGACATGTCGATCGCCAGGTAGGTGGGGCGCTCGGAGTCGATGGCGAGCATGATGTCGCGCGCCTGGCTCACGCCCGTAAGTACGTGCAAGGACGGCAGGCCGCCCGCGTTCGCGCCCGCGATGTCGGTGTTGAGGCGATCGCCCACGCACAGCGGGTTGGCCGCCGCCGTCTCCTTCATCGCCAGGCGGTACATGTCCGGTGCGGGTTTGCCCGAGCTCAACGGCTGGACCCCGGTGGCATGGATGACCGCCGCCACCATCGACCCACACCCCAGGTACTGCCCGCGCTCAAGCGGCAACGTCGCATCTAGGTTGGTGGCCACGTACAGCGCGCCGGCCCGGATCGCCAGCGCGGCCTCGGACAGCTCACGCCACGACAGGTCCTTCGACAGGCCCTGGATCACCGCGTCGGGCTGATCGTCGGCCGACTCCACCACCTGCAGGTCCGTGCGCTCCAGCTCGTAGAAGAGGCCCTCAGTGCCGAGCGGCAGCACCTTCGAACCGGGCGCCACGTGCTCGAGCAGCTGGGCGACGCCCGTGCGTGAGCTCGTGTAGATCTCCTCGTCTGCCGCCTCGATCCCCACGGCCTCAAGCTTCTTCGAGACCGACGGTGGGGATGCCATCGAGTTGTTCGTAATGAACGCCTGGCCCACGCCCTTGGCACGCGCCTGCGCGAGGCTCGCCGCCGCGTTCTCTACCGGGAGCGTGCCACGGTAGCACACCCCGTCCAGGTCGAGGAACAGGTAGTCGAATGCGTCAATCAGCGGCTTGTCAGTATTTCCCAGACTCATGCGTCCTCCTCATTCAGATCCAATTCCTGGTCCTCCTCGAGCGCGACGTCAAGGGCGTCACCGAAAAGGTCGTCCTGGACGAACTCTTCGTCCGCTTCTGCCTCCGCTTCGGCTTCTTCCGCGGGCGCCTCAGGCTCAACGACGTCGGCCTCAACAGGTGCGAGCTCAGGATCGACCAGCTCATCGCGCACGACCTCGTCGGCGTTATCCTCCAGCTCGTCGGCTAGCTCCTGGGCGAGTTCCTCCTCAAGCTCGGCCTCGAAGTCGGTCGCATCGTTAACCTCGAGGGCCTCTGAGAGCTCCGAGTCCTCATCGGCCTCAGGATCCTCCACATCGGCGGACTCAGCCTCATCGGAGGAATCCGAGGTGGTGTCAGCTCCGGCGACCGGCTCGACATCGTCAAGCACGTCGTCGAGGTCAACCATGATGTCGCCACCCTCGCCCTCGTAAATCGGCGCCCAGGTGGCGCGCAGCTCCTCGGCCTCGTCCGCGCGGCCGAGCTCCTCAAGGCGGTCGGCCTTGATCAGCTGGACGCGCGCGGCAAGCTCCTCCGGCAGATTCTCCACGATGATTTTCTCCAGGACGGACAGGCCGCCCTCAGAGTTTCCGGTCTCCGCACGCGCGCCGGACGTCACCAGCGCCAACTCGATCTGTCCCTCCGCCTTAAGGCGCTGCAGCGGGATGCCCTCGATGAAGCGCAGCGCCTTCTCGGGTCGGCCCAGGCCACGCTCGGAATCGGCCTCAAGGGGAACGTGCGTGTAATCGTCGCTCATGCGACGGTAGGTGCGTAGCTCGCGCAGCGCTTCCGAGTAGCGCCCGGTAGCGTAGGCCGTAAGGCCGAGTGCCTCGCGCACAACATCGATGCGAGCCGCGCTCTTGTAGGCGGCACGTGCGTGCTCATAGGCGATCTCCGGGTCGATATCAAGCATCTCGCCGGCGTAAACCAGGTGGCGGGCAACGCGCTCGGCGTTGTCCTTGTTGAGCGAGCGTAGCTGCTTGCGTGCACCGGCATCGAGCGCGTCCGCCGTGATGGATTCAGGGATCTCAAGCCTGTCCTGCTCGACATTGCGGCGGACCTGCTCCTGATTGCCAGCCTCGTCGAAACGCTTCTCACGGCGCTCGTCTCGTTCACGATTCCAGTTGCCGTGCCGGCGGCCGTCGCGATCCCAGGACCCACGGCGGTCATTGCGATCGTTCCGGTCACGATTCCAATTACCCCGTCGATCATCACGGCGGTCATTGCGATCCCGACTCCAATTACCATCACGACGGTCGTTACGGTCTCGGTTCCATTTGCCACGATCATCACGCCGATCATCACGGTAGGAAGGACGACGATCCTTACGGCGCTCGGAGCGCTCATTGCGATCCCAGGAAACCCAACGATCATTGCGGTCGTCATTGCGGCTCCAGTTGCCACGTTTGCTACCGCGGTCATCTCGGTCCCAGTTACGACGCTCGCTGCGGTCGCGGTACCAGTTACCCTCGCGGCGGTCGTTACGGTCGCGATTCCAATTACCACGATCATCGCGCCGCCCCTGGCGGTCGTCGCGATCCCACGAACCACGCCGATCATTACGATCATTACGGTCGCGGTTCCACGAGCCCTGACGGTCACGATCCGACCTAAAGCCTTGCCGACCTCCGGAACGCTTCGAGGCCGAGTTCCACCCAGAGGAACGGCGCTCGCCACGCTGGGAGTTGTCGGAGTTATCGTATTGAGACATAGATTCCTCACGGTTTAAGTTTTCAAACAACAGCATTCAACGCTTCTAGCCTACCGGAGATAGCGCCTGCGAATCCGATCGATCGCTGTAAGACGCATGACACCGGCTGCTCGGTAGATCAGACGCTCGGCGGGTGCGGCAGCGTACACGGCGCCGCTTCGGACGGTCAAGCTTGAGTCCTCCGCCGCGCCGTGACGACCACCAGAAGCATCCTGCCCAGCGCAAACCACTTCGCGATACAACTCGTGACTCTGGCACCTGCCAGACCCGATTAGAAAAAAGTAGCCCGATATACTCACGAGTTGCGTCGGGCTCGGGGTATGAAAAAGGAGAGGGGGCCTGGACAATTATGACCAGACCCCCCTATCAAGTTTGGTGACGGCGGTGTCCTACTCTCCCACACCCTCTCAAGTGCAGTACCATCGGCGCTGGTAGGCTTAGCTTCCGGGTTCGGAATGGGACCGGGCGTTACCCTACCGCTATTGCCACCGTCAAAATAACGGGGCCAACCATAACGGTTGGTTTATTCAGTTATCTGGGCCGGTTAGTGTGGTGGCCCAGAATTGTATAGCGGATGCGAACAACAAGTTATAAAAGTTTTTTAAGTGGTCGGCCAATTAGTACCAGTCAGCTCCACCCATTACTAGGCTTCCACGTCTGGCCTATCAACCCCATGGTCTATAGGGGGCCTCACAACACTTAATGTGTCTGGGAAACGTTATCTTGAAGCAGGCTTCCCGCTTAGATGCTTTCAGCGGTTATCCCTTCCGAACGTAGCCAACCAGCCATGCACCTGGCGGTACAACTGGCACACCAGAGGTTCGTCCGTCCCGGTCCTCTCGTACTAGGGACAGCCCTTCTCACGTTTCCAACGCGCGCAGCGGATAGCGACCGAACTGTCTCACGACGTTCTGAACCCAGCTCGCGTACCGCTTTAATGGGCGAACAGCCCAACCCTTGGGACCTACTCCAGCCCCAGGATGCGACGAGCCGACATCGAGGTGCCAAACCATGCCGTCGATATGAACTCTTGGGCAGGATCAGCCTGTTATCCCCGGGGTACCTTTTATCCGTTGAGCGACGGCGCTTCCACAAGCCACCGCCGGATCACTAGTTCCTACTTTCGTACCTGCTCGACTTGTCAGTCTCACAGTCAAGCTCCCTTGTGCACTTACACTCAACACCTGATTACCAACCAGGCTGAGGGAACCTTTGAGCGCCTCCGTTACCATTTAGGAGGCAACCGCCCCAGTTAAACTACCCACCAGGCACTGTCCCTGAACCAGATCATGGTCCAAGGTTAGACATCCAGCACGATCAGAGTGGTATTTCAACAATGACTCCACCATCACTAGCGTGACAGCTTCACAGTCTCCCACCTATCCTACACAAACCGTACCAAACACCAATACCAAGCTATAGTAAAGGTCCCGGGGTCTTTCCGTCCTGCTGCGCGAAACGAGCATCTTTACTCGTAATGCAATTTCACCGAGTTCGCGGTTGAGACAGCGGAGAAGTCGTTACGCCATTCGTGCAGGTCGGAACTTACCCGACAAGGAATTTCGCTACCTTAGGATGGTTATAGTTACCACCGCCGTTTACTGGGGCTTAAATTCTCAGCTTCGACCCAAAAGAGTCTAACCGATCCTCTTAACCTTCCAGCACCGGGCAGGCGTCAGTCCGTATACATCCACTTACGTGTTCGCACGGACCTGTGTTTTTGATAAACAGTCGCTTCTCCCTGGTTTCTGCGGCCATCACCCCTAGCACGTAAAGTGCTTCAAGGATCAGGCCCCCCTTCTCCCGAAGTTACGGGGGCATTTTGCCGAGTTCCTTAACCACGATTCACTCGAACTCCTTAGTATACTCTACCTAACCACCTGTGTCGGTTTAGGGTACGGGCGGCTAGAACCTCACGTCGAGGCTTTTCTCGGCAGCACAGGATCACTCTACTTCGACCATTCGGTCTCATCATCCAGCCTCACTTTATACGTTCCCCGGATTTGCCAAAGGAACAAGCTGCGCTGTTAAACGTGGCAAGCCATAAGCCACGCGGAAGCTACCACTCTGCGTCACCCCTGTTAACACGCTTGCCTACAACAAGATCAGGTCCCACGCCCACCACACCACCAACCCCCGAAAGGGCTAGCAATGGGCAGGGATGGTTAGTATCCCCTGCTTCAGCATGGACGGTCCTTCGCCGGTACCAGAATAACAACTGGTTGCCCATCGACTACGCCTGTCGGCCTCGCCTTAGGACCCGACTAACCCAGGGCGGACGAACCTGGCCCTGGAACCCTTAGTTATTCGGAGGACGGGATTCTCACCCGTCAATCGCTACTCATGCCTGCATTCTCACTCGCACTCAATCCACCACACAGTCACCTGGCAGCTTCACCTCAAGCACGACGCTCCCCTACCCAACAAAAAAATTGTTGCCACGGTTTCGGCGGTGTACTTAGCCCCGCTACATTGTCGGCGCGGAATCACTTGACCAGTGAGCTATTACGCACTCTTTCAAGGATGGCTGCTTCTAAGCCAACCTCCTGGTTGTCACAGCAACTCCACATCCTTTCCCACTTAGCACACCCTTAGGGGCCTTAACCGATGATCTGGGCTGTTTCCCTCTCGACAATGGAGCTTATCCCCCACAGTCTCACTGCCACGCTCAACTTAACCGGCATTCGGAGTTTGGCTGATCTCAGTACCCGGTATAAGGGCCATCGACCATCCAGTCGCTCTACCACCAGCAAGCACACGCAACGCTGCACCTAAATGCATTTCGGGGAGAACCAGCTATCACGAAGTTTGATTGGCCTTTCACCCCTAACCACAGGTCATCCCCTCCATTTTCAACTGAAGTGGGTTCGGGCCTCCACACGCTCTTACACGTGCTTCACCCTGCCCATGGCTAGATCACCTCGCTTCGGGTCTAGAACATGCAACTACAACGCCCTATTCAGACTCGCTTTCGCTACGACTACCCCACACGGGTTAACCTCGCCACACATCCTAACTCGCAGGCTCATTCTTCAAAAGGCACGCCATCACCCCCACCAAGAAGGCTCTGACGGATTGTAAGCGCACGGTTTCAGGTACTATTTCACTCCCCTCCCGGGGTACTTTTCACCATTCCCTCACGGTACTATCCACTATCGGTCACACGAAGTATTTAGGTTTACACAGTGGTCTGTGCAGATTCACACGAGATTTCACGAGCCCCGTGCTACTCGGGACAACCACAAAGAGAGCATGAGGTTTCAGCTACAGGACTATCACCCACTACGGTCCAGCTTCCCAACTGATTCGCCTACCCCACACCTTTATCACTCCACGACCCCATGCCGGTAAGGCCACATGGCTCCCACAACCCCGAATGCGCAACGCCCGACAGCTATCACACACACCCGGTTTAACCTCATCCGCTTTCGCTCGCCACTACTCACAGAATATCTCTTCCTACGGGTACTAAGATGTTTCACTTCCCCGCGTCACCCCCAACCACCCTATACATTCAGGTGGCGGTACCCAGAAACAACTCCAGGCAGGTTCCCCCATTCGGACACCCTCGGATCACAGCTCGTATGCCAACTCCCCGAGGCTTATCGCAGGCTACAACGTCCTTCATCGGCTTCGTGTACCAAGGCATCCACCGAACGCCCTTAAACACTTACAAAAACCAAAAGATGCTCGCATCCACTATACAATTCTCAACCACCACACCAACACCACACACAAACCCAAACAAACAGCCTGAAAACTTGCGCATGGGTGGCCAGGGCCTGTTACCCCACACCCCAACAGCATGCCAGCCAATCACATTGCGAACCACTAAAAACCCCACAACAACACCCACAACCACCATGATCGCAGGCACATGAGGCTCCTTAGAAAGGAGGTGATCCAGCCGCACCTTCCGGTACGGCTACCTTGTTACGACTTCGTCCCAATCGCCAATCCCACCTTCGACCGCTCCCCCCAAAAGGTTAGGCCACGGGCTTCGGGTGTTACCAACTTTCGTGACGTGACGGGCGGTGTGTACAAGGCCCGAGAACGTATTCACCGCAGCGTTGCTGATCTGCGATTACTAGCGACTCCGACTTCATGGGGTCGAGTTGCAGACCCCAATCCGAACTGAGACCAGCTTTAAGAGATTAGCTCACCCTCACAGGCTCGCAACCCTCTGTACCGGCCATTGTAGCATGCGTGAAGCCCAAGACATAAGGGGCATGATGATTTGACGTCATCCCCACCTTCCTCCGAGTTAACCCCGGCAGTCTCCCGTGAGTCCCCAACCGAATTGCTGGCAACACAGGACAAGGGTTGCGCTCGTTGCGGGACTTAACCCAACATCTCACGACACGAGCTGACGACAACCATGCACCACCTGTACACCACCCCGAAGGCTGCACCATCTCTGGCACATCGCAGTGTATGTCAAGCCTTGGTAAGGTTCTTCGCGTTGCATCGAATTAATCCGCATGCTCCGCCGCTTGTGCGGGCCCCCGTCAATTCCTTTGAGTTTTAGCCTTGCGGCCGTACTCCCCAGGCGGGGCACTTAATGCGTTAGCTACGGCGCAGAACCCGTGGAAAAGGCCCCACACCTAGTGCCCAACGTTTACGGCGTGGACTACCAGGGTATCTAATCCTGTTCGCTACCCACGCTTTCGCTCCTCAGCGTCAGTGGTGGCCCAGTAACCTGCCTTCGCCATCGGTGTTCCTCCTGATATCTGCGCATTCCACCGCTACACCAGGAATTCCAATTACCCCTACCACACTCTAGTCTGCCCGTACCCACTGCAACCCCGAAGTTAAGCCCCGGTCTTTCACAGCAGGCGCAACAAACCGCCTACGAGCTCTTTACGCCCAATAATTCCGGACAACGCTCGCGCCCTACGTATTACCGCGGCTGCTGGCACGTAGTTAGCCGGCGCTTCTTCTGCACATACCCTCAACCAAAAAGGCCTTGTTCTGTACTGAAAGGAGTTTACAACCCGAAAGCCTTCATCCCCCACGCGGCGTCGCTGCATCAGACTTGCGTCCATTGTGCAATATTCCCCACTGCTGCCTCCCGTAGGAGTCTGGGCCGTATCTCAGTCCCAATGTGGCCGGTCACCCTCTCAGGCCGGCTACCCGTCGACGCCTTGGTAGGCCATCACCCCACCAACAAGCTGATAGGCCGTGAGCCCATCCCTATCCAGAAACCCTTTCCAACCCCCACCATGCGATGAAAGCAGAATATCCGGTATTAGACCCAGTTTCCCAGGCTTATCCCAAAGACAAGGGCAGGTTACTCACGTATTACTCACCCGTTCGCCACTAATCCACCACAGCAAGCTGTAGCTTCATCGTTCGACTTGCATGTGTTAAGCACGCCGCCAGCGTTCGTCCTGAGCCAGGATCAAACTCTCCACAAAAAACCAAACCAACCAAACAGTCAGTAAGATCCATACAGAAAGCCTGACAAACAGACTCAAACAACCAGAAAAACTGGCAAAAAACACAACCAACCAAAAAGGCCAGCTGCAAAAAACACAACATAAAAAGCTGACACACTATTGAGATATCAAACAACACACCCACATCCGAAAACCACCGTTTGAGCGGTAACTTCCGAAGGGAGGAACGCTAGCTTAGCATTCCCGTTGCTCAGTGTCAAAATCGTTCGAGGTCTTGACTCCGTCGAGCGCGACTCACCTCAAGAATTTGCGTCTTTGGGTTTGTGCCGCTCTCCGTGGCAACGAATAGATACTCTACGCATGAACGACGCGGACGTCAATTTCACGAACGGTGTCACTGGTCACAGCCTCAAACCGCGAGATTCCGCCAGTTCTTCGAAGACACCACCCTCGGCCACCTTGCGCGCACGGTTCTCGCGCGCCGCTTTGAGGTACATGAGGACGACGAAAATGACGCCGTCGACGAAGGCCATGGTCGGCGTCGTGGGAACGTCGGCGAGCCAGGCGATAAGGAAGCCAGCCACTGCAGAAGCCGCCGCAACCCCCAGGGAAGCCGCGAGCATAGTCTTGAGGCTGCGCGAAAACAGCAGCGCTGTCGCAGCCGGCACCACCATGAGCGCAATAACGAGGATCGCGCCCGCCACGTTAAAGGCCGCCACCACGGTGAGGGCAACCAGGATCATAAAAACGGTGTCAACGATCTTGACAGGCATGCCTGACACGACAGCGAAGTCACGGTCGAAGGTGGATGCCTGGAGCACGCGGTAAGTCACCACCATGAAAGCCACGTTCACCGCGGCCACCCCCAAAAGTAGCCACATCATGTTCGGACCGAGGTCGAGGCGGCCCACCAAAAGGTGCTCGGAGGGTAGGGCCATGAGGTTGAGGTCGCCTACGAGCACGGTGTCGGTGCAGATGTGGACGTTGGATAGGCGCGTGGATAGCAACAGCACTCCGAGCGCGAAGAGCGCGGGGAAGATCGCTCCTTGGTTGGCATCTCCCGCAAGCAGCCCCGAGCCCTTGAGCTTGTCCGCGCCGACGACGACGATGAGCCCGCACGCCGTGGCAATTAAGGTCATGAGCGGGGAATGCGTGCTGCCAGACACGATCGCGCCGATCACGATCCCGGGAAGGACGGCGTGCGAGAGCGCGTCCACCAACATCGACTGCCCGCGAAGCACCAGGAAGGTGCCCGGCAAGGCGCACGTGATCGCAGTCGTGAGTGAGAGCAAGAGAACAGAAAGAATGAATGTCATGCGACGGCCCTCCGAACCCGCGCAGCGCGTCGGCGCGACATCCGCCGCGGGGAGAAGACCAGGGCGAGGATGAAGACGGCGAAGAGAATGAGAACGACGACGGGGCCGGTAGGAACGCGCCCGGCGGTCACGGAGAAGTAGGCCCCGACGAGTCCGGAGACTCCCCCGATCAGCGCCGAGCCGGCCACGAGCCCGGACATCGAGGTGGTGAATTGGCGGGCGGCCGCCGGCGGCATGATCGCGAACGCGACCACGAGGATCATGCCCACGGCCTTGATTCCCACCACGATCGCCACGGTGGTGGTGATGATGACGAGCGCCTCCATCTTCCGCGGCGCGAAGCCCTGGACCTGGGCGGCCACCTCATCGAAGCAGTAGAGCTTGATTTCCTTCCAAAAGGCCAGGAGGGCGAGGATAGCGATCCCGCCGAGGAAGGCCACGGTGATGATGTCAACCTGGCGCATGGTGGCGGCGTTCCCGAAAAGGTAGCTGTCGATGCCGCCGCGGTTCGGGAGGGTGGAATGGTTGACGAGGTAGAGGCCGATCATGCCCCCGCCGTAGAAGATGGCCATCGAGATTGCCATGGCGGCGTCGATCCCCACCCGCTGGTGCGCGATCGCGTTCGTCAAAAGGAGTGCGAGGACGGAGGCGATCGTCCCACCCACGGTCAATACGAGGATGGAACGCCCGTCGAAGCCGAGCAACGTGGCAATCACGAAGGCGCTGATGACGCCGGCGAGCGAGGAATGCCCGACGACGTCTGAGGCCAGCGACTGCCGGCGCAGATAAAGGATTGCCCCCAGCGCGCCGGCGAGGGCGCCGATGAGGGTCGTGCCGATCGCGGTGGTGCGGAAGGCGTAGGTGCCAAAAAATTCAGCGAGGCTCACTCCGGGATCACCTCCGCCAGCCCGTAGGCGCGGTGGATGGTCGCGGGCGTGAAGGCCTGGTCGAGCGGCCCGGTCGCCTCCACCCGGCCCTCGCGCAGGAGGGTGGCGTGGGTGCAGAAGTCCTTGACCGTTCCCAGGTCGTGATGCACGACGCCGATCGCTCGGCCCTCGGCCGCAAGCCCGCGGAGCACGTCGGTGATGGCGAGCGCGGAGGCGATATCGACGCCGGCGAAAGGCTCATCGAGCAGAAGGAGGTCGGGCTCTCCGGCGAGCGTGCGCGCAAGGAAGGTTCGCTGCTTCTGCCCGCCGGAGAGCTCGGAAATGTGGCGGTCGGCGAGGTCAGTGATTGAGAGTCGATCCATCGCCTCATCCGCCAGCACGTATTGGGCGCGGCTCGGGCGGCGAAGCCACCCGAGCCTGCCGTAGGTGCCCATGAGCACCACGTCGCCCACGGTGGCCGGGAAATCCCAGTCCACCGCAGCCACCTGCGGCATATACCCCACGCGATGCCGCACGGTGGAAAGGGGCTCGCCAAAGAAGGAGGCGGAGCCCGCCAGAGGCGGAACGAGACCTAGAGCCGCCTTGATGAGCGTGGATTTTCCCGCACCGTTCGGTCCAAGGATGGCCATGATCTGGCCCGTATCGATTGACATGCTGGCGGCGTGGAGTACCACGCGGTCGCGGTAACCCGCAGTCAAGGATGAGATCTCTAAGTGCACTGTTTCTCCTTCCGGCGATCAAGGTGTCGCGGACTACTTGAGGCCAGCGACGATGGCGTCGACGTTGTGCTGGAACGCGCCCAGGTAGGTGTCGACCGGGGCCTCCACGCCGAGCGTGTCAGCGAAGAGCTCCTCGTCGGCGATCTTCACGTCCCAACCGGCGGACTTGACGGCGTCCTGCAGGTGCTTGATGACTTCGGGGTTCTTGAGGTTGTCGGCGAAGATGACGGGGAGCTTCTTCTCGGCGATGAGGGTGGCCAGCTCGTTGATCTGCACGGCCGACATCTCCGACTCAGACGAGACAAAGTCGGTGGCGTGGATCTCGAGGCCGTAGGTGCGTCCGAGGTAGTTGAAGGCGTCGTGGCCGGTGACGAGTGTGCGGCGCTCCGCGGGGATCTTGTCGAACTCGGCTTTGGCGGCCTCGTGCATGGCCTGAATCTTGCCGTTGTACTCGGCGGCGTTGTCGCGGTAGGTCTGGGCGTTGTCGGGGTCGATCTTTGCGATCTTCTCAGCCGTGGCGGTCACCACGAGCTGCCAGGCCACCGGGTCGTTCCAGATGTGCGGATCGTGGCCCTCGATCTGGCCGTCCTCTTCCCAGGGAAGGAGGTCTGCTTCGGGGATCGCCTCGCCCGCGGGGATCTGGCGGTCGCCCAGCTTGTCGAACTGGGCCATCATCTTGTGCTCCATGTCGTGGCTGGTCCACACCACCAGGTCCGCCTTTCCGATCTTCGCGGTGTCAGAGGTGGTGAGCTCCTGGGTGTGGGGGTCTCCGCCGGGGCCGACGAGCACGGTGAGGTCGGCGTCGGGAGCGATGTTCCTGACCGCGTCCCCGAGGTAGCCGGTGGAGGCGACGATGGTGAGCTTGCCGTCGGAATCCGAACCAGTGTCTTCCTGCGAGCATGCCGACATGGTCAGTGCAAGGACCGAAGCCGACGCGAGGGCAAGGAGTCGTTTAATAGTCATGGCCAACTTTCTCTTAGGGAACCCTTATTAGATTCGATATTATCAAATTATTGTTTTCGCCGTGCCGCAATTTAGGGCTTTTGACCTGGTCAAGGCACGAAAAAGCGCCGGGGACTCCCCCGGCGCCTTTCCTAACAGTGTCCTACAGCACGCGGATCGCCGTCAGGTTCTTCTTCCCCTTGCGCAGAAGCACGAGCGAACCCGGCAACACGTCGCCCGCGTCAATCACGCGCTCGGCGTCCTCAACCTTGACGTTGTTGATGTAGACGCCACCGCCGGCGATCGTGCGCCGCGCCGCGCCCGCGCCCTTCTCCAGCCCGAGCGAAACGAGCACGTCCACCACGGCGTCGCCCACGCGCGCCTCGGCAGAAGGCAGCTCGGCCGTGGCGTCGAGTAGCGTGCGCTCATCCAAACCCGCCGGCTCAGCCTTGCCAAACAGCACGAGCGAGGCCTGCTTGGCCCGCTCGGTGGCCTCGGCGCCGTGCACCCACGTGGCAACCTCCTCGGCCAGCACGCGCTGCGCCTCGCGGGCCTGTGGGCGCTCCGCCACTGCGGCCTCCAGCTCTTCGATCCGATCCCGATCGAGGAACGTGAAGACCTTGAGCATGCGCACCACGTCCTCGTCGGCCGTATTCAGCCAGAACTGGTAGAACTTGTACGGGCTAAGCATGTCGGGGTTGAGCCACACGGCCCCACCCTCGGTCTTGCCGAACTTCGTGCCATCGGCCTTGGTGATGAGCGGGTTGGTGAGCACGTGCACCGACTCCCCCTCGGTCTTGCGGATGAGATCGAGCCCGCCCACGAGGTTGCCCCACTGATCATCCCCGCCCACCTCGAGCGTACAGCCGTAGCGGCGGTAGAGCTGGAGGTAGTCATTCGCCTGGAGGATCTGGTAGGAGAACTCGGTGTATGACAGCCCCTCCTCCGACTCGAGACGGCGCCTCACGATGTCCTTGTTCAGCATGGTGCCCATGCGGAAGTACTTGCCAAGATCGCGCAGGAAGTCGATCGCGGACAGCTCGTTGGTCCAGTCAAGGTTGTTTACCGTGCGGGCCGCGTGCGAGCCCTCGAAGTCGAGCAGGGTCTCCAGCTGGCCGCGCAGCGCCTCGGCCCACCCGGCCACCACGTCCTTCGTGTTGAGCTGGCGCTCACCCTTGGCGCGCGGGTCGCCGATGAGGCCGGTGGCGCCGCCCACGAGCACGAGCGGGTTGTGGCCGGCCATCTGCAGGTGGCGCATGACCTTGACCGCCACGAGGTGGCCGTGGTGGAGAGAGGCCGCGGTCGGGTCGAAGCCACAATAGAACGTCACGGGCCCCTCCGAGAGCGCCTTGCGCAACTCGTCAATATCGGAGGTTTGGGCGATGAGCCCACGCCATTGCAGTTCTTCGAGGACGTCCGTCACTTCATTCCCTTTCCTTTGCGCTCGCCGCGGCGGCGAACCACATCAATCTTGCCTCAACTGCTTCTCTTGCCTCAATTCTACCCGCGTTCACGACGCCGTCGCCGCCGCTGCGTCCGGACAGTCCGGCGCACGTCGTTGACGTGATGTAGTATTCCTACTACGGTTAGAGCTGTTAGGACAACAAGGAGGTTTCATGCTGACAGTGACCGACCTACACTTCGCCTACGGCAAGAACGAGGTGTTGAAGGGCGTCTCGCTCAGCCTCGACGCCGGCGAACTCCTCGCCGTGCTCGGCCCCAACGGCGCCGGCAAGACCACGCTCATCGAGGTGATCCTCGGCACCTACGCCCCGGTATCGGGAACCGTATCCGTGTTCACGGACGGGCCCACCTGGACCCGGATCGGGCTGGTCCAGCAGCACTGGACCGACCACGCCAAGTGGCGCGTGAGCGACCAGCTGGGCTGGATGGAGCATGCCTTCAAGTCGGCGGGCCGGCCCACCCGCGACATCGACGATCTGCTAACGCGCGTGGGGCTGACCGGGAAAAAGAACGAGCGCCTCGGGCAGCTCTCGGGTGGCCAGCGCCGGCGGGCGGACTTCGCCGCGGCGCTCATCGGATCACCGGACCTGCTCATCCTCGACGAGCCGACCACCGGGCTTGACCCGGCCGGCAAGCTCGAAATCCACGACCTCATCGCCGACGCCGCCGACCGCGGCACCGGCGTCCTCATGACCACCCACGACCTGCCGGAGGCCGAAAAGCTCTCCACCAAGATCGCCATCATCAACGACGGCGTAGTCGCAGCTCAGGGTACCGCCACCGAGTTGCGCGAGAAGTTCGTGCGCCCGGCGGAGGTGACGTGGGTGGAGGGTGACACGCGCCACGTCCACCCCACCGAGCACGTGGAAGAGTTCGTGGCAACGCTCGACCTGTCGGCCATCACCGGCCTGACCATCACCCGGCCCACCCTCGAAGACGCCTACCTCGATCTGGTCGGCCACAAACGCAACTGAAAGGATAGCGATGTCACACTTTGGTAAGGCAGTGAGGATTCAGGCTCTGGCGGATCTGCGTCCGCAGCTCCTGGGCCTGTCCGCTCTCAACATCCTCATCATCCCGGCGCTGTGGACGTTCCTCGGCAGGCGGCTGACGGGTTTGGTCGAGGGCATGGACGTGAGCGTGGGCCACTACCTCATCGCCGGTTCACTCGTCGGATTCTCGGCGATGGTGGCCTACCAGATCGCGACGGAGATATATAACGAGTACATGGCCGGCACGCTGTTGCGGGTGCGCACGCTCCCCCAGGGCGTGAAGATCTGGTCCACGGCAAAGCTGATCACCTCGGCCGGCGTCATCCTCGTCTCCCAGGTGCTGCTCCTCCTCGCCACCCTCTTCTTTATCCCCGGCTTCGCCCTGACGTGGGACAAGGTAGCGCTCGCCATCCCCTTCCTCATCCTCACGCTCGCCGCCACGGCCCCGCTGGGCTTCATCATCGGCGCGTTGACGCGGACCGCCACGGCGCTCATCATCGGGATGCTCCTCTTCATGGGCTTCATGGCGATCTCGGGGATCTTCTTCCCCCTCGACCCCCTGCCCGGCTGGCTCCAGGCTGTCTCAAAGGTGCTGCCGATCTACCACGGCGGCGTGGTCTCACGCTGGGTCTTCCTCGGCGGGGCCGAGAACGTGGCTCTCTCCAGCGGTGTGCTCGCCGCGTGGTTCTTCCTTGGCATGATCGTGGCGCGCAAGGCGATAGTCTTGAGTTTTAGCAAGGTCAGCCTGGGCACGGTGGCCCGCGCCCAGCAAAACCTGAAGAACACCATGGGAATCTGATGAAGGACGACGTCGTATACAACCGGATCGCGCTGCTGCGCACGGACCGCGGCGTGTCCCGGCGCGAGCTCGCCGAAGCGATGGGCGTCCACTACCAGACCATCGGCTACCTCGAGCGCGGCGAGTACGCCCCCTCCCTCCACCTGGCCCTGCGCATCGCCGCATTCTTCGACCTCCCCCTCGAGCGCGTGTTCTCCCTCGAGGAATTCCCGCCGCTCAATTGAGCCAACGACGACGGTCGCCCGCCTGGCGCTTCAGGCGGGCGACCGTCGTGGTTAGCGGCGTTTAGCGGGCGTGAACGCGGGAGTTGGTGAATTCGCGTAGCTCGAACACGCGGCGTGCGGCCTCCTGGCGCTGTTCGGCCACGCGCTCGGGCGCGGTTCCTCCTCGCCCACGACGCGCGGCCACGGATCCTTCGACGCTCAGCACCTCGCGCACAGCGGGCGTGAGGCGCGAGTCGATCCGGGCAAAGTCGTCATCTGTGAGGTCCCACAGCTCGATGCCGCGCTTCTCGCACGTGGCCACACACGCGCCCGAGATCTCGTGGGCCTCGCGGAACGGCACGCCCTGGCGCACGAGCCACTCGGCGATGTCGGTGGCGAGCGAGAAGCCCTGAGGGGCGAGCTCGGCCATCCGCTCATAGTTGAGCTCCATCGTGGCGATCATGCCGGCCACGGCGGGCAGCAGCACGTCGAGGGTGTCCACCTGATCGAACACGGGCTCCTTGTCCTCTTGCAGGTCGCGGTCGTAGGCCAACGGCAGGCCCTTGAGCATCGCGAGCAGACCAGTGAGGTCGCCGATGAGGCGGCCGGCCTTGCCACGGGCGAGCTCGGCCACGTCCGGGTTCTTCTTCTGCGGCATGATCGACGATCCGGTGGAGAACGCGTCGTCGAGGGTGACGAAGGAGAACTCCTTCGTGTTCCAGATGATGATCTCCTCGCTGATACGAGACAGGTCGATGCCGATCTGCGCCATGACGAAAGCGAATTCAGAGGCGAGGTCGCGCGCGGACGTGCCGTCGATCGAGTTCGGCGAGCTCGTGGCAAAGCCCAAGTCCGCCGCCACGGCCTGCGGGTCCATGCCGAGCGTGTTGCCGGCCAGCGCCCCCGAACCGTACGGGCTCTCGGACAGCCGCATGTCAAGATCAACCAGCCGGCCGACGTCGCGAAGCATCGGCCACACGTGCGCGAGCAGCTGGTGGGCCACGAGCACCGGCTGGGCGTGCTGCATGTGCGTGCGCCCGGGCATGATCGCCTCCCCCGCGCGCTCGGCCTGGGCCATGAGGGCGTCGACGACGTCGAGCAGCCGGCCGCCGATGTGGCGGGCCTGGTCGCGCAAGTACATCCGGATGAGGGTGGCAATCTGGTCGTTGCGCGAACGCCCGGCACGCAACTTCCCGCCGAGCTCCGCACCGGCGCGTTCGATGAGGCCGCGCTCGAGGCACGTGTGGACGTCCTCGTCGTCGGGCCGAGGGCCGAACGCACCAGAGGCGACGTCGTCGTCGAGAAGCGTGAGGGCGGAAAGCATCCCGGACAACTCGGAGTCGGACAGGAGGCCGGCCTTATGCAGGGCGCGAGCGTGCGCGCGCGAGCCAGCGATATCGTAGCGTGCCAGGCGCCAGTCAAAGTGAGTGGAGCGGGAAAGCTCGGTCAGTGCGTCCGCGGGCGCGCCACTAAAACGGCCGCCCCATAAAGCCAGATGTTCCATGCATTTATCATGCCAAAGAAGCCAGGCCAGTGCGGGCATTCTTCGCCGGGAGTAGGATAGAAGACACACCGAGAGAAGGGAAGAGCAATGAAGGTGTTGGTCGCAGGTGGAGCCGGATACATCGGTTCGCACACTGTCGTGGAACTGGTCGCCGCGGGCCACGAACCCGTGATCGTCGATAACTTTTCCAACTCCAAAGAAACCGTGATCGACCGCCTCGAGGAACTCACCGGGCGCTCCCTCGAATGGTATAAGACGGACCTGGCCGACCCCGAGCTCACGCGCCAGATCTTCCTCAAGACCCGCCCGGACGCCGTCATCCACTTCGCCGGCTACAAGGCCGTGGGCGAATCGGTGGAAAAGCCGCTCGACTACTACGAGAACAACTTCAACACCACCTTCTCCATCACCCGGGCCATGATCGCCGCCGGCACGAAGGAGATCGTCTTCTCCTCCTCGGCCACGGTCTATGGCGACGTGCCGCTCCCGCTCCTGGAGGATGAGAAGCACCTCGATTCCCTCTCCCCCTACGGCTACACGAAGGTGGCGGGCGAGCGCATCCTCACCGACATCGCCCACGCCCACGGCTTCAAACTCGGCCTGCTGCGCTACTTCAACCCCGTGGGCGCCCACAAGTCCGGACGCATCGGCGAAAACCCGCTCGGGATCCCGAACAACCTCATGCCGGCCGTGGCGAAGGTCGCCGCGGGCCGCCAGGAGAAGCTGCTCATCTTTGGTGACGACTACCCCACGCGCGACGGCTCGTGCATTCGCGACTACCTGCACGTGGTGGACCTGGCCAAGGCCCACGTGGTGGCCCTGGAAAAGATGATGGACGGCCCGTGGGACGTGCGAATCTGGAACCTCGGCACCGGGCGCGGCACCTCCGTCTTCGAGCTGGTGAGCGCCTTCGAGAAGGCGTGCGGGCACGAGCTGGCCAAGGAGGTCGCACCGCGGCGCGCCGGGGACCGCGACGAGGTCTTCGCCGAGCCCACGCGCGCGCTCGAGGAGCTGGGCTGGAAGACCGAGCTCACGATCGAGGACATGTGCGAGGACACGTGGCGCTGGCAGTCCAATAACCCGGACGGCTACCCAGACGGCCCGGCGAAGTCCCAGCCCGGAACCGTCTGACCAGAATGATTGGCCCCCGCGCGGGGGTGAAATCTCGCGCCCGTGGGCGTGCGTGCGGATAAACTGGCCACATGCATGAACTTCACGGACGTTCCTTCCTCAAAGAGGCCGATTTCACCCCCGCGCAGTGGCGCGCGCTGATCGAACTGGCAGCCGACCTCAAGCGGCAACGCTACGAGGGGCGTGAGGTCCAGCGCCTAGTGGGCAAGACGATCGCACTCATTTTTGAAAAGACCTCCACCCGCACGCGCACTGCCTTCGAGGTGGCGGCATACCACCAGGGCGCCCACGTCACCATGCTGGACGGCACCACGTCCCAGATCGGCCACAAGGAAAGCTACGCGGACACCGCGGCCGTGCTCGGGCGCTTCTACGACGCGATCGAGTTCCGCGGCGCCCACCAGTCCGACGTCGAACTGCTGGCCGCTTGGTCCGGCGTGCCGGTCTACAACGGGCTCACCGACGAATGGCATCCCACCCAGATGCTCGCCGACGCGCTCACCATCGCCGAACATGTCGACAAGCCGTTCGAGGACGTCACGTACGTGTACGTGGGAGACGCCCGCTTCAACATGGGCCGGTCCCTGCTCGTGTCCTCCGCGATGCTCGGGATGGACGTGCGGATTGTGGCGCCGCAGGCCTTCCAGCCCGACGCCGAGGCCCAGCGCATCGCGGCGGAGTTCGCGGAGCAGACGGGTGCCCGGATCACGATCACTGACGAGGTGGGGGCGGTCGAGCGCGCCGACGTGGTCGCCACGGACGTGTGGGTGTCCATGGGCGAGTCCAAAGACGTGTGGAACGAGCGCGTCGAGGCGCTGCACGACTACCAGGTCAACGCCGCGCTCATGGCGGCTGCCGGCCCGGAGGCGATCTTCATGCACTGCCTGCCCGCCTTCCACGACCTCAACACGGCTGTGGGCCGTGCGGTCTACGAGGCCACCGGAATGGACGCGCTCGAAGTCACCGACGACGTCTTCTCCTCGGCCGCCTCCGTGGTCTTCGACCAGGCCGAGAACCGCATGCACACGATCAAGGCAGTCATGGTGGCAACCCTGGGCCACGACCTTGGCTAAGTTCCTCGATCGCAACCCGATCACCCGCCTCATCCTGCCCATCTACCTGCCGGCGCTCATCTTCGCGATCTGCTCGGGCACGGTCATGCCCGTCCTGGCCCTCGCCGCGCTCGACGTCGGCTTCGACGAGGCCGGCTCCTCGGCAGCCGTGGGCGTGCTCGGCTTCGTCTCGATCGTCATCTCCCCGCTGCTAGGCAAGCTGATCGCGCGGATCGGCGACAAGTCCGCGCTCATCGCCGGCTCGGGCGCCGCGCTCGTGGCGCTTGGCGGGTTGCTGTGGACGTGGGCGTACCCGGGCACGACGCCGTCCCGCGCTGTTTTCGTGCTCGCTATCGCCCTGTTGGCGGTCGGCTCGAATTCGTGGTCGCTCGCGCGGCAGGCCTACCTGGCCGAGTCCATCCCACCCATGTGGCGGGCCCGCGGCCTGTCCACGCTCGGCGGAATGATCCGGATCGGCCAGCTCATCGGCCCGCTGGTGGCCACGGCCCTGCTGACCGCGTGGGCGCTGCAGTCCGTGTTCATCTTCAACATCCTGCTCATCTTCTTGGCTCTCGCCCTCATCGTCGCCTACGTGGTGCCCGACCCGGCCGCCGAGCGCAAGCGCGTCTCCGCCGGCCAGAGCGAGGAGGGAAGCCGCGGGCTCGAACACCGCTCGAAGCTGGCCACGATCATCCTCGGGATCGGCATCAACTGCCTCAACGTGCTACGGGCCAACCGCTCGGTCATCGTGCCACTGTGGGGGACCTTCCTCGGCTTCCAGCCCACCTTCGTCACCGCCACCTTCGCCGTGACAGCCCTGCTCGATACCCTGATGTTCATCGTCTCCGGCTCGCTTATGGATCGGCGCGGTCGGCACTGGGCGCTCCTGCCCTCCCTCGTCTTCATGCCGATCGGGATCGTGGTCATGATCCTATGGACCACACCGCTCGGCTTCGTGGTGGGCGCCGCGATCCTCGGCTTTGGCAACGGATTTGGCGCCGGGATCGTCATGACGATGGGCGCCGACCTGTCCCCCATCACCAACCGCGCTGCCTTCCTCGGGATCTGGCAGTCGATCGTGGCGATCGGCACCGCGGCGGGCCCGTTCGTGGTGTCGGGCATGACGGCCGCCGTGAGCCTGCGCGCGGGCCTGTGGGCCACCGTGGCCATCGGCGCCTTCGGCCTCATCTGGTGCGCCGCGCTCGTGCCGGTGGCCTACCGGCGCCTTGGCACCGACCTGCGCGGAATGCCGCTCTGAGACTGCCATTATGCGCAGCTCTTCGACACAACTTGTGAGTCTTCTGCTCATCGGGCCCATATAGAAATCGGCAGCCGGTATATTCACGACTTCTGTCGGCCAACCCGGGTAAAGAAGAGGGCGGGGGCTCCGTCCGCGAGCCCCCGCCCTAGTGTTGACCGTGCTAGCCGATCAACGCGATGTTATGCCACCCATGGCCTCCTTCAACCGGGGCATTCCAATACCCCTTACCTATATTGAAGTAGGTAAAGAGCTTGCCATCCTCGCGAATACCAACCAGGTCAAAACGACCATCACCATTGACATCACCAGGAATCACGGCATCGACGAAGTTCTGCCACCCATGACCAATCTGGCCCGTGAGCTTGATCTGGCCCTCACGATCACCGGCGTAGAAGAACATCTTCCCATCAGAACGAATACCGACGATGTCAGCATTCCGATCCCCGTTCATATCACCAGGGCCAAGAATGACGTTCATCGCCCCCCACCCGTGACCGATCTTCACACCCGACTTCATCCCCCGCGAGGTCAGCACGTAGCGGTACAGATCACCGCTCGGCACGTGGCGAGCCACCACATACTCCGTCTGGGTCGAGCCCATCTTGCCGGCATAGACAATGTTGTCCATGTTTGTCCAGCCATGACCCACCTGCGAGCCCTGAGTCAGGAAACCATCACCCTGAGAGTAGTAGAAGAACATCTTCCCATCCGGATAACCCACCAGCGCATCCCCACGACCATCACCATTCTTATCCGGAATAGCAACAATCGAAGTGAAGTGGCCAGCATCGCAATCCACGATCGCACCACCCGAGAACGCGCCACTTGCGCCACCCTGGTACCGGCGCAGGTTACCCTCACGATCAACCGCCCACAGGTCAGCAAAACGATCACCAGTGAACTCGCCCAACAGACCCGTGCCATTAGCCGGAATCGATGGACGATCCACTGCCGCACACACCGGCGGCTCGGTGTCGGTCGTGCCAGGGTTATCCGGCTCACCCGGATCGGTCGTGCCAGGGTTATCCGGCTCACCCGGATCGGTCGTGCCAGGGTTATCCGGCTCACCCGGCTGGTCGGGTGTCACGCTCATCACCTGAGCGTTGATCATGAACTGACCGTTTTCGTCAGGGCTCACCCAGGCATCATTGATCAGTTTGAAATTGTGCTCCGAGCCGTCGCTGCTTGAATCCACGCCCAGGTTGATGCGGTCCTTTCCGCCATCCAGCTGTGTGTAAGAGATGTAGTACGAACCGTGGACCGGAATCGGGTACGGGGTCGAGACTTCCACCCAGGTCCCGCCTTCACCGGCGTCGACTCTCGCCTTCATCGGGCCCACAAGCACGCGGCCTGGAAGGCCGTCGCGGTCATCGTTCTCCCACAGCGCCCACTCGAACTCCTGTGCCACGGTGGAACGGAAGATGAAGAAACGGGCAGCTGTGACATGAGCGTCGGCGTCCGCGTCGAAGCGCACGGCGGCGGTCTTGCCCTCATTGAGTGTAGTGAGTCCGGCGCCAGCCTTGCCAGTGTCGTAGGAGGTCCAGGAAGACTCTCCGCCGACCGCGTGGGCAAGCTCGATCTCAACATGAGCCGGCTGGACTTCCTCCACTGTCAAGGGAAGGTCAACTTCCACGTACCCAGGAGCGCCCGCGCGCAGAGTGTAATCGCCCGGCAAAAGCTCTGCCGTCACGGGCTCTGGCGCCGATTCCGCGAGCACGGGTGCCGTGCTCCCCTTCGCGTACACACTCAGGCGCGCATCCGCAACGCTCTCACCGGACTTGTTCTTGACGGTGAACGTGACGTTCTGGGCGTTTGCCTTCTCCAGGTAGAAGTCCTGGGTAATCGCCTTGCCGTCAACCAGCTGCAGCGTCTCGACCGCTGACTTGTAACCGGGTGCCTTCGCAATGAGCGAGGCCTCACCCGCATGGCTACGTAGCGAGTATTCACCGGTGCCAGCCTCAGTGGCCACCTTCGTACCGCGCTCGGCGAACTCAACAGTCGCCCCCACCGCGGGCACCCACGAGTCGGTGGCGGTAGCGGAAGCGTCCGTCACTGCCTGCGTGAGCGCCAGCGACGGTAGCGTCAGCTCATCGCCGTCGTAAAGAGCAAGCGAGGTCGACGCCGTCAGCTTCGGTTGCGGAACCGTGGCGTCCACCGTATCTGCGAACATGACGTCATCAAGGAACCAGCCGCCGGCGAAGTCGGTCAATTCACTACCGGATACCAACTCAAACTTCACCTGGGTCTTTGCCCCAAGATACTCTGCCGGGATCTTCACGCCGTCGACATGCCAGGCGTTCGCGGTGCGGAGCTGAGTCTTCTTGTCCTCCGGATCCTTCTCGTCGACCTTCGCCTCGTCGAGCTTGAAGATCTCCTTCCACTCTCCCTCACTCTGGCGCACGTAGATGTGCGCGATGTCGTCATCATAGGTGCTCCACTCATCGTGACCGACGCGACCGCGGGTGTTGAACCACTGTTGCCAGTACATGGTGACGTCACTGTATGCGGACAGATCCAGGGCCGGCGAGATCAGGGTGTAGGTGGCCTTGGACTTGCGATAGTCATTGAGGACGGTCGCGAAGACGTTCGGGCTGTCCGGGTTCTTCCCACGCATCTGCGTGCTCGTCGGAGCCTTGCCATAGGCATCGATATCTTCGAGCGCCGGGACGCCGCGCTCGAACACCGTGCCCTTATCCGACTCGGACGTCCATCCCTGGGCATCCGATTCAAAGTCGAACTTCTTGATCTCCTTGCCCATCGTGAAGGTGCGCTGGAGAATCTCCGACGGCTCCGACTCAGCCTCGCCCGCCACGGCAGTCACGTAGTACGAGTACGTGCCCTGCTGTGGGGTTGGATAGTCAGCGAAAGTGACCGAGTACTTGCCGATATCCGAGCCGGTGAGCTCCTGAACGCGGGTGAAAGTGCCGTCGTCGTGAGCGCGGTATAGGCGGTAGGCGCTGATCGTCTCGTCTTTAATCGGGGCAAAGTCAACCACCGTACGGCCCGAGGCGTACTTGTTGATCGCGAGTTCCTTGTCCACCTTCGGAACGGTGGTCGTCTTGATCGCCTCGAGCGCCATGTCATCGATGAACCAGCCGGCGGTGGCGTGCTCGGACTTCCACGCGCCGCGCATGCCGAACATGACCCGGACGGTCTTGCCCGCATACTTCGTCAGGTCAACATACCCGCGCTGCCAGTCGGACGTGTTCTTGAACAGCAACTGCGGCTTGGTCTCCCAGGTGACTTCGCCATCGGAGCCGACCTCGCCAACCCAGACCTCGGCGGTGTCGTACACCGCAAACGCATAGTTATCGAGGTCGTACCAGTGCTTGAAGGTCAACGCTGCCGGCTGGTCGTCCTTCAGGCCGATCGGCGGGGTCAGCAGCACAGCGTCCGACAGGCCCGGGTATCCCTTGCCGTCGAGGCCAACGCCCACGAGCTTTTCGCCCGAGGTCGGCTTCTTCAGCGACTCTGCGGGCCTTCCCCACGCCCACATCGGCGTCTCGCCGCTCATCTCGAAGCCGGCCACGCCAGACTCGAAGTCCTCAGCCCACCCGACAGTGACGGCGTCCTTCTGCTCGAAGCGGTGCACCAGCGTGCAAGCTTCCTTCTCCGTACGGTCGGTGGCACAGATCTGGTAAGAAACGTCATCGGACTTCAACGTGTTCGGCGAAATGACGAATCCATATGTTCCGTCAACCTTCGTGCCCTCGATAAGCGTCATTGCCTCAGTGCGTTCCCCGGTTGCGTTAGCCAGCTTGAGAGTAACGGAAGCAATGCCGGTGTCGTCAGCCACCTGTGCGGTCACGTTAGTTGTGGTGGCGTGGTAGAAAACCCCGATGGGGTTATGCGTGATCACCGGCGCACCGGCATCGACACCGCGAACGTAGACCTTGCCCTGGACAGTGCCGATGGTGGAATCGACCTTCGCCATATCAATCGCGAGGGCAGCGTTGACCTTACCGGCGCCGTAGGCGTGGTTGGGGGCCTCGACGTGCTGAGCATCGGTTAGGGGCGTAGCGGACTGACGCAGGATCTCTTCAAGCTTGTCAACCGTGAGATTCGGGTTGGCGCTCAAGACGAGGGCGGCAACACCAGTCACATGCGGAGCAGCCATCGATGTACCCGTCAAGATCTTCATCGTCTGCTTATTCCAGCCCGAGCGGATGTTGACACCGGGTGCCGAAATATCGGGCTTGACCTGATCGGTGTACCGCGACGGGCCGCGAAGCGAGAACCTCGCCACGACGTCGTCGGAACGCAGCGCGCCAACGGCGAACGCCTCCGGGAAGGAACCAGGCTGGCTGATCGAGCCGGAGCCACCAAAGTTATTCAAGTCCTGGTTACCGGCCGAGAACACCGGGAGAATACCAGCACTGCGCCATTCCTTGAGCGCATCGCGCATGAGGTGGTTGGCCGCCGAGCTCCCCCACGAGTTGTTGACGACGCGCGGAGCGAGCTCCGGGTGCTTGACCCCGTTGCTGTCAACCGGGGCGAGCATCCACTCCATTGCCTTAAGCAGCTGCGAATCACTCGTATCGCCGTTCTCGTCAAAGACTCGCGCAGCGATGAAGTTTGCCTTGGGAGCCACTCCAAGGGATCCGGTCCCGCTCGGGTCCGAGCCGAGGATCGTACCGGCAACGTGCGTGCCGTGGCCCGTGGAATCGACCGGCTCGGTCTCCGAACCGACCGTATCAAACCAGCTCACAGCTTTGTCACCAGTGTTTCCGCGCCACTTATCCTTGAGTGCCGGGTGGGTGATATCGACACCGGAGTCGATGATTCCCACCGTGATGCCCTCGCCGGCATACTCGCCGAGCAGGCCCTCGGTGACAGAAATCTGACGAAGGTTCCACGGGAGGTGCATGGGAGCAGACCCATCGACACTCGACATGCGAGCACCGGAATCGTCGACCACCGGATCGGCTTCGATCTTCTGATCAGCAAGGACCTCGCTGACGCCAGGCATCTTTGCCAGGTCAATAGCGACTTCCTTCGTCACTGTGGCAGTGACTGCGTTGACCACGAACAGCGACTCGATGTTCTGTGCTTTGTCAGCCTTCTCCGCCTCGGCCAACGCGACAAGGACGGCCTGCTGAGAGGTTGCCGCCATATCGACCAGATTCTCAACGTGGTCAGTCTTTTCCTGCGTGGTTCTCGCAGGTGCACCATCCGCCTCCTGCTGGTCGTCCATCACGACGATGACGGAATGCCACGATGCATCTGCCGATTGTGCAATGTCCTCGTCGAGGTGTGATACCGCCATCGCAGACGGAATCGCCGAAAACGCAGTAGCTGTGATCGCGCCAAATGATAGCGCGGCAACTATGCGTCCGAAACGTTCGCGCATGTAATCTCCAATCAATTCGGACCCAACGGGTCGGTGAAAACGGCCGGCGTGGTGTGCGCACATCAACCGCGAGCTAACCAAGGGCAGCCTACCCTAACCTCCGAAAAAGGGCCAGACTGTTGGTTTTCCCTATTTTTGCCGTTGGTGACGTCCGTGCGCGCCCATCCTCCACCCCACTGCCACGCCGTAGCGGGGGCAACAAAAGTGGCGCGGTCTCCCGCGCCACTTTCGCCCCCGTTTCACTTAGGAGAGGCTGAGCTTCGGCATCGCCTCGCCCTTGCCGAACTTCACGTCGCGCGCTGCGGCCAGCTGGGTGGTGAGGCCGGTTAGCGCGATGAAGCCGCGGGCGTGCGACTGGTTGAACGTGTCGCCCTGGTCGTAGGTGGCCAGGTTGAAGTCGTACAGCGAGGTATCCGAGCGGCGGCCCGTCACCACGGCGCGCCCGCCGTGTAGGACCATCCGGATGTCGCCCGACACATACTCCTGGGTGTCCTTGATGAACGCGTCAAGCGAGCGCTTGAGCGGGGAGAACCACTGGCCCTCGTAGACGAGCTCCGACCAGCGCAGGCCCACGCGCTCCTTGAAGCGCGCCTGCTCGCGGTCCATCGTCACGCGCTCGAGCTCGCGGTGAGCCGTGATGAGCGCCACCGCACCCGGCGCCTCGTAGATCTCGCGCGACTTGATGCCGACCATGCGGTCCTCAACGATGTCGATCCGGCCGATGCCCTGGGCGCCCGCGCGGGCGTTCATCTCCTCGATCGCCTGCAGCGGGGTGACGTCCCGGCCGTCGATCTGCACCGGGATGCCCTTCTCGAAGGTAATCACGACCTCGTCCGGAAGCGGCGGGTAGGCCGGGTCATCGGTGTAGTTATAAACGTCCTTCGTGGGCGCGTTCCACAGGTCCTCGAGGTAGCCGGTCTCGATCGCGCGGCCCCACACGTTCTGGTCGATGGAGAACGGGTTGGACTTCGTGGTCTCGATCGGTAGGTTGTGCTTCTCGGCGTAGTTGATCGCGAACTCGCGGGTGAGCGCCAGGTCGCGTACGGGCGAGAGACACTTCATGTCCGGGGCGAGCGAAGTGATGCCGTTCTCGAAGCGCACCTGGTCATTGCCCTTGCCGGTACAGCCGTGGGCCACGGTCTCCGCGCCGAACTGGCGGGCCGCCGTGACCAGGTGCTTAACAATCACCGGGCGGGACAGCGCCGACACGAGTGGGTAGGCCTCCATGTACAGGCCGTTGGCCTGCAGGTCGAGCATGCAGTAGTCCTCGGCAAACTCATCGCGGGCGTCAGCCACGTAGGCCTCCACGGCACCGCAGTCGAGGGCTCGCTGGCGGACCACCTCCAGATCCTCGCCGCCCTGCCCGACGTCGACCGCCACCGTGACGACCTCCGCCCCGGTCTGCTCGGCGATCCAGCCGATCGCCACCGAGGTGTCGAGCCCGCCTGAGTATGCGAGGACTACGCGTTCCTTTGCCATGATGAACCTTTCTAGTTATTTGAGGAAGAGTGGGCGATGTCGATGAGGTGGCTCAGCAGCTCGTCGGCACGTTTGGTGGATTCAGTAATGATGAGCACGGTGTCATCACCCGCGATACAGCCGAGCACGCCGTCGAGCACAGCGCGATCCAGCGCCGAGGCCAGTAGTTGGGCCGCCCCGGGCGGGGTGCGAAGGACGATCTGGTTACCGGCCGACTTGGCCGACACCATGACCTCGCGCGCCCAGCGCTCCAGGTGGAAGCCCGCGGGTGCGTCAGCCTCTCCGGCCACCCCGGGGCTGGGGATCTTGTAGTAGCGCCCGCCGGCGCCGTCGGGAACCTTGCGTGCCTGCAACTCGTCGAGGTCTCGCGAGAGCGTAGCCTGGGTGACGATGATGCCTTCGTCGGCCAGCAGCGCCCGCAACTCGGCCTGCGAGCCGATGGGCTGGGATTCGACCATCGTGATGATGCGGGCGAGCCGGGCCGCCTTGGTCACCATGGTTCCTGTCACGAGTGTGTCTCCATTTCTTCGATGAAAGGTGCCAATTCATCTTGCGTGATGATGAGCGGCGGCGCCAGCCGGATCGTGGTGGCGTTCGGCGCGTTGACGATGAAGCCCTTCTCCAGCAGTTCCGTCTGGAGAGCCGGGGCGTTTTCGACGACGACGCCGAGCAGCAGTCCCGCCCCGCGCACCTCGAAGCCCCGCGCCTCGAGATGGCCGCGCAGCCACTCCCCGGTAGCCCGTACGTGCTCGAAGAGCCCCGCCACTTCGCCCACCACGGCGTTCGCCGCCGCACACGCCAGCGGGTTGCCGCCAAACGTGGTGCCGTGGCTACCGGGGGTAAGCAGGCGCCCGGTCTTTTCAATTCCGACGACGGCACCGATCGGCACGCCCCCGCCCAGGCCCTTCGCCATCGTGATGACGTCGGCCTTGACGATGCCCGAATGAGCGAACCAGCGCCCGGTACGGCCCACGCCGGTCTGGACCTCGTCCACCACGAGCAGGGCCCCGAAGCGTTCGGCGAGCGCGCGGGCGCGGCGCAGGAAGTCACCCTCGAGGGGAACCACGCCGGCCTCGCCCTGGATGGTCTCGACGAAAATGGCGGCCACGTCGTCGTCGAAAGCGGCCTCGAGGGCCTCGATCGTGGGATCGATGAAGAGGACGTTCCCTCCGAGTGGCTCGAAGGGCTCACGGATCGCGGGCTTGTGCGTGATCGACAGGGCGCCGAGCGTGCGGCCATGGAAGCCGCCCTTGAGCGCGATGATCGTGCCGCGCGGCTTGTGCAGGCGGGCCATCTTGATTGCGGCCTCGTTCGCCTCGGCGCCCGAGTTGCAGAAGAAGACGCGGGCTGAGGCGCCCACGTAGCCGTCGTCGGACAGCATGCGCTGGATAGCGCCGGCCAGCTCGAGTTGCGGGGCCGTGGCGAAGAAGTTCGACACGTGAGTGGCCTTGCCCGCCTGCTCGGTGAGCGCGCGGGTGATGGCGGGGTGAGCGTAGCCGAGGGCGTTGACGGCGATACCAGCGAGCAGGTCGAGGTAGCGCTTGCCCTCCTCGTCAAAGACGTAGACGCCCTCGCCACGGTCGATGACCAGCTGCGGATCGCCGAAGGCGTTCATCATCCGCTGGGGATACAGGTCGCGATTCACTTGGCCTCCTTCTGGCCCACCACACCGCGCGGGGCAGCGGCCGTGACCTGGGTGCCGATGCCGGCGTTGGTAAAGATCTCGAGCAGGATGGAATGAGCCATCCGCCCGTCAATGATATGCGCCTTGGGCACGCCGCGCTCCACCGCCTTCAGCGCTGCCTCCATCTTCGGCTTCATCCCCGAATCGAGGGAGGGCAGGAGGGCGCGCAGGTCGTCGGGGTGGATCTCGGACACGAGTGAGGACTTGTCCGGCCAGTCGAGGTAGAGGCCCTCCACATCGGTGAGGATGATGAGCTTATCCGCGCCGGCGGCGTCGGCGATCGCTCCCGCGGCCGTGTCGGCGTTGACGTTGAGCACGTCCTCGGGGTTGTCGACGTCGGTGGCCACGGTCGAGATGACGGGGATGTGTCCGGAGGCAAGCATGTGGTCGAGGGAGGCGACGTTGATGGAGACGATGTTGCCCACGTGCCCGATGTCGATCTTCTTGCCCCCGACCTCAGCCTTACGCCGACGCGCGGACAGCAAGCCCGCGTCCTCGCCCGAGAAGCCGATCGCGCGCGGCCCGTCCACGTTGAGCAGGGAGACCAGCTCGCGCTGGACCTGGCCGGTCAAAACCATGCGCACCACATTCATCGTCTCGCGGTCGGTCACGCGCAGCCCGCCGCGGAACTCGGATTGGATGCCCACGCGTTCGAGCATCGAGTTGATCTGCGGCCCGCCGCCGTGCACCACAATCGGGTACAGGCCAACTGAGTGCATGAAGAGGATGTCCTTGGCGAACGCCCGCTTGAGCTCGTCGTTGATCATGGCGTTGCCGCCGTACTTGACTACCACGCGGTGCCCTGCGAACTCGTTGATCCAGGGCAGGGCCTCGATGAGGATTTCGGCCTTCTGTTGGGCGCCGGCCAGGCGATTCAAGATGCTCATGTCGAATATGCCGAATTCTCGTGGACGTAGTCGTGCGTGAGGTCGTTGGTCCACAGCTCAACGACCTCCTCTCCAGCATGCAGGTCGATCTCGATCGCGACCTCCCGGTTCGAGGCCAGGTCCACCAGGGTCCGGTCCTCGCCCACACCCCCGGCCAGGCACACCTGCACGCCATTGAAATACACGTCCAGCGCGTCGGCGTCGTAGGGCGCCACGTCCGCAGGGACGGTGCCCACCTGGGCAATGACGCGCCCCCAGTTCGGGTCGTTGCCGAAAATCGCGGCCTTGAGCAGGTTCGAGCGGGACACGGCGCGGGCCACCGCGAGCCCGGCCTCCTGCGAGCTGGCACCGACCACGCGGATGAGCACGTCGTGCGAAGCGCCCTCGGCGTCCGCGATGAGCTGGCGCGCCAGCGACTGGGCCACCGCCGTAAGCTGCCCCGTGAAGTCCTCGGGCACGACGCCGGAGGCGCCGCTGGCGAGCAGGAGCACCGTGTCGTTCGTGGACATTGCCCCGTCGGAGTCGATCCGGTTAAACGACGCCGCCACCGCGGCCTCCAGTGCCTCCTGGGCTTGCGCATTGGTCAGCACCGCGTCGGTGGTGATGACGCAGATCATCGTGGCCATGCCCGGGGCGAGCATGCCCGCGCCCTTGGCCATCCCGCCAATCGTGTACGGCCCGGCGATACCGGCCTGTTTGCTGACCGTGTCGGTGGTGCAGATCGCCTCGGCGGCATCGGCTCCGGCGTCAGTGCTGAGGTGAGCCCCGGCGTCGGCGATGCCCGCGAGCAGCTTGCTCATCGGCAAGCGCTCGCCGATGAGCCCGGTGGAGCACACTGCCACCTCCTCGGGCTCCCGCCCGAGCATGGCCGCGGTATGGCGGGCGGTGGTCACCGTGTCCTCGAAGCCGGGCTGGCCGGTGGCTGCGTTCGCACCGCCCGAGTTGATGACGGCGGCGGTCTGCGTGCCGCCTGCGATCTGCTTCATCCAACGCACGGGCGCGGCGTAGACGCGGTTGGAGGTGAGGACCATGGCCGAGGTCGGCTGCGGGCCGTCGTTGACGACGAGCGCGACGTCGCGCCCGGCGCTCTTCAGCCCCGCGCGCACGCCCGCCGCCCGGAAGCCCTGCGGGGCCGTGACGCCGAGGGGCTGGACGTCCGCGGCGGTGTCGGTAAAGAGAATCATGGCGCTACTCCAATTTGGGACAGGCCGGTTGTTTCGGGAAGGCCGAGGACCAGATTCATCGACTGGGTGGCCGCCCCGGCGGTGCCCTTGACCAGGTTGTCGATCGCGCAGATCGCGGTGATGCGCCGCGCGTCGGCGTCGAGCTCGGCGTGGACGAGCGCGAGGTTGGAGCCCGCCACGATGCCCGTGGAAGGCCAGTCGGGCGACCACGTGACGAAGGGCTCGTCGGCGTAGGCGCCCCGGTAGGCCTCGAGCACGCGCTCCGGGCTCACGCCCTCCACCGGGATCGAGACCGTGGCGAGGATGCCGCGCGACATCGGCACGAGGACGGGGGTGAAGGACAGGCTCACGGTCGGCGCGCCGGCCGTGATGAGGTTCTGCGCGATCTCTGGGATGTGGCGGTGGGTGCCGCCCACGGCGTAGGGCGTGGCCGACTCGATGGCCTCGGAGGCCAGCAGGTGGGTTTTGGGCGACTTACCCGCACCCGAGTAGCCCACTGAGAGGATCGCCACGATGTCCTCCCCGCTTGCCAGCCCGGCGGCGATCGCCGGCTGGACGGCGAAGGTAACGGCCGAGGCGTTGCAGCCGGGGGCGGCGATGCGGCGCGTCGCGGCGAGCAGCTCACGCTGGGTGAGCCCCGTGGCGCGGATGAGCTCGGGCATGCCGTACGTCCACGCCTCGGCCGCCTCCGAGTGGTAGTAGCGCTCCCAGGCCACCGGGTCGGTCAGCCGGTGGTCGGCGCCGAGGTCAATGATGAGGGCGTCCGGATTGATCTGCTCGATCTGTGCCGTGATCGCAGCCGACGCGCCGTGGGGAAGGCCGAGGACGACGACGTCGTGATCAGCGAGCACCTCCGCCTCAAGCGACTGGATCTCAAGGTGTCGCAATGGCCACAGGTGCCTCTGGTGCTCACCGAGCGTGCCGCGCGAGCTGTGTGCGGCGACGGTGGCGACCTTCATGTCAGGGTGTGCGGCGAGTACGCGCGCGACCTCGCCACCTGCATATCCGGTGACGCCAGCGATAGCAACAGAGTACGTCATACGTATAACTATACGCTCCGGCGCATCTTTCCCCACTGGCGTCCACTGTGAGAACAGACACCGAACCCAGTGCACTTAAGAGCCCTTTATGTAAAACCCTACCCATATGAGTGGATTGTTGAGAAACTCAAGACATGAAGAAAGCAATGCCGCATTCGTCTCGCGATGACCTCATGTTCGAGGCCGCCTACCTCTACTACATGGAGGGCCTCACCCAACAGGCCATCGGCACACGCCTGGGATACACCCGCTGGACGATCGGCCGCCTCATCGACGAGGCACGCCAAACCGGGCTCGTCACCATCACGATCAACCACCCGCGCATCCAGACCCACCACCTCGAGATGCAAATCGCCGAGCAGCTGGGACTCAAGCGCGCGATCGTCGTGCCGTCGAAGAACGGCGACGGGCGCCAGGTGGTGGCCCGCGCCACCGCCCAGTTCCTCATGAGCCGCGCGCC
Organism: Trueperella bernardiae; assembly: GCF_030246965.1. Lineage (NCBI taxonomy): Bacteria > Bacillati > Actinomycetota > Actinomycetes > Actinomycetales > Actinomycetaceae > Trueperella > Trueperella bernardiae. The sequence goes on from NZ_CP127099.1 coordinate 1,075,866, forward strand.
CATCCGCTCCCTCGCCGTGGCCTGGGGGCGCACGATGACCGCGCTCGCCACCGCGCTGCCCGAGCACTGGTCACCCGGCATCCGCGTCTACCAAACGAACGGCGGGCCCACCCACCACGGCGACAACGAGGTCTCATCCTCCATCTCCGCCATGGCACGCAAGGCCCCCGGCACCGCGTTCACGCTCCCGGCCCCCACGATCATCGGCAACCCGGACCTCGGCCCGCAGCTCATGGCCGAACCCTCCATCACCCGGATCTTCGAGGGCGCCGCCGGAGCGGACCTCGTCGTCTACTCCCCCGGCACGGTCTCCAAGGAGTCCGTGCTGGTCGAATCGGGATTCATCCCGGAAGAGACCATCGACATGCTGCGGCGCAAGGGCTCGGTGGGAGACATCCTCTCCCACTACGTCGACGCCGACGGGAACCCCATCTCCGCCCAGCTCGAACGGCGCACGATCGCCTACCCGCTACGCAACCTCGCCCAGGCCCACCTCTCGGTGGCGGTGGCCGGCGAGGTGGAGAAGGCGCCCGCCATGGTGGCGGCCGCCCGCGCCAAGCTTGCCCAAATATTCATTATCGACACCTACACGGCCGAGGCAATCTTGGCCTACACCTCGAAGGAGAACTAAATGGCAACCATCGCAATTCTCGGCGCCGGCATCATGGCCACCGCCCTCACCTTCCCGCTCACGGAGAACGGCCACAAGGTCAACCTCGTTGGCACCCACCTCGATCGTGACATCATCGAGTCGATCCAGACCACGGGCGTCCACCCCGACCTCGACCTCAAGGTCAACGACAAGGTGGTGGCTTACCAGCTCGAGGACGCCGAGGCCGCCTTCGAGGGCGCCGACGTGGCGATGTCCGGCGTCAACTCCTTCGGCGTGCGCTGGGCGGGCGAGCGCCTGGCCAAGCTGGTGAGGCCCGGCATGAAGGTCCTCAACGTCACCAAGGGCATGGAGGCCGACGACGACGGCACGCTCCACCTACTCCCGGACGTGCTGCGCTCCTACTTCGACGAGGACCTGGCCAACTCCGTGACCTGGAACGCGATTGTGGGCCCGTCGATCGCGGGCGAGGTGGCCGTCCACCACGACACGTGCGTCATCTTCGCCGGCGAGGACCAGGACTCGCTCGACTACCTGGCCGACCTGTTCCGCACGGACTACTACCACGTGTGGACCTCCACCGACTTCCGCGGGTGCGAGATCGGCGCCGCCACGAAGAACATCTACGCCTTCGCCGCCGGCCTCGGCGCCGGGCTCCTGCGCAAGGAAGGCAAGCAGGATGACCGCTACGTGCGCTTCAACTACAACGCGGCCGTGTTCGGCCAGGGCCAGACCGAGCTTCGCCAGTTCATGACCCTGCTTGGCGGCAAGCCCGAGACGGCCGACGGCCTGGCGGGCGTGGGCGACATGTATGTCACCTCCGCCGGCGGACGCAACGTCAAGGCGGGCACGTTCGTGGGTGAGGGCGTCCCGTTCTCCGAGGTGCGCGACTCACTGATGAAGGGCGTGACTCTCGAGGGCGTCCAGGCGATCCGCGTGATCGGCGGCGCGCTTGAGCCGCTCACCGAGCGCGGCGTGATCAAGCCCGAGGACTTCCCGCTATGCCGCTACCTCTACCAGATCATCGAGAAGGATGCCCCGCTCGACATGCCGTGGGAGAAGTTCTTCGGCGGTATGAAGTAATCAGGTGCCAATCGGCGCAAATTGCGCCCGCGTGAGCCCGGCCAGATCGGTCGGGCTCATTGCTACCGACAGGGTGCGCTTGCCCGCCGAGACGACCAAGCGATCCAAAGTCTGCGCCGAGGAATCGATCCACGTGGGCAACTGGCGGTTCTGCCCGAGCGGCGAGATCCCGCCCGTGACGTACCCGGTGAGTTTTTCGGCGTCGTGCGGAGCAATCATCGCAGCGGACTTGCCGCCCGCGGCCTTCGCCAGCGCCTTGAGGCTCAACCGCCCCGACGCGGGCACGACGGCGACCACGGGGTGGCCATCCACACTCACCATGAGCGTCTTGAAGATCATGTGCGGGTCAATCCCGAGCACGCGCGAGGTGTCGAGCGCGTAACCGCCGTCCATCTGCTCCGAGTGCTCGTACTCGATGAGCTCGTAGTCCACGCCGGCCCAGTTCAGGGCCTGGAGCGCCCGGGTTGCACCTTTGTTCTTCGCCATAACACCATCCTATGGGCGCGGGCCCTGCCGAGTGGCAGGGCCCGCGTGTCGGTCAACCGCAATCACATCCGTAGCTGCGCATCGAATGCCTTCTTCGCGGCCTTGATCACCCGGTTGCGCACCTGGGCGATCTCCTCGGCAGGCAGGGTGTGATCCCCACGGAAGCGGAGGGCGAAGGCGAGGGACTTCTTACCCTCGTCGATCTGGTCGCCGGTGTAAACGTCGAAGAGGCGGATCTCCTCAAGGATCTCCCCCGCCGCCTCAGCCAGCACCTTTTCCACCTCCGCGGCCGTCACCTGCTCATCGACCACGAGGGCGAAGTCCTCCTTGGCCACCGGATGGGTGAAGACGGGCCCCACCGTGATCGGATCACCGCCACGCGCCTCGATGAGCGCATCCAGGTCGAATTCGAAGGCCACCGTGCGGGCGGGCAGCTCGAAGGCCTTGCACACGCGCGGGTCCAGCTCGCCCGCATACCCGATCACGGCCCCGCCCACGGCGAGCTCGGCACACCGGCCCGGGTGGAATGGCGCGTACTCGGCATTCGCGACCCCGAGCGTGAGATCGATCGTGCGGGCGGCGGTCTTGACCGCCTCCACCGCGTCGCGCCAGTTCCAGGTCTGGGCCGGCAGATCCGCCGCAGCCTGGGTGACCGCCGGGATTGCCACGCCCGCCACGTGATGCGGCTGGGCCGGGATCGAGGCGAGGAGCGCCTCCAGCGCCTCGGGATCGGGCCGCTTGCCCACGCCCGGATTCGCCGCCAGCGCAATGCCGGTGGGCCGCGTGACAACCCCGGCCTCGAACACCGCCACGGTCGGGTTGCCGCGCGCCACGTTCATGCGCGCAGTCTCCAACAGCGAATCAAGGAGCGAGGTGCGCATGTAAGGAGCCTCCTCCTGCAGCGGGTTGGCCAGCCGGATCGCGAGCCGGCGATCGTCGTCGTCAGCAATGCCCTGCTTCGCAAACGCCTCGGCGGAGACGAACGGGTAGGACAGCACCTCGGTCCAGCCGGCCTCGGCGAGCGCACGGCTAATGTCGCGGCGGTGGCGCTGGGCCGGGCGCAGGCCCGCACCTGCGGGTGCGGTCGGCAACCAGGACGGGATCTCGTCATAGCCCACCAGCCGGGCCACTTCCTCGACCAGGTGCGCCGGGCCCGTGAGATCCGGTCGCCACGTGGGCGGGGTGACCAACAGGGCGTCGTCGCCCGACACGGCGCAACCGATCTGCTCGAGGATCTCCACGATCCGCTCGCGGCCGAGGTCGAGGCCCGTGAGGCGGGCGACCTCGAAGATGTCGAAGGTGAGCGGCTCGGGCAGAGTAGTCTGATCGTAATCCGAGTTCGCCTCATCGATCCTCCCGCCGCCGAACTCCACGAGGAGCTCGGCCACGCGCTGGGCGGCAACGCCGGCCACCCGCGGGTCCACGCCACGCTCGAAACGCTTGGAGGCCTCCGAGGGCAACTTATGCTTGCGGGCCATTCGCGCCACGGAGACGGGATCGAAGTGGGCCGCCTCGATGAGGACGTTCGTGGTCGCATCCGTGATCTCCGTGTCCAGGCCGCCCATCGTGCCGGCCAGGCCGATCACGCGCGCCCCGCGCCCGCCCTCGGAATCGGTAATGAGCAGATCGTCCCCGCCGAGCGCGCGCTCCACGCCGTCCAGCGTGACAAGGGTTTCGCCGTCGTTGGCCCGCCGCACCACGATCGGGGCCACGAGCGTGTCGAGGTCGTAGGCGTGTAGCGGCTGGCCGAGGTCGAGCATGACGTAGTTAGTCACGTCCACCGCCAGCGAGATCGAGCGCATGCCCGCAGCCAACAGACGCTCCTGCATCCACGCCGGCGAGGCGGCCTGCGGTTTGATCCCCCGCACGATGCGCGTAACGAAGCGGTCACAGCCCGGAACGCCGTGGATCGGCGCCGCGTCGTCCACCTCCACCAGGAAGCCGTCCTCCGTGGGTGTCGGCAGCGGGGCGGAAAGGTTTTCCTCGAGCCCCAGGTCGGTGAAGCGGGCGCCCGTGGAGTGGGCGAACTCGCGGGCCACGCCGCGCATGGCGAAGCAGTAGCCGCGGTCCGGGGTCACGTTGATCTCCAGCACCTCGCCGGCGAGGCCAAGGTAGTCGAGCACGTCCTCACCCACCGCCGGGATGCCGCGCTCGGCGGCCTCCTCCGGGCTGGAGGCGAGCACGATAATGCCGTCGTGATCCTCGCCCAGGCCCAGCTCGGCCTTCGAGCAGATCATGCCGTCCGAGACGTGCCCGTACGTCTTACGCGCCGCGATGCGGAAATCACCCGGCAATACGGCGCCCGGAAGCGAGACCACCACGTAATCGCCCTCGACGAAGTTGTGAGCGCCGCAAATAATGCCGCGCGAGGCCAGTTCCGAGGGCTCCTTGCCCTCGCCCGGGGCGTCGTTATGCGCGCCCACGTCCACGCGGCAGTAGTTGATGAGCTTGCCGTTCTTCTGCTCGTTCTTCTCCAGCGTCAGCACGCGCCCGACGACGATCGGCCCGGTCACGTCCGGGCGGTGGATTTCCTCTTCCTCCAGGCCCACACGCACCAGGTCAGCTGCGAGCTGCTCGGCCGTGAGGCCGGCCGGGACCTCAACGTGGTCGGAGAGCCAATCAATATCGATCCTCGGCATTAGTTGCCCCTTCCGGTCGCGGCGAACTGGGCGGAGAAGCGCACGTCGCCCTCCACCATGTCGCGCATGTCGTCGATGGAGTTGCGCAGCATGAGCGTGCGCTCGATGCCCATGCCGAAGGCGAAGCCCGTGTAGAGGTCCGGGTCAATACCCGCGTTGCGCAGCACCTCCGGGTTGACCATGCCGCAGCCACCCCACTCGATCCAGCCCGGGCCGCCCTTCTTCTGCGGGAACCACAGGTCCATCTCCGCGCTCGGCTCGGTGAACGGGAAGAACGACGGGCGCAGGCGCGTGCGCGCCTCCGGGCCGAACATGCCCTTGGCGAAGTGATCGAGCGTGCCCTTGAGATGCTCCATCGTCAGACCCTTGTCCACCGCCAGGCCCTCGATCTGGTGGAAGACCGGGGTGTGGGTGGCATCGAGGGCATCGGTGCGGAAGACCTTGCCCGGGCACACCACGTAGATCGGCGGCTCACCGCGGTCCAGCATAACGTGGGACTGCACCGGCGAGGTGTGCGTGCGCAGCACCAGACCCGTAGCATCCGCCACCTTCTCCTCGCCGGCCGCTCCCACGCGCTCCACGCTGCGCACATAGAACGTGTCCTGCATCTGGCGTGCCGGATGATCCGGGCCGAAGTTCAGCGCGTCGAAGTTAAACCACTCGTTTTCCACCTCGGGGCCCTCGGCCACCTCCCAGCCCATGGCCACGAAGAGGTCGCAGATGTCCTCCATGAGCACGGGCAGCGGGTGGCGGGCACCCAGCGGCGCGCGCCTGGTCGGCACCGTGACGTCCACGCGCTCCTCGCGCAACACGCGCTCCTGGTCGGCCGCCTCCAGACGCGCGGCCGCCACGGCCAACGCCGCCTGAATGTCTTTGCGGGCCGCGCCCATGAGCTTGCCGGCCACCGGCTTGTCGGCCTTATCCAGGTTGCGAATCTGCATATTCGCGTGCGTGATCGGCGCGTTGTCTCCGCTGTGGGCCAGGCGCGCCGCCTTCAATTCATCGAGGCTCGACGCACGTGCGAATGCGTCTCGCGCATCGGCCACCGCCTGCGCGATCCCGGCCTCGTCGAGTGGACTGAGAGTCATGTCTACCTTTCCTTGCCCCCGCAGGCGCGGGTTTACGCTCCAAGTCTAATCATTGAGCCAGCCCGGGGCGATTTCGGTCCACTGTGGCCCGCGCAACGACGCCGTCGCCCAACTCACGTCCGCGCGATCGGCCCGCTCCAGGGCCCGAGCTCCGCCACCTCGGTGCGCTCCCAACCCCGGTCGTGCGCCACGGCGTCGGCAAGCTCCTGCGCCCACACCGCATACCACGGGCTGTTGGGGTGGAAGAGGTCGATCGCATGGTAGGAAAACAGGTAGGTGGCCATCGGCAGGCTCTGAGAGATACTGCGGATGTCGATGACGCGGTGAGACTCGAGCCGATCGATGCTGGCCGAGAACTCCTCCGCCCGCGCGTCGGCCGTCATCACCCCGAACGAGGGGATATTCATGACGAACGAGCCGGCGGGCAGCTCGCCCTCCAGACGCTCGACGTAAGCGGCAAACTCATCCTGGCTCAGCCACGGCTGGAGCACGTCGTTGCCGCCGATGTCGAGGCTGACGACGTCAGGGCGCAACGGCTCGCCCGCCACCTTGAGCCCGCGCAACTGCGGTAGCTGGGTACCGAGCACCGACTGGATCGTGCCGCCCGAGAGCGACAGGTTAAGCAGCACGACCTCGCGCCCGCTCATCTCCTCCAGCGCCCGCGCGAGCCGGGGCACGTAGCCCTCCTGAACCACCCGGGCGCCCAGGCCCTGGGCCGCCGAATCCCCGAGCGCCACGTAGACGAGTGGCATCTCGCCGCCCACCTGCGCGATCTGGTCAAGGCGGGCCAGTTCAGCCTGGAGGTGGCGCTCCCAATACCGGCGGAAAGGCGAGTTCTGCTTCGCCACTCCCCGGCGGCGCACCATCCCGGCCATCACTCCCAGCGCGACCACTCCTGCAATCTTGCCCTTCAGCGCGTCGACCTTCCCCTCACTAGCTGGTCCGGCCATGGGATCTCCACATCCAGCACCTTCGCCCAGTGCCGCGGCACGTACGGGTCATGGAGCCCCACGCGGCCCACGTAGACCACGTCAGCCTCTTCTTCATAGACGACGACGTCGGCCTGCGTGGCGTTCGTGATCTGCCCGGCGGCGCCCACCACGGCGCCCGTCTCCTCCCGGATCCGGCGGGCGAAAGGGACCTGGTATCCCGGGCCGGCGGGGATCTTAACGGGGAAGCAACCGCCCGTGCTCACGGACCAGAAATCGACGTCGGGAAGCTCGCGCACCAGCCGGATCGAATCCTGCAGCGTCCACCCGTAGCTGCCGTCCACCTCCTCGAAGTTCTCCGCCAGCCAGTCGGTGGCCGAGATCCGCACGAAGAGCGGCACGTCGCCGATCACCGCACGCACCGCGCGCACAACCTCGCGCAGGAGGCGCGTGCGGCCCTCGAAGTCTCCGCCCCAGGCGTCCTCGCGATGATTCGATATCGGGGAGAGGAACTGGTGAATGAGGTAGCCGTGGGCGGCATGGATCTCGATCGCCTGGAAGCCGGACTCCACCGCCAGGTTCGCCGAGCAGGCGAACTGGGCAATAACGGCCTGGATCTCGGCCTCCGTCATCTCCCGCGGAGCGGGCAGGCCCTCGAACGCAATCGCGCTGGGCCCCACGGTCTCCCACGCCTCCTCGGGCGGCAACGCGCCACCACCGAGCCCACCCCGCGTGGAGGCCTTGCGGCCGGCGTGGTTGAGCTGGATCGCGGCCACCCCGCCGTGCTGGGTGATGACCCGGGCGATGTGCCGGAAGGCCGGCACATCCGCCTCATCATCCAGGCACAGGCACTTGTTCGAGATGCGCCCCACCGGGGTGACCGCCGTTGCCTCCACCGTGATGAGGCCAAAGCCGCCCACAGAGCGGGAGGCGTAGTGCTGGTAGTGCCAGTCGTTCGGCCGACCCAGCCACTCCCCCGACTCCCCCGCGCAGTATTGGCACATCGGCGGCAGCCAGATCCGGTTGCGGACCTGCAGCCCGCGTAACTCGATGGGATCGAAAAGACTCACTAAATCTCCTCCGGCACCATGGAGATCGCTCCACACGGGCATTCCTCGGCACACACGCCGCAGCCCTTGCAGTAATCGTACTTGAACTCATACACGCCGGAGGCAATCTTCGTGACCGCGTTATCCGGGCACACGCCGAAGCAGTTGTCACACCCGAAGCAGTTGCCGCAACTCATGCAACGCCGCGCCTCGTAGATCGCCGACTCCTCGTCCAGGCCGATCACCACCTCGTCGAAGGTGGAGGAGCGCCGGGCGCCCTCGAGGCGCTTGCGCATCTTGTGCGGGGCGTCAGAGTAGTACCAGGTCTCCATCCGATCGAGCGTGGCGTCCCCGTGCTTGTCCGCCGGGGCGTACGTGCCACCCCTCAGCCAGGAGTCGATGTAGCGGGCGGCCTTCTTGCCGTGCCCGATCGCCACGGTCACGTTCTTCTCCGCCTTGATCATGTCGCCACCGGCGAAGACGCCCGGGCGGCCCGTCATCATCTGGCCAGAAACCGTGACGACGCCGTCGTTGATCTCCACGCCCTCCACTCCCTCGAGGAGCGTGAGGTCGGACTGCTGGCCAAGCGCCATGATGAGCGAATCGGCGGCCAGCTCCTCGTACTCGCCGGTGGGCTGGGGGAAGCCGTTCTCGTCCAGGGCCATCTTCTCGATCTTGATCGAGCCGGCATCCACGTGGTCCACTGTGGACAGCCAGCGCATCGTGATGCCCTCCTCCTCGGCCTCCTGGACCTCCGAATCATGGGCCGGCATCCGATCGCGCGTGCGGCGGTAGAGAATGACCGACTCGGTGGCGCCCAGGCGCTTGGCCGTACGGGCGGCGTCCACAGCCGTATTGCCGCCACCGTAGACCACCACCACGCGGCCGAGGAGTGGCTGGCTAGCATTCGCCGCGAAGCCGTCCTCCTCCACGTCGCGCAGCACGTCCACCGCGTCCATCACGTGCGAGGCCGACCCGGCGGGCACGTTGATGTTCTTCCCGATCTGGGCGCCCACCGCAGTGAAGACCGCGTCGAAGTCGGCAAGTGCGGCCTCGACGTCGTCGACCCGCGTGTTTTGCTCGAAGGTGACGCCCATGTCGGCAATCCGCTGGATCTCCGCGTCGAGGATATTGCGCGGGAGGCGGTAGGACGGGATGCCATAGCGCATCATGCCGCCCGGCTTCTCACCCAAGTCCCGCACCGTGACCTCATGGCCGAGCAGGGCGAGGTGGTAGGCGGCCGACAGCCCCGCCGGGCCCGAGCCGACCACCAGGACCTTCTTTCCCGACGGCGCGGCGGCAACCTCAACCTTCCAGCCCTCCTCGATCGCCTTGTCACCAAGGAAGCGCTCAACCGAGTTGATGCCCACCGCCTCGTCCACCTGGGCGCGGTTACACGCCACCTGGCAAGAGTGGTAGCACACGCGGCCCATGCAGGCGGGAAGCGGATTGTTGACCATGATCTCGCGCCAGGCCGCCTCGTAGTTGCCCTCCTCGGTGTGGTAGAGCCACTTTTGGATGTTCTCCCCCGCCGGGCACTGCTTGTTACACGGAGGCAGGAGGTTGACGTAGACCGGCCGCTCCGAACGCCACGTGCCCGTGCGATTCGCCGCCGAGGAGCCCACCTCGAGGGTGATCGCAAACGGCAGGTTTTCCTTCTCGTCTCGCAGCGATGTCATGATTCGTCTCCCTCGTACTTGACAAACTCATCCAACGACTCGTCATCGATCAGGTCATAGCGCCTGATATTGCGGTCCGCCATTTCCTGGATCCGACGAATCACCTCCGGGTCCGCGCCCTTCTTGAATAGGTGGGCGAAGCGGCGCTGGAGGCGCAGGTAGTCCTCCACGGGCGCCGGGCGGCGGATCTTCGACACGGACGTGATCTCGCCATACTCGGCCTCGTAGACCGGAAACAGGCCAGTCTGGGTGGCCAGGCGCGCCACCTTGACCGTGACTCCGGAGGCGGTGCCCCAGCCGAGCGGGCACGGCACGAAGATGTGGATGTAGCGCGCGCCGTGCATACCCATCGCCTTCGTCACCTTGTACTCGAGATCGCGCAGGTCAGCCACCGTGGCGGTGGCGACGTAGGGGATCTCGTGCGCCATCGCAATGCGCGGCAAGTCCTTGCCCTGGCCCCAGGTATTGCCCGGCTCCGGGCCGACGGGCTGGGTGGTGGACGTGCGGGCCGTGGGCGGGGTGGCGCCCGATCGCTGCACGCCCGTGTTCATGTAGGCCTCGTTGTCGTAGCAAATGTAGAGCACGTCGTCGTTACGCTCGAACATGCCCGACAGGGGGCCGAAGCCGATGTCCACCGTGCCGCCGTCGCCGCCCTGGGCCACCACCCGCACGTCCGACTTGCCCATCGCCTTCAGGCCGGCGGCCGCACCGGTGGCAACGGCAGCCGTGTTGCCGAACAGCGAGTGCATCCACGGCAGGTTCCACGAGGTTTCGGGATACGGGGTGGAGAAGACCTCAAGACAGCCCGTGGCGTTGATGGCTACCACGTGGTTGTCGGTGGCCGCCATCGCCGCATCGAGGGCGTAGCGGGCGCCGAGCGCTTCGCCACAGCCCTGGCAGGCGCGGTGGCCCGAGGTCAGGGAGTTGAAGCGGTTCGGTCCGGATTGGACCGACTGGTACTGCCCGTCCACCAACCGGTTGCCCACCGCGAAGGATCCGACCTGGTAGAACTTGACCTCTTCGCGGGAGGGGATCGCCGTCTGGCGGTACTCCGGGCTTGGCAAATCAACGGATGTCATCGTGACCTTCTTCCTGTGCCCGCTCCGCGTAGTGGCGGATCATGTTTTCCGGAATCGCGCCGGATCTGCGCATCTTCGCCTCGCGCTCCAGTTCGTGCTCCACGAGCTCCGTGTCGAGGTCGAGGAACGTCAGGTGCTCCACCTCGTCACGCACCGCCTTGTCCAGGTAGGCGTTGAGCGAAGCGATCGTGATGTCGCGCCCGCCCAGGCCCGCGATCAGTTCGTGGCAGGTGAAGTGCAGCCCGCGCATGGCCGCCCGGCAGTGGGAGGAGACGATGCCGCCGATGCCCACCGAGAACGCCTTCTCCAGCACCACGAAGCGCTTGGCGTTCTTCAACACCTCGCGCACCGCCGCCGACGGGAACGGACGGAAGGACACGAGCGAGAGCACGCCGATCTTCTCCCCCGCCTCGCGCCGCATGTCGACGACGTCGCGCAGCGTGCCCGTGACCGAACCGAGGCAGACGACGATCATTTCCGCGTCCTCGCACTTGTACTCGTGCAGCAACCCGCCCGAATCGCGGCCGAAGATCTCCTTGAACTCGGCCTGGATGCGCGGCATGAGCTCGAGCGCGTCAAGCTGCTTGTGGTGGGCGAGGTAGCGCACCTCGGTGAAGGCCTCCGGGCCCACCATCGCGCCGATCGAGATCGGATCGGCCGGGTCGAGCACCTGGCGCGGCTCGTAGGGCGGCAGGAAGCGATCCACCTGTTCCAGCTCGGGGATGTCCACCTGCTCCACGGCGTGGGTCAGAATGAAGCCGTCCATACACACCATCACCGGCAGCGAGAGCTCCTCGGCGATCCGGAAGGCCTGTACGTGCAGGTCCGCCGCTTCCTGGTTGTCCTTCGCGTACAGCTGCAGCCAGCCAGAATCGCGCTGGGACATCGCGTCCGAGTGGTCGTTCCAGATGTTGATCGGCGAGCCGATTGCGCGGTTGGCCACTGTCATAACGATCGGCAGGCCCAGTCCGGAGGCATTGTAGACCGCCTCGACCATGTAGAGCAGGCCCTGGGAGGCGGTGGCGGTGTAGGCACGGGCGCCCACGGCCGAAGCTCCGATGGAGGCCGACATGGCCGAGAACTCCGACTCGACGTTGATGTACTCACAGTTCTCAAGCTCGCCCTTCTTCACCATCGCCGACAGGCCCTCCACGATGTGGGTCTGGGGTGAGATGGGGTAGGCGGCGACGACGTTGGGCCGGCACGCGGCCACGGTCTGGGCGATCGCCTGCGATCCCTCAATTTGCTTCAGCATTGAGCGCCTCCTTCTTAGCTAGCACCAGGTCATATGCCTCCTGGGCGGCGGCCACGTTCATCTCTCCTACCCGCCCGGGGAAGCGCTCAGAGATCGCCTTGGCCACCGACTCCATCTTGTACAGGCCGGTCAGCGCCGCGGCCGCGCCGAGGAGCACGGCGTTAGGGACGGTGCGCCCGGTGTGTTTGCGCGCGATGTCCGCGGCCGGGATCGTCATGAAGTGGCCCTGCGGCATCTCGGCCTGACGCTCGGTGAGCCCAAGCTCCGCGCTGCGCTTGGAGGAATTGATGAGCACGTAGCCACGCGGGTTCAGCCCCGAAAACACATCGACAATGCCAAGCAGCGTGGGATCTTGCACGATGAGCAGATCCGGATGAAGCACGGGTTCGCGGGTGCGGATCTCTTCCTCACGGACCCGGCAGTAGGCGACGACGGGCGCGCCGGTGCGCTCGGATCCAAACGAAGGGAATGCCTGGGCGTGACGACCCTCGGCGAACGCGGCCATTGCAACGAGGTCAGAGGCGGTCACCACGCCTTGGCCGCCTCGCCCATGGATGCGAATTTCTACCATGACACCGATCATAGTTCTGGCGCGGTAAGGACGAGCCCGGCATTAGGTAAGACTTGAATTAGCTAATTTTTACAGACACTGAAATAGGGACGGCGCACCCGGCCGCAGGGACCTTCGTCCCTTAAAGCGTTCTTTCTCAGCGGGCCTCGGCCGCACGCTGCGCCAGTGCGCTGGCGTACAGGCACAGCGAGCTCGCCACGCCCGCGTTCAGCGATTCCGCCGCGCCCCACATGGGAATTCGCACCCTATGGTCAGCCAGCTCCAGTTGGGCGGGCGTGAACCCGTGGGCCTCGTTACCCACCAGCCACATCGTGGGGGACGCAAGATCTAGGACCTGCGACCCGGCGCCGTCCACCCGTGAAAAATCGCCCGGGCACACCATGGCCTGTGCCAAATCGCGCTCCCCACTCCCGTCCGCGCACAGCACCTGGATGCCGGCCGCGCGCGCCGCTCCGACCGCCTCCTGCACGGCCACCGAGAGGATCGGCAGGTGGAAAACCGACCCTGCTGAGGAGCGGATCACCTTGGGGTTGAACAGCTCCACTGAGCCCGGGCCGAGCAGCACGGCGTCAGCGCCCGCGGCGTCGGCGGTGCGGATGACCGTGCCGAGGTTGCCCGGGTCGGCCGACTCCGCCAGGCACACCAGCAACCGCGGCGCACGCCCAAGCACGTCGGCCAACGACGGCTGGCCGGGCACGTCCGCCACCGCGAGCCAGCCCTGGGCCGACGTCGACAGGCGCGCGAAGTCCGCCTCGGACAGCACGTGCGTGTACGGATCGACCCGTTGGGCGAGCGAGTCGAGGTCAGGGTGACGAGCGAGGCCCTCCTCCGTGACGTACAGGTCGCGAAGCTCCGGGCGCGCAAGCACCTCGCGCACCGCCTGCGGGCCCTCCACGAGGATCTGGCCGTAGCGCTCCCGGTTCCTGCGCGACTGCAGGCCGGCAACCTTCTTCGCCTGGCCCGTTAGGCCCTCGAAGCGGCGCGGCACCTACGCTCCCCTCACCGCGGAATACCGCGGGGCGTTCAAGTCCTTTTCCGAGATCATCGCCCGGTTATCGACGTCGACCGGGATCGGCCACTCGATGCCCAGCTCCGGATCAAGCGGGGCCAGCGCCGAGCCCGGCATCCCCGCCGTCCACTCCCGGTCGAAGAAGTAGAGGTACTCCGACTCCTCCAGCGCCTGGAAGCCGTTGCATACGCCCTGCGGGACCAGCACCATCGTGCCCGGGGTGATCTCCACGGTCACCACCTGGCCCCGCGTGGCCGAGCCCTCGCGGATGTCCACGTAGGCGCCGAAGACCCGCCCGAAGACCACCGTGACCAGCTTCGTCATCGCCTCCGCGTGAAGGCCGCGCACGGCCCCCTTGTGCGTGAGCGTGTTGTTCGCCTGGGCAAACGAGCTCACCAGCCCGCGCTCCTCCAGCCAGGACCTGCGCACTAGCTCACGGATCGTGCCGCGTTCGTCCGTGACCTGCTTCGGCGTGATGACGTAAAGGCCCTCAATGGCCGTGGCCTGCATGGCCGGTTCAATAATTTCCACGGTTCCTCCGTTTTTCCTTCATGGTACCAGCGCAAAATCAGTGAAGCGGGCCCCGAAAACCTCGGGGCCCGCCACAATGAGTGCGTTACTTGTTCGCCGGAGCGTTCACGTCCGCCGGAAGGGCGGCCTTGGCGGCGTCGACAAGCGCCTTGAAGGCGGCCGGGTCATTCACCGCGAGCTCGGCGAGCATGCGGCGATCAACCTCAATGCCGGCCAGCGACAGGCCCTGCATGAAGCGCGAGTAGACCATGCCCTCGGCGCGGCACGCAGCGTTGATGCGCTGGATCCACAGCTTGCGGAACTCATTCTTGCGCACCTTGCGGTCGCGGTAGTTGTAGACGAATGAGTGGGTAACCTGCTCCTTGGCCTTGCGGTACAGGCGCGAGCGCTGGCCGCGGTAGCCCTTGGCGCGCTCAAGCGTGGTACGGCGGGACTTCTTGGAGTTCAGTGCATTCTTTACGCGAGCCATCTCTACTCCTTACATGCCAAGAAGGCGCTTGGTGGGCTTGACGTCGGCCTGGGCCACCGGCTGGTCCGAGGACAGGCGGCGGGTACGACGCGAGGACTTGTGCTCGAGGAGGTGGCGCTTGCCCGCCTGCTCGCGCATGAGCTTGCCGCTACCGGTGACGCGGAAGCGCTTCTTAGCACCCGAGTGGGTCTTCATCTTAGGCATTATTCGTATTCTTTCTTGACTAGTTCGCTGCCGTCTCAGCCTGCTCATCGGAGGCGGCATCCTGCCGGGCGCGGCGCGAATCGGCGCGGTGAGCTGCGCGCTCTGCCTCACGCCTGCGGCGCTGGTCGGACTTGGCCTGCGACTTGCGACGAATAGGAGCAAGCACCATCACCATGTTGCGACCATCGACGCGAGGGGCAGACTCCACGGTGGAGTTTTCCTCAGTGTCGTTCGCAATACGCTCCATGAGGCGCACACCCATCTCCGGACGCAGCTGCTCGCGGCCCTTGAAGCGAAGCTGGATCTTGACCTTGTCTCCCCCATCAAGGAATTTCTTGATGGCCGAGACCTTCGTGTCGTAATCGTGCTTGTCAATCTTCAGGCTCAGGCGAATCTCCTTGAGTTGGGTATTGGCCTGATTGCGGCGAGCTTCGCGCTTCTTCTGCGCGGCTTCGTACTTGAACTTGCCGTAGTCCATCAGCTTGGCCACTGGCGGATTGGCGTTGGGTGCCACCTCAACAAGATCGAGATTAGCTTCCTGGGCGAGGCGCAGGGCATCCTTAACGCGAACGACGCCGACCTGTTCACCGCCCGGCCCGACTAGACGTACCTCGGAAACGGTAATTCGATCGTTGATTCTTGGCTCGTTGATAACGGTTCCTCTTCTTACTTCGACGTGCAATGCGCACGGAGTATCCCGAGGAAAAGGGGCATACGCCCACCTTCACCAAAAACCCGGCCCCCTGTGGGAACTCGAGGTGGGATTTCTCCGCTTGCATCCCGGCATTCGCCGGTGGTGGTCGCCTAGTAGTGTATCAGGGGCCGCCACGCTCCGCTATATCCGCTCACGCTACGCGCCCCGTGAGCTTGCCCACCTAAGCTCCCGCAAAGAACGGCCGGATCTCCACCACGTCCAGGCGCGACTTGACGTACGGGTCGCTTCCCATCGCCGCGGCCACGGTGTGGGCGATGTTGACGACCTTATCCCGGTCCACGGGCGGGATAAGGTAGAGCACGACGACGGCCGAGCCGTTCTGCCCCGGCTGGACCCCGATCTTCTCCAGGCCCGGCAGATAGCCGTCAATCCCAAGCGTGATCCTGCGGGGGATCTCCGGGTCGTCCCAGGGCGCCACCCACGGGGTATTGCTGGCGAGCGCGGCGGTGGCGCTGCGCCCCAGCCAGGTCTGGTCCTTGCCCGGGTCGAGCACAAGCACGCCGTCGGCTCGTTCCAGAGCCGCCGAGGCGACCTTCGCCACTTCAACCGGCACGGGACGGGCCTCATCGTTCCACGCACGCAAGGCTGAGGCCGAAGAGAAGATCGGCAGGGCCTGCCGCCCACCCGGAAACTCCACGCGCACCAGGTCCTCGTCCGGGCACTCGAGCGGATCGGTGGGGGCCGGCGCGTGGGCGGCGATCCCGGCGCCGTCGCGGCCCGGGTGCGCGTGCGGGAGGACGGGCACGATCACCCGGCCGAGCGCGGCCACGATCGCCGCTACGCGGGCGTGCTCGGGTTCGGCGTAGGCCGCGGCGAGCTCGGGGGTGATGGAGCCGTCGTCGTCGGCAAAGGGGTTGGGCGAAAGGATGCGGCGTAGGTCGGCCATCTACCGCTCGCCCGCAATCTCCAGCGCCTGCGGCAGGGTGAACGCCCCGGCGTAGAGCGCCTTGCCCACGATCGCGCCCTCCACGCCGAGCTCCACCAGCTCGCGCAACGCCGCGATGTCATCCAGGTTCGACACGCCGCCGGAGGCGACCACCGGGCGATCCGTGGCCTCACACACCTTGCGCAGCAGCTCGAGGTTCGGGCCCTCGAGCATCCCGTCGCGCGTGACGTCGGTGACGACGTAGCGGGCGCACCCGTCGTCGTTGAGGCGGGCGAGCACCTCCCACAGGTTGCCCCCGTCGCGCGTCCAGCCGCGGGCCGAGAGCACGTCCCCGCGTACGTCCAACCCCACAGCCACGCGCTCACCGTACTCGGCGATCGCGCGCTTGGTCCACTCCGGGTCCTCCAGCGCGGCCGTGCCCAGGTTGACGCGGGTGGCGCCGGCCTCGATGGCACGGGCGAGCGAGGCGTCGTCGCGAATGCCGCCCGACAGCTCAATCTTCACGTCCTTCTGCTCACCCACGATCCGGGACAGCAGCTCGTGGTTGGAGCCGCGCCCGAAGGCCGCGTCGAGGTCCACCAGGTGGATCCACTCCGCGCCCTGATCGACGAAGAGGGCCACGGCGTCGGCCGGATCGCCGTACTCCTGCTCGGTGCCAGCCTTGCCCTGGTTGAGGCGCACGGCCTTGCCGTTGACGACGTCGACGGCGGGGAGAAGTTCGAGTTTAGACATGGCTACCTTTCATATCGAGCCAGTTGCGCAGGAGGCGCAACCCGGCGTCGGCGGACTTTTCGGGATGGAACTGGGTGGCGGTCAGCGGGCCGTTCTCGACCGCGGCGACGAAGCGCGCGCCGTGCTCGGCGAAGGTGACCAGCGGCGGGGCGAAGTGCCCGCCGGCCAGCTCGGCCGCCGGGTCGGGCATGACGGCGTAGGAGTGGACGAAGTAAAAGCGCTCGTTCTCAATCCCGTCAAACAGTGCCGAACCCTCGGGCACCTCCACCTTGGACCAGCCCATGTGCGGCACGATCGGAGCCGGTAGCAAGTCCACGCTCCCCGGCCACTGGGCGAGACCGCGCGCTCCCCCGTGCTCGGCGGAGTGATCGAACATGATCTGAAGGCCCACGCAGATGCCGAGCACGGGCCGCCCACCGGCGAGCCTGCGCTCGATGATCCGGTCAGCTCCCGCCGCGCGAACCTTATCCATGACGGCGGCCATCGCGCCCACGCCCGGCACCACCAGGCCGTCGGCGTCCTCAAGGATGGCCGGCTCGGTGGTGAGCTCCACGCGCGCGCCCACCTTCTCCAGGGCGCGCACCACCGAGCGCACGTTGCCGCCCGTGTCGAGGACCGCGATCATCGCACGCCCTCGCCGTCGGAGTCGTCGGCGGCATCGATCTTAGGCGCCCCACCGAGGATGCGCTCGACGTCGGCCAGGCTCAGGTCCATCGAGGAGATGCCCTCACCCGCCGCGCCGTTGATGACCAGGCTCTCCACCTTCGGGTCGAGCGTGTTGAGCAAGATTCCGGCCTGGACCTCCTCACCGCGTAGGCCGCCCAGGTAGCGCACGCCGGTTACCATGCCGGACAGACCGGCCTCGGAGCCGACGTCGTCGCCCAGCTCGGCCGTCAGCAGCACCACGCCGAACTCGGATAGCGCCGAGAGCGGGCCGGCGAGGTTATCCGGGTCGTCAGCGACGTTGGCGGGCTCGCCCTGCGCGGGCTCGGGCTCCCCGCCGAGGAGCTCGGCGATGTCCCAGTCGGTGAAGGCGGGCACGGCCACGTCATGTACCACGCACACGCCTGAGTTCGTGGCGATCACCCGGGCATCCAGCCCGCGCAGGCGCAGGATGCCGGCCACGATGTCGGGCTGGCCGAAGGGGGTGAGGACGACGAATCGGCGCGAGCTCACAGGGCCCCCTTGGTGGAGGGCACGCCGCTCACGCGCGGATCGGGCTCCACGGCGGCGCGCAGCGCCCGGGCCAGCGCCTTGAACTGGGCCTCGACGATGTGGTGCGGGTCGCGCCCGTAGAGCAGCTCCACGTGCAGGCAGATGCCGGCGTTCATCGCGAAGGACTCGAACACGTGGCGCGTCATCGCGCCCGTGAAGTGCCCTCCAATGAGGTGGTACTCCTGGCCCGCGGGCTCGCCACGGTGCACGACGTACGGCCGGCCCGACACGTCCACCACGGCCCGAGCGAGCGACTCGTCAAGCGGCACCACGGCGTCGCCGAAACGGCCGATCCCGCTCTTATCCCCCAGCGCCTGGCGCAGCGCCTGGCCGAGACAGATCGCGGTGTCCTCCACGGTGTGGTGCACGTCGACCTCCACGTCCCCGCGCGCCTCGACGTCGATGTCGATGAGCGAGTGCTTGGACAGGGCGGTGAGCATGTGGTCGTAGAACGGGACGCCCGTGTCGATGTGGGACGTGCCCGTCCCGTCCAGGTCAATTTTCACCCGGATCGAGGATTCGGACGTGGTACGCTCCACCATTCCTTGGCGAGTCATCGTGCCTCCTTCAGTGCCTCAACAAAAGCAGCGTTCTCCTTCGGCTGCCCCACCGTCACGCGAAGCCAGCCGGCCGGTCCGACCTCGCGGATCAAGACGCCCCGGTCCACAAGGCGCTGCCACACGGCGTGCCGGTCTTCAAAGGTACCAAACATGACGAAGTTTGCATCCGAGTCCGCCACCTGCAAACCCATCTGGCGAAGCTCGGCGGCCAGCGCGTCGCGGTCGGCGCGGATCTGGCCCACCTGCTCCATGAGCAAGGCGCGGTGGGCGAGCGCGGCGCGGGCGGCAGCCTGGCTCACAGCTGACAGGTGGTAGGGCAGGCGCACGATCCGCACCATGTCCACGATCTCGCGGCTGGCGGCCATGTATCCGAGGCGCAGGCCGGCCGCCCCGAAAGCCTTCGACATCGTGCGCGTCACCACCAGGTTCGGGTAGCGCCCCAGCAGCTCGAGGGCGCTCGGCACGCCGTCGCGCCGAAATTCCCCGTAGGCTTCATCCACGACGACGACGCTCGCCGCGCCCTCCGGCCCCGATTGCGCGCTCGCCTCGAGGATGGCACGGAGGTCGGCAGGGTCGAGCGCGGTGCCCGTAGGGTTGTTGGGCGAGGCCAGCAACACGACGGCCGGGCGGTAGACCTGCAGTTGCGCGGGCACGGCGGCCACGTCGATCGCGAAGTCCGCTCCCCGCTCCACAGCGACGAAGCGGCCGTAGACGTTACGGGTGTACTCGGGGTACATGGAATACGACGGGGTGAAGGTCAGCACCGTGCGGCTCGGGCCGGCAAACGCGGTGAGCAACTGAGCCATAACCTCGTTCGAGCCGTTCGCCGCCCACACCTGTTCCGGCGCGAGCCTCACGCCCGATTCGGCAGCCAAGTAGCCGGCGAGATCGGCTCGCAGGGCGAAGGCCTCGCGGTCCGGGTAGCGGTTGAGAGACGCGGTGGCCTCGGCCACGCGCACGGCGATCTCCGCCACCACCTCGGGCGCCGGCGGGTAAGGGTTTTCGTTCGTGTTGAGCACCACCGGCAACTCCATCTGGGGAGCGCCGTAGGGCACCTCGCCCACGAACTCGGGGCGCAGCGGCAGCTTCATGAGAGCCTCACCTTCAGAGCGTCGGCGTGGGCGGGCAGGTCCTCGTCCAGCGCGAGCGCCGTGAGCGGCCCGGCCATGGAGGCCATCGCATCCCGCTCGTACTCGATCTCCTGGACGGGCTTGATGTAGGCGAACACGTTGAGCCCCGCCGCGAAGCGGGCGGTGCCGCCCGTGGGCAGCACGTGGTTGGAGCCGGCCATGTAGTCCCCAAGCGGCACCGGCGAGTACGGGCCCACGAAGATCGCCCCGGCGTTGCGGATGCGGCCGGCCACCTCCCGGGCGTTCGCCGTCTGGATCTCGAGGTGCTCGGCCCCGTAGGCGTCGGCCACCCGCACGGCGGCCGCCATGTCATCCACCAACACGATCCCGGACTGGGGGCCGCGCAGCGCGGTGTCCACCCGCTCGGCGTGCTTCGTCGCAGCCGCCTGGGCCGCGAGCTCGGCCTCGCAGGCGTCGGCGAAGTCCTCGGAGTCCGTGATGAGCACGGAGGCGGCGGCCGGGTCGTGCTCGGCCTGGGACAGGAGGTCTGCGGCCACGTAGCGCGGGTTGGCACCGGCGTCAGCAATGATCGCGATCTCGGTGGTGCCGGCCTCGGCGTCGATGCCCACCACCCCATGGACGGCACGCTTGGCGGCGGCCACGAAGATGTTGCCAGGCCCCGTCACAACGTCGACCGCCTCGCACAGCACCGGCCCGTCGGCCTCCTCGGATCCGGCGGCGCCGTAGGCGAACATGGCGATCGCCTGGGCCCCGCCCACGGCGTAGACCTCGGTGATGCCGAGCAGCTTGCACGCGGCGAGGATCGTAGGGTGGGGCAGGCCACCGTACTCCTTCTGCGGCGGCGAGGCCAGCGCGATCTGCGACACGCCCGCCACTTGCGCGGCCACCGCGTTGTGGATGACAGAGGAGGGGTAGACAGCCAGCCCGCCGGGCACGTACAGGCCCACGCGCTCCACCGGGATCCAGCGCTGGCGGACCACGCCACCCGGCACAATCACCGTCTGCGCCGGGGTGGGTAGCTGAGCGCGGTGGCCGGCCCGGTTATGCTCGATCGACAGCTCGAGAGCGTGGCGCAGTTCGGGCATGAGCCGGGCTTCGGCGTCGTCGATCGTCTCCTGCGGCACGCGCAGGCTCTCGGGGCGCACGCCGTCGAAACGCTCGGCCAGGTCGCGTAACGCGGCCGCGCCCTCGCGCCTCACCCGTTCGATGATCGGGCGCACCGCCTCAAGCGCGGCGTCGATGTCCACGCTCGCCCGCGGAAGGCTCGCGGCCAGCTCCGCCCGCGTGAGGTTGCGCCCACGAAAATCAAGTCGTTGTAGCATGCGGCCAGTGTACGCCGTGAGCACCGCAAACGCCTGGCCCGCCCACCTATCGGGAGCCCGGCCCCGGGGGCGTCACTCCCCCGCCACCGCGTCGACCGCGCCGCCGAAACGCCGCTCGCGCCCGGCGAATCGATCGAGGCAGGCGCGCAACGAATGCTGGTCAAAGTCCGGCCACGGCTCGTCCACGAACATCATCTCCGCGTACGGGGACTCCCAGAGGAGGAAGTTCGACGTGCGTTGCTCACCGCCGGTGCGAATGAAGAGGTCAACGTCGGGAAGGTCGGGCTGGTACATGTAGCGCCCGAGCAGCTCCGGGGTGACCTGGTGGGGCTCGACCACCCCGCGCCGCACGTCGTAGGCCAGCTCCATCGCGGCGTCCGCGATCTCGTTGCGCCCGCCGTAGTTACAGCAGAAGTTGAGGATCATCGTGTCGCAGTCGGCCGTGTAGCGCTCGGCCGACTGAAGTTCGTTGATGACCGAGCGCCACAGCCGTGGCTGGCGCCCCGACCACACCACCTTCACGCCCCACGAGCGCAACTCCTCGCGGCGGCGGCGAATGACGTCGCGCGAATAGTTCATGAGGAAGGCGATCTCGCGAGGGGAGCGCCGCCAATTCTCCGTGGAAAAGGCGTAGACGGACAGCACCTCGACCCCGGCCTCAATCGCGCCGGAGATCACGTCCATGAGCGCGTCCTCGCCCGCCCGGTGGCCCTCCGTGCGCGGCAGACCCCGGGCGTTCGCCCATCGCCCGTTGCCGTCCATGACAATGGCCACGTGCCTCGCCTCAGCCATGGCCTCCCCCTTCCGCGCCCACCAGCGCAAGCGACTTCATCTTCGATTCCAGCTGCCACTGTACGAACGCGCCGATGAGGGCTGCCGCTTGACGACGCGCGGCGCTCCCCGAGGCGTCCGCGATCGACCAGTCCCCCACGCTCAGCGCACCGATGAGCTGCCAGGCCTCCACCGACGGGATCGTGGCGCCCGGCGGCCGGCAGTCGTCGCACACCGCCCCGCCGCTGTGGACGTGGAAGGCCTCGTGCGGGCCGGGCGCGCCGCACTTGGCGCACTCGAAGACCGCCAGCTCCCAGCCCGACAGCGACATCGCGCGCAGCATGTAGGAGTGCAGCACGAGCGTCAGCGCGTGGGCGCCGGTCGCTAGCGCGTGGAGCGCCCCGTGGAGGAGGGAGAACTGTGCGGGTTCGGGGTGGTCGTCGGTCAGGCGGTCGGCAAGTTCAAGCATGGCGGAGGCACACGTGTACGCGTCGTATTCTGCGACGAGGGTGCGCCCGTACTGGTTGCGGGATTCGACCTGGGTGATCGTATCGAGGGTGCGGCCGCGGTAGAGCTGGACGTCGATCATGGAGAAGGGCTCCACGCGCGCCCCGAAGCGGGACTTGGTACGCCGCACGCCCTTGGCCACCGCCCGGATCTTGCCGTTGTGGCGGGAGAGCATCGTGATGATGCGATCGGCTTCGCCCAGGTCATGGCAGCGAAGCACGATCGCATCGTCACGGTAGGTCTTCATGCGCCCCATTATAGGGGCCCGGGCCGCCGCTCTAGCGCAGGGCGCGGTTGACGGCAGACACGATGGCCTTGAAGGCGGCGGTGACGGTGGACGGGTCGAGGCCCACGCCCCACATCACCTGGCCGCCGATCTCGCACTCGACGTACGAGGCGGCCGTGGCGTCCCCGCCCGACGACAGGGCGTGCTCGGCGTAGTCAAGCACCCCGACGTCGATGCCGAGCTTGGCGAGCGCGGCCGTGAAGGCGTCGATCGGGCCGTTACCGGTGGCAGCCACCGTGGACTCGCTCACCTCATCGCCGTCGCGTTCGGACAGCGTGACAGTGAGGACGGTCTGGTGGCCCTCGTCCGCCGTCGTGACCGTAGTGCCGCGCAGGGAGTAGCGGCCCCAGGGGCGCAGGCCCTCGGCCGCGGTGTAGGGCAGGTACTCGTCCACGAAGATCTTCCACAGCTCGTCGGCCGTGACCTCCCCGCCGATCACGTCCGTGCGGTGCTGGACAAGGTTGGACACCTCCACCTGGAGGCGGCGCGGCAGGTCCAGGTCTCGCGTAGAGGACAGGAGGTAAGCCACCCCGCCCTTGCCGGACTGGGAGTTGACGCGGACCACGGCCTCGTAGGACCGGCCCACGTCCTTCGGATCTATCGGCAGGTAGGGTATCTCCCACAGCACCGCGTTCTCGTCCCCGCCGGCGGCGATAACCTTGCGGGCGCGGGAGGCGAAGCCCTTCTTGATGGCGTCCTGGTGGGAGCCGGAGAAGCTGGTGTAAACGAGGTCGCCGCCGTAAGGGGTGCGGGGCGGGACCTCCATCTGGGTGCAGTGTTCAACAGTGCGGCGGATCTCGTCCAGGTTCGACAGGTCGAGCTGGGGGTCGATCCCGTTGGAGAAGAGGTTGAGGGCCACGGTCACCAGGTCCACGTTGCCGGTGCGCTCGCCCTGGCCGAACAGGCATCCCTCCACCCTGTCGACGCCGGCGAGCAGGGCCAACTCGGTGGCGGCCACCCCCGTGCCGCGGTCGTTGTGATTGTGGGCCGACAGGGCGATGTGCTCGCGCCGGGAGAGGTTGCGACTCATCCACTCGATCTGATCGGCGTACACGTTCGGGGTGGAGCGCTCCACGGTGGTAGGCAGGTTGAGGATGATCTCCCGGTCCGGGCCGGGCTGCCACCCGTCCATGACCGCCTCGCACACCTCGAGCGCGAAGTCGAGCTCGGTGTCCACGAAGATCTCTGGCGAATACTCCAAGCCCACAATCGTGTGGTCGTCGAAGCTCTTTTCCATGTAGGACACGAGGTCCTGAGAGCCGGCGACGGCGAGCTGCTTGATCTGCTCGCGGTTCATGTTGAACACGACATCGCGGAACACCGGGGCGGTGGCGTTGTAGAGGTGCACGGTAGCGCGCGCCAGGCCCTGCAGGGCGTCCACCGTGCGGTGGATAATCTCCGGCCGGCTCTGGGTTAGCACTGAGATCGTCACGTCCTCGGGCACCGCGTCATCCTCCACGAGCGAGCGCACGAAATCGAAGTCCGCCTTCGACGCCGCCGGGAAGCCCACCTCGATCTCTTTCAGCCCGATCGCCACCAGCAGGTCAAACATCTTGCGCTTCTTCGCCGGGTCCATCGGGTCGATAAGCGCCTGGTTGCCGTCGCGAAGGTCGGTGGACAGCCAACGCGGGGCCTTCGTGATTCGGTTGTTCGGCCACGTGCGATCCGGAAGGCTCACCGGGTTGGAGTCAAGGAAATGACGGTACTTCGCGATCGGCATCGGGGTGGGTTGCTGCTGCGTTCCAAAGCCTGCTGTTTTCATGGTCTCTCCCAAAGTTGTGTAAACGGTTAGCCAACACGAAAACCCGCGGAGAGGTGTCAGCCAGTGACCTCGCCGCGGCACCTAAGCAGGAGCGTGAACATGGCACTACCCTACCGGCGCCCTACCCGCGCGCAAGCGATATTCCACGTTGTGGGCGGCTAGGCCTCTCCGCGCACCTGCGCGAGCACGATGGTGACGTTGTCGTGCCCGCCCGCGGCCAGCGCCTCATCACGCAACAGGTGGACGGCCTCATCCATGTTGACCGCCTTGGCCAAGATCATCGCGATCTCATAGTCGGTTAGCTCATCGTGTAACCCGTCGGTGCAGCACAGCACGAAGTCGCCGTCGTGCAACGCCACGCGGCGAAACTCCACGTCCGGCGGCCCGTAGGTGCCCACAGCCCGGGTGATGATGTTCTTCTGGGGGTGCACGTGCGCCTCGTCGTCGGTGATCTGACCGGCGTCTACCATCTCCTGGACCATCGAATGGTCGTGCGTGAGACGTTCCAGGTCGCCGGCGCGGTATCGGTACACCCGCGAGTCGCCCACGTGGAACACGAGCGGCACCTCGCCCAGGTACACGCCCGCCACCGTGGTGCCGGCGGTGGGGCCAAGGTTAAGCAGCGAGGTCTGGGTGTCGAAAAACTCGCCCTCCACGTGCACCGTGATCGCCTCCGCAGCCCGGGCCAGCGCCTCCGAGATGACAGCCGCCGCCTCACTTTCGAGGTCTCCCTCCACCTCGGCCAGCATGTCCACGGCGTACTGCGCCGCGACGTCGCCCAGTGCGTGCCCGCCCATGCCGTCGGCCACCGCGAACAGCCGGGGGCGAGCCAGATAACGGTCCTCGTTGCGCGCACGGACGGCGCCGGTGTCGCTCACGCACACCATTCTTGCGGTCAATCTCATGCTCACGCCTGCCCTCCTGCCCTCCTGCCCTCATCCTACGCCGAGCGCGGGCACTCTAGAAGAACGGCGAGGGGTAGATGCCCCAGTAGGCCAGGGCAAACAGGAGGAGGATCTGCCCGGTGAAGATCACGCGCAAGTCCGCCCCCGCCCGCCGGGTCTGCATCGGGTGGGCGTGCCACGTGGCAAGCGCGCGCACGAGGAAGTACACCGCGGCAAGGCCCAAGAGTTCCACCGTGAGGATCCCGCCCTGGACCACCCACCGGTTCGTCTCGTAGCTCAGCGCCAAGGTCGCGATCGCCACGAGATAGGCGAGAAAGGCCACCCACGTGAGCGTCACCAGCACGGCGCTGATGAGGATCGGGCGTCCCACGCGCTGATAGTTCTGCCGCGCCCCGATCCCAAAGTGGCCCGACAGCAGGAGTAGCGATCCGATCACGGTGAGCATGAGGCCCGAGGCGAGGATCGCGAACATCGCGGTCCCCGAACCGAACCAGCGCGGGGTGTCAAGCGTCTGCGCCGTGAAGGCCTGGTGCGGCTGGGCACCCGCCACCTTCGGGCTGAGCCGGGCCGAAGACGGCAGGCCGTTGATGAAGTCCGCGATGTCCTGGAAGGGGCGGGCCTGCAGCTCGCCATCGATCCGCAGCCCGTGGTCGGCACCCTCGTAGTAACGCACCAACAGATCGTTGTTGCCCGCCTCCTGCAGGCTCTCCCCCACCTCGATCGGGCCCTGCACGATCGGCATCGACAGGTCGTGGGTGCCGTAGGCCATCATCACCGGCACCGTGATTTGCTTGTGGTAGGGGCGCGGGTCAAACGTGGCGTACTGGAAGTCGCCCGCTGCGATCGCGCCCGTAATGAGGCGCGGGATGCCCTGGTAGATGACCGGTGGTACGCCCACGTTGCGCAGGTAGGCGTCCGCGGCGAGCGCCCCCTGGTCGCGGATCGGCATGGCCGGGTCGGAGATGAGGATGAGGAAGGCCGCCTCGGCGTCGTCGGCAACCGCCACGGGCGCAACGAGCGCGCCCTCGGACTCTCCGTAGTAGCCCACGTCGCGAGCGTAGACCGAGTCCTGATCGCGCAGCCACTCGGCCACCGTCTCATACCCGCGGGCGAGTCCCAGGTAGTCGCGTTCGAAGGTGGTGTAGTGCTCGAGCAGCTTGTCCGGGACTGCCGTCACGATCCCGGCGGAGGCCAGCCACTGGGCGTGCTCCTCGAAGGCCTCGTGCGAGGATGTGCCCGTGCCGTGCAGGAACACGACGCCAGGGCTCTGTCCCTTCACCCCCACCGGCTCGCGCAGTGTCAACTCGATCGTGGTGCCGTCCTCCATGGCGACATCGTGCACCGACGTCGCCACCTCGTACGTGTCAAGCGGCGCGGTACGCGAGGAGGAGACGATGGCCGTGTCCGCGGTTTCGGGCGCGATGAGGTTCGTCATCGGCTGCGGGTTCCAGTTCGGCCCCGCCCACGCACCCCACGTGCCAAGAACCAGAACGGCGAGCACCCACAGCAGGACGAGTGGGGGCTTGCGCGCACGTAAACTGATCAAAAGCCGAGCCGCCCCAAAAGCTTCGGGTCGCGCTGCCAATCCTTGGCCACCTTGACGAAAAGGTTCAGGTAGACCTGGCGGCCGAGCATCGCCTCAATCGACTCGCGCGAGGAGCGCCCCACCCGCTTCAGGCGCGCCCCGCCCCGGCCGATGATGATGCCCTTCTGAGACTCACGCTCTACGTACAGGCTCGCGTGGATCGCCAGCACGGGCTCCCCCTCGCGCCGCGGCCGCTCCTCCATCTCGTCGACGACGACCGCGATCGAGTGCGGCAGCTCCTCACGCACGCCCACCAGCGCGGCCTCGCGGATGAGCTCGGCGATGCGATCCTCCTCTGTTTCATCCGTCACAGAATCGCGCGGGTACAGGGGTGGGCTGAGCGGCATGCGCTCGAGCAGAAGGCTGGCCAGCAGGCCCACCTGCTCGCCGGCCACGGCAGACACGGGCACGATCTCAGCGAACTCGTGCATCTGGGAGATCTCGATGATGCGCTCGGCCAGCGCGTCCTTCGTCACTTTGTCCATCTTCGTGATGACGGCCAGGATCGGCGCGCCAGTCTTTTTCACCAGGTCAAGCAGGAAGCGGTCGCCCGGGCCGGTCGGCTCGTCGGCCGGCATGCACAGGGCCACGGCGTCCACATCGGATAGCGCCTCCCCCACCATGTCGTTGAGCCTCTCGCCCAGGAGCGTGCGGGGGCGGTGCAGCCCGGGGGTGTCCACCACGATGAGCTGGCCCGCCTCCAGCTGGACGATGCCCCGGATCACCCGGCGTGTGGTCTCGGGCTGATCGGCGGTGATGGCGATCTTCGTGCCCACCATCGCGTTCAGCAACGTCGACTTACCCGCGTTCGGGCGGCCGACCACCGAGACGAATCCGGCCCGGAAATCCTCAAACTCACTCATCTTCATCCTGCGCTCTTTTCACAATGACACTCACCAGCCGCTTGCGGCGACCCTCGAACCGGTCCGCCGCTAGCACCAAGCCGGCGATCGTCGCCTCCGATCCTGAGATGGGTATCTTACCCAAACCCTTCGCAAGAAGACCGCCGATCGACTCCACGTCGTCGTCGTCAACATCGATGCCAAAGAGCTCGGCCACCTCGTCGATCGGCATGCGGGCCGGGACGCGGAAGACGCCGTCGTCGATCTGCTCCACCTCGGGCAGAGCCCGGTCGTGTTCGTCGACCATCTCGCCCACCAGCTCCTCGAGCAGGTCCTCGATCGTGACGAGGCCGGCGATGCCGCCCCACTCGTCCACCGCGAAGGCGATGTGGTTCTGGGTGGCCTGCATGTGGGCCAGCAGGTCGTCGGCCAGCACGAACTCGGGCACGAACTGGGCCTCGCGCATGACGTCGCTCACCAGGAGGCCCTCGGTGTCGGTGCGGCGGTGGATGCGGCGCACCACGTCCTTAAGGTAGGCAACCCCCAGCAGGTCGTCGGAGGACTCGCCAATTACGGGCACGCGGGAAAAGCCCGAGCGGGTGAAGAGCGAGATGGCGTGGTCCAGATCCTCCGTCGCGTCGATCGAGATCATGTCGGTGCGCGGCACCATCACCTCGCGCACGATCGTGTGCGACAGCTCGAAAACCGAGTGCAGCATCGAGCGCTCGTCGTCCTCCAGCACCTCGGACTCCGAAACGCGCTCCACCATCACCTGCAGCTCGTCCTCGTACCTCGTCTCCCGGTCCTCCTCCGCCGTCTCGCGCCGGGTGACGAACACCGAGCCGAGTCGGGCGAGCGGCCACAGCACGGCGTCGCCCACCCGCAGCGCCTGGACGGGGTATTTGGCGCCGAGGTGCGCGGGCAGGAGTAGGCCCGTGCCCATGAGCGCGAGCACGGCGACAACGAGCGTCACGATCCACACGAGCCAAGCGGCATGTACGAAATCCGTGATGAGGGTGAACACGCCCAGCCCGAGCAGCATGAGGAATACGTTGTGGACGGCCGTGACCGCCGCCAATGTGGCCGGGCGCCGCTCGTAGATCCGGGCCAGGTGCTCCCCCGCGTTGCCCTCCTCGATCGCCTGGCGCACGCGCGGGTGCGTGATTGTGTGCAGAGCCTGGAGCGTGATGTTGGTGAGGATCGTGCCGAGCAGGGCAACAATCGCCACCACACTGGCCAGGGTGAGCGAGACTTCGGACTCAATCATCGTCGACCGTCGGAGCGATGTCGTCGATGTTCCCCGAGCCGTAATCGTGCGGCTTGCGCGCCAGGAAGGTGAGCAGCAGGCGGCGCTGGAGGTCGAACATCTCCTCCTTCTCCTCCGGCTCGGCGTGATCGTAGCCGAGCAGGTGCAAGATACCGTGGGTGACTAGGAGCAAGATCTCCTCCATCGTGGCATGCCCCGATTTCAGGGCCTGCCGCTTCGCCACCGCCGGGCACACCACAATGTCGCCCAGCATCCCGGGCTTGGGCTCGGTGCCGAGCGGGGCAGGGCGGATCTCGTCCATCGGGAAGGACAGCACGTCGGTGGGGCCGGGCAGGTCCATCCACTCCAGATGTAGCTGCTCCATCGCTGCCTCGTCTACGAAGATCACCGACAGGTCAGCGCGCGGGTGCACCCGCATCTGCTCGAGCACGTAGGAGGCCAGCTCGCTGACCTCCGTCACGCCCACCGCCGGTTCGAAACCCGATTCGTCGTTTACCTCAATCATTTTCCTCACTCGGCGTCATATCGTGCGTAGGCGTCGATGATGTCGGCCACCAGCCGGTGGCGCACCACGTCGGCCGATCCCAACTCAATGAACTTGATCTTGTCCACGTCGCGCAGGATCCGGCGCACGAGCGCCAAGCCCGAGGTCTTCTTCGACGGCAGGTCCACCTGGGTCAGGTCGCCCGTTACCACCATCTTCGAGTGGAAGCCGAGGCGCGTGAGGAACATCTTCATCTGCTCCGGCGTGGTGTTTTGCGCCTCATCGAGGATGACGAACGCGTTCGACAGGGTGCGCCCGCGCATGTAGGCCAGCGGCGCCACCTCGATCGTGCCGGCCGCCAGCAGCTTGAGGATCGCGTCCGGGTCAATCATGTCGTACAGCGCATCATAGAGCGGGCGCATGTACGGATCGACCTTGTCGTTCAGCGAGCCGGGCAGGAAGCCCAGCGACTCGCCGGCCTCCACCACCGGGCGGGTGAGGATGATGCGCGAGACCTCCTTGCGTTGGAGGGCCACCACGGCCTTCGCCATCGCCAGGTAGGTCTTGCCCGTTCCGGCCGGGCCAATACCGAACGTGATCGTGGCCTCGTCGATCGCGTCCACGTAGGCCTTCTGCCCGAGGGTCTTGGGCCGGATCGTCTTGCCCCGGTTGGTGAGGATGTCGGTGCTCAGCAGGTCAGTGGGCTTGGCCAGCCCCGATCGCATGATAGCGAGCGCGCGTTCCACCGCGTCCACGGTCATGTGTTCGCCGGTGGCGGCCACGGAGATGAGTTCGCTCATGAGCTCGGCCGCGAGCTCGACGTCGGCCTGCTCGCCGTTGATCGTGATGCCCTGCCCGAGGACGTGGAGGGTGGCCGGTGCCAGCCCCTTTTCGAGTGCGCGCAACACCTCGTCCCTGTGGCCGAGGATGTTGATCATCGGCACGCGGTCGGGGACGGTGACAGTTTTGGTAACTTCCATCGTTTTCATTCTAGCGGTATGCCGTGACGACGGCGGCCGCCCACGCCCCCGCCGTCGCCGAGCGCATGACGTGGTTGCCGAGCAGGACGGGGGTGGCACCGGCGCCGGCGAACATCTCGAGTTCGGCGGGCGTGATGCCGCCTTCGGGCCCGACGACGATCATGACGTCGCGCTCGATCGGCAGCAGGTCGGCCAGCGGCGCGGTTGCTTCCTCATGGCAGACAACCGTGAGCCCGTCGAATTCGCGGATCGCGGCGGCGAGCTGGCCGGAGGTGTGGAGGGGGTGAATCTGCGGGAGGAAGGCACGCCGGGATTGCTTCGTGGCCGCCCAGACGGCATCGGCAAGCCGCGCCCGGCCCTTCTCGGCCCTGTCCCCGCTCCAGCGCACGATCGAACGCTCGGCCATCCACGGGATGAAGGCGTCCACGCCGTACTCGGTGCAGGTTTCGAGCGCTTGCTCGTCGTGTCCGCGCTTAGCGAGCGCCTGGACGAGAGTGATGCGCGGGCGCGCCAGCTCCTCTTGAACGGAGGCGAGCCGGCGGCCGCAGACCTCAGCCTTGCCGACGACGTCGACTTCGATCGTCACCCGCAGCCCGTCCCCGTTCACGACGTCGATCCGATCGCCCACGCTCGTGCGCCGTACGACGGCGGCGTGGTGGGCCTCGGGCCCGGTGAGGATGACCTGCTCGGTATCGGCGAGGTCAGGATCGATGTAGACCGGTAAAGTCATCGGCCCGAGAGCCGATCCCAGATGCGCCCGAACACCGACTGGCTGGAGTCGACCAGCTCGCCGGTCTCCTCCCCGCGCTCGTGGGCGAACTGTTCGAGGAGCTCGCGCTGGCGGGCGTCGAGCTTGGTGGGGGTGACCACCTGGACCTGGACCTTGAGGTCGCCGCGCCCGCCACGGTGGAGGCGGCCCACGCCCAGGCCGCGCAGGGTTTCGACGTGGCCGGCCTGCGTGCCCGGGTCGAGGGAGATGGTCTGCTCCCCATCGAAGGTGTCGATCTCGAGCGTGGTGCCGAGCGCGGCCGCCGTCATCGGCACCTGCAACGTACATAGCAGGTCATCCCCGGAACGGGTGAAGACCGGGTCGGGCTCGATCTGGACCTGGGCGAACAAGTCACCCGCCGGGCCGCCCGCCAGGCCGGCGTCGCCGCGGCCCTGGAGGCGGATGCGCATCCCATCGTCTACGCCCGCGGGAACCTTGATGGTGACGGGCTGGCTGGCGCGGATGCGGCCCTCGCCCGAGCACTCCCCGCACGGGGTGACGATGATCGTGCCATATCCCTGGCAGCGCCCGCACACCGTCTGTGACATGACCTGGCCGAACAGCGACTGGGTGACCTGCTGGACGGAGCCGGTGCCGTCGCAGTTCGTGCACGGTACGGGCTCAGTGCCCGGCTCGGCCATCTGCCCGTGACAGTGCGGGCACTCGACCACGGCCTCATGGTTGATGGTCTTCTCCGCGCCGAACACCACCTCGTCGAGGCTGAGGTGGACGGCCACGAGCGTGTCCTGGCCGCGCCGGGCGCGCGAGGCCGGGCCGCGGCGTGTGTTGCCCCCGCCGAAGAAGGTATTGAAGATGTCCTGGAAGCCCTCGAAGCCCGGGCTGTAGGTGGCCCCGCCGCGCAGCGCGTCCTCCCCGCCCATGTCGTACATCTTGCGTTTGTCCGGGTTGGAGAGCACCTCGTAGGCGTTGTTGACCTCCTGATACTTCTCCGTGGACCCGCCGTTGGGGTTGTCGGGGTGCAGTTCGCGGGACTTCTTCCGGTAGGCCTTCTTGATCTCGGCCTGGGTCGCGTTCCGGCCCACCCCGAGGACGTCGTAATAATCTGCCACAGTTTCCCTTTGTTAATTCGCTGCCAAGATGTCGGATAGATACTTCGCCACCGCATAGACCGAGGACATATTCGCCGTGTAGTCCATGCGCGTCGGTCCAATGATGCCAAGCCGGGCCAGTGTTTGCTGGTCCGCGCCCACATAGTTGGTGGACACCACAGAGGTTTCGCTCAGGGCATCACTCGAGTTCTCCCGGCCGATCCCCACGTGCAGCCCGTCCTCCTGGTGGGCGAGGATGCGCAGCAGTACCACCTGCTCCTCGATCGCGTCGAGGATGGGGAAGACCGAGTTGTCGAAGTCAATCGTGTAGCGGGTGAGGTTGGCGGTGCCGGCGACGACGACCCGTTCCTCGGCTTCGTTGCGTAGCGTTTCTTCCACCACCTGCACGACGAGGCGGGCGGCCGGCTTGAGTTCCTCTGGCAGGCCGTCTTCCACCCGGCCGAGCGCGTCGGGCAGGCCGGCCAGCTGGAGCTCCTCGAGTTCGGTGTTGAGCACCCGCCGCAGCGCCACCAGGTCCTCCTCCGTGAGCGCCGAGGGGAAGGAGACCATGCGCTGCTCCACGCGGCCAGCGTTGGTGATGATGACGACCAGCGCGCGGGTGTCGGTGAGCGGCACCAGCTCGATGTGGCGCAGGGCCGTGCGGCGAAGCGAGGGGTATTGCACCATCGCCACCTGGTTCGTGAGGGAGGACAGGAGGGCCGCGGCGCGTGTGATGACCTCGTCTAGGTCCACCGCCTCGAACAGCATGCGCTTGATCGCGGTGCGCTCGGCGCGCGAGAGCGGCTTGAGCGAGGCGATCTGGTCCACGAACTGGCGGTAGCCGGCGTCAGTGGGCACGCGCCCTGCGGAGGTGTGGGGTTGGTGGATGAGGCCAGCCTCCTCAAGCGACACCATGTCGCTACGGACGGTTGCCGGCGAGACGCCGAGGTGGTGGCGCTCGACCACGGCGCGCGAGCCCACTGGCTCGCCCGTACGCACGTAATCTTGCACGATGGCGTTGAGCACCTTGGCCTGCCGATCCGTTGCCATCACGCCTCCCCACATAGCACTCGCATAACTCGAGTGCCAATTCTACGCCCTGGCCTCCAAATATCCCAGTTGCCTCCCACGCGCTACCCTAGCCCCATGAGCTATATCGACCGCTACGGCCCTGACGCCCTCAACGCCCCCGCCTCCACCATCCGCGACGTCACTGTGGAGGTGGGCATGGTCCTCGAGGACGTCACCTCCGGGTACGTGGGCGAAGTGATGAAGGTGGGCAAGGTGGCCGGCCAGTGGCAGATGGAACTGGAGGATGCCCAGATGCGCCGGCGCGGCTTCCCGATCGGGCGCGGGTTCTGGCTCGAGGGCGAGGCGGTGAACCTCATCCCGCCCCTGCCGAAGAAACTGGTAGCCAGCCGAGGCCCGAAGATCACTGCCTCGGGCTCCTTCCACGTGGAGCACGAGGCGCGCGTGGCCAAGGCCTCCCGCATCTGGGTGGAGGGCAAGCACGACGCCGAGCTCATCTCCAAGATCTGGGGCTCCGACTTGGCCTATGAGGGCATCATGATCGAAGAGCTCTTCGGCGCCGACCACCTGGCCGATGTCCTCGCCGTCTTCGGCCCGTCCGATTCCCGGCGCGCCGGCATCATGCTCGACCACCTCGTGGCCGGCTCCAAGGAGGCCCGTATCGCCGCCGAGGTGGCGACCATGGAGGGCGTGCTCGTGCTCGGCCATCCCTACGTCGACATCTGGCAGGCGATCAAGCCCGGCGTCGTTGGTCTGAAAGAATGGCCGCACGTGCCGCGCGGGGAGGACATCAAGAAGGGCACGCTCGCCCGCATGGGCTGGCCGCACGCCACGGCCGAGGATATCGGCCTGGGCTGGGCCAGGATTCTGAGGGCCGTGCGCGACTACCGGGACCTCGAGCCGGCGTTCCTTGGCCGAATGGAGGAGCTCATCGACTTCGTCACGGCCGCTAGCCCCACACCTCACCGGGCAGGGTAGGGATGATCCCCTCCGCATAGGAGGCGATCTCCTTCAGCCGCTCGACCTTCTCCCCGCCCTCGTTGACCATGAAGGTCACTTTGTTGGCCGTCAAGTGCGCCGCTCGCAGGCCGGGCCAGGAGGTGAGGAAGGCGGCGACATCGTCGTTCACCCAACCCGACTCGCCCTCCCAGGACAACCCGCCGTCCAGGCGCGCGAGGGTCTCGGGGATCTCGGGCTCGGTGCCGTCGCTGCGCAGTGGGACCTCAAGCGTGAACAGCAGGTAGCCGCCAACCGACGGCGCCACGAAGCTGCCCGCCCGCCAGGTGGTCCCGCGCCGGCCGGAGCTGACGGCCTCCACGCCCGGCGCCCCCACCGCGAGCGGCCAATGGCTCGGCAGCACCGTGGTATCGAGCAAGAAGAGGGCGAGGTTGTCCACGGTGTCCTTCACCCGCCACCCCTGGGCGCGCATGGCGCCCTTGAGACGCGAGGCCTCGTCCCACGTGCCACCCGACTTCTTGGAGAACAGGGTGATCCCCGTGTAGATCAGCGGGATGCCGATCACGAGGGCAAGGATGGTGTAGACGACATAGTCGCGGTTCATGATGCCTCCTCGGCGTCCCACAGGGTTCGGGTCACGACGTCGGCCAACAGGCGCCCCTTGCGGGTCAGCCGCAAGCGGCCGGCGAACGCGGCGGCTGGGTCGATCAGTTCGTCGGCGATAAGCGAGGCGACGACGCCAGGCGGGGTAGCACCCACGTCGATGCCCTCGCTCAGACGGATGCCCAGCATGATATCCTCCTCGCGCCGCTCGGCGGGGGTGAGGACCTCGCCACCCGCGATCGGCAGCTCCCCGGCCTCAAGTTTGCCAGCGTACGCGATCGGGTGCTTGATGTTCCAAAAGCGACGCCCGTCCAGGTGGGAGTGGGCGCCGGGGCCGAATCCCCACCAGTTCGCGTTCGTCCAGTAGGCCCGGTTGTGTTCCGAGCGCTTGCCGGGCTTGGCCCAGTTCGACACCTCGTACCACTCGTAGCCGGCGGCAGACAGCGCCTCGTCTGCCATCTCGTACTTGGCGGCCAGCACGTCCGGGTCCGGCTCGGGGATCTCCCCGCGCCGCAACTGGGCCCCCATCTTCGTGCCCTCCTCGATCGTCAGGCCGTAAGCGGAGATGTGGCCGGGCTCGAGCGCGATCGCGGCGTCGAGGGAGGCACGCCAGTCATCGAGGGACTCCCCCGGCGCGCCGTAAATCAGGTCAAGGGAAAACTCCAGGCCGAGCTCCCGCGCCCAGCGGGCCACCTGGGCCACTTGGCCGGGCGTGTGCTGGCGGTCGAGGGTGGCCAGCACGTGCTCGACCGCCGACTGCATGCCGAAAGAGAAGCGGGTAAAGCCCGCATCTGCCAGGGTCTCGAGTGCCTCCAAGGTCACCGTCTCCGGGTTCGCCTCGGTGGTCACCTCGCCCTCAGGGGAGCCGAAGGCCTCCGTCAGCGCGGCCAGCACCGCCGCCAGGTCGGACGCCGGCAGCATCGTGGGAGTGCCGCCCCCAAAGAAAACCGTGCGCAGGGGCCCTGCCGGGGCGACGGCGTCGTGAGCAAGGGCGATCTCAGAGATGAGGGTGTCCGCGAAACGCGAGGCGCTCGCGCCCTTGCCGAAATCGAGGTTCGTGTAGGTGTTGAAGTCGCAATACCCGCAGCGCACCGAGCAAAACGGCACGTGGACGTAGGCGGACAGACCCTCCACCCGCGCGGTGTCGATGCCGAGTTCAGTCACGCTCGCGGATCGCCTCGACGTCGAAAATCTTGCGCCCGGCCTCAATCCCGCGCGACTCGAAACGGGTCATTACGCGGCCCGGCCAGCGCTTGGCGAAGCCGCCCCGGTACTGGCCCTGGTCGGCCGCATCGGGGTTCTTCTCCGAGTAAGGATTGGAAAAGTGCGGGCTGTTGGCCACCACATCGCGCATATGCCAGGCGTAGTCGGCCCAGTCGGTGGCCATACGCCACACGCCGCCCTGCTCGAGCACGAGCGCCACGCTCTTCGCGAAGTTGTCGCTCACCAGGCGGCGCTTGTGGTGACGCTTCTTGCGCCACGGGTCCGGGAAGAACGTCCACACCTCCCGCGCCCGCGGGTTTTCCACCTCGCCACGCCGGAAAAGGATGGGCAGGGCCTGGGCGGCGTCAACCTCCATGATCCGCACGTTCTGCACGCCCTCGCGCACGGCCGCATTCACGCAGCGCGCCACGCCGGGCGACCACGCCTCGATCGCCAAGAAGTTCCACTCGGGGCGGGCGAGGGCCGCGGACATCGTCTGCTCCCCGCTGCCCGGGCCGATCTCGACCACGAGCGGGGCCGAACGCCCAAATGCCGCGCGCAGGTCCACGAACGCATCCTTAGCCAGGGTGGTCTGGGCCGGCCCCTGCGGGTAGTCGATGACGTATGCCGGGCCGTATTCCTCCATCACCTTTTCGTACTTGTCCCCCAGGCGCGAACCGCGCCGGGTGAAGGACATAATCCGGCCGTAGTTGGGGTTCTGCTCGGGCAGGGTGCCGTGCTCGGACATTACTTCTTCTTTGACTCGGGCATCTCGGAGGACAGGGCTGCGACGAAGGCCTCCTGCGGCACGTCCACGCGCCCAATCGACTTCATGCGCTTCTTACCTTCCTTCTGCTTCTCCAGCAGTTTGCGTTTACGGGAGATATCGCCACCGTAACACTTGGCCAGCATATCCTTGCGCAGGGCCCGGATCGTTTCGCGGGCAATAATGCGCGAACCGATCGCGGCCTGGACGGGGATCTCGAACTGCTGGCGCGGAATGAGGCCCTTGAGCTTGCCGGTCATCTCCACACCGTAGTGGTAGGCGTTGTCGCGGTGGACGATCGCGGAGAAGGCATCCACCTTCTCGCCGTTGAGCAGGATGTCAACCTTGACCAGGTCCGCCTGCTGCTCGCCCTCCTCCTTGTAATCGAGGGAGGCGTAGCCCTTCGTGCGGGACTTGAGCTGGTCGAAGAAGTCGGTGACGATCTCGGCCAGCGGCAACTTGTAGCGCAACTCCACCCGGTCCTCGGACAGGTAGTCCATCCCCTCCAGGTTCCCGCGGCGCTGCTGGCACAGCTCCATCGTGGTGCCCACGAAGTCGGAAGGGGTGAGGATCGTGGCGTTGACCAGCGGCTCGTAAATCGCCCGAATCTTCCCGTCCGGGAACTCGGACGGGTTTTGCACCACATGCTCGGCCCCGCCTTCGGCAACCACCCGGTAGATAACCGAGGGGGCGGTGGCGATGAGGTCCAAGTCAAACTCGCGCTCGAGGCGCTCCGTGACGATCTCAAGGTGGAGCAGGCCGAGGAACCCGCACCTAAAGCCGAAGCCGAGTGCCACAGAGTTTTCGGGCTCGTAGACAAGGGCGGCGTCGTTGAGCTTGAGCTTGTCCAGCGCATCACGCAGGGCCGGGTAATCCGAGCCGTCGATCGGGTAGATGCCCGAATAGACCATGGGCTTGGGGTCGCGGTAGCCCGAGAGAGGCGCGGCGGCCGGCTTGCGGGCGTCCGTGACCGTGTCGCCCACGCGCGACTGGCGCACCTCCTTCACACCCGTGATGAGGTAGCCCACCTCCCCCACGCCCAGTCCGGCGGCCGGCTTCGGTTCGGGCGAGATGACGCCGATCTCGAGTAGCTCATGGTTGGTGTGGGTGGACATCATCTGTACACGCTGGCGCGGGGTGAGGTTGCCATCCACCACACGCACGTACGTCACCACGCCGCGGTAGGAATCGTAGACCGAGTCAAAGATCATGGCGCGGGCCTCGGCGTCGGCGTCGCCCGTGGGGGCCGGGATCTCGGCCACGATCCGGTCAAGCAACTCGTCCACGCCCTGGCCCGTCTTGCCCGACACCCGCACCACGTCGTCGGGATCGCACCCGATGAGGGAGGCGAGCTCGGCGGCGTACTTGTCCGGGTTCGCGGCCGGCAGGTCGATCTTGTTGAGGACGGGGATGATCGTCAGGTCATTCTCGATCGCCATGTACAGGTTCGCCAGCGTCTGCGCCTCGATGCCCTGCGCCGAATCGACCAGGAGGATCGCGCCCTCGCACGCGGCGAGCGAACGGGAGACCTCGTAAGCGAAGTCCACGTGGCCGGGGGTGTCGATCATGTTGAGCGCGTAGGCCTGCCCGTCCACCGACCACGGCATGCGCACCGCCTGGGACTTAATCGTGATCCCGCGCTCGCGCTCGATATCCATGCGGTCAAGGTACTGGGCGCGCATCTCACGCTCCGTGACGATGTCCGTCAATTGCAGCATCCGATCGGCAAGCGTGGACTTGCCGTGATCGATGTGGGCGATGATGCAGAAATTCCGAATCTGCGCGGCCGGAGTGGACGCGGGCTGGATCTTGGCCAGCTCGGCAGAGGTAGAAACGGGCACGAGTCTCCTTCGAATAACAGTCTTTGACAACGATACCAGCGCGCCCGCACGGAACCGGGAATGTGCCGTGTGAAATTAGGCGGCCTGTGCCAGACTTGAGGCGTGTACACCTCCATTTTGTGGGACATGGGCGGCACGCTCATCGACACCTACCCGGCCGTCGACCACCTGCTCGCGCGGATTGGATATCGCACGGACGCGCCCAGCAACGCCCAGCTGTCCGAGGTGGCCCGCCTGCGCTCGATCTCCATCGACCACGCAATGAACAAGCTCCACCAGCTCTACGACGCCGACCTCGAGGCCCTGCATGCCGGCTACTCCGAACTCAAGGAATCGTGGAAGACCCGCCCGGCCCCGCTCATGAGTGGCGCGCGCCGCGTGCTCGAGGCTGTTCGCGACGCCGGTGGGCTCAACCTCATCGCCACCCACCGTGACCGCTGCTCGGCCGAGGACCTGCTGGCCGCCCACGGCATCGAGGTGGACGACATGGTGTGTGCTCCCGACGGCTACGAGCGCAAGCCCTCCCCTGACATGTACCTGGTGCTGATCGAACGCCACCGCCTCCACCCGGCCCGCGTGCTCGCCGTGGGCGACCGCCCGATCGACGTGGAGGCCGCCACCGCCGCCGGGGTGGACGGCTACCTGCTCGACCACCGGGGCAAGCAACCGGGCACCCTTGCCTCCCTCAGCGAACTTATTGGGATGATCGGGCCGCGGCAGTGAGACAATACCTACCATGAGCCTTGGTCCTGGATCCCTCAACGTCTTTCTGCCCCTCATCGAGCGCCTGACCCGCCTGCCGGGGCGCGCGCTCGTAACCTTCGCCGCCGCAAGCAACGCGCTTCTCGCCTTCGTCGGCTGGCAAGCCGGCACGCACGGAGGTGGCGCAGGCGCGTGGATCCCGTTTGGCGCATGCGTAGTCTTCAGCATCGTGCTGGTGTTCTTCGCGATCCGGCGCTCCCGGCTCGAGCGCCTGCTGAACGAGTACACCGAGAAGGCGCGGGCGCGCTACGCCAAGCAGACTCAACGATCCGAGAGCGCGGGCCAAATCTCGCAAAGCTCCGGGGACGGGATCATCATCGACGAATATGGCAACGTCCTCACCCGCGAGGCGGGCATGGAGGCCGAGGTCGAGCGCCTGCGGGCCCGGGAACGCCAGGCCGACGCCGAACGGGAGGCCGCCCAGCGGCGTAAGACCTTCCTCTCCCGGCTCGAGGCCGCCCAGCGCGCCGCCATCGCCCAGGCGGGCGGGGTGGGCAACGTCCCCCACCTCCAAGACGACCTGCGCTGGACCGTGCTCGCGGCCGGCATCACCCTCGCCTCCCTGCCGTTCATCGCCCTCCTTGCCATCATCAGCCTCTTCATCTGGCTCTAATGCCGGGTGGCCGGCACCCGGAGTGCCGGGGCGGCCGCTCAGGCGAGCCGCTCCAGCGGGCGCGAGGTGGGCGACGGCGTCGTGAACGGCCAGCCTTGTGGCAAAATGGGGGCATGGGTTTTAACAAGAAGCTCCTAGCCGCCGACGAGCACGTTATTCGCCACATGCGCGAGCACGTGAAGGCGATTTTTGGCAATATCCTCGCGCTGGTGGTCGTGGTGGTGGCATTGGTCCTCGCACTCTACTTCCTGCCCGACTCAGTGCGCCCGTGGGCGCACTGGGCCGCCGGCGCCACGGCTGGGCTACTGGCGATCTTCCTGTTCGTCATCCCGTGGCTGCAGTGGATGACCAGCACGTACACGGTCACCGACCGGCGGATCATCACCCGCACGGGCATCTTCAACAAGACCGGGCACGACATCCCGCTCTCCCGGATTTCGAGCGCCTCCTACGAGCGCGACATCATTGACCGCATGTTCGGCTGCGGCACCCTCATCCTTGAAACCTCGGCCGGCAACCCGGTCACGCTCCACGACGTGCCCGAGGTCGAGCGCTTGCACGTGACCCTGATCGAGCTGCTTGACGAGAGCGAGGACGAGTAGCCGTGTCTTTCATGGAGTCCCTCCGGCGCGCGGCCAAGTCGGCCGGCCGGAGTCTTGGCCGGGACCTGGCCCGCAAGGCGGGTGACGAGATCTCCCGCGCGATCACCGGCAGCCGTGGCACGTCGGGACGCGGCGGGCGTTCAGCATCGCGCGGAACGGCGCAAGGCGGGGGTAGTGCGCGAGGTGCGAGGACGGCGTCGTCGAAGAAGAACGCGACTCAACCGGCGCCAGGACCCAAGTTGCGGCCCAGGGGCGCCACCTTGCCCGGGCCTGACGAGCCCGCCATCGAGTGGCCGGTTGCGCGCATCGGCCTTCCCACCTTCGACTACTCCCCGCTCCCCGACGCCTCCCCCGACCCGGGCGAGGTGGTGTGGGCGTGGGTACCGTTCGACGAGAACGACGGGCGCGGCAAGGACCGGCCCGTGCTCGTGCTCGCCGGATACGAGGAGCACGTGGTGTTCGTGCAGATGTCGAGCAAGGATCACGACGACTACACCCGCTACGAGGCCAGCCAAGGCCGCACGTGGCTGGACATCGGGACGGGCGCGTGGGACTCGCGCGGGCGCTCGTCGGAGGTGCGGCTCGACAGGCTGCTGGTCGCGCACGTGGCCCAAGTCCGCCGCGAAGGCGCCACGCTCGATCGGGCCAGGTACGACGCCGTAGTCAAGGCGCTCATGGAACTCCACGGCTAATGCCAGACTTTTCCAAGGTTCGCCCGCTAATATGGAAAGAGTAAGGAAGCTAGACGCTTCGGACCCACGTTAAAGGAGCAATCATGAGCTTTGATGACATCAAGAACAAGGCCAAGGACCTGGGCGGCAAGGCCAAGGAAACCGCCGGCAAGGCCAGTGACAACGAGGACCTCGAGTTCGAGGGCAAGAAGGACCAGCTGGTTGCCGACGTGAAGAAGGCCGCCACCGAAGCCGGCGAGAAGGCCAAGGGCTTCGTCAACGACACGATCGACAAGATCAAGGGCGACAAGGACGAGCAGTAGTCAACGCCCCGGGGCTCACGCCCCTGTAGCCACCACGGCGCCGCAAACGTGAGCAGATGCACCACAAACCGCATCTGGCCTCGCTTTTGCGGCGCCGGTCGCTTTGCTAAAGTAGTCAATTGGACTTTGAACCTGGTCGGGTGAAAGGTCCGGCCAATCTTCTTTCCACGGGCACCCCACGCCTCAGTCCGAAGATGGCATGCCCTCACCGACCCGCGGCCCTCGGGGCCATCATTCACAACGAAAGAGTTCATCAGTGGCAAACATCAAGTCCCAGATCAAGCGAAACAAGACCAACGAGAAGCGCCGCCTTCGCAACAAGGCCGTCAAGACCGAGGTTCGTACCCTCGTACGTAAGACGCGCGAGGCCGCTGCAGCCGGCAACGCCGAGGAGGCGCAGGAAGCGCTCCGCGTTGCTTCCCGCAAGCTCGATAAGGCTGTTTCCAAGGGTGTTATCCATCGCAACCAGGCGGCCAACCGCAAGTCGAAGCTCGCCAAGCTCGTTGCGAAGATCAACGGCTAAGTAGCTCGAAGAAAGGGCGGCGGACTGGGGTCCGCCGCCCTTTTGCGTGCCCGCCGGGCCTGAACTACGGGCGCGGCCCCGCCGGGCCACGCCCGCCAGCTGGAATTAAAGAGCTTTGGACGATTTCGGGGCGATCTTCGTATATGAGGAGATCGCCCCGGAATCGTCCAGGAATTTCAAACGGGTCCCGGGTAACAGCTTGCCCAGTGACCGGAGGCAGTCACGCCGGCGGAGAGGGATGAAGCCTCACCGCCCGAAACGACGGCGTGACTGCCGGAGGCTTAACAACCGCTTTCGCTAGGCGTTCACCTTGAGCGCGGCGTTGATCTGGTCCACCGAGTCCTTCGCGTCGCCCAGCAGCATCTGGGTATTCTCGTTGAAGAACAGCGGGTTTTGCACGCCGGCATACCCTGCGTTCCCCATGGAGCGTTTAAAGACAATGACGTTCTTCGCCTCCCAGACCTTGATGACGGGCATACCCGCGATCGGCGAGCCGGGCTCTTCGGCTGACGGGTTGACCGTGTCGTTTGCGCCGATGACGAGCACCACGTCAGCCTCGGAGAGCGTGTCGTTGACTTCGTCCATTTCGTAGACGATGTCGTAGGGCACGTTAGCCTCGGCAAGCAGGACGTTCATGTGCCCAGGCAGTCGGCCCGCCACGGGGTGGATCGCGAACGACACGTCCACGCCCGCCTCGCGCAGGCGCCGGGTGAGGTCCGCCACCGGGTATTGAGCCTGGGCCACTGCCATACCGTAGCCGGGGGTGATGACCACCTTGGAGGCCGAAGCCAGCATGTCGGCCACCTCGGGGGCGGTGAT
Source organism: Trueperella bernardiae (assembly GCF_030246965.1). Classification (NCBI taxonomy): domain Bacteria; kingdom Bacillati; phylum Actinomycetota; class Actinomycetes; order Actinomycetales; family Actinomycetaceae; genus Trueperella; species Trueperella bernardiae. The sequence goes on from NZ_CP127099.1 coordinate 1,118,987, forward strand.
TTCGTGGTGCGTGCCGTAGTCGCGTTCTTCGGCCACCGCGCCGTCGGAGCCGAAGCCGCCGAGGATCACGGAGATGAAGGAGCGGTTCATCGCCTGGCACATGATGTAGGACAGGTAGGCGCCCGAGGAGCCTACGAGTGCGCCCACGATGATGAGCAGGTCATTGCCGAGGGTGAAGCCGGCCATCGCGGCGGCCCAGCCCGAGTAGGAATTGAGCATCGACACGACCACCGGCATATCGCCGCCGCCGATTGCGGCCACGAGGTGCAGGCCGAGCAGGAGCGCGATCACCGTGAGCAATGCCAGCGGGATCATGCCCATCCCCACGGTGCGCGTGTGGGCGAACCAGATGATGAGCGCCAGCGAGGCGACGATCGCCCCCAGATTGAGCCAGTTACGCCCCGGCAGGGTGAGCGGCTTGCCAGACATTCGGCCCGAGAGCTTGAGGAAGGCGATGATCGAGCCGGTGAACGTGACCGCGCCGATGAACACCGCCAGGCCCACCTCGCCCATGTGGAAGGCGTTGTCGGGCGAGTCCGAACCGGGGGTCAGGATGAAGGAGTTGTAGCCGACGAGCACGGCTGCCAGGCCCACGAAGGAATGGAGCATAGCGATCAGCTCGGGCATGCCGGTCATTTCCACCTTGCGCGCGAGCGGGATACCCACGGCCGCGCCGATGCCGAGCGCGACCACGATGAGGGCGGCCACCACGGCCTGCTTCTGCGCGAACGAGATGAGGAGGATGACGGTGGCAAGAAGCACGAGGCCCATGCCTACCATCCCGAGCCGGTTACCGCGCTGGGCCGTGGCCTGCTTCGACAGCCCCGCGAGCGCGAGGATAAACAGCAGAGCGGCGGCGATGTACGCCAGTGACTCGAAGCTGAGCTGCCATGACGTGTAGTAAGCAACGATGTCGTTCATGATCAACTCCTATGGAACATCTTGAGCATGCGCTCGGTGACGAGGAATCCACCAAAGATGTTGATGGATGCCACGGCGATGGCGATGAAGGACAGGATCTGGACGGCGACGTTGTCGGATCCGACCTGGAGGAGCGCTCCGACCACGATGATGCCCGAGATCGCGTTCGTGACGGACATGAGTGGTGTGTGGAGGGCGTGGGTGACCGCGGTGATGACGTAGAAGCCGATCACGACGGCGAGAGCGAACACCATGAAGTGGGTGGTTGAGCCCGGCGGCGCGGAAAGGATGAGCCAGATGAACAGGGCGCCGGCGGCAAGTTTCCACCAGTGCTTGGCGATCCAGGATTTCTCCTTCGGCGCCTCGGGGGCGACCTCCGCCTGCGCGGGCGCGGGTGCCGGCGCCGGGGCGGCCGAGACCTTCACGGGCGGCGGCGGGAACATGACCTGGTCATCGAGCGTGACGAGCATCTGGCGCACGATCTCATCATCGAGGTCCAGGTGGAGCAGGCCGTCCTTGTCCGGGGTGGTGAGCTTGAAGAAGTTGAAGATGTTCTGCCCGTACAGCTGTGAGGACTGGCCCGGCAGGCGGGCGGCGAGCTCTGCGTAGCCGATGATGATCACGCCGTTGGCGGTCACGACCACCTCGTCCGGCCGCGATCCGACCACGTTGCCGCCATTGGCGGCGCCCATGTCGACGACGACGGAGCCCGGCTTCATCCCCGCCACGGTTTCCTCCGTGAGCAGCACGGGTGAGCGGCGTCCAGGGATGGCGGCGGTGGTGATGACGATGTCGGCGACTGCGGCCTGTTCGGCGTACAGCTTTTCGGCAGCGGCCGCCTGCTCCTGGCCCATCTCCTTCGCATACCCGTCGGTGGATTCCTGGGAGGCGACCGGGATGGCCACGAAGTCGGCGCCCATGGATTCGACCTGCTCGGCCGTCTCGGGCCGCACGTCGGTGGCCCTGACGATCGCGCCCATCGAGTTCGCCGTGCCGATCGCGGCCAGGCCCGCAACGCCCGCACCGATCACGTAGACGTTGGCGGGGGCGACCTTGCCGGCCGCCGTCACCTGGCCGGAGAACAGCCGGCCGAAGTGGTGGGCGGCCTCGATCACGGCCCGGTATCCGGCCACGTTGGCCAGGGAGGACAGCACGTCCATGGACTGGGCGCGCGAGATGCGCGGGACCATGTCCATCGCCAACCCGGTGATCCCACGGCTGGAGAGGGCCTCCAGGATGTCGGGGTTGCGGCCGGGGGCCATGCGCGCGATCAAGGTCGCGCCGTGCTTCATGAGGTCGAGTCGGTCAAGGCCGGGGGCGTCGAGCGCCGTGACGATGTCCGCTGCCCACGCCTCCTCCGTGCTGACAATCCGCGCCCCCGCACTCTCGTACAGCGAGTCGGGGAAGCTGGCCCGGGCACCGGCGTCGTGTTCAACGACAACCTCGTAGCCCAGCTTGATCAGCTTTCCCGCTGTGTCCGGAGTAGCGGCGACCAGAGTCTGATCGCCAGACTCCCGTGGTACACCAATGCGCAACTTCACTCCTTTTGTCGTTACGTGCTAAAGACTCTTTCAGCATATCCCGCGCTCGGCGGGCGTGCGTCGCTTTCTTGCCGATGGGCTCGCGCACTATTGCCGTAGCGCGCAGATGGTGACGATGGCCCGCTCGAGCGCGTACTCCGGGTCCCGCGAGAGGCCCTTGACCTCCGCGTCCGCTGTGGCGATCGCCTGGATCGCCTCCGCCAGGCTCGCCCCCGACCACCCGCGCAGGTCCTGCTTGGCGCGGCTGGCCTGCCAGTTGTTGAGCTTCGGAGTGGGCCGGCCCTTGGCCGAGCGCACACCCAACACCTGCGCCATCGTGCGTAGCTTCATAGCGATCGCGCCCACGATCGCGACGGGCGAGTTGCCGGTGGCGACCGCGTGCCGGGCGAGCTCCACGGCCTTTCCGGCGCGACCTGCCACGACGGCATCGGCGACATTGAATGCGGTGGCCTCCACGCGGCCGGCGAAGTAGGTGCGCACGTCCTCCTCGGTGATCGTACCCTTCACGTCACTCAGGAGCTGGCTGACGGCCGAGAGCAGTTCGCGCAAGTCGGAGCCGAGTGCGGCAACGATCGCGTCCACCGCGTCCGACGTCATTTTCCGGCCCGCATCGCGCACGTCCTGCACCACGATCTTCGCCTTGTCGTTGGGGTACTTGACCTTCTCAAAGGCGTAGGTGGGCACCTTGCCCTTGAGCGCGTCGAGCACCTTTTTCCCGCGTTGGCCCCCGTTGTGGCGCAGCACGAGCACCGAGTCCTGCTCCGGGGCCTGGATGTAGGCAAGCAGGTCATCTTGGAAGGGCGCGTTGACTTGCTCGAGGTTGGGCACGACGATCGCGCGCGGCTCCCCGAACAGCGACGGCGTGAGCAGGGCCTCGAGCTGGCCGCTCACGTACTGCGAGGAGTCAATCTCCACGATGTTCGTGTTCGGATCCGCCGCGCGCAGCTGGCGGCGCAGGGAGGCCACCGCCCGATCCCCCAACACGGGTTCGCCGGAGGTGATGAGCACGATGGGTGCGAGTGTGACTGCCATGCGTGCCATTATTCCACGTCCATCCGACAACCCGAGACCATCTCGGCTGCCCCGAGCACGGCGGGCCCGCACAGGTCCGTGCGCACCTGGATTGGCGCGTGCCAGATCTCCAGCGCCTCGCGCGTGGGGTGGCCGTACGTGTTGTCCTTACCCACGGAGAAGATCGTCACCCTCGCCTCGAGCCTCTCGGCAAGCTCCCGGCTCTGGTCGCGCGCCCCGTGATGGCCGACGACGACGACGTCAATCTCCCCCACGTCCCCGAGCAGGGATCGCTGACGGTCTTCGGGTGCATCACCGAGGATGAGGATCCGGTGCGAGGCGGTGACCATCTGCACCACCAGCGAGTCGGCGTTCGTGGAGTCGTCGGTGCCGATCACCGAGCGCGGGCCGATGATCTCGATCCCGCCCGTGCGCTGGCCAAACTCCACCGGTCGGTGCTCGACGCCGCGCCGGTCCATGAGCTCAAGGGCCCAGGAAGAGTTGTAGACGTGGTTGAGGTTGGGCGAGTACCACACTTCGCCGACGTCGGCCACATCCAGCACGTCCTCCAGTCCGCGCACGTGGTCGGCGTCGAAGTGGCTGATGATGACGAGGTCAATGCGGGCAACGCCAGCGAGCTCCAGGCAGGCCGCCATGTTGCCGCCCTCGGGCCCGACGTCGACGAGGACAATGCCTTCTTCGGTCCGTCCGAGGAAGGCCGAGCCCTGCCCCACGTCACACTGGATCGCCTCCCAGTCCCCCGCCCCGCGCTGCGGGATGAAGGCGGAGACGAGCGCGGCGCAGACGAGCGTGCCCACCGCGCCGAGGATGACGCGCACGCCCCCAAACGCCAGGGCGGCGAGCAGCACGCCGAGGAAGGCGACATTGGCGATGAGCACGGCGATCGTGGGCAAGCCCGAGCCGGGCAGACCGATGAGCAGGGTGGTCACCTTCGCCATCCACCACGTGCATGCTTCGCACGCGCGCAGGATCGGGGTGGCCAGCCAGGGCGCCACGGGTAGCAGGAGCGTGCCGGCCATGCCCCCAATTGTCAGTGGTGCCACGACGGGCGCAACCAGCGCGTTGGCCAGGATCCCCCATAGGGAGGCCCGTTCCTGGATGGCGAGGAGCGGCGGGCCGGTGGCGATGGCGGCGATGAGGGAGATGGAGACGACGTCGGCGATCGCCCCGGGCACATGCTCGGCCAGCCGACGCTGGAGCGGGTAGGAAAAGACGATGATGGCAGCCGTGGCGAGCGCCGAGAGCTGGAAGCCGAGGCTGCGGGCGAGCTCGAGGTCGAGCAGGCTGACCCCGATGATCGTGGCAGCGAGGAGCGGCAACGCGTTCGTCCGCCGGCGCAGGGCGATCGCCAGGCACATGAGCACGCCCATGTAGCCGGCCCGAAGCACGGAGGCCTCGGGGCCGACCAGCGCCACGAGCCCGCCCAAGCTCGCCAGCGCGAATGCACCGGCAACGAGCGGTCGGCGTCGGCCCACCGCGCCGAGCACCACCGCGATCACGAGGGAAACGTGGGCGCCAGAGACCGCCGTGAGGTGGGACAGGCTGAGCATGCGCATCTGTTCGGTGGCAAGCTCGGACAGGCCCGTGTCGTCGCCCACCACCACGCCGGGGATGAGTTGGGCGTGCCAGGGGCGGTCGGCAACGTACTCGCGCAGGGCCGAGCGCAGGCGCCCTGTCAGGGGCGCGGAGAGGGGCTCGATAGTGGAAGCGTTGAGGCGGAGCATGGCATCGCCGGCCGACAGCCTGCCGCGTGCCACGAATCGCGTGCCTCGCTCGAGGCGTTCGCCTTCCCAACGCATGTAGGCGCTCGCGCGCGAGCTCATCGCCGGCCCAGAGTTAGCCGCAGCGCTCACCCGTGCGACCGCCTCGATCCGCACCATCGCGCCGAACTGCCCGCCCGTCGTCTTCGGGTGGCGTTCGATTGCGCCGGTGACCTCCACCTCGCGGCCGACCTCGTGATAGATGGCATCCGACTCCCCCACCAGGGCATCCGTCCCGCCCGCGATCGTCCCGGAGAGCAACGCCACCCCGACGATCGTGGCGAACCAGTTGCTTCTCAGCGCCCCGAGCAGGGTGACAAGGAGCGCCACGAGCCCGAGCGCGAGGTAGTCGGGGGCGAGGAGCGCCACCGCCCACACCACCCCCGCAGGCACGAGCAACCGGAAGTCCTGCATCAGATGCGCACGTGGTCGCGCAGCTGCTCGAGCGTCTTGGGACCGATCCCTCGCACGTCGATGAGCTGGTCGATCGAAGTAAAGGTACCGTTGGCGTTGCGCCAATCGATGATGGCTTTGGCTGTCACCGGCCCGACCCCCGGAATCGCCTCCAGCCCCGCCTGGTCCGCCGTGTTGAGGTTGACCTTCCCGTCCGCAGCGCCGGTATCTCCCGCCCCGCCGCTCGCTGCTCCTTCCCCGCCGACGACGCCCGAGCCGGTCGCGTCCCCTCCCTCTCCGACAGCGGGGACGTGGATGTGAACGCCGTCACTGATGGGCCCGGCCAGATTGATGCGGGCGAGGTCGGCCTCCCCGGTTGGCCCGCCGGCCGCCTGCACGGCGTCCGCAACCCGCGCGGGCGCCGGCAACGTGACGACACCCGGCACCGCCACCTGCCCCGACACGTGCACGACGATCGTCTCCGCCCTCGCGCTCGCCTCCTCCGAGCCCGCAGAATCTGGCGCTGCCTTGCCACTGGCGGTACCGTCCACTGCGTGCCCACCCTCGGTACTCTCGCCGGAGCCTGCTCCCCCGTCCCCCGCGCCGGCCTTAGACTGCGCTGACTCTTCTCCCTGCGGGATCGCGGCCACCTCGGTGGAGCGCCCGGACAGCGCTCCGATCACCCCCGACAGCGCAAGGACGAGCAGGAGGACCGCGGCGATGCGCAATGAGTTACCGTCAAGCACGAAGCGGCGCTTCATAGCGGGCGTGGTGAGCGCCCCGACGTCGTCGCCGGCACCGAGGCGCATGGCCGTGCGGGTGAAGCCCTCGACCTTCTCCCAGTCGGCGGTCGACTGGCGGGAGGCGGGGCGGCGGGTAGGCATTGTGGTCATGAAGCCATTATGTGCGCTCGTCCCCACGTGCCTTCGCGCCCGAGCCCCAAAAATGGGGTTGCCCTCCCGCGAGCGAGATTGTGGAAAATGACTCGCACCTCGGCCCCGGCCTGCCCGTAGACTGGTCCCATGAACGATGAGATCCTCCGTTTGCAAGCTGAAGCGCTCGAGGCCGAAGCTCAGGCCGCCGCGGCAAAGGCGGCCGCCGCCAAGGCCCGCCTCGAAGCCGCCCTCGCGGCCCAGGAGTCTGGCTCCCCGGAGCCGCAGCCCAACGAGGACACATCTCCCGAACCCGCGCCAGCAGCAGCGCCAGCGAAGTCGGCCGTGCCCGCAACAGAGCAGCACGCCGAACCGGCCGCCTCCCCCGCACCAGACCCCGCACCCGTGCCCTCACCCGCAGCCTCGGACTACGAGCAAACCGTCCGCGCCGGCTACACCTTTGACGGCCCGACACTCACGGTCGGCACCTACATGGAAGACGGCGTTCCCCGCCCGGCCACACAGGTGCGCCTGCCGCTTGGCATGCTCAACCGCCACGGGCTCATCGCGGGCGCCACCGGCACCGGCAAGACCCGCACGCTCCAGCTTTTCGCCGAGGGCCTGTCGGCCAGCGGCGTGCCGTGTTTCGTCACGGACATCAAGGGCGACCTCACGGGCTTGCTCGAGCCCGGCCCGGCATCGGACAAACTCGCCGCTCGCGCGGCTGAGCAGGGGCAGGATTGGGCGGCGTCGTCGTTTCCCACGGAACTGTATGCGCTGGGAGGCGAGGGCAACGGCACCCCGATTCGCACCACGATCTCCGACTTCGGCCCGATCCTGCTCGCCAAGGTGCTCGGCCTCAACGAGACGCAGGAATCGGCGCTGTCCCTCATCTTCCATTGGGCCGACACGAATCAGCTGGCCCTCATCGACATCACCGACCTACGGGCCGTCTTCTCCTACCTCACATCCGATTCGGGCAAGGACGAGCTGAAGGCGATCGGCGGGGTCGCGCCGGCCACCGCGGGCGTCATCTTGCGCAACGTCGCCGAGCTCGAGGCCCAGGGCGGCGCGCTGTTCTTCGGCGAGCCCGCGTTCAGCGTGGCTGAGTTCATCCGGACCGACGACGGCCGAGGCGTCATTTCCGCCCTCGAGCTCCCGGACATCCAGTCCCGGCCCGCGCTGTTTTCCACCTTCCTCATGTGGCTGCTGGCCGAGCTCTTCCAAGAACTGCCCGAGGTAGGCGATCCGGACAAGCCCAAGCTCGTGTTCTTCTTCGACGAGGCCCACCTCCTGTTCGACGGCGCCTCGAAGGAGTTCCTGCGCCAGGTGGTGCAGACCGTGCGGCTCATTCGCTCGAAGGGCGTGGGCATCGTCTTCATTACCCAGACCCCGACGGACATCCCGGCCGACGTGCTCGCCCAGCTCGGCTCCAAGGTCCAGCACGCCCTTCGCGCCCACACCCCCGCCGAGGCGAAGAAGCTCCGCGAGACGGTGGCGACCTTCCCCACCTCACCCCTCGACCTCGAGCAGATCCTGCCCAGCCTGGGCACGGGCGAGGCGATCGTGACGATCCTCGACAAGAAGGGCCGCCCCAGCCCCGTGGCCCCAGTGCGGATCTGGGCGCCGGCCGCCGTCATGGGCCCGGCCAGCGCGCAGGCGATCGACGCCGCCCTGCGCAACTCCCCCACCCTCGCCCGGTACAAGGACCCCATCGACCCCGAGTCAGCCTTCGAGCTGCTCGAGCAGCGGATGGCCGCGGAGGCGGCGGCCCGCGAGGAGGCCCAGCGCCTGGCCGAGGCAGCCAAGGAGGCCGCCAAACTCGAGGCGGAGCGCAAGAAGGAACTCGACCGCCAGGCCCGCGAGCTGGAGAAACAGATCGAGCGCGAGCGCCGCGAGGCGGAGAAGGAAGCCGAGCGTCGGCGTCGTGCCGCCGAGGCCGAGGCGGAGCGCCAACGCAAACGCCGCGAGGCCACGGTCGATCAGATGGTGCGCACGGCTGGCCGCACGCTCACGCGCGAGATCACGCGAGCAATCTTCGGAACCCGCCGCCGCTAGGCCGGGCCACGCGAAACGGGTGGGACCTGATGAGAGTCGAGGGTGCCAGAGCAAGCCAAAGTCAATGGCCATTGACTTGTTATAGTCTACCGGTCTAGACTAATGTGACGAAGCGAAGAATCCTCATCAAAACGCTAGAAAGGATCGCACGCGAAAGAGGCGAAATACTCATTCTGACTGAAGGTGGTAATCACACGAAAGCCACCATTGGCCAATGGAGCGAGCCGATCCCCAGACACCGAGAAGTCAGCAAACGCCTCGCCAAAGCAATCATTAGGAGGGCAAGTCAATGATCGATATCCTCATCTCCGCCGTCCGCGACGGTAAGTGGTGGGTGGCAGAATTCGAGGTTGAAGGTCACCCGTACGGGACACAGGCGCGCCGCCTCGATCAGCTCGAGGGCATGGTCAGGGACGCCGCGAGCCTCATGACCGGCAAGCCGGCCGCCGAGTTCTACGTCGACATCAACGCTCAGGGCATTCCCGGAGAGGTCGTTGAAAACTACCGCAAGGCCGCCCAGGAAGCGAGTGCCGCCGAAGCCCGCCTGTCTGCGGCATCGCGCCAGGCTGTTAGCACACTGACGGGCGCTGGCCTGTCCATGCGCGATGTCGGCGCGCTGATGGGCCTGTCCACGCAGCGCGTCTCACAGCTGGCCAAGGCCTAGAAACCCGGTCCCTACCCTTCGCCAACAGTAAGTGCCATAGCGCAACCCGGGCGCGACGCCGGCTCTAGCGGCGGAAGGTCAGCGTGGCTGTCATCTGGCGCGACTGGCCGGGCTCCACGCGAACCGAGCCGACGGCGTCGGGACGATTGAACGAGTCGGCAACGGCGGACATGGGCGCGAGTGCGATGGCTGTGCGGGGGTCGCGCTCGAGGCGGTCGCCGGTGTCGATGTGGACGACCGCGGCCTCGCCGGGCTCCTGCGTGAGAACTACGGAGGCGTTGGTGGACGGGGTGACGACGCGTGTGGCGACCACCCCGTAGTTGTCGGGCACGAGCCCGCGGTAGTAGTCGTTGAGGGACGCCGACCCCAAATAGTCGATGACCACGGGCGTGTTGACACCGCCGTAGGCGGACTCCCCCGGCAACGGGACGCCACGGCGGTCGGTGAGGATCTTCGTGCGCGCAGGGATGGACAGGCCGAGGTTCGACACGGTCTCCATGCCCGGCAGCATGAAGTAGGGGTGCCAGCCCACGGCGATCGGCGCGGGCTCATCAGAGAGATTTTTCGCCTCGAGGGTGATGGAGAGGTGCTCCTCGCCGTCGGCGCCCGAATCGAGGGAGAAGTGCACGGACACCTGGCACGTCCACGGGTAGGAATCGCAGGGCTTGATCACGGTCTCCATCGACAGGGTGGTGCCGGCGGAGACCACGTGGAAATCCTGTAGGTAGGCGAGTGAGTAGGCGCGCACGGCGTCGTCCACCTGGATGTCACGCCCGTCGAAGGTGTAGGTGGCGTCCGCGATCGTGCCGGACCACGGGGCAAGGATCATCGAGCGCGCACCCGCGCCGGCCTCGAGTTCCTCTTTCGATTGATGGCCTGCCAACACCTCCACGCCGGGCTCCGGCTGCCAGGACAGCAGGGTGGCGCCGCGTTCGGACACGATGGCACGCGCGCCCGTCGGCGAGGCGATCTCCCAGGCGGCATGCCCAAACTTGTCGACCTTTGAGATGTCAGTAGATGCCATCACACACCCTTTCCTTCGTCGTTCACTGTATCGGTTCTTGAGCTGGCGCGCCGAGCCGATATCACTGGCTGGAATTGTTACGAAAAACTACGGAACAATGTTGACCAGGTTCGGCTCGCGCACGATCACCTTGCGCGGCTCACCCTCCAGGAACTTGGCCACCTTCTCCGAGGCCAGCGCCATCGCCTGCAGGTCAGCCGCCGAGATGTCGGCCGGGACCTCCAGGCGGTCGCGGACCTTCCCGCGCACCTGCACAACCGCCGTGACCGTGTCCTCGGCCAGCAGCGATTCGTCCGCCACCTGCGGGAACGGCGCGAAGGCAAGCGACTGATCGTGCCCCAGCCGGCTCCACAGCTCCTCGGCCACGTGCGGCGCCACGGGCGCGACCATGAGCACGATCGCCTCCGCCACCGAGCGCGGCACCTCACGGCCGGTCAGGTGGTTGTTGAGCATGATGAGCTTGGCGATCGCGGTGTTGATCCGCATACCCTCGTAGTCCTCGCGCACGCCCACGATCGTCCGCGCCAGCAGCTTCGCCGTCTCCAGGTCCGCTTCCCCATCGACGACGACGAGCTCGCCCGTCTCCTCGTCCACAATGTTGCGCCACAGGCGCTGGAGGAATCGCTGGGAGCCGACAACCGCGCGGGTCTCCCACGGGCGGTCCACGTCGAGCGGGCCCATCGACATCTCGTACAGGCGGAACGTGTCCGCGCCGTACTGCTCAGCCATCTCGTCAGGGGTGACGATGTTCTTGAGCGACTTGCCCATCTTGCCGTACTCGCGGTTGACCTTCTCGCCCTGGTAGACATAGGTCACCTCGCCCGAGGCGTCGGCGGCGGCCACTTCCTCCACCTCGTCGGCCGGCACGTACTGCCCGCGCGAGTCGGTGTAGGCGTAGGCCTGCACGTAGCCCTGGTTGAACAGCTTGTAGAATGGCTCAAAGGAGGACAGGTGTCCGAGGTCGAACAGGACCTTGTGCCAGAAGCGGGCGTAGAGCAGGTGGAGTACCGCGTGCTCCACGCCGCCCACGTACAGGTCCGCGCCGCCCGCGACCTTGCCCTCGCGTGGGCCCATCCAGTACTCCTCCACCGCCGGGGCCACGAAACGTTCGGCGTTGTGCGGGTCAAGGTAGCGTAGCTCGTACCAGCACGAACCTGCCCAGTTCGGCATCGTGTTCGTGTCGCGCGTGTACATCTGCGGGCCATCCCCCAGGTCGAGCTCCACGTTCACCCAGTCCTGCAGGCGCCCGAGCGGCGGCTCAGGGTTAGACGAGGCGTCGTCGGGATCGAAGGAGCGCGGCGAGTAGTCCGGGGTGTCCGGCAGGTCCACCGGCAGCATCGACTCAGGCAGGGCGTGAGCGTTGCCATCGGCGTCGTAGACCACCGGGAAGGGCTCGCCCCAGTAGCGCTGGCGGGAGAAAAGCCAGTCGCGCAGGCGATAGGTCACCGTGGCCTTGCCCAGGCCCTTGGCGGCCAGCCAGTCGCTCATCGCGGCCACCGCTTCGGCCTTGTACATGCCGTTGAGCGAGATCTCTTCATTCGCCGAGTCAATGATCTCGCCGTCTTCCTCCCACGCGCTCTCCCACTCGAAGCCGTCGGCGGGCTTCATCGTGGGTACGATGTCGAGGTCGTAGGCCTTCGCGAAGTCGAAGTCGCGCTGGTCGTGGGCCGGCACGGCCATGATCGCGCCGGTGCCGTACCCCATCATGACGTAGTCCGCAGTGAACACCGGGATTTGCTTGCCGTTGACCGGGTTCGTCGCGTAAATGCCGGTGAAGACGCCGGTCTTTTCCCGCGCGTCGTCGGCCCGGTCCATGTCGGACTTCATCGACGCCTGGCGCTGGTAGTCCATGACCGCGCCCATCGGCGTGCCAGCCCCGCCGGTCCACGCCTCCTTCGTGCCCTCCGGCCATTCGGTGGGCACGCCCGAGCCGCCCAGCATCGGGTGCTCCGGGGAGACCACCATGAACGTGGCGCCGAACAGCGTGTCGGGGCGCGTGGTGAAGACTTCGAGCGTGACGTCGCCCTCGGCCGTATGCGCCGCGAACGTCACCTTCGCGCCGTGCGACTTGCCGATCCAGTTGCGCTGCATGAGGCGCACCTTCTCCGGCCAGTCCACGTAGTCGAGGTCCTGGGCGAGGCGGTCGGCGTAGTCGGTGATGCGCATCATCCACTGGCGCAGCTCGCGCTTGAACACGGGGAAGTTGCCGCGCTCGGAGCGGCCCTCGGCCGTGACCTCCTCATTCGCCAGCACGGTGCCCAAGCCCGGGCACCAGTTGACGGGCGCGTAGTCGATGTAGGCAAGGCGCCGGGCATCCACTGCACGACGCCGTTCGGCCGCGTCCAGCTCGGCCCACGGGCGTCCGTCCGGGGTTGCGACCTTGCCCCGCTCGTATTCTTCGACGAGCTCTGAGATAGGGCGGGCGCGGCCCACCGTGCCCGCGACGCGGCCGGGGGCTTCGGTGTCGTACCAGGAGTTGTAAATCTGGAGGAAGATCCACTGGGTCCAGCCCACGAAATCCGTGTCGGTGGTAGCGACCGAGCGGCGCGCCTCGTGCGACATGCCAAGGCGGCGCAGCTGGCGGCGCATGTTGGCGATGTTTTGCTCGGTGGTCACGCGCGGGTGCTGGCCGGTCTGCACGGCGTACTGTTCGGCGGGCAGGCCGAAGGCGTCATATCCCATCGTGTACAGCACGTTCTTGCCCTGCATGCGGGCGAAGCGCGCGAGCGTGTCGGTGGCGATGTAGCCCAGCGGGTGGCCCACGTGCAGGCCCTTGCCCGACGGGTAGGGGAACATGTCGAGCAGGTAGAAGGGCTCCTTGAGCTCCGCGCGACCGTCCGCGAGCGCGCCAGCCGGGTTGGGGGCGTTGAACGTCTCCTCGCGCTCCCAGCGATCCTGCCACTTCTTCTCGATCTCGCCGGCAAGCTCGGCGGTGTACCGATACGGGGTGCTCATGAGTCTCCTTTACTTAAGATCGCGGCTATTCTAGCTCAGGTGCCTGGCCCGGCCCGCCGGCGGCCACTGTGAGAGACATGACGCACGCCGTAGAATATAGCCATGAGCACCATCTTTTCCAAGATCATCGCCGGGGAGATCCCCGGCCAGTTCGTCTGGGCCGACGACGTGTGCGTCGTCATGGCCACCATTGAGCCGGTTCGCCCCGGCCACGTCATGGTCGTCCCCCGCGCCGAGGTGGCGAAGTTTAATGAGGTGGACGCCGGCGACTTCGGCCACATGATGCGCGTGGCGCAGATCGTGGCGAGCGCCCAGGAGAAGGCGTTTGGCGTGCCGCGGGCCGTGGTGGCGATCCTCGGTTTCGAGGTGCCGCACACGCACGTGCACGTGATCCCCGCCGAGTCGGAGGAGGCGGCGCGCTTTTCCGACGCCGTGGCCGCACCTGCCGAGGAGATCGCCGCAGCAATGGACAAGCTGCGCGCCGCGCTGATCGAGACCGGGTACGCCGATCAGGTGGCAGCCGCCCGGTAGTGCCTGTGCCGCCGTCACTTTGGGGTTGTTAAGGGAATAGACTCTCCTTGCACTCACACCCTAGGAGAGTATTATGCGATCACTATTTTCGCGTCTTGCGACCGTCGCATTGACGGCGGTTCTCATGGTGGTTGCCGTGGCACCCACCGAGGCGAGCACGATCCGTTCCGGCTACCGGGACACGCTTCTTGCCCGCCATACGAACAATGATCTTTATGCCTACGGGGGGGAGCGCTAGCTATCTCTCTCCGGGCATGAAGATTGGCCACGGCTGGGGCGGTTTTGATTACGGCATCCAAATTGCCTCGCTCGACGGCGCCGATTATGGCGACGTCATCGTCCGCTCCCCCGACGGCCTGCTGCGCATCTACCACTCGGATGGCACCTCGCTGACCGGCGGGTACCAGATCGGGTACGGGTGGCACGTCATGGCCGATATCGTCCCGGCCGATGACTGGGACGGGGACGGCCACCCGGATCTCCTCGCCCGCCACAGGGACGGCCGCCTGCTCCTCTACCCCACGCTGAGCGCGGGCGAGTGGGACCGGGTTCGCGAGATCGGATGGGGCTGGGACGACATCGACATGATGGTGGTGCCCGGCGACATCGATGGTGACGGGGTGGCCGACCTCGTCGCCCGCCACAAGCCCACGGGCCGCCTGCTCCTCTACCCGGGCGACGGCAGCGGTGAATTTGGCGCGATGCGCCAAATCGGCCACGGCTGGGAGTCCTTTACCAACATCACCTCGATTGGCGACATCGATGGCGACGGCCGCCCCGACATCATCGGCCAGCGCGCGGACGGCAAGCTCTTCCGCTACACGAGCCTGGGCAACGGCTGGTGGTCCAAGGCCGTGCAGATCGGCCACGGCTGGCAGGACATGACCCTGCCGGGCAAGTGGAAAGCCACCACGGTTGCGGGCCCACCGGCGCCGAAGCCGCAGCTGCTGCGCCAGCCCTTCGTCTACGGCACGCTCCGCACGGGCGACATCGGCTACCACATGGTTCAGGGCCGCGTGATCTCGGAGCGCAAGGATACCGTGCCGCGTTACGCCCTGTGGGTCACCCACAAGGGCACGTGGCCGTGGGCGATCCCCAGCGCCACGAGCCGCCCGATCGTTGGCCAGATCATGGAGTTCCCGGCCTCGACACTGGCCGCGAACCTCACGCGCCTGGACGTCTACGAGGGCTACTACCCGAACCGTAACATCAACACCTTGCGCTACTTCCGCAACGCGGCCACGACGACGTCGGGCAAGCCGGTCTGGATCTACGAGACCTCCCCGCGCCAGGCGCAGTGGGTGGTGCGAAATGGCTACCGGGTGTCGAATGGTGACTGGTTCAACCAGATCCGCGCGACCTCGCTACGTAGTGCGTCGGGCGGACTGTGGGTCTCGCCTGATGCCGAGGCGTACGTGCAGGTTGACAAGGCCACCGAGATCACGACCTGCACCTCCGAGCTCGGGAGCCTGGATGGCCAGTTCCTCCACCTCGATCTGACGGCTACCGCCCCGGCCTCGACCGAGCAGGGCTACATCTCCGTCCCGGCGGAGTCCTTCGTAGCCGTGGATTCGGACGGCAACCCGTTTGCACCGTTCGACGAGTCGGCGCGGTACTGCTCCGCCATGAATGACCAGCTCATCGCGTTCGTCGACGACGGCGTCACGGCTTCCGGCACGCTCACTCTTTCCGGTGACATTGCCGAGCTGTACTGGGTCAACGACGACGGCGAGGCGGTCCTCATCTGGTCGAAGAACCCGGCGCAGCTCAGCCAGCCAAGCACGGAGCCGACAAAGGATCCTACCGCTGAGGTGACCGAGCCGGCCGAGGGGGCGGACCAGTCCGCGACAGAACCGGCCGCCGAGCAGACCGGTGAGCAGACCGGAGCGGCGGAGTCGGACAACAACGACTAGTCGGAACGCCGCCTGCCTAACAGTGAGGGCCTCCGGGGATTCCCGGAGGCCCTCACCATTGGCGGAGGTTGATTAGAAGACGAGCGCCCAGGAGTCCCAGAACCAGATGACGGTGAACAGGACGAGGACGAGGTAGACCACTGCCACGGTGATCCAGCGGTTGCGCACTAGGGCCGAGCCGAAGCCCTCGGCACCCTCCCCAAGGTGTCCGGCTTGGGCCACGCGGGCCAGCAGCACGATGAAGAGCGGGATGGTCACGATCCACACGACCAGGCAGAACGGGCACAGTGACCTGTTGACCACGTAGGATTCGTAGGCGAACCAGACCACCCACACGATGCCCATGCCGGCGCCGGCGAGCGCGGCGTTCCACAGCCAACGGTGGAGGGTGCCGCCGAAGGCGAGCACGAGCCCGAGGGCCACGATTCCGGCGAAGAACATCATGCCGAACAGGGCGTTGGGCACACCGAACAGGAGGTGACCCTGCCAGGCGGTGAAGTACTTCGAGCAGCCGATCAGCGGGTTGACGTCACAGATGAGGCTGGCGTTCGGGTTTTTGTAGTAGGTGAACTCGGACAGGACGAGCATGAGTGAGGCGAACAGGCCGATCGCCCCAGTGATGATCATGGTCAGCGAGGTTTCGAGCGAGGCGCCGCCGGCGCGCTCGTGCTCGCTGGCCTTGGCCTCAAACTTGGCGATTCGACGATCCATTTCCTCGATGTCGAGTTCACTCATGATGTTCCTTCGCGTTTGCGACGTACGATTCAACAAAGTGGGCCGTGTCGGACCAGTCGGAAACGGCGTGGGTGTCGATCCCGAGTCGGGTGACGGGGTAGTCGTTGCCGCCCTCGTCGAGGCGGTCGCCCACAAACAGCATGTTCGCGATCGGTATGCCCGTGACCTTCTCCAGTTCGGCGATTCCGTAGGCCTTGTCCACGCCCTTGCGGGTGATGTCCACCGACGTCGATCCGCCCGATCGCACTTCGAGGTGCGGTAGGCGCGGGGCGACGGCGGCGCGCAGGGCCTCCTTCTTCTTCCCCGTGGGGTCCCAGGCCTTCTTCGCCTCGAGGGGCGCCTGCTGGCCGAGCGCGGAGAACGTGATTTGCGATCCGCGGTCTTCGAGGATATCTCCCCACACCTCGGTCTCCCACAGCCCGAGACGCTTGGCCTCTTCCTCCACGACTGCCATCGCCTCGGTCCTCTCCTCGGCGCTCAGGTCACGCACGTAGACGGGCCGCCAGTCGGCGTCGTCGTAACGCATGTAGCGCGTGCCGCACGTGGGCATGAGGTGGAGGCGGGCGAGCTGGGCGTCGGTGGCGTCGAGGTTGGCAAGCAGCTGGCCGCGGAACTGGTCAAACGTGCCGCCGGAGATGACACACACGTCGTGAAGATCGAGCAGGTCGCGAAGCGCGGCGGCCATCCGAGGTGACAGGGGTGATTTCGACGGTGCGAGCGTGTCATCGAGATCGAAGGCGAGCAGTGCGTACAAGGTTCCTCCTGAGCAGTTCGGCGTCCATTCTCTCACGCCACACGGAATAAAACACATTTCAACTATTTCACGTTGGAAGAAATGCAGCCTCACCCGATAATGTGGCACCTATGGAAGATTTTCAGCCACAACACGCACCGGACTTCGAACCTGACGAGGTGACGGTCAAGGCACACGAATACCGCTCCCCCGTCCCATCCGCCCTTGAAACCGCCGCCGGATGGGCGTGGCGCATCATCGTTCTCGCCATCCTGCTGATCGGCGTGGGCTGGGTCACCTTCAAGCTCTCCCTCCTCTTCATCGCGCTCATGGTGGCGCTCCTCATCGCCGTCGTGCTCGAACCTGCCAGCGCTTACCTACGCAAGCGCTGGAACTGGCCGCCGGCCGCCGCGGCCGCAGCCGGAGTGCTCGGGTTGGTCGTCATCATCCTCGGTCTGCTTGTGGGGGCGGGCACCGGAATCGTGGCGGGCATGTCCGACCTGGCCGACCAGGTTATCGCCGGCGTGTCCACGATCGTCGACCTTCTGACTGACAAGTTCCCCACCCTCCAGCAAACACTGAACGAGAGCTGGTCGAAGGCGCAAAGCGCCCTACAGAACAACGCCGCCACCCTGCTGGGCGGCGTGGCCTCCATCGGATCGAGCGTCACGGGCTTCCTCACCGGCATGATCCTGTCCCTGTTCTCCCTATTCTTCTTCCTCAAGGACGGCCGGCGCCTGTGGCACTGGATCGTGCGCGCCACACCGCGCTCGCAGCACGACCGGGTCAACGAGGCCGGCATCCGCGCCTGGGTGACGATCGGGAACTACACCCGCACGCAGGCGATCGTCGCCGCTGTCGACGCCGTCGGCATCGGTATCGTCGCGATGCTCCTGAAGACCCCGATCTCGCTCGCCTTCCCCATCGCGGTGGTCGTCTTCCTCTTCTCCTTCATCCCGATCGTCGGCGCCTTCCTCTCCGGCTTCCTTGCCGTGGTGATCGTGCTGGTCAACACCCAGTCGGTGGGCTTCGCGCTGCTCATGCTGGCCGGTGTCATCCTCGTCCAGCAGATTGAAGGCAACGTCCTCCAGCCCGTCCTCCAGGGCAACGCGCTCAACATGCACGCCCTGGCTGTGGTGCTCATCGTGGCAGGCGGATCGGCGCTCGCGGGCATCATCGGAGCTCTGTTCGCCGTGCCGCTTGCCGCCGCGATCAACACCGCGATCCTCTACCTGCGCGGGCATGACACCTACCCCTACCTCAACCGGATGCAGGACCGCCCGGGCGGCCCGCCGCGCGCGTTCGAGGAGGTCTCGGCCGAGCACTGGGAGCGCTTTGACGAGAAGGTGGCCCAGCACCTCACGCCGAAGGAGCGCAAGGCGAACGCCAAGCAGGCCCGCGCGGAGCGGCGAGCCGCCCGGCGCTCGCGTTAGACTAGATCAGTAAACTTTCCGCCTTACGTTAAGGAAGAACATGGCAACGCCACACATCAACGCAGAAAAGGGAGACATCGCTCCCGCCGTCCTCATGCCGGGTGACCCGAAGCGCGCCGAGCGCATGGCCCAGATGCTCATGCCGGACGCCAAGGTCGTGTCGGACGTGCGCGGCATTAAGGCCTTCACGGGCACGGTGGATGGCAAGCCACTGTCGATCATGGCATCGGGCATGGGCCAGCCGTCGCTGGGCATTTACGCCTCGGAGCTTTTCTCCATTTTTGACGTGCAGCGCATCATCCGCGTGGGCACGGCCGGCGGCCTGTCGAAGGACGTGAAGGTGGGTGACGTAGTGATTGCCAGCGGCGCGCACTACGAAGGCGTGATCAACACCTACCTCATTCCGCAGACCCACTTCTCGGCTATCGCCTCCTTCAACCTGGTCAGGGCCGCGGCGGACGCGGCTGGGGATGACCCGGACGTCGTCGTGGCACCCGTGATCTCGCGTGACCGTTTCTACAACGTGCCCGAAGAGGTCAACGAGGCCGCCGCGAAGGTGGGCACCGCCGGAGCCGAGATGGAGGCAGGCGCACTCTACGGCCTGGCGTCCCTGTACGGCAAGGAGGCCCTTGCCGTGCTGACCATCTCGGATCACATGACCGTACCGAGCGAGGACATGACGCCGGAGGAGCGCGAGACTAAGTTCGTCAAGGCGCTCGAGCTCGCGGTGGCGGCAGCCCTTTCCTAATGAACACGCTCTCCCCCTCGACCGAGGATTACCTCAAGACGATCTGGTCCATCTGCGAATGGTCCGGCGATGAGGTAGTCCCGATCGAGCTTGCGCGCCGCATGGGGCTGAGCCCCTCCACTGTGACCGAAGCCGTGAAGAAGCTCAGCTCCCAAAACCTGGTCAGCCATCGGCGCTACGGCCCGATCCGCCTCACCGAGGAGGGCTTGCGCGAGGCACTGCGGGTAGTGCGCAAGCACCGGCTCATCGAAACCTACTTGCACACCCACCTGGGTTATGCCTGGCAGGAGCTGCATGACGAGGCCGAGGCGCTCGAGCACGCCGTGTCCGCGCGTTTCATCGACGCGATTGACGACCTGCTCGGCCACCCGCTGCGCGACCCGCACGGCGACCCGATCCCCCAGCCCGACGGCTCGATGCCAGCCATGGACGTCGTCCACTTGCACGAGGCAGCAGAGGGCGCGCCCGTGGTGATCGAGCAGGTGGACGACGACGACGCCGACGTGCTCATTTACCTGGGCGACCTGGGGGTGCGGCCCGGCAAGAACGCCACGGTGACCTCACAGAGCGCGGTGCTGGGCCTGACCACGATCGAGATCGACGGCCAGTCCATTGCACTGCCCAACCCCGCCGCCCGGCGGGTGCGCGTGACAATCCCAGAGCGCTAACTCATCGGGCGGGCGCGCACTGCGCGCCCGCCACGTGAGCGCCGCCCACGCAGGGTACACATCCACGTCAAAGGGCATATCCTGCCCGCGGGTGAGGATCCATGTGAGCCGCAGCCGGCCCGTGTATTGGCGTTCTTCCATCTCCATATCTCCACTCTCCCATGCCCCTCCGACAATTCTTTCCCGCCGATGCCCTATGCTGGTACAGCTGGACACTTTCGAAGGGATGAGCAGTGGCAAAACTGTATTTTCGTTACGGCACGATGAACTCGGGTAAGACCGCCGGCCTGCTCATGGCGGCCCACAACTTCGAAGAATCCCACCAGCAGATCCTCATCCTTAAGCCCGCCCTGGATTCGAAGGCCGGCGCCGCGCTCTACACGCGCATGGGGATCGAGCGGCTCGTGGATCACCTCGTGGCCGAGGACGACGACCTGTTCGAGCTTGCGAGTAACTGGCTCGCCTCCATCGAAGGCAAGACGGTGGGCGGGATCCTCGTGGACGAGGCGCAGTTCCTCACCACCGCACAGGTGGACCAGCTGCTCATGGCGGCCCTCACCCTCAACATCCCGGTGCTGTGCTACGGGTTACGTACCGACTTCCTCACCAAGGTCTTCCCCGGCTCGGCCCGCCTGCTGGAGACTGCCCACACCCTCGAGGAACTGAAGACGATGTGTGGGGCGGGGTGCCGGCGCAAGGCGAACTTTAACGCCCGCAAGGTCAACGGCCAGTTCGTGCTCCACGGCGAACAGATCGAGATCGATAACCGCTCCGAGGTGGAGTACATGGCCCTGTGCGGGCAGTGCTTCCTCAAGCTGGTGGGCCCGATCGACGGCCACCGCGAGTAGCCCTGCAAGCAAGTACCGCAAGTAATCACCGACTTCCACCCTCAGATGCATCCGAGCGCAGACGCATCTGGATTCTGCGCCCGAAGACTCCGCTTTTAGCAACAAGACAGCCCAGGGTTCTGTTCGATCCACACGTGCGCATTACGCCACACCCCACCACCTTCATATCGATATCGATTCCCGTTACACTTGTAGGTGATAAAGATTCTCAATTGAAAGTAGGTGATCCTTCTTGTCGCGTCTGAGTTGGGCGAAGCGGCTCGCCGCCCTCACTACCTTCGCACTCGCCGTCTCCTTCTTGGCACCGGCGGCGGCCGCGCCCACGGAGGGCAAGGCAATTTTCGATCAGGGCCACACCGATTCCCCGAAGGTGTTCTGGGAGAATGACGCCCTGACGATCAAGGCTTCCGGCCAGCAGGTCACGCCGCTGGAGAAGGGCCTGCACTGGCTGCACCAGGGCTACGATTCCAGCGGCAAGCAGTACTTCTATTACACCGCTGGCGAGCATCCCCAGTATCGCTTCCTGGGAGAGGCGGGCGACCTGTTCTACTGGGGCTCCCCCATCAATGCCACGGGCGGCGCTAAGAACCTGTGGATCGGCTACGGTTCGGACGCCGGCATCCCGGTGGAGAAGTTCCGCGACCAGATGTTCCAGCTGGAGCTCGTGGACTTCACCGGCCCGGGCCAGATGGAGATGTTCCGCTACACGAATGATGATTATCCGCAGGAGCGCTTCCTCTCCAGCCACCAGAACGACTACCGTTTCCTCCAGCTCGGCGCCGGTGCTCACACGCACCTCAACACCACGTTCTCCAAGCCGGGCACGTACCACCTCACCTACCGCACCACGTACCGCGATGCCACGACCGGCCAGTTCGTGACCTCCGCTCCGCAGGATATGGAGTGGCAGGTTGGCGGTAGCAATCCGCGTCAGGCCAAGCTGGGCGACGTGATCGACGCTTACAACGCCTCCCAGGAGACGGGCTCATCGCAGTCCTTCAAGCCCACGCTCACGCTTGCGCCTTCGGGCACCGAGCCGATGACGTCGATCACCTTCGACACGGGCGATCCGGCCGCCACGGGCCGCGTGGCCTTCTACATCGACGGTTACTACCTGGCCGAGCAGCCTCTGACCGGCGGTTCCGCTACGTGGAGCGAGATGATCGGCTCCCAGACCTCAAGCTTCCAGGCCGTTTACGTTCCCGACGCCGGCTCGCCCGCCCCGCGCTGGATGACCGCCCCGGTCTCTTACAAGCTCGGCGATAAGGCGACGACGACGTCGGAGCCCGGCCAGTTCCCGGCCCCCACGAACACCAACATCCCGGCGAAGAACCTGAGCCCGGCGGCGATCACCTCCACCAAGGTGACGATGTCGAGCAAGCTCGAGGGCGATAACTACGTCATCACCGCCATGCCCGAGGATCCGAACGTGGAATTCGGCGTGGTTGGCGGCTTCGGCGAGGACGTGTCGAGCACCGCCGAAGAGTGCCCGATCAACTTCACCTCCACCCGCTCCTCGCGCTCGATGACGATTTCGAAGAGCTTTGTGGACGACTGGTGTGACACCACCCAGGCCCACTGGGATCTCACCCCGGCCACGCAGTACCCGGCGGCCCGCACCACGCTGGACGCCGAGGGCGCGGAGTTCACCGCGACTGCGAACTTCGCCGCTGCACCCGATAGCGATGCGCCCGCACCCTCGGAGCCGGAGACTCCGGCGCCGGAGAACCCGGACAACCCCACCGACCAGCCGACCGGCGATGCCGGTGGAAACGGTGAAGCTGGCGATAACGGCAAGCCTGGCGAGGCCGAGGACAACGCCAGCGCCGAGACCGAAGGCGCCATCAAGACCGAGGCCGTGACGATCACGGAGGGCCACATCGACTACGGCCCCACGCTCACGCCGGACGGCTCGCTGCGAATCATCGTCGGCGACGATTCACGCACTATCGAACCGCGTAGCGTGGTTCGCGATCCCGACGCCGTCACTCTCAAGGCCAAGGTGCGAAAGCAGGTGCGCTCCAAGCGCGTCTTTGGCGATGAGTCCTACAACTTCTTGGGCGATTACGGCACGCCGCTGTACGTGCTGCCGCAGTCGCAGGTGAGGGGCTTGGTATGGCCGGGCTTCTCTACCGAGCGCCTGCCCACGGAGACCTTCCCCAATGGCACCACGATGACCTTTACGCCGATCTCGGTACCCTCGGGAGGCGCACAGGCGACTCCCGAGGTTGCTGGACGCGCGATGCCGATGATGGCGTCGATGGCTCGTTCGGCGTCGGCGGACGAGGGCGCGAAGGCCTGGGCCTTCACGCAGGGCCTCGCGGGCCTGCAGGATCTGCTGGTCGACTCCTCGAAGACTACCACGGTGACCAACACCCTTCCGGCGCACATCCACGCCAACTGGGTCTTCACCCACCCGGGCACGTACGAGTTCGCGATGCAGGTCTCTGCCACGGATAAGGACGGCACGTCGATAACGTCGGACATCGGCAAGATCCGGATCGTCGTGGAGGACAAGTCCGCGCCCGACGCCGGTGACACCGACAACACGGACACGGGCAACGGCAACGACGAAGCCGGCAACGGCTCCGGTAACGACAACACGGGCAACGGCAACACGGATGGCTCGAATAAGGGCGACGCCGACAACGGCGGCAAGCCCGGCGGCAAGACCCCGGACAAGCCGGCCGGCGCCCCCGGCACCACCGGAACACCCGGCGCCACCGGAACGCCTGGCGCTACCGGCACCCCGGGCGCGGCGGGCACCGGCCCGGCGGGCACGATCACGGGCGGCGGCGCCGCTGTGGAGCAGTGCATCCCCACCCCGATCGAGACCGAAGTTTCGGGCCCGGCGGCGAAGGCATCGGGCGGTTCTTACACCGTGCCGGCCAACACCCACTCGCACCCGAACTGGGTGTTCACCAAACCGGGCACTTACAAGGCGACGATCACGCAGACCGCCAAGCTCAAGAGCGGTAAGCGCGTCCAGGCCACGGGCACCCTCACGTTCAATGTGGGAGGTTCGGGCAACGCGGATTCGGGCCACTTCGACATCGGCTCGGTCCTCGAGGGCGACAAACTCATGTTCAAGGTGAAGGATGACCGCACCCAGCCGGCCAAGTGGGTCGATCCGGGCTCGCTCGTCTTCGGCCTGAGCGACGCTTCGAAGGCCACCGCACCCGCAGGCCTGGAGTTCATCGCCCCGAAGGGCTCGCAGATTTGGATGATCTCCTCCGCCGCTGTTCCGGGCGTGCCGTGGGTGGGCGCGAATACGCAGCACCCGTCGATCGTCTCGGGTACCACCGGTGAGGTCACGTGGTCGCTGTCCAGCGTGACCGGCCCGGGCCAGCTCGCGGTGTTCTCCTCGGGCAACCTCGGCCAGGTGGTTGGCGAGCGCTGGTTCGGCGGCGCGGCCAGCGATAACGGCCTGCCGGCGGGCGTGGAGAAGAAGGGCGATAAGTACATCAAGACCGAGTGGGTGGGCAAGACGGCGTCGGGCGCCGACTGCCAGCTCTCGGCCGAGCAGATCGCCCAGCTCCAAGCGGAGGGCAAGAACGTGGCGGCCGGCCAGACCACCGCGCTCACTCACGCCGGTGCAACCGTGTCCACGCTTGCGGCCCTCACGATTGCGCTCATGGGCATCGGCGGTGCGCTGATTGTTCGCAGGCGCTTCGCATAACCGGGGCGGGCTCGCCCGCTCCCTAGCACTCCTGGCCAGCCTCGCGCTGGCCGGGTGCGCCGCACCTACGGAGGACTCGGCCGGGGTGGTCGCCACCACCCCGGTCGTGGCCGACTTGGTGCGGAACGTGGCGGGCGACGCGATCGACGTCGTCTCCCTCGTTCCGCCCTCCTCCGACCCCCACACGTACGAGCCGCCCTTGTCGATGCTGCGCCACGTGACGCGCGCGAAGACGGCGTTCTCTAACGGGCTGCTCCTGGAAAACGAGTCGATCCGTGCGATGGTCGATTCGAACCTTCCCGCGGGCAGCCCGAACGTGGCGCTTGGGGACGAGTCGGTGGCAGTGGGCGGCTACCACATCCCGCTCGTCGAAGACCAGGCGCTGGACACGATCTGGTTGGGCCTGCGCGTGGCCGGCCGCTACTCCGACCCCGGAACGGTGACCTTCCGCGCCACCGCGCTCGAGGGCCCGGGCAACATCTCGGCCTTCACCACGGGCGTGTTCGGCCAGCCCTCGATCTGGCTCGACTCCTCGAACGGCCTGGACGGCGACCAGCTGGCCCTCCCCGCCGGCTCGCACACGCACATGTCGTGGGGGTTCACCGCCCCCGGCCGCTACCGCCTCACCATCGAGGCGATTCCCGACGCCGACATGCGCGGCTCCTCCCCCGCCGAGGCGACGATCGAGTTCGCCGTTGGCACCGATCCGGGGCCGAATGCTCTGGATTCGGGGCACGTGGACCTCTTCGCTCAGGCCGAACTCACGCTGCGCGGGGAGGACAAGGGCCGCAGCTTCGAGCGCAAGCCGGCCGACGTCGTCGTCGCGGTCCCGCACGCCACCCGCACGCAGGTGCCGGCGGACCCGCAGTGGCGTTTTCTCGGCAAGCCCGGGGAGGACGCGTGGGTGCTGGCGCAGGCCGTGATCGGCAGGCACGTGCACGGGGAAATTGACCCGCACATGTGGCTGGATGTTGCCAACGCGATCGCCTACGTGGAGGTGATCCGCGACCAGCTCTCGGCGATCGAGCCCGAGCACGCGGACGTCTTTGAGGCCAACGCCTCGGCATATATCGCCAGGCTCGAGCGGCTCGATGCGTGGGCCGCGAACGTGCTCGCCACGATCCCGCCCGCTAACCGCCGCCTGGTAACGGCCCACGACGCCTACGGGTACCTGGCCAACGCCTACGGGCTTGCGATCACGGGGTTTGCGTCGGCGAACCCGTCGCTTGAGCCGTCGGCCGGGGCGCTCGCCACGCTCACCGCCACGCTGCGCGACCTGCACGTACCGGCGGTTTTTACGGAGGCCTCCACGAAGTCGGGGGCGGGCGAGTTGACGTCGATCGCGGACGGCCAGGGGATTAGCGTGTGCTCCCTGTCCTCCGACTCGCTCACCCCGGACGCCCCCACCTACATTGACCTGGTGGTTCACAACATCACCGCATTGAAATCGTGCCTGGATCCGAGCTCGTATCCAGCATGGACGTTTGAAGGATAGACATGAAACGACTCTCCGCGCTCACCGCGCTCGCCCTCGCCGCCACGGCCCTCACCGTGCCCGCGGCCGCCACCACCGACTCCACGGCCGTGGACCCCGCGCTCACGCAGCGCGTGAACGCCGACGAGGCGGTAGCCCCTGCCGGCGAGCAGACGGTGATCGACGCCGGGCACGTGGACATGGGCCCGCGCATCATCGACGGCCAGTGGCAGGTCCTCGCCCGCGACGACACCGCCGCCACCCCCACATGGCGCCAGACCAACGACGTCGTCTACCGCGTCTCCGACGACGCCCGGCTCGACGTGCCCGAGGGCTACGACTTCGTGGGCGGCACGCAGGCGTGGGTGATCCCCCAGCAGGAGATCTCGGGCGTGCCGTGGCTGGGCTGGAACACGCAGGACCCGGCAGTGATTGACCAGGTCAACGGCACGGTCAACATCGTCTTCGAGGGCCACGAGGGCCCGGGCACCTTCACCGCGTTCGTCCAGGCCGGCAACTTCCAAGGCCCGGACCTACTGTGGGATTCGGCGAAGGCCGAGTCCCAGCCGATCTCGGTGGAGCTTAACACGCACACGCACGTCAACTGGGCCTTCACCGAGCCGGGCGTGCACCGCATCCGCCTATCCTTCACCGCCACTCTCAACGACGGCACGACGGCCGGCGGCACAGCTTACATCAACGTGGCAGTCGGCTCTGAGACGAGCGTCGACGACGTGTGGGCGGCCATCGCCGCCGTACAGCCGGACTCCACGACGCCCGACGGCTCGGCTGACGCCTCGGAACAGACGGGCGAGGGCCAGTCTGGCGCGGGCCAGAGCAGCAATGGTTCGGAGCAGGCTGACGACGCCAGCCCCGACGCCACCGCGCGCGACCAGCGCGACTCGAGCACCGGCGTCGTCGTCCTTGGCATGGCGGGCCTGGCCCTGCTCGTCGTGGCCGTCTTCGTGGTGCTACGCAAGCGCACGAGCTCCGCGCAGGCCCGCGCCCTGGAGGACAAGTGAGCGTCCTTGCCCTTCGCGACGTGGACGTGTGCCTGAGCGGGCGCACGATCCTCGAAAGTGTCTCGCTCACGGTGGAGCCGGGCGAGATCATGGGTCTGCTCGGGCCGAACGGCGCGGGCAAGACCACGCTCATGCGCGCGATCATGGGGCTCATCCCCACTGCGCGCGGCACGATCGAGCGCTCGGGTGCGCCGGGCTACGTTCCCCAGCGCCACGACATCGCCTGGAACTACCCCATCTCCGTGCAAGAAACGGTCATGACCTCCCTGCAGGCGCGCATGCGCCCGTGGCAGTGGGCGAAGGCTGAACACTGGCGGTCCGTCTACGACGCCCTGGAGATGGTGGGGATGATCGACCTGCGCGAGCGCACGCTCGACGAGCTCTCGGGCGGGCAGAAGCAGCGGGTGCTCATCGCCCGCGCGCTCGCCCCTGGGCCCCAGGTGTTGTTGCTGGACGAGCCGTTCACCGGCCTCGACCACCCCACCCAGGACTCGCTCACCGATCTCTTCACCTCCCTGTCCGAGGCCGGGGTGGCGATCCTCATGTCCACCCACGACCTCACGCAGGCCGTGGGCATGGCCGACCGACTGGCCCTGCTCGCCGGCACGATCCGCGCCGTCGACGCCCCGGACAACCTGCGCGACCCCCACATCTGGATGGACACCTTCGCCGTCCGCCCCGACTCCGCCCTGCTTCGTACCATTGGACTGACATGAGCCTGCTCGACTTCCTCGCCGACCTCGCCAACCCCCAGCTTGCCTTCCTTCAGCGGGCCATGGTGGTGGCAATCCTGTCGGCTATCATCTGTGGCGCCGTGGGCGTTCACACCGTCCTTCGCGGCATGAGCTTCATCGGTGACGCGCTCGCCCATGCCGTCTTCCCCGGCATCGCCGTGGCCTTCGCCGTGGGCGGCTCGGTACTGCTGGGCGGGGCGGTGGCCGGCGTCGTCGTCACCCTCCTCATCGCCGTGTTCACGCAGAACCGGAAGGTGGGCGAGGACTCGGTGATCGGCATCTTCTTCGCCGCCGCCTTCGCGCTCGGCCTGGTCATCATGGCGCGCATCTCCACCTACACCGGCTCGCTCGAATCGATCCTGTTCGGATCGCTCACGGGCGTCCAGCCCGGCGACCTCACCTCCATCGCCATCGGCGCCGCCGCGATCCTCACCGCCCTGGCGCTCGCCCACAAGAAACTGGTGATCGTCTCCCTCGACCGCGCCTACGCCTCCTCGCTCGGTATCCGCGCCGGGCTCGTAGACGTGGTTCTCTACCTCACCATCGCCGCCGCGGTGGTGATGAGCGTGCAGATCGTGGGCAACATCCTAGTGCTCGCCCTGCTCATCACGCCGGCCGCCACCGCCCGGCTCCTGACCGATCGCTTGGTGCCCATGATGCTGATCGCGCCCGCCATTGGCTCGGCGGGCGCGTTTTTCGGCATTTGGGCGTCCTGGGTGTGGGACCTGCCCACGGGCGCGGCGATTGTCCTCATTTTGACGGCCGCGTTCGCGCTCGTGTGGGCGGTCCGGGCGCTACCCGCACACCGGCTTAGGCGTTAAGCTCGGCGCGCGTAGGCGCGTAGGCTCCCGTGTGTGCCACGGTGATCCCAGCGTTCTTCGAAGCGCGCTCGAGGATGGCGCGCACCTTCGAGACCCAGGTCGGCCATCGTCACGCGCTTTGCTATCCTCGTCCTTTCCTCGGCATCATTCTGCCATCGACGCCGGACGCCGGCACAAAAGGGTGCGGTCGAGGTCTCCCCCGGCCGCACCCTTGCTCGTACTTACATCTTCTTATCGTGCCCGCGCACCACCATGCCCATGGTCCCGAGCGCAGAACTCACGAAGTGGCCTAGCTGCCACACGGGGTTCTTGCGCAGATGCAGGGTGAGCCGGGTGGGCACCGGCACGTCGTCGTAGGAACGGATGATGGTCGGGTTGTCGGCGTTGTTCATGATGCCCTCTCTATTCCGGAATGAGCGTCCAGCCCGGCAGGGCCTTCGCCTTGTAGATGAACAGGTAATGGAGGAAGGTCTTCATCCAGTGGCCAGAGAGCCCGATCTTGCCGGTGGTGAGCTTGGTGTTGCGGCCGCCGGTCTGCGGGTACTTCTGGTAGTTCGGCACCACGGGGTACATTGCCATGGATGCGGCCGAACCGTTGAGGATGTCGTTGCCGGCGGAGGCCACGCACACCGCGCCGAGGCGGGACATGGAGGCTTCGTGGGCCGGGGCGGACGCGCCGTTCTTGATCCGGTCGCGGATCGTGAGTGCCACCGTCTTGCCCATCACGCCCGAGGGCATGCCCGTACGCGGCGGGGCAGGCGCGATCGCAGTGCCGAGCGCGGAGGCGCGCGGCTTGGAGATCGGGTGCGGCGGGGCGAAGGCGATACCAACCGCGAACATATTCGGGTACTGCGGCACCTCGTACTTCTCGGGCCAGTCGGTGGCGAGCCACTCGTCATAGGACTTGGGCGTGTAGTTGGCATCAACCTTCATGAAGTTCGCCGGGTTAAACAGACCCTCGATGGGCTCGCCGTCCTTGTCCACGGCCGACAGGCCCTGGCCGGTGAACGGGGGCAGTAGCATGGCGAAGTCGTACTTGAGCTCGTACGTCTTGTCGTCGTCGACCACCTCGTACTTGATCGTGTCCTCGGTGATCTCCTTGCAGCCGGCGCCCAGGATCGAGGCGACCCCGCGCTCCGTGAAGATGGACTCGGTCCACATCTTCGAGGACTGCTTGAAGCCGCGCTCCACAAACTGCATGCCGCCCACGCCGAAGTCGCCCAGCTCGTATTCGTTCGTGAGGTAGATGAGGTCCGCCTTGTCGCGCACCCCGTAACGCTTGAGTTCGTGGTCCACGTTGAACGTGTATTCGAAGGCCGCGCCCTCGCAGGTGCAGTTGCCGGCGCCCATGCCGACCACGAGGGTCTGGCGTTCGCCGCGCTTCATCTTCTCGATCGACTCCATCAGCTTTTCATTGGCTTCGACGGCGTGATCCGCTGTACAGACGGAGACCGTGTAGCCGTTGTCCGGGCCGAGGCCCGGGGTCGCACCGAAGTTGAGCCGCGGGCCGGTGGCGTTGACGAGGTAGTCGTAGTGGATCTTCTCCTCTTCGCCCTCGCGCTTCGGGTCGGTGTAGACGACCTCGACGTAGGGCCGCGAGTCGCCGGCGTCACCCTCGGGGTGGATGACGGTGGCGCGCGCCTGGCGGAAGTCCACGCCCTTGCGCTTGTAAATCGGTGCGAGCGGGAAGACCACGTCCTTCTTCTTCATTCGCCCCGTGCCAACCCAGATATTCGACGGAATCCAGTTCCAGTGCGAATTGGGGCTGACAACCACAACCTTGTGACTCTTGCCCAGCATCCTCTTCAGGTGCAGGGCTGTGGTGTGCCCGGAGATTCCGGCTCCGAGAACTACAACTGTGGCCATTTTCCCTCCAGCCATTTAGCGATGCGGCGTCGTTGCCGCTTGTCACGATCATACGCTATACCCCACCGGGTATCTTCGTTTTTCTGGAAGTACACCAAAGTCTTTTCTTTTTCGGTTTCACGACGCCGTCCGCGCGGCCTAGTAGCGTTCGGCGATGCGGGCCTTCTGGTCTCCCGACGCCGTGGCAAGGTATCTTACCTTCGGCGCCCGGCCGCTTACCCCGGCGAGCTCCACGGTGTACCCCGCCAGCAGGCCGTATTCGACGTCGGTGTGCGGCTGTTCGCGCTGGTAGATCTCCTACTTGCCGGCCTGCGCGGCGAGGGATTCGGCCAGGAGGTCGCGTGGGGCGGGCAACTCCCGCGAGCGCGAGAGCAACCAGTAGCCCACCGACAGGGCGAGGATGTAGGGCACGCCCGCATACCAGGCGATCGGCATGAGCCAGTAGAGTGCGATGAAGATGGCCACGCTCGCGGCGAGGACCACCACGTTGGTCACGGGGCTGCCCCACAGCCGGTTGGTGGGCAGGGGCAGGCCGGCCCGGGCACGCTTGGCGCGGAAGGCGATGTGGGTGCTCATCACCATCACCCAGGTGACGAGAATGCCGATGGTGGCCATGCCGTACAGCCACATGAACACGTTGCCCGGGCTGAGGATCGCGAGCGCAGCGGCGAGTGCCATTCCGCACATGGCGAGGCCCACGGCTCCGCGCGGGGCGCCCTTGGCGTTGGTGCGGCTGGCGAAGCGTGGGGCTTCGCTGTCGACGGCGAGTGAGTGGAACATGCGGCTGGAGGAATAGAGGCAGCCGTTTGCGGCCGAGAGCGCGGCGACGATGAGCACGGCGTTCATCACGTGCGAGGCGCCGGCCACGCCCGTGATCTCCAGGACCTTGACGAACGGTGACTGTTCTACCGTGCCGGCCACGGCTGCCGTCAGCGTCCAGGGCTGGAGCATGAGGACCACGAGAATCGCGCCCACGTAAAAGATGAGCAGGCGCCAGATCATGGTGTGAGCGGCGCGGGGGATATCGCGGGTGGGGTTGGCGGACTCGGCCGCGCCCACCGACACGTTCTCAATCCCACCGAAGGCGAAGACCGCCATACACGCCGCCGCCAGCACTCCCCCAACGCCCTTGGGCAGGAAGCCGCCCTCGGTCAGGTAACGCACGCCGACGGCGTCGTTGGTCCCAAGCCCCAGCACCACGGCCAGGCCGAGCAAAATGAAGACGACGATCGCCACTACCTTGATCATTGAAAACCAGTACTCAGACGAGCCGTAGAGATGGACGGAAAACATGTTGAGCGCGCCGATGAACACCGAGCACAGGATTGTGCCGAGCCACAGCGGGAGTGCGGGGAACCAGTAGGTGAGGTACGTGGCGGAGGCGACCACCTCGGCGCCGACTGCCACCATCATTGTGATCGCGAAGTTCCAACGCGTGACGAAACCGCCGAAGCGCCCCAGGTACGACGCCGCCACCGCGCCATGCCCGCCGGGGACCGGGTGGACCGTGACCATCTCAGCCAGCGCCCACACAATCGCCAGGGCAAGGCTGCCCGCGAGCGCGTAAGAGATGACGGTGGCGGGGCCGGCGTAGGCGATGACCGAGCCCGAGCCGAGGAAAAGCCCGGTGCCGAGCGCCCCGGACAGGGCAATCATGGCAACCTGTGCCGAGGTGAGGCCGCGTTGGAGTTGGGAATCGTCGTTCACGCCTTCATGGTAGCCCCGCGACGGGAATGGACGTCAATTTCGTGAGTGTCGTGTTGCATTAGGCCATTATGCCCGCGGAATGTCGGAGGCAGCTCCTATCCTCTTAAGCGAGGGGTTTTACGCCTAGTAGAGAGAAACTTTCATGGACGATATCAAGTACAGGGACATGCTGCCCGTCGGGCCGGATAAGACGGAATACCGCCTGGTCACCACCGAAGGCGTGGAGACCGTGGAGGGCCCCGATGGGATGACGTTCCTCAAGGTGGACGAGTCGGCGCTGGAGCTGCTGGCTGAGACCGCGTTCCACGACATCAACTTCTACCTGCGCACCGCCCACCTCAAGCAGGTGGAGAAGATCTTGGAAGACCCGGAGGCCTCCCCGAATGACCGCTTCGTGGCCAAGACCCTCCTGCGCAACGCGCTCATTGCGGCCGACGGCGTGCTTCCCATGTGCCAGGACACCGGCACGGCCATCATCAAGGGCGAGCGCGGCCAGCGGGTGCTGACCCCCGGCGTCGACGAGCGGGCGCTTTCGCGCGGCGTACAAAACACGTACGGCAAGTACAACCTGCGCTACTCACAAAACGCGCCGTTGACCATGTACGAAGAGAGGAACACCGGCACCAACCTGCCCGCGCAGATCGAACTGTACGCGGACACCGAACCCGGGCACGAAAACGAATACCACTTCCTGTTCATGTCGAAGGGCGGCGGATCGGCGAACAAGTCCTACCTGTACCAGGAGACGAAGGCGATCCTGAACCCCGACTCGATGATGCCATTCCTCGAGGGCAAGATCCGCTCGCTCGGCACGGCCGCCTGCCCGCCATACCACCTGGCGATCGTGATCGGCGGAACGTCGGCGGAGTACGCGCTCAAGACCGCGAAGTACGCCTCGGCCAAGTACCTCGACGAGCTACCCACCCACGGCGGCGAAGAGGGCTACGGCTTCCGCGACCTCGACATGGAGGAGCAGGTCCTCGAGATGACCCGCAAGATCGGGATCGGCGCTCAGTTCGGCGGCAAGTACTTCTGCCACGACGTGCGCGTGGTCCGCCTCCCCCGCCACGGAGCCTCCCTGCCGGTGGCGATCGCGGTGTCCTGCTCTGCGGACCGTCAGGCGAAGGGCAAGATCACGCCCGAAGGCGTATTCATCGAACAGCTCGAATTCAACCCGGGCCAGTTCTACCCGGCTGAGACGGACGCGGAGATCGGGCACACCGCAGGCGACGAGGTGGTGCGCATCGACCTCAACCAGCCGATGAAGGACGTGCTCGCCGAGCTGACCAAGTACCCGGTCAAGACCCGCCTGTCGCTCACCGGCACGATCATCGTGGCACGCGACATCGCCCACGCCAAGATCCAAGAGCGCCAGAACAAGGGCGAGGGTATGCCGCAGTACATGAAGGATCACCCCGTGTACTACGCCGGCCCGGCGAAGACCCCGGAGGGCAAGCCGTCCGGCTCCTTTGGCCCCACCACGGCGGGACGCATGGACTCGTACGTGGGCCCGTTCCAGGCCGAGGGCGGGTCAATGATCATGCTGGCCAAGGGCAACCGATCCCAGCAGGTGACCGACGCGTGCAAGACGTACGGCGGCTTCTACCTCGGCTCGATCGGCGGCCCCGCCGCCCAGCTGGCCGAGGACTGCATCAAGCACGTCGAACTCCTCGAGTACCCGGAGCTGGGCATGGAGGCCGTGTGGAAGATCGAGGTGGAGGACTTCCCCGCCTTCATCGTGGTTGACGACAAGGGCAACGACTTCTTTGCCGGCTCCCAGACCGTGTCCGTCACGTTGGGGAAGCGTCCGGGGCTGTAAGGTTCGGCTGATACAGCACGGGGTGCCCGGGACGTGAGGTCCCGGGCACCCCGTGTGTTTGCCAGGCCGGCCCGTGACCTTGCCTACACTTCACCCGAAGGGTGAGATCCTTTTGCAGCGCCAAGGATCGACGTGTTTACTGTTCACTGTAATCACCGGACAGGTCGCCACCTCGGCAGCGTTTGGACCGGTGGCGAAGAAGGAGAACCATGATTGAGCTGCAAGGGGTCACCAAGGTGTACCCCCGCAAGGGAGCTGAGTCCGTTGTGGCACTCGACGACCTCTCGCTCACCATCATGGACGGCGAAATCCACGGCATCGTAGGCGAATCGGGCGCGGGCAAGTCCACGCTCATCCGCTGTCTCACGGCCCTGGAAAAGCCCACCTCCGGCGCCATTCTCGTGGACGGTAAGGACCTCACCACTCTCTCGGGCCGCCCGCTTCGCGCAGAGCGTCGCCGCATCGGCATGGTCTTCCAGGGCGCGAACCTGCTAGAGGCCCGCACGGCGGCCGAAAATATTGAATATCCGCTTAAGGTCTCGGGCATCCCGAAGGCCGAACGTGACGCGCGGGTGGCTGAGCTACTCAACCTCGTCGGCCTTGCGGACCGCGGGGCGTCCTATCCTGCGCAGCTGTCGGGTGGCCAGCGCCAGCGCGTCGGCATCGCCCGCGCGTTGGCGATCCGCCCCTCGGTGGTTTTGGCTGACGAGCCCACCTCGGCACTCGACATGGAGACTACCGACCAGATCCTCGACCTCCTGAAGAACGTGCGCGAGCAGCTCGGGGTGACGATCCTGGTCATCACGCATGAGATGGGCGTGGTGCGTAAGATCTGCACGTCGGCAACCCTCCTGGACGCGGGCCGGATCGTCGAATCGAGTTCGATCGACCACGCGCTCGCGAACCCCGAGTCGCGCTTGGCCAAGAAGCTGATCCCGCTGCCCGAAGTTGAGCCGGAGTGCCTACGCGACGACACCCTGGTCGACATCTACTTCACGTCCCGCCCCGGCATCCCCACGGGTTCGAAGGTGATGGCTCGCGTGGCCGAGCTCGGCGGCGACATCGCGGCCGGCCTGTTTGAGTCGGTGGGAGAGATGCAGGTGGGCCGCCTCGCGCTGGCGATTCCGGCGCAGAAGGTTTCCCACGCTCTTCAGGCATTCGCAGCCGACGGCATTCACGCGGAGGTGCGCGCATGAGTTTCGACATCTTCCTCGCCACGGATTCCTGGTTTTCCAACCCGGCGATCGCGCGCGGCTTGTGGCCGGCGGTCCTGGAAACGATCTACATGGTTGGCCTGTCGTCGCTCATCACTGTGGCGATCGGGATTCCGATCGGCCTGATCCTGTCCGAGACCCGCAAAGGCGGCCTCATCGCCGCGCCCACCACGAACAAGATCGTGGGCGCCTTGGTCAACCTGGGCCGCGCGATCCCGTTCATCATCCTGGCGATCATCGTCCTTTTCTTTATCCGCGGCATCGGCCTGCCGTTCCTCAAGGCGACCGGCTGGCTGGCGTTCACCATCGCGCTCGCGGTATCCGCGATCCCCTACTTCGCCCGCATGGTCGAGTCGAACGTACTCGCAGTCGAGCCGGGCAAGGTGGAGGCCGCGCAGATGACCGGCGCGCCTGCGGTGCGCATCATGTGGGACGTGCTGGTGCGCGAGGCCCTGCCCTCAATCATAAATTCGGTGACGATCCTCGTCATCACGATTGTGGGCTACTCGGCGATGGCTGGCGCCGTGGGTGGCGGCGGCCTGGGCGCGCTCGCGATTAACCAGGGTTACCAGCGTTACAACTTCGACGTCATTGTGATTGTCGTTGTCGTCATCCTGCTCATGGTGCAGATGATCCAGTGGCTCGGCGACATGCTGAGCCGGATGGTTGACCACCGCTAAGGCGCAGCCATCCGGGACCTCGCTTCAGTCTTAGCCTCCACTTTCGTACCCATTAGACAAGGATTCATCATGCGTAAGATTTTTGCTCTCGTGGCCTCCGCGGCCCTCGCCCTCACGGCGTGCTCTTCTGACAACGGTTCTGCTAACAGCTCGGAGTCGACGACGTCATCGTCCGCCTCCGCCGACGGCCTGACCACCCTTGTGGTTGGCGCTTCCCCGGTACCGCACGCCCCGATCCTGCAGTTCGTGGCGGACAACCTGGCCGAGAACGCGGGCCTGCAGCTGGAGATCAAGGAGTACACGGATTACGTCCAGCCGAACGTAGCGCTGGATGCTGGCGAGCTGGATGCCAACTTCTTCCAGCACCTGCCCTACCTCGAGGCCCAGATCGCGGATCGCGGCTACGACTTCGACCACGGCAAGGGCGTTCACATCGAGCCCTTCGGCATCTACTCGGAGACGGTCACCAACCTTGACGACGTGCCCGAGGGTGGCGTCGTGCTGGTGACGAACGACCCGTCGAACCAGGCGCGCGGCCTGTGGCTGCTCGAGACCGAGGGTCTCATTACGCTGGAGGACGTGGACAGCCCCACGATCTACGACATCAAGGACAACCCGAAGAACCTGCAGATCCGCGAGTCTGAGGCGCCGTCGATCCCCGTACAGCTTCCCGACGTCGACCTGGCTATTATCAACGGCAACTTCGCCCTTGAGGCGGGTCTGGTTCCGGCGAAGGACGCGCTCGCGCTGGAGTCCGGTGAGAACAACCCGTACGCCAACATCCTGGCGTGGAAGGCGGACTCCGGCAAGCTTGACGCGATCAAGAAGCTTGACGAGCTGCTGCATTCCCCGGAGGTTGCCAAGTTCATCGAGGAGACCTACCCCAACGGTGAGGTGACCCCGGCCTTCTAAGGCTTAGGTCCCTCGAAGGTGGCGGCCCTCGCGGCCGCCACCTTCCTTTTGGCCGGGTTGTGCCCAAACGTGAGCTTTCTGGCAGGCCGAGTTGCGGCGTCGTGAGCGCAAATGGGCATAGATTCGGCATAGACGTGCGCGAAGTGAAAGGACACGTATGCCAGTCGAGGATCATGAACAGGAAGAGACCCTCCATCGCGGGTTGTCGAACCGCAACATCCAGCTGATCGCACTGGGAGGGGCGATTGGCACGGGCCTGTTCATGGGATCGGGGTCGACGATCCATTCGGCGGGCCCGTCGATCATCCTGGTTTACATGATCTTGGGCCTGGTGCTGTTTCTTATCATGCGCGCGATGGGCGAAATCCTCATCCACAACCTTGACTACAAGTCGTTCCAGGATTTTGCCCATCACCTCATCGGCCCGTGGGCGGGATTCGTGACGGGGTGGACGTACTGGTTTTTGTGGGTGGTGATCGCGATCGGCGACATGATCGTGGTGACCGGCTACTTCAACTTTTGGATCAAGAACATCACCGTCTCGGCGTTCGTGACGCTCGGACTGCTCGCGCTGCTCGTGGTCATCAACCTGCTGACGGTCAAGCTCTTCGGTGAGGTCGAGTTCTGGTTCGCGCTCATCAAGATCGCTGCGATCCTGGCCCTCATCGCCGTGGGCGTGGTGATGGTGGCCAGCGGCTTTACGGGGCCGACGGGCGAGCCGGCGTCGTTCACCCACCTGTGGGACCACGGGGGCTTCTTCCCCACCGGCGCCTCCGGGTTCCTGGGCGCGTTCTCGATCGCGATTTACTCGTTCATCGGTACGGAGCTGATCGGCACCACTGCCGCCGAAACCAAGGACCCCACGCGCACGATCCCGCGCGCCATCAACCAGGTGCCGTTGCGCATCGCGGTGTTCTACGTGGGCGCGCTGGCGGTCATCATGGCGATCACGCCATGGGACGCCATCAACCCCGAGACCTCCCCCTTCGTCTCCGTGTTCGCCATGGTCGGGCTGGGGGCAGCGGCGTCGGTGATGAACTTCGTGGTGCTGACGTCGGCGGCGTCGTCGGCGAACTCGGGGATCTTCTCCTCCTCGCGCATGATGTACGGGCTAGCCAAGTCGCACCAGGCGCCGCGCCTGTTCGGGCGGCTGTCCTCACATCGCGTGCCGCGCCGGGCCCTGCTGTTCATCGGCCTGCTGATCCTCATCTACCTGCCGATCTTGTTCGTGGGCGGCAGCGTGCTCAAAGGCTTCGAGCTCATCGCCGCGGTGGCGACCACGCTCATCCTGTTCATCTGGGCGCTCATCCTTGTTTCCTACATCCGCTACCGCAGGCGTCACCGCGCCGCGCACGAGGCCTCCGAGTTCAAACTCCACTTTGCGGCCGTCACCCCGTGGCTGGCACTGGCCTTCATCGCGTTCATCGCGTGCGTGCTCGTCTACTTCCCTGCCACCCGCGTGCCCACCCTGCTCACCCCGGTCTGGTTCGTGGTGCTGGGCCTCGTATGGGTGGTGCGCAAACGGATTCTGCTCCGCCGCGGGGTGACGTTGGACATCATCAACGGGTAGGACTGTTTTCAGCTTACAATCCGGACTCGGCGAGCAGCACCTCTCCCCCGCCTGCTAAATTGTTTCCATGAACAACGGTCAGTGGTGGTGGCTCTAGACGAGCCTTCCAGTGTTGACCCCAAGGCTCGTGCGAAAGCTACGAGCCTTTTTTGTAGCCTTCGCCGGAAAGGGCAGACATGA
This sequence comes from Trueperella bernardiae, assembly GCF_030246965.1. Taxonomy (NCBI): domain Bacteria; kingdom Bacillati; phylum Actinomycetota; class Actinomycetes; order Actinomycetales; family Actinomycetaceae; genus Trueperella; species Trueperella bernardiae. Next base: position 1,157,494 of record NZ_CP127099.1, read on the forward strand.
AGATTTACCGCAGGCAGGTGCCCTACGTCGACGACGTAGCGGCGCTCATCCCCTACCTGGACGCGCGCGACTCCGGCTACGACCCCTCCACACTCATGCTCCTGGAGTCGGCGGACATCGAGACCCGCCAGGGTCTGACCTCCATCGCGATCCTACGCGCGTCGGTGCGCGCCACCTGCGAAGGCCAGTCGGTCACGCTCGAGCCGCTCACGGCCACCGGGCGCATCATTGCCGAGGACGTTCTCGCCGGGCTTTCCGGCCTGTGCCGCGTGGAGGGCAACCAGGCGATCTTCGAAGTGTCGCACGACGTCGACGAGCGGGCCCGCCTGCTCGCACCCTCCACCGTGGAGCCCCTGCGCCGACTGCTGGCCCTCGACTTCGGCGACGCGCAGCCATGGGTAGGCGGCACCTTCGCCTACGACTACGTGGCCACCTTCGAGGACCTGCCGGGCGTGGCGGAGTCGGCCAACACCTGCCCCGATTACCAGTTCGTACTCGGGGAGGTGGTGCTGGTGGTGGACCACACGGCTCGCACGGCCGAGCTCATCCAGGCTGACGCCACGGGTACCGGCTCCGACGTCGACGATCTGGCCTCCGCCCTGACGCACGCGCAGGAGGCGCTCACGGCAGCGCAAGCCTCCCCTGGTGCAACGCCGGCGGCGGACGCGGCCGGCCCGAACGGCGTTGTGAAAGCGAAAGCAGACATCAGCGACGCGGGATACCGGGAGATCGTGGCGCAGATGAAGGAGGCGATCGTCCGCGGGGACATCTACCAGGCGGTGCCGGCGCGAACGTTCACGCTGGCGTGCCCGGAAGCGGCGGCGGCGTACGCCAGGCTGAAGGAGTCGAACGCGAGTCCGTACATGTTCTTCCAGCGCGGGGTGGGGCGCGATGGGAAGCCGTTCGAGCTGTTTGGGGCGTCGCCGGAGTCGAACCTAAAGTTTGACGCGGCCACCCGCGAGGTCGAGCTCTACCCGATCGCCGGCACGCGGCCACGCGGGCGTGGGGCGGACGGGGCGATCAGCCACGAGCTGGACATCCGCGCTGAGCTCGACATGCGCACGGACGCCAAGGAGCTCGCCGAACACACGATGCTGGTGGACCTGGCGCGCAACGACCTCGCGCGCGTGGCCACGCCCGGCACCCGGCAGGTGGCGGCGCTGCTGCAGGTGGACAGGTACTCGCACGTGATGCACCTGGTGTCGCGGGTGACGGCACGTCTGGCCGACGGCATGGACGCACTCGACGCCTACCGGGCCTGCATGAACATGGGCACGCTGACCGGCGCGCCGAAGATCAAGGCAACCGAGCTGCTGCGGTTGCTCGAGGGGCGCCGGCGCGGCTCGTACGGGGGTGCGATCGGGTACCTGCGCGGGGATGGGTCGATGGACACGTGCATCGTGATTCGCTCGGCGTTCGTGGCCGGCGGCGTGGCGGCCGTGCAGGCGGGCGCGGGCGTGGTGCGCGATTCGAACCCGCAGTCCGAGGCGGATGAGACCCTGCACAAGGCCCGGGCCGTCCTGGAAGCCATCGCCCGAGCTCAGGGTAAGAAACTGGAGGTGGAGCGATGATCGTCCTGCTCGATAACCAAGATTCCTTCGTCTACAACCTGCTGGACGCGTTCGCCGGCACGGGCCGGGAGTGCGTGGTGGTGCGCAATACGACGCCGGTGTCCGCCATCACCGACCTGGGCCCGGAGATGATCTGCCTCTCGCCCGGGCCGGGCCACCCGCGCGAGGCGGGCGTGATGATGGAACTCATCGACACGGTGGTGGGTCAGATCCCGATCCTGGGCGTATGCCTGGGTTTTCAGGCCCTGCTCGAGCATTGGGGCGGGGTGGTGCGCGCGTGTGGACCCGAGCATGGCCGCGCGATTCCCATGACCCTGACCGAGGCTGGCCTGGCCAGCCCTATCTTCGCCGGCCTCGCCACCGACACGCTCCCCGACCAGCCCGGACGCTCCGTGCCCGTGGCGCGCTACCACTCGCTCGGCTGCACCGACGTGCCCGAGCAGATGGAGGCGCTTGCCACCACTCCCACGCAGATCGGTGACGTGGTCATGGCCGCGCGCAGCCGGGACGGCAAGGCACTCGGCTTCCAGTTTCACCCCGAGTCGGTGCTGACGATGTCCGGGCCCACGATGCTCGAACGCGCGATCGAGGAGCTGACGGCTGACTGACCAGCCCCAAAGACCGGCTCTAGTCGGCCCCCGGCACAACTCGTGAATCTGAAGGCGACCAGGCCCCTATAGAAATCGGCAACCGGTATATTCACGACTTCTGTCGGCACAGCGCCAAGACAGGGTGCGCGAGCCCGAGTGGGTGCCGATAATTTGGGTTGGCGGTCCCGCCGAGGCTAGCTAACCAGCGCGAGGACCAACGCGAACATCCCCGTACCCGCCAGCAGCGAGGCCAGGACCTTGCGGAAAGCCAAGTGCACGCCGAGCGTGGTGAGCACCCCGGCGGCCGGAGGCATCCAGGAATCGGCGCTGGCAAAGGTGACGTCCTGGAGGGTGAAGATGACGAGGATCAGCATCACGCCCGCGGGCATGGCGGCGCCGAGGTAGGCGAGGGTCTCGGAGTCGCGGACCTTGGACAGGAACACAAAGGGCGCGGCTCGCAGAGAGAATGTGATGGCCGTGGTGACAGCGATGATCGCAATAATGTAGTTCATGGCATGGAGTCCCTTCGCTCCCGGCTGTGCTCGGTGCGGCGCTCCCGGCCCGGCCGGCTCACTGCCCTGCCCAGCGCGCCGACAGGCTCCCCGACCACCGACTCGACACGCGAGGCAATGAGCAGCGCCACTGTGAACAGGACCAGCGCGGCCAACAGGTACACAGAAGACGGCAGGAACAGCGCCCCCACGCCGATGACGGCGACGAGCGCGAAGTCCACCCGCTTGCGGTTGGCCAGGTAGGACTCAAGCATGAGCACCACGAACAGGGAGGTGAGGACGAAGTTGAGGATCCGCGAGTCTATGGGGACGGCCAGGCCCACGAGCGCCCCGAGCGTACACCCAAATATCCACGTGGAATGAGCGAAGACCTGGATCCACACCACGCGCTCCCCCGTCAGCTCTTCCCAGGGTTTGGAGGCGACCACGGCGTAGACCTCGTCGGTGAGCGCGTGTATCGAATAGAGCTTGGCCAGTAGATGCCGCACCAGGTGGAGTGGGAAGCTGATCCCGTAGAAGGCGTGCCGGAACTGGATGAACAACGTGGCAAGCGCAACGGCAGCGATCGGCTCACGGGTCACGATCATTGGGACCACCAGGTACTGCATCGACCCCGAGTAGATAAACACCGCGAAGATCGGCGCCCACCACCACTCGAGGCCCGCGCCCGTCAGCGTCATCCCCATGCCCATCCCGAGCGGGACGTAGCCCAAACCGACCGGCAGGGCATCTTTCAGGGCCAACGCGAACGCGGACGGGGAAGCAGGGGACATACAAAAAACCTACGTCCGCCACCCCACCGGGGCAACCCGGTCCACAACGTGACCGTGACCGGGCACTGCTCCTCGTAGCCCACGAGCGCGCGGAGCACGTAAAGGTTGAGGAGCGTGCGAGCCGAGAGCTCGTCGGTGCAATAGACGTTGAATGTCTCGTTGACGCGGATGTCTTCCGTTTCGGTTTTCTTCTCGCCCTTGCGGGCCGCCTCGTACCCCACCTGCTTTTCGCGCCCGAACAGGCCTTTGCCCGTGGGGATGATCCGGATGTGGCCGGACGGTCCCGGGACGGATTGGCGGGATTCCGTTCGCGAAGCCATCTGCGTACGTTCAGGTAGCGTTTCCGTGTGGTTTCCGACGACGCCGCCGCCCAGCTCGCGCCCGGCCGTGCGGCTCTTAGCCGGCGTGGTGGAGGCGGGCCCGAACCCGGACCATCGCGCCCACGGGCACGGGTACCGGACAGGGCATCGAGAATTCGCGCGCGGGGAAGTTGATCTCGGCAACGGGGTTGCCGTCGGCGTCCTGGAGGCCGTCGGCAGGGACGGCCATCGCCACGGGGGCCGAGCCCGGGAAGAGGATCTCCATCTCCTTGCCCGGGGCCAGCTTGTTCTTCGCGTGCAGGCGGAGGCGGGAGGTTGCGGGGTCGTAGCCCGTGACGATTCCCGCGAGCAGCCACTCGTTAATGTAGCCGCCCCTGTGGATCTCCTCGCCCGCGGGGTTTTCCGGGTAGTAGAAGCCGGTGGAGTAGGCACGGTGGGTGACCTTGAACGGCTCGTCGTGTAGCCAGGTCGGGAAGGTGACGGGGGTGGCCGGGCGAGGGGCGGCGGGCAGGTGGACCTGGTCGTGGAAGGGGACGAGGGTTGCGCCGGCGGCGTCCTCGAAACCGCGCTGGACCATGTACTCCCCCACAGCCGTCTTGTAAGCGTTGGTCATGGCGGCCACGTAATAGGCGCTCTTCGCGCGGCCCTCGATCTTGAGGGAGGTGACTCCGGCGTCGAGGATGTCGTCGATGTGGGTGAGCGTGTTCATATCGTTGGAGTTGAACAGGAACGTGCCCTGGTCTGTGATCTCCACAGGGATGAACTGGCCCGGCCGGCGCTCCTCCACCACGTGGTACTTGTAGCGGCAGGACTGGGCGCAATCGCCGTGGTTGGCGTCACGGCCGGTGGTGTGTTGGGAGATAAGGCAGCGGCCCGAGAAAGCCATGCACATCGAGCCGTGCACGAAGGCCTCGATCTCCAGCTCGGGAGGGGTGTGAGCGCGGAGCTCACGGATGTCGGCAAGGCTGAGCTCGCGGGCCAAGACCACACGGGTGGCGCCCAGTTGGGCCAGCGCGTTCGCCGCCTGGTAGTTCGTGACCCCCGCCTGCGTGGAGACGTGGATCTCCGTGTTCGGGGCCACCTGGCGGGCGGCCATAAGCACCCCGATGTCAGTGACGATGAGGGCGTCCACCCCGATCTCCCCCAGTTGGCCCATGTACTCGTTCATGGAAGTGACCTCGGCGGAGGTGGGCAGGATGTTGCAGGTGACGAACACGCGCCCGCCGCGCTCATGGGCGTAGGCGACCGCCTCGGCGATATCCTCCAGTGTGAAGTTTTTCGGGGCCGACCGCATGCCAAATTCCTGGCCGCCGAAGTAGACCGCATCAGCGCCGAAGTCGAAGGCGGTTTTCAGGGTGGCGAGGTTGCCGGCCGGGGCCAGGACCTCGGGGCGGGTGCGGCGGCGGACGCCAAAAGGTTCGATCACGACCGTAAGCATAGCCGGCCGCCCCGCCGGGCTACCAGCTGACTGGCGCGGCCGGGCCAGTCTTGCCGGCCTGCGGGCGCGCTTCTACCAACCGCGCTCTGCCAGCCGGTGCGGGGCCGGCAGGTCGGCCACGTTGATCCCCACCATGGCTTCGCCCAGCCCGCGGGAGACCTCGGCGATCACCTGCGGGTCGTCGAAGGAGGCGGTGGCCTTGACGATGGCGGCGGCGCGGGCCTTGGGGTCGCCGGACTTGAAGATGCCGGAGCCCACGAACACTCCGTCCGCGCCGAGTTGCATCATCATGGCGGCATCTGCCGGGGTGGCCACGCCTCCGGCCACGAAGAGCGGCACGGGCAGCTTGCCCTCGCGGGCCACCTGGGCCACGAGGTCGTAGGGAGCGGCGAGGTCCTTGGCGGCAACAAACAGCTCATCCTCGGTCAGGCCCTTAAGCTCGCCGATTTCCTTGGTGATCTGGCGGATGTGCTTGGTGGCTTCGGAGACGTCGCCGGTGCCTGCCTCGCCCTTGGAGCGGATCATGGCGGCGCCTTCGTTGATGCGGCGCAGCGCCTCGCCGAGGTTGGTGGCCCCGCACACGAACGGTACGGTGAACTCGCGCTTGTTGATGTGGTTGACGTAGTCGGCGGGTGAGAGCACTTCGGATTCGTCTACCCAGTCGATGCCGAGCACCTGCAGCACCTGCGCTTCGACGAAGTGGCCGATGCGCGCCTTGGCCATGACGGGGATAGACACGGCTTTCATGATGCCTTCGATGAGGTCGGGGTCGGACATGCGAGCCACCCCGCCTTCGGCGCGGATGTCGGCGGGCACGCGCTCGAGTGCCATGACGGCCACGGCCCCCGCCTCCGCGGCGATCTTGGCCTGCTCGGCGGTGACCACGTCCATGATCACCCCGCCCTTGAGACCGGCTGCGAGTTGGAGTTTGTTGTCTTCAATGGTGTAACTCATGGTCTCCATTCTCGCCCGCGTATGGTCTACAATTAAGTCCACTTCTCGCCTACATTTTTAGACCACCCATACCCCCGCATCCCAGGAAGTACCCCGTGCCCTCCATTCCCGCCACCATCGTCGCCGACATCCGCGCCCGCCTCGAGTCCGGCTCTCTCACCCCTGGCGACCGCCTCCCCTCCACCCGCGCCCTCGCCGACGAACTCGGCGTCTCCCGCGGCTCCGTTGTCAGCGCTTACGAACAGCTCGAAGGCGAGGGCATCCTCCTCGCCTCCCGCTCGGGCAGCCGCATTCACCCGGCCCTCGTCGACACCGCCCAGCCCTCCTCCCCTCGTTCACCTTCGCCAATAACACCGTCACCCCCGTCCCTGCTCCGCCCTGGCGCGCCCCTAGAGGCACTGACCAGTTCGGCCTGGCGCGCAGCTTGGCGGGCCGCCGTGGCCGAACCGCACGCCTACCCCAGCCCGGGTTCGCCGCGCCTGCGCTATCTGCTCGCCGAGCACCTCCGCCTCACCCGGGCCGTCAGCATCGACCCGGAGCGGATCCTCATCACCGCCGGCGCCCGCGACGGCCTGCGCGCCACCCTCGCCGCGCTCGCCGCCTCCGCCCAAACCGGCCAAACCCAAACCAGCCACCCCCACCGCCTCGCCGTCGAGGACCCAGGCTTTGGCTCGCTCCGCGCGGTGCCGGCCTCAATCGGCTGGGACGCCATGCCGGTCACCACAGACGGCGAGGGCCTCTCCCCGGCGGCGCTTCATGTCCTCGCGCCCGCCGCCGCACTCGTCACCCCGAATCACCAGTTCCCCTTCGGCCTGCAGATGCCCGCATCCCGCCGCCGCGAGCTGGTCGAATGGCGCCGCGCCACCCCGGGCGCGCTCCTCATCGAGGACGACTACGACTCCGAACTGCGCGCCACCCACCCCGCGCTCGTGGCGCTCGACCCCACAGGCACCGCCCTGCTCGGCTCCTTCGCCAAGACCCTCACGCCCGCCCTCGGCCTCGGCTACGTGATCGCCCCGCCTGGGCTGCGCGCCGCTATCGAGGCCCGCCTCATCCCCGTCTCCGGCATCGCCCAGGACGCGCTGTCCAACTTCCTCGCCGCCGACGGCCTTCGCCTCCACACGGCCCGCATGCGCCGCGAATACAAGCACCGCCGCGGCTTGTTCGAGCGGATTTTCCCCGAGGGCCGCACGATGGACGGCGGGCTTGGCGCCATTATTCCTTTGTCCGACGACGACGAAACCACCGCCCTCGCCCGCGCACGGCACGCGGGGTTGGCGGTGGAGTCACTCGGTCAGTATTGGTCGGGGCGGGGTCGGCGGCCAGGCATCGTGGTCGGTCTGGGTGCCGGTAGCAGGGAGAAACTCTCGGCGGCCTTGAGCCAGCTGCGGCAGATCATCCCCGCGCCCGCCGCCCCAGCGCCCGCCCCCTAAATCTCAGACGCCGCGGACCAGCAGGTCGCCGCGATCGGCGAAGCCTTGCTTGGCAAAGTACACGGGGTCGGCGGCGTCGCGCAGGGGCACCGCCACGGAGTTAACCGCGAGGCCCTCGAACAGCGAGGCGTTGCCGTAGAGGAACGCGCCGGGCGTAAGGTCGCGGAAGCGTTCGGTGACGTAGTCGATGAGGATGTGGCCGGTGTCGCCCTCTGGGCGGAGGGCGAACAGGCCGATGACCTCGTCTTCGTGCATGAGGAGGAAGGCGCGGGCACTGGGGAGGGCAGCGCGGTCGAAGCGTGGGAAGGCCTCGGCGATGGCGGCGGCGTGGCGGTCGAGGAAGCGGGCGACCAGCGACTCTCCGGCGTCGACGTCGAGCACGGAGTAGCCGCGTTCCCCGTCGTCGCGGGTGAGGCGCCACAGCCAGTAGGCGTCGATGATGACGATCACGCCGTTCATGGCGGCGTAGGGCCAAATGCCGAAGTAGATGTTGTAGACGGTGGCGATGAAGGAGCCCAGGAGGTTAAGCACCCGGAATCGGCGGATGCTTGGCACCATGAGCGAGACGATCACGAGCACGGATCCCGCCCATCCAATAAACTCCCACAGCGGCATGTTTGTCTCCATTTCTGTTCGGCATCGTGACATGTCTTTGGCACGGTGGCACAAGTATATGAGCGTTGTAGCACGGCCCACGGGCACCTTGTGCGAAAGTGCCGAAGGTCGCACAATCGCATAAACTTGGGGCGGTTCTTGATGAAAGGAAATACCATGCTTCTTGCGTTCTCGATCGCCCCGCAAACCTCCGACCAGCCCGACGGCTCCGTTTCCGAGGCGGTAGCCGCGGCGGTGAAGATCGTCAATGAGTCGGGACTGCCGAACGAGACCACCTCCATGTTCACCACCCTCGAGGGCGAGTGGGATGAGGTGATGGCCGTGGTCAAGGCGTGCGTGGAGGAGCTGGAGAAGCGCACGCCGCGCATCTCGCTGGTGATGAAGGCCGACATCCGCCCGGGCTACACGGGCCAGATCACGGCGAAGGTGGAGCGGGTGAACAAGCTGCTCGAGCAGTAGGACAGCACCGCCACCAGCGATTAAGGGATGGTAGATGACAGCTCACCGGCTTCAGCTGGCGTGGTAAGGACAAGGCGCTGATCCCGCGGAGGCCGGCAAGTACGGTTACACGTGGGTAGACCCGTCCGATCCGCGTTACTGCGAGACCCACACGTTGATGTGCGACGAGGACGCGCGCGGTCGGCACCCCCAGTAGGATAAAGTCCGCGCGCTACATGCTTTAAATGAGTTTGGCCGGCCACTTCACTTGGAGTGGCCGGCCAAACTGTTACGGGCTAAGCGCTACCTGTTTGTTAGGTTGCGCGTGGCGTGTTGTTACGCCCGGTTTCGCCTAACTAGCGCCACGCCAGCGCCAAGCAGGCCAAGCGCAAGGGCAACGGTCATGCCGATCTCAACACCCGTGCGTGGCATCGGGTCACGCGGCTTTTCTGGCTTGTGCGGGGTCGGCCCCGGAGGCGTGTCCTTGGTGTTGGTCACCACATAACCATCGGTTGCGCTGCCATTAATAGAAGCCGTGTAGTCAGGCACTTCTACCTCAGCCACCGTGTATGCGATCTCGGTCTTTTCACCGTTAACCGTCACAAACTTCGGCAGGTCCTCAAACGTGGCCTTCCAACCGTCCTTAGCGGTCAGCTCCAAAGACTTACCCGTGTCCTTACCATCAGCCAACAACTTGATAGTCACAGAACCCGGACGGTCCGATTCCACATCACCAGACCACTTCTTCTCCACAGGTACCGAGGTAACGGCAGGAGCGTCCTTAGTGTTAGTCACCACGAACCCGTCTGCTGCACTACCACTAATAGAAGCCGTATAGCCCTCAACAGAGAGCTCTTCAACCGCGTAAGTGATTTTTGCGCGCTTACCGTCAATGATCACGAACTGAGGAAGATCTATGAACGTGTGCTTCCATTCGTTCTCAGCGTTTAGTTCGACAGGGTCACCAACTGGGTTGGTTTCCTCATTGATCGTTCTGGTCAGCTGAACCTCAACTGGTTTTGTTGAACCCGGATCAAGATCTTTACCCGCATGATCCTTCCAAACCTTGGTTACATCCACCTTCGTGGTGGGAGGTACCTCAGTGTTCGTGACAGTGAAGCCGTCTACCGCGTCACCTTCTACCTTGATAGTGAATCCGCTGACGCCTAGTTCCTTGACGGAGTAGGAGATCTTGAGTTCCTTGGCGTTCTCGGAATTCTCCTCGCCAATGGTCTTAGTGGCCGGGAGGCTCTCAAAGGTATACGTCCAGTCATTCGTCTCATCGAGCACTACTGGATCACCCACGGGGCTCTTGTTAATGCCGTCGGTAGATTGAAGGAGCTGCACGTTAACAGGTGACATTGCTAATGGGGCAGTGATCGTCAAGCCGTCCAGCGCCGTGCCCCCCAACTCAACTGTGTTGACTCCGTCAACGCCCTGCTCTTCAACCGAGTACTTGACCTCTACCTGCTTGCCGTCAACGGTCTTGGTTTTAGGCAGGTCCTTGAACGTATGCGTCCAGTTGTTGTCCGCATTCAGCTGAGCCGGCTGGCCAATGTAGAACGTGTCTTTGCCAACTGATCCCACTAGCTGCACCTTGACCGCAACCTTGGAAGCGTCGTCAAGGTCGTTGCCCTCTGCGTCCTTCCACGCCTTGGAAACCTGCACCTCAGTCTTTTCGGGGGTTCCGAATTCAAGGCCACCGTTTGAGCCAATACCGCCACCACGCGGAGCCTGGTTCTTCGTAATCCTCAACCTTGCCCAGGATTTCGCGTTGCCTTTAGCATTCTGATCAGTAATGGTCTTTAGGCCTGCGTTTTGAAGCGAGGTTCGGTAATCACTGGACTCGTCGGACTCGCGCTCCTCGCCATCGAACACCTGCTTTTTACCAGGATTCTCGGCATCGAAACGCGGCTTGTTGTAGCCGCCATCCTTGTAGAGGGTGGACTCACCGCCACCGAGCATACGCGGATCGATAAGCATACGTGCGGAAGTGGAACCACCATAGGCGTCATGCGCAATATCGTCGCCCCAGTGGTGATCGTTAGAGCTTGGAGATTTGTTATCGAATACTGCTACGCCATTCGTGACGTGAATCTTCATGCTACCTGTTGGGCAGAGCCAAACACCGCCGCCGACTCCAACAAAGCTTCCTTTGGTTGTGCTGTTCTCAGTGATGAGCGTGTCCATGAAGTGAGCGGTATAAGACTTCGTCGCGACGTAGACGCCGCCGCCCTGCTGGTTGGCATTATTCCCTTCAATCAAGCCGGCATTGAGATTCACGGCATTCGATATCACGTTAATACCGCCCCCGGTGCGAGTGGCGCTATTACGCACCACGCTGCCCCCGTTCATTGTGAATCGGGCGGGAGAGACCTTGGTCCATTCTTGCGGTTTACGCTCCCCGAAATGCTGTTTCGTCCATCGGCTGCCGTCCGAATCGATCTCTTGGTAAGTGTTAGGATCGCCGTTAATGTACATATCCATCACGTTTACGCCGCCGCCGTTTGGCGCTTGGTTGTCCGCGATGGTACCACCATTCATAGTGACGTCAGCATTTCCGAAGATATCGATACCTCCACCGGCAAAAGCTGCTTTACCCCGCGAGATTTCGCCGCCATTGAACACTAGCGTTGAGCGCGTGTCCGATGTGTCATCGCCGGGTTTTACGTTGCTCTCATTCAGCCAGTGGCTCACGTTGATATTGCCGGCCCAACCAGTGTTGTCAGTCAGCGTGCCGCCGTTAATTGTTAGATGGGCACCACTAAAAACACCGATGCCACCAGCTTCTCCGTATGCGTATGGGCTGTAATCGGATTGCCCCTCAGAAATCTCGCCGCCGTTCATCACCATCGTAGCGCCGTCAGTCAATGCGACGTTCGCCGCACCAAACTGGCCTCCCTTGCGCTGATTGTCAGTGATCTTACCGTCGTTAAGGGTGAACTTTGCGTCCCGGCCCTTGACGGTAACTGCACCCTCGCCGCCGTTACTCATCTTACGTGCACCCGTAACAGTGCCGGCGTTCATCACTAGTTCGCCTTCCACGAGAATGGTTGGGGAGAAGCTGGAGCCCTTTACAACATTTTCGTATTGTGCGCGCGAGTCAATAGTGATGCCCGCACCGTTTCCAGTTCCGTCAGAGAGGGTTAGTTTTGCACCCTTTTCAACCTTCAGTAGGCTGCCCGTGAAATCACCATCATCGCGAATGATCTTGCTTTCTGATGACCACGCAGCTGTGTTTGCATCCACTAGCTCAATATCTGCGCCAGCGGGAATGACGATGGTCTTCGTCAGCAAAGTCTCGGTACCGTTACCAATTTCGATCCTGGTCGGTGTAGTTCCAGCCTGCGCGATGAGTTTTTCTAGATGGTCCGGCTCACAGTACAGAACCCGGCCCTCTTCGTAGCACTTTAGGACCTGCCTGTCGGGGGATTCTGGCGCGGCCTCGGCAACCGGAGGAAGGCCGGTGCCCATCACCACTAGAAATACTGTTAAACATGCTACCCACAAGGCTGGGAGAAACCTGTAGTTCTTTATGCTTTTCACTTTTCCACTTTCTTCAGAGTGCAACACAAGCTTCGGAATACGGCCGGAGAGCTTATAGGACGAAACTATGCTGTCAAAGGAATCGTGAAGAAACAAGATATTACTTTATGTCGACAAGATTATCACGATGCGAGCCAACACCTAGCGGGATCGTCGGACACGATCCGGCATGTCGCCCGGCGCGAAGAGTTGCCGGAAACACAAAAGAATTCGTTCACGCAAATGATCGCGATAAAGGCTTGGGAATTAAGTCCAAAATGTGAAAGACTCGAAATTACGATACGCGTGATCTGGCCCGTTGTTTAGCAGACCAGAGGCCGCTGTTGTGAGAGGAGCAAATAATGATGGGCCGTTGGATGCGGTCGTTAGGAATTTTGCTGGCCACAGTGTTGGCAACAGTCGGGTTGACTGGCGGAGTAGCTCAGGCAGCTGATATTAATTCCTGGGACGACGTTATTACTGCGGTTAGTGGTCTTGGTGACGGCGAGTCAACAGAACTGTCAATCGAATCAGAAATAACCGTGGAAAACGGGGCGCAGCCGCTGGTTGTGCCCGCGGGGAAACGAGTCACCCTAACGGGTAGCGGAAAGATCAGCGGAAATGGGTCCCCACTCTTCACGGTAGAAGAGGGAGGAACGCTCACCCTATCCGGCCCGACTTTCACAAACGCGCAGTTTAGCGTTGCGGGCGATATGAACCTTGTGGGCGGCGCGATCCGCGACACTGCGGTAACCGGCCCGGTCATTTTTGTTAACGGAGGAACGTTAAAAATAGGTGGAGACGCTGAGTTTTCTGGTAACAACGTTTCAGATGAGTCTGGTGAACTTCGCCCGGCAGGGGTAGAAAAAGAAAAATATTCTCCAATCACTGCCTACAACGGCACCGTGCGAGTAGAGGGCGGAAAGCTTAGCGGCAATCATGGACTGCGTTACGGCGGCGCGATTGGCCTATGGGCGCGAGATGGCGGAACGCCTACTTTCGAGATGACGGGCGGAACGTTAATTGGAAACGTGGTTAGCCACCCCAATTACAATGGCCGCGGCGGCGCAGTTTACGGTGAGAGAACCTCGGTGAATATAACTGGAGGCACCGTGCAGGAGAACATCACGGAGATCGGTGCTGGTCTTGCCTTTATCAATAGCGACGTTGCTCTGTCAGGCGGCCTTGTCGTTCAAGGGAACAACAACGGGGATTACAAAGGCGTCGGCGGCGGCCTCTTTCAAAGTGGAGGCATGCTGAACATCAGCGGCGCAACGTTTACAAAGAACGTGTCCACTGGTTCCGGCGGTGCGATCTACACAGAGGGCGATACGAAGGTCGATATTGCCGGCGCCGATATATCTTCTAACAACGCTGCGAGGTCTGGTGGAGGCGTTGCCTTCAATGGAACTACGAAGGCTGTGATCCACGCTGCAGTTTTGAGCGGTAACACCTCTAATGGCTTCTGGGGCGGTGGCGCAATGTACAGCGACACCAAAGCCGAGGTTACGATTTACAACGGTCTCATTCGTGACAACGTCATCAAGCCCGGTTTTCTCATCCAAGCCGGCAACCATCCTGTGAGTGCTCAAGGCGGCGGTGTCTGGAACTGCCCCACGGGTTCTACCGTTATGCACGTGACGCGCGGCGTGGCGATTTTTGACAATGTGGCACCCGATGTCTTTAAGGGGCAAAATAAGGGTGCCGGCCATGATTTCGCTAGCATCATCAAACACGAGTTCGATGAGCCGGTAGCAGGTCATGCGGTCGAGGTTACTGAGCGTATGCTCGGTGGTAGCCCTCGCGCTTGGTATCAGGACGGTTCGATTTATGGTATTCACGGTAACTGGTCCGCTAAGGGAAAGGTTCCGCGCTACTCAGCTGATGGAGACAACACCGCCATCAAACCAAACGAAAAGGTTACTAACAACATTGCTTTCAAGTCGGTCCCAACGCCCGACGCTAAGGCTATCGCGGAGATTCTTGCGACTGTGAAGATCACCGATAACGTCGCCACCGGCACTGGTATTTCCGGGGCTGGCATTGCCAACAACGGCAAGCTAACTTTTGGCGAGCCTGATGCGTGGAAACTGAAGTTGGAAAAGAAGTGGGCTAATGATGATCCAGAAGATCGCCCCGAGAGCATTTCGGTGGACGTGAAACTTGGTGACAAGACGTTGCAGACCGTCGAGCTCACAAAGAAGAACGATTGGAAGGCCGAGCTAGCCAACTATCCCGATCCGAGCACGCTCATTGATGCCAAGACGGGCGAGACTATCCCGCTGACCTTCGTTGAGCATGAAGTCAAAGGCTACATGGCTCACGACGCTGTATTGTCGCAAAACAAAGACACAAAGACGATCGAGGTTGAAATCGTTAACGAACCTCCCACGTCGATCAAGGTTGAAAAGCAGTGGTCTGGTGATGTGGAATCGGACCGTCCGGGTTCTGTGACTATCAAGTTGTTGGCTGATGGTAAGGACACGGGTAAGTCTTTGGAGCTGACCGCTAAGGACGGTTGGAAGGCCACGTTTGAGGACCTGCCGAAGTTTGTGACGGTTAACGGTGAAAAGACCGAGATCGCATACACGGTGGCTGAGGTAGAAGTGCCTGACTACACGGCTTCTATTAGTGGTAGCGCAGCAGACGGGTTCGTGGTGACTAACACTAAGGACGCTCCTGCCGTTACCTCGGTACCTGTGGAGAAGAAGTGGTCTGGTGATGTGGAATCGGACCGTCCGGGTTCTGTGACTATCAAGTTGTTGGCTGATGGTAAGGACACGGGTAAGTCTTTGGAGCTGACCGCTAAGGACGGTTGGAAGGCCACGTTTGAGGACCTGCCGAAGTTTGTGACGGTTAACGGTGAAAAGACCGAGATCGCATACACGGTGGCTGAGGTAGAAGTGCCTGACTACACGGCTTCTATTAATGGCAGCGCAACCGATGGTTATGTGGTGACTAACACTAAGGACGCTCCTGCCGTTACCTCGGTACCTGTGGAGAAGAAGTGGTCTGGTGATGTGGAATCGGACCGTCCGGGTTCTGTGACTATCAAGTTGTTGGCTGATGGTAAGGACACGGGTAAGTCTTTGGAGCTGACCGCTAAGGACGGTTGGAAGGCCACGTTTGAGGACCTGCCGAAGTTTGTGACGGTTAACGGTGAAAAGACCGAGATCGCATACACGGTGGCTGAGGTAGAAGTGCCTGACTACACGGCTTCTATTAGTGGTAGTGCAGCAGACGGGTTCGTGGTGACTAACACTAAGGACGCTCCTGCCGTTACCTCGGTACCTGTGGAGAAGAAGTGGTCTGGTGATGTGGAATCGGACCGTCCGGGTTCTGTGACTATCAAGTTGTTGGCTGATGGTAAGGACACGGGTAAGTCTTTGGAGCTGACCGCTAAGGACGGTTGGAAGGCCACGTTTGAGGACCTGCCGAAGTTTGTGACGGTTAACGGTGAAAAGACCGAGATCGCATACACGGTGGCTGAGGTAGAAGTGCCTGACTACACGGCTTCTATTAGTGGTAGTGCAGCAGACGGGTTCGTGGTGACTAACACTAAGGACGCTCCTGCCGTTACCTCGGTACCTGTGGAGAAGAAGTGGTCTGGTGATGTGGAATCGGACCGTCCGGGTTCTGTGACTATCAAGTTGTTGGCTGATGGTAAGGACACGGGTAAGTCTTTGGAGCTGACCGCTAAGGACGGTTGGAAGGCCACGTTTGAGGACCTGCCGAAGTTTGTGACGGTTAACGGTGAAAAGACCGAGATCGCATACACGGTGGCTGAGGTAGAAGTGCCTGACTACACGGCTTCTATTAGTGGTAGCGCAGCAGACGGGTTCGTGGTGACTAACACTAAGGACGCTCCTGCCGTTACCTCGGTACCTGTGGAGAAGAAGTGGTCTGGTGATGTGGAATCGGACCGTCCGGGTTCTGTGACTATCAAGTTGTTGGCTGATGGTAAGGACACGGGTAAGTCTTTGGAGCTGACCGCTAAGGACGGTTGGAAGGCCACGTTTGAGGACCTGCCGAAGTTTGTGACGGTTAACGGTGAAAAGACCGAGATCGCATACACGGTGGCTGAGGTAGAAGTGCCTGACTACACGGCTTCTATTAATGGCAGCGCAACCGATGGTTATGTGGTGACCAATACTAAGGACACCCCGCCGCCTTCACGGCCCCCATTGGTTCGCACAGGTATAGCAGTTGGAGGCCTGGCAGGAGTGGGCGTGGCCCTGCTCGCTGCGGGAATCTGGGCTGTATCCAAACGCCGCCGCGTGTAAGCAAGCGCGGGTGGGTCCGCAAATCTGCGGGCCCACCCGGCTAACATGAACTAGCTTCCTCATTATTTATGCAGCTAGCTCATGCAAAACACAAACACCTCCCAGCTAATGCCTGGGAGGTGTTTCGTTATAGATATCCGGTCACATAAACTCTGTGCGATTAGTGCCCGTCAGAAAAATCCAACGCGCACCAATAAGGACCATCACGTCAGATCAGATCATCGCCTAGACAATCCGCAACCATCCACACCGCGCGATCCTTAAACTCTGGTGAATACCTTTTCGCCATGTTCCTAATACTCTCAAAACAGGTAGGAACAAAACTCACTACGCTTCAAGAGCTCTCGACTCGGCGCACAACAAACTGCAAGCCCTCATCCAAACGTTTACCACGGAGAGGCTACACGACACCCGCAAAGTCCCCGCGATCCGCCCCACGCCGATGCCCGGCAGGGCTACACGCTGGAGACCGGCGAGGAAGATCCACGACCAGATCGAGAGCCGCGAGGAGTTCGTGCGGGGCGCTCGTGCGGCGGCTCGTGGTGGAGGACACCTACGAGGGCCAGACCCGGGGCTATCTCACCGCCTACGAAAACGACATTAAGCGCGCCGACTCGTGGGACGATCTCAAGGCGTTCTCGGACCTGGCGACCATCGCCCTATAACCGGGTTCGCTCACTCCTCCGCTTCGAGCTGCTTGAGGGTGCGCCCATCGGGCAACTGCCAGGTGACGTTGCCGCTCAGCGACGCGCCGCCCACAAAGCCCGCCGCCGCTGACGGCGAGGTGAAGAGGAGGTCCTTGGTGATAACGCCGTCTGCGGTGATGGAGGCCGCGTACTTCTCGCGATTCTTGACCACGCTGCCGGGGACGCTCTTGGTCATCGTCGGCGAAATGTGGCTACCGGCCATGACAACGAATCCCTCCGAGGTGCGGGTTCCAGTCGCCTTCACCTTGCCGTAGCGGAAAGTGAAGATCGGGCCGCCGTCCTCCGGAGCCTCGACCACCTCGACCACGCGCTTCTTCGCGAGCAACGGCTCGAAGACCTTGTAACCAAGCGTGCCGACGATCAAACGCGCGTAGGAGATGAACTCGTCCATCTCACTCTCCTTCTCCTCGGTGATGTTGCCCAGCGCCGGGTCGTTCCCATTCATCACCTGATAGCGCCCCGCCTCAAGCGCCATGTTGCGGAAGCGATTTTCAAGGTAGCTGATCTCGGTCTGCCCGAAGGAGTTGTCGCGCGTGGTGAGCGCGACCGCCTCGTTCCACCAGTCCTTATCAGTGTCGCGCTTGTGCTCCTCCCACCGGTTGAGGATGCCCAATCCGTTCTTCCGCGCGGCCGCCTGGCCGATGTAGACCACGGGCTCGTCCGTGGTCGGGTCCGCACCGAAGAGCAGGTACACGCCAGTTTGCTTCAGTGCATCGATGTTGCGCGCCTCGTCCAGCATCGTGCGGGGAATCTTGTATGCCACGCCCGTCCAATTGGCCAGCGTGCATTTGATCCGGCCGTTCGGATCGCCGTCCATCAGGAACAGATTGATTGACTTGCCAGCCACCCTTGCACCTCTTCTCGCTTGTCTCTGCAATCCTACCTACCCGCGCGCCGGCAACAAGCTCGTCTTCGTTCACTTCACGTTGTCAAGGTATTCGATCGCCTCCGCAGCGTTGTCGAACGTCGCCCCGTCATCGGCTATCTCCCCTGCGAGGATGCGCTCCGTGTGAGCAATAGCTTCGGCGGTCACGCGGTTCGGGACATTCAACGTGGGACGAATCGGCAGGCCCTGCTCACGCACCGCCTGCGTGAGGAACATGTTTAACGCGGTCGACAGATCGAGGCCCAACGAGCGGAACAGCTTCTCCGCTTCATGCTTCGTTCGAGCATCTATACGAGAGTTATCCGCGTCATCTGATACTCACTCTTCCTTGCCATCATCGCCCCCCCTGAGTCGTCCGTACATCCAGTGTGCGCACACCATACACCAATGGCTAGGAGCAAATCTCACAGTCCCTACAGCAGCCGCATGTACGCCCGCGTCTTCTTCGCCGCCCACTCGTACTGGGAGCTGGTCGCTGACACGAAGTAGAACCCCAAACTCGTCGACACCGTCTAGTCAAAGCACTTCTTCGTGAACAGCTCCTCGTCACTAAAGCCAGCGATCATGTCCAACACCCGCAGGTGGGAGGCCGCTAGGAGCTCGCAGGCGTGCTCGTACGTCGTGCCCGAATGCGCGGCCGCGAAGCGCTCGTTGAGCTCGCCGTAGGTGCGCCACGTATACGGCTCGGGGAAGAAGGACGCCGGCGCCCACCCGCGTGGGCGCTGGTGCTACCTGGCGTTGTTCGCGGTTGCCGAGTTCGCCGTCTTCGCCGGCCCCTCCGCCGGCCCGGAGCCGACCGTGCCATGCTCCCCCGGCGCCCGGCCCAGCGCTACTCATCTGGTTAGTCAAGCGCGGGCACGAAAAACCCGGAAACCTCGATTTCTCGCGGTTTCCGGGCCACCTGTGGAGCTAAGGGGATTCGAACCCCTGACCTCTTCCATGCCATGGAAGCGCGCTACCAACTGCGCCATAGCCCCTCAAGACTTGATTTATACTACTCAGTTCTCCCCGTCCGCGCCAATCCAGGACCTCCCCCAGTGGGTGAAACGGCTCACTACCTGGCGGTTAACATGGGCCACCGCTCGGGGCGGGACTCACGGGCGCCACCGCCGGGCCTCAGCCCTCCACGCCCACATTGTAGGATCGCAACCGCCACACCGGATTCGCCGCCGGCCTCGGCTCGAGCACTGCCCAGTGGCAGTTGTCCATCCCCTGCAGGCCCACCCACTCGGACGGGTTCTGCCCCAGCATGCTCATCACGCCGTTCGCAATCGACCCGCCGTGGGCCACGAACACGATCGTCACGACGTCGTCCCCGCCGGCCACGCCAACAACCCCGCCACCCGCGCCATTGCCCTCGCCAGCTACGCGCGCCTCACCAAGCTCCCGAATCACGTCGGCCAGTGCTCGCTCGATGGCCTCGTGCACGCGCTGCCCGCAGGCCTCCCGGGTCTCGACCCCGACTCCTTCGGGTTCCCGCCCCTCGCGCCAGGCGTGCCATTGTTGAGGGTCGCGGGCACGGATCTCGTCGGAGCTGAGCCCCTCCCATGGGCCGTAGGCCCGCTCACGCAGGCCGGCATCGGGCAGCACCTCCAGCCCAGTCACATCCGCAAGATACTGCGCCGTTTGCAACGCGCGCCCCAAATCCGAGGAGTAAATCCGCGCGGGCTTCATTCGCGCCAGCGCACCGGCAGCAGCGGCCGCCTGCGCGTGCCCGACCTCATTGAGCGGATAGTCCTGCGACCCCTGGATCCGCAGCGAGGCATTCTGAACCGTCTGGCCGTGCCGCCAAAAAACCAGCCTCAGCTTCACGCCTCATCAGCGGCCGCCGGCGCGCCCCCGTCTTCAGCATCGCTGTCGTCTTCGTCGTCGCCCGCATCGTCAGCCGAGCGGGCGGCACGAGCCGCAAGATCGTCGTCGGCCGGCGCGAAGTAGTCCGCCAGCGACGAACGCGGCCCCTCCTCCACCGTCACGTCCTCGGGTAGCTCAATGACCGGGCAGTCGCCCCACAACCGCTCGAGCGCGTAGAACTCGCGGTCCTCGTCCTGCTGGACGTGCACCATGAGATTACCAAAGTCGAGCAGGACCCAGTGAGCCTCCCCCTCCAGCCCCTCGCGGCGCAGCCGCTTCACGCCGATTTTGTACATCCCCTCTTCGATCTCATCAACCAGCGCGCGCACCTGCCGCTCCGACGAGCCGGAGACAACCAGGAACACGTCCGTGATCACAAGCCGCTGGGACACGTCGATCGCGGTGATCGACGTCGCCTTCCCAGCTGAGGCGGCGCGCGCCGCCGCGATGGTCTGTTCGATCGTTTCCGGTGTAGCTGTCACGGTGTCCTTTCAGTTACAACAGCAGGGCAGAAAAATCGTTCACGACGCCGGGCATCGGCTCCGACAGGAAGGTCATGTTGATCCACGACCCGCCGAGGTAGCCGACGATTGCGGCTATGAGGACGAGGATGATGAAGTTGAGCCAGGTGCGGCGCGGGGCCTCGACCTCGGTGTCGGGGGCGGGATCGTCGGCGACGTCGACCTCAACCGCGGGCTTCGGTGCGGGCGTCTTCTCGGCCACGGGGGCCGGCACGGGGGCGGTGGCGTGCGCGGGCTCGGCGGCGTCGCCGGCCTCCTCACCGCGGCTGGTCATCGCCAGGAAGCGGTCACGGAGGGAGTCTTCGGGCTCGTCGTCATCCAGGTCCACCTCCGGCTCAGCCTGCTCGGCCTCGGCCGCCGCCTGCACGGGCACGGCCGGCTTAGCCACTTCGGCCGCGGGCTCCTCCTCGGGCTCGGCGGCCTCGAAGCGATCAAACACTGACTTGCGCTCATGCTGGACCGGCTCCGGCGCCTTGACGGCCTCCATCGCCTGAGTAGGCTCCCCAACATCCTCGGAATTTGCCGACTCCCCAGTCTCCACATTCTTCGGCACTTGCTCGCCAGCCTCGCGCTGTGCCAGCTCACGCAGTTCCTTGCGCGACGGGCGGCGAAGGCGCAGCTCCGTGGTGTCGTAAACCGGCGGGGTGTCGGTGGGCGCGTCGAGCAGGCCCTGCTCGCGCATCTGACGGCGACTCAGCCGTGGAGTTTCCTCACTCATTCTTCCTCCTTGCCCTCGGCGGTGGCGTGGATCGACACCGGGTCGAGGGAGGTCGTTGTGGCCTCGTTCGTTATATATAAATGATACTTGTTTATGTACTGCACTACGCCATCGGGCACCAAATACCACACGGGCACGCCCTCGCTGGCGCGATTGCGGATAGAAGTAGATGAGATGGCCATGGCTGGGATGTCCACGAGCGACACCGAGTCCTCCGGCAACCCCGACACGTCCAGCACGTGCCCCGGCCGGTTCACGCCCACGAAGTGCGCCATGGCCCACAGGTCCGCGTTGTCTTTCCAGTCGAGGATCTGGGACAGGACGTCGGCGCCGGTGATGAAGTAGAGGTCGGCATCGGGGTGGAGAGCCTGCAGGTCGCGCAGGGTATCCACCGTGTAGGTGACACCGCCGCGCTCGATATCCACACGCGAGACGGAAAAGCGCGGGTTGGACGCCGTCGCGATCACGGTCATGAGGTAGCGGTGTTCGGCGAGCGTAACCTTGCGGTCCTTCTTGAAGGGCTGTTCGCCGGTGGGCACGAAGATGACCTCGTCGAGATCATAGAAGTGCTGGACCTCCGAGGCCGCCACGAGGTGCCCGTGGTGGATCGGGTCAAACGTGCCGCCCATGATCCCGATTCGCCGCCGACGCCCCGGCTCCCCCGCCGGCGTCGGAATATCTGGCAGCTCCTCCACGACACGCAGCCTCTGCGATTCGGCCATACCGTCTCCTTCCGTTAGGTCAATTGAACCAGCTCAGCCCGCGGGCGTCGAGGTGGTGCGGACTTTCGCCTTGTTCACGACGGCGTCCGGGCGGGTTCACGACAGCGTCGGGTCGCGTTGGCGCCGACGGCCGGGCGCGGTCACGACTGCGGGGCCGGCGCGCCCTCACTCAGAGCGGAAAACGAGCCCGGGCGCGGGCGGGGTGCCGTATCCTTGGAATAAATTTGCGGCGAACGCGTTGGAGCCGCTGATAGCCGACCCGGTGTGCTCATCGCGCACCCGACGAAAGGAAACCGATGGCAACTGTCGAAGTGACCGCAGAGAACTTTAACGATACCGTCCGCGAGGGCACCGTCCTCCTCGACTTCTGGGCTGAGTGGTGTGGTCCGTGCAAGCAGTTCGGCCCCACATTCGAGGCCGCATCCGAGCAGCACCCCGACATCACCTTCGGCAAGATCGACACCGAGGCCGAGGGCGAGCTGGCGCAGAGCTTCCAGATCATGTCGATCCCCACTCTCATGATTTTCCGCGACGGCATCCGCATCTACGAAAGTGCGGGCGCCCTTCCGCCGGCGGCCCTCGAAGATCTCATCACGCAGGCCAAGGCCCTCGACATGGATGAGGTGCGTCGGAAGATCGCTGAGCAGGAGGCGCAGAACTAAGTATGTGGGGCCAATGATGCACCACGGAACCTGGTGGGGGAGGCGAAGCAGGAGCTTCGCCTCCCCCACCAGGTTCCGTGGCTTTCATATTAACGACGCCGGTCTGACAGGCGCGTGAGCAATGTGCTGGCACCTGGCAGAACGGCGTCGAACGTGAAGCGGGGAATATCTGACTACTGCTGCTCAAGCTTGGCGCGCGCATCAATCAGCGGCAGCACGCCCTTGAGCACCGAGGCCAGGTCAGTGGGCAGGGAGGCAGGAACCAGGATGACGCCATCGGCGGCGCCCAGGCCCACATAGGATTCGATCGCGTCGGCCACGTTGTAGACCGTACCGAGCACCGACGCGATGCCCGGGAACAGGTCGCAGTCGTTCATGTCCTCAATCAGCAGCGCCCGCTCCTCCGCCGCCGCCACCGAGCGTGAAATCACCACGCCAAGCTCCATGAACACCAAGATATCCTTGCCGATCTCCTTGCCCGCGGCCTGGATCGCGAAACGGGCGTTACGCGCAGCGTACGGATCGCGGACACGCAACCGGACGACGTCGGCGATCCCCGCCACGATAGCTGCACGCTCGGCGGACACAGCCGGGTCCGTGATGATGACCGTGACCTTCACGCCAGCGCGGCGCGTCTTGCGGGCCGCCTTCTCAATCCCCGCGAAATCGGAGTCCGTGTGCAGGGGCATCGTGATGCCCACCCAGCCCTCGCGCTGAGCGGCGAGCGCAGCAGTGGCCACCTCGATATCAGCAGGTGTCGGCTCGATCCCCGCGAAAATCCCAGCGGTCGACACGTCGGCGAGCTTAGCAGCCGCGTGGACGGCGTCGTGAGAACAATCGCGCGAATCGACGTCGGTGCTGGTCAGGAAACGCGAATCGAGAGTAACGAAGTCGATGCCGCCGGTCTGCGCGGCGCGGACGGACGCAGCGAGGCGGGGGAAGTTCAGGTAATCGATGCAGTCGTCGAAGCCGACCGGGACACTCGCGCCGAGCAGCGACAGATCCACGCCAATCCACGTGGTGGCGAGGGCGCCGGGGCCAGTGGCATCGATGTCGACGGGTGCGGGATTTGAGACTTGGCTAGGGACAGAGATTTCGACAGTCATTCTTATGTTCCTTAAATAGACCGCTCCTGCGGTCAACTACAGATTTTTCGTGGATTCTTGTGTATCAGTGCATTCGCCAGGCGAACTTGAACATAAGGTGGTGCGCAATAATTACGTGGGAATGGATGGCAGTAATGTCTCGAGCGATCATCGTCATTCCTTTCATGTACGGGCGCACATAGAGCCGAAGCTAATCTGACAACCATGAATGATTATTCATCCGCTTGTGTTGAATGAGTATTCAAGTGGTTACTTTGAAACTACCCCGTAGGTTAGGCGTGGTCAATTGAGCAGCAAGCAAACAGCGCCAATACCGCCGGCTGAGCTCCCACAGCTCACTATCTGGACAGAACAAAACCGCGAGATTTCAGCGAAAAACGCTGGTACGCGGCTCGTTTGTGACATTGGGCACCACGCGCCTGTCTCGCGCGAGCACTGAGGGCGCCCTGCCGGGACGTCTTTCCCAAGAAACGCGTCAAATAATACGCGCACTCCTCGCGTGAGGCTTCACTATTTCTACGCGTTGCGCGATTGGCCGCCGCATAATAATGCAGCCGGCCGGCTAAGCCGCTCCTCCGACAGAAGTCGTGAAAATACCGGTTGACGATTGCTATAGGCACCCGGTCGACCTCACGTTCACGAGTTGTGCCGGCGGACCCCAGGGTACTGGCAGCCGCCGGAGCCCGGCTGGCCCTACTCCTGGCCCGGGTCCGTCCACATCCCGCTCTCGCGGTCCATCCACAGCTCCTGGCGAGCCGCCTCCTTGGCGTCCATCCGCTCGTGGAAGGCCGCCTTGCGCTCGCGCCGCGTGGCGCGCGTGTTCTGCTCGAGCCGGGCGTCCGTACCGCGCGGCGAGAGCAACTCGGCACCCGTGGAAATCGTGGGCTCCCAGTCGAAGATGACTCCGCCGTCCACCGGCCCAATCACCACCGTGTCGCCTTCCTTGGCGCCCATCTTCATGAGCTCCTTCTCCACCCCGAGCAGGTTGAGGCGGTCGGCGAGGTATCCCACGGCCTCGTCGTTGGAGAAGTCGGTCTGGTTGACCCACCGCTCCGGCTTGCGGCCCCGGATCTGGTAGAACGGCCGCCCGCCCTTGGTGTGTGCGGTGATGGTGAACCCGCCCTCGTCCTGCGCCACAGGGCGGATGATCGGCCTGGCCTGCGGCACGATGTCGGCCGCGCGGATCTCCTCCACGATCGAGGCCAGCGCGAAGCCCAGCTCTCGTAGCCCACGCCGCGCCAGCGCCGACACCTCGAAGACGCGCAGCCCGCGCCCCTCCAGGTCGGCCCGCACGAAGTCGGCCATGTCGGCCGCATCGGGCATATCTACCTTGTTCAGCACCACTACGCGCGGGCGCTCCATAAGCGGCACACGGTCTTCCATGGGCGGGATCTGGTCCGCATAGGCGGCGAGCTCAGCCTCGATCACGTCCAGATCGCGGATCGGATCACGGTCGCTCTCCAACGCCGCGCAGTCAATGACGTGCGCGATGACCGCACACCGCTCGATATGCCGCAGAAACTCGTGCCCAAGCCCCTTGCCCTCGGAAGCGCCGGGAATCAGCCCAGGCACGTCGGCCATCGTGAACCGCACGTCGCCGGCCTGCACCACGCCCAGGTTCGGCACCAGCGTGGTGAACGGGTAGTCGGCGATCTTCGGTCGCGCGGCCGACATCGCCGCAATGAGCGACGATTTTCCAGCCGACGGAAAACCCACCAGCGCCACATCCGCCACCGACTTCAGCTCAAGGATGAGCGTGCGCTCCTCCCCATCCTCGCCCAGCAGCGCAAACCCGGGCGCCTTCCTCTTCGGGGACGCCAGCGCGGCGTTGCCAAGCCCGCCGTAGCCACCCAACGCGGCCAGGAACTCCTCGCCCTCCCCCACGAGGTCAGCCAGGATGTTGCCATCTTCGTCCTTGACCACCGTGCCGGACGGAACCGCCACCACAAGGTCCTCCCCGCGCTTGCCGTGGCGCATGTCGCCCTCGCCAGGCTTGCCGTTTTCGGCCTTAAGATGCGGGGAATGATGCAGCAACAGCAGGGTGGATTCCTGGGCGGACACGCGCAGGATCACGTCGCCGCCGTGCCCGCCGTTCGCCCCGTCGGGCCCGCCCAGCGGCTTGAACTTCTCCCGGCGCACCGACGTCGCGCCGTTGCCGCCCTTACCCGCCGTAATATGCAGGGTCACTCGGTCCACAAAACTTGCCATGAATCCCGCCTCCAACTGCCAAAAAACTGCAGAAAGGGGTGGAAGGCTAGGCCCTCCACCCCAATTCTAAAAACTTGCGCTTACGCCTGCGCCATCACGCTGACCGTCTTGCGGTTGCGCTTGACACCGAACTCGACAACGCCCGACTCGAGCGCGAACAGGGTGTCGTCCTTACCGCGGCCGACGTTGGCACCCGGGTGGTACTTGGTACCGCGCTGGCGCACGAGGATCTCGCCCGCGTTCACGGCCTGACCGCCGAAGCGCTTGATGCCGAGTCGCTGCGCATTGGAATCGCGACCGTTCTTAGTAGAACTCGCGCCCTTCTTAGTTGCCATCTCTAGACCTTTCTAAAAGCTCGTACCTGGTGCCGAATCTAAGCGATCTCAAGGACCTTGAGGCGGGTCAGCGGCTGGCGGTGACCCTGACGCTTACGGTAACCCGTCTTGTTCTTGTACTTGACGATCGAAATCTTCGGGCCCTTCTCGTCACGAACGATTTCGGCGGTCACCTTGGCGGAAATGCCATCGGCAGCGGTGGTGATCTTGTCACCGTCGACGAGCATGATCGGCTCAAGCTCGACCTTGTCGCCAGCTTCGCCGTCAATCCTGTTCGTAACCACGATGGACCCGACGGACACCTTCTCCTGGCGGCCGCCTGTCTTCACAATCGCGTAAACCACGTTCAGCTCATCTCTGTCGATTGGTGCACGTCTCCGTGCTCTTGAAAAATTGGTGCGCTCAATGCGCCGAGTTACAAGTTTACTGGCAAGCCCAAGCCGGAACAAGTCCGCCGGGCGCGACGATCACCACATTCCCGTGGCGTGTCGCGCCCGCCGAACCTACTTCTCCGCCTCGCCCTTGGCGGGGAACGTCATGATCGCCGCCGTGTTCGAGCCCGGCGTGATCGTTCCCGACGACGACACCCTGCGGCGCCTCTGCCTCTTCGGCTCGGCCTCGGCTCCGGTTTCTGCCGGCGCATCAGCCTTGGTCTCAGTCTTTGCGGGCGCCTTCCGCGCGGGCCGCGCAGCCTTGGCCGCGGGCTTCTCAGCCGCTGCCTCCGCCTTCTCGCCGCCCGACTTCTCGGCCGCCGCCACTTCGCCGGCCGTCTTCTCAACCGTCTTCCCACGCGAGCCGCCCGACCGGCGTCGGCCGGAGCTGCGACGCGAGCTCTTCGACTTGTCCTCAGACTCCCCCGCCTGTTCGGCTGGGGCCTCCTCCGACTCGTGCTTGGACGACGCAGCGGCCGCGATGTTGGCAAGTGCCGCGCGGACCTCGTCGTGCTTCGGGTCTTCCTCCGCGGCAACCGGCGCGGCCGGCTGCTGCTGGCGGCGCGGGTTCGTCCGGGGGTTCTGAGCCTCGGTCTCGCCGCGCTCGACGGGGTGCTCATGGGTGATGTACCCGCGCCCGTCGCAGCACTCGCACGTGGTGGAAAAGGCCTCCACGAGGCCCTGACCCACGCGCTTGCGGGTCATCTGCACGAGCCCGAGCGAGGTCACCTCGGCCACCTGGTGGCGGGTGCGGTCGCGCCCCAGGCACTCCACCAGGCGGCGTAGCACCAGGTCGCGATTCTCTTCGAGGACCATGTCGATGAAGTCGATGACGATGATGCCGCCGATGTCACGCAGGCGCAGCTGGCGCACGATCTCCTCCGCGGCCTCGAGGTTGTTGCGCGTCACTGTCTCTTCGAGCGAGCCGCCCGCGCCGGTGAACTTTCCGGTGTTGACGTCGATCACCGTCATGGCCTCCGTACGCTCAATGATGAGAGACCCGCCCGACGGCAGGAAAACCTTGCGGTCGAATGCCTTGGACAGCTGCTCGTCCACGCGGGAGGCTGCAAAAATGTCCTTCTCACTCGTCCAGTGCTCGAGGCGGTCCACCAGCTCCGGCGACAGCTCGGCCACGTAATCGTGGATCGTCTGCCACGCCTCATCACCCGAAACCTTGAGCTCCTTGAAGTCCTCATTAAAGATGTCACGCACCACGCGCACGGCCAGCTCCGGCTCGCTCTTGAGCATGGAGGGGGCGTTCTTCGTGGACTTGGACTTGGCCTGAATGTCCGCCCAGGCCTTGACCAGCCGGTCGACGTCGCTCTGGATCTGCTCCTCGGTAGCGCCCTCGGCGGCCGTGCGGACGATGACGCCGTGCTCGGCGGGCACCACGCGCTTGAGGATGTCCTTCAGGCGCGTGCGCTCCTTCTCCGGCAGCTTGCGTGAGATGCCGGTCATCGACCCGTCCGGCACGAGCACGAGGTGGCGTCCGGCCAGCGTGATCTGGCCGGTCAGGCGCGCGCCCTTGTGGCCGATCGGGTCCTTCGTGACCTGCACGAGCACCGTGTCGCCGCTCTTAAGCGCGTCCTCGATCTTGCGCGGCTTGCCGTTCATACCCACGGCGTCCCAGTTGACCTCGCCCGCATAAAGCACGGCGTTGCGGCCCTTGCCGATGTCAACGAACGCGGCCTCCATCGAGGGCAGTACGTTCTGCACGCGGCCAAGGTAGACGTTGCCGACCATCGAGGTCTGCGTGTGGCGTGCCACGTAGTGCTCGACCAGCACCCCGTCCTCCAGCACCGCGATCTGGTTGAGGCCGTCCTGCTCGCGCACGAGCATCGTCCGGTCTACCGCCTCGCGGCGCGCCAGGTACTCCGACTCCGAGATCGACGTCCGACGACGCCCTGCCCGGCGCCCCTCCTTCCGGCGGCGCTTCTTCGCCTCCAGGCGGGTGGAACCCTTCGGGGCGGTCACCCCGTCGTCGGCCTCCTCGGTGCTGCGCCGACGACGGCGCCGGCGCACGGTTGTCGACGACTCCGACTCCTCCTCGGCATCCTCAGCGTCAGATTCGGCGGCGGCCTCCTTGGGCTGCTCGGCCTCGTCCTTGTCCTTATCCTTGGCGCTTCGCTGGTTGGCCTTGGCGTTGCCGTCGGACTTCTGGCGGCGCGAGCGCTTCGGCGGCGCCTCCTCGCCCGTCTCCTGCGACTTCTCGGCCGACTTCTCAGCCGACTCGTTGCCAGCCTGCGCCTCGTCCGCCGACTTGCGCCCGCCGCGGCGGCCACGCCGGCTGCGGCTCTTCGTGGACTCCTCTGAGCTGTCCGAGTTCGCCTCCGCGCCCGAATGCGCGGCCGGTGCTTCGGCGTCGTCGTCGCGGCGGCGGCGAGAACGGACGGCCCGGGTCATGTCGGGCTCCTGGAAAAGGAGGGTGGTCATGGGCGCAACGTTTGCGCGTTCGTTGGCATCGTCTGCCATAGGTATCTCCTAGCAAGGCCGTGTGCATCCACGCCTTATGGAGTCTGGTCGCGGCGAGGGCCGCGGAAGCTTATCTGACGAGCTCGCCCGGCTGCACGCAACTGCGGCGCACGAAGCTCGCTCTTCGGGTGGATACACACCCGATCCGCTCCTATTGTTACACATTTCTTGTGCGCTTGTGCTGAGCTGCGATCTGGTGAGCGCCCAACGACGACGGTTCGGGACGAACGTCCTAAGGCGAAAGGCCCGCCCGCAAGCGGCACAAGCGATTTCGCGAAGCACTTTGGATCCATTCCGAGTTTGCGACGCATTTGTGTGGAGGTGTGCGATAAACTCAGGGAACACGCGTGGGCCTGCAGCGATGTTCGCCCACAGCATCGAACACACAGGGCTAGCACGGCCCGGCAAAGAAAGGCGACTTCGGTGGATGTCTTAGACCTTTCACGGTGGCAGTTCGCGATCACGACCGTGTACCACTTCATCCTGGTACCTCTCACGATCGGGCTCTCGCCACTCGTGGCAATCATGCAGACCAGGTGGCTGCGCAGCGGTGACACGAAGTACCTGCGCATGTCCGAATTCTTCGGCAAGCTCCTCCTTATTAACTTCGCGCTCGGCGTAGCCACGGGCATCGTCCAGGAGTTCCAGTTCGGACTGACCTGGTCGGAGTACTCGCGCTACGTGGGTGACATCTTCGGCGCGCCGCTCGCGTTCGAGGCCCTGCTGGCCTTCTTCCTGGAGTCCGTCTTCCTCGGCGTGTGGATCTTCGGCCGCGGCCGCATCTCCCCCAAGGCACACACGGTGGCCATCTGGATGGTGGCACTTGGCACGAACATCTCCGCATTCTTCATCCTCGCGGCGAACTCCTTCATGCAGAACCCCACGGGCGCCGTGTTCAACCCGGAAACCGGACGCGCCGAACTTGACGGCATGTCGGGCTTCCTCGAAGTAATCTTCTCGCCCACCACGCTCTACGCGCTCTTGCACACGATCTCCGCTTCCCTCATGGTGGCCGGCGCGATGATCTCGGGCGTGTCGATCTGGTGGATCGTGCGCGCGCTGCGCACCAACAACGAGGTCGAGGCCCGCGAGTTCTGGAAGCCGGCCGCGCAGTTCGGCCTCAAGACCTTGGCGCTTGCCGGCATCCTCGCGATCGGCTCTGGCCACTTCATGGGCCAGCACATCTACGAGGTCCAGCCCACCAAGATGATCGCCGCCATGGGCATCTACGAGACGGGCGAACAGCACGACCTGGCGCTCGCCATGCTCGGCACCGAGGCGAACGAGGACACGATCATCTCCCTGCCGATCCTGCCCGGCCTTGAGTCCTTCATGGTTACCAACCACTTCTCCGGCCCCGAATCCAAGCTGATCGGCACGGATGAGATCCAGCAGACCTTCACCGAAGCCTTTGGAGACATCTACGGCACGGACGTGAACTACATCCCGAACGAGTTCGTCTCCTTCTACTCCTTCCGCGCGATGATGGGCCTCGGATTTGCCTCCTTCGGCTTGTCGCTCCTGGGCCTGTTCCTCCTGCGTAAGGACAAGATGATCACCAGCCCAGCGATCGCGAAGCTGTTCGTGTGGACGATCCCGCTGCCCTACCTCGCCTCCACGTTCGGCTGGCTGCTCACCGAGATGGGCCGTCAGCCGTGGGTGGTCTACCCCAACTTCGAGCGCGAAGGCAACCTCGCCCCGTCGGAGATGATGCACCTGCTCACGCAGGACGGCGTGTCACAGAACGTCCTGTCTGGCGAGGTCCTGGCGTCGCTGATCATCTTCACGCTGCTCTACGCCGTGCTCGGCGTGGTGTGGTACAAGCTCATCGTCCGTTACGTTCGCGAGGGCATCAACCCGGCGGACAAGCTTCTCCTCGAGCAGGCCCACACCACGGGCGTCACCGAGGACACGAAGCTCAGCTTCGCTTACTAAGGAGGAACTGTGGAACTTTCAGCACTGCAGATTATCTGGTTCGCACTCCTCGCGGTTCTCTGGATCGGCTACCTCACGCTCGAAGGCTTCGGCTTCGGCACGGGCATGCTTTTGAAGATCCTGCCCCGCAACGAAAAGGAGCGCCGCCTCGCCCTCAACACCATCGGCCCCCACTGGGACGGCAACGAGGTCTTTCTTCTCACCGCCGGCGGCGCCACCTTCGCCGCGTTCCCCGAGTGGTACGCCACGATGTTCTCCGGCATGTACCTGGCCCTCGTGGCCATCCTCATCTGCCTCATCATCCGCATCTCGGCCATCGAGTGGCGCGGGAAGATCAGCTCCGATTCCTGGCGCAACCTGTGGGATAACCTCCACCTGGGCGTGGCCTGGGTGGTCACCCTGATCTGGGGCGTGGCCTTCGCCAACCTCGTGCAGGGCACGAAGATCCAGGTGGGCCACTACACCGAGCTCGGTGGCCAGTTCGTCCCGGCCGATCCGGCCGCGATCGACGCCGCCCTCGCCGCTGGCGACCGCCACTTCCTCACCGGCGGATTCGTCTCCCTGTTCACCCCCTTCACCCTGGTGGGTGGCGTGGTCTTCGTTCTGCTCTTCCTCACGCACGGCGCGCTGTGGCTGGCAATCAAGACCAAGGGTGACTTCTCCGAGCGCGCGATCGCGCTGGCCAAGAAGCTGTCGCTGGCCTCCACGGGCCTGACAGCCATCTGGGCGGTCTGGGGCCAGTTCGCCTACCGCGGGCAGGCATGGGGCTTCATCCCGCTGGTGCTGGCCGCAGTTGCGCTCATCGCCTCCACGCTGGTGATCCAGAAGGGCAAGGACGTCCAGGCGTTCCTCTTCTCCTTCGCCGGCCTGGCCTTCGCGGTGGTGTGGGTGTTCTCCACCTTCGGTGCCAACGCGCTGAAGTCCTCGGTTGACCCGGCCTATGACCTGACCCTGGTCCAGGCCTCGGCCACCTCGCCCACTCAGACGGTCATGCTCATCGCGGCGATTGTGTTCGTCCCGATCGTGCTGGGCTACACCGCCTGGTCGTACAAGTCCTTCGCAGGCCGCCTCGGAGTGGAGCACATCTCCGACGAGCCCGCGGGTCTTGACCCGAAGAAGGTGCGTGCTTTCGCCAACGCCTAAGCTGCCACCGGCGAGGGGGCGTGCGATGATCGCACGCCCCCTCGCCGTATCTGCACCCGCCCGGCCCACCTTCACCGCAACGCCAGGCGCGCACCAGCTTTCGCATTAGCCCGGCACAGAATCTAGACTTGATCTGAAATGGAGGTTCCGTGAAACCACTCGACCCACGCCTGCTCACCTACGCCGGCCAGACCAAGAGGTACATCGCCTTCCTCGTGGCCCTCGGCGTGATCGACGCGGCCCTCATCGCGGCCCAGATCGTGCTCATCGCCTATGCCGTCTCCCCCGTGTTCTACGGGACGGCTACCCCCGCCGGCGTGCTGGGGCGGGTGGCGTGGCTCGGCGTCGTCGTCGTGGCGCGCTTCGCGCTGGCGTACGTGCGTGACGCGTACGGGCACCGCTCGGCCGTGAACGTGATCGCGGACCTGCGTGGGAAGGTGCTACGTAAGGCGGCCTCCCTTGGGGACAGGTGGCTCAGCGGCAACACCACAGACACGGTCACGCTGGTCACGCGCGGCCTGGACGACCTGGAGGCCTACTTCGTCCAGTTCCTCCCCCAGCTCTTTCTGTCAGTCACGGCCATGCCGGCGCTCATCGTCCTCCTGTTCTACTTCGACTGGATCTCGGCCCTCTTCGTGGTCTTTTGCATTCCGCTGGTGCCGGTCTTCATGATCCTCATCGGCAAGATGACCTCGCGCTATTCGAACGAGCGCCTGGCCGCCATGCAGGACCTGTCCTCCCAGCTGCTCGACCTCCTCGCCGGCTTGGCCACAATCAAGGGCCTCGGCCGCGAGCACGGGCCGGAAAAGCGCGTGAAGTCGCTCGGCTACCGCTTCGCTGAAAAGACGATGCAGACCCTGTACGTGGCCTTCCTCTCCGGCGCCGCCCTCGAGTTCCTCACCACGCTCACCACCGCGCTCGTGGCCGTCAACATCGGCCTGCGGATGGTAGACGGCTCGGTGCCGCTCCAGATTGGCCTCATCGCGATCATGCTCACCCCGGAGATCCTCAAGCCCCTACGTGAGGTGGGCACCCAGTTCCACGCCTCGGCCAACGGCGTGACCGCTGCCGAAGGCGCGTTCACGATCCTCGACCTGCCGCTTTCTGAGCACGCCGGCACCGCGCCTGTGCCCGACCTCGAGAGGGCCGAGATCCGCTTCGAGGGCGTCTCCGTCTTCGCCCCCGGCCGCGCCACCGTGGCGCCGGCAGAGCTCAGCTGCACGATCCAGCCCGGCGAGATCACGGTGCTGCGCGGTCCCTCAGGTTCGGGTAAGACGACGGCCGTGAACGTCCTTCTCGGCCTGCTTTCTCCCGACGCCGGCCGCGTCACCGTGGGTGGCACGCCGCTTTCCGACATCGACCGCGAAGCCTGGTGGGCCCACATCTCCTGGGTGCCCCAGCGTCCCGTCATCGTGCCCGGCACCGTGGCTGAGAACGTGGGCGGGATCGCCACCGAGGCCGCAACGCTTACCGGTTTCGACGACGTCGTCGCCACACTCTCGGGCGGCTGGCAGACAGTCCTGGGACACGGCGGCACCGGCCTGTCGGTGGGCCAGCGCCAGCGCCTGGCCCTCACCCGGGCGCTGACCTCCTCGCGCAAGATCATCATTCTCGACGAGCCCTCCGCCCACCTCGACGCGATGAGCGAGGAATACGTCTCAAACGTCGTCACCTCCCTCAAGGCCGCCGGGCACACCGTTATTGTCATCGCCCACCGCCAGGCCATCACCGAGCTGGCCGACCACGTGATCGACGTCGTCGCCTCCACGCGCGACATCAGCGCCGAAGTCCGCGAGTCCGCCGCCCTGCGCGAGTCGGCCGAGTACGCCGCGTACGTCCGAGCTCAACGAGCCGACTACGCCATCCCGCGCCATTGGCGCGACGCCGATCCCTCCGGCCACCGCACGAGTACCGGCGCGCCCGGCGCGGGCTCCACCGCCGCGGGGTCGGACAGCACCCCGCGAACGCCGCAGAAGGAGGCCAGCGATGATCGATAGGGATGAGCGCAAGGCGCTTCGCCGCGCGATCGGCATGCTCGACTACAACAAGAAGACCTTCGCATGGTCCGTTGCCGCGGGTTCAGGCGCGATCGGCTCGGGCGTGTCGCTTGGCGCCACGTCGGCGTGGCTCATCGCCCGCGCGGCCGAACTGCCCCCGGTGCTCGACCTGTCGGTGGCGTCTACGGCCGTGCGCCTATTCGGCGTGGGCAAGGCGATCTTCCGCTACCTCGAGCGCATCGCCTCCCACTGGGTGGCCCTCTACGGCATGGCGAACCTGCGCTCGCGCGTGTATTCGACGATGGCAGGCTCGACCACCGACGTGGTCACCTCCGTCAAGCGCGGCGACCTGCTGGCCCGCACGGGTGCGGACGTGGACGAGATCGGCAACGTGGTCATCAAGTCGATGCTGCCGGCGGCGGTGGCGATCGTCGTCTCCGTGCTGTCATTGGCGATTGTCGGCTTCCTCTCCCCGCTCATCGCGCTCGTCCTGCTCGCCTGCCTGCTGCTCTCCGGCGCTGTGGCCCCCTCGATTGCGGCCCGCGGCGCCCGCGCGGACCAGGAGGCGCAGATCCGCCACCGCGCCGAGCTCAACGCCCAGGCTCTCACCATGCTCGAATCGGCCTCCGACCTGCGCATTTCCGGGCGCATGGCCCAGATGGAGGAACAGCTGGCCCAAACTGAGGCTCGCATCGCCTCCCACCGCGACTCCTCTGCCCGCCCAGCAGCCCTCTCCCATGCGCTCGACACGCTCGCCATGGGCCTCGCAGTCGTCGCCGCCCTCCTCGTCGGCACGTTCCAGATGGCGGCCGGCGACCTGACCGGAATCGAGCTGGTGGTCTGCACGCTCGTGCCGCTGTCCGCCTTCGAGGCGACCGCCCGGCTTGGGGATGCCGCCACACAACTGGTGCGATCGGCGTCGGCGGCGAAACGGATCGTCGACCTGCTGGACGCCGCCGAATCCCACGCCAAGCCCGAACCCGACGAGCGGCCAGGCGACGGCTCGGGGCTCATCGCCCGCGGCCTGCGCATCGGCTGGCCAGGCGGGCCCACCATCGCCGGGCCGATCGATCTCGAGCTCACCCCGGGCAAGACCATCGCGATCGTCGGCCCCTCCGGGATCGGCAAGTCCACGCTCCTCTACACGCTAGCCGGCATGCTCGCCCCGCAGGGCGGCGCGGTCACACTTTCCGGGCGCGACGCCTGGCGCATCGACCGCACCGAGATCTCCGCCCAGCTGTCGCTAACCGCCGAGGACGCCCACATCTTCGAAACCTCCGTGCTCGAAAACCTGCGCGTGGCCCGCGCGAGCGTCACTCCCGACGAAGCTGAGAATCTGCTGGCCCAGGCAGGCCTGGCCGAGTGGCTCGCCCAGTTGCCGGACGGCGTCGACACCTTGCTCGGCTCCAACGCCACGTCCATCTCCGGCGGCGAGCGCCGCCGCCTCCTCCTCGCCCGCGCACTCGCCGGCTCGGCCACCTTCATGCTCCTCGACGAACCCGGCGAACACCTCGACCCCGCCACCGCCGACGAGCTCATCCGCGACCTGCTCGCCGTACGCAACGCGCGCCGCGGCGTCGTGCTCGTCACCCACCGCCTCACCCCGCTCGACGCCGCGGACGAGGTCATCATGCTCGGACGCGTCGGGGGCGATGGTAGCGAGAGCAGCCAGGTCGGCGTCGTCGCGCGCGGAACCCACGCCGAGCTCGCTGCCCAGATGCCCGACTACGAGTGGTCACTCGCCCAGGAATAGGTAGAGTATTTCCAAAGCCCCAAGCCGGGAAGGAAGCCAATGCAGGCCTCAGAGCAGATTTCTGAGTTTTCGCGCCACATCCTCACGATCGCTCGCTCGC
Organism: Trueperella bernardiae; assembly: GCF_030246965.1. Taxonomy (NCBI): domain Bacteria; kingdom Bacillati; phylum Actinomycetota; class Actinomycetes; order Actinomycetales; family Actinomycetaceae; genus Trueperella; species Trueperella bernardiae. Next base: position 1,193,493 of record NZ_CP127099.1, read on the forward strand.
TGGACCGCACCGAGGTCTCGCGCGCCCTCGTCCAGACCGCGTGCGAGCTCACGGGCGCCGAATTCGGGGCCGTCAGCGTGCTCGACTCCCACGGCGACACCATCCAGTTCATCCAGCAAGGTATGCCACGCGGGCCCGAAGTGGTGACCGAACACCCGCCCATCGACCACGGCGTGTTCAACGACATCCCACTCGACTCCTACCTCATCATCAACGACATCTCCGCCTACGCCGCCGGCACCCTCCCGCCGAACCACCCGGCGATGAAGAACTTCCTGGGCGTGGCTATCACGGTCAACGAGCAGGTGTGGGGCCGCCTCTCCCTCTCGGACAAGGCCAGCCCCTTTACCGACGACGACGGCGAACTCGTCCACCTACTGGTCAAGGCCACCGAGATCTCCGTGGTCAACTCGTTGCTGTATGCCGAGTCGCAGAACCGCGCCCGGTGGCTCACCGCCTCCCAGCACATCGTGTCCTCCCTGCTCGAAGGCACGGACGAGGACGAGGCACTCGAGGTCATCGCCCACGAAATGCGCATCGCCGCCCGCGCCGACGTCGCCATGATCATCCTGCCCTCCATCCAAGATTCCTGGATCTCCGAGATCGTCGACGCCGACGACCCGGCCCGCGTCCACGAACTCGTCGGACTGCCCTTCCCCAAGGAGGGCCGGGCGCGCACGGTCATCCGCGAGCAGTCGGGCGTGGTGGTGGATTCCATGCAGCGCGTGCGCACGATCCGCGTGCCCGAGCTGCGCCAGTTCGGCTCCGCGCTCTATAGTCCGCTCATCTCCCAGGGCATGGGCCTGGGCGTCATCCTGCTACTGCGCTACCCCAACACCGGCGAGTTCAACCTGCACGACCTCACGATGGCCGAGTCGGTCGCCAAGCAGGCCACGATCGCGATCAGGCTAGCCGAAGCCCGCCAGGCCCAGGCGATGGCCGCCGAGCTCGACGAGCGCGCTCGCATCTCACGCGACCTGCACGACCTCGCCATCCAGCAACTCTTCGCCTCCGGCATGCACATCACCGCGATCCGCGAGGAGATGAGCTCGCGCGGGCTGGGCGAACGCGTGACCGGAGCGCTCGATGCCGCGATCTCCGCCATCGACGACTCAGTCAAGCAAATCCGCCAGATCGTCCACTCGCTACGCGACGAGGGATCGTCCGCCGCGATCGTCTCCCGCCTCCAGCACGAAACCTCCGTGGCCCGCCAGTCGCTCGGCTTCGCACCCTCGCTCCTCCTCACCTGGAACGGCGCCGACGTCGCCGAAACCGACTACCACCTCATCGACGACGCGGTGGGCTCCGACATCTCCGACGATGTTGTGGCTGTGGTCCGCGAAGGCCTGTCCAACGCAGCCCGGCATGCCAAGGCCTCCTCCATGTCGGTCACCGTGGATGCCACGCCAGACGAGATCGTGATACGCGTGCTCGACGATGGCGCCGGCATCGAACAAAGCCTGGCCCGCCGCTCCGGCCTGTCCAACCTGGCCGCCCGGGCGCGCCGCCACCAAGGCTCGTTCTCCATCGAACCGCGTGGGGACGGGCACAGCGGCACCCTTCTCGTGTGGAGGGCCCAGTTGCGCTAATTAGCCGTTCTGGTTGCGCCAGCCCATGGCACGCTGGCCGGCCACCCACGCCGCCACCTGCGTGCGGCGCTGCATGCCCATCTTCGACAGGAGAGAGGTGATGTGGTTCTTCACCGTTTTCTCGGCCACCCCCAGCTTGTCGCCGATTTCGCGGTTTGACAGGCCGTCGCCGATGAGGTCGAGCACCTTGCGCTCGGAGGGTGTCAGGTGTGCAGTGGGGTCGGCATGGTCGGCGCGGCGCCGGGTCACCGTCCGCTCGTCGAGCAGCACGCGGCCGGCCGCCACCGCCTTGATAACCTCCGTGATCTCCGCCCCACGCACCGACTTCAGCAGGTAGGCCTTCGCGCCGGCGTCAAGCGCCTCGGCGAGCGCGTCGTCATCATCAAACGAGGTCAGGACGATCGACTTCGTGTTCGGGACGACCTCACGAAATTCGCGGATGATATCGATGCCGGTGCCGTCGGGCAGGCGCAGGTCCACCAGCGCCACCTGGGGCGTCATCAGCGTGGCGCGGCGCACGGCCTCCGCCACCGAGCCGGCCTCGGCCACGACGGCGAGCCCGTCGGCGCGATCGACCACCTCAGCGATGCCGCGGCGGACCACCTCGTGGTCGTCGATAATCATCACGGAAATATCTGTAGTGCTCACCCCGCCATCTTAGCCAGATATCGCCCTACTTTTCGACGAGACGCTTCCTCTTCAGGGGCCGCACGTGCCGGGCGCGCTGGCAGGCGGGGCAAAAGTGCGAGGAACGGCCCATGAACGGCTCGCGCCTCAGCGCAGTTCCGCACGCCGGGCACGGCATCCCGCCGCGCCCGTAAACGTTAAGCGCCCGGTCGAAATAGCCGGCCGCGCCGTCCACGTTGACGTAGAGGGTATCGAACGACGTGCCACCCACCTCCACCGCCCGGGCCATGACGTCGGCCGCCGCCAGGTAAACCTCGCGGATCTTCGCCAGCGACATGCGGCTGGCCAGTCGGCGCGGGTGAACACGGGCGGCAAACAGCGCCTCGTCGGCGTAGATGTTACCCACCCCGGAGGCAACCGACTGGTCGAGCAGGATGCGCTTGATCTCGGAGTCTTTGGCGTGGGCGCGGCGGATGACGGCCTCGAGGTCGAAGGCCGGGTCGAGTGGGTCGCGGCCGATGTGGGCCACGGATCGCGGGATGAGCGTATCGGCGCTCCCCCGGCCGGCAGGCGCGCTGTCACCGGTGGGGACGTACACATCGGGCATGAGGTGGCCAAACGTGCGCTGGTCTACGAAGTCGAGCCGGACGCCGCCGTCAAAAAAGAGCGAGGCGCGCCGGTGCGGGTTGTCCGCCCCGCCCACGCGGAACTGGCCCGACATGCCCAGGTGTGCGACGAGGGCCAGGCCGGAGGCGTCGAGCCACAGGTACTTGCCGCGTCGGGCCACCGCCTCGATTCGCCGCCCGACCAGCGGTTCCAGGCCCTCCGGCGCACGGCGCACTGCCCGCGGGCTCAGCACCTCCACGCCCACGACCGTCGCACCCACCGCGATGGGCTCAAGGCCCAGGCGGATGGTTTCAACTTCGGGAAGCTCGGGCATCGTGCTAGGCGCGGGCTAGCCGAGCGCGTAGTAGGCGGCCTTGCAGGCCTCCAGCTTGGCCTGCTTTTGCGAGGTGGCCGTACCCTCCCCGCGCTTGACCCCGTCGACGATCACCGCGGCTGTATACACGCGCGCGTGGTCCGGGCCCTCGCCCTCCACCTCGTAGCTGAGGTTGCCGGTGATCCCCTGCTCGCGGGCCTTCTCCTCGAACGCCGTGCGCCAATCGAGGGCCGGACCCATCTTCTGCGCGGCCTCCACCTGCGGAACCAGGTGGCGCAGCACAACCTCGTTCGTCACCTCCACGCCGTGCGTAAGGAACGTGCCGCCGATGAGGGCCTCCACCGTGTCGGCCAGGATCGAATCCTTATCCCGCCCGCCCGACTTCTCCTCGCCGTGCCCGAGCCGAATAAACGCGCCCAGGCCCAGCCGCCGGGCGATCTCCGCCAGCGAGCGCTCCGAGACCGCGGCCGCCTTAATCTTCGACATCCCGCCCTCGTTCATGTCCGGGTACGTGGCAAAAATGTAGCTGGTCACCACCGCGCCCAGGATCGAATCGCCCAGAAACTCCAGGCGCTCCGAGTGCTCGCCGCCGTTCTCGTACGCCCAAGACCGGTGCGTCAGCGCCGGCTCCACGTAGCGCGGATCAATCGTGGCGCCCCACGCCTCCACCTCCCGCTGCGTGATTGGCTTATGCACGGGGGTCCTCAACGACGCCGTCGAGGCCGGTCGCGTCCGCAGGCCCGGCACCGGCGCCGGCCGGGCGGGCGTCGTCGGACACGTCGGTGTCGTCGGCCTCCTGAGAAAGTTGGGCCGCGAGCGCGTCGAGGGCGGAGAAGCGCGGGTCGAGGAACTCGTGGGCGTGGCCGTCGGGCAGGTCCTCCCAGCGCTCGCCGCACTCGGGGCACAGGCCTTCGCAGTCGGGGCGGCACAGCGGGATGAGAGGCATGGCGAGCACGAGCGCGTCGCGGACGATGGGTTCCATGTCGATCGTGTCGTCGGCGACGATCGGCATGTCCTTAGCCTCTTCGTCCCCCTCGTCGAGGAGGGCCTTTTGGCTTTCGGGATAGAAGACGAGTTCGGCCACTGGTTCATGCAGGTCGAGCGTGATGTCGGTCAGGCACCGGGCGCATTGGCCGTGCGCGGTGGCGCTGACCATGCCCTGCACGAGCACGCCCTCGGAGACGGACTGCAGCGTGATATCGAGGTCAATCGGGTCGCCCTCCACCACGCGGACCATCGGGATGCCGCACTCGGCCGGCGCCGGCAGCTCGGTGCTGAGCTCGCGCTGGGCGCCCTCCGCCCGCGGCAGGTCAATGATCGAGACGACGTACGGGCTGGTCATCACTCATCCTCCAGGCGGTTGGCCAGGTGGGCGCGGCCGGCCGCGATCTGCTCGAGCAGACCGCCGAGCGCCTCCGACAGCTGGTCAAGCGTGGTGGCCGCATAATCGTCCGCGCCGCGCTTCATGTGCTCGGCCTTCGTCTGCGCCTCGTCCAGAATGCGGGTGGCCTGCGACTTCGCCGCGATCGTGATCTGATCCTGGGCCACCAGGCGCGAGGCCTGCTCGCGGGCCTCCGCCACGATCGTGGCCGCGTCCTGTTCGGCGCGCTCGCGGATCGCATCCGCATCCTGACGCGCCGACTCCGACACCGCCGACGCCTCCTGCAACACCTCGTCCGCCGCGACGATCTGATCGGGCACGATCTCCCGCGCCGTCTCCAGCAGGTCCAGCAACTCTGAGCGGTTGACCATCACCGACGCCGACATCGGCAAAGACTTCGCGTGGGACACAATCTCCACCAGCTCGTCCAGGATCTCGAGCAGCGATTCGCCTTGTTCGTTCATGAATTGACCTTCCTCAGTGCACGCGCAACATTCGGCGTCACCAGATCGTCGATTGTACCCCCGTAAGAGGCTATTTCCTTAACGAAGGAAGATGCTATGTGGCTCAGCGCCGGATCGCCCATAACAAACACGGTCTCAATGTGGGACAGGTGCCGGTTGAGCAGCGCCATGGCCTGTTCGGCGTCGTAATCCGCCGCCCCGCGCAGGCCCTTGACGATCGCCGCCGCCCTGCGCTCGCGCGCAAAGTCCGCAATCAGCCCGGTGGCCGCCTCCACCCGCACCCCGCCGGCGCCGGCGAGCGCCTCACGCGCCAGCTCCACGCGCTCGTCGAGGCTGAACAGGTAGGTCTTCTTCGCGTTATGACTCACGGCCACCACGACCTCGTCAAACATCCCCCGCGCCCTCTCAATCACGTCAATGTGGCCAAGAGTGAGCGGATCGAAGGATCCCGGGCAAACCGCTAGTGTCATGGCTCCAGTCTACCCTCCCCCGCCATCACTGCGGACCAGACGCGGGTGTCGCCCCACGTGCGGTCGTCGTCGAGCTCGAGGCCCTCGGGCCAGGCCGGCTCCGGGGAGTGCTTCGAGCGCTCGACCACCACCATCGCGTCCGCGGCCAGGTGCGGCACGAGGAGCTCAAGCACGAGCGCGAGGGCCCTCTCCCCGATGTCATAAGGCGGGTCGAGGAACGCCAGGTCGAAGCGTTCGGAGGGCTCGGTGGCGAGGTACGTTTCGGCCTTCATGGGCACGACGTCGATCTCCAGCCCCGTCGCCTTCGCGTTGGCGCGCGCCACGCCGGCCGCCTGCCGGCTGGCCTCCACGCTCACCACGCTGCGCGCCCCGCGGGACTTCGCCTCGAGCCCGAGTGCCGCCGAGCCCGCGTACAGATCGAGCACGGCGCAGCCCTCGATGTAGCCGTAGTGCTCGAGGCGGGAAAACATCGCCTCCCGCACGCGCTCCGACGTGGGGCGCGTTCCGGACTTGGGCACCTGCAGGTTGCGCCCGCCGGCGGTGCCTGCCACGATTCTGGTCATATCTTCTCCAGGTAGTCGGTGGAATCGGAGCTAGCCGCCTCGATCGCGGCACGCAGGGCGGGGTGGTCGGCGAGCGTGGCGTCGGCCGTCACGAGCGCGCGGGCCGCGGCTCGTGCTACCCCGATGAGCTCTTCGTCCGTGCGCACGCGCACGTATTTCAGCGACGACGACCGCCCGCTTTGCGCCGCCCCCAACACGTTCCCCTCGCTGCGCAGTTCGAGGTCCTTCTCCGCCAGGGCGAAGCCGTCGGTGGTGGAGGCGAAGGCAGCCAGGCGCTCGAAGGCCACCGTGCCGTCCAGTGCGTGGTGGACCGCCAGGCAGATCGACTCCCTCTGGCCGCGCCCCACGCGCCCGCGCAACTGGTGGAGCTGGGACAGGCCGAAGCGTTCGGCGTCGAGAATCACCATCATCGTGGCCTGCGGCACGTCCACGCCCACCTCAATCACCGTGGTGGACACGAGCAGGGGCGCGCGGCCGGAGGCGAAGTCGTCCATCGCTCGGGCCTTGTCCTCGGCATCCATGCGGCCGTGAACCGCACCAATCTCAACCCCCGCGAGCACCGGCTTGGCGCGCACCTGGGCGAGGACCGATTCGACCGAGGCGGGCTCGAAGTCGTGGATGGCGAGCTGCTCGCCCAAGTTGGCGAGGGCATCGGGGCCGGCGTCGCCCGGCGCCTCCTCCTCGGCCGTGGCGGAGATTCGCGGGCAGACGACGTAGACCCGGCCGCCGGCGTCGATCTCCTCACGGGCCCGCTCCCAGACCCGTTCCACCCAGCGTTCGTTCATGGCCGGGACCAGGTTCGTGGCGATCGCTCGGCGCCCCTCGGGCTGCTCGTGCAGGGTCGAGACCTGCAGCTCCCCGAAGGAAGTCATCGCGATCGTTCGCGGTATCGGCGTGGCCGTCATGACGAGGAGGTGGGCACCGGCGGCGAGGCGGTCGCGCTGATCCACCCCGAAGCGGTGCTGCTCATCGATCACCACGAGGCCGAGGAACGGGATCTGGACCATGTCCTCAAACAGGGCGTGGGTGCCAACCACGATCCCAGCCGCGCCCGAGGCGATCGCGGCGAGCGTTGCGCGTTTCTTCGCCGCGGGCAACGAGCCCGTCAGTAGCTCAATCGACGTGGCCTGCGTGGCCGCTCCGAGCTGGCCGGCCATCCCCAGCTCCCCCAGCATCGACTGAAAGGAGGCGTAGTGCTGGGCGGCGAGCACCTCCGTGGGTGCCACGAGGACGGCCTGACGCCCGGCGTCGACCGCCTGGAGCATGGCACGCAAGGCGACGACAGTCTTGCCCGATCCGACGTCGCCCTGCAAAAGGCGGCGCATCGGGCTGGCGGTGGCGAGCTCGGCGGCCAGCTCCTGACCTACCGCGCGCTGGCCGGCGGTCAGATCGAAGGGAAGGCGGGCGTCGAATGCCGCGAGGATGCCACCCTCGCGGGGCGCCATCGCGGGCGCCGGGTGTGCGGCGGCGTCGACCGCCCGCTGGGCGAGCAACGCCTGGAGCACGAAGGCCTCCTCGTGCTTGAACCGCGCAATGGCGCTGTGCCACTCCTCCTCGCTGGTCGGCTGGTGAGCCGCGCGCAGCGCCTCGAAGCGGCCAGGCAGCGAGTGATCGGCAAGGTAGTCTTCAGGGAGGGGATCGGGCACGTCGCTCGGGGTCAGCGAGGCAAGCGTGACATCCACGGCCTTGGCGATCTTCCACGAGGGCAACTTTGCGGCAGCGTGGTAGATCGGGATCGGCTGAGCAATCTTTGCCGGATCGACCTCCGCCTCGTCCTCCACCACCTCATACTCCGGGTGGGAAAGCTGGAGCTGGCCGCGGTAGGAGGTGATCGTGCCGGAAAAGGTGGCGAGCGTGCCGGGGCGCAGCTTGGCGGCGTGAAAGTTCAGCGGACGGGAGGACTTGGCAAAGAAGGTGAGGTTAAGAGTGTGGCGCCCGTCGGAAATCACCACGGATAAGATGTAGCCGCGCCGGGAGTGCATGGGCCGGACCTGGGAATCGACGATCCGGGCCACCACCGTCACCGCTTCTCCCTCTTGCACCGCCTCAATCGGCAGGAGCTCGCCGCGCCGGGCCAGGCGGAAGGGAATGTGATCTAGGAGGTCGCCCACCGTGTGCAGGCCCATTTTGGAAAACGCTGCGCCGGTGCGCGCACCTAAGACCCGCTCGAGCGGGCGCGTGAGAGCCGTCCACGACTCCGCCGTGGTAGCAGCCATTCGATCCGACATCTTTCCTCCAGCTACTAGGTTACCGTGCAGCTGCGAACGAATGGCGGCTCGGCCGTTCCGGCCGAGCCGCGGTAGACGTGCGCAATCCCACTGGCCCGGTACGTTGGAATTTGCATGCGTCGTCGGCTATCATCTTTAAGTTGCTTCAAGGAGCGCGAGAGCGCGCTCTCAACCCAAACGAAGGAGATAACCGTGGCCTCTGTATGTGAAGTCTGCGGCAAGGGCCCTGGTTTCGGTAAGTCTGTGTCGCACTCCCACGTGCGCACCAACCGTCGTTGGAACCCGAACATCCAGCGCATTCGGGCTCTCGTCAATGGGACGCCGAAGCGTCTGAACGTGTGCACCAGCTGCCTCAAGGCCGGCAAGGTGACGCGCAACATCTAGCTCTTAGATGCAAATGAGGCGGGAGATCCCGCCTCATTTTTTATGCCCGCGCTTGCGAGTCTTATGCCGGTGCATGAGCCCCACATGAGTGCTCCGGCCTCATAGCTGTTACGTTAAGCCACCAGATGTCGCATTATTCTGTCGGTTCTTGGCGAGAATCTACGGGATTACCGTTGCGTCTATCGGGTTGTCCTCTACTCCCAAGCAGCACACCGTGGCCCCGCTCCTTATTTTGCGGCGGAGAGGAACTCCTCGATCGAGTCTTCCGACAGCACGCCCACACGATAGTTCGCCACGTTGCCCTCGGCGTCGATCAGGAAGTGAGCCGGGATGCCAAGAACCCCGTATGCGCGCGAAAGATCGTTTGACTCGTCGGCCACTGCGGCGAAGTCATATCCCGCACGCGAAAGATAGCCGCTCACGGTGTTGTCTTGCTCGCCCACGAACGCGACCACAACTTCGACGTCGTCGCGCGCGTCAGCAACGGCCTGCACATCGGGCATCTCCGCGCGGCAACCCTGACACCAGGTCGCCGCGAATAGCAGCCACACCGGCTTGCCATGCAGCGCCTCGAGGGAAACCTCGTTGCCTGCGACGTCGACTGCGGTAAAAGCTGGGGCGGGCTCGCCAACCGTTGGCGCGGGTTGTGCACTGTCGACATCGACCTGGCTGACCTTGCCACTACCCGCAGGGGTGTCATCCTTGCCGAGCAAGCTCTCGCCAAAGCTCGAACCGGAGACGATCCATGCGCCCGCCAAAACAAGTAGCGTCGTCACTATCAGCACCATCATCGTGCCGTATTTCGACTCGCGAATACCGGTGCGCCAATCAGTCGTACTCACATTTCTCCCTTGTAGCAGATCTAAGCGTAGGAGTGCAGGCTATCAAACCACAGGTTACCGAAGAATGTGAACAGGACGGCACTAAAGCCCAGAACTAGGAGCCATGCGGACTTCCGTCCGCGCCAGCCGCGAACCACACGGGCATGGACGTAGGCGCCATAGATCAACCACGTTACTAGCGCCGAGGTTTCCTTCGGATCCCATCCCCAGTAACGGCCCCACGCGATGTTGCCCCATATGGCTCCCAGTACGATCATGATGGTCAACAGCGGGAAGGCGAAGACCACCGATTTGTAGCCGAGCTCCTCGAGGATCTCCGGCCTCGGCCAACCGCGCCAGGTGACCTTCGGTGCGAGCAGATACATGATCGCGGCGCCGAATCCGATGACTGCCGCGCCGTAGGACAGCGCAGCGGTGAACACGTGCAGGGTCAGTAGCGGACTATTCTGGAGTGCCGGCATGAGAGGCTCCTTGGCGAAGTCCAACGAGGTCACGTAAATGAGCATGCCAAGAATGACCGGTAACGTGAACAACGCTAGCGTGCGGATACGGTAGCGGTGCTCGAAGTAGATCTGGAAGGCAAGCATTCCCCATACGAAGGCTGTGGCGAACTCGTATTGGTTGGCCAGCGGAGGTTCACCGGTGGCGATGTAGCGCACAATGACCGAGGCAGTGAGGGTGAGGAAGGCTAGCTTTTCGAGCAGGTTGCCCATGCGCGGAAGCCCCCTGGCCTGCATGGGTTGGACCTGGGTCTCGGTGCTGGTGACGTTCGATTCCACGACGACGGCCGAAGCGGATGTCGGCGCAGCCACAGTCGCAGACTGCTTGGCCGAACTCATATTGCGCGCAACGAAAGTAGCCATGACGTAGATTCCGAAGGCAAGCGCAACAATTAGCGTGCTTGCGAAAAGGAGAATCTGGGAAAACTCAAGCATTAGAGTTCCTTTCCTTGTGTGATGCGTTCGGTGATCTCGGTACCGAATCCATGGAAATAGCGCGAGAACCCGAGGTCACGCTTGTCGTGCGAGGCCAGTCGGAGGACGGAGCCATCGTCGGTGGCGGTCACCCACGCCCACATGCGCTGGTGACGTAGTGCCATGGTCATGATTGATCCAATAATAAGCAACGCGCTACCAAGCCAGACCACCCACGCGCCCGGGTCACTTCGGACGATGAGGCCGGCGTACTGAGCCTCGCGTTCGAATGTGATGTCAAGGCCGGCGACTGTGGCGGGCTGGCCTTGGTCCACCACCTTCATATCCATCGTCTCCTGCGAGCCAGACTCGTAGACCTCAATGCGCGCCTGGCCAGGCGCGAGATCCGGGTTTGTGCGTCCGGACGCTGAGGTGATGACGAAGACCTCGAGGGCCGGGTCCTCCAACTCAACGACGCCGTAGCTGTAGGCCCCGTCACTGGTCGTGTAGCGCAATGGCACGCCCCCGGAGCGGAGTTCGCCCGCATTCCCCGAAATCGAAACCACAGCGGACATACCGAAGGAGGCTTGATGGAACATGACGCCGTCATAGGACAGCGGCGAGTTCACGCGGACGTTCTGATCGGCCACGGTCTGCCCGTCCTTGTAGAGGATGACGTGGGAGACGTAGTCGAGCGGACGGCCGTCTTCGTTGTAGGCATCCTGGAACGAGACGACCTTGGCGCTCAGGCCCGTGTTGTAGCCGACTTCCTGGGTCTCCCCCACAGTGACGAGGAAGAAGTCGTTACGAAAGCCCATGCTCTGGGTGACGAGGAAGCCGATGATGATAAGTATGAACGCTAGGTGGGAAAGTGCGGTTCCAAAGGGCGCCCAGTGGAAGCGATCGAGATAGAAGAACTCGCGCTGGGCGTCGTCGGCGATCACGCGCATGTGGCGCCTCTTGGCCGTAGCCAGCAGCGCATCCGTGGTTGTCTCCGCGTCCGCGCTCAGCCTTGCGCTGTAGCGGAAGCGGGCCGTGTTGAAGAAGTTCTCACTCGCCCGCTTACGCGGCTTGTATGCCGTGCGGTACAGAAGCGGAATGCGGTGAGTGGTGCAACCGATGATACTCAGGCACAGCAGGATCATCATGATCCTGAACAGCCATGAGGAGAACATGTTGAAGAAACCGATCGCCGCCAGAATTCTCGTCCACCCGCCGTATACCGGTGTCAGGTTCGTGAGGAAATCCTCCCACGCCGCCTCATCGGCCACGACGTACGAGTTGGCCTGCGGGAAGACTACACCGATCAGGCTGAGGATCGTCACGATCAGGATGAGAAGTAGACCGATCTTCTTGTTGTAGAAGAGGGCATAAATAGTACGCCACACCTCGGCGCCAGAGATGCGGGCGCCGTCGAGAGCATCCACCTGCTCAGGTTCGTGGGTGGCCGTGTTTTGATCAGACACTTCTTCTCCTCCTACAGCAAGGCCGGAACCAGCGTGGCCAGGCGTGCGAACAGGTTGGTGATCATGAGGAAGCCCATAACAATGAGCAGAGTGCCGGCGAGAAGCTCCACCAGCCTATGGTTACGACGAAAGAATCTGAAGCGTTTGTGAAGGTCAACCGCGCCGATGGCCACGGCCACGATCGGAAGCCCCAAGCCAAGGCAAAAAACTGCCATCATGAGGGCACCTTGCCATGCCGTCTCACTTTGAACAGCAAGGGCAAGGATGCCGCCAAGGATCGGGCCGATGCACGGGGTCCAGCCCGCACCAAAAACCACGCCCATGAGAGCTGAGCGGGCCGTGCCGTTGCGAATCCCCGCCGGTCCCTTGAGATCCCCGCGGATCAGTTGGTCGAGTACGGGAATTGAGATAAGGCGAGCCATGTGCAGGCCCATAACGATCAGGATCGCGCCGCCGCCGATCCGAAGGACGTTCGAGTACTGTCCGAGGACGTTCCCTACCGCCGCGATGGACAGCCAGATCGTCATAAAAATGACCGAGAACCCCACCATAAACGCCACGGCGTGCCATCCGGCGCGGCTACGTGAGACCTCTCCCGGATCTCCCCCAACGATCTGGCCGACGAAGACCGGCACGACCGGGAGGAAACAGGGTGAGGCGAAGGCGATGATCCCAGCCGCGAAGGAAAGGAGGACACTAATCTCCATTTGTCTCGGCGCTCTCGCGGTACTTCATGATGTCGGCGGCCATGTCAGAGTCGGGCGCCAGTTCGAGGACCTTGTCCCACACGCGCGTCAGCTCAGCCTCGTCGACGGGCTCCTCCATGAGATAAACAAATCCAAGGTTGAACCACGGCTCGGCCTTCGTCGGATCGAGTTCAGTGGCCTTCATCCAGCTCTCCTTCGCGCCTTCGAAGTTGTTGAGCGAGTACTTGCACACGCCAGCCATGAGGTGGCTTTCCATATCATCGGGGGCTACTTCGATCGCTTTGTTGAGGGCATCGAGCGCGTTCTGGTACTGACGGGCGTCCACGTAGGTCTTGCCCAACTCCTTGAGGGTATCCACATCCTGCGGATTATCCTCGATCTTCTGGTTAAGCTCGGCGACCTTTTCTTCATCAAGGGTCGCCATCTGGCCCATGTCCATCTGAGAAATATCCGGGTGGTTCGCGGGAAGGGTCGGGTTGTCATTCGCCGACGGGCCCAGCCCGGCCTGCCGAACAATGATCACGACGGCGATCGCCAGCAGAACCGTCAACACGAACGTGAGCTTGTTGATTGTTTTCTTCTCTCCCGCAGCCGGCGAGGTCCCTGGGCGGGAGGTAGGCGCCGCCTTGGCCCGAACCGGCTTGGGCGGGGAATCACTTCCGTCGTCCTCCTCGTACGTGTCAATATCGACCACGTCGGCATCGACGACGTCGGGATCGCCCGTCTCTTCGTGGGGGAGATCGTCCTTGGGACCTGATGGCGGCATGCTCACTCTTCTCAATGGTGTGGTGCGGCGCCCTGGGACGCCGCACCACTATCGGGACCTTCGGCTACTGGTTCTTTACTTGGGGCCGGGCCGGTCGACCGGCTTGATGTCATAGCTATCCGGGGTGCGCTGGATGTCAACGTCGACACCCCTGAGTGCTAGCTGGCCGGCGCGGGCGTAGTCGGTAGCGGCGTTGAGCACCGCCAGTGAATACCCTGGCGCATGGAACCCTCGAGAGTTCTCGGAGACGGAGTAGTCAACCATGAACTGCGCCTTGCGCTGGAAGTCATAGGCCTTTTCCAAGGTGGCCTGATCAACGGATCCCTTCATCTGCTCCAGGTCATCAAGCAGGCCCTGCACGGCAGTGAAGGCAACATCCTTAGCATCGCCCCATCGGTTCTGGATTGTCTCAACACGGCCACGCATCTCGTCTTCGGAAGAGTGGTGGCAGGTCAGGCACGCCGCGTTGATGGAGGCGTTGTCTAGCATCGGCGAGCGCACCTGGTGATCGCTGATCTTCGCGGCGCCGTCACGCTTGTAGGGCATATGGCAGTCCGCGCAGGTCACGCCGTTGTCGGCGTGGATGCCCTGTGACCAGGTTTCGAAGTCCGGGTGCTGAGCCTTGATGACTTTGGCTCCCGTCGTGGCATGTTCGAAGTCGGAGAAGCCGATCTCGTCGTAGTACGCGATGGCGTCATCGACGGTCAGACCCTTCGTCCAGGGGAAGGTGAGGGTCTTCCCCTCGCCCTTGAAGTAGTACTCCACATGGCACTGTCCACACACGAAGCTCCGCATTTCCTGGTTGGTGGCATCTCGGTTGACGTCGTAATCCTCGATGCCCTCCAACGCCTTGACTGCGCGGATGCCTTCAATGAACGCGGGGCGGGTGACACGCAGCTTCATGGTCGCCGGATCGTGACAGTCGATACAGCCAATCGGGCCACCCGCGTGTTGCACGACCTCCGAGTAGGGAAGCTTGTTCATCTGTGCCCAGCCATCTGCCGGATCGTCAGGATTAAGGGCGTTAACGACCTCCGGGACCGAGGAATGGCAGTTAAGGCAGGCGCCGGGCTGGTTGAAGTCAGTCATGCGCTTGACGTACTTCTGGTCGTCGAGCATGTAGGCGTGTCCGCGCGGCTCGTTGTACTCGACCGAGAAGGCATAGCCCTTCCAGATGGACACAAGACGCGGTTCGATGGCGAGCTTGGAACGCGTCTTAAATTCGCGTGTGTCTTCGGGGACGGACGGATCGGTGTTGGCCACCTTATTGTTCGGATCCATCTCCGACGTCGCCATATAACCCTCGTATTGCTTGGGCCAGTTTTCTCCCCACACTGCGGGATCAAACGTGGTGTCGGTAATCTCCGCCACGGGCGACCACGGATGGGCAGCCTCTTGCTTCTTGTCCATAATGTCCATGAACAGCCACGTGATGAACGCGGCGGCAAGGGCTACCACGACGAGGACGACGACGGCGGGCCACGTCTTCTTCGTCGCGGTCGATGCACCAGCACCATCGGGGGGGGAACTACTTCGAATTCCTCGTTACTCACTATTCTCACCTCGCGTGTCCAACGCCGTCGTGGCACTTGACGCACGACATTTCTTCATTTCTTTCGAGGAAGCCGTGGTTAACCTGGTCCACAAGATCCGCATGGCAATAGCGGCAGGCGTGTTCCACGACTTCTTGATTGTGTGGGCGAATCTTGATGTTCTCAGGGTAGTTACCCACGGTGAACTTCAAGGAGTGCATGAAGCCGTTTTCGGCCTTGTTGATGTACTTGGCAACGAGATTCTCATGCGGAGCATGACAGTCGTTGCACGTGGCAACGTTGGCGTGACTTCCTCGCACATACGCGTTGTACTGTTCGTTCATCGCGTGGCACGAATTGCATGTCTGGGGGTCGTTGCCAAAATAGTTGGTGAAGCCGGCAGCCTGGAGCGTCATCGCCCCCACGCCAATGACCGCACCGACGAGGGCGGCGAGGACGATGCCCTTCCAGCCCGAAAATGTGGAGACGAAAGCTCGCCAGGTGCGCCTCAGCCACCCGGGTTGATATTTTTGCCGTGTGCCCATGCCTCGCCTCCATTTCCTTAACACCATCATATGATGTTTGATGTCAGGAGAATTAGAATTATTCACAACAACTACGGGACACTTCGTCTTGAAAAACGAGTTGTGGAGCTTTTTGGGACACTAGTCCCGCGATTGTTCGCTAACACGATTGAATCTGGAAGTACCAATGAGAACCCCGGTCCTCGACTTTGACAACCTGCCCTGGCCCCGCGGCGCGCTCAAACACGCGGTTTTCGACATCGACGGCACGCTCACGGACGAGCACTCCATCACTTCCGACGTCACGATCGCCGCGTTGCGTGCGCTTGACGACGCCGGCGTGCCGATCGCGTTGGCCACCGGGCGCCTGCTCAACGGGGGCGCGAACCTGGTGCGCCGGGCGGGGATTCACGCGTGGGTGATCGCAGCCGGCGGCGGCGTGGTGTGGAACGGGAAGGATATCGTCTCGGCGCATTACATGGATGTCGAGGAGGTTGAGCAGGTCACGGCGATGGCCCACGGCAACGGCCTGGTCCCCTTCTACTTTGACGAGGAGCGCATCTACGCTGACCGCGCCGCACTGGATGCGATGGGCATGCTCGAGATCAACGAGAACGCGAGCGAGGGCCAGCCCGTGCTCGACCTCGACCAGTTCACCCCCGCCCACGCCACCAAGGTCTCGCTTGCCGCGGCCACGCCCGACCACATGGACGACGTGATCGGCGCGTTCACCAAGCGCTTCCCCACCACCACGCGCTCGCATGCCAACTTCCTCGACATCGTGGCCCCCGGGGTCACGAAGTGGGAGGGGATCGAAAGGGCGCTCGCCGTGCGGGGCCTGCGGGCCGAGGACGGGCTCGGCGTCGGTGATTCGGAGAACGACGTCGCCTGGCTCAGCCGCATCGGCTACCCCGTGGCGGCCGCGCTCGCCAGCCCTGAGGTGCTTGAGACGTGCCGGTGGCGTTTGCCGAAGGTTGACGACGCCGTGGCGCGGCTTCTCCAGGCCGAGGTTGCTCGCCGGGCCAAGGACGACTAGCCTACTCCTCCGTTCCGGCCCCGAAGTGGTCCCAGCCGCCAAACCCTGCCACTTCGCAGTTGCCCACAGTCACGCGCCCGCCGTTGGAGGCGCCCATGACCTCGCCGATGTCGATGAAGCCCTCCGGCAGGGCGACGCCGGGGCGGATCGTGGCGATGAACCCGTGGTCCTCCCCGCCGGTGAGGAGCCATTCGCGCCGGTCGGCGTGGAGCCGACCGGCTGCCCGGCCAAGCGGCCCCAGCTTCCTTTCAAGTGAGCGTGGGTCGAAGTCGATCCACACCCCGGAGGCCTTCGCTAGGCGCCGCGCATCGCGGACGAGGCCATCGGAGACGTCCATCATTGCCGTCACGCCCCCGGCCATCGCCGCGGCGAGCGCGGCATCGAGCGGCGGCTTGGGCCGCTTGAAGTCGTCCACGAGCCCGGCCACCGCCGCGTCGATGTCCACCCCGGCCTCGAGCAGGGCTAACCCGGCCGCACCGTGCCCGAGGTTCCCGGCGTGAATCACCCGGTCCCCGATCTGGGCGTCGGAGCGGCGCAGGGGCGCGCGCCCCTCCATGTCGCCCAGCACGGTCACGCCAATGACGATCGCCTCCGAGCCCACCAGGTCTCCTCCGTCCACGCCAACCCCCAGTGGCGCACACGCCTCCGCCAACCCGCGCGCAAAGTCCTCCACCCACTCCACCTCGAGCGAGCCGGGCAGGCCGAGCGAGATGACAAGCGTGCGGGGCCGGGCTCCCATGGCCACGGCGTCGGCGAGGTTTTGCATGGCGGCCCGGAAGCCGATGTCGGCTCCGCCTGACCAGTCGCGCCGGAAGTGGTGGCCTTCCACGAGCATGTCGGTGGAGATCGCGGCCGCCCCGGCTATGGCGAGCACGGCACAGTCGTCCCCCGAAGGCACGTCTACCCCTTCGCCGCGCGGCAGAAGGGGTAGGAAGCGTGAGATGAGGTCGTCTTCGGTGGTGTGCGAGATGAGCATGTGCTCACCCTAGCAAACGGCCACGGCCCTACTTGTTATCCTCGATGAACTGGGCAAACGCGGCGATGAAGTTCGCGATGATCTCGCGCGAGGTTTCGTTCGTGATCACGCCATCCTCGAGCTGGCCGGTCCGGGTGGCGTCGATGTAGGCCTCGGGCTGGGTCATGAGCTTCGGGTCGAAGAACAGCAGGGTGCTGCGCAGGTGCGACTGGGCCAGCGCCGTGCCAACCCCAGAGGGCGCCGCACCAGTCACCGCCACGGGCTTACCCGCTAGCGACCACTGCCCCCACGGGCGCGACGACCACTCGATCGCGTTGTGGAGCAGTGCCGAGAACATGCGGTTGTGCTCGGGGGTGATGAACAGGACGCCGTCGGCGGAAGCCAGCAGCTCCTTAAACTTGACGGCCACCTCGGGGTAGGCCGCGTCGTAGTCACGGTTGTAGTGCGGCAGGTCCTTGATCTCGGCCTCGACCATCTCGACGCCCTCCGGCGCGAGTTCCACGAGCGTGTTGGCAAGCTGACGGTTGATGGAGCTCGCCGAAGCGGAGCCGACCAGGTAAACGATCTTCATGTTGGACCTTCCCGTAGGTGTTATTCGCGAACTTCGCGTTACACGTTCAGATTAAGATCGACTAGTCGAACTTTCAACTATTCTGGTGGTGTGCTCTCTCACAGCGCACGGCGCCGCCTAGTCGCCCCGCGCCCGCCGTCCAGCCACCCGCAACGCATGCCCGACGACGCCGTCGTCCGGCCCGTTCCAGCGCCCGGCTAGCGCAGCCCGCGCGGCCGCTCGAGGGCCAGCCCGACGAGCTCGTCGACGAGCTCGCCATAGGACATCCCGGCCTGGCCCCACAGGGCCGGATACATGGAGAACGGCGTAAAGCCAGGCATCGTGTTGATCTCGTTGACGATCGGCTCGCCGCCGGCAACGAAAAAGTCCACGCGCGTGAGCCCCTCGCACTCGAAGGCATCGAAAGTCCGCACGGCGATCTCTCCCACGCGCCGCGTGGTCTCCTCATCCAGCTCGGCGGGGATCGACATGGTGAGACCGTCGGTGGAAACGTATTTGGAGTCGAAGTCGTAGAAGCCGCCGGCCGGGGCCTCAAGCAGCACCTCGCCCAACACCGAGGCTCGGGCCGGTTCATCCCCACGCCCACCGAGCACAGCGCACTCGACCTCACGCCCGGCAATCCCCTGCTCGATCACCACCTTCGGGTCGTGCGCCTGGGCCCCCTCTACCGCGGCGGCCACGCCCTCCAGGCTCTCCACCTTGGAGATCCCCAGCGAGGACCCTGCCCGCGCCGGCTTGACATACACCGGGAACTCAAGCTCCGCGACCTCCGCGAGCACGGCGTCGCGCTCGGCACGCCAACGGTGAGCGGTGACGGCCACGTACGGCCCCACCGGCAACCCCGCCCCGATCAGCACCTGCTTCATGAAATCCTTGTCCATCCCAGCAGCCGACGCCAATACGCCGCAGCCCACATACGGGATGCCGGCCATCTCGAGCAGGCCCTGGATGGTGCCGTCCTCCCCGAAGGGTCCGTGCAGAACGGGGAAGACGACGTCGACCGCGCCCAGCTCACGCACCTGCCCGCCCCCGACCTCGAGTAGCGACTGGCTACCGTCCCCCGGCGGGATCACGATGCGCCGATCGGAAGGACCCACCTCGGTCAACCCGCGGGACATGTCGAGCGCCTCGGGGTCCGTCTCCCCCGGCACCCAAGTGCCGTCGCGGCGGATGCCGATGCTGACGACGTCGTAACGATCCGGATCGAGCGCCCTCATAACCGCGCCCGCGGTGGCGCACGAAATCGAGTGTTCCCCGGAAATCCCGCCGTAAATGACGGCAATACGAATTCTCTTCACCACTTAAGACTACCCGAGGAGGTTCACAGTGTCGGTGAGCCGCGTTAGTCTGTTAAGCAACATGAAGGAGGAAACGTGAAGACACACCTTTTTGCCGCGGCCGCCGTGTTGGCGCTTGCCGCATGTACGCAGGATCCAGGCGCGTCCGACACCACTCCCGCGCCAACGACGCCGACCCCGTCGGCCACCAAGACCGCAACTCCCGAGCCGACCGAGGAGCCAACGCAAACCGAGACCGAGCCCGAGCAGCCCGCGCTCCCCAGCGCCGAACCGTCGGTGCCCTACACCCCGGAAAACAAGGCCTCCCAGTCCGAGAACTGGCCGGACATTTCGGCCCAGGCCCTGCCCTACGCCGTCAACTATGGCTACAACTACGTGGACATCATCTACACGTGGGACGGCACGGGCGAACTGAGCTGGTACACGGACGGCTGGGCGGACCAGGCCGTCGAGGAGGGCTCGGGCCTGCCGATCGACGTCCACTCCGACAACGTGCTGCAGATCCACGTGGCTGGCCTACGCCTGCCCGAACCGGACGAGTATGACACGTCCGCCTTCACCCTCAGCCAGACCGAGACCACGGGCATGACCCGGCTCGCAGTTGCCGGCCCGTTCGAAGGACAACACACCGTGACCATTGGCGCCGAGGCACGCCTGCCCTACTCCATCGAGGTCACCAGCCAGCCCAATGCCGACGGCGGCACCGACGCCGTGCTGCGCGTCTACTTCGACGAGTAGGCGGCAGTGAACCGCCGAGCCGACGAGTAAGCGGCAACGAGCGGCGACTCTAAAAATAGGTAGCAACGACCCGCGGACGGCATAGAGCCGCGCGGGCGTCGTCGGGCTAGTACAGCTAGGCGACCCGCTCAACGACGGCGCCCACGGCCGCCAGTTTGCGCATGAAGTGCTCGTACCCGCGGTTGATGATGTCGATGCCCACCACGTGCGATTCGCCCTCGGCCGCGAGGGCGGCGATGAGATGGGAGAAGCCTCCGCGCAGGTCCGGCACCTCAATGTCCGCGGCGTGGAGCTTGGTGGGGCCCTGAATGACGGCGGAGTGGTAGTAGTTCTCCTGGCCGAACCGGCACCCCTTGGAGCCCAGGCACTCGCGGTAGACCTGGATCTTCGCGCCCATCTGGTTGAGCGCCTTGGTGAATCCGAAGCGGTTTTCGTACACGGTTTCGTGGACGATCGACACGCCTTCGGCTTGGGTGAGGGCCACGACCATGGGCTGCTGCCAGTCGGTCATAAAACCGGGGTGCACGTCGGTCTCAAGCGGAATGGATTTGAGTGGCGTGCCGGGGTGCCAGAAGCGGATCCCGTCGTCGAGCACGTCGAACTTGCCGCCCACCTTGCGGAAGACATTGAGGAAGTTCATCATCGATTCCTGCTCGGCCCCGCGCACGGTGATGTCGCCGCCGGTGGCCAGCGCCGCACACGCCCACGAACCCGCCTCGATCCGGTCTGGTAGCGCGGTGTGGGTGTAGCCGTGGAGCTCCTCCACGCCCTCGATGTGGATGGTGCGATCGGTGTCCACTGTGATGAGCGCGCCCATCTTTTGCAAGATCGCGATGAGGTCCATGATCTCGGGTTCCACGGCCGCGCCGCGCAGCTCGGTGATGCCGCGCGCCCGCACGGCCGCCAGCAGGGTCTGCTCGGTGGCACCCACGGACGGGTAGGGCAGGTGGACCTTGCGCGCCTTGAGGCCGGAGGGGGCCACGAGGTGGAGGCCGAGCTCCTGGGCGTCACGCGTGGCGCCGAAGTCCTCGAGCACCTTGAGGTGGAAGTCCACCGGCCGATCACCGATATGGCAGCCGCCCAGGTCCGGGATGAAGGCCTCCCCCAGCCGGTGCAAGAGCGGGCCGCAGAAGAGGATCGGGATGCGGGAGGAGCCGGCCAGCTCGTCCACCTTCGCCGGGTCCGGCAAGTGCAGCCGGCCCGGGGTGATGGTGAGGATGCCCTCCGCCTGGTCATAATCGACCTTCGCGCCGTGCAGGCGCAATAGCTCCGAGACCACGTCGACGTCGCGAATCAGCGGCACGTTACGCAACACGGACGTCTCCTCCGTGAGTAGCGCCGCCACCATCGCCTTCGACACGAGGTTCTTCGCTCCACGCACGCGGATCTCACCGCGCAGCGGATGCCCGCCTTGGACGCTCAACACTCCAGCCATCACTGTCCTTCCATAACTGGTGCCATCTTAGCCACTGCCACCGACAATTCCTGTGATCTAACGTCCACGGGGAGTCCGCCGGCCGAGGAAAGCTGTGCGTGGCCCGTGTTGGTGTGATGATAGGTGCATGGAGATCAACACCCTGACATTCGGCGACCTACTCGGCATCACCTGGCTCCAAGCGCTCGCGGTGGTGGTGGGCACGGTGGCGATGTATGCGCTGCTGTTGCTCATCTTGCGCGTGATCGGCCAGCGGATGAGCGCGCGCCTGGCCACGCACGACATGGTGGCGATCATTATCCTCGGCGCGATCGCCGGCCGCTCCACGCTCGGCCACACCCCCACCCTGGCAGGCGGCGCGATCGCGCTGGTCACGCTGTTCATCATGCGCTCGATCCTGGGCCGCATACGGCACAACCCGCACGGAGACCTCCTGATCAACACCCCGCCCATCGTGGTCATGGCACGCACCAACATCTTCCCCGACGCCCTGCGCCACGCGCGCGTCACCGAAGCCGAGCTGTGGATGGCGCTGCGCCAGGCCGGCGTGCGTAACGATGACGAAATCGCCGCCGTCGTCCTTGAACCCAACGGGCATTTTTCGGTACTGCGCCGGGGCGTGCCGATCGACCCGCGGATTCTCCAGCACGTCGACGGCGCCGACCGCATCCCGCGCGAGTTCATCGGAGACAAACACTTCGGCGACCTCGACACCGACTAGCCCGGCTGGCCGACCCTAGTCCGACTCGGCGGGCGCCCTCCCACTGAGCGGCAGCCGGCAACGCGCCCCAACTACGCGATCGGCGCGTCCCCGCCCACGGGCCGAGCAGCCTTGACCTCAAACTTGGCCTCGGTCTTGGCAGGAAGCGTCCGCGGCTTCCAGCTGGGGCGATTCGCCTCATAGGCCGTGATGAGCTCTTCATCGCGCAGGGAGAGCCCGATGTCGTCCAGGCCCTCCATGAGCGTCCAGCGCGTGTAGTCGTCGATGTCGAAGCGGCAGGTGAAGCCGCCGGCGATGACCTGACGGTTCTCCAGGTCAACCGTCACCTCCGTGCCCGGCTCGGTTTCGAGGATCTTCCACAGCTGCTCGATGTCTTCCTGGCCCACGACACCGGCCACTAACCCCTGCTTGCCCGCGTTCCCGCGGAAGATGTCCGCAAAGCGCGGGGCGAGGACGGCCCTGAATCCGTAGTCCTTCAGCGCCCATACCGCGTGCTCGCGCGAGGAACCCGTGCCAAAGTCCGGGCCGGCCACGAGCACCGAGCCGCGCTTGTAGGAATCCTGGTTGAGCACGAACTTCGGGTCCTTGCGCCAGGCATAGAACAGGGCGTCGTCGAAGCCCGTGCGTGCCACGCGCTTGAGGAAGACCGCCGGGATGATCTGATCGGTGTCCACGTTCGAGCGGCGCAGTGGCACCCCCACGCCCGTGTGCGTGATGAACTTGTCCATTTACTTCCCCGCTTCCATGAGGTCTGCCGGCGTGGCGAAGTGCCCCGCGATAGCCGTGGCGGCCGCCACCAGCGGTGAGACCAGGTGGGTACGCCCACCCTTGCCCTGGCGGCCTTCAAAGTTTCGGTTCGACGTCGACGCCGCTCGCTCGCCTGGCGCCAGCTGGTCGGGGTTCATGCCCAGGCACATCGAGCACCCGGCATTACGCCACTCGGCACCAAAGTCGAGGAAGACCTTATCCAAGCCCTCCTGCTCCGCCTGGAGCCGGACGCGCGCCGAGCCGGGAACCACAAGCACGCGGACGTCGTCGTGCTTCTTCTTGCCCTCGATCACGCCGGCCACGGCCCGCAGATCCTCGATGCGGCCGTTGGTGCACGAGCCGATGAAGACCGTGTCCACGGCGATGTCGCGGATTGGCTTGCCCGGCTCGAGGTCCATGTACTCGAGGGCGCGTTCGGCGGCGGTGCGCTGGGTTTCGTCGGCCATGTCGGCCGGGTCGGGCACGGTGGCCGAGATCGGCACGCCCTGACCGGGGTTGGTGCCCCAGGTGACGTAGGGTTCGAGGTCGTCGGCGTCCAGATCCACCTCGGCGTCGAAGACGGCGTCGTCGTCGGACTTGAGCGTGCGCCAGTAGGCGAGCGCGGCCTCCCATTCCCCGCCCTCGGGGGCGTGCGGACGGCCCTTAATGTAGGCGAACGTCGTGTCGTCGGGCGCGATCATGCCCGCGCGGGCGCCGGCCTCGATCGACATGTTGCAGATCGTCATGCGTGCCTCCATCGACAGCGCGCGGATCGCCTCGCCACGATACTCGAGCACGTAGCCGGCACCCCCGTTGGTGCCGATCTTGGCAATGATGGCAAGGATGATGTCCTTGGCGGTAGTGCCGGGCTTGAGAGCGCCACGCACGTTGATCGCCATCGTCTTAAACGGCGCCACGGGCAGGGTCTGGGTGGCGAGCACATGCTCCACCTGCGAGGTGCCGATGCCGAACGCGAGCGCGCCGAACGCGCCGTGCGTGGAGGTGTGCGAATCGCCGCAGACGATCGTCATGCCCGGCTGCGTGATGCCCAGCTGCGGGCCGACCACGTGAACGATGCCCTGGTCGGCGTCGCCCAGCGAATGGAGGCGGATGCCGAACTCTTCGGCGTTCTTGCGCAACGTGTCGATCTGCGTGCGCGAGGTGGGGTCGGCGATTGGCAGGTCGATGTCGAGGGTGGGGGTGTTGTGGTCCTCGGTTGCGATCGTCAGATCGGGCCGGCGCACCTTCCTCCCCGCCAGGCGTAGGCCCTCGAAGGCCTGGGGGCTCGTAACCTCGTGGCACAGCTGGAGGTCGATGTACAACAGGTCCGGGGCGCCGTTCTCCCCGCGCTTGACGATGTGGTCGTGCCACACCTTTTCAGCCAAAGTTCCGCTCATGCCTTCACTTTAGGGGCATAGGACCATCGATCACTTGCATCTCATCTTGTGAGATGGGAGGATCATTGCATGGACAAGGAAAACGGAAGCGGCGTCGGCGTTCTTGACAAGGCCACGCTCGTACTGAACGCTCTCGAATCGGGCCCACTGACCTTGGCTCAGCTGGTGCAAGCAACGCACCTCGCACGCCCCACAGCCCATCGGCTCGCCGTGGCTCTAGAATATCATCGCTTCGTCGCGCGCGACATGCAGGGGCGCTTCACCCTCGGCCTGCGCCTGTCCGAGCTCGCCTCGGCCGCTGGCGAGGACCGCCTGCTCGCCGCCGCAAACCCCGTGCTCACCGCGCTGCGCGACCACACGGGCGAATCCGCCCAGCTCTACCGCCGCCAGAACGACGTGCGCGTGTGCGTGGCCGCCGCCGACCGCTCGATGGGCCTGCGCGATTCCATCCCCGTGGGCGCCACCCTGTCCATGCTCGCCGGCTCCGGCGCCCAGGTACTGCTTGCCTGGGAGGAACCCGACA
This sequence comes from Trueperella bernardiae, assembly GCF_030246965.1. Lineage (NCBI taxonomy): Bacteria > Bacillati > Actinomycetota > Actinomycetes > Actinomycetales > Actinomycetaceae > Trueperella > Trueperella bernardiae. Next base: position 1,218,332 of record NZ_CP127099.1, read on the forward strand.
AGCTCCACCGCGGCCTTCACGGCGCCGAGTTCACCGCCACCATCCTTTCCGCCGTCCGACGCCGCGGCTGGGCCCAGTCCATCGGCGAGCGCGAGCCGGGGGTCGCCTCGATATCGGCGCCCGTGCGCGGGCCGTCGGGGCGCGTGATCGCCGCCGTGTCCATCTCCGGGCCCGTGGAGCGCATGGGCCGCCAGCCCGGGCGCCACCACGCGGCCGCCGTCGTCACCGCCGCGAACCGCCTCACCGAGGTGCTCAAGCGCTCCGAGTTCTAACCATGCGCAAGACACTCCTCGTCACCAATGATTTCCCGCCGCGCGCCGGCGGCATCCAGACCTTCCTCGAGGGCTTCGTCGGCCAACTCGACCCCGACCAGCTCATCGTCTACGCCTCCACTCCCCCGGACGTGGACGGGGTGTCGGGCGTGACGCTCGCCGCGGACTACGACGCAGGCCAGCCGTTCGACGTCGTGCGCTACCCCGGCACGATGATGTTGCCCACGCCCACCGTGCGCCGGAAGATGCAGCAGCTCATCCGCGATCACGACGTGAAAAACGTGTGGTTCGGGGCCGCCGCACCGCTCGGGGTCATGGCAAAGGCCGCTCACGCCGCCGGCGCCGACCGCGTCATTTCCACCACGCACGGCCACGAGATCGGCTGGTCGATGCTGCCGGGTGCCCGCCAGATCCTGCGCAAGGTGTTTCACGACGCCGACCTAGTCACCTACCTGACCGAGGCCACGCTCGCCCGGCTCAAGCCCTTCATGGGCGACACGGACATCATGCAGCTCCACGGCGCGATCGACCCCGAGCTGTTCGCCTTCAACGCCGGCGCCCGCCGCGAGCTGCGCGAGCGCTACGGGCTGGGCGAGGCGCCCGTCGTCGTGTGCATCTCGCGTCTTGTGGAGCGCAAGGGGCAAGACCGCCTCATCGCCGCCTGGCCGGAGGTGATGGCGCGCCACCCGGAGGCGAAGCTGGTGATCGTGGGCAAGGGACCGTACGGGGAGAAACTGCGGCAGATGGCGGCGGACTCCCCCGTGTCAGCCTCGATCGTGTTCACGGGCGAGGTGCAGTATTCGGAGCTCGTGGCGCACTATTCGCTGGGCGACGTGTTCGCCATGCCGTGCCGCACGCGCGGGGCAGGGCTCGACATCGAGGGGCTCGGCATCGTGTATCTGGAGGCCTACGCGGCCGGGCTGCCTGTGGTGGCCGGGGATTCGGGCGGGGCGCCCGAGGCGGTCCAAGACGGGAAAACAGGCCTGGTGGTCAACGGCCGGTCAGTGCACGCGATCGTGGCCGCCCTCGACTACCTGCTCGAAGACCGCGAGCGCTCCGCCGCCATGGGCGCGGCCGGCAAGCGCTGGGTGGATGAGAAATGGCGGTGGTCCGACGTGGCCAAGCCACTGATCGAGGCCCTGTCCTGATGGCGACCATCGGCCTTGCCGCCTGCTCGAACCCCGTTGCGGGGCGGGAGGAGAAGCTGGCCGAACTCGTCGGAGTCTTTGAGGGCGCGGGGTATCGCGTGGATACGCGGTTCGTGGAGCGTTTCGCCGGGCACGAGCAGCGGGTTAGTGGCGGTTCTGGGGGCTCGGGCGGGGGCTCGCGCGTGTGGCGCATCAACCCGCGCGTGCGTGCCGAGTTGCTCACCGAGCTTTTCGCCGACAGTGCTGTCCACGCCATCTTCGACATAACCGGCGGGGACCTGGCCAACGAGGTGCTCGAATGGGTGGACTGGGACGTGGTGAGCGCCAACCCCAAGCCGTTTGCCGGCTACTCGGACGTGAGCGTGGTGGTCAACGCGCTGGTCGTTGCCGGCTCTGGCGCGGGCAGGTTGGGACCGGGTCGGACGGCCACGCTGTGGAACCCGTGGACAGCGCTGAAGCGCGGGGCTGACGACGTGCCTGCGATCCTCGCGCGCAAGCACATTCGCCCGGCATGCGATCGCGAGCTGCCCGACCTGCCGATCATCGGCGGCAACGTACGCTGCCTGGCCAAGCTGGGCGGCACGCGCTGGTGGCCTCGGGCCACCGGGCATCTTGCCCTGCTCGAGGGCATGGCGACCACCCTCGAGGCCGTTACCACCTACACCGAACAGCTACGCCAGCTCGGACTGTTCCGCGGGGCCGAGGGCCTGATCCTGGGCCAGTTCACGGACATCGACGCGGTCGGCCAGCGCGGTATCCTCGCCGACACCCTGCGCGAGATCACAGGCCTGGACGTCTGGCACGCGCCTGAGATCGGACACTCGCGCGACTCCGCGCCGGTCACCATCGGCTAGCCGCGCACCTGTCTGGCCGGCGTCGTGAAGCCGCGATCAGTTGGGGATGAGCTCGACTACGCGCTCGAAGTCGGCCTTCGGCAGGCGCTTTTGGCCGCGGATGGGCTTGCACATGGAATCGGAGGCCTTGTAGACCACGGAGGGCAGGGCGTAGAGTCGGCCCACCTTGGTGGCGGCGAGGGAGGCGAGTTCGAAGGCGCCAGGCCCGGGGTGGTCGGTGAGTGCAACCAGTGAGACGGCGTGCGGGTCGAGGACAAGCGCCTTCGTCTTGCCGTGACCCTTGAGCCGTGCCTCGACGATCTGGCCGGTGATGAGGGAGCCCGCGCCATCATCGTAGGCGCCGATCTTCTTGGGGCCCTTGGCGGGCTTGGCTCGGCGGAAGCGCTGGAACAGGCCTTCGACGACATCGTCGGTGAAGAAAACGTCGAGCAAGAAATCGAGAATCGCACCCATAGACCTATTATGGCAAGCCGGGAACGGCGGTGGTCCGCCCGAAGGTGGACTAGCGGGCTACGGCGTCGTCGAACCCGCCAAGCGGACCGCCGCGCCGCGCTCGCGAAGCTGCGCCACGACGTCGTCGGGCGTGTCAGAGGTGACCACGACGCTGTCGAACTCGGCGGTGTCGGCCACCCGGTAGAGCGCCTTGCGTTCGAACTTGGAGGCCGTGACCGCCAGGTGGGACCGGGCAGCGGAGGTGAGCATGAGGGCCTTGTAAGCGGCGACCTCCGGGTAGGGGTGGTAGACCACGCCGTCCGTGATGGCCGCGGCGGAGATAAAGGCGTGGTCGGCGTGCATCTGTTGGAGGGCCTTCATGCCCTCGGGGCCGTAGTTGGCGTCCAGGTGGCGGTCGTAGCGCCCGCCGAGGGTGACGAGCTCCCAGTCGGGCACGGAGCCCGCGAGCTGGATGATCGACCAGTTGTTCGTAATGACGGTAAGCCCGCCCACGTCGGTGAACTGCTTGAGGATAGAAAACACGGTGGAGGAATCGTCGCAGATGATCGAGGCGCCGCGGGTGATGTACTCCTTGAACTCGCACGCCAGCATGTCCTTCGCCTCTTCCTCCTGGGTGAGGCGGTACTTCATCGAGGTTTCGCTGAGCGACGTGGCGACCGCGGTCACTTCACCGCGCGAGCGGACAATCACGCGGTCATTCTCCAGCTCGGATAGGTCGCGATAGATCGTCATCGAGGAGGCGTCCACCAGCTTCAGCAGGTCCTCAATGCGAACCGTGCCGACGTTGAGCACGTGCTCGGCGAGCAGCTGCTGGCGTTCGTTCTTACTGAGCTGAGCCACGACCATATCCTTCGTATCGGCCGACCAAGACGTGTCACTATAGTATCCCCGCCGGGGCACGACGACGAAAGGTGTGCCGGGAGAGGCCTCCCAGCACACCTTGTCGCCAACCGGCAAGGCGTTCAGCCTGCCGGCGCTGGCGCCGAAGGGTCCCAACCGCAGGATTTAGGGGCGAAGAATGTACTTCGATCCCTTGCCCTGGGCCATGTCCTCCAGCGATTCCACGAGCGCCTCGAGCGGGCGCACCTCGCTACACAGCGACATGCCGTCGAACTTGCCGGTGGTCAGCAGCTCGACCGCGATCTTCACGTAGCGCGGTTGGTGGTGGTAGACGCCCTTGAGCGTGTACTCCTTGTAGTGCATGTCCGAGGAATTCACCGAGAACGGCGCACCCTTCGGCGTGCCACCGAACAGTACGGCGGTGCCGCCTGGGCGCAGGCAGTGCACAGTCTGCTCCCACACCTGGGGCAGGCCCACGGCCTCGACAGCGACGTCTGCACCCCGCCCACTGGGGGTGAGCTTCGTGATCTTCGCGGCGCACTCCTCCGGGGTTTCCAGGCCGGTGAGGTTGACGGTGCGAGCACCGGCGGCCTCGGCTTGCGCGAGTCGACCCTCGGAGCGGTCGGCGGCGATCACGCTGGCGCCGCGCAGTTGGGCGAGCTTGATGAACATCTGACCGATCGGGCCGGCGCCGTTGACCACCACCGTGTCGCCCAGCTTGATGCCGGACTCGGAGATGCCGTGCACCACGGTCGAGAGCGGCTCGAGCGGGGCGGCAGCCTCGAAGGAGAGCGTGTCTGGAATCTTGTAGGTGTTGCGCTCTACGATCGCCTTCGGGATGACGATCTGCTCAGCGAACGCGCCGTTGAGGTACTCAAGGTTCTCGCACAGCGATTCGCGCCCGATCGAGCAGGCCCAGCAGTGCCCGCACGGTGCGGTGTTGGCGGCGACCACGCGGTCGCCTGGGGCGAAGTCGGTCACGCCCTCCCCCACCTCGGTCACGACGCCGGCGAACTCGTGGCCGAACCTCGCCGGTAGCGTCGGGAAAAGAGTGGGGTGGCCGCGTCGGTAGGACTTGAGATCGGTGCCGCAGGTCGCGGCGGCCTTAACCTCGACGGCGACTTCGCCGGGCCCAGGTGTGCCCGGTTCGATGTCTTCGAGTCGAAGATCGCCGGGTCCGTAAAACATGTATGCGCGCATATTTTCTCCTTGTTACGGGCGTGCGGGGAGCACGGCCCGAGCTAAAATGTTGGCGTAGTCCGGATCGTCGCCGTAGACGATCTGCTCGGCCGCGTACAGGAGCGGCAGGCGGTCTTTGACGCCGCCGGTCTGCTCCACGAGCCTGATAGCGAGCGGGATAGCGGGAACGCCCTCGACTGTCTGCTCGAGCTCCTCCATAGTCTTGAGCGCTACCTTCGCGCCTTCGCCGCGGCCGATGCGCACGCCGTAGACCTTGTTGCGCCCGGACAGGCCGGTCACCTCGAGGTCGCCCACGCCGGGCAGGCCGTAGGCGGTGGCCTCCTTCGCGCCGAGCGCCACGGACAGGATCGACATCTCGCGCACCGCCTGGGCGAAGGTCGCTGCCTTGAGGTTGTGGTGCGGGTGACCGCTCTTTTCCTCCAGGCCGTCGGCGATGCCGAGCATGATGGCGTAGACGTTCTTCATCGGGGCACACAGCTCCACGCCGACCTCGTCGTCCGAGGCCTCGATCGCGTAGTGGTCGGAGCGTGCCTCGCGGGCGTACTTGACGGCGACGTCGTAGTCCCGGCACCCGAAGATCGTGGCCGTGGGCTCGTTCGCCGCGCACTCGTTGGCCTTGACCGGGCCGGCGATCGCCACGATCGGCGGCAGCGTGACCCCGGCGTTCTGTGCCATGCGACGGAGCCCGACGGGCAGGAGCTCAATCGTGCCGTCCTCGGCAGGCAGGAAGCCCTTCGTGGTCAGCCACAGCGCCTTGGCCTTCGAAATGCCCTCGAAGGCAAGCTCGGCCACCTTCGGCACGCCAACGGACGCGACCGACATGACGACGACGTCGACCCCGGCCATCGCCATGTTCAGGTCGCCTGAGCGGAAGGTGCTGACCTTGTCGGAGATCACGACGTCGATGCGCGGGTGCGGCTTGCCGGCCTCGATCGCGTCGATGAGGTGGTCATCAAGCCAGGTCCCCCACAGGTTCACCTCCCAGCCCGCGCGCACGAGCGCGTTGGCGAGTCCGGAGCCCATGGCTCCAGCACCGAGGATTGCAATGGATGGCATGACAGTTTCCTTCCTACTCTTCTTCGTTGGACACTTCGGCGTCCGGGTAGCGGCGCGCGAACTCGTGGAGCTGATCGTTGGTCTCCTTCAGGTCCGCGTACAGGCGGCCCTGGATGTCAGCGAGTTCGGCGTAGATCTTGTGGTTTTCCTCATTCGGCTCGGTGGAGTCGGTGAACTGGGCCATGTGCTTGGCGGCCGTGGCGATCGAGTTGTCGCCAAAGACGCCGGTGGCGGACATGGCCACGATGCCGGCGCCGAGCGCGGAGATTTCGTCTTCCTTGCAGGCTGTCATCGGCAGGCCGATCGCATCGGTCATGATCTGGCGCCACAGCTGGGAGCGGATGCCGCCTCCCATCGCGCGCACGGTGGTGAGCTTGGTGCCGGTGGCCTCCTGCAGAGCGTTGAGCGAGCGCGCCATCTCCATGGCGATCGCCTCGAGCAACGAGCGGTACATCGAGCCACGCCCGTGCGTGCCGCGCCAGCCGACCACAGCGCCGCGGGCGATCGGCTCCCAGTAGGGGCTTTGCACGGCGTTCCAGTAGGGCAGGGTGACGAGGCCGCCAGAACCCACGGGGCGGGCCGCTGCCGCCGCCTCCAGCTCCGGGTCCGGGCCGCCGTTGAGGGCGGGGTTGCCGAACTGCTTGCGGAACCAGGTGGCGAGGAACGCGCCGGAGGACTGGAGAACCTCAAGCACGTAGGTGTCCGGGATGCCGCCGGCGAGCGTGCGGAAAACCTGGCCGTACTGGTAGTCGGTGGCGGTCACGCCCGCGTTTACCGCGGTGCCCATGTTGAGGTAGGCCACGTCCGGGTCCACTGCCGCCGCGCCGACGCCGGCCGCCTGGCCATCGCCCAGGCCCGAGATGACGGGCACTTCCTGGAACAGGCCCCAGAACTCGCGGATGTCCTTCTTGACGTAGCCGATGACCTCGCCGGGCTTGTGGAGGGTGGCCATCTGATCTCGGGTGACGCCGGCGATGTCCATGAGCTTGTCGGAGAAGTCGAGCTTTTCAATGTCGAACAGGCCGAGGGAGTCGGCCGAGGTGACCGAGGACTTCCACTCGCCGGTCAGGCAGTAGACGAGGTAGCCGTGGACGTCCACGATCTTGTCAGCACTCGCCCACAGTTCCGGCTCGTGCTCCTTGACCCAGGCCATCTTGTAGATCGCGGGCGTGACGTCGGCCGGCTTGCCCGACAGCTGGTGAATCTCGGGCGTGCCGTACTTCTGGATCTGGTCGGCCGCGCGGATGTCGAGCCACAGGATACCGTTACGCAGGGGCGTGCCGTCAGCGGTGAAGGGCGCGAAAGATTCGCGCTGGTGGGTGATGCCGATGGCGGCGATCCGACCGCGGTCGGCCATCGATAGCGAGGCCACGGCCTCGGCGATAGCAGCGTTCGTGGAGCTCCACCAGTGCTCGGGATCGTGCTCACCGAATCCCTGGTGCGGGGTGCGAAGGGGGATTTCGCGCTTACCGAGCGCGATGACGTTTCCTTCAACATCGACAACGATGGCCTTCGACGAGGTCGTGGACGAGTCAACTGCGATAACGAGCGGACCATCGGCCGCGTTCAACTTGGTCATTGTGTTCTCCTGATTCTTCTTTGAATCCGACCGGCCGGGACAACCGGCGCTAATTAACAGTATCAACAATGTTGAATGATAAATCCACCATTTGATCTTGTTGAATATATGTGCAGAGCACATGAACGACTGAGAAAAGCGCAACCCCGGCTGCTGGAATCAACAGCCGGGGCTGGCAGGCTCGCTCTTGGATTGACTACTTTCGTTCGGGTTGCTTGCCGTAGCTGGCCATGCCCACCACTGCTTCGGCCATCTGCTCCTCATCAAGCAGTGCGATCGGCGCGCCCGTGGACATCGCCCGCAACTGGATCTCGCAGATGTATTCGAGGATCGGAAGGAGGTTCACGGCCTTGGTCAGGCTCGGACCGATCGTGATCGCTCCGTGGTTCTTCATCAGGGCGCCCGTGCGGCCGTCCAGTGCGGCGGCCACGTTGTCGGCAAGCTCGTCCGTGCCGAACGCCGCATAGGGCGCCACCCGCACCACTCCCCCGAACATCGCCGAGTAGTAGTGCGACGGCGGAATCTCGTCCACCAATAGACCAAGCGCGGTGGAGGCGTAGGCGTGGTTGTGAGTGATCGCCTGGGCGTCGGTGGCCTCATACACAGCAATGTGCAGCGGGAGCTCAGAGGACGGCTTGAGATCGCCATCCACGCGATTGCCCGCCATGTCGTAGACCACCACGTCCTTCGCCGTCATGGTCGCATAATCGACGCCCGAGGGCGAGATAACCACATGGTCCCCAATCCGGATCGAGACGTTGCCGGCGGTTCCCACCACCAGGTTTTCCTCCACCATGAACAGGCAGGTATCAACGACTTCTTGGCGTTCCTTTTCGTACAGCATGACAAGCTCCTTGACCTGACCCCGCGCCGATGCGGCGGCCCACACTTCCGTACCCTAACGAAACCAGCACACGCCCGCATATGGGCTTGGAGCGATTGCGGCAAAAGAGCACGTATGAGCGGTGGGGCCGCGGCGGCGTCGTCGTTCGCGCAGACCCCGGGCCCGCCCGTAGAATCGAGCCATGACGAATCCATTGCTTACCCGATCCCCCCTCCCCTACTGTGTTCCCGACTGGGCCGCCATCACGCCCGAGCACATCGTGCCGGCGCTAACCGAGCTCATGACCACCGAGCGCGAGGCGTGGGAGCGCATCGCCACGAACCCCGAGCCGGCCACTGCCGCCAACACCGTAGACGCACTCGAGGAGGCCGGTCTTCCGCTCGCGCTCGCCCTCAACGCCGCCTACACGCTCATGAGCTCGATCGGTGGTGACGAACTCGACGCCGTCCAGACCGAAGTGCTCCCCCTGCTGTCCGAGCACGCGAACGCCTTCCGCCTCGACAAGCGCATCTACGACCGCTTCGCCGCCATCGACCTCACCGGCCTCGACCCCGAAACCGCGCGCTACATCACCGAGGAGCTCGAGGCGTTCACGCGCTCGGGCATCACGCTCGACGACGCCGGCAAGACCCGCCTCCGCGACCTCGACTCGCGCCTATCCGCCCTCGAGGTCGAATTCTCCCAGCGCGTCATCAAGGCGATGGACGACAACGCCGCGGTGCTGAGCGAGGCTGACGTGGACGGCGTCGACGACACGCGGCTGGCCGGCGCCCGCCAGGAGGACGGCACGTACCGCTTCGCGCTCGACAACTTCACCAACCAGACCCTGCAGGTGGCGCTCACCAAGCCAGAGGCACGCGTGGCGGTGCTCGAGGCCTCGCTCAGTCGTGGCCTGGGCGGGCACGCCTCGTCCGACACGCGCCAGCTCGTACTGGACATCACCAGGCTCCGTGCCGAGCGCGCCGAACTGCTCGGCTACCCGCACCATGCGCAGGCCGTGGCCGACGCCGGGATGGCGAAGGATTCGCAGGCGATCGTGGACCTGCTCGGGGCCGTGGCGCCGAAGGCTCTAGCGGCCGTGGAACGCGACCGAGCCAAGCTGGAGGAGCTGGCCGCGGCGGACGGCGTCGGGCTTGGCGCAGCCGACTACACGTACTACCAGGAGAAGCTGCGCGGACAGCTCGGACTCGACGACGAGGCGCTCAAGCCCTACCTCGAGCTGAACAACGTGGTGGAAAACGGCATCTTCTTCGCCGCCGGCAAGCTGTACGGGCTGACCTTCAAGCCGCGCCCAGACATCGCCGGCTGGGTGGACACGTGCAAGACGTGGGAGGTGCTGGACGAGGACGGCGAGGGCATCGCCCTGTTCCAGGCGGACTTCTACCGGCGCAAGGGCAAGTCCGGCGGAGCGTGGATGAACTCGGCTGTGGACGGCTCGAGCCGCGATGGGCTCAAGCCCGTCATCCTCAACAACTGCAACTTCCCCGAGCCCGCCGCCGGCGAGCCGTGCCTGCTGAGCTGGGACAACGTCATCACCGTGTTCCACGAGTTCGGCCACGCCCTGCACGGGATGCTGTCCCTAACGCGCTACCGCTCGCTCGCCGGCACCGAAGTTCCGCGCGACTTCGTGGAGCTGCCCTCGCAGCTGAACGAGATGTGGGCCTACCACCCGCAGGTCATGACCTCCTACGCGCGTCACTTCGAGACGGGCGAGCCGATGCCCGAGCGAATGGCGGCCACGCTGACCAAGGCCGCCACCTTCGGGCAGGCGTTCGACACCACCGAGTTCCTCGCCGCCGCCCTCCTCGACCAGGCCTGGCACCGCCTGCGTGCCGACGAGGTTCCGGATGACGCGGCTGAGTTCGAGGCCTTCGAGGAGCGCGCGCTGCGACAGATGAACATCTTCCACGAGCTCGTGCCCCCGCGCTACCGCTCCGCATATTTCGCGCACACCTTCGGCGGCGGCTACGACGCCGGCTACTACTCGTACATGTGGGCCGAAGTGTTGGTTGCCGATCTGGAGAACTGGTTCAAGGAGCAGGAGGCCGGCGGCCTCACCCGCGACGCCGGGCGCACGCTCGCCGCCGAACTGCTCTCACGCGGCAACTCCCGTGACCCCATGGAGTCCTTCGTGGCCGTCCGCGGGCGGGCCCCGCGCGCCGAGGCGCTGCTCGAGAGGCGCGGGCTGGCGTAGGCCGGGTTGCCGGGGTCGCCGCGTCCACAAACGCTGCACTAAACCGCAAGATGCGATACTTATTTCCCGTTATTTTGTATCGCATCTTGCGGTTTAGTACAGCAGATGCCCTGGCGCGCGGCCGGGAACCGCGCGGCCGCACCCGGCTGCCTAACGCCGATAACGCGCACCGACGACCCCAATTCCTGCCCGGCACCGGCTGCGCTCGACACAACTCGTGAACCTGAGGCCCACTAGGCCCCCAGGGCCACCGGCAGCCAATATATTCACGACTTCTGTCGGGCAGACCGGCGGGACCTTGGTGCGCGACGCCGATAACGCGGCTTATAGGCCAAAACATGTTGGTTTCGGTTTAGTAGGTTTCGTGCCAGGTTCCGCTGTGGTAGAAGTCGGTCCAGTTAGCTACGGTTCCCCACCTGTCGATCTCGGCTTGTGCTTGGGCGCGGTGGCTGGCCTTGTCGAATTGGTCAATGATTTGTTGGTCGGTGATCGTGGTTTTAAGGATGTGTGCTGGGGTGGCAGGGAACTCGGTGTGCAGGTAGCACCACCACAAAACGGTCTTGACCTGGTGATCAAGACTCATGCCACGGTGAGCTCGTAGCACGCAGCGTAGTTGGGTATTAATCCCGCCCTCGATCAGGTTCGACGTCCTGGCAACGGGGTCACCTTCAAGGTCAAGGGCGGGATCGAGGTAGGTAAACAGCGTGCCTTGTTTGACCAGCGTATTGAGGGAGTTCTTGGCCTGGATCAGCCGAGCATGGGTGGCAACCCAACGTCCGTCTGGTAGCCGGGTGCGCTGGGCTAGGAATTCCTTGTAGGTGGTGTTCCAGGTGGCGAGTTTGCTCATCCATGCCACTGCCTGGTCAAAGGTAGTGACCTCAAGCAAGGCCTGAGCAAGACCGTAGAGATCAACACCTGCCTGAGTGCGTGGCCGGGTGGTGGTCTTACGCTTGACCGCGCTATAGGCGTGAAAGACACAGCGTTGGATCCGGGTGGTAGGCCAGGTGGTCTTCACCGCACTGGCGATGCCTTGCCCACCATCACACACGACAACATCTGGGGGCGCGTTCCTAGACATCAGTGCTTGCCAGGCACGCGTGGTCTCGCCCTTGGCCACGTACCAGCCAAGAACATGGGTCTTGGTGCAGGCAATAAGAACCACCAGCTTGTGGAACAGGTAGATCCCGTCAACAAAGACCACATGGTTAACCTCGTCAACCAATGGAGAAACTGGCCATAGATGCCAAAATGGTTCGTTATGCCGTCGTATGGTGCGTCCCTTGGGCCCGTAATCGGCCAGGGTGTATTTGCCGGTGACGAAGTCTAAGAACGCACTGAAATGCCGGGCACGGATATCATTACGCCGAGACTGGCTTGCCCTACACGCAACACAGCGGAACCTTGGCCTACCTTCTCGAGTTGAGCCTCATTTTTGCGTCGTGCCACCACAGATTTTGCATCGAGGATTTCCCATTCCCCAATCCAAGCCGATTCAAACCCCGACCTTACCGCAGAACATCAATCAAAAACCGGGATAAAACCAACACGACCTGGCCAACCAAGAACTCAACTCACAACGAGTCCAACCCCCACCTTTCGGCTTTGTAGCAACGAAAGACAGCTCAAAAATCAACACAACCTGACCTATAAGTCTCGTATCCTGCGGAACACCCACCTCGAAGGCTTACCGCAAGGCATGTGGCCCCGATTCCGAAGAATCGGGGCCACATCTTCAGAGAGCGGGTAGCGACCCGCTCAGATGAAACTTAGGCGCGCTTGCGAGCGACCATGACGCCACCCGCGAGAGCGATGGCAGCAGCCGCGCCCATAAGAGAGGCGACGCTCGCGCCGGTGTTAGCAAGGGTGCCCTTAGCCTCCTTGGCCTTGGGGGCCTTCGCCTCAGCAACAGGCTTCGTGGCATCAGCAGCAGGCTTCTTGGCATCGGACTGCGAATTGTCGGGAGCAGTACTCGGGGCATCAGGGGTGACCTCCGGGGCATCAGGGGTGACCTCCGGGGCATCAGGGGTGACCTCCGGGGCATCAGGGGTGACGCCAGAGCCAGCGCCGAGACGCTCCTTCGCGTCTGCGCACTTCACCATGTCGTAGTACTCAGTGCCCTCAGCGCAGAACCAAGTGGCATCGAGTTCGGCGTCCTTCTTCTCAAGATCCTTGATCTGTGCAGTGAGGTCAGCGCACTTCACCATGTCGTAGTACTCAGTACCCTCAGCGCAGAAGTACTGGGCATCGAGCTGCGCATCTTCGAGGTCAGCCTTCGTCTGGTCCGGGACCGGAGAGGCGACATCAGCAGCCCCGGCTTCCTTAGCAGCCTCAAGTTTTGCCTTCGCGTCAGCGAGAGCATCCTCGGCATCCGCACACTTCGCCATGTCGTAGTACTCAGACTCTGCAGCGCAGAAGTAATCGACATCAAGCTGCGCGTTCTTCACCGCAGCCTCAGCATCCGTGACCGCATCCGCAGCGAACGCCGCAGGCGTCGACCATGCCATGGCGGCCAGGCCAGCCGCAACGGCTACGCCAAACTTCTTGACAAACATTCTTCCTCCAGTGGTTTCGAATCGCGTTGTATTCGATGAGATTTCGTGGGAAAACTGCACCTGGGGCCAAGGCGTAGACACTGACCACAATGCGCTAAATATGAGTCTCGCGCTCCCCCCCCGCTGTCAAGATCTCGGCGAGTTCTAGTGATTGTTGCCACACCCTCTCATAAGGGGCATCATGAACAAGGAAGAATTAATAGCTCGCCGGGAACGATACTTCAAGCTTTTTGCAAGCGGCATGAATTTCACCGCAGCCGCCGTTGCTGTTGCTGTATCCAAAAGAACAGGAAAGCTCTGGAGAAACGGACGCACTCGCACCAGTGGACGCAATGAAGCGCCAAGCGTGGATTGGTACCGTGGCGACATGCCAGAGCCCGCACCACTACGCCCCAAAACCCCAAAATACTTGCTAACCACCACTTATTCAAAGCCGTGCAAGACAAACTGGCAAGCATTGGAGCCCCGAGCAGATCCCGGCCTGGCTGGCACGGACTGTCCCGGATAATAAAGCCATGCACGCCTGCCACGAAACGATCTACCAAGCTATATACGTCCAAGCCTAAGAACCGCTCAAACTCGAAGTCACACACGCTCTACGCACCGGACGAAGCCGACGAAACCCACAAGAACATGACCGGGAAATAACACCGCGTTTCCGTGACCCGATGGTCATGATCAGTGATTGTCCCGCCAGCGTGGAAGACCGTGCCATTCCCGGTCATTGGGAAGGAGACCTCATATGCGGGGCCGCTAGTAAAAGCGCGATAGGCTGTCTCGTGGAACGCCCTACCCGTTTCACCATGTTGCTTCACCTGCCCAACGGGCACGACGCGTTGGCCGTTGGGCAGGCCGTCATCACGAAAATGCAGCACCTCCCCAAACTGCTACGTAACTCACTGACCTGGGATCAAGGCAGTGAAATGACTCTCCATAAACCAATAACAGCAGCGCTAGACATGGACTTGTACTTCTGTGACCCGCACTCGCCCTGGCAACGCGGAACCAGCGAAAACACCAACGGCCTGGTCCGTCAATACTTCCCCAAAGGAACCGACCTATCCGTCTATTCCGAGGCCTACCTTGACGCCGTCGCCGAAGAACTCAACGACCGCCCACGTAAAACACTAAACTGGGAAAACCATCCGAGAAAATACTCGAACTCATCACTTAAGTGTTGCAACCGCCCCTAGAATCCGATAAGGCGCGCCACCGGCCCCGATGCCTGGAGCCGGCAATGCAAAAGGCTCCGAGCCGAAGCTCGGAGCCATTCTGTACCCCGTACCGGATTTGAACCGGTGTTACCGCCGTGAGAGGGCGACGTCCTAGGCCGCTAGACGAACGGGGCCTTGACGAAGATCGTCGGGTTTCACTTTACACAAAGGGTACGGAAGAGAAAAACCAGCTCAGCGCGACCTCTGTCACATACGAGCACGCACAGCCCCTCCTCCCTTCCGCCCAAAGGTCCCCACGCCAGCCGCTGCCCCCTGCCCCGCGCATATGCAACCTTAATTTCCCATACGCAACGGCAAAAAGCCGCCTATTGGCGTTGCATATTGCGGCTTAGTGTTACATCTGCGCAAGCGCGGGAGCTCGGGAACACCGGCGCTCGAGAGCGCGGCAACTCGGCAAGTCGGCAACTCGGGCACTCGACAGCAACGAAAAAGGCTCCGAGCCGAAGCTCGGAGCCAATCTGTACCCCGTACCGGATTTGAACCGGTGTTACCGCCGTGAGAGGGCGACGTCCTAGGCCGCTAGACGAACGGGGCCTAACCCTTGCGGGTGAAGCAACAAGTGATCTTGCTGTTTCGCTGGGGTACCAGGACTCGAACCTAGACTAAATGAACCAGAATCACTCGTGCTGCCAATTACACCATACCCCATGGTGTCACTCCCAAGGAGTGCAACGAATAGATATACTACGCAGGCCTGCGCCTTCACGCAAATCTTTGGGCGTGAAGGGAATCACGCCGGTTGTGAGCTACACTGATCTGAGTATTTTTGCCGCGGAAGGAGGCCCTCGTGAGACTCCGCCACCGGCCGCCCACGCTCCCCTGGGACCCCTCGCGCGTCCGGGTCTACCCCGGCCACCTCGGCCGCGCCGCGGCCCGCCGTCTCGTCGACGCCGTGCGCTTCTCCCCCGACTCCACGGACGGTCGGCCTGCCTGGGCCAGCGGCCTGCCGGACATCCCATTCGTCGAGGCGATCCCCACCGCCAACTCTTCGTCGTTTGCCTTCGTCACCATTCCCGCCGCCGACGCCGGCGCCGCCCTCACCGGCCACCTGCCGGTCCCGACCGCATCCTCCCCACTGCCAGAGGTCACTACCTTCATCCGCGCCTTTCATGACGCCGTGCTCGCCTGGCTCACGGCCGCCGACGCCGCGGGAGTGATCACCCCCGCCCTTATTCAGCGCGCAATCAGTGACGCCACTGTCTCCTACGCGTTCGGCGAGTTCCAGAGCATCTGCGTTGACTCCCTCGCCAGCCCCGACCAGCGCTCGGCCATGGACGCGTTCGTTGCCCGCATGCTCGGGCGCGTGGACTGGCAGGCCCGCCCGCTCTCCTACGTCCAGCACCGGCGCAGCGAGGCGCGCCGCACAGTCCGCGCCGGCGAGCCCCTCATCGAGGACTACCAGTGGTGGATCACCTCCCAGTGCCCGCGCGACGTCTGGCTCGCCTTCGACCCCGTCGACCCCACCGCCTTCGAGCCAGGCGACGTCCCCATCGTCTCGACGTGCGAGGTTTACGGCGACGACGCCGGCGACTTCGCCGTCGACCACCGGCTCACCCTCATCCGGGACGACCTGCGCGTCGTCGAGATCACCAGCGCCGACGACGCCGCCGCGCTCATCTCGCGCTACCCCATCGCACTCGCGGGCAACCCGCAGCTGTACGACGAGTGGGCGGGCATCGACGCACCCATCACCCATGTCCTCGACTGGGAGGCCATCGCCCAGGACTACGACGGGGTGCGGCTGAGCGTACCCGCCGCGCTCGAGATCACCTACGCGCCACTCCCCATCCGCACCCCGTCCGACGCACAAAGCACGAGCAGCACACGAACGGGCATGATCACGGGCTGGACGCCGGGCTCCACGCTCTACCTGCGCGACCCTGGCCGCTAAACGCTCGCGTCGCCATGTGAATTAATTGGACGATTCCGGGGCGATCTTCGTATATGAAAAGACCGCCCCGGAATCGTCCAGATGTTTTTAAAAGTCGCCAGCCGCCGCCAGCACTGCGGGCCAGCCCCGCGCCCCGCCCCTATAGCGTGGCCCGGAAGCGGCGCAGGCGCATGAGCGTTTCGTCCTTGCCGAGGATCGCCATGGAGTCGACCACAGGCAGGGAGACGTTCGTGCCGGTCACGGCCACGAAGAGCGGCTGGAAGGCCAAGCGCGGCTTGAGCTCCAGTCCGCCCACCACGTACTCGTCCACGGCGGCCTTGATCGTCTCCGCGTCCCAGGACTCGGGTGCGATCTGCTCGAAGGCCGCGAGGGCGGCGTCGAGAGCGTCCGGCGCGGAGTCGCGCAGCTTGGCCACGGCCTTCTCGTTGTACTCGATCTCGTCGGCGCCCTTGAAGAGGAAGCCCATGAGTGCGGGCGCCTCGCCGAGGAGCTGGATGCGGGTCTGGACGAGCGGGGTGGCAGCGTCGAGAAGGCGACGCGCCTCCTCATCCGCGGCCTCGTACGACTCAGCCTCAATCACGCCGTCGCACTTCAAGAACGGCACGAGACGCCCGCGCAGATCCTCCACGTCGAGCATGCGGATGTGCTCGGCGTTGATCGCCACGCACTTCTTGTCATCGAAGCGGGCGGGGTTAGGGTTGACATCGGCCACGTCGAAGGCCTCGGCCATCTCCTCGCGACTGAACAGGTCGCGGTCCGCGGCGATCGACCAGCCGAGCAGGCCCAGGTAGTTGAGCAGGCCCTCGGGGAGCATGCCGCGGTCGCGGTGCAGGAGAAGGTTGGCCTCCGGGTCACGCTTGGAGAGCTTCTTGTTGCCCTCGCCCATGACGTAGGGCAGGTGGCCAAACAGCGGGGTCTGCTTGGCCACGTCGATGGCCTTGAGCGCGTCGTAGAGCACGATCTGACGCGGGGTGGAGGAGAGCAGGTCCTCGCCGCGGAGCACGTGAGTGATTTCCATGAGCGCGTCATCCACCGGGTTGGTCAGGGTGTAGAGCGGCTGGCCGTTGCCACGCATAATCACATAGTCGGGCACCGAGCCGGCCTTGAACGTGATCTCCCCGCGCACCAGGTCCTTGAACGTCACGTCCTCATCCGGCATGCGGATGCGTAGCACCGGCGCACGGCCTTCAGCCCGGAAAGCCGCCTTCTGCTCCTCGGTCAGGTCGCGATCGAAGCCGTCATAGCCCAGCTTCGGGTCGCGCCCCGCCGCCCGGTGGCGTTCCTCGATTTCCTGCGGCGTCGAGAAAGATTCGTAGGCGTAACCCGCCTCGAGCAGCTTGGCCGCCACATCCTTGTAGATGTCCATACGCTCGCTCTGGCGGTAAGGGGCGTGCGGTCCGCCAATGCCCACGCCCTCGTCCCAATCCAGGCCGAGCCAGGTCAGGGAGTCGATGATCTGGTCGAAGGACTCCTGCGAGTCACGCTGGGCGTCCGTGTCCTCGATACGGAACACGAAGGTGCCGCCCGTGTGGCGAGCGTATGCCCAGTTGAACAGGCAGGTGCGCACCATGCCCACGTGGGGCATGCCGGTGGGCGAGGGACAGAAGCGGACGCGAACATTCGAAATTTCAGTGCTCATAGTGTTACTAGGCTACTCCGTATAGATTGGAAACATGAATTTCGACAACATCACGATCGACCGCCTCCGCGCCGCTGGCTCCCTCAAGTGGACCGCCTTCCCCGACTGCATTGGGATGTTCGTGGCCGAGATGGACTTCGGCGTAGCTCCCGCCGTCCGCGACGTCCTCGCCCGCTTCTCGAGCCTTCCCGGCATC
The DNA here is from genome assembly GCF_030246965.1 of Trueperella bernardiae. Lineage (NCBI taxonomy): Bacteria > Bacillati > Actinomycetota > Actinomycetes > Actinomycetales > Actinomycetaceae > Trueperella > Trueperella bernardiae. The sequence continues at coordinate 1,236,285 of NZ_CP127099.1, forward strand.
GGCTACCGTTCTGCCGCCGACTCGCGCGCTCTCGCCGAGGCCGCCTCCGCCTGGATTTCCTCGATCTCCGGTTTCTCTCCCTCGCCCGACGCCGTCCACGCCGTTCCCGACGTCGTCTCCTCGGCTCGCTTCATCATCGACGCGTTGTCCTCTCCCGGCTCCCCCGTCATCCTGCCCACGCCTGCGTACATGAGCTTCGTGCAGCTCATCCCGGCGATGGGGCGGCCTCTCATCGAGGTACCTTGCCAGCGGGTGGAGGGCCGGCTTGAGCTGAACCTTGCGGGGATACGCGCCGGGTTTGAGGCTGGGGCGCGCGTGCTCATCCTCGTCAACCCGTCTAATCCGACCGGGCGTGTGTACTCGCGCGCGGAGCTAGAGGCACTGGCCGGCGTCGTTGCCGAGTTCCCGGGCGCGATCGTCCTCTCCGACGACATCCACGCCCCCTTCGTCCTCGACGGCCAGTACGTCCCCTACGCCTCAGTTTCTGACGCCGCCGCTTCCCACACCGTCATGGCCATCGCCGCTTCCAAGGGCTGGAACATCCCGGGGCTGAAGTGCGCGCAGCTGGTGGTGACGAACCCGGAGCTCGCGGAGAGGTTGCAGCCGGCATTGGGGTGGGCGGCGAACATGACGTCCACGATTGGCTCGGGCGCAGCCGTGGCCGCCTACACGGACGGGCGGGAGTGGTTGGCCGACGTCGTCGACTACATCCGCGGCAACCGCGACCTGCTCGCCGACGCAGTCGAGCGCTGGCCCGGCGTCACAATGGAGTACATGGAGGGCACGTACATCGCCTGGCTCGACTTCAGCGAGGCCGTCCGAGAGGGGCGGGTCGGCGAACCGGTTGCCACATGGCTGGGCGAGCACGCCGGCGTGGCCCTCACGCCCGGGAGCTCGTGTGGCGCCGGGTATGAGCACTTCGCCCGCGCGATCATCGCCACTCCACGGCCGATCCTGCGCCGGGCGATCGACCAGATCGAGGCCGTGCTCTCCCCTGTAGAAATGCAACGCTAATCCGCAATAGGCAATGCCAAGAGCCGCTTATCGGTGTTGCTGATAGAGGGCGCCCTCAGGTTCACAACTTGTGCCGGGTACAGCCCATTCCAAGCAGGAACCAGGGCCGCCGGCCCACGTTATCGGCGCCCTGGCGGGCGCCCAAGTCATCCCCGAGCACAAGCAAGGCCCTTACTCTGACCAGCGCAAATACTCTATTCTTGTCCGTTTTATCCGGTTACAGGATTGCGCAGATCGCCAATCCCCTCCACCGAACACACAACCTCCATGCCCGGGCCCGCCGGGATCGACGGGAACGCAGCGCCCGTCAAAAGGATGTCGCCCGGCAGGAGCGTGAACATCGACGAGGCGAGCGCCACCAGCTCAGGCACGGAACGGGTCAGGTCGGCCGTCGTGCCCCTGCCCTTCACCTCGCCATCCACAGCCAGCGTGATCTCCAGGTTCGAAATATCGAGGTCGGTCACTACCACCGGCCCGATCGGGCACGAGGTATCAAAGCCCTTCGCCCGCGCCCACTGCAAGTCCGACTTCTGCGTAAGCCCGTCCGCGACGTCGTTACCCACCGTGTAGCCGAAAATCACCTCGTTCGCGCGCTCCACCGGCACGTCCTTGCACAGGCGAGAGATGACGACCGCGAGCTCAGCCTCATGAATGATGTTCCCCGACCACTCCGGCGCCACAATCGGCACATTCGGCCCGACGACGGCCGTGTTCGGCTTCAAGAATGTGGTGGGCACGGTCGCCGGGTCCGGGCGATAATCGGGCCGGTTGTAGTTGTCACCAAAGCCGATCACCTTCGAACGCGGGAGCATGGGCGCAACGAGGTTCGCTTCGTTGGCGGAAACGATCTGCCCGGTGGGCTTGACCTCGGCGTAGAGCGGGTCATCCGCAAGCACGTGGTAGTTGCCCGTGGTCTCGTCAACGACAGCGAAGCGGGGGCCTTGATCCAGGGAAAGTCGCGCAATCTTCATGATCTCATCCTACCGCCGCACCCCTCCCCACCACGGGAGCTTTGCCAAAGAGCCCCGATCCAATGTGAGGCACCGCATGCCAGCCCTTTCACCTCACCCCCCAAGCTACGGTAACGTAGCCTTATCGGTCGATCGAAGGGGAACCATGGTCAAAAAGCACAGGAACGGCGTCGTTTCCGAAAAGCGCTACACCAAGCCCGAGCCCTGGATGAACATCCCGTGGCTCCTGACACGCCGCCAGGAATCCCACCCCGACCAGGTCTGCATCGAACGCCAAAGCACGCTTGGCGTATGGACGCCGATGACCACCACCGACTACCTCGCCGACGTCGACGCCGTCGCCCGCGGCCTCGTCGCCGAAGGGCTCAGCGAGGGCGACGCGATCGCCATCTTCGCCGCCACCTCCTACGAGTGGAGCCTCATCGACATGGCCGCTCTCAGCGCCGGGCTCGTCGTGGTGCCGATCTACGAATCCGACTCCGCCGAACAGGTGCGCTGGATCCTCGAAAACTCCGCCATCCGCTTCGCCATCACCGACACGCACGCCCAGCAGCTCCTGGTCGAATCCCAGCGCACGCCCCTCCTCGGCCGCGTGCTCGCCTTCGACCAAGACGCCCTGGTCGAGCTCTACTCCCAAGGCGAGAAAGTCGACCAGGCCGAGATCGACGCGCGGCGCGCCCGCCTCACCCTCGACACCCTCGCCACCGTCATCTACACCTCCGGCACCACCGGCCGCCCCAAAGGCGTGGAGCTCACGCACGGCAACTTCGTTGACCTCACCCTCAACACCCTGCCGCACATGCACACCATTATCGACTCCCCCGACACCCGCGTCCTCCTCTTCCTCCCCCTCGCCCACGTCATGGCCCGCGCCGTGTTCTTCTTCGCAATCGGAGGGTGCGGCGTCGTCGGACACACCCCCTCGATCAAAAACCTTCTGTCCGACATCAAGACCTTCAAGCCCTCCGCCCTCCTCGTGGTGCCGCGCGTGCTGGAGAAGATCTACAACGCTGCCGAGGCCAAGGCCGGCTCCGGCCTCAAGCGCAAGATCTTCCGCTGGGCCGCCAATGTCGCCGTCGCCTACTCCGAACGCGGGCGCGGGCCCCTCCGCTCGCTCAAGCACGCGATCGCGAACAAGCTCGTCTTTTCCAAGATCACGAACATCATCGGCGAGAACTGCCACTACGCCGTCTCCGCCGGCGCCCCGCTCGGCAAGCGCACCGGCCACTTCTTCCGCGGCATCGGGCTGACCGTGGTCGAGGCCTGGGGGCTTACCGAATGCACCGGCCCCGCCACCGTCAACACGATCGGCTCCATCAAGATGGGTACCGTGGGCACGCCCATGCCCGCCACCGAAATCAAGCTCAACGACGACGGCGAAATCCTCGTCCGCGGCCCCCAAGTCTTCCGCGGGTACCAGAACAACCCCGACGCTACCGCCGAGGTCCTTGACGACGACGACTGGTTCCACACAGGCGACCTCGGCGCCCTCGACCGGCGCGGCTACCTCACGATCACCGGGCGCAAGAAGGAAATCATCGTCACCGCCGGCGGCAAGAACGTCTCCCCCGCTGCGCTCGAAGACCCGTTGCGCTCCCACCCGCTCATCTCCCAGATCGTGGTGGTGGGTGACCAAAAGCCGTTCGTCGGCGCGCTCATCACGTTGGACGCCGAGATGCTGCCCGGGTGGCTCGCCGCCCATGATCTGCCGACGATGGACGTCACGCAGGCCGCCCAGCACCCCGACGTGCTCGCCTCGCTCGAGCGGGCGATCACCAAGACGAACAAGGCGGTCTCCCGCGCCGAGTCCATCCGTAAGTTCGCGGTCATCTACCCCGATTTGACCGTGGACAACGGGATGCTCACCCCCTCGCTCAAGGTCAAGCGTGAAGCCGTGGCGCGGCGCTATGCGCGCGAGCTGCGAGAGCTCTACGGGGAGGCGTAGGCCAGCTGCGGCCGGCCGGGCGCGCGGCCGGGTGCAATGAGACTTTCTTGGACGATTCCGCGGCGATCTTCTTATATGAGGAGATCGCGCCAAAAACGTCCAGGATTTTTCAATGGGTGGTGCGCGAGGCGGGACTTGAACCCGCACGCCCGAGGGCACTGGAACCTAAATCCAGCGCGTCTGCCAATTCCGCCACTCGCGCTCACTGAAAGTGTATCGTCGGCGCCACCCATTCCCAAAAGCGCGCCGCCCAAACACCCAGGCAACATGGGCGAGAACCATGAAGGCCTCCGGGGCAGGATGGGGCACGCTCACCCACACCCTGCCCGGAGGCCCTCAACTAGCCGCCCCGGGGCTCGGCCCTACGCGTCGACGCCCAGCTCCCGGCGCACGCGCGCCACGTGCCCAGTGGCCTTGACGTTGTACAGCGGGAGCACGACCTTGCCGTCCTTGCCCACCACTACCGTGGAGCGGATGACGCCCTCCACTTCCTTGCCGTAGTTCATCTTCTTCCCGTACGCGCCCCACTCCTTCATCACGGCCTTGTCCGGGTCAGAGGCGAGCGGGAAGTTGAGCGACTCCTTGTCCACGAACTTGCGGATCGAGTCCACGGAGTCGGGCGAGATGCCGATCACGGTGTAACCGGCGGACTTGAGCGAGTTCTCCGAGTCGCGGAAGTCGCAGGCCTCGGTGGTGCAGCCGGGGGTCATGGCCCGGGGGTAGAAGTAGACGATCACGCCCTGCTCGGCGCGCTCGATCTCTTGCGACAGGGTGACGGGTCCGTCCACCGTGTCAAGGGTGAAGTCGGGGGCCTGTTGGCCAACCGTGAGGCGTACGTCAGACATATTTCCTTCTTTCCTAAGCGTTCAAAAAGAGCCGCAGGCTGATGAGCAAAATGAAGATGATGAAGCCGAGGATCATCGGCACGATCCCCGCGACCGTGGGAAACAGCAGACCCGCTCCGAGCGCGCCCGTGCCCACCCAGTAGGCCGAGTCTTCGCGCCAGCCCCACAGGCCGGCGCCCACCGCCACCGTGCCGAGCACCGCTGTCACGATGAACCCTGACGTCCAGCCCGCCATGCCCACGCTCACCCAGCCGATCACCAGCATGATCGCGCAGAACACGAGCGCCACGCCCATCAAGGGCCTCTCTATTTTCTCCACGCCCCCACTCTGCCACACGCGCACCCTCCACCGGCGCCCCACACGTTCACCGGTGGCAAATTGTCCGATTATCACCCGAACTGGGCCCCCGATGCTGGCACAATCGAAGTATGAGTGACGTTGCATCTTCTGACATGGGCCCGTGGCTGTCCCCCGAGGACCTCACGTACGTGCGCCGTAAGGTGCCGATCCTCTATGTCGACGCCGTGCCGGTCCGCCTTCACGACGACGGCTCGCTCGCCTCCATGGGCCTCCTCCTCACCGTCACCGATGAGGGCCTGACCCGATCGCTGGTCTCAGGCCGGGTGCTCTACCACGAGAAGATCCGCGAGGCCCTGCGCCGCCACCTGGAGAAGGACCTGGGCAAGATGATCCTGCCCCAGATCCCGGCCTCCCTGGTGCCGTTCACCGTGGCCGAATACTTCCCGACGCCGGGCGAGGGCTGGCACGACCCCCGCCAGCACGCCGTGTCCCTGTGTTACATCATCCCCGTACTCGGCGACTGCAACGTCTCCTCCGATTCCCTCGAGGTCAACTGGTTCACCCCCGGCGAGCTCCACACCCCCGAGCTCCAGGCCGAGATCCTGCCCAAGCACCTGCACGTGGTGCGCCAGGCGCTCGCCCTACTCGGGCACTGACGCCCGGCTACAGGATCTTTGCGATGTGCGGGGCGAGCGCAGCGAACGCCCGCGCCCGGTGCGAGATCGCGTTCTTGTCTTCCGGGCTGAGCTCCGCGTTCGTGACCCCGTAGCCCTCGGCTTCAAACACCGGGTCATAACCGAAGCCGCCCGTGCCCGCCCGCTCGTAGCGAAGGGTGCCGCGCATCTGCCCCTCCTCGACCACAACGCTCCCGTCCGGCAACGCCAGCGCCGCCGCACACACGAACCTTGCCCTACGCTGTTCGGGCTTCACGTCGGCCAGCTGGGCCAGCAGAAGATCGAGGTTCGCCGCGTCATCCCCATGCCGCCCGGACCAGCGGGCGGAGAAGACGCCGGGGGCCCCGCCCATGATGTCCACGCACAGCCCCGAATCGTCAGCAATTGCCGGCACGCCGAGCTCGCGCGCCACCTGGGTGGCTTTGATGATCGCATTCTCAGCAAAGGTGGCCCCGTCCTCCACCGGCTCGGGCAGATCCCCCGGCACGGCCCCAAGCACGAAGCCTCCGGGCAGGAGCGGGGCCAGGATCGCCCGCACCTCGGTGACCTTGTGAGCGTTGCGGGTGGCGAGGATCATGCGAACCCTCCCAAAGCCACAGGGCCCTCCGACTCCAGCGCCAGCTTCTGCAGCTGCGCCAATTCCGCATTGCCCTTCGCCGCCAGGTCAAGCAGCGCATCCAGCTCCGCGCGCGAGAACGGGGCTTCCTCCGCCGTGCCCTGCACCTCCACGAACGTGCCCGAGCCAGTCATGACCACGTTCATGTCCGTCTCAGCCCGCACGTCCTCCTCATAGGGCAGATCGAGGCACGGGACCGAATCGATCACGCCCACCGAGATCGCCGAGATCGAATCGCGCAACACCGGCGTTCCGCGCCGCGGCTTGATCCAGCCCTTGTCAATGCCGAACGCCACCGCGTCCGCCAGCGCCACATAGGCACCCGTGATCGAGGCCGTGCGCGTGCCGCCGTCAGCCTGCAGCACATCACAATCGAGTACGATCGTGTTCTCCCCCAGCGCCGCAAAGTCCACCACCGCGCGCAGCGAGCGGCCAATCAGCCGCGAGATCTCCTGCGTGCGGCCGCCCACCTTACCCTTGACCGACTCACGCTGCGATCGCGTGTCCGTAGCGCGCGGAAGCATGGCGTACTCACCCGTGACCCACCCGAGCCCCGAATCCTTGCGCCAGCGCGGCACGCCCTCAGTAAGCGACGCCACACACAGCACCTTCGTGCGCCCAAACTCCACGAACACCGAGCCTTCGCCCTGCTCAAGGTAGTTGCGCGTAATACGAACCGGGCGCAGCTGATCGGTGGCGCGCCCATCTTTTCTACTCATTTCACTCATGCCTTCAGCCTACCCCCCCGCCTCCGACAATTCTTTTCCGCGTCCCGACGCCGCCCACGCACTTTGCATCCAGGCTCACGACACCACCGCCCGGCTCGCGCCCAGCTCACACCCGCCCTGCGGGCCAACGCCCCGGCCAACCCGGGCGCCTAGATCTCGTACACTCCCCCGGCCTGCACGGTCTCAACATCGCCGTCGTAAACAGCGCGGGCGTCCTTGACGGTACGCACGGGATTCGTCCACGGTTGCAGGTGGGTGAGCAGCAGCCGTCCCACCCCGGCCTCGCTGGCAACCACGCCGGCGCGCCGGCCGGTCATGTGGATGCCCTCCACGAGGTCGCGTCCCTCTTCGAAGGCCGCCTCGGACAGGAGCAGGTCCACCCCGCGGGCGGCGTCGATAACGGTGGAAACGTAATCCGTGTCGCCCGTGTACGTCATGGTCACGCGCCGGTCGGGATCGGCCTCGGATGGCCCTGTGATCCGCATGGCCACGGCCGGCACCGAGTGCCACCCCGCGAAAAACTTCACCTCCATCGGGCCCACCTTGACCGAGTCGCCCGGCTTGATCTGCTGGAATTCGAATTCACCGGCGTAGGTCTCCTCGAGCGGGTCGTCAGCAATTCCGCGAGTGCGGGCGGCGCCGTCGCCAGGAGAAAACACGGGGATCGGGCCGAGCGCGCCCTCGGGGTACCAGCGCCGGTAGACCTGCATGCCCACGATGTCGGCGCAGTGGTCGGCGTGCAGGTGGGACAGGAACATGCCGTCCAGCCGCGCCGGGTCCGCGTAGCGCAGCAGGTGCCCCATCGCGCCCGGGCCGAAGTCGAGCACGATCGACCACACGCGCTCCTGGCCCGTCTCATCCACCCCGGTGGCCTGGAGCAGGTAGGCCGACGCCGGCGAATCCTTACCCGACATCGAGCCCGAACACCCGATAATGGTCAGTTTCACGATGCTTTTCCCTTCAGCTGGTGGACGCTTGCAACCTCCGGCCCGAGGAACCGGCGGGCAAGGGTTTGGAATTCGTGGGCGTCGCCCGTGGATTGGAAATTATGAGTGGGGGCCGGGGACTGCGGGTCACGGAGCAAGTCGCGTGCCGTGAGCTCCCGGTACACGTCGCGCGCGGTCTCCTGCGCTGACGACACCAGCGCCACGTCGTTACCCATCACGTAAGAAATCACGCCCGCCAGGATCGGGTAGTGCGTGCAACCGAGTATGAGGGTATCCACCCCCGCGTCCTTGATCGGCGCCAGGTACTCCTCGGCCACCTCGAGCAGCTCCGGCCCAGTGGTGATCCCGTTCTCCACGAACTCCACGAACCGCGGCGCCGCCCGCGACGTGAGCGTAATGCTCGGCACCGCCGCGAACGCGTCCTCATACGCGCGCGACTTAATCGTGGCCCGCGTACCAATAATGCCGATCCGGTTATTGATGGTCACGCGCGCCGCCGCGCGCACCGCCGGGTGGATCACCTCCACCACCGGAATCCCCTTGGAGGCCGTGTAGCGCTCCCGCGCGTCGTGAAGCACAGCCGCGGACGCCGAATTACACGCAATCACCAACATCTTCACGCCCGAATCCACGAGCTCGTCCATGATCCCCAGCGCGAGCCGCCGCACCTGCGCGATCGGGCGCGGGCCGTACGGATTGTTGGCGGTGTCGCCGATGTAGGTAATGGATTCACCAGGCAGCTGGTCCATGATCGCACGGGCCACCGTTAGCCCGCCCACACCAGAATCGAACACGCCAATGGGTGAATCGTTCATATCGTGAATATTACCTTCGCAGGGCTTTATTCCTCACCGCCGTCACCAGTGAATCCTGCCACCAGGTGCTCATGGAATACACGATCGCGAGCACATCGTCCGTGCTGGGTTCGGCGTCGGTATCGCCGCTGTGAAAGGGCCGCACGCGCTCCTCGACAGCCCGGGAGGCGGCGTCATCGTCAATGCCGAGCCTTGCCGCGAGTACGAGCCGCACATCGTTCAGCGCGCTCATCCACGCCGGCGCGTCCTCGTTGGCCACGAGCACGTCCCCGCTCCCGCGCGCCGATTCCAGACCCAGGTAGACGGTCACAAGGTTCTCAATCTTCTGCGACGCCACCGACGTTTCCGTCAGCTCCCGCAGCTTTTTCGCCTCGTCCGGGTCCTCGCTCATGTCAGGCAGGAGATGTTCGACGACGACGTCATACGGGGCCCGCGCCCTCGGCTCACCTTCCGCCGCGATCGCGTCCGCGATGTCCACGACGTCGGCCTCCAGTTCCGCGAGCGGATCGTCCGGGTCCACCGTCTGGGACCTACGCTCCGCCTCATGCTCCACGTCCGAGCCGAGCAAATAGACCGCGTCCTTGACGAGGCCGGCAAGGACGCGGCGCTCGTCGTCGTCAATGTGAGCCAAATACCCGCCGCGGGCAATGCGGAAGGCCGTCAGCATTCGGCCTCCTCAATCGTGGCGCGTAAGCCGTACGTGTGCATCTCCTGGGCGTCGCGCTCCATCTGCTCGCGCTGGCCCGTAGAGACAATCGCGCGGCCGGCATTGTGCACTTCCATCATCTTCGCATACGCCACCGAGGGGCCCATCGAGAAGTAGCTTTCGAACACCCACTGCACATACGTCATGAGATTCACCGGGTCATTATGCACAACGGTGCGCCAGCACGACGCCGACTGCTCCAGGCTCGCGCGTGGGCTCGACATCGGTTTTTCGATTCTCTGACTCCCGCTTACCACATTTTCCATAGTAGACCACCGCCCCAGATTCGGTGCGCAAACAAGCAGTGAAACGATGCGGAATCTCTTTGCCAAGAGGGTAACCTTGAAAGCATGACGAATAAGACGAGCACTGCCCTGCTCACTGATATGTACGAACTGACGATGATTGAGTCGGCGATGCAGTCCGGCACCGCGAACCGCCGCTCGGTCTTCGAAGTCTTCGGCCGCCGCCTGCCGGGCCACCGGCGCTACGGTGTGGTCGCCGGCGTCGGGCGCGCACTCGAGGCCGTGAAGAACTTCCGCTTCGGGCCCGAAGAGATTGACTACCTGCGCCAGGCCAACGTCGTGTCCGAAGAGACGCTCGCGTTCCTCACCGACTTCACCTTCTCCGGCGACATCTACGGCTATCGCGAAGGCGAGCTGTACTTCCCCGGCTCGCCCATCATGACCGTAGTGGGCACGTTCGCTGAGACGGTGCTGTTGGAAACCGTGCTGCTGTCCATCCTCAACTACGACTCGGCTGTGGCCACCGCCGCTTCGCGCATGACGATCGCGGCACACGACCGCCCCTGCCTCGACATGGGCGCCCGGCGCACCCACGAATGGTCCGCGGTGGCGGCCGCGCGCGCCGCGGTGATCGGCGGGTTCACCGGCACGTCCGACCTGGAGGCAGGCCGCCTGTACGGGATCCGCCCGATCGGCACCGCCGCCCATTCCTTCACCCTCCTGCACGACTCGGAAGAGGAAGCCTTCCGCTCCCAGATCGCCACCATGGGCACTGGCACCACGCTGCTGGTGGACACGTACAACGTGGAGAAGGGCGTGGAGCTGGCCGTGCGCGTGGCACGCGAGGCGGGCGGCGAGCTCGGCGCGGTCCGCATCGACTCGGGCGACCTCGTGGCGCAAGCGTTCAAGGTACGCAAGCAGCTCGACGATCTGGGGGCGACGACGACGAAGATCACTGTCACCTCCGACCTGGACGAGTACGCCATCGCGGCGCTCGGTGCCGCGCCGGTTGATTCGTACGGCGTGGGCACGCGGCTCGTGACCGGCTCCGGCCACCCCACAGCCCAGCTCGTCTACAAGCTCGTGGCCCGCGAGCGCGCGGACGGCACCATGCAGGGCGTGGCCAAGAAGTCCGACTCGAAGACGTCGGTGGGCGGGCTCAAGGTGGCCGGCCGCACCCACGATGAGACGGGCCGCGCGCTCGAAGAGATCGTGGTGGCCGCCGACTCGTGGGAGGAGGGCCTGGCATATCTGGCCGAGCACGAGGCCCGGCCGCTGCAGGTCAAGCTGGTCGAGGGCGGGGTTGTCGACGAGCAGTACGTCGCACGCAACTCCCTAGCCCACGCCGCCGAGCAACACCGCAACTCCCGCGCGGCCCTACCGTACCCGGCCTGGCGCCTCTCCGAAGGCGACCCGGCCCTGCCGACCATCATGGTGGACATCGCAGAGCACCGCGCATAGGAACGCCCGGAATGGGGCGGGGCCGGGTCTGGCGACCCGGCCCCGTCTCCTATTTCCTGCCGACGAACCACTGTTGGATCTTCAAGATCCTGGCCTCCACCTCATCCAGCGAGGCGCGTGCCACCTCCGGTCCCCCGCACGCCCGGCGCAGGTCAGTGTGGATGAGCGCGTGCGGGCGCTGAGTCTTCGCCGCATAGGCCGCCACCAGGCTGGACAGTTGCTTGCGGGCCTCGCGCCGGCGCCGCGAATCTATAACAGTGCTGCGGGCCTCCGTGGCGCCCGCACCCTTCTTCTGTTCCGCCTGGCGCTCACGCAAGAGGGTGGCCACCTGGTCCGGCTCGAGCAGGCCGGGGATGCCGAGGAAGTCCGCCTCCTCATCCGAGCCGACCGCGGCCCACGAGCCGAAGTCGTCCCCGTCGAAAACCACCCGGTCAAACGTGGCGTCCGCCGAGAGGGCTGCGTACCCCACGCCCGCCAGCTCGTCGGAGGCCTTTTCGGCGCGATTGGCCGCCTCGAGCAGATCCTCCGGATCGTCCGATGCGACGTAGAGCGCGTGATCACGCTGCTTTTCCAGCTCGCCCGCCAGACCCAACAGGTGCGGGACCGACGGCAGGAACACTGACGCAGTCTCCCCGCGCGACCGCGAGCGCACAAAGCGGCCGATCACCTGGGCGAAGAACAGGGGCGTGGAGGTGGAGGTAGCATACACACCCACCGCGAGGCGCGGCACGTCCACGCCCTCCGACACCATGCGCACCGCTACCATCCACCGCTGCGTGCCGGCGGAGAATTCGGCGATGCGGTCGGATGCGCGGTCGTCGTCGGAGAGCACCACCGTGGGTTCCTCGCCAGTGATCTGGGCGAGGATATCGGCGTAGGCACGGGCGGTCTTGTGGTCGGTGGCGATCACCAGGCCACCGGCGTCGGGCATGCCCTGGCGGACCACGGTGAGCCGGTCATCAGCGGCGCCGAACACCGCCTTGATCCAATCACCCGAGGGGTTGAGCGCCGTCTTCCACGCCTGGGCCTCCATGTCCTTCGTCATGGCCTCCCCCAGCTGGGCGCTCATTACCTCCCCGTGCTTCGTCTGCCACTGCATGCTGCCCGTATAGGAGAGGAACATGACCGGGCGCACCACGTTATCGGCAAGCGCCTCGGCGTATCCGTACGTGTAATCGGCGCGGGAGCGCGGCACGCCATCGACGTCGGACTCGTACGTGACGAACGGGATCGCCGCCGAATCTGAACGGAACGGGGTGCCGGTGAGCGAGAGGCGTTGCTTGGCGGGCTCGAAGGCCACGCGGATACCGTCGCCCCAGCTCAACGCGTCACCACCGTGGTGGATCTCATCAAAGATGACGAGCGTAGAGCGGGCCGACGTGCGGTGACGGTGAAAGAGCGGGGCCCGGGCTACCTGCGCGTAGGTGACACAGGCGCCGTTGAAGGAGGCGCCCAGGTTGGCCTGGGAATTAGAAAAGTCCGGGTCGAGCTTCAGGCCCACGCGCCCCGCAGCATCCGCCCACTGATACTTCAGGTGCTCGGTGGGACACACCACCATGACTTCAGTGACGACCCTGCGCGCCATGAGCTCGGTGGCCACCCTCAACGCGAAGGTGGTCTTGCCCGCGCCCGGCGTCGCCACCGCGAGGAAATCCCGAGGGAGCGTGGCCAAGTACTGGTCGAGAGCCGCCGCCTGCCAGGCGCGCAAAGACCCAGCCGTTCCCCACGCAGCACGCTGCGGGTAGACAGGAGGAAGGTTCTGGGCTGCCGATACTGAAACAGAGCGGGGGTGCGGTGAGCGGGCGCTCACTTGCCGTCTCCGCCGGGCGGGTTCGGGCCAAACGGCCACTCTCCCCCGCCACCACCCAGGTTCTTGTAAATCGCCTTGCACGTGGGGCAAATCGGGTAGCGATCCGGGTTACGCACCGGAGTCCACACCTTCCCACACAGCGCCACCACGGGCCCGCCCTCAATCGCCGACTGCGTGTAGCGATCCTTACGCACGTAATGGGCGTAGCGATCCTCATCGCCCGGTTCACGCTCTTCGCGCGTGCGCTCCAGCGTTGCGGTGGTCGACTCCGGCGCCAACGACGGCGCATCCGGCTGGCCCGGCCCGCCCGGGGCCTGGGGATCAGAATGAGGATCGGTAGACATGCCTCCAGTCTATTGCTCCCCTCCGACAATTTCGTGCCAAGCCCGGGTGGGAGATGCCACGTTGCCCGCGGGCATGAAAAAGCGCCCCTCGCGAGGGGCGCCTTTCCTTAAGTGACTTACTTGGCAACAGCCTTCTTCAGGGTGGAGCCAGCGGAGATCTTCACGCCGTAGCCAGCGGGGATCTCGATCTCCTCGCCCGTGCGCGGGTTGCGGCCCTTGCGGGCAGCGCGCTCGGTGCGCTCGACGGACATGAGGCCCGTGATCTTCACGGCCTCGCCAGCGGCGAGGGCATCAACGAGGACGGTCTGGAGAGCGGAAATGGCCTTGTCGGCGTCGGTCTTGGTGAGGCCGGACTCGTCGGCAATCTTGGCAATAAGCTCCGTGCGGTTGAGGGACATAGATCTACCTCTCAGTTTGTTCCTACAGTTCGGCTCGGATTGAACCGCTAGCGTTCAATTTAGCCGAAATACCGGGGTAAACACCAACTCTGTCTGGGTATTTCCACAAAATCATCATCGTTTTCACTCTCAGATGATCTCAGCATTCACACGCACCACATTATCCACAGAAAATGGCGGCGAGCCGCGAGTTTAGAACGCGAGAATGACGTGGACCAGTAGGATCTTCGCGATCATCGACAGGGCGAACACGGAGGCGTAACCGGCCTCGATTCGCTCGTCGGCCTCCTTCGAGCTGGCGAACGCGAGGATCGCCGGCTGGCCGAGCACCCCTGCCATGACGCCGGCCGTGCGCTGCGCGCTCACTCCCAGGATCCGGCCCATCACCAGGGTTACAAGCAGGACGACGATCGCGATCACGCTTCCCATCGCCAGCGCCTTGAGGCCTGCCACCGAGAACGCCGTCTGTGCGAAGGCCGGGCCCGAGGCGATGCCGACCGCCGCCAGGAAGAGAAGCAGGCCGAGTTGCCGGATCGTTTGGTTCGCTGCGCCCGGCAGCTGCCACACGAGCGGGCCCGTGCGGCGCAGGTAGCCCAGGATCATGCCCACGATAAGTGGGCCGGCCGCCGCCCCCAGGCTGAACGATCCGCCGTTCGACAGGCTGATCTCCACCATGCCCAGCAGCAAGCCGAGCACCATACCCAGGCCGAGCCCGACGGCGTCGACGGTGGAGACCGTCCGCTCGGAGTTGCCGAAGAAGTCCTCGATCGCGTCGTACTCTCGGCGCGGGAAGGCGACCATCACGCGGTCGCCGATCTCGAGGCGCTCGTGGCTACCCGCCAGCAGTTCGGCGTCCCCGCGCAGGATGCGGGTGACGACGGCGCCGAAGCGGCCGGGCAGGTTGAGCTCGGCCACCGTGGAGCCGGCGAGCTCCTTGTGCGAGACGGTGAAGGAGCGGAAGTCGACGCGTGAACGGTCGTCAGCGAGGTGCTCGGGAAGCACGTGGCCGATCGCCTCGATCGCGGCCTTTACCGCGTTTTCCCGGCCCACCACCACGATCTGGTCCTCCGGCTCGAGCTCCTCGCCCGGGCTGATCACGCGGGTCTTGCCGTTGCGCATGAAGTAAGACACGAGGATCTCCTGCTCGAGGTAACCCGGCACGGCCCGCAGCGAGATTCCGCGTTCGATGACGGCCGTGTTCGCCACGATCGACTGCCCCGCGACCGACGGGGTGTCGTTTCCCCCCGGCCATTTGCGTGACACGACCATCGACACGATGACAATCCCGAAAAATACCCCCATCGGGTAGCCCAGCGAGTAGCCGACGCCCGGCTCGGCCGAGCCGAGCGCCGCGTTCGCGGCAGCCAGCGCCGGGGTGCTCGTCAGCGCGCCGGCGAAGAGGCCTACGGATAGCTCCGAGCTCAGCCCGAACAGCGGGGCGAGCCCGATCGTGGCAACCGCGCCCACGATGACCGCGAACACCGTGCCGAGCATGAGCTTGTAGTGGCGGGCGAGGTCGGCGAAAAAGGTCTGGCCCGCGGACAAACCGACCATGTAAACGAAGAGAGCCAAGCCCAGGTTTTGCAGCAGGCCGAGCTGAGCGCCTAGCTCGGGCACAATGTTCCCGATGAAGAGCCCCACGAACAAAGCGGCAGCTGCCCCGAAGCGGAGCTTGCCAAACGGGATAATGCCGAGCACCCCACCGAGTGCCACCACAAGGAAGACCGTCATGAGCGGCGACGCGCTCAACAGATTTGCCACAACAAACCTTTCACATGTCAAATTCTTGGTCGTTACGATTCTAGCCGTTTGGGACCATTCAAGCCGCACCCGGCCGCCGGCTCAGCCCCCGAGGTGACGCACGGCATGCGCTCCAGCGACGGCGATCCCAGCCCACGCCACAGCCCAGAGGATAGAAGCAAAGGTTCCGATAATAAACAGCTCCCCCACGCGAGCACTGTTGTCATTACGAAGCTCGGGGTACCTGCCCAAGCCTTTGACGGCGAGCACGACCGCGATGCCGCCCGGGCACCCCGCGACCAGGCAAACGTACGTTGCGAGCCGCTCGAGTATCCCGATCCAACGTCCGCCGGGAAGGGAGCGCTGAGCAGAGAGCAGCGCGATCCGAGCTGGCTGCACATCACTGGAATCGATCCGACGTATGAAGGCACGGATCAGTCCGTTCCCGGACATGGCCGCAATGGCACACAAGCCATATATCAGGACGCCGAGGTATAGCACCTTCCCCCCCCCAATCCAGAATTAAGTTAATATCTACATATGGCAACTATAAAGGATAAACCTACACGTGTGGCCGTGATCGGCGACCTCGTGAACTCGCGCGCTCACCGCGCCCACACACATGAGGCGCTCATGGCAGGCTTGGCAAGCCTGCCACCCGAGGCCGCCGACCTCGCCCCGACCGTGGGCGACGAAATCCAGGGAGACTTCCCCACACTTGGTTCGGCCATCCACGCCACACACCTCCTTCGCCTCTCCATGCTCGCACACGCCGCCGACATTCGTTTCGGGATCGGCGTGGGCGAGATCGTCGACATCGGCGACGGCATCCAGGATGGCTCCGCCTGGTGGCACGCACGAGAAGGGCTTGAGGCCGTCGAGAACCTCGCGGCCTCCCCCGGCTGGGCCGGCGTTCGGACGGGTTCTCCCGATATCAAGGCGCCGCTTCTCGCGGGCCTGCACCTCATCGACGCTCACCTCAGCAGCCTCAAACCAGGCGTCTGCGATAGCCTGCTCGGTCTGCTGCGCGGCGAGGCGAATCAGGACACCGCCACGCGGCTGGGCATCACCGCGTCAGCGAACACCCAGCGGATCAAGAGCAACAACCTGCGCCCGCTTGCCGCCGCTATACAGGCTCTCTGGGAGGCCTGAGCGCGCCCGGTCCTGCCGGCCGCTGGTGCCGCCCGGGCCGGCTATCGCCACCAGGTGTCCTCCGGCCCCACGGGCGTGGTGCGCTTGTGCCGCGAGCGCACCCATTTGCCCTCGAGGTTGGCGGCCGCACCGTCGGAGATCTGCTTGCCTTCGAGGTAGTCGTCGATCTCCTCGTAGGTCATGCCGAGCTCGTCTTCGTCGGTGCGCAGCGGCCGGCCGTCGAGCAGGTCGGCGGTGGGCACTTTCGCCCACAGCTGTTCCGGTGCGCCGAGGTACTGCAGCAGCGCCCGCACCTGCCGCTTGTTGAGCCCGGCGAGTGGCAGGATGTCCGCGCCGCCGTCGCCGAACTTGGTAAAGAAGCCCACGGTGTTCTCGGCTGCCTGGTCGGTGCCGATGACGAGCAGCCCGAGGTCGCCAGCGATTGCGTACTGGGCCACCATACGCTGGCGGGCCTTGACGTTGCCCTTGTTGAAGTCGGTGATCTCCATGCCCATCGCCTCGCGGTACGCGCGCTCGATGCCCTCGGTGGCCTCCTTGATGTTGATCGTCACCTCGCGATCGGCGGCCACCCACGCCATCGCGGCGGCGGCATCAGTCTCGTCCGCCTGCACGCCATACGGCAGGCGCACAGCGTAAAAGGCCGCCTCGTGCCCCTCGGCCCGCAGCTTCTCGGCCGCGAGCTGCGCCAGCCGCCCGGCGAGCGTGGAATCTACCCCACCCGAAATCCCGAGCACGAAGCCGGCCGTGTGCGTAGCCAACAAGTAGTCGCACAGGAACTGGACGCGCCGCTCCACCTCCCGCACCGGGTCAATCTGGGGCTGCACGCCCGTGGTCTCAACAATGTGCTGTTGCAACGGATGGAACATGCCCCCCAGTCTAACCTCCCGCGCCCCCGCGGGCATGGCGGAGGCCCGGAGCCGCACGTCTCCCGACGCCGACCGGACAGACCCGCCGACAGGGCCAACCTGGCTGTGGCCTACTTTTCCAGACCCATGTCGAATCCCTGCCCCTCCACGTAACGGAAGAAGTTCACCTGCGGCCCTGGCATGCCGATGCGCGCCACCTGGGTGGTGAAGGCATCCACGCGCCGGTTCACGTCGCGCAGGTCGTAGTAGGTGTGCATGTCGGCGTCGTAATCGGACAGCGCCTCCATCCACGAATCGGGCTCGCGGTAGACGTCGGTCATCACGCGCAGTCCCGTGGGGATGCGCGGCTTGAGCTGCGGGTTTTGCGCCGGCTTGCCGAGCATCATGCCGAGCACCGGGAAGGTGTAGCGCGGCAGGGCGAGAACCTCGATGAGGCGGGCGTAGTCGTTGAGGACCGAGCCCAGGTGAGTCACGCCCAGCCCCAGGCTTTCCGCCGCCACGGACATCGACTGGATCATGAGTACCGCGTCCGTGAAACCCTCGCGGAACACCACCGGCGACGCCGCCGGCGCCGGATCCAGCCCCTGCTCCTCGCGGATGCGCACCGAACGCCGCGCGTCCACGATCCCCACGATCAGCTCCGGCGCCCGCGCGATGTAGGGCTGCTTGCCGATCGTGGCCAACTCCTCACGCTTAGCCTGGTCCTTGACCCGGATGAGCGCCGCGTGCTGGAGGCCGCGCGAGGTGGAGGTACGCATCGCGACCTCAAACAGGGCCTCCATCGTCTCCTCGGGGATCGGCTCCCCGGTGAATTCGCGGATGGAGCGGTGGGCGAGCTGGGTCTCGATCGTCAAATTCATAGCACCAAGGATAGGTGGAATGACCAACGGGGATTGTGAGCGGTGCTACGTTAGACCTATGAGTATTCGCATTAGGCCAGCTACCGCGCTCGACGCCACCGCGGTCGCCGACGTCCACCGCACCTCCTGGGAGGACACCTACCGCGGCCTCCTTCCCGACGACGTCATCGCCCGCCACACCATCTCCATGGACGGGGTGTGGATGGCGCGCCTCGCCGACCCCGGGCCCACTACCACCTGGGTCGCTACGCACGACGACGACATCGTTGGCTTCATCCTCGTGGAAGCGATGGGGCCGGGCCATCCGGCACCCCTGCGAGTGGGCGGGCTCTACCTGCGCCCGGAGGTCAAGCGGCGCGGATACGGTACGGCGCTCCTCGAGTATGCGATCGCGGACGTGCCGGCGTACACCGAGGTGGCCGTGTCAAACCGCGGGGCCATGGAGTTTTGGGAGCGCCTCGGATTTAAGCAAACCGGCGCCGAGTTTGACGAGGCCTTCGGCGCCCACATCGCCACCCTCGTTCGGGAAGGATAACCATGATGTCTACGCGCACCGATCTGCGCCTTGTGCCCACCACCGAATCCGACCGCACCTATATCGCTCGGCTCAACTTCCTCACCGACACCTTCGGCGACGAACTCGGCGACCTCCCCGATGACTTCGACCAGTGGCACGACTACTACGTGGGCAACTGGAAGCCGGAGCTCGGCGGACTCATCGCATGGAAGGGCAA
Source organism: Trueperella bernardiae (assembly GCF_030246965.1). Lineage (NCBI taxonomy): Bacteria > Bacillati > Actinomycetota > Actinomycetes > Actinomycetales > Actinomycetaceae > Trueperella > Trueperella bernardiae. Next base: position 1,255,457 of record NZ_CP127099.1, read on the forward strand.
CGTTCCGGCTGGCGGGTCGTGGCTCATGTGGGGCACCGACGACTACCACGGGTTTGGGCACGTGGCCGAAGGCGTGCCGGAGCTGGCGATCGCGGTTGAGCGCCGGTATGCGGGGTACGGGATCGGGTCTCGGCTCATCGACGGCGTCACCGAAATTGCGCGGGGCGCCGGGGCTGCCGGGATCTCGCTGTCCGTGGACCCCGCGAACGAGCACGCCCACCGCCTCTACCTGCGCTTGGGCTTCGAGCCCACCGGGCTCGAGGTGCACGGCCACCAGGTGCTGCTGCGCAAGTTCTAGCCGGGCTCGGCCAGTCTGGGCGGGCTGGTCCGGCAGGCCGGCACACCGGCATGCCGGCCTGCCGCTCCTCCCGCATGCCGGCTTCGTTTTCGCGTCACGCAAAGTGTTTTCTCGTCACTCAAATCGCCGATTTAGGTGACGGGAAAACACTTTGCGTGTGTCGAAACCGGTTACGTGTGCCGAAACGCAAGGCTTCGGCAAACCGGAGTGGTGGTGGCGAAACAAGTTGAATGCCACGGGATGCAGTTGGGGGCGGGCGCCATCGCCGCCCGCCCCCAACCGATAGGCGCTAGTTACGCGTTAGCACGGCGCCGGATGAGCGCACCCACCAGGAGCAACGCTCCCGCCAGGGTTGCCACCCCCGTCACCGCTGCACCCGTGTAGGACAGCGATCCCTTCTCAGGCGCCTTCTGACCAGCCTGCCCGCCAGGCGTACCCGGCTTCTGCCCGTCAGTCGTGCCAACCTGGCCCGGCACCCACGTATGACCACCGTTGGCATCGGGATCGGTGAGGTCGCTATCGTCGATGCCCGGGACGAACGTGTCATCCGGGTTGGGCGTCGGATCAACCGGGTCCGGTTCCGGGTCCGGGTCCTTGACCACTTCGAACGGCACCGCGGCCGCCGACGTGTTGCCGGCCTTGTCGGTAGCGTCCACGACGATTTCGTGCTCGCCAACCTCGAAGTCGGGCCCGACCTCGAAGCTCAACAGGGTCACGCCCTCAACGGCGCCAGCCTCACCAGCCTCACCATCGGCGTCGGCTTCCTCAATTCCGGCCTCGCGCAGAGCCACCGCACTCGGCTGGCCACCCACCAGGTCCTTACCCTCGTCGAGCAGGATCCCGGCGCCAGGCGCCGGCGTCACCACGGTCTGACGTGCCACAACGGCTTCGCCATCCACGTACACAGTGGCGTCCGACAGGTGATCGTCGGTGACCCGGATATTGACCGTCCGGGTCTCGCTGGCCTTCATCTTCGCCTCGGGCTCAAGATCCACCTCAATCACCGGCGCCACAGCGTCCACCACCACGGGGATGAGCTGTGCGAACGCGTTACCCAGGTGGTCTTCGAGGAGCACGAGGATGGTGTCGCCGTCGGCGGCCGCCACCTTCGTGGCGAAGTCGCGGGCGTTGACCGCTGCGCCCGGGTCGTCGATTGTGAAGAACTGGTCCACGTGGTCGCCGTTGATGGACAGCACGTAGCCGAAGGCGTTATCGGAGACCGTGCCCGCGAACTCGACCTCGCCGGCCTCGCGCAGGTAGAGCGCGCCGTCAGGGTTGACCCCCGGTTTGCTCATCTCGATCTTCGGGGCCGTCAGGTCAAGTAGCACCTTGACCTTGTTGTCCACCAGCACCGTGCCGTCCACATCCGTGATACGTACGTTGAAGCCCGTGATGCCCTCGCGCAACGCAACCGGGGTTTCGAACGTGCCGTCCTCGGCCACCTCTACCGGCTCGCCGTTCACCAGGAACGAGCCCGGCACCCGGTTAAACCTGCCGGCGTACAGGTAGGTGTACTCGCCGTCTTCCCCGGCGCTCAGCGCGTCGTCGTCGGCGGTCACCACGTTGAAGTTCTGGTTGAAGCCGAGGTTCGCCTCGAGGGCGAGCGGGGTGGACGCGTCGGCGGGTGCGAGCACGATCGTGCCCACGCCCAGGTTCCCGGCGGCGTCGCGCGCGTGGACGGACAGGGTGAGCCGCCCGGGGCTGACGGGCACGTCGGCGGTAAAGCGCCCGTCGACCACCTCCACCTCGTCCCCTTCGATGCTCACCGTCACTGCGCCGAGGTTGTCGGCCACGGTGCCCTCGACCTTCACGACTCCGGCCTCCACCTGTGCCGCGATCTCGTCCCGGTTCGCCGGGGAGGTGATCGTCACGGCGGGCGGCTCCGTGTCACAGATGAAGGTGAAGGTCTTCGTAGCCACCACCTCGCCGTCGGCGTTCAACGCCTCGACAGTCACCGTGTTCTCGCCCTGCACCACGCTGGGGCGGATCTCGAAGCGGCCCGACTCCGGGACTTCCACCTCGGCGTCGCCGGCGCGGACCTTGACCACGTCGGAGGCAGCGCGGCCGGTGAGCACCAGCTTGCCGTCCTCCACCAGGAGCTCGCCGGTCTGATCGGACTCGGTGTTCTTGTTGATGTAGTCGAGGTCGGCCAGTGTCGGCTCGGACTCGATGACGAGCTTGTCCCCCAGCGTCACGGTCTTGCGCACCACGTTGATGGCACGGTCGGAGGTGTAGATCTCGAAGTAGCCCACCGAGTCGGCCAGGCCGCCCGGGATCGTCATCGTGTAGACGTCATCCTCGGGCTCGCCGGCGCTGATCACCACGGACGAGGGCCAGGTGAAGCGGCCCTGCACCGCATTAATCCCGGAGAAGTCGTCGGTGACCTTGACGCGAACCACGTAGTCGCCGTCGTCGTTCTTCTCGGTGGACAGGATCTCCAGCTCGGGCGCCACGCGGTCGATGCCGAAGGGCATGTCGAGCGTCTGCGGCTCCCACGCATCACCCATGCGGGCCGAGAGGCGGTAGAAGTACTTTCCGTCGGGCAGGTCCTCGAAGGCCACGGTCTGCGGGTTATAGACCTTGCCGTCGAAGCGGATGTCGGAGAAGTCGGTCTGCGCGGCGTTGACCGGCGATTCCAGTTGCTCCTTCAGCGTGGGGCGGACCAGCTCGTCCTGCGAGCCGATCTCACGCACCACCTTCTCGCTCTCATCCAGGATCGACACCTCCACGCGCTTGGCGTTGCGCAGCAACGCCACCTTCGCAAACACGGCGTCGGCCAGCCCGTCGTTGTTGGGCGAAATGAACTGCTCGCCGTCGCCGAACGTGTAGAGGCCCTCATTGATGAAGGTGTAGAGCGAGGTCTGGGTGAAGGTGGTCTCGCCGTCCGACAGGATCGGAGCATCGAAGCCCTCGTAGGCGGGGTTGTCGATGATCGGCTCGGCGTTCCAGTCACCCGCGAAGCCGAGGTAGGGCACCGACAGGTCCGGCTGGTCCTCGTCCTTCGATTCGAAGGTGACCCAGCCCTGCGTCCAGTGGTCCTCGCCCGAGACGCTCAGCGTGTACGTGACCTCGGCACTACCGCCGGCCGGCACGATAACCTCCGTGCCCGACGCCGCAATCGCGTCCGTGTCCGAACAGTAGGTGGTGGTGAACTCCTTGCTCACCTCGTCCTCGTTAACCACGCACGTGGCGCCCGCGGTGAACGCGCGATCGATGTCGCCGTCGTTTTCCAGCGTCACCGTGAACGACGTCGACCCATCGACTTCCTTCAGCGCCACCACCGGCTCGCCGCCCACGGTGGCGTACACCTGCGTGTCAAGTGCATCGTCCACCTGGACCAGGCCGGCGCCCACCTGCCGCGGAGCGTAGGGCACGCCGTCGTGGTCAAGGATGAGCGCGGTGTTCGACAGGGCCACGCGGTTACGCAGCACAACCTCTGCGCGCGAGCGCCCGGTGCCGTCCCCCTCGGCCTTCTGGATCATGAGCGCGGCGACGCCGGCCACGTGCGGGGCGGCCATCGACGTGCCGGACTGGGTCTCGTAACGGTTGTCGTTGACCGTGGAGTACACGTTGCCGCCGATCCCTGCGATCTCCGGCTTGAAGCCGAGCTCGGGGCCGGCGCCCCACGAGGTGAACGTGGAGGGGGTCATCGCCGCCGGGTTGGCCTGGATCAGCGCCTCGCTGGTGAGCGACACGGTGGTGGTGCCCTGGGCGATCATCTCGAGCAGCTTAACACCGTCCGTGTGGCCGATGAAGGCACCCGGGATTGTCACGTTCTCCAGGCCGGCCATGCCCGCGAACTCATCCCCGCCCTCCTCGTGGTTGTAGACGATGACGCCGGCAGCGCCCGCCGCCTGGGCGTTGAGGAACTTGTCACTGAACGGGATCTCACCGCGCTGGATGAGCACGTACTTCCCGGCAAAGTCCTTGCCCAGCACGTCGTCAACCTTGCCCAGCCCGCCATCGACGATCTCCATCGGCGTGCCGTCAGTGGAGCCGGCCTGCAGCTGGTGGGCGAAGTCGTACTCGCCGGCGTCGTTCTTCGCCACGCCCCGGCTGTTGATCGTGGTGGCGTTCTCGACCGACGCCACCGACCAGGCTCCCGTGCCCGTGGAGGGCGAGCCGACCGTGCCGTCGTCGAGGAGTCCGAGTGCGTCGTCGTTCACGCCCGTGGGCGAGCCGTTCTGGCCCTCGTTGCCCGCGGCCACGATGACCTCGACGCCGGCCGCGCGAGCCTTCGCGATCACGCGCTGCTCGCCCACCGACTGGCCCTCGTTACCGTTGGGGTAGCCGAGCGAGAGATTGATGACGTCAGCACCGCGGCGCACGGATTCCTCGACAGCGGCCATGATGTCGTCGGCCGCGGCACCGGTGCGGTTCGGGTCGTTGGAGAAGACCTTCATCGCGAGCAGCTGGGCGTTCGGGGCCACGCCGTTGATCCGGCCGTTCGTGGCGACGTCGGCATCCTCGCCTCCGTTGGCCGCCACGATGCCGGCCACGTGCATGCCGTGCTGGGAGGCGGTGGTGTCCTTGACCTCGGTGTTGCCGTCGGCGAAGTTGTAACCGTAGGGCACCTTCGCGGTGAACCCGGGCTCGGGGGCGAGCTTGGTGTCCACCCCGTCGTCGAGACGCATGTCCTGATGGGCGATGTCGATGCCGGTGTCGACGATCGCGACCACCAGCCCCTCCCCGTCCACGCCGTGGTTTTCGGCCGCGGTGTCCACCTGGGTCAGCGTGGTGGCGGACTCCATTGACGGGTAGTAAACCCGCATGCGGTCGACGGCGACCACGCCCTTTTCGCGCGCCAGCTCGGCGATCGCGCTTGCCGGGATGTAGGCCGAGAAGCCGTTGACCAGGTAGCTGAACTGGCGGCGCAACGTCATGTTGTACTTGGCCGCGAGCGCCTTCGCCGTCGCGTCAACCTTGCCTGCGCCCGAGTCGAGCGTGACGATGACGGGCACGGTCTTTACCGACTTTTCGGCGGTCGTGGACGGAGCGGGTGGTGCGGGCGGTGGTTCTGGTGCGGCCATTGCGGGCACAGAGCCGAGGCTCAGCGCAAGAACCGCAAGCCCGGCGATCAATTGCTTCTTCATTGATTCACTTTCGTGCAGTGTTGTGCGAACACGTATATTTCGCCATGAATCAGGCCCCGGTGCCACGTGCGCCCACATACTGAACGCCCAGGTGGCAGGCCTGCCGCCACCCCGGCGGGCTGGCTTCGGTTTCGCGTCACCAAAAGTGTTTGTTCGTCACTCAAATCGCCGATTTAGGTGACGAGAAAACACTTTGCGTGTGCCGAGCAGCGTTGTCTGCCAGGTTGCGCCCGATGGGCCATGAGCTGATCGGCGTCGTCGAGGAGGCGACGAAGGCGGCGCGGGCCGCCGGGTGACAGCGCGGCCTAGCCGTAGAGCTTGATGCACTCCTCCACGATGTCCCAGAACTTCTCCACATCCACGTCCACCGCCACGTCGGAGTTCTTTTCCTTCTCCGACATGCCGAAGATGTCGCAGTTCGTGCGACCGTAGGAGGCCTCGCTTCCCAGGTCAATGTCGGTGCGCATGTGCTTAACCGTGATGACCGAAGGGTCGATGAGGTAGGCGATCGTCGTCGGGTCGTGAAGCGGGGCGCCCTCCCAGCCGAAGGTGCGCTTCTGCGACAAGTTGAAAAAGCCCATCATGTCGGTGAACAGCTTGCCAGCCGGGTTGTCATGCTTGGCCATGCGCTCGAGCACGTGCGGCAGCACGAGTACCTTGCGCGTGATGTCCAGGCCCATCATCGTCACCTTCACGCCGCTGTTGAAGACGACGTGGGCAGCCTCGCCGTCGGCCCAAATATTGAACTCGGCGGCCGGGGTGACGTTGCCCAGCTGGTAGCTGCCGCCCATGAGCACGACGCCTTTGATCTTGCCGATGATCTTGGGCTCCAGGCGCATCGCCATCGCAATGTTGGTGAGCGGGCCGGTGGGGACGAGCGTGATGTCGCCGTCAGAGGCGAGGAGAGTTTCGATGATGTACTGGACCGCGTGCTTGTCCTCGATCTCGCGGGTCAGCTCGGCGAAGACGGGGCCGTCCAGGCCCGAGTCGCCGTGGACGCGCTCCTCCACCAGGCGGTTCGGGATCACCATCGGGTGCTCCAACCCGCGGTAAACCTTGACGTCCAGGCCGAGGTACTGCACCACGTTGAGGGCGTTGCGTGTGGTTTTTGCCAGGGTCTGGTTGCCGTGAACCGTGGTGATGCCGAGGAGGTCAATTGCCGGGTGCTTGGCGGCCATGAGGATGGCGGTGGCGTCGTCATGACCGGGGTCGCAGTCGAGGATGATTCTGTGGGGCTGAGGCATGTCAAGTCCTTTCCTGTCAGGTGTTTCATTCTACGCACGATGGGGAAGACAGACACGCGCAATAGCTGGCCACACCGATAATCTGGGCCCGGTGTCGGGAGCTGTGGCCGCGGACCGATGACTCCGGATGGACACCGGTAATCTGGGCGGCCGAGGCCAGTTTTGCCGCGGCACTCCTCGCGCTTAGAATCTGCGGGATGACCTGAGCCGCATCTGCATATATGGGCGGATGCGGCCGAAACCGTTGGAGTGCTCTAGGTTTTTAGGTCCAGGTGACTTGAGTGTTGTCCATTGATGCCCTGCCTGTGGGTGGGGAGAATGGATGAATGGTGAAGAAATTCAGCAAGCATACTCCCGAGCAGATTGTTCGTAAGCTCGATAGGGCGCGGGAATTGAAGGAATCGGGATCAACTACAGCTCAGATCCTGACCACGTTGGGGATTAGCGAAGCCACGTTGAACAGGTGGCAGGCTACCTATGGGGCGATGACCAAGAGCGAGGCGAAAGAGCTCCAGCGCCTGCGCGAGGAAAACACGCGCCTCAAACGCCTCCTAGGTCAGGCAGAGCTGGAAAAGGCGGCGTGGAAAGAATTGTCGGAGGGAAACTTCTAAGCCCAGCTCGCCGCCATGATGCCGTCTGGCATCTGGTCGGGATGGGCTACTCCCAAAGACTTGCCTGCCAGATTGTTGGGCTCTCTCGCAGTGCTTACCGGCGCGCTAGGACCCGCGAGAACAAGCCGGATAAGTACGCGGACCTACGGGCGTGGATGCACGACTTCGTTAAGGATCATCGCCGGTGGGGACACCGGCGCGCCTGGAGAACCGCCCTCGCCGAAGGGTACGGGATATGCCGCGAGACTTTCCGCAGGATCTGGCGTGAAGAGGGCTTGCGTGTCTTGCCTAGGAAGAAGCGCAAGCGTCTAGCTGCCGATACCCATCGTGATGCTCCTGCCGGCCAGTACCCGAACGACGTGTGGGCGTTGGACTTCCAGTTCGATTCAACCTGGCACGGCAAGACAATCAAAATCTGTAACATTATCGATGAATACACCCGCGAACACCTCGCCTTCACGGTCGACAAGAACATTAACGCGGTCTCGGTGACCGAACTCCTTGACGTGGCTTGTCTGGAGCACGGCGGGCGCCCGCGGGTGATCCGGATGGATAACGGGCCCGAGTTCATCGCTCATGCGCTCCAGGAGTGGGCAGCCGAGGATGAGACGATCCAGGCGTTCATCCCACCAGGCCAGCCCTGGCATAACGGGTTCGTTGAGTCTTTCCATAACCAGATGAGAGACGAACTCTTGGAGGACAACTGTATCGAGAATCTCGAGCATGCCCGCCTACTCGTGGCCCAATGGTCATCACGTTACAATAACTTCCATCCGCATTCCTCACTCGGCTACCTCAGCCCACGGAAATACGCGGAACAATGGAAACAAGAAAACACGGTCAACACTTAAACCGAGTGGGCCTAATTCTTAGGCCACTCCAGATCCTCCACCAGACGAACAATCTGCTCTTTCGCTTCCTAATCAAATCCCTTCGACATAATCCAGATTCTCCCATCCACTCAAACAGAAGAAAACCTGGGACACTTCACCACACCCCGTTTAAAGCGAACGACACGAAACCGCACCATACATTTAGCACCAGACACCTACAGCTTGTGTCACACTGAATATATGAACGACAACACAGCAGAATCGAACTACACGCCAGAGCAGCAGGCGAGCCTTGCACGGCTCAACGTAGCCCAAGACAATCTGATGAAATCCCGCGCCTCCTATGAGAAAGCATGCGAAGGGCTCCAATCCATCAAAGCGTTCAACGAAACCATGAAACCGCTCATGGACTACTACGACAACGGATGGCTAGCCGACGTCAACACCACCTCGTCGATCTACGAACGACCAGAAGCCGCAGGCGAAGATGAAATCTGGAACATGCACGGTGGCCAATACGAACTTATGCGCGAACTACTTGCAATCTCCTCGCAATTCTTCGTACACGTCCCAGGCGAAGATAACGAGTCTGATCACTGACTAGCCACCACGCCGACCACATGTCAGCCGCCTATAGCAATGCCCAACAAGAGCGATGGCGGAGTCACCACCAAGTTGAAGTGCCCCAGATTTTCTTCCGTTTGAGTAGGTGGGAAAACCTGGGGCACTTCAGCGAACGTCACCTGCCATCCGTTAGCGAGTTAAACCTCGAAACCCTACTCGAACAGGGAAAACACGATACTAGGTAACGCAAAACCCAAACCCGCTAGCGCAAGCGATTTTTCACACCCCCTAAGCGATACTCGCTAACGTAAAAGGGTACTTATCAAATCCGACGTCTAAGTGGATACTTAGACGTCGAAAATGATAAAAGCCGCTTGAGCCCTTGAACCCCTTTTGAACAGGGGTTTTGCTGTTTCTGGGGCTGCTCGCTACTTCGCTGGAGGTTTGGCGATCCGACGGTCGTCGCTGTAACGCCCACTGGGGTGGCGTCCGTTTGAAGCCAAGGGGGTCTGGGCGAGTGCTTGCGTTAGCGGGTACCTAGTGCGGGGGCTAGAACATAAAATCTGGCATCGAGAAGGCTTCTGGCACGTTGTATCTGATTTCGTTGGCTTCTTTGCGGACGTTGATGTTCGAGCTTTCGAGAAGAATCGGGTTCAGGTGGGGCTTTCCTTCGTGAAGGAAGATTGCATTGGAAACGTTGGTTCGAATGTAGGTGGCGCTCTCGCGGGTGAATCCCAGCCGTTGGAGAAGGATGGTTTTCTGTTTCGTCGTGCCGTACTCGACGTATTCGTACCAGTCGTTGTCGAACTGCTCTACTCCGTGGACCTTCTTGTATTCGTTGGAGAATTTGAGGAAGTAGTTCGACAGGCTGAAGAGGATGACGTCTTCAAGAACTTTCAGGATTTCACTGATGACGATGTTGCGGTGCTGGAGCGTGTTCTCGTAACGGATCTCTCCTTGCCCTTTGATGTAGAGCGTTCCTTGTTGCAGGCGGTACTGGAGGGCACGGTTCATGATCGAACGGAGTCCGTGACCTTCCATCCATTGTGTAAGCAATACGGTGTACCAGCGCAGCATCGTGAGCTGGTTGCCGTACTTATCTGTTTTTCCGAGTGTTTCGGGGTCGTAGACGCGCCATTTGAAGATTGAGGCGAGCCTTTCGAGAAACGCGAGAGTTTCGTCGTAGTTGAACTTCCCGTCTGGAGAGATGCGCGGGTATTTGAGTCCGGCTCGGACAGCTTGAGTTAAGGATTCTGCTTGGTCGACAGATACGTTGATGTCGTCGTCTTGTTGCCCTTCTCTTTGCGCGAAGGACTCTCGGATTCGGCTGATGGTTTGGTCGTCGAGGTAGTCGGAGAATTCTTCACGCACCAGGCTTTGACGTCCTGTGGTGATGTCGCGTAAGAGCATGAGTCCGAATTTGCGCTTCATGTTGTAGCGCTCGTAGCTTTCATCTCCCTTGGCGAACTCGATCTGTCCTTCTTGAAGATCAGCAACGACTCCTTGCTTCATTTTCTTGCTGATAATTTGTGAGTCGGTTTGCACGGATAGCGTCTGTGCAGGAACGTTCGCTTGCAGGAGTTCCTTTGCCTTTTGCTCGGATGCAAGTTGGTTGCCCACGATGATGAATACGTTGCCGTAGAGGTTGAACTCGATACGTCCGACTCGGCCGATCAGGTTCTTGAAGTCGACTGTTGTCATTCCTGCTCTGCCGATTTTGTTGGTTGTGATGACGAGGTTGTCGGCGGGAAGGTTGACTCCTTCTAGAAGCGTGCTGGTACAAAATAGTGTCGAGATTTTGCCTTCGCGGAACAGGCCTTCGATGCGTTCGCGGATTGCTGGTGGGAGGTAGCCGATGTGGTAGCTGACGCCTCTACGGATGAGATCGCTGAGGTAGTAGTCCTCGTGGACGTCGCGTTCGATGTCTTTTGCGAGAGCGTCCAAGTCTTTATCGTTGAGGTCTGCCAAACCCTGGGCATAGTCACGTGCCGCTTGCACTGCGTGATGTCGGGCAGAATGAAACACGATGGTTTGCCCACGGTGATCTGAACCTCGTGATGATTCACTAACAAATCGGGTTATGCCCTGTACGGTAGCGTCCTGAGCTTGAAGTGAGGCTAGGTGCGTGAATTCTTGGGTGTGGTCGTTGTAACTGGAAATGGTGTTTTCGTGCAGGTTGACGAGGTATTTGAACTGTGCGACTGGCGAATACTGGGTTGCGACCGCGTTGGTTTCATTTTCGTCAGAGTTTGGATCAACCAGCCTTAGGAATACCTCTGGGTTGGGAATGTTGGGTGAAGCGAAGACGAAGTGTGGTGGCTTGTGGCGGTGTTGAAGGATTGTCACGGTTTGGTAGTAGAACGGGGCGCGGCTGTTCTTGCCTGAGAGTTTGTGTGATTCGTCGAAAAAGATGTACTCGAATTCGATCGCAGGTTTGCCGATCAGAAGGTAAAGCAGGCGTTCTGGGGTGAGTACGAAGATGAAGTTGTGATCGCCTTCGAGCACGATGTCACCTGCAGCACTGACGATTCGGTAGTTGTGTCGTTCTAGGTCTTCGCCAAGGTCAGCGATCAGTTTCGAGCGCGTCTCGTTGATCAGCGCTTTTGACGGCACGATGATCGCAAAGTTGGCCTTCACCCCGGATTTGATCTGGTTGGTGATGAAGGTGCGCATGATGAAGGACTTGCCCAAGGATGTTGGGGCTGAGAAGGAAAACTTGCCGTCAGTGAGGCGGTCGTAGATTTTCTTTTGCGGCGCGAAGAACTTCATCGACCTATCACCGGGTACGGTGAGGTATTCGGCTTGGTAGGCGTTGAATGCGGCGTCGAGGATGCCTGCATCGGAAGTCACGCCCAGCTGCTTCAGGCCTGGGTAGTTGCCTAGCGTGGTGAAGATTGCAGGAACGTATGCTTTCGTGCGGGGATCATTCGGATACAGGATGTGGCAGAGGAGCGCGATTTCTTGCGCCCATACCCTATGCTGGTCACGGTTGGTGGGGTGGGTTGATTTCGAGAGCAGGTCAGCGAACCGCAGCGCTGCTTCAAGATCCACGTCGTATGGTTGACGATTCGCCAGCCCTAATCGATGTAAGCCGTAGTTGTGGAGCAGGTTGGCGTACAGCTGTTTGAGGAATTCGTTGGAGTCGATGTCGGCAAATACGAGATCGCCGACTGTTACTTGCTTGTCAGACATGGCTACCACCTTGCCCGCCCACGAGCCCATCCATGATTGCGACCGCGTCAACGTCTATGAAGCGTCCTGGGTTTAGTTCCTACCTCAGCTAAGGAAGGATTGAACTATGCCTAGAAAGTATTCCGTCGAGTTCAAGGAAAAGGCGGTCCATCAGATCATCGAAATGGTCCGCCTGGAGTCCTGCTCACTGCAATGCGCCTACACAGAGGTCGGCGAGCTCCTTGGAGTATCTCACCACACGTTGCGGGCTTGGTACCGTGACAGCGCTTCAGTACGTGATGACTCAGACGCTTCAGGTGGCGAAACAATGGAAGAAGAGCTCAAGCGTCTGCGCCGCGAAAACCGCGAACTGAAACGAGCAAACGGGATTCTTAAGACTGCTTCGGCTTTTTTCGCAGCGGAACTCGACCGACCCACGACCAAATGATCTCCTACATCGACGCGTACAAAGATCAGTTTGGGGTCGAGGCCATCTGCCGAGTCCTCAAACAAGCAGATCGTGGATTCATCACCTCACGCGGCTACCGCAAAGCCACCACACGCGTTCCCAGCGCAAGGGCCTTAAGCGATAGCCTTCTCATCCCAGAGATACAGCGTGTGCATGCGCAGAATTTCTCGGTCTACGGCATCCGCAAAATGTGGCACGCGATGAACCGTGAAGGCTTTCATATCGGCCGCGACAAGACCGCCCGATTAATGAAGCTAGCAGGTGTTTCCGGCCGCAGACGTGGGCGAACGCCCGTGACAACGATTAGCCCGAAGACACCGGATCATCGCCCGGACCTAGTGCAGCGAAACTTTCGTGCACAAGCGCCAGGCAGGTTGTGGGTTGCCGATATTACATACGTTCGTACCCTGTCAGGATTCGCCTACACCGCGTTTGTCGTGGATGTCTTCAGCCGAAAAATTGTTGGTGTTGCTACACGCTCGACGATGCGCACCGATGCGCTGCCCATGGAGGCCTTGGAGCATGCATTAACGACTGCCGGACGAATCCATGGTAACCAGCTGATTCACCACAGCGATCGGGGCAGCCAGTACGTGTCGCTGAAGTATTCCACCGCCCTAGCGGAATCAGGAATACGCCCGAGTGTGGGAACAGTCGGCGATTCTTATGACAATGCACTAGCCGAAACAGTCAATGGTCTCTACAAGGCGGAACTGATTCATGCCCAAGGCCCGTGGACATCGGTCGGAGAAGTCGAACTGGCCACCTTGCGGTGGGTGCATTGGTGGAACACCAAGCGGCTTCACGAAGCATTGGACTACGCCACCCCACAAGAAGTAGAAACCGAGTACTATCTCACCCAGCCCATCAACACAGGGCCGTAAAAGAAGCGGAACTAAACCCAGGACGCTTCACTACTTCATTGAGGGGCAAAACGTAAATGTAGAACGAGTAGTTATCTAGGTTTCGGGTGTTGATCTCGTTGGCGATCATTTGGGCGTGCGCGGCGATATCTCCCTGCATTTTCTGATCGAGCGCAGACCGATACTGCTGATTGCCATAGTTTTTCGGATCTAGACCAATGTCGTAACCCAGAAACATCGAATAAGCGGTATCGAACCCGGGTGCCCCACCCGGCTTCGGGATCAACAGATCCTTCACGTAGCCTGCGGTCGCTGCGTCGAGGGTCTTGGTGAACACGGTATTCTCAGCGAGCTGAACCTCGTCTGAGCGGTTCTGCTCGATGTCTACGACGCGGTCGAATGCTGCAGTGATGGCATCCCCAATGTTGCCGACCACGCTGGAGGTTCCAAACACGATACTGCTGGTGGTTCGCTGACCGTCTGGTGTGAGCAGGTGGATGGCGTCGCAGCGGCTGTGGATCTGGCCTCGGGCCTGGTTGAGCTCGATCTTGCTCAGCACTTTGGGTGCTTCGAGAATTTGTTCGAGCAGGACGTAGAGCAAGATTTCGCCCAGCCCCATGCCGTCTTGTTGTGAACGCATCCGGCTCACAGCGTCGAGAGCGACTTCTTCGAGATCGTCTCGCTGCTTATAGCCTTCGTATTCGGCGCGCGAGAAGACGTAGCGTCCAACGTTTCGTTTGAGGAACTTGACGAGGGCTGTGTGGTCGAAGCGGTTGTTTTGGACAGACAGATGGAACAGGCGTAACTGTTCGTCGTTTCGAAGACCTAACGTGTTCGAATGCGCCACCTCGGTGAACGTGGACGCAAACGTGTCACCGCGCAGCGTTGATGTGATTGTCGCCTGTGCCATCTCGTATTCTCCCAAAAGGTGTCCTTCCCGCCTACAGCTTTTCGAGGATACGCACGAGCTCCGACAAAGTAACCGCCCCGTCCGGTGGAGTGACGCCATCTTCGAAGACCATGTAGTAGCGATAGCCATTGCCAGACATGTTCGCCCACGCCCGCCCGAGCCTAATCTTGCGGTTAGAATCGTCGTTCTTCAAATGCTCACCCTTGGTCTCGACAACCACGATGGTGCCGCTAGCGGTCATCACGACAAAATCTGGGTAGTGGTTGAACGGACCATTGAGACAAAAGCCCTTGCGTTCAATGACACGGTGCCACCAGCGAACGTTGTCCATTCCAGAGAAGCGACCAGCGAGTTCGAGCTCAAAGCCATTCATCTTGTCTTCGGCCCCATACAGGGAGCCGCCAATCAGGGAGGAAGCATGAATGGGCTGGATCGCTTTCGGGAACGCATAGAGTTGTTGAACATCAACGCGTCGGGTCTCGATGTCCTCATAGAACCGCTTGACCTTGTGCGCTTCCAAAAGACCGTCAATTTTCTGTTTGACCTTGCTTGCTACCGCATGCGGGTGCTCTTGATAGGTCAGCAGCTGCTCGGTGCCGAAGGCCTCAACCGTCCGCACGATGTATGCCCGCAGGTCAGAGTCAGTGATCGAATTGATCGGTTTGATCCGTTGGTAGATCGCTTCAGCCGTGTTACGTTTTTGTCCTTCGATGCTCAGTTTCGAGAAGTGTTCGCGCATGAATTTCTGGTCGGTACTCGACATCCGGAAGGCTTTAGGAACCTCTGAGTCTTTTCGCACGTCAATCTTGTACATCTGCTCATCGGCCGTCGACAAGTCGATATCGATGTCTTTCGTAGCCAAGTCGAAGTCACCGGCTAGTGCCTCGTGCTTGAGCTCGTTGTATCCCTCATGAGCGGTCGGGAACAATGCTGATCCAGGCTCTTGGATGACGAATTGGGGAAGGCGAAGGGTTTCGATCTCGTCAGCGAATTCGGGGTTCACGAAGCTCGTGTCCACAGCATCCTCCAAATCCGAAGGCACGAAGCCCTCACCCATCTGGGCGGCTTCTTCGGCCTCCTGCTCATAGTCCGCACCCTGCTGAGCCGCCTGCTCGATCATCGAAGCAACCGTCAGATCCGGCGAAGGCTCTGGTGAACTAGCGGATTCTTCTCGCGCATCTAAATCCGCTGCAACCTGTTCTTCATCGAACTCCAGAAACTCTTCAACGTCCATACCTTCCACTGAGTCTGACGACGTAGGGGCAGGTTTGCTGGACTGGTTCGCACCAGTGAAGTCGAAAGCTACTTGATCGGCTGTACGGAAGTCGCGCTTGGAGAATCCGGCACTGTTGAGCCCTGCAACGATCTGTTTGAGCGTGACGCCGAAATCGTTCGAGGAGGTCAACACGTAACTCATGTTTAACAACGTATTCGGCTGCTTCTTCGCGTGGGGTTGGCGCAGAACACGGCCAAGGATCTGTTCAACATCAACCTGGCTGGTTTTGTTCGCCAACGACGCCAGAATGTAGGCGAAGGGGCAGTCCCAACCTTCCTTCAACGCGTTCACGGTGATGATGAACCTGATCGGACACTCCTCGCTGAGCAGATCCACGCCCTTGAGCTCGTTTACGTCGGCGGTCTTGATCGCGATCTGCTCTGCAGGAATACCAGCCTTAACCAGCTTGTCACGCAGCCGCTCAAACGAAGTCGCATCCTCGCTCGTCTTCGGCTGAGCCTGGAACAACACGATCGGGCGAATATAAGCGCCACCATTCTCATACTGCTGTGTAGCGGCGACCTCTAGAGAACGGCGAAGATCGATCGCATCCGTAACAACATCCTTTTGCGAGGACCGGTTATACGCAATGACCGGAAGTTTAACCATGCTCTCGTTCTTGAGCGAGAGCGCATCCACATACGAGATCACGTTCGCTTGCCGCTTCGGGGTCGCGGTCAAATCAAGAATGAACGCTGGGTTAAAATTCGTGAGCATCTCTTGGCTTAACGTGCTCGTCGCGTGATGCGACTCATCCACGATCACCACCGGATTCAACTGGTTAATCACCTGAAACAAAGCCGTCTCATCCGCGTTCTCGATCAGCTGCTCCGGGGCACCAAACGCAGTCGAGAACGACGCCAGATTCCCATTGGCCTGGTATGCCTTGCGCCCGTCCTTTGTCCGTGAGCGGAACGAGTCATACGAGAGCACCATCACCGACAACTGCTCAGCCACCGTCGACGGGCTGAAATTCTGCCCCGCCAGCAGCTCTTCCTTCGAATACACCTCAACCCGGCCACCAAAATCAGTATTCAACTTCTGCCGATACGGGTGCGAGGAATTCTTCAACGCCGCCAACGTCTGCGTCAAAATCGAATCCGACGGCACCAGCCACACCACAGCCTGTTTCCGCGTCGGCGGCAAAGCCTCAAAAATCGGCTTCACCGACGCACACGCCAAAAACGTCTTCCCACCACCAGTTGGGACCTTGTAACACACGTGCGGAACACCATCGATCACATTCTGGTAGCCCGGCATCTGCAGGGTGCCAACCTCAATCTGGCGAGACTCCCAAAACATCTTGAAAGCCTCGCTCAGAGTGGGCTGCTCGTTAAGCTGGGTGAGGTAATCCTCCAGATCGGCAATCACCCGGTTTTGATACTTCTTCAACTCCATGACCAACACTCCTTAGAGACGGGTGATATCCCGAGGGATCTTCTTGAACGTGATATTCAGCGAGCGCAGCTCCTCATCCGACAACAAACAGGTATCGGCATAAATCACATACGAACTAGCCGCACACTCGATCGGGATAGAAGCCAGATAGCCACGATCCAAACTCGTCACACGATCCGGCTCATACACGAAAAACAACGACGCATCCTCATGCCGACCCAGGAAATACGGATGGGCACTGGGCGGATTCGAAAACGGCTGCCCCGTTTCGGTGAACCACACATACTCACGGACCCGCTCAAGAGGAACATTGGGATTCAAATCGCCCTCAACAAGAAGCGGCGCGCCAAGCTCATAGAAGGAGAAGTCACCTCCCGTACCCGAAACGTCATGGTCGTGAGACTGTGTGGCGACAACTTGTAGATAGGAGCTACCCGATTTACCTGTCACTTTCGTGGTGATCTTCGGGCGGGAGACCTTGGTGTACTTGCCCTGAGCTTCCTGGTAGATTTTGTTTGCCTCGGCGAGCAGGCCGTCGGCTTTCTTCATCGCCGTCAACGTGAGCTTGTGCTCGTACAGCGTGATCGATTCTTCTGACTCGCCCTTGTAGCCAGTGATCGCGCGACGGACACGCTCAGCAGTCACCGAGTCGGCATAATCACCTAGCTCGACAAGGATAAATGAACGCTCGCCTTTATCGGACTTGTTGACGTTGAGCACTGCATGGCCCGTCGTACCAGACCCCGCAAATGAGTCGAGGACGATGTCCCCCGGTTTAGTTGCGATCTTCAAGATCCGTTCGATGAGCCGGGTTGGCTTCGGAGTATCAAACGCGACACGGCCGTCAAAGATCGCACGGATCTCCTTCTTCGCCTCATCCGTATGACCGGCAACCTCGTATGGCCAGAAGTTCGTCGGTAGCAGCCCACCCACACTATCGAGGTATGTCTTGCGACGGACGCCACCTTCGCCGCCTTTGGTGAAGTAGAAGCGAGGCCACTGGCCGCGTTCATACACTGCGCGCGCATCGGCTTGAGCTTCCTCCAACGGTTTCGCTAATACGAGACCCAAAACGCCGGGCTTCACTTCATCAGCAGGTACGCCACACACCCGTGCGCGCTTCGCAGCGTCATCGAGATCCTTCAACTCATAGGCAGTCCAACCAGAAAATATGCGGAACATCTCCGGTTGTTCATAACGCCAACAATTCCCAGTGCCCGGATAGATCATTGCTCCCGTAAATGGGTGTTGAATCGCGTAGACCATGCCCTGGTGTGTAGCTGCTCCCGGAGCGAATGCATCTGAGCTCGTCCAAGCAGTCCTATCGCCGTCAGGATTACTGTACTTATCATCCATTTCGGCTGTGCGTTCGAGCTTGTTGGGGTTCCAGTCGGGCTGTTTGGAGAACGCGAATAAGTGCTCAACCTCGGCAGGGATTCCTTTGGAATCGTTACGGGTCGAATAGGTGCGCTGCCACGAAATATCAGCCACGAAACAACGAGCCCCAAAGATCTCGTCACACATAGCCTTCAGGTGGGCAGCCTCATTGTCGTCGATCGAAATAAAAATAGCACCAGTCGGTGCAAGCAGCCGCTGCAGCAGGCGCAGGCGCGGGTACATCATGCACAACCACTTGTCATGGCGGGAGAGGTCTTCGCCTTCTTTGCCGACGACTTCACCGAGCCATTTCTTGATTCGTGGATCGTTGACGGCGTCGTTGTAGATCCAGCCTTCGTTGCCTGTGTTATAGGGCGGATCGATGTAGATACAGTCGACTTTTCCTTCATAGCGAGGCAGGAGCGCTTTGAGGGCTTCGAGGTTGTCACCGTGAATAATCATGTTCTGGGAGCCGTTATCCTCCTGATGCTGCCCGTGCTCGTTGTAGGAGTATTGGCGGTCGAGGACGCGGTAGGGAACGTCGAGGTGGTGGGTGATCACCTTGTCTTTGCCGACCCAGTTCAGTTCTGGCATTAGCGTTCCTCCTTAGGCTCGTGAGTGTTGTTGGGATGTGGTTCTTCTGCGGCTTGACCGGTGCGGACCCATTCGTCGATTTCTGAGAGTTTGAATTTCCAGACCCTGCCGACTTTGTAGGCGGGAAGATTGTGCGTCACGATCCATTTCGTGATGGTTTCCCGGCGCACACCGAGGTGAGCTTGTGCTTCTTTCATGGTGACCCAGTTTTCTAATTCAGCTTCGCTCATCATCCCTACCTTGTCGAGTGAAGATCCGGGTTAATAACTGTGGCATCGACATTGAATGTTGTAGTCGCTTGAGGGAAGCAGTTCTCGCCTTCCTGGTTGCGCATTTCCCAGTGGCTTGAGGCCGCCCCTTCATAGCCTTGCGCCCGAAACGTGCAAGAAATCTTGATGAACTTTCTTGTCGCTGGTGGGCTTTCAGGAATGGCGATTTGTTTGGTGCCGACGGGTCGTATTCGCGGGTCTGTTGGATTCGTACAGACGAGTGTCCGACTGGTCCAGTCGATGCTGCCAACGTTGCGCAGTGTCCATGTGTGAGTGAACTCGGCCCAAAATCCTGGCTTGTGTTTTTGCAGTGCGGGCGGTTCCGTCACGTCGACGCGATCTCCTTGATAGAGCGGCTGCGGTGCAGGGTTGATCTCGTCTGGTTCCTGGCCTTCAAGGCGAAGTCGGTAGCAGTGTTCGAGGACATCGCAATGGTTTGGATCGTGGATGATCGCGTCGAACCAATCTGTGAGTGCCCAAATGAACGCTTCTGGTTCGATAGTGAGGGTTGAGGGCAGCCCGGCGTCTTTGCCGACTTCTTGGCAACGATCATCCAACGTGCGCTTCGTGCTTGGGAGGGGCCTCAGGTGGCTAAGAAGGAAATCATGCAAAGATTTCTTGTTCACCGGCGTTGAAAATGATTCGTATTGCGGTTCGGAGATCGGTTTTGCTCCGGTGAAGATCTTGCGTGCGTACTCGTCATCTAACCGCTCTGCGCTGCCAGCGTGTTGGAATACGGCTTGGACGAATTTTGCCTGGTTAGTGATGGGACTCTTCCGCTTATAAACAGCGCGACAAAACTCGGGCAAACCCATATGCGTCACGCTCCTCTATGCCGAGTCCCAAAACTAGTCCCAGAAGTCCCAGTTTTTGCTTCCCTCACCGATCTGAAGTCCCAAAACCACAGCGTTTGATGAGTATGTGAGCAAAACACGAGCCGACGAGACGAGCAACTGTCATCTCATTATCGCACGCCGACTCGCGCGAACGCTCATGAACACGCACCAAGTGGTGGTGGGTGTCGTAGCGAGAGCGAAGGAGGTGAAGAGCGTGGGTAGGAACCGTAAGCAGACATCGCGTGCTGTGGCACGCAAGGCATCAGCTGTGCTGCGCGATGGCCGTTCTTCGGCGCGGACCAAGTCCGTTGCCGCCTCGGCATTAGCGCAGACTAAGCCGTCCAAGCGCGGCAAGTAGTCGTACACAGCCCACTCGGTTTCGACACAGTTCGGACCGGGTGGGTGGGGACGGTAGTGCTGGTGGCCACCGGCACTGACGTTCTCCAAGCCTGAGCGTGATTGTTCGGGAGCTCATCTGGCGGATGAGCAAGCCCTATGGCGGGTGCAGGCCGTGGGGGTTAGACAAACAAATCACTAGTGAGACCTGCTCTGGGAGCGCTCGGCGGGTCACCTCACCCAACCCCTCTTTGCTGAGGGGCGTGTGGGGTGGCTCGCCTTTGTCGTCTTCCTAGCAGTTCTCACTAGTGATCTGAGCCAAACAGATCAGGTCTCCACATCACCGGGATTCCCGGAGAAATGGAGATCCTTCGATGAAGGTCACCTTCAGGCACGAAGCAGATAACAACAAGAACGAGTCCATCACTGACACTTTCGACATTGACCCTGGCGAGTTCGCTCTCATGATCGCAACCGACCGCCAGCAACGCGCCGCCACAACTGGTGTTCCACTCAACCAGGTCAAGCCCCGCACACCGCAGAAGATTCTCGACGAGTTGTGGAACGCAGAAGAAGCGGCCACGCATAAGGCGGTTCGCGCCGATCGCGGCAAGGGTAAGAAGACATGCACGTGCGGGGCTGAGTGCGGTCCTCGACGTGGATGCCGCGTCCCGAATAACAAGCCGTTTTCGTATGAGCAGATGCTCGACATCGACCTTGATCCAGCTTCACCGGGTATCAGCGCTGAAGACCAGGTCATCGAACGCGAGGACAGCGTCGAGCACACCCGTGAGCTCGAGGCTATGCGTGGCGTCATCGCTGGTTTGGATCCTCAGCATCATGAGGTGATGACGCGCCTTCTTGCAACCGACAAGCTCAATCAGGCGCAGGTGGCACGCGATATGGGGTTGACCCGTGCTCGGGTATCGCAGCTAGTGGCAGAGGTAAAACCGCTGATTCGACAGGCGGTTGAGGATGCCCGATTTAACACTTTCGGTGGTGTCGGCAGTGGGGTGAAAGGGAGAAGCCAACCGGGCTACTCCCACAAATGAGGAAGAAAGGTAAGCCCGATGGCTCGACATAGTCTCAAGCTTCATATTGCCCGGCGTATCCCTGACGCCCCCGGAATCGTCGCAACTAAGAACGTGACGCTGCGTGAACGGTTCATGCGCCTACTGCTTGGTAGCCCGCGCAAAGTCATGATTCTTGTTCCTGGTGATTCGGTCAAGCAGATCGACATCACCGAAAACACCGATGACGACCTCATGGCATTGGCTGATGCTCTCAAGACGGGTGAGTCCAAATGATGATGTCACAGCTCAATGCCTTTATTCGTGATGGGAACCAGGCGCTGCGGTCGCTCGCCGATTTGCTTGCGCGGGCTCAGCAGATCGTTGAGGAGAGTTTCGAAGACCACGCAGGAATGCCTGGTGAACGCCCAGAGCTTGCCCTGCAGATCAAGGAACCCTTCGAAACCATCCCAGCTGTGCATAGCCAGCCAGAACTACTCGCGGACGAGCCGGAGGTTGAACCTGAACCGGTAGTGGCGCTCGAAGAAGTACGTGCTTTTCTTTCCGAGCTCTCAGCGCAAGGCCACACCGCAAAGGTTCGTGAGCTGATCGTCGAGGCTGGTGCGGACAAGCTCTCAGCGGTGGATCCGTCGAAGTTCGGCTGGCTGCTCGAACAGACGAAGGAGATTGCTAATGACACCGTCTGACCACGCCCTCCTCTCGGCATCTGGGGCACACAGGTGGCTCAACTGCACACCTTCAGCTCGGCTCGAATCGGATGAGCCGGAGTCAACGTCTGCTGCTGCTGAGCAAGGAACCGCCGCTCATGCCTTGGCGGAGCACAAACTCCGCAGGGCTCTCAAGCAGCGCTCGAAGCGTCCGGTCTCGGCCTGGATTGATGACGAGATGGAAACCTTGACCGACGACTATGTGTCGTTTGTGCAAGAACACATCTCCATCGCCCAGGAGACCTGTGGCGATCCGCAGGTGCTGATCGAACAGCGCCTGGACTTCTCCCACATTGTTCCTGGCAGTTTTGGCACCGGGGATTGCGTGATCATCGCCGAACCCACCTTGCAGATCATTGATCTCAAATACGGGCAAGGCGTGTTGGTTGAAGCCGTGAACAACCCGCAGTTGATGCTGTATGCGCTCGGTGCGCTCCACGCTTTCGGGAGCCTGTACGACATCGAGACGGTATCAGTGACGATCTATCAGCCGCGCCGGGCGAACGTCGACACCTGGGAAATCTCTGTTGCCGAGCTCGAACAGTGGGCTGAAACCGAGGTGAAACCGAAAGCTGAGCTGGCCTCGGCTGGTGAGGGTGAGTTTTGTCCGGGCTCGTGGTGTCAGTTCTGTCGTATCGCGCCAACGTGTCGAGCACGAGCCGAAGCCAACCTTCAACTTGCCAAGCTCGAGTTCGTCCCACCGGCCGAGCTGAGTGATGCGGAGATTGCTGACGTGCTCACGAGGATTCCGCAGCTCAAAACGTGGGCATCCGACGTGGAAGCCTACGCGCTTTCCAAGGCTGTCAATCAGGGTGTGGTCTTTGAGGGGTTCAAGCTCGTCGCAGGCAGGTCGGTACGCAAATACACCTCCGAGAAAGACGTCGCTGCGGCGGCTGAGGCGGCTGGTTATAGGGACATCTGGGATCGCAAGCTCATCACCCTCACAGCCATGGAAAAGCTGATGGGTAAACCCGCCTTCAACGAGATCCTCGGTGATCTCGTGACCAAACCTGCAGGCAAACCCACATTGGTCCCTGCATCCGATAAACGGCCAGCGCTTGATCTGGTGAGTGCGGCCACCGATTTTCAACCCAACAAGTAACAAGTAGAAAGCAGAAAAGATCATGACAACTACAACTAATCCGACCCGTATCGTCACCGGCGAAGTTCGCCTCAGCTATGCGCATGTGTGGGAGCCGAACTCCATCCAGGGAGGCAAACCCAAGTACTCCGTCTCCCTGATCATCCCCAAGTCCGACACCGCCACCATTGCCGCGATCGAGAAGGCCATCGACGCCGCGATCGACGCCGGGACGGCCAAGTTTGGTGGTAAGCGACCCAACAAGGCCGCCCTCAAGCTCCCGTTGCGTGACGGAGATATTGAGCGCGACGACGAAGCCTACAAGGGCGCCTACTTCCTCAACGCCAACTCGCTGACCGCTCCGCAGATCGTCGATCAGAGCGTCGCCCCGATCCTGGATCGCGCCGAGGTGTACTCGGGCTGCTACGCGCGCGTATCCCTGTCCTTCTATGCGTTTAACACGAACGGCAACCGCGGTATCGCCTGCGGGCTCGGGAACATTCAAAAGACCCGTGACGGCGAGAGCCTTGGCGGTGGGCGCGTGAGCGCTGAGACTGACTTCGGTGCCTTCGCCGCTGATGACGACTTCCTAAACTAATCATCCCCACACGTGGAGGGAATCAGCACATCTTGTTGGTTCCCTCCACTTTTCCTCTGTGTGAAAGGAACCCCGTCATGCGAACACTCTTCTGCGATATTGAATCTTTCAGCCCCGTCCAACTCGCCAAGACGGGTGTTTACCCGTATGCCGAGCACCCAGCCTTCGAGCTGCTTCTCTTCGGATATTCGGTCGACGGTGGACCAGTCAAAGTGGTGGATCTCGCAGGCGGACAATCAATGCCCGACGAGGTGCTGGCGGCTTTGGTGGATTCGGGTGTGGTCAAGTGGGCGCATAACGCCGCTTTCGAACGAGTCTGCCTGTCTGCCTGGCTACGCACTCATCATCCCGAGCTTCTCGACGAGGGGTTTCTTGACCCAAGGCAGTGGCGGTGCACGATGATCTGGTCCGCCTACCTCGGTCTGCCAATGAGCCTCGACGCGGTTGCCGCCGTCCTCAAACTCGACGTCCAAAAAGATTCTGCGGGGCGCAAGCTGATCAAGCAGTTCTGCACACCCGCCACACCCTCAGTCCTCAACGGTGGCAAACACAGGAACCCACCATCAGCTGACCCGACCGGGTGGGCACATTTCATTGATTACAACCGGCGCGACGTCGAAGTCGAACAAGCCATCCACGAGCGGCTCGCATCATTTCCGATGTCCGATGACGAGTGGGACACCTACGCCCTCGACCAAGCCATCAACGATGCCGGGATTCTTCTCGACCACACGCTCGTGGACAACGCTGTCGCCGTGGATGAACACCACCGCAACGCGACACTCGCTCGGGCACAGACATTGACTGGGTTGGAGAATCCGAACTCGCCCATCCAGCTCAAACAATGGCTCCGTGGTCACGGCTGCGAACTCGAATCACTAGCGAAAGCCGACGTCCATGCCGCCCTCGATACCGCCACTGGCGAGGTGAAAGAAGTCCTCGAACTGCGCGGCGACTTGGCGAAATCGAGCGTGAAGAAATACCAGGCGATGCAAAACGTCACCGGATCCGATGATCGGGCACGCGGACTCATCCAATTCTATGGAGCGGGTCGTACCGGGCGCTTCGCCGGACGCCTCGTCCAAGTCCAAAACCTCCCAAGGAACTATCTGCCTGACCTCGACCAAGCACGAACACTCGTCAGAACAGGCAACCTCGACGCACTTGAGCTGCTCTACGAGTCCGTGCCCGACACCCTCAGCCAACTCATCCGTACCGCGTTTATCCCTTCACCTGGGCACAGGTTTATCGTCGCGGACTTTTCTGCGATTGAGGCGCGTGTCATCGCATGGCTCGCAGGAGAAACCACCACCCTTCAAGCCTTCCGTGAGGGCAAAGACCTCTACTGCGAAACCGCGAGCCGTATGTTCGGCGTCCCAGTCGAGAAGCACGGCGTTAATGGTGAGCTTCGACAGAAGGGGAAGATCGCGGTGCTCGCCTGTGGTTATGGCGGCTCCGTCGGAGCGCTCAAAGCTATGGGAGCACTTACCATGGGACTCGCCGAGCACGAGCTCAAACCTATCGTCGACGCATGGCGGGCCGCCAACCCACACATCGTCCAGCTCTGGGCAGACGTTGAAGAAGCAGCCATCGCTGCGATCACCTCGCGCCAGCCGATCCGGCTCCGTAACCTGCGGTTTAGCGTCGAGTCCGGGATCCTCTTCATCAAGCTGCCCTCGGGAAGACGGCTTTCCTACATCCAGCCACGCTTAGGCGAGAACCGTTGGGGTGGGACATCCATCACCTACACCGGAACCACCACGGCACGGCGCTGGGGACAGCTCGAAACCTACGGAGGCAAACTCGTCGAGAACATCGTCCAAGCAATCGCCCGTGACCTACTCGTGGTTGGCATGCACGCAGTCGCCAAGGCAGGGCACAAGATTGTGATGCATGTTCACGACGAAATCGTCATCGACGAACCCACAAACTCGGGCTTCACCGTTGCTGACGCGTGCAAACTCATGTCCACCCTCCCAGCATGGGCCAAAGGATTACCGTTGGACGCGGATGGGTATGAGTGCGCCTATTACCGTAAGGATTAGCTGTTGATTGTCCAGATGGGATCTTGTTTCCAGCTGGGGCTGGCACCTATGTGCGTTAGATCGACGCCAGGAATTTCGGTGGGGAAACTGTCTAGGACGTCGCTGATGGCCTGTATTTCAGCGGTGAAATTTCCTCGTCGCAAGAGGAATGCGGTGAGCACCAACGCGGTGTACATACGTCCTGAAGAATGTGTCACGGCCGATAGCGTTTGGTCACTGCGGCGGTGTCTGACCAACGGACGGATGACGAGTCGCCTGTTCCATAGTCTGGCGTGGTGAGCGCATACGTTACGAACGAAATTCACGGTGCGCATCCATGATTCCAACTCGTCGGCACGTGCCAAGTACTTGTCAGCAATGCGACGACGCTGTTCGAAGGGAGCCAACGAAAACAGGGTCACGAGTTGTCCGAACTCAAGAATCTCGGTGGCCACCCACACCGGCAAACGACCGTCGTGGGTCTGGTTGTAATGCGTGACGAAATCTTCTGTAGAGCGCGACTGCGTTTGGGCTAGCTTCTGCGTAAACAGTACTGCGCGGCGATGCATTGCGCCTGACGGCCAAATCCGTTCGAGGTCGAGGTGGATAAAGGGATCGAGCTCGCCTAGCACATGGCCCACGTCAACCCGAAAGCATACTTCCAGTTCGCATAAGGCCTGCCACACAGCCAAGCGTAGCCTCTCATCAAACTCGTACAGCTCTACCACATGCCCCATACGTGCACCGAGAACGAAATGGTCCAAACGCCGCTGCGGCGAATCAGATGGAACGATCTGACGCAACGGGTAGGAGTATCCCGAAAGCCGGTAATAGCCGACAGTAGATAACTCGCGGCGGTAATCACCGGCATCCAATAGGCCACGACGAGTGAGAATATTAATCTGCTCATCGATACTGGCCCACGGTTTATCGACCACCAGCCCACCTGCTTCCAAAAACATGAAGACCGGCTCTGACCTGTCTCGGAAACCGATACAAGCGAGCCGGTACTAGTGGTAATCACTATACCGCGAAAACAACGACAGAATCAAGAACACGGCAAAGTATCACCATCAGAGAAGAAAGCTTATCCAAGACCACTAAGAAACGAGAACCGACCCTGCGCTCCCACCGAGGCGGGCAGCGGAACCAGTCATGTTGTCTAAAAGACCACCGTGTCGGCACCGCTGTAGCAAGAGAATGATGGTTCTTCCACACAGAGCACTCGAGAAATTTGTCTATGCCCCGGCGAGAATACCTGCAGATGGCTCTAACAGATAGCGCTCCACCGGGGCTTCAACACCAATCGTGCCAGAACGAGAAGCGATTGAGTACCCGTGATTTAACACTTTCGGGTTCGTCGGCAGTGGGGTGAGGCCCTTAACTCCTTGTGTCGACCGGCACGACTTTTTCTCGACGGGGTCTCGGGAAGGAACCCCGCCATGGGAAACCAGATTCAAACATTTACCAACGACGTGTTCGGCACCATTCGCACTATCACCACTGATGGTCAGATCCTTTTCTGCGGCAAGGACGTCGCCACCGCGCTCGGCTATCAGGATCCGACGAACGCGGTGAAGCTGCACTGCAAGGGGGTGGCAAATTACCACCCCCTTGAGACCGCTGGCGGACTCCAGCAGGTCCGCTTCATTACCGAAGGCGACCTCTACCGCCTCATCATCTCTTCAAAGCTCCCGGCAGCACAGAAGTTCGAAGCCTGGGTGTTCGATGAGGTGTTGCCGACGATTCGCCGCCACGGCCTCTACGCGATCGACGAGCTGCTGGCTGACGATGAGTTCCTCGAGCATGCCATCGCCACGCTGCGTGCGGAACGGGCCAAGCGCCTGGCAGCAGAGCAAGCCTTGCTTGAAGCGGCACCGAAAGTCTCGTACTACGACCTCGTGCTGCAGTCCGATTCGTTGTTGACGACGACGGCGATTGCGAAGGACTACGGACTTTCCGCGAAGAAGCTCAACCGCATTCTGCGTGATGCTCACGTGCAGTTCCATCAGTCTGGCCGGTGGTTCCTCTACGCCAAGTACGCCGAGCAGGGATACACCCAGTCAAAGACCCACGAATACGGCGAAGGCCAGACCCGCACCCACATGTACTGGACGCAAAAGGGACGCTTGTTCATCTACGACCTGCTCAAGAACCAGCTCGGCATCCTCCCGGTCATTGAGCGTGAGGGTCAGGTGCAAGCATGAGCGCCACGACACTCGATATTGGGTTTTCGAAGAAGAACACCGAAGGCTATCTGGATCTGACGAGCTACCACGCGCTCAAAAAGCTGCAGCGCGAACAGTTTGGCTACCGGCCCTTGGTTTATATCTGCTCGCCCTACTCGGGCGACACGGAAGCGAACGTTGAGCTCGCCCGCCAATTCTGTGGATTTGCAGTGGGCGCGGGCAAGATCCCCTTCGCCCCACACCTGCTGTTCCCGCAGTTTATGGATGACGCCGATTTTGATCAGCGGGAGCTGGCGATGTTTTTCAACCGTGTGCTGCTCGCCAAATGCGAAGCCCTCTGGGCATATGTCGGACACGTCAGCCCTGGCATGCGCCTAGAGATCGGCTGGGCACGCGACCTCGAGTTGCCGATTAAGTTTTTCGATTCTGATTTCAAGGAGGTCACCCCATGACCACGCCCTTCACTCTGTTTGCTGCCACGGTTACCGGCGTGCAGAACAATAACCACTACCCAAACAGGCACCGGGTTACTGACGCGGCCTTGCTATCGGCAGCCGCTGCCTTTGATCATGTGGCCGCAACCTATGCGAATGATCGCCGCTCAACTGCAGCCTTCATAGCCTCGGACTGCGTGGTGATGGATATCGACAACGATCACACCGAAACTCCGGCCGAGTGGGTCACGCCTGAGAAGCTTGGCGAGGTGATGGCGGGTGTGGAGTTCATGGCCGCCACGTCTCGTAATCACATGAAGGCGAAGGGTGTGTTGTCTGCGCGGCCGCGTTTCCACGTTTATTTCCCAATCCGAGAAGTACAAGGCGCAGACGAATACGCAGGATTGAAACACCGCCTCGCGTCGCGGTTTGCTTTCTTCGATCGCAACGCTCTTGACGCAGGACGCTTCATCTACGGCACCTCTAACCCACAAGTTACGGTGCATGAGGGCGATCAGCTCCTCAATGCATGGTTGGACGACGCTGACGAGATCGACGTGTTCGCCGCATTTGATGCCTCCACACTCGTGATTGGTGAAGGCTCGCGCAACGCTACGTTGTCGCGCTTCGCAGGCAGGGTCCTCATCCGCTACGGCGATACCGACCAAGCACGAGACCTCTTCGATCGCAAAGCCAACCTTTGCGAACCACCGCTCAGCGAGGGCGAATTACAGGCGATTTGGAATAGCGCGTGCAGGTTTGCTTCGAAGGTCGCTGCTGATCCAGGCTATCTGCCGCCAGAGGCTTATGAGGCGTTGGCGGGTTTGCGTCCGGATGATTTTTCCGATGTCGGTCAGGCAGACACATTAGCTGGCGAGTATGCGAACAAGATCCGCTACTCGCTCGCCACCAAGTGGCTCGTCTACGACCATGGCGTGTGGGACGAGAACGACTTATCCGCACAAGGCGTCGTTCAAGAACTGACCTCCCGCCAGCTCGAGGAAGCCGACCGCTTGATCGCGTCCACGTGGGAGACCATGACAGCAACCGGCGCAGATATCGTCATGGCCTCCGCCTCGTCGAAAGCACGCGGCATCGCCAAGCTCACGCCTGTGCAAGCGACCGCGTTCCGGGCGTGGGATGAGGCAAAGAACTACCACAAGTTCGTTCTATCTCGGCGTTTGTCACGCAACATCACGGCCACGTTGAAAGAAGCCGGGCCGATCTTGCAGGTACGTGTCCGTGACCTCGACGTCGACCCCTACCAGCTCAACACCCCGGCAGGTACCTGGGATCTACGCGACAATAGTAGCCACGAGCATAATCCCGCCGATCTGCTGACTAAGCAGACCACTGTCGGCCCCAGCGATGAGGGTGCACAGATCTGGGCTGACGCGCTCGACGTCTTCTTCCAAGGAGATCCTGAGTTGATTGGTTACGTGCAGCGCATTGTGGGGTTGGCGGCGATCGGGCAGGTTTTCGTCGAAGCGCTCGTCATCGCTTACGGGGACGGGCGAAACGGCAAATCCACGTTCTGGAACACCATCGCCCGCGTGTTGGGGACGTATTCGGGCACGATCTCAGCCGACGCGCTCACAGTCGGGGTGCGTCGCAACGTCAAACCCGAACTCGCCGAAGCCAGAGGCAAACGTCTCTTGATCGCGGCCGAAACCGAAGAAGGCATGCGCCTATCAACCTCGAACGTTAAACAGCTGGCTTCGACCGATCAGATCTCGGCAGAGAAAAAGTTCAAGGACCCCTTCGCCTTCACCCCCTCCCACACGCTCGTGCTCTACACGAACCATTTGCCGCGTGTGGGAGCTATGGATGCAGGCATCTGGCGCAGGCTCATCGTTATCCCGTTCAACGCCACCATCGAAGGCGACACGGATGTGAAGAACTATGCCGACCACCTCTACGAACACGCTGGCGGAGCAATCCTTTCCTGGATCATGGAGGGAGCGCGCCTCATTCACAGTGAGGGATACAAGCTCACTCCGCCGCCTCAGGTGGTTCAAGCCTCGCAAGCATATAAGGAGGATAACGACTGGTTCTCCCAGTTCCTTGAAGACTCATGCGACGTCGAGAACGGCTTATCAGAGCGTGCCGGTGACCTCTACCAGACGTATCGAGCGTGGGCGCAAAACTGAAGCGTCCTGGGTTTAGTTCCGCTTCTTTTACGGCCCTGTGTTGATGGGCTGGGTGAGATAGTACTCGGTTTCTACTTCTTGTGGGGTGGCGTAGTCCAATGCTTCGTGAAGCCGCTTGGTGTTCCACCAATGCACCCACCGCAAGGTGGCCAGTTCGACTTCTCCGACCGATGTCCACGGGCCTTGGGCATGAATCAGTTCCGCCTTGTAGAGACCATTGACTGTTTCGGCTAGTGCATTGTCATAAGAATCGCCGACTGTTCCCACACTCGGGCGTATTCCTGATTCCGCTAGGGCGGTGGAATACTTCAGCGACACGTACTGGCTGCCCCGATCGCTGTGGTGAATCAGCTGGTTACCATGGATTCGTCCGGCAGTCGTTAATGCATGCTCCAAGGCCTCCATGGGCAGCGCATCGGTGCGCATCGTCGAGCGTGTAGCAACACCAACAATTTTTCGGCTGAAGACATCCACGACAAACGCGGTGTAGGCGAATCCTGACAGGGTACGAACGTATGTAATATCGGCAACCCACAACCTGCCTGGCGCTTGTGCACGAAAGTTTCGCTGCACTAGGTCCGGGCGATGATCCGGTGTCTTCGGGCTAATCGTTGTCACGGGCGTTCGCCCACGTCTGCGGCCGGAAACACCTGCTAGCTTCATTAATCGGGCGGTCTTGTCGCGGCCGATATGAAAGCCTTCACGGTTCATCGCGTGCCACATTTTGCGGATGCCGTAGACCGAGAAATTCTGCGCATGCACACGCTGTATCTCTGGGATGAGAAGGCTATCGCTTAAGGCCCTTGCGCTGGGAACGCGTGTGGTGGCTTTGCGGTAGCCGCGTGAGGTGATGAATCCACGATCTGCTTGTTTGAGGACTCGGCAGATGGCCTCGACCCCAAACTGATCTTTGTACGCGTCGATGTAGGAGATCATTTGGTCGTGGGTCGGTCGAGTTCCGCTGCGAAAAAAGCCGAAGCAGTCTTAAGAATCCCGTTTGCTCGTTTCAGTTCGCGGTTTTCGCGGCGCAGACGCTTGAGCTCTTCTTCCATTGTTTCGCCACCTGAAGCGTCTGAGTCATCACGTACTGAAGCGCTGTCACGGTACCAAGCCCGCAACGTGTGGTGAGATACTCCAAGGAGCTCGCCGACCTCTGTGTAGGCGCATTGCAGTGAGCAGGACTCCAGGCGGACCATTTCGATGATCTGATGGACCGCCTTTTCCTTGAACTCGACGGAATACTTTCTAGGCATAGTTCAATCCTTCCTTAGCTGAGGTAGGAACTAAACCCAGGACGCTTCAAACACCTCAGGATGGGCGCGCCCGATGGTCGACTTCAACGCTGCTGTCGAACAAGCCGGATTCGTGCGGAAAAAGACCAAACACGGCATGTACGTCTACGGGCTCGCGATCGCATCCGAGTTCGGCAGCTAACCCCATGATGACGAGCTGTGACGAGCCATTCCCTACCTTACGCATGTGAAATTACATTGTGTTTTTCTCTATATAAAAGGTTAGGAACGACTCGTCACATGCCGTCACCCCTACAAGCGAACTCAAGGAGTGACCATGAACGAACGAACCATAGAACACCAACTGAAGAAAGCCGTCGAAGCCTCTGGCGGCTTGTGCTGGAAGCTCGTCTGCCCTGGAACCAGCGGCGTACCTGACCGGATATGCCTGATGGACAGCCGGGCTGTTTTCGTCGAGCTCAAAGCAGCAGGCAAACAACCCAGGCCAATCCAGCAGCGTCGGATGAACCAACTGCGCGAGCAAGGCTTCACCGCATTGGTTGTCGATTCGGTGGACGGCATACAGGAGGTGCTTGATGCACTATCAGCCGCATAACTACCAAACCACCGCAACCCAATACATCATCGACCACGACGAGGCAGCAATCTTTCTCGGGATGGGCTTGGGCAAATCGGTGATCACGTTGACGGCGATCTGGCAGCTCATGCTCGACTACTTCACCATCCACCGCGTATTGGTCGTCGCTCCGTTGCGAGTTGCCCGCGATACGTGGCCTGCAGAAGTAGCCAAGTGGGATCACCTTGAAGGGCTCACCGTAGCAGTCGCTGTCGGAACCAAGCGAGATCGGCTGAACGCTCTTGCGGCGTCTGCGATGGTGACCGTCATCAACCGGGAAAACATTCCATGGTTGGTGAACCAACTCGGGGGTAGCTGGCCGTTCGACATGGTCATCATCGACGAACTCTCCAGCTTCAAAAACCACCGGGCGAAGCGGTTCACGGCGCTGGTGAAAATGCGGCCGCACGTTAAGCGCTGGGTTGGCCTGACCGGCACGCCTGCAGCAAATGGACTGATGGATGTGTGGGCGCAGTTCCGGCTCCTCGACGGCGGTCAGCGTTTGGGCCGGTTTATCACTCGTTATCGCGAGCGTTGGTTCGTGCCCGATAAGCGTAATGGGATGCAGGTGTTCACCTATAAGCCACGCGTGGGTGCTGAGGATGAGATCTACGGTGCGATTGGTGACATGACGTTGTCGATGAGAACCACCGACCACCTTCAGCTACCGCCCTTGACGGTGACGACAATGCCTGTGGTGCTGGAGCCGAAAGAACGACGCGTGTATGAGCAGTTGAAATCTGATCTTGTCCTCGACCTTGATGGGGCGACGGTTGATGCTGCGAACGCCGCCGCACTCTCTGGCAAGCTCCTGCAGTTAGCGTCGGGCGCGATCTACACCAGCGACGGTCAGTGGACGGCGGTTCACGAGCGGAAGCTCGACGTCCTCGAAGACCTCGTCGAGGCTGCCAACGGCAATCCACTGCTCGTGGCCTACTGGTTCACTCACGACCGCGAACGTATCACCGCCCGCTTCCCGCAGGCTCGCGAACTCAAAACGAGCGCGGATATCGAGGCGTGGAACAGAGGCGAGATTGCGCTTGGGCTGATCCACCCCGCATCGGCCGGTCATGGACTGAACCTCCAATCAGGCGGGCACCTGCTGGTGTGGTTCTCGCTCACGTGGAGCTTGGAGCTTTACCAGCAGACCAACGCACGGCTTTATCGGCAAGGACAATCCGAACCTGTGACGATCACGCATCTTGTTGCGGAAGGGACGCTCGATGAAACCGTTCTCAAAGCTCTTGATGCGAAAGACGCTACTCAGGCTGCGTTGATTGACGCGGTCACAGCAGAAATTACAACCACTGAAAGGACAAGCTCATGCATGTGATGACCAAATACCTCGACACAAGGAAAGCCGCGATCGCAGCGCTACAGGATTATGCGGTGATGGAACAGATCATCGAGAGTACCGACGAGCAGATCAAGACGGCTTACGCTGACGCGGCAAGCCCAGCATCCCCACGCATGGACGGCACACCACCTTCTGGCGATCTCCGCGCTTCGGAGAATCGGATCGTGGCGAGCATTGAGCGAATCGACGCCTACAAGGCTCGCTACCTACAGGCCCGCCAGTACATGGACTGGTTCTTACCTGCGTGGGAAGTCATCGCTGAAGACGACCGCTTCATCCTCGAAGGCTTCTTCCTCAGCGAGGGGACACAAGATGAGAAGGTGTTGATGATAGCCGATCATTTCTACGTCGAGCGTGACACGGTCTATCGGCGCAAGAACCGGGCCCTCGACAGGTTCGCCACCGCCTTATACGGACAGCTCTAGCGTTAGCGGGTATCCGAAACATGCGATAGAAAACCGCATATCGGTGTGAGAACATGTAAGTGGTTGAAAACTAGGAGAAGCCCCAAGAACCCACACGGGAACTTGGGGCTTCACCACATCCAGGGGGAAGGAGCCAGCGATGCCGGTCAAACCAGCCCGCCCGTGCTCCCACCCCGGCTGCCCTGAGCTCACCCGTGAACGCTACTGCGAGGCCCACGCGAAGGCAGAAGACGCCCGGTATCGGAAGTATCAGCGTGATCCGAAGATCAACCGCCGCTACGGCGCGCGGTGGCGCAAGATCCGCGCCGCCTACATCGCACAACATCCACTCTGCGAAGACTGCCTAGAGCAAGGCAAGTACACGCCTGTGCAAGAGGTTCACCACGTGCTCCCGCTCGAACATGGTGGCACCCACAACTTCGACAACCTTCGTTCGCTGTGCAAGCCCTGCCACTCGCGCCAGAGCGCGCTGGATGACGACCGGTGGAGGCAACAACCTCGGGTCTACACCTACTGAATTCTTCGCCACGTTCCGCCCTGTCGCGGTTGTCGTCACGCACTTCAAAGTTGCCTACCCGCCTGGCGTTTGCCGAACACGAGCCACCGTCGAAAGCCTGACGAGGGGTAGGGCCGTCGAATCTCTACAGCCTTGGCACAGGTCAGCGGGCGGGGCCAACCGTGCGCAAAGTCCCCGAATCAAACAAGGTATTAACACTTCGGGCTTCGTCGGCAGTACCAGTGAGGGGTGAAATCCCGCTGAGTGTTGCTCGGTTTTCTTGCGCTTTGTCCGTCCGGATTTGGGTTTCCCAGGGACGTACAGGTGAGGGCAAAAAACTCGGAGCTTCTCATCCGGTGTTCTGGATCCCTCTCTGGCAGGTGTTCGCCTGTCTTGAGTTAACAAACTGGTTTCTAAAAAGGAGGAATCATGACAGATCAAATGGTGCTAAAAACACAGCAATGGCTCAATCGCACCTATAGGAGCAAGGCTGGATTCGGTTCAGTCGTAGAGGACGGATATACCGGCTGGGGCACGGTCAACGCTTTGATTCGGGCCCTGCAAATCGAGCTGGGTATTACGACAACGGCGAACAATTTCGGACCGGGAACTATCAGTCGCTTCCAGTCTCGGTGGCCTAACGGCATCCACCAGCAGGATGACGGTGCGCAGGAGACTTCTAATGTGTACGGCATTATCCAAGGTGCTTTGTGGTGTAAGGGATATTCTGCTGGTGCCAGCGATATCACTACGCATTTCTATAGCGGAACTGGAAAGGCCATCAAACAGCTTAAGAGCGACATGGGCATTGGTGGAGATTCCACTGTGACGCTCGACGTCATGAAAGCGCTGTTGTCAATGCAGCAATTCGTCCTGCTTCGCTCTTATGGGGGCATTTCAGCGATTCGGCAAGCACAGCAACAAATCAACCAACAGTATCGCGCTTATACCGGAATCATCCCAACCGATGGACTCTACGGTCGGGAAATGAACACTGCTCTGATTCAGGTCTTGCAAGCCATTGAAGGATTTAGCCCTGCGGAAGCCACAGGTAATTTCGGCAATGGCACCAAAGCGCGTCTAACAATAGTTACACCCAGCAATGCGGCAAGTTTACCGAAGTGGGCTTGGCTAGCTCAGGTTGCTCTAGTGTGTAACCGGATTTCTCCCGATATCTATCCTTCTGCACAAACCGCACTGTCAACGTTCGTTCCGCAATTCCAAGCAAAGTATCAGCTCCCACGAAGCGGGGTGGTCGACTCGACTACATGGATGAGCCTGTTGACCTCGAAAGGTGATCCGAATCGCGCCTGCAAAGCATGCGATACACGCTTCGAGATTACGGCTGAGCGACTCAACCTACTTAAGGCGAACGGCTATGAGATTGTGGGGCGTTACCTGACTGAGCCGAATCAGGATTCAAAAGATCCGTCTGACTATTTCAAAGCAATTCGCCCCGGAGAACTTGAACGCATCACCAACGGAGGAATGAAGTTCTTCCCGATTTTCCAGGAGTACTCAACCAAGCTTCGACACTTCACGCGGGAAAACGGCGCTCGGCACGCGACGCTCGCAAGGCAAGCAGCCCAAAGACTTGGCATTCCGGGAACGTATATCTATTTCGCAGTTGATTTCGACGCGACCGACCCCGAGGTCACAAGTCACATTCTTCCGTATTTCCAGGGTGTGCGAGGAAGCCTGGGAGGCGGATACAAAGTAGGCATCTACGCCTCGCGTAACATTTGTAGCCGCATCATTAAAGCCGGCTACGCTGGAAGCGCGTTCGTCTCGGACATGTCTACAGGATTCTCCGGCAACCTCGGCTTCCCTATTCCTGACGATTGGAACTATGACCAGTTCACTGAAATCAGTGACTACAAGGGTGCTGGTTTTGACCTAGACAGGGTCGCCTATTCAGGACAAGCAGCGGCAGTTGATCATGTTGCTCCTTCGAGTGCCGGTGACGCTGCGCCCGACACCAGCATTGATTACACCAAGCTGGCTCCGATTGATCTGATCTGGCATTTAGAGAAACGCTTCGAAGAACTTCGTGCCAGTGGCAAGGTTGGAAAAGACTACGTTGCGGGTTCTCATGGTGCGGGAACGCGGATTGCCGTTCCGACTTGGCGTTGCATCCTCAACTATTTAGCAAAAGCCTACCTGCGTGACGGTGGTAGTGGATCTGCGGTGAATTGGTCCGTGTCTGCCGAAAGTTTCAGGAGTGCTGACGCGAGCGTACTCGAGAAGGACGCTGTAGGCAAGAAGATCATCGCTGCCTTGAATCGCTATATTGATAACACGTGGCGGCAATCCATGACCGACAAGACCGGAGAATCGGTTGATCTGGCGCATCTGGCGGCAACAACACTTGGATACACCAACTGGAATGTTATCCCTGATGCGTGGACTGGCTGGGCCGGAGACCTAGCTACTGCCATGGAGAATATTCAGAAAACACTTGAGTGGAATCCCAGTGCGAACCTGGATCAGGTGGCCACAGCTCTAATCGGTCAAGGTAACGATTACCGTCAGCATCCTGGCTTGAAGGGGCTAGTACTTGACAAGAAAAACGACAAGGGAAAATGGGAATCGGTAGGAAACAACTGTAACCGTGACGATCTCTGCTGTGACGGAGATGCCATCGTTATCGCTAACACGCTAGAAAACGGCAACGACTCCAACGCTCATCTTCTGTCAGCAACATTGCGAGAGTACTACAACAATTCCAGCAAACTTGCCAACAGATTCAAGCAGATTGGCTGGAGCTTGGGGGCGAATAATTCCACTGAGGCATATCAGAAAATAAGTGAATATGCCGACTTGGATAGCGCCGTTTTAGGATGGTTCCTGGCTGGATACGTCAAGGAAGAGATTCGTTTGACAGCTTGCCGAAAGCTAGCTGAATTCATCTACCGATAATTGATTTGGTCTTTTCCTTGGTGTAGCGCTTGGGTAAAAACGCTAAACCCAAGCGCTACACCACCAGCAACAAGAGCGCCGATGGCGGGAACGGAAAACTGGCTCAGCAGTTGAGAAAAAGAATCACTATGAACTAACGAGCCGACACCATCGAGTGAAAAGAGAAAAGCTGAGAGTCCGATAAAGGCTCCTGCTGAAAGTTGCAACGCGCGGGCAGATTGAATACCGATGAAATGCTTATTAAAAAGCAGAAGAAGAATCGTGAAACACACATACATGAGTGGCATCAATAAGAAGACCACAAAAAATCTCTGATCCTGATCCTTGCACCGTAGAAAGATGGCGGCGAAAAGCCACGCGCCGACAAAATATGCCAGAGCGGATACAAGAAACACAGATATTTTTTTGATGACCAGTCCCTTCAACTTTTCGCTACACATTTTGATACGGCAACGGCATCAGGAGTTGTATGCCCCAATAAGTTCTCATTCTACAAGAAGGGTTTCCCTGCATTGCTAAGGATAGCGCTGATCGGGCGGATGTTGCGTGAATGCAGGCACGAGGCCTGGTGCGTTGAACCCGACAGTCACGAAAAGGCGCACGGGAGCGCCTATACCAGAGGCTCCCGAGTATCTGTCTGTGGTGTACAGCGTGGTAAGAAGCTACTGGGGGGGGGCGGCTTGGTTATGGGGTTGTTCTGGCGGCTTTCTGGTGAATGCACGGAGCTTTTTGATTGCCCATTCGTAGTGGCTTGATGTGGCTGACACGCAGTAGGAGCCGAGCGAGGTTGTGCCCGTCCACGGGAAATGCGCCTTGGTGAATAACTCCTCGTTGGTGAACTCGCCGATGAGAGCCACTACTGCGGTGTGGCTGTCAGCGAGGTTCTCGCGGATAGCCTCAAGCTCAGTGCCCTGATATTGAGTCCAAATCTCTTGGTTGAGCGTTGGCGTGGTTCGCCACGTGTGAGGAAACGGAAGAAACGGTCGAGGCTGACCCTGGCGGTTGGCGTCGACGAAGCCAAGCAACATGCGCTGCCACTCGTGCAGGTGGGCAAGGACGTCGCGCAGGTTTTTGTCCCGCGCCCAGTGGGCTTCTTTACCGATTTGAGTGATGCTGGGATCAAAATTCGTATGCTGATCGTCGGAACTCATGCCCTCAATGAGGCTGTCCAGTTTCGCATACTGCGCCTCGGCGGCATCCAATAGTTCAGTTTTCGTCTTCGGTCTCGGCACGCCACTAATTGTCTCACAGCAGGAAAGCAGATGAAAACCTATGGCGAAAGACGGAACGAACCGGGGTGGCCGCCGTGTGCGGGCAGGTGCGAAACCCGATCCGCTGAATGCGAAGCTCGCAGCTGGCCGCCCAGCCACGCGGCTTGATGATCCGCTGGGTGAGCCGTTTGACTTTGAAGGCTCAGATATCGGGGATGGTGCGGTGCTTGCTGGTGAGGTGATGCCGGAGCCTGCCGAGTATCTGTCGGAGATTCAGCGTGATGGTAAACCCCTCGGCGCTGACCTCGTCTACCGAGAAACATGGCAATGGCTCGATCAACGTGGCTGTTCCCAGTTCGTCGCACCGCGCTTGATCGAATCCTATGCGCAGGCGTTCGCGCGTTATGTGCAGTGTGAACAGGCGATCTCCAAGTTCGGCTTGCTCGGCAAACACCCAACCACAGGGGCTGCGATCGCATCCCCTTTCGTTGCTATGTCCCAGTCTTTCGGGAAGCAAGCGAACGTGTACTGGTACGAGATTTACGAGATAGTGCGCGCCACCTGCACCAGCGACTACTCAGGTTCGGCGCCGGGTGATGACGTGATGGAGCGCCTGCTGCAAGCCCGCTCCTAACACCCCTTTGATTCTCGTGTGCCTGCCCGAGATGGGTGGGCACTTTTCTATGTCCCGATTCTTTGGAAAGTGAGTGTGTATGTCTGTTACGAAGACTGCTGAGGCCGTGTGTATCGGCCATCCCGATAAGCTCTGTGATTTGATCGCTGACACGATCCTTGACGATATCCTCTACGAGGATCCTGCTGCCCGCGTTGCAGTAGAAGTGATGGCATCTGGCCGCAGGATCATTGTGACTGGCGAGATCACTTCGAAGGTTCGTCCGCGTATTCGTGAGTCGGTGCGTTACGCGCTGGTGAAGGCGGGTTATGTGCCGTGGAAGTTCCTCGTTTTCGTCTGGACACGCCGCCAATCCCCAGACATCAACGCAGGAGTTTCCAAGTCCTTGGAGGCTCGCTTCGGAGACACGAGTGAGTTTGCGTTGCAGGGCGCTGGCGATCAAGGCACCGTCTACGGATACGCCACCAACGAAACCCCGCAGCGTTTGCCATTGCCGCTCGTACTCTCGCATGAGATCTGTGGGCGTCTTGATGACGCCCGCAAGGACGGCACGATCAGCGGTATCAAGTCCGATGGTAAGGCGCAGGTGACGGTTCGCTACGACGCCGCCGGACAACCCGTAGCAGTCGAAACCGTGGTGGTGTCGATCCAACACGACGCTACGAAGACTCTGGACGAGCTTGCGGCTGAGGTCAAAACACTGATCGTCGCACCCGCGTGTAAGCCGTATCTGCCAATTAGCGCTGACACCGAGATTCTGGTGAATCCCTCGAGCTTGTTTACGGTGGGTGGTTCAAAGGCAGACACGGGGCTCACTGGTCGCAAGCTGATGGTCGACACTTACGGCGGTCTCGCCCCACATGGTGGTGGGGCGTTCTCGGGTAAGGACGCGTCCAAGGTTGACCGCTCGGGTGCGTATATGGCGCGTCTGATAGCCAAGACTATCGTCGACTCCGGTCTTGCGCAGGAATGCCAGGTCGCGATTTCCTATGCGATTGGGAAGGCTGATCCGGTCGCCTTCACCATCGACACGCTCGGCAGTGGTGAATACTCCGACAAGATCCTGACCGAGGCTGCGCGTGAGGTGTTTCCGCTACGCCCAGGAGCGATCATTGACGCTTTGGGGTTGCGAGCACCCGGCTACACCCGCTACTCGACCTACGGACACTTCAGCCATGCCGGTTTGCACTGGGAGAACTCGTTCGCTCACGTCGACGCATTAAAGAAGGCGGTGACCACACATGCTCATGAAACCAATGCCCATCAGTGAACTCAAGCCCGCTGACTACAATCCGCGTAAAGACCTCCAGCCTGGCGATGCCGAATACGAGAAGCTCAAGCGATCCTTGACCGAGTTCGGCTACGTCGAACCCGTCATCTGGAACTCCACCACTGGCAACATCGTCGGTGGACACCAGCGTTTGAAGGTGCTCGAAGATCTCGGCCACACGGACGTGGACGTGATCGTTGTTGAGCTCGATGAGACCCGCGAGAAAGCACTCAACATCGCGCTCAACAAGATCAGCGGCGAATGGGACAACGACAGACTTGCCCTCCTCATCGCCGACCTCGATGCTTCGGATTTCGATGCTGAACTCACCGGTTTCGACGACGCCGAAATCCAGCAGTTGATCGGCTCCTTGGATGAGAACGAGGTTGAGGACGACGACTTCGACCTTACCGCCGCACTCGAAGCATCCGCGTTCGTGGAGCGTGGGGATATCTGGACGCTTGGCCGTCACCGACTCGTGTGCGGCGACGCCACCAGCGTCGAGGACGTCGAGTTGTTGATGGATGGTAAACGTGCGAATCTTGTGTTGACTGATCCGCCATATAACGTCGCCTTCGAATCAGGATCCGGATTGTCCATCAAGAACGACAAGATGGATGGCGATAAGTTCTACGATTTCCTGCTATCGGCGTTTTCGAACATGGTGGGCGTGTGTGAGAAGGGCGCGTCCGCGTATGTGTTCCACGCTGACACTGAAGGCTTAAACTTCCGAAGAGCCTTCCAAGACGCTGGCTTCTACCTCTCTGGGTGTTGCATCTGGGTCAAAGACTCTCTGGTTCTTGGTCGCTCGCCCTACCAGTGGCAGCACGAGCCTGTGCTATTCGGCTGGGTGAAGACAGGTAAGCACCGGTGGTATGCGGATCGTAAACAGACCACCATCTGGCGGTTTGATAAGCCACGTCGTAACGCTGATCATCCGACCTCGAAGCCGCTGGATTTGTTGGCGTATCCGATTGGGAACTCCACGCAGGCTAACGCGATCGTGCTCGACACTTTCGCAGGCTCAGGCTCCACGCTCATGGCAGCTGAGGCAACCGACCGCATCTGCTATTGCATGGAGCTTGATGAGAAATACGCGAGCGTTATTTTGCGCCGTTATGCCGAACATACAGGGGACGCTGCCGGGATTACTTGCCTGCGAGGCGGCAAAGAGTATGCGTATTTGGATTTGGTGCGCGATGTTGAAGGGGTGAACCGTGAGTGAGTTGACGTTGGGTTCCTTGTTTGATGGCTCGGGTGGTTTCCCTCTCGCAGGTATTCAGGCGGGTATTCGTCCTGTGTGGGCGAGTGAAATCGAGCCATTCCCGATTCTCGTTACGACCCGCCGTCTGCCGCAGCTCACTCATGTGGGTGATGTGACCGAGGTCAACGGGGCTGATATTGATGCGGTGGATGTGATCACGTTTGGTTCTCCCTGCCAAGACCTATCCGTTGCAGGTAAACAAGCAGGCCTGGCGGGTGAACGCTCGGGTCTGTTCTTTCATGCTGTACGAATTATTGAAGAAATGAGGAAAGCAACCCATGGAATGTTTCCACGCTACGCGATCTGGGAGAATGTCCCTGGCGCGTTCTCCTCACACAAAGGATCCGATTTCGCCACCGTCCTTACCACGCTCACGCGCATCGTCGACCCGAGCACGCCTGATATGCCTGTCCCTGAGGGTGGATGGCCGTACGCGGGATGTGTCATGGGTGAGGGATTCTCACTGGCATGGCGAGTACTCGACGCACAATATTTCGGCGTGGCCCAACGACGCCGCCGCATCTACCTTGTCGCAGATTTTGCAGGCCGATCCGCACCCGAGATTCTTTTTGAGTCCGCGAGCCTGCCAAGGCATTCTGAATCGTGCGGCACGCAAGAACAAGACCATGCCCACACCCCTGAAGCAAGCCTTGGAGGCCGTAGCAGCTCGGTGATGTTGTTGGATCATCATCCGCAGGACTCGAGGTTGACCGTTAACTCCTCGGGGGTGGTGCAGACGCTGACTGCCCGGATGGGCAACTCACCCACCAACGTCCCCATCCTCCTCGACGCCCCAGAGGAACGCAGGGTGTTTGGCCTGAATTCGATCCACGATTCCCGCAGCGGTGGCGGCCACTACGGCTACGAAGCGGAAGTGTCGAAAACCCTCGACCTGAAAGGCGGAGAGCCGACCTGCAACCAGGGCGGCATGGTCATCTTGGAGCCCGTCTATGCTACATCCAAAGCCGACTATTTCACCCGCGCCACCAAGAACCAAGCAGGTGCGCTGCTGGCCACGGATTACACCGACCCGCCCATGGTCGCCAGCTCGTCGCTGCTCCCCAGGCGGCTCACTCCGGTGGAGTGCGCCCGGTTGCAGGGGTTTCCTGACGATTGGTGTGACGATCTTGCTATCGAGGATCCGACAAGCAAGGACATCGAGTATTGGACGGGCATTTGGGCTACCTGGAACTGGGCGCGCGGCGTGAAACCACGAACCGCACGCCAAGTCACTACTTGGTTGAAGAATCCAACCAGTGATAGTGCCCAATACAAGTTGTGAGGTAACGCGATCGCTTTGCCCGTTGCTCGCCACGTCCTTGAAAGACTGAAGAATTTTGCTCGCGCAGGGACTGGATAAGCGCCCACACCTATGGCTGTATGTACATGACCAAACAAACCCCGACAAGGGGAAATACGAGATGGAGGATGGTCATGAGTGATCTGCATATTGAGATCAGCGAGATGCTGGAGGCAGGCATCAACATCTGGGACGTCGAAGAAGCCCTCGACATTGCACGAAAGTGGAACTTCTCCCTGGTTGCCGGTGCGATCGAACACGACCCGCATGGCTATCTGCGACTGGTTGATTCTTGGTTTGAACAGGTGACCCGATGACCACGATCGAGTTTACCCCGAACAAGGCTGGGCGTAAGAAACTCGCCGAAGTCATCGCGGAACATCTTGGCGTGAAAGCCAGGTATGCTGGCATGCCCACCTTTGACTATCTGATTGGTGAGGCGCGGTTGGATCGGGACTGGGTGCTCCACCTCCCAGACAACGCAGACGGCGACGCGATAACCGACGCCGCGAGCGCGGCCGGGTTTGCGCCTGCGGGTGAGGTTTACGGACTCACGCTCACATTCCCCACGACCAGGTGGGACGAGGCCACAGGCGCGAAGCTCGACGCCCTGCTCGCCTCCAAGGGAGCACTCATCGCTAAGGCACTGGTTATTCCTGCTACGCCCATGGCGATCGATGAGGCGGAAGGGACCGTTGAGTTTGCCTGGTTTGACCAGCTCCCAGATGCGGAGGTGATTGAAGCGGTCAGCGTGCTGATTCAGCTCATGATCGAGCACGCGAAAACCGCCACGAGAGTCTCCGCGAAGCCTGCCAAGACAGGTGGAAATGACAAGTATGCGATGCGCTGCTGGTTGCTGCGCCTGGGCATGATCGGCGACAACTACAAGCACGTGCGCCGAGTCCTGCTAGCGAATCTGGAAGGCAACGCAGCATGGAAAACCCTGCCCAAATCCGACCACTGAGTTCCTTGCGGAGAACCGGCGAAAAGCGACTGGATAACCGCGCACACCTATGGCTGTATGTACATGATCGAACAAGAAATAAAGGAGCGAGGTCATGAATACCAGCAAGGTCACGATGGAGCAGCTGCAGATCGCGACCGACAGCTACGGCACGGTTATCGCCTACGGAGACTTCGTCCTCGCCTCGGCATACCGGTACCTGGGCAAAGGCCGGATCGGAAACGACGCCCGCGTCTACAAACTCGCCGAGCAGCCCATCCCTGGCTGGGGATCGGACGCCCGCAGTTTCATTGAATGCGAACTCGCCCTGGTTGCTGAGGCTGAGGAACTGTTCGAAGACGCCGGCCACGCCATCGCCTGGGCGCTTGCCCACACCAACTAACCAGCACAGGAAGGAGCCTGAAGGGCGTGATGCGCACTCTCGACACCTACACGCCGACCCGATTCATGGCCACAGGCTCACGCTACGACAAGCGTAAAGCCGACTTCGCGGTCGCGTTCATCCAAGCCTTAAAGCACACCAAAGGCCGCTGGTCAGGCAAGCCCTTCCAGCTCATCGACTGGCAAGAGCAAATCATCCGCGACCTGTTCGGCACTGTCAAAGAAGACGGCTACCGCCAATTCACCACCGCCTACGTCGAGATACCCAAAAAGATGGGCAAAAGTGAGCTCGCCGCCGCAATTGCGCTACTACTCACCTGCGGGGATGGTGAAGAACGCGCTGAAGTGTATGGGTGCGCGGCTGATCGCCAGCAAGCATCCATTGTGTTTGAGGTCGCA
Source organism: Trueperella bernardiae (assembly GCF_030246965.1). Classification (NCBI taxonomy): domain Bacteria; kingdom Bacillati; phylum Actinomycetota; class Actinomycetes; order Actinomycetales; family Actinomycetaceae; genus Trueperella; species Trueperella bernardiae. The sequence goes on from NZ_CP127099.1 coordinate 1,300,302, forward strand.
GCGGACATGATTCGCATGAGTCCAGCGCTGTCCAAACGCGTCAAGATTCTTGCCTCGCAGAAGCGGATCATCTACAAGCCCACCAACTCCTTCTACCAGGTGCTGAGCGCGGAGGCGTATTCGAAGCACGGGTTCAACATCTCCGGCGTTGTCTTCGACGAACTCCACACCCAACCCAACCGTGCCTTGTTCGACGTCATGACGAAAGGATCAGGCGACGCGCGCACCCAACCCCTGTACTTCCTCATCACGACAGCGGGTACCGACACGCATAGCATTTGTTATGAGCAACACCAAAAAGCCCAAGACATCCTAGATGGCAAAAAGCACGACCCCACGTTCTACCCGGTGATCTATGGGGCGGCGCAAGATGATGATTGGACCGACGAGGACGTGTGGCATAAGGCTAACCCGAGCTTAGGGATCACTGTCCCGATCGAGAAAGTCCGCCAAGCCTGCACGAGCGCGAAACAAAACCCAGCCGAAGAAAACACATTCCGCCAACTTCGCCTCAACCAATGGGTCAAACAAAGCGTGCGGTGGATGCCCATGCACATCTGGAACCAAAACTCAGCACCCGTCGACCTGTCAGATTTGGAAGGACGCGTGTGTTACGGCGGCCTCGACTTGGCTTCCACGACGGACATCACTGCTTTCGTTCTCGTATTCCCACCCTACGGGGACGATGACAAATATACGGTCGCGCCATGGTTTTGGATACCCGAAGACAACCTCAAACTAAGGGTTGCCCGTGATCACGTGCCCTACGACCTGTGGCAACAGCAAGGCTTCCTACAAACCACTGAGGGCAACGTCGTCCACTACGGCGCAATTGAAGCCTTCATCGAGCAACTCGGTGAACGCTTCGATATCCGCGAGATCGCATTCGACCGGTGGGGCGCAGTCCAAATGAGCCAAAACCTTGACGAAGCAGGTTTCACGGTTGTTCCGTTTGGGCAAGGCTTCAAAGACATGAGCCCACCATCCAAAGAACTCATGAAACTCGCTTTAGAGGGAAAACTGGCACATGGCGGGCATCCAGTGCTTTCGTGGATGGTAGACAACATTCACGTCCGCACCGACCCAGCAGGAAACATCAAACCCGACAAACAAAAGAGCACCGAGAAGATCGACGGCGTCGTCGCAACAATCATGGCCCTCGACCGCGCCATCCGAAACGGCACCGGGCACGTCAGCGGCAGTGTTTATGACGAACGCGGCCTACTCGTGCTGTGAGCACGCTCATGGATGAACGCGCCGATGCCTGCGCCGATCAGTCCCAAGATCGAGTAGGCGACGCCGTAGATGAGGGCTGAATCGTTGTAGTACACGAACAGTGTGGTCAAGAACCCTGCGAACGGGGCCAGTAGCCACCACCAGCCGAACCCGTGGCGTGCCCCATCGATAACGCTCAAAACGATGGTGAGTAGTGGAAACGCGAGGAAGAGCAACGCGATGAACCACTTGGCGTTGGGATCGCTCAGCCTGCTGATCCACATGGAAATGAGCGGCAACAACCAAAATGCCGCTAGCAGGACACTCATCAGTGCCCACGACTGTTTTGAGGGCGCTTTCATATTCCAATTCTACATGTGAAAGGACACCGCATGAGTTTTCTGAATTGGCTGCGTGGCGACACCACCCGCTCCGCTGACGATCACGCGATCAGCTCTGGCTACAGCTTTTTCTTCGGGGCAACGAGCTCTGGCCGTCCGGTGACAGAACGCAGCGCGATGCAAATGACCGCCGTCTACTCATGCGTGCGGATTTTGGCTGAAGCTATCGCGGGTCTGCCGTTGCATGTTTACCAGCAGAGCAGTGATGGGGCGAAGGTGAAGGCGCTCGACCATCCCTTATACCGGCTGTTGCATGATGAGCCGAACCCTGAAATGACATCCTTTGTCTTTAGGGAAACTCTGATGACGCATTTGCTTCTTTGGGGTAATGCGTTCGCCCAAGTGCTGCGCAACGGTAAAGATGAAGTGATTGGTTTGTATCCGTTGATGCCGAACCGGATGATGGTGGGGCGCGACGAGGCTGGGCGACTCTATTACGAGTATCAGCGCACCTGGGACGAACCAGCTGGACGCTTCGACACGGTGCGACTCTCGGCGCGCGAGGTGCTGCACATTCCAGGGTTGGGCTTTGACGGGCTGGTTGGTTATAGCCCGATTGCGATGGCAAAGAATGCCATCGGCCTCGCCCAAGCAACAGAAGACTACGGCGCATCGTTTTTTGCTAACGGTGCTGCACCTGGTGGTGTGTTGGAGCATCCGGGAACGATCAAAGACCCCGCGCGCGTTAGGGAGTCCTGGCAGTCCACGTTCGGCGGAGCCCGCAACGGGAACAAGATCGCTGTGCTCGAGGAAGGCATGAAATACACGCCCATCTCCGTCAGCCCAGAACAAGCTCAATTCCTTGAAACGAGGAAGTTTCAGATCAACGAAATTGCTCGAATCTTCCGCATACCCCCGCACATGATCGGCGACCTCGAAAAATCCTCGTTTTCCAATATTGAGCAGCAGTCGTTGGAGTTTGTGAAGTACACGTTGGACCCGTGGGTGATCCGGTGGGAACAGGCCATCACCAAAACACTCCTCAGCTCGCGTGAAAAACCTGGCGTGTATGTGAAGTTCAACCTCGAAGGCTTGCTACGTGGGGATTACGAATCCCGAATGAATGGTTATGCGGTGGCAAGGCAAAACGGCTGGATGAGCGCCAACGATATCCGCGAACTAGAAAACCTCGATCGCATCAGTCCCGAGGCTGGCGGCGACCTCTACCTCGTCAACGGGAACATGCTCCCGCTCAGTCTCGCAGGTGCATACGCGCAGACAACCGGGTCTGAATCGGAGCCTGAACCGGCTGAGGAACCTATGAGTGAATCTTCTGTAAGGAGGAGGATATGAGACGTTTTTGGAACTGGCTCACACCAGAGCCATCAACTGACCCGGACGCAGATGCAGTCCGGGTTTTGCGCATTAGCGGCACGATCGCTGAAGAATCCTGGTTCGATGACGACATCACACCCAGCATCTTCGCCAGCGAGTTGAACGCTGGGTCGGGGCCGGTGACGATCTGGCTCAACAGCCCGGGTGGTGATGTGGTGGCTGCGGCGCAGATCTACAACATGCTCATCGACTACCCAGGCGAGGTGACCGTCAATATCGACGGTATCGCCGCATCGGCCGCGTCTGTGATCGCGATGGCCGCCACGAAGGTAGCCATGAGCCCGGTGTCGATGTTGATGATTCATAACCCGGCCACCATGGCGGTTGGCGATAAGGACGAACTCGCACGCGCCATGTCGATGCTCGATTCGGTCAAAGAATCAATCCTGAATGCATATCAGGAGAAGACGAACCTGAGTCGGGCGAAGCTGTCCAAGCTCATGGACGCTGAGACCTGGATGGACGCGAGGGCTGCGATCGACATGGGTTTCGCCGACGAACTCCTCACCAACCAACGCGACCCAATGTTTGCGGTCTCGCCTGAGAAGCCCAACGATGACCTGGATGACGATGAGGACGAGGCCGAGTCACCAGACGAACCCGACGAAGACGACGAGGATGAAGATCCGAAGCGCCTGCCGTTTCCACCCAAGAACGCAGGACTTGGCACGGTGTTTTCCCGCCGCGCCTCCGAACAAAAGCTCGTCGCACACCTGACCGCCACATCACCGCCACCTCCGTCGAAGCGAGTGCGTCCACCACTCCCAACCATTCAACCCGCCGTGCCTGTTGGTCGGCGGGTTCTCGATTTGTACGCCGAACTAGCGAACCAACCCCACTGAAAGGACCAACACCCATGACAACCCCTATGACTGTTTCTGACCTTCGCACCAAGCGCGCAGATGCTTGGGAGAAGGCGAAGGCATTCCTTGACGAGCGCCGCGACACCACAACCGGTTGCCTGTCTGCTGAAGATGATCAGGCTTACGCGAAGATGGAAGCCGAAATCGATCGTCTCACCAACGAGATTGCCCGTTCTGAACGTGCCCTGCGCCGCGACGCCGACCTCGCTAAGGCAACCAACACACCGCTCACCTCAATGCCAGGCATCAACCCCGACAATGACGAGGTCAAGCACACAACCCCACGCGCTACATCCTCCTATAAGCGAGCCTTCTGGGATGCCATGCGGCTCAACGCTTCTCCGATGGAAGTACGCAACGCCCTCTCCGAAGGCGTCGATACTGAGGGCGGCTACCTCGTCCCGGACGAGTTCGAACACACCCTCGTGGCGGCACTGGCGGATCAGAACATCATGCGCGGCCTGGCCAAGGTCATTCAAACCACCAGCGGGGATCGGAAGATCCCAGTCGTCTCTACCCATGGCACTGCCGGGTGGCTCGATGAAGGCAAGCCGTACACCGAATCCGATGAAGCCTTCACGCAGGTCACATTGAGTGCGTTTAAGCTCGGCACCTTCCTCAAAATCAGCGAAGAGCTACTCAATGACAGCGCGTTTAATGTCGAGCAGTACCTAGCAGCTGAGTTTGCTCGCCGTATCGGCGCGGCTGAAGAAGAAGCCTTCCTCACCGGAGACGGAAAGGGCAAACCCACCGGCATCTTCGCAGCCTCTGGCGGTGGCGAGAAGGCGGTGACCACGGGCAAGGCCACCGACATTACCGCTGATGAGCTCATCGACCTGCACTACGCCCTGCGCGGCCCGTATCGCAAGAACGCAGTGTGGCTCATGAACGACTCCACCGTGAAAACCATCCGCAAGCTCAAGGACGGCAACGGTCAATATCTGTGGCAACCTGCCCTGACCGCAGGAACCCCAGACCTTGTTCTCGGCCGCCCCGTCCACACGAGCACGTTCGTTCCGGAGATCAAGGCAGGTGCATCCACGGTGGCCTTCGGTGATGTGTCGTACTACTGGATCGCCGACCGACAGGGCCGCTCCTTTAAGCGGCTCAACGAACTGTTCGCAACCACCGGACAGGTCGGATTCCTCGCATCCCAGCGACTGGACGGCAAGCTCGTCCTGCCTGAAGCAGTCAAGCTGCTCACCCAAAAGGCATCCGCATAACCAGCGGTTCTACACACGAATAGGAGGTGGCCGCAATGACCACGGTTGATTTGGTTGCGCAGGTGAAGGCGAACCTGCTCATCACCTTCGACGATGACGATCAATTGATCGGCGCGCTGATCAACTCGGCCACCTCCTACGCCTGCTCCTACCAACACCTTGATGAGGGCTACTACGAGACCCACGACATGTCTGGGGCAACCAGGCAGGGCATTGTCATGCTCGCCTCCCATTTTTATGAGTCGCGTGATGGTTCCACGGCAGGCTTCTGGGCAGATAAGCCGGATGCGGCTCGGGCGGTATGGAACGCCGTCAACAACCTGCTGCGTCTGGACCGCGAATGGAAAGTCTAAGGAGAACAACTCATGGCTTCTTTGGGATCCATGCGCACCACGATCGACCTTATACAGCCAATGGTTGTTCGGGATAAGGCGGGGTTCACAACCACACGCGATGAGGTGAGGGCGACGGTGCGGGCGCAGGTCGAGGTTCGGCATGCGTCGAGTGCGTGGGTGAACCGGGCAGCGTACTCACAGGCCGACGTCCTCTTTCGCATCAGATCTTTTCTCGGACTGTCCGTGACCACGAATATGCAGATCAGCAGCCCAGACGGGCGGTATGTCATCGACGCAGTCGAAGTCATCGGCCGCTACGTGGAAATCCTTGCCCATCAGACCACGCCCGAAGGAGAGGCCCATGGCTAGAGTGCAGATCCGCCTGCCCAACGCGTTCATTGATTCCCTTGACGCTGCCAGCCGTGTGCTGGAGTCTTCGGCTGATGAGGTGCTCGAGGCGGGTGCTGTGGTGGTTGAGCCGCGCATGCGAGCCAACCTCACGAGCGCGATCGGACGCGCCACCAAGCAGCCCTCGCGTTCAACCGGACAACTACTCGCAGCGTTGGGCACGACCTCGGTGAAAGTAAACAACCGAGGTGATCACAACATTAAAGTCGGCTTCGCAGAGAACCGCCGCGACGGCAAATCGAATGCGTTGATCGCCAACGTCCTCGAACACGGCCGTAGTGATCAGCCTGCACGTCCATTTCTTGCACCCACACGGTCACAGACAAGGCGGGGCGCTATCGAGGCTATGAAAACAGCGCTCACAGCGCGGATTGAGCAGGTGGGGCCATGACCGCATTATTGGAACAACTCACGCAAATTGCCGACAAGCTCGGGCTGCCGTTCGAAGTCGGCCTCTACACGACCACGCCAGCACCAGAAACGTATCTGGTAGCAACCCCACTGACAGACATGTTCGACGTGTTCGCAGACAATCAACCCAGTATCGAGGTTGAGGAAGTTCGCCTCGCACTTTTCACGAAATCTAACTATCTCGACCTGCGCAACCTCATTACCCGCGCCCTGCTCGACGCAGGATTAACGATTACTGGCCGTACCTATGTCGGCTTTGAAGCTGATACCGGATTTCACCATTACGCGATAGACGTCGCAACCCACCACACCTACAGATAAGGAGAATTTCTCATGGCGACTATTGGCTTAGACAAGCTCTACTACGCCACCATCACCGAAAACCCCGATACGGGTGAGGAAACCTACGCCAAACCCAAACCGCTGGCCAAAGCCATCTCGGCCGAGCTCTCCGTTGAGGTGGCTGAAGCGATCCTGTACGCCGATGACGGGCCGAGTGAGATCGTCAAAGAATTCAAATCCGGCACCCTGACCCTCGGCGTCGACGACCTCGGCGGCGAAGCGGCAGCCGCGCTGACGGGTGCGACCGTGGACTCCAACGGCGTGCTCATCTCTGCCTCCGAGGATGGTGGGGCTCCGGTGGCGATTGGTTTCCGCGCAGCACGCTCCAACGGTAAGTATCAGTATTTTTGGCTCTACCGGGTCAAGTTCGCCCTCCCAACAGAAACGCTGGCCACCAAAGCCGACTCGATTACGTTCTCGACCCCGAGCATTGAGGGCACGATTTTGCGGCGTAACAAGCCAGATGCGAAGGGGCGTCATCCGTGGAAGGCCGAAGTGCTAGAGGGCGCAACCGGGGTCAAGCCTGAGACGATCACGAACTGGTATGCCCAAGTCTACGAACCCGCCACCAGCTAACGAGCAAGGAGTACCAAGCGATGACCTGCAAGAAGAAAACTGAATCTGTTGTGGAACTAGGGCGCTCCGCCACTGTCACCATTGGCGGGGAGGACTACGAGCTCGTTCTCACCACGAAAGCCACACGTCTGATCGCCGAGCGCTATGGCGGCCTCGAACACCTGGGTAACGCCCTCGAAACGTCTGATGATTTGGGCAAGACGCTCGGTGAGGTGATTTGGTTGATCACGCTGCTGGCCAACCAGTCCATCCAGATCCACAACCACCGCCACCCAGACGACAAGCGCCCAGAGCTGACCGAGGACGAGGTCGAACTACTCACTGTGCCTGCTGATCTGGCGGACTATCGTGGCGCGATCGCCGAAGCTCTCCAGCGCGGCACACGCCGAGACATCCTTACCGAGCCAGCCCCAAAAGCACCAGAAGCGGACGGATAGTCGACAACGATCAGGCTGTGTTCACGCGGCTGACGTATATCGGAATGGCCCACCTTCACCTATCACGGGTAGAGGTGGGCTTAACCGTGTTCGGGGAACTGTTGGATCTGATCGACTGCTGGCGGCTAGAAACCGGCAGAGCCCAGCCGCTACGTCAATGGTTCATCGACGACGTGATTCCTGCCGGGATTTAGATACTGTTCCAGTGGGCTTTTAGTTCGTGAGCGAATTGTGTGGGCATTAATTGATGCCATTGATGACCCGCGTCTGGCACAACGATGAGGCGGGCATGTGGGATCTGTTGGCTGATGGTGCGGGCGGCAGGAAGATTCGCGCGGTCTTTCGAGCCGCACGCAATCGTCGTTGGAACCGTGATATTTCCAAGCTCTGGCTCGAAATCAATGGCTGATATTTGACGCAGGATTTCCAGCAACTGTTGCTTGGAAATCTGTGATGGGCACACGAGACGCTCAGGCAAGACTCGCATGAGAACGCTTTGAATGCGCATCAATGCTTTAGGAGGACGCGCCTGCGGAGCTGAAAGAAACAGCGACCGAACCATGTGCGGGTGCCGAATTGCCAGATCAAGACCCATCACCGCGCCAAGAGATAGCCCAACCACGTCGACTGGATCATTCAGTGATGCGGCGAGTTCGTCCGTGCGCTCATGTAACGACCATGGCGTTCCCGATGGCTGATCGAAAACAGTGGGCGTGAGCGCGTCAATGCTCTCGAACTCGTTGATGACACCATTCCAAGCTTGCGGGGTCTCACCGAGTCCGTGGAGGAAAAGCACCGGAGTGCTCATCGCCGCAAACCACGAGTGGCAAGATGCCACGCTACAAGCCCGATCGCACATATTGCGAAACCTGCTGCATTAGCGACGCCCGTGACGGGATGCACGACACCGCTCATCCACAAAACAGCGAAAACGACCGTACCGATGAAGAGTAAAGCAAACAACGGCCATACCCACCGGCGATTAGTTACAACATTGGCCCACACGATTCCTCCTCATCCTCTAGCCAATTTTAACCCCCAGCAACGCGAAGGAATACAGACCTATGGCTGACAGTTCGTTTGGTTTGAAGATTGGGCTTGAAGGTGAGCGGGAGTTCAAGCGCGCGATCACGGATATTAACCGTGAGATGCGAGTGCTTGGCAGTGAGATGAAGCTCGTAGCCTCCTCGTTTGATAAGAACGACAAGTCCGCCGAAGCACTCACAGCCCGTAACCAAGTGCTTGGCAAAGAAATCGAAGCTCAGAAAGCCAAGATCGAGACTCTGCGTGCAGCCCTCGAAAACAGCGCTTCCTCGTTTGGTGAGAACGATAGCCGGACGAAGAACTGGCAAATCCAGCTCAACAACGCAGGCGCTGAACTCAACCGGCTCGAAAGTGAACTCAAATCGAATAATGACGCCCTGTCGGATTTCGGGGACGAAGCAGACGGTGCCGGTGACGATGCTAAAGACGCCGCCAAGGACGCGGGCAAACTCGAGGGTGCAGTCGATGATCTCGGCAACGAGATGGACTCGACTTCTGGCAAGACCCGCATTTTCGGTGACGTGTTGAAAGCGAACCTCGCCTCCGAAGCCATCATCGCCGGAGTCAAAGGTATCGGGCATGCGATCGCCTCGATCGGTCGCGGCATGGCAGGTGCCTTGAAAGAGGGCGTGGAGTACAACGCTCGCATGGAGCAATACTCCACGTCCTTCACCACGATGCTCGGCGACCAAGCAAAAGCCCAACAGCTCGTCAACGATCTGAAAGTCCAGGCGGCGAAGACTCCGTTTGGTATGGAGGACCTCGCGGGCAACATGCAAACCCTCCTGAGCTTCGGAATGAGCCTGGAGGATGCGAAAAAGCACCTCAACGAAATCGGCGACATTAGCCAGGGCGATGCGGTGAAGATGGAATCGCTAACCCTTGCCTTCGCCCAAATGTCCTCGACCGGCAAGTTGACTGGTCAGGACTTGCTGCAGATGATCAACGCCGGCTTCAACCCCCTGGAGGAAATATCCCGCAAGACCGGCAAGAGTATTGGTGAGCTGAAGGAGGATATGGCCAAGGGTGCCATTTCGGCTGACATGGTCGCTGACGCATTCGCCAGTGCTACTGCTGAGGGCGGGCGCTTCTACGGGGCTATGGACGCCCAATCCAAGACCTTCTCTGGTCAGCTCGCGACAATGCAGGACGGGATCGAAAACCTCAAAGGCCTCCTCGCAGGCGGAGTCTCTGAGGCGTTGGCGGGTTCGGTGCTGCCGATGGTCAACGGGTGGATCGACGAACTCACGACAGCGTTTGAAGAAGGAGGCACGCCTGCCCTCATCGACACCCTTGGCACCGTCTTACAGGAAGCTCTCGCATTTATTGCCGAGCAGCTACCGATGGTGGTCGAGACCGGCATGTCCATCCTCACCGCCCTGTTAGAGGGCATCATCGAAGTCCTCCCACAAGTGGCCGAGACAGCGGTGACGCTGATTATCGCGCTGGTCGAGGCAATCATCGAAGCACTGCCGTCCCTGTTGGAGGCGGCGATTCAGATCATCGCCACCCTCGTCTCTGGCATCGGCGAAGCCTTGCCAGAACTGATTCCGGCTGCGGTGGAAATGCTCATGGCTTTGGTGCAGGGTCTGGTCGATAACCTCCCGTTGCTTCTTGATGCGGCGTTGCAGCTCATCACCGGACTCGCAGAAGGCCTCATCGCAGCCATCCCCGTCATCATCGAAGCCCTGCCACAAATCATCACCGGCATAGTGACCTTCCTTGTGGATGCGATCCCGCAAATCATCGAAACAGGAATCCAACTCTTAACGGCTCTGATCGGTGCATTGCCGCAGATCATTACAGCAATCGTCGCCGCGCTCCCGCAGATTATTACTGCGATCGTGGGCGGCATGGTGGGTGCGATCCCGCAGCTCATCGACGCAGGCATTCAACTGCTGACGGCGTTGATTGGGGCGTTGCCACAGATCATTACAACGATTGTGGCCGCGTTGCCGCAGATTATCTCAGCTATTGTGTCGGCGATTGGTGGGGCTATCCCGCAACTCGTTCAAGCCGGAATCCAACTCTTGACCGCGTTGGTGCGAAACCTGCCACAGATCATTTCCACGATCGTCGCAGCAATCCCACAGATCATTACCGGCATCGTCTTGGCCGTTGGCCAGGGCGTGTGGCAGATGGTGGAGGCGGGTAAGAACCTCGTCTACGGCCTGTGGAACGGCATCCAATCCCTAGCGGGGTGGCTGTGGAATTCGGTATCGAACTGGGCAAGCGGGATTTGGGACTCCATCACCGGCTTCTTCGGCATCCACAGCCCGTCTCGCAAGATGGCCTGGGCGGGCAAGATGCTCGTTGAAGGCCTCGCAGGCTCGATCAAAACCGATGGCAACAAGGCTGTCACTGCTGCCACTGGTTTGGCTAGGGACACGATGGACGCCTTCAGCGAGCTTGAAGACGGGCTTCATGTGCCGATCGAGGCGGTTGCGGATCTGCAGGTACCTGCCGTTGATCTCGCCCCACAACCCATAGCTATCAATCGCGATACGAGTGGCGGTGCTGATAGTGAGCGTGTGGATGTCGCGAGCATCGTGGACGCAACAGCAACACGCATCCTCGGGTCTTTGGATATTTCGGTGACGTTGTCGGATGGGACGCTGGTGGGCAAGCTCGCACCCGCCCTTGACAAACAACTCGCGCGCCTTGATCGGCGGCAGACCGTGATGGCAGGAGGCTACTAATGTTTGGTTTCACCCTGGGCGACCAGACCACTTCGGCGTCGCTTGGGCTGCGCTTGACCGCCCCGGTGGCGATTCCCGCAGCTGTCCGTGCGGTGGAGGATATTGAGGTCGAAGGAAGAGCAGGTACCCTCACGCGCTTCAGCGGTTGGGAGGATGCCGAGATTGAGCTTGAGCTCGCCGTGCCTATCCGTGACGGGCTCCACCAGTATCGGCAGGCCGCTCACGAGCTGACGGGCGCTTCGACGATTGCGTTGACTGCCGAGCCAGGTAGGTACCGCAAGGTTAAGCACTGCGAAGTCTCAGAATTGCGCCGGGAGCTGTCGGGGTGGGGGTTCTTCACCGCGCGGCTCACCTGCCAACCCTTCGCTTACCTGACGAGTGGGCTCGCACCGATGACGATGTCGGAGTCGGGGACGATCACTAACCCAGGACTTCTTGATGCGGATCCGATCATCACCGTTACTGGCACCGGAGCGTTGTCTTTGACGATCAATGCGCGCGTCTATCACGTGAATTCGCCAGCAGGTTCCGTCACGCTCGACAGCGCGCGTCTCGTCGCACACGTATCTGGTCGCGTGCAGACCGATGCGCTCAGTGAAGCCTTCCCGACCTTTAAGCCTGGTTTGAATCGGATCACGCTCGGTACCGGTATCTCGAAGATCGTGATCACGCCGAACTGGCGCAACCCCTAAACCGCTCCCACTCATCTCACTTTGATGGCCGCCCCTTTGTATGGGGTGGTCATTGTCTTGTTTGGAAGGCTCCTCATGATTACGGTTCACGACCGCACCGCCACCACATTCACCGCCACCGGGCTAGGAGTCTTGGATCGGGAGACCATCAACCCGATCGTGACGGAAGAACTAGGTGGCGAATTCTCCCTGACCTTCACCTACCCAGCAGACGGCCCCGCAGCCACGCACCTCGTAGTGGAAAACATTGTGGCCGCACCCGTGCCAGGGCTGGAGCAACGTCAGGGTTTCCGCATCAATGAGGTTGTCACCACGCTCGACGGCATGCTCGAAGTGAACGCGTTTCACGTGTTCTATGATCTGGCTGCGAACCTCATCGCCGACACCTACGTGGTCAACAAAACCGCCAAAGGTGCACTCACCCAGATTCTTGGGGCGGCGAACACGAGCCACGGGTTTACTGCTACCTCATCGGATACGGTGACGCGATCCTCGGCACGGATGGTGCGCATGCCCATCGCCGCCGCTCTCATGGATGCGGGCGAGAACAACACGTTCGCTGCGCGTTGGGGCGGCGAACTGACCCGCGATAATTTCCATATCCATCACTCCGCTCGGCGTGGGCGAAATACAGGCGTTGTCATCCGTGACCGCAAGAATCTCACTGGCTTCGAATCGGCTATCGATTTTTCGACGGTGGTGACGCGGATTTTGCCGGTCGGCTACGACGGTCTACTCTTGCCTGAGCTCTATGTGGATTCGCTGAAGTTGGGCGATTATGTGGTGCCGCGTATCCGCGTCATCCGCTACGGGCAGGTGAAAGCCATCACGGATAAGGACAATCCGCGTGAGGGGGAGCTTCCGCTCGATCAAGCACACGCGCAGTTGCGCCGTCTGGCGGCAGCGGAATTCAGTGCGAGACATGTGGATGAGCCGTCTGGCTCGTACAAGATCCGCTTCTCTGACCTTTCACAAACCCGTGAATACGCTGATCTTGCACGGCTAGAGACCGTGGAGATTGGCGATACCGTTACCGTCCGTCACGCTGATCTGGGTGTTGCGCTCACGGCGCGGGTGGTCGCTTACGAATACAACCCACTCACAGGTCAATACATCTCGGTCGAACTTGGAACCGTAGCTCGGAAGTTCACGTCTGTCACCCGGCAAGTCAAGACCGCCATCAATACGGCGGTGGCTGCGTCGGATGCGGCAGGGTTCGCGTTGGCTAGTGCGGATGGGAAGAACACCAACCACTACGGCAGCATCCAGCCCGCCAATGCCAGGCTGGGTGACACATGGTTTAAAAGCAACGGCGAAACCACCGAAATCTGGATCTACCGTCTCACCGACACCGGGCAGCCCGGCTGGGTCGCTCTCGCTACTGATCTGAACCATGCACAGGTGCAGGCCGAACTCGACGCCGCCCGTGCAGAGGTCGACCAAGCCCTCGCCGCTGCACACGACGCACAAACCGCCGTCAATGCTGTCGTCACTCAGATGGCTTCGGCGCAGGTGGAGATCGACCAGGCCAAGGCTGCTGCCGCTGGTGCTACCCAGTTGGCGCAGGATGCCCACGACGTTGCGGTGACCTCGGATGGGCGGCTCACGGTTGCCGTTGTTGACCCGAGCGTAGCGGACGCGGCTGGCAGGCCAGAAGGTGCGCTGTGGCAAGTGCGTGTAGAAGGCGTGATCGCCCGCCAATATCTCCTCACCAACAACCAATGGGAACCAACACCGGTTGGGGCTGCGATGATCGGGTCGAAAGCGATCAGCCAAGCACACATCGCAGATGTCGCCATCGGCACCGCACAAATCGCTGATGCCGCGATCACCGACGCGAAAATCGCCAACCTGTCAGCGAGCAAGATCACCAGCGGCTACCTGGCAGCGGGGCGCATTCAGGCTGGATCCATCACTTCGGACAAGCTGACGATCGCCAATGGGTTTATTACGAATGCGATGATCTCGAATGCGGCGATCACGGATGCGAAGGTTGGCAGTCTATCCGCGAACAAGATTACGACCGGTACTTTATCGGCTGCACGGATTGCTGCCGGTTCGATTACCTCGGACAAGTTGACCATCGCTAACGGTTTTATCCAGTCCGCGATGATCAAAGATGCTGCGGTCACATCGGCCAAGATTGCTTCGCTGGATGCGGGGAAGATCACCACCGGGACGTTGTCGGCGGCTCGGATTGGGGCGCGCTCAATTACGGCGGACAAGCTCGCCACCAACGCCATCCAAGTAGGCTTAGCTGGCTGGACGCAATCTATCCGAATCACGCCCACGCAGATCGCCTGGTATGACGGGACCACCCTGGAAGGCAAGATCACGAGCGCTGGGATGCAGTTTTGGTACGGCACCCGCTATATCGGTGAGTTCGCGCGGCGGGCTCATAAAGATAAGCCGAATGTGCAAGGCATCGTGAACCAGCTTGCTTACAAAGGCGACTACGTGGCCTGGACCTACCAGAAGGCAGACGGCGGCACCTACTACACGTGTTTGACGTTGGATCCGAAGGGATTGTTTTACGGGCAGGCAGGTATCCACCTCGGCTCCGATCTGCGAACAGGTGGCTACAAGTTCTACACGACGGGCTCACGATATGTGACCTTGCAGGATTGCACGCTGACGGGCATGGGAACCTATTCGGGCTGGGTGGGGCAAAGCGGGCTGTCGAAGATCGTGTTTCACACCTACGACCTGATGGTGGTCACCAATGGGTCGTATTACAACATGACCCGCCTATTCGACCGCACCAAGGATTTGATGTCGCGAATGAACGCGATCCTGAGCTTACTCAATCAAGGCTGGATCACATCCATCTCCGGAACCGGGTCGAACATCACGTGGCGGTACTTCTCCAACACTGGCCTGTCGGCCATGTCCACCAACCTCGCATAAGTAAAAGGAAACACTGATGAAGATCATGATTACCAACCACCATTTGCAACCCATCGCAGACCTACTCACCAATATGCCGTTGAAGGCGGCGCAGTCCCGTGCCCGCTCGAAACTTCTGACGTTGGTGAGGGAGGCGATTGCACGATTCGGGGAAGATGAATACGACCTCGTCGCCCAATTCGCAACACTTGACGATCAGGGTCGCCCAGTGTTCGCCGACGATGGAACGTTTGTCCTCGCCGACCCCGACAAGGCCAGTGAATTCCTCGAAGCCCGTCAAGCCCTGCTCGCGTCGATCGCTGAAGTGTCGGGGCCAACCTACGACGGCCACGACAAGGACGTGAAAGCATTTCTTGATGGCTATGAGGGTGAGCTTTCTGGCGAATCGGCCGAGGCCTATGACGTCCTTTACGACGCGATCACCAAGGACAACCAATGAGCATTGAAAACGAGAAAACAGAGCTGACCCAACGCTCCGCTCATGAATCGTCTTCCGGTGATGAGGTGCAACTTCCCATCGTCCCAGTCGAGTCCGATGCCACGCCCTCACCACCAGCAGAGGCTATCGAAGCCCAAGAACTCCCAGCACCACAGGTAGCTTCGTTCGACTTGAGCCTGCCAATTCTTGAGGTCTTGACTGACCCGACCATGTAGCCCAGTGCTACACCAATTTTTGATGCCTTCACCCCAGATGGGTGTGGGCAATTTTTTATGCCCACGAAAGGAATCATTCTCATGTCTCTACACGCCATCTGGCACGCCATCCAAACCGGGATCGCTGGTATTGGTGCGTGGCTCGCCGCTTATCTTGGAGGGCTCGACGGTTTGGTTTACGCGTTGATTGTCTTCGCAATAGCCGACTACATCACCGGGGTGCTCGCCGCCATCAACGAACGCCGCCTCAGCTCCTCGGTTGGTTTCCGAGGAATCAGCCGCAAAATCCTCATCTTCACCCTCGTCGGCCTCGCCCACCTGATCGACGTCCATATTCTCGGAGCGCCCGGCGTGCTGCGTGCGGCGGTCATTTTCTTCTACCTGTCCAACGAAGGCATCTCGCTGGTGGAGAACGCCACCCGCTTGGGTCTGCCTGTGCCTGCCCAGATGCGTGGAGCTTTGGATGCGATCGCGAACCGCGCCGAAACCAGGCCCTCACTGACCGAAACGACCACTGAAAACACAAAGGAGATTCACTGATGAAGAATTGGCTCGCGCTTGAGGCTGACATCGACCTCATCATGAACAAGCACTACACACCCGGCAGGAACGGTAGACGGATCGATAAGGTCATCATTCACCACAACGCCGGAAACCTTACCATCAAGGGATGTTACGACGTCTGGCAAACCCGCCCAGCTTCCGCCCACTACCAAGTCCAATCCGACGGACGCATAGGTCAGTTGGTGTGGGATCGCGACACCGCCTGGCACGCAGGAAACTGGGTAGCCAACACCACCAGTATTGGCATCGAACACGCCGACATGACCAGTGATCCATGGACTGTATCCGAGGCGTGCCTTGATAACGGAGCACACCTCGTGGCCGCAATCTGTAAATTCTACGGTCTCGGCCGACCGGTCTGGGGGAAGAACGTGTTCGGTCACAAGAACTTCTCCTCGACCGAATGCCCAGCCTCGCTGGCAGGCAGTCAGCATGCCGCCTATATGGCTCGCGCACAGTCTTGGTATGACCAGATGACCGGCAACACCCCAGCACCAGCACCAGCCACACCGGACATCGACGCTCTCGCCGATGCCGTGATCCGTGGCGACTACGGCAACGGTGAAGAACGTAAGCGTCGCCTCGGAGCCAACTACGCGGCTGTCCAGCAGCGAGTGAACGAGAAGCTCTCTGGCAACACGCCGACGAAGCCAGCAGGGCCCAACATCGATGCGCTGGCTGACGCCGTGATCCGTGGCGAGTACGGCAATGGTGAGGAGCGTAAGCGCCGCTTGGGCAACCTCTACGCCGCTGTTCAGGCGCGCGTGAATGCCAAGCTCGGCTACTAAACATCCGCGCCACTGTGCAACTTAGCCCCGCTGCTACCCGTCATGGGTGGTGGCGGGGCTTTTCGTCATTTTACGGGCGGATTTAACACATACGGGTTTGTCGGCAGTGGGGTGAAGGGAGTGACCCCACTGTGAAGAACATTGAAGAAGAACGTATCCGTAACCTGCGCACGGCGGGCTGGGGGTATAAAGCGATTGCCGAGTTTTGCGCCTTGACCCGTGACCAGGTCCGTTCATACTGCACCAGCCGAAATCTCGAGGCCGGTTCAGTGGTGGCTCAGCGGGTGTGCCGCTGGTGTGCCAGCCCTATTCGGGGAGGTGCTCGGGCTCGGTTTTGCTCGCCCGCCTGCAGGCATAAAGCTTGGCGGGAACGGCAGAAAACCGAGCCAGTGCGCGAGCAGACCTGTGCGCACTGCGGGCACCGCTTCGTGATCGTGGACAAGCCAGGTCAAAAGTATTGCTGTCACGCCTGTTATGTGCGTGCTCGCTTTGGCACCCGAGGTGGGCGCTCATGAACACGCTCGCCGCTCCTGTTGATCAACTGGCCCAACCTGACGTGTTCGCCCGAGAACTCGCCTTCATTACTGACGCTCACACGTTGAGCATGCTGGCAGGTCGAGGAGTGCTAACCCCCGCAGAGTATCGGCGTGTCTATCGGTTGTTGTTCCAGGCGTGGAGCCCGATCTATCAGTCACAGATTGTGGGCGAAACGACTGGATAAACACCTGGTTTAGAGCGTGTATAGACCTAACACGAAAGGAGAAAACGTGGCACAAGTTAGTGTGGTGACACCAGTTCGGCCGCCGACCCCGAAACTGGTCAACGTAGCAGCATACGCTAGGGTCTCGACCAACGGTGCGGAGCAATTAGCGTCATTGTCGGCGCAGGTTTCGTATTATTCGCGCCTGATCCAATCCACGCCCGGATGGGCCTATGCGGGTGTATTCACTGACGAAGGGGTTACTGGCACTTCGATGAAATCCCGGCAAGGCCTGGCAGACCTGATGAACGCTGCCAGAGCAGGAAAGATCGATCTTGTGTTGTGTAAATCGATCTCGCGCCTGGCCCGCAACACTGTCGACCTTCTCGCTACGGTTCGTGAGCTGAAAGACCTTGGTGTGGCTGTGCGCTTCGAACGCGAACGCATCGACACTCTCAGCGCTGACGGAGAACTCCTGCTGACCTTGTTGGCGTCGTTTGCTCAAGAAGAATCCCGTTCCCTGTCCCAGAACGTCAAATGGGCAATACGTAACCGGTACAAGAACGGTGGAACAAACTCCTTCGTCGTCTACGGCTATAGCTGGGCAGACGGCGAGTTCACCATCATTGACGATGAAGCTGAGATTGTGCGCCTCCTGTTCTCCAACTTCCTCGAGGGTATTAGCCCTGAAAAGACAGCCGCGATCCTCAATGGTCAAGGGGTGCGTTCGCGCGGTGGGGGACGGTTCTACGGGTCAGTGTTTCGTCGCATGCTCGAAAATGAGCGCTACAAGGGCTGCCAGATGCTGCAGAAAATGTACCGCCCTGCGATCCAAGCACCCAACCGTGCTCTCAATGACGGGGAGCTGCCGCGATACTGGGTTGAGCAAGCCCTCCCACCCATCATCGATAAGTCTGTGTTTGACGCGGTGCAAGCAGAAATCGCCTATCGGCGTGAGATTGGTCCTGCTGCGACCCCATCGAAGAACACGGGCGTGTTCACTGGACGGATCTGCTGTGGCGCGTGTGGGAAGAACTATCAACGCAAAACCCGCACCTACAAGTCTGGAACCTCGTATAAGTTTTGGCGGTGCTGGAGTGCCTGCACCGGGAACGGCAACCCCTGTAGGGGGCACAACCTACGCGAAACACTCCTCGAACACGCCTGCGCAGACATGCTCGGCACCCAAAGTTTCGACCCCGTCCAGGTTGGCGAGCAGATCGTGATGATTGAAGCCTTTCCGCACCAGCTCACATTCCACCTCGCGGATGGAACTATGACGCCGGTGGGCTTAACCAGTGAGGGGAGGTTGGCATGAGTCGCACCGTCACAGCGATACCCGCAACAAAGAAGCTTCGATCTGCCACAGCCTCATCTGGCGCACCGGCACGCAGACGGGTCGCTGCCTACGCTCGCGTCTCTACCGAGATGGAAGAACAAACCTCCTCGTATGAGGCGCAGATCGACTACTACACCACCTACATTCATTCCCGTAATGATTGGCAGTTCGCGGGAATGTATTCCGATGAGGGCATCTCTGGCACTTCTATGAAGCGCCGTGAGGGATTCCAAACCATGATCGATGACGCCCTGGCAGGCAAAATCGATCTCATCCTCACCAAATCCGTGTCCCGGTTTGCACGCAACACCGTCGACTCGCTCACTACCGTGCGCAAGCTCAAGGATGCAGGCGTTGAGGTTTATTTTGAGAAGGAGAATATTTACACCTTTGACGCCAAAGGCGAGCTATTGATCACGATCATGAGTTCACTGGCGCAAGAAGAATCCCGCTCCATCTCTGAGAACGTCACCTGGGGACACAGGAAACGTTTTGCCGATGGGAAGATTATGGTTCCCTACGCATCACTACTCGGATATAAGAAAGGCGAGGAGGGCAGTCTCGTCATCGACGAAACCCAGGCACCGACCGTCAGGCTGATCTACCAGCTCTTCCTTGACGGGATGGCTATCAGCGAGATCAAAACCGAACTCGCTGCCCGCAAGATTCTCACCCCGCGCGGGAAAGAAGTATGGTCAACGTCGACAGTGCGCTCCATTCTATCCAACGAAAAATACAAAGGCGACGCTCTTCTCCAAAAGACGTTCACCACCGATTTCCTTACTAAAAAGATGAAGGTCAACGAAGGCGAAGTACCCCAATACTACGTAACAGGCAATCACGAGCCGATTATTGCTCCGCATATCTGGGATCAGGTGCAATACGAACTCACCACCAGACATGGCAACATATCATCAGCGAAAGTCGGGTTGTTCTCCACCCGGCTCAAATGCTTTCAGTGTGGTGCGTGGTATGGGCGTAAAACGTGGGCATCGAACACGAAATACAAATGCACAGTCTGGCAATGCAACCACAAATACGCAGGGCAGCACCCTTGCAGCAGCGCGACAGTGAAAGACGAGCAGATCAAGGATTCTTTCGTGCAAGCGCTCAACCAACTGATCGCCCGCCACCGGTACGAAAGCCACCTACCGCAGGTGCTTGGCGACATGTTCGATACGAGCCGTTTGGAAGAACAAGCCGCCGCCTGCCAGGCGAAAATCGTGGAGCTGACCGAGCAGATCGAAGCGCTGATTGCGGAAAACCAGCGGTGTGCGCTCGACCAAGACGCCTACCAAGCCCACTACACAGAGCTCGATACTGCCTACCGTAAGACGCTCGCACGCAAAGCGAGCCTAGAGGCAGATATCGCAGCGAACACCGCCAAGCACGCCGCCATCACCACAACCCTGAATGATCTGACAGGGGAACCGGTGAGCGAGTTTCACCCCGCACAATGGAGCGCACTCATCGACCACGCCATCGTAGGCGAAGATACGATCCGGTTCGTATTCCGAGTTGGTGAGGTAGTGAGGGTTCAGCTTTAGATTTGAGATGAAGATTCTGGCCCGTTCGTGCATGAGCGCGGACGGGCTTTTCTCATGCCCAGAAATCATGGCAACAGGGGAAGCGATAGTGCTCAGGAAGCATTTCCGCAGGTCAGGGCAAACGCGCTACACACTCGCTAACGCAAGCGATTTTCTTGACCCCCTTGGGGCGTACGCGCTAACGCAAACGCCTACTTATCATTTTCGACGTCCAAGTGGAGCGAGTGACGGGAATCGAACCCGCGTCATCTGCTTGGAAGGCAGAGGCTTTACCATTAAGCTACACTCGCGTATCACCATAAGTGACCCGTTGATCTTAGCAAGCCCGCCAAGTTTCTCAAAAGCTTCACCCCGTGAGATGATGCTCATCGGGGCTGATTCGTCTAACACGGCCAGCTCCTTTAAGATTGACGAAGGCCATTCGGCTACGGGCTATAGCGCAGGTTGGTAGCGCGTCCGCTTTGGGAGCGGAAGGTCGTGGGTTCAAATCCCGCTAGCCCGACTACCAGAAAACCGTGGCACATCAACGAAAAGTGAGCGTCGGCGTTGTGAACGATCCAGGCGCTGCCCATTCGGTTGTCCCTCATTGGTCATTCATTGGCCATTCATTTGTCGCGTAATATAAAGTCTCCCCGCCAAAAACGCGAGCAAACGACTGCGCCCAATTTCCACCCACTCCTCCACCCATTCGCCCCGCGCCAGCACAAATGTCCGGGACGTTTTCGGCCTCATCTGCGTATATGTGTAGATGAGGCCGAAAACGTCCCGCAAATCTTTAGTGGCCTACGAGATCTCTACCGACGCCGCGATACCCAGCGCCTGCTGTAGCGCCGCGTCGTCGGCGCCGCGAATGCTCACCTCGTACAGGGTGCCGTTGAGCGTGGCCAGGTACACGCGGGCAACGTACCCCTCGCCTACCACCTGGAACGCGGGGACCAGCTCCACTCCCAGGTAGTCCTGCCCTAGGTAGACCACCTGTTCGGTGTCCAGCCCGAGCCGCTCTGCCAGTAGGCCCGCGTAGGCCTCCATGCTAGGCGCCAGGTCCGCGGGCCCGATCTCGCCCACGACCACCCGCTCGCTACCATCCTCACTGGCCAGTGCCACGGGGAACGCCCGCGAGCTTTCCACCACCGGCGTCCAATTGGTCGGCGCCACGAGCGAGAACTTTCCCTCCGCGAAGCGGTAGATGATGTTCTCCCCCTCCCGCTGCGTGCTCAGGTCCGAGGGCTCGTCCGTTGTCTCGGTGGGTTCGGGCGCGCTCCCCGGCGTCGTCGGGCTTGCATCCACAGACGACGAGGGCCCCGCCGACGACGCCGCCTCACTCGCTTGCCCCGCCCCGCACCCGGCCAGGAGGAAGACGAGGGCGGTGGTGGCAAGCTTGCGCATGGGCGGACCTTTCGTGAGACAGCGCCCGCAAGGGCGCGGGCTGTCTACCAGCTTATTCGATTACTTGATGAGGACCGAGTCGAGAATCGCCTTCAGGCTCCCCGCCTCGGCGTCGGTGCCCATGAGCGTGATCTCATACGCAACGCCGTCCACCTGGACCGCGTAAATCTGGGCGCCCAAACCGGACACCGTCATATCGTAGCGGTGAGCCGAGCCCCCATTGAGCTGGACCTCACCCTTGTCCTCCACCTCACCCTTTTCCAAGCCGAGGTTGTTCTCAAGCGCCTCGATGTAGGCCTCTTCGTCCGGCACGAGGGCCGCTGGGCCGATCTCGGTCACGGCCGCGAAGGCGGTGGTGTCCTCGTTGAAGATCGACACGGGCGCTTCCTCGGTCGATTCCTCCGGCTCGCCCCAGGCCGCAGGGACCGCAATGGAGATGCGGCCGTTGGCCAGCGTGTGGCGGATCATGTCACCTTCAGCTTCGGTGGTGACTGGCGTGTTGGCGTCGGCATTGGTCGCGTCGTCTGTCGTGGTGTCGTCGGTGGCCTCGGCGTCATCGGTCGTGGTGTTGTCGGTGGCCGTGGCCTCGGCGCTCGACTCGGAAGTGTTTGCATACGGGGTGTCGTCGGACTGCGAGCAGCCCACGAGCGCAAGCATGAGCGCTGCGGCAGTAGCAATGGTCTTGGACATGTCACTCCTTACTCTTGAGGCACTTCCGATTTTACCGCTTTGGACACAAATGCATCGGCGCCGCGTAGCACCGCACGCTTCATCAGCTCGTTTGGTGGGCGTTTCTGGCTCCAGATTCCCGACGGCGCCGCCGCCTCCGTGAGGAAGTTTTCCGAGGTCACGGGGGTGTTTCGGGCATCCCAGACGAGGAGGGCGCCCATGATCGCCGACGTCGTGTTCGCTGGTAGCGACGAAAGTCCCATACGCGCCATTCCGCGGTAGGCGGCGCGCAGCGTGGCCGAGCTCAGCACCGAGGCGGTTTCGGCCATTGGGGCCACGTTGTAGGACACGCGATGCCCGCGCGCGGCAAGGTCCGTGGCGCGCCAGCGGCCGATGCGCTTGGCCAGGATGTAGTTCGGCCCCTGCAGGTCGATGATCCCGTTGAAGACCTCTCCCCCGAGCACGTACGCGTCCGACGGCGAGCCATACCACGCCATCAGCGCCGGGCTACGTTCGGCGATCATGCGCTCCACCGCGTCCGCCGCGAGCGCCAGCAGCAGGAAGTCCGCCCCAGGCGCGTACAGTGTTTCGACGACGACGTCCGGGCGCTCGCCCAGCATCCAGCCTGCGACCGCGACCGGGTCGGCGACGATGTCGGACGCCTCGGGCGGCGACAGCGTGAGGGCGCCGGGCAGGGCGCGGGCGTCGGCTTCGAGCTTGGTGCGGCGCGGGCCCGGGCGCACGACCCCGGCCACGTTCGCGCCGTGCTTGAGGAGGAAGCGTGTGGGGGCGAGCTCGGCGCCGGCGCCGAGGACGGCGAAGGTGAGGTCGGACAGGTCGAGCCAATCGGGGTTATCGGCGACGGCAAGGATGCGAGCCGCCGCGGTGTCGGTCAGCACGCCGGCCAAACGCCAGGACTCGATCTGGGCGCGGAGGGCCGGGCCCGTGAGGCGGGCGCCGCGGAGTGGGATGGTGAGGGCGGGGTTGTCGGCCGCGGTGGACTGGCCGGGTTCAGCGGCTGGACCGGGTTCGGTGGTCGGGGCGGTGGTCGGCTCAAGGTCCGCGAGCGCGGTTCCGCCCACGGTACTGACCGCGCAGCCGAGGTAGACGAGGGCACGGCGGGCGGCGTCGGGGCCGAGGGCGGGGTTGTCGAGGGCAGTTACCCGGACGACCGCCGCCGCGTAGCCCTTGCGCCAGTTCTTGACCGAGTCGATGGCGGCGACGGCCTCGGGGTCAGCGGCCGCCGCGGCGGCGAAGGCACGCCGGCCGAGCGCGGTGGTGCTCACCTTGGAGTCAAGGCGTGGTAGGAAGACGCGGCTGGGTGGGATCTCGGGTGGAGCGGCCGGGCGGGCGGCGAGGTGGACGAGGTCGCGGCCGGTGCGCTGCTCAACCAGCGCCCACGACTCCCCCACCGCCAAGAGCTCAATCTTATTGGGGAGGGTGGTGGGCGCGCGGAAGCGGCTCGCGCCAGAAGCGGGCGCCGTGCCGTCAAGCCCGAGGGCCGCATGAGCGAGTGCCTCCAGGGCGGCGCCGTGAGCGATCGCGGCCGAGAAGCCAAAAGGGGCGGCTGTGACCCACGAGAGGTGGATGGGGTTAGCATCGCCGGAGATGCGGGCCCAGCGCCGGCCCGTCGGGGCGGGGAGCGTGAAGGTGGCCAGCGTCGGGCCGTCCACAGGCAGCACGCCGGCGCGGGTGCCGTGCTCGGCGCGCAGGTCGGGCACGGCGGGGGCTTCCCAATCGGCGAGCTGGCCGCCCACGGATTCTGCCGCGCTCTTCTTGGGGTTGCGCGAAAGGTAGCGCGCACGCTCGACATAATGAACAGTCGGGCCGATCGCCACCATGGACGTCACCTCCACCGCGAGACCCGCCTCCACCAGCTCCATGCCCGTTACCTGCGACGAGACTCGCGCCCGCTCCCCCACCTGCAACGGGCGGAGGACCTCCCACGCCAGCGACTCATGGACCATTCCAAGTAGCGGCGCCGGCACAGACCGCGCACGTAGGGTGCGGACCGTGGTGGGAAAGCACAGGTTGTGGAAGGCCATGGGCGGCAAGTGGGTGAGCTCGGCTCCTACGAATTGCCCGTAGGCGCGGGCGGTCGCGGGCGTCATGGTCGCCTCTCGGCTGAATGGGACGTGGGCTGTGGACATCTCGCCTCCCTGGCTGCTGGTGCCGGTCGCACCGGCACCAGCAGCCTACCGGACCGTAACAAACTCCGCCTGCTACCACGCCAGCGGCCGCCACCCCTGCCGCCGAGTCGGCTGACATCCATGACAACCGACACTTCGCGGCCCAAATCGTCCCGGCAAGAGCGGGCTACAAGGTGAGACCTCACCCAGCTGCCAGTCGGAGCTGGGACGAGTGTAACAATTGAGAACATTGGGAGTAATGTGACCGCCCCCCGGCGGGCACAAAAATGGGGCCCCGGAGGGCCCCATTTTGTTAAGCCTTAGTCCACAAGACCCTTCTGCGCGGCCTTCGCCAGACGACGGGGGATGCGCTTCTCAACGCCACCAACGCGAACGGGCTGGAGCTCGGTCAGCTCAGCCTTCCACTGGGAGCGGCGAGAGCGGGTGTTGCTACGGGACATCTTTCGCTTGGGAACTGCCATGTCCTTCCGCTCCTTTCAATACTCATGTGGCCGCGTGGCCACCCCTTCATTCGGAGGCGCGCCTCCGAGCAGACAACGTTCGATATTACCCACCCCAGGCGCCGAAAGCTACATAGGGTGGGGCAACTGTGCTACGAAACACTGCAATAATAGCGTCATGACCGAACTTCGCCTGACCCGCCCCGGCCGCGCTGAAATTGAGATCAAGCGCTCCCGGTTCATCGCGCTCTCCCGCCCAGCCGCCTCGGTCGAGGAGGCTCGCGCCCTGCTTGCGGACGCCCGCGCCGAGTTCCCCGACGCCCGCCACCATTGCTCGGCTTACGTGGTGTCGGTGCCGAGCGCCCAGCCGATCCTTCATTCTTCCGACGACGGCGAACCGTCCGGCACCGCGGGCCGGCCGATGCTTGACGTTCTCACGGGTAATGAGTTGATGGACGTTGCAGTGGTTGTGGTGCGTTACTTCGGCGGCACGCTGCTGGGCACGGGTGGGTTGGTGCGGGCGTATTCGGATGCGGTGCGAGAGGTGCTGTCGGGCGAGCCGGTCACCCGCCGGATCACGCGCCCGCTCATGCGGGTGACTGCCATGCACGCTACGGCGGGCAAGTTGGAGGCGGACCTGCGCGGGCGCGGCTTCGACGTGGTGGGCACGGAGTACGGCCCCACCCGCGCGCACATTGACGTGGCGGCCGGCCAGGGTTTCGCCGAGGACGTGGCGGAACTGAGCGCGGGGGCGGCGCAGGTGGAGGTGGTCGGCGTCGTCGTGAGGGATGTGCCGGCTGGGACGTTGCCCACATGGTGAACCCCACGTTGACTGTCGGCCCGAAAAAAGTAAACTGAAACCGTTGAACTTTCACTTACATGACGTGTGCATGGCAACCTCGGAAAGGACGGTCCTGATGATGATGACCGCACCGATGTGTTGCTGCGACTGTCTGTAAGGTGGCATGCCGTAGTTTGGTGCCCTTCTTTTTCGGGCATGTGTGCCACCTCGGGTAGCTCCCCTCAAGAGCTTCTAACAGAACACCAAAACATGTGTGAGCGCCGCGCGCTCGTGAAGGAAGACAATGATTTACAACAACGCAACTGAACTGGTCGGCAACACTCCCCTCGTCCGTATGAACCGTATCGTCTCCGACGATCAAGCTCGCGTCCTGGCCAAGCTCGAGTTCTACAACCCGGCGAACTCGGTCAAGGACCGCATTGGCGTGGCGATTGTTGACGCGGCGGAGGCGTCGGGCCAGCTTAAGCCGGGCGGCACGATTGTGGAGGCGACGTCGGGCAATACGGGTATTGCGCTGGCCTGGGTGGGCGCGGCGCGTGGCTACAAGGTGGTGCTGACGATGCCGGCGTCGATGTCGAAGGAGCGCCGGGCCCTGCTGCGCGGCTTTGGTGCGGAGCTGGAGCTGACCGAGCCGGCGAAGGGCATGCAGGGCGCGGTGGATCGCGCGAAGGAGATCGCAGCGCAGCGCCCGGGTTCGATCCTGGCCTCGCAGTTCGCCAACCCGGCCAACCCGGCTAAGCACAAGGCGACCACGGGCCCGGAGATCTGGGAGGCCACCGAGGGCAAGGTTGACATCTTTGTGGCGGGCATCGGCACGGGCGGCACACTGACGGGCACGGGCGCCTACCTGCGCGAGCAAAACCCGGACATCAAGATCGTGGCGGTGGAGCCGGCCGAGTCCCCGCTCCTGTCCGAGGGCAAGGCCGGCCCGCACGGCATCCAGGGCATCGGCGCGAATTTCGTGCCCGACGTGCTCGACACGGAGATTTACGACGAGGTGCTGCCGGTTGCGTCCGCGGATGCGGTAGCGATGGCGCGCCGGGTTGCCCACGAGGAGGGCCTGCTGGTTGGTATTTCTTCGGGCGCGGCGCTCAAGGCTGCGGCGGAGCTGGCGGCCCGCCCGGAGAATGCGGGTAAGACGATCGTGGCGATTGTGCCGGACTTCGGCGAGCGCTACCTGTCCACCCCACTGTTCGAGGGCCTGGTCGACTAGCAGCCCGCCACCTGAGACGAGACGACGATGACGAACCCCAGCCTGTGGAAGAAGATGCGCGAGGACCTGCGCGCCGCGGTGGATAACGACCCGGCGGCCCGCTCCGAGCTCGAGGTTTTCCTGACCTACCCGGGCGTGCATGCAGTGTGGGCATACCGCATCGCGCACGCCATGTGGAACAAGGACGACCGCCTCAAGCTCCCGGCCCGCCTGCTCGCGCAGGCGGCGCGTGCGATCACGGGCATTGAGATTCACCCGGGCGCGAAGCTGGGCCGGCGGCTGTTTATCGACCACGGCATGGGGGTTGTCATCGGTGAGACGGCTAAGGTGGGCGAGGACGTGGTGATTTTCCACGGCACCACGCTCGGCGGCACGTCGATGCGCCCGGGCAAGCGCCACCCCACGGTGGGCAACCGGGTGACGATCGGTTCGGGCGCGAAGGTGCTCGGCCCAATTGAGATTGGCGACGACGCCGCTGTCGGGGCTAACGCCGTGGTGGTGCGGGACGTGCCGGCGGGCAACGTCGCGGTGGGGATCCCCGCCAAGACCCGCAAGAAGTCCGACGTCGAGCACCTGATCGACCCGACCATCTACATCTAACGTGCTCGGGCGCGGTCAAATGGCTGTGATCCCATGTGAGTGTGGCCCGAGCAAGCTGAAGGCCCCCGGACATCGGGGGCCTTCAGCATAGACGGGCGGCGTCGCGAAGCGCCGGCGGAAAGCCGGCCGGGCGGCGTCGTGAAGCGCGCTAGCGCTCGCCGGCCTCGTAGGCGCTCATCATCTCAATGCGGGACTGGTGGCGCGAGGCCGGGTCGTAGCCGGTGGAAACGAAGATGTCGACGAAGCGGGTGGCCTCTTCCAACGTGTGCTGGCGGGCTCCGAGGGAGATGACGTTGGCGTTGTTATGTTCGCGGGCGAGTTCGGCGGTGGATTCGTTCCATACGAGCGCCGCGCGCACACCGCTCACCTTGTTGGCTGCCATCTGTTCGCCGTTACCGGAGCCTCCGATGACGATGCCGAGCGAGCCGGGCTCGGCTACCACGGCCTCGCCGGCCGCGAAGCAGACGGGCGGGTAGGCGTCCAGTTTGTCGTATTCCTTGTAGCCGTGGTCGACGACGTCGTGCCCCGCGGCACTCAGGTGCTCGATGAGATGTTCTCTTAGTTCAAAACCCGCATGATCAGCGGCAATGTGTATACGCATGTCCCAAGTATACCGGCACGGTTTCGCCGTGAGGCGGCTTTAGTTTGCGCAGGTGTGCTTTCGGCCCGGCCCGCCGCATACACTGGTGGGATGGATAACACGACGAAAAACATCATCGACGGCCTGGATCATGCCGTTCGCCCGCAGGATGACCTGTTCCGTTTTGTGAATGGTACGTGGTTGGCGAGCGCGGAGATCCCGGCGGATCAGTCGCAGACGGGCGGGTTCATGGACCTGCGCCTGGAGGCGGAGGCGAACGTGCGGGAGATCATCCAGGACGCGGTCGCTCACGCGGAGGCCGGCGAGGCCGGGGATGAGGAGCGCAAGGTCGCGGTCTTGTACGACTCGTTTATGGACGAGGGCCGCATCAACGGCCTGGGCGCGTCCCCGCTGGCGGACGATTTCGCGCTCATCGACTCGGCTGCCACCAAGGAGGAGCTGGAGCTCGCGGCTGGGCGCCTGTACCAGGTGGGCGTGCCGATGCCGTTCGGCCTGGAGGTCTCGGCGGACCGCAACAATCCGTCGGAGTACATCTGCTGGCTCTACCAGTCGGGGCTGAGCCTGCCGGACGAGGCGTTCTACCGCGAGGAGCAGTACGAGCAGTTCCGCGAGCAGTTTAGGGCCTTCATCCCCACTCTTTACGCGCTTGGCACGGGTGCGAACGACGCCGAGGCGAAGGCTGCGGCCGAGGTGATTTACGGCGTCGAAGCCCGGCTTGCGTCCCATCATATGAGCGCGGTGGATTCGCGTGACACGGATAAGACGAACAACGTGCTGACCTGGGATGAGTTGCTTGAGGCGGCGCCGGGATTTGGGTGGACGACGGCGTTTTCTGGGCTTGGCCTGACCCGCGAGGCGGCTCCGACCCTTCTGGTGATGATGCCCGACGCCCTGGCTGGCTTTGCGCGCGAGTGGGCGGCGGCCGACATGGAGCAGCTGAAGACGTACCTGCGGTGGAACGTCGTCCGGGCGCGCGCCCCGTACCTGAGCCAGGACATCGCGCAGGCGAACTTCAACTTCTTCGGCAAGGTGCTCCACGGTGCTGAGGAGATGCGGGACCGCTGGAAGCGCGCAGTCGCGCTCATTGACGGCACGCTGGGCGAGGCCGTGGGCAAGCTGTACGTGGAGCGCCACTTCCCGCCCCACCACAAGGCGCTCATGGAGCAGCTGGTCGATGATCTGCTGGCCGCCTACCACTATTCGATCTCCACGCTCGACTGGATGACGGAGGAGACGCGCGAGCGGGCGCTGGCCAAGCTCGCCACCACCGTCACCAAGATCGGCTACCCGGACAAGTGGCGCGACTACTCCGCGCTCGAGATCACGGATTCCCTGGTGGGGAACGTGCGCGCGGCGGAGAAGTTCGATTCGGACTGGCAGCTGGGCAAGCTCGGCACGCCGGTGGACCGCGACGAGTGGTTCATGAACCCGCAGACCGTCAACGCCTACTACAACCCGGTGGCGAACGAGATCGTGTTCCCCGCGGCCATCCTCCAGCCCCCATTCTTCGACGCCGAGGCGGACGCGGCCTACAACTACGGCGGAATCGGCGCCGTGATTGGCCACGAGATCGGGCACGCGTTCGACGACCAGGGTTCGAAGTACGACGGCGAGGGCCGCCTGCAGAACTGGTGGACGGACGAGGACCGGGCGGAGTTCGAGAAACGGACGGCGTCGCTCGTGGGCCAGTACGACGTGTACGTGCCCGCCCAGCTGGTCGGCACCCCGCACCATGTGAGCGGCGCACTCACGCTGGGTGAGAACATTGGCGACCTTGGTGGCCTGTCGATTGCGCTCAAGGCCTACGACATCGCGATGAAGCGCGAGGGTCACGCCTCCTCCGCGCACGCCCCGGTGATCGAGGGCTTCACGGGCCGCCAGCGCGTGTTCCTCAACTGGGCGCGGATCTGGAAGAACAAGCGCCGGGACGAGATCGCCATCAACTACCTGGCGATTGACCCGCACTCCCCTTCCGAGTTCCGTTGCAACGGCGTGGTGAAGAACGTGGACGCGTTCGCCGAGGAGTTCGGCGTGGTCGAGGGCGATGAGCTGTACCTGGCTCCCGAGGAACGGGTGCGGATCTGGTAGCGCTTGGCCGGCGGGCGAAAGGCAGATTCGTACGCCGCCGATAGCGGAGGGGGTTGGCCCGCGGGCCAACCCCCTCCTTCATATTCACTTCCGTCCAACACGCCTTCGGGCGCGGGGCTAGTCGAAGATCGGCCCCACATCCCGCGAGCGCTTGAGCTCGAAGAAGCCCGGGGTTTTAGCGAGCGCCAGGGTGCCGTCCCAGGCGCGGGCGGCTTCCTCCCCGTGTGGGGCGGGCGACATGACTGGCCCGAAGAAGGCCGTGTCGCCAACCGCGATGATGGGTACGCCGACGTCGTCGCCCACCTTCTCCAGGGCCGCGCGGGTGGAGGCGGCGAGCGCCTCGTCGTATTCCCCGGCGTTGGCCCGCTCGAGAATGGAGGCATCGAGGCCGGAGGCGGCGAGCGCGGCGGCAAGGGCGGCGTCGTTCTTGTCGGCACCCTCATTGTGGATGGCCGCGCCCAGCACGGTGTAAAACTGCGCGAGCCGCTCGGGCGCCTCGATCTCCACGCCCATCGTGACGCGGCCGAAGCCGCGCAGCTCGTCAATGTGTGCGCGGTAGCCGGGGTCGAGCTCGCGGCCGCGGTTGAGCTCCCACAGGGAGAAGGAGTGCCAGGTGATGTTGAGGTCGCGAAGCTCGGAAACCTCCACGAGCCACCGGGAGGTGATCCAAGTCCACGGGCAGGACGGGTCAAACCAGAAATCTACGTTGTCGCTCATGGCCCCATTCTTCCCCTCTGCGCCCACGCTTTCCACAGCTACGCCAGCGGCGAATTAACGCGTTGGGCCGCGGCGGCCCGCCTGAGTATCCTTGGATATCAGGCCAACACCGGCAAGAGAAAGGACACCATGCCCGGCACCAACTTGACCCGCGCCGAAGCGAGCGAGCGCGCGGACCTCATCCAGACCGAGACCTACCGGGTCGAACTCGACCTCACCGGAGAGGAGACGTTCCGCTCGGCCACCACCGTGCGTTTCGCGGCAACCCCGGGCGCGTCGTCGTTCATCGACCTCATCGCGGACGAGGTCCTGGCGATCCGCCTCAACGGCGAGGAACTGCCCGTCGATTCATACGCCGATTCGCGCATCCCGTTGCCGAACCTGGCGGCGGACAACGAGCTGTACGTGGAAGCGATTTGCCCCTTCTCGCACACGGGCGAGGGCCTGCACCGCGCCGTCGACCCGGCCGACGGCCAGGTCTACCTGTACTCGCAGTTTGAGGTGCCCGACGCGCGGCGCATGTATGCCAACTTCGAGCAGCCC
The DNA here is from genome assembly GCF_030246965.1 of Trueperella bernardiae. NCBI lineage: Bacteria > Bacillati > Actinomycetota > Actinomycetes > Actinomycetales > Actinomycetaceae > Trueperella > Trueperella bernardiae. Next base: position 1,331,991 of record NZ_CP127099.1, read on the forward strand.
GACCTCAAGGCCCAGTTCACGTTCGTGGTGGACGCGCCGGAAAGCTGGAAAATCTTCTCGGTATCTCCGACACCGGAGCCCACCCCGCTCGGAGGCGGCGTGGCGCGCTGGGAGTTCACCCCCACCGAGCGCATCTCCACCTACCTCACCGCGATCGTGGCCGGCCCGTACGTAGGTGGCACGGGCAGCTACACGTCCACCGACGGGCGCGTCATCCCCATGGGCGTCTACGCCCGTGCCTCGCTCGGCGAGTACTTGGACGCCCAGGAGTGCATTGACATCACGATCCAGGGCATGGAGGTGTTCGAAAACGAGTTCGACGTGCCCTACCCGTTCCGCAAGTACGACCAGATTTTCGTGCCCGAGTTCAACGCGGGCGCCATGGAGCACCCGGGCTGCGTGACCATCCTCGATGACTACGTCTTCCGCTCCCGCCCCACCGCCGCCCTGGTGGAGCGTCGGGCGATCACGATTATCCACGAGCTGGCCCACATGTGGTTCGGCGACCTGGTGACGATGAAGTGGTGGAATGACCTGTGGCTGAACGAATCGTTCGCCGAGTTCATGAGCCACGTGGCCACCGCAAAGAACACGCGCTGGACGGACGCATGGGTAACGTTTAACGCCTCGGAGAAGGTGTGGGCGCAGGCCCAGGACCAGCTGCCCTCCACGCATCCGATCGCGGCCGAGATCCGCGACCTGGAGGACGTAATGGTCAACTTTGACGGCATCACGTACGGCAAGGGCGCCTCCGTGTTCCAGCAGCTCGTGGCCTACGTGGGCTACAACGAGTTCATGACCGGCGTCTCACGCTACCTGAAGAAGAAGGCGTGGGGCAACGCCACGTTGGAGGATCTGTTGGTGGAACTCGAGGCCGCCTCCGGGCGCGACCTCAAGGCCTGGTCGAAGCTGTGGCTCGAGGAGGCCGGTATCAACACGCTCACCCCGGTGATCGAGGCCGACGGGGAGACGATCACGCGGTTCGCTATCCGCCAGACATGCGACGAGCACGCCTCGCTGCGCCCGCACCGCATCGGGGTCGGCGGGTATGCCCTGGAGGGCGGTAAGCTCGAGCGCGTGGTGAACGTTGAGCTCGACATCGACGGGGAGCTGACCGAGGTGGCCGAGCTGGCGGGCACCCGCCGCCCCGACCTCTTCCTTATCAACGACGGCGACCTCGCCTACGCCAAGGTGCGCCTCGACGAGCGGTCGGCCGCCACGGCGCGCGATCACATCAACGCCTTCACCGATCGCCTCCCGCGCACGCTCGTGCTCGCTTCCATGTGGGACATGTGCCGCGACGCCGAGCTGCCCGCCACCGACTACGTGGAGCTCGCCCTGCGTGCTCTCGAGACCGAGGACCACGGCACGGTGCTGCGCTACCTGCTCTCCCAGCTGCAGACCGCCACTGAGCTATACTCCGCGCCGGCGAACCGACCGGCGCTCAAGGAAAAGGTGGCCGCGCGCCTATTCGAGATCCTCGCCACCACCGAGCCTGCCTCCGATCGCCAGCTTCAGATCGCGATGGCCGCCGTCACTATGATTGGGGACAGCCAGCTCGACCTCGTGGCCGGGTGGCTGTCTGACGACAACGTCCCGGCCGGGCTGGCCGTGGATGCCAACTTCCGCTGGGTCATTTTGCGCCGCCTGGCCGCGGCTGGGCGCGTGGATGAGGCAACCATCGCCGCCGAGCTGGCCGAGCGTGACAACACGGCGTCGGGAGCGGCGGGGGCGGCCCGTGCCCGGGCGTCGATCTCGGACGCGGGCGCCAAGGAGCGCGCATGGGAGGACATCGTGGGCGGCAAGACCTCGAACTCCGTGCAGCGCGCGCTGGGATGGGGCTTCACCGAGGGCAATCCGGAGCTGCTCGTGCCGTACGTGGAGCGCTTCTTCGGTGAGATCCTCAACCAGTGGGAGAACCGGACGCTTGAGTTCTCGCAGAACTTCGTCAACCTCGTCTACCCCGCCCCGCTCAACGGGCTGGACCTCGGGGTGGACCTCGTGGCGCGCACCCAGCAGTGGCTGGACGAGAACGCGGAGGCGGCCCCGGCGCTGCGCCGCATGGTCTTAGAGCGGCTGAGCAACGCCCAGCGGGCCGCGGCGGCCCAGGCCCGCGACGCCGCGCGTTCGGCCTAGCTGACACGGGCCCGGCCGGCGCACGACTTGAGCACCGAAGCTGGTGGCACGGTACCGAAGCGCGCGGGTGCGGCGATTCACACCCGCGCGTTTTTGCTACCCTCACGCCAGGAAGTTGTCCGTGGATTGTGGATGCGGGGCCCGCATCCACAATCCACGCATTATCGGCGGGTTAGGCTTGCGGGTTTTCGTAGGATGTCACCATGAACCAGATACGACCCTCATGGGCTAACACATCCGACCTCCTGCGCGACTACTACGACCAGGAGTGGGGCTTTCCCGTCACCGACTCTGCCGAGATATTCGAGCGCATCGTGCTCGAGGGCTTCCAGTCGGGACTCTCGTGGGAGACCGTGTTGCGCAAGCGCCCGGCCTTCCGACAGGCCTTTGCCGGCTTCGACCCCGGCGTCGTGGCCGCTTTCACCGAGGACGACGTCGAGCGCCTCCTCGCCGACCCGGCCATCATCCGCAACGAGCGCAAGATCCGGGCAGCGATCACGAACGCGAAGGCCACCGTGGCGTTGGAGGAGGCAGGCCAGTCGCTCGCCGAGCTCGTGTGGTCTTTCGCGCCAGACGACCCGTATGGGGAGGGGCCGGATGCGGGCCGATCGCCGAAGTCAGCCGAGCTCGCCAAGGAACTCAAGCGGCTGGGCTTCACGTTCGTCGGCCCCGTGACCATGTTCGCCCTCATGCAGGCGATCGGCATGTACGACCACCGCCTCTGACCCCGGCCGGGCCGCTACTCCTCGGGCTCGCCGAAGAGGCGCCGGGCCAGGTCCATGCCGATCTGCTCGGCCTCCGGGCCGAAGATGAGCTGCACGGCTCGCCGTTGGACCACCACGCCGATCGCGCCCATCCGCTCCAGGCGTGGCTTGTCCACCAGGTCCTTGTCCACTACGCCCACGCGGATGCGGGCCAGGGCCATATCCACCTTGCGTACGTTCTCAGCCCCGCCCACCGCGGCGAGGAGCTCATCTAGGTCCACTAGCGAGTGCTCTCCAGTTCCTGGTTGAGCCTGGCGACGAGCGACTGCAGGCGCGGGTTCGTGGCCAGCTCCTCCACGAGCACCACCTGCTCGGTTCCGTCCGCAAGCGGCAGGCGCCAGTTGGGATACTCCTGGTCGGTGCCCGGCTGGTTCTGGGCCCGGCGCTCGCCCACGGCATTGACCAGCGACACCTGCAGGATCGGGGCGGGCGTGCGCACGATGTACGCGTGCAGGGCCTCCACCACCTCGCGCTCCGAGGGGTCCTCCCCGATCAGGCCGTGTTCGCGCAGGCGGGCCATGACCCGATCTCGCTCCTCGCGCGCCTCGGCGCGCATCTCCTCCACAGGCTTGACGAGCAGGCCGAGGCTCTCGCGCAGGTCCACGTGCTCGCCGGCCAGGTAGCTGGCGGCCGGTGGCAGGTCGTGCGTGTCCACCGACACCATCGCGTCCGAGCGGAAGTCCTGCGGGTGGATCGGCCAGCCGCCCTCGTCCTTTTCAAACCAAAACACGGACGTGCCGAAGATCCCGCGCTCGCGCAGGTACTCGCGCACCCACGGCTCCACGGTGCCAAGGTCCTCGCCCACCACGACCACACCGGCACGGTGCGCCTCGAGCAGCAGCACGCCCACCATCGCCTCATGATTGAAGCGCACGTACGTGCCCTCGGTGGGCGCCGAGCCCTCGGGGATCCACCACAACCGGAACAGGCCCATGATGTGATCCACGCGCAGCAGCCCGGCGTGGCGCATGACCGTGCGGGCCATGTCGCGCAGCGGGGCGTAGCTCATCTCCTCGAGCGAGTCGGGGCGCCACGGTGGCTGGGACCAGTTCTGGCCCTGCTGGTTGTACATGTCCGGCGGGGCACCAACCCCGATCCCCCTGGCGAAGGCGTCCGGGAGCATCCACACGTCGGCGCCCTTGGGGTGAACGCCCACGGCCAAGTCATGCGAGACGCCGATCCGCATGCCGGCCGCTCGCGATTCGTTTTGCGCTCGGCTCAGCTGCTCGTCCATCACCCACTGCAGCCACGCCCAAAAGTCCACGCGGTCCGCAAGCTCGCGGCGCTCGCGCGCCACGTGCGGGGAGTTGATGTCGCGCAGCTGGTCGGGGAACTCATCCCCGTACTTCTCCACCAGTGCACACCACAGCGCAAAGTCCTCCAGGCCTTGGCCCTCCATCTCGCGGAAGCGGTCGAAGTCGCGCTGGCGGGCCTGGGAGCGCCCGGCTGCGAAGATCACGTCGAGCGCCTCACGCTTGGCCTTCCAGGCGGCGTCGCGCTCGATGAGCTCGTTCTCCAGCGACATCTTCTTCACGTTCTCACTCGCCCACGTCACCAGCGACCGCTCGGGGCCAGACAGGTAGGCGACCTCGCGGATGTCCTCGGGCCGGATGTAGACGGGGTTGAAGAAGCGCCTGGTCACCGGCAGGTAGGGCGAGGGTGACATCGGCTCGATCGGCTCGGCCGCGTGCAGGGGGTTGACCAGCAGGAAGTCGGCGCCGAGCTCGCCAAACAGCGAGCCCATCTCGGCCAAGTCCGCCGCGTCCCCAATGCCCCACGACTGGCGCGAACGCGTGGAGTACAGCTGGGCCATCATGCCCCAGGCGCGCCCGCGAAGCCGGGATTCGACGTCGAGACGGGTGGGGGTAACGATGAGGCTCGCCTCCTCCACGCGCTCTTCCCCACCGTCCATCACCCGCGCGCGTAGCTTGTGATAACCCAGCGGCGTACCCACGGGCACCACGAAGGAGGCCTGGCCGGTCAGGACACCGTCGATGTCGCGAGGCAGCTCCCAGTCATCGATCTGGCGGGCACCGATCGTGCCGCCGCCCTCCACAATGATCTCCACCTGCACCGAGCACCCGTGGGGCACGTGGACCTGGAAGGTGGTTTCCCGGTCATCGCGCGCGATCGTGCAGTGCGGCAGAACCCGCCGCCACGGCCGCTCGTCGCGTGCCTTGAGCTCAGCGCGGATCGACTCGTCGCTCGAGGCATCCACGCCCATCGCGGCGAGGACAGAGATCAAGGTCGAGGTAGACACTTCCCGGAAGTTACCATCGAAATCCCAAAAATCGAGCGCCACCCCGTAGCCCTCAGCCAGGGCCTTCAGCAGGTCTCGGTTTACCTCATGCGACATTGCATCTCCTTCTTTGTGCTAGGCCCAAGTTTAGCCAGATCACAATTCTTTGACGAAAGCGTAAAAGTAGTTTGCAAAGTTACCGAAGAGTAGGATGGGTACATGACCGCGTCCGCCACTGCGAAAGCGAGGAAAAATGCCATATCTGCCCGTGCCTGAGACCAACGACGAGCCGCTGTCCTCCGTGCTTCGCACGCTGAAGATGAAAGAACGCGAACCCGGCTCCTACGAGGGGACGAACCTCAACCAGGTCTCCGGGCGCGTGTACGGCGGGCAGGTCTTCGCCCAGGCAGTTGTGGCCGCGCATGCCACCGTGGCCGACGAGTACCTCGGCCGCCAAATCCATTCCATCACCGCGGCCTTCCTCCGCCCCGGAAAGCTCGATGTTCCCACCCAGCTCGACGTGGAAGAGGTCCTCGACGGCCGCTCATTTTCCACGCGCCGCGTCCACGCCTCCCAAAACGGCAAGACGATCCTCACGGCCCGCGCGTCGTTCCAAGAGGTCCAGGACGGCATGGAACACGAAACGCCCATGCCCGACGCGCCCGCCCCCGAATCCCTACCCTCCTCCGCCGACTACTTCGCCAACATGGACAACCCCGTGGGCCGGATCATGAACTCCACCAACGCCACCGACCTCCGCCATGTCGACGGCCCGATCTGGGTCAAGCCCGCGAGCGCGCGCACCGACCGCACCCTCATCTGGTTCCGCCTGCGCAACCCGATGCCCGAGGCATCCCAGTTCATGCACCGGGCCCTGCTGGCCTACTCCACCGACCAGTTCATGCTCGAACCCGTCCTGCGCCGCCATGGCCTGTTCTGGATGAGCCCCAACCTGTCGCTCGCCACGCTCGACCACTCGATCTGGTGGCACCGCGACGTCAACATGTCGAACTGGATCCTCGCCGAACTCACCTCGCCCTCCGCCCAGGGCGGGCGCGGCCTGAGCCTCGCGCGCTTCTTCCAAGACGGCAAGCACGTGGCCACGATGTCCCAGGAGGGTATGGTCCGCTCCCGCAGCGCAGCCGCGTAGGGCCGCGCTCCTAGCGTGCGCGCTTCTGACGCTATGTGCTCCCGCCGCGTTCGTGGCGCATAGCCAACGACGCCGTCAGCCCGGCTCACGTCGAAACCGGTGCTGACGGCGTCGTAGGCGCACCCTGCGGAAAACCGCAGGAGCAAAGGCTAGTCGCGCTTGAACTTGCGGTAGGTCGAGGACGCGGGGCGCGAGGCGTCGATCCCCAGGCGCTCGACCTTGTTCTTCTCATAGGATTCGAAGTTGCCCTCGAACCAGTACCAGTTGTAGGGCTCCTCCTCCGTGCCCTCCCAGGCCAGGATGTGGGTGGCCACGCGGTCGAGGAACCAGCGGTCGTGGGTGATGACCACGGCACAGCCCGGGAAGTCGAGTAGCGCGTTTTCGAGCGAGCCAAGAGTTTCGACGTCGAGGTCGTTGGTCGGCTCGTCGAGCAGGATCACGTTGCCGCCCTGCTTGAGGGTGAGGGCCAGGTTGAGGCGGTTGCGCTCGCCACCGGAGAGGATGCCGGCCTTCTTCTGCTGGTCGGCACCCTTGAAACCGAACGCCGAGACGTAGGCGCGCGAGGGCATCTCCACGTTGCCCACCTGGATGTAGTCCAGCCCGTCAGAGACGACCTCCCACAGCGTCTTGTCCGGGTCAATGCCGGCGCGCGTCTGATCGACGTACGACAGCTTGACCGTTTCGCCGATGCGCAGCTCTCCCTCGTCCAGTGGCTCGAGGCCCACGATGGTCTTGAACAGGGTGGTCTTACCCACGCCGTTCGGGCCAATGATGCCCACGATCCCGTTACGCGGCAGGTTGAAGGACAGGTCCTGGATGAGCACGCGCTCCCCGAAGCCCTTCTTCAGCTTCTTCGCGTCGATCACTAGGTTGCCCAGGCGCGGCCCCGGCGGGATCTGGATCTCCTCGAAGTCGAGTTTGCGCGTGCGCTCGGCCTCGGCAGCCATCTCCTCGTAGCGCTGCAGACGCGCCTTCGACTTCGCCTGGCGGCCCTTCGCCGAGGAGCGCACCCACTCCAGTTCCTCCTTCAGGCGCTTTTGAAGCTTGGCATCCTTCTGGCCCTGGACTTTGATGCGCTGGGCCTTCGTTTCCAGGTAGGTAGAGTAGTTGCCCTCGTACGGGTAGAGCTTGCCGCGGTCCACCTCCGCGATCCACTCGGCCATGTTGTCCAGGAAGTAGCGGTCGTGTGTAATGGCGATGACCGCACCGGGGTACTTCACCAGGTGCTGTTCGAGCCAGAGCACCGACTCGGCGTCCAGGTGGTTGGTCGGCTCGTCGAGCAGCAGCAGGTCCGGCGCCTCGAGCAGGAGCTTGCACAGCGCCACGCGGCGGCGCTCGCCACCCGAGAGCACGTTGACCGGCGTGTCCGGCGGCGGGCAGCGTAGCGCGTCCATCGACTGCTGCAACTGGGCGTCAATATCCCAGCCGTTCGCCGCGTCGATCTCCTGCTGGAGCTTGCCCATCTCATCCATGAGCGCGTCAAAGTCCGCGTCCGGCTCGGCCATCTCCATGCCGATCGCATTGAAGCGTTCGACCTTGGCCAGGATGTCAGCCACGCCCTCCTGGACGTTCTCGAGCACCGTCTTATCCTCGGTCAGCGGCGGCTCCTGCAGGAGGATTCCCACCGTGTAGCCGGGCGAGAGCCGGGCCTCACCGTTGGAAGGCTGGTCGAGTCCGGCCATGATCTTCAAAATCGTGGACTTACCTGCACCGTTGGGGCCCACCATGCCGATCTTCGCACCGGGGTAGAACGCCATCGTCACGTCGTCCAGGATGACCTTGTCGCCCACCGTCTTGCGGGCCTTGATCATCTGATAAATAAACTCAGCCACAGTACTCCCATAGTCGTCTTGGATACTAGCTCAAGCCTAATTTATCCTCCCCGGGCGGCAAAAGCCCGCGCCTGGGCTTTTGATCACCCGGCGCGAGCCCGCCGCGTCTACACCAGCTCGTCCTCCTCCAGCTCGGCCTCGAGGGCGGCGTCGTCTGCGTCGACATCGTCCGCCTCGAACGCGTCTTGGTCGAGCCCGGCGATGTCGACGACGTCAGCGCCCGGCTCACTGCCGCCCATTTCGCCATCGGCGCCCGCCTCGCCCTCGGCACCCTCGCCCTCCGGCTCGGTCCGCCATCGATCGTCTCGCATGTCGCCCGGCGGGTTCTTCAGCACCTTGACGTAGTTAGCAACACCGGTGGAGATCTCCACCCCGATCGAGTCGGCATTCACGTCGAACGATGAGTGGACCACCCCGCTGGCGTCAACCCATTCGCGCTGGCTCAGCCTGCCGCGCACGAGCACCGGCGTTCCCTTGCTCAGGCAGCCGGCGGCGTTCTTCGCCAGGCGCCCATAGCACCGCACGGAATACCAGGTGGTCACACCCTCCTTGTATTCGCTGTGGACGCGAGAATAGTAGCGTGGGGTCACGCCCACGTTGAGGAAGGTCACGGGCATAGCCTCGTTTCCTTCTGGGTCATAGTGGCGTGGCACGCCTCCCACCCATCCGCGGATGGTGACAATGGTGTCGTTCATCAGTTCTCCTTCATTGCTGGAAAGTGGCACTTCCGACTTTGCCAATTTCCGCGACGCCGCGTTTTCGGACTACCCCGAAAATGGGGTCACGCAGCCACGAACGCCACCTGTGGAGAACTTTTTTCGCGTAATCCCGCGCTTTTACGCCGTGCCCGCGAACACCTCGGAGTCAAGTGCCTCGCGCGTTTGCCGGTGCTGGGAGAGAATCTCGCGCGGGCCGGCAACCAAATGCTCCTCGGTTGCCTCGCCCACGGCCTCACGCACGTTGCGCTCGTAGGCCGCGGCCGCGCGCGCCGCGCTCCGCACCACCGCGCTCTTGCCCAGCCACGCCACCAGCAAGCCCAGCACCACACCGCCCGCCACGACGCCGATCGTCACCCCAGTGCCCATCGCGCCAAGCACCGCAAACACCACGGCCCCCACCGCGAGAGCCACTCCCCCAACGAGCCCAGCGAAAGCCGGGGTGCGGGAGATGTCCGGCAACGGCGTCGTGCGAATAGCCGCACCCAGCGCGCGGCGGAAGCGATCAGCGGGCGACACCGCGCTCGTCACGGCCTCCTGCCACACGGGTGGCAGGCCGGTACGCACGTGCGCCACCCACGCGTCGCGTATTGCGTGCACCATCGTATTCGCCGGCTGCTCAGGCACCACCAGCGCGGACGCCTGGTAAGACTGGCCCGACACCCGGATCGACTCCACCACCGACGGGATGCCCGAAGAACGCACGATCCTGTCATTGATATCGGCCACGGCCTGCCCGTCCACGTCCGGCTCCTCCCGGCCCACGTTGGCCCGCAGGCGGCCCGCGATTGCGTCGAGCTCAGCGGCGGCCGTGCGCGCGTTGAAGGACTGGCCAGCCACGGCCCGGGCCAGCAGGTCACGCACCGCGTCCACGCCCTCCCCCGTCAGCGCCGACGCCCCAAGGATCGGCACCTCGGTCAGGCCGTCACGGTCGAGCAGGGAACGCAGGTCGCCGAGCAGGGTAGCGCGCTGGTCAGCCGGCACGCGGTCGATCTGGTTCATCACCACGACCATCGCCTCCTGCCGTCCACCCAGCGTCTCGAAGAAGCCCTTGTGCAGCACCTCGTCCGCGTACTTTTGCGGATCCACAATCCAGATCAGCAGGTCCGCCATCGGCAGCAGGCGATCCACCTGCGCCGAGTGCGCGAGCGCCACCGAATCATGGTCCGGCAAATCGAGCAGCACCAGCCCGTCCAGCCGGTCATTGCCCACCGTCAAGATCGACGAATGCTCAATCCGGCGGTCCGGATCCACCTGAAGGTAGTCGAGCAACTCGCTCGCGTCCACGTCGAACGTGCAGGCGGCCGCCCGCTCCGTCGTCGGACGAATATCACCCGAGTCCGCGAAATCCAGCTCCGTGATCGCGTTAAACATGGTCGACTTGCCCGAACCCGTGCCACCCACCAGCACCGCCACCGTGGTGTCCAGCCCGAGCCGCATCCGCTCCTGGGCGCGGCGCAGATCGTCCTGGGCGCGGCTGGCCACAAACTGGTCGAAGTAGGGCCCGCCCGCACCCACCGCGCGTTGCAATGCCTTCAGCCGCCCAATGACCTCTTCATCTGCCTGGCGATCCATACATCCCCTATCGGTGTAAAAACTCGGTGGCGCGCAACCGCAGCGAGGCCGCGTCCCCCACATCTATCTCGTTCACGACGCCGGTATAGGCGGCTACCAGCTCATCCATCGCGCCCCGCACCCGGGCCGACAGGTCCTCACGCGCCTCCCGCACCTCAGCCTTCGCCCCAAGATTCTCCGCCGCTTTGCGCGCACCCGAAATGCCGGCGGCCGCCGCACCCAGCAGCGCCGCCTGCCCCGACTTGCCCAGCCACGGGTTATCCGGCACGTACTTGGCCAGCAGGTCAGCCTTCCATGCGTCCACCGCGCGCTGCGCGATCGCATCCAGGTCCAGCCGCTCGTTCGCGCGCTGACGCAGGTCGGAGGTGTTGACGACGTCGAACGCCCACGCCTGATCCACGTTCGCCCGCGCGGCCGTCAAACCTTGCGTGAGCGCCACGCCCACCGAGGTGGCCACCGCGTCAAAAACCGTGGTCATCGCCCGGTCGCGCGTTCCACTACGACGGCCGAACACATTCGGCTTGCGGCCCGCCACCATGCCCGCCAGCGGCCCGCCCGTCGACGCCAGCGACAGCCATGACGTGGTCGGCGCTCCCTGCCCAAACCGGCCATGCTCGATGTTCGTGGCCAGCTTCTCCAGCGGGGCGTGGGCGCCCTCAACCGCCTTATCTTTGAGGTCAGTCAGCGCGTGCTCCTGGGCCTCCACCGCGTCGGCCAACACGAGCAGATCGCGGCGCAACTGCGGCAGGGTCGCGGCCGTGGTTCGAGCCACCAACGAATCGGCTGCCTTCGTACGAGCCACCACCTCCAGCCACTGACGCAAATCCGCCACGTACTCCTCGGGCAGCAGGCCTTCGTGCGCCCCGGCGTCGGGAACAATAAACAGCGGGCTCTCTGCCAAGCCCATCCGGCCCATGCGCTCGGCCAGGTCGCGCCGCACCACCGACAGCGCCGACGCCGGCACCCGGTCCAGCACCACCGCACACGTCACCCCGCGCGCATTAGCTACCTGGAGCGTGTCCCATGCCACGGCGTCGCCGTAACGGGAGGCTGTGGTGACGAATACCCACAGGTCTGCCGCGTCGATGAGGCGCGAAGATAGGGCGCGGTTGGCGTCGTCCACCGAATCGAGGTCCGGCGCGTCCACGATCACGATGCCCTCAATGCCCGAGTCCACCGGCTCATACTTGCCCATCTTGGCAAGCGCGTGGCTCTCCATCTTCGGAAAATCGCTGGGGTGCATAATCATGACGGGCGTGCGCGTCGTGGGGCGCAGCACCGACGCTGGCGACACCTCCCGGCCGATCAACGAATTGACCAGCGTGGACTTACCCGCCCCCGACGAACCGCCAAACACGATCACCGCCGGGAGCTCATCCGAATGCAGATGCGGCAAGATCCGGCTCTCCAGCTGGGTCAGCAACTGCTGACGCGACTCCATCAACTCCCGCGCCCCCGGCATCTCCAACGGCAGCTCGACCTTGCGAAGCTCGTCGATCGTGCGCGTGACGAGGCCAGCCAAACTGGCACGGGAAAATGCTGGAGTACTCACACCTCTATTGTGTCCCAAAAGGACCTAAATATCGATTGGGCTCCCCGCCATTTGACCCGCTCGCCGGCGCCGGCGGTATCATAAACTGATTGCCTCCATAGCTCAGCGGATAGAGCAGTGGCCTTCTAAGCCATGTGTCGCAGGTTCGAGTCCTGCTGGGGGCGCTTGCTAGAATGGGTGCGTGAGCATGAATAACGACACGCCAATTGTCTGGATTGACTGTGAAATGACGGGCCTCGATCTCGAGGTCGACTCGCTGGTAGAAATCGCCGTGGTTGTCACGGACGCCCAGCTCAACCCGCTCGACGCCGGCCTTCGCCTGGTGATGAAACCCTCCGAGCAGGCCGTAGCCCAAATGGATCCCTTCGTCCGCAACATGCACACTGTCACCGGCCTCATCGACGAGTGGGACGGCGGGCTCAATATGGCCGACGCCGAAGAGCAGGTGTTGGCCTACGTCAAGCGCTTCGTACCCGAAGGGCGCAAGGCCCCGCTCGGCGGGAACTCGGTTGGCACCGACCGCACCTTCCTCGCCCGCGACATGCCCCTGCTGGTCGACCACCTGCACTACCGGGTGATCGACGTGTCCTCCATCAAGGAGCTCGCCAAGCGCTGGTTCCCGCGCGTGTACTTCGCCTCCCCCGAGAAGACCGGCAACCACACCGCGCTCGGCGACATCTACGACTCCATCGACGAACTGCGCTACTACCGGGCCATCCTCATGCCCGCCGGCGAAGGGCCGAGCACCGAGGAGTCCCGGGCCGCCGCCAAGGAAATCCTGGCGGACCTGACTCGGGACCGGGCCGCCGATAAGTAGCCACTCCGGCCCCGGATTAGAATATTTTGGACGTTTTCGGGCCGATCTTCTTATATGAGGAGATCGCCCCGAAAACGTCCAGTTTTCTTTAATCCGCCGCTGTCGTCGTCGGTGAGTTCGTCGATGCCGCCCCGGCTTGGAATGTAGGGCGCCTAGGCTCTACCGGCGGTGCCGAGCACGACCATGAGGGCATCACTAAAGGCGGCACACGTGTTTTCTTATTCCACGCCTATTCCACGGCGGGGAAAGAAAGAACCCCGGTTTCTCGGTTTTCGTTGAGATTCCGGGGTTTTGTGTGGGGTGGCTGACGGGGATTGAACCCGCGACCCCCTGGACCACAACCAGGTGCTCTACCACTGAGCTACAGCCACCATGCGCGTTGGCTTTCGCCGCGGCAACGAATTGAAACTATATCAAGCCAGGCCCCACCCCGCCTAAACGGCGGCGGTGAAGCACATCACCAGAAGGCGCGCATTTGGATGGCGTCGGCGAAGCGGGTGAGGTGGTCCTCGTCCTGGGACAGGTAGAGCTGGCCGTCGATGAGCGAGACTTCCATGACGTAGAACTCTTCCTCGGAGTCCGGCGCACCGCGCACCAGGTCCACCCGGTTGAACAGGAGGAGTTCGTCGCGGCCGGACATGTTCTTGATGTGGGCGTGCAGGGCGCGGCGGATTCGTTCGCCCCAGCGCCAAGTCTCCTCGGAGGCCTCAGTGGCGCGCACGACTTCCTCCACCACCCCGGCCTCACTGGTGTTGCGGTAGCGCGGGTGGAGCATCGGATCCTTTTCCACCTGGTAGGAGGCCAGCCCGTTGAGGTACACAAGCGAGGTCTCTCCGGCCACGTCGATGTCCTCCAGGTAGCGCTGGACCATGACGGAGCGTCCGGCGTTGAGCTCGTACTGGGCGTGGAGGATGGCTTCGCCGCGGGAGGTGGCGTCAGTGGCGGTGTAGCGCCCGGTGCCTCGCCCGCCCGATGACACCGCGGGCTTGATGACGAAGTCACCGTAGGAGGGGAAGCGGGAGTGGATCTGCTGCTTGGACAGGCGCTGCTCGGGCTCGAGCCAGACGGTGGGGATGACGGGCAACCCCAGCTTCTCCAGTGCCTGCATGTAGTGCTTGTCCATGTTCCATTCCATGGTCTTCGCCGAGTTAGCGATGCGCGGCACCGAGTAGGCCCACTTCATGAACTGCTTGGGCGCCTTGGCGTAGTCGCGCACGGAGCGTACCACGGTGAGGTCGGATTGCCCCCAGTTGACCGACGGGTCGGACCAGACGGCCACCACGGGTTCAATCCCGCGATCGCGCAAGGCATCGGGAAGGCCCTGCTCGTCCTCGGACAGGTTGGGCAGATTCTCGGAGGTCGCTAGAAAAACTTTTGGTTGAGCCACGCCTGCGATTCTAATGGATTTGCCGCTCCGGCGCGCGACAACGGGGTAAGTCCGCGTCACATGACGCCGTCACACGATTCGCGACGCCACCCCTCGCCTCGCGTCCACCCCGGCGCCTCGCGGCCCTCCCACACCGGCGCCCCAGCCCGCACCGCAACCCACACCCACCAGTGGTGCCCCAGTTCACAGCGGAAATGTGCCCGATCAATTTGCGCGAAGTGCCTGTGCGGGACTACAGTAAAACATCGTTGCGCACCGCTAGCTCAACTGGCAGAGCATCTGACTCTTAATCAGAGGGTTCTGGGTTCGAGTCCCAGGCGGTGTACCAAGGAAAGGCGATCAGCTCAGGCTGGTCGCCTTTCGTATATGATAACCCGGTAGCCAACTGGGAGGATAGCCGTGGGAACCTTGCAACGCTTGTTTTGGCGCTCCACGTTTAACCCGCTCATCGTGTTCGGCGCGATTTTGTTGGCGTTCTTCGCCTTCCGGGCCAACTCCACCGAGCGCGCGATCCTCATTGTGCTCGCACTGGCCCTGCTTGCCGCCGAGTCCTGGCGCGCCGTCGCCCGAGCCCGCCGCACGAACGACGCCACTGGCGCCGCACCCGCCGACTCGCCAACCATCGACCCCGAGACTCTCCCATGATCCTTAACCACGCCCTTGACCGTCTGGAAGATGACCACGGCCTTGACCCCTCCCCCGACTCGATCCTGGAGGCCTTCACGGACGCCTTCGAGTCCTCGGGCAAGCGGATGTACCCGCATCAGGAGGAGGCCCTCCTGCACATCGTTGCCGGCGACCACGTCATCGTCGCCACACCCACCGGCTCGGGCAAGTCGCTGATTGCCGCGCAGGCGCTTTTCGCGGGCCTGGCCACCGGCCGCACGGCCTACTACACGGCCCCACTCAAGGCGCTCGTGTCGGAGAAGTTCTTTGACCTCATCGGCCAGTTCGGCGCTCATAACGTCGGCATGATCACGGGCGATTCCTCGATCAACCCCGGCGCCCCGATCATCTGCGCCACGGCGGAGATCCTGGCCAACATCGCGTTGCGCGAGGGCGAGGAGGCGGATGTCGGCGTCGTCGTCATGGACGAATTCCACTTCTACGGCGACCCGCAGCGTGGCTGGGCCTGGCAGGTGCCGCTGCTGGAGTTGCCGCAGGCGCAGCAGATTCTGCTTTCGGCCACCTTGGGCGACACTTCGTTCTTTGTCGAGGACCTTGAGCGACGCACGGGCCGCCCAGTTTCGATCGTCGACGACGCCGTCCGCCCGGTCCCCCTGCACTTCACCTACTCCACGGAGCCGGTGAGCGAGGTGATCGAGGAGCTGGTGGCCACGCACATGGCCCCGGTGTACGTGGTGCATTTCTCGCAACGGGAGGCGGTGGCGCAGGCCCAGGCGCTGATGTCCACCTCGCTCATCTCGAGCGATCAGCGTGAACGCATCCGCGCGGCGCTCGGCAATTTCAAGTTCAGCCCGGGCTTTGGCCAGACCCTGTCGAAGATGCTGCGCAACGGCGTGGGCGTCCACCATGCCGGTCTGCTCCCCCGCTACCGCCGTCTGGTGGAAAAGCTCACCCAGGCGGGCCTGCTAGTGGTCATTTGCGGCACGGACACGCTGGGCGTGGGCATTAACGTGCCGATCCGCACGGTGCTCATCACGTCGCTGGTGAAGTTCGACGGCGCGAAGATGCGCAATCTCGGCGCGCGCGAGTTCCACCAGATCGCCGGGCGCGCGGGCCGGGCGGGATACGACACGGTGGGCTACGTCGTCGTGCAAGCGCCGGAGCACGACGTCGAAAACGCGCGGCGCCTGCGCAAGGCCGGGGATGACCCGGCGCGGATCAAGCGGGTGCAGAAGGTCAAGCCGCCGGACGGGGAGGTGTCGTGGTCGCAGAAGACGTTCGAGCGGCTGCGGGAGGCCCAGCCGGAGAAGCTGACGTCGCATTTCCGGGTCGATCACGCGATGATCCTCAACTTGCTCCAGCGCCCGGACCCGGTGCCGGCGATCGCGAAGATCCTCACCGATAATCATGAGCCGGCTACGCCGCGCAATAAGTTCGTGCGTCAGGCGCTGGATATCTACGCCTCGCTTCGCACGGCCGAGGTGATTACGCACGAGGACCGCGCCTGGCGTGCCGAGCACCCCGGCCGCCCGGCGATTCACTTTTCGAAGGACGTGCCGGACGACTTCGCCCTCAACTCCCCGCTGGCACCATTTGCGCTGGCAGCGCTCGACCTGCTCGACCCGGAGGATGCGGACTTCGCGCTCGACGTCGTCTCGGTGATGGAGGCCGTGCAGGAAAACCCCACCCCGGTGCTTGTTGCCCAGCGCAAAACCGCGCGCGGGGAGCTGATCGGCAAGCTCAAGGCCGAGGGCGTGGATTACAACGAGCGGATGGCGCTGGCTGATGAGGTCACGTGGCCGCGCCCGCTGGCGGAGCTGCTTGAGCCCGCCTTGCAGATGTATGCGAAGACGAACCCGTGGGTAGCTGGCCACGAGCTGGAGCCGAAGTCGGTGGTACGGCAGATGATCGAAGAGGGCATGACCTTCACCGAGCTCATCTCGCGCTATGACCTGGCGCGCTCGGAGGGCGTGGTGCTGCGCTACCTCACGGACACTTACCGGGCATTGCGCCAGAGCGTGCCGCACGAGTACCGCAACGACGAGGTAGAGGAGATCATCGGCTGGCTGGGGCGGCTGGTGCGCTCGATTGATTCCTCGTTGCTGGACGAGTGGGAGGCGATCGCCGACGGGCGGCTGACCCTGGACGAGATCACGGGTCTGGCGGGCGATGGCACGACTGGCGAGGAGGCCGCTTTCGGCGCGGATACGGACGGCAACATCACCTTCACGCGCAACAAGCACGCCCTGCGCACGGCCGTCCGCAACGCCATGTTCGCCCGGGTCGAGGCGCTCGACCGCGACGACTTCGGCTACCTGGCTCGGCTCGACCCCGCGTGGGACGCCGACCGCTGGGCCGACGCGATCGACCCGTACTGGGACGTCTACGCCCGGCTCGGCACCACCGCCGATTCACGCTCGGAGCGCTTCTTCTCCATCCTCGAGGACCCCTCGTATGCGGACCTGCTCCAGGCCGGCATGGGCGAAGACGAGGCCTCAGATTGGCTCGAGGGCCACAAGCCGGGCCGCCTGTGGCTGGTCATGCAGATCCTCGACGATGAGGGCTCGGCAGAGCCGGAGACCGGCGAAGCGGAGATGACGTGGGCGATGTGGGCGCTCGTGGACTTGGACGCCTCCGACGACACCGGGGTTCTGGTTCTTCACATGATTCGGTTAGATGAGCGCTAGGAGGACCATGATCAGCGCGAACATCGATTCCGTGCGCGAGGCCATTGCCCGCGCCGAGCAGGCCGCCGGCCGAGCACCCGGCTCGGTGACTTTGCAGGTGGCGGCCAAGCATCAGCCACTGGAAAACCTGCTGGAGGCGGCCGCGTGCGGGATCACCACGTTCGGCCACAACCTGGTCCCCCAGCTCGTGGAGTCCACGGCCAAGCTCGCGGGCGCGGGCGTGCTCGCCACGCACACGGTGATCGGGCCGGTGCAGTCGAATAAGCTGCGCACGGCGATGGATCATGCGGACCGCATCGACACCGTGGACTCGGTCAAGCAGGCCGTGCGGATCGCCCGCCGCCAGGAGGCGCGCATCGATGAGGGCCTCGCCGAGGGCCCCTACCCCGTCCTCATCCAGGTCAACTCCGCGGGCGCGGACACGCAGTCGGGATGCGCGCCCGAAGAGCTCATCGACATCGCGGGGCGCATCGCCGAGCTTGGCCTCATCCGCATCGACGGGCTCATGACCATCGGCGCCCACACCACCAACGCAGCCGACATCCACGCCTCGTTCGCCCTCACGCGCGAACTGTCTGAGCAGATGCGCAAGCTGCCGGGGCTGGAGGGCGCGGCCGAGCTGTCGATGGGTATGACCCACGATCTTCAGATCGCGGTAGCCGAGGGCTCCACGCTGGTGCGGGTGGGCACGGCCATCTTCGGCCCGCGCCCGGCCTGAGCCAGGCCCTGAGACCGGCTCTTGCGGGTCACCCCGTCACAAGTCGTGAACCTCGGGCCGACCAGGCGCCTATAGCAATCGTCAGCCGGTATATTCACGAGTTCTGTCGGGCACCCAGCCGGGCCTGGCGCGAGCGGGGACAAAAATGCGCCGGGCGAGGTAGCCCGGCGCATCCTTATGAGCGTCAGAATGTGGTCAGCCCATGGGAGCGGAAGATCTCGCGGACCAGGTCCGTGTGCTCCTTCGCGGGCGGTTGGACGTCCCTGAGCTGGTATTCCATGCCGAGCGACTCCCACTTGTCGCGCGCCATCTGATGGAAGGGCAACACCTCCACGCGGGTGAGCGTGCTGAACTCCTTCATGATTTCGGCGGCGGCCTCGATGTTGTCGACGTCGTCGGTCAGGCCCGGCACCAGCACGAAGCGGGCCCAAATCTCCTTGCCGGCGTCCGAGAGGCGGTGGCCGAAGTCGATGGTGGGCTGGAGCGCGCGGCCGGTGGTGCGCTCGTAGTAGTCGGGCAGGCCGGACTTGATGTCGAGGAGCACCAGATCGGTGTCGGCCATCATCTCGTCACTGAGATTGCGCCCTAGAAAGCCGGAGGTATCGATCGCGGTATGGATCCCCATCTCCTTCGCCCCACGCAACAGCTTGGCAAGGAAGGCCGGCTGCATGAGCGGCTCACCGCCGGAGAATGTCACGCCGCCGTTGGTCACCTTGAACACGGCCTTGTATCGCCCCATGCGATCCAGGATCGCCTCCGGGGTGGCGACGGTGCCCTCGCGGGCGTGGAGCGTGTCGGGATTGTGGCAGTACAGGCAGCGCAGCGGGCAGCCGGCGAAGAAGACGGTCATGCGCGTGCCCGGGCCGTCCATCGCGGTCACGAGCTCCCACGAATGCAACGAACCCAAGTCTCCGTTACGGATCGCCATGATGTGCTCATGCCGATCCATCTCCGGGGCGCGAGCGATGCCATCCAGGCCCTTGCCCGCGGCGCGCGGGATCTCCTCCTCGAGCGGGGCGGGGGCGTACTCGCCGGTGGATCCCTCTCCCACCTCAAAGTACTTGCGTGCATCAAGCTGGTGATTCGCCAATCAGTCTCCCTAAAAAGTGTGGTCGCCACGAAATGAGGGCGGGCGCGCGGGAAGGCTCCCGCGCGCCCGCCTCAACGACTCACCTTACATCTGGTCGTGGAACGTGCGCGACAGGACGTCGAGCTGCTGCTCGCGGGTCAGGCGCACGAAGTTCACCGCGTAGCCGGACACGCGCACGGTCAGCTGCGGGTACTTCTCCGGGTTCTCCATCGCGTCCTCGAGAGTCTCACGGTTGAGGACGTTGACGTTGGCATGGTACAGACCCTGGACGCCACCGTTCGTCTCACGCTGAGCCTTCATCGAAGCCAGGCGCTCATCGTATGTCATAGCCATGATTAATCTCCTTGTGTGTATCTCTATTAACCCTTGTGCACCATGCCGGCATCCATGATGCCAACAAGGTTGGTGACCTGCTCGTCGCGGTCACGGCCGAGCGAGCTGGGAACAATGGTGTTGGTCAGCGAGATGCCGTCGAGGGCATCCGTGTAGTCAAGCTTGCCCACCGAAAGCATGGAGGCAAGCATGCCGTGCGTGTCAGCACCGTTTTCCGGGTTGGCACCCGGGGCGAACGGCGTGCCGGCGCGGTGGCCGGAGGGGAAGTTGCCGGTGTTCTTGCCGTAGACCACGTTGGAGGTGATCGTCAGCACCGACTGGGTGGGCACCGCGTTGCGGTACATCGGGATTGCTTTGATCTTGCTCATCACCGTGTGAACGATGGTGGCTGCGATCTCATCCGCGCGATCGTCGTCGTTACCGTAACGCGGGAAGTTACCCTCGGTGTGGTAGTCAACAATGAGACCGGTTTCGTCGCGGATCGGGTAGACCTTGGCGTACTTGATCGCGGCGAGCGAGTCGGCCACGATCGACAGACCGGCGATGCCGCAGCCCATCGTGCGCAGGATATCCGTGTCGTGGAGCGCCATCTCGAGCGCCTCGTAGGCGTACTTGTCGTGGCTCCAGTGGATGATGTTGAGGGCCTCCACGTAGGTTTCGACAACCCACGTGAGCATGTCCTCGTACTTCTCCCACACCTCGTCGAAGTCGAGCGGGCCGTCGCCCTCGATGGGCGCGTGACCTTCCACGACCTGCTTGCCGGTCATCTCGTCACGGCCTCCGTTGATCGCGTAGAGCAGCGACTTGGCCGCGTTTACGCGGGCACCGAAGAACTGCATCTGCTTGCCCACCTGCATCGGGGACACACAGCAGGCGATCGCCGCGTCGTCGCCCCAGTGGCCGCAGATCTGGCGGTCGGCCTCGTACTGGATGGACGACGTTTCGATCGAGACCTCGGCGCAAAAGCGCTTGTAGCCGTCGGGCAGGCGCTCGGACCAGAAAATCGTGATGTTCGGCTCCGGGGCCGGGCCCAGGTTCATGAGGGTCTGGAGCAGACGGAAGGAGGTCTTGGTGACGAGCGTGCGCCCGTCCAGACCGAAGCCCGCGTCAGACCAGGTGGCCCAGTACGGATCGCCCGAGAAGATCTGGTCGTAGGCCTCGGTGCGCAGGAAGCGCACGATGCGCAGCTTGATCACCAGCGAGTCAATGATCTCCTGGGCCTCGGACTCGGTGAGGATGCCGCGGGCGAAGTCGCGCTCGAAGTAGATGTCAAAGAACGCCGACACGCGACCGAACGACATCGCGGCGCCGTCCTGGGACTTGATCGCGCCGAGGTAGCCAAAGTACGTCCACTGCACGGCCTCCTTGGCCGTCCCAGCCGGGCGGGAGATGTCGAAGCCGTAGCCCTCAGCCATCTTCTTCAGCTTCTTCAGGGCCGCGATCTGCTCGGAGATCTCCTCCATGTCGCGGGCCCAATCCTGGGAGAACGGCAGGTCGGCGCGCGCGAGCTTGTCGGCCTGCTTCTCCTCGATCAGGCGGTCGACGCCGTAGAGCGCCACGCGGCGGTAGTCGCCGATGATGCGGCCGCGGCCGTAAGCGTCGGGCAGGCCGGTGATGATGTGCGAGGAGCGGGCCGCGCGGATGCGCGGGGTGTAGACGTCGAACACGCCCTGGTTGTGGGTCTTGCGGTAGCGAGTGAAGATCTCCTTGACCTCCGGGTTCGCCTCCAGGCCCGCCTCGTGGATCGCGGTTTCGACCATGCGCCAGCCGCCGAACGGCATCATGGCGCGCTTGAGCGGCACGTCGGTCTGCAGGCCGACGATCACGTCGTCGTTGTCGGAGATGTAGCCCGGGCCGAAGGCATCGATGTCAGCCGGGACATCGATGTCGACGTCGTAGACGCGCTTCTCACGCTCGACCGACAGGTACTTTTCGTCAAGCTCCTTCCACAGCTCCAACGTCTTCTCGGTCGGACCCTCGAGGAAGCTCTTGTCGCCTTCGTAGGGGGTGTAGTTCTTCTGGATGAAGTCGCGCACGTCGATCGTAGACTGCCACGCGCCTTCCGTGAATCCTTGCCACTGCTGGATTGTCGTTACCTCGTCGGTCACGTTACTCCTTAGGTCGTTCTAAGTTCGACTCCAATTCTAAGGATACTCCTCCCCTCGTGCTCTTATGGGGAGCTAACTCACAGGGGCTAAATCCGACAAATCGGGCACCGCCCCGCGCACCCTGAATGGAGTTATTCCAGCATGGGACTAAAGGACCGACCCGCGTCCGCTATCAGGCTAAACGGCCTGGTGCCCCGAGCGGATGAGCCCGTAATGATACCCGCCCGTCAGCGCCTCCCACGCCGCCTCGATCACGTCCGCGCCCACACCCACCGTGGTCCACGTGCCCGCCGCGTCGTTCATCGTCAGCAGCACGCGCGTCACGGCGCTCGTGCCGTCGGCCGAGTCAAGGATGCGCACCTTGAAGTCCGTCAGCCGCATGCCCCTCAGCTCGGCATACACGGGCGTCAGCGCCGCGCGCAACGCCTGGTCGAGCGCGTGCACCGGGCCCACGCCCTCCCCCATACGCATGATCCGCTGGCCGCCAGCGTGCAGCTTGACGCGCGCCTCGCTCACGGTTTCCGACGGCGACGCCGCCGAGCGCACGTCCGCTGCCCACTGCTCCACCTCGAAGTAGCTCACCAGCTCCCCGAGCACCTCGCGCACGAGCAACTCAAAGGAGGCGTCCGCCGCGTCGTAGGTGTAGCCCATCGCCTCGGCGGCCTTGACCCGCTCCGTGATGAGGCGCAACTCCTCCTTGCGGCCCGCCAGGTCCACCCCGAACTCGCGGCATTTGAGCTCCACGGACGACCGGCCAGCCATGTCCGAGACCAACATCCGCATGTCATTACCCACCGCCGCCGGGTCAGTGTGCTGGTAGAGGTTGGGATCCACCCGGATCGCCGAGGCGTGCAGGCCGGCCTTGTGCGCGAAGGAGGAGCGCCCCACGTAGGGCTGGCGCAGCTGCGGGGCCATGTTCGTCAACTCCGCGATCGCGTGGGAGACGGAGGTGAAGTCGGCCAGCTGGGCCTCCGTCACCACCTCCAGATCAGTCTTCAGCGCCAGGTTCGCCGCCACCGTCAAAAGGTTCGCGTTCCCCGTGCGTTCGCCATATCCGTTGATGGTGCCCTGCACCTGCCGGCATCCGGCTTCCACCGCCGCGATCGAGTTCGCCACGGCGCATCCGGCGTCGTCGTGCGTGTGAATGCCCAGCCTGGGCACGACTCCGTCCGCCTCGAGCCGTGCCGTGAGCTCACGGACCGTCGCGGAGACCCGGCTGGGCAGCGAGCCACCGTTGGTGTCGCACAGGATGGCCCAGCTGGCCCCTGCCGCGAGCGCCTCGGCGACGACGGCGGTGGCGTAGTCGGAGTCGGCGGAAAAGCCGTCGAAGAAGTGTTCCATGTCCACCATGACCTCGCGCCCGCACGAGCGCAGGTAGGTGACCGTGTCGCGGACCATGCGCAGGTTTTCCTCGGCGGTGGTGCGTAGCGCGCCGAGCACGTGGCGGATGTCGGACTTGGCGACCAGGCAGATGACCGGCGCACCCGAGTCCACGAGCGCCGCCACTTGCGGGTCCTCCGCGGCGGCCACCTCGGCCTTGGCGGTGGCGCCAAATGCGGTGAGCGTGGCGGACCTCAGCGGGTTACGCGCCTTGAGCGCCTCGAAGAACTCCGTGTCACGCGGGATCGCGCCCGGCCAGCCACCCTCGATGTAGTCCGCGCCCATCGCCTCGATGTGCGGGAGCATCGCGATTTTGTCCGCCACGGACAGGCTGATGCCCTCCATCTGGGCGCCGTCACGCAAGGTTGTGTCGTAGATGAAGACCTTCATTGGCTAGGCGTCAGCGATCTTGTACAGCCAGCCGAAGCGGTCCTCGCGGTGGCCGAGCTGGATGGCGGTCAGTTCGTCGTAGATCGCGGCGGTCTTCTCCCCCACCGGCACCTCCACGTCGAAGTCCCCGGAGGCCAAGCGCCCGATCGGGGTGACAACGGCGGCCGTGCCGCACGCGAACATCTCCGCCACATCGCCCGACTGAATGCCGTCCACCACCGACGCCAGCGAGATGGTCTCCTCGCTCACGGCCGCGCCCTCGGACTCGAGGAACTGCAGGATCGAGGAGCGTGTGCCGCCGGGCAGGATGTTGCCCGTCAGCTTCGGGGTCTTGACCGAGCCGTCAGCCATGACCACGAACACGTTCATGCCGCCCAGCTCGTCGATGTTGGTGTTGGTGGCCGCGTCCATGAAGAGCACCTCGTCGAAGCCGGCGTCGTGCGCCGTGACCTTGGGAAGGAGCGAGGCGGCGTAGTTCCCGCCGGTCTTGACGTCGCCCATGCCGCCGGGGCCGGCGCGGTGGTAGTCGCGGTCCACGAAGACATTAATCGGCTTGAGCCCATTCGGGAAGTAGGCGCCCGACGGCGAGGCAATCACCAAGTACTCGTACCGCGTGGCGGCCCGCACACCCAGGAAGGCCTCGGAAGCGAAGACGAAGGGGCGCAGGTATAGCGAGCTACCCGGCGCGGAGGGCACCCAGCGCGCGTCCGCACGCACGAGGTCCACGATCGAGCCCATAAAATCAGCCAACGGGATCTCCGGGATCGCGAGCCGCCTGCACGACATGTTGATGCGCGCCGCGTTGTAGGTGGGGCGGAAGGTCCAGATCGAGCCGTCATCGTGACGGTAGGCCTTCATTCCTTCGAAGGCCTCCTGGCCATAGTGGAGGATCGCGCCGGCCGGGTCCAGGCTGAGCGGGCCGTAGGGAGCGATTTCCTTGTTGTGCCAGCCGTTCTCCGCGGTCCAGGTGGCGTGGGCCATGTAGTCAGAAAAGTCGGTGCCGAAGCCCAAGTTGGCCATGATCCGGCCGTACTCGGCCTCCGACTTCAGGACCTTGTTCGGCTGGAGCGCGAACGTGCCGGCAAAGCTATCGGCGCTTTGAACCGGCTGGGCCGACAGTTTCTCGAGTTCCGTGTGCTGACGCATGAGAGTCCTTCCTTCTCCCCAATTCTACCGCTCGAGCAGGGCCACGATCGCATCGCCAATCTGGGCGGTGGTGCGGACCAGGGGCCGGCCTGAGGCCGCCGCCTCGGCGCGAGTTGCCATGTCGGCGTCGACGGCAGCGCGCACCCTCTCCCCCAGCTCCGGATAGCCCAGGAAGTCCAGCATGAGCGCCACCGAGGAGATCGTGGCAATCGGGTCCGCGATGCCCTTGCCCGCGATGTCCGGGGCCGAACCGTGGACGGGTTCGAACATCGAGGGGAACGTGCGGTCCGGGTTGATGTTTCCCGACGCCGCCAGCCCGATTCCGCCCGTGACCGCGCCAGCTTCGTCCGTGAGGATGTCACCGAAAAGGTTGTCGGTGACGATCACGTCGAAGCGGCCCGGGTCCGTGACCAGGAAGATCGTGGCGGCGTCCACGTGCAGGTAGTCGGTGGTGACGTCCGGGTACTCGGCGCCGACCTCCTCCACCGTGCGGCGCCACAGGTGGCCGGCGTGAACGAGGACGTTGTGCTTGTGGACGAGCGTAAGCTTCTTGCGGCGCGCACGCGCCTGCTCGAATGCGAAGCGCACCACGCGCTCCGCTCCGAAGCGGGTGTTGATCGAGACCTCCGTGGCGATCTCCTGGTCCGTGCCCTCGCGCAGGTTGCCACCATTGCCGGCATACAGCCCCTCGGTGCCCTCGCGGACCACGACGAAGTCGATGTTGCCGGGGTTGGCTAGGGGCGTGGGCACGCCCGGGTAGTACTTGGAGGGGCGCAGGTTGACGTACTGGTCCAGGTCAAAGCGCAGCTTGAGCAGCAGGCCGCGCTCGAGCACGCCCGACGGCATCGACGGATCGCCCACCGCGCCCAACAGGATCGCGTCCTTGCCCTTGATCTCCTCGAGCTCGGCGTCCGTGAGGACCTCGCCCGTGCGGTGGTAGCGGCCCGCGCCGAGGTCATAGTGGGTGAGGGCAAAATCAACATCACCAGCCACGGCGGAAAGCACCTTCAGGCCCTCGGCCACAACTTCGGGGCCAATGCCATCACCAGGGATAACTGCAAGTTCAATAGCCATGGGGCAAGTCTAGGCAATGTCCGCGCCTCGGGATTGGCGGACCACGATCCGGACGTTGGGCTGGGGCTGGCCGGTGGGGCGGCCGATTATCCTGCGACTCGGGGCCTAGCCGACAGAACTCGTGAAAATACCGGCTACCGATGCTATATCGACCTGGCGGACCCCAGATTCACGACTTCTGACGGAACTGCCGGGTGCAACCTGCCGCCGACCGTGACAGGTGTGGCAAACGAGATAATTGTGCAGGATGCGCACACCCGGAAGCAGGCCCAGCACGCCGGCAGACCCGGTACGCGAGAAGGAATCCCATCACACAAAGAAGTGATCCCATCACGGAAACAGGCGCGGCACCAATTCGCTGAAAACTGGTGCCGCGCCTGTTGAGGAACGGTTGAAGATTCGCGGGCGGCCGCGAACAGGGCGACGGCGTCGTTAATCGTAGACTTCACCCATATAGACCGGATTAATAAGGTTTTCCACCGATAACGCGCGGTCGAGCTCCTCCTCCGACAGCAGCCCCGCCTCCAGCACGAGCTCCCGAATCCCCCGCCCGGTCTGGGCGGCCTCACGGCCGATGGCATCGCCGTGTTTGTGGCCAATAAGCTCGTTCAGATACGTAATAATGCCGATGGAATTCATCACATAGGCCTTGCAGATTTCCTCATTGACCGTGATCCCGTCAATGCACCGCACGCGCAACGTGGCGAGCGCGTTCGTCAAAAGCTCGATGTCCTCGAACAGGCACTGCCCGATCACCGGCTCCATCACATTCAGCTGCAACTGGCCCGCCTCGGAGGCCATCGTCACCGTCAAATCGTTGCCGATCACCTTGAAGCACACCTGGTTCACCACCTCCGGGATCACCGGGTTCACCTTCGCCGGCATGATCGACGAACCGGCCTGCATCTGCGGCAAATTGATCTCATTCAAACCCGCGCGCGGGCCCGACGACAGCAGGCGCAGGTCATTACAAATCATCGACACCTTCGTAGCAATTCGCTTAAACGCGCTAGACATCGCCACGTAAGCGCCCGTGTCCGAGGTGGCCTCAATGAGGTTCGGCGCCGACTGCACCGCCAGCCCCGTCACCTCCGCCAGGCGCGCCACCACGGCCTCCTGGAACCCATCCGGGGTGTTGAGCTTCGTACCAATCGCGGTGGCGCCCAAGTTCACCTCGAGCAGCAGCTCCATCTGCCGGCGCACATTCCGCGCCTCCTCCTCCATCAGCACCGAGTAGGCCGCGAACTCCTGCCCCACCGTCATCGGCACGGCATCCTGCAGCTGCGTGCGGCCCATCTTCAACACGTGCATGTTCGCCTGCGCGATCCGATCAAACGACGTGCGCAGCGCATCCAGCTCCCCAATAAAAGCCTCGCACATCTTGTACAGTGCCACGCGGAACCCCGTCGGGTAGGCGTCATTCGTGGACTGGGACTTGTTTACGTGATCATTGGGATGAACGACGTCGTAATCGCCCTTTTCCTTACCCAGCAGCTCAAGAGCGAGGTTGGCCACCACCTCGTTCGTATTCATGTTCACCGACGTGCCTGCCCCGCCCTGGAACGCGTCCACCGGGAACTGGTCCATGCACCGACCCTCATTCAAGATGAGGTCACAGGCTGCCACAATCGCTTTCGCCAGATCCTCCGGCAACACCCGCTTGTCCCGATTCGCGAGCGCCTCCGCCTTCTTCACCATCACCATCGCCCGGATGAATTCCGGGGTGTCGTTGATCGTGCGGCCCGAGATCGGGAAATTCTCCTTCGCGCGCAGGGTATGCACGCCGTAGTAGACATCGTTCGGGATCTGACGCGGCCCAAGCAGGTCTTCTTCGATGCGGAAAGCGGACACGTAATGCTCCTCGAGTGTTCGGCACTGAACTTCACATTCATCGTAGCCGCTGGCTCCGACACTTACCCGGCAAAAGGCGAAATATCCAAAAACAGGTGCAAAAGTGGGGGCGACCCGCGGCCGCCCCCACCCCCGGTTTCCCTTAGCGGGCCGCCGAGCCGTCCGTGTAGTCGGCGTCGATTGTGCCCCAGGCAAACATCTTGCGCAGCTCCACGCCCACCTTCTCAATCGGGTGGCCCTCGCCCTTGGCGCGTAGCTCCTTGAACTCGGCCGCGCCGTTGTCCTGATCCGCGATGAAGCGCTCCGCGAAGGTGCCGTCCTGAATGTCGGCCAGGACCTCCTTCATGTTCTCCTTGACCTGCGGGGTGATGACGCGCGGGCCAGAGACGTAGTCGCCGTACTCGGCCGTGTCCGAAATCGACCAGCGCTGCTTGGTCAGGCCTCCCTCATTAATGAGGTCAACGATGAGCTTCATCTCGTGCAGCACCTCAAAGTAGGCGATCTCCGGCTGGTAGCCCGCCTCCGTCAGCACCTCAAAACCGTACTGGATGAGCTGGGACACGCCGCCACACAGCACCGCCTGCTCGCCGAACAGGTCCGTCTCGGTTTCCTCAGTGAACGTGGTCTTGATGACGCCAGCGCGCGTGCCGCCGATCGCCTTCGCGTACGACAGCGCCAGATCCCACGCCTGGCCCGACGCGTCCTGCTCCACTGCCACGATATCCGGCACGCCACGCCCGTCCTCGAACTGGCGACGAACCGTGTGACCCGGGCCCTTCGGGGCCACCATGCAAATGTCGTGGCCGGCGTCGGGCTTAATGTAGCCGAAGCGGATGTTGAAGCCGTGGGCGAAGAACAGTGCCGCGTCGTCCAACAGATGCGGGGCGATCTGCTCGGCATACACCTTGCGCTGGTGCTGGTCCGGGGTGAGGATCATGACGACGTCGGCCTGCGCCACCGCCTCCTCAATCGTGGCTACCTTCAGCCCCTGGTCCTCGGCCTTCGCGATCGAGGTCGAACCCGGACGAAGGCCAACGACGACGTCGACCCCCGAGTCGCGCAAGTTCAGCGCGTGAGCATGCCCCTGCGAACCGTAACCAATGACGGCCACCTTCTTAGACTGGATGAGGGACAGATCCGCATCGTCGTCGTAAAAAATCTCTGCCATATCTACTCCTTCGATTTATGCTCCGCGCAACTGCTTGCGCTCGGCCTTGACAACTTCGGTCATGGAACGTGACCCGCGTGAAATCGCGACGGATCCCGACTGGACGATCTCCTTCACACCATACGGCTCCAGGGCGGACAGGAGGGCGTTAATCTTGTCATCTGAGCCGGTGGCCTCGATCGTGACCGCGTCCGGGACAACGTCGACAATCTTCGCCCGGAACAGCTCAACCACCTGGATGACGTTCGTGCGCGACGAATCGTCGGCACGGACCTTGATGAGGACCAGCTTGCGCTGAACCGACAGGTCGCGCTCCAGCTCGGAGATCTTGATGACGTTGATGAGCTTGTTCAGCTGCTTCGTGATCTGGTCGAAAGACACCTCGGAGGTGTCGACCACCAGGGTGATACGCGACAGCTCCGGGTCCTCCGTGGGCCCCACCGCGAGTGAGTGAATGTTGAACGCGCGGCGGGCAAAGAGGCCAGAGACGCGAGCAAGCACGCCCGGCTTGTTCTCCACCAGAACGGACAGGGTGCGGCGGTGGCTGATCATGCTTGTTCCTCCTCATGCTTGGGTCGCATATCGCGCGCGTACAGGATGTCATCGTTGGAGACGCCCGAGGGCACCATCGGCCACACCATCGAATCCGGGGAGACCACGAACTCCACGACGACCGGACGGTCATTAATGCTCATCGCCTCGGTGATCGCTGCGTCTACGTCCTCCGGGCGCTCCACACGGATCCCGTGGCAATCGTAGGCGTCGGCCATCTTGACGAAGTCCGGGATGCGGCGCGTGCCGTGGCCCGTGTTGAGGTCCGTGTGGGAGAAACGCCCGTCGTAGAACAGGTTCTGCCACTGGCGCACCATGCCCAGCGACGAGTTATTGATGAGGGCGACCTTAATCGGGATGTCGTTGAGGCGGCAGGTGGCGAGCTCCTGGTTGGTCATCTGGAACGAGCCATCGCCGTCGATACACCACACCGTCTTGTCCGGGTTGCCCACCTTCGCGCCCATCGCGGCCGGCACGCCGTAGCCCATCGTGCCCGCGCCACACGAGGTGACGAGCTGGCCCGGGAACTGGAGCGGGATGAACTGCTGGGCCCACATCTGATGCTGGCCCACTCCCGTGGAGAAGATCGAGTCTCCCGCGAGCGCACCCAGGCGCGACAGGACATACTGCGGGCTCATCAGCCCGTCCTCCGGCTCCTCGTAGCCCACCGGGTAGGTCTCGCTCATGCGGTCGAGGAACGCCCACCATGCCGCCAGGTCCGGGGTGCCGTACTGCTCGAAGGCGTCCGGGATCTCGTCGATCAGTGCCTCGATCGTGAGACGCAGGTCGCCCTGCAGCGCGACGTCGACCGCCCGGTTCTTGCCGAACTCCGCCGGGTCGATGTCCGCGTGGATGACCTTCGCCTCCGGCGCGAACTCGTCCAGCTTGCCCGTGACCCGGTCATCGAAGCGGGCGCCGAGCGTGATGAGCAGGTCCGACTTTTGCAGGGCGACGACGGCCGGGACCGCCCCGTGCATGCCCGGCATGCCCAGGTGGTGGCGATCCGAATCGGGGAAGGCGCCGCGAGCGTTGAGGGTGGTGACCACCGGGATGCCTGTCATCTCCACTAGCTGGGCCAGCTCCTCATGAGCGCGGGAGCGGATCGCGCCGCCGCCCACATAGAATACCGGCTTGGAGGCGGCCGCGATCATGCGCGCCGCCTCACGCACCTGGCGCAGGCTCGGCCTGGTCTGCGGGCTGTAGCCGGGCAGCTCCATCTTCGGCGGCCACACGAACTCGCACTCCTCGTTCTGCGCCGACTTCGTGACGTCCACCAGCACCGGGCCCGGGCGGCCCGAGCGGGCCAGGTGGTAGGCCTCCGCGATGCGGGCCGGGATCTCGTTCGCATCCGTGATAAGGAAAGAGTGCTTGGCCAGCGGGTAGGTGGCCCCGATGATGTCCGCCTCCTGGAAGGCGTCCGTGCCGATCAGGCTAGCGCCCACCTGGCCCGTGATTGCCACCAGCGGCACCGAGTCAAGGTTCGCATCCAGCAGCGCTGTCACCAGGTTCGAGGCGCCTGGGCCCGAGGTGGCCATGCACACCCCGACCTCGCCCGTGGACACCGCCAGGCCCTCCGCCGCGTGCCCCGCGCCCTGCTCGTGGCGGACCAAGATGTGGCGAATGGACGACTCAAAGATCGCGTCATACAGAGGCAACGCGGCACCACCTGGCAGACCAAAAATGGTCTTGACGCCCAGCTCCTCAAGCGAGCGAATAACCGCTCGCGCACCCGTGGTTTTCTCACGGATAGTCGTCGGCTCTTCCTTAGCCTTCGGTGGCGTTGGCCCTAGTGCCATGGTTCCTCCTTGAAATTTCAGTGCCGGTCATTCACGCATGAAAAAACCCCCCGAGTTTCGAGGGGCGCACCGCAGGACAGCGTTACCTGCAGGTGCGCTGAACTACTACGAGAATAATCGACATATGCCGATCGTAGACTGCCGCCAAAGAGCCGGCCAAATCTTTCCCGAAAGATCTCACATGCTGGATCATGGTCTTCGCTGCCGGCCTGCTGGCGGGATGACGGGGGCTCGTTCCGTGAGGCCGCAGGCTGGACGCCGGGAAGCCGAGGGGCCCGGAACCGCGCGGTTCCGGGCCCCTCATCGGCCGGTATCAGATGGCGCGACGGCGTCGTGCAGTCAAGCCGCGCCGCTCCGGCGTCGTGCCAATGCTGCCCGAACGCCAAACCGAGCCGCCGGGCGGGATCGCTACGGCATCGAGCCGAGGATGGTCGCCACCAGGATCTTGCCGATCATCGCAATCGGGTAAACCAAGGCATATCCGAGCGCGACGCGCGGATCGGAGTTCGTTCGCCCATTGGCGAAAGCGAGGACCGCCGGCTGTGTCTGCGCTCCGCCGAGCAGGCCGGACAGCTGCGTGCCGCCCATCTTGAACACGTAGCGCATCGTAAGGTACAAGCTGATGGCCAAGGTCGAGGTGAAGAGAACACCGAGCAGAAGGATCTGGATCCACGTACCGGATTCGAAGGCCAGAGCGATCTGGCCACCCGCAGTGGTTCCCGCCTGCGCGAGGAAGATCAGCAGGCCCAACTCAGACAGGACAGCACACGTCGTATTCGGCAGCGCCGTAATCTGCTTACCGATACGGCCGACGCGGCCAAAGACCAAGCCGACCAGCAGCGTACCCGCCGCCGCACCGATGGCGAACGTGCTGCCACCCGGCAACGGGAAACGGATGACACCGAACGCTATGCCGAGCGCCATCCCAAGCCCCAGAGCCACCGGGTTCAGATCCGAAAAACCGCGCGCCGAATCGCCAAAGAACTTGGAGATAAGCTTCATGTTCGACGTCGGGCCAATCACGCGCACGCGATCACCCATTTCAATCATGAATTCGGGAACGGCAAGCATGTCAGAATCCCCGCGGCGAACACGCGAAACCGTGGCGCCGAACTTGTTAAACAGGATCTCGTCAAGCTCCGCGATCGTCTTGCCCGCGATCTTCGGCTCAGACACCGTGATGCGCCGGAAATCGAGATAACGCCGGTCCGCACGCAACGAATGCGACGACTGGTGACCCACCATCGTCTTCAGCTCTTCCAGCTCATGCACGGGCCCAACGACCGTCAGCAGGTCACCCTTCTCCAGGACGTCATGCTTCGTGGGGATCCAGATCGGCCCCTCCTCACCGCGCCGCATACGCGAGATTTCCGGCGGGTTCTTAAACAGGCCAAGGATCGCCCCCACACGGGGGTTGTCGTCACGGTCCACGCGCAGATTCATGTGCGTGATCGGCGTCGGTTTGTCGGTATCCGCTGCGGAATTACGCAACGCGATCGCAGCAGCAATCATCATTCCGATCACGCCGAACAGGTAAGAAATCGAGTAACCGACAGTCGCCTGCGCCTCAAATCCCGACGCCTCCGCGGCAGCCGCCAACGCCGGAGTGTTCGTCAACGCACCCGCGAACGTTCCTGCAACCAGCGCGGTGTCCATCCCGAGCACAAAGCGCCCAACAACGTATCCAACCCCGCCCGTCAGGAAGTAAATGACAACGAGCGCGGCCATCGGCCCGAGCGCCCTCCGGACGTTTTCAAAGAACGACGGGCCAGAGTTATTGCCGATCGCAAAGGTGAACAGGGCCAACCCGAGATGGCCAATCTTCGCGCTAATCGCAATGTCGATTCCGTGAGACTTCGCAAAAGCAGAAAACGCAATCGCCGCAAACAGCACCGCCGCCGCACCAAGGGACACTCCCTTCACCTTGATGTGGCCAAAAATCATGCCTATGCCGATAAGCAAGAACGCAAGCAACACTGGTTCTTCAGCGAAGAACTCCAGAAACCCCGTCATCCTCTACCTTTCCTAAGAACGAGACCTTCATCCATTATCCCCGGAAAGCCGCGTTATTCCCACCGAAAGCAGCAAGACAGAGTACGTTCAGACCCGGGCGCTAGTTTGCACGATCCTCCAGATAGCTATCGGCCAGCTTGGTCGTGTCACGATCGTGCAACCAGCCTCGATCCGTGACCGCACGGGAGAACGCCAAGCCGAATCCGATCGCCATGATCACGAAGAAGACCTCCGCGATCGTCGTCAACGCAATCGACAAGTTGCCCTCGTTGATCGCCACCAACGCGCGGTAGAACGGCACGCCCGGAATCATGATCACCACAGACGGTACGGAGAGAGAAACACGGGAATGGGTGGTCCGCCATGCCACGAACGTCGCACACAAACCAGCAACGAAGGCCGCCAATCCCACCGCGATCTGCCACGGAATGCCCGAATAGTTCTGGAGGATCAGGCGGGTCGGGTTGGTCAGCGCGGCCACGCCAGCTGCCAGAAGCGCCACCTTCCACGCGGCATTAAAAAGGATGGCAAAGCCACCCGCCGCAACGAAGGAACACAGGATCTGCAAGGACAGGTTCAGCGCGAACGGCAACGCCATGGGAGCGGCACCCACCACGTCCCAATTCGTGGCGTGGGTCACGGCCCATAAAGGCAACCCCGCCGATCCAAGTACCATCACACAATAGGAGAACCGTGCCAACGCGGACTGAAAATCGGAACGCACGAAGTCAAGCATCGCGGTGGTTAACGGGAATCCCGGAATGAGGAACAAGATCGCCGAGATCAGACCCGCCTGGTGGCTCAGCTGCAGGACGTGGCCAAAGGAGGCCAACATGGACAAGATCCCCATGTACACCAGCGGGGAGACCATGCCACACACGACCCAAATGAAGAAGTGGGCATAATTGCGCTTAAGCATCAGCTTACGGACAAGCTGGCCAATGCCGGCCGCGAAAAACACCGTGGTACATTCGACGACGCGCCCACCATTGAGGAAGCAGAATGCTGCACACGCGAACGCCGCCGCGAACACGGTGGTCCACATCCCCCAGTGCCGATCCTGCTTGACCGTCTGCTCCAAGAGCGAGCGCAGGTGGGACACGCTACGTACCTTAAGGTCCTGGGTGCCGATCTCGGACAAGACATCAAGGCGTCGAGAGTTCACTCCCACGTGACGCTGCTCAGTAAAGTCCGTCTGTGAGCGCCCGTTCTCCCACGCGGTTACGGTGATATCCGTCATTGTGACGGACGCTTCAAGCCTGCTAATTCCGAGCTGATGGGCAGCGCGCGCCATCGAGTACTTCACACGATACGCACCCGCGCCAGAAGCCAGCAGTAGTCTGCCGTATGCGAGAATCGCCCGCGCCTTTTCCTCAAGAGTGTCAGGGTATTTCTCGTCTCCCATAACCAATCCATTCAGATCGTTAACAAACCCGCCGATACTATACCCATTGCAAGCGCGAGCAATGATCGACGCAAGTCCTACGTCTCGCTTTCACACCTGGCGGACCACTGCCCACCAACACGTCCAGGCCTAGATTTGGCGGACCGCGCCCGAGGACGCCGACGTCGCCATCGCCGCATACGCGCGCAGGGCCTTGGAGACCGTGCGGTCGCGGTTCGGCGCCCAGGGCGCCTCGCCCTTCTCCGCCCGACGCCGCGCCAGCTCTTCGTCCGACACGTCCAGCTTGAGCAGACGCGTAGGGACGTCAATCACGATCCGGTCCCCCTCCTCGATGAGCCCGATCATGCCGCCCGAGGCCGCCTCCGGCGAAATGTGCCCGATCGACAGGCCCGACGTTCCACCCGAGAACCGCCCGTCCGTAATCAGCGCACACGTCTTCCCCAGGCCCAGGCCCTTAAGGAACGACGTGGGGTACAGCATCTCCTGCATTCCCGGCCCGCCCTTGGGGCCCTCGTACCGGATCACGACGACGTCGCCCGGCACCACCTGCTTCGACAAAATCAGCTCGATCGCTGCCTCCTGCGATTCGACCACGCGGGCCGGCCCCTCGAAGTGGAAAAGCGATTCGTCAATGCCAGCCGTCTTGATGACTGCCCCGTCCTTCGCCAGGTTGCCGAACAGGACGCACAGGCCGCCGTCGGCAGTGTAGGCGTGGCCAAGGTCGCGGATGCAGCCGACCGCCGCGTCGTCGTCAATCGACTCATAGCGCCGATCCTGCGAGAACGCCTGCGTGGTGCGGATCCCGCCCGGGGCCACCGTGAACAGGTCCTTCGCAGCCGCCGAGGCGCTGCCGCCGCGGACGTCCCACTCCCCCAGCCAGTCCTCGAGCGAGGGGGCGTGGATGGCGTGAACGCTGCGGTCGAGCAGGCCGCCCCGGTCGAGTTCGCCGAGGATCGCGGGGATGCCGCCCGCCCGGTGGAAATCCTCCATGTGGTAGCGCGTGGAATTCGGGGCCACCTTCGCCAGGCAGGGCGTGCGGCGAGAGAGCGCGTCGATGTCCGCGATCGAGAAGTCCACCTCGCCCTCATGGGCCGCGGCCAGGATGTGCAGCACCGTGTTCGTGGACCCGCCCATCGCGATGTCCATCGTCATCGCGTTGCGGAACGCGCCCGGGGTGGCGATCGAGCGCGGGAGGACCGACTCGTCGCCGTCGTCGTAATAGCGGTGGCACAGCTCCACGATCAGCTCACCCGCCCGCTCAAACAGGTCCCGGCGCCGCGCAGCCGTGGCCAGCGTGGACCCATTACCCGGCAGCGACAGGCCAAGCGCCTCCGTGAGGCAGTTCATCGAATTCGCCGTGAACATCCCCGAGCACGATCCACACGTGGGGCACGCGTTCTCTTCAATCGCGAGCAGCTGGGCGTCACTCACCGCATCATTCACCGACTGCGCCATCGCGTCAATGAGGTCAATGTTGTGATCCGCCACGCCCTGCACCGGCTTGCCCGACTCCATCGGCCCTCCCGAGACGAACACCACCGGGATGTTAAGCCGCATCGCGGCCATCAGCATGCCCGGCGTGATCTTGTCACAGTTCGAGATGCACACCAGCGCGTCCGCGCAGTGGGCGTTGACCATGTACTCCACCGAGTCCGCGATAATCTCCCGGCTCGGCAGAGAGTAGAGCATCCCATCGTGCCCCATCGCGATACCGTCATCCACCGCGATCGTGTTAAACTCCTTGCCCACGCCGCCTGCAGCCTCAATAGCCTTGATAACCAGCTGGCCCATGTCTTTGAGGTGCACGTGGCCCGGAACGAACTGAGTGAATGAGTTGGCCACCGCGATGATCGGCTTACCGAAATCCTCTGCCCCCATACCGGTTGCCCGCCAAAGCGCGCGAGCACCCGCCATGTTGCGTCCCGTGGTTGACGTCGCTGAACGAAGCTGTGGCACGATCTCCTCTTTTCTCTCTACTAAGCGCTATCGTAGCGGCCCGCTCCGACAAAACGTGTGGCGGTCCATACCTGCAACTGGTACGGCACCCCCACCACGGCGTCGTCACGCCAGCTCAAGTGCTTGAACATGTACCACTCGAGGTTGGCGCGCATCCGTGCCCGACCCGCAGGCGAAGCCTGTAACCACGACGACCGCGTCGTCCCCAGCCGCGCAATCTGCTCCGGGAGCAGCGGGTCGAGCCAGGTGTTGGCGTGCAACTCTGGCTCCGTGAACGGACGCTCCATGTGGCCGTGATGGCCGGGGATGCGCAGGTCCGGGACGCGATCGATCCGGTGCACGTCCCCCGAGCGCATGATCCGCGCCAGTCTGTGCACCCAAGCCTGACGCACGTCAAACTGGTTGTAGAGGATGAGCACGCGCCCGCCGGGCTTGACCACGCGCGCGGACTCACGTGCCGCCGCCCGCTCGTCAAGCCAGTGCCAGCATTGCCCGAAAGCAAGCACGTCCACGGAGGCATCGGCGAACGGGAGGTGTTCGGCCGTTGCGTCGAGTAGCCGCTCGGTCGGGAAGTTAGGCAGGGCCCGCGTGAAACCGACACGCATATCCCCCGACGGCTCAACCGCCCACACCTCCCCCGCCAGGCTCGCGAGCGTCGCGGTCAGCTTCCCCGTCCCGGCTCCCACATCAACGACGACGTCGGAGTCGAACACCAGCCCTTCCAGCGCGGAGGTGGGGTAGCCGGGCCGAACGTCCACGTACGTGGAGACGGAGCTACCTGCACGCGCGAACGGGTTATACGAATCGGGCGCTTGCGGCATGCCAATTCTCCTCTTCCTAACTCGTCCGTTACGTACGTACTTGTGCGTTGGTTGTGCGGTGTGTGGTCGTGGTGCTGCGCAGGGATAAAGCCTGACCACCCGAAGCTACGGCCATGATCACACACCGCCATAAGCCGTGACTGGGTATAGTAGTGAGCCCCGACCACACAGGGCCGGGGCTCACGATCAAGTTTGGTGACGGCGGTGTCCTACTCTCCCACACCCTCTCAAGTGCAGTACCATCGGCGCTGGTAGGCTTAGCTTCCGGGTTCGGAATGGGACCGGGCGTTACCCTACCGCTATTGCCACCGTCAAAATAACGGGGCCAACCATAACGGTTGGTTTATTCAGTTATCTGGGCCGGTTAGTGTGGTGGCCCAGAATTGTATAGCGGATGCGAACAACAAGTTATAAAAGTTTTTTAAGTGGTCGGCCAATTAGTACCAGTCAGCTCCACCCATTACTAGGCTTCCACGTCTGGCCTATCAACCCCATGGTCTATAGGGGGCCTCACAACACTTAATGTGTCTGGGAAACGTTATCTTGAAGCAGGCTTCCCGCTTAGATGCTTTCAGCGGTTATCCCTTCCGAACGTAGCCAACCAGCCATGCACCTGGCGGTACAACTGGCACACCAGAGGTTCGTCCGTCCCGGTCCTCTCGTACTAGGGACAGCCCTTCTCACGTTTCCAACGCGCGCAGCGGATAGCGACCGAACTGTCTCACGACGTTCTGAACCCAGCTCGCGTACCGCTTTAATGGGCGAACAGCCCAACCCTTGGGACCTACTCCAGCCCCAGGATGCGACGAGCCGACATCGAGGTGCCAAACCATGCCGTCGATATGAACTCTTGGGCAGGATCAGCCTGTTATCCCCGGGGTACCTTTTATCCGTTGAGCGACGGCGCTTCCACAAGCCACCGCCGGATCACTAGTTCCTACTTTCGTACCTGCTCGACTTGTCAGTCTCACAGTCAAGCTCCCTTGTGCACTTACACTCAACACCTGATTACCAACCAGGCTGAGGGAACCTTTGAGCGCCTCCGTTACCATTTAGGAGGCAACCGCCCCAGTTAAACTACCCACCAGGCACTGTCCCTGAACCAGATCATGGTCCAAGGTTAGACATCCAGCACGATCAGAGTGGTATTTCAACAATGACTCCACCATCACTAGCGTGACAGCTTCACAGTCTCCCACCTATCCTACACAAACCGTACCAAACACCAATACCAAGCTAT
Source organism: Trueperella bernardiae (assembly GCF_030246965.1). Classification (NCBI taxonomy): domain Bacteria; kingdom Bacillati; phylum Actinomycetota; class Actinomycetes; order Actinomycetales; family Actinomycetaceae; genus Trueperella; species Trueperella bernardiae. The sequence goes on from NZ_CP127099.1 coordinate 1,370,514, forward strand.
AGTAAAGGTCCCGGGGTCTTTCCGTCCTGCTGCGCGAAACGAGCATCTTTACTCGTAATGCAATTTCACCGAGTTCGCGGTTGAGACAGCGGAGAAGTCGTTACGCCATTCGTGCAGGTCGGAACTTACCCGACAAGGAATTTCGCTACCTTAGGATGGTTATAGTTACCACCGCCGTTTACTGGGGCTTAAATTCTCAGCTTCGACCCAAAAGAGTCTAACCGATCCTCTTAACCTTCCAGCACCGGGCAGGCGTCAGTCCGTATACATCCACTTACGTGTTCGCACGGACCTGTGTTTTTGATAAACAGTCGCTTCTCCCTGGTTTCTGCGGCCATCACCCCTAGCACGTAAAGTGCTTCAAGGATCAGGCCCCCCTTCTCCCGAAGTTACGGGGGCATTTTGCCGAGTTCCTTAACCACGATTCACTCGAACTCCTTAGTATACTCTACCTAACCACCTGTGTCGGTTTAGGGTACGGGCGGCTAGAACCTCACGTCGAGGCTTTTCTTGGCAGCACAGGATCACTCTACTTCGACCATTCGGTCTCATCATCCAGCCTCACTTTATACGTTCCCCGGATTTGCCAAAGGAACAAGCTGCGCTGTTAAACGTGGCAAGCCATAAGCCACGCGGAAGCTACCACTCTGCGTCACCCCTGTTAACACGCTTGCCTACAACAAGATCAGGTCCCACGCCCACCACACCACCAACCCCCGAAAGGGCTAGCAATGGGCAGGGATGGTTAGTATCCCCTGCTTCAGCATGGACGGTCCTTCGCCGGTACCAGAATAACAACTGGTTGCCCATCGACTACGCCTGTCGGCCTCGCCTTAGGACCCGACTAACCCAGGGCGGACGAACCTGGCCCTGGAACCCTTAGTTATTCGGAGGACGGGATTCTCACCCGTCAATCGCTACTCATGCCTGCATTCTCACTCGCACTCAATCCACCACACAGTCACCTGGCAGCTTCACCTCAAGCACGACGCTCCCCTACCCAACAAAAAAATTGTTGCCACGGTTTCGGCGGTGTACTTAGCCCCGCTACATTGTCGGCGCGGAATCACTTGACCAGTGAGCTATTACGCACTCTTTCAAGGATGGCTGCTTCTAAGCCAACCTCCTGGTTGTCACAGCAACTCCACATCCTTTCCCACTTAGCACACCCTTAGGGGCCTTAACCGATGATCTGGGCTGTTTCCCTCTCGACAATGGAGCTTATCCCCCACAGTCTCACTGCCACGCTCAACTTAACCGGCATTCGGAGTTTGGCTGATCTCAGTACCCGGTATAAGGGCCATCGACCATCCAGTCGCTCTACCACCAGCAAGCACACGCAACGCTGCACCTAAATGCATTTCGGGGAGAACCAGCTATCACGAAGTTTGATTGGCCTTTCACCCCTAACCACAGGTCATCCCCTCCATTTTCAACTGAAGTGGGTTCGGGCCTCCACACGCTCTTACACGTGCTTCACCCTGCCCATGGCTAGATCACCTCGCTTCGGGTCTAGAACATGCAACTACAACGCCCTATTCAGACTCGCTTTCGCTACGACTACCCCACACGGGTTAACCTCGCCACACATCCTAACTCGCAGGCTCATTCTTCAAAAGGCACGCCATCACCCCCACCAAGAAGGCTCTGACGGATTGTAAGCGCACGGTTTCAGGTACTATTTCACTCCCCTCCCGGGGTACTTTTCACCATTCCCTCACGGTACTATCCACTATCGGTCACACGAAGTATTTAGGTTTACACAGTGGTCTGTGCAGATTCACACGAGATTTCACGAGCCCCGTGCTACTCGGGACAACCACAAAGAGAGCATGAGGTTTCAGCTACAGGACTATCACCCACTACGGTCCAGCTTCCCAACTGATTCGCCTACCCCACACCTTTATCACTCCACGACCCCATGCCGGTAAGGCCACATGGCTCCCACAACCCCGAATGCGCAACGCCCGACAGCTATCACACACACCCGGTTTAACCTCATCCGCTTTCGCTCGCCACTACTCACAGAATATCTCTTCCTACGGGTACTAAGATGTTTCACTTCCCCGCGTCACCCCCAACCACCCTATACATTCAGGTGGCGGTACCCAGAAACAACTCCAGGCAGGTTCCCCCATTCGGACACCCTCGGATCACAGCTCGTATGCCAACTCCCCGAGGCTTATCGCAGGCTACAACGTCCTTCATCGGCTTCGTGTACCAAGGCATCCACCGAACGCCCTTAAACACTTACAAAAACCAAAAGATGCTCGCATCCACTATACAATTCTCAACCACCACACCAACACCACACACAAACCCAAACAAACAGCCTGAAAACTTGCGCATGGGTGGCCAGGGCCTGTTACCCCACACCCCAACAGCATGCCAGCCAATCACATTGCGAACCACTAAAAACCCCACAACAACACCCACAACCACCATGATCGCAGGCACATGAGGCTCCTTAGAAAGGAGGTGATCCAGCCGCACCTTCCGGTACGGCTACCTTGTTACGACTTCGTCCCAATCGCCAATCCCACCTTCGACCGCTCCCCCCAAAAGGTTAGGCCACGGGCTTCGGGTGTTACCAACTTTCGTGACGTGACGGGCGGTGTGTACAAGGCCCGAGAACGTATTCACCGCAGCGTTGCTGATCTGCGATTACTAGCGACTCCGACTTCATGGGGTCGAGTTGCAGACCCCAATCCGAACTGAGACCAGCTTTAAGAGATTAGCTCACCCTCACAGGCTCGCAACCCTCTGTACCGGCCATTGTAGCATGCGTGAAGCCCAAGACATAAGGGGCATGATGATTTGACGTCATCCCCACCTTCCTCCGAGTTAACCCCGGCAGTCTCCCGTGAGTCCCCAACCGAATTGCTGGCAACACAGGACAAGGGTTGCGCTCGTTGCGGGACTTAACCCAACATCTCACGACACGAGCTGACGACAACCATGCACCACCTGTACACCACCCCGAAGGCTGCACCATCTCTGGCACATCGCAGTGTATGTCAAGCCTTGGTAAGGTTCTTCGCGTTGCATCGAATTAATCCGCATGCTCCGCCGCTTGTGCGGGCCCCCGTCAATTCCTTTGAGTTTTAGCCTTGCGGCCGTACTCCCCAGGCGGGGCACTTAATGCGTTAGCTACGGCGCAGAACCCGTGGAAAAGGCCCCACACCTAGTGCCCAACGTTTACGGCGTGGACTACCAGGGTATCTAATCCTGTTCGCTACCCACGCTTTCGCTCCTCAGCGTCAGTGGTGGCCCAGTAACCTGCCTTCGCCATCGGTGTTCCTCCTGATATCTGCGCATTCCACCGCTACACCAGGAATTCCAATTACCCCTACCACACTCTAGTCTGCCCGTACCCACTGCAACCCCGAAGTTAAGCCCCGGTCTTTCACAGCAGGCGCAACAAACCGCCTACGAGCTCTTTACGCCCAATAATTCCGGACAACGCTCGCGCCCTACGTATTACCGCGGCTGCTGGCACGTAGTTAGCCGGCGCTTCTTCTGCACATACCCTCAACCAAAAAGGCCTTGTTCTGTACTGAAAGGAGTTTACAACCCGAAAGCCTTCATCCCCCACGCGGCGTCGCTGCATCAGACTTGCGTCCATTGTGCAATATTCCCCACTGCTGCCTCCCGTAGGAGTCTGGGCCGTATCTCAGTCCCAATGTGGCCGGTCACCCTCTCAGGCCGGCTACCCGTCGACGCCTTGGTAGGCCATCACCCCACCAACAAGCTGATAGGCCGTGAGCCCATCCCTATCCAGAAACCCTTTCCAACCCCCACCATGCGATGAAAGCAGAATATCCGGTATTAGACCCAGTTTCCCAGGCTTATCCCAAAGACAAGGGCAGGTTACTCACGTATTACTCACCCGTTCGCCACTAATCCACCACAGCAAGCTGTAGCTTCATCGTTCGACTTGCATGTGTTAAGCACGCCGCCAGCGTTCGTCCTGAGCCAGGATCAAACTCTCCACAAAAAACCAAACCAACCAAACAGTCAGTAAGATCCATACAGAAAGCCTGACAAACAGACTCAAACAACCAGAAAAACTGGCAAAAAACACAACCAACCAAAAAGGCCAGCTGCAAAAAACACAACATAAAAAGCTGACACACTATTGAGATATCAAACAACACACCCACTCGCGAGACCAGCGAGTGTTCTTCGCTGCGCCCCTCGGGAGCAACCTCTCCAAGTTACTTCATCTTTCGACCGGAGTCAAATACCGGTGTCTAGATCACATAATCGGAAAGATGTTTGCCGCTCGTCCCGCGAGTCTCACGCTCCGGCGGCAAGAAAAGAATTTACACACCTTGCGCCCACAACGTCAAACTTCAGCGCCGTGCCCCTCCTCACACCGCTCTGAACTGCGAAAACAGGCGGAAAGGCCGACCGTGACGCATGACATAGGGCTGGGGGCGCGTCGGAATCGGCGCGCCCCCAGCGATCTGTGCTATATGCGGGCTCCCTTTCGCGCTCCAAGTGCCCGGCGTGCCCGCCGCTTGCGCGCATTCACGCCCTTTTCTTTACTACTGCCCGTTGGCGAACTCCTCGCGAATCGCGCCCGCCACCTTCTCAGCCAGGTCGGGCGTGAAGACACCCGGAATGATGAACGCCGAATTCAGCTCCGCCGGCTCCACCGCCGCCGCAATCGCGTTCGCGGCAACCACCAGCATCTGGTCGGTCACCTCGCCCGCCCGCACGTCCAGCATTCCGCGGAACAAACCCGGGAAGGCCAGCACGTTGTTTATCTGGTTCGGATAGTCCGACCGGCCCGTGGCCACCACCGCCGCATGATCCCCCGCAACGCCCGGATCCACCTCCGGCGTGGGGTTAGCGAGGGCGAACACCACGGCGTCGTCGGCCATGGTCGCGATGTCGTCCCCGTCAAGGATGTTTCCCGCCGAGACGCCGATGAACACGTCCGCGCCCGCCAGTACCTCTTTGAGGCTACCCTGCACCTGGCGCGGGTTGGTGTTTAGCGCCAGCCAGTTGCGGTCCGGGTCGGCCTCCTCGCGGAACGCTCCCAGCGCGCCGTTGCGCCCGCAGCCGATGATATCGTGGGCGCCCTGGCTCGTGAGCAGGCGGATGATGGCGTTGCCGGCCGCACCTACGCCCGACACCACAATCCGCACGTCCTCGATCTTCTTGTGAACCACCTTCAGCGCGTTAATCAGCGCCGCCAGCACCACAACCGCGGTGCCGTGCTGATCGTCATGGAAGACCGGAATGTCGAGCTCCTCGCGCAGCCTGCGCTCGATCTCGAAACACCGCGGCGCCGAGATGTCCTCCAAGTTGATCCCCGCAAACCCGGGCGCGATCGCCTTTACGATCGCAATCATCTCCTCGGTGTCCTTCGTGTCCAGGCATACCGGCCACGCATCCACGCCTGCGAAATTCTTGAACAGCGCCGCCTTGCCCTCCATGACGGGCATCGCGGCCAGCGGCCCGATATCCCCCAGGCCCAGCACGGCCGTCCCATCGGTTACGACGGCGACCGTGTTGCGCTTAATCGTGAGCCTGCGCGCCTCACTCGGATCCTCCACGATCCTCTCGCAGATCGCCGCCACACCCGGCGTGTAAATCTTCGACAGGTCCTGGCGCGTCTTCAGCGGGCGCTTGAGCGTCACCTCGATCTTACCGCCCAGGTGGGCCTGCACGGTCGCGTCGTGAATCCCATGCACGATCACGCCCTCGGTGCGTTGCAGCTTCTTGCGGATCTTCTTCGCGTGATCCAGGTCGTGCGTCATGCACGTGACGTCGAACAGCAGGTGCTCGTCGTCGGAACGCACCATGTCAATTCCCGTGATCAGCGCGTCTTCGTAGCTGATTTCGTTGGTGATACGCGGCACTGCGTGATCGTCGTAGGGAATCTCGATGCGCAACGTCACCGCATAACTCGGTCTCGGCTTTGCCATATTCTGCCTTGTCTCTCGTACTTGCGGGATTATTCTGTCAGGTCACCGGGCCCAAGGCCCCAAAGTTTCATCCACCGGGAAACCCCGTATCACCACGCGCCTCCGCCCACCGACCAGTGACCTCGCAAGGGAAAACCCCGGCGACCATCCGCCCGGGTTCCCGCACACGCTACCGCGCCCTGAGCACTTAGGCCTGGCCCGAGCGCTCCATGATGAGCTCGCGCACGCGCGCCGCATCCGCCTTGCCGCGGGTGGCCTTCATGACCGCGCCCACGATCGCTCCGGCTGCCTGCACCTTGCCCGCCCGGATCTTCTCCAGCACGTCCGGGTTCGCGGCCAGCGCCTCGTCTACGGCGGCACCGAGCGCCCCGTCGTCGGACACAACCTCCAGCCCGCGCGACGCCGCCACCTCAGCCGGGCTGCCCTCCCCGGCCAACACCCCATCCAGGGCTTGGCGGGCGAGCTTATCGGTCAGCTTGCCGCTTTGTACCAGCCCATCCAGTTCGGCGACATCGGCCGCACTCACCGGCACGTCAGCCAGCGCCAGCTCGTTGTCCTTCGCGTAGCGGGCCAGCTCACCCATCCACCACTTGCGAGCACCCGCCGGGCTCGCCCCGGCGTCCACCGAATCGCTGATGAAGTCCAGCGCGTCGGCGTTGACGATGTCACGCATCTCCATCTCCGACACGCCCCACTCGGCCGTCAGCCGCTTACGACGCGCGGCCGGCATCTCCGGCAACGACGCGCGGATCTCCTCCACCCACTCCGCCGGAGGCGCGATCGGCACCAGGTCCGGCTCGGGGAAGTAACGGTAGTCGTCAGCATCCGACTTGGGCCGGCCGGGCGACGTCGTCGAATTGGCCTCCTGCCAATGCCGCGTCTCCTGCAACACGGCCTGGCCCGAGGACAGCACCGCGGCCTGGCGGCACATCTCGAACTCGACCGCACGGGCGATCGCGCGGAAGGAGTTGACGTTCTTCGTCTCCGTGCGCGTGCCCAGCGGCGCGTCCGGGCTGGGGCGCAGCGACACGTTCACATCGGCGCGGACGTTGCCACGCTCCATGCGCGCCTCCGACACCCCGATCGCGCGCGCAATATCGCGGATGGTCTGCACGTACTTCGCAGCTACCTCCGGCGCCCGCGCCCCCGCGCCCTCAATCGGGCGGGTCACGATCTCCACCAGCGGCACGCCCGCACGGTTGTAATCCACCAGCGAATGCGTGGCGCCCTGCAGGCGGCCCTCGCCACCCACGTGCGTGTTCTTGCCCGCGTCCTCCTCCACGTGCGCGCGCTCGATGAGCACGCGGAAGACTTCGCCGTCGTCGAGCTCCACATCAAGGTGGCCGTCGTAGGCGATCGGCTCGTCCGACTGGGAGGTCTGGAAGTTCTTCGACAGGTCCGGGTAGAAGTAGTTCTTCCGCGCAAACCGGCACGATTCAGCGATCTTGCAGTTGAGCGCCAGGCCGAGCCGGATCGCATACTCGATTGCCTTCTTGTTCACCACCGGCAACGCGCCCGGCAGGCCAAGCGAGACAGGGGTGGTGTTAACGTTGGGCTCCCCGCCAAACTCGTTGGGGGCGGCGTCGAACATCTTCGTCGTCGTGGCGAGCTCCACGTGCACCTCAAGCCCGAGCACCGGGTCGAAGTTCGCGGCGACCTCGTCAAAATCCATCAATTCTTCCATCTCTACTTCTCCCCCACTTCGATCGGGCACTCGCGGGCGGAGGGGTCCGTGACCGCCTCCACCATCGCCGCCACCTTGTACATGCGCGCGTCCTCATGCGCCGGCGCGATCACCTGGAAGCCCACAGGCAACCCGTCCGCCAGCCCCGCCGGCACCGACACCGCCGGTACGCCCGCCAGGTTCGCCGGCGTGGTGGTCATATCATTCATGTACATCGCCATCAGGTCATCCTTCTTCGAGCCAAACTCGAAGGCGACCGTGGGGGCCGTGGGCGTGACCAGAACATCCACCTGCTCAAACGCCGCGTCCAGGTCCCGATGCACGAGCGTGCGCACCTTCAGCGCCGAGCCGTAGAACTGGTCATAGTGGCCCGAGCTCAGCGCGTACGTGCCCAGGATGATGCGGCGCTTCACCTCCGCACCAAACATCGCCCCGCGCGTGGCCGACATCATCGTCTCAGCCGTGACCGGCCCAGACTCCGGCTCCACACGGTTGCCATACCGCACCCCATCAAAGCGCGCCAGATTCGAGGAGACCTCCGCCGGCATGATGAGGTAGTACGCCGCAATCGCCGAATCAAACGCCGGGCAGGACACCTCCGTGACCTCCGCCCCGCGCGCCCTCAGCTTCTCCACGGTCTCCTCAAAGACGGCGAGCACGCCCGGCTCGAAGCCATCCCCCGACATCTCCTTCACCACGCCGATCCGCAGGCCCGCCAGATCCTGCGCGGCCATGCCCTCGGCCGCCGCGTCGTGCAGGCCGGTCGCAACCTGGGGCAGCGACGTCGAATCGTGCGGATCGTGGCTGGAAAGGATCTCCTGCAGGGCCGCCGCGTCGACAACCGTGCGAGCACACGGGCCCACCTGGTCCAACGACGACGCCATCGCCACCACGCCATAACGCGACACGTTGCCGTACGTGGGCTTGGCGCCCACCGTGCCCGTCACCGCGCCCGGCTGACGGATCGAACCGCCCGTATCCGAGCCCAGCGCCCACGGCACCATGTACGCCGCCACCGCCGCGGCCGAGCCGCCACCCGAACCACCCGGAATCAGGTTTTCGCCCCACGGATTCGTGGTGGGGCCAAACGCCGAATTCTCCGTGGACGAACCCATCGCGAACTCGTCCATGTTCGTGTGCCCCACGATCGGCAGCCGGGCCTCCTTGAGGTTCTTCACCACCGTGGCGTCATAGGGTGAAATCCAGCCCTCCAGCATCTTCGAACCACACGTCACCGGGGTACCCAGCTGGCAGATATTGTCCTTGATCGCAACCGGAACACCGGCGAAAGGCGGCAACTCCTTGCCAGCCACGCGATCGGCGTCGACAGCCCGCGCAACCTCGAGCGCGCCATCGGCGTCAACGAAAAGAAACGCATTCAGGTGCCCGTTCTCCGCCTCAATCCGGTCAAGGCACGCCTGCGTCAACTCAACCGAGGTGACCTCGCCGGCGCGCAACATCGCCACCAGCTCGACTGCAGACTTCTTCAGCAACTCCATTATTCCTCCCCCAAGATCTGCGGCACCGCGAACTTACCGTCCTCATTGGCTGGCGCCGAAGCAAATACCAGGTCAAGATCCAGCTTTTCAGTGCCCACCACATCCTCACGCCACACGTTCGTGAGCGGAATCGGATGGGAGGTAGCCGGAACATCGGAGGAAGCGACCGCGGAGACCTTCTCCATCGCGTCCGAGACCGTGGACAGCTCGCCAGCGAACTGCTCGATCTCCGCGTCCGTCAGGGAAATGCGTGCGAGGTCGGCCAGGCGGGCCACCTCGTCTTTTGAAAACTTTGACATGAGGAAAGTCTAACCCGTTCGATACTATTAGCACATGTCACGCTTCCTGCGACCAAATCGCGAAACCCCCAAGCGTCTCCTCAAGTACGGGGTGCTCGCCGGCGTCGGTGCCCAGCTCGCCACCGTCGCCGCCGTCCTCGCCGTGGACGAACACCGCAAACGTCGCAACCCGCCCACCGGCAAATTCCCCACCCTGCCCCCACGCACCACCACCGTCTCCGGCTCCGACCTCACCGTCTACACCTTCGGCGAAGACCTCTATGCCGACATGCTCGAAGCTATCGACGGCGCGCGCGAGCAAGTCTTCTTCGAGACCTACATCATCAAGGCCGACGAGGTCGGCTACCAGTTCCGCAATGCCCTCATCGCCGCCGCCCGGCGCGGCGTGCAGGTGTACATCATCATCGACACCTTCGGCAACCTCAACCAAGACCCACGCTTTCGGAACTTCCCCGAACAAGAGAACCTGCACGTCATCCTCTTCCCCCTCCTACGCACCGGCATCTTCACCGGCAACGGACGCGACCGCGGCTTCGATCACCGCAAGCTGCTGGTGGTCGACCAGGAGATCGGATTCGTTGGCGGCTACAACATCGGCTCCCTCTACGCCGACACCTGGCGCGACACCCACCTACGCATCAAAGGCCCGTCCGTGTGGGAGCTTGAGAACGCGTTCGTCGACATGTGGAACGTCTACCGGCCCAACTCCCAACCCGAGCTGCCCGACCGCGGGCTGTCGCACTGGTCGTCGAAAGTGATCGCCACGCAAAACGTGCCCGCCTTCAAGTCCTACCCCGTGCGCGCCTCCTACCTCGGCGCCATCGACCGGGCCTACCACCACGTCTACATCACCATGGGCTACTTCATTCCCGACGCCGGGATCCTCCACTCCCTCATCTCCGCCGCGAGGCGCGGGGTGGATGTGCGAGTGCTCATCCCCGAGTATTCGAACCACATCGTGGCCGACTGGGTGGGTCGGCCCTACTACAAGGACCTGCTGGCCTCCGGGGTGCGGATCTTCCTCTACCGGGAAGCCATGATCCACGCCAAAACCATGACCGTGGACGGCATCTGGTCCACCGTCGGCACCACCAACATTGACCGGATCTCCATGGACGGCAACTTCGAAATCAACGTCGAAGTGTTCAACAACCCGTTCGCCAAGATCATGGAGGAGATCTTCGAGCTGGACATGTCCAACTCCCGCGAGCTCACTGCCGCCCAATGGTCTCAGCGCAGCACCCTGGCCCGGGTCACAGAGCGGATCCTGCGCCCGCTGGCCCCGCTACTCTAAGGTCAGCGCGCGGGGCAGTTTTCCCTGGCCGGATTTGAACTTGTTGGACGGTATCGAGTCCACCGCCACGTGGACTCACGCCCTCATCGAGCAAACGGCGAAGCTCCAGGAGCGTTTAACGACGACACTCCGGCGCGACTACCCGCGCTGGCCGATCGGCGACCTCACCCGCCTAACGCTACGCCCACGCACGCCGCACCGCCGCCCCCTAGCCGTCCGCCCGGCCGAGCCTGCGCAGGAACTCCTCCGCGCTCCAGGTCTCAATGCCGAGCGCCTCCGCCTTCGTAGTCTTCGACGCGCCCGGGTTTTCCCCGATCACCACCACGGTGGTCTTCTTCGACACCGAGCCGGTGGCCTTACCACCCGCCTTCATGATCGCCTCGGCCACCCCGTCACGCGTGAAGCCTTCCACCGCGCCGGTCACCACGATCGTCATGCCCTCGAACGGCCGCACGACGCCGTCCGCGCCCTCCGCACCATCCGTGCCGGTCCCACCGGCCGGGCGCTCGTCCTCAAAAGTGACCCCGGCCGCCCGCCAGGCGTCCACGATCTCGCAATGCCAGGGTTCCTCGAACCAGTCGAGCAGCGAGCGGCCGATGATCTCGCCCACCCCGTCGATCTCGGAGAAGGGCGCCTCCCCCGCCTCCACCTGGGCGCGCCCTGAGGCCAGCATCGCCTCCAGCGAGCCGAAGTGGGCCGCGAGCGCCCGTGAGGCCACCGGCCCCACGTGGCGGATGTTGAGCGCCACGAGCTTGCGCCACAGCTCCTTCGTCTTTGCCTTCTCGATTTCGGCGAGCACCTTCTCCAACGTCTTCGACGGTGCCGAGATCGTCTTCACCTCGAAGCCCGCCCGCGCGGCACCCTCCGGCGCGGCCCCCTCCGCGGCTCTGCCCGCACCCGCCTCGCCCGCGCGCCCGGTCCGCGACCACGCCGGCTTGGTCCAGCCGGCCCTCACGTAGCGCCAGTCACCCGTGTGCTCGCCGGCAAGCCGAATCGGTAGCCATGTTCGCACACCCTCCAGGCCCGCGGCCGTGAGGGCGAACAGCTGCGCCTCGGTGTCAAGGAAGGGCTTCTGTGCTGTGGGGATCCCGAGCTCGCGCTGGAGCTCCTCCCCAATCACGCCCTCCGGGTCGAGCAGCGCCCCGTCCTCATTCGTGATTCCCAGCTCCACCCGCTGCTCAAGCGTAAGCACGATCCGCACGCGCGGGTCGGCCGCGTCCTCCAGCGGCCAGCCGGCCTCATGCGCGGCGAGCGCCTCCTCATCCGTGAGCTCAATCGCGTGCCCGGTGGCGAGCGCGATCAGCACGTCGGCCCGGTAACGGTCCGGATCGGCCAGCCACTGCGCGGACTCCTCCCCCAGCGATTCGATGTCGAGCGCACCGCGCGAGCCGATGTGGATCACCCGCTGGTGCAACTGCGCGGGGCACGAGCGCGTGTTCGTACACCGCAGGTCCTTATCCCCCTCTTTCGCCGGCGCGATCTTGCCCCCGCACGCGGGGCAGTGCGTGGGCATGACGAAGGCACGCTCCGAACCGTCCCGTTCCGCCAGCACCGGGCCCACCACCTCGGGGATGATGTCGCCCGCCTTGCGTAAGATCACCACGTCGCCGATCATCACGCCCTTACGCTCCACCTCGAATGGGTTGTGCAAGGTGGCTTGGGCCACCGTGGAGCCGTCCACCCACACCGGCTCCATCACCGCGAACGGCGTGACGCGCCCCGTGCGGCCCACCTGCACCTGGATATCGAGCAGCCGGGTCTGGACCTCGGTGGGCGGGAACTTGTAGGCCACCGCCCAGCGCGGCACGCGCGCCGTGTAGCCAAGCTGTGCCTGCACGCGCCGGTCCTCCAGCTTGATGACCACGCCGTCAAACTCGTGATCGAGCGACGCCCGCGCCCCCTGAAACTCATCGAGGTAATCCTCAATCTCCGCCAGAGTGGACACCATCCGCGTCTGCCCCGACACGGGCAGCCCCCACGCCCGGAACACCTCATAGACGCCCTCCTGGGTGGCCATCTTTTCCTGCAGTGCCTCCGAGGCGCCCTCGAGAGCCCCGATCCCGTGGGCGATGAAACTCAGCGATTTGATCGCGAAGCCCGTGTTGTCTTCCTGGCGCATCGTTCCAGCCGCCGCGTTGCGCGGGTTGACGAACGTCTTGAGTAGCCCCTCGCGCTGCAGGCGCGGTAGCGGCGCCAGCCCCTCCTTCGCCCGGCCGGCGTTCTTGGCACGCAGCGCCTTGTTATAGGCATCGATCTCCTGGTTGCGCCGCGCCACCTCCTCGTTGCGCGCCTCCACCAGATCGTTGAATTCGGTGAACTTCGCGATCGGGAAGTAGACCTCCCCGCGCACCTCCACCAGTTCCGGCCACTCCTCCCCCGAAAGCCGCGCGGGGATCGCCTGGATCGCGAGCGCGTTGCGCGTCACGTCCTCGCCCGTCACCCCGTCCCCGCGCGTGGCCGCGGTCTCCAGCACGCCGCCGCGGTACGTCAGGTTGAGCGCCAGCCCGTCGATCTTCACCTCGGCCGTAAACCGACTCCCTTCCGGCAGTTCGCCCGTGATCCCGGCAAACCACGTGGCCAGCTCCTCGCGGCTGAACACGTCCTGTAGCGAGTACATGCGCTCGGCATGGCGCAGCTCGGCCACCGCCCCGCGCGCCACCTTCGCCCCCACCTTCATCGTGGGCGACTGCGGGCTCCACAGCTGTGGGAAGCGATCCTCGAGCGCGCGCATCTGCGCAATCAGCGAGTCATACGTGGCGTCCACCATGATCGGCTCGCCCGTCGAATGGTAGGCCTCCTGCGCGCGGCGCAGCTTGGGCGCCAGCTCATTCCAGCGTGTTGTTGCTTCTTCGATATTCACCCCCTCATTGTCTCCCATCCCTCCGACATTTTTCTTCCAGTAGGCTGGGGGCATGTGTGGACGATACGCAACCACGATGTCTCGGACCGACATCCAGCTCGAGTTCCGCCTCGACGTCGCCGCCGACTCCTACTCCCCCACCCCCAACTGGAACGTCGCGCCCACCCAGGACATCCCCATCGTCCTCGAGCGCCCGCCCCAGCCCGGGGATGAGCCGCTTCGCGACGCCGTCACCCCACCCGCGTCCACACCTCCCGAAGCGCCCGACTCCCCTGGCGAGGAGGGCGCGCCCGGCGTCGTTCGCGCCCTCACCCCGGCGTTTTGGGGGCTCATCGCGCCGTGGGCGAAGGACACCACCCGGCCGATGATCAACGCGCGCATGGAGACGCTGGCCGAGAAGCGTATGTTCGCGCCAGCCCTGAAGAAGCGGCGGTGCATTATCCCGGCGTCGGGGTACTTTGAGTGGCGCAAGCCGGACAAGACCCCGCTCTACCTCTACCGCGAATCCGGCCCGCTCGCGTTCGCAGGCTTGTACGGCTGGTGGAAGGACGGGCAGGAGTGGCTGCTGACGGCCGCGATCGTCACGCGCGCGGCCGAGGTCGAACTGGCGCAGATCCACGATCGGGTGCCACTCATCCTTGAGCCCTCCGAGTACGACACGTGGCTCGACCCCGCCAACGACGACCCCGCGCTTCTCACCGCTCTCGAACGCCCCGGACCCCAGCTGTCCTTCCACGAGGTGGGCCGGGCGGTGGGTAACGTGCGCAACAACTCACCGCAGAACATCGCCCGCACCTGAGGCACACCCCCGGTATGAAAGGCGTCCGATTTTTACCCCGTACCCTAATGCCATGAACGAATTTGCCACCGTCCGCGGATCCTTCCCCGGCGACTTGCTGTTGGCACTCCTGGTCGCCTTCCTCACGTTGCTGATCCCCGCTGACGTGCTCGGCATCGACCTCCTCCACGACGCGCTACTGTATACTTCCGGCGTCGCCACCGTGCTCGGCACCTTCTTCCGCCGCACGCACCCCGTCCCCGCCGGCATCACGGTCTACCTGGCGGCGCTCGTGCGCTACGTGGCCTTCCCCACCGAGTTCTTCCCGCAGGACGTGGCCGTCCTCCTCGCGCTCTACGCTGTGCTCGCCTTCGGCTCGGCCACAATGAAGATCCCCGCGATCCTGGGCGCCTGCTTCGGCGCGTTCCTCCTCGTGCTGCCGTACGCGGGTAGCGAGTCCCCCCACCTGCTCGTCATCTTCCTCGTCTTCGCCGGCCAGGCCATCGTCATCGCCACGGCGGCGGTGGCCCTGTTGCGCCGCGCCCAGTACGACCAACTCGACCACATCATCGTCGACGCCCAGATCGCCCAGGTCAACGCCGAGCGCGACGCCGAGCTCGCCGTCGTCTCCGAACGCACCCGCATCGCCCGCGAAATGCACGACATCGTGGCCCACACCCTCTCCGTCGTCATCGCCCAGGCCGACGGGGGGCGCTACGCCGCCAAAAACAACCCCGAAGCGGCGGTGCGCGCGCTCGACGTCATCGCCGACATGTCCCGTGCGGCCCTCGGCGACATCCGCTCCATCATCGGCGTGCTCCGCGACCCGGAGGAAATCGACGCCCCGCTCGCGCCTGAGCCCGTCGACGCCGACCTGCTCCAGCTGGTCGAGCAGGTGCGCTCCGCCGGCCACGAGGTCGCCCTGGTGACCACCGGCTCCCAGCGCCCACTGCCAGTTGGCGTGGGCAAGGCCCTCTACCGTATCTGCCAAGAGGCCCTCACCAACTCCCTCAAGCACGCCGGCCCCGACGCCGCCATCACGGTCTCCCTCCACTGGCGCCCGGCCGAAGTGGTGCTCGACATCAGCGACAACGGCCGCGGGGCCGCCACCTTCAACGACGGCAAGGGCCACGGAATCATCGGCATGACCGAGCGGGCCGCCGTCTTCGGCGGTACTGTGGTCAGCGGACCGCGCTCGAGCGGCGGATTTAGAGTGACAGCAACAATTCCAACCCCCGGCGAAAGGAACAGTCATGTGTGACAAGATTCGGGTGGGCCTCATCGACGATCAGGACCTGGTGCGCAGCGGGTTTTCCATGGTCATCGACTCCCAAGACGACATGTGTACCGTGCTCGAGGCCTCGCACGGCAAGCAGGCCCTGGATCGGCTGGCACTCGTGCCGGTCGACGTCGTGCTCATGGACATCCGCATGCCCGGCATGGACGGGCTGGAGACCACCGAGCGGATCAACCAGATGGAATTCCCGCACGGGGTGCGCCCGAAGGTCATCATTCTCACCACCTTCGACCTGGACGAGTACGTCATGCGCGCCATCCGCGGCGGCGCCTCCGGCTTCCTCCTCAAGGACGCCCCGCCGGACCAGATGCTCTCCTCCATCCGCACCGTCCACCGTGGCGACGCCGTCATCGCGCCGTCGTCCACCAAGCGCCTCGTGTCCTACATCGCCCAGAAAGCGGTGGAGGATCGCGCGTTGCGCCCGCAGATTGTCGACGTGCTCACCGAACGTGAGCGCGAAGTGCTCTACCACATGGCCAAGGGGCTATCGAACACGGAGATCGGCGAGGAGCTCGATGTCGCCCAGGCCACGATCAAGACCCACGTGGGGCGCATCTTCGCCAAGCTCGGCGCCCGTGACAGGGTGCAGGCCGTGGTGCTCGCCTACGAAGCCGGGCTCGTGCGCCCGGGTGATCTCGGGTGATTGAGGCCGAGTACGTCCGCCTCGACAGCGGCGTGGGCCGCCAGCGTCGCACCGTCCTCGACGACGTCTCCCTCACCATCCCCGACTCCTCCATTACCACCGTGCTTGGTGGGCTCGACTCCGACATGTCGGCCCTCATGAACGTGCTGGGCGGGATGGAGCGCGTCACCTCGGGTAGCGTGGTGGTCGACGGCGTCGACCTCGCCAGCACCTCCGACGCTGAGCGCGAGCGCATGCGCGCCTCCACGTTCGCCCTGCTGTTCAAGCAGGACAACCTCCTGCCCGCGCTCACCCTTGGGGAGAACCTGGACCTGCCCGCCAAGCTCAACGGCACGCGCGTGAGCACGCAGGAGCACACGGAGATCATCGACCTGTTCGGCCTGTCCCAGGTGCTCGGCCACTACCCTGACGCGGTTCCGCTCATCGAGCAGAACAAGTGCGCGCTCGCCGCCCTCGTCATGGCCGGGCGCCGCGTGGTCCTGTGCGACGAGCCCACCGACGGCTTCACCCGCGCCGACCGGGAGACCCTGTACGCGCTGCTGCGGGTGTGTGCCCGCGAGCGCGGCATGACCGTGGTGACCTTCACCTCCAACCCGATGTCCGCCGTGTCTGCCGACAGGGTGTACCTCATGACCGACTCGCGCATCACCGCCGAGCTCAACGCCCCCACCCTCGATTCGATCCTCGATACCCTGCGTGTCATCTTCAGCGAGGAACCCTGATGCTGCGCCAGCAACTCGAGCATCACTGGCCCTCCCACCTGCTTGCCGGCGTGGCACTGACCTACGCCGCCGCCATGGTATTCTTCGTCACCACCATGCTGGGGTTCG
The DNA here is from genome assembly GCF_030246965.1 of Trueperella bernardiae. Lineage (NCBI taxonomy): Bacteria > Bacillati > Actinomycetota > Actinomycetes > Actinomycetales > Actinomycetaceae > Trueperella > Trueperella bernardiae. The sequence continues at coordinate 1,387,637 of NZ_CP127099.1, forward strand.
CCGACCACACGCTGGCCCTGTCGGTGAAGAAGTCGATCCCGCACTCGGACCTGGTGGTGTATTCGGAGGCCGACACGGCCCTGGCCGTTGCCGAGCAGATCGGCGAGCTGGACCAGGTGGAGACCGTCTTCGTCGATTCTTCGCTTCTGGCCGAGGTACTGACCGAGACCGAGCACCTGCCCGTCTCCATCCGCTCCCTCGCCCCGCCCGTGCTACGTACCCAGGAGATCATCTTCGGTGAATTCCCCGCATCCCCGCGCGAGATCGCGGTGACCCACCAGCTGGCCAGCGCCCTCCACGTCCAGGCCGGCGACGAGCTGACCGTGGCGGGAGGGGACGTGGCCAAGCGATATAGCGTCTCCGGGATCTATACCCGCTCCCGGCTCCTTGACCCGGTGGGCTTCGAGGCGATCACCACCGAACCCAACCCCAACTTCGTGGCCGCCCAAGGCAACGAGCAGGGCGGGATCGAGGTGCGCGTCCTTCCCACCGCCGACCCCGATACCCTCCAGGCGGAAATCCTCGAGATCCCTGGCACCGTGGTGGTCAACGCCCAGGACCGCTACGACGTCGAATATGCCCGCCAGCGCGACGCCCTGGATACCCTGACCGAGGCCACTCCCTGGCTGCTCACCACCGCCTTCATCACCGCCACCACGGTGGTCTACATGACCGTGGTCGGCGTGGCCCGCCGGCGCACCACCGAGAGCCAGGCCCTGCGCTCCCTCGGCCTGTCGGCCCTGCGCCGCCACCGGATGCTCGGCCGGGAGGTCGGCGTCGTCGCCGGTCTCACCTATCTGCTCGGCATCGGGGTGGGCTACGCGGGGGCGATGGGTGCCTCCTCCATCGCGCGCGCCGAAAGCGGGGCCCCCTTCCTGCCCGCGAGCATCGGCTTCCCCGCCGCGGCAACGTTCTGGGCGTTCGTGGCTGTGGCCCTCGCCACGGTGATCGGCACCGCCACCGGCATCCTGTCCACCTACCTGCGCACCACCAACGCCTGGAAACCTGCCATCCGCACGGCCAGCCCCGCCATCGTGCTTTTCGCTGCCGCCTTCCTGTACGCCACGGTCGCAATGCCCGGCGCGCTGAGCGCGAACGTGAGCGCGGGCGGCGTCGTCGTCTCACTGCTGGCCCTCGCAGCTGCCACGCTGGTCGCGTACGGGGTGATCGTCGTCGTGACGAGGCGCCTGACCAAGTCCTTCCACGTCGGCTCAGCCTTCTCACTCCTGCCGCGATCGCTCACCGCCACGATGACCACCGTGTCGCTGTTCGTCATCCTCATGTCCTCCGCCGCGCTCGGTGCCCTCCACACCACCTACTCCACGCTCACCGCCAACGACGACCGCCTCGCCAACCTCTACGACCTGTCCATCACCGCCGGGGTCACCTCCGCTTCCATTTCCGACGCCGACATCCAGGCCGTGCACGACTGGGGCGGAGCCTCTGCCACCCTCACCTACCACCTGCTCAACACCTCCGGATGGGAGCCCGAAGACTTCCAGCCCGGGGCACTGTATGCCGTGGATCCCGGGGAGGCCGAGGACTACCTCGGGCGGCGGATCGAGCCGGGCACGCTGCTCGTTCCGCGCGGGACCAACAACGTGCCGAGCTCCATGAACCTCACCTACGTCGACGCCAAAGGATTCACCCGCTCGACGAACGTGAACGTGACCGTTGCCGACGTGCCCTTCGCGCTCATCTCCTCGGCCGGGCTGGGCGACCTCGAGCCCACCGCCATGTGGATCCGGCTCGCCGACCACCACCACATCTCCGAGGACTTCAGCCGCCTCGAAGCCTCCCTCACCCCCGGTGAGGACCGGCCCTTCCTCACCCTCGCCATCACACCCCCGCAAGAGGCGCCCGCGAACGTGTCACAAATCGCGGCCATCATCCAAACGAGCGTCATCGCCGTGCTTGGCTTCGCCGCCTACCTGCACGTGCCCCGGTACCTCGCCGACCAGTCCCTCGAGACCCGCTACCTGCGCTCCAAGGGTATGACCGGGCTGCGCATCCGCCAGCGGCGACTGAGCCAGGGAATGGCAAGCGCCTTCGTGACCTCAGTGACCGGGGTGGGGCTTGGGGTGGGAAGCACCCTCCTGCTCATGACCCTCCACGGGCGGGCCACCCCGCACGAGCCGAGTATCCCGATCGTCACGCTCGCCCTCAACATCGGGTCGATCCTGCTCGGGTGCCTCGCCCTTGGCATACTCGGATACCATGTCGACGTGTCAAAGCGCACAAAAGCCCGAGATTACGCGGAAATTGGGCGTTAATCACACTTTTTTCCTTTACCGGGCACACAAAACCTGAAAAGGTTAAGGGCGTATAAGCCAGTGTTAAACAATGCGTTAGGAGACTAGGTCATGGATTGGCGCCACCGCGCAGAATGCCTCAACGAGGATCCAGAGCTTTTCTTCCCGATCGGCTCCTCGGGTCCCGCCATGGCACAGGTCGAGCGCGCCAAGGCCGTGTGCCAGCGTTGCGACGTCCAGGAGGTGTGCCTTAAATGGGCCCTGGACAACAACCAGGACGCCGGCGTGTGGGGCGGCATGTCGGAAGACGAGCGCCGCACGCTCAAGCGCCGCACGGCGCGCGTGCGCCGCTAATCGCTGGGAGCTTTCGCGGGCCCCGTCAGCGAGGCCCGCTTTTCTTATGCCCGGCCGACCCGGCCCTAGGCCTGGGAACGGATGTTGAGGTCGAGCACCACAACGGTGCCCCCGCCCTCACGAGGGAGCCACTCGATATTGCCCCTGAGCTCGGAGAGCACCATTGTCCTCACGATCTGGGTGCCGAGGCCGGAGGGGCGGTGGTCGCCCACGCCGACGCCATCGTCGGCCACCTCGATGTGGAGCCGGGTGCCGTCGCGTTGGGCGCGGATGTCGAGCCGTCCGCCCCCCGGCAGTCCGTGTTCTATGGCGTTGGAGATGATCTCGTTCATCACCACGCCGAGCGCCGTAGCCTCCTCGGCTCGCACGCGCCCGAAGGTGCCCTCGAACGTGGTGATCACCGGCTCCCCAGTAACGCCAACGTCTCGTACCATGCGCATGACCGGCACGAACACCTGATCGAAGTCCACAACCTCGTCGATGGTTTGTGACAGCTTCTCGTGCACCACGGCGATTGTGGCCACGCGGCGCTGCGCCGTCTCCAGCGCGGCCCGGGTCATGCCCTCCCCTGCACGGCGCGCCTGCATCCGCAGCAGCGCCGACACCGTCTGCAGGTTGTTCTTCACGCGGTGGTTGATCTCGCGGATTGTGGAGTCCTTGCTCATGAGCACGCGCTCTTGGCGGCGCAGCTCGGTGATGTCGCGGCAGAGCACGAGCGCCCCGTGGCGCACGCCCTTGACCAGCAGGGGCACGGCACGGAAGGAGATGACCACGTCGTTGCGCTCGATCTCGGTCATCCACGCGGCCCGGCCCATGAGCACGAGCGGCAGGGCCTCGTCCACGCGGGACACCCCATCTAGTTCGATCACTTCGGTGGCAAGCATCGCGCCCTGGAGCGGCTTTTCCACGCCGAGCCGGCGCAGGTTAGAGATCGCGTTCGGCGAGGCGTAGATGGTCTCGCCCTCGGTGTCCACGTGAATGAGCCCGTCCGTGACGCGCGGGGTGCCGTGCCGGTAGCCCGAAGGCGAGCCGTCGATGGGGAACTCCCCGGTGGTTACCATGGCGATGAGCGCGTCCGCGATCGACTCATAATTGGCGAGCAGCACCATCGGCACGCGGTCCACGAACTTGGCGGTGATCACCCCGAGCACCGCGATGACCTCCCCTTCGAATCGCACGGGCACAAGCCGCACGTCGACGTCGTCGTCGTGCCCAAAAACCTGCTCGCCGGTGGTGGCGGCCTTCTCGATGACGGCCGCCTCGTCGTCGGGGACGATCTCGCCCACGAAGTCGGTTTGGTGGACGGTGGTGGCGGTGGCGGGGCGGGCCTGCGCGGCCGTCATTACGCCCGATTCGACGCGGATGTAGAGGGCAAGGTCGGAGAAGGTGATGTCAGCGATGATCTGCCACTCGCCGGTGAGGTGGTGGAGCCATTCGCGCTGACGCTCGTTCAGGTGCGAGTCACGGCTGAGAATGCGGGAGAGTGTAGACACAGTTCCCACTGTAATGATTAATCGTGTTGAATAGTAGCTATGAAGTTTGTTTCTGAAACCAGCTACGTCGGCCCGCTTGAGCTCGTGCTGGATGTGCTGACGTCGCCCGAGTTGTTCCGCGCACGCACGCGTGCGGCGGGCGTCGCGGAGTTGGCCGATTTTGCCGACGACGGCGCCACGCATTCCTTCCGCCTCCAGGTTCCGACCGAGCAGATCCCGGCGGCGGCGCGCTCCTTCTTCCCACACGGCGCGAAGGTTTTTGCAACGGCCACCCCCGTGGTCCACAACGAGGCCGGGCGCGTGGACGGGGCGAAGATCCCGTACACGATCGATGTGTCGGGCGCGCCCGTGGCCGGCTCGCTCACCTTCCTGCTCGCTGACACCGGCGCGACCACCGCGGCGAAGATCAGCGGCGAGATCAAGGTGTCGGTGCCTTTTATTGGTGGCCGAATCGAGAAGATGGTGGTAGACCAGCTGAGTAAGGTCATTGCCAAGGATACTGATCTGGTCAACGCCGAGGTCCTGCGGCGGCGCACGGAGGAAGAATGATTAACCGTCAATACGAGGATCTGCTGGCCGACGTCCTAGAAAACGGGGAGCGCAAGGGCGACCGCACCGGCACTGGCACGCTGTCCGTGTTTGGTCGCCAGCTGCGCTACAACCTGGCCGAGGGCTTTCCGCGCATCACCACGAAGTTTGTAGCGATGAAGGCGGTCAAAGGCGAACTGCTGTGGTTTTTGCGCGGGGATACGAATGTGCGCTGGCTTCAGGAGCGCGGGATTTCCATTTGGGATGAGTGGGCTGACGACGACGGCGAACTCGGGCCCGTCTATGGCTACCAGTGGCGTTCGTGGCCGGCCCCGTCCGGAGAGCACATTGACCAGATCGCGAACGTGGTAGAGAAGTTGAAGAAGAACCCGGATTCGCGGCGGATGATTGTGTCGGCGTGGAATGTGGCCGACCTCGACGACATGGCCCTGCAGCCCTGCCACGCCCTGTTCCAGTTCTATGTGGCCGGCGGCAAGCTGTCCTGCCAACTGTACCAACGGTCGGCGGACCTGTTCTTGGGCGTGCCGTTCAACATCGCCTCCTACTCCTTGCTCACGCACATGGTGGCCCAGCAGGCGGGGTTGGACGTGGGCGATTTCGTGTGGACGGGCGGGGACTGCCACATTTATTTGAACCATGTGGACCAGGTGCGTGAGCAGATCTCGCGCGAACCCTACCCCTTCCCTACGCTCGAGCTGAAGAAGGCCGACTCCATTTTCGACTACGACATGGACGACATCCTCGCCTCCCAGGGATACCAGCATCACCCCGCGATTCACGCCCCGGTGGCCGTGTAATGCTGGGGATGATCTGGGCCCAGGGGCATGAGCGGGCGATCGGCCGCGGCGGCGCGATGGCCTGGCACCTGCCCGAAGACATGCGGTTTTTCCGGCGCATGACCACCGGCCACCCCGTCATCATGGGCCGCCGGACGTGGGAGTCACTCGACGAGCGCTACCGCCCGCTGCCCGGGCGCACGAACATCGTGCTCACCCGGGACGAGAGCTTTTCCTCCGACGACGCCCTGGTGGCCCGCTCGCTGGATAAGGCGATCGCCCTGGGCGAGGAGGCCGCTGGCGAGGGGCTCGTGTGGATCGTGGGCGGGGCGCAACTGTATGAGGCGGCGATGAAGAAGGCGGACGGCGTCGTGGTCACGGACATCGACATCGACGTTCCCGACGCCGACGCGTTCGCCCCCGCCATCCCATTCAACTGGGAACCCGTGGGCACCGAGCCCTTCCGCGGGTGGCACGTGGCCGAGAACGGCATGCGCTTCCGGGTAAGCGCCTACAGGCGCCGCCGCTCCGGCTTTGTCCCCGGGGATTTGGCCGCCGCGCTCGGCGAGCTGCCGCTCTAGTCTCCCAGCAGGTCCGACATCGGCGTGAAGTCCGCGAACAGGGCCTTCGCTTCGGCGACGTCATCCGACTGACTGTCGACCGGCTGGCTGTCGGCCGCATTCACGACGCCGGCGCCCGCCCCCGCGCCTGAACCCGCCTGCCCCGCGCCCACAACACCGTCGCCCGCGCCTGCCTGGCCGGCAACCAAGCTGCCCGCGGGCCGCCCGGCCTGGGCGATGACCGCCAGCTCGTCCATCGCGCGCCGGATTCGGCGGCGCAGGCTCGCCCCGCCCTCGGCGTCGGAATCGGCGGCGTGCGCGCCGAAGTCCTCGGTGGCAGCGTAGACCGCAGTCGTCACAACGTTCGCGTGAAGGTAGGTCATCATCGGCCGGATCGCGTGCTCGGTGACGAGCGAGTGCCGGGGCGTGCCGCCCGTCGCACCGATCGCCACGGGCTTGCCGGCCAGGTACCCCTCGGGCAGCACGTCAAAGAAGGACTTGAACAGGCCCGAGTAGGAGGCGTTGTAGGCCGGCGTCACCGCGATGAGCGCCTCCGCGCCCCTCACCTGCTCGAAGGCCTTAGCGAGCGCGGGCAAGGGGAAGCCGGTGAGCATCGCGTCGGTGACGTCGTGGGCCAGCTCGCGCAGCGAGATCATCTGCACCTGCCCGCCGTGCGCGCTCACGTACGCCTCCGCCATCGCCCGGCCCAGCTGCTGCGTGGTCGAGGACTCCGACAGCGACGCCGACACCACCGCGATCATCGCTCGCCCTCCGCGTCTCGCAGGAGCTGGTCGGCGAGGTTGACGGAGGCCGCCTGGGTGTCCTGCTGGGCGTAGAAGGAGGCGCCGGTGACGTCGTCGACGTACGTCTTGCCCTCCTCGTACGCGATTCCCGCCTCACGACGCGCGGCCACCCGAGCGGCGTGCGTGGGGGCGTCCGGCACACCGGGCTTCCGCATCGCCTCGAACTCCTTGCGCATGACAGGCACGATCTCGCCCAGGTAGTCGAGCTGTTCAAGCACGGTCCTGAGCGGCAGGCCGGCGTGGTCGATGAGGAAGAGCTGGCGCTGGTAGTCCCCCACATGCTCGCGGAAGCCGAGCGTGCGGTCGATGACCTCCTGCGGGGAGCCGACCGTCAACGGGGTCTGCTCCGAGAAGTCCTCGAGCGAGGGTCCGTGCCCGTACACGGGCGCGTTGTCGAAGTAGGGGCGGAACTCGCGCTTGGCGGTCTGCGAATCCTTCGCGATGTAGAACTGCCCGCCCAGGCCCACAATCGCCTGCTCGGGCGTGCCGTGCCCGTAGTGGGCGAAGCGCTGGCGGTAGAGCGCGATCATCTGCCGGGTGTGGCTCATCGGCCAGAAGATGTTGTTGTGGAAGAAGCCGTCCCCGTAGTAAGCGGCCTGCTCGGCAATCTCCGGCGAGCGGATCGAGCCATGCCAGACGAAGGGCGCCACCCCATCCAGCGGGCGCGGGGTGGACGTGAAGCCACGCAGAGGCGTGCGGAACTTGCCCTGCCAGTCCACCTCCTCTTCCTCCCACAGCCGGCGCAGCAGCGCGTAATTCTCAATCGCGAGCGGGATACCCTGGCGGATATCCTGGCCAAACCACGGGTAAACCGGGCCCGTGTTGCCGCGGCCCATCATGAGGTCCATCCGCCCGTCCACCAGGTGCTGGAGCATCGCGTAGTCCTCGGCGATCTTCACCGGATCGTTGGTGGTAATGAGCGTGGTCGACGTCGACAGGATAATCTTCTTCGTCTGCGCGCCAATGTAGCCCAGCAAGGTGGTGGGCGAGGAGGAGAAGAAGGGCGGGTTGTGGTGCTCGCCGATCGCGTAGATGTCCATACCCACGTCCTCGGCGTGCTTGGCGATCGTCACCGCGGCCTTGATGCGCTCGGCCTCGCTCGGCGTGCGGCCGGTGGTGGGGTCGGTGGTGATGTCAGAGACGGAAAAGACTCCGAATTGCATGGTGTCTCCTTGGGGCATAATCAGCTTCGGAGACATCCTAGCACATTTAATTGAAACCTCAACTATCCGGGTTCTGCTTCACCTCCCCAGTCTCGGCCATCGGGTTTCGGACGCGACGCAACAGGCCTGCGTCGAGCATCAGGACTTAGAGGCTTTTCGTCGCCACAACCGGCGCTTTTGGCCACAAAGTCCTGATGTTTGACAACCGAGCTACTTATCCAGCCGGCGCATGAAGGACGCCCGCAACCTCTCCTTGTTGACGGCGGCCACCGCCGCGAGCGGCACGTTCGCCGGACACACCGCCGCGCACTCCCCATAGTTCGAGCACGGCCCGAAGTTCCGATCCGCCACCGCGATCATCGCTTTCGCCCGGAGCGCCCGCTCCTTCGACGGCAGCGGCAGCATCGCCAGGTGAGTGAGCTTCGCACCCACGAACAGGTGGGCTGCGCCGTTGGGGCAGGCCGCCACGCACGCCCCGCACCCGATGCACGCGGCGAAATCGAGGGCGTCCTCCACGGTGGTGTGGTCCACCGGCACGGAGTCGGCGTCGGGGGCCGTGCCCGCGTTGATCGCCACGTGGGCGCCGGCCTCGAGCACCTCGTCGAGCTTGTGGCGGTTGACCATGAGGTCGCGCAGCACGGGGTAGCTGGCCGAGCGCAGCGGCTCGATCCGCACCATCTGCCCGTCCGTGAAGGAGCGCAGGCGCTGGTGGCAGGCCGGCGTGTTGCGCTCCGGACCGTGCGGGGTGCCGCTCACCTGAATGCCGCATGCCCCGCAGATGCCTTCACGGCAGTCGGACTCGAACGTGAAGGGCTCCTTGCCGGAGTTGACCAGCTGCTCGTTAAGGCGGTCCAGGAGCTCGAGGATACTCATCGAGTCGTCCAGACCCTCCATCGTGTGGTATTCGAAGCGGCCCGGGGCGTCCTGCCCGGGCTGACGCCAGATTTCCAATGTCAGTTTCATGAGTAGCTCCTCGTTGCCAACGGCACGGCCGTGAAGGTCAGCGGCTCCATGTGCCGCACGAAACCGTCCGGCGCGCTCTCCCACGCCGAGGCGAAGGCCCAGTGGGCGTCGTCGCGCTTGGCTTCGCCGTCGTCTTGGTATTCGAAGCGGAAGTGGGCCCCGGCCGATTCTTCGCGGTCGAGCGCGTCCACGCACATGAGCTCGGCGAGCTCCAGGAAGTCGGCCACGCGGCCGGCCTTCTCCAGGGTTTGGTTGACCTGCGCATCCCCGCCGGGCACCGACAGGTCCTCCCAGAATTCCCCGCGCAGGCGCCGGACCTCGCCGATCGCCTTCTCCAGGGACTTCTTCGTGCGGCCCACGCCGCAGCCCTCGTACAAGATGGCCCCGAGCTCACGGTGGAACTGGACCGGACCGCGGCTTCCCCCGATCGCGAGGAAGGCGTCCGTGCGGGCCTGTACCCGCTCCAGCGCCTCCCTCACCGGCGCCGAGTCCGGGCCGGGTAGCTCCTCGCCCAGATGCTTGGACAGGTAGTTCGGTACCGAGAACGGCAGGGTGAACCACCCGTCCACGCACGCCGACAGCAGCGAGTTCGCGCCCAGCCGGTTCGCGCCGTGGTACGACCAGCCGGCCTCCCCGCCCACGAACAGCCCGGGGATCGAGCTCATCTGGTCAAAATCGGTCCACAGCCCACCCATCGTGAAGTGAGCTCCCGGCGCGATCCGCATCGGGGTCTCGTACGGGTTCTCACCCGTGGCGTGCTCGTACATATGGAACAGGTTGCCGTAGCGTTCGGCGATCACGTCCTTGCCCACGGCTCTCATCGCGTCCGAGAAGTCGAGGTAGACCGAGTTCTTTAGCGGCCCCACCCCGTGGCCCGAGTTGATCTGCTCGGTGGCCGCGCGCGAGGCGATGTCGCGCGGGGTGAGGTTGCCGAACGCGGGGTATTTGCGCTCGAGGTAGTAGTCACGCTCGGCGTCGGGAATCTGCTCAGGCGGACGGTCATCCCCGGCGCGCTTGGGCACCCAGATTCGCCCGTCATTGCGTAGCGACTCCGACATGAGGATCGTCTTCGACTGGAACGGCGAGCTGACCGGCAAGGCGGTGGGGTGGAACTGGACGAAGGAGGCGTGGGCGAGGTAGGCGCCGTGTTTGTGGGCACGCCACGCCGCCGACGCGTTCGAGTTCAACGCCAGCGTGGACTGGAAGTACACCGAGCCATACCCGCCGGTCGCAAGCACAACGGCATGTGCCGGGATCGCCTTCACCTCACCCGTCACGAGGTCGCGGATGACGACGCCGCGGGCCACGCCGTCGTCGATAATGAGGTCCAGCATCTCCGAACGAATGTGCATCGTGACCTTGCCGCGGCGGATCTGGCGCTGGAGCGCCTGCGAGGAGGCGAGCTGGAGTTGCTGGCCGGTCTGGCCGCGCGTGTAGTACGTGCGCGAGACCTGCACGCCGCCAAACGAGCGCGTGGCGAGCGTGCCGCCGTACTCGCGGGCGAAGGGGGCGCCCACCGCGTTCATGTGGTCGATCACGCGGATCGACTCCTCGCCGAGCCGGAAGGCCTCCGCCTCGCGCGAGCGGAAGTCGCCGCCCTTGACCGTGTCGGTGACGAAGCGCTTGAGCGAATCGCCATCCACCTTGCGCGCCCGGGCCGCGTTGATGCCGCCCTGGGCCGCCACCGAGTGGGCGCGGCGCGGGGCGTCGTGGTAGGTGACCGAGTGGACGTTGTAGCCCAGCTCCCCCAGCGCCGCGGCACACCCGGCGCCCGCCAGTCCCGTTCCCACGACGACGACCGTGAACTTCTTCGTGTTTAGCGGGCTGACCAACTTGTACGAGTCGCGGCGGCGCTGCCACGCGGTGGCCGGATCGCCATCTGGGATGTTGCCGTCCAAGATCGAGCCAAGGCGTGTGCCGCGCACCTTCGCCGGGGGCGGCGTGAAGTCCGCGGCGAACGCGGGCCGGGCGGCGGCGTCGTCGGAAGAACCGCGCAAGAAATTGAAGAAACTCATGATAGCCACCCCATCTGTACGGCGAGCGGAATTGAGGCGTTGCCCAAGAGGATCGCGATCGCGGCCAGGGCGCCGACCCAGATGAAGACCGAGCGAAGGCGCGCGCCCATCGAACCGAAGTCGACCGCCATGTTGAAGGCGCCATGTGCCACGTGAATCGCAAGCAACACCATGATGAGCACGTAGAAGATCGCCATCGCCGGGCGCTCAAAGGAGCCAACCAGGTTGCCGTAGGCGGCGGACGAGGCGGCCGTGGGCCCGCGGAAGGAATCGGAGGCCACCGGCTGCAGACCAACCGTCAGGTCAAGAATGTGAACAATGAGGAAGCCCAGGATCGCCACGCCCGTCACCGGCATGAGCCGGGCCGAAACCGCCTGGATGCCGTGAAGCTTGCGTGCCCGGTGCTTGCCGCGGAACTTCCGGCCCCGGATGTAGACGATCGACGCCGCCCACACATGCAAGACCAGGCAAGCGCCCAGCACCACGCGCATGATCCAGAGCACGGCCAGCTTCGGGAACAGCGGGTAGAACGCCTCGCGCAGCCAGTGGGCGTAACCGTCGAAGCTGGCAGCACCCATGTAGACCTTGAGATTTCCATACAGGTGGATGAGAACGAAGATCGCCCAAATGGCGCCCGTGACCGCCATGACGACCTTCAACGCCCACGAGGGCGGAGCCTTCAGTTGCATCGTTGCCTCCTTCCTGCCATTGTCCCAGGCCGCAGATGTGATTCTTCACACCTTTGTCCCGAATCGGGTATGCTCGAGGGGTTGCCGGGACGGCCCGGCGCCGCGCTGGTGTTGCCGATCGCTACGCGGCACAGGCGAGGGACGGCCCTCAAGAAAGGGCACATGCCTGCTGTGATTGCATGGTTGGCCATGGGGTTGACCTTGGTGGTTGACCTGTCGGGGCCGGTGACCGTGGCGGGAATCCTCGCCGTCATCATCTATGCCTCCTTCGAGGTGAAGCGGCGGGCGGACGCGCTCTCACGGCGGCTCGGCGAGCCCGTCGGCACGATCATCCTCACCCTGTCGATCATGGTGATCGAGGTGGGAATGGTGGCGAGCGTGCTGCTCGGCCCGGGCACACATGCCTCCATCGCGCGCGACGCCGCCTTCTCCGCCGCGATGCTCATCCTCAACGGGATCCTGGCCGGCGCCATCCTCGCCCACGTGGCCCGGCGCGGGCCGATGCCGATTCGGGCACGGGCGCTGGCTTGGTACCTGGGAACGCTCGGGGTACTCGGCACGGGCGCATTCGTGCTGCCGAGGGCGGTGGGCGAATACCGGGGCGGCTGGGCGGTCATGGCCGGGGTCGGGCTGGTCGCAGCATACGGGGTTTTCATGTGGCGCCAGCTCGGCCCGGGGGCGGGCGACTTCTCCGAAGCCGACTCGCCCCCGCGCTCCTCCGAGCCCGTCGCTCGCAACCTGGTGTGGCTCGTGGTCACCTTGGTGGCGATCGTGGCGCTCTCCCACGCGCTTGGCCCACTGCTCGATGCGACCGTGGGCAACACCGCGATTGTTGGCCTCATCGTGGCGGGCGTGGTCCTCCTGCCCGAGACCGTCACCACGCTCCTTGCCGGCTGGGAAGGGCAGAGCCAGCGCGTGTCAAACCTGACCCACGGCGCGCTCGTATCGGTACTCGGCGGCTCGGTCCCCGCCGTGGTGCTCATCGGGGTCGCCACCGGGCAAGACATCGTGCTTGGCGTGGGAGGCACGGAGCTGGCCCTCCTCGCGGCGACGCTCGGCCTGCAAGCCACGGCGCTGGCAGGCCGGCGATTCAACGCGGCCCACGGGCTGGGGCACCTGACGTTGCTTGCCGCCTACGTGGCGGGACTGCTCGCCTGACGACCGGGGTTCCCGCCCGGCTTCACTCCCCTTCCCCGCGTGTGCAACGGTAATTCCCCATGTGCAACGTTAATAAACTGCTTTTCGCCGTTGCATATTGCGGATTAGCGTTGCATATGGCCAGGCACTGACGAGCGAGGTGGCTGAGGCGTGGCGGGGTCGGGCAATGCAAAGCCCGGGATCTCGGCTGAGATCCCGGGCTTGTTCTCGTGGCGGGGGCAGGATTTGAACCTACGACCTCCGGGTTATGAGCCCGGCGAGCTACCGAACTGCTCCACCCCGCGTCGGCATCCCCTACTTTATTCAGCCAGCGTCCCGGATTCAAGGTTGGCCGTGGTGCCCTTCCTCACCATCCGCCAAGCTCGCCCAGGTGGGTAGATGCAGACACCGGGGCGGGGGCCCGCGCATGCGAGCCCCCGCCCCTCGATCCGATCAGCGGCAGGCAGACACCGTGTCAGCCAACCCGCCGGCCGTGTGGCCGTTAACCGATCAGATCAATGTTGTCCCAACCGTGGCCGCCCTGGATGGGCTTCGCCCAGCCGCTCTTGCCCGTGTTGTAGTAGGTGAACAGGCGGCCGTCGTTGCGAACGCCGACCAGGTCGAAGCGGCCGTCACCGTTCACGTCGCCCGGGATGGTCGCCTGGACGAAGCTCGACCAGCCGTGGCCGATCTGAGCCGTGTAGGCGATCAAGCCATCGCGGCCGCCCTTGTACAGGAACATCTTGCCATCGTCGCGGATCGCCACGATGTCAGCGTTGCGGTCGCCGCTGAGGTCGCCGGGGCCAAGGATGGTGGCCATCGACGACCAGCCGTGGCCGATCTTCGTGCCAGAGTGCATCCCATTGGCCGTGACGACGTAGCGGTAGAGATCGCCCGTGGCAACGTGGCGTGCCACCACGTACTCGGAGCCCGAGCCTCCCAGCTTGCCGGCGTAGACAATGTTGTCCATGCCGTTCCAGCCATGACCCACCTGCGGGCCCTGGGTCAGGAAACCATCACCCTGAGAGTAGTAGAAGTGCACCGTGCCGTCTGTGTGGCGAACCAGCACGTCCGCACGCCCATCGCCGTTCATGTCCGGGATGGGGGCGAGAGCGGTGAACTCATCCGCGTTGCAGTCGACGATAGCGCCGCCCGCGAAGGTGCCGTTGCCCACAGAGGCGTAGCGGCGCAGACTGTTGTCCTTGTCAACCGCCCACAGGTCAGCAAAACGATCACCCGTGAACTCACCCAACAGGCCCGTGCCACGAGCCGGAATCGACGGACGATCCACGGCCTGGCACGTCCCAGGCTCCGGCTGCGGCTCCGGCTCGGGCTCCGGCTGCGGCTCCGGCTCGGGCTCCGGCTCGGGCTCCGGCTCGGGCTCCGGCTCCGGCGTAGCACAGGTGCCGCCGAGGCGGATCTTGCCAGCGCCACCGAAGACAGCGCCGTTGATGGCATCGAGGCCAACCAGCTTGACGAACTTGCCCTCAACGGCCGGGAACTCCACAACCTGAGGCGCGAGGTCGGCAGTGAAGTTGCCCGTAGCGACCGGATCGCCCCAGTCCTCGCCATCCATCGAGACGTAGATCTCGTAGCCCTTGATGCGACCGTTCGCCGCACCCTGGCGGGTGGTGTACTCGAAACCGGTGAACGTACAGGTCAGGTCGTTATCCGTGACCGCCGCCGGCTCGAGCGTGATGTGGTGCGGGTAGCCCCGCACACTCGGGCTCCACTGGGTGTGCCAGTAGGTGCTGGGATCGCCGTCGATCGCCGCCGCAGCGAAGCCGCTCGGCGCCGGCTCATCGGACGTCTGCTGGGAGCTGAAGTCCGTGACCGTCAGGTCTGACCCACCGATCGGGTTGAGGAGCTCGGCCTTGCTCGGGTCGATGGTCGCGGTCTGCGCGCCCTCGCCCGCCTTGTCGCCGATCATCCAGGTGCCGGTGAAGACCAGATCGCCGGGCTCGGAAGTGCGCGGAGCATCGACCTTCCAGGTCGCCACAGACGCGGCGTCCTTCGTGGCCTCGGTGGCGCCGGCCGTCACCTCCGTGACGGTCCAGCCCTCGGGCGCCTGAAGCTTGTGCGCCACGTCGGTTAGGTCGTCAGCGTAGGAATCCACCGTTGTGGTTACCTCGTAGGTGCGCACGTCGTCGCTCGAGGGCTCAACCTGCTGGACATCCATACTGGTGCCCGGGATCAGCCCGAGGTCCTCCACGCGGAAGTTGTCGATCGTCAGATCGCCCTGGTAGTGGTTGCCCGCCTTGACAATACCGATGAAGGTCGGCTGGGAGCTCGCGCGGAACTGCATCTCGAAGGTCGACGTGCCCTTGCCGGCGTTACCGTCGGCGTCTTGCCAGCCTGTACCGCGGCTCTGCGCGATCGGGTTGCGGGTGTCGATGACTTCCTTCCAGCTATCCCCGGTCGACTCGTCGTGGCCGATGACCAGCTGGTAGTCGCCGTCGTAGCCGGCCTGGTAGTCGAAGCTCACCTTGTAGGTGCGGTTCGCTTCGAGCGGCACCGACGCGGTGGTGGTGCGCAGGATGAGCCCGCCGTTCTCCTGGTGGGCGAGGAGCGACCAGTCGCCGTCGAGCACGTTGTCGATGAGCTTCTGGCCCGCCTCGGTGTTCTGGCCGTTGCGGGTGCCCCACCAGCCGGACTGCGAGTAGGGCTCGTTGCGCAGGGCGAGCTGCGTGCGGGCGTCACCGGTCTGGGTGGAGCCGGTGACGAACGGCCAGTAGCCGGTGTCGGTGTCCTCGAAGTTCGTGAACGCGATGGTCGCGTCTGTCGGGGCCTTGTCGGTCTCCTTGAAGGCCACCACGCGTAGGTCGTCGACCGCCACGGTCGCGTCGCCCTCGCCCACGGTGATGGCGAACGTCATCGCCTTGCCGTCGGTGTGGAAGCGGACGGGCACGCGCTGGAAGCGCGTTTTGAACTTCTCGTCCGACGCCGTGGCATTGATCGCGCCCGACGTGGTGATGGTGGTGGTGGCCACCCCGTCCACGTCCTTCTGGTAGTCGCCCGGTGTCACGACGCCGTCCTTGCCGGTCACGGACACGCTCACCTCGCGCGTCTTACCCGGCTGGATCTCGATCCACGCCCAGGCGGAGTAGTCGCCTTCGGGCAGGGTGATCTCCTGGGAGATCGAGCCCGCGCCCTCGCCGAACTGGGCCTGGTAGTTGCCGCGCTCGGAGGTGGCGACGGTGGCGTCGCCAGTCACGTCGTAACTATCGAGGGTGCCGGAGAAGAAGCCCGGGTCCGTAATTCCGGTGCCCTCGCCCCAGTTCGGGGTGGCGGGCGCGGGAACAGCGCTGCTCGGGTAGAGCACGTAGGCCGTAGTGGCACCGCCGTCGGTAGCCGGGATGGTCACTGAGCCGTCCGAAACCGGCAGGTCGGTGACCTCGGCGCGGCCGGTGGCCGTGAGCTTGAACAGCTTCAGGCTCGACTGCGAGGCCCATGCATTCGTGAGCTTCCAGGTGGTGGCCTCCCCGCTCGGGTTGTAGTAGTACAGGCGATCCTCGCCGCCGTCCTTCCACGGCAGCAAGTAGGTTGCACCGTTCAGCACGGTGGCGCCGTCATAGGTGACCACACGGTCGGTTGCGGAGTCGTACCCGCCAACCGCGGTCTGCGCCGAGGTGACCTCCGTGCCGTTGGCAAAGACCACGCGGCCGGCCTGGCCGTTCGCGGGCTTGGTCCAGGACATGATGTCGGACTGCTGGAGGAACTTCGCCGGGAGGTTCTTCTGCCAGATGCCCTGGATGAAGGTGTTGTAGTTGACGTTGCCCGCCCAGCCCTCGAACTCGCGGACGTTGGTGTTGCCCAGCATCGGATCGGGGTTGAACGTGTCACGGTAAGCGTTTTCCACGAAGCGGATGAGCGTGGAGCTCAGGCCCTTGTTCGTGGTTCCGCCGTAGGGTTCGTCATTGGCCCAGTGGGACCACGTGGACAGGGTGGGAAGCGAATAGGCCCACTCGGAGGCCAGGCGGAAGCCCAGCTCTTGCTGCTGCCTCCACGCGAACGCCTCGGCCTGCCAGCCGCTCTCATAGTAGACGTCCCAGTAGAGCCAGTTGAGGTTCGAATCGGCCGGGAAGTCCTTGCGCAGCTGCGCCAGGCGCTTGAGCACGTTGCCGGTGGCCAGGTCCTTCTTGTCGTTCATCTTGTAGGACTGGTTCATCCAGCCCCACGCGAGCCGCGGCGGCATGCGCAGCTCACACGGAGCGGCCACGCCGTTCGCGGCATCGTCCACGTAGCCGTTCACCCCGTCAGAGAAGCACTTGGCCTCGGAGTAGGACTCGGTGGCGTTGACATGGATACCGAAGGTGGCATTCCAGGCCTTGCCGGCATCCACGAGCTTCTTGAGGTCGGCAAGGCCGCCGGCGCGCTCGTTGTAGTTGTTGCCGTAGTCGCCCTGGGCCGAGTCGTGGCCCTCGGACTGGTAGCCCTTGAGCAGGACCTGCTGGCCGAGGTTATCCGTGGCGAGCGCGATCCGCTTCGTGTCGTCGAGCGTGCGCAGGAAGGGGTGGGTGGCCTGGGAGACGATGTTGAACGGGATGCGGGTGATGACGGTGTTCTTCGTGTCATTCATGCCGACGAACGGGCGCAGCACGTCGCGCGTGGCGATCGCTGCGTCCTGCCAGTCGACAGCCCCGTCCGCGTTCGCGTCAGCCGTGATCTTGACCTGGATGAAGGGATCAGGCTCTTCCCCGATGCCGCTGCCGTCGTCGTACTGCACGACGGCGCCGCCGCGGTGCACCCATTCGTACGGGGAGATGGTGCCGATGCGGTTGCCATTCTGCTCGCGGACCTGGACCGTGTAGCGGTCATTACCCGAGGTGCCGGACACGGCGGTCTGGTCGTCAATCGCATTGGTCTCGAAACCGGCGGCCAGGCCGTTGCCGGCTGCCACCGCCATCCACACCCGTGCAGTCGTGTCGGCGGTGGACGCGACCGTGAGGAAGCTGTCCGGGTTCGCGGCGCGGTTGGTGTTGATCCGCGCGCCGCCCACCATCGCCGTGGCGTCGGCAACCGAGTCCAGCGACACGAGGTCAAGCCCCGGGATCTGGATGCGGTTGATCTTCTTCTCCGGGTCAGTGATGTTCGTGATGCGGTAGTCGAGCACCTGGTCCTTGACCGAGATAACCACATCGAAGGATCCAGACACCGACGGCAGGCTGACCGGGTACGTCACCGCGGTCTTGTCCGCGCTGACGGACGGATCGCCGACGACGACGGGCGTCGCCTTCCCATCAATGTTGACCGAGGTCAGCGCATCGCCGAACTTGCCGGGCATCTGCTTCTCACCCAGCTGGTAGTCCACCACCTGCGGGAAGGCGGGGTGGGTGTGAACGGTGAGCTGGCCGTCCGTGATTTCGGGCGCACCCTCGGGGATAACGACCTCGAGAGGAGCGGCCGGCTCCGGCTCGGTGCCTGGCTCGTTTTCAGCGGCGGTGAAGGCCGCGAACTCGGACAGCGCGGCCACCTGCTCCGCGCTGTCGTTGCCGCCCCATGTGCTGTTAATAGTCACCGCCACGCAACGTGCGGCGGTCGGCTCGAAATCGACGTTGACCGGCGCAAGCTTGCCGGCATCCGGGGCCGCGGGGATCGACTCGTCCGCCACGGACTCAAAATCGGGGACCGAGTCTTTACTGGCGTAGGCCTCCGGGTTCGCGCACTCCGCGTCAGTAGAAACGGAGACGTTGAAATTGCCGAACCGGCCCGAACCGTTAGAGGACTGGCGCGGGGTCAGCACGATACGGCCGAGCCCCTCCACGCTCTCGCCAAGGTCCACGACGAGCTTGTGAGGTAGCGGATCCTTCGCAGGGTTCCACTTCGTGTGCCAATAAGTGTCAGTGTTGCCGTCGAGAACGAGCTTCGCCGGGCCGTTGGCACCTTCGCCCGTGGTCTCGACCGAGTCCGCGTAGGCCACAGACATCCCCGTCTGCGGTATCGGTGAGTATGTATAAGTTACGCCAAAGGCGGGGGCTGTGATCCCGCCTATCGCCAGCGCTGCACCCGCGATGAGCGCCGCACTTCGTTGTGGAGATGATCGCATGTTTTATTCCTGTCGCTGGATTTGTGATCTGTAAAGCCAGCTTGAACGTCAATGTTCACGGCTTCACGCTTCCAGCCTAGACCATGGGAGAACTCATTTCAGCAAAACTGGCAAAATTCGACCACGTCAAAACCGTTCTTTTGCCATATTGGCCAAACCTGCGCGACCACGGGGACCAGGAAACGGGGAGGGAGCCCGCCCGGACTCCCTCCCCTGCCTGCGACTCAGCGCCAGCTACTGGCCGTCGATCTCCTGCTGAGCCTTGACCGCGTCGTCGATCGCCTTCTCCAGCGCCTCCTGAGCCTTGCCGTAGTCCGCCCAGTTGCCCGCGTCCAGCGCGGCCTTCGAATCCTCGATGGCCTTCTTCGCCGAATTCAGCGCGCTATCGAGCCGCTCCTGCACGCTACCCGGCACTGGCGCGATCGGCGCCTGGCTCGGCTCGCTGCGGGGATCCTCAGTCGGCTCCGTGCTCGGCTCCTCCGGCGGCGTCGCACCCTCGAGCGGGGCCTCCTTTTCGCCCACGACGCCGGCATCGCCCGCGTTCACACCCGAATCACCGCCGAAGACCTGGTCGAGGGACTCATCCAGTGTGGGCGCGAAGCCCACGTTGTCACCAAACAGGGTGAGCACGTACTGCAGGGTCGGGTACTGAGTACCCGAGGACGCCTGGACGTAAACCGGCTGGACGTAGAGCAGGCCGTCACCCACGGGCAGCGACAGGAGGTTGCCGCGCATGATCTCCGTGCCGCCCTGCTGGAGCAGGTTGAGATCCGTAGACACCTTCGGGTTGGCCAGCATCGTGTTCTGCGCCTGGCCGGGGCCGGGCACCGTCAGGTCTCGCGGCAGCTCGAGCAGGCTGAGCTTGCCGTAACCTTCGCCCTTGACGCCCCTCTCGTTGCCGGCGTCGCCGGATGCGGCAAGGAAGCCGGTCATGACGTTACGGTTCGTCTGGCCGCCCGGAATGTAGGACGTGGTGAGCGAGAACGCCGTCTGGTCCTCCCCCGGCATCTTGAGGGTGAGGTAGTACGGGGGCTGCTTCGGGGTGGTGGGGCTGGCGGCCTTGGTCGGCTCCAGCGGCACGTTCCAGAAGTCGCCGCCCGAGTAGAACGACTTCGCGTCCGTCACGTGGTAGCGCGCCAGCAGGGTGCGCTGGATCTTGAACAGGTCCTCCGGGTAGCGCACGTGGGCGATCAGATCGCCCGGCATCTCGGACAGCTCGGTGATCTGGCCGGGGAAGATGGACTTCCAGGCGTTGATGATCGGATCGTCGTTGTCCCACTGGTAGAGGGTGACCGAGCCGTCGTAGGCGTTGACCACGGCCTTGACCGAATTGCGAATGTAGTTGATTTCCTCCGGGCGCGGCTGACCCAGGCCGGTCGTCGTCGCATCCGCGGTGGCCTCGGTCAGGGTCTCGCGCGCCGAGTATGGGTAGTTGTTCGACGTCGTGTAGCCGTCGATGATCCACACCAGGTCCTTGCGGGTGGACGGATCGTTGTCCATGTCCACCACCGCGGGCACGGCCTTCGTATCCAGGGTCAGGTACGGAGCTACCTTGCGCACGCGCTCGTGCGGGTCGCGGTTGAACAGGATCTGGGAATCGGAGGTGACGCGGTCAGAGAAGAACAGTTCGGTCGACCTCATCCGGATGGCGTACATGAGCCGCTCGAAGGCGTTGCCCACGCTCGGCCCGCCGTTACCGGTGTAGGTGTTCATCACCTGACCGTTCGGGGCCGTGTCGTCCGGGTAGTCGAGCTCCCACGGGTCCGAGCCCTCCGGTGCGCCCACGATCGAGTACGACGGCGACTGCTGACCGAAGTACACGCGTGGCTCGTAGTCGCCGAGCTGGCCCGTGGACGGGATGCCGGCCTCCCAGAACGCCGGGTCGCCACGCGAAGTAATCGTGTTGCCGTAGGCGGCCGCCACGCCGAAGCCGTGGGTGTAGACCGTGTGGTCGTTGACCCAGGAACGACGCTCGGCGTCCAGACCCCCGAGGTTGAGCTCGCGCACCGCGATCACCGTGTCGCGCGTCTGCCCGTCGATCTCGTAGCGGTCAACCGTGAGCGGGTCCTTGAACTGGTAATACTGCCGGTTCTGCTGGAGCTGGTTGAACGAGGGATCCACGATGTTCGGATCGAGCAGGCGGATCTGCGCCGCCGTCTCCGAGTCCTTGCGCAGCTGGCCCGGCTCGACGTCGGTACGCGCGTCATACTGCTGGGTCTCAACGTGGGCCATGTCGTAGGCCTTGAGCGTGGCGTCAATGTTGCGCTGAATGTAGGTCGATTCGAGCTCGGCCGCGTTCGGGCGCACCTTGAAGTTCTCCACGAGCGCCGGGTAAAGCATCGTCACCACGAGGGCCGTGGCCACCGTGGAGGCGATGCCGATGACGGCTGGCTTCCAGCGGCGCTGCACCGCGGCGACCACGAACAGTCCCGCCACGAGCACCACCACAATCGCCAGGATCGTCAGGCCCGGCTTGGAGGCGTTGATGTCGGTGTAGGTGGCGCCGGAGAAGCGCTGGTTATTGCCCAGCAGCAGGTCATACCGGGCGAGCCAGTAGTTGACGGCAATCATGAGCGTGCCGATCGCGAGCAACACGCCGGCGTGTGCCTGGGCCTTTTTCGACACGGTAAATCCGCGCTGACCCGCCCCGATATCGCCCGTCATCCAGTAGACCACGGCCCCCACCATGAACGATAGGATCACCAAGGTCACCATGAAGCTCATGATCGTGTGGATCGCGGGCAGGGAGAAGACATAGAAGGACACGTCCAGGCCGTATTCGGGGTCCGCCTCCCCGAACGAGGAGCGGTTGATCCACAGAAGGAAGGTCTGCCAGTTGCCGGCCAGGCCCGCGCCGAACAGCAGGGAGACCACCGCGGGCACCACGCCGAAGGTCAGCCACTTGCGCCCCAGCAGCGTGTCGCGGAAGTTGTTCCCGTCGAGGTTAATGACGTTCTCCGGCGTCTTGCGCTCGCGCACCGCGATCCACAGGTTGAGCACGACGACCCCGAACACCAGCACGAATCCGATCGCGCCGAGGGCGATCGACGCGCCGTACTGGGTCCAAAACACGCGCGCGGCCTCAATCTGTTCGTACCACTTGAGCTCGGTCCAAAAACCGGCAAAGCCGATGAGCGCAAACACCAGCAAGCCGAGCACGATCAGCGTGGGGATGAACGCTCCTGGCCGGGCCCGATGCTCCTTTTCGGTGGATGTAGTCAAGATAAACCTCGTTTCATGGCCGCGTTTTGCGGGCATTTCGGCACGTTAGAACTGACAAAACCGTATAACATCTGCCGCGCGGGGCGCCATGCGGTTCACCTAAGAGCTTGCCGGTGGCGTGTGGTAAGAATAGGCCGTGACTGAAAATACGAAGACCCCCATGACTCGTTCGTTGGAGAAGTCCACCTTGGAGATCGAGCGGCACGTGGCCACCGGCGGCTGGGATGCCCCGATCCGGCTCTTCGCCCTCGCACTCGCCAAGAATGCGCTCGCCCAGCATCCCGAGCTCGCCGGCGAGCTCCCATCGGACGTCCAGGCCGACGCGATCAACGACGAGACCACCCTGTTCTCCATCGAGCAGGAGGGCCTGCCCCCGGTGGATACGCTCGAGGAGCTCCTGGGCCGCATCGTCTGGCCCGCCGACGTCGATGGCGCGGCCCTCGCCGTGGAGCGCATCATTCTTCCGCCCAGCGCCGAGGTGACCCTGCCCGAAGACCCGGTCGAAGCCGAGAAGATGCTGGCCGAACACCCGGATCGGCAGGACGTGCGCATCGTCGCCTCCGTCCTTCGCACGGGCGAGAGCTGGTGCGCGATCCGCATGCGCAAGTTTGACGACGACGCCAAGGTCCTCTCCGGCGCCAACCTCATCCCCGGCATCGTCGAGGGGCTGAGGTTGGGCTTCGCCGAGCAGCCCTAAGCGCTGGCTCAGCCTCCGCCGCCGGGCGGCGGGCCGCAGGCGCTTAGCCCTCCGGGTTCACTTCGGGCAGCGCCGAGCAGGGCGTGAGCGAGCTCGTGTCACCCGCGCCGATCGCCTCGACGGCGGCGATGGCCTGGTCGATCGTGCGCACGGCCCAGATATTCAGACCGTCGAGCTCGTACCCGATCGTCTCGGGGCAGTTGTAGGCGGGGGCAATGAAGTCCGTGGCGCCGGCCGCGCTTGCCCCCGCGAGTTTGTGGCGGATCCCCCCGATCGGCTCGATGTCGCCATCCCAGGCGATGGCACCCGTGCCGGCGATCACCGCATCCCCGCCCAGCGAGCCGGGCGTGACGGCGTCGTAAATGGCGAGGGTGAACATCGTGCCGGCCGAGGGCCCGCCGATCCCCTCCACCTCGTAGGTGGCCTGCGCGGGCAGCTGAACATCAGCGACCGAGACGTAGATTCCGAGCACCGAGCCGGGGTGGACCCAGCCGGTGACGTCGGGCTCGAAGCCGCGGGTCGTCGTCGTGACCTCTTGCTCCGAACCGTCGCGCTCGATCGTCAGCGTCACCTGCGTACCGGGCGCCGTATCGTCGAGCACGTTGGTCATCTGGCGGAAGGTTCCGATCGTGGCCGTGCGCTCCGGCGTCGTGATCGCGCGCAACACGTCGCCCTCCTGCAGGATCGCTTCTGCCGGGGAGCCCTCGGGCACGCCCGCCACGCTCAGCGTCATCGACACGTCCATCCCCGCCTCCTCGAAGGCGACCGCGGCGGCCGTGTCCTGCGAACTCGTCATGAGCTGAACGTTTTGCTCGTTGACCTCGCTCGAGGACACCTCCTTGGGATAGTACGCGCGCACCGGCACCACCTCGTCTGAGGTCAGGAGCGCCGAGGCCACCACGGCACCCGAGATGCCGGCGTCGGCGTTGCCCAAGGCGTTGACGGTGGTCATGAGGAAATGCGTGCCCGAATCGAAGGTCTGCGTGCCCCCGACCGTCACCAGGTTCTCCCCGTGCTCGGTCACGTCCAGGACCGGGCCGGGGCGCTGCACCATATACGACGACGGCAGCGCGGCACCCGCCGCGAGCAGAACGGCGAAGATGCCACCCGAGATGACGGTCTTGGAGGGGCGAGAAGTGAACATGTGATCCTCTTTCCGGAACTTCGCGCTCGGCGCACCGCCCCGCGTTGTCCGGTGCGGCGGACTGCTACTACCCTATAGTGAATCCAAGGAGGAAAAATGAGCAATAGCGACATGGGCCCGGGCAACGACGGTTGGCAGGACCGCCTACGCGCCATCCTCGGCCCGGAGGCCGCCGACCGGCTCATTGAGCAAATCAGGAATCAGGGCCAGGATCCGGATCAGTTCATGTCCCAGATGCTCAACCCAGCAAACCTCGCACTTGTGACGAATCAAATTCAGCAGATGCTCGGCTCCTCGGGCGAGGGGCCGGTGAACTGGAAGCTGGCCGAGCGCGTGGCGCGCGAAACGATCACCAATCAGCACCTTGATCGGCTCACCGCCGACACCGCCGATAGGACCCGCGCCTCCCTGCGCACGGCCTCCCTGTGGCTGGACGCCGCCACCGCCCTCGACCCGACGACGGGCCCTAACATGGCCCTGTCCCGCCTCGACATGCTGGCCCATTCCCTGTCCACCTTCCGCAGGCTGCTCGAGCCGGTGGGCTCCAACGTCTCGCGCGCCTTTTCTGAGATCTTCCGCGAGCAGGCCGAGCACATACCCCCACAGATGGCCGGCTTGTTCGGCGACCCGGGCGGCTTCGTGAACAAGATGATCGCCTCCGTGCTCGGCGTACAATACGGCGGGGCGCTGGCGGAGCTCGCGGCCGAGAGCTTCGGCTCCACCGACACGGGCGTTCCGCTCATGGAGGGGTCCTCGGCCGTGCTCGTGCCCACGAACGTGGCGGGCTTCGCCAAGGACCTCGAGATCCCGGACGAGGAAGTGCTGTTATTTGCCGCCGTTCGCGAGGCCGCCGCCGCGCGCCTCTACACGCGCGTGCCCTGGCTGCGCCCGCGAGTCATCGACACGATCGCCCAGATCGCCTCCGGCTTCGAGATCGACATGGAAACGATCGAGGAACAGGCCCGCGGCCTGACCGAAGGCATGTCCTTCGACCCGTCCTCCATGCCCGAACTCGACATGTCGAAGGTATTCGTGCTCGACCTGTCCGAAGAGCAGGAGGATTCCGTGGCGCGCCTTCAGCTCCTCCTGTCACTGGTGGAGGGCTGGGTCAGCGAGGTCACCGCCCGCGCCGTGGCACCGCACCTGCCCAACGCCGTGGCCCTGCGCGAACTGTTCACCCGCCGCTACGCCACCGACAACCCTGCCAAGCACGTGTGGCAGGCCCAGCTCGGCATCGAACTCACCCCGCGCCTGCAGCGCGAGGCCGCCGCGTTCTGGCAGCAGGCCGAGTTCCGCGTGGGGATCGACGAGCGCGACGCCCTGTGGGCTCACCCCGACCTCCTGCCCACCTCCGCCGCGCTCGACAACCCGGCCGCCTTCTTCGGCCCGGACGTGGCAAGCGTGGAGGCCGAGCTCGATTCCTTCCTCGAGGACCTCTTCAACGACGAGAACCAGGGCCAGGCCCCGCACGAGCCCGGCTTCGGCGACGTGGAGTAGCCCGGCTGGCAGAGGGCGGCGCGAGCTGAGAGAGCTCCGCGTAGGGCGAGGGCCGAGGGAGGCGAGTGCCACGAACGAGGCGAGTCCCGCGAGCGCGCGGCAGTTTTCCACAGCGGTGCATTGCCGGGGCCCGCGCCCGGCGTTTTGACTAGCGTGTGCCTCATGCAGCTGACCACTGGAGTGTTTTGGACGGGACCGTGGCGTGCCCAGATCGGGATCGACCCGCGCATCGGCCTCAGCCTTGACGGGCTGAGCAAGGCCGAGCTGTCGTTCGTCGACACCCTCACCCTCCCTCAGGAACGGCCCGAGGTGGAGGTGCGGGCCAAGGCCGCCGGCATCTCCCGAAAGCGGCTGGCCGCGCTGCTTGGGATGCTCACCGACGCCGGCGTGCTTGACCAGCGCCCCTCCTCCGGGGTGGACCACGCGCCGTGGCGGCGCATCCGGCAGGATTCGCCGCGCCGCCAGAACTGCCACGTCCACATCCACCGCGCCGACTACCTGGGCGCCGGCATCGCGATCGCGCTCGCCCGGTGCGGGGTGGGCAAGATTACTACAGACGACTCCGGCGCGGTAGGCTACAGCGATCATCCCATGATGACCTCGCTCGGCTTGGGCAGGGGGCGGGCCGCCGCGCTCAAGACCCTGCTGCGCCGGGAGGCGCCCACCATCCAGACCGCGGGGGTGGACATGGGGGTACGTCCGCCAGACGTGGTGGTGGTCAGCGGCACGTATGCCACCGACCCGGTGAGCGTGGGCATGTACCTGGGCCAGTCCGCGCCCGTCTACCAGACCTGGATCGAGGAGGTGGACGTGTTCGCCGGTCCGCTCTCAATCCCTCACGAGTCGGCGTGCGGCACTTGCCTCATGCTGCACCGCGCGGATGCGGACCCGAATTGGACCGACCTCATCCAGCAGGCCTGCTCGGCCACGCCCCTCATGCCCGAGTCTTCCTCGGCGATGATGGTGATCTCGCTGGCCGTGCGCGACATCGTGGCCTACCTGGACGGCGGGCCCGTACCCCACATGTGGAAGGTGGGGCCGGCACCGCATCCGCCCGAGCCGATGGTGCTCCAGCCCCACCCCAAGTGCGGGTGCACGCTCAGCACCGCGTGAACCGGCTTCGGCTAGCGCCCGAAGCCGATGGGCTTGTCCCCCACGATGGCGAGCAGGTCGAAGCCGTAGTCGGTGAGCTTGCGGGTACCGATCCCGCGCACACGGCCGAGCTCGGCCAGGTCGCGCGGCTTCTTCACGGCGATCTCGCGCAACGTCACGTCGTGCAAGATGAGGTGGGCGGGTTTGCCCGTCTCCTGCGCCTTGGCCAGCCGCCACATGCGCAGCTCCTCAAACAGCGCCACGTCGTCAGGATTCTCCGCCGCCCACTGCTCCTTGGCCGCCTTCGAGCTGGCCCGCCGCGAGCGCGTGGAGCGCGATTCGGGCTGGGGCCAGTGCTCGTCGAGAAAGCGGGTGAGTTTGCGCTTGGACCGGCCCCGGTTGCCTTCCGCATAGGAGATGAAGAGCTCTTCGCGTGCGCGGGTGATGCCCACGTAGAGCAGGCGGCGCTCCTCGGCCACCGCTTCGGGGCTGGAGGCGTGGGAGATCGGCATGAGCCCCTCGCTCATGCCGGCGAGGAACACGGCTCCCCACTCCAGACCCTTGGCGGCGTGGAGGGAGGAGAGGGTGACAGCGTTGGTGGTGGGTTCGTTGCCCAGCTCCGCGCGCTCCTCGAGCTCGGCCACGAACTCGGCCACGCTCGCGTGGCGCCTGTCCCACATGGCCTGGGCCAGCTTGAGCAGAGCGTTCTGGGACTCCCAGCGCTCCTTGGCCGCCCCCGCCTCGGGCGCCTCGGGCCGCCAGCCCATCCCAAAAAGCGTGTCCTCCACAATCTGCGGCAACTCCCCTGCCACCGCCCCACGCGCGGCGGCGCGCAGGGCCACCATCGCGTCCTTGACCTCGCGGCGCATGAAGAAGCGCTCCGACCCCTTCATCTCGTACGGGATGCCCGCATGGGCGAGCGCGGTCTCAAACTCCTGGGATTGGGCGTTCGTGCGGTAGAGGATCGCCATGTCGGAAAAGTCCATGCCCAACTCGCGCAGGGTAAGGATCTTGCCGGCGATGCCGACCGCCTCGTCGGCGTCGTCGGCATACATGGAGTACGTGACGGGCCGGCCGGACTTTAGCGCCGAGACGAGCTGGACGGCGGCGGCGTTGTGGTCGGATTCGATGACGGCGTTGGCGAGCTCCACGATCTGCGGGGTGGAGCGGTAGTCGCGGTTGAGCTTGACCGTGCGCGCCCCGCGGAACTCCTGCGTGAAGCCCTCCAGATACCGGGCGGAGGCCCCGGTGAAGCTGTAGATGGTCTGCGACACGTCACCCACCACGCACAGGTCCCGCCGATCGCCCAGCCACAGCTGGAGCAGGCGGTGCTGCATGGGCGACACGTCCTGGTATTCGTCCACCACGAAGTGCTGGTACTGTTTGCGGATCGTGGCCGCGATGTCGGGCCGATCACGCATGATGCCAATAAGGATGACGATGACGTCCTCGAAATCAATGACGGCGCGCTCGGACTTGACCTCCTCATAAGCCCTGATGAGCGCGGCGATCTCCGCGTGCGAATAGCCGGCCACCTCCGGGCGAAGCTGGGAGGCGGCCTCGCGTTCGTAGTCCCCCGGCGCGATGAGCGAGACCTTCGACCACTCGATCTCGGCCGCCATGTCGCGCACCGAGACCTTGTCCACGCTCATTCCCAGCCGGGCGGCGGCGCTCGCCACCAGGTTGACCTTCGACTCCTTGATCTCCGGCACCCGCCCGCCGATCGCGTTCGGCCAGAAATAACGCAGCTGGCTCAGCGCCGCCGAGTGGAAGGTGCGGGCCTGGACGGTGGGCACCCCCAGGTCGCGTAATCGCGAGCGCATCTCACTGGCCGCCCGGTGGGTGAAGGTGACGGCCAGGATGTTCGTGGGCCGCTGCTGGCCCGAGTGCACGGCATAAGCGATGCGGTAGGTGATCGCGCGGGTCTTGCCTGTGCCGGCGCCGGCCAGCACCGCCATCGGCCCGCTCACGTTTTCGGCCACCTCGCGCTGGCGCGGGTCCAGGTGGCTCAGTAGCTCCTCGGCATCAAACACGTGCCCCTCCTCTTTCTAGCGGTCCGCCCAGCCAGTCCTCGATGAGGGCGCGAGCCACGGACGTGGGCCCGGGCATCGAGGCGGGGTTGTCCGCGTACATCTGGCGTAGCTCGGCGCGCGTGACGAACATGGCCTCCACCACCTCCACGCCGTCGGGCCTCAGCTCCGGCGCCTCCTGCGCCGTCCAACCGCGGAAGCCCACCATGAGCGAGCGCGGGTAGGGCCAGGGCTGGGAGGCGAAGTATTCCAGGCGCCCCACCTCGATCCCTGCCTCCTCCAGGACTTCGCGGCGCACCGCGTCCTCCAAGGTCTCCCCGGCCTCCACGAAGCCGGCCAGGGTGGAAAAGCGCCCGGCGGGCCAACTGCGGTTACGCCCGAGTAGCAGGCGGTCCGCCCCGTCCCGGATCGCTATGATGACCGCCGGGTCCATGCGCGGGAAGATCACGTGTCCGCCCGGGCAGCGCATCTGCCAACCCGATTCGACCAGCTCTGCGCGCTGCCCGCACATGGGGCAGTACGGCGTGCCATGCCAGTTGAGGAGCGCCATCGCTTCCATCGCCAGCGCCGCCTCGGCCTCGTTCAGCAGGTGGCCAACCTCCCGCAACGGCGCGAAGCGCAAGCCGGCCAGCTCGCCCTGCCACGCGCGATCAACGCTGAGCGCCCCAGCATCGACGCCGAAGTACGGCCGCCCCTCGAACACGCCGAGGTAGGACGGTTCAGGCGCGCCCAGCTGCTGGAACTGGCCGCGCGTCAAAAACACGAGCGCACCGTCGAACGGCACGTCCCCCTCATGAATTAAGAGGTATCGTCCGCGCGGATCGGCCAGCCCCGCCCGCGGATCAGACCTGCTCTCCGCGTCCCGCTGGCCGATCGCCCGCCGCTCGCTCAATTTTCCGTACATCGTGCCTCCTTCCCCCTCCACTCTACTGCGCCCCTCCGACACTGCCGGAGGCCAGCCCGCTACCGATTCACACCATAAACTGCCACAATAGGGTTCGTGACTTCCCAGCAATCCACAAAGCCCGTGTCGCGCTATACCGCGCGCGAGCCCGAGCCGTCGTTGCCCGTCACGGGCCCGGTTCGCCTCGGCGCGCACCTTACCGGCCATGGGGTCGACGTCGCCGTCATGGCCTCGCACGCTACGGCAGTGGACGTCTGCTTCGTGGACGCAAGCGCCTACCACACCTCCGAGCGCCGCTTCCGCCTGCGCCGCGGTGACCACGGCGTGTGGTCGGGGCACGTGCCCGGCATCCGCGCCGGCCAGGCCTACGGTTTTCGCGTGCACGGCCGCTGGGACCCGGCCCAGGGCCTCCTGCACAACCCCGCCAAGATCCTCCTCGATCCCTACGCGCGCGCCATCACCCGCACCCCCGAACTCCACCCGGCGCTCTACTCGCACGTCGTCGACGCCGACCTCAAGCCGGACCCGTCACGCCAGGCCGACCAGCGCGATTCGGCGGAGGTAACGGCGCTCGGCGTCGTGGTCGAAGATCAGCCCCTGGAGATCCATCGGCCGAACGTGCCGTGGGACCAGACGGTCATCTACGAGGCGCACGTGGTCGGGCTGACGAAGGCCCTGCCCGGCATCCCCGAGGAGCTGCGCGGCACGTACGCCGGCGCCGCCCACCCTGTCACGATCAACCATCTCAAGAGCCTGGGCGTCACCGCGATCGAGTTCCTGCCGATCCACGCGAAGATGAGCGAACCCTTCCTGTCCGTCCAGGGAAAGGAAAACTACTGGGGGTACAACACCCTAAGCTTCTTCACCCCCGAGCCCTCCTACGCGATGGAATCCTCCCGGGCCGCCGGGCCGCAAGCGGTGATCGACGAGGTCAAGGGCATGGTCAAGCTCCTGCACGACGCGGGGATTGAGGTGCTGCTCGACGTCGTGTACAACCACACGTGCGAGGCAGGCTCCGATGGGCCCACCGTGTCCTGGCGCGGGCTGGACAACTCGATGTACTACCGCCACGATTCCCAGCGGCCGGGCCAGCTCATCGACACCACCGGTTGCGGCAACTCCCTTGATTTCCGCCGCATGCCGGTCATCCGGCTGACCCTGGATTCGCTGCGCTACTGGGTGGAGCACATCGGGGTGGACGGTTTCCGCTTCGACCTTGCGGTCACGCTCGGGCGCGAGGGCGATTCGTTTAACCACATGCACCCGCTCTACGTGGCAATGGCCACCGACCCGATCCTGTCCCAGGTCAAGCTCATCAACGAGCCGTGGGACCTGGGGCACGGCGGCTGGCGCACCGGCCAGTTCCCGCCGCCGACCGCGGACTGGAATGACCGCTTCCGCGACACACTGCGCTCGTTTTGGGTCACGGAGCCGGCCGCGATCGTCCACGGTGGCCAGGGCGGGGACCAGCGCGACCTCGCCACCCGCATCGCCGGCTCGGCGGACCTGTTCGGGCACGGGCGCATGCCCGGCGGGCGCGGGGTGTATTCCTCGGTCAACTTCATCACCGCCCACGACGGCTTTTCCATGTATGACCTGGTGAGCTACAACCACAAACACAACGAGAGTAACGGCGAGGACAACCGAGACGGCACGGACAACAACCGCTCGTGGAACCATGGGGTGGAGGGCGAGAGCGCCGACCCGAAGATCCTGGCCGCGCGTCGTCAAACCATGCGCAACCTTTTCGCTTCCCTCTTCTTCTCCGTGGGCACGCCGATGATCGCCGCCGGCGACGAGCTGATGAAGACCCAGGGCGGCAATAACAACGCCTACAGCCAAAACGGCGCGGTTTCGTGGATCGACTGGGACCTCGACCAGGACCAGCGCAACATGTTCGACACGGTGGCCTACCTGCTGCGCCTGCGCCGCGACCACCGCACCTTCCGCCCCACGACCTTCTACACGGGCAACACCGCCGACGGCGACGTGATCCCCGACATCACCTGGCTCGACTACACCGGCCAGATGATGCCCGACTACAAGTGGTTTGACCCGAACGTGCGCCTGTTGCAGGCCCTGCGCTCGGGCTTCGGGCAGGACGCGGACGCGCTGATCGTGGCGAACGGCAACGTCACCTGGCGCGTGGTGCAGCTCCCGCAGGGGCGGGGCAACCCGTTCCGTCTCGAGTGGCGTTCCACCTGGGAGACTCCGCGCCGATCGACGCCGACGTACGCGCCCGGTGCCCTCACGCGCGTGCCCCCGCTCTCACTGACACTGTTCTTCGCCAACCCGGCCTAGAAGTTTCGAAACGTCGAGGCGGCCACCTATCATGGGGGCATGACTGATCGCGCTAGCTTTGACATGTCCGATGCCTCCCTCGATCACGCTCGCTCGGTGAGCGCGAAGATCGATCGGGCCATTGCCGAGGACCCTTCCCAGTTCCGTGTGCTCACGGGCGCCCGCCCCACGGGCAACCTGCACATCGGTCACTACTTTGGAGCGCTTCGCAATTGGGTGGACATCCAACGCCGCGGGGTCGATACCTGGCTGCTGATCGCGGACTACCAGGTGATCACCGACCGCGATGAGACGGGCTCGATCCGCGATTCGGTCTACTCCCTTCTCACCGACTACCTGGCGATCGGCATGGATCCGGAGGCGACCACGATCTTCGCCCACTCCCAGGTGCCCGAGCTCAACGAGCTCCTCCTGCCCTTCCTTTCCCTCGTGACCGACGCCGAACTGCGCCGCAACCCCACCGTCAAGGCCGAGCTTGAGGCGACGGGCGGGCGACCCATGTCCGGCCTGCTGCTGACCTACCCGGTCCACCAGGCGGCCGACATCCTGTTCTGCAAGGCCAACCTGGTGCCGGTTGGCAAGGACCAGCTCCCCCACCTGGAGCAGGCGCGCGTGATCGCGGACCGATTCGAGGCCCGTTACGGCCACAAGGGCGAGTCCCGTGTGTTCCCGCGCCCGCAGGGCCTGCTGTCCGAGGCCGAGTCGGTGCTCGGGCTGGACGGGGCGAAGATGAGCAAGTCGCGCCACAACACGATCGAGCTGGGGATGAGCGCGGATGAGACGGCCAAGCTCATTAAGAAGGCCGTGACCGATTCGGAGCGCTTCATCACGTTTGATCCGGAGGGCCGCCCCGAAGTGTCCAACCTCCTGCTGTTGGCGGGCCTGGCCACCGGCCGCGACCCGCGCGAGATCGCTGAGGAGATCGGCAACGGCGGCGGCGGGACCCTGAAGAACGTCGTCACCGAGGCCCTCAACGAGCACCTGGCACCCCTGCGCGAACGCCGCGCCGAGCTTGCAAACGACCCGGCCTACCTCACCTCCGTGCTCGAGCGCGGAGTGGCCCGGGCCCGCGAGCAGGCGGCGCAGACACTCGCGGAAGTTCACGACGCGCTTGGCATGCGTTACTGACGTTTTCTTGCAACAATCCTCGACCAATTTGGAGACGCTTTTTTCGCGGGTATCCTTGGAGCGTTAGGTCTCGTGGACGTCCACGCTTCACTGAAGGGGTTTCATGACTCACGATAATTTGACCGCGACAATTGCGGGCCAGGTCCGTTCCGTCTCTGGCAAGAACGTCCTTTCCGCCACACTGCAGGAATACTGGCAGGGCACCGCGGCCGCCGTCGTCGACCACCTTGCCGACAACTGGCAAAAGACCGAGGAGCGCTACAACGCCTCGCGCATGCAGCACTACTTCTCGGCCGAGTTCCTCATGGGCCGGGCGCTGCTCAACAACCTCAACAACCTGGGGCTGGTCGAGGAAGCCGAACAGGCCCTGGGCGCGTTCGGCCAGAACCTGAGCGACGTCCTGGAGGAGGAGCACGACGCCGCGCTTGGTAACGGTGGCCTGGGCCGCCTAGCCGCGTGCTTCCTCGACTCGTCGGCCACCCAGAACCTGCCCGTGCGCGGGTATGGCATCCTGTACCGCTACGGCCTGTTTAAGCAATTCTTCGAGGACGGCAACCAGGGCGAAGAGCCCGATCCGTGGATGGAGGAGGGCTACCCCTTCGTCATCCGCCGTGAGGAGAACGTCAAGTTCATCAACTACGCCGACCTCAAGGTCCGCGCGATCCCCTACGACATGCCGACCACCGGATATGGCACCGACAACGTGGGCACGCTGCGCCTGTGGAAGGCCGAGCCGATGGCCGACTTCGACTACAACGCGTTTAACTCGCAGGATTTCACGGGCGCGATCGTGGAGCGCGAGCGGGTCAACGACATCTCGCGCGTGCTCTACCCCAACGATTCCTCCTTCGAGGGCAAGGTGCTGCGCGTGCGCCAGCAGTACTTCTTCTGCTCGGCCTCCCTCCAGCAGATCGTGGACAACGAGCTGGCCCAGCGTGGAACGCTGAAGGATTTCGCGACGTTCAACTCGATCCAGCTCAATGACACCCACCCGGTTCTCGCCATCCCCGAGCTCATGCGTATCCTCATGGATGACCACGATTTCGGGTGGGACGAGGCGTGGGAGATCGTGCGCGGCACGTTCGCCTACACGAACCACACGGTGCTGGCCGAGGCGCTGGAGACCTGGGAGGTGTCGATCTTCGACCGGCTCTTCCCGCGCATCCGCGAGATCATCTTCGAGATTGACCGCCGCTTCCGCGAGGAGATGGCAAAGGCCGGCTTCGACCAGGGCAAGATCGACTACATGGCACCCGTGTCTGGCAACCGCATCCGTATGGCGTGGATCGCCTGCTACGCGGCCTTCTCGATCAACGGCGTAGCCGCCCTCCACACGGAGATCATCAAGGCCGACACGCTCAAGGACTGGTACGACGTGTGGCCGGAGAAGTTCAACAACAAGACCAACGGCGTGACTCCGCGCCGCTGGCTTGACCAGTGCAACCCGCGCCTGTCCGCCCTGCTCACCGAGCTGCTGGGCAACGACGAGTGGGTACGCGACCTGGACCTGCTGAAGAACCTCGAGGGCTACCTCAACGACGCCGACGTGCTCGACCGCCTAAATGCGATCAAGCACGCCAACAAGGTGGACTTCGCCGCGTGGATCAAGCACCGCCAGGGCATCGAAGTGGACCCGGACGCTATCTTCGACACGCAGATCAAGCGCCTGCACGAGTACAAGCGCCAGCTACTCAACGCCTTCTACATCCTTGACCTGTACTTCCAGATCAAGGACGACCCGTCGATGGAGGTGCCCCCGCGCGTGTTCATCTTCGGCGCGAAGGCCGCCCCCGGTTACGTGCGTGCGAAGGCGATCATTAAGCTGATCAACACGATCGGCGAACTGGTCAATAACGACGACGACGTGGCCGGCCGCCTCAAGGTGGTCTTCGTGGAGAACTACAACGTTTCCCCCGCCGAGCACATCATCCCGGCCACCGACATCTCCGAGCAGATCTCCACCGCCGGCAAGGAGGCCTCGGGCACGGGCAACATGAAGTTCATGATGAACGGCGCGCTCACGCTGGGCACCATGGACGGTGCGAACGTGGAGATCGTGGACGCGGTGGGTAACGACAACGCCTACATCTTCGGCGCCACGGAGGACGAGCTGCCCGAGCTGCGCAAGACGTACGACCCGCGGCGCACGGCCGCCGAGGTCCCCGGCCTACAGCGTGTCATGGATGCGCTGGTGGACGGCACGCTCGACGACGGCGGCACGGGGCTGTTCCACGACCTGCACAATTCGCTGTTCGACGGCTGGGGCGGCGCGGACGAATACTACGTGCTGGGCGACTTCGCCTCCTACCGCGAGACCCGCGATAGGGTGGCGGCTGACTACTTCGCCGACCGTCGCCACTGGGCGGCGATGTGCCTGAAGAACATCATCGAGTCGGGCCGCTTCTCCTCTGATCGCACGATTCGGGATTACGCCCGCGAGGTGTGGAAGATCGAGCCACAGAAGATCTGACGTGTAAAAGCGATCTGATCCCACGGGGTGCCCGCGCGATTGCGCGGGCACCACTGCGTTTCTAGGCGCTACTTGAGGGCAACCCCGTAGAGCATGTCGCTCGGGGGAAGCGCCGGGCAGGCCTCGAGGACGTCGTCGTGGCCGCCCTCGGCTTCGAGAGCAGGCTGGAGGTCGGTGGGGAACCACTCCCGCCCCGAGCCGTCCTCGGCGAAGAAGTTCTGCACGTAGGATTCACGCGAGGGGCGCTTGGAGACGTCCGTCGCATAGCCGTAGCCCTCCAGGCACGGAATCATGTACTCGTTCCAGTAGTCGTAGACGAGCCCGACCTGCTCGGCTGACCAGTCGCGGGCGAGGGCCGGGTCGAAGGGAAACTGCATTTGGCACGTGTATCCCGCCAGCTGGAATGCCCGTTCTTGCAACTCGGGATACTTACCATAGGACAGGCCGCCCGTTTGAAGTGCTTTGGCGCTAAAGCCGGCGTCGGTCATACACTCGGCCATCTTCTTTTCTTGTTCTCGGAACGAATCGTAATAGGCGACGACGGGCACATCAGGCAGGCTCTCAAGCAGCTCGGGATCCGTGACGAATTGCCGTGCAACCTCTTTGCGGGTCTGATCCTTCTCGTCCTCGGTCAGCGAGGGGCGCGTAATGGTGACGGTTGGCTCCCACGCCTTGGGATCCCAGTCCCGCGACGGCCCCTCCGAGGTCCCCGTGCCCTCGGACGTCGGGGCGTCGGGCTGTTGTGCCTGGGGAACGGAACAACCCGCGAGCAAAACAGTCACAAGTACGGCACAGAAAGGCTTACGCATGAAAACCATCCTTCAAAGCAATCTGTTATCAACTATGGCAAATCAGACTGAATCTTGCCTTCCTACCAAGGCAGTAGTAGGTATCCTTGATCGAAGAATGCCCGACATTTAACCTGAAAGTACCTATTTCAGTGATGATAGAAGGGATAATCTCATGAAGAGATTTGGTAGAGTCGTTGCTGCGACCATGATGTCGGTAGCGCTCGTATTTGGCGCTACAATGCCTGCTTCGGCTGGTACAAAATCGGGGACTCATTCTTGCGCAACAATCGCAAGGAATGCTGTCAGAGGTGAGCAACAGCGTTTCGCTACTATGACTCTTAAACTCGGCGGTTCGACCGTTTACTCGAAGTACGGCGAGTATGTGGGATGGGGATACACCACATCTGGAGGGACCAAGACGTGGTCTGCAAGTTCGCCATGGCTACTCTGGTAAGGCACCTACGCTACGTGCGCGCCTAAGATCATCAACTAGTTGATTCTGAGTAGCGAACCAACACCGCAAGTTCAGGCCTCCCGCTTGATCCAGAACGCTGCGCATGTAAGGGAACCCGTATGAAAGGTTTTCGTGCTCTCGCGACACGCCTCGGCGCCGTCGTCGTGCTCGCCGGCGTCTTCTGGGCGGGGTACACCGTCGCGTCCCCGAGCTCCGCACCTACCAAGGACGCCGCGCCCACCACGGTCGAGGCCACGTCGGGAACGATCGAGCACAAGATCGTCCTCACGGCGAGCGTGAGCAGGCAGGCGCTCCCCCTGACGGTCAACGCGCTGGAGGGCTACGTCCTCAAGGTCACGGACGCCTCCACTGCCTCACAGGGCGACATTCTCTACCAGGTCGACGCCCGGCCCGTCTTCGCCGTCGTCGGCTCTACCCCATTCTGGCGCGACCTCGCGCCCGGCGACTCGGGCGACGACGTCGCCCAGCTCAACCAGATGCTGGTCGACACCGGTTTCCTCGCCGAACCTGGGCAGAAGTTCACCGCGGCCACGCGGGCGGCGATGAAGGCCCTGCTCGCCGAGCATGGCGCCGGCTTCGACGACGTGGTGCCGATCGGCCAGCTCATCGCCATCCCCTCCGAGGCGACCCCGGTCATGATCGATAGGTCGATCCTCTATCCGGGCGCCCGGTTATCCGGCGGGGAGCGGGCGATCTCTATCCTGGACCGCGATCCGAGCTTCGCTATGATCGTCACCCCCACCCAGGCGGGAATGATCCCACCCGGAACGACGGTGCGCGTCCACCACGGTGAGCTGACGTGGGACGGGGTGGTCGGCCAGTCCAGCACCACCGACGAGGGCATCTCGCTCGAGTTGCTCGGCGCCGACGGCGGGCTCGTCTGCGGCGAGGAATGCGACGCCCTCCCGCCCACCGCCACGGCCTCGCTGCTGACCGACGTCGTCCTCGTCCCTCCTGCCACGGGCGTGACCGTCCCGGTGGCCGCGATCAGCACCCACGCCGACGGCACCACCAGCGTGACCCGCGTGGCGGGAGATGCGCAGGAGAGCGTGAACGTCACGGTCGTGGGCGTCTCGGGCGGCCTCGCGGTTGTCGAGGGAGTGGAGGAAGGCGACACGCTCCTGTTGTCGGGGCCGCAGGAGGAGGAGTCGTGACCGGGATCCTCACCGTCACGGACCTCACCTTTCGCTACAAGGCCTCCCTGCCCGAGCTCTTCGACGGCCTGACCCACGACTTCGAGGCCGGCGTGACGGCGGTGACCGGCCCGTCCGGCCGCGGGAAGTCCACGCTCCTCTACATCCTGGGCATGTTGTTGCGCCCGACGTCGGGCACGATCCGGCTACGCGGGAGGAACCTCACCACGCTCAAGGACCACGAGATCTCCTCCGTGCGGGCACGCGAGTTCGGCTTCGTCTTTCAAGATTCCGAGCTCGACCCGGCACGCCCGATGATCGACTCGGTGATCGAGCCCGGGCTGTATGCGGGCGCGCGCCGGGCCGACCTCCTTGAGCGCGCCCGCCGCCTCCTAGCGGAGGTCGGCCTGGAGGAACGGGCCACCCACCGCCCGGCCCAGATCTCGGGCGGCCAGGCGCAACGAGTGGCGCTGTGCCGGGCGCTGGTCAACGACCCGGCCGTCGTGCTCGCCGACGAGCCGACAGGCAATCTCGACCCCGCAAATTCCGCGATCGTCCTCGACGCGCTCGGCGACATGGCGGCGTCCGGGCGCGCCGTCGTCATCGCCACGCACGACCCGGTGGTGCTGGAACGCGCGGACAGGGTGCTCGCCCTATGAACATCGCCGAACTCCTCGCCGAATCCTGGCGCGCCTTCCGCTCCTCTCCCGTGGCGGCCCTCCTCATCGCCTTCCTGACCGCCGGCATGGGCGCCATTACGATGGCGAGCGCGGGCTCGAACGCCGCCACCTACGATTCCATCAGCGAGTCGCTCAACGCCCCCGAGGCGCGCACGTTCAAGCTCACCGACGGCGAGCAGCAGGTGAT
Organism: Trueperella bernardiae; assembly: GCF_030246965.1. Classification (NCBI taxonomy): domain Bacteria; kingdom Bacillati; phylum Actinomycetota; class Actinomycetes; order Actinomycetales; family Actinomycetaceae; genus Trueperella; species Trueperella bernardiae. Next base: position 1,426,188 of record NZ_CP127099.1, read on the forward strand.
CGGGATGCCGATCGTGGACTCGGTGCGCTCGCTGTCCTCGGTCGAACGCGCGCTGGCCATGACCACCCCGCAGGACATCGTAGCCGGCAACCTCGGCCAGGACTCGACGCCCGTGCCACTGTCCCACATCGCCGGCGACGTCGACGGCGCGCTCACACTCACCTCGGGCCGGATGCCCGACCCCCACGAGGTCGTCATCGGCCCCGGGGCGCTCGACGCGCTCCGGCTTGTCGACGGGGTGGGCTACGTGGAGTCCCCCGCCGGGGAGCAGTGGGCGGTGGTCGGCACTTTCGCGGCGCGACCCCCGTTCACCGACCTCAACTCCTACGCCATCTCTACCGAGGAGGCCGGCGCCTACGCACGCCTGCACGTGGTGGCACGCAGCCTCGAGGTGCTCTCGGGCATGGAGCGGGACGTCTCCGACGTCGTCGGCGAATTCCCAGGGATCGAGATCGCCAAGCAGTCGGCGGCGGCGTCGACAGCCGAATCGCTCAAGGTTATGGGGATCCTGCGTAGCTCGGGCACTGCAAACGTGGCGCAGACGATGGGAGCCGGGCTGCTTATCGTGTTTGGCGTCGTGTTCGCCGACGTCCTCCTCCACGCCCGCGATCTTGGACGACGCCGCACGCTCGGCATCACCCGCTCTCAGCTCGTAGCCTTCGTCCAGTTGCGCGTGGCCTACTCCGCGTTACTGGGCGCCGCGGCCGGCGTGCTGGGCGCGCACATCGTGCTCGCAACCCGCGGCGTGGCCGTGCCCTGGACGTTTGCGCTGGCAACCTTCATCCTGACGGTCACTGCGGCGGTGTTCGCGGCGTTCACGCCCGGCGTTGTTGCCGCCTACCGCGATCCCGTCACCGTGATGCGCACGCACATGTAGCATTTCGATACCGGCTGATTGCGGCAGTAAAGTTGCGGCCTTTGGCATAGGATGAAAAACGTGACTAGCAACGATTTCACCCAGCCCGCTGTTCCTGCTTCTGCCGCTGAAGCCGCCACGAAGGCGCCTGCTGGCAAGGCTCCTGCCGTTGCAAAGGCGCCGGCGAAGAAGCCCGCAGCGCGCAAGCCGCGCGCCACCACGCGCCGCACCACCAAGGCCACAAAGGCCGCCGAGGCGCCCACGCTGGGCCGCATCCCGATCGTCGACGTCCAGCCGAGCCTGCAGAACGGCGCGTGGCCGGCGAAGGGCACGCAGGGCGAGGCATTCCCCGTCACCGCCACGGTGTTCCGCGAGGGCCACGACCAGTTTGGCGCTGCCGCCGTGCTCGTGGATCCGGAGGGGCGCGAGGTGCAGGAGTCGATCATGTACGACTCCCACCCGGGGCTCAACATTTACAAGGGCTGGCTCACCCCCACCCACCCGGGCACGTGGGAGTTTTTCGTGCGCGCGTGGTCTGACCCGGTTGCCACGTGGTACCACGACGCCGACATCAAGCTCAACGCCGGTCAGGACACGGAGTTGGTATTCCTCGAGGGCGCGCGTGTGCTCACCCGCGCGATGGAGAAGATGCCCGCGCGTAGCGAGGAGCGCAAGATCCTGCGCGATGCAATCTCGGTGATGAAGCGTGACCGGGTGGCGATCAACCTGCGCTTCGCCGCGGCCACCTCGGAGGACGTGCGCCGGGCGCTCGCCGCCTACCCGTTGCGTGACCTGGTCACGGAATCGGCGCGGCTGAAGGTGAACGTGGACCGCGAGCGCGCGCTCGTGGGCTCGTGGTACGAGTTCTTCCCGCGCTCGGCGGGCTGCTACTACGACGCGGCGGCTGAGAAGTGGGTGTCGGGCACGCTGAAGACCGCCGCTGAGGCGCTGGATCGTATCGCGGCGATGGGCTTCGACGTCGTCTACCTCACCCCGATCCACCCGATCGGTGAAACGAACAAGAAGGGGCGCAACAACTCCCTCGATTCCATCCCGGAGGATCCGGGCTCGCCGTACGCGATCGGTTCTGCCGACGGCGGCCATGACGCGATCCACCCGGACCTGGGCACGTTCGAGGACTTCGACGCGTTTGTGGCACGCGCCCGGGAGCTGGGCATGGAGGTGGCGCTCGACATCGCGCTCCAGTGCTCCCCCGATCACCCGTGGTTGAAGGAACACCCGGAGTGGTTCACCACGCGCGTGGATGGCACGATCGCCTACGCGGAGAACCCGCCGAAGAAGTACCAGGATATCTACCCGCTGAACTTCGATAACGACCCGGAGGGGATCTACCAGGAGATCAAGCGGATCCTGAAGCTGTGGGTCTCCCACGGGGTGACGCTCTTCCGCGTAGATAATCCGCACACGAAGCCGGTCATGTTCTGGAAGCGCCTGCTGGAGGAGTTCCGGGCGGAGCATCCGGAGGTCATCTTCCTGGCCGAGGCGTTCACGAAGCCGCCGATGCTGCAGACCCTGGGCGCGGTGGGCTTCCACCAGTCCTACAACTACTTCGCGTGGCGGAATGAGAAGAAGGAGATCGAGGACTACCTGTGGGAGCTCTCGGCGGAGTCGGATTCGCGGGTGCGTCCGGCGTTTTGGCCGACGACGCACGACATCCTCACCCCGTACATGCAGCGCGGCGGCGTGCCGGCTTTCAAGATCCGGGCCATCCTCGCCGCTACCGGCTCGCCAACCTGGGGCATCTACTCGGGATACGAGCTGGCGGAGAACGTGGCGCGCCCGGGTGCGGAGGAGCAGATCGATAATGAGAAGTACGAATACAAAAGCCGGGACTGGTCCTCGGCTGAGGCGTTTGGTATCTCGGACCTGCTGACCAAGTTGAACGACGTGCGTAGCCGCCACCTGGCGCTGCGCCGCCTGCGCAACGTGCGGATCAACCCCACGAATAATGACAACATTTTGTGCTTCAGCAAGGTCTCCCGCCCGGAGGAGTCGGCGGATGGCTCGGTGGACATGGTGATCGTAGTGCTCAATCTCAACCCATTCGAGACCCACTCGGCCACTATTGACCTCGACCTGTCAGTCTTTGGCACGTCGGCCCGCTGGGACGGCTCACCGGCGATCGAGGTCTATGACGAGCTGACGGGCGCCTCCTTCCGCTGGAACGACCGCCCGTACGTGAACCTCGACCCGAACGGGACGGTCGCACATATCCTCTCTGTCAAGGTTCTCTAACCGAAAGGTGGCTTAGTGGCCAACGCGCACTTCGACTCTGGTCATTTCCCCGGGCTGTCCGACGATCCGGACTGGTTCAAGACGGCGGTCTTCTACGAGGTCCTGCTTCGTGCGTTCGGGGATTCGACGGGGAAGGGGTCCGGTGACCTCCGCGGCCTCATCGAGCACCTGGACTACCTGCAGTGGCTGGGCGTGGATTGCCTGTGGATCCCTCCCTTCTACCCCTCACCCATGCGCGACGGCGGGTACGACGTCTCGAACTTCACGGCGATTGCGCCCGAGTACGGCACGATCGAGGAGTTTGGCGAGCTGATCGAGGAGGCCCACCGGCGCGGGATCCGCGTCATCATTGACCTGGTGGTCAACCACACCTCGGATCAGCACCCGTGGTTCCAGTCCTCGCGCTCGAATCCGGATGGCCCGTTCGGCGACTTCTACGTGTGGAGCGACGACGACACGGCCTATTCGGACGCCCGCATCATTTTCATTGACACGGAGGCGAGCAACTGGACGTTCGATCCGGTACGCCGCCAGTATTTCTGGCATCGCTTCTTCTCCCACCAGCCGGACCTCAACTACGAAAACCCGCAGGTGCGTGAGGCGATTAAGGACGTGGTGCGCTTCTGGGCCCGGCTTGGGATTGACGGTTTCCGGCTCGACGCCGTGCCCTACCTGTTTGAGGAGGAGGGCACGAACGGGGAGAACCTGCCGCGCACGCACGCCTACCTGGCGGAGTTACGCGCCATGCTGGATGAGGAGTTCCCAGGCAAGATCATGTTGGCTGAGGCCAACCAGTGGCCGGAGGACGTGGTGGAGTACTTCGGGGATGAAGAGACTCCGGAGTGCCACATGTGTTTCCACTTCCCCGTCATGCCGCGCATCTACTACGCGTTACGCGACCAGCGGGCCACCGCGATTCGTGACATCTTGAATGCCAGCCCCGCGATCCCGGCGGGCTCCCAGTGGGGTACGTTCTTGCGCAACCATGACGAGCTGACGCTCGAGATGGTCTCCACCGAGGAGCGGGCCAAGATGTATGGCTGGTATGCGGAGGACCCGCGGATGCGGGCGAACGTGGGCATCCGGCGTCGTCTGGCGCCTCTGCTCGGCAACTCGCGCGCGGAGATCGAGCTGGCCAACGCACTCTTGCTCTCGCTGCCCGGTTCGCCGTGCTTGTACTACGGGGATGAGATCGGGATGGGCGACAACATTTGGTTGCCGGACCGTGATTCGGTGCGCACGCCCATGCAGTGGACCCCGGACCGCAACGCGGGCTTCTCCACCGCCGACCCGGGCAAGCTCTACCTGCCCACAATCCAGTCGCTCGTCTACCACTATCAGGCGATCAACGTGGAAGCGCAGCTGGCCCAGCCGGCGTCGTTGTTGCACTGGATGCGAGGGGCGTTGCAGGTGCGCCGCCGCTACCCGGTGCTCGGCAACGGCGACTTCGAGCTGCGCGAGTCGGGCAACGAGGCGGTGCTATCCTTCACCCGCGCGAACTCCGAGCAGGCGATGCTGTGCGTAATGAACATGGCCAACACGGCGCGCGCCGCGGTGGTCGAGGTGCCGCAGTACGCGGGGTGGAACGTGCGCGACGTGTTTGGCGGCGCCGGCTTCCCCGCGATCGGTGAGGACGGCCGCTACCCGATGACCCTCGGCTCGCGCGACTTCTTCTGGTTCGAGCTGACCCCGCCCGGGGAGGGCGAGTCGGCGCCCGTGGAGGGTGATAGCGCGTGATCGGCACGATCGAAGCCACGCTCGGCGCCGTGACGCCCGAGGCGCTCGCCGGCGCGACGCGGGAGTGGATGACGAGCGCTCGGTGGTTCACCGGCAACCCGGGAGATGAGCTCGAGTTCGGCCCGAGCGCCCTGCTCGCCGACGGCGCGGCCCGCACGGAGATCTTCCTGGTCCGCTCCGGAGAGCTGATGTTCTCGGTGCCGCTGACGTTCCGGGAGCGCACCGGGGCGGTCGACGTCTTTGATGCCACCGACGACGCCGATGGCCAGGCCGCCCTGCTCGGCGCGGTTTACACCGGAGCACTGTCCGGGGATGGCCTGACCCTCGAGGCCCACCCGATCCGGCCCGCCGCGCCCGTGGCGAGCGCGGCCAAGCTGACCTCGGAGCAGTCGAACACGTCGATCATCTACCGCTTCGCCGAGCTGGATGAGACGGGCTCGGCCGGGATTATCCTCAAGGTCTTCCGCGTGCTGTCGGACGGGGCGAACCCCGACGTCGAGCTGCAAACCGCGCTGGACGCCGCCGGCTCGCGCGCGGTGCCCCGCCAGTACGGATCGGTGACCGGGGCGTGGGGCGCGGCGAGCACCGACATGCTCGTGGCCCAAGAGTTCCTCGCGGGGGCAACCGACGCGTGGCAGGTGCTGCGGGGACAACTGGAGACGACGGCGTCGTTCGCGCAATGCGGCGAAATCGTGGCGCTGGGCAAGCTCACGCGCGACATTCACCGCCAGCTCGCCGAGGCCTTCCCCACGGTGGAAGCGACGCCGGCGATGCGGGCCGAGATCGTGGACCAGTGGCGCAAGCGCGCCCGGACGGCCCTTGCCCAGGTGCCCGCGCTTGCCGACTACCGCGACCGGATCGAGGCCGTGTTCGCCGGGGCGCTCGAGGAGCACTGGCCCCCGTTGCAGCGCATCCACGGCGACTACCACCTGGGCCAGGTGTTGAACGCCCCGGGGCGGGGCTGGGTGGCGCTGGACTTCGAGGGCGAGCCGCTGCGCCCGCTTGCCGAACGCGTGCACCCGGACCTGGCCCTGCGCGATGTGGCCGGCATCCTGCGCTCGTTCGACTACGCCGGGGGCTCGGCCGAACTCGCCGGCGGGAACCGGGCCGAACTGGAGGCGTGGACGCGGAGCGCGCGGGAGGCGTTCATGGCCGGATACGGGCAGATCGAGACCTCCGAACAACGCCTGCTCGACGCCCTAACCTTGGACAAAGCCCTGTATGAGGTGAGCTATGAGGTGGCGAGCCGACCCACCTGGTTGGAGATTCCCGTGCGCGGAGTACTTCGCCTGATCGGCGCCCAGGACAACTAATCCGACGTAGAATATTGCCATTAGCCAGCACGATGAAGGAAGCCTGACATGACTGAACCCGTACCGATGTCTGTCTCCCATGACGTTCTTGACGCCGTCTCAAATGGAATTCACCATTCGCCGCATGACGTCCTTGGGCCGCACACCAACGGTGAAACCGTCACGATCCGCGTGAGTCGCCAGCTGGCAGACTCGGTGACGATCGTGACCCCCGACGCCGAATACCCCGCCGCCCACGAATGGAACGGCGTATGGGTGGTGGCGATCCCGGGCGGGGAGGTTCCCACCTACCAGGTGCGCGCCACCTACGGCGACTTTGAGGCCACCACCGATGACGGCTACCGTTTCCTTCCCACCATCGGTGAGGTGGACCGCTACCTGTTCTCCGAGGGCCGCCACGAGCAGCTGTGGAAGGTGCTCGGCGCTCACGTGCAGACCTATGACACGCCGATGGGCCCGGTGCACGGCACCAGCTTCTCGGTGTGGGCACCCAACGCGCGCGTCGTGCGCGTGATTGGCGACTTCAACTCGTGGAGCGGCGTGTCTGCCGCGATGCGCACCATGGGCACCTCCGGCATCTGGGAGCTCTTCATCCCCGGTGCCGAGGACGGCCAGCGCTATAAGTTCGAGATCCAGTACGCCGACGGCAGCTGGCACCAGAAGGCTGACCCGATGGCTCGGCGTACGGAAATCCCGCCGTCGACGGCCTCGATTATCACCGAGTCCCACTTCGAGTGGGATGACGAGGAGTGGATGGAAGGGCGCGCGAAGACGGATCCGCACGCCGGCCCGGTGTCGGTCTACGAACTGCACCTGGGCTCCTGGCGCCACGGCCTGTCCTACCGCGACGCCGCCGAACAGCTCATCGGACACCTGAAGTACACGGGATTCACCCACGTGGAGTTCATGCCACTGGCCGAGCACCCGTTCGGGCCGTCGTGGGGATACCAGGTCACCTCCTACTACGCCCCCACCGCGCGCTACGGCCATCCGGACGAGCTGCGCTACCTCATCTCCGAGCTACACAAGGCCGGCATCGGCGTCATCATGGACTGGGTGCCCGCCCACTTCCCCAAGGACGAGTGGGCGCTCGCCCGCTTCGACGGCACGCCGCTGTACGAGGACCCGAACCCGCTGCGCGGCGAGCAGCCGGACTGGGGCACCTACGTGTTCAACTTCGGCCGGCGCGAGGTGCGCAACTTCCTCGTGGCCAACGCGCTGTTCTGGCTGGAGGAGTTCCACGTGGACGGGCTGCGCGTGGACGCCGTCGCCTCCATGCTCTACCTCGACTACTCGCGCCAGGATGGCCAGTGGCAGCCCAACGTGTACGGCGGGCGGGAAAACCTCGAGGCGATCTCCTTCATCCAGGAAGCCAACGCCACCGCCTACCGTACGCACCCGGGCATCATGATGATCGCCGAGGAATCGACGTCGTGGGGCGGAGTCACCGGCATGACAGATCAGGGCGGCCTCGGGTACGGCCTGAAGTGGAACATGGGGTGGATGAACGACACCCTGCACTACATGGAAGAAAAGCCGATCAACCGCAAGTGGCACCACGGGGAGCTCACGTTCTCGCTGGTCTACGCATTCTCCGAGCAGTTCCTGTTGCCGCTCTCGCATGACGAGGTGGTCCACGGCAAGGGTTCCCTGTACGGCAAGATGCCCGGCGACCACTGGCAGAAGCTGGCCGGCGTGCGCCTGTTGCTCGGCTACCAGTGGTCCCACCCGGGCAAGAAGTTGCTGTTCATGGGCCAGGAGTTCGCCCAGATCGATGAGTGGAACTCGGGCAAGAGCCTCGACTGGTGGCTCACCGACAACCCGGGCCATGACGGGGTGATGGCCTGCGTCAAGCGCCTCAACGAAATCTACCGCGAGCACCCCGCCCTGTGGAGCGACGACTTCACCAACCACGGATTTGAGTGGATCGAAGTCAACGACTCGGACCACAACGTGCTGGCCTACCTGCGCAAGTCCAAGGACGAGGACGACTTCGTGGTGGCGGTGTGCAACTTCTCCGGAGTCCCGCACAACGACTACCGCATCGGGCTGCCGTTCGAAGGCGTGTGGGAGGAGATTCTCAACACCGACGCGGTCGAGTACGGCGGCTCGGGCGTGGGCAACCTCGGCCAGGTAGAGACCGAGCCGGTGGAGCACGCGGGCCGCGCCCACTCGGCGATCGTGCAGCTGCCGCCCTACGGCGTGGTGTACCTGACGCCGAAGCGGGCGTAGCGGCTGGTCGGAAGCCGGCGATTTCACAACACTGGACGGTTTCGGGGCTATCTTCGTATGCGAGGAGATAGCCCCGAAACCGTCCAAACTTTTTGATCGGTCCCTTGGCGGTGTGATGGTCGAGCGACAACGGTGTGGATCTGCTGGGCCGACAGTTTCACATGTACTGTCATGTGAACCGATTTGGCACCGCTGGTTCGCTAAGTGAAATAATCGTATATATGTGGACAAAGACTGATGTTTCCCGACGTAATTATAAGGTTGCCGCGCTCGTTGGCCTGATCGGCGGAATCGTCTCCGCGATTGTGAAGTTCGGCTGGGAGGTCCCCCTCCCGCCGCGCACCCCCGAGCGCAACGCGACCAACCCGCCGCAGGCATTCCTGGAGCTGCTCGGCTTCTCCGACCAGACCACGCACGCCTCCTACACCTTCAATGGCAACGAAGGCCTGCCGTGGGTGTCCTTCCTCATCCACTTCGGCTTCGCCATCTTCTTCGCGGTGCTCTACTGCCTGATCGCCGAGGTCTACCCGGGCATCAAGCTGTGGCAGGGCGTCGCCTTCGGCGTGTTCCTGTGGTTCGTTTTCCACGCGGTGCTCATGCCGGCCATGGGTGTGGTCCCGGCACCGTGGAACCAGCCGTGGGAGGAGCACCTGTCAGAGATCCCCGGGCACGCGATCTGGATGTGGGTGATTGAGATCATCCGGCGCGACCTGCGCAACCGCATCACCGGTCAGCCTGACCCGGAGGTCGCGCTCGCCACGCGCTAATCATCACCGGGCTGGGTCAGCCCAAACTTCAACGGGCTTCAGCCCAAGCAACGACCAGTGGGCCGCTCAGCCGAGCGGCCCACTGTATTTACCATTTGCTTCCCAGTCGCCCACTGGCAAAGGTTAAACGGGTTGTTGATCGATCGAAAGGTAGCCGAACACAGTGCGACAACAGGCCGCCGCCAATTAAGCTTCGCCCAAGCCCGAGTCCAGATACACCACTCTTAAGGACGCAACCGGGGCGCAACCCGATTACATCCATACTCTGTTGGAGAGGGTCAGATCAATCCGTTCCGCGAATGGGTAGCGTTCACTCATTATCAGATGCAATCTTTATCACACCTACAGGAAGGAGGTGAAGACGATGCTACTCGCGCTCTTACGAAAGCTGGGATTCGGCACATTTACTCCGATGGACGATAAGTGCCCGTAGCGTAGTCGAATGGTACCCGGCCTGCTCTAGGTCGACTGTCTGTTAGCCAGCAAAGCTGACTAACAGACACAATAGTGTTTTGGAGGATGCATAGTACGGTTTCAGAGGGAGAAAACACTCGTACGTCTCGTGCAGTTCGGGCGTTTTCTTCCTGCCAAGATCATTGGTGACTCCTAACGGGACCGTAACTAGATTCGGTGCAGTTGCCCTGAGGCTACTTGTGACTATGGGAAAGTCTAAGAAGCCCAGAGTTTTAACTGTGGCCTATATGCCTGGGTTTGCTTGCAACTTATCCTGCGATTATTGCTATCAAAGGACTGACATATCTCATTCTCGACGTAAACCAATCCTTGGGAAACGGTCCGTATCGAACGAACAGATTTCGAGGTTCATTCACCAATTTGCTACGACAAAGAAAAAGCAAAGCATCCACCTTTCCTTGCTTGGAGGGGAGCCACTCCTTTATCTCGATCACTTTGACCGTTGTTGATTCAACCCCGTTTTACACCCCGCACACCTATGACCAAAGATTCATCAGCGAGTATGTGAGGCTTGCACGAAGCGTAGTTGCCGCTGGCTTTAGCTTGACTCTCCCTGGGCACTCTGGATTGTGCAGAACCTGTGGCACCCCGTTTGACCCAGAGGGTATTGTCGTTACCTCTCATGGGCAGCTCTACAGTTGCTGGGACAGTGCTGGTCAGGCAGGTATGTCCATAGGTGATGTGATTTCCGGATTCGATACATCAAAGGAACAAAGCTGGGTTCAATGTGGGTACTCCGGCAAAGAGTCCGACCTCCACCAGAGATTAGCATTGGAAATTGTCAAGATTCTCGCTGAGGGGTGAATCCGTGGAGACGTACAAGAACACCCCGCACTGGCTTTGGGCCTTCCGATTCGGATTGCGCTCTACTCCACTTAGCGCTGTCGCATCGATCTTGTTTCTCATTGTTGCTGCTTTAATCCCCGCCGCCACCGTTGTGCTGATCAAGTTGCTATCCAGCGCGATGGGTTCGGAGCAGAGAGCCGTCAGGCTCATCATCCTAGTTGCCGTCGTTTTCGGCGCAGGGAACGCCTGGCAACAAGTCTCCAACGCAATCTCGCGCGTGAATGCGATGAGGATCAACCTTTCTTCTGCCTCCTTATTCCAGGATCGGCTATCTCAGGCTTCGGCTCGGGAGTTTAACGACGAAGGGTTCATGAAGGAGTTGAGAGCGGCGCGGCAGTGTGTTGCCGAGGGACATGTCTCTTCGCAGTTCCAGGCAACGGTCAATATCGCGTGCGCGACGCTGACCGCGTTCACATTGTCGCTCTCTTTGTGGGAAATCAGCACGGCAGCCGCACTGATCAGCCTCCTTGCACCCATTCCCACCACGCTTGCATATGCCTGGTACGGGAAACAGGAATCCCACCTCTGGCCACAGGCAACAGAAGAGATTCGCCGATCCACGTATCTTCAGGACCAGATCTCATACCAGCGTACGGCGGTCGAAATATCGACCCTACGGGCGACGAATGTTTTCGCCGAGCTAGCTGCGCATCACCGATGCGCGCATATGGCGATCAGACAACGACTAGAGTGGCTGTCAATCGCGAGTGATTCGCTGGCCGGGCTCGTGACAACTGGCTTGTTTGCAATCGCGCTTCTCACGCTCTACAGGGACTCCGGTAACAACATCGGCGCATTGTTCGCCGGAACCGCCGGCGTGATGGCAGGGATCAGCGCAATGATGGGCATCGGGTACCAGATCGGGGAGCTTGTCACATCGCTGCCGGCGAACAAGCATCTCCGTTCGTTTGCTGACAGACCTACCGAGCGCTCAAGTCCTTTGGACGTTCGAAACGCCGAGGCTCTCATCGCCTCCGATGTGACGGTCAACTACGGCACGCTACGCGCCGTTGATCATGTGTCCCTCGAAGCTCCTTCCGGCAAGCTCACCGCAATAGTGGGCGAGAACGGGAGCGGGAAGACATCGCTTCTCAAGGCCTTGATGAACACACAGCGTGACGCATCAGGGGGCGTATTGATCGGCGACCGCACCATCAACGTGGGAGAAGACGAACATATTTCCTTTTATGTGTCCGCTGTTCTGCAGGATTATGGGCGTTACGAAATCTCGGTGCGTCGGTTTCTGATGTTGGGAAGCAGGCAGCGCGCGGCCGATTCCCAGCTGTGGGACGCCTTAGAGTTTGCAAGCATCGCACCTATTTTCCGGGACTCCCCGAACGGACTTGACACCCCCTGGGAAGCCAGTGGGGCGGAATCGAGCTGTCGGGGGGGGTCAATGGCAGCGGCTTGCCATCGCCCGCGCGATGGTCATGGACGAATACGTGTGGATCCTAGACGAACCGACGAGCACCATCGATGCCGCCGGCGAAGAAGAACTGTTCTCGAAGTTCGCAGCTCTCGCCAAGGACAGGATCTTTATCCTCAGTTCCCATCGGCTCTCAACCTTGAAATGGGCGGACACCATCTACCTCCTCGACGCTGGCAGGATCCTCGAATCTGGAAGTTTTGATGAACTGATGTCTCCGGGAACTGCCTTCCGGAAAATGTTTGAGGCACAGATCATGGAGGCTGAGGATCGTGGGCGGTATTCTCCCAACGATTCCTCGACTCTCTAGGGCCGATCGAAATGTGAGACATTTCAGGGTCCCCTTTGGACAGCGGGAACGATTCGGGTTAAGTTATTGCCATGAAGATTTACGCGCATGCTCACGCCCAGTCGGTCATGACTGCTGGTGTCGTTGCGCGAATGTACGTGTGCTAGGTTCCTGCGCACGTTGGGCGCGCAGGCGCTCGTAGCACTTTTCTAAAACAAGCCGCCTCGCCGATCGAGGCCGTTTGAGCCCACATCCTACGTTTTTCCAGGATGATCATGGCTACCTGTACCTCTGCTACCCCTGTACTCTCTGCTGTTCCGACGCCGGCCGCGCGGGCCACCGACCCAACGGTGACAAGCCCGGCCGCGAACCCGCCAGAACCCACCGCCAATCCGGCGTCCTTCGGCTGGCTCCCCGCCCGCGGCAGCGACCAGCTCCCCTCCCACATCACCACGTCGTTCGAGGTGATGCCGCCGCGCAACCCGCAGACCGCCCCGAAGTTCTGGACCACGGTCAAGCAGCTGGTGGACGCCCGGCCAAACTTCATCTCGGTCACCTACGGCGCGGCGGGCCAGGATCGGCGCGGGGCCCGGGCGGTCACGGAGATCCTCGCCCGGCACGTGCCCACTCCCCCGATCGCGCACCTGACCTGCGTGGGCACGTCGATCGAGGAGATCACGCAGATCGTCACGGACTACCTAGATTCTGGCGTGCGCACGTTCCTCGCCCTGCGCGGCGACCCGCCTCTTGGCAAGCCGGGTTGGACTCCGGCCGATGACGCCTTGGTCCGGGCCACCGACCTCATCCGTCTCATCCGCGAGGTCGACTACAAGCGCAACGCCCGCTCCGCCCCGCTCGCCCTGCAAAGCGCGCTCCAGCCAATCCGCATCGCGGTGGCCACCTTCCCCGCCGGCAACCCGGCGGCGGGCACGAGCCCGGAGACCGAGGTCGAGCGCCTGGTCCATAAGCAGGTAGCCGGCGCCGACTTCGCCATCTCCCAGTTCTCCTGGCACGCCGCCGAGTTCACCCGCTTCGTGGAGCTGGCCCGCGCGGCTGGCGTCACCATCCCGATCGTGCCGGGGATCCTCCCGCCGGTCGAGACCCGGCGCGTGCTTCGCACCCAGGAGCTCACTGGCGTGGTGGCCTCCCCCGAGATCCTCGAGGCCCTCGCCACCGCCGCCACACCCGAGGAGGAAGAGCGGATCGGCGTCCGGATCGCGGCCGACCTCGCCCTCGAGCTGCTCGACGGTGGCGCCCCCGGCGTCCACCTCTACACCTTCAACAAGGCCGTCCCCGCGCTCGCGGTCATGGACCTGGTCGCCAAGGAACATCATGCCTAGACGAATGCCCTGCTGGGATCCGCTTGCGGGCCGGCTCCCAGGTTTTCATTCCGCACCCGACCACACTGACCATTAAGACACGAAGGACTTTTCATGACTCTGCCCTCGACCATCCTCGGCTATCCTCGCATCGGCGCCAACCGCGAGCTCAAGCGGGCCCTCGAATCCTTTTGGGCCGCGAAGACCACCCGCGAGGAGTTCCTCGATGCGACCCGCAGCCTGCGCCTGGCCAACTATGCCCGCCTCACCGAGCTAGGCCTGACCGAGCCGGCCGCGATCCCAGACACCCACACCTACTACGATCAGGTGCTCGACGCCGCCTTCCTCGCCGGCATTATTCCCGCTCGCTTCGCAGACCTCGACGGCCTGGACGCCTACTTCGCCGCAGCCCGCGGCGACGCCTCCCACCCGGCAAACGAGATGACGAAGTGGTTCGACACGAACTACCACTACATCGTCCCCGAAATCGACTCGACCACCGCTGTGGCATACACCGACCGCCAGGTCGTGGCCCGCTACACCGAGGCCGCGGAGGCGGGGTACACGGTGCGGCCGGTCGTCGTCGGACCGGTCACGCTCCTGGCGCTGGCGAAGGGCACTGAGCGCGAGCCGGACTTTGACCCGCTTACGCGTATCGACGACGTCGCCGTCGCTTACGCCGCCCTCCTCGCCGAGCTTCAGGGCGCCGGAGCGCCGTGGGTGCAGTTCGACGAGCCGACGTTGGCCACCGATAATCTGCCCGCCAGCAGGGCCCGCCTCACCGAGATCGCCGCCCGCGTTTACTCACAGCTCGCATCTCTCGAGTCCCGCCCGCAGATCTTCCTCGCGGTCCCCTACGGCGACTCCTCGGCCTCCTTCGAGGCCCTGGCCGCGACGGGCGTGGAGGCGATAGGCGTCGATCTTGACCGCGGCTCCCTGCCCGAGGGCGCGCGGGCGGAGGGCGTGACGCTCGCGGCCGGCGTCGTGGACGGGCGCAACATTTGGCGCACGGACCTGCGCGAGGCAGCCGACAAACTCGAGCGGGCGCGAGCCACGGGCGCGAGGGTTGTGGCGTCCACGACGACGTCGTTGCAGCACGTCCCCCATACGCTCGAGGGCGAGGTGTGGGACGAGCCGCTGAATGCCAACCTGCACGCCTGGCTGGCGTTCGCGGATGAGAAGGTAGCGGAGATCGTCACGCTCGACCGGGGCCTGCGCGAGGGCTGGGACGCGATCGACGCCGACATCGCCGCTTCGACCGCCGCGTTCGAGCAGCGCGCGAGTGCCGACGGCGTCACGGTGGCTAGCGTCCGCGAGCGCACCGCCGCCCTGCGCCCCGAGGACCGCCGCCGCGGGGACGCCGTCCTGCGCCGTTCCCTCCAGCGCGCCCGCCTCGATCTGCCACTCCTGCCGACCACGACGATCGGTTCGTTCCCCCAGCGCAGCGAGCTGCGGGTGGCGCGGGCGAAGCGGCGCTCGGGCGAGCTGGACGAGGCCGGCTACCGCGAGGTGCTGAAGAACGAGATCCGGCACGTCATTGAATTGCAGGAGGAGATCGGGCTGGACGTCCTGGTGCACGGCGAGGCCGAACGCAACGACATGGTCCAGTACTTCGCCGAGCTACTCGAGGGCTTCGCGGTGACCCACAACGGTTGGGTGCAGTCCTACGGTTCACGGTGCACGCGCCCGTCGATCCTGTGGGGCGACGTCTACCGCACGCGCTCGCTCGGTGGGGAGTGGATCGAGTACGCCCAGTCGCTCACGAGTAAGCCGGTCAAGGGCATGCTCACGGGGCCGGTCACGATCATCGCGTGGTCTTTCCCGCGCCGTGACATCCCACTCGGCGAGGTGGCCGACCAGCTCGCGCTCGCCCTGCGTGACGAGGTAGCGGACCTGGAGGCCAAGGGCATTACGGTGATCCAGGTGGACGAGCCGGCGCTGCGCGAACTCCTGCCGCTGGACGAGGCCCGACACGAGGACTACCTCGGCTGGTCGGTGGGCGCATTCCGGCTCGCCACCTCGGGCGTGCGGGAGGACACCCAGATTCACACCCACCTGTGCTATTCGGAGTTCAACCAGATCATCGGCGCGATCGCCGCCCTCGACGCCGACGTCACCTCCGCGGAGGCGGCGCGCTCGCGCATGGAGTTGCTCGAGTCGGTGGAGGGCACCTTCACTAACGACATCGGCCCCGGCGTGTGGGACATCCACTCCCCGCGCGTGCCTGACACCGCCGAGCTCACCGACCTCATCTCGGCCGCACTGAGGAACGTTGCCGCAGACCACCTGTGGGTCAACCCCGACTGCGGCCTTAAGACTCGCGCCTACGCCGAGACCGAGCAGTCCCTGCGCAACCTCGTGGATGCCGCACAGTCGGTGCGCGAGCGCCTGTAACGACGGCGGCTGGCGTCGCTGACCGACGGCGGCCCGACGACGGCGGTGCTAGCCGCAAACCGACACCGAAGACAACTGAGCTGAAGACTCAACGACATCGAAAGGACCTCCCATGTCCCTGTGGAACCTCAAGCTGACCCGCGTGGACCTCACGCACGAACTCGACGAAAACTCCCCCTACTGGGGTGGCATGCCCGAAGGCGCGATCGAGCTCAACACCCCGATCCTCGACTTCGATTCACCCTACAACCTGCGCATTCAGCGCCAGACCTTCCCCGGCCAGTTCGGCACGCACATCGACTTCCCCGGCCACTTCCACCAAGATGGCGCACTCGCCCGTGACTTCGGGGTGGATCAGGCGGTATTGCCGCTTGTCGTCATCGATAGGCATGAGGAAGTGGAGGCGAACCCGGACTTTGCGCTGACGGTGGCGGACATCGAAGCGCACGAGGCGGAGCACGGCCCCATCCCGGCGGGCAGCTTCGTGACCTTCCGGTCGGACTGGCACAAGCGCTGGCCCGACGGCGCGGCGCTGGCCAACGCCGACGACGACGGGGCGCTGCACTCGCCTGGCTGGTCGAAGGAGGCGGTGAGCGCGCTCGCCGATCGCGGCGTGATCGGGATCGGGCACGAGACGCTCGACACGGACCCGGCCGTCGACTGCGCGGCGGCTGGCGACCTGGCCGTGGAGCGCCACGTGCTGGGACTGGGGCTGTTCCAGCTCGAGCTGCTGGCCAACCTTGACCAGGTGCCGGTGCGCGGGGCGCTCATTTCCATCGGTTGGCCCAAGATCGCGAGCGCGAACGGTCTGCCGGTGCGGGCCTGGGCTACGTTTGAGGCCGAGTAGAGACAAGCCGATTTATATACACTGGACGGTTTTGGGGCGATCTTCTTATATGAGGAGATCGCCCCAAAACCGTCCAAGAGTTTTTAAGCGAACGCGGTCTGCCGGCCCACACGTGGCCCAAACGAGTTCGGCCCCGCGCGAGAGCGCGGGGCCGAACCGGGTAAGGCGAGGAAAGGAGCCTTAGCCCTTGACAGCGCCTCCGGTCAGGCCGGAAACGATGTACTTTTGCAGGAAGAGGAACAGCAGCAAGATCGGCAGTGCCGAGATGATCGAGCCGGCAGTGAACCACTCCCAGTGTTTTTCATTACCGCCCACCCACAGGTTCATTCCCACGGCCAGCGTCCAGTTCTCCTGGCTGGTGAGGATAGTCCTCGACAGGATGAAGTCGTTGAACGCGGAGATGAAGGACAGCAGGCCGACCACCGCGAGGATCGGGATGACCAGCGGCATGATGATCGTCCAGTAAACCTGGGCGTGCGAGGCGCCGTCGATCTTCGCCGCCTCGTCCAGTTCCATCGGGATGGAGTTGAAGAAGCCGTACATGAGGAAGGTGTTCGCACCGAGCGCGCCACCCCAGTACACGGCGATGAGGGCGATCTTCGAGTCGATGCCCAGCCACGGGATGATGTCACCCAGGGTTGTCAGCAGCAGGAAGATAGCTACGAAGGTCAGTAGCTGCGGGAACATCTGGATGATCATGAGCGACATGAGCGTGACTTTGCGGCCCTGGAAGCGGTAACGCGAGAACGCGTAGGCCGCCGCCGCGCCCATGAGCACCGTGCCCACCGAGGTGGCCACGCCGATGATGAGCGTGTTCTTCAGCCAGGTCCAGAACATGGTGTCGGACAGCTCGGTGAAGTTTTCAACGGAGACGTCCGAGAAGAGCGCGTTTGCGCCCGTGAGCGTGGTGGAGATGTTCGGGTTGAGTGCCGCAGAGACGATGTAGACGATCGGGAACGCCGCGTAAATCACCGCGAGCATGCCCACCACGTGCCTAAATCCGAGCTCGCGGAACCAGCGCCCGAAACTCATCTTGTTTTGTGCCACCTCAAGCTGACCCGCCTGAGGCTGTGCCAGATCAGTCATCTACTTCAGTCCTTCCAGCGAGTTCGACTTCTTAAACGAGTACAGCGACACGCTTCCCACGATCAGGAAAATCACCAGCGACATGGCGGCGGCCAGGCCGTAGTTCGGCAGCGCCTCGCCTGTTAGGCCCGCGATCTTGTAGACCATGGAGATGAGGATGTCGGTGTGTCCCACCGGCACCGAGGCGTCCGCCATCGACGGGCCGCCCCCGTTCAACATGTAGATCAGGTTGAAGTTGTTGAAGTTGAAGGCGAAGGACGAGATGAGCAGCGGGGTCAGCGCGATCATGAGCTGGGGGAAGGTGACGTTGCGCCACACCTGGTAGGTGTTCGCCCCGTCGATTTTCGCCGCCTCCACCAGGTCGCCCGGGATGGACTGGAGTGCGCCCGTGACGATGAGGAACATGTAGGGGAAGCCCATCCACAGGTTCACGAGGATCACGGAGACCTTCGCCATGGTCGGGTCGGTCAGCCACGGGATCGCCGTGCCGAGCATCTCGTTGAAGAAGCCGTACTTGGCGTTCATGAGGCCCGCGAACAGGAACGCGGTCATGAAGGACGGGAAGGCGTAGGGCAACAGCATGATCGTGCGGTAAATCTTGCGGCCCTTCATCCGCTCGTCGTTCATCACGATCGCCAGGATCATGCCCAGCACAAAGGTGGTGAGCACGGAGAAGAAGGCGAACAGGACGTTCCAGATGAGGACCTTGACGAACGGCTGGGCGTAGCGGCCATCGGAGAAGCCCTTGACGAAGTTGTCGAACCCAACCCCGACTCGCCAGCCCACGGACAGCGTGGAGCCGTCGTCGGCCTGGAAGAAGCCCGTCTCCCCGTTGGCCTTGTAGGTCAGGCCCGTCTCGGTGTTCGTCATCGTGTCGCTTGCCTCGTCGTAGTGCAAGGTCGAGGTGAACTGGAAGGCGGTGGAGCCAGTCTGGGTGCCGAGTGTGCCGTCCTCCGGGTTGTCGGTCAGCGGCACGCGCAGGTTGATGACCTCCTGCTGGCGCTCGGCCAGGCCGGAGACCGGGATGATGTCCCAGCCGTCGACGGCGGTGATCTTCGTCCCGTCCGTCTCGCCCTTGACCTTTTCAAGCGGCATCTCGGCGGTGCCAACTTTGAGATCGCCGTCGTCGATGACGGCAAAGCCAAGATCGCCGTCCTTCTCCACGATCGCGAGCGGGTACTGAGGCGAACCTTCCACGCGCTTAAACGCGTTTTGCAGGACCAGAGCGTCGATGGCCTGGGACTTGGACAGGGTGTGCTGGTGGCCGTAGTTGGTGAACGCGATGTAGCCGGTGTAGACGATCGTGAACGCCTGGAAGATCAGCAGGAACACGAGGCCGGGCGCGAGGTACTTCAGGGCAAGTGTGCGCTTGGAGAAGTAGACCCAGTCGACGCCGAGCAGCAGGAGGAGCATGAGGGTGCCGACCACCCACGAGCCCATCGTGTATGCGGTGAAGATAATGTAGATGCCGAGGGCGTTGACCAAAGCCATGAGGATGAGCTTGGTGATGAAACCAACGGACCAGTTGGTGGCGTGCGAGTCCTTCTTGCGGAGCTCTTCGCGGCGCTGCTTCCTGCCCTTGGTCGCCTCGGACTGAACTGTCATCGAAGACAACGTTTCCCCTTCGGTTCTTAGGACAAGTGCCGGTCTGTCAGCGAGACCGGCCGGCACTTTCCATGGATCACTACTTGTTCATCTCTGTTTCGATGTCAGTAATCATCTTGTCCCACACGCCTGCGGGATCGGCGTCGCCGGCGATGATCTGCGACTCAGTCTTGCCCCAGAAGCCCCACACGGCACCCATCTCGGGCAGCGACGGCATCGGGAGGGCCTCCTTGCCCGCGGCGGCGAAGCCGGCCATGAGCGGATCGGAGGTCGCGTCATTAGCGGAGGCGGTCAGAGCGGGCAGGCGCTGGCCGATCTCGAAGAGCTTGTCCTGGACTTCCTTGGAGCCGACGTAGTTGACGAGGAAGTCGGTGGCGAGCAGCTGGTTAGCCGAGCCGGCGTTGATGAAGCCGCCCTGGACGCCCAGGAACGGGGAGGCCGGCATGTCGCCAGCGGCCGGGATCGGGTCAACCGCGATGTTCATGCCGGCAAAGTCCGCGATCATCCACGGGCCACCGAGGATGTAGGGGGACTTGCCGGACTTGAAGGCATCAACAGCGATGTCGTAGCTGATGTTGGTGTCGAGCACGCCGGTGCCCTTCTCGCCGTTGTCGGAGAGCCACTTGGCGAAGGCCTTGCCCTTGTCGCCACCGAGGTTGAGATCGGCGGTGTAGTTCTTGTCGCCATCAAGGGTGAAGACCGGGCCGGAGAAGGAGGCCTCGAAGGGGTACATGGTGTACGGGTCGCCGTCGGCGCCCACCTGCATGATGAACGGGTACTCGACGCCGGCTTCCTTGCCCTTGGCGATCATCTCGTCGAAGGTGGCCGGGGTGGAGTCCACCAGGTCGGCGTTACGGAAGATGGCGAGGTTCTCCACGGCGTAGGGCACGCCGTAGGTGGTGCCCTCGTAGGTGAAGGCGTTGACGGCGAGCTCGTTGAAGTCGCCAGCCTTGTCGCCGAGCTCGACCGGGGCCACCAGGCCGTTGGTGACGAACTCACCGAGCCAGTCGTGGGCACCGAAGACGACGTCCGGGCCCTCGCCAGCAGCGGCCTGCGAGGAGAACTCCGAGCGCATTTGGTCATTTTCCTTGACGACGAGCTCGACCTCGTTGCCGGTGTCTGCCTTGTAGTTGTCAGCCGCGATCTTGAAGGCCGGCTCGCGGTTCGCGTCGGTCCAGATAACGAGCTTGCCGCCGCCAGCGGGGGCCTCGGTGGAGGTTTCGGTTGCCGGGGCAGAGGTCGTCTCCTTGCCGGACGAGTTGTTGTCTGAACAGGCCGCCAGCGTCAGTGCCAGGCCGGTGCTCGCAATAAGCGCAATGCTCCTTCGCATTTTCTCTCCTCTTTATGTGGTGTGATGCGGTGGAGCGAACGAGGTTACGGAGCCTCATTGCTCGCTTCCTTCCGCGTGTCTTTGATCATACGTTCCCGAAAGCGCTTTGCAAGGCTTTACAAGGATTGTGCAAGATTCACGCAAGCGACAACGCCCGAAAACCGCGCGTTTCCGCGCTTTACCCACCTCAACGGAGAGTGTGTTATGCAAATATCACGCAAGATCTCTGCAAATAAGCTAAGGTGTCGGTGAGTTCAACGACGACTTGGAGAAACCGTGGCCCGAAAGATCCGCCTATCTGATATTGCTGCACAGGCAGGGGTATCAACCGCCACCGTCTCACGGGTCCTCAACGGCAAGGATTCCGTAGCCCCTGAAACGCGCCAGGCAGTGATCGCCGCACTTGACCTGCTCGGCTACGAGCGCCCCGAGGTGCTGCGCGAACGTAGCGGCGGCCAGATCGGCATCATCGTTCCCGAGCTCACCAACCCCGTCTTCCCGCTGTTCACCCAGCAGATCGCCAACGCTATGACAGTGCAGGGTTTCACTCCCCTGCTTGGCACGCAGATGGCCGGCGGCGCCACTGAGGACGCGTACGTGGAGGCTATGATCAGCCAGCGGGTGGCGGGCTTCGCCTTCATCTCGGGCCTGCACGCGGACTCTACCGCGAACACAGCCCGCTACGAGCGCATCTCGGAGCTGGGAATCCCGTTCATCACGATCAACGGCGCCAACCCGGCCCTCGCCAACCCGGATTTTTCTGCCGACGACGCCTCGGCCGTCCGCCAGTCGATCCGCCACCTTGTCACGCTCGGGCACACGAAGATCGGCCTGGCCTCCGGTCCGATCCGCTTCTTTCCCTCCCGGGACAAGACCGAGGCCTACCTTGATACGATGCGCGAGCTGCTGCCGTACGAAAAGCCGCGCGTCATCCACACTCTCTACACCCTGTCGGGCGGCCAGTTCGCGGCCTCCCAGCTGATCGGCGCGGGGTGCACCGCGATCATCTGCGGCTCGGACCTCATGGCGCTCGGGGTCGTGCGGCGCTGCCGCTCGATGGGCCTGCAGGTCCCGCAGGACGTGTCGGTGATCGGCTATGACGACACGCCGTTCACCAGTTTCACCGACCCGCCGCTGACCACCCTGCGCCAGCCGGTCAAGACCATGACCGAGGCCGCGGTGTCCACGCTGCTCGCGATGATCGGGGGCGCGCCGGCCGACGTCGGGAAGATGAAGTTCGAACCGGAGCTCATCGTGCGCGAATCGACCAGCCGCCACCACGAGTCCGCCCGCCACTAAGTTCACCTACCCAATTCAAAGGATACCCATGCTGCTTCATGCCCAAAGCGCCCCCGGCCAGTGGTGGCGCGAGGCCGTTATCTACCAGATCTACCCCCGCTCCTTCGCCTCCTCCGCCGGCCCGATCGGCGACCTGCGCGGCATCATTGGCAAGCTCGACTACCTGAAAGACCTCGGGGTCGACGCGGTGTGGATCAGCCCCTTCTACGTCTCCCCCCAAAAGGACGCGGGCTACGACGTGGCGGACTACCGGCGCGTGGACCCGATGTTCGGCACGAATGACGACGCCGTGGCGCTGGTCCGCGCCGCCCACGAGCGCGGGTTGAAGGTGATCGTGGACATGGTACCCAATCACACCTCGGACCAGCACGCCTGGTTCCAGGCGGCCCTGCGCAACCCAGGCGGGCCAGAGCGGGAGCTGTACTGGTTCCGCGAAGGGGAGGAGATCCCCAACGACTGGGGCTCGATCTTCGGCAAGGCCGCATGGACGCGCGTGTGCGACCGGTCCGACGCGCCCGGCTCGCCCTGGGAGCACGACAAGCAGTGGTATCTGCACCTGTTCGATTCCAGCCAGCCGGACCTCAACTGGGAAAACCCCGCAGTGCGGGCCGAGTTCCGCGACATCCTGCGCTTCTGGCTGGATCGGGGCGTGGACGGCTTCCGCATCGACGTGGCCCACGGGCTGGTCAAAGACAAAGCGCTACCCAACTGGAACTACGAGGTGGCGATGGTTTCCGGCATCGGGGACGCCCCGCGCCCGCCGCACTGGAACCAGCCCGGCGTGCACGAGATCTACCGCGATTGGCGCGCCGTGCTCGACGAGTACGGGCCGGACCGGGCGCTCGTCGCCGAGGCCTGGGTGGACGAGCTGACGGACCTGGCCAACTACGTGCGCCCGGACGAGATGAGCCAGGCCTTCAACTTCGACTTCCTGTGCACGCCGTTCGACGTCGACTCCTACCGGGCCGTCATCGCCGATTCGCTTGCCGCCATGGACACCGTGGGCGCGCCCACCACCTGGGTGCTGTCCAATCACGACGTCGTCCGCGCGGCTTCCCGCATGGGCCTGCCGGTCACGGGCAAGGGCCCGAACGGGATTCGCTCCACCGACACGCAGCCGGACGTGGAGCTCGGCTTTGACCGGGCGCTCGCGGCGCACGTGCTCCAGGCTGCGCTTCCCGGCTCGTGCTACATCTACCAAGGCGAGGAGCTAGGGCTTCCTGAGCACATGGCGCTCGACGACTCGGTGCGCGAGGACCCCGCCTTCTTCCGCACCGAAGGCGCCGAGGCCGGCCGCGATGGCTGCCGCATCCCCATGCCGTGGCAGGCGGACGCGCCCGGCTACGGCTTCTCCCCCAGCGGGGCGACCTGGCTGCCCCAGCCCAAGGAGTATGGCAAGCTGGCCGCCGACGCGCAGGCCGCCGACCCGGCATCGCCCCTCACGCTCTTCCACACGCTGCTGGCCGAGCGTAAGCGACTGGGGATGGCCCGTGCTGAGCTGAACGAGCCCGAGGAGGGCCACCACCTGCACTACGTCTCCCGGCTGGCAGGCCGCGATGACGTCCACGTCATCTGCACCTTCGACGAGCCCGCCGAGCTCCCTGCCGGCGCGAAGATCCTCGTCCAGTCCCGGCCCTTCGCCGGGGTCATACCGCCGAACGCCGCGGTGTGGTACACCTTGTAGAACGCCACGGACACGGTTGGGCCCGGGAGGAAACTCCCGGGCCCAACGTCCTATTCCGGGCCGAGTCTCCGTAAAGAACTGACCGTGCGGGCGCGAAAACAATCAATTCACACCACTATTTTGATGAAAACTTCTTTTCGTAGGCGTACTCTGAATATTAGTTTTCAACCAACGAAGACATGAAAGCTAATTCTCAGCCGTTGGCGATGGCGCCAACACTAAGAAGGGGTGGGCGATGTTTCTCATCATTCTCGCTATCCTGGTCACCATTGGCGCAGGATACATGCTCGTCAAGGGGAAGCAGCCGATCATGGTGCTCCTCCTCGCAGGTCTGTTACTGATTGGGGCCGCAGTCATTCTGGATTCGAGCGCGATGCCGCTGTCAGAGGACGCGACCTCGGGTTCGCGATGGGTTGACATCTTCGGAGTCATCGAGTCCGTTGCCAAGAGCCAGCTCGCAGGGGTTGGGTTAATCATCATGGCCGCTGGTGGTTTCTCAGCCTACATGAAGAAGATCGGCGCGACCCGAGCACTCGTCGAGGTAGCCGCCAGCCCGATGGAGAGGTTCCACCGGCCCTACGTCCTCCTGGTCATTGCCTATTTCCTGGGTCAATCGCTCTTCATGGTGATCCCAAGCGCCGCGGGTCTCGCCCTCCTTTTGCTGGTCACCCTCTTGCCGATCCTCAAATCGGCGGGGGTTCGCCCGGCCGCGGCGGGTGCCGTCATCGCGTCGGTCTCGGCACTGCCCATGGGCCCTGGTACAGGAACGGCCATCCTCGCCGCTGAGACTGTGGGGGGTCTCCCCCGCCGTCTACTTCGTCAAGAATCAGCTACCCGTGGCGATCCCCACGATGATCGCCATCGCCGTCACCATTTACTTCACCCAGAAGTACGTCGATCGACGCGAGGCCGCCTCGGCAATCCAGGTCGAGCAGGAACAGGCCGCGGGAGCGTCAGCACCCAAGTGGTACGCCCTTTTGGTGATTTGCCCCATCATCCTCCTCATTGTCTTCAGCCCGCTCACGAACGACGCCATTGAGTTGTCGACCGTTTCTGCTTTCTTCGTCGTCTGGCTCGCCGCCATGGTGATCGAGCTGATCCGCAGGCGGGAGATCAACGGCGTCTTCCTTGACGCACGTCAGTTCTTTGCAGGCATGGGTAACATCTTTACTTCCGTGGTCGCGCTCATTATCGCTGCACAGGTCTTCGCCGAAGGCCTCAAAATCACGGGCCTCATCGACGGTCTCATCGGTCTCGCCCAGCGCGGCGAAATCGGGATCGGTGTGATGGCCATCATCCTCACCCTTATCGTCGGCCTCGTCACCTTCCTCACCGGCTCCGGTGTCGGCGCCTTCTCTGCCTTCGCCTCGCTCGCTCCTAAGGTTGCGAGCGACATGGGCGGCTCGGTTGCCACCCTCGTCACCCCAATGCAGTTCGCGGGTGGCCTGTTCCGCTCAATGTCTCCTATCTCCGGCGTCGTTATCTCTGTCGCTGGAACAGTCGGCGTCAGCCCCGCCGCGATCGTCAAGCGCACGGCGCTCCCGATGGCTGTCGGCATCGTCGTCATGACTACCCTCAGCCTGATCGTTGGCTAATAGAAAGGAAATCACCGTGTCTTTTGGTTTGCTTGATAGCGCACTGACCCGCAGGGGGTACGTCTACACCGACTTCGATGAGATCTGGGGCGAGCGGCGCACCCTCGAGGCGTGGTTCGAGGTCGAGGCCACGCTCGCCGAAGTCCAGGCGACGCTTGGCATCATTCCGAAGGAGGCCGCCCGGGCCATTCGCGCCAATGCCCGCGTCTCCGACCAATTCGTCGACGCCGTCAGCCAGGGTGGCGTCGGCAACCCCCTGATCGTCGGGCTCGACAACATCCGCAAGACGATTCCCCCGGAGCATCGCGGCTGGGTCCACTATGGCGCAACCAGCCAGGACATCCTTGACACCGCGCGCGCCCTGCAAATCCGCGAATCACTCGATCTAATGGAAAGTCACCTCATCGCCTTGCGCGACACGTGCGAGCGTCTGGCTCACGAGCACGCAGAGACTGTCATGGTGGCGCGCACCAACGGCCAGCAGGCCCTGCCCACCACGCTCGGTCTACGGATCAGCCGCTGGAAGGCCAGCCTCGACCGTGATCTGCGCCGACTTCAGCTGTGCAGAGACGAGGCGCTCAGCGTCCAGTTCTCCGGGGCGGCCGGCACCTACGCCTCCAATGGCGAGGATGGGCCGAGAATCGCCGAGGGCCTAGCTGATCAGCTTGACCTGACCTTCCGTCTGCTGCCCTGGCACGCTGACCGCGATTCGATCACGATGCTGTGCTGCGTGGTGGCCATCCTCGGCCAGAACCTCGCCAAGATCGCCGAAGACCTCTTCGACATGCAGCGCAACGAGATCGGCGAGGCATTCGAAGCCATGGATGCCCACCTCTCCGGCTCATCCGCCATGCCGCAGAAGCGCAACCCCTTCGCCATGATGAAGACATCCGTGGCCGCGCGGCTTGCCGCCGGAGCTACAGCCACCCTGCTCACCCAACCGCCAGGCGCCCACGAACGCGACCACCGCCAGCTCGAGGTTGAGCGCGACGTCCTGCCCCGTACGCTCGTGCTGGTCGGGGGCGCGCTGGAGAAGCTCAACGGCCTCTTCACCCGACTCACGTTCAACGCCGCCCACCTGCGCCGCAATGCTGAGCTGGACGGTCCACTCATCCTCACGGAGAACATCCTTATGCAAATGGCTCCCCATATCGGGCACGACCGCGCCCATCACGTACTGCAGGATTTCGCGGCCGAGTACCGCGAAAAGGGCACCACCCTCGCCGCATTCGTGTCCCGGTCACCGGAGCTGTCTGATGCACTGGCCTCGGTGGACCTCGATCGACTCTCGCAGCCCGACAGCTACACGGGCCTGTCCGCCCACCTTGCCAGGCAGGGCGAACAGGACTAGGAGGATTGGCCGGGTTTGATGATCAGACCCTGGCTCGTAAACAGTTCCTCGATCTGCTCAATGCGCTCGTTGGAGCCCTCGTTCTCGAGGGCTCCAACGAGCGCCTCCAAGAAAACGAGCAGGGTGCTTCGGCTACGGAACCGGCCGACCGGCGGCGGGGCCTGCAACGTCATGATGATATCCGCGTGCTGGCGTAGCGGCGAGGCTGGCCGGTTCGTCACCAGGATGGTCGTAACCTTTTTCTGGTGTAGAAACTCGATCAGGCCTTTAATGGGTGCCGGGTGCCGGTCAAAGATCGAAATCAAGGCAATAGCATTCGGCTCGATTCCCGCAAGCTCATGGGGTAAGACGTCGATGTCTTCCGGCGACCTCATGTTGCCCCGATGGTAGCGCGCGAGCAGGTAAAAATAGCGCAACAGGTAGCGCCCCGAGGCGTGAGAGAAGAGATAGAGCGGCCGGGACTGATCCCGCACCAACTCAACGATCTCATCGAAGACCAGCGCGCTCTCCTCCGTGATAGAGGAGCCAATGCTCGCCTCTGCCGTCTGCACCTGTGCCGACCACATCGCCGCCGGCCGCGACGGTTCAATCTGCGCGACGTTGCGTTCGGCGGGGGAATCAAAGTTCTCCCGCACCTCCTCCCGCACCGCACCGCTGAAGTCTCGGAAACCCGCGTATCCGAGGCTCCTCACGAAGCGGGTGACGGACGCGGGACTCACTCCTGCTCCCGCCGCGATGTCCTCAATGTTCTCAAACGCGATGTTGGGGAAATGATCCTGGAAGTATTCCTGGAGCAGAGATTCCGTGGCCGTCGGAGTTTCGACGTTAGCAAGTCGATTAAAGAGCGAGAGTTTCACGCCGAGTCCTTCCACGGTTCGAAACTATTGTCTATCTCCACATTGTCAGGCTGGCCGCCCGTTAGAACAGCGCGTTCGTCAACGCCTTACGCGCCTGCGTGACCACCTCGGAGGGCCCGAGGATGTCGAAGTAGGCAAGCAGGCGCTCGCGGGCGGAGTCACGATCCTCCCCGCTGGTTGCCCGCACCACCTCGATGAGCCGGGCGAACGCGGCGTCGGGCCGGTTGAGGGAGAATTCGACGTCGGCGGCGGTCAGGTGCGGCTCGACGTCGCTCACCGGCGCCTCGGCCGCGGCGCGCAGCACGGACTCGACCCTCGACACGTCGCCGGCGATATCCAGCTTCTCGATGCGCTGCAGGAGCTCGACCTGGTGGAG
This sequence comes from Trueperella bernardiae, assembly GCF_030246965.1. Classification (NCBI taxonomy): domain Bacteria; kingdom Bacillati; phylum Actinomycetota; class Actinomycetes; order Actinomycetales; family Actinomycetaceae; genus Trueperella; species Trueperella bernardiae. The sequence continues at coordinate 1,454,127 of NZ_CP127099.1, forward strand.
GGCCGTCTGGGCCTCGTCGTCGCCGGGGTTCTCCGCGAGCGCCTTGGTGTAGGCGGCGTGGGCGGCAGCGAGGTCGCCCTTCTCGAGCGCCTCGCGCCCCTCGCGGTGCAGCGGCGGGACCTCCGGTTCGGGGGCGGCCGCCGAGTTGTCGAGCACGCCGTTAATGCCATATTGGGCGGCAGTCTCCACGAGCTTGTCGAGGGTCTCGGCCAGCTGGGCCTCCTCGGGCATGCCCTGGAAGAGCGGGACCGGCTGGCCCTGCAAGAGCGCGGCCACGGCGGGCACCGCGCTCACCCCGAAGGACTGGGCCACCTCCGCGTACTCATCCACGCTGAGCTTGGCCAGCTGGATGCGCCCGGCCTTGGCGGTGATGAGCCGCTCGAAGATCGCAACAAGGGTTTGGGAATTCTCGGAATGGGACGAGTGGAAGACCACCACCACCGGCACCTTCGCCGACGTCGTCACCGCACCCTGCAAGCCCTGATCCGTGAGGTCGTAAATCCACGGGCCCTGGACGGCCCCGCCCGCAGCCTGCGGCTCCGGCGTGTTAAACATCGACAGGTCGACAGCGCCACCCATAGACATCGACATATGCTCTCCTCTTTACTGCTGGTCCTGTGCCACGTTCTCCACGGAAATCAGCGTGGGCTCCGCCGAGCCGATCACGCGCACCGTGGCATCCGCGCCTGCCGGCGGCACGTAGAACGCCACTGTTGTCGAATAGTTCGCCACGCCCTGGTGATCGATCTCCAGCGTGGCGTTCTCCCCCGAGCCGTTGTACAGCGCGCCGATCTGCCCGCCGATGCGCAGCTTGGCCCCGTCCACGGTCTTCGTGATCCGGATCGCGTAGCGCATCTCGCCCACGATCACCAGGCCGCCGTTGTCGGTGGCCACGCCGCGCAGGCCCGCGTCGCCTACGTAAAAGTCCGTGGCGGCCGTACCCAGGTCCCCCAACGACTGCACGAAGGCATCCTGCTGGTTGGCGATCTGCCGGTAGAGCGGGTCCTCCGCCTCGAAAGCGATCGCTTGCTGGGTGCGGGTGCCGTTGTAGGCCACGTACGCGGCGAGCACCTCATTCGGGTCCACCGCGTAGTCCGCGGGCTCGACGTTCGGGAAGCCCTCGGCGTTGTTCAGCTGCGAGACGATGGTGGGCGCGTCCACGCCCGGGAACAACGCCACGTCCGCCCACAGGTGGTAGTTGCCGCGCGCCGAGTCCTGGCTCCACACCGCCAGCGAGGTCAGGTTCTGCCCGTCGCGCGGCGGCACCACGGCCATCATCGAACGCGGGAAAGCCGTGCCCGACGACACCGGGGTCGCATCCGTATCCACCAGCAGCGGGTCGAGGTCATAGGAGTCGCCCAGCAGGGATTCAAGCTTGAGCTGGGCCGCGCGGTAAGTCTTGGCCGGCCCGCCCACGCGCACGCCGAGGTCATCCGCGTTCAGGCTCGTGTCCGCCGCGGCAATCCCATCTGCCGCCGCCTGGGCGATCTCGGCGAACTTCGCGTCCGCCACCACCACCTGCGGGTTCGACCCGCTTACCGGGCTCGGGACCGCCTGCTCGCTCGCGCAGCCGCCCATCAGCGTCACTACGGCAATCGCCGCCACCGCCTTACGCATCCTCGTCTCCCTTCTGGAACGGAGTACCCCACTTGAAATTCCACAGCGCCCGCCAGTCCTTTTCCTCTTCGGCCGCTTCGCCGACGACGTCGTCCGCGCCGAGCTCGCCACTCTCCACTTCCGTCGGCTCGCCTTCCGCTGGCTCAGCCTGCTCGGCCTCCGCGGGGGCGTTAGCCTCAGATCCTTCGGGCTCTACGGCCGGCTCCACGGCCTCATCGACAGCCGCGGGATCGACGTCGGGATCCTCGTCCGCTACGGGAAGCACCACCCGGTCGGCGTCGCTCAGCTCGCGCTCGCGCAGCTCCTGGTTGACGGCGGGAAGGATGCCCGCGCCGAAGGCGCCTCCGGTCTGCTCAGCCGCCGACTGACGCACGCCCAACTCCTCCGGCGACTCATCGCCCCGGATCTTCGGCATGATACTGGTCTCGGCCTCGGAGCGCTCCTTGCGCTCGCGGTAGCTCTTCGCCACGCTCGCTTGGTCCTGCTGCGCCTGGCGCGCGCTCAGCAGAAGGAGAGCTCCGATCAGCAGGAGGAGCACGCCGATCGCGATCACCGGCATCGGGTTCGACAGCGCCAGCGGCCTGTTCCACGTGAGCGTGAGGTCGGGCGCCTGCCCGGTGGACGTCGTCGCGATGAGGGACTGCTCGAAGCTGGTGTCGGGCGTGAGCTCGAGCTCCACGGACCCCTCCCCCGAGCCCGAATCGAGCCACAGGTCAGAGCCCGTGATGACGAAGCCGGCCTCGCTGGCCGCCGCCTCGTCAATTGCGGCACGCGCCTCATCCGTGCCCGGGACCGTGTCCGACGACGCGGCCTCCCAGCTCTCCAGGCCCGTCACCTCGGTAGCCGGGGCGTCGCCCACGTAGGCCCGGACGTCGCCCGTCGTGGCCAACGCCCACTGGACCGTGCCCTCGCCCTCGAGCGTCACCGCCACCGTGTCATTCACCATCTCCAGGACGCCGGGTGCGGTGAAAATGAATTGCGACTCGCCGCCTGGCACCGTCACCTCAACGACGGTCGATTCCTCAGCCGTGGCAGCCCGGACAATCCCGAAAACCGCCACGATCAGGCCCAGGATAACCAAAAGCAGGCCGCCGATCCGTTTCATACCAGTTCCTCAGCATCCAGTAGTCTTTGATAACAATTGTGTAACACTATCCTGACACAGGTAATAAAATCATCGTAGTGTGAGTGACTCGACGGCGCGGTGACACTACGCTGTAGGGAGAGAAAACCGATCAAGGAGCCAATGTGACCGACCAATTCCCAGTCGTCATGCGCGGATACGACCGCGCTCAGGTAGACGAGCGCATCTCCCAGTTGGAGGCCAGCCTCGAGCAGACGCGGGATCACGTCTCCCGCCTGGACGCGCAGATCCTCCAGCTCTCCGCCGAGCTGACCGAGGCCCAGGACGCGCTGCGGGAAAATGAGCGGCCCTCCTACTCCGGGCTCGGCTCGCGCGTGGAACGCCTCCTGCGCTCCACCGAGGAACAGGCGCTCGACCTCATGATGCGCGCCCGCCAGGACGCTGCCGCGCTGGTTGCCGACGCGAAGTCCCGCGCCGCCCAGCTGCGCGCCAGCGCCGAATCCGAAAGCCAAAAGACCCTCGAGCACGCCCAGACGGAGGCCACCACTATGCGCACCAAGGCCGAAGCCGAAGCGGCCACCCTGTCCGAAACCACGCGTCGAACCGCCAACGAAATGGTCTCCTCCGCCGAACGCGAGGCCGCCCGCCTGCGCACGCTCGCCGACAAGGACACCACCGCCCTGCGCTCCGAGGCCGAACATGAGGCCGCGGCCCTTCGGGCCCAGACGGAAGAGGAGATGACCAATCTGCGCTCCACGGTGGCCCAGGAGGTGGCCAAGATGCGCGCCGAGGCGGAGGACGAGATCGCCGCGAAGGCCGCCGAATCCGCCCGCGCCCTCACTGAGCAGGCCGCCGAACTGCGCGCCCGCGCCGAGGAGATGGTGAGCGCGGCCGAAAACGAGGCACAGGACGCCGAAGCCCGGGTGGTCGAAGCCACCAAGCGGGCCGACGAGCTCACCGCCACCTCGAACACCGAGGCCGCCGCCATCCTCACCCAGGCCCGCGAAGAGGCCGCCGTCATCCTCGAGGCCGCACGCGAGGAGGCCGACCGCATCCGCTCCGCCGCGCAAAGCGCCGCCGACGGCGAGCGCAAATCCGCCGAAGAGCACGTGGCCTCCCTGCGCGAACAGCGCAACTCCCTCCAGTCCTACCTGGAGGACATCCGGGCGATCCTCACCTCCTCCTCACACTCCATGGCACTCGAGGAGATCGTCGATTCGGCCGAAGACAAAGCCGGGAAAGGCGGTGCCGGCGAGGGAGCCGAGTAGATAAGCTCTGCCAAGTGGACGCTGGTACGTCGAGGGCCCCGGGCATGCGCCCGGGGCCCTCTTCGCTCTCGCGGCGTTGCTAACTCGTGAATCTGAGAGGTTTCATGGCCGTATCGGCCCCGATCGGCTCCAGAATTACCAGTTAGCCACCACTTAGCGGGCTACGTGCGCGTAAAAATCGCGCAAAATGGCCGCCAGCTCCACCGGGCTCTCATCAGCCGCGAAGTGGCCCACGCCCGGGATCTCCTTGATCCGTGGCTGGTCGGTACGCAAGGCGAGCTTCATGTAGCTCTCCATCGACGCCGTGGGATCCTCCGTACCACGAATGAAATACACCGGGCCCTTCACCCGCGCCACCGCGTCCGTGCGATCCTCACGGTTCGCCATCGCCCGCTGGATCCACGCCAGGCCCTCATTCGGCAGGGCACGGAAGCGGGCGTCCAACGACGCCCGGACCTCGTCCGATGCATCCGGGCCCACCATCGTGGTCGTCCAGTCCTTTACCGTCTCATAGCCCTGGCCCGCGTCAGCCTTGGCGGCGGCGTCGCGGCGGAAAGCCTTGCGGTCGGCATCATCGGAATTGATGTTCGTGTCCATGAGGGCAAGGCCGGCCACGAGCTCGGGGTACGTGACCGTGAACTCCGCGGCCACCGAGCCGCCCATCGACAACCCGCCGAGCGCGATGCGCTTGATGCCCAGCTCGTCCAGGCGCGCCTTCATCGCGGCCACGAACGTGGCGATGCTCGGCTCGCCCGCCATGAACTCCGCGGTCAGTTCGGATTCCCCGAAGCCCGGGGCATCGAAGGTAAGGATGTCGACGTCGGAAAGCTCGCTGCGCACGGCATTCCACATCGCCGAATCCAACGGCAGTGCATGAAGAAGCACAAGCGGAAGGTCAGACGCTGGCCCAGTTCTACGATATGCAATCATAAAACCACGCTACCACTAGAAGCCCGTGGAGCGGCGCCCTTTCGCCCGCCAGCACGACGTGTGCCAGTGCCGGCGCGCCTCCTGGCCCGCCTGTGGGCCAAACCAGCTGTCCTCCGTCCAGGCCACCACGTGCGATTCCCCCACCATGATGATCCCGTTACACCCCGGGCACACGTACTCCTTGGTGCCCGCGCGGATGGTGTGAACCTTGAACTCCATGCCGTTATCGGCGGTCTCGTAGTGGGTGTAGTTCATCAACCGCTCCGGATCGAGCGGGCGAACCTCACGCTGATACTTGTTCCGCCGCCGGGCCATCAGAACAGCCGATCCTCAGGCCGGTCCACTCCGCGCATCGCGTCATAGTCGAGCACCACGCACTCAATCCCCCGGTCCTCCGCCAGCACCCGCGCCTGTGGACGGATCTCCTGGGCCGCGAAGATGCCGCGGATCGGACGGAGCGTGGAATCGCGCTCGAGCAGCGAAAGGTAGCGGGTCAGTTGCTCCACGCCGTCCACCCCGCCCCGGCGCTTGACCTCCACCGCGATGTGGCGCCCCTGCGCGTCCGTCACCAGCAGGTCCACCGGCCCGATCGCCGTCGGATACTCGCGCCGCACCAGCTGCGTGCCCGCGCCTAGGATCTCGGTCTGCTCGGCGAGCAGGCGCTGCAGGTGTTCCTCTACGCCGTCCTTGAGCAGGCCTGGCTCCACGCCCAAATCGTCCGTGATGTCCTCGTGGATCTCAAAAATGTGGATGACGAGCGCGTCATCCATCTTCGCGTGCTCCACCCGCCACTTTTCGGTAATCCCGCGCTCAGCCTCCGCTGCTTCCGGCTCCTCCACGCGCATCGTGCACGGCGCCGACATCCAATTCAGCGGCTTGTACGACCCGCCATCGGAATGGATAAGCACCGACCCGTCTGACTTGAGCATGACTACCCGCTTGGCGGGCTCAAGGTGGGCATCGAGGCGACCAGAATAATCCACAGAGCATGTCGCAATGACGATTCGCACGAGCTTCCTTTCCGCTAGAAGCTCCAGCCTAGCAGAGCGCCCGGCCCGCGCGTCTTGCGCCCGCTACCTCACGACGCTGCCCGGCAATGCAAGCCGCCGCACGACGCCGCCCGCCCGGCTCACCCCTACCCGAGCGTGGGCTCGGCCGAGGGGCGCGAGGAATCCATCCAGGACAGCAGCGCCGCCATCTCCTCCGGACTGGAGGCCACCCGCCGGCTCTCCCCCGCGCTACCTGGTTTGCCGGGCATGAGGACCGTGACCACGGAGATACCCCCGCGCGGGCGCTGCACCTCAAAACTCATCGTGTTGCGCACCCACCGCACCTTCGGCGCCAAGGACAGGGAGCGCGTGGAATACAGGTCAAGGGACTCAGGCCCAAGGATCGCGATCGCGTTGTGCCACGCCCCGTCCTCGCCCCGCACCGACACCTGGATCGAGGCCTCGTGATTGAGCAAGTAGCGAATGCGATACAGGTAGAGGGATGACAGGGCGAGAGCGAGCATCACAAGGATCGCGATGATCCACCAGATGCCGCCCTCGCCCATATCAGCCCGTTCCTATTCCGCGCCCAGTTCCTCGAACATCTTGGCGTTGGCCTCGGCGTCGTCGTAATCCTCCACGACCACCGTGATGTCGTCCTGGTCCACGGTCATGAAGCCGTTGCCAACCTTGAAGGACTTCGGCTCCCCATTCTCCACCAGGCGTACCGTGCCTTTGTAGATCACGGCCATGACGGGGGCGTGACCCGGCAGGATACCCATCTCGCCGTTGAATGCGGGCACCACGAGCTCAGAGACCTCACCTTTGTAGAGGCCCCCGGTTCGCGTAACGATCTCTAGCCTCATGACTCGGCCTGAATCTTCGCCCAGGCGCGCTCGATGTCCTCGATGCCGCCGATGTTGAAGAACGCCTGCTCCGGGATGTGATCGTATTCGCCCTCGGTGATGCGACGGAAGGCCTCAACCGTCTCGTCGATCGGCACCGTGGATCCCTCCACGCCCGTAAACTTCACGGCCGTGTAGGTGTTCTGCGAGAGGTACTGCTCGATGCGGCGTGCACGCGCAACGGTGATCTTGTCCTCTTCGGAGAGCTCGTCCACGCCCAGGATCGAAATGATGTCCTGAAGTTCCTTGTTCTTCTGGAGGATGGACTTCACGCGGGTCGCCACGTCGTAATGCGCCTGACCCACGTACTGCGGGTCGAGGATGCGCGACGTCGACGCCAGCGGGTCCACCGCCGGGTACAGGCCGCGCGAGGCGATCTCACGGGAGAGCTCGGTGGTCGCATCCAGGTGGGCGAACGTCGTGGCAGGCGCCGGATCGGTGTAGTCGTCAGCAGGCACGTAAATGGCCTGCAGCGACGTAATCGAGTGGCCGCGCGTGGACGTGATGCGCTCCTGGAGGGCGCCCATCTCATCGGCGAGCGTGGGCTGGTAGCCCACCGCGGACGGCATGCGGCCCAGCAGCGTGGAGACCTCGGAGCCAGCCTGCGTGAAGCGGAAGATGTTGTCGATGAACAGTAGCACGTCCTGGTTCTGCACGTCGCGGAAGTACTCCGCCATCGTCAGACCGGACAGGGCGATGCGCAGACGCACCCCCGGCGGCTCGTCCATCTGGCCGAAGACCAGGGCGGTCTTGTCCAGAACGCCGGCCTCCTCCATCTCCATGATGAGGTCATTGCCCTCGCGAGTGCGCTCGCCGACGCCGGCGAACACGGACACACCGCCGTGATCCTGGGCAACGCGTTGGATCATCTCCTGGATGAGCACGGTCTTGCCCACGCCCGCGCCGCCAAACAGGCCGATCTTGCCGCCCTGCACGTACGGGGTGAGGAGGTCGATCACCTTGATGCCCGTCTGGAACATCTTGGTCTGGCCCTCGAGCTGATCGAAGTTCGGGGCTGTGCGGTGGATCGGCCAGCGTTCGGTGACCTCGAGGGTCTCGCCCTCTTCAAGGTTCAAGCACTCGCCCACCACGTTGAACACGTGGCCCTTGGTCACGTCGCCCACGGGCACCGAGATCGGGGCGCCGGTGTTGCGCACCTTCGCGCCGCGCACCAGGCCGTCGGTGGGCTTCATCGCGATCGTACGCACGATGTTGTCGCCCAGGTGCTGGGCCACCTCGAGCACCATGGTCTTCGTGACCTCGGCGCCGTCCGCCTCGTCCTCGGGCAGGGCGACCTCGACTTCGAGGGCGTAGTTGATTTCAGGAAGGCCATCCGGCGGGAACTCGACGTCCACGACCGCTCCGACCACCTGGATGATGCGGCCATCAGCCAGCTTCTGAGACGTATCTGTCATAGTCATTTCCTTCTTGGCGCTACTTTCCGAGGCTGTCCGCGCCGGAGATAATTTCGGTGATTTCAGTGGTGATCTCTGCCTGGCGAGCATTGTTCGCAAGGCGCGTGTAGTCCTCGATGAGGTTCTGCGCGTTCTCGGTGGCCGCGTGCATCGCCTGTTGGCGCGAGGCCAGCTCCGATGCGGCCGCCATGAGCAGGACCGCGTAGATGCGCTGGTCGATGTACATAGGCAGCAGGGCGTCGAAGAGCTGGCGTGGCGAGGGCTCAAACTCGTACAGCGGCGCCTCTTCGTGAAGCCCGGCTTCGTCGTCGACGACGACGAGCGGCAGCATCCGCCGCACCTCCACGTTCTGCGTGATCATCGACTCGAACCGCGTGTAAACGGTGTGCAGCTCGGCAACTCCGCCCTCCTCCGGTGAGGCGAGGAAGCGGGCGAGGAACTCGCGCGCGATCTCGTGAGCGGTGTCCGCGCTCGGGTTGTCGGACTCCCCCGTCCACGAGCCGGCGAGCTCGACGCCGCGGAACTTGAAGTGCGACACCCCGCGCCGGCCGAAGACGTAGAGCACCGGCTCCTTGCCCTGGGCCTCGAGCTCCTCGCGTAGCCGGTCCGCCTCGCGCAGCACGGATGCCGAGTAGGCGCCGGCCATGCCGCGATCGGAGGTGACCACGAAGACGAGGACCCGGTTCGTGTCGGTACGCTCGTTGAGCATCGGGTGGCTCTCGTCAGCGTGTGCGGCAACCGCCGCGATCGACTTGGTCAGGGCCTGCGTATAGGGATCTTGGCCGAGCGCGCGCTTGCGCGCCCTGCCCACGCGAGAAGCCGCAATGAGCTCCATCGCGGAGAAGACCTTTTCGAGCGTCTCGGTCGCCCTGATCTTCTGCTTGTAGATACGCTGTTCGCCGGCCACTACTAACCCCTCTTGGACCGAACGATCTGCTCCTGCGACTTCTGGGCAGGATCGACCTGGTCGGTCGGCAGCTCGTGGGTCTCATAGGCGGAGGTGAAGGAGTCAAGGAACTTGGCGGTGGCCGCCTTCAGCTCCTCCTCCGTCTCGGGCTCCAGCTTGCCGGTCTCGAGGATGGTCTGCAGCACGTTCGTGTTGTGGCGCAGGTAGTCGAGGTAGCCCGATTCGAACTTGTGCACGTCCTTGAGCTCGATCGTGTCGAGGTAACCGTTGGTGCCGGCCCACACGGACGCCACCTGGTCCTCGACCGCGTACGGGGTGTACTGCGGCTGCTTGAGTAGCTCCATGAGGCGCTCGCCGCGGGTGAGCTGGCGTCGGGTGGTCGCGTCAAGATCGGAGGCGAACATCGCGAACGCCGCCTGGGCGCGGTACTGCGCCAGCGTGATCTTCAGCGTGCCGGCTACCTTCTTCATCGCCTTGATCTGCGCGTCACCGCCCACGCGGGACACGGAGATGCCGACGTCGACAGCGGGGCGCTGGTTGGCGTTGAACAGATCCGACTGGAGGAAGATCTGCCCGTCCGTGATCGAGATGACGTTGGTGGGGATGTAGGCCGAGACGTCGTTGGCCTTTGTCTCGATGATCGGCAGGCCCGTCATCGAGCCGGCACCGAGCTCGTCGGAGAGCTTCGCACAGCGCTCGAGGAGGCGAGAGTGCAGGTAGAACACGTCGCCCGGGTAGGCCTCACGCCCCGGCGGGCGGCGCAGCAGGAGGGACAGCGAGCGGTAGGCCTCTGCCTGCTTCGACAGGTCGTCAAAGATGATGAGCACGTGCTTGCCCTGGTACATCCAGTGCTGGCCGATGGCTGAGCCGGTGTAGGGGGCGAGGTACTTGAAGCCCGCCGAGTCGGAGGCGGGCGCGGCCACGATCGTGGTGTATTCGAGCGCGCCGTTGGCTTCGAGCGTGGCCCGCACAGAAGCGATGGTGGAGCCCTTCTGGCCCACCGCCACGTAGATGCAGCGCACCTGCTTGGTCGGATCGCCCGACTCCCAGTTCGCCTTCTGGTTGAGTACGGCGTCGATCGCCAGGGCGGTCTTGCCCGTCTTGCGGTCGCCAATGATGAGCTGGCGCTGGCCGCGCCCGATCGGGATCATTGCGTCAATCGCCTTGAGGCCGGTCTGCAGCGGCTCGTGGACCGACTTACGCATCATGACGCCCGGGGCCTGCAGCTCGAGCGCGCGGCGCCCGTCGAGGTCCGTGATCTCGCCCAGACCGTCGATCGGCTTACCAAGCGGATCGACAACGCGGCCGAGGTAGCCATCGCCCACGGGGACGGAAAGAACTTCCCCGGTGCGACGCACCTCCATGCCCTCGCGGATACCCTCGAATTCACCGAGGACGACGACGCCGATCTCTTCCTCTTCCAGGTTCATCGCCAAGCCGAGGGTGTCATCCTCGAACTGCAAAAGCTCATTCGCCATAGCGCCCGGCAGCCCGTCCACGCGGGCAATGCCGTCGGCCGTCAGGGTGACGTGGCCGACTTCCTCGCTGGCCGCTTTCGGAGGCTCATACGAACTCACAAAGCTGTCCAACGCAGCCCGGATTTCCTCCGGCTTGATCAGTTCAGCCATTTATCTTCCTTCGCTCGCTTGCGGCTAGGCCGCTTTTCAAAATCAGTTGGTAAATGCCCCTCGAACCGAGTCGAGTCGGCTGGCGATAGTGCCATCGATGATGTCATCCCCCACGTAGATCCGCAGGCCTCCGATGACTTCCGTGTCAATGGAAACGTGGATCTTGACCGGCGTGCCGTACTTGGCGCTGAGGATGCGTGCCAGGCGCTCCTCCTGCTCGCGCGTGAGCGGCAGGGCGCTGGTCACCGCGGCCACCATGTGCTCGTCCAGGCGCGCGGCTGCGAACGTGTAGCGGCGCAGCAGGCCCGGGATCGTGTGGTGTTCGCGCGCGATCGAGCGCCGGATGAGCGCCACGGTCCACGGCTGGAGGTTGTGGAACAGCTGCTCGGCGAACCGGTGGCGGGCCTCCGGGGACAGGTTCGGCGTGGTGAAGGCAAGGCGCAGATCGCGGTTGTCCGAGTAGAGGCGCATCGTCTGGTAGAGCTCCTCTTCCACGGTGGACAGCACGCCCTCGCGACGGGCGCCCAGCAGGATCGTGTCAACCCCGAGCGCTTCGATGGCCCGCTGCAGGTCATCCCGCTGGGACCACTCCTCGCGCACGAGTCCCTCCACGAGCTCGGCCACTCCGTCGCTCACGCGCCCGCCGAACACGTCGCGTGCGAGCTTCGCACGCGCCTGCGCGTCCCGCGATCCGCCCTCGAGTGCGTTGGTGAGCGCCGTGGAGACCTTGATGACATCCACGATGGAGAACATCTGGAGGGCCAGCTCGATCTCCTTGCCCACCTGGGTGGCGACGAACGGCTCCCACCGCTCCCGCGCCCGGTCGAGCGCGCCTTGACTTGCTGCGCGCATCCTAGGACTCCGCCTCCGTCAGCTCCGGGGTCATCGTCTCAAGATCATCCATGAAGCGATCGATGACACGGCGGGCGAGCGCCTCATCAGCAATCGCTTCGCCCACAATGCGGCCGGCCAGCTCCGTGGCCAGCACGCCCACCTCTGCCTGGAGGGAGCGCTGGGCTGCCTCCGAGTCGGCGTCGATACGACGCTGGGCGCTAGTGATCAGGCCGTCGGCCTCACTGCGGGCCTTGGCCTGGGCCTCGGCGATGATCGCCTTCGCGTTGTCCTGGGCGTTCTCGCGGATGCCCGTGGCCTCACGCTGGGCCTCGCGGATCTCCTCCGCGAGCTTAGCCTGCTGGTCGGCAACCTCGGCGCGCGCGACCTCAGCGGCCTTCAGGCCTTCCTCGATCTTCTCCGCGCGCTCGTCAAGCATCGCGACGAACGACGGCCAGGCGAACTTGTAGACCGCCACAGCCACGAGGATGAACGCCAGCGTGCCCCAGAGGAGTTCCGACGGTGCAGGAAAGAGCAGGTTGTAGTCGTCGCCCTCTGCAAGAATCGTCTCACGCATTCTTATGCACCGAAGACGAGGCCAGCACCGAAGCCAATCAGGCCCAGGGCCTCCGCAAACGCGATCGAAAGGAACATGTTGACGCGGAGGATACCCGCGATCTCCGGCTGACGAGCCGTTGCTTCCTGGTTCTTGGCGCCGATCATGCCGATGCCGATAGACGGGCCGAGGGTAGCAAGACCGTAACCGATGGTGGCGATGTTTCCGATCATTGTTTTCTTTCCTTTTGTTGAGTGGGTATCAGTGTTCTGAAATGGACAGGGAAATGTAGGAGGCCGTCAGCATCGCGAAGATGTAGGCCTGCAGTGCCGCGACGAAAATCTCGAAGCACATGAACGCGAGTGCGCCGATGAAGGTCACCGTACCGGTGGCCACGCCGAGCGCGCCCGACAGCGTGAAGTAGAGGAAGTGCGTACCGGCAAAGCACAGGACGAGGATGAGGTGGCCCGCCACGAGGTTCATGAGGAGTCGCAGGGTGAGCGTAGCCGGGCGTAGCACGAAGGTGGAGAGGAACTCGATCGGCGTCATGATGAAATAGATCGGCCACGGCACGCCCGGCGGGAAGAGCTGCTCCTTGAAGAAGCGCAGGCCCCCGCGGGCCTTGACGCCGGCCGCGATGAAGCCCACGTAGGAGAAGATCGCGAAGATGAGAGGCATGCCGATCAGCGACGTTCCGGCGATCTGCAGGCCGGGCACCACGCCGGTGATGTTCATGAAGAAGATGCCCAAGAAGATGGTCATGATCAGGGGCTGGTACTGGTGGGCGCGTTCCTTGCCGAGGATCTCCTCGCCAATTTGCACCTTGGAAAAGTCAAGGAGGGATTCGACGGCGGCCAGGCGGCGGTTGGGGACGAGCCTGCGGTTGCGCGCGTACCAGATGAGGATGAAGGCCAGCACCAGGGCGGCGATCATGCGCACCATGATGATGCGGTTCATCTCAAAGATCGTGCCTTCGAAGAAAAGCGCCGGCGGGTTGAATTCGTGCTCGAGCGTAGGCGGAACGAAGCTCTCACCCTCCCCCGTGAGGAAGATGGGTAGCGTTGCAAGCGCGTAAAGATTCACAGTGCGTTCAAACCCCAACTAGTGCGATGTCCTCATGTGCGTCGATGCTGACACGACCTCAAAACACTCTACCTGAGTATTTTCCTTGCTTCCAAGGTAACCCATGACCCCCTGGTCTCGCTCGGAGATTTTTGTGACTTATGCCCGTCTCGTGGCGCGTGCCTGACCGGTGGTTTTCCGCTACCCCTGCCCCACGTGTGGGCCGGCCCTGCGGAGGGCAAGGACGGAGTAAACGAGGAGGGAGGCAAGGAGGGCGAGGGCGAAGACGCCGACGACCACGCGCAGGTTCAGCCCCGAACCCCGCAACGCAAGCAAGGCCACCCCGAAGGCCGCCATCTTCACCACGTACGCCCCAACCATCGCCGCACCCTGCGCGTCGGCGAAATAGCGCGCGGCAAGCGCGCTCGCGCTGAGCGTCACGAGGTTGATGAGCACCGCGATCCCGCCGCCGGCCAAGATGGACAGGCGCTCGGCCGGGACGAGGAGCGCGGCGATCACGGTCACGACGCCGACCAGGGCCGCCGCGCCCAGCGTGGCCCGAGCGATCAGCCCGGCCGCCGTGTACGACTCGCCCGGCCTACGCCGCACGGCGCTTTCCGAACTTCTGCCAAGTCACCGCAGTGCCGGCGAAGATCGTGAGCGCCGCGCCCGCCAGCACGCGCGGGCCGGGATAGACCGTGTAGGCGACGGCGGAGAAGGAGGCGATCGCGGTCCACATGTACAAGATGAGCACGGCCACGGTGTGGGAGTGGCCCCGGCGCAGGAGGCGGTGGTGGAGGTGGCCGGCGTCGGCGGAGAAGGGCGAACGCCCCTGGCGCACGCGGCGGAACACGGCCCACGTGAGGTCAATGAGCGGAATGAGGAGCACGAGCAGGGGGATGACGAGCGGCATGAATGCCGGCAGGGCCTGGCGGGCGCCCACCGTGGCCGGGTCGATCTGACCCGTAACCAGGATCGTGGCGCCCGCGAGCACGGTACCGAGCATGAGTGCGCCCGAATCACCCATGAAGATCCTCGCCGGGTGGAAGTTGTGCGGCAGGAAGCCCACGCAACTGCCCACGAGAGCCGCGAGCACGGTCGTCGCCACGGAGGTGTAGTCACCGGGCGAGACCTCTCGGGTGAGGTAGTAGGCGTAGATGAAGAAGGCGAACGCCGCGATGCCGACCACCCCGGCCGCCAGCCCGTCCAGGCCGTCCACGAAGTTCACGGCATTGGCCACCACGACCACCGCGATGATTGTGGCAAACAGGGTCAGGCGCGTGGAGCCCACGGTCAGTCCCAAAAGCGGCACCGTCACCAGCTGCACGCCCTGCCACGCCATCACACCGGCCGCCAGGATCTCACCGGCGAACTTCGAATACCAGGTCAGCTCCCACACGTCGTCGATCGCGCCCAGGACGCACATGATTGCCCCGCCCCACAGGATCGCCCACACCCCCGTGCTCGGCGCGAACACCTCACGCAGGTAGGGGATCTGGCTGGCGAGCGCGAGCGCCCCCACGAGCCCGGCAAACATCGCCACACCGCCCAGACGGGCGATCGGGGTGGAGTGGACGTCACGCTCGCGGATCTGGGTTATCGCGCCTGTGGCGAGCGCGATGCGCAACACCAGCGGCACCAGCAGGTAGGTGAGGGCCGCGGCGAGGACGAGGATGAGGAGGTAGGTTCTCACGCCAGCGCCTGCCACACGGCGTCGGCGCTGATCGCGCCTTGACGCAAAATTGTCGGCTCGCCAACCACGCTGACGATCGTGGAGGCCACTCCCCCGGCCGACGGGCCGCCGTCGAGGTAAAGGGAGACCGCGCCGCCGAGCTGGTCCATCGCCGCCTCCACCGCAGTGGCGGGCGGCTGGCCGTGCTGGTTGGCGCTCGTCACCGCGAGCGGGCCCACCGCGCGAAGGAGCGCAAGCGTGGTATCCGAATCGGGCATGCGCAGCGCCACGGTCCCGTTCGTCTCGCCCAGGTCCCAGCCAATCGAGGCGCGCGCGGGCACCACGATTGTCATCGCTCCCGGCCAGAAGGCCTCCATGAGCGCCCGGGCCGCCGGCGAGATCTCCTCGCTCAGCTCCTCGGCCTGTCCCTCGGCCACGAGCACGGGCGGCGGGTTGGCGCGCGTGCGGGACTTGGCTGTCAGCAGCCGGGTGACGGCGTCGGTGTTAAAGGGATCGGCGCCGATGCCGTAAACCGTGTCGGTGGGCAGGCAGATAACTTCCCCGCGCGCAATCGCCGCGCTGGCCAGTGCAATGGCGCGCTGGTCGCTCGCCGGTACTTTCATTGGCGTTCCTTTCGTGCGCGCAGCCACCGGTCCCGGCCGGCCAGGTCACGCCCGGTGGTGACGTCCACGAAGCCGCACTCGGTGGCGGCCGCGCGGAGGGCCTCGCCCTGCTCGTCTCCATGTTCCATGATGAGGATACCCCCACCTCGCAGGAGGAGGTGGGCGCGCGCCACCAACTGCCGGGGCAGATCCAGCCCGTCCGTCCCGCCGCCAAACAGCGCGAGCTCCGGGTCCTGGCGCACCTCCGGCGACAGCTCGTGCCACGGCGCCACGTAGGGAGGGTTGCTCACGACGACGTCGATGCGGCCCGCGTACTCCTCCAGCTCCTCAAGCGCGTCGCCCTGGACGAGGCTGACAAGGCCGCCGTAGCGGGCGTTGTTGAGGGCGGCGGAGGCGAAGGTATCGGCAGAGCGCTCAACCGCGAGCACGCGGGCGTTCGATTCGGTGGCGATCGAGATCGCGATCGCGCCCGAGCCAGTGCACAGGTCCGCCACCAGCGGATCCGGCAACGCTCGGATGTCGGCCAGCGCGGCCTCGACCACCGACTCGGTCTCAGGCCGCACGATGAACACCCCCGGCCGCGCCTCGAGCTCAAGGTAGCGGAAATACATCGTGCCCTCCAGGTGCTGGAGCGGCACGCGGCGGGCGCGGGCGGCCACGAGCTCCTCGTAGCGGGCCAGCTCCTGCGGGGATGGCGTCCCCTGCACTCGCTCCCCTGCAACGAGCTGGGCGAGTAGGCGGGCGTCGGCCTCCGGGGAGGGCACGCCCGCGGCGGTCAGCTCAGCGCACGCCCGGGCGATCGCCTGCGCCCACATTTACTGGGCCTCGGCTTCGTCGGCTGCCGCCTGGAGGCGCTCCTCCTCGTCCTTTTCGCGCAGGGAGGTGATGACGTCGTCGAGGTGGCCGGCGAGCACCTGATCGAGGTTGTGAGCCTTGAATCCCGTGCGGTGATCGGCGATCCGGTTCTCGGGAAAGTTGTACGTGCGCACACGCTCGGAGCGGTCCACGGTGCGCACCTGCGAGCGACGCTGATCGGCCTCCTTGGCCGCCAGCTCCTCCATCTGGGCTTGGCGCAGCCGTGCCAGAAGCACGCGCATGGCCGCCTCACGGTTCTTGATCTGTGACTTCTCATCCTGCATCGACACGGTGATGCCCGTGGGTAGGTGGGTGATGCGCACGGCCGAATCCGTGGTGTTGACCGACTGGCCGCCCGGGCCCGAGGAGCGGTAGACATCGATGCGCAGATCGTTATCGTTGATCTGCACTTCCTCCGGCTCGTCCACCTCGGCAAACACGAGGACGCCGGCGGCGGAGGTGTGCACGCGGCCCTGCGACTCCGTGACCGGCACGCGCTGGACGCGGTGCACGCCCGCCTCATACTTCAGGTGCGCCCACACGCCGTCGGACGGATCCTCCGGCACATTCTTGGCCTTGATCGCCACCTGGACGTCCTTGTACCCGCCCATGTCCGTGTCGGTGTGCGACAGGATCTGGGTGGACCAGCCCTTCGACTCGGCATAGCGCTGGTACATGCGCAGCAGGTCGGAGGCGAACAGCGCGGACTCCTCGCCGCCCTCGCCCGCCTTGACCTCGAGGATGACGTCTCGGCCGTCGTCGGGATCGCGCGGCAACAGCGCGTCACGCAACGAATCGGCCGCGTCGTCCACCTCGGCCTGCAGACGCGGCAACTCCGCGGCGAACAGTTCCCCGTCCTCTCCGCCGAGCTCCACGATCTCCTTCGCCTCGCTCAGATCCGTGGAGGCGGCCAGCCAGTGCTCGTAGCGCGTCACCACACGCCGCAGCTCGGCGTAGCGCCGGCCCAGCTTACGTAGCTTCTCCGGCTTGGCCAGCACTTCGGGGGACGCCATCTGCTTTTCAATGTCCGCATACTCTTCGGCCGCGGCCTGCGCGGCAGGGAACTCACTCATGAACCTAATCTCTCAACATAAAAGCCAACGCCGGTACAGATAACACTGTACCGGCGTTGTAAAGCCCAGTTACTTGGTGCGCTTGCCGTAGCGAGCCTCGAAGCGGGCCACGCGGCCGCCGGTGTCGAGGATCTTCTGCTTGCCCGTGTAGAACGGGTGGCAGGCGCTGCACACTTCAACGCGCAACGAACCGCCCGGAAGCGTGGACCGAGTCTCGAATTCGTTGCCGCAGGTGCAGGTGACGTGAATGTCGTGGTAATCGGGGTGGATACCCTGCTTCATTTCTTTCTCCTTGGATCGTTTGATGCCCTGGGTCCGGCGAGCCGGTGAACCAGAAGCCGACGGTCAATTTAACCACAGCACGCAAGGGATTGGGTAGCGGCCGGCGGTGCCCCGTTGGTCACACCGCCGGCCCCACTCCTAGTCCGCGTTCTGCATACCTCGCACCACCGACATGAGGAACTCAGCGTTCGACTCGGTCTTGCGCATGCGGCCCAGCACGTAGTCCGAGGCCTCCTGCAGTTCGAGGGTGCCCAGCGCGCGGCGCAGGTGCCACACGATCTTGAGCTCCTCAGGGCTGAACAGCAGCTCCTCGCGGCGCGTACCGGAAGCGTTGAGGTCCACGGCCGGGAAGATACGGCGGTCGGCCAGCTGGCGCGAGAGGCGCAGCTCCATGTTGCCCGTGCCCTTGAACTCCTCGAAGATGACCTCGTCCATCTTCGAGCCCGTCTCCACCAGCGCCGAGGCGATGATGGTGAGCGAGCCGCCGTTTTCGATGTTGCGCGCCGCGCCGAAGAACTTCTTGGGCGGATAGAGCGCGCCGGCGTCCACACCACCCGACAGGATACGGCCCGACGCCGGGGCGGCCAGGTTGTAGGCGCGCCCGAGGCGGGTGAGGGAATCGAGGAGGATGACAACGTCCTGGCCGAGCTCGACCAGGCGCTTGGCGCGCTCCACCGCCAGCTCGGCCACGATCGTGTGGTCGGAGGCCGGGCGATCGAAGGTGGAAGCAATGACCTCGCCCTTGACCAGGCGCTGCATGTCCGTCACTTCCTCGGGGCGCTCGTCCACGAGCACCACCATGAGGTGAACGTCCGGGTTGTTGTTCGCGATCGCCATCGCGATCTGCTGCATGACCACGGTCTTACCCGCCTTCGGCGGGGAGACGATGAGGCCACGCTGGCCCTTACCGATCGGGGCCACGAGGTCGATGACGCGGGTGGTCAGCGCCTTCTGCGTGGTCTCCATCCGCAGCATTTCGTTCGGGTAGAGCGGGGTGAGCTTGTTGAACTCGGGCCGCTCGCGCGCCTCGTCCGGGGCCATGCCGTTGATGGCGGTGACCTCCACCAAGGGGTTGAACTTGTGCTGGCGGCCGCGGCGATTACCCGCCGCCGACGCGTCGCGCACTGCGCCCTGGATCGCGTCGCCTCGGCGCAGGCCGTAACGGCGGATCATCTGGGTGGAGACGTAGGCGTCATTCTTGCCGGGCAGGTAGCCGCCCGTGCGCAGGTAGTTGTTGTTGCCGTCGATGTCGAGGATGCCGGCCACCGGGATGAGCACGTCACCCGACTC
This sequence comes from Trueperella bernardiae, assembly GCF_030246965.1. Lineage (NCBI taxonomy): Bacteria > Bacillati > Actinomycetota > Actinomycetes > Actinomycetales > Actinomycetaceae > Trueperella > Trueperella bernardiae. The sequence goes on from NZ_CP127099.1 coordinate 1,473,114, forward strand.
GATGTCGTCCTCGCGCTCGGTGCGATCCTGGTCGCGGTCGCGGTTCCGATCGTTGCGATCATTGCGATCATTGTGGTTATTACGGTCGCCCCGCTCAGAACGCTCGCCCCGGTCGTTTCGGTCATTGCGATCGCCGCGGTTGCGGTTGCGGCTGCGCTGACGGCGGCCGCGGCGACCACGCGAGTCGTCGTCCGCGTTTTCCTCGGCACGACGCTCGGCGGCATCGCCCAGCGCGTCGAGCGCCGCCTTCTTCTCGTCCTGGCTCAGCTCCTTCGCCGGCCGGCCCTTGACCGGCGGCAGGTCGAGCCGGGCACTCGGATCGCCGTGCTGGTTGACCGCCTGCGAATCAGCAGGCTGGGTCTTGTCACGACGCGCGGGCCGCTCGGCGCTCTTCTCCGCCGGCTTCTCGGCACCTGCCGGCTTCTCGGCCGCGTCCTTCTTCGCGGGCGCCTGGCCGGAGCGCGCCTCACGGATGGCAGAAATGTAGTCGTTGCGGCGGGACTTGGCCGGCAACGAAAGGCCCATGGAGGCCGCCAACTCTTGCAGGTCGGCAAGGCGCATCGTCGAAATGGGGCCTGTGGGTGGCGTTGGATTTTCGCTCACGAGGTTCCTTCCTCGGATCCGGGACAAAGCCGGAGATCACTTGGTTAATAATCCGCACGATGGCGCAGTGCGCTCGAAACATGTGCGTGGCGCGGGCCCAGCGGGCCTCGCTGACGCGGCAATCAGCCAATCACGTCAGGGGCTAGCCTACACGCGCACGGCCGTTTTGGGAAACCTAACGCGCCAAAATGTGAGCACCGGCAACCTGCTTCGAGTCCACCGTGCGGAAACCCTGCTTGGCCAAAATGTTCGCCATCTCGGGCGCCACCTGCGCAAACAGGAGGATCGTGGGCCCAGCCCCGCTCACCACGGCGGGCCAGCCCGCCTCGCGCAACGCCTTGAGCATCGCGGCCGTGTGCGGCATGGAATCGGCTCGGTAGCCCTGGTGGAGGCGGTCCTCCGTAGCGGCAAACAGCAGCGAGGGATCGCTCGCCAGCGCGTGGGTGAGCAGCGCGGCCCGCCCGGCGTTGAACGCGGCGTCCGCGTGCGGAATCGTGGGCGGCAGGACTGCGCGCGCCGTCGTCGTCGGTAACACCTCGTGCGGCACCAGCAGCGTGGTCCTCACCTGCGGGGAAACCGCGAGCTGGGCCGTGCGGTAGCCCTCGCCCTCGGTCCAAGACACGGTGACACCGCCGTAGATCGCGGGCGCGGCGTTATCCGGGTGGCCTTCGTATTCGGCGGCGATGTTGAGCACCTGCTCGAGCGTGAACTCGGCGGGGCTCCCCAGCATCTCGCGCACGAGCATCACGCCCGCCACGACCGCCGCCGCCGAAGACCCCATACCTTTGCCGTGCGGGATCGCGTTGCGGCACACCAGCTCGATGCCGGCGGCCGGCGCGCCCACACGCTCGAAGGTCTCGCGCATGACACGGATGATGAGATGCGTCTCGTCCTTCGGAAGCGTGTCATGCCCCTCGCCCACCACGATCACCTTCGAGGCACCCGTGGTGAGGGTAGCCGAGACCTCATCCCACACGTCGTGAGCCATGCCCATCGAGTCAAAGCCCGGGCCAAGATTTCCCGACGACGCCGGCACCCGTACCCGCGCCGTGTCGTTCACGATCCTCATGACAGCCCCAGGACCCGGGCGGCGGCCTGCGTGGTCGGCTCGATCGGATCGAAGTCCAGCTCCATGTCGCCCAGCGCGGTGGCCGTGTCTTTCAGGCCATTGCCGGTCACCGTACACACGATCTTCGCACCGCTCGGCACCTTGCCCTGCTCGCCGGCCTGGAGGAGCCCGGCCACCGACGCCGCCGACGCCGGCTCCACGAACACCCCCACCTCGGAGGCGAGGATCTTCTGGGCGGCGAGGATCTGCTCGTCGCGTACACGGTCAATCCAGCCGCGCGAATCATCCCGGGCGGCCTCGGCGTACTTCCAGGAGGCCGGGTTGCCGATCCGGATCGCGGTGGCGATCGTCTCGGGCTGGTCCACCACGTGGCCGAGCACCAGCGGTGCCGCGCCCCACGCCTGAATGCCCCACATCTGCGGCACCTTCGCGGCCACGGGATCCATGTGGAGGGCCGAGTCGTCGAAGGAGGCCAGGGTGGTCCGGCCGGCGTACTCGTTATAGCCCATCCAGTAGGCCGAAATGTTGCCGGCATTGCCCACGGGCAACACGTGGATGTCCGGGGCGTCACCCAGCTCGTCCACGATCTCGAACGCCGCGGTCTTCTGACCCTGCAGGCGGTAGGGGTTAACCGAGTTGACGAGCGCCACCGGGTGGGAGTCGGTCAGCTCGCGCACGATGTTGAGGCAGTCGTCGAAGTTGCCGTCCACCGCCACGAGGCGGGCGCCATGCACGATCGCCTGGGCGAGCTTGCCCGCCGCGATCTTGCCCGCGGGCAGGATAACAGCGCACTGCAGCCCCGCCGCCACGGCGTAGGCAGCCGCCGACGCCGACGTGTTACCAGTGGAGGCGCAAGCCACCACCTCCACGCCAGTCTGCAGCACCTGCGAGATCGCGGTGGTCATGCCGCGGTCCTTGAACGAGCCGGTGGGGTTCGCGCCCTCCACCTTGACGTACACCTCGGCGTCCAGCTTCTCCGACAGCGCCTTGGCATAAACGAGCGGCGTGCCACCTTCCTTGAGGGTGACCACCGGGTCCGAGTCCGCAAACGGCAGCCGCTCACGGTATTCGCTGATGAGTCCTTGCCACTGATGAGCCATTATTCGTCCTCTACCCGAAAAACGCGCACCACCTCATGCACGTCACTAATCTTTCCTACAGCCTCGATGGTAGCCGCCATGTCGGCGGCAGACGCGGCGTGCGTAGTAATCGCGAGCGCCGCCAGGCCAGGCTGGCCGTCAACTTCCTGGTTGACGGCCGAGATCGACACGCCCGCCTCCGCGAACGCGTCCGTGACCTCAGCGAGCACGCCCACCCTGTCGGCCACCTGCAGGCGCACGAAGTAGCGCGAGACCGATTCCCCGGCGCCCATGAACTCCGACTCGCCGAGCACGATCTCCTGCGGGGCACGCCCACCCAGCACCTTCTTCGCCGCCGCTGCAACGACGTCGGACAGCACCGCCGACGCCGTGGGGGCGCCTCCCGCTCCCCTGCCGTAGAACATGAGTCGGTCCGCGGACTCGGCCTCGATGACCACCGCGTTGAAGGAACCGCCGATGGAGGCCAGCGGGTGGGATACGGGCACGAGCGAGGGCGCCACGCGCGTCTCGATCTTGCCGCCGGCCTGGGTTGCGGTCGCCACCAGCTTGATGACGTAGCCGTTCTTCGTGGCCGCCTCGATGTCCGCGTCCGTGATCGAGCGGATGCCCTCCACGTCGACGTCGGCGAGCGAGACCCGCTTGTGGAAGGCGAGGGAGGCGAGGATCGCGATCTTCGCAGCGGCGTCGAAGCCGTCGACGTCGGCCGTGGGGTCCGCCTCCGCGTACCCGAGCTCCTGGGCGGTGGCGAGCACCTCGTCGAAGGTGAGGCCCTTGGTGGTCATCTCATCGAGGATGTAGTTCGTGGTTCCGTTGAGGATGCCCTTGATCGCCTTGACCGAGTCCCCCGCGAGCGACTCGCGCACCGCGTAGACCACCGGCACCGCGCCGGCCACGGCCGCCTCGTAATACAGGTCGACCTTCTTTTCCTTCGCCAGGTCATACAGCTCGGGGCCGTGCTCGGCTAGCAGCGCCTTGTTGCCCGTCACCACCGAGGCGCCCGATTCGAGGGCGTGGCGGATGAGCGTGCGCGGGGGTTCGATGCCGCCAATGAGCTCGATCACGACGTCGGCCTGCTCGATGAGCCCGGCCGCGTCAGTGGTGAGCAGGGCCCGGTCGATCGCCGGGTCGCGTTCGGCGGCGAGGTTCGATACCGCGATCCCGATTAGTTCGAGGTCCGCCCCGGCGCGCGCCGAGAGCAGCGCATTGTTTTCGGACAGCAGGCGGGCCACCTGAGTGCCCACGGTGCCGCAGCCGAGGAGCGCAATCTTGATACTCATGTCGTCCTTTCGCACTAGCCCACGTCAAGGGCGAGCTGATCCTCGATTGTCTCACGGCGGAGGATAACCCTGCAGTGTCCGTCTCTTACTGAGACAACGCCAGGGCGCGGCAACATGTTGTAGTTCGATCCCATCGAGCGCCCATAGGCCCCGGTGACGGGCACGGCCAGCAGGTCCCCGGCCGCGAGCGGCGGCAGAGCGACGTCGTGAACCACGATGTCCCCCGACTCGCAGTGCTTGCCCACCACGCGACAGCGCGCCTCCTCGCCCTCCACGAGCCGGTTCGCCACGAGCGCCGTGTACTGGGCGCCGTAGAGGGCGGGACGGAGGTTATCGGACATGCCGCCGTCCACGGAAACGTAGCGGCGCGGGCCGGAATCGGTGACCACGTCCTTGATCGTGCCCACCGTGTAGAGGGTCATCATCGCCGGTGCCACGATCGAGCGGCCCGGCTCGATCGACACGCGCGGCGGGCGCAGGCCCGTTTGTGCCACGTGCTCGGAAACGGCGGCGGCGAGCACCCGGGCGAACTCCTCGGGGGCTGGCGGGACGGCGTCGGCGTCGGTGTAACGCACGCCGTATCCCCCGCCCAGGTCCACCTCCGTAATCTCAATGCCCTGGCCCGCCGCCCACGCCCGCACGTCCAGCACGGCGCGCGCTGCCTGTGCGAAGCCGTCAGCGGCGAGGATCTGGGAGCCGATGTGGGAGTGCAGGCCGATGAGCGAGAGCGCGGGATTCGCGGCGATGCGGGAGATGGCCTCCTGCGCCGCGCCCGTGGTCACCGACAGGCCGAACTTTTGGTCCTCGTGGGCCGTTTGGATGAAATCGTGCCCGCCGGCGTGAACGCCCGTGGTCAGGCGCACGTAGACGGGGGCGCGCGTGCCGACCGCCCGCGCGATACGCGCCACATGCTCGATCTCGGGCAGGGAGTCGACCACGATGTGGGCCGAGCCGCACTCGAGCGCGAGCGTGATCTCGGCATCCGACTTGTTGTTCCCGTGCAGGCCGATGCGGCTGCCCGGCACGCCGGCCGCGAGCGCCGTGCGCAACTCTCCCTCGGAGGCCGAGTCGATGTTCAGCCCCTCCTTAGCCATCCAGCGGGCCACGGCCTTGCTGAGGAAGGCCTTGCCGGCGTAGTAGACGTCAGCGCCCGCGAGCGGGGCGAAGGCCACATCCATCGCGTTCTTCCAGGCCCTCGCCCGGGCACGCATGTCCGCCTCGTCCAAGATGTAGGTGGGCGTGCCAAACTCGCCGGCGATCTGCGTCACGGGCACGCCCGCCACCGCAAGCTCGCCCGACTCGGTGCGGGCGACGTTCGCCGACCACACCCCGTCCGGGCGGCCTGTCGGCTCGGGTGCGCGGGCCACCACGGTTACATCCTCTCCGGGGCGCTGACGCCGAGCAGCGCCAGACCGTTGCGCAGCACCTGACCGGTGGCGTCGTTGAGCCACAGGCGGGTCTGGTGGACGGGGCTGACCGGGTCATCCCCGCGCGGGGTCACGCGCGAGATGCCGTACCACGAGTGGTACTTGCCCGCCAGCTCCTCGAGGTAGCGGGCCACACGATGCGGCTCGCGAAGCTCGGCCGCCTGCGCCACGATCACCGGGTACTGGGCGAGCGTTGCCAGCAGCTCCTCGTCCGCCTCCCCATCCAGGAGGGCCGGGTCGAAGGCATCGCGCCTCACGCCGTGCTCGGCCGCATTGCGGTCCACGGCGCAGGTGCGCGCGTGGGCGTACTGAACGTAGTAGACCGGGTTCTCGTTCGTGTTGGAGGTAATGAGGCCCAGGTCGATCTCCAGCGGGGAGTCCATCGCGGCGCGCACCAGCGAGTAGCGGGCGGCGTCCACCCCGGCCGCCTCCACCAGGTCGCTCAATACCACGATCGTGCCGGCGCGCTTGGACATCTTCACCGGCTCCCCGTCCCGCACCAGGCTCACCAGCTGGCCGATGAGGATCTCCAAGTTCTCCCCCTGGCCGGCCGTGTCACCGAAAGCGCGCGCCATCGCGTACATGCGCCCGATGTAGCCGTGGTGGTCGGCGCCCAGAATGATGACCACGCGGTCCGCGCCACGCTCGCGCTTGTTCAGGTAATAGGCGATGTCGCCCGCGAAGTAGGCCGCGTCCCCGTCGGACTTGATGATCACCCTGTCCTTGTCATCGCCGAAGTCCGTAGTGCGGATCCACGTGGCGCCGTCGGCCTTAAAGATCACGCCCTGCTCATCTAGGCGCGCGATCGCCGCATCCACCGCGCCCGACTCGTGCAGCGAATCCTCGTGGAAGTACACGTCGAACTCCACGCGGAAGTCACGCATCTCATCCTTGATCGCGGCAAACATGAGGTTGACGCCGCGCTCGCGGAAGACCTCGCGCGCCGCGTCGTCGTCAAGCCCTGCCGGGTCCGGGCGCCCGGCCGCGAGCTCGTCGGCGATCACCTGCTGGGCGATGTCGGCGATGTACTGGCCCCCGTACCCGTCCTCCGGCGCCTCCTCACCACGGGCGCGAGCGAGCAGGGACTTAGAGAAGCGGTCGATCTGGGCGCCGTGATCGTTGAAGTAGTACTCGCGTACCACGTCCGCACCGCTGGCCTTGAGGATGCGGGAAAGCGAATCGCCGACGGCGGCCCAGCGCGCGCCGCCCACGTGGATCGGGCCGGTGGGGTTGGCCGAGACGTATTCAAGGTTGATGGTGGAGCCCGCCAGCACATTCGCCGTGCCGTAGGCCTCCCCGGCCTCCACGATCATGCGAGCAAGCTCACCCGCGGCGGCCGCGTTCAGCGTGATGTTCATGAATCCCGGGCCCGCGATATCCACGGCCGCAATCGCCTCCGAGCCTGCAATCCTGCCCTTGAGGAGTTCCGCGAGCGCGCGCGGGTTCGTGCCCGCCTTCTTTGCCAGCTGCAGGGCAACATTCGTGGCCCAATCGCCGTGTTCGCGACTGCGCGGGCGCTCGACCTTCACGTCCGGCAGGTCGGCCGGATCCAGGTTGACCTCACCGGCGGCGATCGCCTGCTCGAGCGAGGTGCGTATAAAGGCAGAAAGTTCTTCAGGTGTCATGCACCAAGCATACCGGCGCCCGCCGACGCACCCAATTTGGTATCACCACACGATTCGATTCTGCGCGGCCTGCGGTGTTAGACTGACGAATCGCCGGGCCCCGATAGCTCAGGGGATAGAGCGTCTGCCTCCGGAGCAGAAGGTCGCAGGTTCGAATCCTGTTCGGGGTACTTTTCCCTCGCCCGCGCCGCGCCCTACGCCGTGCGCAAGATCGCCACCGGATCTCTGTTGACCGCCCACGCGATCGGGATGAGCGCCGTCAGCGACGAGGTCAGCACCATCACGAGCGCCACCGCCACCGTGAACTGCGGCGGAATCGGGCTCAGCCACACGCGCGCCACGACGTCGGCTGCCAGGCCCGCGAGCGCCGCTCCTAGCGCGATCGGTAGCGTCACCCTCACCAGCGTTAGTGCTGTGAGGTCTATTCGCGTGATCCCCAGCGCTCGCCGCCGCCCCAGCAGCCGGCGGTAGAGGAGCACGTAGGCAAGGGAGACCACCGTGGTGAGGACGCTACCGAGCCCGATGACGGTCAGCAGGGCCGACTTCGTGCAGCTGGCAAAGTCCCCGGACGTCACGCGGTCAGCAATGGCTAGCCCCGAGCTTTCGAAGGTCAGCTGGCCCGGAGACTCCTCGGCCGCGTACGTGCGGATCGCGGCCTGGATGGAGGGCACGGCGTCGATGGCATCGGCCATGACGACGATGCTACGCATGGTCTGTAGCTCGGAGTTCTGGACGACCATTGACTCGGCGAACACCTCGTATCCTGGGCGGACGGTCGCGCCCGCCACCACGGGAAACTCCCTCCCGGCGCTGGTGAGCACGACGCCGGAGGGCACCTCCCAGCCCAGCTTGCGGAGGACCTCCTCGTCGATCGCGGCCTCGCCGTCGGCGGGCGGGCGCCCGTGGGAGAGGACGAACGGCACGCTCAGGTCGGTCACCTGCCACGCGGTGGTCTTGGCGCCCGGGACGGCCGCATCCACCTCCAGTACCTCCCCCACGCCGATCACCGACTCCACGCCACGGGTGGTTCGCAAGAGCTGGACCACCTGGGCATTGAGGAGCTTGCCCGTGGCCTCGCGAACCGTGAGCACGCGCGCCGAGGGATCGTTGAGCTCGCCTGCCAAGGCTTCGCGCTGAGCCACCTGCTGTCCGGCAGTGAGCAGCGCGCCGAGCGTCGCACCGAGCGAGACGATAAAGAGGAGGAGGGTGGGGACCACCTGCCGGCGCGCGTCCCGCCGCGCCTCGCGTAGCAACTGCACCAACCTCATACCTCCACCCCCGCGCTGACATCGAGCACGTAATCGCACGCCTCGATGACAAACGGGTCGTGCGTGGCGACGACGACGGTGCGGCCGGCACGTGCCTCCTCCTGGAGGAGGGAGAGGATAGTCTGCGCGTTGCCGCGGTCAAGGTTTCCGGTCGGCTCGTCGGCGAGGATGATCGCCGGGCTATTAATGAGCGCGCGAGCCATCGCGGCGCGCTGGCCCTGGCCGCCCGAGATCTTGGTGGGGCGCTTGCCCTCGAAGCCGCTCAGCCCCACCTTGGCCAGTAGCTCCGTACCGCGCTCAACGAGCTGTCGGTACGTGTTGCCCACGTAGAGTCCCGGCTCCACCACGGAATCGAGGATCGGTGAGAAGTCGTCCAGCTCGGAGTCCTGAAAGACGAATCCAATGTTGCGGGCCCGAAAGGTGCTGCGCTGAAAGTCGCTTAGCCCGCTAACGTCCCGCTCCCCAACACAGACCGCCCCCGAGCGCGGCTGAAGCATGAGCCCGAGGATATAGAGGAAGGTCGACTTCCCGCAGCCGGACGGGCCTGTGAGGGCCGTGAGTGCCCCGGGGTGGAAGTCGTAGGAGAGCCCCTCGAGCACGCTTGGGCCCTTGCCATAGGCGAAGCTCACGTTGTTGGCGCGCAGCGTGTCCATCAGTCGCCCTCGCCGAAGACGCGGATCTCGCTTCCCACATCGATCCCGTCGACGACCGCGACGCCCTGGGAAGCGCCCAGCACCACGACGTCGTGACGCTCGCCGGCGGCGTCGACGACATAGGTGGCGCCGAGTGCGTCGGTCATGATGGCCGAGCGCGGCACGAGCGGGCCGGAGACCTGCGGCACAATCTCGATGATCGCCTGAAGCTCGCTGCCGGGGGTGAGCCCCTCGCAGTCGTCGTCGCACACGGTGCCACCGCCGACGCCTTGGATCTCGACCTCGTAGGTGAAGGACTCCTCGTTCTTGCGGGTCTCGCCCACCACACCGCTCCACTCGTGCTCGCCGTTCGTGAGGCGCACCTGGGCCTCGGCGGGCAAGAGGGCCTGCTGTGATTCGTTGAGCACAAGGAAGACGCGCGGAGTGCCGGCCGGTGCGGACACCACCACTTCTCCCCCGGCAAGTAGCACGCCCTTTTTGAGGACCTTCCGGTCGAATGTGAGCTCGGCGGGCAGGCTCGGGCTGGCCACCAGCTGCCCGAGCTGAACCGTTCCCGTAACAGGCTGGCCCGTGTCCTTTTGCCACTGGCGCACGTTCTTCTCAGCGATCGGCCCGAAGTCTGAATCCACGGCCCCCGGGTAGCCGAGCGCGTTGAGGTAAGCGTTGAGCTGCTTGACGTCCCCGCCCGTCATGCCACGGGAGAGGTCGCGATAAAACGGGACGTCGCCGTCGACGACGCCGACGGGCAGCCCGCCCACTTCGTACAACGTCTGCCCGGCGGAGAACACCTGATCCTCGGCCACGAACGTCACGACTCCGGGGAGCACGTTCGTTGCTAGTGTCGTGCTATCCACGTCAACGCTCGCGCCAAAGCTCAGGCTACGGCCCACGCTTCCCGTCTCCACCGTGACGGTTGCGGGCGCGGCCTTGACCGGCACCGCCTCCTCACCGCGGACAACGACGTAGCCCGCACCCAGCCCGAGGCCGGCAGCAACCAGCACCGTGAGGAAAAATGCGATGATCCGGCGCATCGTGCCACCCTTCTTTTTCGATCAGCAACGCCTTTTGGTCAAAAGCGCTCCTCCACATTGAAACGCTGTTACTTTAATCACATACATCCCAGTACACCTCAGATAAGAGATCGGATCATGTACATCAGAAAGACTCTCATTGCTCTTTCCACCTCGCTCGCACTCGCACTGAGCATCGCTGCTCCGGCAACAGCTGCCTCTCGAAGCGGAACAGCAACCTGCCCGGCGGGAGTTGCAGGGGGCATCTCCGCCTATTCCGAGCGACGGTTTCCTAGTAACTACATGTATGTGAAGGTCGGCACCTCAGTTAAGGACGGAACAGGTCACGACCGTTTGCAGATCGACACCAACCTAAAGACTGCATTTTGGTACGCCCAGAGTCCGAGTCTTCGTAAAGCAGCCGGCTACTGTAACCCGCGTTAGTTGTCTCTCATGTTCATATCTTCTCGCAGCTGCAAGAGTTTACGCGTCGTTGGTGTTGCCCTGTGTGCCGCTCTCATACTCGCCGGCTGCTCCTCACAAGAGGAAACCACGGCGCCCACTGGCACTCCCGACAACCCACGGGACGTCACCGCGTGGTCTCCCTCAGTGATCCCGACGAGCGCCCCCATCACCGAAGAACAGCAGGAAGCATCGCGGCTCGAGCAGGTAACGCAGATCCTCCAGGCTTACGACCTTCCCGCACCCACCTCCGAGGTCGAGCTCCCGCCTGTCGTGCGACGGGTGAGCTACGAGGATTCCGGCCCCCTCATCGCACAGTGCCTGACGGACAACGGCTTTTCCAGCACGTCTTCGGGTGGAATCATCACCACGCTCGACGTGGCCGATGAACAGGAGAAGTCCTTCGCCAAAGTTCGCGCCGACTGTGCCGCCCAGTACCCCATCGACGCGAAATACACGCAAGAGTGGACAGCCGACCAGTGGAGGGTCTACTACGAGTACATGGTCGGGTACTACACTCCGTGCGTCGAGTCCTTCGGCATCGCGATCGACAAGGACAATATCCCTGAAGAACGGACTTTTATCGAGAGCGCCCTGTCCGGCGCTGATAGGTGGAGTCCCGTGGCAGAATGGTTCGACAATCCCGATTATCACAAGCTGACGGACGAGACGACCCCCGAGGGCGCCGAGCTAGCTGAGGCGTGCCGGCAATCCCCGCCGAGCAACAAGCTCTTCGGCTAGTTCGCCCCGCCCCGCATCTGGTCGATCACCGACCGCGCCAACGTCGGCCGATCGGTGATGAGCCCGTCCACGCCGAGCTCGAGAGCCCTGCGCATGTCGTCGGCGTCGTTGACGGTCCACACATGCACGGCCAGGCCGCGTGCGTGGGCCAGCGCGATGAACTTCTCATCTACCACCTGGATGGTCTTGAACAGCTCGGGGACCTGCACGCATTCCACGCCGCGCTCCGGACCCGGCAGGCGGTAGGCCAGCGCGCGCGGGCCCTTGGCCGCCACCACTAGCCGCGCGATCGCGGACGTCCCCATCGAGGAGCGCACTCCCGGAAGGCGCCTGCGCATCCACGCCAGGCGGACCTCGGAGAAGGAGGCCAGGCTCACGCGGTGGGCGGCATTCTGGCGGCGAATCGCCGTCACCATCGCCGGGGCGGTCGCGTTGTTCTTCGCGTCCAGGTTAAAAATGAGGTCCGGGAACTCTTCGAGCAGGTCATCGAGGCGCACGAGCGGGTTACCCGAGTGGTCGCGCACGTGCCGCAAGTCCTTCCACGCCCAGGAGGAGACCGCGCCAGAGGCGTCCGTGAGACGGTCGAGGATCGGATCGTGAATGATGACCGCCGTGCCGTCGGCCGTCACATGACAGTCGGTTTCGACGTAGCGGAAGCCCTGATCGCGCATCGCCTCAAAAGCGACGATGGTGTTCTCCGGGTGCTCGTCCCCACCACCGCGGTGAGCGAGGATGACGGGCTCGCCGATCTCCCACATGCGCTGATGAACCATGAAGCCTGCGCTCGCTAGCACATATCGGACAGATCGACCGCGCCGAAGTCCTCCAGAGCCTTGATCGGGTCCAGCAGGTTATCCTGCCCCGTAGTCTCGATCTCGTGGCCCGTGTGGACCTCGAAGTGCAGGTGCGGGCCGGTGGACCAGCCCTTCGAGCCGACGTCGGCGATGTGCTGGCCGGCCCTGACCTTGTCACCCTTCTTCACGTGCACCCCGTCGTCGTACATGTGGACGTACCAGGTGGTGTATTCCTTTCCATCGATCACGTGGGCGATGACGATGAGGTTCGACGAGCGTCCTGCAATACCCTCTCCCGCGTAGACGACCTCGCCGTCGGCCATCGCGTAGATCGGTGTGCCGGCCGGGGCTGCCATATCCTGGCCCAGGTGGAAGGATGAGGTGTAGGAGATCGGGTCAATGCGCAACCCGAAGGGCGAGGTGAGGCGGTAGGTGCCCGCCGCCATCGGCATGACCACCAGGTCGGATTCGGACTCGAAGGCCGAGGCGAGCGAGTTCGCTCCCCCGCGCAACTCGCACTGGATGGCAGCCCCCGAATACGTGCGTTCGAAACCACGATAGCGGGCCGAGTCCGCCGCGCCGCTCGTCTTCTTCAGGGTGTCCGGGACCGTGGGCTGCGGGGTGGCCACCGTGGAGGTGGCCAGGTTCTGCGCGCCCTGGACGGCCGAGGCGGAATACAGGCTGCCGAATAGGATGCCGGTGACTGCGGAGCCGGCGACGACGGCGCTGAGCACGCCTGCCGTGGCGGGATTCTTCGCCTCTTTGAAGAGCCGGCGGAAGAATGAGAGCTCCTTGGTGGCCCGCGGAGCAACGGGCGGGAGCTCGATCACTTCAGTGACCTGGACGTCGCGAAGTTGAGCTTCGCGGGCGAGCCGGAGATCACGGCGCGATGGTCGCACAGTTTCACGCTCAGCCAATCCGGCCCCTCCTCTTTCTTGTGCGCACAATATCGGGAAAACCCCGGACATCTCCCAATGATAACGGTTTGATAACGCTACCGCGAGCAGTATTCACAACCTCGGGACTGAACTCCCTATGATGTGAGCCACTGCCGGTGAAGTCTCACTTGTCATGGTCACGAAATGGTCGCGGCGGCGCTACTTCTGCATGGCGTCGCGAACCTCGCCAATCAGCTCCTCAATCACATCCTCGAGGAAGAGCACGCCCCGCACCTCGCCGTCCACCACCACGCCCGCCAGGTGAGTGCCGTCCTTCTGCATGGAGCGCAGAGCCGTCTCGATCTCGTCCTTCGAATCCACCTTCGACATGGTGCGGATCTTCCACGGCGCCAGCGGCGCGTTCCGCCGCCCGGGCGCCACGTCGATGATGTCCTTGAGGTGGACGTAACCGACAATCTCGCCGCCCTCCTCAACCGGGTAGCGCGAAAACCCGTGCTGGGCGATCTCTGCCTCCAGCTCGGCCGGGGTGGTCTGCGGCATGACCATGACTAGCTGCTCGGTTGCCACCATGAGGTCGCCAGCCGTGTACTCGGAGAACTCGAGGGCGGAGGAGATGAGGCCGACGTCCGCGTCGAGCACGCCTGCATTCTTCGAGGCCTGCACGATCGATGCCACCTCGTCCACCGTGAACGCTGCGCCCACCTCGTCCTTGGGCTCGAGCCCGAAGACGCGGATGATGTGGTTGGCGAACCAGTTGAGGGAGAAGACCACCGGGTGGAAGATCTTCGAGACGAACACAAGCGGGGGCACCAGGATATAAGCCGCCCGCTCGGGGGTGGTGACCGACAGGTTCTTCGGCACCATCTCCCCCAGCACCACGTGCAGATAGACCACCAGCGCGAGCGCCAGCACCAGCGCGATCGGGTGGAGGAACGACGCGGGCACGCCCGCCGCCTCGAGCGGGCCCTCGATCCAGTGCGCGATCGCCGGCTCCGAGATCGCGCCGAGCGCCACCGAGGCGAGCGTGATCCCGAGCTGGCAGGTGGCAAGCATAAGGGTGACGTTCTCCAGGGCGTAGATGACGGTCTTGGCCGACTTCTTCCCCGCGTCCGCCAGCGGTTCCACCCGCGAGCGCCGGGCGCCCATGACCGCGAACTCGCCGCCCACAAAGAACGCGTTGGTCAGCAGGAGCAGGCCCGTGACAAGGAGTGCCATTCCGATGCTCATTCGTCCACCCCGCAAATCCGCACCTGTTCGATGCGTCGGCCATCCATGGTGGCAACCACCGCGCGCACGCCGTCTTCCTCCACCTCGTCCCCTACCTCGGGCATCCGCCCGAGCCGGGCCATCATCCAGCCGCCCACGGTTTCCCACGGGCCCTCGTCCGGCACGTCGAGCCCGAGCTCGCGGGCCACCTCGTCCGGGCGCATGAGGCCGGGGATCATCCAGCTACCTCCAGAGACGATATGCGTGCGCACGCGGCGCCGGTCGTGTTCGTCGGCCACGTCGCCCACGATCTCCTCCACCGCGTCCTCGAGGGTGACGATGCCCGAGGTACCGCCGTATTCATCGACGACGACAGCCATCTGCAGCCCCTCGGCGCGCAGCTGCACGAGGAGCGGGGCGAGCGCGATGGTCTCGGGCACGCGCGTGGGTTCGACCAGCAACGACGACGACGTCACGCGCACCTGCCCGCGCGCCTCGTAGGGGATCGCCACCGCGCGGCGCAGGTGGACGAAGCCGCGGATGTCGTCGAGGTCCTCGCCGATGACGGGGAAGCGGGAGTGTCCGGTCTCGGCAGCGCGCGCGATGACGTCGGCCGCCGTGTCGTCCACGTGGAGGGCGGCGACCCGCCCGCGGTCGGTCATGACGTCCACGGCGGTCAGCGCGCCGATGTCGATCGAGCGGGTGAGCAGACGGGCGGTGGGCAGGTCGAGCGTGCCCTCCTCCGCCGAGTGCCGCACGAGCGCGGCGAGCTCGGAGGCCGAGCGCGCACCCGAGAGCTCCTCGGCCGGCTCGATGCCGAACTTGCGCAAGATCCAGTTCGCGGTCTCGTTCAGCAGCACGACCACCGGCTTGAACACCGCCGTGAAGATGCGCAACGGGAGGGAGACGAAGGCGGCGGTGGAGAGCGGCTCGGCGAGCGCCATGTTCTTGGGGATGAGCTCACCGAACAGCATGGAGGCGACGTTAATGATGATGAAGGCCAGCGTCGCGGCGGTGCCGACCGCCGCTGCGGGCGCCAGGCTGCCCAACAGGCCAGAGAAGAAGTGTTGCAGCGGGGCCGTGGCCACGTAGCCGAGCAGGATCGTCGTCATCGTAATGCCCACCTGGCACGAGGACAGCTGGAGGGAGAGGTGATGCAGGGCCTTTTGCACGCGCCCGGCCTTCGCGTCCCCCGACTGGGCGCGGTCATCGATCGTGGCTGGATCCAGGGCGACGAGCGAGAATTCGGCGGCAACGAACAGGGCGTTGCCCGCAATAAGTACAAGGGCAAGACAAAGCAATATGAGATCAGTGGCCACGGGCCACCTCTTGTCGTCCTTCCATACCCACCATCGTAACCCACCGCCTGGGCGCGCTGCGGCCCCGCCCTCGCCCACAGGGGAATTCTTGAATCATCACGGGAGTTTTCTTGACGCTAAGAGATTTTGACCGGCGAAAACACCCCGATTTGAGGCCAGTTTTGGGACTTTGCTCCCCCGTGCGAAAGAAAGATCACTAGGCTTGGATACATCGGTCATCCAACGAACAAGTGAGGCAGACAGTGTCGTCAACCAACTCCGATGATTTTGGCGCGAACCAGGGTTTTATCGAAGATCTTTACGCGGCATACCTTCAAAACAAGGACGGGGTCGGCCCCCAGTGGGCCGAGATGTTCCGTAGCTGGGAAGCACAGGGCCGCAAGCCTGCGGGCGCGGCGAGCGAGGCCGGCGTCGTGAACGCCCCGGAGCCGAAAAAGGAAGTGACGCCCGCCCAGCGCGCCGTCCACTCCCAAGCCGATCGCGCTTCCACCCCCACCACGAACGTCACCCGCTCCGACCTGCCCCCGCAACCGCGCGCCGCGGCCGCCCCCGCCATCACCCCCTACGCCACGTCCTACTCCCTCCGCCCGGCCAGCGCCGAAGCGGACATGGACCCCAAGGCCAAGGACGTCACGGCCCTCAAGGGCGGGGACCGCGGGCTGGCGAAGAACATGGACGCCTCACTGTCCATCCCCACCGCCACCTCGCTGCGCGCCATGCCCGCGCGCGTCATGTTCGACAACCGCGCCGTCATCAACCGTTACCTCGCGGCCACCCGCGGCGGCAAGATCTCCTTCACCCACCTCATCGCCTACGCCATGGTCGAATCGCTGGCCGAAATGCCAGAGATGAACGTGGCCTACTCGATCGAGGATGGCAAGCCGTCCCTGGTCGAACCCAAGCACGTCAACCTGGGCATCGCGATCGATGTCGCCAAGCCCGACGGCACACGCACGCTCGTCGTTCCCTCAATCAAGGCCGCCGAGACGAAGACGTTCTCCGAGTTCGTGGCCGCCTACGAGGAGCTGGTAGACCGCGGGCGCGCGGGCAAGCTCACGATCGAGGATTACCAAGGCACCACCGCCACACTCACCAACCCCGGCGGGCTCGGCACCACCGAATCCGTGCCGCGCCTCATGGTCGGCCAGGGGCTCATCGTGGGCGTCGGCTCCATGACCTACCCGCCCGAATTCCAGGGCACCGCCGATGAGACGATCGCCCGCCTGGGCGTGTCGAAGGTGGTCCACATCGGCTCCACCTACGACCACCGCGTCATCCAGGGCGCCACCTCCGGGCGCTTCCTGCGCCTCATGGAAAACAAGTTGCTCGGCGAGGATAGCTTCTACGAGCGCGTCTACCTCTCGTTGCGCGTGCCCTACACGCCCGTCGTGTGGGAAAAGGACATCGAGTACGACGCCGAACGCGAACTCGGCAAGCCCGCCCGCATCGCCGAACTGATCCACGCCTACCGCTCGCGCGGCCATCTCATCGCGGACACCGACCCGCTATCCTTCCACCTGCGCCGCCACCCGGACCTGGAGATCGGCTCCTACGGGCTCAGCCTGTGGGACCTCGACCGCTCCTTCCCCACCGGCGGCTTCGCCGGCACCAGCCACCTCACGCTACGCCAGATCCTCACCAACCTGCGCGAGGCCTACTGCCGCACCGTGGGCATCGAGTACATGCACATCCAGGACCCGGTCCAGCGCAAGTGGTTCCAGGAACGCCTCGAGCACACGCCTGAGGCCACCACGCCCGAACAACGCGTGCGGATCCTCGAAAAGCTCAACCAGGCCGAGGCCTTCGAGGTCTTCCTCCAAACCAAGTACGTGGGACAGAAGCGCTTCTCGCTCGAAGGCGGCGAGTCCCTCATCCCGGCCCTCGATTCGATCCTGGACGGCGCCGCCGACGACGGGCTGCACGAGGTCGCCATCGGCATGGCCCACCGCGGCCGTCTCAACGTGCTGACCAACATCGCCGGCAAGTCCTTCGGCCAGGTCTTCTCCGAGTTCGACGGGGTGATGGACCCGCGCAAGCCGGGCTCGGGCGACGTCAAGTACCACCTCGGCACCGAGGGCACCTACACCTCCGCCCGCGGCGACCAGGTGGGCGTATACCTCGCCGCGAACCCGTCCCACCTCGAGGCAGCCGACGGCGTGCTCGAGGGCGTGGTGCGCGGCATGCAGGACCAGCTCGACGACGACGGCGGCGCCGTGGTCCCCCTCCTCATTCACGGCGATGCGGCCTTCTCCGGCCAGGGCGTGGTCACCGAGGTGCTCAACCTCTCCCAGCTGCCCGCCTACCGCACCGGCGGCACCATCCACATCATCGTCAACAACCAGATCGGCTTCACCACCGCCCCGTCGAACTCGCGCTCCTCGCGCTACACCACCGACATCACCAAGGGCCTGCAGCTGCCGATCTTCCACGTCAATGGAGACGACCCGGAGGCCGTGTGCCGGATGGCCCGCATGGCCTACGACTACCGCATGCAGTTCAAGAAGGACGTCATCCTCGACATCATCTGCTACCGCAAGCGCGGCCACAACGAAGGCGACGACCCGTCGATGACCCAGCCGATCATGTACTCCCTGGTGGACGAAAAGCGCACCACGCGCCAGCTATACCAGGAGGCCCTGCTCGGCCGCGGCGACATCTCTGACGAGCAGGCCGCCAAGGTGGAGGACGACTTCCACGCCCTACTCGAGAAGGCGTTCCAGGACGCGCGCGAGGCGGAGAAGAAGGCCGAAAACGACGAGGCCGACGCCGCCGACGCGCTCGGCATGCCCGCCTCCCAGCAGGAGGACGCCGGCACGATGGTCGGCTGGACCACCGCCGTCTCCCCCGAAATCCTCCAGCGCATCGGCCGGGCCCACACCACCCCGCCGGAGGGCTTCACCCCGCACAAGAAGATCATGGCGCTGTTCGACAAGCGCAACAAGATGGCCCACGAAGGCCACATCGACTGGGGCTTTGGCGAACTGCTCGCCTTCGGCTCCCTCCTCATCGAGGGCGTGCCCGTGCGCATGTCCGGCCAGGATTCGCGCCGCGGCACGTTCACCCAGCGCCACGCCGTGGCCCACGACCTGGTGACGGGCGAGGAGTGGACGCCGCTCATGAGCCTGACCGAAGACCAGGCGCGGTTCAAGATCTACGACTCGGCCCTCTCCGAGTACTCGATCATGGCCTTCGAGTACGGCTACTCGGTGCAACGCCCAGACGCGCTCGTGCTGTGGGAGGCCCAGTTCGGCGACTTCGCCAACGGCGCCCAGACCGTGGTGGACGAGTTCATCTCCTCCGCCGAACAAAAGTGGCACCAGACGGCGTCGATCGTGCTGCTGCTCCCCCACGGCTACGAGGGCCAGGGCCCGGACCACTCCTCGGCCCGCATCGAGCGCTACCTGCAGCTGTGCGCGGAGGACAACATGATCGTGGTTCAGCCCTCCACCCCGGCAAACTACTTCCACATGCTGCGCGAACAGGCCTACCGCCGCCCGCGCAAGCCCATGATCGTCTTCTCCCCCAAGCAGCTCCTGCGCCGCAAGGGCGCGGACTCGATGGTGGAGGAGTTCACCTCGGGCACGGTGCAAAAGGTGATCGGCGAGACCCAGGAGCTCGGCACCGTGGATCGGGTGCTGCTGTGCACCGGAAGGATCTACTACGACCTCATCGAGGAGCGTGCCAAGAAGGGCGATGACCGCACCGCGATCATCCGCGTCGAGCAGCTCTACCCCAACCCGGTGGAGGAGCTTCGCGCTGAGCTCGACAAGTACCCGAACGCCGAGGTGTTCTGGGTGCAGGACGAGCCCGCCAACCAGGGCGCCTGGGCGCACTTCGCGCTCGACATGTTCGTGGAGCTCGACCGCGGTATCACGCGCATCTCGCGCCCGGCCGCCGCCTCGACAGCCGCGGGCATGATCGGCCGCCATCGTATCGAGGCCGAGGAGCTCATGCGCCAGGCCTTCGCGCGGTAATGGCGCGATAACACCGAGATATTGCCGACCACGTGGCCCCTGCCTTCGGGTGGGGGCCACGTACTCTATAATGGGCGTGTGAGCATCCGAGTATTCTTCGTAGGCGACGAACTGGTGGCGGGCTACGGCGATGCCCGCGCCCTGGGCTGGGTGGGGCGCACCATCGCGCGCTCCCCAAGCGACCCACCCCTCATGCCGATCTCGCTCGCCTATCCCGGCGAAACCACCGACCGGCTGGTGTCACGCTGGGAGGCTGAGGTGCTCCCCCGCCTCGATCGCGACGCCGACAACCGCCTGGTGGTTGGCCTCGGTTCACACGACCTGTCGGTCACCTCAACTTCGCGCTCTCGCCTGTACCTGGCCAACATGCTCGACACGGCCGTGCGCCGGGGCATGAGCCCCTTCGTGGTGGGCCCGCCGCCGCGGCTCAACATCGCTGCCCGCGACCAGGCCGAGCTCACCCGGGCCTTTTCCGAGGTGTGCGAGAGGCGCCAGATCCCATTCGTCGACACCTACAATCCATTGCGCGATCACGAACAGTGGCTGACTGACATGGCCACCTCCGCCGACTCCTACTGCCCCCGCCAGGCCGGCTACGGCCTCATGACCTGGCTGGTGCTCCACAAGGGCTGGCACCGCTGGCTGGGCATCGAGCCGCCCACGGCCGACTAGCACGTTGAAAGGGGGAGCGCGGATCGCGCTCCCCCTCTTCAGTTCAGTGCGTCTTAGCCGACGCGGATGTAGATCGGGTTACCGTAGATCGGCCCCTCCATGACGCCCGTGGCAGGGTTGCGGGCCGCGATGTGCTGGCCATTGCCGGTGTAGATGCCCACATGGCCGGGCCACCACACGAGGTCACCAGGCTGGGCCTCCGCGGCGGAGACCTGCTGGCCGGCGTACAGCTGAGAGCCAGACGAGCGCGGCAAGGAGATGCCGGCTAGCGCGTACACGTAGGAGGTGAAGCCCGAACAGTCAAAGCCGGCGGGCGACGTGCCGCCGTAGACGTACGTGGAGCCGGCGTAGGAACGCGCGATTCCCACAATGCCGGAGGCTGCCGGGGCGGGGGCCGCGGCAGGCTCTGCGTAGGTGGCTTCGGTCGCCGCCTCGGAGGAGTCCGCGCGGGCGGTCTGCGCGGCCTGGGCGGTCTGCGCGGTCTCGACGGCCGGCGCGGCAACGGCCGGGCTCTCGGCCTCAACAGTCACGGCCTCGAACTGCCACTCACCCTCGGCGGTGGTGGCCAGCGACGCGGAGGAAGCTTCAGGGGCAACGACCGCAGGGGCAACGGCCTCAGGCCGGGCCGCCGGCTCGGCCTCGGTATCAGCGAAAGCGATAGGGGCAACCATACCCACCATGGTCGATGCCGCGAATGTGGACGCGGTGGTGATGCGAGTAGCGGAGTGGTTGCGCTGCTTGATCACGCGACGATCGGCACGAGACATGAGGCTCCTTGTCAGACAATCATTTGATAACGAAACCATAACAAAGGATCACAGCAGGATCACACCATCGTCCACACCTGTGGACGACTTCACAGGCCCGCCCGCGGGCGAATATATGCTGGCCGATTGAAGAGTTTTGGACGATTCCGGGCCGATCTGCTCATATACGAAGATCACCCTGGAATCGTCCAGTAAATTCAAACCGGCGGCAAGCCGGCAGGAAACCCAGCGGAGAAACCCGGGCAAAAAGAAATGGCCGGAGACAACTCCGACCATTTACCTAGGCGTTGGGGCGCTTGCCGTGGTTCGCACTCTTCTTCTTGCGATCCTTGCGCTTCCGTCCACGCTTCGACATGTTTACTCCTCCGGTAGATAGGTCTCAAGTGTATCTTTTCAGCCGGTATCCTACCAACCTACTCGCCAACGATGTGTGTGATCTTCGTACGCAAAGACTCGGGCGCCTCCTGGGAGCAGCACCCGCGGCGGATCACCTTGCGCACCACGATCTCCTCCTCGATCCTCGCCGCGCACGCCCTACACGTGGCGCCGTGGCGGAGAAGGCGGCGGGCGTCATCGTCGGAAATCTCGTCATCCACCAGCTCGAAGAGGTGGTCGAGCACCTCCTCACAGCCGCACTGGGCGCACGTGCACTCCCCGTGGCAGGTGCAGGCCTCGAGTTTGGACATGAGCTCGTCAAACTCCTTCATCACACGTTCTCCTTGACATATCCCAGATCGCGCGCGTAGTCGCGCAGGGCCTCACGCAACTGGGTGCGGCCCCGGTACAGGCGTGACATGACGGTCCCGATCGGGGTGCCCATGATGTCCGCGATCTCCTGGTAGCTAAAACCCTCCACGTCGGCCAGGTAGACCGCCGTACGGCGCTCGTCCGAAAGCTGGTCGAGTGCCTGCCGGATATCCTCGTTCGGCAACAGTTCAAGCGCGAGCATCTCGGCGGACTCCAGCCCGCGCGAGTGGTGGAACGAGGCCTTGTATTCCTGCCAGTCCTCCACCTCGGCCGCGGCCTCCTGGGGCCGGCGTTGGCGCTTGCGATAGGAGGAGATGAAGGCGTTGTTGAGGATCCGGTACAGCCACGCCTTGAGGTTGGTGCCTGGCGTGAACTGGTGGAAGGAGGCGAAGGCCTTGGCGAAGGTCTCCTGGACGAGGTCCTCGGCGTCCTGCTGGTTGCGGGTGAGCCGCAGGGCTGCGCCGTAGAGCTGGTTGAGGTAGGGCATCGCGTCGCGCTCAAAGCGGGCGGTGCGCTCCTCGGGCGTCTCCTCGACCGTCATGGCATCTCCTCCATCCATCACCGGGGCAAACGCACAAGGCGCCGCGGTCTATTCCCGCGGCGCCCTGTGAGCTACCTTGCTACGCCCTCCCGGACGATCGTGGTGACCTCCAGGTCTTCGGTGAAGACGACGGCATTCGCCGGCTCCCCCACCTTCCACTCGAGGGTCACGCCCGGGTCGGCTTGGGTCAGCCCGACGGCGTGGGCCGGGGCTCCCACCCCGCACCGCACGGCGGCCTCCATGTCGAGGCACCCGCCGCGGACCATCCGCTGGACCTCCTCGGCCACGCGAGCAGTGCCGCCCGCAATGGCGCCGTTGCGCGAAAGCCGCGCGACGCCGTCGACAATATCCACATCCTGCCCGCCGAGCACGTACTTGCCGTCCGGCATGCCCGCACCTTCCATCGCGTCGGTCACGAAGACAACGCCGAGCGGGTTCTCTCGCTGGATGAAGGTAACGACGTCGGCGACCAGGTCGGGGTGGACGTGGACCGTGTCGGCCACGAGCTCGACCACCGCCTCTCCCCTGCGCGCCGCCGCCATGAGCTCGCGGACCGGGCCCGGGGCGCGGTGCCCGAGCGGGGGCATCGCGTTGAACAGGTGAGTGGCCATCTGCGGCGGCTTAGTAAAGCCGATCTTCGCGGCGTAGGCCGAGGTGGCCTCGATGACCGCGCGGGTCTGCTCTTCGTCGGCCGAGGTGTGACCCCACGAGGGCACGGCCCCGTAGTCGAGGAGCAGCTGGGCGGCCTCGATGGCGTTGTCCACCTCAGGCGCGATCGTCATCGTCTTAATCCAGCCCTTGCCGGCCTCGAGCCACCCACGCAGCTCATCCAGATCCGGCATACGGATCGCGGCCGGGTTCTGGGCGCCACACTTGGCGGGCGAAATGTAGGGGCCCTCCAGGTGGATGCCCACCAGCTTGCCCTCCTCGCACGCTTGCGCCAGCCCCTTGATCGGGGTCAGCGTGTCAATGAGCGAGACGGTGGAGGCGATGAGCGCCGTCGTGCCGAAGGAGCGGTGGGCCTCGACGGCCTTATCCACGCCCTCGGCGCTCGGGTCGTCGGGGAAGGAGGCCCCGCCGCCGCCGTGGCAGTGGACGTCGATAAAGCCCGGTGTCACCCAGCCCTCCACGCCCTCCTCCACGGGGAAGACCTCGGCCACGACGCCGTCCTCCAAGCGCACGCCCGAGCCGACGATCTTGCCGTAGCCGTTAAGGAGCTTGCCGCGAAGCTCGATCACTTGAGGACCTCCCAGCGCGTGCGGTACATGTCGGTGTTCGTCAGCTTCGAGGCGGCCGCCTCGTCACAGAAGACGACGACCGACGGGTGCATCTGCGTGATCGACGCCGGGCAGGAGGCCGAGATCGGGCCCTCCACCATGCCGGCGATCGCGTCGGCCTTGTTCTCGCCGCGAGCGATGAGGAGCAGGTGCTTGGCCTCCATGATGGTGCCCAGGCCCTGAGTGACGCACTTGTCCGGCACCAGGTCAAGGTTGCCCTCGAAGAAGCGGGCGTTGTCCTTGCGGGTCTGGTGGGTCAGCGCGTCCACGTGCGTGCGCGAGACGAGCGAGACGCCCGGCTCGTTGAAGCCGATGTGGCCGTTGGCGCCGATCCCCAGGATCTGCAGGTGTACCCCGCCGTTGTCGCGAATGTCGGCGTCGTAGGCCTCGGCCGCCGCGTACGGATCGTCGGCCTGACCGTTCGGCGTGTGGAGGTTGTCCTCCGTCAGGCCCGTTTTTTCATCCCCCACGAGCTCGGTACGCAGCACGTTGCGGTAGGCCTCCGGGTGGGCCGGGTCGATGCCGACATACTCATCGAGCGCGAAGGCCTTCGCGTCCGCGAGCGTGAAGTCGCCAGTGGCGTGGGCCTCGCGCAGCTGGGCGTACAGCCCGAGCGGGGTGGAGCCCGTAGCGACGCCGAGGTTCTTCGGCTCGGCGCCCTTCATCGTGTTCATCAGGTAAGCGGCGGCAGCCTTGGCAAGTTCCGTCTCGTCGCTGAAAATTCCGATCTGCATGTTTCTTCTCGCTTTCTTAACTGATGGCATCTGCAAACCACGACGTGATCGTGGTCGGGTGGGTAATGGCCGTGCCGACGACGACCGCGAAGGCGCCCGCGT
Organism: Trueperella bernardiae; assembly: GCF_030246965.1. Lineage (NCBI taxonomy): Bacteria > Bacillati > Actinomycetota > Actinomycetes > Actinomycetales > Actinomycetaceae > Trueperella > Trueperella bernardiae. Next base: position 1,497,381 of record NZ_CP127099.1, read on the forward strand.
CCATGACGGCCTTGGCGTGCTCGGGCGTGTGAACGCGGCCCTCGCAGAAGACCGGCAGGTCGGGGAAGGCGGTCACGATCTCGCGCAACAGCTCGAGGTCCGGGCCCACACTCTTCGGGCGCTCGCCCGTGTAGCCGGACAGGGTGGTCGACAGGATGTCGGAGCCAGCCTCGGCCGCCATCACCGCGTCGTCAAACGAGCCGCAGTCGGCCATGACGAGGGCGTCGTCCTTCTTCAGCTCGGCCACCGTCTCGGCGTAGGTGCGCCCGTCAGGGCGGGGGCGGCGGGTGGCGTCGATCGCCACGATGTCCGCACCGGCCATGATGCAGGCGCGCGCGTGGCGCAGGGTGGGGGTGATGTAGACGCCGTCGTGACCCTCTTTCCACAGGCCGATGACAGGCACGTCCACCTGCCCCTTGATAGCGGCGATGTCTGCCAGGCCCTGGCAGCGGATCGCGGCGGCGCCACCACGCTCGGCCGCGAGCGCGATCTGTGCCATGGTCTCAGGGTGGCGCATAGGCTCGCCCGGGTATGCCTGCGCGGAGACGATCAGGCGCCCGCGCAGCGATTCGATGAGCTGATGCATTTAGACTTCTTTCCTCATGAAGTTGATCGCCGCCCCGTACAGGGGCGCGGCGGAACCGAGTTCGCCGAGCTTGATCGGCACGGTGGCGACCGGGTCCATTGCGCGCGCAACAAATCCCGCGTAAACATTTTGCCACCATTCCTCCCCCGAGCGCGTCATCGAACCGGAAAGAACAATGACGGAGGGGTCGATACAGTTGGCAAGCGTGGCGAGCGATTCGCCCGTGGCGTAAGCCGACTCGTTGAAGACGGCCCGCGCCAGCTCGTTGCCGGATTCGGCGAGGTCCTGGAGCTCCTTGCCGTTGGTGACCTCCGGGTCGGAGGCGCCGCGGCGGGAGTTGTACCAGTTCGTGATCCCATGCCCGGAAGCGATGGCCTCAATGTGGCCGGTGCGCCCGCACGAGCAGGGCATGCCCTCGGCCAGGTGGTGGTGGATGTGCCCGTAGTGGCCGGACAGGAAGTGATCACCAAAATCGATCTGGCCATCGCGGATGAGCGCGCCCCCGATCCCGGTGCCGAGCGCCATCGACACCACCGACGTCGCCCCCTTGCCCGCACCCATGACGGCCTCGCCCAGCCCGTGGGCGTGGACGTCGTTGATGACGTGGACGGGCAGGCCCGTGGCCTGGGACAGCATCTCCCCCAGGCGCGTCCCGGCCCATCCGGGCATCGTGTTCGTAGCTGAGACGATCGCGCCCGTGGCCGGGTCGACCACACCCGCGCTGGCGATTCCGATGCCGAGGAGAGAGCGGTTAGCACACGCATCCACCACCATGTCGCGGATGCGCCGTGCCACATCGGCACCGCCAGCGCGAGCGAGAGTCTTCATGGATTGGCTTTCGCCGACGCACAGGTGCTCGGCGTCGGCGAAAGCCCAACCCACCTTGGTGCCACCAATATCGATCGTCAGGATCTCGGCACCAGCCATGGTCCCCTCCTAGTTGAGATGCCCGGTTTCCCGGAGCACGCGGGCCACGGCCTCCACGTTCTCACCCTCAAGAGCGAGGACGGGCTCGGGCATCGTGTTCGTCTCGAACACGCCGAGCAGCATGAGCGCCGTCTTGAAGGCGCCGACGCCGGCCGCGAAGCCCACCTCACCAGAGGCAACCTGGACGATCCGCATGAGGCGGGTCGCCTCATCCTGCAGCTCGCGCACCCGGCCCCAATCGCCGGCCTGGTAGGCGCGCCACTGCTCGACGAAGATGACCGGGTCAACGTTCGCCAGGCCCGGCACCGAACCGTCCGCGTGGGACATGTAGGCGCCGTCCACCACGACCTCGTGCCCGGTGAGCAGGGCCAGGTCAAGGCTCTCCTCGTCACGGGCCTGGGCCAGGAAACGGAAGGAGACGTCGTCGCCGGACGAATCCTTCACGCCCGCCAGCACGCCCTCTCGGGCGAGCTCGAGGATGAGCGCCGGGGCGAGCTTGACGTGCACGCACACCGGAATGTCGTAGGCGAACAGCGGCAGGTCCACCTCCTCGTGGACGAGGCGGAAGTGACGCTTGATCTCCTTCGGGCCCAGGATTGCGTAGAAGGGGGCGGTGGCGACGATGGCGTCGGCGCCGAGCTCCTTGGCCACGCGAGCGTGCTCAATCGTGCGCTTGGTGGTCATGTCGATGACACCGACCAGCACGGGCACGCGGCCCGCCACGATCCGCACGGCGTTCTCGATGACCTCGCGGCGGCGCTCATCGGTGGAGAACACGACCTCGCCGGAGGAGCCGAGGACGAACAGGCCATCGACTCCGGCGTCGATCATGCGGTTAATCGAACGCTCAAACGAGGCGACGTCGAGCGCGCCGTCCGCGGTGAGCGGGGTGACAACGGGAGGGACAACTCCACGGATTTTCATTGGTCTTCCTTACAGTTGAGGATGGAGAAGCGACGGTGCCGCTCCGAGCAGTTTCTTGGTGTAGGGGTCCTTCGGGTTGGCCAGGAGCTCCTTCGCCGGGCCCTCCTCCACGACCTTGCCCTTGTTCATCACCGCAATGCGGTCGGAGATGTAACGCACGGTCTGGATGTCGTGGGAGATAAAGACCATCGCGAGCCCCAGCTCGTTCTTCAGGTCCATGAGAAGGTTGAGGATCTGGGCGCGCACCGACACGTCGAGGGCCGACGTCGGCTCGTCGGCAATGATCGCGTCCGGGCGCAGGGCGAGCGCGCGGGCGATCGCCACGCGCTGGCGCTGGCCACCGGACAGCTGGCCGGGAAGCGCGTCGAGTGCCGACTGCGGCAAGCCCACCTGGGCGATCAGCTCCTCCACGCGGGCGTCACGCTCGGCTTCGGTGCCGATGTCGTGGACGCGCAGCGGGTCGAGTAGCTGGTCACGCACGTGCATGCGGGCATTCAGCGCGGTGGCCGGATCTTGGAAGACGACCGAGACGACGCGCCCGATCTTCCGGCGGTCGGCAGCCGAACGCTTCGTCACCTCCTCACCCTTGAAGAAGACCCGGCCCGTGGTGGCCTCCTGCAGGCCACACATGACGTTCGCGGTGGTGGATTTGCCACACCCGGACTCGCCCACGATGCCGAGCACCTGGCCGGGCATGACCTTCATCGACACCCCGTCCACCGCGTGGACCTTGGTGGGGTTGAAGATAGTGCCGGCGCGGGTCTTGAAGATGACGTGCAGGTCGCGCAGTTCGATGATCGGGGTCTCGCTCATCGTGCTTCTCCCTTCGCTTCAGTGTTCTGCCCCGCCGGGACACCGGGCTGGGCAGGGGCCGGGTAGCCGGCGTCGGTCCAGGCCGAATCCGGGATGGCGGCGTAGTAGTGGTCGCGTCCGGGGATCTCCATGCGCAGCGGCGGGGTGGTGAGCCCGACGTCGGGGTGCGAGGAGCGCGGCGCGAAACGGTCGCCCGCCGGGAAGTCCTTCGGCGACGGGACCGTGCCGGGGACCTGGTGGAGCCTGTCGGCGCCCGCCTCGATCGAGAGCACCGAGCCGAGCAGGCCACGGGTGTACTCGTGGACGGGGTGGGTGAGCAGCTCCGAGGCCGGCGCCTGCTCGACCACCTGGCCGGCGTACATGACCGTGATCTTGTGGGCGACCTCGGCCACGAGGGCCAGGTCGTGGGAGACGAAGACCATCGCAAATCCGAGCTTCTCGCGCAGGTTGTTGAGCAGCTCGATGACCTGCTTTTGCACCGTCACGTCGAGGGCGGTGGTCGGCTCGTCGGCAATGATGAGCTTCGGGTCGCGGGTGAGGGCCATGGCGATGAGCACGCGCTGGCGCTGGCCGCCGGAGAGCTCGTGCGGGTAGGACTCGAGCGTGCGCTTCGGGTCCAGGCCCACCAGCTCCAGCAGCTCCTCGGCGCTGCGGGTGCCGCCGCGCGAGGTCAGCTGCTTCATCTGGCTGCGGATGAGCATGGCCGGGTTGAGCGAGGACAGGGCGTCCTGGTAGATCATCGCCATCTCGTTGCCGAGCAGCGCCTGGCGCTCCTTGGCGCTCATCTTCAGAAGGTCCTTACCCTCGTAGAAGATCTCGCCGCTGATCTCGGCGCGCGGGTCGATGAGGCCCATGACCGTGAGCGCGGTGATCGACTTACCACAGCCGGACTCGCCCACCAGGCCCATCGTCTCGCCCTTGCGGACCGAGAAGTTGACGTGGTCGACCACGTTGATGTCGCCGTGGCGCGGGAACTTGATCGACAGGTTGCGCACCTCCAGCAGCGGCTGGCCGGTGGCGGTGGCGACGAAGCGGTCCGTGCGCTTGGACTCGACCACCTCGAGCTGATCGAGGCGAGCCTTGAGCGATTCGGCCTGGGCGGCGTAGGCGAGGCGTGGGTCGAGCAGCAGCTTGTCCTGCTCGCGGGCGCCCGTGACGGCCTCGACCTTCTGGGCCGACGACGGCGCCGCCACCATCGCGTCGGTAATACCTTCGGACAGGATATTGAGGCATAGCACCGTGAGCATGATGAACAGACCCGGGAAGAGCGCCGTCCACCACATGCCGAGCAACACCGACAGGTTCGACGACGCGTCCGACAGGACGTTACCCCAGGTGGGGACCATCGTGGACTGCAGGCCCGAGCCGATGAAGGTCAGCGAGGCCTCGAGGATGATCGCGTCAGCAACCAGCACGGTGGCGAACACGAGGACCGGGGCGGCCGTGTTGCGGGCCACGTGACGGATGAGGATCCAGGGTGCACGCGCACCGGAGACGATGACCGCGCGCACGTAGTCCTCGCCGTAGGCGCTCATGACGTTCGCACGAACGATGCGGGCCAGCTGCGGGATGTAGACGAAGGCGATCGAGCAGATGATGACGATTACCAGGCCCACCACGTTGTCCGGCTCGAGGCGGCGGGAGAAGACTAGCACCATGACCGCGGCCATTGCGATGCCGGGGACGGCCATGATGACGTCCATGATGCGCATGATCACTTCGCCGATCCACTTGCGCGACACGGCGGCGACCGCACCGATGAGGGCGCCGAAGACCAGTGCCACGAGGGTGGCGGCGATGCCGATGATGAGCGAGAAGCGGCCACCGTAGAGGATGCGGGACAGGATGTCACGGCCCACGTGGTCCGTGCCGAACGGGTGCTCGCCTCCGGGGGCGAGCCACTGGCCGCCCAGCTCGTTGGGGTTGTAGGGGGCGATCAGCGGGGAGAGGAAAGAAATGATGAAGATGAGGATGAGGAACACCATGGCCAGGCGCGCGCCGAGCGACATGTTCTTGATCCGCGAGAAACGGGCTCCGGGCGCCGTGACCTTCTCGAGCTTCTTTTTCTTGGAAGTCATCTGTTACACCGACCTAATACGCGGGTTGATGAGGAGGTAGAGCATGTCAACCACAATGTTGACGATGATGAAGGAGATCGCGACCACGAGCGCGCCGCCTTGCACGAGGTTGACCCAGTTGTTCTGGATGCCGAGGATGAGCACGCGGCCCATGCCCTGCAGGCCGAAGATGATCTCGATGACGACGGCGCCACCCATGAGGTAGCCAACGCGCAGGCCGAGCACGGTCACCGGGGTAATGAGGGCGTTGCGCAGAACATTGCGGCCGATGACGACCGAGCGCGGGATGCCGGCGCCGAGTGCGGTGCGCACGTAATCCCTATCGAGCTCTTCCACCATGGAGGTTCGCACCACGCGGGTCATCTGGCCGATCACGGGGACCGCCAGGGAGAAGGCGGGAAGCAGCATGCGCATGAACCATCCGCCAAAGTCTTCGCTCATCGCGGGCAGGCCACCGGAGACGGGGATCGAACCGCCCACGAAGGCCAGCACCAGGAGGGAGGCGAGCCAGAAGGACGGGGTGCCGATGCAGATCACCGAGAAAACGCGGATGACCTGATCTGGCCAGCGGTCGCGGTAGATGGCGGCGAGGATGCCGAGCGGGAAGGCAACGAGGATAGCGATGATGAGGCCGAAGAAGGTCAGAGACAGGGTGACCGGGAGTGCGCCCATCACCATGTCGGACACGCGGTTGGTTTCGCCGACGCCGTAGATGCCCAGGTCCCCCTGGAACATGTTGATGACATAGTTGCCGTACTGGATAAAGAAGGGATCGTTGAGGCCGTGTGCGACGCGGAACTCTTCCAGCGCCTGCGGCGTCGCGAACTCGCCGAGAGCCGTGTAGGCCGGGTCGATCGGCGAGAGAGACATGATGAAGAAGACGAGCAGGGTCACGCCGATCACCATGATGGGTAGCGCGATCAGGCGCCGCCCGAGAAGTCTGAGCAGATTGTTCATCTGTATTTCCTCTTCCGACGAGGGAGGGCTGAGGTCAGTGCGCACCTATGTGCGCTGGCCTAACTGGCTGAGGGTGCAAAAAGTGGAGGGTAGGCGGAAGGACCTACCCTCCACTCTTTGACTCGAATGGATGTTACTTGACCGAAGCGCCGACAAGGTTGAGGCCGGTGGTGCCAATACCGTGGGCACCCACAACCTTATCCCCGTTGATGCCGGTGATCATCGTGCGGTGGAAGAGCGGGAAGAGCGGAGCCTCATCGGCGATAAGATCCTGCGCCTCGCCCCACAGCTTCTTCGCTTCGTCACCAGAGGCCTGCTCGGCACCGGTCACGATCTCGGAGAGCTTGGCGAACTGCTCGGGCGCGGAGTTGGCCCACTGCGTACGCTTCTGGGTCCACACGTTGTCGCCGTACCACCAGTTGATGATGATGCCCGGGTCGGAACCGAAGACCGACGGATCGCCCGGTGCGAGGGCGACGTCGAAGGTCGGGTTGTCGACGTCGGCGAAGTTCGCGTAGAGGTCACCCGAGGCCATCGACTGAACGTTGACGGTCAGGCCAGCGGCCTCGAGATCCTGGCGGATCTGCGGGGCGAGGTTGGCGATCCACGGGTGATCGGTGGTGATGAGGGTGATCTCCTTCAGGCCGGCGGCTTCGAAGGCAGCCTTAGCCTTGGCCGTGTCATAGGTGAACTGCTCGGCAGCCTCCTTGTGCATCGGGTTGGCAGCGGGCAGGAAGGAGGTGGCAACGGTCGCGTCGCCGCCCATCACGTCGTTGACCAGCTTCGCACGGTCGATCGCGTAGTGGAAGGCCTTGCGGACGTCCTTGTTGTCGAACGGAGCCTTGGAGGTGTTGAACATCAGGAACGGGTTGTTGTAGCCCGGAACCTCGTCCAGGGTCCAGCCGGCGGCTGCGAGCTGATCCTTGGTGGCCGACGGGACGGTCTCCATCACGTCGATGGTGCCACCGAGGGCGGCAGCCAGACGGGCCGCGTCGTCCTTGAGGACATCCCAGTGGATCTTCTCAACGGTGGCGGGCTTGGAGCCATTGTAGTGCTCGTTCGGGACGGCCTCGATCGCGGTGTTGGTGATCGACTCGTACTTGTACGGGCCGGTGCCGATCGGCTTGGCGGTCATCTCTTCCTGCGTGGAGGCCGCGGGGACGATCTTCACATCGACAAAGCGCTCAGCGACGGCGGCGAAGGGGTACTTCGTCTTGATCGTGATCGTCTTGTCATCCTTCGCCTCGACCGAATCGACGAAGCTGAAGAACTGCTTGTAGATCGAGGTGTCGGCCGTCGTGCGGGCATAGGACTCGAGCACGTCAGCCGTGGTGACGTCGGTGCCATCCGAGAACTTCGCGCCGTCGCGCAGGGTGACCTCGTACTCGGTGTCCGAAACCTTGACCGGATCGCCGGCAGCCAGGGCCGGGAAGAGCTCGTAGTTGGACATGTCGAACTCGTACAGACCCTCAACGACGTGCCAGTTCGCACCCATGGCCAGAGCCGAGGAGGTGGTGGACGGATCGTAGTTCGTGGTCTCGTAGGCGACACCCAGGTTCAGCTGACCGGACGGGGCCCCACCTGTGGAGGTGTTCGAATCGGTGGTCCCGGACGATGACGGCGTCTGCGAGCTTCCTCCGCCACAGGCGGCCAGGGCGAGCGTGGTGGCGGCAGCGACAGCCGTCAACTTCGCCCAGCGCTTTGTAGAACGCATGTTGTTTCCTCTCCATTGAGTTAAATGTGAAGCGCCAACGCTTCTCATCGGGTACACTCATCGTATGTTGTCTGACAAGTCCGCGCAAGTGCTTTTAAGTAAGTACTCCCCGACAACGATGCCGGGGAAGAGCGCCATTCCAACCACGAACCGCTCATCAGCCACGATCGATGCCGTCAAGTCCTATATCATCCAACACGACCTCAAGCCCGGAGATCCGCTTCCCACCGAAGCGGCCCTGTGCGAGGCGCTCGGCGTTTCGCGTTCCTCCGTGCGCGAGGCCCTGCGCAAGCTCGAGGCGCTCGACATCATCCGCGTCCACCAGGGCCGGGGCTCCTTCGTGGGCGACATGTCGCTCGAGCCGATGGTCGAAACCCTCGTGTTGCGCTTCGCCCTCGACCGGGCCTCGGGCACGGAGTCGCTGCGCCAGGTGGTCTCCACGCGGCGCTTCCTCGACCTGGGCGTCGCCGTTGCGGTAACCACCGCGATGAAAGGCACCGCCAACCCGGAGCTGCACCGGCTGGTTGAGCGCATGGTGGAGAAGGCCTCCCGCGGGGAGCGGTACATGGAAGAGGACAGCGCCTTCCACAACGGGATCATGGCCTACCTGGATAACGAGCTGATCTCCCAGCTCAACGCGGCGATGTGGCTCATCCACCAAACCTTCATCCCCGATCTGGACGTGGAACAGGACGACGGGCTGCTCCAGACCGCGCGCGCCCACGAGCGCATGCTCCTCACGGCCGAGGCCGGCGACGAGGCGGCCTACCGCCAGGCGGTCATCGACCACTACGCCCCGCTCGCCGACATCCTCGAGATGAGCTAACCGCCGCGCGGCACGAAGGCGGACCCGTGGCGAGCCGACAAAGGACGGCGTCGCGCAGGCCGGCAAGGGGCGACGCCGAGCGGGTCTGTTCGCGCGTGATGGCGCTGTGTCCGGACAGTGTCGGCGCGGTCGATTAGACTGGACACACAGACGAACGGAGGACCTCATGCTTTCCACTCTTGCCCGCCCGCTGCTCGCGGCGCCCTTCGTGGCCGCCGGTATCGACGCGATCCGTAAGCCCGCCGGCCACCGTGCCGCCGCCGAACGCATCCTCGGGGTGCTCGAGCGGGCGGGCGTGCCCACGAAGGACATCCCGGTTGACGTGCTGACCCGCGTCACGGGTGCGGTCTTCACTGTTGCCGGCGTTTCGCTCGCGCGCGGGCGCATGCCGCGCTCTACCGCCCTCATGCTGGGCGCGATGCAGATCCCGATGTCGCTGGGCCGCAACCCGTTCTGGGAGCAGTCTGGGCCCGCGCGTCGTGCCTCTCTTTCGGCGCTGGTTGCCGACGCCGGCCTCATCGGTGGCGCCCTCATCGCCTCGACCGACCGGGGCGGCAGGCCCTCGCTCGGCTGGCGCGCCTCCACGTGGGCGAAGGACGTCTCCGAGAACGCCCACATCGGTACCAGCCGGTGACGTGGCCGGCCCCCGCGTCGGGCCCTGCCCACGCCACGTTCTCCATCCCCGGCTCGAAGTCGCTGACGAACCGGTACCTCGTGCTTGCCGCCCTGGGCGATGAGCCGACCGTGATTCGCCACCCGCTGGTGGCGCGCGACACCGAGCTCATGGCCGGCGCCCTTGAGGCGCTGGGCGCGCGGGTGGTGCGCGGCGGCGATGCGTGGCGCGTGGAGCCGGGCCCGTTCCGGGGCGGGCGCATCGAGTGCGGGCTTGCCGGCACGGTTATGCGCTTCATTCCGCCGCTCGCCGCGCTGGCGGGTGATCCCGTGGTTCTCGACGGCGACCGGGCGGCCCGTGTGCGGCCGATGGGCGCGATCGTGGAAGCACTGGGCAGGCTCGGGGCGCGCGTGGAAGCCGGCGAGCACGAAGGCTCCCCCGTTTTGCCACTGACCGTGCACGGGACTGGCCGCGTGGCCGGCGGCCAGCTCGATATCGACGCCTCGGCCTCCTCCCAGTTTGTTTCCGCCCTGCTGCTCGCCGCGCCTCGGATGGAGCGCGGCCTCGACCTGCGCCACGTGGGCGCTAGCCTCCCGTCGGCACCGCACATCGCGATGACGGTGGAGGTCCTACGCGAGGCGGGGATCGAGGTCGTGGACGAGGGGCAGCGTTGGGTGGTCTCCCCCGGCGTACCCAGACTGGGCGAGGTGGCGATCGAGCCAGACCTTTCGAACGCGGGGGCATTCCTCGCCGCCGCGATGGTGACCGGCGGAACCGTGCGCGTGGAGCGCTGGCCGGAGGCGACCACGCAGCCGGGGGATGCCTACCGTCGGATCTTTACCCAGATGGGCGGGCGGGCGCGCCTGGAGGGCGGCACACTGGAGCTGACCGGGCCGGAGCGCATCGTGCCGTTTGATGCCAACATGAAGGACGTGGGCGAGCTCGTGCCAACCGTGGCCGCCGTCGCCGCGTTTGCCGACGGCACGTCGCGCCTGCGCAACATCGGCCAGCTGCGCGGGCATGAGACGAACCGGCTCGCGGCGCTCGTGACCGAGCTTGGCCGCGCTGAGATTTCGGCCCGCGAGGAGGGCGATGACCTGGTGATCGAAGGCGGGGCCGGGCGCCCCGCCACGTTCGACACGTACGACGACCACCGGATGGCCACGTTCGCCGCGCTCCTCGGGCTACGCCTGGAGGGCTCGCGCGTCCAGAACGTGGAGACGACAGCGAAGACACTGCCGGGCTTCGTTGCGATGTGGGAAGGGGCGTTCGGGCATGTCGAGGCGTGACATCGGCACGGACGACCACCGGGTGCGGGTGCGCCCGGGCAAGGGCTCGCGCCCGCGCACGAAGATCCGGCCCGACTACAGCCAGGCCGCGCGCGCCCGAGTCTACCGGGTGGATCGCGGGCGCTATCACGTCACGCTCGAGGACGGAACAAAGGTGACGGCCGTCAAGGCCAAGGAGCTGGCACGCGGTGCGATCGTGGTGGGCGACATCGTGGCCCTCACGGGCGACCTGTCGGGTCGGAAGGACACGCTCGCCCGGATCGTCCAGGTGGACCCGCGCAAGACGGCCCTGCGGCGCACGGCCGAGGAGTCGGAGGCGGCAGGTACCGAGCGGGTCATCGTGGCGAACGCCGACCAGCTGGTCATCGTCATGGCGCTCGCCCAACCCGAGCCGCGCCCCGGCATGATCGACCGCTGCCTCGTAGCCGCCTACGACGCCGACATGCACCCGATCCTGCTGCTCACCAAGTCGGATCTGGCCAGCCCCCAGGCGCTGCTCGACCTGTATGCCGACCTCGACCTCGACATCTACACCTCCACGATCGACGAGAAGCGCGAGACGTCGGACGTGGGTGAGATTGCCGCTGCGCTAGAAGGCCACGTGTCGGTGCTGGTGGGGCACTCGGGGGTAGGGAAGTCGACGCTCATCAACGCACTCGTGCCGAGCGCCGAGCGCGAGACCGGGCACGTGAACGAGGTGACGGGACGCGGGCGGCACACGTCGACGTCGGCGATGGCCTTCGGCCTCGAGGGCGGCGGCGTGGTCATCGATACGCCAGGCGTGCGCACGTTCGGCCTCGCGCACGTCGAGGCCGAGGACCTGCTGCGCGGGTTCCCGGATCTGCGCGAGGCGGCCGAAGACTGTCCGCGCGGTTGCCCGCACGAGCCCGGCGCGCTCGAATGCGCGCTCGAAGAGGTGGAAGGCGAGCGGCTCATGGCCCGTGTTGAGTCCTTCCACCGCCTGCTCGATTCACGCCAGAAGATGGACCCCCACTGGGCCTAGCCACACCGGGCGGGCCTGGTGGCCGGGGCGTAACCGGCATGGCGGCGTCGTGCGCGGGGCTCGATGGGCGCGCGGGGCGTGCGAAAGCCAATCAGCGGCTATGCTTGGGGCATGCAACCACGTTACGCCGATGACCTGCAGGTGGCCCTCGGGATCGCCGACCGGGTCGATGTCCTTACCCTCGAGCGCTTTCGGGCCGCCGACCTGCGGGTCGAGACCAAGCCCGACATGACCCCCGTCTCTGACGCCGACCGCGCCGCCGAGCGCCTCATTCGCGACATGTTGCGCCAGTTCCGTTCGCGCGACGGCGTGACGGGCGAGGAGGAGGCCCCGGTGGAGGGCCTGTCGGGGCGGCGGTGGATCATCGACCCGATCGATGGCACGAAGAATTACGTGCGCGGCGTGCCGGTGTGGGCCACGCTCATCGCGCTGGAGGACAACGGGGCGATCGTGCTCGGCATCGTCTCAGCCCCAGCGCTCAAGCAACGCTGGTTTGCGGCGAAGGGCCTGGGAGCCTACGCGGGGCGGTCGGCGGCTGCGGCGCGGCGCATCCACGTGTCGCAGGTGGGGCGGGTCTCAGACGCGTCGCTGTCCTATTCGTCGCTGGATGGCTGGTCGGATCGCAACCAGCTGCGCGCCTTTTTGCGCCTGGCTCAGACCTGCTGGCGCACGCGCGCCTTCGGCGACTTTTGGTCGTACATGCTGGTGGCCGAGGGCGCGGTGGATATCGCGAGCGAGCCGGAGCTCAACCTGTATGACATGGCCGCGCTCGTGCCGATCGTGACCGAGGCCGGCGGGCGCTTCACTTCGCTCGAGGGCGAGGATGGGCCGTGGGGGCACAACGCGATCGCCACGAACGGCCACCTTCACAACCCCGCCCTCGAGATCCTCAATTCCGTGCGGGATTAAGCGGTTTCTGCCGCCGGCGGGGCGTGCGGAGAAAAAGTTGTCGGAGGGGACCGCTAGCCTGAAGACATGAGGTTTTTACATACGGCCGATTGGCACCTGGGCCGGGAAATGCACGGTGCCGATCTCACCCCTGCCTTTGAGCAGTGGGCCGATCACGTGGTCGATCTCGTGGCGGCGGAGAGTGTGGATGCTCTCTTCATTTCAGGTGACGTGTTTGACCGCAGCGTCCCGCCCGTCACCATGGTGGAGCTGCTGTCTGACACGCTTGGGCGCCTGCTCGAGCACACGCGGGTGATCATGACCAGCGGCAACCACGATTCGCCCCAGCGCCTCGGCTTCCTGTCAGGTTTGGTGCGGGATCGGCTGCATATCTGTACCGATTCGCGCCGCGCCCACGTCCCCGTGGTGATGGACGACGACACCGGGGGCGCCCTCATCTACCCCATCCCCTACTTAGATCCGCCCACGGAGCGGGAGAAGCTGGCCGGGGATGAGGTGCTCGAACGCAGCCACATGGCGGTTAACACCGAGATGCTGGCCCGCGTGGAGGCGGACATGAAGCGGCGCGGGGGCAACCCGTACCGGGTGGTGCTCTCCCATTCGTTCGTCATCGGCGCGCAACCCACGGAGTCGGAGCGGGATATCTCGGTGGGCGGGGCGGATTCGATCCCCTCGCACCTGTTCCGCCTGGGCGGGCTCACGGATTACGTGGCCCTCGGCCACATCCACGGCCCGCAACGGGTGGGCACGGAGGGCGATCCGCTCATGCGCTATTCGGGCTCGCCCATCGCCTTTTCCTTCTCCGAGGAAAAGCACGTCAAATCCTCCGTGCTGCTCGATACCCAAAGCGGGGGCGTGGAGCTCATCCCTGCGCCCGTATACCGGCCGCTTGCCACGTTGGAGGACACGCTGGAAAACCTGCTGTCGGTAAAGTACGCGGCGTTTGGCGATTACTTCGTGCGCATCCGAGTCACGGATCCGGACAGGCCGGCCGATCTGTACGCCAAGCTCAAGGCGCGCTTTGCGCACATGCTCGTGCTCGAACACGTGAGTGAGGCCACGGCCGTCACGCTGAGGGAGCTGGCCGAGATCCGTTCCAACCCGCTGGCCGTCATGCGCGAATTCTTTGCGCATGCGGGAGGGCGGGAACTGACCGAGATGGAGGACCAGCTCGTGGCCGATACGTGGGAGAAGGTGAGGGCCTGATGCAGTTCCGGCACCTGACTTTCAGTGCGATCGGCCCATTCCCGGGCACGCACACGATCAACTTTGATGACCTGACGGCCTCCGGCCTGTTCCTTTTTGACGGGCCCACGGGCGCCGGGAAGTCCTCAATTATCGACGCGATCGTCTTCGCCCTGTACGGGGACGTGGCGGGAATCGACTCGGATCGGTCCCGCATGCGCTCCAGCTACGCGCCCGGCACCGTGGAGTCGGTGGTGGAGCTCGTGTTCACCATCGCCTCGGGCACGTACCGCGTGCGGCGCACGCCCGCCTACCTCAAGCAGAAGGTGCGCGGGGAGGGCACCACGCCCATAGGCGCCACCGCACACCTGTGGCGCATGTCCGAGGCGGCCGTGGAGGCGAAGAAGTGGGAGGCCGGGGAGATCCTCGGCTCGAAGATCTCACAGGTGGATGCCGAGCTGGAGGGGCTTTTGGGGCTCACGCGCGAACAGTTCGTGCAAACCGTGGTGCTCCCCCAGGGTCAGTTCGCTCAGTTCTTGAAGATGAAGTCCACCGAGCGGGCGGCTCTGCTCGAAACCCTGTTCAACACCAGCGATTACAAGCGTTTCGCCTACGCCCTGGAGGATGCGGCGAAGGAGGCACGCGGAAAGGTCAAGGCCGCCTCGGAGGAGGCCATCCGCGCCTTGCACTCCTGGCTTGATATCGACGGGGTGGCCGAACAGTTCCCCCACCTGGTCCAGCTCGTCCTCGAGCCGGACGATGAGGCGCCGCTCGAGGCGATCGGGGAAGCCGACCACGTGCTTGGCCAGGCGTGGGCGGCGGCCTCGGAGCTGACCGTCGAGGTCGGCGCCGCCGCCCGGCAGGCCGCTCAGGCCCTGCAGCAGGCGGAGATCCTCACCGCCGCCATCGCCGAACGGGGTCGGCTGGTGGCCGAGCGCGCAGTGCTGGCCGAGCGTGCGCCACGCATCGAGGAGGCGCGGGCGAAGATCGCCGCCCACGAATCGGTGGCACTCGCCATCGACCGCCTGAACCGGGAGGACTCGGCGCGGGAGGCGCTGTCTGCTATCGCGCTGCCCGCGGGCATGGCGTCCGCGGGGGCGTCCGGGCCGGATGCGGCTGCTACGGAGCCGTCGGCTACGGGTGCGGTGGGCACACCAGCCGCGGGGGCTGCGACCGTCACGGATATTGACTCGCTCGCCAGCGCTATCGCGGCACAGGAGGGCGTGCTGGAGGCCGCCGAATCTGTCATCGATTCCTGCGATGCGGAACTGGCCGGGATCAACACCCAGCTCGGCGCGCTCGCGGAGCTGGCCGCACTCGAGGCCGGCCTGTCGCAGCGCCGAGAGGAACTGGCCGGTCTTGAAAAGGAGGCAGAGGCACTGCAAGCGAGGGCTGCCGAGCTCGATGAACAGCTTGCCGCCTACCCTTCGCGCGCCGCCGAATTCGACTCCGCGCTCCAGGCCAAGCGCACACTTGCCGCCACCGCCCCGGTCATCACGGAAAAGCTTGCCTCCCAGCAAGCGGCCCAAGCCACGGCCACGAAGCTCACGGACGTTGAGGGCACGCTCGAGCGGGCGCGCGGGACCCTGGTGAAGGCCGCCGCCGCGCACTCGGCCCAACGCGAGAAATTAAATGCCACCACGGAGGCCTGGCGCAGATCGATGGCTTCCAACCTAGCCAGCACGCTGAGCGAATCTGAGCCGTGCCCCGTTTGCGGTTCCACCGAGCACCCCGCTCCGGCCGCCCCAGCGGCGGATTCGGCCACGCTCGAGCAGGTCCAGGCCGAGGAGGCGGCGCTCGCGCCGCTGGCCGCCGCACTTGACCAAGCGAACCAAAAGGTCACGGCCCTGTCCAGCTCTGCCGAAGCGTTGCGTTCCCAGCTGGGCGACGCCACGCCCGAGTCGATCGCGGCCACGATTGTTGCTCTCACGGCTGACCTGGCAAAGGCCAGCGCTGCCGAAAAGAACGCGGCGGCGATGGAGGCCGAGCGCGCGGCGCTGGAGGACGCCCAGGCCAAGCAACGTCTGGCACTGGGGCAGGTCCGGGAGGATCAGCGAGCGCTGACCGAACGTACCGCAAGCGCCAGCCAGATGCTCGGGGCCGATACCGCGCGCGTCTCCGACGCGCGCGGGGAATTCCCCAGCGTTCATGACCGCCAGGCCGCGCTTGGCCGGCAGCGCGAACAGCTCAGCAGCTTGCGCGCAGTGGCAACGACGGCGGCATCTGCGGCCCGCTCGCTCGAAGAGGCCCGCGCCGCGGCGTCCGAGGCGCTCGCTGCCGCGCACGTCACCGCCGCGCAGGCCCGCGCAAGCCACCTCCCCCGTCCCACGCTCACAGCGCTGAAGAAGGAGGTAGAGGACCACGCGGCCCAGTGCGCAAGCATCGAAGGCCAACTGGCCAGCGAACGGCTGCAGGTTGAGGGCCAGGAGGTGGACCTGGAGGCCGCCCGGCGAGCCGATGCCGCCGCGCGGGAGGCGGTCTCCCAGGCCAACCGTGCCGAGGCGATCGCCTCACAGCGGATGACCGCCTCGAATGGGCACCTCGCTCGGCTACACGCCGCCCATCGGGACTGGAAGAGGATCAGCGATGCGGCCGGGCCGGCCGTCCGGCTGGCGGATCTGGCGAACGCCGGGTCGATGTCGCTCAGCCGCGTCAAGCTCACGGTGTGGGTGCTTCTGCGCCGCTTCGAGCAGATCGTCGAGCGAGCCAACGAGCACCTCGCCCGCTTCTCCTTCGGCCGCTACGAGCTACGCCGGGCCGACGAGGGGCGCGGGGAGCTTAAGTCGGGCCTCGGGCTCGAGGTGGTCCATCACGACTCCGGCCCTGGCGGCGACCACGTCCGCTCCCCCGGCACCCTCTCGGGCGGCGAGACCTTCTACACCTCGCTCGCCCTCGCGCTCGCCCTGTCCGAAGTGGTGCAGGCGGAGAACGGCGGGATCCGCATTGACACGCTCTTGATCGACGAGGGCTTCGGCAGCCTGTCGAGCGACTACCTGCAAACGGTCATGGACACACTCGGGCAGCTGCGAGCGGACGGGCGCACGGTGGGCGTGGTCTCCCACGTGGAGGAACTCAAGGCCATGATCCCCGATCGGGTCACGGTCAAGCCGCTCGACCGCGGGGGCTCCACGATGAGCGTCTCCGCGTAGGCCGGTCGCGGAGCATGAACCCTTCCCGGTTCTGACTCGCGGTCCCACCCGGCAGGCGCAAAACCCGGGCCCTAGGCGCCCGGCTCGACCAGTGCGCCTGCCTCAAGTTCGGCGGCCAGGTCGGCGCGCTCGATGACGTCGTACCAGAGCAGGTCGATGTCACCGGTTGCCGCGAAGGCCGCCTCCTCACCGGCGATGGCACGGGAGACGAGCTCCTCGTATCCCGGTTCATCCACGAGGATGGTCTCCACGTCCCCCCACTCCACGGAAGCGGTGAGCCGGCGGGCAGTGGGGAGCTCGGCCGCGTGCTCTAGCGCACGGCCGGGCACCTCGGCCACGCACACCATCCGGCGGCGCGCCTGACGGCCGGCAAGCAGGCGGAGCGAGTCGTCAGCGGCGGCAAGGGTGGCGATCATTTCCCACCCCTCGTCGTCCTCGCGTGGCACGGTCCGCTTGAGTTCGGGTGTGACGGCGTGAACCAGCCGGGGCTCGATGGCCGCGGCGAGGTCCTCGGGCGTGAGCGGAATGTAGATGCGCATAGACACATCCTAAACCGCCGCGCCCGCTGACGCGCTCGCCTGATGCCCCCGCCGCTATGCGCCCGCGGCGCCGATGACCTCCCACAGGGCCCGCACGTCCTTGGCATAGCCAGAACGCGGGTAGGTACCCACCATGTCGCGGGCCTGGAGCTCGCAGCGTTCGAGGCGCCGCCGATCAGCGCGCAGGAAGTGAATCGGCACGGGTGCGTCGGCGAGGAGCGAGAGGACCTTCGCCTTACCGTCCACGCCCAGTCCGTGCTCGGAGAGGAGGACCACCCCGTGGTGCTCGCCAAGCCTGTCACTGCCCAGGGCGTCGAGGTGTTCGAGGAAGCGCCGCAACCCCACGGGCGTGCCGGCGCCCACGTGCACCACCACGTCCGCCGCCTCCACGGCCGAGCGGGTGGCGGCGTGGCGGTCCTCGCGGGAGGGCCGCGCCTCCATCCCACCGGAAAGGTCCACGATCACCGCGTCCGCGGATGCGGCGAGCGGCTCCCACATGCGCTCGACCACCACCCGGGGCAACTCCCTCCAGCGCTCGCCAGTATTAAGGCCGGCAAGTATGCGGCCAGGCTTATCAGCCCCGCGCCCGGGCAGCTCCACCAGCACCGCGTCGATGAGCTCGGCCGGGTCCTTGCCCCGCTCGATGTGCCGGGCGAGGGCCACGATGGCAGACGTCTCCTCCAGCCCGTAGAGCTGGGACAGGCTGGGGCGGTGGGTGTCGGCGTCGACCACCACGACGTTCGGGGCAACCGCCGCGAGGTCTCGCACGAGCGCCGATCGCCCCACGCTCCCGCCCGGCCCCCACACGGCGATGATCCGGCCCCGCCGCATCGGTGCCGCCACGGGTTCAACGGGCGTGGACCCGCGCACGAAGTCCACCATCTCCGACTCGGCCACGGGCACCGCGCCGAGCGCGTTGATGGCCGTGACCGGCCGGAAGGACGGCACCACACCCACGCGCGCGCCGGCGGCGGCGAGCCGGGTGACGGCCGAGAGGTCGAGCGCGGGATCGTCGCCCAGCAACACGATCTTGCCCAGGTTGGCCTCAACCCCGGCGATGACCTCGGCCAGGTCGGCACACCGGCGGGCGATGCGGACCTCCTCGCCGAACGCCGCCAGGCCGCGCACCACCTGCTCCTCAAGCTGGGCGGGCAAACATAGGAGGATCATTGGCCGGCCTTCCCCACGAGCACCAGCCCGTCCTGGGTGCCGAGCACCTCGAGGATCCCGGGCACGTCGGCTGGCGCCACCCGGATCTGGGCGGCGGTCTGCGAGCCCACGCCCCCGACCTCCACGGAAACGATCACCGCGCCCTGCGCGATGAGCCTCGCCCCCGAGGCCGTGTTGATGGTCGCGTTCTGCACGCGCCACACATCCACCTGCGACCCCACCCCCACGCTCGAGGCGGGCGCCACGAGCAGCGGGATGGTCACGTCGGCAAGCGCGCCTGGCTGGCCGAGGGCGGAGGTCGGGAGAAGATCGCCGGGCTGAAGAGCGTGAGTTGCCACGGCGCCGTCAGGAATCTGCCCGCTCCTCACGTACTCGGCCCCCACGCGCTCGGGCAGCTCCACCACTGTGAACTGGCTCTCACTTAGCACGCTACCCTCCGCGACCGGGGCGCTCGCGCGCAGTAACGGGACAGAGGATTCCCCACCCAGCACGACCGAGCCCGCGAGCCCGCCACCCGCAATGAGAAGCACTCCAATGGCCAGCCGCGGATCCTTCCACGGTAGATATTTCGATATCGTCATGGCTCAACCGTTGCATATTTCGCGAAAATCGTTCACAGTTTTCCACAGGACTTAACACCCGTGTACAGTTCAAGCGTCGGTCGCTAGTAGATGGGACACTCTAGCTATGTCTAGGTTTCTAACAATCGCTGATGTCGCCGAGTACCTGAATGTCTCGGCCGGACAGGTACGCACGCTCATCAAGAATGGCGAACTTCCTGCCATTCAGGTAGGCGGACGCGGCCAGTGGCGCATTGAGGACGCCGTGCTCACCGAGTACGTCGAGCGCGCCTACGCGGCCACCCGAGAAAAAATCGCGTCGGGAGAGGATTTCTAAACCCCGCGGTTCACCCTCGCCTGGCTCATCACGGCTATCGCATCGATCGGAATGACGATCTGCGATAGCCGTTCCCTTTGCCCGAAATCGTAGCGGGCCTCCCACGGCTGGGCGTACGAACCGTACCGATCCCCGCCCTCCTCTTCAATCAGCAGGTGGTCGCGCCCAACGCCGACCACCCGGCCCGCCACGTTGACGTCCGGCCCGCGCAGCGCCACGTAGGTGTCCTGGAGCTGGCGCACGAACGACCCCACGCTGACCGGCAGGCCACTTCCCGGCGTCTGCGCCCAGGACACGCGGCTGAGGCTCACCACCGCCTCCGTGAGCACGATGTGCTCGTGGGTGGCGTCCGTGAGCAAGAACCAGCCCTCGCCCACCGCCTCGACGACGCCGTCGAGCACCAAGCCCCGCACGGCCACCTCGATGCTCGCTCCCACGGCACCCCGCAGGCGGTCCCCCACCGTGAGCGTGGCCCGTTCGGCGTCGGCGAGGTCGGCCACCTCTGCGTCGAGTTCGTCGCGCTCGCCTTGTTCCACTTCGGAGGCGATGGCCTCAGCAAGAATCGTCCAATCCATAGGCACAGGCTACGGCCGGTCGCCCGCGAGCGCTCCACTTTCCACACCGTCGCGCATCTCACCCTTCGACTTACCGGGTATACCCACTCGCGCACGCCATCAAACAGCACCAAACTCGATCACACAGCATCAAACAACACCAAACAGCATCATTGGAGTCGACATGAACCCGTCCCACACCGGCGCACCCCAGCAGGACCTGGAGGCCGTGCTCGTCGCCGCGTCCGCCGTGGCAATCGCGCTCGTGGTCCTGTGGTATCTCATCGCCGCGCTCGCACTCCTTCGCGCCTCCCGCTCCGGAAGCCGCACCCTGCGCGCACGGGTCGCCCGTTGGGGTCCGCCGATCCTCAAGGGCATCGCCGCCGCCGGGCTTGCCGGCAGCTTCATCGCTCCCGCCTCCGCCGACGTCGATCTCAGCTGGGGCGCTCCCCTGCCCTCCGCGAGCACGCTCTACGAGCCGGCCGGAGCCATTCACGACGCCGACCCCGCCGTCGCGTCCGAAACCGCGGTCGCGCCCCTACCGGAGGCCGGACCAGTCGCCGCCGCCGAAGCACCTCGCATCGGCAAGCCGCTCCACGACGCCGCCCTCGCAGCCACGCGCGAGTCGGCGCCGATCGCCAGGGTCGATCATACAGCGGGAGCCACGCTCATCTCGGAACGCACCCACATCGTGGAAGCCGGGGATTGCCTGTGGTCGATCGCCAGGGACTACTACTCCCCCTCGAACGACTCCGAGTTGGCCGACATCGTGCTCGACCTCTACCTCGCTAACAAGGGCGTCATCGGCGACGACCCGAACCTCATCCGTCCCGGCCAAATCATCACACTTCCCTAAGGACACCCCATGAGCCAAGCACTACTCGATCACAAGGTCCACGTCGCCCCTCCCCCGCCGCCACCGCGCCAGCTCCCGAAGAGCTACCCAGGCCGGTCCTCGCAGTCCCTGCCTGCGCCCTCCAACGGCGAGGGCTTCGACCGCGCAGCCTTCACCTCGCCACGCATCGACAGGCTCATGTACAACGGCGAATCGGGCAAGACCACCGAGAAGCTCACCCCGCCGGACCGCTTCGCCGCCCGCGTGGTCGGCCAGTCCATCGAGGTCCTCATGGGCCACCGGCCCGCCCGCCAGCTCCAGACTTGGATGCACCCCGACGTCTACGAGGCCCTCACCCGCCGCGCCGGCCTCGCCCAGCGCGTGCTCGGCCGGGCCGAGAAGTGCATGCCGCCGCGCATCAAGCGTGTGCGGGTGTGCGAGCCGCGCGACGGGGTCGCCGAGGTCTCGCTCGTCGTTTTCGACGGCAAACGCACCCGCGCGGCGGCCGCCCGGCTCGAGGTGCGCCGCGGCCGGTGGCACGTGACCGCCCTCGAGATCATCTAAGTGGGGCCCGGCCACCCCCGCGGGCCCCTGCCAACGAACTCGCGAGCAACGATTGAAATAAACTGGACGATTTCGGGCCGATCTTCTTATATGAGGAGATCACCCGGAAATCGTCCAGTTTCTTTTAACGCACCTATCCAACGTGGCCCGGTAGCGTCCGCCACCGGGCCGCGCCACCCGCGGGCTCCTACTTGCGCCGCTTGGCCGCACGCCGCTGGGCGCGATTCATCCCCGCGTACGGGTCCGCCTCGCCACCTTGCTGGCCCTGGCCCTGCGTCAGAGCGTTGCCGAACGTGCCCACCGGAGGCTTGTTGCCCGCCGCCGGTCCACGCTGGGCCGCGGGCCCGCTCTGACCGGCTGACGAGGAATAGGACAGCTTCTGCGACTCGGGCCGCTTGATGCCCAGGATCTTCTCGGTCGACTGCTGCGGCTGCACGGGAGCCTTCTGGCCGATGAAACCGCCCTCACCCGCAGCGAGCGCCGCCTTCGCGGACTCCAACGCCTCGCGGGCCATCCGCTCGGAGGGCAGTTCGAAGTTCAGCAGGTGACGCACCGTCTCCTCGCGGATCGAGTCATTCATCTGCTGGAACATGTGGTAGCCCTCCTGCTTGTATTCGACAAGCGGGTCGCGCTGGGCCATCGCGCGCAGGCCGATGCCTTCCTTAAGGTAGTCCATCTCGTACAGGTGCTCGCGCCACTTGCGATCCAGCACGGTCAGCAGCACCTCGCGCTCCACGTTGCGCATCTGCTCAGAGCCCAGCTCCTCCTCGCGCTCGTGGTAGATCGTCTCCACGTCCTCCAGGATCTCGTCACGCACCGTGCTCCGGCTCAGCTCGCGCTGGTCGCCGCCGTGAGCCTCGATGAGCTCCTCGTCTGTGAACGACGGGCGGTAGATGCCCTTCACGTCCATCCACAGCGCGTGCATGTCCCACTCGTCGGCCGAACCGACCGTGTGGCTGCCCACGACGTCGTCAACCACGAAGGTGATGAACGAGCTGATCTGGTCCTCCACGTCCTCACCCTCGAGAATGCGCCGGCGCTCGGCGTAGACGGTGGAGCGCTGCTCGTTCATCACGTCGTCATACTTCAGCACATTCTTGCGCATCTCGGCGTTGCGCGCCTCGATCTGGGTCTGGGCGCGCTCGATCGCGGTGCTCAGGATCTTGAAGTCGAGCACCTCGTCCTCCGGGCCGTTCTTGAAGCGGTCCGTGGCGCGCGTGTTGCCGAACAGGCGCATGAGGTCGTCGTCGAGTGAGAGGTAGAACCGCGACTCGCCCGGGTCGCCCTGACGCCCTGATCGTCCGCGCAGCTGGTTGTCAATGCGGCGCGATTCGTGGCGCTCCGAGCCGAGCACGTACAGGCCGCCCAGCTCCACCACCTCGTCGTGCTCCTTGGCCACGGCCGCCTTGGCCTCGGCCAGCACCTCGGGCCACACCTTCTCGTACTCCTCGGCGT
The DNA here is from genome assembly GCF_030246965.1 of Trueperella bernardiae. Lineage (NCBI taxonomy): Bacteria > Bacillati > Actinomycetota > Actinomycetes > Actinomycetales > Actinomycetaceae > Trueperella > Trueperella bernardiae. The sequence continues at coordinate 1,520,368 of NZ_CP127099.1, forward strand.
CCTCCTCCGGGTCCAGCCCACGCTTGGCCATGAGGTCCACCGCGATGTGCTCGGCGTTTCCGCCGAGCATGATGTCGGTGCCTCGACCAGCCATGTTGGTCGCCACCGTGACGGCGCCCTTGCGGCCCGCCATCGCCACCACCGCTGCCTCGCGCTCGTGCTGCTTGGCATTGAGCACCTCGTGCGGCACGTGCGCCTTCTTCAGCAGGGCCGACAGCTTCTCCGAGTTCTCCACCGACGCCGTACCCACCAGCACCGGCTGGCCCGTGGCAAACCGCTCCTTGATGTCCTCCACGATCGCCGCGAACTTGCCGCGCTCCGTGGGGTAGACCAGGTCCGTGTGGTCAACGCGCCGCATCGGACGGTTGGTCGGAATCGGCACCACGCCGATGTCGTAGGTGGAGGCGAACTCCTCCGCCTCGGTCTCTGCCGTGCCCGTCATGCCCGACAGCTTGTCGTACAGGCGGAAATAGTTCTGCAGCGTGATCGTGGCCAGCGTCTGGTTCTCGGCCTTGATCGCCACGCCCTCCTTCGCCTCGATCGCCTGGTGCATGCCCTCGTTGTAGCGGCGCCCGGGCAGCACGCGGCCCGTGTGCTCGTCCACAATCAGCACCTCGCCGTCGGCCACGATGTAATCCTGGTCGCGTGCGAACAGCTCCTTGGCCTTGATCGCGTTGTTGAGGTAGCCAATCAGCGGGGTGTTGACCGACTCGTACAGGTTGTCGATCCCCAGTATGTCCTCAATCTTGTCAATGCCCGGTTCGAGCACGCCCACGGTGCGCTTCTTCTCATCGACCTCGTAGTCAATATCGCGCTTGAGCGAGCCCACCGCCTGGGAGAACATCGTGTACCACTTGTTCGCATCCCCCTCGGCCGGGCCCGAAATGATAAGCGGGGTACGCGCCTCGTCAATGAGGATCGAGTCCACCTCGTCCACGATCGCGAAGTTGTGCTCACGCTGGACCAGGTTGTCCAGGCTCATCGCCATGTTATCGCGCAGGTAGTCAAAGCCGAACTCGTTGTTCGTGCCGTACGTGATGTCGCACGCGTACTGCTCGCGCCGCTGGGCCGGGCTGAGCCCCGTGGTGATGCACCCGGTGGTCATCCCGAGGTAGCGGAACACGCGGCCCATGAGCTCCGACTGGTAGGAGGCCAGGTAGTCGTTGACCGTCACCACGTGCACGCCGCGCCCCGGGATCGCGTTGAGATAGGCGGCGAGCGTGGCCACCAGAGTCTTGCCCTCACCGGTCTTCATCTCCGCGATGTTGCCCAGGTGCAAGGCGGCACCCCCCATGATCTGCACGTCGTAGTGCCGCTGGCCGAGCGTACGCACCGACGCCTCGCGCACCACCGCGAATGCCTCCGGCAGCAGGTCATCCAGGGACTCGCCCTCCTGGTAGCGCTCGCGGAATTCCGCCGTCTGAGCCTTGAGCTCCTCGTCGCTCATCTCCTTGAAGGCGTCTTCCAGCTCGTTGACTTGCCGCGTGATCCCCTCGAGCTTCTTCAGGGTTCTCCCCTCGCCTGCCCGGAGAATCTTATCGATCAGTTTGCGCACGTTTGCTCCTTTTAAGACTGCCGCCATTCTAGCCGTTCCCCGGCCCCCAGCCGCAATTGTCCGCCTCACCGTTCGCCTACGAAGAAGCGCAGGGCACGTACACCCTGCGCTTCCGTTCGCGACCTTGACGCTTTCGCGTGTGAGCCCCCGTTACGACAACGCCGTCACGCCATACGTTCGACCATCCCGTGGGCGAACATGACCAGATAACTGTAGACTTCCCGGTCCTTGATTCCCTCCAAGTATCCCAGCGCGTCGTCCACCCATTGCCGGGCGAGCTGCCGCGTCTGGTCGACCACGTCGTGCGCCTTGAGCATGCCCACCACCGTGGCCAGCCGGTCCCCCGCCTCCAGGTTGCCTTCGGCGAGGAAGTCGAGGATCACGCGCCCGTCGTCGTCGATCGTGCCCTCCTGAGCCGCGCGCTCAAGCAGAAGCGTGGGCATGGTCGGCACGCCCTCGAGCAGGTCAGTGCCCGGAGTCTTGCCGGTGAGCTCGGGGTCGGAGACCAGATCGATGACGTCGTCGGCGATCTGGAAGGCCACGCCGATCCGTTCGCCGAACGCGGCCAGCGCCTCACTCTCCTCGTCCGGGCCGCCCGCGGCCATGACGCCGTGGTGGGCGGATGCCGCGATGAGCGAGCCCGTTTTGCCGGACAGGACCTTGAGGTGATGCTCGATCGGGTCCTCCCCCGCCTGCGGGCCCACCGTCTCGTGCAGCTGGCCCATGCACAGGCGCTCGAAAGACTCGGCGTGCATGTAGATCGCCTTCTGCCCCAGCCCGGCCACAATCTTAGACGCGCGCGAGAACAGTACGTCGCCAGCCATGATCGCCGAGGAGTTACCGAAAATGTACTGTGCTGTCGGAACGCCGCGCCGCTTGGGTGCCTCGTCCATGACGTCGTCGTGGTAGAGCGAGGCCAGGTGCGTCAGCTCCATGACCACGGCCGCGTCAATGACGTCCGGCGAATCGGGGTTCGGGCCCACCTCCGCCGCGAGCAACGTCAGCAGCGGCCGCAACCGCTTGCCGCCGGCGTCGGCGAGGTAGGAGGTGGCCGAATCGACGACGACGTCGTCCACCCGGCACGCCGATCGCAGGCGGTCTTCGACCACCTCCATGCGCGCGGCGAGCCGGCGGGCGAGCGGGTCGTCGCTGGCTAGGACATCCGTGACGCTCACGCAAACGATCCCATGATGAAGTCGAGCGCGAAGTAGGGCACCACGCCGAGCGCGATCGTGGTGATCGCGGCGATGACGATCGCGACGATCGACATGCCCTCCGACTCGACCACGGCCACCGACTCGCCCTCTGGCTCACGGAAGAACATGAGCTGGACCAAGCGGAAGTAGAACACCGCGGTCGCAGCCGAGGCCAGCACCGCCAGCACCACGAGCACGGCCAGGCCGCCCTCGATACCGGCGCGGAAGACCTCGAACTTTCCGATGAAGCCACCGGTCAGCGGGATGCCCGCGAACGACAGGAGGAAGATCGTCATCGACACGGCCAGCACCGGGTTGCGCTTGCCCAGGCCCGCCCAGCTAGAGAGCTTCGTGGCCTCGCCCAGGATGTTGCCCTGAACGTCACGCTCGCGCACGAGCGTCACCACGCCGAACGCACCCACGGTGGCCACCGCGTAAGCCAGCAGATAGAACAGCACCGCGGGGACCGCGATGAGCGTGACCTCGGCGTTAGAAATGATGTTGATCGCCGTGACAGCAATGAGGATGAAGCCGGCGTGCGCGATCGAGGAGTAGGCCAGCAGGCGCTTGATGTCGGTCTGCACCAGACCCATGACCGTGCCGATCACGATCGTAGCGATGATAACGATCCACATGAAAATGTTGATCGAATCCCACACAGGGGCCACCAGCAGGATGAACACACGCATGAGGGCCACGAACGCGGCGGTCTTCGTACCAGCGGCCATGAAACCGGTGATCGGCGTGGGGGCGCCCTGGTAGACATCCGGGGTCCACGCGTGGAACGGCGCGGCGCCCACCTTGAACAGCAGGCCGATGACCACCATCACGACGCCGACCGTCAGCAGAACCGGTGTCGCCAGACCCTGGCCGCGCGAGATGAGCAGCACCGGGGCCTCGATCGACAGGGAGCCGGTGGCGCCGTAGATGAGCGCCGAACCCATGAGGAAGATCGCCGAAGAGAAAGCGCCGAGGATGAAGTACTTCAGCGCGGCCTCCTGCGACAGCAGGCGCTTGCGGCGCGCGGTTGCCGACAGGACGTAGAGCGGAAGAGAGAGCACTTCGAGCGCGATGAAGAAGGTCAGCAGATCGTAGGCCGAGGTGAAGGCCATCATGCCGCCCGTGGCGAAGAGTGCCAGCGGGTAGACCTCGGTCTGCTGGCGGCCAAGCCGGCTAAACTCTCGCTCCTCCGACGAACCCGGGCGGGTGGCGGCGGCCGCCGCGAACGCGCCCTCGCGGGTCTGCGTGCGGTCGGCGATCACCAGGAAGGACAGGAGCGCACCGACCACGATGACCACCTGCGCGATGAGCGACATCGCGTCCTCCACGAGGCTGACCGCCACCGTGCCGTCGGCGTGGATTGCTAGGGCCAGCGGCTGCACCGTGGAGCCATCGGCCTGGGTCTCCGTCCAGCGCCACACGAGCACCACCAGGGCGGCGGCGAGCGCGGCGAGCGACAGGGTCACCTGCACGGTGCGGCGAGCGCGGCGGGGCACGAACGCCTCAAAGAGGGTGCCCAGCACGGCCGATCCGAGGACGATCAACAGTGGCAGGACTGCCATCCATTGAATTTCGAGATTCACTTGGTGCTCCCTTCAGCGGTGACCGTCAGCGTGGATGCGTACTGCTCGGCCACGGGGTTGACGGCGTCGAGTGCGATGGACGGGAAGAAGCCGAGGACGAGCATGGCCGCGATCAGCAGGCCCATGACCGTCTTCTCGCGCCCGCCCAGGTCCGCCACCTGCTCCTCCGGCTTCGGGCCGGTAAAGACCCGCTGGTACGGCAGAAGGATGTAGAGCGCGGCGAGCACGACGCCGACGACGCCGATGAGCGCCGCCCACGGTAGCACGCCGTACGTGCCCATGAGGACCATGAACTCGGGGATGAAGCCCGACAGGCCCGGCAGGGCGATCGTGGCAAGGCCCGAGATCATGAACGTGCCGGCCAGGATCGGGGTGACGCGCTGCCAGCCGCCGTAGCGAGAAATGAGGTGGGAGCCCCCGCGTTCGCCGAGGAAGCCCACAATGAGGAACAGGCCCGCGGTACCAATACCGTGCGCCACCATGTACAGGATCGCGCCGGCCATCGCGATCGATGAGCCGGAGAAGATACCCATGACCATGAAACCGAAGTGGGACACCGAGGTGAACGCCACGAGGCGCATGAGGTTGTCCGAGGCGATCGCCATGAGCGCACCCCAGATGATCGACACGAGCGCGAAGCCGATGATCACCGGCGCGGCCGCGGCGGCGGCGTCGGGGAACAGCGGCAGGCAGATCGCGATCATGCCGAACGTACCCATCTTGTCCAGGATGCCCACCAGCAAGGTGGAGGTGCCTGCGGGGGCCTCCTCCGTGGCGTCGGGCAGCCAGGTGTGCACCGGCCACATCGGGGCCTTGATCGCGAACGCGATGAAGAAGGCGAGGAAGATCCATATCTGCGCCGCAGCCGACATCTGCGAGCCCGCAGCAAGGTTATCGATCATGAAGCCGCCCGAGCCGCCCGGCCCGTAGGCGTAGACCGCGATGACGCCCACCAGCATGATGAGGCCGCCGGCGAGCGAGTAGATGAGGAACTTCATCGCGGCCTTGCCGCGCCTCTCCCCCTTGCCGTAGCGGCCGATCATGAAGAAGATCGGCAGGATCATGAGCTCGAACAGCACGTAGAACAGGAACAGGTCACGCGCGGCGAACAGGCCGATGATGATCGCCTCAAGGGCGAGGATCCAGGCGAGGTAGCCACCCTGCCGGTCGTCGTCGACCTCGGTCCACGACGCGAGGATGACCACCGGCACGAGGAACACGGACAGCGCGAGCATGACCGCGCCCATCCCGTTGATGCCCCACGCGAGCGACACGCCAATCTGCGGAATCCACGAGTAGGTCTCGGCTAGCTGGACGCGCGCCGAGCTCGCCACCTCGAACTCCGAGATCATCGCGCCGACGAAAACGCCGGCCACGAGGAGGGACACGCCCAGCGCCACCGGGCGGGCCGCCGAACGCAGCGGCTTGACCAGCCACAGCGCGAGCGCGCCCAGCAGGGCGAGCCCGATCATCACTGTGATCCAGGGGAAGCCAGCTTCGGAAACAGTTTGCAATTGCATACCTCTTGTCCTCCTAGAGCGCGGCCGCGACGACGACGATGAGCGCCAGGACCAGGCCGATGGTGATGTAGCTGGCGTAGTTACGGGCGTAACCGGTCTGGAACTTGCCCACGACCGATCCGACGGACGGCAGCTTGCCAACCCCGCGGATCAGGCCGTCCACCACGCCGCGGTCGAGCGCGTCGGTGCCTGCCACGAGCGTGAGGCCGGGGTTCATGAACAGGCCCTCGTTGATCTGATCCTGGTAGAGATCCACGCGCGCGGCGCGGGTCAGGCCGTTGCCCACCGGTGCTGCCTTGGGCATCGGGGTGGCCACGTACATCTTCCAGGCGAGCCCGACGCCGATCGCCACGATGGCGAGCGTGACGCCCGTGATGACCGGGACCGGCAAGACCGGCTCCTCGTGGGCGACGTGGCCGATCGCCGGCTCAAGCCAGGTGAGGAAGCCCGTGTAGTTGAGGACCGCGCCGAGGCCGAGGGAGCCGAGGGCGAGCAGCGCCATCGGGATCCACATGAGCGGCGACGGATCGTGCGGGTGCTTGGCGTCCGGGCCTTCCTTCGCCCAGCGCTCCTCCCCCAGGAAGATCCCGAAGAACAGGCGCGACATGTAGAAGGCGGTAAGCCCCGCCACGAGCACGGTGATCGTGCCGAAGATCCACGGAAGCGCGCCCTCGCCCGTGAACGCGATCTCGATGACCTTGTCCTTCGAGTAGAAACCGGACAGCAGCGGGAAGCCGATGATCGCCAGGTAGCCGGCGAAGAACATGTAGAACGTGATTTTCATGTGCTTAGCCAGGCCACCGAAGCCGCGGATGTTGACCTCGTCGTTCATGCCGTGCATGACAGCGCCGGCACCAAGGAACATGTTGGCCTTGAAAAAGCCGTGAGTGACGAGGTGGAAGATCGCGAAGCCAGCACCCACCGGGCCGAGGCCCGCCGCCAGCATCATGTAGCCGATCTGCGACATGGTGGAGGCCGCGAGGACCTTCTTCATGTCGTCCTTCGCCGCACCGACGATCGCGCCGAAGACGAGCGTGATGAGGCCGATGAGGGCCACGAGCAGAGCGGCAGTGGGCGCGGCCTGGTAGACGGCGCCGGAGCGAACCATGAGGTAGACACCGGCGGTCACCATCGTGGCGGCGTGGATGAGGGCCGAGACCGGGGTCGGGCCCGCCATCGCGTCCCCCAGCCATGCCTGCAGCGGGAACTGCGCCGACTTACCGCAGGCGGCCAACAGGAGGAATACCCCGATGAACGCGGCCGTGCCCTCGGAAACGCCAGCCACACCGGCCGACACGTCGGTGAACTTCACCGAACCGAAGCTCGCCACCATCGCCATCATCGCGATCAGCATGCCCAGATCGCCCACACGGTTCATGACGAACGCCTTCTTACCGGCGGTGGCGTACTCGGGCACGTGGTTCCAGAACGAGATGAGAAGGTAGGACGCCAGGCCCACGCCTTCCCAACCGAAGAACAGCACCACGTAGGAGTTGCCCAGGACGAGCAGTAGCATCGCTGCCACGAACAGGTTGAGGTAGGCGAAGAAACGACGCCGGGCCGGATCGTGCTCCATGTAGGACACGGAGTAGATGTGGATGAGGGTGCCCACGAAGGTCACGAGCAGGACGAACGTGATCGACAGCGGGTCGACCCGCGTGCCGAAGTCCACCGCGAAGTTACCCACCGCGGGGATCCACTCATACAGCGTGGTCTCGACCACGCGCGCGCTCGCGTCCATCCCCAGCAGTTGCAGGGCGGCGGCGGCGCCGATGACGAACGACGCCGTGGAGGCGAGGATCGCCAGCCAGTGGCCCCACGCGTCAGCAGCCTTGCCTGCCAGGAGGAGGATCGCGAAGCTGACAAGCGGGATGGCCACGGCCAGCCAGATGAGGCTCGCCGCGCCCGTCGCGCTTGCGACAGCCACGGTGCTTTCCGCAAAAATGCTAGTCAATGCTCGCACCTGCCTAGTTCTTCATGAGGTTGGCGCCGTCCAACGACGCCGTCCTGCGAGTACGGAATATGGACACGATGATCGCCAGGCCCACCACGACCTCGGCGGCAGCCACCACTATGACGAAGAAGGCGAAGACCTGCCCCTCAAGGTTGCCCCACATGCGGGAGAAGGTGATGAGCACCAGGTTGCACGAGTTGAGCATGATCTCAACGCCGAGCAGGGCGATGACGCCGTTGCGGCGGGTGAGGACGGTCGCGCCGCCCACCACGAAGAGGATGATCGCGAGGACCACGTAGTACATCAGATCCATGGCTTACTCCTCCGTCTTATCCGTCAGCTCGGCAGTGGTCTCGGCCGCGTCAGCGACCTCCCTGGCGCTCGGCACATCCGCTCCGCTCTCAAGCTGCTCGAGGCGGGCCAGGGCGGCGTCGTGATCGGGGGCGAGCTCGCCGGGCATGCCCGCGAGGGTCGCGCGGCCGGTGACGCCGTACGTTGACGGGCCGGAGACGCCGGTCCCAGTGGCGATGCGTTCCACGGTGGCCGGCGAGATCTGGCCGACCGTGCGCATCTGGCCACGCACCTGCAGCACGCGGTTGACCGACAGATCGAGCGGCTGGCCGTAGGCGGTCAGGCCCGGGTTGGCCGACGAGTTCGACTCGGCGTAGACGCCCGGGTTCGGCTTGTTGCCGATGTGGCGCCCGTCCGTGACGAAGTCGCGTACGCCCTGGTGGGCGCGGTCTTCCTGCGTGATCGGATCGTGGATGCGATCACGGTGCGTCAGCGTCATCGCGCCAAGCGCGGCCACGATGAGGAGCGTGCCGGTGAGCTCAAGGGTGAGGATGTGGTTGGTGAAGATCGACTGCGCGACTCCGACGGGGTTGCCGTTCGCGTTCGCGGCTGCAAGGCCAACCGCGGCCGGGTTCGCCGCGCCGAGCACGACGCCAATGAGGATCCCGGCCACGCCAATCCCGCCCACGATCGCCACCGGGCGCTGGGCCTTCAGTGTCTCGTGTGTAGAATCGGAGGAATCCACGCCGATGAGCATGAGCACGAACAGGAACATCATGAGGATGGCACCCGTGTAGACCACCACCTGGGCCACGCCCATGAAGGGCGCCTCCAGCGCGGTGTAGAGCACGGCCAGGCCGACCATGATGAAGATGACGGAAACGACCGAGTAGACGGCCTTGCGCGCAATGAGCAGTCCGTAGACGGCGAGCGCGACCATCGCCACCGCCATGAGGGCGAAGATGATCGTCTCACCGAGCGAAATCTCAAGAGGCTGGGTGGGCATTATTGTGCGACCTCAGCTTTCTGGGTGGCCCGCGCCGTGGAGAGGGAGGGATCGTCGGGTCGGTTGTCCTTAACCCAGTCGATCTGCTCCTGCGTGGGCCCGGTAATAGTTCCCTGGTAGTAGTCGGCGTCCGTCGTGCCCTCCACCATCGGGTGGGGCGGGTTGAGCATGCCCTCGGCGAGCGGAACGAGGAGCTGGTGCTTCTCGTAAATCATGTCCTCGCGGGTGGGGCCTGCAATCTCGTAGTCGTTCGACATCGTCAGCGCACGCGTGGGGCACGCTTGGATGCAGTACGCGCAGAAAATGCAACGCAGGTAGTTGACCTGGTAGACGCGGCCGTAGCGCTCGCCCGGCGAGTACTGCGCCCCCGGGGTGTTCGCCGCGGCCTCGACGTAGATAGCGTCCGCCGGACAGGCCCAGGCGCACAGCTCACAGCCGATGCACTTTTCCAGCCCGTCCGCGTAGCGGTTGAGCTTGTGCAGGCCGTGGTAGCGCGGGCGGGTGGGGACCTTCTTGAAGGGGTACTCCTCCGTGACCGTGGGGCGGAAGATGGTCGAGAACGTCACGCCAAATCCGGCCACCGGCGCGAAGAAGTTGCCGATCGGGCCCTTCTTCGTGGGGCTGTAGAGCGCCGGATCCGGCTGCTCGAAGCGCGGAGCGTTGGTGTCTTCAGACATTTAGGCCTCCTCAATGGTCTGCGTGTCGATCGTCGCACGGCCACGCGCACGCGGCGACGGCGGAAGGTGCTGGCCGGGAAGCGGCGGAACGGGGTAGCCGTTCTCGAAGCCGTCGAACTCCTCCGACTCGCGCTCCGCGATGATCTCCTGCTGGGTCTTCTTCACCGTGTCATCACCGAAAGCCCAGATCAGCAGGATGAGCGAGTAGCCGACGGCGAGGATCGTGAGCACGGGGACCATGTTGATCCGCACCACCATGTTGATGCCGACCACGATCATGACGATCGCCAGCCAGCCGAGGGCTGCGGGGATGAGGCCCTTCCAGCCCAGGTGCATGAACTGGTCGTAGCGGAAGCGCAGCAGCGTGCCGCGCACCCAGACGAACAGGGCCATGAAGGTCCACATCTTCGCCACGAAGATGAGCACCGGGAACCAGCCCACGTTCGGGTCCCCGCCCCACAAGCCGAACAGCGAGGTGAGGATCGGGCCCGAGCGGTAGCCGCCGAAGAACAGGGTGGTGACCAGCATCGACATGTTGAGCATGTTGACGTACTCGGCCAGGTAGAACCAGCCGAATTTCATGGAGGAATACTCCAGGTGCGCGCCAGCCACGATCTCGCCCTCGGCCTCGGTGAGGTCAAAGGGGAGGCGGTTGGTGCCGCCGAACATCGTCACCAGGAAGATGAGGAAGGCCGGCATGAGCAAGATGACGTTCCACAGACTGGTCTGGGCCTCGACGATGCCCGAGGTGGACATCGTGGCGGCCGTGATGAAGATCGTCACGAGCGACAGGCCCTCGGCCAGCTCGTAGGAAATCATCTGGGTAGCCGCGCGGACCGAGCCGTACAGCGGCAGGGTGGACTTCGCGGACCAGCCGCCAAGCACCAGGCCATATTCGCCGAGCGCCGCGGCGGCCAGCACGAAGAGCATCGCCACCGGGGAGTCGGCCAACTGTAGCGGGGTGTGGATGCCGAACATCGACACGCCCGGGCCCACCGGGAGCACGGCCATAACCACGAACGCACACGTTGCCGAGATGGCCGGCGCGATCGCGTAAATGACCTTATCGGCGCCCGCCAGCCAGAAGTCTTCCTTCAGGATCAGCTTGATGGCGTCCGGGAAGGACTGGCCAAGGCCGAGGGGACCAACCGTGTTCGGGCCGAGGCGGTTTTGCATCTTGGCGATCAGCCGGCGCTCAAACCACAGCGCGAAGATCACGGAGAAAATGAGGAAGACGACGATCGCGACCGCCTTGATCACCCAGATCCACCACGTGTCTTGCGAGAAGTCTGCGGCGACTCCGCCAACGGTATAGAGATTCACTTCGTTACCTCCGATTGAATCGTGACGAGGTCGCCTGGCCGGCTTCCGAGCGTCGCGATGGCGCAACCGACAGCGTTTTGCGGGACCCACACCACGGCGTCGGGCATGTCGACCACCGCGACGTCGAGGCTCAGCGAGCCCGCCGGGCCGGTGATCTTCACCGCGCCGGTGACGCCGGCCTTCTTCGCGGTGGCGGGGCTCATGACCGCCACGGGCTTGCGGGCCGTCTTGGCCAGGTGGGGCTCGCCGCTTAGCAGCGCGCCCGCGTCAATCATCTGCTTCCAGGAGGCGAGCACGGCCTGACCCGCGCCCACGGTGGGGGCGGGAGCCGGGGCCTCGTTCGGCAGCTCGGCGCGCGTGCCGTCCCAGCGGCGCAGCTCGGCCATTTCCTCGACGACGGCCTTGAGGGTCTCCAGCCCGAGGTCGACACCCATCTCGGTGGCGAGCTCGGTCAGGACCTTGCGGTCGGCGAGGGCCTTGGACACGATGGTCTGCCCGAAGGGGCGCAGGCGGCCTTCCCAGTTGACGAACGTGCCGCCCTTTTCGGCCGTGGGGGCCACGGGCAGGACGACGTCGGCAAGCGCGGTGGTCTCGGTGTCGCGCACCTCAAGCTGGACCACAAACACGTTGCGCAGGGCATCGGCGGCGCCGGCCGGCAGGTCGGCCAGCTCCACGCCCGCGAGCACGATCGCGCCGAGCTCGCCCGCCGCGGCCGCGGCCAGGATTTGCTCGGTGTGGCGGCCCGGGGTGGCGGGGAGCGAGTCCACGCCCCACACGGCCGCCGTGTCGATGCGGGCGCCGGCGTCGGACACGAGGCGACCGCCCGGTAGCAGGTTCGGCATGGCGCCGGCGTCCACGGCACCGCGGTCGCCCGCTCGGCGCGGGATCCACGCGAGGCGCGCGCCCGTGCGCTCGGCCAGGCGGACGGCTGCGGACAGCGCGCCCGGGGTGTCGGCCGCGCGCTCACCCACGAGGATGATGGAGCCGGCGGCGGAAAGATCAGCGAACGCCTCGCCGAAGCCCTCAGCGCCGCCCGCGGCGATCGCGTCGAGCACCTCGGCCTCCGTACCCGGCACCGCCGGCAGGAAGCGAGCGTTCATCTTCGACGTGCCCAGCGTCTTGTAGGCGGAGACCACCGTGACCGCCGTGGTCTTCGCCAGAACGCCCTTGCGAAGGCGCAAGAAGACCGAGCCGATCTCGTCCTCGGCCTCCAGGCCCACCGTGAGAACGTGCCCGGCATGCTCGATGTCGGCGTAGGTGACGCCGAGCTCGGTGCCGGCCACGTGCGCCGCGAGGAACTGGTCCTCCTCGGCGCTGCCGCGGCGGGTGCGGAAGTCGATATCGTTCGTGCCGAGCGCCACGCGGGCGAACTTGGAATACGCGTAGGCATCCTCGAGGGCCAGGCGGCCGCCGGTGATGACGCCGACGCCCTTGGCCTTCGCCGCATTCAGCCCATCGGCGGCGGCCTCAAGGGCCTCGAACCACGAGATCGGGCCCTCCTCCCCCGCGATGCGCGGGTAGGTGAGGCGATCCGGGCCGGTCTGCCAGCGGAAGGCGAAGCGGTCCTTGTCCGTGATCCACGATTCGTTGACGTCCATGTCCTCCTGGGCCATGCGCCGCACCACGGTACCGCGGCGGTAGTCGACGCGAATGGCGGAGCCGGAGGCGTCGTGCTCTGTAACCGAGGGCACGGAGACCAGGTCGAACGGGCGGGCGCGGAAGCGGTAGGCCGCCGACGTCAGCGCGCCCACCGGGCAGATCTGGATGACGTTGCCGGAGAAGTAGGAGGAGAACGGCTTGCCCGTCACGTCCATCTCACCCACGGCCACCGGGCCGGCCGAGAAGCCGACCTCGCGGCCCGAATCGCCGTCCGGGCCCGAGTAATCGTTGAGCACGTCCGGGGCGTGGCCGCCCTCGACCGCGAAGTCGAGGACCGAGGCGTCGAAGTTACCGATCTGCGAGCCGTGCAGGCCGTGGACCTCGCGCCCGGCCGAACCGCCGCCGCGGCCCTGAAGCTGGATGAAGGCGTCGCCCGCAATCTGCGTGGAGAAACGCGTGCAACGTTGGCACAGGATGCAACGGTCGCGATCAAGCAGGATCTGGGAGGACACCGAGATCGGCTTGGGATAGGTGCGCTTGATGTCAATGAAGCGCGACTCCCCGCGGCCGTCCGTCATCGCCTGGTTCTGCAGGGGGCACTCGCCGCCCTTGTCACACACCGGGCAGTCCATCGGGTGGTTGATGAGCAGGAACTCCATGACACCGTGCTGGGCCTTCTCCGCCACCTGCGAGGACGCGGCCGTGAAGACCTCCATGTTCGGCGACACCGTCACCGCGCACGCCGGCTGCGGCTTAGGCATCTTCGCCACCACGCCCTCACGGTTCGGGGTAGCCACCTCCACGAGGCACTGACGGCAGGCCGCCGCGGGCGCCAATAGCGGGTGGTCACAGAAACGCGGGATGTGCACGCCGATCTTCTCGGCGGCGCGAATGATCAGCGTCCCCTTCGGAACGGAGACCTCCTTGCCGTCAACCTTGATCGTGACAAGATCGACGGGTGCGTGATCAGTGGTTGTCATTGAACACCTACTTCGCGGAACAGGACGGACTTCTCAGGCGGGAAGAGCTCGGCGGCCGGCGTCGTGTAGCCAGCCTCAAACTCGGACCGGAACAGGTCAATGGCAGAACGGATCGGGGTGGCCGCCGCGTCGCCAAGCGCGCAGAAGGAACGTCCGAAAATGTTGTCGGCAATCTCGTACAGCAACTCGATCTCGCCCTCGCGGGCCTTTCCAGCCTCGAAGCGGTGCATGAGCTGGCGCATCCAGTACGTGCCCTCACGGCACGGGGTGCACTTGCCGCACGATTCGTGCTGGTAAAAGTCGGTCCACCGCGACACGACGCGGACCACCGACACGGTCTCATCGAATACCTGGATGGCGCGCGTGGCGAGCATGGAACCGGAGGCCGCCACCTCGTCGTACCCGAGCGGGACGTCCAGGTGATCGGGCGTGCACAGCGGCGCCGAGGAACCGCCCACCGCGTAGAACTTCAGCTCGTGGCCGTCGCGGATGCCGCCGGCCATCTCCAGCAGCTCGCGCATCGTGATGCCGAACGGGGCCTCGTACTGACCCGGGTTCTTCACGTGGCCGGACAGAGAAAAGATGCCGTGACCTCGGGAGTTCTTCGTATCGGCGCCCATCGCCTGGAACCAGTCAGCACCGTGGTTGATGATGCCGGGAACCGAGGCGATCGATTCGACATTGTTGACTACCGTGGGGCGGGCATACAGGCCCTCAACCGCTGGGAACGGGGGCTTCAGGCGCGGCTGGCCGCGGAAGCCCTCGAGCGAATCGAGCAACGCGGTCTCCTCACCACAGATGTAGGCGCCGGCGCCGGCGTGGACCGTGATGTCCAGGTCGTAATCGCCGTTCGGGCCCAGGCCCTTGCCCAGCAGCCCGGCCTCGCGGGCCTCGCGCACGGCAGCGAGCAGGCGGCGATAGACGTGAACGACCTCGCCGCGTAGGTAGATAAAGCCGTGGTGGCCGCCGATGGCGAGCATGCAAATCATCATGCCCTCCACCAGCAGGTGCGGGTTCGCCATGAGGAACGGGATGTCCTTACACGTGCCCGGCTCCGACTCGTCAGCGTTGACCACGAGGTAGCGCGGGCCGCCGTCGGGAGCGGGAAGGAAGGACCATTTGAGGCCCGTGGGGAAGCCTGCACCGCCACGGCCGCGCAGGCCGGAGTCCTTGATCACGTTCGTGATCGCGCCGTCTTCCTTCGCCATCTCCCAGGCCTTCTTGATCGCCTGGTAGCCGCCGTTCGCCCGGTACGTCTCGAGCGTCCAGGAGCGCTCCTTGTCCCAAGTGTCAGACAGCACCGGGGAGAGGGGTCCTGCGGGTGAAAACTCAGTCATTTCGTCTCCTCCACTGCCTTCGGCGCGGACCAGCCGTGCTCGCGGGCGATCTTCAGGCCGCGCAGCGAGGCCTCACCGGCCGCCGGGCCCTCGTCGACATGGCCGTCCTCGAAGCCGGCCAGCACGCGGGAAATCTCCTTAAAGGTGTGCACCTTCTCCGGGCCGCGCGTGGGGTGGATGTCCCTGCCCGCACGGATGTCGTCCACGATCTGCTTCGCCGACGCCGGGGTCTGGTTGTCGAAGAACTCCCAGTTGACCATGACGACGGGCGCGTAGTCGCAGCCCGCGTTGCACTCGAGCTGCTCGAGCGTGATCTTGCCGTCCTCCGTGGTCTGGTCGTGGCCCACGCCGACGTAGTCGGTGAGCTCGTCCCAGATCTGGTCGCCGCCCATGACGGCGCACAGCGCGTTGGTACAAACGCCCACGTTGTATTCGCCGTTGGGGTGGCGCCGGTACTGCGAGTAGAAGGTGGCAACCGCGGACACCTGCGCGCGGGTCAGGCCCAGGATGTCGGCGACCAGCGTGATGCCACGCGGCGAGCAGAAACCATCCTCGGACTGCACGAGGTGCAGCAGCGGCATGATAGCCGAACGCAACTGCGGGTAGCGCGAGACGACCTCGGCGGCGTCGGCGCGAAGACGCGCCTCGACTTCTGGCGTGTAATTCGTAGCCATTAGCGGTCCACTCCTCCCATCACGGGATCGACGGCGGCCAGCGCGATGATGAGGTCAGCCAGCAGGCCGCCCTCCGCCATGAGCGCCAGCGACTGCAGGTTGTTGTAGCCCGGATCGCGGAAGTGCGCGCGGTAGGGACGCGTGCCGCCATCGGAGACCAGGTGCACGCCCAGCACGCCCTTGGCGTGCTCAATGATCGAGTAGGCCTGGCCGGCCGGTACCCGGAAGCCCTCCGTGACCAGCTTGAAGTGGTGGATGAGGGATTCCATCGACTCGGTCATGATGTGACGCACGTGCTCGGGGCTGGTGCCCTGGCCGTCGGAAGCGATCGAGAGCTGGGCGGGCCAGGCGATCTTCTTGTCGTCAATCATCACCGGATCGCCGGCGGTCCTCTCCAGCTCGTCCAGCACCTGGTAGATGATGCGGATCGACTGGTAGCACTCCTCGAACTTGACCTTGATGCGGTTGTACGCATCACACTTGTCGGCCACCGGCACGTCAAACTCGTACTTCTCGTAGCCGCAGTAGGGCTGGGTCTTGCGCAGGTCCCACGGCACGCCAGCGGCGCGCACCGACGGGCCCGTCATCGACAGGGCCATGAGGGCCGACAGCGGAGAGACCGCGACGTCGACGTGGCGCTTCAAGAAGATCGGGTTCGCCATCGTCAGGTCCTGCATCTCCGAGATCGTGTTACGGATGCCGGGGAGCAGTTCACGGATGTAGTCGATGCCGCCTTCGGGCAGGTCCTCCATCACGCCGCCGGGGCGGATGAACTCGTTGTTCATGCGCAGGCCGGTGATGTCCTCCATGATGCGCAGGATGTCCTCGCGCAGGCGGAAGGTTAGCGTCAGCATCGTGGTGGCGCCGAGCTCGTTACCGCCCGAGCCGATGCCCACGATGTGGGAGCTGATGCGGGTGAGTTCCATGAGCAGCACGCGGATCGCCTGGGCGCGCTCGGGGATCTGATCCTCGATGCCGAGCAGCTTCTCCACCGCCATGCAATAGCCGACCTCCTGGAAGATCGGCGCCACGTAGTCCATGCGCGTGCAGAACGCCACGCCCTGGGTCCACGTGCGGTACTCCATGTTCTTCTCGATACCGGTGTGGAGGAAGCCGGTGGCGGCGCGAACTTCGTTCACGCGCTCCCCGTCAAGCTCAACCTGGACGCGCAAAACGCCGTGCGTGGAGGGGTGGACCGGGCCGAGATTGACGACGATGTGCTCTTCGCCCAGCTCCTCAGCGTCCTTGGCGATATCGCCCCAATCCCCGCCCACGGCCTCGTAAATCTTGGCGTTCTCCATCGACTCTTCGGTCGCTGCGCGGGTCGCGTATGTGGAATTCATTAGTTGTACTCCCTCCGTGTATCCGGCGGCGGAATAACTGCGCCCTTGTACTCAACCGGGATGCCGCCAAGCGGGTAGTCCTTGCGCTGCGGGTGGCCGACCCAGTCGTCGGGCATCGCCGAGCGTGTCAGACCCGGGTGCCCGTCAAAGATGATGCCCATGAGGTCGAACGCCTCGCGCTCGGACCAGTCATCGCCCGGGTAGACGGAGCAGATGGAGGGCATGTGCGGGTCGTCGTCGGGGCACGTGACCTCGAGGGCGATCATGCGATTGTGGGTGATGGAGAAGAAGGGGAAGTACGCGTGTAGCTCGCGGCCCTTGTCCATCGGGTAGTGCACGGCCGAGACACCGAGGCACATTTCGAAGCGCAGGTCCTGGTCGTCGCGCAGGTAGCGCGCCACGAGCGGCAGGCGCTCACGCTTGATGAAGATGACCAGCTGGCCGCGGTCCACCGAAATCTTCTCGATGACGTCACGCTCGGTCAGGCCGTCAGCCTGGGCGAGCTCGATGATGATGTCCACCACCTCGTCGAACCAGCCGCCGTACGGGCGCGACGACGGCGGGGCGATGACGGCGACCTCTTCGTTCCCGGTAAAGCCGGTGGTGTCGCCCGTATCCTTCACGCCCCACATACCCTTGCGGGTAGCGATGACCGAACCGGCCACAGCGTTTGGCACCATAGCGCCTTCGTGTTCACTCACGCCAGCAGTCCCTTCTTCTCTTCGACGGGGATCGCAGCAAGTGCGGCCTGCTCGGCCTTGCGCGCGATCTCCTTACGGTGTTCGCCGATCGGGCGGCCCTCAACGTGGTGCCTGCGCAGCTCGAAGATGGCGTTGATCAGCATCTCCGGGCGCGGCGGGCAGCCTGGCAGGTACACGTCCACCGGCACGAGGTGGTCGATGCCCTGCAAGATGGCGTAGTTGTTGAACATGCCGCCCGAGGAGGCGCACACGCCCATCGAGATGACCCACTTGGGCTCGGCGAGCTCGTCATAAATGTTGCGCACAACCGGGGCCATCTTGTGACTCACACGGCCGGAGACCAGCATGAGGTCTGCGTGACGCGGCGAGGCGCGGAAGACCTCCATGCCGATTCGCGAGGCGTCGTAGCGCACGGCACCGAACGACATCATCTCAATAGCGCAGCAGGCAAGGCCCATGGTGACGGGCCAAAGCGAACGGGCCTGCGCCCAGCCGCCGACGGCCTCGATACCCGTGAGGAGCTTGCCGGATGCCTTTTCTTCAATTCCCATTTATTTCACTCCCACTCCAGGCCGCCACGACGCCATTCGTAAATGAACGGGACGGTGATGAGGAAAACAAAGACGCCAATCGAGATGACACCCGCCAGCCCGAGGTAGCCGGCCGAGACCGCCCACGGGTAGAGGAAGACCACCTCGATGTCGAAAATAATGAAAGTCATGGCCGTCAAGAAGTACTTGATCGGGAAGCGGCCCTCGTGCCCCGCGTTCGGGGTGGCTTCAAGGCCGCACTCGTAGTTCGCGACCTTGACGCGGTTGTAGCGCTTGGGGCCAATGATTGCCGACACCAAAAGGCCGGCAACCGCGACCACGCCACCGGCAATGATCATCACGAGAAGCGGAACATACGAATACATCAGTCCTCCACATGTTCTTTCATCTTCGAAAAGTGGGCGCTCATGTGTGCACCACTTCTCACTTTACAGTTTTGCCCACGAAAAAATGTGCTCATGCGCGCGGCACCGCCTTCGACAGCGCCGTGATGAGACGATCCATCCAATCCCCGTCGTGGCGATCATATGAATCGGACAGGAGCTTCATCACCAGGGTCATGAGCGTGGAGCGCGGCAGGCCGTACTTGACGCACAGGTGCATGATCTCAGGGCGCTCGATGAGCGCGGCGAAGACCCGTCCCAACGTGTAGTAGCCGCCGAGCTCGGCGCCCAGCTGGCGCGGGTATTCGGCCATCACCCGGTCTTGGGCACCGAGAGGGCCGTGGGTCAGGGCCTGGGCGATCGAGTCGGCGGCCAGGCGGCCCGCCAGTAGCGCGGGCCCGATGCCCTCTCCATTGAAGGGCGAGACCATGCCGCCCGCGTCGCCCACCAGCACCAGCCCGCTCGCGTAGTGCGGCTTGCGGTTGAACGCCATGGGCAGCGCGGCGCCGCGGATCGGGCCGCGCTGGGTGTCGGCGTTCATCTGCCACTCCTCGGGGGTGTTGGCCAGCCACTGCTGGAAGACCTTGCGGTGATCGACGCCAGTGGCCTTCGCGGTGGACGACAGGGAGCCGAGCCCCACGTTGATGAGCCCGTCCCCCACGGCGAACGCCCACGCGTAGCCGGGCAGTTGCTCGGATTCACCGGGCTTGCCCGCCCACAGCTCCAGCCAGGACTCCATCATGTCGGTGCTGGCCAGCGGGGATTCGAAGTAGGTGCGGTAGGCCACGCCCATCGGGCGCATCATGTCCTTCTCCCGCCCCACCGCGATTGACAGCCGCGCGGCCACTCCCCCGGCGTCGACCACGAAGCGGGCGGAGAAGGTCATCTCCTTCTTGCGGTCGGCACTCGAGCGGGCGGTGACGCCCACGACGCGGCCGGAGGGCTCGTGGATGAGCGGGCCTGTGACCGTGACGCCCTCGCGCAGGCGGGCCCCGGAGGCCACGGCGTGGCGGATGAGCATGTGGTCGAAGTCCACGCGCCGGTTGGCGCTCCCCCATGAAGGCATGGAGGCCAGCTCGGGCCAGGGCACCTCGATCATGTGGCCGGCGCCATACGCGCGCACGCCGTAGTTGCGCACCCAGCCCTCCTCCTCGGGCAGGGAGATGCCCATGCGGATGAGTTCTGACACCGCGCGCGGGGTCAGCCCGTCGCCACAGATCTTGTCACGCGGGAAGGTTGCCTTTTCCAGCACGAGCACGTCGATACCGTTTTGTGCGAG
Organism: Trueperella bernardiae; assembly: GCF_030246965.1. Taxonomy (NCBI): domain Bacteria; kingdom Bacillati; phylum Actinomycetota; class Actinomycetes; order Actinomycetales; family Actinomycetaceae; genus Trueperella; species Trueperella bernardiae. Next base: position 1,540,320 of record NZ_CP127099.1, read on the forward strand.
GTAGTGTGCGGTGGCTGCTCCGGCAGGACCACCGCCGACGACGATCACGTCAGCATGCTCCCTCATAGCCACCACCTTTCGCCGGCGAGCACGAAATCTCGCCATAACGGCCCAAGTCTACGCAACTGTTAGGGGCTTGAAAAATTATGGTGCGGGTATTAACAGCACAGTTGACTTGCGCAAATAGGTGGCCCATCAACGCTCGATCGGCTTGGTCGCACGATGCAAGGCCACGACCCCGTTCGACAGGTTGCGATACTCCACATCGCTCCACCCGGCCTCTTGGATCCGCTTCGCAAAAACCTCCTGGCGCGGCCAGGACAGGATCGACTCCACGAGGTAGTCGTAGGCCTCGGCGTCGGACGAAACCGCGAAGGCGATGGTGGGCAGCACGTCGGCCAGGAAGAAGCGGTAGGCGCGGCGGAAGGGCGCGAAGGTGGGCCGTGAAAATTCGGTCACCACGAGCTTGCCGCCCGGCTTCGTCACGCGCAACATCTCGCGCAGAGCCTTATCCGGATCGTTGACGTTGCGAAGTCCGTAAGAAATGGTGGTGACGTCGAAGGAATCGTCCTCGAACGGCAGGTTCGTGGCGTCGGCCTGGACGAACTTCAGTTCGGGGTGACGCAGGCGCCCCTTCTCCATCATTCCCTCGGAGATGTCGGAGGCGACGACGTCGGCCCCCGCGGTTGCATACGTGACCGACGAGGAGCCCGTGCCTGCGGCGATGTCGAGGATAGACATGCCGGGGCCGGGCGCGATCGCCTCACGGGTGGCGACTCTCCACACGTCGATGAGGCCGAAGGTGAGGATGAAGTTGGTGCGGTCGTATTTGGAGGACACCTGGTCAAACATCGCTGCGACGTCCGCCGGGACCTTCTCCAGAGTGGCTCGTTTCATGACTGCATTTAACCATCTTGGCACGTAAGATCGTTATTCGTGTTTACCATTCCACACCTGCGAGCCCAGACAACCGCCCTGCCTACGCCCCCGGTTTTGACCGAGCTCATGCCCGCGTCGGCTGGCGCGCTCGCGTGGCTGAAGGACGGGTGCGGCTTCATTGCCGCAGGCGAGGCCGCCCGTTACGACCACGGGCGCGACGGGGCGGGCACCCGCTTCGCGCTCGCCTCGCAGTGGTGGATCGAGGTGGTGCAGGCCGCAGAGATTCGTGACACGCTTCTCCGCCCCGGCACCGGGCTTGTGAGCATGGGCTCGTTCGCCTTCGCCGCCGATTCGCCCGTCGGTTCTGCGCTCATCGTGCCCCAAGTGGTGGTGGGATTCGACGGAGAGGTCGGTTGGCTAACCTTCATCGGCCCCGCCGACCTTGACGTCTTCGACACCCTCACCCCGGATGCCCTGGCGCTGGTGGACGCCGCGCTTCGGCCGTCGTCGGGAAGCTACGCCAGCCACGGGAAGGTGCGCGCCGACGACGTCGATGTGGCGGTTTACCGCGACAAGGTGACGCGGATCCAGGAGCGGATCGCGGCGGGGAGCGTGCGCAAGGTGGTGCTGGCGCGCGAGCTGCAGGTGGAGGCCGAACGCGAGATCGACGAACGCTACGTGGTGGCACGGCTGGCGGCGGCCTACCCGCAGTGCTGGACGTTCGCGGTGGACGGACTGGTGGGGGCCACCCCGGAGCTGCTGGCCGCGGGCACGGGGCGCGAGGTGGAGGTCAAGGTGCTGGCCGGCACGCTCCCCCGCGGCGAGGCGGACGTGCAGGCGCTGCTGGATTCGGCGAAGGACGCCTGCGAGCACCGGCTGGCCGTGGAGTCCGTGGTGGAGAAGCTGGAAAAGCTCGGCCGGGTGGAGGTGGCGCCCACCGAGGTGCTCACCCTGCCCAACGTGTTGCACCTGGCCACACAGGTGCGGGCGGAGTTGGAGATTGAGGCGACGTCGTTGCAGGTGGCGGGCGCGCTTCACCCGACGGCGGCGCTCGGCGGCACGCCCACGTTGCGCGCGCTCGACACGATCGCAGAAATAGAAGGTATCGACCGCGACCGCTATGGCGCGCCCGTGGGGTGGATGGACACCCGCGGGGGCGAATGGTGCATCGCGCTGCGCTGCGCCCGGATCGAGGGGCGGCAGGCAATCGCGTGGGCCGGCGGCGGCATCATGGCCGACTCCGACCCGGACGCCGAATACGCCGAGACGGAAGCGAAGCTTGCTCCCGTGCTCGGCGCACTCGGAGGGTAAGGCCCTGTGGGCGGTAGCCGCGGCTGCCGCAGGGCGGGACGTTAGTTCTGGTCGGCGCGGGTGGCGAGCGTGACGTCCACGTTCACCAACTCCCCGGTGCGGGCCACGAGCAGGGTGACGACGTCGCCGGAACTGAACTGGCGCACGTAACCCGTGAGCGCGAGCGCCGAGGCGACATCGCGGTCGCCGATCTTGAGGATCACGTCGCCCTCCTGCAGGTTCGCCTCCGCGGCCGGCGTGCCGGGCTCCACCCGGCCGATCTTTGCACCCTTCCAGTTCGTGCCGTCAGCCTGGCCGACGCCGTCGACAATGCTCACGCCCAGGAATGCGTGCTCGGCCACGCCGTTGTTGATCAGCTGATTGGCGATGGTCTTGGCGAGATTGATCGGGATCGCGAAGCCCAGGCCGATCGAGCCGGACTGGCTGGACTCGCTCCCGGACAGGGTGGCGATCGAGGAGGCGACGCCGATCACCGCGCCGCTCGAATCGAAGACCGGGCCGCCCGAGTTGCCGGGGTTGACCGCCGCGTCGATCTGGACAGCGTTCGTCACCACGCGCGTAGCCGACGCCGGGCTGGACTCGCTGACGGTCTGGACCGGGCGGTCGAGGGCGGAGATGATGCCGGTGGTCATGGTCGAGGACAGGCCGAGCGGGTTGCCGATCGCGGCCACGGGCTGGCCAACCTTGAGGGCCGAGGAGTCACCGAAGCGGGCCACGGTGAGGTCCTTCGGCGGGTTGACCAGTTTGATGACCGCGAGGTCGGTCGCCGCGTCGGTGCCGACGATCTCCGCCTGGTAGACCCGGGAATCGGAGAGAGTGACGTAGACCTGGTCCGCGCCCGAGACCACGTGGTCGTTCGTAATGATGTGGCCGTCTTCGTCAATAATGAAGCCCGATCCGGCAGTGTCACCCTTCGCGCCACTCACGTTAATCGAGACCACCGCGTTGCTAACCGCTGCAGCCACCGCCTGCCAGTCCGTGCCATCCACGTTCGAGACCGTCTCGGTTACTCCCGACGTTGTCGACGTCGGCATCGCCGCCGGGCGGGCCGTACCCCACCGTGCCGACACCACACCCACTCCGATTGATCCACCCAGCAGTGAGGCGATGAGGCCTACCGCGATGAGGGCCATCCAACCCGGGCCGCGGCGGCGCTTCTTCGCCGGCTGAGGTGTGGCCCACGCAGGGGCCTGGCCGGAGCCGGGTTGGCCGGGGTGGCCCGGCTGGTTCGGGTTGCCGGGCTGGCCTGGCTGCGGGCCGTAGCCCGACGGGCCGTTCGGGTTGGCGAAACCGCCGGCCACAGGCAACGGCTGGGTGGGCCGGGTCGGCTGCAACGGCTGCGTCGGATGGCTCGAGCCGGCGGGCTGGCTGAGCTGCGCCTGCGGAGCCGGTTGTCCCGACTGTGTAGGCCGCGCCGCCTGGCCGGCCTGCCCCTGAGAAACCGTCTGCGCCGGCTGTTCTGCCGGGCGGGGCACTCCTGCCTCCGAGCTGCGATACACCTTGGGGTGCTCGGGAGCTCCCGGGACGACGCCGGCACCCGCACCCGGCACGCGCTCCGGGTTATTCGGCACCTGGCCAGATACCGGAGCTGGCATGGGCGAGGGACGCTGCTCTGCCGCCGGCGTCGGGCGGAAAGTCGGGGCGGCGTCATGCGTCTGCTCGGCGGGCGCCGGGCCCTCCTCTGCCCGTGCCGGGCGCTCCTCCCGCGCCGGCATCATGGGCGCCGGGCCCTCCTCGTGCGACGATGCCGCGGGCGCCGACTCCGTGCGCGCTCCGCTCTCATCCTCGACCGGGGTCTCAGCCAGGGTCTGCGCCGGCGATATTTCAGGTTTACCTGCTACCGGGTTCGCGCCCTGGGGGGCCGATGTGTCGTCGGCGGGGCCGCGTTCCTCATGCTCGTTCATTCGTTCTCCTTTCCAACGCCGGGATGCCGGCTATAGGAACAGATTCCATCTTTAATCTTTTCAAAGAGTGAAGAATTCCTGAAACTTGGCTGGGAGTTCCGGCCCGGGCGCGCCTCCGCGCCGGCTCGTCCGTAGACAACAGGTAAACCTGAGAAGTCTCGTCAGTAAAAACGCCCCTTCCGGCCCCAGACTCACCAGTTACCCACACCGGCCGCCGGCTGGACCCAGCCACTAAATCACAGAGCACCTTGCCACCAAAGCACATAGCATATTGCCACCAAACCACAGAGCACCTTGCCACCAATCAACAGAAATGCCTAGACGCCCAAGCGAATAGTACCTAGGATAACCTGCATGAGCGCTATTATCCCAAGGAATTCAGCACCCCTCCTCCGGCAGCTGACGGATCATTTCCCGGCTGTCGAGGTTCTGGGTGCACGGCAGGTGGGAAAGTCGACGCTCACCCAGCAGGTTTCCGAGGAGTTGGCGTCAGCCGGCACGTCAGTTGCGAGCTTCACGATGGACGACCCGGAAACTCGAAGCGTCGCTCTCGATGATCCCAGGGGTTTTCTTGCTCAGAACCCCGGCGGCATGCTGGTCATTGACGAGTTTCAACGGGTGCCCGAGCTCATTCTCTCGCTGAAGGCCGAGATCGATCGCTACCGCAGACCCGGCCGCTTTCTGATTACTGGTAGCTCTCAGCTGACGACGGGTACTGCCGCCGCGGACAGCCTGGCCGGCCGAGTGGCCAGCTTGCAGATGCGCGGCTTTAGCCAGGGAGAGCTGAGCGGCATGCGGGATGACTTCGTTTCGCGCACGCTCGGCAGGCTCAACCCCGCAGGCGAGACCTCGCCGCTGACCCGTAGCGATTACGTCGACGCGATATCCCGCGGCTCCATGCCAGAAGCGCAACACCTTCCAGAGCGGATGAGACAAACGTGGATGAGGTCGTACACCACCCGTGTGACCTCACGGGATATCCAGGACCTATCGAAGATCCAGCGCCCAGAGCAGGTGACGGCGTTGCTTCGCACGCTTTCTGCTGTGCAAGGATCGGAGGTGGTTATCGGCCGTTTGGCCAATGAGCTCAGCATTCCGGCAAGCACTGCCGCGCAGTACCTGCGCCTGCTCGAAGGGCTGTTCCTCGTGGACCTCTTGCCGCCGTGGACACCCAATCTGCTCAAGCGTGAGGTGGGCCGCCACAAGGTCGTCATCAGCGACCCCGGCCTTGGCATGTGGCTCACCGGCGCAAAACCGGCCACGCTCAAGGACCTCGTTCGAGGCCAGGCGTTCGGCGGGATGCTGGAGGCATTCGTGGCAAGCGAGTTGCTTCGCCAGAAGACCTGGTCCTCGGAGGAATGGGAGCTCTTCCACTACCGCAGCCCGGACGGCCGCGAAATCGACCTGGTCATTGAACTCGACGACGGCCGCGTCATCGCCTTGGAAGTCAAGGCAGCGTCCTCTGTTGGGACTGTCGATTACAAGCACCTGACGTGGTTGCGTGATCAGCTGGGCGAGCGCTTCATCGCCGGATATGTCCTCACCACAGACAGCCGCGGGCGTCTCCTCGGCGATCGCCTCGCCGCACTCCCCGTCGCCTCCCTCTGGGGCTAGATTGCCCGGCAGATTACCGGCGCCCGGGCCGGCGCCGGGCACCCAGTTCCAGGGCCCCTCCGACAGAACTCGTGAAAATACCGGCTACCGATTCCCATAGGCACCAGGTCGATCTCAGATTCACGACTTACGCCGGGCACACCCGGAGCCAGGCGCGAACGAGACCCGCCGGGCCAGATTATCGGCGGCGTTTGCCGGCCAGACACCACCTCCTCCTAGCCGGCCATCCGCCTAACTCCCCAGTGCGGCGAGCACTCGCTCGGCCAGGCCCTGGCGGGCGGCACGTTCGGCGGCCATGGGCACGCGCCCGGCGTCGATGTGCACGATCCGCACCCCGAACTGCCCTGCCAGCGCCTCCCGCAGCTCCGCCATCTCCCGCACGCGCACGTATTGCGCCCCCACGGCCCGCGCGAACGCCTCCACGTCCAGGCGCTTCTCGGTGCGGAACACTCGATCGTAGGTCTCTTCGGGCCCGGCCCCGTATTCGAGAGTGGAGAACAGCGAGCCGCCGTGATCGTCGATGACGACGACGTCGAGCCTCGGCCCGGCCTGCCTCGCGGTGGCCACGAGCGAGGTGGCGTCGTGGATGAAGGCGAGGTCGCCGACCACCACACGGGTGGGCTGACCCGTGGCGAGCGCGGTGCCGATGGCGGTGGACATCGTGCCGTCGATGCCGGCAAGCCCCCGGTTGGCGTACAGCGGCCCGGCCGGCGCACGCCCATAGAGGTTGACCTCGCGGATGATGGTGGACGCGGCCAGGTGGGTGGGCACCGGCGATTCGGTGAGGGACCGCGCGATCGCCGGCGTCGACATCCCGGCCTCCGCCAGCGCTTCCTCGATCGCCACCTCGGCGCAATGGGAGGCCTCCTGCCACTCGGCCAGCCACAAATCAGGCGAGCCCGCCACGAGCCCGGGCACGTCGGCAAGCTCCACGACCTCCGCGATCCCGGCCACGTCCGTGTAACCGACGGCCTCGTCCACAGCGTAGACCTCGCCGGCGGAAAGCAAGACTGACACGTCGCGCGTGAGGGTGGGATGCCCAAGCACCACCACTCGCTCGATCCGCTCCCCCAGCCCAGTGCGCAACAGGAGCGGGTGGGCGGCCACGGCGTTCGGGTGCCCGCGCAGCTCGGAGGTCGGCTCGGCGAGGATCGGCACCCCGCCCAGGTCTGGCAGCTCCCGCGCGTACAGCGGGTTCGACCTACTCGACGGCCCGGCAACGACGACCGTCCGCCGACCAGCGCCCAGGCCCTCGCCCACACCGCCCTCGCCAAGGTCACCCGCGCCCGCGCGCCCGCAGTCCTCGGCAACGCTCTCCCACGGCCCGCCCGGCATGAGCGGTTCGCGGAAGGCCACGTTGATGAGCACAGGCCCGGCCTGGCGCGTCGCAGCCCGGGCTGCCCGCACCACCTGCCCGCGTAGGGCCGGCGCGTCGGCCGCGATCTCGGCCACGAAGCGCACGGAGCCCTCGAGCACGCCGCGGTGGTCGGCGGTCTGGGAGGCCCGCACGCCTCGCCGCTCGTGCGGCCGGTCCGCGGCGAGCACGATGAGCGGCACGCCCGCATACCGCGCCTCCTCCACCGCCGGGTGCAGGTTCGCAACGGCCGAGCCCGACGTCGTGACCACCGCCGCCACCTGCCCCGCGAGCCCCGAGCCCAGGGCCACGAAGCCTGCCACCCGCTCGTCGGTCTCCACGTGGAGCTCGACCACGCCGGCGGCCTCGGCGTCCGCGAGCGCGTACGCGAGCGGTGCCGACCGCGATCCGGGGCACAGCACGAAGCGCCGCACCCCCTGGCGTACCAGTTCGGCCACGATCTCGCGCGCCATCCGCGTTGACGCCTCTACCTGCTCGTTCACGCTAGCCCTCCCATGAATTCGTATTCGCCGCGCACATGCCCTGCCCCCTCGGCCACCTCCCACATCTGTGCTAGCCGCCGTTCCCAGGCGCAGGCCAACTCGGCCCCCACGGGTAGGCTGCGCGCCGGGTCGGGAACGACGTCGCGCACCGCGATCTGCCCGCCCTTGGGCGCGAGCGGCTCGGCCACGACGTCGTCCACGAAGAGCCGCGTGGTGGCAAGCCCGCAGGCGTGCGGCAGCTCGGGCAGGGCGGCGGCGAAGGCGAGTCCGGCCCGCAGGCCCACCGAGCTTTCGAGCGCAGAGGAGACAACCACCGGCATGGCGAGCGCCTCGGCGAGCGCAAGCGCGGCGCGCACGCCCCCAAGCGGCTGGTTCTTGAGGACGGCCACGTCGGCGGCCTCGCGGCGCACCACCTCGAGGGGGTCGGCGCCGCGGCGGATGGATTCGTCGGCGGCGATTGGCACGTCCACGCGCCGGCGCACCTTCGCCAAATCCTCCACGCCAGGGCAGGGCTGCTCGACGTATTCGAGTCTCCCGGCGGCACGGTCCATCTGCCGGATCTGGGCTACGGCCGTGTCAACGTCCCACGCAGCATTCGCGTCCACCCGGATCTTCGCCGCCGGTTGCGCGGCCCGCACGGCCTCCAACCGCGCCAGGTCCTCGGCAAGCGCGCCCGCGTGATCAGCGATCTTCACCTTGAACGTGGCGCAGCTCGACGCCGCGGCCAACGCGTAGGCTACCTCCGCATCCACTGCCGGGATGGTCTCGTTGACCGGCACGGCGCCGCGCAACGGGGCGGGCAGCCCGGCCGCGGCCTCGACACCGGCGGCCAGCCAGCGAGCCGACTCCACGGCGTCGTAATCCCAAAACGGGCTCACCTCGCCCCAGCGCTCGCCCTTGACGAGCAGCCCGTCGCGCTCAGTGAGGCGCCGGAAGCGGTTTTTGAGCGCAAGGCGGTAGACGTAGAACTTCACCGTTCCACCATAAGGCACAATGGTGGCATGACTATCACTGCCCTGCCCCACAAGGTTTCCGACATCTTCGACCCGCGTCGCTGGCGCGCCGTGCCCGGCTTCCCCGACGCCGACATCACCTACCACCGCGGCGTCGAGCGCGTGTACGACGACGACCGCCCCGTTGCCGAGCGCGACCTCCCGGTTGCCCGCATCGCTTTCAACCGGCCACAGGTGCGCAACGCGTTCCGGCCCGAGACGGTCGACCAGCTCTACCGCGCGATCGACCACGCGCGGCTGTCGGGAGAGGTGGGCACAGTGATCCTCACGGGCAACGGCCCGAGCCCGAAGGACGGCGGTTGGGCATTTTGCTCCGGTGGCGACCAGCGCATTCGCGGCCGGGACGGCTACAAGTATGGCGGGGAGGACGACGCCGCGGCCAACGCCGCCACCCGGGCCGAGACCTCACACGCCGGGCGCCTGCACATCCTCGAGGTCCAGCGCCTCATGCGCACTTCGGGCATGATCTTCATCGGCGCGATCAGCGGTTGGGCCACGGGCGGCGGGCACTCGCTCAACGTGCTGTGCGACCTCTCACTTGCCTCGATCGAGCACGCGCGTTTCATGCAGGTGGACGCCAACGTCGGCTCCTTCGACGGCGGTTACGGCGCCGCGCTCCTTGCCCGGCAGGTGGGTGACAAGCGCGCCCGCGAGATCTTCTTCCTCGCCCGCGAGTACTCGGCTCACGACGCCGAACGCTGGGGCGTGGTCAACGAGGCGGTCCCCCACGCCGAGCTGGAGGACAAGGCGCTCGATTACGCCCGCATCATGTCCACGAAGTCCCCGCAGGCCCTGCGCATGCTAAAGTTCGCCTTCAACCTCGCCGACGACGGGCTGGCCGGCCAGCAGGTCTTCGCCGGGGAAGCCACCCGCCTGGCCTACATGACGGCAGAAGCGCAGGAGGGGCGTGATGCCTTCCTGGAGAAGCGGGCCCCGGACTGGTCGAGCTTCCCGTTTTATGCGTGAGCCGCTACGGTTCTCGCAGGCGCGACGTTTGCCAACCGCAGGAGCGTAGGATCGCCATCACGAGCAGGCCAACCGTTGCCAGCGGAAGCAGGTAGGTGACGAGGGGGTAAGAGATCTCTCTTGCGAGGGACTGGCCGATCGCCCCGTTCGCCTGCGCCACATAGTTCCACAGCATGTGCCCGACCACGAGAGGGCTCACCATCGCCGTCGTGCGGAAGAAGGCCACCGCGAAAACTGACAGTGGAAGGAAGCCGAGCAGGATGGCCAGCGACCCGTGGTGCAGGTGGATGACGCCGCGTACCAGTGCCGACACGGCAAGGATGAAACCCCAGCCGCGCCCGTAACGGCGCGAGAGCAGTGCAATGATGCCAACGTTCGCGATCTCCTCCGCGCCGCCCACGATGATTGGGCTAAGGAAAACGAGGGTGGGGCTAAAGCCTGCGTAGTTCCCTGCTCTCGAATCCCCAGCCCCCTCCCCGGCGCATCGCGAGGTAGACTGCCGCAACACAGAGGAACCAGAGGACGTGAGCAACGATCGCGACCGGCGTGCCCGTCACCAGGGCGTTCGACACGAGCCACGGCGTCTCATCCCCGACCCGCGGCGAGACATAGTAGACGACGTTATCGACGACGAGCGCCGCCGTGGGCACGAGTGCGACCACCGCGGCAGCCAGTACGCTCCAAGATCGGTTCGTCATGTCGCACACACTACCGCCCGCGCCCGCGCGTCGCCCCTGCTCGTGGGGTTGCGTCCCGCATTGTGAGCGACGCGGCCAACCAACCACTTCTCAGACAACCTGTTGGAGGAGCACCCTGGAAGGGTGAACGCGAAACAGTCTTCCACGCACGCCCCCACGCACACCCCTGTGCCCGCGCCGTCTACGACGCCGGCCCCCAAGCTCCCTCCCATCGGCCCGGCCTGGTTCCCGGCCGCCATGGGCACGGGCATCCTAGCCAACCTGCTCCAGACCCACTCGGACCATTTGCCGGGTGCGGGCGCGGCCGCCGTCGTCGTTCTCGCGATCGCCTGGGCGGTGCTCGTCACGCTGATCGTGGGCTACATCGTGCGGATCTCGCTTTCGCGCGACGCGTTCTCGATCACGTTGCGCGACTCCACGCAGACCCCGATGTGGGGCACCGTGTCGATGGGCATCCTCTCGGTCGGCTCGGCCACCGCCACGATCGTGCCCGCGCACTGGCCGCACCTGACCGACGCCGCCTGGCACATCGACACCGTCACCTGGATCGTCGGCGCTACAATCGGCATCATCACGGCGCTCGGCTTCGCGACGCGACTGGTGGGCAAGGACCTTGGCGCGCCGACTACGGTGTGGGGCCTGGCCGTGGTCGGGCCGATGGTCGCCTCGACCACGGGCGCCGGACTCGTGCCGCACGTGTCAGAGACGTTCCAGTTCTGGCTGCTAACGACCTCCGCGGCCGCCTTCTTCCTCTCCCTCTTCCTGGGCGTGGCCGTGTTCGCCACCGCCTACCGCCACCATTGGCGGGTGGAGCCGTTGCCGTTGGCCGCGAGCGCGAGCGCCTGGATTCCGCTCGGCATGGTAGGGCAGTCGACGGCGGCCGCCCAGTCGGTGGCCCTGCAGTCCACCTACATGCTGCTCCCCGACTACGCGGGCAGCGCACAGGACGTGGCCAACGCCTATGGGTACTTCATGCTGGTGATCGGCGTACCGCTGGTGGCGTGGGCCACGGTGATGACCGTCCGCGGGTTTATCGGCCGCATGCCGTTCGCGCCGGGCTGGTGGGCGCTGACCTTCCCCATCGGCACCCTCGCCCTCGGCGCCACCCTGCTCTCGCGTGGCACCGGGATCGGCGCGCTCATGTGGCTGGGCACGTTCGGCACGCTGGTGCTGGTCGGCACCGTGACGCTGTGCCTGTTCGCCTCCAGCTTCTCGATCGCCCGCCGCGGCATGGCCTGGTGAGCGCCGCGATTTGAAGTGCGCCGCCCGCGCGGCAACGATAGAGGGATGAAGATCATCGACGGCGGTCGCGGCGCCTCCGCCCTTGCCCGCGTTCACGACGCCGTCCTGCCCGCCTTGCGCACGTGGCTCGCCGGTGGCGTCCCCGAGCCGCTGTTCGTGGTCGCGCCCGGGACGGATCGGGACGCGGTGGTCGCCGAGGTGGGGGGCTTCGAGGCGGCGGGATTTCCTATCCCCGACGACACGGGCCTGCTCATGCGCACGTCCGGCTCCACCACCGGGCAGGGCAAAATCGTTGCCATCTCCTGGGACTCCCTCACCGCGTCCGCGCGCGCCACGCACGCCGCTTTCGGCGGGCCCGGCCGCTGGGCCTGCCAGCTTCCCCTCGACCACATCGCCGGCTTCCAGACCGTGGCCCGCAGCGCGCTCGCCGAGCTCGAGGCGCTCGCCGCCGGGGCCACCCCGGAGCGCGCGGCAGCCTTCCGCCCGGCCTACGTGGGCCTCACCGACCCGGCCGCCACCCGCGCCGCCCTCCACCCCGACACCGCACCCGGCGTGCCCACCTACCTCTCCGTGGTCCCCACCCAGCTGCGCCGCATCCTCGCCACCCCCGAGCTGACGGGGGCCGTGCGCGGCGCGATCGTGCTGGTGGGAGGTGCGGCCACCGACACCGCCCTGCTCGGCGCCGCCCGCTCCACCGGCCTGGAAGTCCACACTTCTTATGGCATGACCGAGACCTGCGGCGGCTGCGTCTACGACGGGCGCCCCATCGGCGACACCGAAATCTTGATCACCGACGGTCGCATCTCCCTGCGCGGTAGCGCGGTCGCCACCTGTTATCTGGGCACCGACGCCGCGTTCGACCCGCCCGGCCGCCTCCGCGCGCCCGGCTCCCCCGCCACCCACCTCACCCGCGACGCCGGGAGGCTAGGCGCCGGTGTGCTCGAGGTCCTCGGCCGGATCGACGACGCCATCACCACCGGCGGGCTCACCGTCATGCCCCAGCTCATCGAGGAGTCCCTAGCGAAGACGGGCCGGCGGGCCGTCGTCGTCGGGGTGCCTCACCTGGAGTGGGGCGAAGCGGTAGTCGCCGTCGTCGACGACACGGACAACGCCGCGCAAAGCTGCGATATTACGGTGATGCGCAGCTGGGTCAAGCTCGAGCTTGGCGAGGGCTGGGCGCCCACGTACGTCGTGGGCGTTTCCGACATCGGGGGCCTGCCGATGACAGATTCGGGCAAGGTCAACCGGCGCAAGCTAGCCGATATCGTCGAGGACTACCTCGGGCTGTAGAATGACCAGATCTGAAAGGCAGGTACATGGCAACCCTCAATGATTGGCTCGAAGGTGCGCGCATCCGCACGCTCCCCGCGGCGGTGGCGCCCGTGCTGGCGGGCACCGGAGTCGCCATCCACGAGGGCGGCTTTTCCCTGCCCCGCGCGTTGCTCGCCGCCGGGATCGCACTTTTCTTCCAGATCGGGGTGAATTTCGCCAACGACTACTCGGACGGGGTGCGTGGCACCGACGACGTCCGCAGTGGCCCGCCCCGTCTCACCGGCGGCGGCAAGACCTCGCCCACGGTGGTCAAGGCCGCGGCGTTTACCTGCTTCGCGCTCGGCGCGGCCGCCGGACTCGCGCTCGTAGCACTGAGCGGCCAGTGGTGGCTCATTGGCGCCGGCGCCGCGGCGATCCTGGCCGCCTGGTACTACACCGGAGGCGAGCACCCGTACGGCTACATGGGCCTGGGCGAAGTGTTCGTCATGATCTTCTTCGGCTACATGGCCACGGTCGGCACCACCTACACCCAAACCGGCACGGCGCCCTGGATGGCGTGGGTGGCCGGCACCGGTGTGGGGCTCATCGCCTGCGCGCTACTCATGATCAACAACATCCGCGACATCCCCACCGACTCCGTAACCGGCAAGCGCACCCTCGCCGTCCGCCTCGGCGATAACCGGGCTCGCTGGGCCTACGTGGCCATGCTTGTGGGGGCGCTGGCCTGCGCCGTCATGATCGGGGTTGGAAGTTGGCCGGTGCTCATGGGCGCGATCGCCATCGCGCTCGGCCCGATCCTCCTCACCCCGCCAGTGTTGAAGGGCGCGGCCGGCCGCGATCTCATCCCTGTCCTTCGCGACACCGGCCTGTTCGAGCTGTGCTACGCCATCGTCCTCATCATCTCGCTCACGGCGTGAGCGCTACAGTTCCACATCAAAGTGAACTAGGGTGAAGCTGTGCTGAGAGTATTGCCTATTATCTTCGGGCTCGCGCTGATCATCTACACGTTCATCGACTGCGCGCGCACCGATTCTTCCTCCATGCCCGCCAAGATCTCCAAGCCGCTGTGGCTGGTTCTCATCGCGCTCGTGCCCGTGCTCGGTGCACTGATCTGGCTGTACTTCAAGTACCAGCAGCACATCTTCACCTCCGGCTACTCCTCGCCGTCGTTCGGCGGGCAGAGCCCGTTCGCGCGCCCGCAAAAGCCGCGCGGCCCCGTCGCTCCCGACGACGACCCGGAGTTCCTCGCCCGCCTCGAAGCCCGCAACCGGCGCCGCGCCTACGAAGAGCGCATGCGCGAAGAGGGCCGCCTGCCCGAGGAGGACGACAAGCGCCCGGACGAGGACCACGAGGAGGGCGGCCTGTACGGCAACCGTTAGACGCGGGCCGCTCGGACGGCGTCGTGAGCCTAGGAAAGCTCGGCGGCCTCGGACGTGCCCGGCACCATGTCGGCGGCCCGGTGGAGCAGATGGCCCACCGGCTCCCAGTAATCGAGGGAGAGTAGCTGCTTGCCGGCGAACGTGAGCGACGTGACCGAGCACAGCGAACACTCGCGCTTGCGCGGGTCGGAGGCGATGGTCTTGCCCTCGATGAAGCGGCGCATCGTCCAAATCGGCAGCTGATGGGACACGAGCACGGCCTCACCACCGCGCGCCTGGTCAATCCCGCGGGCGATCGCCTGCGACATCCGCTCGATGACCTCAAGGTAGGGCTCGCCCCAGGAGGGCTCAAAAGGATTGATGTACCACGACCAGTAGCGTGGGTGGGCCAAAATCCACCTGTTCTTGTTCACCGGCACGCCCTCAAACATGTTGTCCGCCTCGATCAGGCGCGCGTCCGTGGCAATCTCAAGGCCGAATAGCTCCGCGGTAGGGGTGGCCGTCTCCACCGCACGCTCGAGCGGGGAGGCGATGACGCAACGGACGTCGTGGTCCTCGAAGGCGAGGGCGAGTTCGTCGGCCATCTCCCGGCCCAGATCGGACAGGTGGTAGCCAGGGCGGCGGCCGTACAGCACGGCCTCGGGGTTGTGAACTTCGCCGTGGCGAACCAGGTGAACGGTCGTAATATCCATGGGCACTATTGTGCCACGGGCTCCTCACAGGAGCCGATCTTGGCAAACAGCTCGCCGAGCTGGAGGAACTCTTCGGCGCTGAGGCAATCCACCAGGTTCTTGCGCACCGAATCCACATGCCTGGGGGCGGCCTGCTCCAGCTTGGCAAAGCCCGACTCCGTCAGATGACACACGATGCCGCGCCGGTCCTCCGGACATCGGGTGCGTTCAACGTAGCCCGCCCCCTCGAGGCGCTTGACCGTGTGTGTCAAGCGGGAGCGGGAGTGGACCAGGTGCTCGGCCAGATTCGACATGCGCAGCCTGCGCTCCGGGGACTCCGACAGGCGCACCAGCACCTCGTATTCGTTGAGGGTGAGGCCGGAATCGGTGACCATGTCCTGATTAATGGCCTCCAACACGCGGGCCTGCCCCGTGAGGAAGGACCTCCACGCTCTCTGCTCCGGCTCGGTCAACCAGTTCGCCATCACCCTCCACCTTTCGTTAAATCTTAAACGATTCTATCAAGGTGGGCGGTTCCCCACCACACATGGCCTACGACCGTGGTCGTAGAGACAAGAGAACCGGCCCTCAGGCCGGCTCGAATCGGGAAACCCGACTTACTTCTTGTTACGACGCTGGTGGCGCGTCTTACGAAGCAGCTTGCGGTGCTTCTTCTTCGACATACGCTTGCGACGCTTCTTAATAACGGAACCCATAGGTTACCTCCGATCGTTGGCCCGCCAGATAGAACTTAGAAAGTCTACAGCAGACAGCCAAAACACAAAAATGGCTTATGCGCCCAGGGTCTCAGCCTGGTCCATGCCACCGGACAGAAGCTGCTCAACCGCAGACACCGGAACCCGGTACGAGCCCCCAACCCGGACAGCCGGAAGCTCGCCAGAATGAACCATCCGGTATACCGTCATGCGCGAAACACGCGCCAGTTCGGCAACTTCTGCCACAGTCACAAACTGCGGCGCCGAGGCTGGAAACTGCGCCATCCTTGACCGTCCTTGTATCGCCCAAAGGCTCAAATAGTGCGTGTGGGCAAATGCCCGTGAGAACTTCGCTTCACACCATACCGGATTTTCTCCCGCCAAACACCTCAAATCCGCATCTTCACAGCTCTAACCCGATCTCCGGCCCTGCAACTTGATTACGGGCCGGCCTCGTGTGGCACGATTGACGCAGGGAGAAGAGGAGGTGACATGGCCGAAGTTCACACCGCGAAGCGGCGGCACCTTGCCTCACGCCTCCGCGAACACATCGATCACCTCGCCCGGCACTCGCCCGCGCGGTTGGTCATGCTCGTCTTCGCTTTCATCATCCTCATCATCACCTCCCTCCTCCTCATGCCGTTTGCCACGGTCGAACCCGGCACGGCCACGTTCATTGAGGCGCTTTTCACAGCGACGTCCGCGGTGTGCGTGACAGGCCTGACCGTGGTCGACACGGCCTCGCACTGGACGGGATTCGGGCAGGTCGTCGTCGTCATCGGAGTGCAGATCGGCGGGTGGGGCGTCATGACGCTCGCCTCCATCCTCGCCCGCGCCGTCTCCCGCCACATCGGCCTCACCCAACGCATCCTCGCGGCCTCCGAACGCAAGTCGCGCTTGGGCGACGTCGGCGCGCTCCTGCAGTCCGTGGTCATCACCTCCCTCACGGTCGAGGGCCTGCTCGTGGCCGTCATGTTCCCCTCGATCATGGAAGAGCGCGGCACATTCCTGGGTGCGCTCGGGCACTCGATCTTCATGGCGGTCTCCACGTTCAACAACGCCGGCTTCGTCATCATCGGCCCGGACCTGACACCGTTCGTGGGCAACTGGGCCATCAGCCTGCCCATTATCCTCGGCACGGTGGCCGGCGCGATCGGCTTCCCGGTCATCCACAACATCGCACACAACCTGCGCTCTCCCAAGCGCTGGTCGCTCCACACGAAGATCACCGTGGTCACCTACGTAGCGCTATGGGTGGCGGGCATCGTCATGGTGGCGGCCTTCGAGTGGAACGGTGCGTTTTCCGATTTGACGACGAACGAGAAGGTGCTTGCGTCCTTCTTCCAGGGCACGACGCCGCGCTCGTCGGGCATGTCCACCGTGGATATCGGCTCCCTGTCGGAGGCCACGTGGTTCGTCATGGACGCGCTCATGTTTATCGGCGCCGGCTCAGCCTCCACGGGCGGTGGCATCAAGGTCACCACGTTCGCCGTGCTGCTGCTTGCCATTGTTGCCGAGGCCCGCGGTGACCGCGACACGGAGGCCTTCGGCAAGCGCATCCCGCCGGACGTCATCCGCCTGTCCATTTCCGCAGCCTTCCTCGGCGCCTTCCTGGTTGGCACGTCCACGCTCATCATCTTGCAGCAGTCCGACTTCCCGCTCTCGCGCGTGCTGTTCGACGTCATCTCGGCGTTCGCCACCTGCGGCCTGTCCACCGGCATCACCGCCGACCTGCCCGATTCGGCCAAGCTCATCCTCGTCCTCCTCATGTACCTCGGCAGGCTCGGAACCATGACGTTCGCGGCGGCACTCGCCCTCCGCACGCGCCGCCGCGTCATCCGACTCCCCGAAGACCGCCCCATCATCGGCTAAGCGAAAGAGAACCCCATGCCCAACACGTACGCGGACAACGCCACCCTGGTCATCGGCCTGGGCCGCTTCGGCTCGGCCATCGCCGTCACGCTCGACAAGCTCGACAAGGAGATCCTCGCCGTCGAAACAAACTCCGACCTCGCCCAGCAGTGGAGCCATCGCTTCAACGTGGTGGAGGCCGACGCGCGCTCAGCCGAGGCGCTCCATCAGCTCGGGGCGGAGGACTTCGGCGTCGCCGTCGTGGGTGTTGGCGCGCTCGAGGCGTCGGTGCTCATCACCGCCAACCTGGTCGACATCGGCGTCCCCGACATCTGGGCCAAGGCCACCTCGCGCGAGCACGGCACGATCCTCAAGCGCATCGGTGCCCACCACGTGGTCTACCCCGAGTACGACGCCGGCCAGCGCGTTGCACACATGCTCTCGGGCCGCATGCTCGACTACATCGAGATGGAGGACCAGTTCACGATCGTGAAGATGGTCCCGCCGCGGGATCTGGTGGGTTTTTCGCTGGCAGAATCGAACGTGCGCGAGCGCTTCGGGGTGACCGTAATTGGCGTCAAATCCCCAGGTCAACCGTTCGAGTATGCCTCGCCGGAGACGACGATTGGCAACGGGGACGTCCTCATCGTCTCGGGCGAACCGTCCCTGCTCGAGGCATTCGCGAACAGATTTGTCGGACGCCCTCGATAGCCTTGGGGTATGGCAAAGAATCAGACGTTTAGATGCAGCGAGTGCGGTTGGACCACGGTCAAGTGGGTCGGCCGCTGCGGGCAGTGCCAAGCGTGGGGCACGATCGAAGAGGCCACCGAACAGGTGGGCACGAAGATCGCGGCGCTCACGCCGCGCTCGCCCGCTCAGCCGATCACGGAGGTTTCCCAGCAGGCCTCGGTGAAGGAACCCACCGGCGTGCCGGAATTGGACCGGGTGCTCGGAGGCGGGATCGTGCCCGGCGTCGTTATCCTGCTGGCTGGCGAACCGGGGGTTGGCAAGTCCACACTGCTGTTAGACGTGGCGGCGAAGGCGGCCGAGCAGGCGGCGCAGGCCGGGCGCAACCCGGTGCTGTACGTAACGGGCGAGGAGTCGGCATCGCAGGTGCGCTCGCGCGCCGAACGTATCGGCGCCCTGCACCCGTACCTGTTGCTCACGGCGGAGGCGGACCTGGCGAAGGTCCTGGGGCACGTTGCCGATTCGCGCCCGTCGCTTCTGATTGTCGACTCGGTGCAGACGATCATGGACCCGCACGTGGAGGGATCGGCGGGCGGCGTGGCGCAGGTCCGCTCCGTGACGTCCACGCTGGTCAACACGGCCAAGTCCTCCGACCTGCCGGTGTTGCTGGTCGGGCACGTGACCAAGGACGGCTCGATCGCCGGCCCGCGCGTGCTGGAGCACCTGGTGGACGTGGTGTGCCAGTTCGAAGGCGATCGGCACTCGCGGCTGCGGCTCGTGCGGGCGGTGAAGAACCGCTACGGGGCCACCGACGAAGTGGGTTGCTTCGAACTTGCGGACTCGGGGATCGTGGGGCTTGCAGACCCGTCGGGCCTGTTCCTCTCCGCTCGCAACCTCACCGTGCCGGGCACGTGCGTGACGGTCACACTCGAGGGGCGGCGGCCCATGCCGGTGGAAGTGCAGGCGCTGTCGGTGCCGGCGGCCGGCCCGCCGCGGCGCACCACCTCGGGGGTGGACAGCTCGCGGGTGGCCATGATGCTGGCCGTGCTCCAGTCCCGGCTCGGCGTGCAGTTCGAGCGTAACGACGTGTTCGTGTCCACCGTGGGCGGGGCCAAGGCGCTCGAGCCGAGCGTGGACGTGGCGATCGCGCTGGCGCTGGCCTCGGCCGCCGCGGATCTACCGCTTGCGCCGGGCGTGATCGCGGTGGGCGAGGTGTCGCTGACCGGCGAGCTGCGCCCGGTGGTCGGGCTCCAGCGGCGGCTGAACGAGGCCGCCCGGCTCGGCTTCCACACGGCGATCCTGCCCCGGACCTCGGAAAAGCTCAGCCCACCCGCCGGCATGCGGCTGCGCCCAGTGGACGACGTGGCAGCGGCGGCGCGGGCGGTGCTGCCGCTGGACGCGTAGCGCAGGGCGGTGTAGGCGCGTGGCGCGGGCGGCCTACCCCTCGGAATTCTCGGCCGTAGCGCCCTCAGAATCGCTGGATTGGCCGGAATCACCTGTGCCGGCGTCGTCCGCACCGTCGGTGGCCGTCTCCCCGTCATCCGACCCTCCCGAGCCGCCCTCACCGGAGCCCGCGCCGTCCGCGCCGTCCGCGCCGTCGCCCCCTGCGACCGCGGAGCCATCATCCGTGACGCTATGCCCGCCAAAGGCGGCACCCGAGCCGGTCAGTTCGAAGATGTAGCCAGACTCGAGGAGCGGGTCGGTGCCCAGGAAGACCCTCGCCACGTAGGTGCCCGCACCCGCGAGCGATTGCCCCTGGCAGTTGGCGCCGGCGTTGATGCCGTTCCAGGTGAGGGTCTGGGTGGTGGTCAGACCGGTGTCGAGAAGCAAGATCTTGGCTGCAGGGCCGGATTCGCACACTTGGCTGTCGTAGGCGGTCTGGTCGCCTGAGGCGAGTTGGAGGCGAAGGTCGGCGGCGTCGAAGCTGCAGGGGGTGTCTCCCTTGTTGGTGATCGAGACACTGACCGCGACCTGCGATTTTCCCGTGCTGGCAACTTGGACGGTGGTGCTGAGCATCGACGAGCTGCACGCCACGGGATCGAACTGCTCCACCGGGTTGATCGGCACGGTGTGCTTTTCTATCTTCGACAGCGCGTACTTGACCGCCACGAACGTGGCGACGATCGCGAGCACCACGATGAGCAAAATGGTCAGCAACCGGCGCTGGAAGGACGAACGGGCCGGGTTTGTCCGCTTGCGAGGTGCGGGTCGCGCCGACACGGGCCTCTTCGTGGCCTGCCGCCCCTGATTTTGCCGCACCTGTGTTTGCCGGGCCTGAGATTGCCGGCCCTGGGTCCGGCGCTCCGAGGTGGGCCGCTGGCGTGCGGAGTTACCGGCGCGCTCGGCGCGGGAGGTACGCTCCCCGGCCGACTGTTGCGCTTTCCCGCGCATTTGACGCTTGCCGCCACTCCGAACCTGGCGGTCAGAGCCTCGCGAGGGGTGCTCCCCGGCGCGCGCCTGCCGCTCGGCAGCTCCCTGAGTCGGCCGCTTCCCTTCGCGCGCCGAACGCTCAGCGCTCCCGCGCCCCGCGCCTTCACCGCCACGGCCTGCGCGCTCGCCTCCGCGTCCCCGGCCAGGCTGGGCGCGCTCGCTCGTCGGGCGCGGCGCCCCGCGCCCCGCCTGCTTCCCGCGCTTCGGAGTTTCGTTCACGCCCCTACCGTAGCGGCAATCCCTTGCCGCGGGAGCGATGCGCGCCGGGCGGCGCTATAGTGAGGCGGGTGGCACCCGAACCCGAAACCGCTTACGCGGCCCTCACCCACTGGTACGCCCAGCATGCCCGGCCGTTGCCGTGGCGTGAGACCACGGACCCGTGGTCGATCCTCGTGTGTGAGGTGATGAGCCAACAGACCCCGGTTGCCCGCGTGGAACCGGTGTGGCGGACGTGGATGGAGCGCTGGCCCTCCCCCGCCCACCTTGCCTCGGCCTCTCCCGCCGAGGTCCTTATCGCCTGGGACCGCATGGGCTACCCGCGCCGCGCACTGCGTCTGCAGGAGGCAGCGATCGCGATCACTGAGCGCGGCTCCTTCCCCTCCACCTACACCGATCTGCTCGCCCTGCCTGGCGTCGGCCCGTACACGGCGGCCGCCGTCGTTGCCTTTGCCTTCCGCGGCCGCAGCGTGGTGCTTGACACGAACATCCGCCGCGTGCTCGCCCGCTGGCACGGCGAGGCCCTGCCCGCGCCCACGCAGACCAAGGCCGAACTCGCTCGCGCCGAGGCTTTCGTTCCCGACGACGACCAGGCCTGGCTCTGGAACGCCGCCATCATGGAGTTTGGGGCGCTCGTCTGCACGGCCCGAACGCCCGCCTGCGATGCCTGCCCGCTCGCCACCCACTGCGAGTGGAATCTGGCCGGCAGCCCGGCCGACGCCCACGCCCACCGCCGCCGCCCGCAGGCCTGGGAGGGCACGAACCGGCAGGCGCGCGGGAAGATCATGGCAGCCCTGCGCCGCGGCCCCCACGACTACGACTCACTCCTCGCCGCCACCACCCTCCCCGCGGAGCGCTTCGGCCCGGCGATCGACGGCGTTCTCACCGACGGCCTAGCCGAGCTAGTTTCGGGCCAATTCCGCCTTCCGCTAGCATCGAAGCCATGAACGAACTCAAGCTCGCCCGCGCCGGAGGCGTGCTCGGCGTCCTCGCGCTGACCATCCTCGCCCTCGGCCTGCTCATCCAGATCGCCGGCAAGCACGGCGCGCTCGTCGCGCTCATCCCGGGCGGGGCGGGCGCGGTGCTCGTGGCAGTGGGCGCCTACCTCATCGCTCTTTCGCGACGCCCGAACCCCGACCTCGCGTCCGCCGCTCGCCTGACGCGCGGGGCGGCCCTCGTCGCGACAGCGGTGGTGGTCGTGGGCGTGGCGGCAACTGCGATCGCCGGGATCGGCGTCATGACCACGATCATCCTCGCCCTGGTCGGCCTCCAGGCCCCGATCGGGCTGCGGATGACGGCGAACTTCCTGGCCGAGGGCGGCCGGGACCGCTAGAGCTGCTTGAACATGCGCGAATTGCCCAGGGTGTTGGGTTTGACCCGGGCGAGGGCTGCGGCGTCGTCATTGATGCGGACGTAGCCGAGCTCGGAGAAGAACTCGACTTCGAAGGTGAGGCAGAACAGGCGGCGGATGGCGAGACTGCGGGCGCGCGCCTCGAGCTCGTCTACGATCGCCTTGCCGATGCCGCGCCCACGGAACTCGTCGCGGACGGCGAGGGTGCGGATTTCGGCGATGGCCTCGCTAAAGACGTGCAGGGCGCCGCAGCCGACCACTTCGCCCTCCACCTCCGCCACCACGAATTCTTCGAGGCTTTCGAAGTATTCCACCAGGTCCTTGGCCACGAGCACGCGCTGGTGGGCGTAGGGGCGGACGACGTCGTAGATGGCGTGCACGTCCCGCGCACTCGCCGGGCGGATCATCGCAATGTCCCGAGCCCGGAGCGCATCGAGTACTCGTAGATGAGGTCGGCGGTGTCCTCGTCTACCACGAGGTCCGTGATGAGGCCGGCGCGCAGGGCCGCGACCGTGGCGACCACCTTGTCCGAGCCGGAGACGACGCCGATGCGCCGCGGGATCTTGCGCAGGTCGGTGGGCGTGGGGCCGGAGGCACGCGAGTTAATCTCCAGGTCCTTCCACGAGCCGTCGGCGCGAAGCAACACCGTGCAGATGTCACCCACCACGCCCTCGCGGCGCAGCGAGTCGAGCTCCTCGGCGCTGAGGTAGCCGCCCGAGTAGACCATGGAGGGGTTCTTCGCGGTGAGAGAGCCGATGCCGAACAGAGCGATGTCGGCCCGCTGTTGGATCTCGCGCACGGCCGCGATGGAGCGCTCCTGCCACAGGGCTTCGCGTGTGGCGGCGTAGTCGAAGAACGCGGGGACGGCGAAGTAGTGGACGGAGGCACCGAAGGCCCGGCCGAAGGCTTCCATGAGCGAGCCGGCATACGGCACGCCGCTGGTGGAGGCGTTGGCGGCGCCGTTGAGCTGGACCGCGATCGAGCCGCGTGCGGGCCGCGGGACGAGGTGGTCGACGACGGCGGCCACTGTGTTGCCCCAGGCCACGCCGATGACCGACTCGGGCTTCATGAGGTCGGAGACCATGATGCCCGCCACCTGGGTTACGGCGTTGAGCCGGCGCGTCTCATTGACCCCAAACGGGACGGGCACCACCTTCACATGCACATCGAACATCTGCGACAGGCGCACCTGCATCTCGCTGGCCGCCTCCTCGGGCAGGTGAATGGTGATCTGGATAAGACCTTCGTCCTTCGCCTCGGCGATGAGGCGGGAGACGGTGGAGCGCGAAACGGACAGTCGGCGGGCGATCGACTCCATCGTCTCCCCCTGGATGAAGTGCATGACGGCTGCTTCATAGGCCGCAAGGGAGCGGTCTTCTCGGTTCATCTCAGGCCTTTCCTCAACGTACGACAGACATATTCTACACGGCGGGTGCAAGTCATTTCAGTTCATCTGCACGGCCGTGCACACTTGGCCAAAATACTTTAAACCCCCCGTTTTCACACCACGCCTCGTGGAAAACACCGTAAATTGGTGATTAAGTCTCCGCGTAGAAATCGGAAGAACCATGAAAACTATAAACACCGATGTTGTTGTTATAGGCGGTGGAGCAACCGGGGCTGGCGCATTACGCGATCTGGCCATGCGTGGCTTCTCTGCTGTCCTTGTCGAGCGTGCCGATCTGGCACAGGGAACCTCCGGGCGGTTCCACGGCCTGCTCCATTCGGGTGGCCGTTACGTCATTTCGGACCCCCACTCGGCCACTGAGTGCGCCGAGGAAAATGAGATCCTGCGCCGAATTCACCCCGAATCGGTGGAGGAGACCGGCGGCCTGTTCGTCGTCGGCCCGAATGACGATCCGGAATTCTCCACCCGCTTCCTGCCCGCGGCCCGCGAAACGCAGGTGCCGGCCGAGGAGCTCGACGTCGCTGAGGCGTTGCGCATCGAGCCGCGCCTCAACCCGGGCATCCAGCGCGCGTTCCGCGTGCGTGACGGCTCAATTGACGGCTGGGGCATGGTCTGGGGCGCGGTCGAGTCCGCCAAGGCCTACGGCGCCCAGTGCCTGACCTACCACCGGGTCACCAAGATTGAAAACGAGGACGGCCAGGTCTCCCAGGTGGTCTGCACGGATGAGAAGACGGGCGAAGAGGTCCGCATCAACTGCCGTGCGGCCATCAACTGCGGCGGCCCCTGGGCGGGCCAGATCGCGAAGATGGCGGGCTGCCACGGGGTCGACGTCGTGCCCGGGCGCGGCATCATGATCGCGATGAACCACCGCCTCGTCAACCACGTGGTCAACCGCTGTATCCACCCCGCCGACGGCGACATCATCGTCCCGGCCCACACCGTCTCAATCATTGGCACCACGGATCAGAAGGAAGACGATCCGGACTTCCTCGTCATCCGCAACTCCGAGGTCCAGCAGATGCTCGACTCGGGCGAAGACCTGGTGCCGGGCTTCCGCAAGGCGCGCGCGGTTCACGCGTGGGCCGGCGCCCGCCCGCTGGTCAAGGACTCGCGCGTGGATGCCTCTGATACGCGCCACATGTCGCGCGGCATGTCGATCATCGACCACTCCACGCGCGACGGTGTGAAGGGCTTCTTCACCATCGCCGGCGGCAAGCTCACCACCTACCGCCTCATGGCGAAGAACATCGTGGACGCGCTGCTTGAGCAGATGGACGAGTTCGTCGAGTGCACCACCGAAACCGAGGCCGTGCCCTCGAACGCCACCCGTACCCACCGGGTCACGGACAGGCTGGAGGAAGCCGAAGCCGACCGCTTCGAAGACCCGATCATCTGTGAGTGCGAGCTCCTGCCCCGCTCCACGATTGAGAAGGAACTGGCCAAGCAGCCGGAGGCCAACCTTGACGACATCCGCCGCCGCACCCGCCTCGGGATGGGCCCCTGCCAGGGCACGTTCTGTGGCATGCGCGCCGCTGGCATCATGCACGAGGCCCTGGCGGGTCGCCTGGAGCGCGAAGAGAACGCGGACCGGACGTCGTCGATGCTGCGCCTGTTCGTCAAGAACCGCTACTCGGGCCTCGAATCCCTCATGTACGGCGAGCAGCTGCGCGAGGCCACGCTGAACAAGTGGATCCTCGCCGGCAACCTCGACATCGACCATCTGCCGGCCCCGACCGAGAAGGCCGTGCGTGCCACGGGCGACCTCGAGCTCATCCACGGCCGCCCCTCGGTGGCATAAAGGAGAAGAATCATGCGCATCATTGTTATTGGTTCAGGCCTTGCGGGCCTCACGGCAGCGCTCAAGTTGCGCGAGGCCGGCCACCACGTCGACATCGTGACCAAGGGCTGGGGCGGCCTGCTCCTGTCCTCGGGCACGCTCGATGTTTACGGCTGGGACAAGGACGGCCACCCCATCTCCGACCCGTACGCCGAGATCGAAAAGCTCGTGGCCAAGGAGCCCGGCCACCCGTACGCCTCCATTGGGGCGGACGCGGTGCGTGAGGGCGTGGATTGGCTGTGTGCCACCACCGGCCTGTTCGCCAAGCCGGGCAAGAACGTCCTCATCCCCACCGCGATCGGCGCGGTTCGCCCCACGATCGCGGTGCAGAACACGATGGTCCCCTCCCTCATGGAGGACGGGAAGAAGTTCCTGGTGGTCGGCATCCGCCAGTTCCGCGACTTCCCCGCGGCCTTCATCGCCGACAACCTCGCCCGTTCCCCGCTGGCCAAGGTTGAGACACGGGCCGTGACCATCTCGCTCGCGCCACGCAAGCCGGAGGCCGACTCCACGGGCACCACCTTCGCCCGCGCCTTCGACGGCACCGCCGGGCTGGACGGCCCGGCCACTCGCGATTCGCTCATCAACGAGCTGCGCGGCCACGTCCGCGCGGGCGAAACGATCCTCCTGCCCGCGATCCTCGGCTTTTCGCCCGACGCTTACCAGGAGATCTCCGCCGAGCTCGGCGTGCCCGTGGGCGAGGTCCCGGTCCCGCCGCCGTCGATCCCCGGCCGCCGCATCAACGACGTGCTCATCCAGCTCTGCCACGACAAGCGGGTCGACATCTCCCTCAACGCCGAAGTCATCGGCTTCGAGGCAGACGGCGGCCACGTGACCGCGCTCAAGGTCCAGCGCGCCGGCCGCGTCACCACCAACAAGGTCGACGCCGTGGTCTACGCCGGCGGCGGTCTCGAATCCGGCACCATCCAGCGCGACTCCTACGGAGACATCCGCGAGCGCGTCTTCGACCTGCCGCTGACGTTCCTCGACGCCGAGGACGCCGAAACGACGGGCGTGACCGGCTCGGTCATCGTCGACGGCAAGGACCTCTTCGGAACCGGGGTGAGCGTCAACGAAGACATGTTGCCGCTCGACGGCGACCGCCCGGTCTACGACAACCTCTACTTGGCAGGCTCCATCATCGGTGGCGCCCGCCCGTGGAGCGAGAAGTCCGGTGAAGGCATCGCGCTCGGCAGCGCTGTTGCCGCCACCCGTGCAATCCTCAGGAGGGATTAATCATGACCACCGTTGTTAACCCACTCGAGCACGCCAAGGCCTCCCTGGCCCGCGCGTCCCTCGACGCGTGCGTCAAGTGTACGATCTGCGAGTCGCAGTGCCCGGTTGTGCGCGCCACCCCGCTCTTCTCCGGCCCGAAGTTCGTGGGGCCGCAGGCTGAGCGCTTCCGCAACGGCGCCAGCGTGGACAAGTCCCTCGACTACTGCTCCGGGTGCTCGATCTGCACCACCACGTGCCCGCAGGGCGTGAAGATCGCCGAGATCAACGCCCAGGCGCGCGCCGTGATGAAGGCAGACCACATGCCGCTGCGCGACCGGATCATCCCCGAAACCGAACTTGAAGGCAAGCTCATGACCCCGTTCGCCCCGATCGCGAACGTGGCACTGGCCAACAAGCCGGTGCGCACGATCGTGGAGAAGGTCATCGGCATTCACCGTGACGCGCCCGTGCCCAAGGCCCAGACCTCCACGTTCATGAGCTGGTTCAAGAAGCACGAAAAGGAGCGCACCGGCCCCTTCTCCAAGGGCCCGATCGTGTTCTTCCACGGCTGCGCGGGCGGCTACTTCGAGGTCGCCACGTCGAAGGCCGCGGTGGAAGTGCTGGAGAAGCTCGGGTATGAGGTGCTCGTGCCGAAGCAGGGCTGCTGCGGCCTGGCACACCAGTCCAACGGCCTGTTCGGGCGTGCGTCGAAGAAGGTTCGCCAACTGTGCGATCAGCTCAACGCCGCGGGCAAGGACCTGACCATCGTGTCGGCGTCGGGATCGTGCGCGGGCATGCTGCGCCACGAGGCCCACGAGATCATGGGCCTGGACGATCCCACGCTGCTCGACGTCGGATCGCGCACCGTGGAGATCTCCGAGTTCATTCTTGAGCTCATCGACGCCGGTGAGTTCCCGGTCGAGGAGCTCAAGCGCTGGGACATCACGATCCCCTACCACCAGCCGTGCCAGGTCAAGAGCCAGGGCATCGGCAAGCCCGCGATCCGGATGATGGAGACCGTCCCCGGCGTCACGGTGATCGAGTCCGGCGAGGCCTGCTGTGGCATCGCGGGCACGTACGGCCTGAAGAAGGAAAAGTACGAGATCGCGCAGGCCGTGGGCAAGCCGCTGTTCGACATGATCAAGCGCACCAACCCCAAGCTCGCCGCGTGCGAGACCGAGACCTGCCGCTGGCAGATCCGCAAAGGCTCCGGCGCCACGGTCATCCACCCGATCGAGGTGATCCACCGGGCGCTCGGGCTGGCGTAACTGGTTCGGTGGCGGCTACCGCCGGCGATTAAAATAACCTGGACGATTCTGGGGCTATCTTCGTATATGAGGAGAACGCCCGGAAATCGTCCAGGTTATTTTCATGCTCGCCTCCTGACCGGGTTGCAACTCGTTGCCGGCGGCAGTCGTGCCGGCGGGGAGGGATGAAGCCTCACCGCTCAAGGTGATGGGGCGACTGCCGAAGGCGCAGGTCCCCGCTGCTGACCCGACCTGAATGGTTGATGCGCAGACAGCGACTGGTTGCTGCGCGGGCGGGATCTGCGATACTTGAGCCATGTTTGAACAGATCACCGATCCCGTCGCCTACCACGGCGAGGGGCCCTGCTGGTCCGAGGAGTGGGGCGGCCTGCGCTTCGTGGACATGCTCGCCGGAGACCTCCTGACCCTCCTGCCCGACGGATCCATTCACCGCCTCCACACCGGCTCGCCGGTGGCCGCCTTCGTACGGCCGCGGGCGAGTGGCGGATTCGTGGTAGGGCTCGAGCGCGGGCTCGGGCTGGCCGATGAGCCCTTCGGCGACGTCCGCGCACTGTCAGAGCTCTGGTCCGATACCGACGTGCGCATGAACGAGGGCGGCACCGACCCGTGGGGCAACCTGTACGCCGGCTCGATGTCCTACACGCGGGTGCCGGGCGCCGGCAAGCTGTACAAGATCTCCCCCGACCTGACCTCGCGCGTGGTGCTGCCCAGCGTCACCACCTCCAACGGCATTGCCTTCTCCCCCGCCGGCGAGCGGGCCTACTACCACGACACGGCCACCCGGCGCACTGACGTGTTCGACGTGGTGGACCGAGAGCTGGTGGGCCGCCGCGAGTTCCACGAGGCCACGGGCACGAGCCCGGACGGGCTGGCAGTCGATAGAGCGGGGAACGTGTGGGTGGCACTCAACCGCGTGGGCAAGATCAGGCTCTACTCCCCCGACGCCGAGGTGTTGGGCGAATGGGACCTCCCGGTACGGCTGGTTACGGCTGTCACGCTCGGCGGGGAGGACGGCCGCGACGTCTTCGTCACCACATCAAGGGAGAATTTGGACGACCCGGAGCCGGGCGCGGGCGCGATTTTCCGCGCCCGCGCCGAGGTCCCCGGCGTGCCGGTCACTCCCTTCGCGGGCTGAGCCCGGCCTGAGCCCACGTCGAATATCAGGACCCTGGAAGTTTTCGTCGCCAAAACCGGGCTTTTCGCACTCAAAGTCCTGATCTTTGACGGGCAGCGCGACTTCCCACCCCCGCCTCACCCGCCCGGCCCGGCGGGTGAGGCGGGCAACGTTCCTCCCTGGCGGGGCGGCGGCGCCGGGCGCGTTAGACTGGGCCCATGTCCACTCCCCTGTCGAATGATGGCCTGTTTGACCTGCCCGAATCCGCGCGCCAGCCGAATGCGCGCGTCATTTTGGTGATGGGCGCATCGGGCAGCGGCAAGACGCGTTTCACCACACGCACGGGCCTGCCGGTGGTCTCACTCGACGACTTTTACTATGACGGGAACCGGCCGGGGATGCCTATGCGCCACGGGATGGTTGACTGGGATTCGCCGTCCACGTGGGACCGCCAGGGCGCGGTGGACGCGCTGGTGGACCTGTGCACCACTGGTTCGACCACGGTGCCGGTCTACGACATCCCCACCTCCACGCGCGTGGGCGAGCGCAACCTCGATATGGAGGGCCGCCGCTACGTGCTAGCAGAGGGGATCTTTGCCCCCGAAATCATTGACGATCTCAAGCGTGAGGGCATCCTCGCCGACGCCCTGTGCATCAAGCGCCCGCGCCTGCAAACCTTCTGGTTCCGCCTCATGCGCGACCTGGACGAGGCCCGCAAGCCGCTACCCAACCTGCTGCGCCGTGGCGTCGCCCACTTCCTGGCCGAGCCGGCGATGTACCGCGAGGTCGAGGCGAAGGGCGCACGGCCCGTGTCCTACACCGAGGCCCAGGAAACCCTCACGCAGATGCTCGCCGCCCTCCGCTGGACCGAGTAGCACAGGAACACGCCGCCCACTTAGGGCGTTTGGGCATTGCCCCATCTTTCGTTTGCCTTTTCCTGGCCCCACCACACAAAGCGCACATGTGCACATTTTCCCAAGGCCGTTCTGGATCCTGTGCAAATATTTTCAATTCAAACTGTCATGAACGCTTTGACGCACAAAAGAGCAAGAATAGGGACAGGCTTCCGAGTATTTTTTGGGCCGTCCGGCAAGGTCGCCGGAGATAGTCGCACAACTGAAAGAGGCAAATATGTCGCTTGGAGAAATCTTTGTATCCGAGTTCATCGGAACAACATTGCTCATTATCCTTGGTGTTGGTGTGGTCGCCAACAACCTCCTGACGAAGAATAAGGGCCGGGGCACCGGCTGGCTGATGATTAACTTCGGGTGGGGTCTTGCTGTGTTCATCGGTGTTTACGCCGCATACAAGACCGGCGGTCACCTGAACCCGGCCGTGACCCTGGGCGTCCTCGCCTCGGGCGCGGAGGAGTACGTTCCCGGCGTCGCCGTGAACTTCTCGAACACGATGATCTACATCGTCGCCCAATTCCTCGGTGCCTTCGTCGGTGCCGTGATCGCGTGGCTGGCATACAAGCAGCACTACGATGAGCACGACAACCAGGCCGAGGTGCTCGGCACCTTCGCCACCGGCCCGGAGATCCGCAACCCGCTGTGGAACACCATCACTGAGGCCATCGCTACCTTCGTGCTCGTCGCCTGGGTTCTCTTCAACGGTGGCAGCCCGACGGCGGTCGGCCCGCTCGCCGTGGCCCTCGTGATCGTCGCCATCGGCGCCTCCCTCGGTGGCCCCACCGGCTACGCCATCAACCCGGCCCGTGACCTCGGCCCGCGCGTCGCACACGCCGTGCTCCCGATCAAGGGCAAGGGTGGCAACGACTGGGGTTACTCCTGGGTGCCGATCGTCGGCCCGACCATCGGTGGCGTGCTCGCCGGCCTCATCTTCGGCGCAAACGCACTCAACGTCCTCGGTATGTAAGGTACGACGCCGCCCGGTTCGCGCGCCTTGTGGGCGCCGGTCGGGCGGCGCCGCCCATCCGGGCGAAGAAATATTTCTCAACCAGATTCTCGGCGTTGGCCATTTGTGAAAACTGTGATCAGCGCCCCATTCCATCGCTATTATTTCAAGTAACCGTTCAACGACGAAGGGAACTCAATGACTGAGAAGAAATACGTAATGGCAATCGACCAGGGCACCACCTCGTCCCGTGCGATTATCTTCGACCACTCCGGAACCATCGTTTCCGTGGGTCAGATGGAGCACGAGCAGATTCTGCCCAAGGCCGGTTGGGTTGAGCACAACCCGATTGAGATTCGTGACAACGTTCGCGAGGTCATTGGCCAGGCTCTGGCCAAGGCCAACATCAACCGCCATGAGATCGCGGCTGTTGGTGTGACCAACCAGCGCGAGACGGCCGTCGTGTGGGATAAGAACACGGGCGAGCCGGTGTACAACGCTATCGTGTGGCAGGACACCCGTACTGACAAGATTGTTCGCGAGCTTGCTGGTGACGAGGGCCCGGACAAGTACAAGGAAATCTGTGGCCTTGGCCTTGCCACCTACTTCTCTGGCCCGAAGGTCAAGTGGATCCTTGACAATGTTGAGGGGGCACGCGAGAAGGCCGAGGCGGGCGACCTCCTCTTCGGCAACACCGACACCTGGGTGATCTGGAACCTCACCGGTGGCCCCAACGGCGGTGTCCACGTCACCGACGTGACCAACGCGTCGCGCACCATGCTCATGGACGTGCGTGAGCTGCGTTGGCGCGAGGACATCTGCGCGGACATGGGCATCCCGATGTCGATGCTCCCGGAGATCAAGTCCTCCTCCGAGGTCTACGGCTACGGCTCGAAGAACTCCCTCATCATCGACACCCCGATCGCTGGCGACCTTGGCGACCAGCAGGCGGCCACCTTCGGCCAGGCCTGCTTCGAGAAGGGCATGGCGAAAAACACCTACGGCACCGGCTGCTTCATGCTCATCAACACGGGCAACGAGGCGATCACCTCGAAGAACGGCCTGCTGACCACGGTGTGCTACAAGATCGGCGATCAGGCTCCGGTCTACGCGCTCGAGGGTTCGATCGCTGTGACGGGCTCGCTCGTGCAGTGGCTGCGCGACCAGCTCGGCATCATCACCTCCGCCCCGGAGATCGAGACCCTTGCTGAAACGGTTGAGGACAACGGCGGCGTCTACATCGTCCCGGCGTTCTCCGGCCTGTTCGCCCCGTACTGGAAGGACGACGCCCGAGGCGCGATCGTCGGCCTGACCCGCTACAACAACAAGGGCCACCTGGCTCGCGCGGTCCTCGAGGCCACCGCGTTCCAGACGGCCGAAGTTCTCGAGGCCATGAACGCCGATTCGGGCGTTGAGCTCGGCGAGCTTCGTGTTGACGGCGGCATGACCGCGAACGATGCACTCATGCAGTTCCAGGCTGACATCCTCGGTGTGGAGGTCGTCAAGCCGGTCGTCGCTGAGACCACCGCCCTCGGTGCCGCCTACGCGGCCGGTATCGCGGTTGGCTTCTGGGCCGGCGAGCAGGACGTCATCGCCAACTGGCAGGAGGACAAGCGTTGGTCGCCCAAGATGGACGCCGACGAGCGTGCTCGCCAGATGCGCCTGTGGAAGAAGGCCGTCACCCGTACGTTTGACTGGGTCGACGACGACGTGCGTGCTGAGTAAGCACCAGGCCACAGCGTAGCAGGTGGGCGGATCCAATCGGATCCGCCCACCTTCACGTTTGCGGCAAGAACTATGCGCGCGCGGTCGGCTTGACGAACGGGAACAGGATCGTCTCGCGGATGCCCAGGCCGGTGAGCACCATGAGCATGCGGTCGATGCCCATGCCCATGCCGCCCGACGGCGGGAAGCCCTGCTCCATCGCCTCGATGAAGGACTCGTCCAGCTGCATGGCTTCCGGGTCACCCGCTGCGGCCTCGAGCGACTGCTGGGTGAGGCGCTCCCGCTGAATCACCGGGTCAGCCAGCTCAGTGTAGGCGGTGGCGATCTCCACGCCCCGCACGTACAGATCCCACTTCTCGGTCAGCCCCGGCTTGGAGCGGTGGTTGCGGGTGAGCGGCGAGGTGTCCTCCGGGAAGTCGAAGACGAAGGTGGGCTCCCACAGCTTAGAACCAACCAGCTCCTCCCAGATGTCCTCGGCGATCTTGCCGGCCACGGCGTATTCCTTGACCGCGATGTCGAACTTGTCCGCGATCTCCACCAGGTGTTCGCGTGGGGTCTCTACCGTCACTTCCTCCCCCACGGCCTCGGACAGCGAGGTGTAGAGGTCGAGGCGCGCCCACTCGCCACCCAGGTCGTACTCAGTGCCGTCGGCGAGGGTCACAGTGGTGGTGCCGAACAGGTCACGTGCCGCGTTCTGGATGAGATCGCGGGTGAGGACCGCCATCTCCTCATACGTGGCGAAGGACTGGTAGGCCTCCATCGCGGAGAACTCCGGCGAGTGCGTGGAATCCGCGCCCTCGTTACGGAAATTCTTCCCGATCTCAAACACGCGCTCGATGCCGCCCACCACGGCCTTCTTCAGGTACAGCTCGGTGGCGATGCGCAGGTAGAGGTCCTGATCGTAGGCGTTGATGTGGGTCTCGAACGGGCGGGCCGCGGCGCCGCCGTGGAGCGGCTGCAGGATCGGAGTTTCCACCTCGATGTAGCCGCGGTCGTCGAACGTCTTGCGGATGGACTTCATCATGCCCGCGCGCAGGCGCACGATCCTGCGCGCGGCGTCACGCGTGATGAGGTCGAGGTGGCGGTTACGCACGCGGGTCTCCTCGCCGAGCGCCATCTCGGTGCCGTCCTCCGCCGTGAACATCTTCGGCAGCGGGCGGATCGCCTTGGAGGCCAGCTGCCAGGACGTGGCGAAGATCGACAGCTCGCCGCGCTTGGAGGCGCCCACATAGCCGTCCACCCACACGAAGTCGCCCAGGTCCACGTCGGCCTTCAGCGCGTCCAGCGCCTCCTTGCCTACGTTCGCCAGCGAGAAGATCACCTGGATGCGCTCGCCGTCACCCGCCTGTAGCTGGCTGAAGGCGATCTTGCCTGACGGGCGGAACAGCATGACGCGCCCGGCGAGCTCCACGCGCTCCTCGGTCAGCTCATCGCCGGGCTGGAGCACGACGTCAGCGCTCACCTTTTCCCCCTCGCGCTCCACCGCATACTTCGCGCGCACGTCCGCGATGGTGTGCGTGATCTCGAGGTGGGGCGGGTACGGGTCACGGCCGGCGGCGAGCAGGCGGGCCCGCTTTTCCTTGCGGACGGCGAGCTGGTCGGAGGTGTCGTCGTAGTTTTGCTGCATGGGTGTCCTTTTCTTCTCGCGAGGCCCCTGAGGCGGGGCCCTGTGGCTGGGCGCTCTTAGAGCTGGTCCTTGATATAGCGCGGGAGGATGTCCGCAATCGTGGTCAGCGCGTAGTTCGGCTGGTCCTTTCGCTTGAGATCGCGCGCCTGGTCCGCCGTGGCGCTGCCGGTCAGCACGAGCGCGGTGGGCACGCCGTAGCGCTTGGCCATGCGGATGTCGGCGCCGAGGGAGTCGGTGACGAACAGCGAGTCCTCCGGGCGGACCTGAATGTCATCGAAGATCATCTCGAGCAGGTCGGTCTCGGGGCTACCGAGGTTCTTGGTCAGGCGTTTACGCGTGGCTGTCTCGAGTGCAGTGATGATCGGCAACGTGCCCGGCTCGCGCGAGCCGTCGGGCATGCGGCGCACCCGCCGCAGCGACGTACTGATGAGGTCCGCCCCGTTGTCCGCGATCGCGTGGTAGGCGGTGGAGAACATCTTCATGTCGAAATCGGAGGTGAAGCCCACGATCACCAAGTTGGTCTCCGCCGCCTTGTCCGTGACCTCGATCCCGTTCGCCGCAAGCTCGTCGCGGAAGCGTGTACCGCCTGCCACGAACACCTTCGCGCCCGGGTAGGAGTTCTTGAGGTAGCGCGAGGCGAGGGTGGCCGGGGTGATGACCTCATCGGCCGTGATCTCAATTCCCTCGTCGCTCATCATCTCCACGAGCTGGGCCGGTGTCACGTCCGACAGCCAAGACATGAAGCGGAACGGCCGGTTGAGGTGGTCGAGCGCGTCGATCACCATCTTCAGCTTCGGCATGAGGTTCGTGCCCGCATACAGGCCCGCGTCAATGTTGATGAGGTAGGCGTCGAACACGCGCCCAGGGGATTCCTCGACCATGACGTCAAGGTTGGTGATCCGCGAGGAGATCTCCTCATCGCTGGAGAATTCGGAGGCCGAGGTCACGGCTTCCGTGGATTCCGATTCGGACTTGGATACCATGCCACGCAGCCTGTCCACGTCAGGGACGAGCGCCTTGGGATGGATCTTGGGGATCTTCGGAAAACGCATGTTCTTCTCCTATCGTGCGTGGTCGAAGGGGATGCCCGACGCGGTGAGGCCGTGCCCATCGGGCACCTGGCCCGGGTCGCTGCCCGCACCGTGGATACGATTCTGGCGATCGACGTAGATGACCTTCGGTTCGTACGTGCGGGCCGAGTCATCGTCCATCTGGCTGTAGCACATGATGATGACCAGGTCCCCCACGTCGACCAGGTGGGCCGCCGCGCCGTTGAGCTTGACCTCGCCCGCGCCACGTTCACCTGGGATGACGTAGGTGGTGAGCCGGGCTCCGTTGGTCACGTCCACGACGTCGACCTGCTGGCCCGGCAGGATGTCCGCAGCCTCGAGCAGATCGAGGTCCACAGTAATGGAGCCCACGTAGTGCAGATCCGCCCCGGTGACGGTGGCCCGGTGGATCTTGCCGGTGAGCATTGTGCGCAGCATCATCGAAGCTCCACCTCCATGTTGTCGATGAGGCGGGTGGGGCCCACGTAGGCGGCGGTGACGAGCAGGCCGGGGCCGTGCGCGTGATCGTCAAGGAAGGCGAAGGTGGCCGGGTCAACCAAGTGGAGGTAGTCGAGGCGCACGCCGTCGGCCGCGTGCAGTTGCGCGCGCACCGAGTCCCGCACCTCACCCGCGCTCGCCCCCGACTCCGCGAGCTCCACCCCGCGGCGCAGGGCCGTGGACAGGGCGAGGGCCTGGGCGCGCTCGGCATCGGAAAGGTAAGAATTGCGCGAGGACAGCGCCAGGCCCGACTCATCGCGCTTGATCGGCACCGCCCGCACGTCAATGCTCATGTCCAGGTCATCCACCATCGTGCGCACGAGTGCAAGCTGCTGGGCGTCCTTCTGCCCGAAGAACGTCATGTCCGGGCGGACCAAGTTGAACACCTTGTGGACCACCTGGAGCACGCCGGCGAAGTGCCCGGGCCGGGTGGCGCCCTCGAGCACGCGGGCCATCGGCCCCGGGTCAATCCGCACGAGCGGTTCGCGCGGGTACATCTCATCATTCGTGGGCAGGAAGGCCACATCCACGCCCTCGCGCTCAAGCAACGCCAGATCCGCAGCCTCGGTGCGCGGATAGGCGGCGTAGTCCTCATTCGGGCCGAATTGGAGCGGGTTAACGTACACCGACGCCACCACGGTCTGCGCCGCGGCGCGCGCTGCCTTCAGCAGCTGGGCGTGCCCGTCGTGCAGGGCCCCCATGGTCATGACAAGCGCGCGGGTGCCATCGGCCTTCGCCAGGGCGCTCGCCAACTCGCTGCGTGTCCTACAGATCTCCATATCTGCCATTCTATCTTCCCCCATGCGAGCAGCGAGCGGCGCCGACGATGGTATGCAACTCATTTGCCTCTGTTTCGCCGATAACGCCCGCCATCAACGCCCGCTCCACGAGGCGCTCCAACAGGTTCAGGTCCGCCTTCGCGACGTCGGCCAACTCCGGCGACTCCACCGCCAACGTCCCCAACGCCTCCACGCGCTGCGCGGCTTCCTCCGCACTGGGTGGCGCCGGCGGACGAGGCACACCAGCCCCCGCTCTGTTCGCGCCCACGACGCCGTCCGGGCCCGTCCCGCCCACCGCTCCCGTCACGCCCACGGCTGGGCCCATGCCCGCACTGGCACCCCCAGCAGAGCTCACAGCGGCACCCGCCGCGTTGCCCGCGAAGAGCCCGCGATCGAGGCCGGCCTGGGCCCACTCGCCGAGCAGATCACCCGGCTGCGCCACACCGATCTGCGCCAGCACTCGCCCCGCCTGGGACGCGGCCAACTCCACGCCCTGGCGCGCATGGGCGAGCGCGGCCGCATAGATCGCGCGGTCAGCAGAGTTCACCACCACGCCCTGCGCGCCCATCTCCGCCGCGAGCGCCAGCCCGATCGGCTGGATCGCGTTCGCCGCGGAGACCACGACGTGCGCGCCCTGGAGCCGGGCAACGTCCACCGACGTGCCCGAGAACTCCATGACCGGGTGCAGCGCCAGCGTGAGCGCGCCAGCCGCCTGCGCCGGCGCCAGCACCTCCACGCCCCGCCGCGCCGAGGTATGCACCACGATCTGGCCGGCCTGCCACGCGCCCAGCTTGGCCAGGCCGGCCACGAGGCCCTCGAGCTCCTCATCCGGCAGTGCCAGAATGACCAGCTCGGAGCGCTCCACGATCGCCGGCACGTCGAGTGCCGGCACTCCCGGCAACATGACCTCCAGCCGCTCCCGCGACTGCGGCGAGGGCGCGTGCGCGCCCACGATCCCGTGCCCGGCCGCGCGCAGCGCGCTGCCCAGCGCCGCGCCCACGCGCCCCGCGGAGATGATGCCAATCCCCATGCGTCCCGTCGAATTCTCCATGTCCACCATCCTAGCCACCGCCTCCGACACTTCTTTTCCGCCTCCGGACCGCCCGCATCGTCCCATCCGCACCCGCGCCCCCAGCGCAGGCCCCGCGCCCAACGCGAACCGCGCCACGGCGTCGTGAAAAAGACCCGCCAAGCGGCGAACGCAAACCGGCCCACGGCGTCGGCGTTCGGCTCTCAGCGTGAAACGCCAAAGCCCCGCAGAAAAGGCACAATCACCTGCGAAAATGACGCCCCAAAAGATTCCCGTTCTATTGCATGGGTCAGGTAACGATGGGACAATTGCGGCATGAAGAAAATAATCAATAACCCCAATGACGTGGTCACTGATTCCCTCGTTGGAGTGGCCGCTGCCCATCCGGACCTTGAGGTCGATATTCCCCGTCACATCGTCTACCGAGCAACGAAGAAGGAGGGCAAGGTCGCCCTCGTCTCCGGTGGTGGATCCGGCCACGAGCCGCTCCACTCGGGCTTCGTGGGTGAAGGCATGCTGGACGCGGCATGCTGCGGCGAGGTCTTCACATCGCCGGTCCCCGATCAGATCATGGAGGCCACCGCCAAGGTTGATTCCGGCGCCGGCGTCCTCCACATCGTCAAGAACTACACGGGCGACGTGATGAACTTCGAGATGGCCGCCGAAATGGCTGCCGACATGGAGGGCACCCAGGTCAAGGCCGTCATCGTGGAGGACGACGTGGCGGTCCAAGACTCCCTCTACACCGCGGGCCGCCGCGGCGTGGGCGGCACCCTGTTCGTGGAGAAGATCGCCGGCGCGCTGGCAGAGGAGGGCGCGGATCTCGACGCCGTCACCGCCGTTGCGCAGAAGGTCGCCGATTCCACGCGCAGCTTCGGCATGGCCCTCACCTCTTGCACGGTCCCCGCGGCCGGCAAGCCCACCTTCGAGCTGGGCGAGGATGAGATCGAGCTCGGCATCGGCATCCACGGCGAGCCGGGCCGCGAGCGCCGCGCGCTCCAGCCGGCACACGAGCTGGCCAAGGAGCTGGTGGAGCCGATCCTGGCGGACATGGACTTCACTGGCGCGCCCGTGATCGCCATGCTCGGCGGCATGGGCGGCACCCCGCTGTCGGAGCTGTACCTCATGTACGGCGAGGTGGCGAAGCTGCTGGAAGACGCCGGCGTGACTGTAGCCCGCGTGCTCGTGGGCGACTACGTGACCTCGCTCGAGATGGCCGGCTGCGCCCTGTCGCTGCTCAAGGCTGACGACGAACTGTTGCGCCTGTGGGATGCCCCCGTCGTGACCACCGGACTGAGGTGGGGTAAGTAATGCCCGAACTGCAGCCTTTCGCGGCCTGGATGGCCGGATTCAAAACCAGGATTGATGAGCAGGCGGACTACCTGACCGATCTGGACCGCCAGATCGGCGACGCGGACCATGGCTCCAACATGGCCCGCGGCGTGCAGGCGATCTCGGAGATCGACCTGGATGCGGTCCCAGATGCCGGCGCCTACCTGAAGAAGGCGGGCATGGCTCTGGTGTCGAAGGTGGGCGGCGCGTCCGGCCCGCTGTACGGCACGCTACTCATGCGGATGGGCGGGGCTCTGCCCGAAGGCGAGTTCACTCGAGAGGACTTCCTCGCCGCCCTCCGCACCGGCGTCGAGGCCCTGCAGGCGCGGGGCAAGGCCGAGGTGGGAGACAAAACGATGCTTGACGTCTGGTTCCCCGCACTTGAGGCCGCCGACTCCGCGGAAGGCTCCCTTGCCGACGCCCTCGCTGCTGCCGCCGCCGCAGCGCGCACGGGTGCGGAGGCCACTATCCCGATGATTGCCCACAAGGGCCGCGCCTCCTACCTCGGAGAACGCTCGAAGGGCGTGAAGGATCCGGGTTCGGCCTCCTCCGTCCTGCTCATTGAGGCAGCGCTGGAGGCATTTGGTGACTAACGTCGGCCTCGTTGCCGTCTCGCACTCGGCGCCACTGGCGGCCGCAGCTCGCGACCTCGCGCTCGACATGGGCAGGGACGCGGTGATTGTGGCCGCCGGCGGCGCCGATGGCGGTTTCGGCACCTCTGCAGAACTCATCTCCGCCGCGATTGAGGAGGCGGACGGCGGCGCGGGCGTGGTCGTGCTCGTTGACCTCGGATCGGCGGTCATGTCCACGGAGATGGCGCTCGAATTCATTGACCCGGACATGGCCGAGCGCACCACCGTGGTGCCCGCTCCCCTGGTGGAGGGCCTGGTGGTGGCCGCCGTCGCGGCGGGCGCTGGTGCCAGCCGCAAGGACGTGGCACGCGAGGCCATGGGCGCGCTCGCCGCGAAGGAGGCCGACATTCCCTACGCGGACGCGGCCGGTGGCGCTATGGGCGCGGGCGGCGTCGACGACGACGGGCCCGACACGCGCGAGTGGATCTCGCGCACCTACGTGGTGGACGACCCGGCGGGCCTGCACGCTCGGCCGGCTGGCGCACTCGTGGCGGCGGTAGCACCGTTTGACGCGGAGGTGCGGGTCTCGCACGTCGGCAACGGGCGGGGGCCGGTGGTCGCACGCTCGATGACGTCCCTCATCTCGCTCGGCGTGCTCGAAGGCGACGAGGTCCTGGTGCAGGCCACCGGGCCTGAGGCGGAAGCCGCGCTCGACGCCGTCGGGGAACTCGCCCAGCGCGGGTGGCTCGCCAAGGGCGAAGCCAAGCCCGAATCCCCCATCCCCGCACACAAGCGGCAGACCGGCTCCGGCATGGAGATCGCGGTGGGGCCCGCGCTCGTGTGGAACGCCCAGCCGCGCCCGGAGCTCGGCACCGAGCCGAAGAACCAGGCCGACGCCTACGCCGAGGCGCGCGAGGCTGTGCGCACCTACCTCGCGTCCCTCGGGGACGACCCGATCCTCACCTTGCAGGTGGGACTCCTCGACGACCCGGCCTACGCTGGGCGCATCACAACCGCGATCGACGCCGGCAAGCCCGCCCAAATCGCGGTTCACAACGCCACACAAGACACGGTGGCCGAGTACCTCGACCTGCCCACCGCCTACCTGCGCGAACGCTCAGAGGATGTCAAGGCCCTGGGCGACCTTCTCATCCAGGCGCTCCACGGCCTGCCGCTCGGCGGGCTGGCCGCCGCGATCGCCGACTTCGGGCGCGACCCCGT
Organism: Trueperella bernardiae; assembly: GCF_030246965.1. Taxonomy (NCBI): domain Bacteria; kingdom Bacillati; phylum Actinomycetota; class Actinomycetes; order Actinomycetales; family Actinomycetaceae; genus Trueperella; species Trueperella bernardiae. The sequence goes on from NZ_CP127099.1 coordinate 1,580,909, forward strand.
GGTGGTGCTCGACTCGCTCACCCCGGCCCTAGCCTCGGAGATCGACCCCGGCTCGGTGATCGGCATCCTCGCCGCCACCGGCTCGGCCACCGGGCACGGCGCCCTCATCGCCTCCGCGAAGGGCATCCCCGTCATCACGGGCAAAGAGATCGCGCGTGACATCACGGAGGGCCAGGAGGTAGCGCTCGAGCCGCGCTCGGGGATGGTCTACGTGGACCCGACGCGGGCCCAGCTCCACGAACTGCTGCGCGCCTCCAAGGAACAGGCCAAGCTGGCGAAGGCAGCCCGCGAGCACGCCCACGAACCGGCCATGTTCGATGGGCGGCAGATCTACGTGCGCGCGAACGTGGCCCTGGCCAGCGACGCGGAACTCGGTGCCAAGAACGGGGCCGACGGCTCGGGGCTGGTACGCACCGAGGTGCTGTTCGCCGACTGGGATCACCGGCCCACGGTGGACGAGCAGGCGGAAGTCTTTACTCAGATCGCCGAAGCGCTCGGCACCGAACAGCCGATCACGCTCCGCACGTGGGACGTGGGGGCCGACAAGCCCGTGTCCTTCTTCGACTCCGAACCGGAGGACAACCCGTTCCTGGGCGTACGCGGGATCAGGCTCATGCAGCGCATACCCGACGCGCTGGTCGACCAGTTCCGCGCCGCGATCCGCGTGGCCCAGCACGCCAACATCAAGGTGATGATCCCCATGGTCACCACCGTTGCCGAAGTGGTGTGGGCACGCGAGATGTTCAACGTGGCCGTGGAGGCCGAGGGTCGGCCCGACGAGCTACCCCAGTTCGGCATGATGCTCGAAACCCCGGCGGCGCTACTCAACGTTGCCGCATTCGATGAGAAGGTAGACTTCTTCTCGGTGGGCACGAACGACCTGATCCAGTACATGGCGGCCACCGACCGCGGCAACTCCGCCGTAGCACCCGTGGCCGACCAGGTGATCCCGCTCGTGGTGGACCTCATCGCGGACACGGCCCGCAAGCTCGAGTCCCCCCTCGGCATCTGCGGCGACCTGGCCTCCTCCGAGGAGCACGTGCCCCAGCTGGTGCGCGCCGGGGTGGCCTCGCTCTCCGTGCGCCCGGGCCTGGTGCCCCAGATCAAGGCGGCAATCCGGGCGATCAAGTAGCCGGGCAGTCAGCCGGGAGACTGTGACGAGCCGGGCAGCCAGGGTGCCGGGCCGGGGCAAATTAAAACATTTTGGACGTATTTGGGGCGATCTCCTCATATACGGAGATCGCCCCAAATACGTCCAGTAAATTCAAATCACGGGCTGAGCTAGACTCCCACGCGCTCCCGCCAGGTGTCGATCGACTCGCTCACGCCCACGTGCCGCGCCTGCGCGCTGAGCTCGTTTTCCACCCAGACCATGCGCTCCACATCGGACACCGCCATGTTCTTGTGCGTGGCCGACGCGAACGACACCAGGTCAAGCTCAATCTCACCCAGGCCCAGACGGCGTTGGATCGGACCTTGCTTCATCTTCACCGACTGCGTGTGGTCCTGCCACACGAACATGACCCGCCGCCCGAAGCGCCCGCGCCGGAACACGGCTACCTTCGGGGTCAGGCACACGCCGCGCGACTTGTACGTAATCGGGTCGAACCACTTGGCCTGATCCGGTGAGGACAGGAAGTGGCGGCCCGTGCCCGACCCATCCAGGGCGTCGCGGATGAGGCCGGCGTCGTCGGCGGTGCCGGCGTCGGGAAGCATGGTCCACAGCACGCGCAGGGCTTCCTTGCGCGAGCCGGCAGGGATAATAATTTCGGAGCCGGGGGTGTCGCCGGAGGTGTCGAGCGTGGCGGCGCCGGCCAGGGTGGCCGTGACCTCCCACCAGTCCTTCCAACGCCACAGCATCGGGCGGTGTAGCTCGATGGCATGCAGGCGCGCCGGCGGAATGGAGCGGGTGGTGAGCGTGGTCAGTCCCCCACGCACGCGCAACCCGTTCGCCGATAGGTATACCTTCGTGCCGTACTGCCCCAGCGAGGATTTGACGAACGTGTAGGCCGAGCCGACCACCAGGAAGATCACCGCCATGAGGGTCTCCCCCAGCCAGATCGAGCCCACCAGCATCGCTAGCGTTACCGTCAACACCGACAGGAACGTGGGGCTCAGCAGTCGGGAGGCGATGAGGCGGGAGGTGGGCATCTCGAAGATGAGCTGGTCGAGCTCGGTGTCGTCAGGGTCAAAGATGGGGATCGCCGGAGCGGCCCCGGTGGCGGCGGGCTGGCCGGTCTCCCCGGGTTGGCCTGCGTCTGGCTGGCCCGGCAGGCCGGCGTGATCAGGTCCGACGACGCCGGTAGCGCCCGTCGCGCCCGCGGCGTGGTCGGTGGCGCCCGTTTGGTTCGCGGCGCCGGGTTGGCCTGCGTCAGGCTGGCCGCCGAGCACCGAGCCGGGGGTCGCCGCGGGGGCGGTGGAAGCTGGGGCGACGGCGTCGTTGGCAAGACCAATCGGGCGGCCGGCGCGGGCGTTGGCAAGGCCCTGCAAGACCTCCTTTCGCAGGGCAGCGCAGTCGGCCATGGTGAGCAGGCCGAGCGTGATGCCCTCGTCGGAGCCCGCGGACTCGACCTTGACCGAGCCGAAACCGAAGATGCGGCCGAAGATCTTCTGCTCCACCTCCACGCTCTGCACGCGATCCCAACGCATATGCTTGTGACGCTTGATGAGGACGCCGGAACGGTGGTGGATGCCGGAGTCGACCACGGCGAAGGATGCGAAGCGCCACACCACCCACGAGCACACGACCACCACGATCGTGAGCAGAACCAGGGCCCCAGCCGCGATCAAGATCCACATGAGGGTGATGTGGGAGGCGGCGTCACGAAGCTCGTCCACGCCATCTTCAAGCAACGACTGCAGGATGTTGTACAGGAAAATCGCGAGCGCCACCCACAGCACGCCGCCATTGGCCAGCGGGGTCACCTTGTGGAACTTGCGCCACGCGCCCTCGGGCACGGATTCGCCGAGCGTACGCTTGTCGCTCACAGGCCCTCCATCCTCGCCTCGCCCAGCGCGGTCAGCTTCTCGCGCAGGCGCTCGGCCTCCTCAATCGCCACCCCGGGGATGGAGGCATTCGAGCCCGCCGACGCCGTCACCAGCTCAATCGACCCCAGCCCAAAGCGCTTCAGCAGCGGACCCGTGCCCACCTCCACCTGCTGCATGCGGCCGTAAGGCACCACGGTCACGGAATGGAACATGATGCCGGAGCGGATGAGGAGCTCGTCCTCCAGCTCGGCGTAGCCGAACGCGCGGGCCCGGCGCAGCGCGAACGGGACCTGGATCAGCCACACCACCGCCCAGATCGCAAAGCCGACCCACCACAGCACGCCCGGGAAGCTCGCACTCCCGAGCAAAATCCCGGGGATCGCGCCGACCACCACGATCACGATCACGGCGACCGACCAGCGGATGGCCTGCACCTTCGTGTATCCGGGGTCCAAGGGGATGAAAACGGTGTCCTGGGCAAGTGGATGTCTCATGTCTGACATTCTACCGCCCGCGCGGCCGGCCCCGTCCACCTAGCGTCTGAGGCTCAGCGGATTCGAGCTCGTGGCCGAGGTCGGGAGGATTGCCGTCGTTTGCCCGTGTGAGGCCTACCCGCAGAAGCTGTACTAAACCGCAAGATGCGACACTACTTTCCCGTTATGTAGTGCCGCATTTGTCAGTTTAGTGCCGCATTTGGACAGGGCGGGCCCTGCGCACGACGCCGTGGCGCGGTTCGCGGCCCCTGCGCACGACGCCGTGGCGCGGCTCGCGGCCCCAGCACGGCGCGCGGCCCCAGCACGGCGAACGGCTAGGCGCTGGCAGCGGCGTCGGGGCTCGGGTCGTCGTAGGTGCACCAGCGCTCGCCAACGAGCGCCGCCATGGTCATGATGATCGACGCGATCCCGGCGAGGAGGGCGTTGTGCGCGTTGTCGGTGAGGAAGGCCGCCGAACCGGCATAGTAGGCCACCGCGACGCCAAGCGCGCCGCCAGCCATCAGGGTGCCGCCACGCGACGTGGCCTGGGTCAGCACCCAGATCCGGGCGGCATACAGCTGATCGACCGGGCGCTTGCCCCGGCGGTACTGGCGCACCAGCCACGCCTGGCTGATCACCACCGCGCCGATCGCCAGCGGCGCGAGGAACAGCCAAAACGGCACTGGCACCGGGCTGGCGCCAGAGCGGATGAACACCGACGTCAGCGAAAAAACCGTGATCCCCGCGACTAACCCTGCCCCGACCAACATCGAGATCGACGTGGGGCGCAGCTTCGGGTTCTCGCTCATGCTGGCTCCCCCAGGGGCTGGACCCGCTGGTCGGCGACGCCGGCGAGCAGGCTCACGACGGGGTGGCCGGCGAGGCGCGCGCCCGGGTCGACGGCGGCCCAGGGCTCGAGCACGAAGCGCCGCTCGGCGGCGCGCGGGTGGGGCAGGGTTAGGCGCGGGGTGTCGAGTTCGAGGCCCGCATAGGTGACGATGTCGAGGTCGAGCGTGCGCGCACCCCAGCGCTCGGATCGGACCCGCCCGTGAGCCGCCTCGATCCCCTGCAGGGCGTCGAGCAGTTCGAGGGGCGATAGGTGCGTGTCTAGCAGCACCACGGCGTTAACGTAATCCGGCTGCCCGGCCTGGCCCTCCGCCAGTCGCGGCGCGGTGTCATACAGCCCCGAGGCCGCGACGACAACTCCCAGCTCGCCCAGCTCCTCGATCGCGGCGCGCACGTGCCCGGCCGCATCGAGGTTGGACCCGACGCCGATCACGGCCCGCTCCGCGCCCGCCGGCGCCGACAGCTGGCCGCCGGCTTGTGCCGCAGCCCCGGCACCCGGGGCCACAGCCAGCCCGGCCGCGAGCCCATCGCCCGCCGACCCGGCCTCCAGGGCCCAGCGCTCGAGCGTGACGGCCACGTCGGTGAACTCGTGCGGGATCGGTGCCTGCGGCTTATGTACAGTCACCTCCACGCCCGCGGCTCCAAAGCCCAGCGCCCGCTCGGCGATGCGGCCGGCCAAGGTCTCGATGAGGCCCGCGTGGTCACCCTCGATCACGCCTACCACCATGTCGGCCACCTCGGCGTAGTTGATGGTGTGGGCGACATCGTCGGTGGCAATCGCCCGCGAGATGTCGAGGTGTAGCGCCACGTCGACCACGAAGTCCTGCGCCTCGGCGTGCTCGAAGTCGAGCACGCCGTGCATGCCGCGGACTCGCAGGCCGGTGAGGCGGATAGTCGACAGGGCCATCACAGGCCCTTCATCATGCGGGCCACGCCGATCGCGGTAGCCGTGGCGGCCACGTTGTGCACGCGCACCGCCCACACCGACTCCGCGATGAAGGCCGAGATCGCGGCGGTTGCCACGTCCCGTTCGTCGTTGACGGCAAACGGCACGAGGAAGCGCTTGCGCGAGTGCCCCACGAGCACGCGGTGCCCCTCGCCTAGGAAGGCGCCGAGCCCGCGCAGGATCTCCCAGTCCTGATCGCCCACCTTGGCAAAACCAAGGCCCGGGTCGAGGATGATTGACTCCGGCGCGATCCCTGCGGCCACCGCCCCATCGCACGAAGCCAGCAGCTCGGAGCGCACCTCGCCCACCACGTCGCCGTAGGAGGCCAGGTCGTTCATCGTGCGGGCATTGCCCCGCCCGTGCTGGAGCACGTAGTCGCAGCCGAGCTCGGCCACGGTGGCGAACATGGCCGGATCGCCCTGCCCGCCGGTCACGTCGTTGACGATCGCCGCGCCCGCCTCCACGGCCCGGCGCGCGGTGCTGGCGTGGTAGGTGTCCACCGACACCGCCACCTCGCCCGACAACTCCGCCACCACGTCCGCAATCCGCGCCCACTCGTCCTCCGGGGCCACCGGTTCGGCTCCCGGGCGGGTGGACTCCCCGCCGATGTCGAGGATCGTGGCGCCGGCGGCCACGAGCTCGCGTCCGTGCTCGATCGCGGCGCCCGGGTCCAGGAACTGGCCCCCGTCCGAGAACGAGTTCGGCGTGACGTTCACAATTCCCATGATGTTCATGGCTACCTCACTAGGCTCATCGCTTCGGCGCGCGTGGCCGGATCGTGCATCGTGCCCCGCACCGCCGACGTCACCGTGCGCGACCCCGGTTTACGCACCCCGCGCATCGACATGCACAGGTGCTCCGCCTCCACGACGACGATCACGCCTGTCGCACCCAACCGCTCGTAGATCGCCTCCGCCACCTGGGTGGTGAGCCGCTCTTGGACCTGTGGCCGATGCGCATAGCCCTCGACCAGCCGGGCCAGCTTCGACAGGCCGGTCACCCGACCGTCCGCTCCGGGGATGTAGCCCACGTGGGCCACGCCGTGGAACGGCAGCAGGTGGTGCTCGCACATCGAATACACCGGAATGTCCCGCACGAGCACCATCTCCTGATGCCCCACGTCGAACACTTTCTCCAGGTGCTCGCCCGGGTCCTCGTCCAGGCCGGAAAAGATCTCCGCATACGACCGGGCCACGCGGGCCGGGGTGTCAATCAGGCCGTCGCGGTCCGGGTCCTCCCCAATCGCAAAGAGAAGTTCACGGACGGCGGCCTGTGCGCGCTCAACGTCCACGCTCACTTGATTCCTCCTTCGGGCTCGCTTCCCGACGACGGCCGCCCGCCCTCGGCACTGTCCTCGGCGTTCTTGTCCTGGCCGGCGTCGGCACTGTCTCCAGCCCCTGCATGAGAACCCTCGCCAGCCTCGGCTTCGTCGTCGGCTTTCGGGGCCTCAGGCAGCGGCACGGGCGGCAGGTCGGACACGGGCCGCTCGGGCGAGGACAGCCACAGCTGGCGCGCCGGCGCCTTGACGATGTCCTTGAAGATTTCCTTGAGTTCGCCCTCGAGCACGGTCTCCTTTTCCAGGAGCACGGAGGTGAGGCGGTCGAGCACGTGGCGGTTGTCCATCATGATCTGCCATGCCTCTTGGGCGGCGCGGTCGAGCAAGGTGCGCACTTCCTCGTCCACGATCCGGGCCAGGTCATCGGAGTGCTCGCGGGCCTGCCCGCCGCCCATCCGAGTCATGGGATCGGAGTCGTCTGCCGTGAGGCGCACGGCCCCCACCCGCTGCGACATGCCGTATTCGGTGACCATCTTGCGCGCCACCGAGGTGGCCTTCTGGATGTCGTTCGAGGCGCCCGTGGTGGGATCGTGGAACACGACCTCCTCCGCCGCGCGCCCGCCCATCGCGTAGACCATTTCGTCCAGCAGCTCGTGGCGAGAGGTGGAGTACCGATCCTCGGTGGGCATGACCATCGTGTAGCCCAGGGCCCGCCCGCGCGGCAGGATCGTCACCTTCGTGACCGGGTCGGTGTGGTTGAGCGCCGCGGCGGCCACGGCGTGGCCGGCCTCATGGTAGGCGGTCATCCGCTTCTCCTTCGGGTTCATCACCCGGGTGCGGCGCTGCGGTCCGGCGATCACGCGGTCGATCGCCTCGTCGATGTCGTCCTCATCAATCTTCGTGTGCCCGCGGCGGGCCGCAAGGAGCGCCGCCTCGTTCAACAGGTTTGCCAGGTCCGCTCCGGAGAAACCGGGCGTGCGGCGGGCGATCGACTCGAGCGAGACCCCCTCTTCCAACGGCTTGCCGTCGGCATGGACCTTGAGGATCTCCTGGCGTCCGGGCAGGTCCGGCGCGTCCACGCCGATCTGCCGGTCGAAGCGGCCGGGGCGCAGCAACGCCGGGTCGAGTACGTCGGGCCGGTTGGTGGCCGCAATGACGATGACGTTCGTGCGCTCGTCGAAGCCGTCCATCTCCACCAGCAGCTGGTTCAGAGTCTGCTCGCGCTCGTCATTGCCGCCGCCGATCCCGGCGCCGCGGTTGCGCCCGACCGCGTCGATCTCGTCCACAAAGATGATCGCCGGGGCCACCTTCTTGGCCTTCGTAAACAGGTCACGCACTCGGGAGGCACCCACGCCCACGAACATCTCCACGAACTCGGAGGCTGAGATGTGGAAGAAGGGCACGCCGGCCTCGCCTGCCACGGCCTTCGCCAGCAGCGTCTTGCCGGTTCCCGGCGGGCCGTAGAGCAGCACGCCGCGCGGGATCTTCGCCCCCATCTTGTAAAACTTCTCCGGAGTCTCGATGAACTCCTTGATCTCGCGTAGCTCTTCGACTGCCTCGTCGACGCCGGCGACGTCGGCAAACGTCACGTCCGGCAGGTCCGATTCGACCCCGTCGCGTTTGACCTTGCCAAATTCGTTCATCCGCCCCTGCATTTTGGGGATCATCCAGAAGAACAAACCCACGATCAGCAGCATCGGCAGCATAAAGGATAGCAGGGAGAACAGCAGCGACTGCTGCGGCACGATCGAGTTGTACCCGTTTTCAGACTTCGCCCTCTGCACAAGCCCGAGCATCGCGTCGCCCTCCGGGTCCGTGTACTGGAACTGGACCTTCTTCGTGGGCTTTTGCTTCTTGCCCTCCAGGTCGGTGGGCTTGTAGTCGTCCTTGAGCCAGATCTGGACGATCTGGCTGCCGTCGGTAACCTGGATGCGCTCAATCGACTGCGACTGCAGGATCTGGCGGCCCTCGCTGGTCTTAACCTGCGTGAAGCCGGCGGGGTTGAAGAAGAAGAAAATAAGCATGGCACCCACGGTCAGGGCGCTCATGATCCCCCAGAAGATGCGCCGCTGCTTGCGCTCGCGCTCCTCCTGTTCCTTGCGCTCGCGCTTCGAGCGCGGGCCTTCATCCGCATCGCCTCCCTGCTTGGCCTTGCGGCCCCTCCGGTTGAAGTCCTCCAGGCTGCGTCGCTGTCGATTAGACATTTAACCTCCGTACACGTGGGGAGCGAGGACACCCACAAAGGGAAGGTGGCGGTAGTCCTCGGCGTAGTCGAGCCCGTAGCCGACCACGAATTCGTTGGGGATGTCGAAGCCGACGTATTCCACGTCCACCTTGACCTTCGCCGCGTCCGGCTTGCGCAGCAGGGTGGCGATCTTGACCGACTTCGCCCCGCGGGTGACGAGGTTTTGCTGCAGCCAGTCGAGGGTGAGGCCCGAGTCAATGATGTCTTCGACGATGAGGACGTTGAGGCCCTCCAGCTCCGTGTCCAGGTCCTTGAGGATGCGCACCACACCCGACGTCTTCGTGGAGGCGCCGTAGGAGGAGACCGCCATCCAGTCCATGTGCAGGGGCACGGAGATCTGCCGCGACAGGTCAGCCATCACCATGATGGCCCCGCGCAGCACGCCCACGAGCAGTAGTGAGTCCTCATCCTTGTAGTCCTCGCTGATCTGGGCTCCCATTTCGGCCAGGCGCTCCTTAATCTGCTCCTCTGTGACGACGATCTTCACCACGTCATCTTTGCAATCCTCAAGATTCATGACTTCTCCGCTCTTGTGATGGTTAAAAGGTTGGCTCGCCGGCAGGCATGGGCGCCGGGTAGATCGAGTTCACGATTATTGTCCGCCCCGCACACGAGCCTATCAAGCGCGTCAATGTGCCAGTAAACAATGTCACCAGGGCGCCCGACGCCGCCCGCCGCCTCGCGTAGGACCCGGGTTCGCACCGCCCGTGGGGCACGTGCCAGCGCTCGCACGTCGATCCCCTCCGGCCCAGTTACGTCCGCCCGCACCCGCTCCGCGATCTTCGACAGCGCCGCGTCGTCCTCCCGCGCCATGTGCGCCGTGCGGCACAGTGAGTCGACGACGCCGTGGCCCAGCACCTCCTCCAGCGCCGGCATGGCCCTGTGGCGGATCTGCGAGCGGCGAAGCGGGCCGCCATCGGCCGAACGCCACGGCCCATTCACATCGTTGGACGGGTCCTCCAGCCACGGCAGGTCGAGCACCCGGCAGACCGCGCGCAGCTCGCCGCGGCGCAGGTGGAGGTAGGGGCGTACCATCGGCACGTCGGGGTGGCCGGGCAGGTGGCCGCGGCGGGCCATGCCCGCAATCGAGCGGGTGCCGGAGCCGCGCCCGAGCCCCATGAGCACCGTCTCGGCCTGGTCGTCGGCCGTGTGGCCGAGGAGCACGGTGAGCGGGCCACACCCCTTGAGCTCCCCGCCGGCCCGTGCGATCTCCGCCAGCCTGGCGTAGCGGGCCGCGCGGGCGTTGCCCTCCGGCCCGTCCCCGCCCGCTGCGGCTACCTCCACGCGCGTGGCAATCGGGGTGTCCACCACTCCCCTCAGGTACCGTTCCACCGCCAGTGCCTCACGCCCCGATTCGGGGCGTAGCCCGTGGTCCACCGTGGCCGCGAGAACCTCCACCCGGCCCGCGCTGGCCCACATTGCCACCTTCGTCAGCGCCATCGAGTCCGAGCCGCCGGACACGGCGAGCAGGACCGAGCCCCCATCGGGGATGGGGGCGAGCGCCTCGCTCATGGCGTGGCGGGCGGCGGTGAGGGCAGGGGCCGGGAAGGACATTACATGCGCTCGATCCAGGCCGCCGGGTCGGCCAGCTCCGCGGGCGTGGGCAGATGCTCGGGCGCCAGCCACACCTTGTTGAAAAACTCCATGCCGCGCTCGCGCACCACGTACTTCACGAACGTCTCCCCCGCCGCGTACTGCGCCGTCTTCTTATCCAGGCCCAGCTTGCGCACGAGGAACGCCACGATCGGGTTGCTGCCCGCGCGCTGGGCCGCCATGGCAGACACGATGCGCTGGCGGGAGGGGATGCGCGTGGTGGGCACGTTGTTCATCACGTATTCGGCGTGCCCCTCGAGCAGCGACATGACGGCCGTGACGTTCGCCAGCGCCTCCTCCACCCCCGCATTTGAGTTGAAGGCGTCCATCAGTTGCCCGGCCCGCTTCGCCAACTCAGGTTTGAGCCAGGGGGCCGCAGCGAACTGGGTGGCGTGCGTGAGTTCGTGGACGGCCACCCACAGGCACAAATCCCGCCGGTCCAGATCGAAGTTCATGCGGAAGGCGGCCACGTTCGGCGCCACCAGGTACAGGCGCTCCGGTTCCGAGAACGGATCGAACTGGCCGAGCACCTTTGCGGCCACGGCCGAGAACACCACCGCACCCTCGAGCGTTCCCACCACGTCCCGACCCGGGATCATGTTCTCAATCGACACCGCGCCCGCACTCGCCCACGTGGCTCGGTCCACCACCTTGACTTCCACCGCCGCCGCGTGCTCGGCCGCCTCGGCCAGGCCCGTGACGGAGGCGACGATACCCGGGGCGCGCTTCGCCTGCGCGCGCAGGTCAGTGACGAGCGCGCGAGCCTTGGCTGGGCTGACCTCCGGACCGCCGCCCGACAGCACGCGCGCAGCCCGGTGAACCTTGCTGTGATCAATCATGTCTCAAGGGTAATGTGCCCCTCCGACACTCGCGAGAAAAGTCGCTCAAGGCGCAAACCCACGACGCCCGGGCACGGGCCCGCGACCAGCGCGGACGGCGTCGTGAAACACGGCCCGCCACGGGGCCCGCTACAACTTCGTGAGGTCCGCCACGAAAGAATCGATGAGCGCGCGCGAGCCGGGCGCGGTGCCTTCCTCGAGCTGGTCGAGCAGGATGGAGAAGATGAGCGGGTAGCCAGCCTCCGTGCGCAGGAAGCCGGACAGGGAGGTCGCCTGCACGAGCGTGCCCGTCTTGGCCCGGACCTGCCCTTCCGCGTCCGAGCCGGTGAAGCGGTCTTGAAGCGTGCCATCCAGGGCCGACACCGGCAGGCCCGCGGGCAGGGCGGCGAACGGGCACTCCTCGCAGCGCCACACGTCAAGCAAAATCGAGGTCAGCAGCTCGGCGGTCACCCTGTTTGACGCCGACAGCCCCGAGGCATCCGCCAGCACGACGCCATCCATCGGGTAACCCGCCGCCCGCAGCACCTCCGCGATCGCCTGCGAGGATCCGGCGAACGTGGCCGGCTTGCCCTTCGCGATCGCCACCAGGTGCCCCATGACCTCCGAGACCGAGTTGTCCGACTCGGTGAGCAGGAGGTCCACCAGGTCACGTACCGGCGCGGACTCGACGCGGGCCAACAGGGCGGCGCCGTCGGGCGCCTTCCCGCGGCTCGCCTCCCCGACCTCGACGCCCGCCGCCCGCAACTGTTCGGCGAACGCCTCGCCGGCCAGCAGGTCCGGGTTCGGGCGGTAGCCCATCCCCTGCACGCGCCCGCGGTCGACGGCGATCGGGCGCAGCTCCATGACGTAGCCCCGGTCGGCGCCCTCGATGTCGTCGTAATGAAGCGGGCCCTCGAACAGGCTCGAATCGACGACGAGCTCGAGCGGCCCGGACACGTCCGAGCGGCTAGTGAGCGCCTCGGCCACCTTCGCGGCGAGGTCCGCCAGGCCCGCCCGGCCACGGGTCACAGTGGGATCGCCCGCGCCGTCGGTGAGGAGCACGTCGCCCCCGCCGATCAGGTAGAGCGTGTTGCCGGACAGCGCGGCGACCGTGGGCAGGGTGGTCTCGGGGCCGAGCACGTCGAGCGCCGCCCGGGCCGTCACCAGCTTCATGTTTGACGCCGGCGTGGCCGCACGCGACGCATTGTAGGAGGCTATCACCTCGCCCGTGCGTGGATCCGTGACAATCACCGAGGTCTGGCCCGTATTCGACTCGGCGTTTGCCAAAGCCGAGATGAGGGAGGCCACGGCGTCGCCCGATGGCGCGCTCGCATCCGACTCCTCAACCTCCGGGGCCTCCGCCACCACCGCATCCAACGTCGGATACGGCAACGGGTGGGCCGGCTCCGGCTTCGTGGTGAGCGGGCCCGGGGCAAGGTCCCAGGCATCAGCGAAAACGTAGGTACAGGCCAAGATCACCGCGAGCGCCGCAACAACTCTCTTCCACACCTTGCCATCTTCCCACACCCAGGCGCAGCGCGTGGACACATGTGCGCACGAAAGCCGCAATGACACGCAAAAATGTTCAAACCGCGGGCTAGAATGGTGGTCAGTTCAACAGCGAAGGAGAGAGTAATGGACTTCGACGTCACCATCGAAATCCCGAAGGGGAACCGCAACAAGTACGAGGTGGACCACAAGACCGGCCGCATTCGGCTCGACCGGATGCTCTTCACCTCCACCCGCTACCCTGACGATTACGGCTTTATCGACGGCACGCTCGGCGAAGACGGCGATCCGCTCGACGCGCTCGTGCTCCTCGACGAGCCCACCTTCCCCGGCTGCGTGATCCGTTGCCGCGCACTCGGCATGTTCCGCATGAAGGACGAGGCGGGAGGCGACGACAAGGTGGTCTGCGTCCCCACGGGCGACCAGCGAGCATCCTGGCGCACCGAGCTCGAGGACATCTCCGAATTCCACCGCCTCGAGATCCAGCACTTCTTCGAGGTCTACAAGGACCTGGAGCCCGGCAAGTCGGTGGAGGGCGCCCACTGGGTGGGCCGCGAAGAAACCGAGGCGGAGATCCGCGCCTCCTTCCAGCGCGCGATCGACACCGGCTACTACGAGCACAACCCGAACATCCACCCCGACAACATGAAGTAGCAGGCGCCGGGGCTGAGCGAAGAAGCAAAGCCCGGAAAGCCGCAAAGCCTAGAAGAGGAGGCCGCCCCGGCTGGGGTGGCCTCCTCTTCTAGGCGTGTTCCTTGACGGGATGGTTCTTAGCGGACGCGCAGGTAAATCGGGTTACCCCACACCGCGCGCTCCTGGGTGCCCATCGACGGGTTCCAGGCGGCAATGTGCATGCCGTTGCCGGTGTAGATTCCCACGTGGCCGGGCCACCACATGACGTCACCGGGCTGGGCCTGGGAGGCCGGCACCTGGCGGTAGGCGCCCCAGAACTGGGTGACAGACTGGCCAGTGCGGCGCGGGGTGGTCACCCCGAAGCGCTGGTGGACATACCACACGAAGCCCACGCAGTCCCAACCCGAGGTGGGCGAGACGCCGCCCCACACATACGGGACACCGGCGAATTGGCGTGCGTAGTTGACCAGGGCCTGGCCCGAGCCCGACGTCGGCGCGTTCTGGGCGGCCTTGTTCGCGGCCTCCTTCTCGGCCTTGGCGGCGGCATCTCTAGCCGCCTTCTCAGCGGCAGCCTTGGCAGCCGCCTCCTTCTCCGCCTTCTCGCGTGCCGCCTTGTCAGCGGCCTCCTTCGCGGCCCTCTCCGCCGCGGCCTTTTCGGCAGCAGCCTTAGCGGCCGCCTCCTTCTCCGCGGCGATCCTCTGGGCCTGCTCGGCGGCGGCCTTCTGGGCGGCGATGCGATCAGCCTGCGCACGCTGGGCGGCAGCGAAGTCAGCGGCCTCCTTGGCAGCCTTCTCCGTGTTGGCCTTGCCCGCACCCGAGGAGTTCTTCGCTTCTTCGGCGAGGCGCTGGGCCTCCTTCTCGGCGGCGTTCGCGGCGGCGTCGGCAGCAGCAGCATTGGTGGCCAACTGGTCGACAGCGGCCTGAGCGTCCGACGTGGCGCGCTCCTGGCGGACCTGCTCGGCCTGGGCGCGCACGAGGTTCGCGGCGGCTTCCGCCTTGCCCTGACGCTCCTGTTCGAGCTGGGCGAGGCGTGCGCGCTCCAGCTCCTCCGTGGTACCACGACGTGCGGCTAGCTCCGAGGCCAGGCCATCGCGCTGGGCCTGGGCCGAGGCGAGGATCTGCTTCTGGGATTCGGCGGCGGCCTTCGCGGCGTCGGCCTTGGCGGTCACTTCGTCCGCGGCCTTGGTCTGGGCCTCCGCGGCGGCGTCGGCCTCTTCCTGGAGCACACGCGCCACTTCCTCGAGCGCCTGGAAGCGCTGCACCCTGGAGTCAACCGAGTTCGCCACCGCGCCGAAGACCTGCGAGCGCTTATTCGCGTCCTCCATCGAGTCCGCACCGAAGAGGTAGTAGGACTGCGTGACCTCGCCCGCTTGATTCTTGTACATCGCCTGCGAGACAGAACCGAGTTCACGACGCGCGACCTGCAGGTCATCGTTCGCAGCGTTTGCCTTCTCCTGAGCGGCGATCGCTTCGGAGATCGCGTCTGACAGATCCGACTGCGCGATGATCGAGGCAGCCTCCGCCTCGGCGGCAGCGGCCGTGGCGGCGTCCGACTCCTGTGCCAGGCGCGTCAACTCCAGTTCGAGATCGGCCAGCGAGCGAGCGGTCTGCTCTTGCGCAGCGTACGAATCCTCGATGTCGTTTCCCGAGATGGGAGTTGCCTGTGCGGGTAGCGCGAAGGACCATGCCAACCCGAAGGCTGAGAGCATTACCAGTGACTTACGTGCCACCAGCCACCTCCATATGTGTGATGCGTGCGGGCGTGTCGGCTTGACAACGCGTTTTCACCCACCACCGTATACCCATTCGTTACAAAATGAAACACGAGAATCACAATTCACTTTATTTACTTCATTCTCACCATTAACAACTGTCACACGCCCGCGATCTTGCCGCTGTCTCATGCCGCGTCATCCCGTTGCGCCCCTTTCGGGCGCGCCCTATGGTGGAGGCATGAAGCGAATGTAGAGCGGGCACCGGCCCCTTCCTGGCGGGTGCCCTTGACATGCCCGTGATCTACGATGAGGACCTCCATGACACCCGACGCTTCTTACCCGCCTTTCCTTGTGGGCTACCCGCCGCTCACGCCCGTCACCGACGCCGCCCCCGTGGCGGACTTCGACACCGGCTACCACCCGCCCCTCTCCCGTAAGCCCCTGCCGGCCACCGGCGCCTGGCGCGACGGCGACGAGCCCGGCGAGCGCCAGTTCGCAGACCTCGGCCCACTTCCCCTCGAGCTTGGCGGCACAATCCACGTCACGCTCGCCTTCGAGACCTGGGGCACGCTCAGCCCGGACGGCTCGAACGCGATCCTGCTGTGCCACGCCCTCACGGGCGACTCTCACGCCACCTCGAAGGACGGCACGGACGGCTGGTGGAACGAGATCGTCGGCCCGGGCAAAGCCATCGACACCGACCGCTGGTTCGTGGTCTGCCCCAACGTACTGGGTGGTTGCCAGGGCTCGACCGGCCCGGCCTCCATCGCCCCCGACGGCAAGCCGTGGGGCTCGCGCTTCCCCGAGATCACGATCAGGGATATGTGTGCGGCGGAAAACCTCTTGGCCGACCGGCTCGGCGTGAGCCGCTGGGCGCTCGTCGCCGGCGCGTCCTTCGGCGGCAACCGGGTGATGGAGTGGGCGGCGTCGTACCCGCGCATGTGCGGGGCGATCGCCGTGCTAGTGGCGGGCCCGGCCACCACTGCCGAGCAGATCGCCTACCAAAAAACCCAAAATCAGGCCATCGCCCTCGACCCCGCCTTCAACGGCGGCGACTACTATCACCTTCCCGACGGCGCCGGCCCCCACCGCGGCCTGGGCCTCGCCCGCGAGCTCGCACATATTACCTACCGCAGCCCGCTCGAACTCCACCAGCGCTTCGGCCGCACGCCCCAAGAGGGCGAAGATCCACTCGCCGGCGGCCGCTACGCCGTCTCCTCGTATCTGGATCACCACGCCTACAAGCTCGCCGCCCGCTTTGACGCAAACTCCTATCTCACAATCTCCCAGTCGATGATCACCCACGACATCGGGCGAGGCCGCGGCGGCACCCCCGCCGTCGTCGCAAACCTGACCATGCCCG
Organism: Trueperella bernardiae; assembly: GCF_030246965.1. Taxonomy (NCBI): domain Bacteria; kingdom Bacillati; phylum Actinomycetota; class Actinomycetes; order Actinomycetales; family Actinomycetaceae; genus Trueperella; species Trueperella bernardiae. The sequence goes on from NZ_CP127099.1 coordinate 1,597,314, forward strand.
CACTCGTGGTGGCAGTCGACTCAGACCGGCTGTTCTACCCCGCTGACATGGCCGCGCTCGCCGCCGCCCTCCCCGGCGCGCGCCCGCTGCGAACCGTGCACTCCGCCTACGGCCACGACGGCTTCCTCATCGAAAACAACCAGGTCACGGCCATCCTGCGCGACTTCCTCGACGACCCCGCACTCTTCCCCGCCCGCGCGCGCCGGGTGCAATAATGGTGGCATGTCGTGGACACCTGATTTCCTCGGGGACGGCTTCTACCAGCGCGTCCTCCCCCTGCACGACGACGAGTTCGGGCCCAACCGCGCCACACTCGTGACCTACCGGCCTGGGGACAGCGCACCCACGTTCGCGGTGCTGGCAATCCACGGCTGGAACGACTACTTCTACCAGTACGAGTTCGCACTCGAAGTGGAGCGCATGGGCGGGCGCTTCTACGCCATTGACCTGCGCAAATACGGCCGCTCGCACCTCGACGACCAAATGTGGGGCTACATCGAGGACCTATCCACGTACGACGAGGAGATCCACGAAGCGCTCGACGTCATCTACTCCGAACTCGGCGACACCGTCCCGCTCTTCCTCTATGGCCACTCCACCGGCGGCCTCACCGCCACACTCTGGGCCGACCGCCACCCCGATGCCCTCGCCGGCGTCATCCTCAACTCCCCCTGGCTCGAATTCCAAGGCCAGACCGCGCTGCGCCTCGCCAGCCAGCCCATCCTCGACACAATCCATCGCCTCTCGCGCACCACCGTCATCCCCATGCCCGGCAACGACTTCTACCACCGGCTCTTGACCGGCTACATGACCGACGAGGAACGCGCCGCAGCCAGCGCCGATCCCTGCGATGACCCGTTCGTCACCGACGGCGGCTGGCACCCCGACCCGCGCTACCGGCAAGTGCCCTCCTTCCCCATCCGAGCCGGCTGGCTACGCGCGATCGCCAACGGGCACGAGCGCGTGGCCCAAGGGCTCGACATCCAGTGCCCGATCCTGGTGCTCACCAGCGCGCAGACCTTCTACTCCGACACGTGGAATGACCAGATGCGCCACGCCGACACCGTCCTCAACGTCGACCAAATCTGGAAGCGCGTGCCCTGGCTCGGGCGGGTAACCACCCTGGTCAAGGTGCCGGACGCCATCCACGACGTACTACTCTCCCGGCGCTCCGCCCGCCAGTACGCCTACGGCCACATCGAGCGCTTCGTCCGCGGCGCTGTTCGACCAGACCCGGGGCCTGGCCGACACAACTCGTGAAAATACCGGCTACCGATCGCTATAGAAGCCCGCTCGCCCTCAGATTCACGACTTGTGACGACGGGAGCCGGAGCCGAGCAGGAACCAAGCCAGTAACACGGATTATCGGCGCCCAAATCGGCGCGGGTACCGGAGCGGGGCGGGGGTGCTGCGCTAGGCGATCTCGCCGAAGGAGCGGCCGTCCGGGACGAGCCACATGCGCCAGCCGTCCGCGCCGATCATGCCCGAAGCCGCCACCGCAGCCTGCGACGGATCCGCAAACACGCCCTTGCCCTCCACCTCGAGCAGGCCGGTCTCTGTCAGCCGCGCGGAAAGGCTGCGCCGGCGGCGGCGCCGCGAGCGCCACGTCACGTCAACAGCGCCCACCTCGGCCACGACCTGCTGCATCCGCGGCAGGGGCTCGGGCAGGTCCGTGGAGTCAATGTTGGGCTCACGCGTGTTAGCCGCGAGCTGGGTAGCAGACTCAGGCGCGGCCGCGCGATCGGAGCTGTCGGCGCGCTGGGGCCCAGGCGCGGGCGAGCCGGCAGGTGCAGGCTTAGCAGGAGCCAGCGACTTCCACGGGCGCATTGCCGCGCGGGTCACCGCCTCCTGCGAGGCCACCGACGAAGCCTGCTCCGAGTAAATGGTGGCACCGTGATCCTTCGGCGCGCTCATATCCCACAGGCGCTGTTCGGGGCGCTTGGCCTCGCTCATGAGTTGGTCGTACATGGTGGGGCCCACGTCCTGGCGGTTCTTTTCCAAGAGATCCCGGGCCTCCTCGCTCAGCGCCCGGCGGCTCTCCCGCGAGGTTCGGCGGGACTCCACCGTGGACATGACCTCCGACGCCGACCTCTTCGCCGGCCTCTCCTTCTCAAAGCGCCAGCCGCTGATGTCCCAGGCGTCGTCGTAGCGCTGGGCGCGGTCGACGATCTCCTCCGCCTCCGGCGACGGCTCCGCCGTGACTTCAGGCTCCGCGACGTCGGCCACCTCGGCAACCTCAACAGCCTCAGCCACATCTTCGGCGGGTTCTGCAACGTCCGCCGCCGGCTCTTCGGCCGCCGGCTCAGCAGCATTAACCACTTCGGCCGGCACGTCCTCGGCCGGCGCCCCCTCAACGACCTCTTCGGTAGCCGACTCCTCCGCAACGAGCTCCGGCTCAACCGCCTCTCCCGCCCACGGCAGCGCCGCGGTCAGCTCAGCCAGCTCGGCGATCTCTACCAGCAGTCCCTGCGCGCTCTGATAGGCCAGCACCCGATGGGCCTCCACCCCACCGCCGCGCAGGGCGAGGATAGGGCACAGGACATCGGTGTCGTAGGCCAGGGAGAAGATGTGCAGGCGCGGCCCGGGCGCCGTGCGCGGCGGAGCGGAGTCGACGAAGGCGCGGTAGTCGGCGTCGAAGGACTCGAGCCCGCCGGGGTACATCTGCCCGAGCGCGGCCCGGCTCATCTGGGCGTGCCGGCCGGCGCGCGTGAGCGCCGCGCTGAAGTCCTGGGCGGAGAGCGCCTCCACGACGTCAACGCTCACCACCTGCCCCGTCGTATCAAGCGCGAGGAAGGTCTGGTCCGCCCAGCCCACGCCGAACAGCGGTTGGCCGATAAAGTCAAAGATTTGGGAGCGTACGGCGTCAAGGATTTCGGGGCTCGCCTCACTGGGCACGGACTGCGCCGCCGCCACCAGGCGCCCCTGATGCAATGCGAAAACCACCACGCGTTCTCCTTCCCGCACCTCAGTTTATTCCAGCCTACCGGCCCCGGATGGGCGCCGCCTCATCCGTGAAGTGGACTTGCCGACAGCCACGCGGCCAACCCCGCCTTCCGTGCCCGCCCGCGCGCCCGTAGCCAACCGCCCAACGACGGCGCGCCCCGGCTTCCTGCCCGGCTCGTTCACGACGCCGCCCGGCCACCACAGCCGCACCCTACCGGCGCCCGCCCTTGCGCCGCACGGCCACCCCGTCGCGCAGGAGTTCGGCGAGGTGCACGCCCTGGTCGCCCGCCAGCTGGGCGGCCTGGGTGCGGCAGGAGAAACCGTCGGCGAGGTAGACGGCATCGTCGGGGGCGGCGGCGAGTTTGGGCAACAGGTCGTTGGCGGCAACCTTGACCGATACCTCGTAGTGCCCCTTCTCCATGCCAAAGTTGCCGGCGAGCCCGCAGCATCCTGAGACCGTGGTGAGGTCGGCGCCGGCGCGGCGCAGCAGCTCCGCGTCGGCAAGCCAGCCCATGACCGAGTAGTGGTGGCAGTGCGGTTGGGCCACCACCGTGAGGCCGCTGAGGTCCGGCGGCGTCCACACCTCCGGCCCGATCGGTGCGGGCGCGGTCAGCAGCTCGGCGAGCGTGTAGGTCATGTGGGAGACGAGGCCGGCGCGGGCGTCATCGAGTAGGTCGGGCATGTCCTCGCGCAGCACCGCCGTACACGACGGCTCCACGCCCACAATTGGGATCCCCGACGCCGCGAACGGCGCCAGCACATCCAACAGGTGCGTGAGTTCCTTCTTCGCGTGCCCCAGCTGCCCGGTGGTGATCCACGTCAGCCCGCAACACGTGTCCGACGGCGGGATGAGCACCGTGTACCCCGCCCGCTGCAACACGGCCACCATGGCCTGCGCGCCCGTGGTATCGAGCGTCTCGGAGAACGAGTCGGCCCACAGCATCACGTACTTTTTCCCCAGCTCGTGCGCGCCGACGACTCCGTCCCCGGCCCCCGCCCGCACCCGCGACTCCTCGCCGGCGCCAGCCCCGGCCAGCTCGCCGCCGACCCGCCGCATCTCGGCCTGCTCGGCCCGCGCGAGCTTGGAAAATCGCGTCGTAGCGAACCCGGGCATCTGCCGGCGCGAGTCCAGCCCAGCCACGGCGAAGGCCAGCTTGCGCAGCGGCGTGACCTTGAGCGCCGCGTTCGCGATTGCCGCCACCCCGGGCACGGCCGTGGCCCACCGGGCCAACAGCGGCAGGTTGCCCAGCACGTAGTGCGTGCGCGGACGGAGCTTGCCCTTGTACCCTCGATAGAGCGCCTCGGACTTGAACTTGGCCAGGTTCACGCCCGTGGGGCAGTCGGAGGAGCAGGCTTTACACGCCAGGCACAGGTCGAGCGACTCGCGCAGCGCCGCATCGGCGAACCCCTTAATCAGCTTCCCGCTCGTCGCCTCTTGCAACACGCGCGCCCGCCCGCGCGTGGCGTCCTTCTCCTCGCGCGTGGCCAGGTACGACGGGCACATGAAATACCCCGCGCCCGTGCGGTTCGCCCGGCAGTTGCCCACGCCGGTGCAGCGGTGGACGGCGCGGGTGAGGTCGGCGTCGTCCTCGCGGAAGTGGAAGCCGCCGGCGTACTCACTGGGCGAGGCGTGGGGGCGGCGCAGGTCAGAATCGAGGGGCCGCGGGCGCACGAGCACCCCCGGGTTGAGCACGTCTTCCGGGTCGAAGAGTGCCTTGACCGCGCCGAACAGCTCGATGACCTCCGGCGGGTACATGCGGGTCAGCAGCTCGGAGCGGGCGCGCCCGTCGCCGTGCTCACCTGACAGCGACCCGCCGTAGCGCACCGCCACGTCGGCGGCCTCCTCCATGAACGCGCGCATCACCGGCACCCCGCCCAGCTCCTCGATCGGGAAGTCAATGCGCACATGCACGCACCCATCCCCGAAGTGGCCGTACATGAGCCCGTCCAGGCCCTTGGCACCCATGAGGGCGCGCAGGTCGCGCAAGTAGGGGCCGAGCTTCTCCGGCGGCACCGCCGAGTCCTCCCAGCCCGGCCAGGCCGCGGCTCCCGACGGCGTCCGCCCGCCCAGCCCCGCACCGTCGGCGCGGATTCGCCACAGCTCGGTTGCCTCCGGCCCCGGCGGGCAGACGCGGGCGGCGTCGGTGCCGGCGTCGCGAAGGATGCCCGCCACGCGCTCCTCGACCACCGCGAGCTCCTCGCCCTCCTGCGCCCCGACCTCAATGAACAGCCAGCCGCCGCCCTCCGGCAGCTCGGGCACAGAGCCCTTCTTGCGCCGCACCACGTCCACCAGCTGCGCATCAATCCCCTCCACCGCGAGCGGCGAATGGGGAAGTAGCGCGGGCACGGCGTCGGCGGCCGCGGGCATGTCCGGGTAGCCGAGCACCACGAGCGTGGGCGTCTGCGCCAGCGGCACCAGGCGCACCACCGCCTCCGTCATCACGACGAGCGTGCCCTCCGAGCCGACCAGCATCTTCGCCAAGTCGCGCCCGGCTTCGGGCAGGAGGTGCTCGAGCGAATAACCCGAGACCTGGCGGGAAAACCGGCCAAAGCTTTTGCGAATGTCGGCCAGGTGGGCATCCACGAGGGCCTCCAGCCCCGGCACGTTGAGCTCCCCCGCACCGGCCGTGAAGCGCCGGCCCATGCCATCCAGGCACTCGAGGGAGACCACGTTATCGGCCGTTCGCCCCCAGGCCACCGCGTGCGGGCCACAGGCGTTGTTGCCGATCATGCCACCCAGCGTGGCACGATTTTGCGTGGAAGGATCCGGGCCGAAGCGCAGGCCGTACGGGGCGGCCGCCGCCTGCAAATCGCTCATCACCACGCCCGGCTGGACGCGGGCCGTGCGCGCTACCGGGTCGACCTCAATGGCATTCATGTAACGCGAAAAATCAAGGACCACGCCCTCACCCACCGCGTTACCCGCCACCGACGTGCCACCCCCGCGCGACGTCAGTGGCACCGAACGCTCCCGGCAGATGCGCAGAACGGCCGCGACGTCGTCGTCGTTCTTGGGGCACACCACCACCTGCGGCGGGACCCGATAATTCGACGCGTCCGTCGCGTACTCGGCGCGGGCGCGGGGCGAGGAATGGACGTCCCCCTCGATGGCGGCCTCAAGCGCGTGGGCAAGCGTAGGTTCCATGATGCCTCCTTCGAGGCCATTGTCCCCTTTTTAGCGCGCGAACGCGCACCCTGCACAACTAATGAGAGCCTCGTCAGTCTGCGCGCCGTTCGGCCCGCACGCCCCCTGTCCCGACGAGCACAACGACGACGCCGACCCGCCCAGCCCCGTCCGCTCCAGGTGGTCCACCAGCACCCGGACGAAGACCTCGCTGGTGCCGGTCTTCTTCGCAACGTTAGGGATCGTGCCGCCGGCCCGGATCTCGGCAAGGACCCGGTCGGCAACCGAGTAGGCGGGGCTGCCGGGACGCTGGCTGGCAGCGTTAGCCGGGCTAGCCGGGCGCAGGGACGCCGGACGCGCGGGTGCGCCCACGTTAGCCGCGGGCGCACTCAGGCGAGCGGGAGCGTTCACAGGAACAGCTTCCCGATCTGGAAGATACCCACCGCCAGCGCCCAGGCGATGACGAGCTGGGCGCCCACAGCGATCGTGGTGCGCTTGCCGCCGATCAGGCGGGCCTGCTCGGCCACCGTAGCCAGGCACGGGGTGTAGGCCAGGACGAAGACGAGGAACGCGATCGCGGCCAGGCCCTGGTAGCCCTCGCCGGCCGTCTGCGTGAACGTGGAGGCGAGGAGGTCGGGAAGTTCACCGAGGTCGTCGCCGTTGTCTTCGGCGTCGCCGGCGGCCTCCGGGTCCATGTTGTAGGAGGCCACGATCGAGGACACCACGGTTTCCTTCGCCACGAAGCCAGTCATGAGCGCGCCAGCCATGTGCCAGTCGCCGAAGCCGGCCGGCTCGAAGACGGGTTCGAGCACCTTGGCCACCTGCCCGTAGGCCGAATCCTCCATCGGCAGCTCCGGGTCAGCGAAGGACTTGCCCGCGCCTCCCGCGCCCATCGGGATCGCGCCCAGCAGCCACACCACCATGGTCATGGCCACGATGATCTTGCCCGCGCCCTTGACGAAGATCCACGAGCGCTGCACCGCCTGACGCAGCAGCACAAGCGCGCGGCACCTGGTAGGCGGGCAGGATCAGCATGAGCGGGGACTGGGCGTCATTCTTGGTATAGAAGAACTTCAGCACCCACGCGCCCAGCACCACCAGCACGATCGAGGCAAGGTAGAGGGCGAAGACCACGGTTCCTGCGTTGTTGGGGAAGAAGATCTTGGTCATCATGAGGTAGATCGTCAGCCGCGCCGCGCAGGAAGTGTACGGCGTGATGAGTACCGTGACTAGGCGCTGCGCCGGGGAGGGCAGCGTGCGGGCCGCGGCGAGGGAGGGCAGGTTGCAGCCGAAGCCCATGATGAGCGGGAGCACCACGCGCCCGTCCAGGCCGATGCGGCGCATGAGGCGGTCCGCCAGGAACGCGGCACGGGCCATGTAGCCCGAATCCTCCAAGATCGACAGCGCGGCGAAGATCGTGAACATGAGCGGCACGAACGACCCGACCACTCCCAGGCCCGTACACAGACCGCCCACCAGGAGCGAATCCACCCACGTTCCGCCCAGGCCGACGACGCCGAGCAGCCAGCTCACGCCGTTCGCCAGTGAGATCGCGCCCTCGTCCGTGCTGGAGAAGATCGCATCACACCAGTCCTGGATGGGACCCACCCACTCGCCGGCCAGCTTGAACAGCAGCCACATGACCGCGAAGAACACGATCGGGCCAGCCACCGGGTTGAGCAGCACCTTGTCCACGCGATCCGAGCGCGACGGCCCGTGGGTCTCAGGGCGCTCGGCGGACGTGTTGATCGCCGACTCCACACGGTCCACCCAGCCGAACAGGCGGGTGGCCCGCTCAAGCTCCGCATCCGTGGCGGAGGCAGGCTCAGTCGTGTGCGTGGGGCCAAGCTCAAGGCTGGTCGGGCGGTCGTGCCCGCAGCCGCAGGCGAGGCCCGTGGGGGCGACGTCGTCAAGCTCCAGGGACGAAGCCTTGTCGTGGCCGCAACCGCACGCAGCACCGCCGCCGCAGGAGGTCTGGGCGAGGAGGTCGCGCTCGTCGACGTCGGACAGCCGGCAGCTAGCCAGCGGGTTCGCGGCCGCGCGGGCGTTGTAGCCGGGGGCCGTGGGGTCGGCGTCGAGGCCGGACACGCGGCGCGGCTCGAGGATCGCCTGCTCGACGAAGCGGTCAAGCTGGGCGTACTGGCCGCGCTTGCGCGGGTCAAAGATCATGACCGGGATACCAAGCTCGCGCGAAACCACCGACGGGTCGATCTTGATGCCGTTATCGGCGGCGACGTCAGCCATGTGGATCACCGCCGCGACCGGGTAGCCCGTCTGCGCCAGCTGGGCCACGAGGTACAGGGAGCGGGTGAGCGCGCCGCCGTCGAGCACGGCGAGCACCAGGTTGACGTCCTGATCGAGCGGGCCGCGGTGGCCGTGATGGCCGTGGTCAGCCGGGGCGGCGGCGTCGCGACCGGGGCCCGCGAGCGTGTCAGCCACCACCTTCTCATCCGGGCTGTTGGGGATGAGCGAGTAGGCGCCGGGCAGGTCGAGCACGCGGGCGCCGAGGCTCCGCCACGTGCCGGCCTTGACCTCCACCGTGGTGCCGGGGGCGTTGATGACCGCCTGGCGGGCGCCCGTCACGCCGTTGAAGAGCGTGGACTTGCCGACATTCGGGTTGCCGACCAGTGCGATCGTCACGCCCGCGTAACGCTTGTTTTCCTTGACCTTTTCCTGGACCGTCATGCCACCAGCTCCGCTTCGATGTTCTTCGCGGACCGGTGGTCGATCGCCACGCGCGAGCCGGCAATATTAAGGACCAAGCCGCCAAAACCGGCATGCTGGATCACCGTGGCTTCGGCGCCAATCCGCACACCGATCTCCTGCATGCGCAGCAGGCTATGCTCGGGGAGCTTCAGGTTAGTGAGTCGAAGCGTAACGCGTGTGGGGCATTCGCTGAGCTTCATTCTTCCTCCAGGAAATATGGAATTGTCACGAGTAAGGCAATCCTTGCCTTGCTCATATAAGAAAGCCCAAAGTCCCGTTATTTACACCTTGGAATGACTCCAGTTTGGGGTGCGGCGGTGGCGGCCGGTGGTCTGTCGCCGGCCCGCCGGTGGGCTGCCGCCGGCCCGCCGGTGGGCTGCCGCCGGCCCCTCTCAGCAGATGCGGCACTAAACTGACAAACGCGGTACTAAATAACGGGAAAGTAGTGCCGCATCTTGCCAGGTAGTGCAGCATCTGCAACGACCACCAGCCGGAGGGCAGCTGCCGGGCGGGCAGGCCGCGCGCGTGGTGGCGAGCTCGTGTCCGGGGGCTGTGGGCGCTGCGGGCTCTGCGGGCGCTGGTGACGCAGGTGACGCGAAACGCACGCACGGGCAGGCGCGGGTGCGGGCGCACGGGCAGGCGTGCGGTGACGCGGCAGGCAAGCGCGGGCATGAGTGTGGGCCCGGACGGATGTCCGGGCCCACACTGCTAGCTGGCGTTAGGTGAGGTCGTACTCGCGGAACTCGCCCGAGGCGGAGCCACCCGGTGCCGGCACACCCGGCCCGGCCTGCGCGCCAGGACCTGCCGGAACTCCCGGCGCGATGCCCGGCTGAGCTCCCGCAAACGTGCTGGCCTCGGCCGAGTGGGCCGCGGAGAACTGAGGAGCCTCCGGCTGAACGCCGAGCTCGGCGCCCTGACCCGGCGCGCCCGGGCCCACCGGAGCCCCCGGCTGCACGCTGTATGGCTGCGCGCCATACGCGCCCGCCGGCCCAGCCACACCGGCGGCACCGGCAGCTCCCGGGTACGGCGCCGGCTTCGGCCCCTTGGAGAACAGCTTGGCGATCTTCTTGCGGAAGATGATGGCCAGCGCGATGAGCGCGATCACCACCACGGCAGCGATGATCATGCCTATCAGCTTGCCCATCGTCGGACCCGACGCATACCCCTCGAACCAGAGCGAGCTGGCGTCGGAGACGGAGTAGGTGTACGTGTCACCATCGCGGGTCCACAGGTAGTCGCTAACATTCGCCCACTTCTGCATGGTGCCGAGTTCAACGCTGCCCGTCACCTGGGAGATCTGGGCGCCGCCCACGAAGTCGTACGGGTCGAGTTCGAGCTGGACCTCGTAGTCGCCGTCGGTGACCTCCTTCTCGACGCCTTCGAGGGTGCGGACGCGGACGGACCAGGCGTACGCGGATTCGTCCTTTGGCGTGAAGGAGAAGGAGTAGGTGCGCTTGCCGTCGGTGTCGGAGGTCTTCATAGAACCGCCGTTCTCGGCGAGCGCGGCCTCCACCTGGTCGAGGAAGTCGGCGTATTCGGTGGAATCGAGCACGACGTCGACGTCGAGCGTCCATTCCCTCGACATCGACACGTTCACCGCGAAGTCGAGCGAGTCGAAGACGATGTCCTTGTCGAAGGCGAACTCGAAGCTGGTGCCGTACGCGTAGTCGGTGTTGTCGCCACCCCCGGAGGTGTAGCCCTCGGGTGCGATCATGTGTACTTCTAGCCCGCAGTAGCTGCTGCACAGCTCCACCGGGTCGGCGGTGCCGCGGTAGGTGCGCTGGAGCTTGGCTTCCCCGTTTTCGCCGCCAGTGCCGACTTCGAACGACGTCGCCCCCTCGCCGAACACGTCGTCGAGCTTCAACACGAGGTCCTCGGCGGAGATCGCGTCGAAGCTGAGCGAGCGCTGGTAGTTGTTGGTCGAGGTGTCGGTGTCGGAGTCGATCGTCATGCCGGAGAACTTGCCGAGGAACTCGTCGTCGATCTTCTTGATCGGCTCGGTCGGCTTCGAGTAGCGTTCGAGCACGACGACGGCCCCGAACGAGCCGTCGTCGTTGTCAGCGATTGTCAGGTAGACGTTGTCGAAGCCCTGGTCCTGGGTTTGATCGATGAAGATGGAGCCGCCGTAGTCCGACGTGTAGGTCTCCCCTCCGTAGGTGACGGTGCTGGGGTCTTCGCCGTCGATGACGCTGCTGCGGTCGTCTTCGGCGATGACACCTTCGACGACGAGCGCGTCCGGCACCCAGGCCAGCAGGTCGGAGGAGGAGAAGCTTTCTTCGAACTCGAAGCCCTTCTTGAACGAGCCGTCGGCGGAGAAGAACGTGATCTCGGGATCCCCGTCAAGGCCGCCGGCCTCGAGGATCGCGGTGACCTTCGACTTGTAGTCGTCCATGTCGGTGAAGGACAGGGTGAAGTTGCCCGTCACCTCCGCCTCGCCCATCGTCAGCCCGGAGAACTCGAGGCCTTCGGGCAGGTGCTTGACGATCGCGGCGTCGGCGGCTTCGAAGCCGCCGGTGATGCGGTCCCGGGTGTCGGCGTCGTTGGCCACGGTGAAGGAGATCGTGCGCGTGCCGGCGCCGCCCTCCTCCAGGGCCACGGTGGTGTTCAGGCGCGCGCCGCACGCCGTGAGCAACATGAGCAGGGCCACCGCGAGGGCGACCACGCTGAAACGTGACTTGGTCTTCATGGCTACGACACCAACTGACCGAGGATGAGGAAGATCAGCATGACGACCACGGCGGCAAGCCCGCAGAAGAGGACGTACGGGACTAGCATCGACTTCTCCGCCCGCGCGATCCGGTTGAGCCCCACGTAGTTCGCGATAAACGCCATGTTGCCCGCCAGGCCCACGCCAATGGAGAGCACGAGGAAGCCCAGGAAGAACGTGACCGTGGTGGGGATGATGACCAGGAAAGCGCCGATCACCATCATGAAGATCGCCGGGGTGGCCGACACCGACCACAGGGTGGCCACCTGCCCAAACGGCACGGTGACGCCTCGCATCTTCAGTGTGAAGTACAGGGCGCACGTGAAGGCGAACACCAACGCCGCCAAGACGACCGCGCCGAACAGCCAGAGCTTCAACCCGGTGCCGAGCAGGTCGCCCACGCTGGGGCCGGAGTAGCCGAAGCCGTAGCGGCTGTAGGTGTTGACAAAGTTGACGATCCCCTTCAACGCTGCCACGCCGACGCCCGCGGGGATGAGCGCGCCGACGAACACGAAGATGCCCATGGCCACGTGCCAGTAGTAGCGGTGGGACTCGCCCAGCTTAATCGCCTCGAGCAGGCGGCCGCCCAGGATCAGCTTGATCACGGACCACATGGCACCAAAAACCCCGCCGATGGAGTCCGCGGGGTTCGCGGGGGCCGACGACGCCGGGGCGCCGGCCGCGTAGACTGCGTTCGGGTCGTAGCCCTGGCCGGGCACGTAGGGCACGTAGGCAGGGGCCGCGTTCGGATCGTAGGCCTGTGGGGCGTTCTCGGCGGCCGGCGACGCCGGGGCGCCGGGCGCCTGCCCATAGGTGTTGGCCGGGGCCGCGGCGTAGGAGTCGGTGGGCGTGTAGTCAGCCGGAGCGGCCTGCTCGAGCGGCTCCGTGGGGTTTTGGGGCAGCGGCTCCGTGGGGGCCGACTGCGCGGCGCCCGCCGCCTCGGGGCCGTCAGCCCTTTGAAGCGGCGCGGTCTCGGTACCATCTGCCGATTCAGGCGTGGGTGTGAGTTCGTTGTCCACGATGTCCCTTTCGTGTGTGCGTGTGAGGGGCACGTCTGTGCGACATGACCCCATCATTATAACATACGTCACTTTTGGGGCATCGATTTCCCGACGACGCCGCCGGGCCCGCGCCCACCGACGCCGCCCGGCCCGCCAGCGGAAAGAAGGAGGGGCTCGGCCATCCCTGGCCGAGCCCCTCCCGATTCGCCCGCGTACTCGCAGGCCCTTCAGCGATTTACAGGTCGTTGAAGTGGCGCACGTACGTGGTCTCGTTCTCGATGGCCGCACGGCCCGATTCGAGGCGGGCCACCGGCACGCGGAACGGCGAGCAGGACACGTAGTTCAGTCCGACCTTCTCGAAGAAGTGGATCGAGCTCGGGTCACCGCCGTGCTCGCCACACACGCCCATCTTCATGTTGGGCTTGGAGTGGCGGCCGCGCTGCACGCCCATGTCCACGAGGGCGCCCACGCCACCGAGGTCCACGGACTCGAACGGGGACACGCCAAACACGCCGTAGTCGAAGTATTCGTTGAAGAACGTGCCTTCGACGTCGTCGCGCGAGAAGCCCCACGTGGTCTGGGTGAGGTCGTTCGTGCCGAAGGAGAAGAAGTCGGACTCGGTGGCGATCGTGTCAGCCGACACGGCCGCGCGCGGCAGCTCGATCATGTTGCCGATCGGCAGGTCGAGCTCCACGCCCGTCTCCTTCGAGACTTCGGCGATGACTTCGAGGGCCATGTCGCGCACGATCTGCAGTTCGCGCACGCCGCCGATGAGCGGGACCATGATCTCCGGCTTCGGGTCCTTTCCTTCCTTCATCAGGTGGGCGGCGGCTTCGGCGATCGCGCGCACCTGCAGGCGGATGAGGCCCGGGATCTTCAGCCCGAGGCGCACGCCGCGCAGGCCCAGCATGGGGTTCTGCTCGTGGTGCGACTTCACGGCCGCGAGCAACTCGCGCTCGTCGTCGGTGATCTCCTCGCCCTTGGCTTCCTTGACCGCGAGCTTAACCGACAGGTCGGTCAGGTCGGGCAGGAACTCGTGCAGCGGTGGGTCGATGAGGCGCACGGTGACCGGCAGGCCGTCCATCGCGTCGAAGATGCCGATGAAGTCCTCGCGCTGGTATGGCAGCAGCTCGGCCAGCGCTTCGGCCTGGGTCGCCTCGTCGTGGGCGAGGATCATCTTCTCGATGAGCTTGCGGCGGGACCCAAGGAACATGTGCTCGGTACGGCACAGGCCGATGCCCTGGGCGCCGAACGCGCGGGCACGGGCGGCATCCTCCGGCGAGTCGGCGTTGGCGCGCACGAGCATGCGGCGCTTCTCGTCCGCGTGGCTCATGATGCGGTCCACGGCGCCCACCAGGTCGCGGTCGTCATCGGTGTGTGCGGCGGCGAGGCCGGCCTCGAGCCCTTCGGCCAGGTAGGTGGTGACCGGGGAGTCGGTCACGGGCACGTCGCCTTCGAAGATTTCGCCGGTGGTGCCGTCGATCGCGATGATGTCGCCCACCTTGAATTCCTTGCCGGTGGACTTGACCTTCATGGTGCCGGCCACGTCGTCGACCACCAGGTCATCGGCGCCGACCACACAGCAGCGGCCCATGCCGCGCGCCACCACGGCCGCGTGCGAGGTCTTGCCGCCGCGGGCGGTGAGGATGCCCTCGGAGACCACCATGCCCTGGAGGTCTTCGGGGTTCGTCTCACGACGCACGAGCACCACCTTCGCGCCCGCCTGCGTGCGTGCTACCGCGGTGGCGTTGTCCATGACGATTTCGCCCACGGCCGCGCCCGGGGAGGCCGGCATGCCGCGGGTGATGGTGACCTTCTTCGCGTCCTTGTCGAACTGCGGGAAGAGCAGGGAGGTGAGCTGGTCGCCCGTCACGCGGGTGACCGCCTCGTCGCGAGTGATGAGACGCTCGTCGACCAGCTGGTCCGCCACGCGGAACGCCGCGGCCGGGGTGCGCTTACCCACGCGGGTCTGCAGCATCCACAGCTTGCCGCGCTCCACCGTGAACTCGATGTCGCACAGGTCGCGGTAGTGGATCTCGAGGCGGTCCATGATGGCCAGCAGCTCGTCATACGACTTTTTGTCCAGCTCACCGAGCGCCGACAGCGGCAGCGTGTTGCGGATGCCCGCCACCACGTCCTCGCCCTGCGCGTTCTCGAGGTAGTCGCCGTACACGCCCGAGTGGCCCGTGGAAGGATCGCGCGTGAAGCACACGCCCGTGCCGGAGCCCGCGCCCATGTTGCCAAACACCATGGTCTGGACGTTGACGGCGGTGCCGATGTCGTTCGGGATGTGCTCGCGGCGGCGGTAGATGCGGGCGCGCTCCGTGTTCCACGAGTTGAACACGGCCTTGATCGCCAGATCGAGCTGCTCGCGCGGGTTCTGCGGGAAGTCGTGGCCCGTGGCCTCCTTGACAATCGCCTTGAACTCCATCACCAGGCGCTGCAGGTCCTCCGTGGTCATGTCCGGATCGCCGGCGTAGCCCTTCTCATCCTGGAGGGCATGCAGGGCGTCCGCGAACGGCTCACCCTCAATGTGCAGCACGGTCTTGCCGAACATCTGCACCAGGCGGCGGTACGAATCCCACGCGAAACGCTCATCCCCGGACTGCTCCGCAAGGCCGAGCACCGACTCGTCGTTCAGACCAATGTTGAGCACGGTCTCCATCATGCCCGGCATGGAGAACTTCGCACCCGAGCGCACCGACATGAGCAGCGGATCAGCCGGATCACCCAGGTGCTTGCCCATCTTCGCCTCGACCTCACGGATCGCGCCCGTGACCTGCACGTCCAGCTCCTCCGGCGCCGCACCCTCGTTCAGGTACACGCGGCAGGCCTCCGTGGTAATCGTGAAGCCGGGAGGCACCGGGAGACCAAGGTTGGTCATCTCAGCCAGGTTCGCGCCCTTACCGCCGAGGAGGTCCTTCTGGTCCTTATCACCCTCGGTGAAGTCGTATACGTACTTTGTCATCTGCCCTCCGTTGGGAATCATGGGTTGTCGTATGTTGTAGGGGCGCGCCACCCGTTTCGGGCGGTTCGGCCCGCCTATTTCGAGCGGTGTGGCCCGCCTAGTATGGGCGGCCTTAGCCGCCACGCACCGCCCTCAAATGTATCACCGGCCGGGCGCCATATGCGACTTTCGACCCGGTTCCCGCAACGGCAAGCCCCCGGGTGGCGGGCCCGCCTCACGCGCGCTTGGGCCCGGGTGCCTAGGCCGGCGTCACGACGCCGGGGCACGGCTTGCGTCCGGAGACTACGCGTCCCAGAATCTCTGACTAGATGCGGATATTACCGGCGCTCTTAACACTCGCTTTAAGAGCCTCCCGAAGCTCTGGATCCTCAGCGTAGACATAAAGGCCGTTCACACCTCGTGTCATCAACACGTTGAGTTCGTTTTGGAGAAGCTCGCGCGATACCTCTTCCTTTGGCCGACCAGAGTCCCGGCGTTGGTTTGTCACCCGGGCATTCTTGCTACTTGCCGGGTCTAGGACGATCCTTCCACTACGGAAGGTAACGGACTTTCCAAGGATGACGCCAGCGACATTAAGGTCGAATCCTTGAATCGTATAGATCGATCCGACTTCATTGATCGTCTGATCTTGTTCCGCCCAAGCTTTTCCTCTTAACGCCTTCTTGTCCGGCGCCGAGTATGTCGCTTCTAACTCATAGTTCCAGGGCAGACTCCAGTCCCCTATGCTGACTGACCATAGAACGTCCTTGCTACGAGCTTCAATCTTTGCGCGCAAACCAGTATCACCTTCAAGATTCTTTGGATCAAACGCGCTCCTCTTTTCTTGTCCCCAAGGCGTCTTTGTCTCACTCCAGCTCCAGTCATAGCTTGCGATAAGTCGAGAAAGACCGTGCTCCACAGATCGCGCCTTTTCTTTGATGGCTTCGTGCAACTGCTGGGGCGAGTCAAACACCTTGATATCGTAGCTGTCATCTCCTTCAGGATACGGTTCGATCTCGAGATCGCGGGTAATGCTGTCAATCCATCTAATGACACCCTCCGACGCTGAAATCCGATGCTGTTCTTTCAGCTCAATCGTCTCGTGCGTTACCCCTTGCATCCAGTCTTTCCAACCCGCATTTGCGTACTGCTTAATTGATACGACCTGCCGCGGATCGTAGATGGCGAGGACAACCTGTGCGCGCGTAAGAATGTCGTATAGCTGATTCTTGTTGTCGCTTGAATACCCTTGATCACCCTGCGTTAACAAAAGATGCGCCTCGTCAACTAGAACAACATCAACAGGCCTATCCGTCGAAAAGCGATTAATGAAAGGCGAAGGCTTGTGAACGATTTGATCGTCCTTCGACTGAAGCTGCAGCTTCTTCGCTATTTGATTGTAAACGGTACATTGCTCGACATGATTAACGACGATGTGGACGTCAAGATTCCGGTAGTTAGCCTCCTCAAAGGAGGTAATCTCCTCCGGCTCAACGATTCTGACATTACCGTTCTTACCTTCCTCAACGAGCAGTTTCGCAAGATCCGCAAAAACGCTACTGAGAAGCACAGTCTTGCCCGTTCCTGCTCCGCCTGCTACATGGATCAGCTTTCCTAAGGAATCCGTTTTCGTAGCATCGGAGGCGCTCTCGCGCGCTTCCGACTGGTGGAGCTCTCCGATCGTTTCCACGATCGTCGCAAAGATCTGCTCCTTTGCTTGAGCTTGCGACGCTGAGAGCTTGTGGAACGGCGACGCTTTAAAAAGCGCCGAGTCCTTGATTGTTTCGATATCGAGGAAGAGATCTGGGTTCTCAATTTGGAGCCTTTCCCAGATATCTCCGAATACCTCGTCTAGCTTCTCGTGAGTGAAATAGTCACCTTGTGGGTTGCCACGCCAATTGTGAATCTCCTCCACCGATGGCGAACCTGAGAGCATCAGTATGAGTTCATTCTCGATATCAAGCGTGAGGGACTTGTTGAAAATCGTGTTCGCAATGACGTATACGTTCGCTTTATTCTCGCGAGCCGCACGCCTCCAGTTGTCACGATATTCGCGCTTCGGATCGGCATGCTCTGCCAGTCGACGTTGGATATTGTTTGTTTCGCCAACGTATACATGAAACTTCTTACGATATTTGTTCTTGTCAGGGTATTCGACCACATAGATCGTGGGGTATTCAAGCGTGTACTTGCGAATAAGCTCTTCGGTCCAGCTTTCCACCGGAGAGATTGAACGGCTAATGCTCTCTTCGTTCACGTTGCCAAATTCCCAGCGCTCCACGTGCGTATCGCCGATCAACTCCAGACCCATCGCACTATCGCACTCCATGAAATCACACCTGTCACACTCTTGAGAATGGCAATCTTGAGTAAACAATAACGCACCCGCGCGCTGACTATCTGGACCTGACGAGGATAGATGTCATGACCGCTATAGTTTCGGGTATCAACATGCAAGGACAAACACTACGAAGCCTAATGAAGTCTGGAGGAATGATGCCGAGCATTAGTCCGGAGAAACCGCTCAACAGTGATTCCATTTCGACACTGACATCATTAATCAACGCTTTCCGAGAAGAACGCGACTGGCGAAAGTTCCATAACGCTAAGGATCTCGCGCTGTCGATCTCCCTTGAGTGCTCCGAACTCCTCGAGGTCTTTCAATGGCGAACCGCTGAATCCGCTGTGGCTGAGCATCGCGATGAACTCCTCGAGGAATTAGCGGACATTGTCATTTACTGTCTTCAGCTTGCCTCGGATCTGGATGCCGACCTCGGTCATGAGATAGTGCGGAAAGTAAACCTGAACGGTGAGAAGTATCCCGTGGACAAGTCAAGAGGTACCGCGACGAAGTACACCGAGCTTAAGTAGCTCTTCCGGCCAGGCGTGTCACACCTACTGCAAGTAGTGATGGCAGAATTAGCCACGAGGTCAATACCTCTTGCGACCGTATGTGTGTATGGTCAAGTGTTTTTGAGCCGATTGTGCAGTTGTAATTGAGCCAGTGGGTGGCTCAGTTTTTCGCGCGGTTCCCGGCGCAGGGCTCATCCCCGCCTGCGCGGGGAGCACGAAGATTACCTCGCACTGATCCCGGCGCGGGCGGGCAGTCTGCCCTCATGCGCATGGCGGGGCGAGCTGCACTGTACCTTCAGATCGTGAGGGCGGAATGCGGGCGGGCGTCCGGGGATCCAGGCGCCTGCCCGCGGCCGGCCAACGGACGCCGGACTCCGGCGTCCGTTGGGCATAGCCCAGCGCTAAGCCCAGTTACCATGCTCCGTGAACACAAAATCGTCGCCCGGGTAGTCGCCGATCTTGGTCAGCCCGATAATAAAATCGATCAACTGCCAAATACCGAGCGTCATCCACGACACGAGCAGCATCAAAACACCAATCCCAACCTGACCGCGCAGAAAACTGTGAACGCCAAAGGTGCTGAAGAAGAACGACATCAGGATGTACAGAGTCTTATTCACCCTCTTCATTCCAGGCGCCTGAGGAGCAGCCATACCGTAATGCTGCTGGTACACATGCGGGGGCTGAGCCTGATACGTCGGCTGACCCTAGAACGCCGAGTTCTCCTGAAACCCCGGCTGAGGCTGGAATCCCGGCGTTGGCTGGGGCGGATTGTTCGGCGGAAAATCCTGATTAGACATGATATTGCGTGACCTTTCTGTGAAGGGTCGTGCTTACCCGTGGTGGTCATTCTAGCCGCACCCCCTTCACAACACCCACTCGCCCACAAGCCAAGCAGTGCATGCCGACTACGCCACCATCGGGTAACATTTATCGCCCAAACGCGATACTATCGAGTCATGACGATCAGCAGCCCTCCCCTCGACCACTCCGCCACCGCGGTCTACGCCAGCCTCTTCCACTCACTGTCCGACCCCACACGCCTCGCCGTTCTCCACCACCTCTCCTACGGCGAGCACCGCGTGCGCGACTTGGTCGATCACCTCGGGCTCGCCCAATCCACCGTCTCCAAACACCTCTCCTGCCTGCTCGAATGCGGCCTCATCGAATTCCGTGCGGAGGGCCGCGCCTCCTGGTACCGCCTCGCCGACGCCGACGACCTCGCCTCCCTCCTCCAAGCCTCCGAGCACCTCCTCGCAGCCACCGGCTCCCAGGTCACTCTGTGTTCCCAACTCATGCACCCCAACGAGGCCTAAATGTCCCACCACATGCACTCACACTCTCACGCTGGCGCGGCCGGCTCCCCCGCGACGCCTGACCATCGGCGGAGGCTCACGATCGTCGTCGTGATCACGGGAATCATCGTGGCCGCGCAGCTCGTCGGCTCGATCGTCACGGGCAGCCTCGCACTGCTCACCGACACCGTGCACGCCCTCACCGACCTGTCCGGGCTGGTGGTCGCGCTCGTAGCCGCGACGCTCATGCTGCGCCCTGCCACAGCCCAGCGCACGTGGGGCTTCCGCCGCGTCGAGGTTATTGCCGCGCTCGGGCAGGCTGTGCTGCTGCTGGTCGTGGGCGGGTATGCCGTGATCGAAGGCGTGCAGCGACTGTTCGCCCCGCCGGTCGTGCCCGCCGGCGAGCTCCTCGTGTTCGGCGTGATCGGGTTGTGCGCGAACCTCGCGGGCCTGCTCGTGCTACACGGCAGCCGGGAGGCCAACCTCAACCTGCGGGCAGCCTTCCTCGAGGTGCTTAATGATGCGCTCGGCTCGCTCGGCGTGATCGTGGCAGCGATCGTCATCTGGGGCACCGGGTTCCAACGCGCCGACGCCCTGGCCGGCCTCTTCATCGCCGCGCTCATCCTGCCGCGCGCGTTTGTCATCCTTCGCGAGACGATCCGGGTGCTCATGGAGTTCGCACCCGAGGGGCTTGATTTGGAGGAGGTGCGGCGGCACCTGGTCGCGGTGGATCACGTGGTGGAGGTCCACGACCTGCACGCCTCCGCCGTTTCCACCGGGCTGCCCGTACTCACCGCGCACGTGGTCCTCGACGATGAATGCTTCACCGACGGGCACGCCCAGCAGGTGCTGCGCGCCATGCGCGAATGCGTCGACCAGCACTTCGACGTTGCCCACACCACCTTCCAGCTCGAGGCGCCCGGGTTCCACGCCGGCGGGCACGCATGCTCGGTGCCGCAGGAGGCCGGGAAGTAGGCTGGGCCGGCGGTGCGGAGGTGGCCGGCCGTCAAATCTCAGGACCCTGTAGCTTTTCATCGCCAAAATCGGGGGTTCGAGCCTCAGAGTCATGAGATTTGACGGGGCGGCGAGAGACCCGGCCCGGGCGGAAGATAAAACTCCAGGTCAGAGCGTTGCTCTCCCGTCAATGGAGATTCAGCACCCGCCAGACCGCCGAGCCGGCGTAACCGGTGAGCCTGAACAATCTCATCGCAAAAACCGGCCTTTTCGACCTCAGATTCACCAGTTAGCAATGCTCCGACCGGTACGGCCCCTGTAAGAGCGGCCACCCAACGTCCGCTGAAGTGAAAGCAGAACATCCGCAAAAGCGACAGTGAAACATCCGCAAGAGTGACAGCGAGACGTCCGCAAAAGTGACAACGCCACCCTGCGACCTCGGTAAACGCTGATTCCGGGAACGCCCAAAATACAGCCAAAGAAACCGGCGGGCGCACGGGCTTCACCTTGCCCAGCGGCTTCCACGTGTTACCGCTCAGCGCGCTGGGGCCCCAGCTCAGTTAACGACGTCGGCCGCCGTCCCGCCTGATTGGATCGTGCGCGCCATGCGCGTGAACGCGGCAAAGGTGTGGCGGTAGAACTCGGTGTAGCCAGCCCAGAGGTAGTTGCGGCCCGGCTCTCCGCTCGCCGCCAGGCACTCGGCCACAACGTCAACGCCCCTAGCCACGGATCACCCCCGGCAGCGCCTCGACGAGGGTTCCCAGCGCCACCCCCGCCAGGAGGATGCCGAAGGCCAACGTGAGCGTGGATTCCCGCACGCGCGTGGTTAACCTGGCGCCGACCAGCCCTCCGCACATGCTCGCCGCCGCAAACGCCAGCGCGATGTCCCAGTTCAGCTCCACACCCGTGCCGATTCGGCCCAACAGGCCCATGAGCGAGGCGATGATCATCACCAGCAGTGACGTGCCCGTGGCCTTCTTCGGCGAGAAATGCAGCACCAGCACGAGCGCCGGCACCACCACGAATCCCCCGCCCACGCCAAAGAACCCGGTGAGCACGCCCGTTAGTGTGGCCACCGCCAGCAACACCAGCGGGCTCGCGCCACGGGCCTCCCCGCCAGGCATGTCACCCGCATCTCTACGCATCTTCCACGCCTTGCGTAGCATCACCACCGCCACAACGCTGAGCATCACCCCGAACGACACCATGAGCACCGTCGGTGCCACGAGCGCCGACGCCCGCGCCCCGGCGAACGAGCCCAGCGCGGACAGCGCGGCGAAGATCAGTCCGTCGCGCCACCGAACGCGGCCCGCCCGCGCATGGGGAATAATCGACACGCACGCCGTCAACGCCACAATCACCAGCGAGGCCGCCGTAGCCTGATGCGGCTCCTGCCCCAGGATGTACACGAGGATCGGGACGGACAGGATCCCTCCCCCGGCGCCGAGCATGCCCACCACCACGCCGACCGCCAGGCCAATCACAGCTGCGAGGATCATGCGCGGCCTCCCAAGATCTGCTTCGCCCGGCGGAGCGCGAGCGCCCGCACGATGCGCTCCGCGAGCGACGTCGACTGCATTCCAAACACGGGCGTTCTCCTTCCTTCACGCGCGGCCGCGGCCAGGGCCGGCCTCTCACTCCACAGTCTAGAACCGGCCTCCGACAAGACTCCCCTCAGCCCGGCCGCCCAGGAAGCGCTCGAACGTCGCCCGTTACCTTATTGATAGGCCTGGATTCCTGAGATGATGGGCTTGTTGGCTGGACAGTCCTGGCATGATGATTTGTCCCTGTTTGTTAAATGATCCGGGGGCGCTGTGGAAATCTTCTCCTTGCCGTAGGGCAGCGTTGATAGTGTTATGCCACGAGCAACGAGTGCAGTTGAGGGGGTGCCAATGGTCGTCCGCGTGAATGTCGCGCCTGAGCTACTGACCTGGGCAACTGAACGTGCCGGTTGGGATAACAACGACATCGCAAGGCGCGCCCCGCACCTTCACGAATGGGTGAGCGGAAGCCGCACGCCCACCTTGAACCAGATCCAGAAGTTCGCCGCGGACACCTATACCCCCTTCGCCGCGCTCTTTCTTGACGAGCCTCCCGCCGAGCACATCCCCATCCCCGACATGCGAACTCTGAGCAACCGGGCAGTTGCCAAACCGTCGGCCAACCTTCTCGACACCATTTACGAGTGCCAGAATCGCCAAGATTGGTACAGGGAGTACGCCGAAGAGGTGGGCCTGCCCCTGGTACCATTCATTGGGGCGGCAACCATACAGAGTCCCGTGGCCCATGTTGCAGCCGAGATGATCGATTTGCTTGGCTTCGACGTTGCCCGCAGGCACAAGCTCCGCACAATCAGTGAAGCCCGCAGCGCCCTGATCGACGTCGTCGAGCAAGCCGGAGTCCTCGTGATGGTCAGTGGAATCGTCGGTAACAACACCCACCGCAAGCTGAACGTGGCAGAATTCCGCGGTTTCGCGTTGGCCGATGCCCGGGCGCCCCTGATCTTCGTCAACGGTGCTGACACGCAGGCCGCACAGATCTTCACAATTCTCCACGAGCTTGCTCACCTCTGGCTAGGACACAGCGCACTTTCTGACGCGGAGGTGGAAACGCATGCAGGGAACGCCGAAGAGTTGTGGTGCAACCGCGTCTCCGCCGAGGTCCTCATTCCTCAGGCCGTTCTCCGCGAGCAGTATGCGGGGGTCCTTGATGACGACGAGCTTGAACGCCTCGCCGGGATATTCAAGGCAAGCACACTTGTCGTGCTCAAGCGGCTCTTTGATGTCGGGCTATTGGCGTGGGACCCGTATCACGAAGCCTACGAAGCCGAGCACCGGCGCATCCTTGAGCTCCTCGCCAGCCGCCCAGCCCCGAGTTCCGGAGGCGATTTCTACAAGACACATCCACGCCGGGTCAGCGCACGGTTCGCCCGCGCTGTGCTCGAAAGCGCATTCGCCGGGGCCACCCCGTTCCGGGACGCCTACCGGCTCCTCGGCACGAAGAAGCCCTCGACGTTCGAAAATCTCGCTGACAGGCTCCTCACGGCATGACGTACCTGCTCGATTCCAACGTCTTCATCCAAGCCAAGAATCTCTACTATGGCTTCGACTTCGCGCCGGGTTTTTGGTCGTGGTTAAACATGGCCTTTGAACAATCTCAGATCCACAGCATCACCGCTGTTCGTAACGAACTTGTGCAGGGAAACGACGAACTGGGCGCGTGGGCACGAGCGAGGAAAGACTTCTTTCAAGAGATTGATGCCCCCACGACGCGCTACTTCACCGAGCTCAGTACCTGGGTTTACAACAACAATTTTACGCAGGTCGCGCGCGACAGCTTCACTGCGAGCCATGCCGACTTTTTGCTCGTCACTTACGCTCGCGCCCATAATCTCACCCTTGTCACTCATGAAACCTTTTCCCGTGGCGTCAACAGAGTCAAGATCCCCAACGCGTGCCAAGCACTCGGGGTTGAGTACACCAATACCTTCGACATGCTCAGACAATCGCAGGTCCGGCTGGTCCTTTCCGAGTAATCAGGCTCTCACCTCCGGGTGGCTAGCCGCGCCTCTTGTAGCTAACTAGTGAATCTGAGCAGTTTCAGTGTCAAAACCGGGCTTTTGAAGC
The DNA here is from genome assembly GCF_030246965.1 of Trueperella bernardiae. NCBI lineage: Bacteria > Bacillati > Actinomycetota > Actinomycetes > Actinomycetales > Actinomycetaceae > Trueperella > Trueperella bernardiae. Next base: position 1,621,470 of record NZ_CP127099.1, read on the forward strand.
CCCAGATTCACCAGTTAGCTACCGATCCCGATTTGCTGACCTCCCGGATCCGGGCCTCCACCTCGTTGGCGATCTCGGCGGGCGTGCCCGCCACGTCAATCACGGCCCCGAGCTCGCCGGGCTGGAGGGCTTCGAGGGTGGCGTACTGGGAGTCGAGGAGGGAGGCGGGCATGAAGTGGCCGGTGCGGGCGCCAAGGCGGCTGGCAAGAAGGGAGCGGTCGCCGTCAAGATGCATGAAGATGACGCGGGCCGCGCCGTTGCGCAACACGTCGCGGTAGCTTTTCTTGAGGGCGGAGCAGGTGACGATCGTGGACCGGCCCTCGTTTTCCTTCTCGGTCATCCAGGCGCGGATGGTTTCGAGCCAGGGCCAGCGGTCGTCGTCGGTGAGGGGAACCCCGGAGTGCATCTTTTCGACGTTCGCCTGCGGGTGGAAGTCGTCGGCCTCGGCGGCGTCCCAGCCCCAGCGGTCTTGGAGGATGCCCGCCACGGTGGTCTTGCCGCAGCCGGCCACGCCCATGATGATCACGTGCAACGAGCCAGCGACGCCGCCGGCCGCTCCGAATGTAGCCGGCACTTTGGTACTCTCCATGTTCCTCACCTTCGACCGTTGGTAGCCGGACAGGCTTAGCGGCCGGCCCGGCCGAGCTCCCTCAGGAAGGTGTCGATTTCGGCGGACGTGGGCGCCGTGTTCGGCCCGCTCCGCCCGGCCTTGAGGGCCGCGGCCGCGTTGGCCCGCTCCACGGCGCTCATCATGTCAAGGCCCCGGTCCAGCGCAGAAAGCAGCACGCCCGCGTGGACGTCGCCGCACCCGTTGGTGTCCGCCGGCTCGCAGGGGAAGGTCGGCACCGCGGTGACCTTGCCTCTCCCATCGTTGCGGCTCACCCGCGTGGCCTCGGCCCCGTTGCGTACCACTGCCCACGCACCTTCCGGCAGGGCGGCGGCCAATTCGCGCGCGACGTCGTCGTGATCAAAGCCGGCACCGAGCACGCCGAAACGCTCGAGGATGACGGCGGCCTCGCGTTCGTTGGCGCTGAGGATGTCGCAGCGCGCGAGGACCGGGGCAAACAGGTCAAAGGGGAGGTCGGCGACGAGGGGCGAGGGGTCGACGAACACCGTGACCGACGGCGGCAGGCCGGGCAGCCAGCGGGCGAGGCCGTCGGCGTTTTTCGCGGTGGCGAGAGAGTAGCCGGAGACGTAGACGAAGTCGCCCGGGCGGACGTCGATCGCATCGAGGTGCTCGATCCCGAAGTCTCCCTCCACCCCGATCGAGGTGATGAACGTGCGCTCGGCGGAGTCCTCGACGAGGGCAACGCAGAAGCCGTTGTCGGCGGGGAGGCGCTCGTAGTTGACGCGCACGCCCGCCTCCTCGAGCGCCCGGGCGATGACGGCCGCGTTCATGCCGGTGCCCACCAGCCCGCAGTAGAGCACGTCCATGCCGTCGCGCACGGCCGCAAGCAGGGAGTTCATCGCACCGCCGGCCACGGTGAAGGCCCCGGTGGCCACGATGTCGCCGCCCGGCTCGGGCATCTTCGCGATGCGTAGCACCTGGTCGACGATCACGGAACCCGTGTGAATCAGCGTCATGGCGCGTCCTTTCCGACCGCCCGCGCGCGGCGCTCGAGGAGGGCGGGGGCAAGGGTGTCGAAGCTGAGCGAGTTGCGTTCGGCGATCTGATTCACGACGTCGGCCGGCCAGGTTTCCATGCCCGAGAGCGCGCCGCGCATGGCGCCGACCATCGCGCCGACCGTGTCGGTGTCGCCACCCGCCGAGGCCGCCAAGCACACGGCCTCCCAATCCGGGATGTCGAGCGCGGTGATCGCGAGCGCCGCGACCACCGACTCGTGCGACTGCATCGAGGTGCCGATCAGGTGGAAGAGGGCAGTGATCGGGTCGGGGGCTCGGCGGAGCTGGTCAATCGCCCATCGGGTGCGAAGGGCGATGTCGGGCGCCGTGAAGTGGGTGCCCTGGGCCGCGGCCTCAGCGGCCGCGGCCAGGCCAAACTCCAGGGCAGCGGCCAGGTCAGCACCGTCCAGCGCCGCCGACACCACCCCCGCCACCGCCGCCGCACCCGCCAGCGCCACCGACGTTCCGTGGGTGGGGCGAGAAGCCGCAACGACGGCGTCGACAAGCTCGCCCATCGGCTCAGACGGCACCACAATCCCCACCGGGGCCACCCGCATCGCCGCGCCGTTGGTGGTGCCAGTGCGGCCGGCGTCGGCGGGCGAAGCGCCCTCGCGGATCGCAAGAAGGGCGCGCTTGGTGGACGGGCCGAGGAGGTCAAGGGAGCCGCGCGCGATCATGTCGTTTTCCCAGGTGAGGAGGGCGTCGGTGAGGGCGCGGGGGTCAACCCGGCCGTCGGCGGCAAGGAGGCGGGCGAGGACGATGGCCTGCTCGGTGTCGTCGGTGATCATGCCCGCGGGCGCGCCCGCCGCGATGACTTGGCGAGGGCCGGCGGGGAGGAGGGAGTGGATGTGGCCGTAGTCGGCGCAGATGATGTCCGGGGGTAGGTCCTGCGTGGGCATACCAAGCGCGTCACCGATGGCCAAGCCCCACAGGCAGCCCTGCGCTCGCGAAAGAAGATTCATGTCCCGTCCTTACCTCGTGGCTACTTCCAGGGTAAGCCACGGGGCGGGGAAGGCGGGCCCGGTTTCGGCCCGTGGCGGGGCGCGCTAATCTACTGGAATAGCAGGGCCGCGGCGTTCTCGCGGTCGATCACCACGACGTTGAACAGGCCCGCACTGACCGCCGCAGCGAGCGGCTCGGCCCGGTCGGCTCCCTCTGTGGCCACAATCCTCTGCGGAATTTGGCGGATTTCCTCCAGGGTTAAGCCGATGATGCGCTGGTCGAAGGCTCCAGCGACCGCACGCCCGTCGGTATCGAAGAACCGGCCGCTGATATCCGACATGGCCCCGCGGCGCGCCAACTCGGCGAGCTCCGCGTCATTAATCTCCGGCGCGAGCGCGGCCCGGTCCCAGGCGGAGCCGCCGAATCGGGTCCCGATGCCCGAAATAAAGACGTGGGCCTCGCGCGCTCGCCTCAGCACCTCGTTCGTCGCGTCGTTGCCAGCCAGCACCGAGGCAACCTCCGCATCGACGCCAACGAGCGGAGCGGCAAGCGCGAAACTCTGCCCGTTTGTCCGATCCGCGAAGGCCTGCGCCACGTGATCGGGGTTGAGCGACCGATCGGCCCCGGCATACCCTCCCGATCCGGGCACGAAGGACACGCCCCGTGGGAAACTCTCGGCAGCAAAAGCGGGAACCATCGCCACCGTCTGGGACGCCCCGATCGCCACCGCGGCCCCCTCCGCCAGCGCGGTCGCCAGGAACGACGCCGTCTCCCGGGCCACGTTCTCACGCGCGGCTTGTCCCGGGCCCAGCGCAGGCACGACCCGCGCAGCCTTCAGCCCGAACTTCTGTACAAGGGCCGCCTCGAGGTCCTCGTACGGCCGCGCGTCGCCATGGATGGAAATGGTGACAATGCCCAGCTCGCGGGCGCGCTCGACGTCTTCCCGTTCGAGCCGCTCCCCGCCGATCATCGGATCCTCAACACGCCACGCCTCACTGTCACGCCCCACCTGGGCGGCGCGTCCAAGGAAGCGGCGCGGATCGCCGCGCGGATTGGAGCCGAGGATATCCAGCGTTGGCTGAACGGCCAGACACCGAAAAACGCGGTCAACCCAGAGGTCTTAGAGGGCCGCTGAGGTTGAGCGCAACAGCGGCGCGTGCGAGTCACAAGACCCACACGCGCCGCTTTCTTTACGCATATGCAACGCTAATCCCCCAGATGCAACACCAATTTCGCACTTTTTACCGTTGCACATTCCGGATGAGCGTTGCAGATACGAAGCCGGCGGGCCCGGCGGCGGGTGGGGTATTCGCCGGGTGGAGCCCCGGCGCCGGGCGCGAGCCCAACAGGCCCGGCGCTAGGCGCGAATCCCGGCGCCGAGCCCGCCTTCCGGCTACGTCAACCAGCCCAGCGGCACAGTGATGAGTCCGGGGAAGGCCACGAACAGCAGCACCAGCACGCATTGGGAGATGAGGTAGGGCAGCACGGTCTTGGCCACCGCCTCGATGCGCACGTTGCCCACAGCGCTCGCCACGTTCAGCGACGGCCCGACCGGCGGCGTGATCAGCCCCAGCACGTTGGCGAGGGTGAAGATAATGCCGAAGTACACCAGGTCCACGCCGGCCGTCTGCAGGACGGGGATGACGAGCGGGGTGAGGATGAGGATCGTGGGGATCACGTCGAGGATGAACCCGAGCAGGAACACGAAGATCATGAGCACCAGCACGAGCAGCTTCGGCTTGTCGATGAAGGGCTCCATGATCGAAGTGACCACGCCCGGCAGGCCCGAGATCGTCATGAAGTAGCCGGCCACCTGCGCGGTCGCGGCGAGGAACATGACGACGGCGGACATCTTCGCCGAGGACACGAGGGCACGGATGATCACCTTCATGTCGAGTTCGCGGTAGATGACGCCGCCCACGAACAGTGCGTACACGGCGGCGATGACGCCGGCCTCGGTGGCGGTGAAGACGCCGGAGCGCAGGCCCACGAGGATGATGACCGGCAGCAAGATCGCCCAGAAGGCACCGCCGAGGAGCTTGAGGAAGCCGAGCATGCCCGGCCACGGAACGTCCGAACGCACGGCGTCCTTACGGGAGACGAACCACCAGGTGGCCCCCATGAGTAGCACGAGGTAGAACGCCGGGACGATGCCGCCCATGAAGAGCTGGGTGATCGACACGCCCGCCGTCGCACCGTACACGATGAGCGGCACCGAGGGCGGCATGATCGGGGTGATGATGTTGGTGCCAGCCACCAGGCCGGCGGCCTTCTCGCGGTTGTAGCCGGAGTTGACCATCATCGGGATGAGGATCGCACCCAGCGCGGCCGTCGAAGCCACCGCCGAACCGACCAGGGCGCCGAACAGCATGGTCACCAGGATGGTGACATAGCCCAGTCCGCCGCGGATGCGTCCAACCGAGATGTTGGCCAGCGCGATGAGGCGCTGCGTGATACCGCCGCGGTTCATGAGCTCGCCCGTGAGGATAAAGAACGGAAGGGCCATCATCGACAGCGAGTCCGTGCCGCGCAGCAACTGCGTGGCAATGATCTGGGGATCAGTGGCGCTCCCACCGATCATGAGCGCCGACGCCGCACCCGAGAACAGCAGCGCGAACGCGATCGGAACACCGATCATGATGGCGGCGACGAGGAAGCCCGTCATCCCGCCCAGGATCGACATCCCCGATCGTGCAGTGAAAAGAATCTTGCTCATCGCCGCTCCTCCTTACCGTGGACGTGGCCCGTGTGCGAGCCGTGGTGCTCCGATCCGGTGCGCTCAAGCTCCTCGATCTCCGCGAGCGCCGCCTGCGCGCCGGCCTCGGCGTCGTCGTAGAGGGCCTCGGCCGAGTCGTCGTTCTGCGCCTGCAGCAGCTCCTCGATCGTGGTGCCGCGGATCATCCGCACGATGTTCGCCACCGCGAGAATGATGATCGCGACGCCGGTCACCGCACCCACGCCGCTGACAATCCAGCGCGGGAACTGGGTGGCCACCCAGCGATCGTTGAGCGACTGCTGAGCGAGCGAGATCGACCCCATCATGAGCAGATACATCACCCAAATGACGATGCCCTGCACAACCACGTACATCGCCTGCGCCGCGCGCAACGGCAACCGCTCGAGTAGGAAGTTCACGCCCAGGTGGCGGTTGTCACGGAAGGCGCCGATCGTGCCCAGGTAGACGAGGAAGATGAAGGACAGGCGCGCCACCTCCTCGGACCACGCAAGGCCTGAGTTAAAGATGAAACGCATGATGACGTTCACGAGCATGAGCCCCACCATGATGGCAAGGAAAATCGCCATGAGGTATTCGAGCGCCCGGAAGATTCTGTCTAGAGTTTTCGACATGTTAGTGCTCCAGAAAAGTGGTGGGGCGAGCCAGGCCCGCCCCACCGTGAGTCTTACTGAACGTCGCGGATACGCGCGGTCAGATCTTCAGCCCAGTCGTTCTCAGCAAGCAGCTTGTCCACGACCGGCTTGGTGGCCTCGATGAGGCGGGCGCGCTCGGCGTCGTCGATCTGCGTGACGGTCAGGCCCTTCTCCTCGAGGAACGAGCGCTCCTCGTCGACGGCGGAAATGTAGTTGGTCCACGCCTCCTCGGAGGCCTTGGCGGCGGCGTCGCGAACAACCCGCTGGAGCTCCTCGCTCAGACCGTCAAGGAAGTTGGCGGACGTGATCATCTCGAGGGTCGCCACGATGTGGTTCGACTCGTAGACGTACTTCTGCACCTCGTAGAAGCCCTCGGAGATGATGGTGACCATGCCGTTGTCCTGGCCGTCAACCACGCCTGTCTCGAGCGAGGTGAACAGGTCTCCCAGCGGGATGACCTGCGCCGACGCGCCCAGGTTCTCGGCCAGGCCGATGTGGATCTCATTGGAGGGCATGCGGAACTTCTGGCCGCGGAAGTCGTCGATCGAGGTCAGCGGCTTGGCAGAGGAGAAGGTGCGGGCCGAGTTCGGGCCCCATCCGAGGATGTAGGTGGTGGGGAAAGCCTCGTGGAAGTCGTCGCTCATCTCCTGGGCGATGTCTCCCGTCCACACGGCCTTTGCGTGCTCGAGGTCACGGTAGAGGAACGGCCAGTCCGAGATGAGCATCTTCGAGTACTCCTGGTTCATCGGGGTGCCGACGAGGACCATCTCGATCGTGCCGTTGCGCACGCCGTCCCACAGGTCGCCCTCGTTGCCGAGCTGGCCGGAGTGGTAGACCTCCGCCTTGAGCTTGCCGTCGGACTCCTCCTCGATCATGGGCACGAAGACCTCGTCGATCGCCTTGGCCATCGGGTGGCTGGCGGCCCAGTTCGAACCGATGCGGAAGGTGACGGTGCCGTCGCTAGAGGTGTTACCGCCGTCGTCCCCGCCGCACGCGGACAGGCTCAGCGCGAGGGTAGCCGCGGCAATCACGGAAATAATCTTCTTCATGGGGTTCTCCTTTGAATATCCACGCGTGTGATGCTGGTTGTGTTTAGGAAATCTTGATCATGACCTTGCTGGAGCCGGTCGTGCGATCGGCTGCAACGTTGAAAGCCTCGACGGCTTCTTCGATGGGGAATTCGTGGCTCATGAGCGGATCGACGTACAGGCCGTCGGCGAGCAGGGCGAGCGCCTGGTCCATCTCATCAACGAAGCGGAAAGAGCCGGCCCACGTGATCTCACGGGTGACGAGCTGGCCGAGCACCGCCTTGACCTCGTCAGCAGGCAGGTTGCCCACCTGAATGAGGAGGCCGCCGCGGGCAACCGCCTGGAGGACACCGCCGAGTGCACCCGGCGCGCCCGAGCTTTCGAAGACGACCTCGACGTCGCCCGGCAGCTTCTCCGTGCCGACCAGCACCGTGGCGTCCGCACCCAGCTCGCGAGCGCGCTTGAGGGCGGGCTCGGCCATATCGGCGGCGACGACGCGGGCCGCACCGAGCGCCTTCGCACCCGCGACGACGAGCAGCCCGATCGGGCCCGCGCCGTTGACGAGCACGGTCTTGCCCGCCACCCCGTCGGCCAGGTAGTCGCGGGTGCGGTTGATGGCGTGAAGCGCCACCGCGAGCGGTTCGGCCAACGCGGCACGCTTGAGGTCAAGCCCGGCGGGCAGGGGGCGTAGCTGATCAGCGCGCATCACCTTGAACTCGCACATGCCGCCGTCGGTGTGCGGGCGCATCGCGGCCGAGCCAAAGTAGCGCACGGACGGGTACAGGTTGTGGCGCTTCGCGATGTGCTCGGGGAGCACGTCGTCGCCCACCACGGTGGCCGGGTAGGCCGAGGTCTTCACGCCGACCAGCGCAGGGTCGACGTCGTCGCCAACCTCCACCACCGTGCCGGAGATTTCGTGCCCGAGCACGAGCGGATCGTGAAGGATGGCGGTTCCGGACGCACCCTTGAAGGCGTATCCGAGGTCGGAGCCGCAGATGCCGGCGTAGGCCACTTGCATAAGAACCTCGCCCGGGCCGGGCGTGGGGACAGGGACGGTGTCGACTCTCAAGTCGGCAGGGCCGTGCGCAACAACAGCTTTCATTTCGTTCATGTCTCGGCGCCTCCTTGCGCTTAAAATGACGTGCTCCAAGGCTAACATACCGCCTTACATCCTGGCTAGTATGTAAGCTGATTTATAAGAAATCCAGTTTTGGACCATACTTGATATCAAGAATCGACGAGGATTGAGGCGCCATGACATCTAACGCGGGAGCCGTCTCCGCACGCCGTATCACCTACAACACGCTGCGCAACAGGATCATTAGCCTGGAACTGCCCCCGGGCTCACTCCTGTCCGAAAACGAACTCGCGCAGGCACTCGGCTGCTCACGCACTCCCGTCCGCGAAGCGCTCATCCTCCTCGCCGACAACGGGCTGGTCCACGTCGTCCCCCGCAAGGGCACGTTCGTCTCCAGCCTCAGCCTCGACGACATCCGTGACGCCCAATTCCTCCGCGAATCCGTCGAACTTCACGCGCTCGACTCCATCTCCTTCCCTTTGAACGACGACGTCGTGGCGCGGATCCACACGAACCTCGACCACCAGCACGAGTCGATCGAACGCGGCCCGTCCGAGTTCTTCTCCCTCGACGAGGAGTTTCACCAGCTGCTCCTCGAGCTCAGCGGGCACCGACGCCTGTGGCAGCAGGTGGCCGACTACAAGACCCACCTCGACCGCGCCCGCTTCCTCGGGCTGACCACGCGCGACTCCCTCGCCCGCTTCCACCAGGAGCACGTGCAGATCACTGAGTCCCTGCTCGCCGAGGACCTCGCGGCGGCCCACGCCACCCTGTGCGCCCACCTGCGGATCGTGCTCGATGACCTCAAGAACGCCATGACCCGCTACCCCGCGATCTTCAAGCTGACGGAATTGGCGGAGACCGACCTGTAACCAACTGGTGAGAAAAAGCAGTTTCATTGATAAAACCTGGCTTTTTGGCCCCAGACTCACGAGTTAGCCACGCCAGAGCCGCTGCCGGTAAGGGTCCGGCGCCGGGCGGCGAGCGGGGTGCAAAGCCCCGCCCTACCGTGCACTTATGGGCATGAACGCGCCAACCATTCCGCTAGTGAGCACAGCATCTTAGAATTGGATTATTGCTAGAACCCGTCAAAGGAGCAGGAATGAAACTGGCATTTGGTTGTGACCCCAACGCTTCGGAGCTGAAGGAAATCCTCATGGCGAAGGCCACTGAGCTTGGTCATGAAGTCGCTGATCTTGGATCCGACGATCCGATCTACGCCAACGTTGCTTTCGACGTCGCCACCGCGGTGGCCGGCGGCGAGTACGACCGCGGCATCCTCGTGTGTGGCACCGGCATTGGCGTGTCGATCGCAGCCAACAAGGTTGAGGGCGCGTACTGCGCCTGCATCCACGACGTCTACCAGGCCGAGCGCGCCGTCCTGTCGAACAACGCCAACCTCATCGCGATGGGTTCGCAGGTGATCGGCACCAAGCTGGCCGAGAAGCTTCTCGAGGAGTACCTCAAGTACACCTACGATCCCAACAGCCGCTCGAAGGACAAGGTCAATCGCATCTGCGAGTTCGAGCGCCAGTAACCACCGCGTCAAGCAAGCCGCCGGGCGGGGCATTGTCCCCCGCCCGGCGGCTTCGCGTTAGCCCACCGGTCCACCCACATCAATCCTCGCGCTGCCCGACCACCCGCGTTTATCGTCACCAAAAGTGTTTTGTGCACACCAAAATCGGCCATTTGAGTGACGAGAAAACACTTTGCGTGCCGTGAAAACGAAAGACGTGAAAGCTGAAAGGGAGGCAGGCACCCCCCGCCGAAGGCCCAGCCCACGCGCGGCCCGGCCCCGGCTACTCGGGCACGACCGCGATCTTCACCCCTACCCGGTCGTGGAGCGCCTGGTAGGCGTCGGCCACACGGGAGAGGGGGAAGGTGTGGGTGACGATCTCGTCCACGTTGATCTTGCCCGCCTCGAGCAGTTTGATCGCGCGCTTGACGTCGCGCCGCCGGGCGTTGGACCCGCCGGTGACGGCCAGTTCCTTGTAGTGGATGAGGTTGGGCTCCAGCTCCGAGGTCGAGCCCTTGGGGAATCCGGCGAAGTAGCTGACACGCCCGCCGTCGGCGGCGAGTTCGAGCGCGTCCTGGGCAAGTGCTTCGGCGCCAATGCACACGATGACAACGTTGGCTCCGGCCCCGCCCGTCACCTCGGCCACGCGCGCGGGCAGCTCCTCCGGCCCCACGCCGATCGCGCCGAGCCGGTCCGCCACCTTCCGCCGCTCCTCGCCGCGGTTTGACACGAACACGTAACTTGCCCCAGAGGCGAGGGCGAGTTGGGCGTGGATGAGCCCGATGGGCCCGGCGCCGAGGATGGCCACGGTCTCCCCCGAGTTCACCTTGAATTGGTCGAGCCCGTTGAGGCAACACGAGATCGGTTCAGCGAGGCACAGGGCGCGCGGGTCGAGCTCGGCGTCGGTGAGGAACAGGTTCCCGCGGCGCAGTGCGCGTTCAGGCACGATCATGTATTCTTGCAGGCCGCCGTCGATCCCGTAGCCGAACAGTTCGAGGTTGAGGCAGAGGTGCTCGCGGTCAGCGAGGCAGTTGCGGCAGTACCCGCAGGAGACGACGATCGACACGGTGGCCTGCCGCCCCACTTCGAGGTCGGGCATGATGTCGATCGCGCCCTCCCCGATTGCGGCCACGCGGCCGGCGAGTTCGTGTCCGGGCACGACGCCGGGGCGCACGCCCGCCGTTTTCGCGCCGGTGTAGAGCCGGTAGTCGGTGCCGCACAGGGTGTTGGCTTCGATCTTGAGCAGGACCTCGCCGGGGCCGGGTTCGGGGCGGTCCTTGGTGACGAGTTCGAGGTCGTGGGGTGCGTTGAGGTGGGCGGCGAGCATGTGTCCTCCTTGTGCCGGGGCCGGGGTGTACCGGTGGGGGCGGCGCCCGGCCGCCCCCACCGAGGGTTACTTGATGACGTGCGGGACTACCTTCATCAGGATAGCGAAGGAGGTGGCGCCGGGGTCGGGCGTGCCCACCGACTTGTCTCCGTGCGTGCGAGCGCGGCCCTTCTTTGCGGCGAAGTTCGCGGTGCCGGCGGCGGCTTCTTCGGCGGCGTCGGCGGCGTCGGCCCACGCGTCCACGAGTTCGGCGTCGGTGCCGGCGAGCGCGTCGGCGAACGGTTCGGAGGCGTCCACGATGGTCTTGTCGCCCACCGCGGCCCCGCCCATGGTGACGAAGGATCGCACTCCGTCGACGACAGCGGCCTTGACTCCCGCGTCATCCGTCGCGGCGTCGTCGGACAGGCCCGCTCCGACCTTGGCGAGCGCCCCGCCCCATAGTGCACCGGCGGTTCCGCCCGCGCCCTCGGACCAGGCGGCTCCCGCCCGGGCGAGCAGGGTGCGAGCTCCAGCTCCGGCCTCGACGGCCTCGCGCGCGGCCTTGGCCGACGCCGTAGCGCCGAGCACCATGCCCTGGCCGTGGTCGCCGTCGCCGGCGACGGAGTCCATGTGCCCCAGTTCGTGCTCCACCTCGCGCGCCCGCTCCTCGAACGCGGCGAGCACGCGGGCGATCACCTTGGCCTGCTCGGCCGACTCCGGGGCGCCCGCCTCGATCTCGGCCTGCTCTTCGTCGGCAACGACCCGCCGCTCCGCCGAGCCCGCATCCACGCTACCCACCCGGTAGGCGGGGGTGTCGGCGGGGGCAAGCCAGAGTCGCTCGAGTTCGTCGTCGAGGAACATGAGCGACAGGGAGATACCGGCCATGTCGAGCGAGGTGACCTGCTCATCTACCACCGGGCCCACGATGGTCAGCCCGCGATCTTCGAGCATGCGCTTAACAGCCCCGTAGAAGACGAACATTTCCTCGTACTTCGTGGCGCCCAGGCCGTTGACCAGCACGGCCACCCGGCCTTCGTAGCCGGCCTCGCCGCGGGCGGGCTCCTCCTCGAGGAGTTTGTCGATGATCATCGCGGCGATGTCGTCGCAGCTCATCATCTCGTGCTCGGAGATGCCGGGCTCGCCGTGGATGCCCAGGCCCAGGCCGAACGTGCCGGGTGCCACCTCGAACAGCGGCTCGGTGGCGCCGGGGAAGGTGCAGCCGGTGAAGGCCACGCCGAGCGTGCGCGTGCGGGCGTTGGCGCGGACGGCCACCGCTTCGACGTCGTCGATGCTCATCCCCTCGGCGGCCGCGGCGCCGGCGGCCTTGACCACCAGCAGGTCGCCAGCGATCCCGCGCCGATCCAGGTGGTTCTCAGGCGTGTTGGAGGCGATGTCATCAGAAATCGTAAAGATGCGCACATCCTGGCCCTCGGCGCGCAGCTGTTCGGCGGCGTTGCCGAAGTGGAGGACGTCGCCGGCGTAGTTGCCGAACATGATGATGGTGCCACCGCCGTTATCGGCGGCCCGGCACACGGACGTGGCCTGCGAGGCCGACGGCGAGGAGAAGATGTTGCCGCACACAGCACCGTGCGCCATGCCCTGGCCCACCCAGCCGGCGAACGCCGGGTAGTGGCCCGAACCGCCGCCGACGACGATCGACACCTCCCCCTTCGGCGAGGCTCCCGTCCGCACGACTCCGCCGTGAACGGGCTGGACGTAGGTTGAGTATGCTGCGGCGAAGCCTGCCACGGCCTCCGCCGGGAACTTTTCTGGATCGTTGACGAGGAACGTCATTGTTCTGTCCTTTCTAAGGGGTTGTCGGATGTGCTGGGTGCGGATACGGGGGTGGCGTGGGCCGGCCCGGCGCAACGCCCGAGGGCTGGTCCCCCTTGCGCGCCGCCAGTCTCACGCGGGGCAGAGCAACGGCGGGTGCGGCACCCTGCCGCACCCGCCGCCTCTACTCCTGCTCGAACAAGTCCGCGAGCGCGGGGTAGATCTTCTGCTGGAGCTGGGCGATCTTCCCGTAGCGTTCGTGGGCGTCGAGGTCGGGTTCGGTGCGGTCGATGAAGCTGGTCATGGCGTCGGCGGCACTTGCCACGTCGGGGAAGGCGCCGATACCCACCATGCCCATAATGGCCGCGCCCTGGGCGCTGACCTCGTCCACTCCGGAGACCACGATCGGTTTTCCGGTGGCATCAGCGAAGATCTGGCGCCAGAGCGGGTTGCGCGAGCCGCCGCCGGTGGCGCGCAGTTCGCGGATGGTGCGCCCGGTGGAGGCTTCCACCCGGCGGATGTTTTCGCGCAGTTCGAGGGCAATGCCCTCCATGAGGGAGCGGTAGAGGTGGGCGCGGGTGTGGGCCGAGCCGAAACCGACCATGATCCCACGCGCGAACGGCTCCCAGTACGGGGACTGCACGGCGTTCCAGTACGGCACGGTGAGCAGGCCCTCCGCGCCGAGCGGGACCTTGGCGGCCGCCGCGTCGAGCTCGGGGTCGATCTTGCCCTCGAGCGTCGGGTCGCCCAGCTCCTTGCGGAACCAGTTGAGCAGCACCGAGCCCGAATTCTGCACGATCTCCAGCACGTACTGGCCCGGGATCCCGGCCAGTAGCGTGCGGTAGGAGGGGTCGAAGGCGAAGTCGGGCGAGTGGATCCCGCACACCACGGACGTGCCGACGTTGACGTAGGCCGTGTCCTGGTCGATCGCGTTGGTGCCAAGCCCGGAGGCCTGCCCGTCGCCAACTCCGGCGATGAGCACCACCTCGCCCAGCCCCCACTCGTCGGCCAGCTCCGGCTTGAGAGCGCCGATGGTTTCGGTGGGCTTGGCGAGCTCGGCCATCTGGTCGCGGCGCACGCCCGCGATCTCGAGTAGCTTGTCTGAGTAGTCCTGTGCCTTGATGTCCATGAGGTTGAGCGTGTCCGCCGACCCCATCGCCGACACCCACCTGCCCACCAACTGCTTGGCGAGGTAGGCGTGCACGTCCACCACCTTCGCAGCCCGCGCGAGCACCTCCGGCTCGTTTTCCTTCAGCCACGCCATCTTGTAGATGGCCGGCGTCGTGTCGGCCGGCTTGCCGGACAGCTCGTGAATCTCGAGCGATCCGTACTTCTTGATCTGCGCGCCCGCGCGCGAATCCAGCCACAGTATCGCGGGCCGTAGCGCTTCGCCCGCCTCGTCCACCAGCGCAAAGGACTCGCGCTGGTGCGTGATGCAGATGCCGCGCACCCGCGCCCGATCCGCCTCCGACAGCGCGCCCAGCGCCTCGGTGATCGCCGCGTGGGTGGAGGTCCACCACTGGCGTGGGTCGTGCTCGTAGCGGTCCATCCCCGGGGTCAGTAGCTCGATCGGCGCGTGCCCGGTGGCAAGCACCGCCCCGCTCGCGTCCACCACCACGGCCTTCGACGCCGACGTCGACGAATCAATCGCAATAACCAGCTCACTCATCGGCCTCGTCCTTCACGACGCCGTCCGCGCCAGCCCCGTCCACAGCGCCAGCCGCGCCATCGGCGTCGTCGGCTTGCCCGTAGACGTTTTGGTAGCGGGCGTAGAGCGAGTCGATGTGCTCCTGGGCGATCGAGCGCGGGGTGCCGAGCCCCTCAGCGATGGCCACGGTCTTGGCCACCTCCTCCACCATGACCGCGGCCTTGACCGCCGCCGTGGCGTCCTTGCCCACCGTGAACGGGCCGTGGTTGCCCATGAGCACCGCCGGCGAGCGCGACTGCGCGAGGGTGGCAACAATGCCGCGGCCGATCGAGTCGTCTCCGATGATCGCGAACGGGCCCACGGGCACGTCCCCGCCGAACTCGTCGGCCATCATCGTGAGCACACACGGGATGGGCCGGTGCACGGCCGCAAACGCGCACGCGTACGGCGAATGCGTGTGGACCACGCCGCCCACCTCGGGCATGTGCCGGTAGACGTAGGCGTGAGCCGCCGTGTCTGACGACGGCGACAGGGCGTCCGCCGTCCCGTCCTCAATCTTGTTGCCGTCCAGCGTGCACACCACCATCTTTTCGGGGGTGAGCTCGTCGTAGCGCACGCCGGATGGTTTGATGACGAACAGGTCCGCCCCGGCCACACGCTGCGAGACGTTGCCCGCCGTCCAGACCACCAGCCCGTTGGCGGGCAACTCGGCGTGAAGGTCGCACACCTCACGCCGAGCCGCCGCCACGGCCTCCTGCACCTTCGGTGAAAGCTCGGAAAGCTTCATCGTCACTCTCCGAACGCCCGGGCGCGGATGTCCTTCAGGCGGTGCATGATCTGGTTCTCGCCCCGGCCGAAGAAGTCATGCAGCTCGCGGTAGATGCCGTAGAGCTCCTCGTACTTATCGGAGGCGTCCTCGTTCGGCACGTACTTGTGTTCGGTCACGTGGGACATGGCCGTGGCTGCCGCGTAGACGTCGTCGTACACGCCGGCCGCGACCGCCGCGAAGATCGCCGAGCCGAGCGCGCCCGTCTGTTCCGCGTCGGAGACGGAGACGGGGCGGCGCGTGATGTCGGCGAGCATCTGCATGAAGTGGTGGTTCTTGAGCAGGCCGCCGGCGGCCACGATCTCCGTGACCGGTACGCCGTGCTCTTCGAAGTTGTCCACGATCACGCGGATGCCGAACACTGTGGCCTCCATGAGGGCGCGGTAGATGTCCTCCGGGCGGGTCTGCAGCGTGATGCCGATGATCGAGCCGGACAGGCGCGCGTCGGACAGGATCGAGCGGTTGCCGTTGAGCCAGTCGAGGGCGATGAGGCCGTGCTCGCCGATCTCCATCGCGAACGCGCGGTGCATCATGTATTCGAGCACCGAGATGCCCTCCTCGCGGGCGGCCTGCTCGTAGCGCTCGGGCACGGCGTTATCCTCGAACCAGGCGAAGACGTCGCCCACGGCGGTCTGCCCGCCCTCGATGCCCCACAGGCCCGGGACCGCGCCGCCCTCAACGTTGCCGAACACGCCGGGAACCGGCTTGTAGCCTTCGCTGTTGATGACGTAGCAGCCCGACGTGCCGATGATCGCCGTCATCTGCCCCGGCTTGACCGCGTTAGCGCCGGCCACGACGACGTGGGCGTCAATATTGCCCGACGCCACCGCGATGCCTTCCGGCAGCCCGGTGAGCTTGGCAGCCTCAGCCGACAGGCCGCCCACCTTCTCGCCCAACTGCTTGATCGGCGCGTTCATCTTCTCCTCGAACACCGGGCCAAACCCCGGTGCGAGCGCCTCACAGAATTCCCGGCTCGGGTACTCCCCGTCCGTCAGCATCCGCTTGTAGCCCGAATCGGAAGCCGCGAACGTCAGCTCGCCCGTCAGCTTCCACGTGATCCAGTCCAGCAGGTTCACGACGACGTCCGCCGCCGCATACACCTCCGGCGCCTTCTCGTACGTCTCCAGGATCTTCGGGAAGAGCATTTCGGAAGACAGGATGCCGCCGTAGCGCTCCAGCCACTCCTCCCCGCGCTCCTCGGCGAGCGCAATGATGCGGTCGGCCTGGTCCTGCCCGCCGTGGTGCTTCCACAGCTTGACGTAGGCGTGCGGGTTGTTCTTGAACTCTTCCTTCTCGCACAGCGGGGTGCCCTCAGCGTCCGTGACAAACACCGTGGCCGAGGTGGCATCGATGCCCACACCGACGACGTCGGCCGGGTCAATCCCCGCGTCCTTGATCGCGCCCGGAATGGCATCCGTGAGCACGTCCACGTAGTCGCCCGGGTTTTGCAGAGCGAACTCCGGGGGCAGCTTCTGGCCGTCGCCCGCATCGAGGGTGCGGTCCATGACCGCGTGCTTGTAGTGGCTGACCGACGTGCCCACCTGGACGCCGTCGGAGGCGCGCACCACGATCGCGCGGCCCGACAGCGTACCGAAGTCAACGCCGACCAAATACTCTTCTGACATGTTGACGCTCCTTTGCGTTGTTCGTGTCTACTTCTTGCGTTGGCGCCGACTATTCGGCGTCCGGGTGCGGGTGACGGCCCCAGAAGCCCTCGGGTGAGAAGAGCCGGGCCACGACGTCGTCGTAGAGGCCGAGGTCCATGAGCACGTCGAGCACCGTGTAGCGTGGACGGATCATCTGGGCCTTGTAGTGGGTCTCGCGGAAGCGATCCCAATCGATCTTCAGCATCTCCGGGTGGTAGGGGGCGCCCGCGGTCTTCAGCATGTCCCACGCCTGCTGGGCCGGGATGATCTGAGCCTCGCAGCGCGCCTTGATCGTGGGCCACTTTTCCTTCAGCAGCGCGATGCGCTCACGCAGCTGATCCTCGGGCAAGAGCTTGCCCACCGAGTGCTTGACCGCCTCCTCGGCGATGGTCGGGATGAGCGTGGCGCGCACGTTCGCCTCCACCTCCTCGGGGGTCTTCATCGCGGCCACGGCGCGCTCGGCGTCGAAGTCAGCCTCCGTCAGCTTCAAGAACTCCTCCCAGATCGCGAGCGAGGCCACCGTGCCCACGCCCACCTTGTTGCCGTGGCTGAGCGGCGGCTCCCAATCCAGGCCGTGACCCTCCATTTCCCACACGTGGGAGAACTGGTGGCCCGCGCCCGACGCCGGGCGGGAAGACTGGTGTGCCTGCATGGCAAGCCCAGACATGACCTGGCCCTCGCCGAGCTTGGCGATCGCGTCGTGCTCACAGTTGCGCACGGCCTCCGGGTCGCCGAGCGAATCCATGAGCGGGCCCTGCACCAGGCTCCACACGTAGTCATCGATCGGCTCGATGCCCAGCTCGTCGGACAGGATCCAGTCCGCGCCCGCTGGAATCTTCTCAATGAGGTCGCCATAGCCGGTGGCGGTGAGGCGGTAGGGGGCCTCCATCATCGTCTGAATGTCCATCACCAGGCCCGCGGGGGCCGGGCAGTTACGCGTGATCTTGAAGCCGTCCTTCGAGATCGACGCGCCGAACGAGCAAAAACCATCCACCGACGCCGCGGTACACACGTTGATGTACTCGCGCCCGAGCTCGCCCGAGGCCAGCTTCGCGATGTCGTTGAGCGTGCCCGCACCGAGCGACATGACCACCGTGTTCTCGTACGGGCGGATCACCTCGCGCAGCTTGGAAACGTTGACGTAGTCGCCATACAGGGTGGGGGTGCCGGGGAAAATGTAGGGCTCGTCCGCGAACTCCACCCCGGCCTCACGCAGCGAGGCCACCACCGTGTCGCCGACTGCGCCGTAGGTGTTCTCGTCTGCCACCACCAGCACCTTCTGGTCCGGGTAGAGGCGCGCAAACAGGGCACCGGCCTCCTTGTTCACATCATCACCGAAGATGATGTCCTTCGTTTCGGTGGCAGTCTTCAGTGCCTTGTTAATGAGCTCAGACATTGTCCTTCCCTTCCTTGTTGGCAACAATGACATTGGTAAGCGTATGTAAGTAGTTCAGGTCCTGGTCCGTGACGGTGTCATCAATGATCAGGTACGAAAAATCTGACAGGTCAGCGAGCCGGTGGAGTGCCACGCGGCTCAGCTTGTCTGCGGTGATCGCGAGGATCGGCACCTCGGTGCGGGCGATGACCTCGCGCTTGAACAGGGCCGCCTCGCTGAAGGGGTGGTAGATCGAGCCATCCTTGACCGACGCCGCGCCGATCAGCGCCGTCTCGAAGGCGAGCTCGCCCACCTGCCGGTTCGTGGTCGGCCCGAAGTAGGCATCCAAGGCCCGGTCGAACAGGCCGCCCAGCATGGTCAGCGACTGGTGCTCGCCCGCCCCGATCTTGATCGCCGCGGGTGAGGCGTTCGTGATGAACGCCTTCGACTCGGGAACGCCGATGTGGTCAAGCGCCAGGTAAGCCGTGGACGAATCGTCCACGAAAATCGACGAGTACCGCGAGACCAGCCGCGCCGCCTCCCGCGCCACGGCCTCCTTCGCCTCCGTCTCCTGGTAGAGACGGAAGGCGAACGGCGCCTCCGAAATGGAGGACACCAGCAAGGAGACCGTGCCGCGGTGGCGCGCAATGACCTGGTGGGCCTCGAGGGCCGCAAGATCGCGGTAGAGGGTCATGACGGAGACGCCGAAGAGGTCGGCCAGGTCATCGACCCGCAGCGAGCCATGGTCGATGATCAACTCGACAATGCGAGCCTGCCGCTCCTCCTGGGTCGCCTTCGCCATGATCAGATCTCTCAGCGCTGTCCGGCCACGTAGTCAACCACCGTGTGGATGTGCTCCTGGTTGACCGCGTACTGCTCGATGTACTTGTCCGCGAAGAACTTGTACTCCTCGTGGCGGTTCATGTTCGGCTCGATGCGCTCACGCTCGTGAACCATGTGGTTCGCGGCGTCCTGCACCGAGTCGTACAGGCCCGCGCCGGAAGCGGCGAGGATGCACGAGCCGAGTGTGACGGCGTCGCCGACCTCCGTGAGCGTGATCGGCACGCCCGTGACGTCGGCGTGCATCTGAGTCCACTCACGCGACTTCGTAGCTCCACCGCAGGCCACGAACTCCTGGACCTCGAAGCCCGCCTCGCGCAGCTTACGCATCGACGCTTCGACGCCGTAGCACACCGCCTCCTGGATGGCTCGGTAGACGTGCTCGCGGGTGTGGGACAGCGACAGGCCGGTGAACACACCGCGCGCCTTCGCGTCCGACCACGGGGTGCGATTGCCCTGGAAGTACTCGTTGATGATGAGGCCCTCGCAACCGATCGGGATATCCTTCGAACGGGTATTCATCACGTCGTAGGCGCCGATGCCGATCTCGTTGGCCGCCTTCTCGATGTCCTGGCAGAACTGGTCCTTAAACCACTTCAGCACCGATCCCGACGACGTCAGCGACGTCTCCACCGTGTACTGACCGGGCACGACACCGTCCGTGTAGCCTCCGAAGAAGCCCGGGCCGGACACCGGCTCCACAGCCTGGCCGGACATGACGTGGGACGAGCCCGTCACCAGCGACATCTTGCCCGGGGAGAGCACGTTGAGGCCGATCTGGCCGTGCCAGGCGTCGCCGCCACCCTGGGCCACCGGGGTGCCCGGGATGAGGCCAAGGGCCTCCGCCGCGCGCTTGGTCAGGCCGCCCAGCGGCACGCCGAGGTCCACCACGCGCTCGGGCAGCTTGTCGAAGACGTCGCCTGCGCCGGCCTGCTCGTACAGGTCCACCGGCCAGCCACCATTGTCACGGTCGTAGTAGGCGCGGTGTGCTGCGGTGTTGATGTTCTGGGTCCACTGGCCGGTCAGCTGGTAGGTCAGCCAGTCCGGGGCATCCAGCAGCTTGTAGGCGCGCTTGTAAATGTCCGGCTCGTTCTCGCGCAGCCACGCCGCCTTGAACGGGTACCACTCGGCCGTGGGCGGCAGAGTGCCACCGCCCGTGTAGCGGGTGACCGGCGAATCCGAATCGGCCACGCGGGCCGCCTGCTCCGTGGCGCGCACGTCCATCCACATGATCGCGTTACGCAGCGCCTCGCCGTTTTGGTCCATCGGCACCACGGTCATCGTGGTCGCATCATACGAAATACCCGCGATCTCCGGCGGCTCAATGCCCGCGCGAGCCATCACGCGGTGCGTGGAGGCGATCAGCGCCTGCCACCAGTCATCCGGGCTCTGCTCCGCCCACCCCGGGTGCGGGTGGGTGGTGGTGTACGGGGTGGCCGCGAACGCCACCGGCGAACCGACCGTGTCAAAAATACCAACGCGACACGACTCCGTACCGAAATCAATACCCATGAGGTAGGGGCCCATGGTGTAGCGGTTGACTGCTGCTGTAGACATCTTCTCTTCCTTGAGTTAAATGATTGGTAACTGTTGGTGCGCCGTCTTGGGGCGGAGCAAGCTAGGTTGCGGGTTCGGCGGGCGAGCCGCTCACAGGCGGCGGGCCGGGGATGCGAGCGCGAGCCGGAACGCCGTCGTCGGGCACCCGTCAGGCGCAAGCGTTAATCTTCATCCGAATCGGACCACCCCCACTGGGCGCGGATATCGTCGGGGATGAGGTGATCAATGCGGTCCAGGACGTAGGTGGGCTGGTGGGCCGGGTCAAGCGCCTCGGCCTCCTCGGCCGTGCTATCACCCGTCAGCAGCAGGGCGGAGGCCATCCCGGTGTTGACCGCCATACCGATGTCGGTGTGAAGACGGTCGCCCACCATCATGCAGTTGGCGGGATCCACATCCAGATCCCCGAGCGCCGCCTCGAGCATCGCCGGCTCCGGCTTTCCCATATTGGCCTTGAGTTTCGTTCCCGTGCAGGCCTCAATGGCCGCCACGATGGAGGCCGCATCCGGCTCGCCACGCCCGCCGGGGAACGGGCAGTAACGATCCGGGTTCGTCGTAATAAGGAAAGCCCGCTTGTGGAACCAGATCGCGTCAAACGCGATCTGAAGCTTGCGGTAATCGAAGGTGCGATCGTAGGAGGCGATCACGATGTCGATCTCCTCCGGGTTCTCACTCATCTTGATGCCGGCCTCACGCAGCGCCTTCTTCAGCGGCTCCTCCGAAATCGGGAAGACCGTGGCGTCCGGATAGTGAGCCTTGAGCCAACGGGTGGTGGTCACCACCGTGTTCGCGATCTCGCTCAAGGGCGCGGGAATCCCCAGCCGCTCCAACTTCTCCACGTAATCCTGCGGATCCTTCGTGGGATTATTCGACAGGAAACGCACCGGCTTGCCCAGCTTGCGCAGGCCCTCGATCAGGCGCTTCGCGCCCGGTAGCAGGTGGTCGCCGAGGTAAATCGTGCCGTCCTGGTCAAAGACATAGGCGTCATAGAGCTTGGTCGGAGAAGAGTACTGCATGAAAATCCCTGTTCGAAAAGTGGCGGTGGGGGTTGGTGGCCAAGTGTCCAGGTGGCCGTTGGGGACGAGAGTTGCCGTGCTGGGCGGGTGCCGGGGCGACGGCGTCGTGGGGCAGTGCCCTCCCGCCCGGCCCGAAAGCCGGGCAGGAGCACACGCTACATGATGACAGCGGTGACGTGGATGAGGGTGGTACCGATCCAGATGGCGAAGGCCGGGGGATCGATGTGGGTGTCGCCGTTCGAGTTCGTCATACGAGCGAGGAGCTCACCCAGCAGACCGCCGAGGATGCCGAAGATGCCACCGATGATGCAGGCCAGCGCGAGGTTACCCGCGGTCCACATCGCCGGATCCGACGTGCCAGCAATGATCGGCATGAAGCGCAGCGCCGCGATCGAGGCCAGGATCGTCATGTGGTGGGTCACCGGCGTGGGCAGACCACAGGTGAGGAAAATGAGCGTGACAGCCGAGATCGCCCAGCCGAGCAGCTGAGCGTGGTTCGCGATCGCGCCACCCGACACCTCGAAGAAGTGCTGGACAACCACGAGCGTGCCGAACGCCGACAGCAGACCGGAGGTCAGACCGTGAGTGGCCGTCACCGACCACTTCTCCTGGTGCTCCACCCAGTGCTTGCCCTCGCCAACCTCGAGCAGGCCAAGGCCGTTGACCTTGTTGAAAATGCCCGTCTTACCGAAGACGAAACGAGTAACAATCGCGATGATAATAATCGTCAGAGCCACCGTGTCAGTGGAGCCGAGCGCCTCATTGCCGTAGTGCAGCAGCGGGTCAGTCCGAAGGGTGGGCAGCACTTGAGCGATGGCGAGGTTCAGGATGTAACCGATCATGCCGGTCACACCACCGACAACGAGGATGTCCGAACGGCCCAGGCCCGCCAGCGGGGTCACGATATCTCTACCGTTCGTCCCCTTCGGCATCGCGCCCTTCCACGCGGCGTAGGCGGCCGCCGTGGCGCCACCAGCGAATGCGATGTGCGGGCCGAAGACCGGGCCGAACACCACAGAATCCATGTACGGGCTCGCATCCATACCAGCCATGTACACGCCGAGGCCGATCAGGTACATGAGACCGGTGAAGATAAAGGCCGTCTGACCTCCAATGGCTGCACCAAATGCGCCACCACCAAAGGCGGCGACCAGCCAGAAGATATCAATTTCCATGTGGACTCCTTTGTCAAGGTGATATACGAGTGTGTGAGCTGAACGCCAAGCCAACGTGGCCGGCGATCATCCGTAGCTAGATCCCTGACCCGCCCCCGCACCACATCCGTTGTGCTACGGCGACGTTTCGGCCAGGCTGTGCCGGGCCAGTTCACTATCTGAAGCCCAAAGTAGCATTGGATTTGTTTGTTTTCACATAGGTGACGTCAATTTGCTCATAGGTGCTGTGACGGGGCGCACTGCGCCCGAGATGCCGGGCCGGGCGGGCGCGAGCCGGGCGACGGCGTCGTCGGCACGCCACTAGCGCCAACCAGGGCGCGCCCTATAATGAAGCATGCCTAACACACCCGAAGAGCTGACCGAACGCGACATCCTCGCGATCAACGCCGCCAAGCTCTACTACTCGGGGAAGACCCAGGCCGAGGTGGCCAGCGACCTGCACATTTCGCGGCCCACCGTATCAAAAATGCTCGCCTACGCACAGCGGCAGGGTTTCATCCGCATCAGCGTCATCGATCCGCGCGACCAAAGCAAGGACGTCATCACCAAGCTCAAGCAACGCTATGGGCTGATCGACGTCGTGCTCGTCTCACCCCCACTTCCCACCCAGGATTCGTTGCGCAACTCCCTTGCGGCAGCCGCCGCCCGCACCATCGGCGAGATGGTGCGCGACGGCGACATCATCGGCGTCGCCCCGTCCCGAACCATGCGTGCCGTGGCCGAGCACCTGGAGGTCTCGCGCCGCCAGAATCTGACGGTCGTCCAACTCGCCGGCGGTTTCTTGGGTGGGGATGAAAACCAGCGCGTCGTCGCCACGTTCGCCGGCTCGCTCGGCGCGCATTGCCACACGCTGCCCGTTCCCGCGTTCGTCCAGTCGGTGTCGATGAGGAACCGCCTCGCCCAAGAAGACCACGTCCGCCCGATTCTGGCGTTCGGCGCGCGGGCGAGGATCGCGATCTTCACGGTCGGGAGAGTCGGGGCCAGCCTCCCCACCCTGCCTAAGATGACACTCTCCGCGCACGACGTCGACGTGCTCGGCCGGCGCGCAGTGGGCGACATCTGCGGGCGTTTTGTCGACAAGCACGGGCGCATCTGCCTGCCCGACATCAACAACAAGACGATCGGGATCTCCCTACCCGACCTGCGCGCCAAGGACCAGAAGCTCCTCATCGCTGGAGGAGGAGACAAGATGCACGCCATCCTCGCCTGCCTTGAGAACGGGTACGCGAACCGGGTCGTGCTCGATTACACGACTGCCACGGCAATTCTTCACATGCGACAAGGCTAAAAGCCCGTGCGGAACAAATGTTCCACTTCGCGCCATTTGATCCAAATCACCGCTTTACACCCGCTCAAAACTGTCACTTTTCGGCTTTCTAGCAACGTTTTTCAGCGCGAACATTCGTTCCTCCGCCCCCTTCCCAGGTACCTTGCGCCGTCTTATTCTCAATGCACCGCAACGTGATAGCCGTCATGGCAAAGTCACACACTACTCGTCATCAAGGAAGAAGACATGAGTATCGACAACGACGTCATCGGGAAGAAGAACACCTCCTTCGGTGTCATCAAGGACACCTCACGACAAATGCCCGACGGGTACCTGTCCAAGACACCCATGTTCCAGTACATCCTGGTTTCAATCTGCTTCCCCATGTGGGGCGCGGCCGCAAGCCTCAACGACATCCTCATCACCCAGTTCAAGACCATCTTCACCCTGTCGGACTTCGCCTCCGCCTTCGTCCAGTCCGCCTTCTACGGCGGCTACTTCCTCCTGGCGATTCCGGCGTCGCGCATCATCCGCAAGTGGAGCTACAAGAGCGGCATCCTCATCGGCCTGTGCTTCTACATCATCGGGTGCACGATGTTCTTCCCCGCCTCGCACATGGCCACGTATTCGGTATTCCTCGCGGCACTGTTTGCGATCGCGACCGGCCTGTCCTTCCTGGAGACGTCGTGCAACACGTACTCCTCCATGCTCGGGCCGCGCCGCCTGGCCACCCTCCGCCTCAATATCTCGCAGACCTTCTACCCGCTCGGCTCGATCTTCGGCATCCTGCTCGGCAAGTACCTGGTCTTCACCGAGGGCGAGGCCCTCCACAAGCAGTTCGGCAGCCTCGGCACCGATGCCCAGCGCGAGCTCGCTGAGCAGATGCTCCAGCGCACGCTCGGCCCCTACCGATTCATCATCATCGTTCTCGCAATCCTGCTGATCCTCGTGGCGCTGACTCAGATGCCACACGCTAAGCCGCTCGTGGCCGGCCATGAGGTGAAGGCCTCGATCGGCGAGACCCTGCGCTACCTTGCCGGCAACACGATGTTCCGCCGTGGCATCTTCACCCAGTTCATGTACGTCGGCATGCAGACCGCGGTGTGGTCCTTCACGATTCGTCTCGCCCTCAACCTCGATCCGAACCTCAACGAGCGGTCCGCCTCCAACTACATGGTGGCAGCGTTCATCGCGTTCTTCTTGGGCAAGGTGATCGCCAACGTGCTCATGACGAAGTACGACGAGAACCTGGTGCTGATGGGTTACGCCGCCGCCGGCTGCGCCGCCCTGCTCGGCGTCATCCTCATCCCGTCGATCGTGGCGGTGTACTTCGCGATCCTCACCTCGGGGCTCTTCGGTCCGTGCTGGGCAACCATTTACGCCCGCAGCCTAGATTCGATCAAGGACAAGCGCCACACCGAGACCGGCGGTGCCGTGATCGTCATGTCGATCGTGGGCGGCGCTGTCATCCCCGTGATTCAGGGCTTCGTCTCCGATTCGACCGGCTCGATGCAGACCGCCTTCGTCGTCTCGCTCGTGTGCTTCGCCGTCGTCTTCCTGTACTTCGCGTGGCAGCGGCGCGTGTCGGCGTCGTCGGACGTCGCCTAACCATCTCCTACCACCACAGAATTCGAGGAAATATGTACACCCTTCCCCTTCGTGAGACTCTTTTCGAGCCCGCCCCACAAACCATCATCGACTCGGGCGACCTGCGCGCGACGACCAAGCGTTACCCCAGTGGCATCGCATCGTTGACGATCGCGAACGAGCGCGGCTATGTCGAGGTCCTGCCCTTCATGGGCCAGATCATCTGGGACGCCGCCTTCGACGGTCACAGCCTGCGCATGAAGAACATGTTCTCCGAGCCGCGGCCCGCCACCGAGATTTCGGACATCTACGGTTGTTTCGCCTTCCACTCCGGCCTCCTCGCGGCGGGTTGCCCCGCTCCCGACGACGACCACCCGCTCCACGGCGAGTTCCCCTGCGCCCCCATGCAGGAGGCCTGGTTGGAGATTGACGACGACGCGATCCGCGTGGTCTCGATGCGCGAGTATGTGCGCGGTTTCGGGCATCACTATCGCGCGACGCCGTCGGTGCGGCTCGAAGCCGGCGCATCCGACTTCGAGATCGCCCTGTCCGTGACGAACCTCAGCGAGTACCAGCCCATGCCGTTGCAGTACATGTGCCACATGAACTACGCCTTCGTCGAGGGCGGCACGATGAATCAGTCTCTGCCCGAGGGTGCGTTCCAGCTACGCCGTTCCGTCCCCGCGCACGTCACCCCCACCCCGCGGTGGACCGAGATCAACGAGCAGATCCTCGAGGGCAAGATCGACGCCGACTCCCTGGATCGCGCCAAGGAGTTCGACCCGGAGATCGTCTACTTCGCCGACGACCTCCCCTCCTACGGCGACGACCTCGAATTCACGCTGAGGAGCCCGGAGGGGCACGCCTTCTTCGTCGAGTTCTCCTCGAAGGATTTCCCCGTGGCGACACGGTGGCTTCTCTATAATGCTGATCAACAGGTCGCAGCCTTCGTACTTCCCGGCACATCGCGGCCTGAGGGGTACAACGCGGCCGAGAAGTGCGGCATGCTCATCATGCTCAACGCAGGCGAAACAAAGAAGTTCACGGTGAAGACAGGAGTACGCAACTAATGGACATTGCAGTTATCGGATCCAACATGGTCGACCTCATCTCGTATATCGACCGCATGCCCGGCGAGGGCGAAACGGTGGAGGCGCCCAGTTTCGCCATCGGCTGTGGCGGCAAGGGCGCGAACCAGGCGGTGGCCGCGGCACGCCTCGGCTCGGAGGTGTTCATGCTGACGCGCGTGGGCAACGACGTCTTCGCCGACAACACGATCGACAACTTCCGCCGCAACGGTATCGACACCGAGTTCGTCCTCCGCACCGACACCACCTCGGGCGTGGCGCCGATCTTTGTGGACCCGCAGTCGCACAACTCGATCATCATCGTCAAGGGCGCCAACGGCCACCTCTCCCCAGCCGACATCGACGACGCCGCCCACAAGATTTCCGCTTGCCACCTCATCGTGTTGCAGCTGGAGATCCCGCTCGAGACGGTCTACGCCGCGATCCAGTTCGGCAAGGAGCACGGCATCCCGGTGCTGGTCAACCCGGCGCCCGCCCAGCCGGACCTCGAGCTGGAGAAGGTCAAGGACTGCACGTACTTTGTGCCGAACGAAAGCGAGCTGTCACTGCTGACGGGCATGCCGGTAGACACGCTCGCCGACATCGAAAACGCCGCCCACGCCCTCCTCGACGCGGGCATCCACGACGT
Source organism: Trueperella bernardiae (assembly GCF_030246965.1). NCBI lineage: Bacteria > Bacillati > Actinomycetota > Actinomycetes > Actinomycetales > Actinomycetaceae > Trueperella > Trueperella bernardiae. The sequence continues at coordinate 1,648,755 of NZ_CP127099.1, forward strand.
CATCGTTACGCTCGGCTCCAAGGGCGCGCTGTGGGTCAACGACGCCGGGGCGCGGCTTTTCGAAGCGCCGAAGGTTGACGCCGTGGACACCACCGGGGCTGGAGATGCCTTCATCGGGTGCTTCTCCCACGAGCTGGTTGCCAATGGAGACGTGGAGTCCGCGATCCAGACCGCGATCCGCTACGCCTCCGACTCCGTGACCCGCAAGGGCACGCAGACCTCCTACGCCACCGCCGAGGAGTTCGCCGGCTAACCCGCCGCTTGGACGCCGCAGCCCCTGGGCGCATGTGCAACACCAATCCGCAATATGCAACGGCAATAAGCGTTTAATTGGTGTTGCACATCGGGAATTAGCGTTACAAATAGGAAGCTACACGTAGCCAAGCGCACGAGGGCGGCCCCGCGATCATCGCGGGGCCGCCCTCGTGCGCTTGGTCCGGGTAAGCCAGCTACTCCTGTCCGACGCGCGGGGAAGCGTCCTCGCCGGCAGGCTGCTCGCTGCCCGAGGCACTCGCACCCGCGCCGGAGTCCTCACCCTCCGGCACCAGCGACGTGGCCTGCGCCAGCCCGTCGATCTGCTCGGACTCCGCGGCCGGCTTTACACCCTGCGGTAGCTGGTAGTCCGAGTCGTGCCCGGTGAACGTGAAGGTCTTCGGGACGGCGTCGTGATCCACATCCACCACGATGGTCTGGCCCTTGGTGAACTCGCCGAACAGCAACTTCTCCGAGAGCATGTCCTCGATCCCGCGCTGGATGGCGCGGCGTAGCGGGCGGGCGCCAAGCACAGGGTCGTAGCCCTGGTCGGCCAGCAGGTCCTTCGCCGCGTCCGTCAGGACGATCGACATACCCTGGTCCCACAGGCGGGCACCGAGCTTGGCGATCATGAGGTCCACGATCTGCAGGATCTCGTGCTTCTGCAGCTGCGGGAACACAATGATGTCGTCCACACGATTCAAGAACTCCGGCCGGAAGTGGTTCTTCAGCTCCTCCGACACGCGGCCCTTCATACGCTCGTACGAGGTCTGGGTGTCGGCGTCGAACTGGAAGCCGGTCTGCACTCCCTTGGCGATGTCCTTCGTGCCGAGGTTGGTGGTCATGATGATAACGGTGTTCTTGAAGTCCACCACCCGGCCCTGCGAGTCGGACAGGCGCCCCTCCTCCAGAATCTGGAGCAGGGAGTTGAAGAGGTCCTGGTGGGCCTTCTCCACCTCGTCGAACAGCACCACGGAGAACGGCTTGCGGCGCACCTTCTCCGTCAGCTGGCCGCCCTCCTCGTAGCCCACGTATCCCGGGGGCGCACCGAACAGGCGCGACACCGTGTGCTTCTCGGAGTACTCCGACATGTCGAGCGTGATGAGCGAATCCTCGTCCCCGAACAGGAACTCCGCGAGCGCCTTCGCCAGCTCCGTCTTACCCACGCCGGTGGGGCCAGCGAAGATGAACGAGCCGCCGGGACGGTTCGGGTCCTTGAGGCCGGCGCGCGTGCGGCGGATCGCCTGCGACAGCGCCGTGACCGCCTCATCCTGGCCGATGACACGCTTGTGTAGCTCGTCCTCCATGCGCAGCAGCTTGGCGGACTCGGCCTCGGTCAGCTTGAACACGGGGATGCCCGTGGCCATGGACAGCACCTCAGTGATGAGGTCCTCGTCCACCACCGACACGACGTCGAGGTCGCCCTCCTTCCACGCCTTCTCACGCTCGGCGCGCTTGGCAGAAAGCTGCTGCTCCTGGTCACGCAGGGCGGCGGCCTTCTCGAAGTCCTGGCCGTCGATCGCGGCCTCCTTCGCGCGCTTGACTTCGCCGATCTCCTCGTCCAGCTCGCGCAGCTCGGGCGGCGCGGTCATCTTGCGGATCGCTAGGCGCGCGCCCGCCTCGTCGATCAGGTCGATCGCCTTGTCCGGCAGGAAGCGGTCATTGATGTAACGGTCCGCGAGCGTGGCGGCCGCCTCGAGCGCCTCGTCCGTGATCGTGACGCGGTGGTAGGCCTCGTAACGGTCGCGCAGGCCCTCGAGGATCGCGATGGTCTCCTTCACCGACGGCTGCTCAACCTGGATCGGCTGGAAGCGCCGCTCGAGCGCCGCGTCCTTCTCAATGTACTTGCGGTACTCATCCAGAGTGGTGGCACCGATGACCTGAAGTTCGCCGCGCGCCATCATGGGCTTGAGCAACGATGCCGCGTCCAGCGCGCCCTCGGCTGCGCCCGCGCCCACGAGCGTGTGGATCTCGTCAATGAACAAGATGATGTCCCCGCGAGTGTTGATCTCCTTGAGGATCTTCTTCATCCGCTCCTCGAAGTCACCGCGGTAGCGCGAACCCGCCACCAGCGAGCCCATGTCCAGCGAGTAGAGCTGCTTGTCCTTCAAGGTCTCCGGCACGTCGCCCGCTGCAATCGCCTGCGACAGGCCCTCCACCACCGCGGTCTTACCCACGCCGGGTTCACCGATGAGCACGGGGTTGTTCTTCGTGCGCCGGGAGAGCACCTGCATCACGCGCTGGGTCTCATTGTGGCGCCCAATCACCGGGTCAAGCTTGTTCTCACGCGCCGCCTGGGTCAGGTTGCGCCCGTACTGGTCAAGGATCGTGGAGCCGGCCTTCTGGCCCTCGCGCGGCCCGCCGCCTCCCACGCCCACGGCTTCCTTCCCCTGGTAGCCAGACAGTAGCTGCGTGACCTGCTGGCGCACCCGCCCCAGGTCCGCACCCAGCTTCACCAGCACCTGGGCGGCCACGCCATCCTGCTCACGGCACAGGCCGAGCAGCAGGTGCTCGGTACCAATGTAGGAATGGCCGAGCTGGAGCCCCTCACGCATGGCGTACTCGAGCACCTTCTTGGCGCGCGGGGTGAACGGAATATGGCCCGACGGCTGCTCCTGCCCCTCGCCAATGATCTCGATGACCTGCTCCTGCACGGCGTCATACGTAATCCCCAGCGACTCGAGCGCCTTGGCCGCCACGCCCTCACCTTCCTTGATGAGGCCCAGCAGAATGTGCTCGGTGCCGAGGTAATTGTGCTTGAGGTTCCGCGCAGACTCCTGAGCGAGCACAATGACCCGCCGAGCGCGGTCCGTAAACCGTTCAAACAAGTTGGACTCCTTACAAATAATTCCGCGGGGGTCGTGCATCTCCCCGCGATTCCTCATTTACCTTAACGACGCCACCGCCCCGCCCGTTCGCCGTTTCGCCACAGGCGTGAGACGGCCCGTGACTTGTGCCCTGTGCGAAAAGCCGGAATCTGTATGGTTCCCCGGCGGGCGGCTCCCGCCGCCGGCCGGGCCTATGGGAACCTCGTCCCACGAACGGCCACCCCCGGCGGTGCCGGGCGCCTAAACCTCCACGAGGATGGTGAACGGGCCGTCGTTGACCAGCTCGACGTCCATCATCGCGCCGAACAATCCGGTCTCCACGTGTAACCCGTAGCCTCGGACAGCATCAACCACCGCGTCGAAGACCGGCTCGGCCACCTCGCCTCCGGCCGCGTGGGACCAGCTGGGTTTGCGGCCTTTGCGTACGTCCGCATACAGCGTGAACTGTGAGACCAGTAGCACAGGGGCGCCGGATTCCTCGGCGCTGACGCGGGCGGCTGGGTCGTCACTGCCATCGGGGGCTCGCAAGAGCTTGAGCTGGGCGATCTTTCGGGCGGTCTTCTCGATCTGGGCCGGGCCGTCACCGTGAGTGACGCCCACGAGCACGCACAGGCCCGGGCCTATCTGGCCCACCACCTGGCCCTCGATCGTGACCGAAGCCCGCTTGACGCGCTGGATGACCGCGCGCACTACCAACTCCCCCTCTGGGGCCCGCGGCCGCGCCCGGCCCCCGGGCCCATCTTCGAGCGCTCCGGGCCGAGGTAGTAGACCACGGCGATGAACAGGGCCAGGCGGATGAAGCCGGCCAGCGGCAGATAGATATGGAGGAAGCTCATCGCCGCGTAGGCGAGCGTCCCACCGCCGAGCATGGCCAGCCAGAAGTTCTTCGACTGGGAGGCAAGCGCGAATTGGCGGGGCGGGCGGGCCACCGCGTCAATGAAGGCCCACACGAACACGCCCGTCACCGCCACCGGCAGGACCACGTTCAAAAGGATGTAGAAGGTGTAGTTGATCTGTCCCATGGGTCTACCTACCGCCGGGCGCGCATGCCGGCGCCCGGCCGCTCGTCCGGCGACGCCGACGACTTGCCCTCGCGCGCCACGATCGGTACCTGGGCGGCGACGAACGCGCCAACGGCCAGCTCGCCCTCCGGGACGTTGCGCTTGAGCAGAGCCAGGGCCACGGGGCCCTCCTCCGAATCGCGGGCGACCGAGGTCAGCTGACCCACGACCTTCTCCCCCGCCTTCACCTCCGCTCCCGGCTCGGGCAGCTCTCCCTCCGGGCCCTCAAGGTAGAGGTAGGCCAGCCGCCGCGGCGGGCGGCCGAGGTTGACCAGCTTCGCCACGGTCTCTTGGCCGCGATAACAGCCTTTCTCCAGGTGGACGGCGGTGCGCAGCCAGTCGAGCTCGTGTGGCAGGGCCCGCTGCACCACCTCCGTGTTCTGGCGCGGGCGCCAATCCGAAATCCGCTTCGCTTCCCACGCCTGCAGGCCGGCCGGCACGAAGCCCGCCGCCCCAAACGTCTCGATGACCGCCTCCTCGGGCCGCGCCGCGATGAGCACGCGCGCCGAGTCGCAGGCCGGGTGGTCGGCGTCGGGAACGCCGTAATGCGCACCGCCGGGTAGGGTGCGCGGCCAGGGGTCGTACCAGACGACGGCCGACAGCGCGGCGATCGCCTCGGGCACGCCGGCGGGCGCGAAGAAGCCGAAGACCCGCACGTCCGGGCGGGCGACCTCCACGCGCATGCGGAAGACCATCGACTCGAGGAACGCGGCGAAGGGCTCAGCCTGGCCACGGTCAAGGAAGAACCAGGTGCGCTCGCCGTCGTCGATGACGCCGGCGGCGGTGCAGATGTGGCCGTTCGGGTCGAGCAGCAGCATCTCCGAGCTTTCGCCGGCGGGCAGGTTCAGGAAGTCACGGGTGGTGAGGTTGTGCAGCCACGTGGCACGGTCCGGGCCGGAGACCGCGAGGACCTCGATGAAACCCAGGTCGGTGAAGGCCCGCCCGCGGGCCAGCAGGTTCTCCTCCGCAAACGGGTTGCCATAGTGGGCCGGCACGCCGTGCGTCTCATCCAGCACGGCGCCAGGAAGATCGACCGAGCGAGCCGGGCTCACTCCTCATCCGCCTTGCTTGCAAAATAGCTCACGCCCCAGTGGCCCTCGGGCTCGGCGCCCTTGACGGGCGATTCGGGAGCCGCGGGGTCGCAGACCGGGCGGGCGGCGCCGTCGGCCTTACCCGTAGCCTTGCCTCCCTTGTCCGCGAAGTAGCTCATGCCCCAGTGGCCGTCTTTCTTGTCGGTCATCACTCCTCCTCGGTGCTGGGGGCGTCCACGGAGCCGTCAAACTGGCGCGACAGCCGCCCCGCAAGGTAATTGCGCATCTCGAAGCCGAAGGCCTCCATGTCGTAGGCGTAGAAGAAATCCGAGGCGACGTTGCCGCCCAGGAACTTCGCCGCCGTAAAGTCGGCCGCGGCGCCGGAGCGGATCACCGTGTCGGTGACCATCTGCAGGCGCGGGCCGTTGATGAGGCCCACCCACAGCTGGGAAATTCCCATCGGTGTGGCGACCGTGGCTTCGAGCTCCACCGCGCCGTCCTCCCGCTTCGGGGCGTCCGGCGTGACGCGCAGGTAGCCGGTCTGGGCCGACCACAGCACGTCCTTCGTCAGGTGGTCGTACGTCCACTGGCCGGGGGCCTCCTTGTCGACCTCCGAGGCCGGCTCCTTCGCCAGCCAAATCCGCGAATTGAGGCGCACGTACGGGCCGCCATCCACGGCGTCAATGGTGAGCTCGTGGAGGTAAGCCGCGGCGTCCACGTTGTCATATTCGAGCACACCGCCGCCGTGCCAGGAGTCAATCAGCCAGCCCAGCGGGTAGTTCTCCGGGGCCAGGTTCTCAGGAAGTCGGAAAGTCATGCCCTCAGCTTAGAGCACAACAAGCGTGAAGATGTAGCCGATCATGCCCAGCGCGCAATGCGGGATCACGGCCTTCACATACCCCTGCACCCAGGTCAGCGGCCGCTCGAAGGTGCGCATGCACCGGCGGATGAAGGCGAACACCAGCCCCACGCACACGCCGATCGCGCCGCCCACCCACACCGGGCCCGACAGCAGGAAGGCCGCTACCAGCCCCACCACCGTGGTGTTGAGGAGGCCGAGGAGGTTGGCGTGGTCGAGGTCAAAGCCGTGGATGAGGGCCGCCACCGCGATGACGATAGCGGTCAGCAACCCGACGAACGTGCCCGCCGCCGGCAGCGCCCGGCTGGTGGCGTGCCAGTCCCCCGCCGCGAACACCCACATCGACGCCGAGATCATCAGCATCGCCCCGCCCGCTGACGCCGAAATGTGCTCGATGAGGTGGAGTCGGCCGTCGTGGCGCATCATCTCCCCCACGAACGAAGCAAAGATGGCGAAGGTGGCGGCCAACATCATGCCGGGCATCGAGCCGAAGCTGGCCGCGACCAGGCCCGCGACCAGCGTCAACGTCATGACGACGCGCGAGACGGCCCGGTTGGTCAGGCCAAGGAGCACCGGCCAGCCCGAAATCAGGGGGGCTGCCGCGAGCGCCACCGCGATCACCGCCGCGAGCGGGCCGAGCGACGCCCCGAGCGCGATGAGGGCGGCATAGAACGCGCCGATGGATGCCCACACAAACGGCGGGCGCACATCGGTGGAAGGACGAGCCGGGGACTCCCGATCAAACAGCCGATCAAGGAGCGAAGGCGTGCGTCCGGGCTCTTGCGTAGAGGACGTCATAGCCAAAAGTGTATCTCCCCAAACTCCGGTAGTAGGACTTTACCACGGAAAACGGCGCCGTGGCGCGGTTTTGAGGCAAGAGCGGAGAACGTGCACGGGCCCGTGGCGGGCGCGGAAACCGTGCGTAACTTGGGGCGTGACAGGGCGGGGAACGTGAGTTAGGCTAGAGCCAGACACCGGATCGCGAAAGCCCCGGGCTCCAAATATTTGCCGCTACGAGCGGCCTTAGCGCCGACAGGCGCTCTCGGGTTCGGTGTCCTAAGCGTAGGGCCGCACCTTCTCGTGCGGCCCTTCCCTTTGCCCGCGGGGTGCCGGCTACTCGTAGGCCTTGGCCGAGTTCACCGCGCCGTCCCACACGTTGCCCTCGAGCACGCCAGGCAGGCCGGCCTGCGAGGGCACGAACACGGGCTCGGTCACGCGGCGCGCGCCAGCCGTCCCGGCTCCAGCAGCGCCCGCCCCAGCGCCCACCGGCACCTCGACGAACCCATCGCGGGCGATAGCCGCCTTTTGCCGCTCGTAGTCGCGTAGCGCGGCCATGACCCAGCCGGACAGGGACAGCACGCCGACGAGGTTGAGCACGGTCACCACGAACATGGCCAAGTCCATGAGCGCCCACACGAACGTCAGCGCCAGCACCGCGCCAACGAACGAGAAGACAACGATGGCCACCTTGCCCACGGTGATCGCCCACTGCGGGGCGCGCAGGAACACGAGGTTGGCCTCGCCGTATGCGTAGGCGCCGAGGATGGAGGAGAAGCCGAAGAAGAAGATCATGATCGCCACGGGCCACGCCATCCAGGACCCCATGGTGGAGGTGATAGCGGTGGTGGTGAGGTGGCCGGCGTCGTCGGGAATGGCGGTGGTGAGGTCGAGCACGCCGGCGGTCATGATGATGAAGCCGGTGGCGGTGCAGATCACGATGGTGTCTACGAACACGCCGAAGGACTGGATGAGCCCCTGCTGGACGGGGTGGGCCACGGTGGCAGTGGCGGCGGCGTTGGGGTTGGTGCCCATGCCGGCCTCGTTGGAGAACAGACCGCGGCGCATGCCGTTGACCAGCGCGGCGAGCACCCCGCCGGCCGTGCCCGCGAGCGCCTCATTCAGCCCGAAAGCCGAGGAGAAGACGTCCGTGAAAAATTCGGGGACGCGCCCGATATTCATGACGATCACGATGATCGCCACCAGCAAGTATGCCAGCGCCATCGCGGGCGAGATGATCTCGGTGGAGCGAGCCACCCCGCGCACGCCACCCAGCACCACCACGGCGGCGAGCACCGCCACCACCGCGCCGGTCACCCAGGCGGGCACGCCCTGGGAGGCGTCGAGCACGCCGGCGATCGAGTTGGCCTGCACCATCGGCATGGCGATGAACATGGAAAACACCATGGCCACCGAGAACGCGACCGCCAGCCCGCGCGACTTCGCCCCGCGCAAGATGTAGTTGGAGGGCCCGCCGCGGAAGGTGCCATCATGGTGGGCGGACTTGAAGATCTGGGCGAGTGTGGCCTCGGCGAACGCGGTGGCCATGCCGATGAGCGCCACCAGCCACATCCAGAACAGGGCGCCCGGTCCGCCCAGGATGAGCGCGAGCGCCACGCCCGTGATGTTGCCGATCCCGATGCGGGTGGCCATGCCCATCGCGAACGCCTGGAAGGACGAGATCCCGCCCTGCGAGCCGGCGCGCGAGTGGCCCACGTACCGCAGCATGTCGCCAAAGCGGCGCACCTGCAGGGCGCGCCCGCGGAACGTCAGATACAGGCCCGCGCCCATGAGCACGGCGATCATGATCCAGGCATACAGCCAATCACTGACCGACCCCAGCGCGGCCGTGGCCGGCCCGGTCAGCTCGTCGATCCATTCCTGCCATTCCTGCATGATCTTCCTCTTCTCGTTCTTCGTTCACGACGCCGTGGTGCGGCTTTCGCCGTTCGGCCCAGCTTTCGTCCGCCTCTCGGCGATCGTCGGGCCCGGCGTCGTGGCCCCGGTCGACGTCGTGCAACAACTGCTGACGCCCCTCAAGTCTCACACATGGTACCTACGCCAGCCGGGGCGGCTCACGGTGTGAAATAGATGGTCGTTTGACCGAAATACCCGGGTACGCACGGTCCGTTTTCTCATTTCTTGGAAAAGTAATTCATCCTCGCGTAGCCTTGGCGTTGAGAGCTGTTAACCTATTCGGAGGCGTACGCCGCATGGCTGGATTCCTGTCACGCTTTGCCACTCAACACAAGGTCCAGGACCTTCTTAACGAGCAGGCATCTTTCCTTGTCCGGTCGGCCCGGACGCTGGCTGATATGGTCGCCGCGGGTACCACGCAGCGGGTGGAACTCAACCGTGCGTTGCACCAGATTGAAAACGACGCCGACGCGTGCAATCACCTCGTGTTGCAGGAGATCGGCTCCCGCTTCATTCTCCCCTACGATCGCGGCGACCTCATCGAGCTGACCGGCCAGATCGACACGTGCGTGGACCTGATTGACGAGGCCGGCAACAACCTGGTGCTGTACAAGATCGGCGAGGTCCACGAGCAGCTGTTCGAAATGGCCGACATCATTATTCAGTGCGCCGAGCACGCCATCACCGCGGTGGGCAAGCTAAAGAAGATCGAGCCGTCGATCCGCGCGGAGTGGCTCGAGATCAACAATCTGGAGAACCGTGCGGACCAGATCTACCGCGAACTCATCATCGACCTGTTCGAATCAGACTGTTCGGGCAAGGAGATCCTGGCCCGCAAGATCACGCTGGATTCATACGAGGCCGCGGTCGATTCCTTCGAGACCCTCGCCAGCCGCATCGAGCTGCTCACGCTGAAGGAGTCCTAAGCCTTGGATCCGGTATTGGCGTTAGTGATCTTTGTTGTCGTTTTCGCTTTCGTCTTCGACTACACGAACGGTTTTCACGACGCCGCTAACGCCATCGCCACGTCGGTCGCCACGCGGGCGCTGACCCCGCGCGTGGCCCTGCTGATGGCCGCCGTCATGAACTTCATTGGAGCGCTGCTGGGCACGGGCGTGGCCGAAACGATCGGCTCGGGCATCGTGGAAGTAGCACCCTCAGATGGAATATCGGGCCTGCTCGTGGTGATCGCGGGCCTGGTGGGCGCCGTCGTGTGGAACCTCACCACCTGGTGGTTCGGGCTGCCGTCGTCGAGCTCGCACGCGCTTATCGGCGGCCTGGCCGGCGCAGGCTTGGCGGCCGCGTTTACAGTGCACTGGTCGGTGATCGGCATGAAGGTCATCGTGCCGATGTTCGTCTCACCGTTCGTCGGATTTGGGCTGGCCTACCTGCTGATGTCGCTCATCCGGCGTACCTTCCAGAATGCCACCTACAAGACCACGATGAAGCGCTTCCGCGTGGCCCAGACCGTGTCCGCGGCAGCCGTGGCGCTCGGTCATGGCCTACAGGATGCACAAAAGACCATGGGCGTCATCGTCATCGCGCTCGTGGCCGGCGGGTACCACGAGGGCAGCTCGGTGCCGCTGTGGGTCAAGCTCGGCGCGGCCACCGCGATCTCGCTCGGCACGTACTCGGGCGGGTGGCGCATCATGAAGACGCTCGGCACCAAGATCGCCGACCTCAACCCCGCCCAGGGCTTCGCCGCCGAGGCCGTGGCCGCCTCGGTTCTATACACCACCGCGTACTTCTGGCACGCGCCTATTTCCACCACGCACACTATCACGTCCTCAGTCATGGGCGTGGGGGCCACCACACGCCGGTCGGCCGTTCGCTGGTCCACTGCCGGCAACATCGTGGGGGCCTGGTTCATCACCTTCCCCGCGGCCGGCCTGGTGGCGGCGGCCGTCAGCTACGTGCTGCACCTCTTCGTTTAGGTCCGCGGCCTGGTGCCGCCAGGCGCGGCCAGGCCGCTGCCGATTTGAAAACACTGGACGAATCCGGGCCGATCTCCTCATATACGAAGACCGGCCCGAAAACGTCCAAAGAATTTCAATCCGCGGGGCCCGCCCGGCCCGCCTGGCCAGGTTGGCCCGCCTCCGGGGCCCATAAAAAGGCGGCGCCACCCGAAGGTAGCGCCGCCTTTCGCCGCCGGTCGTCACCCGAAACGACCGGACACATAGTCTTCCGTCTCCTTGTGAGTCGGATTGGAGAAGATCTTTTCCGTGTCATCAAACTCGACGAGGTGGCCGGGCTTGCCCGTCCCCTCAATGTTGAAGAAGCCCGTCTTTTGCGAGACGCGGGCCGCCTGCTGCATGTTGTGCGTGACGATCACGATCGTGTAATCGGAGCGCAGTTCCTGCATGAGGTCCTCGATCGCGAGCGTGGAGATCGGGTCGAGCGCGGAGCAGGGCTCGTCCATGAGGAGCACCTCGGGCTTGACGGCGATCGCGCGGGCGATGCACAGGCGCTGCTGCTGGCCGCCCGATAGCGAGGAGCCGGGCCGGTCGAGCCGGTCCTTGACTTCTTCCCACAGGTTCGCGCCGCGTAGGGACTCCTCCACGATGCGCTCGCCCTCGGCCTTCGGCAGCTTCTTGTTGTTGAGGTGCATGCCGGCCAGCACGTTGTCGGCAATCGACATCGTGGGGAACGGGTTGGGGCGCTGGAACACCATGCCCACATGCTGGCGCACCTGCACCGGGTCCACGCCCGGCCCGTAGATGTTCTGGTTGTCGATCTCCACCAGGCCCTTGACGTGGGCGCCCTGGATGACCTCATGCATGCGGTTGAGGGAGCGCAGGAAGGTGGACTTGCCACAGCCCGACGGGCCGATGAGGGCGGTGATGGAACGGGGCTCAATATCGACGTTGACGTTCTCCACGGCGAGGAAGTCGCCGTAGTAGATATTGAGGTCACGCACCTTGATGCCTTCAGACATAAGAATCCTTTCTTTCCCAGCGGCTACTTTTCGCCCTTGGGGGCGAACCGCTTTGCGATCCAGCGAGCCAACAGGTTGAGGATGAGAACCACCAGGATGAGCAGGAGGGCTCCGGCCCATGCTTCAGCCGAGTTACCAGAAACGTACTGGTTATAGACGTAAACCGGCAGGGTGTACATCTGGTTCTGGAAGATATTGTAGTTGTAGAAGTCGGTGGTTCCGGCGGTGATCATGAGCGGTGCGGACTCGCCAATGATGCGGGCGATGGCGATGAAGATGCCGGAGATAATGCCCGACACGGCGGTGCGGAGCACCACGCGGATGATCGTGCCCGCCTTGGTGACGCCGAGCGCGTAGGAGGCCTCGCGTAGCTCGTTGGGCACCAGGCGGAGCATTTCTTCGGTGTTGCGCACGACGATCGGGGTCATGAGCACCACCAGGGCGATCGCGCCGGCGAAGCCGTTTTTGAACTGGGCCTGGCCGAAGAGTGCCTGGTTGATCATGGGGATCATGGCGGCGGCGAAGAGGCCGGCCACGATCGAGGGGATGCCGGTCATGATGTCCACCATGAAGGTGATGAAGCGCTTGAGCTTCCCCTTGCCGTATTCGACTAGGTAGACTGCGGTGAGCACACCGAGAGGCACGGAGATGAGCGCGGCGAAGCCCGTGATCAGCAGGGTGCCGACCACGGCGTGGCCCGCACCCGTCACCGAGTCGGCCATCGACTGGCCGAAGGTGGTGGAGGTGAAGAAGCCGGCGGCTGACATGCGCGACCAGCCCTGTGCGAGCACGGTCCACAGCAGCGACAGGAGCGGGATGACGGCGGCGACGAACGCGCCGATGATCATCGACGTCATCACCCGGTCGGTGCCGTAGCGGCGGCCCTCGACACCGAATCCGGCGCCGGCCACGATGGCCAGGTAGAGGAAGAGGAAAACGATGACGCCCACCGCGCCAGAATCGAAGATCTGGGCGCCGACGACACCGATAACCACGGACGCGACCAGGGCCGCGGCGGTGAACCATGCGGGCAGGCGCTTTTGAGTGGTGGCAACAGCGGTACTCATGCGTTCGCTCCTGAGAACTCGGCGTAGCGGGCAACGATCGCGCGGGCGATGAAGTTGACCACGAACGTGATGACGAACAGGATCAGGCCGAGCGCAATGAGGAAGTCAGACTCGATGCCGGAGGCTTCGGGGAAGCGCAGGGCGATCTGCGAGGCGATCGTGGAGTGCTGGCCGGGGCTCATGAGCTTGAAGTTGATCATCATGCCGGGCGAGAGCACCATGAGCAGGGCCATGGTTTCACCGAGTGCGCGGCCGAGGCCCAGCATGGAGGCCGACACGATGCCGGAGCGCCCGTGCGGGAGCACCACCATCTTGATCATTTCCCAGCGGGTGGCGCCAAGCGCCAGGGAGGCTTCCTCCTGCAGGCGCGGGGTCTGCACGAAGACCTCGCGGGCCAGGGAGGTGATGATCGGGAGGATCATGATGGCGAGGATGATCCCGCCCATGAGGATGTTACGTGCCGGCGGGACGAAAGCCGCGGCGGTGCCGTCGGGAAACCACTCGTAGTGCTCGGCGAGCCAGGACAGGCCGGGAAGGCCGCCCTCCCAAGCGCCGTCGGCACCGGGCTTGCCGTTGAGGAAGGTGAAGATCGGGGTGAGCACGTCGGAGATCCAGCTGAAGACCGGGCGCATGAGCGGCTCCAGCGTCCACATACCCCACAGGCCGAACACCACGGAGGGGATGGCTGCAAGGAGATCGATGACGTAGCCGAAGGCGGCGGCGAGCTTGCGCGGGGCGTAGTGCGAGATGAAGAGTGCGATCCCCACGGCGAAAGGCACGGCGATCACCAGCGCGATAATGGCGGCGAGTAGCGTGCCAAAAACGGTCGTGCCGGCGAACTGCCAGAAGTTCTGGCCCCGGGCGAAGCCGACCTGCTCCACGATCTCATCGTTCGGCGTGATGAGCACGTTGCCGGACGACAGCAAGAGGAATATGAAGACGGCGGCCAGCAGGGCAAGGATGCTGATGCCGGAAAGGTTAGAGATTCCGCGGAAGACGCGGTCGCCGTACCGGGCACGGCCCGACGCCGGAGCCCAGGCTCCCGGCGCCGCGACTGCTTTCTCCGTCTGGTCAGCCGGCTCGGCCGCCGGCTCAGAGGTTTGTAACACCACAGCTCCGATCCTGGCGTGGGCCAGCCCCCGAGGGGCTGGCCCACGCTGGTCAACTCTTAGTTAGTCTTGATCTGGTCGACCGCGGCCATGACCTGCTCGCGCAGGGCGTCCGAGATCGGGGCGTTACCGCCGTTAGCCTTCGCCGCGACGTCCTGACCTTCCTTCGAGGCCATGTAGGTGAAGTACTCCTTGACGATGTTCGCGGTGTCCGCGTTGTCGTACTGGGTGCAGGCCACCAGGTAGGAGACCAGGACCACCGGGTAGGCGCCCGCGACCGTGCCGTCACGCTTGAGGTCAACCGTCAGGATGCGGTCGGTGGCGTTAGAAGCCGGGGCCGAATTGTCAACGATGGCGGCAGCGGCCTCGGGCGAGTAGGCGAGGAACTCACCAGCAACCTCGACGGCGACGGTCCCAAGATCACCGATCTGGGAGGCGTCGGCGTAGGTGATGGCGCCCGGGGTGGAGCTGACCAGGTTGACCACACCGGAGGTCTTCTCAGCGGACTGGGTGCCGGTGATCGGCCAGGTGTCCTCGGGCTTGAAGTCCCACTCACCGGAGGACTCCACGAGGTACTGCTGGAAGTTCTTCGACGTGCCGGAATCATCAGCGCGGTTGACCGGGATGATCGGCATGTCGGGCAGCTCGACGCCCTCGTTGAGGGAGGCGATCGCCGGGTCGTTCCACTTGGTGATCTCCTGCTTGAAGATCTTGGCGATCACGTCGGCCGACATGTTGACCGAGTCGATGCCATCAAGGTTGAAGGCGATGGCGATCGGGGAGATGTAGAGCGGCACCTCGATCGGGCTCTCGCCGCCGCAACGCTCGGTGGCAGCGGTGAGCTCTTCTTCCTTGAGGGCCGAGTCGGTGCCGGCGTAGTCAACCTTGCCAGCGATGAACTGCTCGCGGCCGGTGCCGGAACCGGTGGCGTCGTAGTTCACGATCGCGCCGGTGTTGGCGGTGAAGTTGTCGCGCCACGCCTGCTGGGCGTTTACCTGCGACGAGGCACCAGAACCGTTGATGGTGCCGGAAAGCGAGCCAGAGCCGGTCTTATCGGCGCTCGTGGAGTCGGAAGCGCTGGGGGAATCTGTCGCCCCGTTGGTCTCCGAATCGCTGCCGCCGTTCGAGCAGGCGGCGAGAACGAGCGAAAGCGAAAGGGCAAGGCCGGCGGCTGCGCGGTGACGTGCAATCTTCACAGTATTCCATCCTTTGATGTAGAACTTGAGGGAGAACTCCCTTAAGTTCAACGCTAAGAGGGACACCTTTCTGCACAGCACACGTCCGGTTAACGCGAGGTGAACTGGCTGTCAAGTATTTCACATCGCTGGGCGGATCTTTTCAAAGGCGATGACGACGGCCTTGTCCTTCTTCTTCGCAACGTGCACCACCATGATTTCCCCGGTCTTCAGCCACGGGTCCTTCCCCGGCAGCTGGCGGCGAAGGTGGTGCGGGGTCACGCCCTTGAGCACGTCCAGCACGGTGGGCAGCGTGGGCCGGTGCACGCACACCGCGGTAGCCCTTCCCTTGCCCAGCACCTGGCTCAGCACGGCGGCCATCTTCTTCGGTTTCTTCACGTGCGCGGCCTCGGTCAGCGCCTCGCGGGTCTCGAGCTCCAGACCGGTGGCCTTCGCGTACGGGGCCACGGTGTCCAGGCACCGCTTCCACGGCGACGTCACCACCCTGTCCACCCCGTACACCGACAGCAGGGGCACCAACCTCTTGGCTCTCACCACCCCGGTAGTCGTCAGCGGCCGGGTCTGCTCCGGACCGTTGTAAACCGAGCGCTTGGTCGCCCGCGCATGACGCGTGACGAGCACCGGCGTCGCGCAAAGCACGCCCGCCTCCTCCAGATCCATCAGGCGCTGAAGCATCTTGCGGTCGCCCTTGTGGGTGAGCATCTTGTGGGCGTCCTTGACGGTGACCCACCGCGCGTCGTCGATCTCCTTCTTCGACGCCGGCTGCACCTTCCCCCGCGCCGCGAGCGCCGGATGCCCCTTATCCGCCACGGTGGCCGCCCAGTAGCGCACCTCCTTGCTCTTCCCGCTACTGACCGTGTAGTGCTGCCAGCCGAGCGGGACGCCGAGCACGACGTCGTGGCCCGTCTCCTCCTTCATCTCACGGATGCAACACTCATGCAACGTCTCCTCGCCCTTGACCTTGCCCTTCGGCAACGACCAATCCTTCCACGTGGGACGGTGGACAATGAGCACTTCAAGCGTGCGGGAACGCCGGCGCCACACAACGGCGCCGGCGGCCCGAATATCAACCGACACGCGCGGCCCCTAGCGACGATCCGCCACGGTGGCGCGGGCGCGCGCCATCAACTCCTCCTGGGTGTCGGCCAGCAGGTTGCCCTCGGCATCCCGGATAGTGTGCACCCAGCCGTCGGCCGTCATACGCCAGGAGCGCACGTCGTCCGACGTCGCCCGGCGCACCATCTCGATGAGGAACTCCTTCTGGTCCGGCTCCACGATCTTGATGAGCGCCTCGATGCGGCGGTCGAGGTTGCGGTGCATGAGGTCCGCCGAACCGATCCAAACCTCCGGGTCGTCGTCGTTGCAGAAAGCGTAGACGCGCGAGTGCTCCAGGTAGCGGCCCAAGATCGAACGGACGTTGATGTTCTCCGACATGCCCGGGATCCCCGCGCGAAGGCAACAAATCCCGCGCACCTGGATGTCGATCGGTACGCCGGCCTGCGAGGCGCGGTAAAGGGCGTCGATCACGCGCTCGTCCACCAGCGAGTTCGCCTTGAAACGGATCCACGCGTTGCGGCCCGCCTGCTTGTTCGCGATCTCGCGCTCGATGCGCTCGATCAGGCCCGAGCGGATGCCCGTGGGCGCCACCAGCAAGCGGTGGAACTTCACCTTCGGCGCGTAACCCGAGAGCTGGTTGAACAGGCGGGTGGCGTCCTGGCCTACATCGCGGTCGCACGTAAACAGGCCCAGGTCCTCATACCCGCGGGCGGTCTTCGGGTTGTAGTTACCCGTGCCCACGTGCACATAGCGGCGCAGCCCGTCCGACTCCTGGCGCACGACGAGCGACAGCTTGCAGTGCGTCTTCAGGCCCACGATTCCGTAGACCACGTGCACGCCCGCCTGCTCCAGCTTGCGCGCCCACTCGATGTTGTTCTCCTCGTCGAAGCGGGCCTTGATCTCCACGACCGCCAGCACCTGCTTGCCCGAGTTCGCCGCCCGGATGAGGGCATCGACGATCGGGGAATCGCCCGACGTACGGTAGAGGGTCTGTTTGATCGCCAACACCTTCGGATCGTCCGCCGCCTGGCGGATGAAGTGCTGGACCGACGTCGAGAACGACTCGTACGGGTGATGGACCAAGATCTCGCGGCGGCGGATCGCGGCGAAGATGTCGGCGGCACGGGAGGATTCGACGTCGGAAATCCCACGGGCCGTGACGGGCACGAACTTCTTGAACTTCAGCTGCGGGCGGTCCAAGTCATGGATGACGTTGAGACCCGTGAGGTCCAGCGGGGCCGGCAAGTGCAGCACGTTCTCCTCGCGCACGCCCAGCTCGCGGGTGAGCATCTGGAGAACGCGCTTCGAGATGTCGTTTTCCACCTCCAGGCGCACGGCCGGGCCGAAGCGGCGGCGCAGGAGCTCCTTCTCCAGGGCCTTGAGGAGGTTCTCGGCGTCGTCCTCCTCCACCTCCAGGTCCTCGTTACGGGTGACGCGGAACGTGGAGTACTCCACGATCTCCATGCCCGGGAACAGCGCATCCAGGTGGACGCCGATCACTTCTTCCAGCGGGATGTAGGAGGTCTTGCCCTGCTCGTCCGCCGGAACGTCCTCCGGGCGGTACGGGCGGCCCTCCGAATCCACCGCGATGAAACGCGGCAGCAACTGCGGGACCTTGACGCGGGCGAAGAGCTCCTTGTCATTCTTCGGGTTGCGCACCAACACCGCGAGGTTCAGCGACAGGCCCGAAATGTACGGGAACGGGTGCGCCGGGTCCACCGCCAGCGGGGTGAGCACCGGGAAGATCTGCTTGCGGAAGAACTTCGACAGGCGATCCTTCTCCGTCTCACCCAGGTCCGACCAGTGCTGGATCACGATGCCGACCTCCGCCAGCTTCGGCTGGACGTCCTCCGCGAACACGCGGGCGTGGCGCTCCTGCAGCTCCTTCGTGCGGACCGTGATGCCTTCCAACACCTGGCGCGGGGTCAGGCCCGACGCCTTCGTGACCGCCATGCCCGTGGCAATACGGCGCATGAGGCCGGCCACGCGGACCATATAGAACTCATCCAGGTTCGAGGCGAAGATCGCCAGGAACCACGCGCGCTCGAGCACCGGCAGTGTCTGATCCTCCGCCTGCTCCAGCACGCGCTCATTGAACGCGAGCCAGGACAGCTCGCGGTCAAGGAAGCGGCCCTCGGGGAGCATGCCCAGCGCTGAGTTGGAAGGATCGCCGGGCTCGCCGTCGGGCTGGTTGTGGCGCGCCTCCTCGGCAGCCTCGGTCTCGCGCACCAAGCGCTCGGCCTCCTCCACCAACGCGGCCGTGGACACCGACGCGCCCAGGCGCATCTCCTGAACGCGGGCGCGCAAGTTCGCCATTTCCTGGGAGGTCAGCTCGCTCACGTCCTCATCCTCGTCGAGGAATTCTTGGATGGCGGGCTCGGGAACGTCGTCAAAATCAAGGTGGTCACTCGGGGTGGATTCCACGAGAGCGGAATCGTCAGCAAGGTGTTCGTCGCTCATATCCGAATCGTCTCAGATCTCATGTGGGAGTATCAATACCCCCGCACAGAGCAAGCCGCGCGAGGCAGGGTGGGCCCGCGAATGCAGGTTAGCTCCGCGGATGGGGTTGGCCCCGTGGGGGCAGATTGGGCCGAGCGGGCGCCGGCCGGCCCGCTGGTGCGGGCGTCGTCGTGAAGTGGACGGACGGCGTCGTTGGACTGGCGGAGGCCGGCGGGCTAGTCGAGGCCGCCGCGGAGGAGGCGCTCGCCGGCAAGGCGGAAGTCGTCGGCGGTGCGAAGCATCGCGGTGTCGCGGCGGGTGACTTCGGTGGCCATCGGGTGGTCGTCCGAGGAGATCCACGTGGGCTGCACGCGGCCGAGGAAGTCCGTGAGGCGGGCGGATGCGCGCAGAACGCCGGCGAAGTCGCCGGTGAAGCTACCCTTGAACACCTCGTCCCACAGGGCGCGGACCTCACGTGGCGCCGCCACCTGTTCAGCCTTCTCGGGCTCATCATCCGCGAGCGCGAGACGAGCCGCGGCGAAGCGCTCCTCCGCCTCCTGCGGATACCGGCGAATCCACTCAGACAGCAAGAACCCACGCCAGAGCACACCCGGCAACGACTCCTCTGGCGAACTCACCCACGACTCCGCAATCGTATCCACCCCCTCGTCCGCAATGAGGGCAAGCACGCGTTCGCGCACCTCCGGATCCTCCTCATGGGTGCGCCCCAACGGCACAATCGCCTGCGCCGACGTATGGGCGAGCTCGGAGGTCGCGGCCGTGTCCGCGCCACCTTCAATCATTTCGACTTGCTCAGGCTTCAACTGGGCCGGCCTGCGTGGTGTTGACATGACTACCTCCTAGCGTTGTGCTCCCATTGTCTCGCAGATCAGGGGCGATGTGGGCAGATAGAGGAAAGTCGCCGCAGGGCGCGGCGGGAGGCTGTCGTCACCAAAAGGGCTTTCTCGTCACTCAAATCGTTGATTCTGGTGACGAACAAATTCGTTTGGTGACGAGAAACCTGTAGGAGCTAGTGGTAGGCCCCGTGGGACTCGAACCCACAACCAACGGATTAAAAGTCCGCTGCTCTAACCAATTGAGCTAGAGGCCCGCGCGAGTGCGCGGTTGGTACGCCTGAGTCGGCGGCGTCCAACCCGGAAAGTCTACCCCGCTTGGCGCCCACGGAAAAATCGCAAGCAGTGGGAATTCGCGGTTCGGACCAAATCTCCGACCGCGCCGCACCCCAGGTGAAGGGAGGCAACAAGCAACCACGAAGCGGTGACGGGCCGGAGGCAAGCATCACCGGCCGAGGCGACGCGGCACCCTATCGGTGCGGTTTGCGGCCCTGGCCGGGCTCGCCGTGCTGGCCGGGTTTGCGAGACTCGCCCGGCTTGCGCCCCTGCCCAGACCTGCCGGCCCGGCCGGGGACGGCGCGGCGAAGTCGCGGCGTCCAGGTCACCAGCATGACGGCCACGGTGATCAACACGAGTCCCCCGAGTTCGCCCAGGGTGGGGATCTGGCGCAGGATGATCATGCCGACCAGCAACGACGTGGCGGGGTACAGCGCCCCGAGGAGTGCGAACGTGCCGGCCGGGATCTTCGACAGCACGAAGACTTCCAACCCGTAGGGCACCACCGACGAGAACACGCCCACGGCAATCATCAGGGCGAGAAGCTTGGGGCTAGTCGCGATCACGGCGAAGCCTGGGATAGCCAGCCACACGAACGCGAGCGCTCCGATCGCCATGCCGAGGGCAAGGGAATCCGCACCTAGCCCGGCACGCGCCACCTTCGACCCGACCCACATATACACGGCCCACGCCCCGCCCGCCGCGATGGCGAGCACGACGCCGGCGAGCACTCCCGGCGCGGCCAAATCCACCCCGACCCACGAGATCGCAAACACCCCGCCGAACGCGAACACGATCCCGGTCCAGATCCGCCAGCCGCGCCCGGTCACGGCCGCGAGGAGCACGGGCCCCAGGTATTCGAGCGCAACGGCCGTCCCCAGCGGGATCCTCGCGATGGACTGGTAGAACAGCAGGTTCATCGTCACGAGCGCCAGGCCGTAGATCGCGGTAAGTCCGAGCCGGCGCCGGCCGAGCTCGCTGCGGAAGTCGACCTTCGGCCGTCGCCAGATCATCATAAAAACCGCGGCTACGGCAACGCGCCCCCAGGCCACGGCGCCCACGGCCGCCACCGCGAACAGGGTGACCGCGATCGACGCGCCCAAGTACTGGATGAGTCCGGCCGCGATGAGGATTCCGGGCGCGGCGGAGCGCATGGAGGTCTCGGTGAAGTTGAGGCTCCCTGTGAGGTGTCTGCTGTCTCGGCCGCCCCACCGGCCGTCGGCCCTAGCCATAGAAAATCGCCGCCACGACAACAAGCATAGGCATGGATGCGAGCGCGCTGATAACGACGGCGTCACGGACCAGCCCCACGCCCACCTCGTAGCGGTGGGCGATGGCGAAGAGGTTGTTGGCGGTGGGGAACACGGCCACGACCATCGTTGCCAGCAGTTGTTTTCCTTCCAGGCCCAGGGCCATGGCCAGGGCAAATGTGACGATGGGCGAAAGCAACACGCGGAATCCGACCGACGCGGCTAGCGGCAGGGCGTCCCTCCCCCGCCGCAGCTGGGCCGACGCGAGAGAGACTCCCATCGCGATCATCATGACGGGCACGGTGGCGTCGGCGAGGTCGGCCGAGCCGACCGTGCGCATGAGCAGTGCCGGCATGGTCACGAAGAAGACGATCCTGGATAGCCCCCGGTCCGCGCCCGGCCCGACCACGCGGAACTTTACGAGCGCGAAGCCGATCGCCGTGTAGACCAGGAGCGTCCAAATGCTTAAGAGAACGTCACCCACGCGCCCAGCCTACTCGGTGGGCCGGCGGGTTTCGGGGCCGTCCACGTCGAGGACGCCCGCGGTTTCGGGGCAGGGCCTTGACGACGACGCCCGGGCTGTCACGTCCACGACGACGGCCGCGTGGTCCGAGACCGGCAGGCACACCGTGCGGTCTTGATGGGCGTGGAGTCCGCGGCCGAGCACGTGGTCGATCTGGATGCGGGGCGCCCAGCTGGGCGTGCCGTTGCCGCGGTGGAGGATCTCGAAGACTGGCTGGCCGGGCGCGGTGGGCGTGGCTGCCGCGAAGCGGGCGAGCTCCTGCTCCACGTGGTTGATGCGCAGGTTGAGGTCGCCGATGAGGAGGGCCGGCATGCCGGGCGCGAAGTGGTCGAATCCACGCAGGGCTACCTGGAGTTGCTCGCGGGCGGTGGAGCGAACCGTTGACAAATGGGCTACGCCCACCACCACCCGACCCTCCGGGGTGTCGATGAGCGCATACAGGCAGGCCCGGCGGTCGGGCCATTTCACACGCCAGGAGGTTTGCCGCCCGCGCAGGGAGGCGCGGGCGGCCGATAGGCCACCGACCAGATCCACCATGCCGCGCCCGATATCCCGCCACCGGGCCGGATCCTCCCCGCGGACGAGAGGCGTGTGCCGCCCGGGCAGGCGGAGCACCCGCGCGCGAACCAATGGCCACCGCGTGAGTAGTCCCATGCCATACCGGCGGCGTGTTGGCGCGAACAGCGCCCGCAACCCGGCTGCCTCCGCCACCAAGGCCAGCTGGTCTACGCCACCCGAGCGCCACTTCCCGCGGTCGACCTCCTGCAGGCCCACCACGTCAGCGCCCATGCGCGCGACCTCATCGGCCAGCACTCGCGCCGATTCCCGTCCGGCGCGCTTCCCCACCTCCACCGACGCCGTGGGCTGGCCGGCCGGCACGGGCGTCGCATATTCGATGTTGAAGGTGAGGACTCGCACGTTAGGCGTCCGGTTCAAAGCGGAGCGCCACCGAGTTCATGCAGTAACGCTGGCCCGTGGGGGTGTGCGGCGCATCGGGGAACACGTGGCCGAGGTGCGATCCGCAGCTGGCGCACTGGACCTCTGTGCGGACCATCCCGTGCGAGCGGTCCTCCACGTAGATCACCGCGCCCTTCTCATTCGGGTCGTAGAACGATGGCCACCCACAGTGGGAGTCGAACTTCGTGGTGGAGCGGAACAGTTCGGCATCGCACGCGCGGCAGTGGTACATGCCATGCCGGTCCTCGTTGAGGAGCTCGCCCGTGCCGGGGCGCTCGGTGCCCGCGAGACGGAGCACGTTGAATTCCATGGGAGTGAGGATGTCACGCCACTCGTCGTCGGTCTTGTTCACTCGGAAGGTCATATATTCTCCTTCGTTTCCGTATCCGTGACAGGGAGTTTTTGAGTTTCGGCGCTTAGCTTACGCTCTTCGTAGACCTTCTCGCCCGGACCCGCGAACTCCTTCGCCCGTTCCTCCGCCTCCGTCGACCCGGTAAAAATCGCCGACTTCGCGGCCGTGGTGGGCGTTTCGACCGTGGGCTCCCCGCCCTCGGCACCACCGTCTGCGCCGCCCCCAGCGCCCTTCCCCGCGGCCAGCTCAGCCTCCCGCTCCGCGAGCGGCACGCGCAAGAACTTCGCCACGTCCTTCGTCGAGATGACCTCGGTCTCCTGCGTGTCGTCCACGCTCCCGCCCTCCGGCTCGAACGCCGGCGGCTGCCCCTCGCCGCGTTCCTGCACCAGTGCGAGCGTCTCCTCATTCCGCGCAGCCATGTCGCCCATCTGACCCGAGTAGTAGCGTTCGTGCGGGATCGACTGCGGCGCCTCCTCCTGGATCCAGCGCACCATTTCCTCGCGCACGTGGTTGCGCAGGTCGGTGAGCGTGGGCGAGTTCTTCGCCGACACCAGGCAACGCAAGTTGATCCGATCCATCGACGCCGCATCAGCCACCAGCAGCACGCCCGTGCGCCCGTCCCACAGGTCGGTGTTACGCAAGATCTGCTCGAAACGCATGCGGGCGGCGTCGATCGGCACGGCCCAATCGACCGTGATGATCACATCCCCCATCATGTCCGGCGCCCGGCGCGTCCAGTTCTCGAACGACTTCGTGGTCATGATCGTGGACGGCACAATGATCCGCCGCCCGTCCCACACCGCCAGCACCACGTAGGTGAGCGTGATCTCCTCCACCTTCGTATAGTTGCCCTCGTACAGCACCACGTCATCCACCCGGATCGAATCGGTAAACGCCAGCTGCAGCCCGGCGAACACATTCCCGAGCGTGGTCTGCGCCGCGAGGCCGGCTACCACGGAGATAATTCCCGCCGACGCGAAAATCGACGCCCCCGCCGCCCGCGCCCCCGGGAACGTCAGCAGCGCCACCGCCACGCCCAGGATCCACACACTGGCCTTGATCACGCGTCGCAGAATCTGGGTCTGGGTTTTCACCCGCGCCGCGCGCCCCTCCGAGGTCTCCGCCATCCGGTCATTAATCGCCCGCGTGACCCCATCCACCAGGCCCGACAACACCCATGTCACCGCGCCAATAATCGCCAACACGAAGCCGTGCCCCACCCAATTCAGCCAATCCGGCGGCGTTGCCGGCATGACCGTCAGCCGATAATGGAAGCCCAGCCACGCGCCCACCAGCGCGAGCAGCACCTCCAGCCGCCGACTGACCGCGCGGTACACCCTGTCCATATGCACGCTACGTCGCGTGAGGATCCGCAACCCCGCGATCAGCAGCAGCCCCGCGACAATTCCCACGAGCATGCCCGCACCGATCGTCAGGATCATCTTGACCACGTCAAAAGTCACCTCAACGGCGGCCTCCACGGTATCCTCACCGTTGGCCTCCACAAACACTGGCAGCGCACCAAACATATCCATGCCTCAAGGCTAAACCACCCCTCCGACAAACACTCACCGCGTTTCGCTGACAACTCACGGCGCCCCTCCCGCGCGCCCGGCCCCGGTACCCCCGCCCCTCCCCTCGCGTCCGCCTCACCTCCACGAGGGCCCGGCTGACAGCGCAAAAACCTCGCCGCGGCACACACCTATGGTAGAGTGGCGCATAACACGTCCGACCAATTTGGCAAGATCGCGAAATCCGCATAAGCTTGTCGACGTTCCCCGGTAAGACGGAACGAGCCCCTATCGTCTAGTGGCCTAGGACGCTGGCCTTTCACGCCGGTAGCACGGGTTCGAATCCCGTTGGGGGTACGGCTTCACCAGAAGCAGGAAGAAATTCCACATCTGGCCCTGTAGCGCAGTTGGTTAGCGCGCCGCCCTGTCACGGCGGAGGTCGCGGGTTCAAGTCCCGTCAGGGTCGCAAGGAAACGCCCGGCAATCCGGGCTTTTTCTTAAGGCTCTGTAGCTCAGTTGGTAGAGCGTTCGACTGAAAATCGAAAGGTCACCGGATCGACGCCGGTCGGAGCCACCACCAAGACCCCCGCGGGGGTCTTTTTCTTTGCCTGGCCTGGCACAGGCCCAGTCCGCGCAGACCCGGCCCGGCATAGACCCAACCCGGCATAGACCCAACCCTGCACCACAAAACCGAACCCCGGAGGTCTGACCGGAGATCCGGCCAAAACAACTCGTGAAAATACCGGCTACCGATTCGCATACCGTCCTGCCCCACCCCAGATTCACGACTTCCGCCGGCGCCCCCGGCAGCCCGGCCTCAAAGCCGGCCTTTTTGACCACTCCATCGCGTCAAATCCATTGCGCCCGGCGCCGACCTCACCTAAGGTTGACGGTACGGTTGTCAGACAACTGACCTCCGTCGTGCCCGCACCGATGCGGCCACACCATCGCAATGACGCGAAAGGACAATCGAATGAAGAAAGCCGGAGCCTGGCGGAGGAAATGGACACTCGCCGCCACAGCCATCGGGGCGCTCGCTCTGACGCCCCTCGCCCCACTAACACCGGTGGCGGTCGCCGACTCGGGCGCCCCCGCCGATACTCACATCTCCTATTATTCCTTCGATGAATCCGCCACGAAGGATCAGTGGGGTAGCCGCGATGGCACCCCCACGGGCGACCTGCCGCTCGTCGAGGGCAAGGTCGGCAAGGCGGTAGAAATCAAGGACGGCGCCAAGATCACCTACCCGGAGCTCAACCTCCCCCACGACTGGTCAATCGGCTTTTGGGTGAAGGCGCCCACGGCCACAGGTCGTGCGTCGATCATCCAGTCCGCTGACGGCGTCCGCGCGGTTTCCCAGCGCCTCGCCGAGAATCGGGAGGACAAGATCGGCTTCCACGTGCTGCCGGGGGCGGGCGGGGTGCTGACCTACAATTACACCCTCGCCAACAACACGTGGACGCACATCACCGCCACGAATTCCTCCACGAAGGGCATCGCCTTCTACGTCAACGGCAGCCTTCTTGAGCTGAAGTCCTGGGGAATCACCAACCCGGTGGCGGCCCCGCTCGATATCCTGGGCGGCGAGGGCTTCACCGGCGTCGTGGATGAGCTGAAGATTTATAACCGCGCACTCACGGCGGACGAGGTCCGCGCCGAGATCGACGGCCTCGAGCCCGAGCCCGAGCCGCAGGTCCCCACGCTGAAGGCCACGTTCGCGGTGACGAACCCGAACCCGGATGGCGCCCCGTTCCAGGTGGGCGACGTGATCCGCTACACCATCAACGTCACGAATGACACGGGCAAGACCCGCTCCTTCGAGGCCACCGACTCCAACCTTGATAACTGGTCGGGCTGTAAGTGGAACACCTTCGAGGCGGGCGCCACTAAGGCCTGTCCGTTCCCCACGTACACGGTGACGGCCGAGGACGTCGAGCGCGGCTCGTTTACCCCGTCGATCACGTTCCAGTACTACGAGAACACGGGCTACTCGGGTGCCACGACGCCGTTCGCCCCGTTTACGGGTGAGCCCACGGAGGTCGTGGCGAAGCTTGCGGAGGTGACCTCCTTCGAGTTCACGGCCGGCACGGGCAAGGGCAACTACCAGGTGGGCGACGAGCTGACCGCCACGCTGACCGTGGAAAATCCCACCGACGCCGACATCTCGATTTCGGCTGGCGACTGCCAGGCCACCATCGCCCCCGGCCAGAGCCACAGCTGCGAGTTGCCGTACGCCGTCACCGACGATGACCTGGAGCGTGGGGAGGCGCAGGCCGACGTCGTCGTGAACGCGACCCAAGGTGACCGGACGAGCGTCGAGACCGCGCGCGCGACGACGCCGACCCCCACCATCCGCCCGGCCGCGACGGCGTTCACCCCGCCAAACGCGGATCCGCGACTGGAGGCGAATCTGACCGACCTGCAGATCCTGGAGTCGAACACGTCGGCTTACAACATCCGCATCCCCGCGATCGCAGTGGCCTCCAACGGCGACATTCTCGCTTCCTACGACCTGCGCCCCACCAACGGCGCGTGGAACGGCGGCGATTCGCCGAATGAGAACTCGATCGTGCAGCGCCGCTCCACCGACGGCGGCAAGACCTGGGGCCCGATGACGGTCATCGCCGAGGGCAAGGTTGCGCCGGCGGGTGAGCGTTATGGCTGGTCGGACCCGTCGTACGTGGTTGACTACACGACGGGCGAGATCTTCAACTTCCACGTCGGCTCGCTGGACGCGGGTCTGCCGAACGGCCCGGGCTACCGCGTGGACGAGAACGGCAATGTGGATGAAACCTACCGCAAGACGATGAACTTCGCGCTCACGTCTTCCACCGATAACGGCTACACGTGGTCCTCGCGCATCATCACGAACGAGGTGCTCGGGGCGCGCGCGGCGCAGCTGGACGGCTGTTTCGCGACGTCGGGCGCGGGCATCCAGAAGATGCACGAACCGTACAAGGGCCGCCTGCTGCAGCAGGCCGCGTGCCGTGTCAAGGGATCAACGTTCCAGGCGATCACGATCTACTCGGACGACCACGGCAAGACCTGGCACGGTGGCGAGTTCGCCTCGGCCACGGAGGGCGCGCCGACGAACGGCCGCTGGCAGTACGACGAGAACAAGATTGTCGAGCTGTCCGACGGCCGGCTCATGCTGAACTCGCGCGTGTCGGGTGGGACAGCGTCGGGCTACCGTATCGTCGCAACCTCCGACGACGGCGGCGTGACCTGGCAGGACATCCACGTGGACAAGAACCTCGTGGACGCCACGAACAACGCCCAGATCATCCGCGCGTTCCCGACGGCCGAGAAGGGCACGCTGCGCTCGAAGGTGCTGTTGTTCTCGAACACGGAGTCTGGGCGCACGAACGGCACGGTCAAGATGAGCTATGACGACGGCACCACCTGGCCGATTTCCCGCCAGGTGCGCCAGGGCGGAACAGGCTACACCACGATGGCGGTGCAGCCCGACGGCGCGATCGGCCTGCTCATGGAGCCGGATGTGTTCAACAAGATCGGCTACGTGAACTTCACCCTGAAGTACCTGACGAAGAAGCTACCGTTCGAGCTGGAGCTGAACCAGGTGCGCAACGTGAAGGCGACAGATGGCACGCAGATCGCGCCGATCCAGCTGAAGACCACCGGTAATGACCCGGCGCTGGCCGACACGTTCACGGCCGAAGGTCTGCCCGCGGGCCTGGAGATCGATGCCGCGACCGGCGTCATTTCGGGCACGCCGGCGGTGGATAATGCCGCGCAAGAGGCCTTCGAGGTGACGGTGACTGTCACGGAGGCCGACGACGGCACGGGCATCCCGCGCACGTCCTCCAAGACCTTCACGATCACGGTGTCGCCGAAGGTTGTTGAGCCGGAGCCGGGGCCTGACCCCGAGCCGGGGCCTGACCCCGAGCCGGGCCCTGGGCCGGTTCAGTGTGATGTGATGGATCGTCCGGCCGCCCCGTCGCGTGCGACGGGCGTGTTGGGTGATGCGACTGGCGATAAGCTGGCTGACCTGTGGTCGGTTGACGAGTCCGGCGCGATTCACTTCTACGCTAATAATGGTAAGGGTGGCTTCTACCATAAGGGTATTGTGGGGTGTGCTGAGCAGCCGATCACGGCGCTGACGGTTATCCGGGATCTCGACGGCGACGCCCGCGCTGACCTCCTTGTCCGCTATGACAACGGGGACCTGTACTACTTCCACTCCGAGGGCGATGGGTTCCTGAGCAAGGGTATGCAGGCTGGCCATGGCTGGGATGGCATGGATAATGTCGTCTTCGCAGGCAAGCTGGGCTCCTCGAGTGCGGATTATGTGGTGGCGCGTCATGTGGCAACCGGTGATCTGTACCGGTACCAGGTGGGAGTGAACGGCCTGTTTGGTGGGACCAAGATTGGTCACGGCTGGTCGAATATGACCTCGATTCTGGCTCCGGGCCAGTTCGTGGGTAGCTCCTACAGCGATCTGGTGGCGATTGCGGCTGATGGTTCGATGTATGCCTACGCTGGGGCTGCCGACGGTGGTGTGTATGGTGCGGGCAAGATCGGTCACGGCTGGGATTCCTTCGTCCAGGCCACCATCCCCGGTGATGTGGATGGGGACGGCAGGCTTGACCTGGTCGGTATCCGCGAGGATGGTGCCATGTTCGCCTACAAGAACCAGGCCAATGGCTGGTGGGGCGCTGCCCGCCAGGTCGGACATGGCTGGCAGGCGATGATCGCCATTAGCTAGACACGGTGGGTGGTAGCCTAGGCTGCCACCCACCGGCACGCCGGCCTATCAGTGCGGGCCCCGGAATCTCCGGGGCCCGCACTGATAGTTTGAGAACCCTGCCAATCGCCACTAGGAGCCAGACACCGCTCTTATGATGTTTTTATAGTCGGTATGGGTCAGGTTGTCGATAATAAGCACGCATCCGCCGGTAGTGATTGATCGAATTGCCAAGCACATAAACATAACGCCCCAGACTACGATCAGCGCGATATAGCAACGGGTTGACCGCACGACGTTGCCTTTTGACCTGCCGGACACGCTTGAGCAGCTGTGGATCGGTTACATAACAAGAATTGGCAAGATATGAAGGCACCAAGCAAAACAGTCCCAGCTCGCTATTGGTTTGATAGGCCTTTGATCGCGCCGGCACTGAATAGGCCGCACCTTCTCCAGATCGCGCTCCATTTCCAGATCGGCCCTCTCGGGGCTCTTCCTCCGCTGTCAAATCATTGCTTAGATCGGCCAATAGCGCTGCGGCGAGGTCCACACCGGCAAGCTTCATATAGTAATGGCCGCGCCCGATCCGGGGATTGAGATCAAGCCAATACGTCTTGCCGTTACGCGGGTCAATCTTGACATCCATGGAGAAGTATCCGCGAATTCCCACCGCTGTCACGATTCGCGTGGCTTGCTCGATCAGCTTAGGATGATGCTCTGTCAAAACGATTCCCGCATTGCCGATATATTCTGGCTGGTGTAGCCCTAGGATTAGGCGCCCGCTGCCGCATGCGGTGACCTGCCCTTGGCGATTGACATAGCCGTTGACCAGCCATTGCGTCGTGTCATCGCCGGGGATAAACTCCTGGATAATCACCCGCACTTCCACCCCATTGGTGCGAAGTATTTCGCAAGCCTTTAGCGCTTCACTCCGAGTTTTCCATAGTTCGACCTTGCGTAACCCCCGACCCCAGTTCTGCGCCAAATCGGCTCCACTTTCGGGTTTGACAACAGCGGGAAAACACACCTCGTCCAGCTCTGGCCACTGCTGAGCGCTGAGGTCGACCACAACTCGTTTTGGGGCATTGAGTCCCATATCGGTCAATAGTTCAGCCATTGCCCCCTTAGAATTTGCTCGTTGCACTGCGCCCAGCGGCGAGTAGGGCAAGAACCAATTGGCCCCAAAATGTTCGCGATTGCGAGCCACGAATTCGACATGCTCATCAGCGTTAACGAGCAAAATAAGCGTGCACCCAACAAACTCGCATTCGAGATCCGCTAAGGCCGCCAGGAAACGCTCGTCATCGTCAAAGGTGCCGCGCTCAAAGAGGCGAACATCAAGGATGCGCGAGTCATTAATCGGGCCACGTGGAGCGGTGGTGAGTACAACCGACTTATACCCGCCTGCTTCATGAAAGATGCGCGCAAAACTGTAGGCTCCTACATCGTAGCCAACAATTACGGGCACAATTGCTCTGCCAGCCCTACTTTTCTTGTTCATCTGCGCCTTCCCTCACCGTGCCAACTTCGCACGCACAGAGCCAATGAGTCGTGAAAAAGCCTCAATTTCAGGCATCTTCGCCAGCATCATTCCGCCAACGTAGCATCCCACCATCACCGGGCCGACCACAACAATTCTCAATACTGCCCCAGCAACTGTAATCGGCGCGTAGAGGGGACCAAAAAGTAGCAAAAGGGCAAAGCCCACACCGATCGTCACGAGGGTAATCACTGCGAGTTTCGCGATAGCGCCAACCACGCGATCTTTCTCAAGTCCCCCGTAACGGCGCGCCAGGCAAGTAAACATGACAACGGCAGCGGCGGTATTGGTCAAGCTCATAACCAAACCGATTCCGATCACTGTCCACTGCGGGGGAAGCCAGCCACACAGCAGATAGCCGATCATGCCACATACTTGGAATGGCAGATTTATCCAAAAGGCGCCGCGCGTATCACCAAAGGCGTAGTAGACACGATCCAATGTAGTAACGATGCCGATCGATACCAAACCTATGCACATGGCTGTCAGGACGCGCGCCAACGTCACGCTTTCCTCAGCACTGACGGTAAAGGAGAAAATGCGCATCACTGGCACAGATAACACGATAAGCCCAGCTGCGCTAAGGAAAGTCAGCGTAGAGATTGCCCGGATAGCCAGCGATGCATAGGCGGAAATGGAGTGCAAGTCGGCATCTGCAGCGGCTTTGGCTAGCCGGGTGAATATCGCTGTTGCGATGGAGACAGTGATGAGCGAAGTAGGGATGGAATAGACCGAATAGGCTGCCGTGTAGATAGCATTTCCGGCTACGGACTGAAGAGCGATACCTGCGTCTTCAGCGCGCTGAGTGGCACCGGCAGCCACATTGGACAGCACCAGGGTTGGCACGATGCCGGTCACCATCATCAGTAGCATCCACCACGACGCCCGCCCGGCTTCACCCAAGCCGGAATTGCGCCATGCGAAGTCAGGACGAAAACGAATTCCGAGCGCGCGTAGCGGCACCACTAATATCAGCGCTTGAAGCGCGATTCCTAGGGTGGAAAAGCCGCCGATCATGGCAACGCGGCCCGCAGACCACCGGCTAATATCGGTCACATCAGCTGGCACCGCCGCACCGAAAGTAGCTAACACCACCAGGAATCCACCGATTGCCACCACATTGTTTAGCGCCGGCGCCCACATATATGGGCCGAAGTTCTCCCGCGCGTTGAGAATCTGCCCCAACACTGTGTACATGCCATAGAAGAAAATCTGCGGTAAGCACCAGTAGGCGAAGGCAACCGTTAGCCGGTACCAGTCGTCCTGCATTGTCGCCGCAAAGCCCTTGACGATCAGCGGTGCACTTAGAGTGATAAGCGCGGTCGCTATCCCCAAAGTGACGATTGCCACCGTCAGGAGTTTATTGATGAACGCTATCCCGCCATCGGTTGACCGCTTTGTTGCCCGCACGATAGCTGGCACTAGAACCGCGTTGACCAGTCCGCCTACGACGACCATGTAAATGAGATTGGGCAGCTTGTTGGCGATATCAAAACCGTTGGCCGCCGGCGCGGAGATGCCCACTACAGCTCCGAGCAGGATGGGCGAACGCACCAGGCCGAGCACCCGCGAGACGAGGGTGCCGGCAAACATAATCGCCGAGCTACGCGCCAGGTTGGGGCTAGCGGCACCCTGGGTAGACTCAACACGCCCGGATTGCTCGGTTCGTTCTTCCGACGCCGCAGGCAGCCCTCCCTCAGTGCTTGGGCGAAATGGAAGTCGGCGATGGCGGGGCCTGTCGCTATATCTCAATGGCATGTGACGATTGTAGCGAAGGCATACGAGGTCAACTAGACTCGGCCTCATGACACTAGTACTTGAGGAAGTCTCACTTTCCACCTACGAGCGTTTCATAGCCGATCATCATCCCCGAGTGTTTCTTCCCCAAACACCGGAGTACGTGCGTTCCCGGCAAGCAAAAGATAGCCGTATCGAGACGGTGGCTTTGCGTACTGCGACCGGGCAAATCCGTGGTGTTGCGGCTATCTATTTTCAACCGTGGCGGCGAGTGTTCTACCGCGCCCATGTGACCTATGGCCCGCTCCTGGACACGAATGACGACCCGCAGCTATTAGGTCAATTCGCCGCGCAGCTCGAAGCCTATGTCAAGCGGGATAAGCGCGTGCTCTCGTTGCGAATTAACCCACTCATTGCCCGCGCTTTCTATCGCGATATTGAGCTAGTGGAAGAAAACCCGCATGCCAAGGCCGCCGATGAAGTGTTAAAGAGCGCCGGTTTTACGCGGATTACTGAGGAGTTTTACCAACGTTCTGATGTGCAGATTCGTTTTATCTACACCAAGGACATCGCACACTTAGACTTTGAAGAGGCTTTAGCGAGCCTGGCTAAGGGGTTGCGCCGGCGCTTTCGGGCTCCTGCCCGCTATGGGATCGAGGTTCGTTTCGTTGGCCCAGAACAATTCGGGGACTTTCTCTCCCTCTATGAACTTACCGCTGAACGCAATGATATGAGCGCATTGTCTGGATCGTCTATCACCCTCTATAAGGATTTGATGGAAGAGTTCGATTCAGATCATTCGGTGTTGTGTATTGCCTACTATTCCCCACAGCGTCACCGCGACCATATTGACCAAGAGCTTGCCGAGATTCAGGCCCGTCAACGCGAGGTCAGCGCCCGGAAAGAAACCAAAGCACAGCTACGCGAACTGGCTGACCTGGCCACACGTACAGCAGGATTGGAAACCCAGCGTGAACTTGCCGCCCAGTTCGAGCAACTCGCTGGTCACAGCGGCGATGTGCCGGTTAATTCCGCACTCGGCTACGCTATTGGCGATGAATTGCTCTTGTTGTTGGGCGCAATGAACAAGGAATACCACCCTGTCTTGCGCGACTATCCGGTCGAAGCAGCGTTGTTTAAGTGGGCAGTCGAGCACAATATCGCTACCTACAATACTTTTGGAATATCGGGCGTCTTTGATGAAAGCGCCCCCGATGCCAACATTCTCCGTTTCAAGCAGTGGCTGAACGGCAACGTCGAGGAATTCATCGGCTCCTACGAAAAGGTATTGCACCGCAATATGGGCAAATTGGCTGGAGTGGAAGTGTAAAGCAAATCGATTGGTGAGATTAGCCTAATAATCTCAATTCTCTTCCCTCTGACGGGCACACTTGACACACTGGGGGTATGAGCATTTCTACCTCGAAATTGTCTGTCATTGGCGCTGGTTCGGTTGGAACCGCCCTCGCGTATGCTGCGATGATCCGTGGTTCGGCCAAGATCGTCGCCCTCCAGGATCTTAATGAAGCCAAGGTGGAAGCCGAGGTCCTCGACCTCGCCCACGGTACCCAGTTCATGCAGTCCTCTTCGATTATCGGCGGCGCGTCGCAGGACGTGACGGCGGATTCCGACGTCGTGGTCATCACCGCGGGCGCGAAGCAGAACCCGGGGCAGACGCGCCTGGACCTGGCCGCGAAGAACGTCTCCATCCTGGAGTCGATGTTGCCGGGCCTGGTGGAGCGCTCCCCGAACGCGGTGTTCATCCTGGTGACGAACCCGGTGGACGTGCTGACCTACGTGGCCACGAAGATCACGGGCCTGCCGTCGGGTCGCGTGTTCGGCTCGGGCACGGTGCTTGATTCCTCGCGTCTGCGCTGGCTGCTCGGTCAGCGGCTTGGCGTGTCGGCACGCTCGGTGCACTCGATGATTATTGGCGAGCACGGAGATTCGGAGTTCGCGATGTGGTCCACGGCCACGGTCGGCCAGATCCCACTGCACGACATCATGACCCCCGAAGGCGCACCCTTCACCCCGGCCCAGCTGGACGAGATCGAGCACGAGGTCCGCAGCGCGGCCTACAAGATCATCGAGGGTAAGGGTGCCACGAACTACGCCATCGGCGTCTCCGGTGCGCGCATCGTGGAGGCCGTGCTCGGCAACCAGAAGGCCGTGCTCCCGGTGAGCTCGCCCCTGCACGGAATTGACGGCGCGTCCGACGTGGCACTGTCGGTACCGTCGATCGTGGGCAGTGCGGGCGTGGAGCGGGCGCTCCCGCTGTCGCTCAACGACGCCGAGGCGGCCCGCCTGACGTCCTCGATCGAGGCCCTGCGGCAGACCATCAAGGTGGTCGGCTACTAGAACGCCAACCTGTTAGCGGGCTCGCCGGGCGGCGAGCCCGTTTTCTTATTCCTCGGCACGCCTCTCCGCGGCCCCATCTTGCCCAGGGCCAGGATAGCTTTCCGGTGACGGCTGGCCGGCACAGTCGACGTCGTCGTGAATCGTCCGATAAAAGCCCATCATCGCCACCACCATGACAATCGCGAACGGCAAACCCATGATGACCGTGGCCGACTGCAAGGCCGGGATGCCGCCAACCACCAGCATGCCGATCGTGAGCACGCCGGTAGTGGCCGCCCAAAAGATCCGTAGCCACGGGCGGGCGTCCGTGCGCGGGGTGGGGAGGTCGCTGGAAAGGTTCGCCATGACCAGCGAGCCCGAGTCCGCCGACGTCACGTAGAACAAGAACGCCACCACCGTGGCGATCATCATGACCACCCGGGCCGCCGGCATGCCCTCCAAGAGCGAGTAGAAGCCGAACTCGGGGACCTCGAGGGTGGCGTGGGCGAAGGCGAGGTCGTCGTCGTGAATGACGCGGTCAAGCGCGGCGTTGCCGAAAATCGAGATCCACACGGCCACGTACAGGAACGGGACGGTCAGGCAACCGATGATGAACTGGCGCAGCGTCCGCCCGCGCGAGATGCGCGCTAGGAACATGCCCACAAACGACGCCCACGCCACCCACCAGGCCCAGAAGAACAGCGTCCACGCCGCCTTCCATGCGTCGGCGTCCGAGAACGCCATCGTGTCCAGGGTCATGCCCGGGAACATCGCC
Organism: Trueperella bernardiae; assembly: GCF_030246965.1. Classification (NCBI taxonomy): domain Bacteria; kingdom Bacillati; phylum Actinomycetota; class Actinomycetes; order Actinomycetales; family Actinomycetaceae; genus Trueperella; species Trueperella bernardiae. Next base: position 1,684,099 of record NZ_CP127099.1, read on the forward strand.
AACACGTCGCCTACGTTCATCACGATCGCGTTGAGGAGGAAGGACGTGCGCCCGCCGACCAGCACCCAGACCACGGTAAGGATCGCGAGGAACACGTTGAGCTGGGACAAGATCTTGATCCCGCGCGCTACGCCCGACACCGCCGAGATCCCCGCCATCACCACCGCCACCACGATGAGGGCCACCTGCGCCGGCAACCCCTTGCCAACGCCGAAAATGATCTCCAGCCCCACGTTGATTTGCACGACGCCGATGCCGAGCGTCGTCGCCACACCGAACACCGTGCCGAGGATCGCGGCGATGTCGACGACGTCACCCAACACCCCGTACACGCGCGGGCCGAACACCGGCTCAAGGGCCGAGCGGACAGCCAGGCGGCGGCCGTGGCGATAGGAGAAGTAGCCCAAGATCATGCCCATCAGTGCATACATCCCCCAGCCGGTCAGGCCGTAGTGGAAAATCGTCCACACGGGCGCCTGCTCGGCCGCCTCCAGCGACTGGGCGGCCACGCGCGGCGGGGCCATGTACTGGGCAATCGGCTCGGCCACCGAGAAAAAGATGATGTCCGTGCCGATGCCCGCCGCGAACAGCATCGAGCCCCAGGCGAACGTGGAAAACTCCGGGCGGGAGTCGGACGGGCCGAGGCGGAGGTGGCCGTAACGAGAGAACGCCACCACCAGCACGAAAATGACCACCACCGTTGCCATGAGAATGTAGAACCAGCCAAACCACTGGCCGATCCACCCCGTGGCAGCCCCGAGCGCATCCGCCGCCGAACCGGTGTCCACAAACGCCCACGCCGCAATCGCCAAGATGATCGCCGCTGACCCGACGAAGACCGTGCGCTTTACACGCTGGGCCGGTGCGGGGTGTGCGGGTGCGGAGTGTGCCGGCTTGTCGCGGGTGGCACGCTGAGGCATCATTCGTTCCTTCGATCAAGGCGGCCGCGCGCGGGCATTGCGCGGGGCCGCAGACTCACTGCGTCGATTATGCCAAAGCCGGCCGCGGTGCGTTGCAGATCCATATTACCGGTCGAGAAACACAGGTGTTCCGTGCGAAAATAGATCGAAAGCAAAGGAGTTCTCGTGACTGAACAAGTACCACTGACGCCGCAAGGCCCCGAAACGCTTGCGGGCAAGGGCCCCAAGGCCGCGAGCGGCCAATCGGTTGGCGAACTCGTCGCAAAGATCACCGCCCAGTTCTCGGCGTTGGTACGCGACGAGATCCGCTACACCAAGTTGCAAGCCACCTCCAAGGTAAAGAAGCTCGGCATCGGGGGCGTGCTACTCGCCGTCGCCGGTGTGCTCGCCCTCTACATGCTCGGCACCCTGCTGCTGGCCGCAGGCTACGGACTGTCCACCGTTATGCCGCTGTGGGCGGCGTTCCTGGTGGTCTCCGGCGGGTTGCTCCTCATCATCCTCATCCTCGCGCTCATAGCCGTCTCGCGCTTCAAGGCGGCGAACAAGCACACCGTGGACCCGAAGGGCGGCCTGGAGAAGGACATCGAAGCGGTGAAGAAGGGAATCCAATGACGAACGTGAGCCAGAAGAAGGCAGTTGACTACGAAGCCCCCAAGGGCATCGAGGACACCCGCACCGCTGACGAGGTGGACGCGGACATGCAGCGCGTCCGCGAGGAGCTGACCGCCACCGTCAACGAACTGGCCGGCAAGCTCCACCCGGACAACCTCAAGGAAGAAGCCCGCGCCTACGCCGAAGAGCGCCTCAGCCAGGGCAAGGAGCAGGCCATGGGGTTGGTGGATGACGCGAAGGCTGGCGACAAGAAGGCGCTGGCCATCATCGGCACCACGCTCGCCGTGGTCGCACTGTTCGTCATCCGCAAGATCATCAAGTAATCAGCATGCAAGCGTAGATATGAGTGTGGGGCGGCTTTCGGGCCGCCCCACACTTTTGGTTGTCTAGTTGTCTTCGGTCGCGGGTCTGCTTGCCCTCTCCATGACTTCCTTGCGCGGGAAGCGCCGGTGGCCCCCGAGCGTGCGGATCGACGGCAACTTGCCGCTGTCTGCCCAGCGCGCCACCGTCTTCGGGTCCACCCGGAACAGGGCCGCAACCTCCGCCGGGGTCATCAAGTCAGTGTCATAATCCATTGTTTTCCTCGCAAATTGTGGGTTCCACCCACGTTGTGGTGAGCGATGTTCAGGTCCGCTCCCTCTCCTCTCCACCGCAGTCGAAGGAGCCCAGACAGATCGCAAAAACCTCTGCCCATCCTATTGCCGTAAACGCTCATCTCACAAGCGAAAACACATTTACTCACAGCTTAAACCGCAGGTCAGGGCGTTATTGCGCCATTTATTGCACCTTTGGTGGCGCAGTTCGCAACGAGCCGAGCCGGCCGGGCGCCGTACCATCGAGGGCGTATACCTCCGCACACACGTCACTTCACGTAGAGATTCCTACCCACTTCGGGGTAAAGTATGTGCCACGAACCATTATTGAGATAAATCGGAGCCGCACGCGGTGCCTGCTCCAAGACGAGTTGAGGGGGGTCGAGCCAATATGGGGCGCGGCCGTCAAAGAGCCAAACAGCGCAAAGTCGCACGGAACCTGAAGTACTTCAGCCCGGAGACCGACTACGAGGCCCTTGAGAGGGAACTCGCGGGTCGCTCCGAGATGAAGGACGAACCGGACGACTACGATTCCTGGGACGAATACGATCCCGACTCCTACGAGATTCCTCCGGCAACCGACGATTGAGGCACTAGCCTCGCATCACCTTTCAGAGCCAGCTTCACGGCTGGCTCTTTGGTGTGCCCGCGGGCGGCGGGCGCCACAGGCTTATCGGCTGCGGGGCGGCTAGACGAGTTCGAAGCTGGGCTTGAGGTCCTCCGACAGGCCCGTGAGCCGCACGCGCACCCGCTCCCCCACGGGCATGTGATCGCCGGTGGCCACGGCCTCCATGGCGGGCTCCGCGATGGAGATCAACCCGCGCTTGCGATCCCCGTCGCTGGACTTCTCTTCAACGACGACGGCCGCGAACTCCTCCCCCACGCGCCCGCGCAGGGTCAGCCCCTCGAGGGCGTCGAGCGCACGACCCTGGAGCGCGTTCGCCCGGCGCGTGCCGGCGCCCATGAGGGAGGGTAGCTCGGGCAGCGCCTCGGTTACCCAGGTGGGGACCACGTCACCAGCGAGCAGGCAACGGCAAAGCTCCAGCCCAAAGCGGTCGACCAGCCGGCGCAGCGGCGCGGTCACATGGGCGTAGGGTGCAGCGATGGCGTGATGGCGGAGGACGGCGTCGTCGGCGCGCTCGGGCTGGTTGGCACGGGCGGCCTCGCTGTCACCCATTGCGCCGTCGGAACCCTTGGGCCCAGCGGCAGTCTCAGCCTCGGCGGAACCCTCGGCCCTACCGGCGGCGATGGGGAGGGCGAGGTAGCCGGCGCCCCGAAAGAGGTGCACGGCCTCGTAGAGGAAGGCAAGGGAGGCGGGGCGGGCTGGGTCGAGCCCGCGGACAAACGCGGCGTAGTCCTGGGTGTTGGGCCAGTCGTGGCCGAGGCTGCGGGCCACCTGGCGCAGGCGCTCCATGTCGGAGCTGCGGGCAGCGGGAAGCGTGCGCAGCACCCCGAGATTCGCCGCGATCATGATCCTGGCGGCCTCCATGCCGGTCATGAGCGAGATCTGGGAGTTCCACTCCTCCACGCCCGTAACCTCGCGCAACTTGAGCAGGTAGCCGTCCTCGCCGTGCTCCACCCACTGCTCGGGCAGGTTGAGCGACACGCCGCCCCGCTCCGCTTCCAGGCGTTGACGCTGGCGGCCCACCCGCGCCAGGTCCTCCGGCAGGGTGGGCGGGACGTTAACGGGGAGCTGGCCGTCGCCGTCGTAGGCGGCCTGGACCTGCTGATAGGTGAGCTGGGCGCGGGAGCGCACCCGCGCCAACTCCAGGCCGGTACGGACCACTTGGCCAGCGTCGAGCTCGAAACGCCACACGTACGCCGGGCGGACCTGGCCCGGCAGCAGGGAGGCGGCGTCGGTGGAGAGCACCTCAGGGTGGAGGGGGATCGAGCGGTCGGGTAGGTAGATGGTGGTGGCGCGCTCGCGGGTCTCGGCGTCGAGGGCGCCACCCGGCCGGACGAAGAGGCTGACGGCGGCGATCGCGTAGTAGAGGACGTCGCCGTCGATGAACATGGCCTGGTCGAGGTCTCGAGAGCCCTCGGGGTCGATCGTGACAAAGGGAAGATCCGTGCGGTCGGGCAGCTCCGGGAACTCCCGCCTGGCCGACTCCGCCTCCGCGAGCGCCTCCGGCGAGAACGCGGCCGGCGCACCCGCCTCCGCCAGCTTCGTGATCGTCGACGAAATCTGCTGCGCCGGGACCACATTCGGGTTGATGAAGCGTTGCCGCACGGGCTACCTCCTACTCGGTCGCGCCGGTTGGCTCGGCGTGGTCGGCCGGCTGGGCTTGGTCTGCCTGCTCGGCCGCGGCCACGGCACCTGCCGGGCCGGCCAACTGCGCCGGGCCGAACAGCGGGAAATACGAGCTCAGGTCGGCGCGCGTGCCAGAATGAGAAATCTTCGACTCATCCACCGGGCGGCCGAGGGCCACATCCAGCCAGGCGGGCCCATCCATCTCCACCACATTGGGTGGGGTCCCACGCGTGTGGACCGGGCCGGCGATCGCCTGCACGGCCCCTACCCACGGCACCCGGATCTCCACGCTGCGCCCCGGGTGGCGCGTGGCGAACTCCTCGAGCGCGAAGCGCACGGCCGCCGTCAGCTCCGTGCGGCCCAACTCGCTGCCGGCCGCATAGGCCCGCACCAGCTCCATGCCCCGCGCCTCGTCAATTCGCCGTCTCATGAATCGATCCTATCGCCTGCTATGAGAATCCCGGGGAGCGGCAGTGCCGCTCCCCGGGACCACATCACCTTTAGCGAACGATGGTCATGGCGTCCCAGCCGTGGCCAACCTCGACCGGCAAGGCAAACCAGCCGCGGCCCGTCTGCTCGTAGAGGAACAGGATCCCGGCGCGAACGCCCACCAGGTCGAACGCGCCGTCGCCCGTCATGTCACCGGGCGAGAACACCTGCGTGAAACCCTCCCCGCCGTGGCCCTTCTGGGTGTCCGTGCGCAGGCCGCCCGCCGGCGTCGTCTCGTACGCGATCAGCGCGCCGTCGGCCGTGGTAGCCAACAGGTCCCAATCCGCCGATCCCGAGGTGTTACCCACCGACACGATGTTCGTGATCGCGCCCCAGCCGTGGCCCACCTTGCCCAGGCCCTCGACGCCGGCCGCGCTCACTGCGTAACGGTACAGGTCGCCCGTCGCGCCCTGACGCGCCACCACCGAGTCCATGCCGTCCACCTTGCCGGCGTAGGCCACCAGATCCATACCGGACCAGCCGTGACCCACCTTGGCGCCCTTGGTCAGGTGGCCGTTGCCGGTGGAGTAGTAGAAGAACATGTCGCCGGCCGCGTCCGTCACCAGGAAGTCCGCGCGCTTGTCGCCGTTCACATCGTTGACCTTCACCACGGCCGCAGCCTCGAAGCCATCGGCAACCAAGCCCACCGTCTTCAGCGCCTTGCCGCCCTGGTAGAAGAACAGCTCGCCAGCGCCATTCAGGCCCCAGATGTCCGCGAGCTTATCGCCCGAGGCCTCGCCGTACACGTTCTGGGCGTAGGTGGCCACGTTCGGCGCGGTCGACTTCGCCGCACGGATGGTCACCGGCAAGTCGACCGTCGAGCCGTCATCCGTGGCGATGGTCAGCGTGGCGGCACCCAGCTCGGCGTCGGCAGGAACCATGAACGACACGGCCGCCCGGCCCGTCTCGTCCACCTTCGGGGTGACGGTCGTATCGACGTCGGCAGTAGCCACCTCGACACCGTTGAGGTTGACCATGGCCTTCGTGGGCAGGGGCTCCGTGGACGTCATCGCCAGCGAGGACAGCTGGACGTCGACAGTTTGGCCCGGCACGAAGGTCAGCGGGCCGGTGTAGCCGAAGGAACGCTGCGTGTAATCCGGCGTGAACGCGCCGTTCGCCGCCCAACCCTGAGCAACTTGGTTGAAGACCTCGTGGTCGATGATGCCCGTGTCTACCACCGGGTTGCCGGCGTTGGCGAAGGCGTTGAAGCTGTCACCCGCGTCGAGCAGGAAGGACGAGGAGGCAACCGTGATTTCCGCGTTGTCCTTCCCCAGCAGCTTGCCGTTGAGGTAAACCGCGAGGATGTGCTTGCCGTACTCGGCGGTCGGATCGTAGACGTACTTGATGTTGTTCGACAGGCCCAGGCGCAGGATCGGGCGCGACTCGCCCGGCTTCCATTGCTGCTCGAGCAGCTCGTAGACGTCCTTCGCCTGGATCACGCGCGTGCCGTAGGAGTTACCGAAGGGCTGGACGTTGAAGGACTCCTGGAAGGTCACCACGCCGTCCTTGTTCGCGTCGAAATCAGCGCGGATGCCGCCCGAGTTCATGACGCCGAAGTCCGCCGGCTTGGCCAGAGTCTGGCCGTACTCGTAAAAGGCCTGGGCGATGAGGTTACCCGCCGACGACTCGGTGCCGCGGTTCGCGCCCTCATCCCCGTTGCGCGCGCCGGTGCCACGGTTGGCCGGCCCCGCGATGGGGAACAGCTCCTCGGCGCCGAGCTTCGCCGACTCCTCGAGCTTCTGGTTCACCAGCGCCTGGATCTCGTCGTTGACGGGGGCGTCGGCGCCCGTCGCCACGGTCTCGTTCTCACACGAGCTGGTCACCTTGCCGTCAGCCGCAACAGCCAACTGAGCGAAGACCACCGTGCTGCCCGAAGCGCCCGGCTGGCACACAGCCGCACCCGACGCCGTGGTCGATGCACCAGCAATGTGCGTGTGGCCACCGAACGCCAGATCGATGTCCGCACCCAGGGTCTCAACCTTGGCCAGGCCATCATGCATGAGCGCCACGACCGCGTCCGCCTCGCCGCTTTCCTTGATCTTCTTTGCGAGCTGGTCCGTCACCGCCACCGGATCGTTGAAGGTGAGCCCCTCAACCGCGGAGGCCGATGTTAGCTGTGGGGTCTCATCCGTGACCGTGCCAATGAAGGCCACTTTCACGTCCCCGTACGTCTTTACCACGTAGCCCGGATCCGCGATCTCCTTCGCGCCCGCCACGTTCGCGCCCAAATTGGTGTACGACGACAGGTCAAGAATCCGGTCACGCAGATCCGCGTACCCCTGGTCGAATTCGTGGTTGCCCACCGCCGAGACGGTCAGACCCATCGCGTTCAGCACATCGATCGTGGGCACGTCCTTCGCAATCGCCGACTCGAAGGTAGAACCACCCACCGAATCGCCAACCGCGAGGAAGTCAAAGCTAGCGGCCTTGGCGCGGCGCTCATCGAGCATCGCAGCCATCGCCGGGGCCTTCTGGATCGCGCCATGGAAATCGGAGATCACGCCGAAGTCAATCACCGCAGCATCACCCGACTCGGCCGCCTCAGCAGCCTCGGCCGCGTCGGACAGGACCGCGGCGTCGTCAGCGGCCTGGGCGGCGTCGTTAGCAACGTCGGAGTCGCCTGCGGCGTCAGCTTCCTCAGCGTCCGCAGCCTCGGCGCCATCAACGGCGGCATCGTCAACCGCTTCCTCCGCCTTATCGCCCACGGCCTCCGACTCAAGTTCAGCCACAGCGGAGGACTCACCCTCCGGGACTGCCGACGCGGGAACGGCAAGCGCCGCCGTCCCCAGCAGGATCGCCGTCACCATGCTCACCGAGCGCAGTGCCGACCTGTTCGTTTTCGACATGGAAAACTCCTCTTCTCGTCTGATGATCAACAACATCATTCTGGGCATCAACCACCGACAAGTTTTCCCGATCTCCGTGGCCACACAGTTAACGGAGCGAAAACGCTACCCCGACACGCGGGGGCGCGGACCAGGCGCAGGCCAGGGCGCAGGCGCCCTACGCGGGACGATTTGGGCCGTATCTTCACATATACGAAGATACGGCCCAAATCGTCCCGCGAAAATCGCGAACAGCTAGCTGACCCCTTAGATCACGCCCTGCTGGAGCATTGCGTCGGCCACCTTCATGAAGCCGGCCGCGTTCGCGCCCACCATGTAGTTACCCGGCTGGCCCAGCTCCTCGGCCGTGTCCAGCGAGGTCTTGTGGATGTTGTGCATGATCGCCTCAAGGCGCGCCATCACGTCGTCGAACGACCACGACTGCAACGCCGCATTCTGCTGCATCTCCAGCGCCGACGTCGCCACACCACCCGCGTTCGCCGCCTTACCTGGCGCGTAAATGATGCCCGAATCCTGCGCCACCTCGATCGCACCCGGGGTCAGCGGCATATTCGCGCCCTCGGCGATCAGGCGGATGCCGCCCATCTCCATCGCCCGCACGTCGTTCGCATCCACCTCGTTCTGGGTGGCACACGGCAGCGCGATATCGGCGTCGATACCCCACACCTTGCCGCCCGCATGGTACACCGCGTTCGGGCGGGCCTCCGCGTACTCCGAGACGCGCCCGCGGCGCACCTCCTTCACTTCCTTCAGCAACGCCACGTCGATCCCGTCCGGGTCATACACCGCACCCGACGAATCCGAAATCGACACGGGCTTCGCGCCCTGCGCCAGCAGCTTCTCAATCGCGTACGTGGCCACGTTGCCCGAGCCGGACACGATCGCCGTCTTGCCCTCCAGGCTGTCCCCCACCTCGGCCAGCATCTCATTCGCGAACATCACCAGGCCGTAACCCGTGGCCTCCGTGCGGCCCAGCGAACCACCCCAGCCGACGCCCTTGCCCGTCAGCACGCCCGCCTCATTCCGGCGAGCCAACCGCTTGTACTGGCCAAACATGTAGCCGATCTCGCGCGCACCCACGCCAATATCGCCCGCCGGCACGTCAATATCCGCGCCAATATGCGAGGACAGCTCATTCATGAAGGCCTGACAAAAACGCATGACCTCGTTATCCGACTTACCGTGCGGATCAAAATCCGATCCGCCCTTGCCGCCGCCAATCCCCTGGCCCGTCAGCGCATTCTTGAAGATCTGCTCAAAGCCCAGGAACTTAATAATCGACAGCGTCACCGACGGGTGGAAACGCAGGCCGCCCTTGTACGGGCCGAGCGTCGAATTGAACTGAATACGGTAGCCGCGATTCACACGCACCTTATTGTTATCATCCTGCCAGGCCACGCGGAACATGATCTGGCGCTCCGGCTCAATAATGCGCTCCAGGATCGCCGCCTCCTGGTAGTCCTTGCGTTCCAGCAACAGAGGCTCCAAGCTCTCCATCACCTCACGAACGGCCTGCTGAAACTCAGGCTGAGTGGGATTACGCTTCAGTGCCTCCTCATAGACACGTTCCAGCTGTGCATCCATTCCTACTCCTCACATCAAACGGCGGGATCCGACAAATTCGGTCGCTTGCCAGAATAATTGACTCCAAAAAGATGGCATAGAGATTCTCATCAATTGGCCAGTGTTTTCGACCTCAGTTTTACCCAACGAGGACCAACAGCGGAAACCTAGTGCGCAGATCCCTCGCCCAGCAACTTCTTCTCCACCAGCCGGTAACGCGAGCCCATCTCATCCACGACCTCCGGCTCCAACACCGGTGCCGGCCCGCAACCCTTGACCCACTCCACGGCTTTCTTCCGCACCGCGTTACGCACGTACTCCTTGCCAAACGCCCGGGGCAGGCCGTCCGCCGCCTCCGACTCCAACCAGTACGTGGCCGAATCCGGCGTAAACGCCTGATCGGCCAACACGAAGTCGTTATCGCCCGAATCGTAGGACGCCCCGAACTCGAGCTTGCACTCGGCAATAATCAGGCCCTTCGCCTTCGCGATCCCGAACGCCCGCTCGTACAGCTCCAGCGAAATCTCCCGCAACTGCTCAGCCTGCTCGTGACCCACCAGATCACACATCTGCGCGAAGCTGATCGTCTCGTCGTCGTGCCCGGCCTCGCCCTTCCGCGACGGCACGAACAGCGCCTCCGGCAGCCGATCACCCACGCTGAGTCCCGCCGGCAACTCATGCCCGCCGACCGTCCCCGCCCGTGCGTACTCCTCAAACGCCCGCACCGTCATGTACCCGACCACCGTGCACTCAATCGGGTACATCCGCAGCCGCTGCACCAGCATCGCCCGGCCCGCCGCCTCCGGCGGCACGTCCGTGGACAGGAAATGGTTCGGCACCACATCCTCCAGCCTGTCAAACCACCAGGCCGCAATCCGCGTGAGCACCTGGCCCTTCCCCGGGATCACACTCGGCAACACCCGGTCAAGCACCGCAATACGATCCGACGCCACGAGGATCATTGTGTCCCCAGCCGTATGGGCCAGGGTGTGGACGGGCTGATACACGTCATGAACCTTGCCCGTATACACGCGGGTCCAGTTCGGAATGATAGGCGGCAACTGCACTGGGCCTCCTTCCGGCCTCTGCGTCTTCCCATTCTATCCCAGTCTCCACCCCAAACAACATCCCCGTCTGCCGCCGTCCAGCTTGTGGAAGCCGTGGTAGAGCCGCGCTCACGACGCCGTCGCCGCAACTTGCGCCCGACGCCCAGCTTGCTCACGACGCCGGCCGGGCGCGTCGTCGTCGTTGGCCCCGCCACCGCGGTCACAACGCCACTACCCGGGCTCCCGCCAACGGCAGCCGGAACGCGAAGAGGGAGGGCCGGAGCCCTCCCTCCCCTAGGCGTCTAGCGCTTAGCGAGCCGCAGCGATACGCTCACGGAACTTGCCCAGCTGCTCGATGATCGGAGCCGGAACCTTGTCGCCGAACTGAGCGAAGTACTCCTCGGTCGAATCGATCTCGGCAGCCCAGGCGTCCGGATCGGTAGCGAAGAGCTTATCCCAGACCTCATCGGTGATCTCATCGAGACCATCGAGGTTGAAGTCCTCCTTGTGCGGGTAGTTGCCGGTCATGCCATCAATGGCGTCGACCTCGCCCGCAACACGGCGGATCACCCAGTCAAGGACGCGGGAGTTCTCGCCGAAGCCCGGCCACATGAAGTGACCCTCTTCGTCCTTGCGGAACCAGTTGACCTGGAACACGCGCGGGAACTTGTCGCCCAACTTGTCCTGCATCTCGAGCCAGTGGCCCCAGTAGTCAGCCATGTTGTAGCCGCAGAACGGGAGCATGGCGAACGGATCGTGACGCAGCGAGCCAGCCTTCACGTCGGTAGCGGCAGCGGTGACCTCGGACGCAACCGAAGCGCCCATGAACACGCCGTGCGCCGGATCCTTCTGCTCGGCAACGAGCGGCACGTTCGTGGCGCGGCGGCCACCGAACAGGATCGCGTCGATCGGAACGCCAGCGGGGGCCTCCCAATCGGGGCAGATGATCGGACACTGCGAAGCCGGCACCGTGAAACGCGAGTTCGCGTGAGCGGCCGGGGTGCCGGACTCCGGGGTCCAGTCATTGCCGTGCCAGTCGATGAGGTGATCCGGGGTCTCGCCGTCGATGCCCTCCCACCACACGTCGCCGTCGTCGGTCAGAGCAACGTTGGTGAAGATGGAGTTCGCGCGAGCGGTGTCCATCGCCATCGGGTTCGTCTTGTACGACGTACCCGGGGCGACGCCGAAGAAGCCGGCCTCCGGGTTGATCGCGTAGAGGCGGCCGTCCTCGCCCGGGCGGAGCCAAGCGATGTCGTCACCAATGGTCTCAACCTTCCAGCCCGGGATAGTGGGCTGGAGCATGGCGAGGTTGGTCTTACCACATGCCGACGGGAACGCCGCGGTCACGTGGTACTGCTTGCCGGTCTCTTCGTTCGTGAAGCGGAGGATGAGCATGTGCTCGGCCATCCAGCCGTCACGGCGAGCCATGGTCGACGCAATACGCAGCGCGTAGCACTTCTTGCCGAGCAGGGCGTTTCCGCCGTAGCCGGAGCCGTAGGACCAGATCTCGTTGGTCTCCGGGAAGTGGGTGATGTACTTTTCGTCATTGCACGGCCAGTTCGTGTCCGGGCGCTCGTTGCCATCGGCGTCGACCAGCGGGTAGCCCACCGAGTGAACAGCCGGAACCCACACGTTACCCTCGCCGATCAGCTTAAGGGCCGCGGAACCCATGCGGGTCATGATGCGCATGTTGACAACGACGTACGGCGAATCCGTCAGCTCAATGCCGAGCTGCGAAATCGGGCCGCCCAGCGGACCCATCGAGAACGGGATGACGTACATCGTACGGCCACGCATCGAGCCACGGAACACACCGTTGGCACCGATGAGGGTCTCCTTCATCTCCTTCGGATCGGCCCAGTGGTTGGTGGGGCCAGCATCCTCTTCCTTCTCGGAGCAGATGAAGGTACGGGACTCAACACGAGCCACGTCAGACGGGAGCGAGCGAGCCAGGAACGAGTTGGGGCGCTTCTCCGGGTTCAGGCGGGTGAACATACCGGCCTCAACCATTTCAGTGGTGAGACGATCCCACTCTTCCTCAGAGCCATCTACCCAGTAGATGTCCTTCGGCAGAGTGATGTTGGCGACCTCAGCCACCCACTCAACGAGATTATCAGGCGCAAACTCCGGCGCGCCTGCGCGGACGTCCTCAACGGTGAACGCGGTTTCAGTCATCGCATTTCCTCCTAGAAATCGGCGACGTTGGATAACTTCCACATCCCATTATTGTTAAAGAAACGGTATTTCCTATAGGACTAACGGGCATTGAGCGGTTAGCGCAATCCCCTTGTCACACTCTATCGTGGGCCACCCACAATTTGCCTGGACAACGGGGGCGCGGCCCCGCAACGGATGCGGGGCTGCGCCCACCATGCCAGCCACTGCCAGCTCCACCTTCATGCACAGATTCTTAATCGAGAAGCCGATGACGCACGATCGTCTGCGCCCGCTCCGGGCCCACCCCGATCGACGAAATCCGACACCCCGACAGCTCCTCCAGCCGCAAGATGTACGCCTGCGCGTTCTCCGGCAAATCCTCAAAATCCTGGCAGTCCGAAATACCCTCCGACCACCCCGGCAAGTACTCGTAAATCGGCTTCGCGTGATGCATATCCGACTGATTCTCCGGCATATCCTCCACACGCGCCCCATCAATCTCGTAGGCCACGCACACCGGGATCTGCTCAATCCCCGTCAACACATCCAGCTTCGTCACCACGATATCCGTCAGCGAATTGACCCTCACCGCATAACGCGCGACCACGGCGTCGTACCAGCCGCACCTGCGCGGCCGCCCCGTCGTCGTGCCATACTCTCCGCCAACCTTACGCAGCCGCTCCCCCGCCTCATCAAACAGCTCCGTGGGGAACGGCCCCTCGCCCACGCGCGTAATGTACGCCTTCGCGACGCCCACCACCCGGTCCAGCCGCAGCGGGCCCACGCCCGAGCCCGTGCAAGCGCCGGCCGCCGTCGTCGACGACGACGTCACATACGGGTACGTCCCATGGTCAATATCCAGCATGACCGCCTGACCCGCCTCAAACACCACCGTCTTCCCCTCATCGAGCGCGCGGTTAAGCTCCGCCGACGAATTGAACAGCATCGGGCGCACCCGATCCGCGTAGGCAAGCAGCTCGTTGGTCACCACATCCACGTCAAACGTGTCCTCATCGAGCGAGGCCAACTGCGCATTCTTCTGATGCAGCGCGCCCTCCACCTTCTGGCGCAGAATCGAGGGGTCAAACAGGTCCTGGACGCGGATGCCGATGCGGTTCATTTTGTCGGCGTAGGTGGGACCAATGCCGCGGCCGGTTGTGCCAATCTTCCGCTTGCCGAGCAAACGCTCGTTCGCGCCGTCGATCTTCTTGTTGTACGAGGGGATAATGTGCGCGTTCGAGGAAATCCGCAGGCCCGACGTATCCACGCCACGCCCCTCCAACTCCTCAATCTCCTCAAACAACACATTCAGATCGACCACCACACCATTGCCGATCACCGCTGTACACCCCGGAGACAAGATCCCCGCCGGCAGCAAGTGCAGGGCGAACTTCTCCTCGCCCACAATCACCGTATGGCCGGCATTATTACCGCCATTAAACTTGACGACGTAGTCGACCTCCGCGCCGAGCTGGTCCGACGCCTTGCCCTTACCCTCGTCTCCCCACTGGGCCCCGACGATCACGATTGCTGGCATGCTGTCCTCACTTGTCTAGGCTTGCCGCCTAAGTCTAATGCGTACCACCATCCGGGAGGCGGGCGTCCACATGTTGAGGCCGAGTGTTCCGACGCGCGGACATCCCGCATCCTGGTGGGCCGAGCCGGCACCCTCCTCACAGATGCGATACTTCCCGGCAAGATGCGGTACTAAATAACCGTTATCTAGTGCCGCATCTTGCAGTCTTGTATAGCATTTGCGGCTGGCGGAGGCGCCGGCACGCGAGCGCAGGGGCAGGTGCGGAACTCGGCGCGGCCGCCATCATCTGGGGCCGGCCAACCCGCAGGGATAGTCCCGCCAAATCGTGAGTGGCCGGGCTCGGGTAGACTCTCACCAACCAACCCCGAACCGAGGATCCCCCATGACCCTGGCCACGCCACTTGCCACATTCGTCTACTACGCGGCGCCCGACGTCGTGCGACGGCCGACTCTGCGGCGGCTCGTCCGCACGGGTGCGCTTGCCGTCATAGCGACAGTAGAGGTGGCCAGAGCTGAGTTCGGCGCACACGAGTCAACCGCCGATCCGACCGCTGAGACCCCCACGAGCTCTGCCGTCACAGACCACGCAAGCTTCACGGTGGCCAATCAGGCAGACCACACTCCAATTGGCCAGACAGACCAAGCCGACCAGGCGGACCAAGCCGACCAGGCCGAGCCCGCCACCTCGGCAAACACCGCAAACACCACCGCGCCCGAGGATGACGTGCCCTCCGATATGCTGTCGCTCGCCAAGGGCGCCTTCGCCGCCCAGCCGGGCGTGACCGCGCTCATCGGAGCTGCGATCGTTGCGGCGACAGCCGCGACCACGGCGGCCAGCGTCTACACCGAGCGCGCCCTCTTCCGCGGCGCCGAGAAGCGCCGCGCCACTGGCGACCGCCTCGCCCACACCAAGCAGGCCGCCATCCTCGCACTGGCCATGGCCGGGCTCGACCACCTATCCTCCAAGCTCGTCCTGGACGACTAACCCGCTCGCGCCCCGCCCCAGCCGCGGTCATCCGCACCCCACCAGGCCGCACCCCGCGGGCATGAAAATGGGACGGCCCCAGCCGCCCCATCCCCACGTGCAGGAATTACTTCATGCGCTTGCCGGCCGAGCCCAGTCGCTCAGCGGCCTCGACCACGCGGGCGGCCATGCCGGCTTCGGCCAGCTTGCCCCAGGTGCGCGGGTCGTACATCTTCTTGTTGCCGACCTCCTGGTCGACCTTGAGGACGCCGTCGTAGTTGCGGAACATGTGGTCCACGACCGGGCGGGTGAAGGCGTACTGCGTGTCGGTGTCAACGTTCATCTTGATGACGCCGTTGCGGACAGCGGTGGCGATCTCCTCAGCGGAGGATCCGGAGCCGCCATGCATGACCAGGTCAAACGGGGACTCCTTGCCGACCTTTGCGCCGACCTCAGCCTGGATCTCACCCAGCAGCTCGGGGCGGAGCTTCACGTGGCCGGGCTTGTACACGCCGTGGACGTTACCAAAGGTGAGGGCGGTGAGGTAGCGGCCGTTCTCGCCAAGGCCGAGGGCCTCGACGGTCTTGAGGCCGTCCTCAGCGGTGGTGTACAGCTTCTCGTTGATCTCGCCAACGACGCCGTCTTCCTCGCCACCCACAACGCCGATCTCGATCTCGAGGATGGTGTTGGACTTCTGCGACAGGGCGAGCAGTTCCTTCGCGATCTCGAGGTTCTCATCGAGCGGCACGGCGGAGCCGTCCCACATGTGCGACTGGAAGAATGGCTCACGGCCAGCGGCGACTTCCTGCGCGGACAGCTCCATGATGGGGCGGATCCACGAGTCGATGTTCTGCTTGGCACAGTGGTCGGTATGCAGGGCGATCGTCACGTCGTAATTCTTGGCGACCTCACGAGCGTACGCGGCCAGGCCGAGCGAACCAGCCACGCGATCCTTGATCGTGGAGCCGGAGGCGTACTCGGCGCCGCCAACGGAAACCTGGATAATGCCGTCCGACTCAGCCTCAGCGAAGCCGCGGATGGCTGCCGTGAGGGTCTGCGAGGACGTCACGTTAATTGCCGGGTAGGCGAACTTGTTGGCCTTCGCCCGATCCAGCATCTCGTCATAAACTTCACGCGTTGCGATACCCACGTGTGCTCCTTTTGCGTTGGAAATCTAACGCCCCAATTATCTCACGGATTTGGTAAAGCGTATAGCCAATTGGTCCCCGGCTTAATCATTTCCGACGACGTCGTGGCCCGCCTTTCGTCCGTTTCCGCGCGTCGTCGTTGTTTGACGACGGCCCGGCCCGTCGCACCTGTAACACCTCCCACCGGGGCGAGGCGTGCGCGTAGGATCGGGGCGAGGGGATGGTCATGGTTATTTCTGATCCGGTCGAGGCGGCTGAGGAGCTTGCGCGGGCGATGCGCGGGAGGCGCACGCTCGCAATCACGGGCGCGGGGGTGTCCACCGATTCCGGGCTGCCGGACTATCGGGGGCAGGGCACCACGGAGAAGCCGTCGATTACCTACGACATGTTCGTGGCCGACCCCATGTGGCAACGCTGGGTGTGGCAGCGCAATCACGAGACGTGGCGCCAGTTCGAGGCGCTAAAGCCCTCCGGTGCTCACGTTGCCATCGCCCGGTTGGAGGAGGCGGGGGCGGTGACCGGGGTTGCCACGCAAAACATCGACGGCCTGCACACCAAAGCCGGGAGCAGGAGCGTGTGGGAGCTACACGGGTCGTTCGCGCGGGTGCACTGCCTCGACTGCGGCGCCCGCTTCCCGCGCGGCGAATACGCCGCCGACCTCGAGGCACTCAACCCCGGCTGGCCGCAGTACGACCGCGACCCCGCCGTGCTCGCCACCGCCGACCGCGCCGAGGCCGAGGCCTCTACTTTCCGCGTGGCGCCCTGCCCGGTGTGCGGAGGGCTGGTCAAGCCGGATGTCGTCTTCTTCGGGGAGTCCCTGCCCGCCTCGATGGGCGACGCGATGGGCGCCGCCCGCGACTGCGAGGTTGCGCTCGTGGCCGGTTCCTCGCTCGTGGTCAGCACGGGCATGTGGATCGTACGCCAGGCCTACGCGGCCGGCGCCACGCTCGCCATCATCAACTACGGCCCCACCGCCGCCGATCCCCTCGCCGACATCCGCATCGACGCCGGAGTCTCACCCACACTAAGCGCCCTCGCCGACCTGTTGTAAACGGCGGGCGGAGGGGGACCGGCCCCTCCGCCCGCCTCCCGGCCAACCGGCACCAGCTCCCCCAGCGGGCCGGCACCCGAGCCGCTTCGAGGACCGACGTCCCAGCGTGGGCCAGCGTCGTCGTCGTGAAAACAAACAGCAGGTAAACAACACGCAACAAGGCCGAGAGGGGTTTTGGCGCATAGCGAACCGCCAATTAGTCTTGAACCGTCAGTCGTTTGCGCATGAAAGGCATGATGATGGCCGACCCCAAGGGCGCCCAAGCAAAAATCGAGCTCCCCAGTCTTCCACAAGGCGTCAGCCCCGCCACCCAACAGGAAAACAACACCCCCTGGCATCTCTTCTTCGGTGGAATGCTCGCCATCACCCTGGTCGTCTTCGCCCTGTGGTCCAAAGACTACGTAGGCAACGCCAGCTGGCTCATCCTCGGCGCCACCATCATCTTCGCCTTTTTCATGGCGTTTAACATCGGCGGCAACGACGTCGCCAACTCGTTCGGCACCTCCGTGGGCGCCGGCACACTCTCCCTCAAGCAGGCGCTCGTCATCGCCGCGATCTTCGAAGTGTCCGGCGCGGTCATCGCCGGCGGCGAGGTGACCGATACGGTCCGCTCCGGGATCGTCGACCTCAACGCGATCAGCGGACTCGACCCCCTCGAATTCGCCTACATCATGATGGCCTCCCTCCTCGGTGCCGCCACCTGGCTCCTCCTCGCCACCCGCATGGGCTGGCCCGTCTCCACCACCCACTCGATCGTGGGCGGCATCGTCGGCGCTGCCCTCGCGGTCGGCTTCATCACCGGCAAGGGCGGCTGGTCCATGGTACAATGGGGACAGGTCGGCCAAATTGCCATCTCCTGGGTGCTCTCACCCGTACTCGGCGGCATCGTCTCCTACATCCTCTTCCGTGGCATCAAGAGCTCCATCCTGAGCTACAATGAAGCCGCCGAAATTCAGCTCGAAGCCGTCCGTGCTCAAAAGAAGGAACTCAAGGCCCGCCACCGCGAACTTTTCGAGCAGATGAGCGAAAAGGATCAAAAGAGCTACACCAACGCCCTCACCCGCGACCTCGCCGCCATGCGCGAAGAAGATTGGGAAGTCGAAGACCTCGAATCCTCCTACTTCAAGGAACTCCACCAAATCCAGGTGGAGAAGGAACTCATCGAACCGCGCCGCGCCATCGAAACCTGGATCCCACTACTCGCCGCCGGCGGCTCCCTGATCATCTCCGGCATGATGCTCTTCAAGGGCCTCAAGAACCTCCACCTCGGCATGACCAACGTGGGCAACCTGCTCATCATGGGCATGATCGCGGCCGTGGTCTACATGTCGGTCTACATCTTCTCCCGCACCATGAAGAAGAAGAACCTCGAGCGCTCCACCTTCCTCCTCTTCTCCTGGATGCAGGTATTCACCGCGTCGGCCTTCGCGTTCTCGCACGGCTCGAACGACATCGCCAACGCGCTCGGCCCGTTCGTGGCCGTGCTCGACGTGCTCAAGACCGGAGCAATCGTGGAGAAGTCGACCGTGCCCGTGGCCGTCATGGTCTCGATGGGCATCGCGCTCATCGCCGGCCTGTGGTTCATCGGCCGCTACGTCATACGGACCGTCGGCTCCGGCCTCACGGAGATGCACCCGGCGTCCGGCTTCTCCGCCGAGCTGTCCGCCGCGGCCGTCGTCATGGGCGCCTCCCTGCTGGGCCTGCCCGTGTCCTCCACACACATCCTCATCGGCGCGGTGCTCGGCATCGGCATGGTCAACCGCAACACCGACTGGGGTCTCATGAAACCGATTGGCCTGGCGTGGGTGCTCACGCTGCCGGTGTCGGCGGCCATTGCGGCGGCCACGGTGTCCGTGATCCGGCTGATTTTCTAGGCCGGCAAGGGGCAACCCCATCCCTTCGTGGCCCTGCCCGGCCCGGTTGAGTGACCGCGTTTGAATTTACTGGACGAATCCGGGGCGATCTTCTTATATGAGGAGATCGCCCCGGATTCGTCCAAAATTTTTTAATGGGGCCTCTGGGAACGCGGCCGGTCGGGGGAAAAGCTATCCACGGCCAGCCCAAGAGCGCGCTGTATCCACATTTCGCCCAATCGGCGGAATCGGATTTACCGCAACAGTCCACACTTGAAGGATGTTGAACAATACCCCATCTGAACGGGGCGGGGCGCTCCGGCGGGCCGCCCCGCCCGCAACCGACGAACCCGCCTGGCTGACAAACCCGCCAAAGATCTTCGACCCGCCGGACTGGCACGTGCCGCCCGAGGACTGGTACCCCGAGCAGGAGAACAAGTCACCGCTGTGGACACCGCAGTCCGCTCGCAAAGAGTTTGGCCTGGTCACGCAGGCCGATCTCAAGACCATGGGCTACACCTCCCACTACGCCATTTCCAAAGCAGTCAAGGCCGGCCGGTTTCAACGCCTCAGACATGGAGTCTATGCCCTGCCACGCGCGGATCCCGACGCGATCCGCGCGGTCAAACTCGGCGGGGCCATCGCGTGCGAAAGTGCCTGCAGGCGCTACGGCATATGGGTACCACACCAGGGCTTGCACATGGCAGTTCAGCGCAATCAGACAACATCCCGCCCGCAAGGCGTCACCATTCACAGCCAGCGCGACGCGCCCAGTCTCATCCCCACTCCTCGGGAGGCGGTGGCACAAGTGCTGCGTTTTCACGATGCGGAGACCGGCCTTATGGCACTGGAGTCGGCGCTCAACAAGGGGCTGATCGAGATGGTGGAGGTGGGCAACCTGATCCAAGACCTCTCCGTCAACAAGCAGGCTGTCCTGCGGCGGGCGTCGCCATTCTCCGAGTCCGGCCTCGAGACCCGGGTGAGGCTCTTCCTCCTCTCGAACCGGGTGCACGTGCAACCACAGGTCTACATCCCGTCGGTGGGCCGAGTGGATATGGTAGCCGGCAGCTCCCTGATCCTGGAATGCAACGGCGACCTCGCCCACTCGACCAAGGAACAGCGCAACCGCGACTACATCCGGATCCAGAACGCCCGGCTACTCGGGTATGACACGGTTTCGCTCAGCTACGCCCAGATTTTCTGGCAATGGGAGGAGACACAGGGCTATTTGCTGGCCCTCATCCGCCAACGGAGGCATCTCAAGCCGCCGATCCCACTGAGGCGTTGAAATTATCTGGACGAATCCGGGGCGATCTCCTTATATGAGGAGATCGCCCCGAATTCGTCCAAAAGTTTTTAATCGGCCGGGGCGGGTGAGGCCTCAGCAGGGGCGGGCGCCGGCTCGGCGGCGCCGGATCAGCCGGCCGAGAGGCGGCGACGCAGCTCCTCCAGGATGGGCAGGTCGGCCGGTGCCCACTCCACATCCATCAGCTCGTCGGCCCCGAGCCAGCGCACCTGCGCGTGCTCCGTCAGCCGCGGCTGACCCTCCAACCTGCACAAATACGCGTCCAGGATGACCCGGCCGAAGGAGTAGTCGTAGACTCCGCGGCCCACAAATTCCCCGACCTCCACCTCCGCCAGCAGCTCTTCGCGCACCTCGCGCGCCAGCGCCTCCCGCGGGGTCTCCCCCGGCTCGACCTTCCCGCCCGGGAACTCCCAGTACCCGGCCATGTTCTTCCCCGGCCCGCGCTGGGCCGCCAGAATCTGGGCACCGCGCCTAGCCTCGCGCCCAGCCCCCTTTCCGGCTCCCGTGCCCGCCGGGTCGGCCTCCGGGTCAGCCTCCCGCCAGAACACAGCCCCGACCACGTGAATCTCTTTCACCGTCTCCCTCTCATTCTCCGGCCCCAGCCCCCAACGGCCGGTGTCGCCGCACCCACTCGTGCTGAGCGATGGCCGCGGCGGCGGCCACGTTGAGCGAGCGCGTGGACCCAAACTGTGGGATGTACACTGCCCGCGGGCACACGGCCCGCAGCTCATCGGAGATGCCCACGGATTCTTGCCCGAACACCAGCACGGCCTTCTCGGGCAGGTCGGCGGTTTCGATGGGTTCGGTGTCGCCGGTGTTGTCCACGGCCACGAGCGTGTAGCCGACCTCCCGCGCCCAGTCCGCGAGCGCGGCCGCGTTGGGCCGGTGGTAGATGTTGAGGTACCGGTCGGTGACAAGCGCCCCGCGCCGGTTCCATTTTCTGCGCCCGACGATGTGGACGCCACCCACGTTGAATGCATTGCCGGTGCGCACGATCGACCCGATGTTGAGGTCGTGCTCGAGGTTTTCGATCGCCACATGCAGCGCCGATCTGCTCTTCTCCAGCTCGGCGCGGATCGTCTCCACGCGCCAGTAGCGGAAGCGGTCGGTGACGTTGCGCCGGTCGCCGGCGGCGAGCAACTCGGGGTCGTAGCGGGGGTCGTCGGGTACCGGTTCGCCGGGGTGCTCCTCGGCCCACGGCCCGACCCCCACGATTCCCCCGATCTTCTCTCCGTTTCCCCAGGTCAGGAAGCCGTGTGGATCGTCGGTCATTTGGCCTCCCCCAGGTCAGGGGCCTCAAAGAGTGCCAGTTCCACGACGCCGTCCCCGCCCGCCGCGCCCACGTCTTCCGCTCCGGCCGCCCCAACGACGACGGCCACACCCGCCACCTTCGGTCCCTCATCCGGCCCACCAGCAGCCAGCTCCCCCGGCACCCGGGCCGAGTCAACTCCCACCACGACAACCGGCCCGTCGATCGCGGGCCGCGCCACGGCGTCGTCGATCAGGAAAGCGTCGAGGTATTGGCCGCGCGCGGCGGCGGCGTGGAGGATGGCGGTGGCGATGGCGAGCGCGAGCGGCCCCTCGCCACCGACGGCTTCGATGTTGCCGGGGCCGAGCCCGGCTTCTTCGAGTAGGTCGAGCATGGCGTGGCCGAGGAGGGGCGCGGCTTCGCGGTGGAGTGTGGCGGTGAGGGGGTCGAGTTCGCGCAGGTGGTCGGCAAGGCGCGCTTTGGGTGCGTCGTTAATGTCCATGCTCACAGCATACGACTACGGGGTGCGGAGCACGGCAACGGGGTCGCGGCGGGAGGCCCACACGGCGGGGAGGAGTCGCTTGGCTAACATGTCACTGGCCGTAATAGTACTGGGCGAGCGGCAACGCCGGGCACGCAGCGTACAGATTCCGCGCAGTCTCGCTTCCATCCACGAATCGGTTGCGGGCCGCGGGCGACCACGCGTCGCCGCTGTGCGCATCATCGAAACTGGCGATTCAGGCCTCCGTGCTGGGCGGCTCCTGGAGGAACTCCACTCCCTGAGCCTTCGCACATGGGACGAAGAAGCTGGTGTAGCACTCGTACTTGACGGCGCGTTGCTCGGGCGTTTCCTCGGGGTAGGCACGGGGTCGGGAGCGTATTCGGCGTAGCAGATCCAGAACTGCGTCCGAGTGGCGTCGCTGAGGTCTTCCCAGTGAATGCCCGGCCATCGGCCGACAGCTCGGCGGGGTATCCGGCCTCGTCAGCCCCTCGTTGCGCTGGTGGCCGGCGAGTTCCAGCTCTGAAGTCAACATTGGCACATCTGTGCCGCAGGCCACAGAGAATTTTGGGAGGCCCCGCGGTCAGGCCCCGTCACGGCCGGATAGGCCCGGCCCGGCCACCTTCCGCACGAGCGCGCGCGGCATCAGCTTCACGACGCCGGCCGCCGCCTTATAGAGAGGAGTGGGCGTGACGAGCACCCGGCCACGCCGGGCCGCCGCGAGCGCCGCGCCGACCACCTGGGCGGGCTGGGCGAAGACGACGTCGGGCCACTGGCTGGAGTCGACGTGGGAGCGTTCGTGGAACTCGGTGCGGATGAGGCCGGGGGTGACGGCGGTGGCAGTGACGCCGGTGCCGGCGAGCTCGGCGGCGAGCCCCTCGGTGAACGTGCGCACCCAGGCTTTGTGCGCCGAGTAGGTGCCTTGCGCGGTGAGGGCTGTCATGGAGGAGACGTTGATGATGGCACCGCGGCCGCGGGCCTTCATGGACGCGGCCGCGGCGTGCGACAGGACGAGCACGGCCCTCACCATGACGTCCAGCCCGGCGAGCTCCCGCTCGAGCGAGCCGCCCACGAAGTCCTGCCCGAGCCCGAATCCCGCGTTGTTGACCACCAGCGCCACCGACGACGACGTTATCCGCGCCGCGACCCGACCCACGGCGTCGTGATCGGCGAGGTCGGCGGGGAGGACCTCCACGCGTACCCCGAACTCGGCGCGCAGCTGCCCCGCCACGTCCTCGAGGCAGGAGGCGTTGCGGGCGACGAGGATGAGGTCGTGGCCGGAGGCGGCGAGCTGGCGGGCGAATTCGCGGCCGAGGCCGGCGGAGGCGCCGGTGATGAGTGCGGTGGTCATGGGTTGAGTCTAGCGGGAGAAAAACTTGTCGGAGGCTCACTGTAGGCTGGGGTCATGAAGTTAGCGACATGGAATATCAACTCGGTTCGCGCCCGCGCGGACCGCGCCGTGGAGGTGCTCGCGCGCCATGACCTGGACGTGCTCGCCCTGCAGGAAATCAAGTGCAAGCCTGAGCAGTTCCCCCTCGAACCCTTCCGCGAGGCGGGCTACGAGGTGGCGTTGCACGGCCTCAATCAGTGGAACGGCGTGGCAATCGTGTCGCGGGTGGGGCTGGAGGGCGTGCGCACGGCGTTCCCCGGCCAACCCGGCTTTGCCAAGGGCGCGCCCAGCGAAGGGCTGTTCATTGCCGGCGACGTCGAAGCCCGGGCTCTCGGCACCACCTGCGGCAGCACTGGGCTCAGCTCAGGCGTGGAGGTCTGGAGCCTGTACGTTCCCAACGGGCGGGCTGTTGGAGACCCTCACTATCACTACAAGCTGGCATGGCTGGCTGCGCTGAAAGACGCGATGGCCGCCCGGCTGGTGGAGGATCCGGAGGCGAAGATCGCCCTGGTCGGGGACTGGAACGTCATTCCCACCGATGCGGATGTGTGGGACACGAGCGCCACCGGCGGCCTGTACCTGAGTGAGCCGGAGCGGGAGGCGTTCTTCGCGTTCGAGCAGGCGGGATTCGTGGAGGTCACGCGGGGTCGGGTCACGAATTACACGTTCTGGGACTACCAGCAACTGCGCTTCCCCAAGAACGAGGGGATGCGGATCGACTACATCTATGCCTCACCGACCTTGGCGGGCACCGTCACCTCCGCCGCGATCGACCGGGATGAACGCAAGGGAAAGGGGGCCTCGGACCACGTGCCCGTCATCGTAGAGTTCGCGCTGTAGCGGACGTAGCTGCGCGGCCAGCGCGCTACAGCTGCACCATTTCGTCGGTGAGGACCGGCCAGTATTGGATATGCTCTTTGTCGAAGTCTTTGACGCCGAGGAAGGCGCCACCCTTGCCCTGGGACAGGTCCATATAGAAGAACGAACCAGACATTCCGAAGTGTCCCACCACGTGATGGGAGAAGTGGGGGCCGGTCCAGTGCGGCTCGAGGGGGTTACGGATGGAAAAGCCGAGCCCCCACGGGCGGTTCTGTGAGCGCCCGTACCCGGGCGTGATCCCGCCGATCCCTGGGAACTGCACCTGGAAGGCTTTTTCGGCGAGGTCGCGGGGGATGAGCGTGGGGCGCAGGATCTCGCGCCCGAAGCGGACCAGGCAGTTCGCCGCGCCCGTGCCGGAGTGGGCTATTGAGCCGACGATCCGGGCGGAGGTCATCCCGAGCGGGTCGAGTACCTCGGCCTGGATCCAGTCCTGGATCGACATGCCGATGTACTTCTCGGCCTCCTCGCCCATGACGTCGAAGCCGTAGTTGGAGTAGATGCGGCGTCGGCCGGGCTTGGCGATGGGCTCGCCGGGTTCGGCGGGCAGGCCGGAGGCGTGTGCGAGCAGGTGGCGGAACGTTGAGCCCTCTGGGCCGGCGGGGGTGTCGAGCTCGAACTTGCCCTGCGCGATCGCCACCAGGATCCCCCACGCGGCAATCGGTTTGGTCACCGACATGTATCGGTAGATCTTCGTCGGGTCGCCCACGGCAAGCTTGACGTCGTGGACGTCGAAGGCCACGTACGTGTGCTCGAAATCGAACTTGTCTGCGGGAAGAGGCTCGGTGATCATGCTTCCACTCTGGCACAAAGCCGGCCGCACTGCAGGCGGCAGGTGAGTTTCGGCGTCGTGAACGAAAGTGGTTACTATGGACACATGGACGAGACATCGCGGTTGAGCTCCTTGGCGGACGGCGTTCGTTTTGAACGCTCGCCCGATCCACTTCTTTCCTTGCGCACGGCCCCTGGCCCCGATTTGTACGCGCCGGGTAACCTGGGCGAGTTCGCGCGCGGCTTCAGCCCGGCCGAGGCCCGCCTTCGTCACGATGCCGCCCTGCGGGCTCACCCGTCTTTCGGCGCCGGCATCCTCCTCGCCCCTCAAGCCCCGAGCGATCACAAGAGCCACCACACGGCGATCCTGTCGCGTAACCGTTGGGTGGCGATCGTCCTCGCTCTCCTGTTTGGCACGCTCGGCGCCCACAACTTCTACCTGGGCCGCACGAGCCGCGCGGCGGTGAACGTTCTGGTGTGGTTTGCTGGCACGCTGGGCATGACCGCCACCGGGTCGATTTTCATGATGCTACCGATCATTGCCCTCGTGTTGGTCGAGTGCTGGCAGATCGCGCGCCGCACGGGTGACTACGCCGATCTTCCCTAACCACTGACACCCCGCCCCTCCGCACCCCGCCGCGCACCGGCGCCTGCCCGGGCGCTAGGCTGGGGGCATGCATTACGACCTCCTGATCCTTGGTTCCGGTTCGGCCAACACCATCCCCGGCCCTGAATTCGCAGGCCAGCGCATCGCGCTCGTGGAAGAAGGAGTGTTCGGTGGCACGTGCCTGAACGTGGGATGCATCCCCACCAAAATGTTCGTCCACACCGCCAACGTGGCGCGCCAAGCCGCCGACGCGGGGCGCCTCGGCGTCGACCTCCGCCTCGATGGCGTGGACTGGCCCGCCATCCGCGAACGCATCTTCGGCCGTATCGACCCGATCTCCGCCGCTGGCAAGGACTACCGGGAGAATAATCCGGATAACGCCAACCTCACGCTCTACACAGGGCATGCCACGTTCGTCGCGCCAAAGACCGTGCAGATCACCCTGGCCGAGGGCTCCGAGAGCCCGGCAGGCGCAGAGGGCCAGCCCGGCGCCCGCACGGTGACCGTGAGCGCGGACCGAGTGGTCGTCGCCACCGGATCGCGGCCCGCCATGCCGGACGTGGCCGGGTTGGACGGCGTCGGCGCGCTCGATAACGCGAGCATCATGCGCCTGGAGGAGCTACCCGCGTCGTTGCTCGTGCTCGGCTCGGGCTACATCGCGGCCGAGATGGCGGACGTGTTCAGCGCGCTGGGCGTGGACGTGACCGCGGTGGCGCGCGGGCAGCGGATGCTGCGCCAGCTCGACTTCGACATCTCCCGCGCCTACACCAATTCGGTCGGCTACCGGCTTGTCACCGGCTTCCAGGCCACGTCCGCCGCGCGCGAGGACGGGATGGTCCGCCTCACTGGCACGCGCGGGGGCGAGGAGATCACGCTCGAGGCCGAGCAGATCCTCGTGGCCACCGGCCGCATCCCCAACGCCGACACCCTCAACCCCGCCGCCGCAGGCATCGCCGTGGAGGGTGGGCGGATCTGCGCCGACTCCTACCAGCGCGCCCTCGGCCACGACGGCCGGCCGCTCGACGGGGTCTTCACCCTCGGTGACGTCTCCTCCCCCTACATGCTCAAGCACGTCGCCAACCACGAGGCCCGCGTGGTGCGGCACAACCTGCTCCACCCCGACGCGATGATCGAGTCCGTTCACGACGCCGTACCCGCCGCCGTCTTCTCCCACCCGCAGATCGCGACCGTGGGGATGACGGAGGAGGAGGCCCGGAAGTCGGGCAAGGATTACGTGGTGGGCGTGCAGAAGTACGCGGACATCGCCTACGGGTGGGCCATGGAGGACACCACGAACTTCTGCAAGATCATCGCCGAACGCGGCAGCACTCGGATCCTCGGCTGCCACATCATCGGCCCGCAGGCGCCCACCCTCATCCAGGTGATCGTGCAGGCGATGGCCACCGGCCAGAGTGCCGCCGACATCGCCCGCACCCAGTACTGGATCCACCCGGCGATGCCGGAGCTGGTGGAAAACGCGCTGCTGCAGGTCGTCTAGGGGCGGGCGGCCGGCTTCGGCGTCAACACCAGGCGGTGGACGGGCGTGCCCTCAACCATGGAGGTGTCGAGGTCGGCGGAATCGACCAGCACGGTGTCGCCGTCCTGCACCTGCCCGGACAGCATGAGTCGGGCCAGCTGGTCGCCGATCTCGCGCTGGATGAGCCGGCGTAGTGGGCGGGCGCCGTAGGCCGGGTCGTAGCCCTCCATGGCGAGCACCGACTTCGCCGCCTCCGTCACCTCCAGCGTGATCCGGCGCGAGGCCAGGCGTGCCATCATCTGCCCGATCTGCAGGTCCACGATCTGCGCGATCTCGGTGATGGTCAGCGGGTCGAACACGATGATGTCGTCCAGACGGTTGAGGAACTCGGGCTTGAAGTGCGCCCGCACCCCCGCCAACACCGACTCCTTGCGCGCCTGCTCATCGAGCGATTCGTCCATGAGGAACTGCGAGCCGATGTTCGAGGTGAGGATGAGGATCGTGTTGCGGAAATCCACCGTGCGGCCCTGGCCGTCAGTCAGCCGGCCGTCGTCGAGCACCTGAAGCAGGATGTCGAAGACCTCCGGGTGTGCCTTTTCCACCTCGTCCAGGAGCACCACACCGTAGGGCCGGCGCCGCACCGCCTCCGTCAGCTGGCCGCCCTCCTCGTAGCCGACGTATCCCGGAGGGGCGCCCACCAGGCGCGCCACCGAGTGCTTCTCCGAGTACTCCGACATGTCGATACGGACCATCGCCCGCTCGTCGTCGAAAAGGAAGTCCGCGAGTGCCTTCGCCAGCTCCGTCTTGCCCACGCCCGTGGGGCCGAGGAACATGAAGGAACCCGTGGGCCGGTTCGGGTCCGCGACCCCTGCCCGCGAGCGGCGCACCGCGTCCGAGATCGACACGACGGCGGCCCGCTGGCCGATCAGGCGCTCGCCGATGTGGTCCTCCATGGTGAGGAGCTTTTCGGTTTCGCCCTGCATGAGCCGGCCCACCGGGATGCCCGTCCAGGCGGCCACCACCTCAGCGATCCCGTCCGCGTCCACGCGCTCCGCGATCATCGGGGCGCTACGATCCTCGCTGCGCTCTGCCGCCTCGCCGGCCTCGATCTGCTCCATGACCTGCGGGATATCGCCGTTTTGGATGCGGCCGGCCTCCTCGTAGCGGCCCTCGCGGATCGCCTTCTCCAGCTCGGTGCGCAGCTCGTCCAGGCGCACGCGCAGCTCGCCCACCTTGTTCCGACCGGCCTTCTCCGACTCCCAGCGGGCGTTGAGCGCGGCGAGCTCCTCCGACTTGTCGGCCAGCTCCGCCTCGATGCGATCAAGGCGATCGGCGGCCGCGGCGTCGTCGTCCTCCTCCGTATCCTCGAGGTAAGACTTTTCCATCGTAAGTCGATCCACCTGGCGCTGAAGCACGTCGATCTCCTCCGGTGAGGAGTCGAGCTCCATGCGCAAGCGGGAGGCCGCCTCGTCGACCAGGTCGATCGCCTTGTCCGGCAGCTGGCGGCCCGAGATGTAGCGGTCCGAAAGCGTAGCCGCGGCCACGAGGGCGCCGTCGGAAATCGTCACCTTGTGATGCGCCTCGTACTTGGGCGCAATGCCGCGCAGGATCGCCACCGTGTCCTCCACCGACGGCTCACCCACGTAGATCTGCTGGAAGCGGCGCTCGAGCGCCGGGTCCTTCTCGATGTGCTCGCGGTACTCGTCCAGCGTGGTGGCACCCACCAGGCGCAGCTCGCCACGGGCCAGCATCGGCTTGAGCATGTTTCCGGCATCCATCGAAGAATCCCCGCCCGCGCCGGCGCCGACCACCGTGTGGAGCTCGTCGATGAACGTGACCACCTCGCCGTCGGAATCCTTGATCTCCGCCAGCACTGCCTTGAAACGCTCCTCGAACTCGCCGCGGTACTTCGCGCCCGCGAGCATGCCCGCGATGTCCAGCGAGATGAGGCGCTTGCCGCGCAGGGATTCGGGCACGTCGCCGTCCACGATCCGCTGGGCCAGGCCCTCGACGACGGCGGTCTTGCCCACGCCCGGTTCTCCGATGAGGACGGGGTTATTCTTCGTACGGCGAGAGAGGACTTGGACGACGCGGCGGATTTCGGCGTCGCGGCCGATCACCGGGTCAAGCTTGCCGTCGCGCGCCGCGGCCGTCAGGTCCGTGCCGTACTTTTCGAGCGCCTGGAAGGTGCCCTCCGGGTCCGGGGAATCCACCTTGCGGTTGCCGCGTACCGTGGGCAGGGCGGCCATGAGCTGGTCATGCCCCGCGCCCGCAGCGCGCAGGATCTCCCCCGCCGAGCTCTGGTTCGCGGAGAGCGCGAGCAGCAGGTGCTCGGTGGAAATGTAGGAATCGCCGAGCGCGGCCGCCTCCTTGCCAGCGTCCGCCAGCACGAGCGACGTGTTGCGCGAGGCCTGCGGCTGAGCGTTCGAGCCCGTCACCCCCGGGAGAGTGGCAAGCTGGGCGCGCGTGCGCTCCGCGATGTCCGCCGGGCTGGCGCCCACCGCCTCCAAGAGCAGGTTCGCGATGCCTCCCTTCTGCGCGAGCAGGGCGGCCAAGATGTGGGTTGGTTCGAGTTGCGGGTTACCCGCCTGAGTGGCAGAAGTGAGCGCGTCCGCGATCGCTTCCTGCGACTTGGTCGTGAGCTTGTCCATGAGACCTCCAAATATTCCTTCGGTTGTTGGCGGGATTCCGGGGTCTTTAACCGGCTCCGGTAGCCACCTCCAACATCAACTAAGTTGAGTGTATCGCGCTCAAGTTCGTGCGTCTAGAGGGAGGTGTCCTTTTCCCTGCCGCTTACGTCACCCCTAGACTGGAGTCATGCCAGAAGGACATTCCATCCACCGCCTCGCACTCGTGCTAACCGAGCTCTTCGCCGGGAAGGTCGTGCGCGCGAGTTCCCCGCAGGGGCGATTCGCCGCCGGCGCCGAGATCCTCGACCGCGCCCTCATCCTCCCCGCCCAAGCTTGGGGCAAGCACCTTTTCGTGCCGTTCGTGCCCGAGGACTGCGCCAACGCCACCGTCCCTTCCCTCACCGAACCAGCCCCCAACTCCCTCTGGCTCCACGTTCACCTCGGGCTGTACGGCCGGTGGGTGTTCAACGGCGATCCCGACTTCCTCTCCTCGAAGCTCCTCGGCGCTCCCCACATCCTCATCGGTGAGGCGGTGACCGAGCTTCCGGCGGCCGCGGATGTGGCCGGTACCGGATGTCCCACGGCTGGCGAGTCGGACCCGTCCGCGGCGTCCGAACCCTGGCGCCCGCCAGCTCCCCGCGGCGCGGTCCGGCTTCGCCTCCTCACCAACCGAGGTTCGGCCGACCTGTCGGGCCCGAACCAGTGCGCCATCAAGACGGGAGCCGAGGTGGCCGCCGTCGTCGGCAAGCTCGGGCCGGACCCGCTACGTAACGCGCCCGGGGACCGCGACCTCTTCATTGAGCTCGTGCGCCGACGGCGATCGCCGGTGGGAGCGCTGGTCATGGATCAGTCAGTGGCGGCCGGACCGGGCAATATCTACCGCGCCGAGTCCCTGTTCCGCACGGGGATCCACCCGTACCGCGTGGGCGCAAGGGTCGGGGCGGGCAGGCTCGCCGACCTCTGGGACGACCTCGTGGTTCTCATGGACGACGGCCTGGTGCGCGGGACGATCCACACCGTCGATCCCGAGCTCGCACCCGCCGAGCCCCTCCCCGGCGACCCCGAGGCCTCCCGTTTCGCGGTCTACCACCGGCAGGGGCGGGCCTGCCTGCGCTGCGGGGCCACCGTGCGCGAGGCGGACATGCAGGGCCGGCGCCTGTTCTGGTGCCCGGGCTGCCAGCGCTAGCCGGGGCTCTTCACCGTGGGCGCAATTCTCCCTTTTCCTCGCTCCGACCATCCGATAAACTGCGGGTAGCCGGGGAAGCCGGCGTCACCGAAGAGAGGGGAGGACCACATGGGTATTTTTGATAAGGCCAAGGAAATGCTCAATAGCGACCAGGCAGAGGAGTACTCGGACAAGGCCCTCGACCAGGCAGAGAAGTTTGCCAAGGACAAGGCTGGCGCCGAGCACGCCAACAAGATTGAGAAGGTCCGTGACGAGCTCGATGCCCGCGTGGGCAACGAGAGCTCGAGTGCGGCTCAGTCCCCGGTTGTGGATGAGTCATAAAACCCCTTAGCCGGGTGGGGCGCTGACCAGCGGGTCAGCGCCCCACTTTTATGCCCGGGACTTTATGCGCGGGTACTCTTATGCCCGCGGGCCGAGCTCGAGTGCGGCCACGTCCAGAAGCCAGGGCTCGCGTGGGATGACCTCGGGGGCGATGTCGGCGAGGTCGGCGTCGGCGGGCAGACCCAACGATTCGAGGAGCAGCGCGCGGACCGATCGGGGGTCCCAGCCGAAGGCGGCGAGGTCGGTGAGGGTAACGGCGCCGTCGCGCTTGGCCAGCCGCACCCCGTCGAGGTTGAGCACGAGGGGCACGTGAATGTACTCGGGGGTCTCGTAGCCGAGTAGGCGCTGAAGGTAGACCTGGCGCGGGGTGGAGGGAAGGAGATCGTCGGCGCGGACGATCTGCGTGACGCCGAAGTCCCCGTCATCCACCACAGAGACGAAGTTATAGGAGTAGGCGCCGTCGCCGCGGCGAATCACGAAGTCGTCAACGGCGCCGGTGTAGCGGCCGGCCAGCCGGTCGATGACCTCGAGCTCGTCTACCTCGGCGCGGAGTCGGTAGGCCGGGCCGCGGTTCATTCCGGCGAGCTTGGCACGGCCCTCCTCACGCTCGGCCTCGGTGAGGTCACGGCACGTGCCGGCGTAGCAGCCGGGCGGCCGGTGAGGAGCGGAGGCCACGTCGGCCAGTTCGCGGCGGGTGCAATAGCACTCGTAGAGCAGGCCGCGCGCGATGAGCTCGGCGAAGATCTGCTCGTATCGGTCGATGCGGGTGGACTGGTGGAGGACGTCACCGTCCCAGTCGACGCCGATCGCGTCGAGGTCTGCGAGCTGGCGATCATAATACTGCGGCCGTGACCGATCGTCGAGGTCCTCCATGCGCATGTGAAAGCCCAGCCCCTCGCGGCGGGCAAAAGCCCAGGCCAGAAGAGCGGTTCGCAGGTTTCCCAGATGGAGATCGCCCGTGGGCGAGGGTGCATAGCGGCCGGTCACGGCGACAGTCTACCCTGCTCACACTCGGCCCGGCGCCGGGTGGGATCCCCTCCCCCAGGCGGATTGTTGACACAACTCGTGAATCTGGGGCCACCCGGGTTCCTCTAGGGATCGGTAGCCGGTATATTCACGAGTTCTGTCGGACCGGGCGCAGGGGCATGGGGTGGGCCCCGGAAGAGCAGTTCTTCCGGGGCCCACCGCTGACTGGTGTCAGCTTGTCAGCCAGCTAACTAGCCAGGAGTGCTCATGCCTAGCTGATGGCGACCATCGCCTGCCAGCCATGCCCGACCTGGCGGGCAGCGCCCCACCAGCCATTGGCCTGGTTCTTGTAGGCAAACATCTTCCCATCCTCGCGAATACCGATCAGGTCAAGCCTGCCGTCCCCATCCACATCACCGGGGATGGTGGCCTGGACGAAGGAATCCCAGCCGTGACCGATCTTGCCCGCGCCATACACACCACCGTCGGCGGCACCGGCGTAGGCATACATCGAACCATCAGCCGCAATCGCCACCAAATCGCTGTAGGAGCTACCCACGAACTGGCCCGGAGCCAGAATCGAGGTCATATTCGACCAGCCGTGACCAATCTTGGTCCCACCAAACAGGCCGTTCACTCCCACCTGGTAGCGGTACAGATCACCGGTTGCCACATGACGCGCCACCACATAATCAGTGTTGGCAGCGCCAAGCTTGCCTGCGAAGACGACATTATCCATGCCATCCCAGCCATGGCCAGCCTGCATACCCTCCACCAGGAAGCCGTCGCCCTGCGAGTAGTAGTAGAACAGGGAACCGTCAGCGTACTTGACCAGCACATCCGCCCGACGATCACCGTTGACATCACCCATCGCGGCAATATCAACGATCTGGTTCTGGCCGCACATCACAATGCCCTTGTGGTAGAAGCCGCCCTTGCCATCATTAGCGTAGAAACGCACCGCGCCGACCTCATCCACCGACCACAGATCAGCCAGCTTATCGCCAGTCGCATCACCCAACACGCCCGTCGCACGCGACGGGGCGGCCGGACGATCCATCACCACGCACTGCCCAGGCTCAGGCTCCGGCTCGGGATCAGGTCCGGGCTCCGGCGCCTTCACCGTGAAGTCCCACGACTTTTCCGCACCCGCGGCCAGCTCAAAGCCCTCCGCGGGCTCGGCCGTCACCGTCACAGTCTGGCCAGGCTTCACCTCAACAGTTCCGGTGACCTCCCGATCGCCGACCTTGTAAACCACACCCTCAACGGTCGGGATCGTGACCATACCGGCGCCATCCATAGTCGGCGCCTTCGGGGTTACCGGCGCCTCGGGCTCGACATTCTCAAGAACCTTGAGGCTGATCTTGATCGGGTCGTGATCCGACGAGCGGAACGCCGTGGTGTCGTAGAGCTCCTTGTACTTGACGTTGTAGTTGTAGCGCGAGTACTCAAAGGCGAGCGGCTCGTCCGCGTTGATGTCCCAGATGTCGCCGCCGACCACAAGGTCAAGAGCCATCTGGTTCGCCAGCACGTGATCGAGCGAGCCCTGGTAAGCCGAGAACTGGTAGGTCTGCTTCTCCGGAGCGAACTTAGGAGCAAGATCGGTGTAACCCTTATCGGCCATCGCAAGGATCGGATCCTCAGCCGAATAGGCGTTGAAGTCTCCGAGCAGGAAGATCGGCTTGCCAGCGAACTCCTTCTCCACCCACGCAAGTAGGGCCTGGGCCTGCTTCACGCGCAACTTGTTGTTGTTGCCCTGGTAGACATCGGTATCGGACTTATCCGAGAGGCTGCCCTTCGACTTGAAGTGGTTCGCGACAGCCACGAAAGACTTGCCCGATGCCTTGCCATTGGCATCGAGAGCCTGGAACTCCTGCGCGAGCGGCTCACGGGCCTTACCGGTGAAGTCCGCGCTCCCGATCAGGATCTTGGACGCGCCCACCGGCTCAACCTTCGCAGGCTGGTAGATGAACGCCAGACGGATTGCGTCCTCGCTAGCCGGAACCTGCTCCGGCGACTTCACGGCCGCCCACTTATCCGTGCCTGCGCCCTTGTTCAACTCGGCAACCAGGGTATCGAGCGCGGCGTCGCGATCCTTGTTGAACTTCTTGGAATTCTCAATCTCCTCGAGGCCAACCACGCTCGCGTCGAGCTGGTTGATCGCGGTGACAATCTTGTCCTGCTGGCGCTTGAGGTTCACGGCATCGGCCGCGCCGCGGGCATCACAGCCGTTAGCGGTAATGAGATTGCCCGCGCGATCCTGGTAACCCTTGCAATTCAGCTGGTCGCCCGTGGTGATGAAGTAGTTCAGCACGTTGAAGGTGGCCAGCGACACGTCGCCCAGGTTCTCCGGCGCAGAGGGCCGTTCGTTGTTGGAGAAGGACACCCAGTTGACCGAGTTGTCCTTGAAGCTATCCTCCGCACCCTCAACGTTGACCGGCTCGGTGGGCTGAATCTTCCAGGTGTTGTCGCGGTAATCGATGATCATCGGCTGCAGGAAGTTCACCTGCGCGCCGGCGCGTGCCGGGTTCTTCACATCGAGGTACGCCACCGGGATGCGGTGGTTCGCGTACTTGAAGTTAACCAGATCGAAGGAGATGCCGTCGTCGAGGTTGATCAGCTTAGACTCGTTGTCCTCATTGAGAGCAGCGATCTCAGTCGGGTTCTTCGCCGGGTTGTAAAGATCCGAGGGCTGACGCAGAGGTTTATCCCCCGGGGTCAGGCCGAGCTCGCCCCAACGCGCCGTGAAGATCGTCTTGTTCTTGCTCGTATTGTTCTGCAGGTAGTTGTTCGTGATCGTCATCGGGGCCTTGATATCAACCAGCATGCCCTCGTACTTCTCACGAGCCTCATTCCCCACAGGGAACTCGTTCAGCACCACCGGCTTCGGATCCACGACGCCGTCCTTCGCCATCTTCTCCACGGCGGTGAGGTCCTTGAGCTGCGTCAGACCATAGTACTCGGCGGCCGTGCCCGTCACGCGCACGAAGTCGCCCTTGGCCAGGGTCTTGGAGAACTTCAAGCCGGCGTCGAACACGAAAATACCGTGCGAGGCGTTGCCGTCATGGGTGCCACCCGTACCCTGCGTCTGCATGTAGAAGCCACTGAAGCCGCCCGTGGTGTAGAGCGCCGTAACGACGCCCTCCGTGGTCACGGTCTTACCCTCCAGCGGGGTCTTGTCACCCGTGCCCTGGATGTCCGCAATCGCTACGACGTTGCCAGGTTGTGGCTCAGGCTGCGGATCCGGGTCGGGTTCAGGATCCGGGTCCGGATCAGGATCGAGCGCGCCCGAGCCGTTCATAGTGTGCTTGCCCAGGTCGGAGATGTCGTCAATCCCCTTCGCGTTCCATTCGACGGTCACGTCGAAGGCGTCGTTCGGGTTCGTGTCTCCAGCAGTCACATTCGGCTTGCGGATCAGAGTCTTGTTCTCGCCGAACTTCGCGGTGTCACCAATCTGGCCGAGCGAGTCGACCACCTGGTCGCCCTTCTTGAGCACGAGCACGTCATCGCCGTTGAAGTTAGTGACGCTGCTCGTCAGCACGGCCATCGAGCCATGGATCTTGGCCTGCGAGTTGGCGAGGATGAACGTGGCACCCGGCGCAAGCGTGGAGGACAGCGCTTGCGGGTTCTTCGTGGTGGTGGCACCGTTCGTGTACAGCTCCATGGTGTACTGGCTGAGGTCAATCTCGGCATCCGTGCCGTTGTACAGCTCGATGTACTTGTTGTTGCTTGACCCCTCAACATATTCACTGATGATGAGGTCGGTCGCGCCCGTGGAGTCCGCCTGCGCTGGCAGCGTGGCCAGCGGCAGGGCAAGCACAGTAGCGGCGAGGGCCGCGACTAGAGTGTTTCTGCGTTTCACAGTTTTCCCTTCGTGTGATGTTCAAACGTAATTGCACGCCTTAATCGCAACAATACTTGCCGGGTCCGACAAAAAAGTGTCCGCTTGGTTAACATCCTTGTTTACCTTGGCGTCTAACAACCATACATCCTCACACACGAACTATAAGATGGAATAAGGGAGGGCTTTTATGGAAGAATTCCGGCGCGGCGCCATCATCATTGGTGCAGGTCTCATGGGTATTTCGCTCGCTGAGCGTTTTTTCGAAATCGGCACGACGCCGTGGGTCGCCGCGCGTCGTCCGGCCACCGAGCTCGCCGCCACGCTGGGGGCGCAGGCCCGCGCGATCGACGTCGTTGACATCAAAAATCTTCCCGCCAAGGCGCCCATTTTCCTCGCCGTGCCACTGTCCGCACTGGAGACGATCCCGGCCGAGGCGCTGGACGGGAGGCTGGCGATCGACGTCGGGAACTATTGGCCGCGCCTCGACGCCGCCAGCCGGTTTGCGCGCGAGCCGCGGGCGTCGAGCCTGATCACGCAGGAGTTATTCCCCGCCGCGCGCGTGGTCAAGACGCTCAACCACCTAGCGTATTCGGACCTCGCCTTCGACGCGCGCCCTCACTCCACCGGCTACCGCCGCGGGCAGTGTGTTGCCGCCGACGACGCCGAAGCCCGGCTTGCGGCCGCACGGATCGTTGACGCGCTGGGATTTGCGCCGGTAGACGCCGGGCCGTTGGCGAACGGGCGGCTGTTTGGGCCGGGCACGCAGATTTTCAACGGCGGATGGCGAACGGCCGAGCAACTAGCGCGCATTGTGCGCAGGCTCGGGGACTACCCGGCCGAACCGTTTGCCTTGGATTAGTGC
Organism: Trueperella bernardiae; assembly: GCF_030246965.1. Taxonomy (NCBI): domain Bacteria; kingdom Bacillati; phylum Actinomycetota; class Actinomycetes; order Actinomycetales; family Actinomycetaceae; genus Trueperella; species Trueperella bernardiae. Next base: position 1,721,113 of record NZ_CP127099.1, read on the forward strand.
GGGAAAAGGGGGCGGCAGAAAAAGTGTCGGAGGGGCGTTTTAGGATGAGGGCATGACGATTTTTGATTCGATGGAACAGTTCATTGCGCAGCCTCGCGTGACCTCGCTTGCCACGCGGCACGGGCGCACGGTCGCCACCGTGGCGCGGCTGGCGAAAAAGAAGGATAAGTATGTCTCCACGTTGGTGGAGATCACGGGCGGCGCGCCGCGTACGCTCACCCGCTCGGTCAAGGGCGAGGTCCTGATGGCGATCGGCGAGCGCGGGGAGGTGTACTTCACCTCCGGCCGGGATGATGCTCGCGGCGAGGGCGAATCGAACGCGCTGTGGATGCTACCGCCAAGCGGCGAGGCGCGTGTGGTGCTGCGCACGCCCGGCTCGATCGGCTCGGTGACGGCCGAGGGCGGCAAACTGCTGCTGACGGTCAACGTGTTTCCGGGGCGCTCGCTGGAGGAGGATGCGAAGCTCGTGGCCGAGCGCAAGGAACGCGGGGTCAGCGCCATCCTGCATGAGGGCTTCCCCGTACGATTCTGGGATCACGACCTCGGGCCGGCCTACCCCAAGCTGTTCGTGGCGGACGCGCCGGAACTGGAGGACTTCTCGGTGGAGGTCCCGAAGGGCGGCGTGCCGGATGGCGCCGCGGCTGAGGGCGTGTCCGGAGATCACGGTGCGAGTGGTGAACACGGCGCGGCTGGTGAGGCCGGAGACGCGGCCGGTGGCGAGTCGAAGCTGCCCACCTCGGAGGTGAAGCTTCGGCACGTACCCACGCCGGCGGGCCGGCTGGCGGGCGTGGCGTTCTCGCCTGATGGTGCGCGGGCGCTGGTAACGATCAGTCAGACGGTGAAGGATTCCACCGAGCAGGTCTTCTCGGTGTGGGAGGTGGAGCTGGCCTCGGGTGAGGCGCGGGAGGTGGCGATTGCCCCGCGCGAGCGGGAGGACGTGCCCGATTACCGCTCCTATTCGGCGGGCAGCTACTCGCCGGAGGGGACGCGGGCCGTGGTTTTCGTGGAGTCGGGAAACGTGGACGGTCAGCCGTTGCAATCCTGGGCAGAGGTCTGGGACCGGGGCAGCGGCCAGCGCACCCGGGTTGAGTTCGGCGACTGGCCGAGCGAGGTGGCGTGGCTGAGCGAGTCCGCCTTCGTGCTCGGCGCCCCGCGCAGGGGCCGGCAGTCGTTGTACGTGGTGGATCTGGAGAAGGGCACGGCCTCGCTCCTGACGCATGACGACTTCGCGTACACGAACGTGGGCGTGCGGGAGGGCACGATCTACGCGCTGCGTTCGGCGATCAACCAGCCGCCCTGCCCGGTTAGCGTGGCACTCGACAGCACGGTTAAGGAGCTCGCGCCGCTGACGCCGGCGGTCCAGGCGCCGGGCCGGCTCGATGAGGTGACGGCCCACGGCGAGGACGGCACGGAAGTGCGCGCCTGGCTCTGGTTGCCGGAGGGCGCCAGTGCGGAGGCGCCGGCTCCCCTGCTCGTCTTCGTGCATGGTGGCCCATGGGGCACGTGGAATGACTGGACGTGGCGCTGGAACCCGGGCCCATTCGCGGCGAAGGGCTACGCGGTGCTCCTGCCGGACCCGGCGATTTCCACGGGGTATGGCCAGCACATGATCGACCGCGGCAACGACGCAATCGGCGACGCACCCTACACCGACATCCTCGCACTCGTGGATGCCGCCGAGGCCCGGGCGGATATCTCGGGTGAGCGCACGGCGCTACTCGGCGGCTCATACGGCGGATACATGGCCAACTGGATGGCCGGGCAGACAGGCACCCGCTTCTCTTGCATCGTCAGCCACGCCTCGCTGTGGAATGTGGGCCAGATGGCCGGCACCACCGATAACGGCGGATGGTACGAGTGGATGATGCCCACACAGGAGGCGATCTACTCCCCGCACCGCTTCGCGGAGCAAATCGAGGTGCCGATGCTCGTCATCCACGGGGATCGCGACTACCGCGTGCCGATCGGGCAGAGCCACGCCCTGTGGCAGGCGCTGAACCGGGTGGCGAAGGTGCGCGGGCACAAGTTCCTCTACTTCCCGGATGAGAACCACTGGGTGCTCAAGCCTTCCAACTCGCTGGTGTGGTACCAGACCGTGATGGCGTTCGTGGATCAGCACGTGCTCGGCAAGGAGTGGCACGCACCCGAGCTGCTCGGGTAGGTCAGGCGCGACTTGTCGGCGCCGGCTCTGGCGCGGGTAGCATGCCCGGCCTGAGTTGGAGTCCCGCACGGGCACGGCTGGTGCCACTAAGATAAGAGGGGTGGAAGGAATGGGTGATTGAACGTGGAAAGGCGAATCTTCGCACACCGTGGGTTGAGCGGGCTCGCGCCCGAGAACACGATGGCGGCGTTCAAGGCGGCCGCCGATCGGGGGTTGACCTGGCTCGAGACCGATGTGGACATCCTTGGGGACGGCACGCCGATCCTCATTCATGACACAGCGCTGGATCGGACAACCAACCGCTCCGGCTCGTACTACGGGCTCGCCAAGGCCGACCTTGCCGAGGTCGACGCCGGCTCCTGGTTCTCCCCCGAGTTCGCCAGGGAGCCGATCCCCACGCTGCGCGAACTGGTCGACTTCATGAACGGCACCGGCATAAACGCCAACATCGAGCTGAAGTCGAACGAGGCCGGCGCCCAGATGAGCCACCTGCTGGTGGACAACGTGCTTGCGGAGCTCGATCGACTCGACGGCCCGAAGCTCATCATCTCGTCCTTCAACCACCTGCTGTTGCGGGAGGTCAAGACGAAGGCGCCCCACCTCTCCATCGGCGCACTGTTCGTGAGAGAGAACCTCTGGCCGGACTGGCGCTCGGTGCTCGAGCTCCTCGAGGCCGACCACATCCACCCCGACTCCCGCGGCCTCACCCGCGAGATGGTCCGCGCCTTCCGTGACGCTGGCTACGGGGTGAACGTGTGGACGGTCAACAGCCCGGCCCGCGCCAACGAACTGTTCAACTGGGGAGTCACAGGCGTGTTCTCGGACGTCCCGCACACCCTCCCCGCCGGGCAAGTTCCCCGGGCGCCCCAGGCGGCCCAGGCCAATTAAGATTTCTTGGACGCATTCGGGGCGATCTTGTCATATGCGAAGATAGGCCCAGAATCGTCCAGATATCTTTAATCGCTGGCGGGCCCAGCACCAAAGGTTGGCGGGCCCGGAACCCAGGGCCGGCGCCCAAGGCCCGCACTAGTCCCAGCCGCCGAAGCGCCGGGGCACGGCGATGCGGCGCTCGGTGTCCCACGGGCGTGACCACCCGGCCACGACCAGCAGGCCATCCAGCAGCATGGCGGTGAAGCCCCAGATCACGAGGTCGCCCACCTGGAAGGCCGCCCCGCCATACTCGCGGCCGGCCGCCGCCCGGTGCCAGCTACCGCGGTTGGCGGGGTCGGCAAGGTCGGCCACCTTCACCAGGTGGATCGCCTCCACCTCGGCAGGGCTCGCCACCGGCTCAAGCGTCAGCGCCGAGTCCCACACGCCTACCACGGGCGTTACCGAGAAAGAGGTCACGGGCAGGGAGCTCGCCGGCAGCTGGCCCCACACCTGCACGCCCTCGCCAGGGATCGCACACTCCTCCCAGGCCTCGCGCAGCGCGGCCTGCACCTCGCTCTCCCCCGGGTCCATGCTCCCGCCCGGGAAGCTCACTTGACCTGCGTGTTTGCGCATGTGGGCGGCGCGTTGAGTGAGAAGAACGGCCGGGTCGTCCGCCGCGTCGAGCAGGATGAGCACGGCCGCCCGGCGCATGCCCTTCCCGGGTAGCGGGTGCCCCGCGTCCACAATCGGATCCAGCTCAGCCGCGAGCGCCGACCGCAGCCGGCCGGCCGTCAGTATCTCGCGCCCGGCCGCACGGCCAAGTTCGCGCCCACGCGCTTGCACAATTGCGTCGCCAGGTTTGCGCCCCGGCTCACGCCCAGCCTCCCCCGGCATTCCGGCCAGCCAACCCACGGGCATCTCGCCCACGGGTTAGAACAGCCCCTGCGGGACGAGGTAGCGCGGGCGCCAGAGCACCACGTCGTTGCCGGCGACCATTCGCTCGCGCTCCATCTGCTCGCGCAGCGCCGAGCGCAGGTCTTCGAAGCGTTCGGCCATGAGCACGTCGCCGGACGGGTCCGCGGCGAACACCCTGTTCAGGCGGGAGTCGCGGCGGGTCAGCTCGTCGCGCAGCAGCTCGAGGGCGGCCCGCATCCGGGCGTTCTCTCGCTCGAGCCGCTCCCGCGCCCGCTCCGCCTTCTCCAGCCGTGCCTGCAACTCAAAAATCTTCGCGATGCCGGCCAGGCTCACGCCCTCCTCCTGGGACAGGCGCTGAATCTCGACCAGCTTCTCGACGTCGGCCAGCGAGTATCGCCGGCCCCCGCCTCGCGTGCGGTGAGCGGTGACAAGCCCCATCCGGTCATACTGGCGCACCGTCTGGGCGTGCATTCCCGCCAGCTCCGCAGCCACCGTCACCGACAAAATGGGTGCCGACTTCGATACCTTCGCCATCACTCACCTCCTTGGCTCTCGGCCCGCCGACCTCCCGGCAGGCCTCCCTTAAATCCTAGCCATCTGATCGAACTCGCGCCGCGGATCGGCGTCGGCGGTCACGTCGCGGAACTGTTCCACGGCGGCCCGCGCTTCGTCCGAGAGCCGCTTCGGCACCACGACCTTCAGGCGCACGTACATGTCGCCCTTCGCCCCGTGGTGGGAGGCGAGCCCCTTCCCGCGCACGCGCATCACCTTGTCCGAGCTGGAGCCGGCCGGCACCTTGACCTTGACCTGCTTGCCCTCGAGCGTGGGCACCTCGATCGTGGCGCCCAGCGCCGCCTCATCGAACGAGACAGGCACGTTGACGTACACGTCCCGCCCGTCCAGATCGTAGACCGGGTGCGGCTCCACGGTGACCTTGACCAGCACGTCCCCGCGCTCGCCACCGTTTTGCCCCTGGCCGCCCTTGCCCTTGATGCGGATCTTTTGGCCGTTCGCGATCCCCGCGGGGATCTTCGCGGTCACCTTCTCCCCGCCGCTCGTCACGGTGACGGTGGTGCCGTCTACCGCATGACGTAACGGGATCGAAATCGACGTCTCCACGTCGGCGCCACGCTCCGGGCGGCGTCGTGAACCGAAGAACCCGAAGCCTCCCTGGCCGTTTGCCTGCGGCGCGCCCTGGCCGAACATCTGCGACAGGATGTCCTCAAAGCCCGGATTCGCCCCATTCGCGGTGAACCGCACGTTGCCGCCGCCGAAGTTCGAAAAGATGTCCTCGAACCCGCCGGCGCCCGGTGAGAATCGCGCGCCGCCGCCGGCCATCGAACGGATCGCGTCATACTGCTTGCGGTCCTCCGCATTCGACAGCACCTGGTACGCCTCGGAGGCGGCCTTGAACTTCTCCTCCGCCGCCTTGTCGCCCGGGTTGCGATCCGGGTGGTACTTGCGTGCGTACGTGTTGTAGGCCTTCTTGATTTCGGCTTCGGTCGCGTCCTTCTTCAGCCCCAGCGCCGCGTAAAAATCCTTCGACATCCAATCCTGACTAGCTGCCATTCTTCACCTCCTTGCCTTCCGTCACTGTTCGTCTTCTACTCCGGGCTCACGACGCCGACCCGCGCCGGCCGCACAACCTTCTCGCCCTGCTTGTAGCCGGGTTGGATGATGTGGGCGACCTGCTGGACCTCCACATCCGCCGACGTGGTGTTCATCAGCGCCTCGTGATGCTCGGGGTCGAACTCGTCGCCCGGTTCGCCGTAGCGTTCGAGCCCAAAGTTCGTCTGTAGCGTCTGCTCGAGCTTGTCCACCACCGCGCCGGCGGGCCCCGTGAGGTCCCCGTGCTGGCGGGCGAGGGCGGCGTCGTCGAGCACGGACAGCAGCGTGTCGATCACCTTCGTGATCCCCGCCTCGTACTGCACGCGCGCCTCCGCCTTCGAGCGCTTGACGTACCCGTTGTATTCCTGGCCGAGGTTGTACAGGTCGGCCTTGCGGCGCGCCAGCTCCTCCTCCAGTTCGGCCACGCGCAGCAGCGCCTGGTCCAGTTCGGACAGCTCGCCAACGACGTCGGTCTGCCCGGTTGCGTCCTCGCCCGCGTCCGTGGCGGGCTGGGTGGTGTCCTGCTCGGGCGCCGCCTGATCGGGGGCCTGGGCGACGTCGTTCATCTGCTCATCGGGCTGGCCACCGAAATCCTCGTTCGTCATGCCCATTCCTTTCTCCGAATGCCTGTACGGACAAGGGGCGGCGTAACACGCCGCCCCCTTCAGCCCGCGTTAGTTCTTGGAATCCTCGTCGTCAACGATCTCGGCGTCGACCACGTCATCCTCGGCATCACGAGCCGCGTTCGCCGCATCCGTCCAGCCCTCAGCGCCGGGGGCGCCTTCCTGCTGGGCCTGGGCGTAGAGCGCCTCGCCGATCTTCTGAGCCTTCGTGTTCAGCTCCTCCTGGGCGGACTTGATCGCCTCGACGTCGTCACCCTTGAGGGCCTCCTTGACCGCCTCGGCAGCGGCGCGGACCTCGCTGGTCACGGAATCGTCGAGCTTGTCCTTGTTCTCATCGAGGAGCTTCTCGATCGAGTAGGACTGCTGCTCCGCGGAGTTGCGGACCTCGGCCTCCTCCTTGCGCTTGGCGTCCTCGGCCGCGTTCTCCTCGGCCTCCTTCACCATGCGCTCGATGTCCTCCTTCGACAGGGCCGAGCCGCCCGTGATCGTGACGGACTGTTCCTTGCCCGTGCCGCGATCCTTCGCGGAGACGTGGACAATGCCGTTCGCGTCAATATCGAAGGTGACCTCGATCTGCGGGATGCCGCGCGGGGCCGGCGCAATGCCGGACAGCTCGAACGTGCCAAGCAGCTTGTTGTCACGCGCGAAGGTGCGCTCGCCCTGGTAGACCTGGATGAGCACCGACGGCTGGTTGTCCTCAGCGGTGGAGAAGACCTCCGAACGCTTGGTGGGGATCGCCGTGTTGCGCTCGATGAGCTTGGTCATCACGCCACCCTTGGTCTCGATGCCGAGCGACAGCGGGGTGACGTCGATGAGCAGGACGTCCGTGCGGTCGCCCGTGATGACGCCGGCCTGCAGGGCAGCGCCCACGGCCACGACCTCGTCCGGATTCACGCTCTTGTTCGGCTCGCGCCCGCCCGTCAGCTCCTTGACCACCTCGGTCACGGCCGGCATACGGGTAGAACCGCCGACCATCACCACGTGATCGATCTCCGACAGCTTGATGCCCGCATCCTCGATGACCTTCTTGAACGGTGCCTTCGTGCGCTCGAGCAGATCGCGCGTCATGTCCTCAAACTTGGCGCGGGTGAGCGTCTCATCCAGGTGGATCGGGCCGTTCTCAGACATCGACAGGTACTGCAGCGAAATGTTCGTGGAGGTTGCCGACGACAGCTCCTTCTTCGCCTGCTCAGCGGCCTCCTTGAGACGCTGGACTGCCACCTTGTCCTTCGACAGGTCCACGCCGTAAGCGTTCTTCGTCTGCGACACCAGCCAGTCCACAATGCGCTGATCCCAGTCATCGCCACCGAGCTTGTTGTCGCCCGAGGTGGCGCGGACCTGGATGATCGAGAAATCGTCGTCATCCTTGCCGACCTCCAGCAGCGACACGTCGAACGTACCGCCGCCCAGGTCGAAGACGAGGATCATCTCATCTTCCTTGCCCTTCTCCAGGCCGTAGGCGAGCGCCGCCGCCGTGGGCTCATTGACAATGCGCTGGACGTTGAGGCCGGCGATCTGGCCCGCGTCCTTCGTGGCCTGACGCTGCGCGTCATTGAAGTAGGCCGGGACCGTGATAACGGCGTCCGTGACCGGCTCGCCCAAGTACGTCTCCGCATCCTTCTTCAGCTTCTGCAGGATGTAGGCCGAGATCTGCTGGGGGGTGTAGGACTTGTCGTCAATTGCGACCTTCCACGACGAATCGCCCATGTGGCGCTTGACCGACAAAACCGTGCGGTCCGGGTTAGCGACAGCCTGGCGCTTGGCGATCTCACCAACCAGCACCTCGCCCGTCTTCGAAAAACCCACCACCGACGGGGTGGTCCGCATGCCCTCCGCGTTCGCGATAACCGTGGGCTCGCCACCCTCAAGGACAGCGACCACGGAATTGGTGGTACCAAGATCAATACCAACTGCACGTGCCATGTGTAACTCCTTCTTTCGGATTCGGGCCCGCGGCCCGCAACCCCTTCTATGTTTTGTTCCGAATACAGGATAAGGCGCTCGAGAAAGTTTCGTCAATACCTGTGACTATTTCTTGAGTCACTTCCGCTCAACTTTGGGGAGCGGGGCAAGGGTGGGTTCCGACGACGCCGGAACCGCGACTTCGCGCCAACCTTGCGTCGATCCTGGAGCGGCTGGGCAGGGTGGGGCGAGGCGTGACTGGAAGGCGCGGCGGCGAGTGCGCGGACGGCGTCGTCCGAAAACTGAGATCTCGCCGGCCAGGGGATGAGAAGGAGCGGGGAGCGCGGGCATTGCCGGTAAACTGAGGTGAACAGGCTGAACCACGCCGAAAGGTGCGCACATGGACTTCACACTCGACAACGCGGCGAAGATGGCGAGGGCCGCGGTGACGGCGTCGTCGGCGTTTGGCTATGAGCGGATCGCGCGGCCACTCCTGTTTCGCAAGGACCCCGAGGAGATCCATGACCTCATGATGCGGGCGCTGGGGGCGTCGGGCGGGCTGCTTGGGAGCTTCGGCGCGCAGATCTCCGCCAACCTGCCCGTGCTACGCGTGCCGACCAAGCCCGTGCGCGCAGGCGGTGTGGAGTTCCGCCACCCCGTGCTACTCGCCGCCGGCCTGGACAAGACGGGCGAGGCGGCGCGGATGTGGTCGGCGCTCGGGTTCGCCGGCGCGGAGCTCGGCACCTTCACACCGCACCCACAGCCCGGCAACCCCGAACCGCGCATGTTCCGCATGCCACAAGACCAGGCAATCATCAACCGGATGGGCTTCAACAACCCGGGCGCAGCGGCCGGCGCCGGGCGGCTGCGCGCGTGGGGCGTGAAGCGCGGGAACTACGCGCTCGGCCTGCGGATCGGCATGAGCATCGGCAAGAACAAGACCACGCCGAACGAGGACTTCATCACCGACTACGTCGACTGCCTGCGCGAAGTGGCCGACGTGGCTGACTACGTGGCGATCAATGTCTCCAGCCCCAACACCCCCGGGCTGCGCGACCTGCAGGACCCGGCCGCACTACGCGACCTACTCCAGGCACTCAACGAGGTGCGGGCCGGCGACCGGCTGCCGCTGTGGCTCAAGATCGCCCCCGACATGGGGTGGCTCGAGATCGATGGCGTGCTAGGCGTGGCCGAGGAGATGGGCGTGGACGCGCTCATCGCCACCAACACCACCAACGCCCGGCCCGCCGGCCTACGCTCCTCCGCGGCCGCCGAGACGGGCGGACTGTCCGGCGCGCCGCTCACCCGGCGCTCCCTGCAGGTGATCCGGTACGTGGCTGAGCACTCGGGCGTCGACGTCGTGGGATCGGGCGGAATCATGACCGCCGCCGACGCAGCCGCCGCCCTCGACGCCGGCGCCAAAGCCATCCAGCTCTACACCGGGTTCATCTACCGCGGACCGGCCCTCATCAGGGAGATCGCGGCGCTCTAAGGCCGGGCGCACTGGGCCGGCGGACCGGGGCGCCGCCGGGCCGGATTTGAATTCACTGGACGATTCCGGGCCGATCTTCTTATATGAGGAGATCGGCCCGGAATCGTCCAAAATATTACAATCGTCCCGCGAAGGGACGTTTTCGGCAGGTACAACCGGGTACCGGCCGGCTACAGCCGGCGGCTGCCCGGCGAATCCAGCTCCTCGCCCGCCGCGCACAGCCCGCACTCCTCCGGCGCCCACGATTCCGTGGGTAGGGAGAGCAGCGGGTAGAAGGGCGCGGTAAACTTGCGTTCGGTCTTGCGGTCGATGAGCGCGACCACGCCCACCACCTCGGCGCCCGCGGCCTCCACGAGCGCCACGACCTCAGCCACGGACCCGCCGGTGGTGACCACGTCCTCCACCACGAGCACGCGCGCCCCGCGCGGGATCTCGAAGGAGCGCCGAAGCTGCATCGCGCCGTCCACCCGCTCGGTGAACACGAAGCGCTTGTGCAGGGCGAGCGCCACCGCGAAGCCGAACAGCATGCCGCCCACGGCCGGCGAGGCCACTATGTCGACCTCCACGTCCAGCCGCCGCACCGCCTCCTGCGCGAGCGCGGCCGTCACGTCCGGCGATTCGAGCACCCGCGCACACTGAATGTACGTGTCGGAGTGCCGTCCGCTCGTCAGCGCGAAGTGCCCGTGCCGGATCGCTTCGGTTTCGCGCACGCGCGCCAGAATCTCATCGTTAGTGAGCATTGTTCCCCCTGATATCTGCGGCGATTGCCTCAAATGCCGCCGCCGGGTCCGCGGCCTGCGTGATCGGCCTTCCGACCACCACGTGGCTCGCCCCATCCTTGACCGCCGCGCCGGGCGTAGCCACGCGCGACTGATCGCCGACGTCCGCGCCAGCCGGCCGCACCCCGGGCGTGACGATAAGCGCCTCGGGGCCGAGCACGCCGCGCAGGTCGCCCGCTTCCAGCGGTGAGCAGATGACGCCGTCCGCCCCCGCCGCATAAGAGGCTCGCGCGAGTTCGCGCACCTGGTCCGGCAGGGCCCGCCCCACGCCGATCTGTTCCAAACCGGCGGCGTCCATCGAAGTCAGCACGGTGACAGCCAGAATCTTCGTGGGGGCACCCACGCGGGTCAGGCCTTCGCGGGCGGCGGCGACCATGTCGGCGCCGCCCGCGCCGTGCACGGTGAGCAGGTCCGCGCCGAGCTCCCCGAGCACGGCGCTGGCCTCGCGCACCTGGTGTGGGATGTCGTGGAGCTTGAGGTCCAGGAAAACGTGGAATCCGCGTGCCTTCAGCTCGGTCACAATGCGCGGCCCGGCCGCGTAGAACAGGGTCATGCCCACCTTGAGCCACGCCCCGCGCGGGAGCATGTCCGCGAGCGCGAGCGCCTCGCCTTCAGGCAGGTCGAGGGCCACGATGACGCGCCCGGACGCCCCGGCCATATCCCCGTCTCCCGCAGCCCCAGCCACGCCGCCAGCCATCTCGCTCACTTGGCCACCGCCCCCTCGCGGTAGGTGAACTCCCCACGGAGCATGGTGCCCCACACCTCGCCGTGGAGCACGCGCCCCCAGAACCCGGAGTTCGCCGACTTTGAGGCCAAATGCTCCCGGTCCACCGGCGTGGTCCCTTCGGGGTCGAACACGCACAGGTTGGCTTCGGCCCCGGCTTCGATCTTTTGGGGTGCGAGCCGCAGGATCTCGCGCGGGCGCGCCACCATGAGCTCGACCACGCGGTCCCACCCGATCCGCCCGGGCTGCACGAGCCCGGTGAACACGGCCGGAAGCGAGGTCTCCAGCCCGATCATCCCGAAGGGCGCGTTTTCGAACTCGAGGTCCTTCTCATGCGCAGCATGCGGGGCATGGTCGGTGGCGATCACGTCGATCGTCCCGTCCACCACGGCCTGGGCCAGCGCCTCCGCGTCAGCGTGGGCGCGCAGCGGCGGGTTGACCTTCAGGTACGTTTCGTATTCGGTGGTGATGTCGTCCTCGGTGAGGAATAGGTGGTGCGGTGTCGCCTCGGCGGTCACATCCAGCCCGGTGGCCTTCGCCTCACGCACGACCTCCACCCCGGGCGCCGTGGAGATGTGGGCCACGTGCATGCGCCCGCCGGTCAGCCTCACCAGCTCGACGTCGCGCAAGATCTGCACCACTTCCCCTTGGGCAGGCCAGCCGGCGAGCCCCAGCCGCGTAGAGACCACGCCCTCGTTCACGACGCCGCTACCGACCACCGCATCATCCTGCGAGTGCGTGATGATCGGCCGGTCCCACACCTTGGCGTAGTCGAGCGCGAGCCGCATGAGCCCGCCGTGCTGGATGCCGTGCCCGTCGTCGGAGAAGGCGACCGCGCCGGCCTCGGCCATCTCGCCCATCTCGGCGAGCTCCTTGCCTTCGAGCCCCTTCGTCACGGCACCGATCGGGAAGATGTCCACGAGCCCGACCTCCTCGCCACGCTCGATCTGTCTCTCGATCAGCTTGCCGTTGTCCACCACCGGCGTCGTGTTCGCCATGGTCGCCACCCCGGTGAAGCCGCCGCGGGCCGCCGCGCGCGAGCCGGTGAGGATATCTTCCTTGTGCTCCTGCCCGGGCTCGCGGAAGTGCACGTGCATGTCGAACAGTCCCGGCAGCACCACCTTGCCGCGCAGGTCCACCCGCTCGACTTCCGCCCATTCGCCAACGACGCCGACCGCGTCCGCCGCGTCCGAAGCTCCCGCCGCGTCCGATCCCTCGGCGTTCGCCGGCCCGTCGACGTCAACAACAATCGCCACGATCCGGCCGTCCCGGACGTAAATGTCGGCCACGGCGTCGAGCCCCACCTGGGGGTCCACGACCCGCGCACCCTGCAGAATCTTACGCATTGACCAGCTCCTTCGCGGCGATGGGGGACAGATCCTCGGCACAGTTCGCGAGGAGAAGTTCCATGATGGCCATCCGCACGGCCACGCCCGAGTTGACCTGGTTGAGCACGCGGGCCGGGATCGAGTCGGCCACCTCCTGCGTGATTTCCACGCCGCGGTTCATAGGGCCGGGGTGCATGATGACTGTGTGTGGGGCGAGCGCGGCCAGGCGCTGCGAGTTCATACCCCAGAAGCGGGCGTATTCGCGTAACGAGGGTAGGAGTTGCAGGCTGCCGAGCCGCTCAAGCTGGATGCGCAGGAGGTAGACGACGTCGGCGCCGTAGATCGCCTCGTCCACGCTAGCGGCCACTTCCACACCGAGCACGTCGGGGCGGGCGGGCAGGAAGGCGGGCGGGCCGGCAACCACCACGCTCGCGCCGAGCCGGCCGAGCACGCGGGCGAGCGAGCCGACCACGCGCGAGTGCGCGATGTCGCCCACGATCGCCACGCGCAGACCCGCGATCCGGCCGAAGTTGGCGCGCATGGTGTGCAGGTCGAGGAGGGCCTGGGTGGGGTGTTCGTGCTTGCCGTCGCCGGCGTTGATAACCGAGCCGCGGATGTTGCGGCGCACGATTTGGGGGCTGCCGGCGGCGCGCGCCCGGATGACCACCATGTCGGTGTCCATCGCGTCGAGGGTCTGCGCGGTGTCCACCAGCGACTCCCCCTTCGCGATCGAGGACGCCGAGCCGGAGATGTTGATGACGTCCGCGCCGAGCCGCTTGCCCGCGATCTCGAAGGAGGTGCGGGTGCGAGTGGAGGGCTCCAGGAAGAGGTTGACGATCGTCTGCCCGCGCAGGCTGCCGTGCTTCTTGGTGCCCGGCCCGGAGGCGTTGGCGGCGGCATGCAGGTCGGCGCGGTCGAGGATCGTTTCGATGTCGGCGATGGACAGGTCGTCCATCGTCATCAGGTGGCGGGTAGACAGGATACTCATCGGGAAACCTCCACAACCTCAACCGAGGTCTGCTTGTCTGTGGGTTCGATCTTGACCACGACCTTGTCGGCCGCGTGCGTGGGCACGTTCTTGCCCACGAAGTCTGCGCGGATGGGTAGTTCGCGGTGCCCGCGATCCACCAGGACGGCCAGCCAGATGCGCGACGGGCGGCCGGCCGAGAGCAGCGCGTCCATCGCGGCGCGCGCGGTGCGGCCCGTGTAGAGGACGTCGTCGACCAGCACCGCCTTCTTTCCCGTTAGGTCCGGGATCACAACGCCGGCACCGCGGCCCGCGTCGTCACCTTCAGCCGCTCCGGGCGCGGGGCGCGCGGGCTGGGCGCTGGCCGGGCGGGCGTCGTCACGAAAATCGGTGATATCGAGGTGGACGACCGGGACCTCCACGCCCTCGATGCGCTTGATCATGGTGGCGAGGTGGCGGGCAATGGTGTCGCCGCGGTTGATGATGCCCACCAGCACCAGGCCGTCGGTGCCGCGCGTGGATTCGAGGATTTCGTGGGCGATGCGGATGAGGGAGCGGCCGATTGCCGGCGCGTCGAGCACGGTGGTCATTCCTTCTCCTTCCCTCGCGGAAAGAGAGCGCGGTGCCGCGCGTCGCTCAGGCACGCGTTGCCGCGGTGCCGCGCCCGTACCCCTGGCAGAAAAAAGCCCCGCCAGAAGGCAGGGCAGAAGCGAGGCGTCTTGCCGGTTCTCTGACCGCCTTAAAGACTACCCACAGCCTAGCCCGCCCCGCGGCACGTGTCGAGCCGCCGCGCCGTGGCACCACTTACAGCTTGCGGCCCCGGGCGCCGGCGGCGATGTCGGAAATGGCGCGCAGGCGGCGTAGCGACACCGTGCCATCATCCTGGAAGCGTGCCAGCTGCCAGGGCGGCGCGAGAGAGAGGTAGGTGTTGACCACCACGTCCGGGCTCTCCTTCATGTCCGTGCCAAGCCACGCCACCAGCACCGCGATGAGGTTGTACACCTGCTGGGTGGTGGCCATCGCCGTCCACAGGTTCGACACGGTTTCCTCGCGCAGGTGGGAGGTGAACTCGTCCACGTAGGCGTCGAAGATGAGGGCCAGACGGCGGGTAATGTGCCCGACCACCACCGGCTGATTCGGGGCGAACAGCGCGCTCAGGAACTCCCGGTGCTCGCGCAGCTCGGTTAGCATCCGCACGTAGGTCTCCCGCCAGCGCAGGAGGTAGTTCTCGTTCGGGGTGGCAACGGCGTCGATCAGCTCGTCAAGGTAGGGCTGCAGCACGTCGACCACCATGTCCGCAACGAACTGCGCCGGCGAATCCCCGTGCTGGTAGAAGGTAGTGCGCGACACCCCGGCCTCGCGCGTTAGCTCCGCCACCGTGATGGAATCCGCCGGCTTGGTCAGGGCAAGCCGGCGCGCCGCGTCACACAGCTGCCCGCGCACGCGCACGTACCGCGGGTCGTTGTTCATCTCCATCGCGCCTCCTGGCAGGAATTATACCGACGACGACACCCTGCCGCCCCGTCCCTTCGGCCCTGCCGCCCCGGCGCAGCCGCATATTAGAAACCAAACTATCACCTATTCATTTTTGGGCAAATCAGACATTTGGCCACAAAAATCCTGGTAGGCGGGTCGTCACTGTTAAACACCTGTCTTTTAGCAGATAGATTCGGAACATGACCCCGGCACCCCGGGGCGGACCGACTCGATAAGGAGAACCGGCATGACTCAGACTCTGCCCCCGAAGCTAGACGGGACGACTGGCCCGTCTCGCCGAACATTTCTCAAGTGGTCAGGCGTGGCTGCCGGAGTAGCTGGCCTCGCTGCGACCACCTCTCATCTCCCCACTCCTGCCGTGGCCGCTCAGACCGACGGCATGGAAGGCGTGGATAAGACGGTGTGGAACGCCTGCCTGGCCAACTGCCAGTCCCGCTGCCCGCTGCGCCTCCAGGTCAAGGACGGCGCCGTGGTTCGCGTGCTCGCGGACAACACGGGCTCGGACGAATTTGGCGACTTCCAGATCCGGGCGTGCGTGCGCGGTCGCAACCAGCGCGAGCGCATCTACTCCCCCGATCGCATCAAGAAGCCGATGAAGCGCGTGGGCCAGCGCGGCGAGGGCAAGTGGGAGGAGATCACGTGGGAGGAGGCCTTCGACACGATCGCCTCCGAACTCAAGCGCGTGAAGGAAACCTACGGCAACGAAGCCCTGTGGTATCACTACGGCTCCGGCTCCACCGGCGGCAACATCACGAAGCGCGGCACCTGGCCGCGCCTGCTCAACACCTACGGTGGTTACCTCGGCCAGTACGGCGACTACTCCACGGCCCAGCTCACGGCCGGCACTTTGTTCCACTATGGCGGCTGGATCCCGTCCAATTCGCTCGAGGACGTGAAGAACTCCAAGCTTCAGGTCATGTTCGCCAATAACCCGCTGGAGACCCGCATGTCGGGCGGCGGCGAGCTCGCCGTCGTGCAAAAGACGAAGTCCGAGTACGGGATCCGGACGATCATCATCGACCCGCGCTACTCAGAGACTGCGCTGGCCGTGGGCGACGAGTGGGTGCCCATCAAGCCCGGCACCGACGCCGCGCTCGTGGCCGGCATGATCCACGTGATCCTCTCCGAGAACCTCCAGGACCAGGACTTCCTCGACAAGTACTGCGTCGGCTTCGACGAGGACCACATGCCTGAGGGCATCCCGCCGCACAACTCCTACCGCTCCTACATCGAGGGCAAGGGGGCCGACGGCATCGAGAAGACCCCCGAGTGGGCGCAGGACATCACCGGCGTTCCGGCGACGACCATCCGCCGCCTCGCCCGCGAGATCGCGAACGCCAAGCCGTGCGCGATCACCCAGGGCTGGGGCCTGCAGCGCCACGCGAACGGGGAGAACGGCGCGCGCGGTCTTCACCCTCGCCGCCGTGACCGGCAACATCGGCATCCCGGGCGGCGGCAACGGCGCCCGCGAGGGCAACACCACTTTGCCCGTCAAGGAATTCCCGCTCTTCGACGGCGAAAAGCCGCCCGTGAGCACGCAGATCTCCTGCTTCAACTGGCCCGACGCCATCATGGACGGACCGTCGATGACGGCCGAAAAGGACGGCGTGCGCGGCAAGAAGAAGCTGGACGTGGGCATCAAGCTCATGGTGGTCAACGCCTCCAACACCCTCATCAACCAGCACAACGACATCCACTACACCCAAGAGGCGTTGCGGGATGACACGAAATGCGAGTTCATCGTGGTGATTGACCACCAGTGGACCGCCAGCTGCGACTGGGGCGACATCGTCCTTCCCTCCACCACGAACTTCGAGGAGATCGACATCATCCCCGGCGCCTCGTGTGGCGACATGGGCTGGGCGATCTGGGGCGACAAGGCGATCGAGCCGCTGTACGACGCGAAGACCGGCTACGAAATGTGCACCGAGATCGCGCGCCGGCTTGGCATCGAGCAGGAGTTCACCCAGGGCCGCACCCAGGAGGAGTGGCGCCGGTGGCTCATCGATGAGACCCGCGCCAACGTGGAGGGCTTCCCCACCGAGGAGGATTGGCCCGAGGTCGGCGTCTTCCGCGCTTACTCCGGCAAGCACCGGGTGGCCATGAAGGACTTCCGCGAGGATCCCGAGGCGAACCCGCTGGAGACGACGTCGGGCAAGATCGACATCTTCTCCGCGCCGCTGTACGAATACTCCAAGACGTGGGTCTTCGAGGGCGAGCGCGCGGGCGACCGCGTCACCGCGATCCCCGAGTACCTCGAGACGTGGGAGGGCCAGGCCGAGGCCCGTACGAACGATAAGTACCCGCTGCAGTGCATCGCTCACCACTACAAGGGCCGCACCCACTCCAGCTACGCGAACCTCGAAAAGGGTCTGGAGTTGCACCCGCAGATGCTGTGGATCAACCCCGCAGACGCGGAGGCTCGCGGCATCGCCAACGGCGACACGATCTACGTGTTCAATGACCGCGGCAAGGTCAAGACCGAGGCGCGCGTGACTCCGCGCATCGTGCCCGGCGTCGTGTCCCTGCCGCAGGGCGCGTGGTACAAGCCGAACGCCGACGGCGTCGACGAAGGCGGCTGTATCAACACGCTCATGAAGTACCACCCCTCCCCCCTCGCCAAGGGGAACCCGGGGCACACGGCGCTCGTTCAAGTTGAGAAGGCGTGATCTCGATGGGAATCATGACTGACAAGGACTCGGCAAGCTACGCCGTTGCCGGGGGTAACTACGGCTTCCACTTCGACCAGGAGCTCTGCACGGGCTGCAAGGCCTGCCAGATCGCCTGCAAGGACAAGCACGACCTGCCGATCGGCGTCAATTGGCGCCGCGTGGTGGAGTACGCGGGCGGCACCACCACGATGAGTGACGGGGCGTTCTCGATGAACGTGTTCGCCTACTACACGTCGATCTCGTGCAACCACTGTGAGGACGCGATCTGCATGCAGGTCTGCCCCACCACGGCGATGAGCCGGCGCGAGGACGGCACGGTCTACGTGGACTCCTCCAAGTGCGTGGGCTGCCGCTACTGCGAGTGGGCCTGCGCCTATGGCGCCCCGCAGTTCAACGCGGAGGAAGGCCACATGTCCAAGTGCGACCTGTGCTACGACTACCGCTCCACCGGCCAGGAGCCCGCGTGCGTCACGGCGTGCCCGTCGCGCGCACTGGACTGGGGCCCGATCGACGACCTGCGCGCGCAGTTCGGCACCGAGGATGGCATCGCCCCGCTCCCCGACCCCTCGATCACCAAGCCGCGCCTGGTCATCCACCCGCACAAGGACGCCCAGCCGTGGAACTCCGCCAACGGCGAGATCCTCAACCCCAAGGAGATCTGATGAACCTCCACGAATTACCCATGATTATCTTCACCGTGGTGGCCCAGCTGTGCGTGGGAATGTTCCTCGTGCTCGGTGCGATCCAGCTCTGGCTCACCGCCACCACCGACGAGCGCACCACCGACCGCCTCACCACCCCGATCCTGTATGTGATCGGCCCGGTGATGGTGTTCGGCCTGGTCGCCTCCATGTTCCACATGAACGACGTCACCCACACCCTCAACGTTTTCCGCCACGTGGGCTCATCGTGGCTGAGCCGCGAGATCGTGTTCGGCGTCGGCTTCGCCGGGCTGGGCTTCCTCTTTGCCCTCCTGCAGTGGTTCCGGGTCGGCCCGGCCAAGGCGCGCATTGCGCTCGGCATGGTGACGGGCCTGGTCGGTATCGGGCTCGTGTGGTCGATGTCGATGATCTACTCCTCGCTCGTCACCGTCCCGGCGTGGAACACCTGGGTTGTCCCGTTCCAGTTCTTCGCCACCACGTTGATGTTGGGCGCGGCCGCCGTCGTCGTGTCCCTCGTTGCAATGACGGCGATCCGGCAGCGCACGCCCGCCACCGAGCGCGGCCCGGTTGCGGTTCCGTCTCGCACGACGACGCCGCCCGCCTGGCAGACCCGCCTCGGCATCGACCGCAACCTGGCCGAGATTCATGCTCCCGCCACGGACAAGGAATGGAAGCTCACCACCCAGATCGTCAAAGCCTGCATGGCCCTGGTCGCCCTGGTGGCGGTGGGGATCCTCATCTCCTACGTGGCACACGTGCAGCACTTGGCCACCCACCCCGAGCCGGCGGCGGCCATCTCCGCGGCGGCGTTCTCCGGCGCGTTCTTCTGGATGCGCCTGGTGCTGCTCGGCCTGGGCGCCGTGGGCGTGGGCTTCGCGGCGTTCAAGTACGCCTCCTCGGCCACGCTTGAGAAGCCGGCCACGCTGACCTGGGTGGTGAGCGCGGCGTTCGTGCTCATCCTCGCCGCCGAGTTCATGGGCAGGTCGCTGCACTATGACTCGATGCAGCTGATCGGCATCGGCTAAGGCACCCCGGCGCGAAGCCGGAGTGAAATTTTTTGGACGATTCCGGGGCGATCTTCTTATTTGAGGAGATCGCCCCGGAATCGTCCAGTGTTTTTAAACTGCCCGGACTTCTATCGCGCCCCGGCTTAGCCAAAGAGCCTCGACAGGAAGGAGCCGCCCTCCTTCGCGTGGCCCTGGCAGCGCTCCGATTCGGGAACGCCGGCGAGGGCCTGCTCGATGTGGTTGCCGCAGCCGGCCCAGGTGGGCTTGCCGCACTTGGGGCAGGTAACGCGCTGGCACATGGTTCTTCCTTCTTTCTTCCCGGGCCTTCACCCCAGGATTTTTCCTGAGAGCGGCTGTGCTCCCAGCTGTTCATGGTGACGGCCAGGGCCGCCTTTACTTGACGACGCCGTCCGCGCTGTCGCCGAGTTCGGCCAGCATGGTGATCATGCCGCCGGAGTGGTTGACGCACGTGTTGCCGGCCTGGACCAGCTGGCGGTGTGCGAGGTAGGAGCGCATGCCGGACTCGCAGTGTACGGCGATAGGGCGCCCGGCCGCAGAGGCGCGAACCTCGTCCATCCGATCGCGGATCTCGAGGTGGGGGATGTTGAGGGCGCCGTCGATGTGGCCCTCGCCCTCGTATTCGGCGCGGCTGCGCACGTCGAGGATGAGGTGGGTCTGGCGCAGGCGCGCCAGGTCGGCGGTGTGCCACACGTCCATCGTGCGGTCGAGCACGTTGGAGGCCATCATGCCGGCCATGTTGACCGGGTCCTTCGCCGAGCCGTACGGCGGGGAGTAGGCCAAGTCGAGGTCGATGAGGTCGGCCACGGTCATGCCGGCCTTGATCGCGGTGGCGAGCACGTCGATGCGCTTGTCCACGCCCCCGCGGCCCACGATCTGCGCGCCGAGCACCTTGCCATCCTCGGCGAAGTGGAGGCGCATGTGCATCTGGGTGGCGCCGGGGAAGTAGCCGGCGTGGTCGGCCGGGTGGAGGGAGATCGTGTGGTGCGCGATCCCCTCGAGCGCGCGCTCGTTCGCGCCGGTCATCGCGGCGGTCAGCTTGCCCACGCGCACGATCGCCGTGCCCGCGGCCGCCGGGATCGGGTGGGACAGGTTGCCGGAGATCGCGTCTGCCACGAGCCGGCCGGCACGGTTGGCCGGGCCCGCGAGCGCCACGGGCCGCCGCGCCCCGGTCACCAGGTCCGTGGAGACCACGGCGTCGCCCACGGCCCACACGCCTTCGAGGTTGGTGCGTCCGTGTTCGTCGACGACGATGGCCCCGCGCTCGCACTCCACTCCCGCATCCTCCCAGATGCTGGTGCGGGGGCGGACGCCGGCGGCAAGCACCACCACGTCTGCCTTCACGCGCGAGCCGTCGGAGAGCACCACGTCGGCCGGCCCACCCGCGCCCGGCTCCTCGATCGCCGTGACGGCGGTGGAGGTGCGCACATCCATCCCGAGCTCGGCCAGCTCTTGGGCCACGTAGTAAGCGCTCTCGGTGTCGAGCGGGGGCAGCACGTGGTCGGCGAACTCGACCACGGTGGTCTTCACCCCGCGCATGGCCAGTGCTTCAGCGGCTTCAAGCCCGATGAAGCCGGCGCCGATCACCACGGCGGACGACGCACCGGCCGCGGCGTCGTGAAGCGCGTGGGCGTCAGAGACGGTGCGCAAGGTGGTGACGCGCGGAGAGTCGATGCCGGGCACGTCAGGGCGGAAGGCCTCGGCGCCGGGCGAGAGGACGAGGACGTCGTAGGTGAGCTCGTAGTCCGCGTCGGGACCATTCACGCGGACGGTGCGCGCGGCGGGGTCGAGCGCGGTAACGGCGCTGTTGACCCGCACGTCGAGGTTGCGTGAGGCCTTGAGCGAGGCCGGGGTCTGGACGAGGAGCGCGCCCGGGTCGGTGATTTCGCCGGACACGAAGTAGGGCAGGCCACAATTGGCGAACGACACCTCGGGGCCCGCCTCGAGCACAATGATCTCGGCGCCCTCCTGCAACCTGCGCAAACGCGCCGCGGCCGACATCCCTCCGGCAACTCCACCAACAACAACGATCCTCATTGGGTGACCTCCATCCCCTTCGATACCCCCTGGGGTATAGGGTAGTGTCGACGACAACGTCGCGCAACCACTCCCCGCCGCGTAGGATGGGCCCGAACAGAAGAGGTAGCATCATGGGCATCGAAGAGCTCCAGGCCGAGCAGCGCAAGGCGCTCAACCGACTCAAGCGCGCCCGCGGGCAACTCAACGCCGTCATCGAGAATTTTGAAAACGGCGGGGAGTGCGTGGACGTCATCCACCAACTCGCCGCCGTGACGTCCGCGCTCAACCGGGCAGGGTTTACGATCGTGGCCGCCGCGATGAAGAATTGCGCTTTTTCTGACGAGCCGCTGACCACGCCCGAGGAGCTGGAAAAGGCCTTCACCTCGCTCGCCTAGGCATTATGAAACTTTATTATCACGTAACTTTTCCCGTGTCAGAGGCGGTTTTCCCGCTTTTGAGATCATCTGGGACCTTGGTCTAACGAACACTCGTCGTTTAGCTCGAATACTGGCATTGACAGCCGGAAATTCCGGCATTCTTTGTTCAGTTTTTGGGGGCGATGATGACTCAGACTCTCTCACCCGGCACGACCGCGCAGCCGCACGGCCCTTCGCGCCGCACATTCCTCAAGTGGTCCGGGGTCGCCGCGGGAGTTGCCGGCCTGGCGGCCACCACCACTAGCCTCGGCACGCCGAAGGTCGCGGCCGCAGACGCGGAGGGGATCGCCGACGCCGACCGCACCGTGTGGTCGGCCTGCACCGTCAACTGCGGCTCGCGTTGCCCGCTACGCCTGCAGGTCAAGGATGGCACCGTGGTCCGGGTCCTGCCGGACAACACCGGCACCGACGAGCTCGGCAACCAGCAGGTGCGCGCGTGTGTGCGCGGGCGCTCGATCCGCCAGCGCATCTACAACCCCGACCGTCTCAAGAAGCCGATGAAGCGCAAGGAAGGCACCAAGCGCGGCGAGGAGCAGTGGGAGGAAATCTCCTGGGATCAGGCGCTGACCGAGATCGCGGAGAAGATGAAGGACATCAAGAACCGCTACGGTAACGAGGCCTTCTACATCCAGTACGGCACCGGCACGCTCGGCGCGGTCATGTCCTGCTCGTGGCCCCCGAACAACACGCCGATGGCTCGCCTGCTCAACGCGTTCGGCGGCTACCTCGACCATTACTCGGATTACTCCACCACGGCCATCACGCAGGCCTATCCCTACTTCTACGGCACGTGGGTCAACTCCAATTCGTTCGACGACGTCGCCAACTCCAAGCTGCAGGTCATGTTCGGCAACAACCCGATCGAGACCCGCATGTCGGGCGGCGGGCACACGTTCGTCACCCAGAACATCAAGCGCGAGCACGGCGTGCGCACGATCATCATCGACCCGCGCTACTCGGAGACCTCCGTGGCGCTCGGAGATGAGTGGGTGCCGGTTCGCCCCGGTACCGACGCCGCGCTGATCGCCGGCATGATCTACGTAATGGTTGAGGAGAACCTGCACGACCAGGCGTTCCTCGACAAGTACTGCCTCGGCTTCGACGAGGACCACATGCCCGAGGGCGCCCCGAAGAACGCCTCCTACCGCGCCTACCTTGAGGGTAAGGGCGCGGACGGGGTCGCGAAGACCCCCGAGTGGGCCTCTGACATCTGCGGCGTCCCGGCAGCCGACATCCGGCGCCTGGCCCGCGAAATCGCCAACGCCAAGCCCGCCGCGATCACCCAGGGCTGGGGGCCGCAGCGCCACGCGAACGGCGAGAACACCGCCCGCGCGATCTTCCTCCTCGCCTGCGTGACCGGCAACCCCGGCATCCCCGGCGGCGGCACGGGCGCGCGCGAGGGTGCGAGGGGCCTGGGGGTCGGCACGTCGTTCTACTCGGAGTTCGTCAACCCCTCGAACAAGATCATCTCCTGCTTCTCCTGGCTCGATGCGATCGACCACGGCCCGGAGATGAATACGTTCAACGCGGGCGTGGGCGTCAAGCCCGAACCCGGGGTGCGCGACTTGAAGATCCCGGTGGATGAGAACATGCAGCCCGAAAACACCTCGCTAGAGGTGCCGATCAAGGCGGTCTTCCAGTACGCGAGTAACTCGCTCGTCAACCAGACCGGTGACAACAACGAATCGGTGCGCATCCTCGAGGACGAGTCCAAGTGCGAGCTCATCGTCACCACGGACATCATGTACACGGTCTCGGCCCGCTACTCCGACTACGTGCTGCCCGGTACCTCCACCTCGGAGGAGTTCGACTACCACGCCGGTGCGAACGGCGGCCCCATGGCCTACGGCATCGTCTCCCAGCAGGCGATCGAGCCGATGTATGAGACGAAGTCGATCTTCGACATCTGCACCGAGCTCGCCGCGAAGCTGGACCTCGAGCAGGAGTTCACCGGCGGCAAGAGCCGCGAGGACTGGCTGCGTGAGGCGATCAACGGCTCACGCGAGGACGACCCGGCCCTGCCCACGTGGGACGAGTGGAAGGAGATGGGGATCTACCGCCGTAACGACGGCCCCGTCATCACCATGAAGGACTTCCGCGAGGACCCGGAGGCGAACCCGGTGCCCACGCCGTCGGGCAAGATCGAGATCTACTCCGAGCGCCTGGCAAACCTGGCAAAGGCCTGGGAGTTCGGCGTCTTCCGCCCGGCCCTTGCCGGCGACGTCCTCACCCCGCTGCCCGAGTTCGTGGCCACCTGGGAGGGTGCGCTCGAGGCCCGCGAGAACGCTGAGCACCCGCTGCAGGTGATCGGCCACCATTTCAAGGGCCGCACACACTCCAGCTACGGCAACGTCAACCTCCTCAAGGAGGCACACACCCAGACCGCGTGGCTCAACCCGATCGACGCCGAGGCGCGCGGGATCGCCAACGGGGACGCCGTCTACGTGTTCAACGAGCGCGGCACGGTCCAGCTGCGCGCGCTCGTCACGCCGAGGATCATCCCCGGCACCGTGTCGATCCCGCAGGGCGCGTGGTACAAGCCGCTGCCCTCGGCCGATTTCTCGCTACCGGCGGGGGCGAACGGGGAGCGGCCGGTCGACGTCGGCGGCTCGGTCAACACCCTCACCTCCCTCCACCCGACCCCGCTTGCCAAGGGCCTGCCCAGCCACACGGTGCTGGCACAGGTTGAGAAGGCGGAAAAGGGTGCGCTGGAGCGGATCGAGGCGGCCTACTACCAGCCCTATAACGCGGATACCGCGGGCGTGAGCAAGGAGGACTAATGAGCGAGATGCTAACCCAAGCGGGTGCCAACTACGGATTCTTCTTTGACCAGGAGCTCTGCACGGGCTGCAAGGCCTGCCAGATCGCCTGCAAGGACAAGCACGACCTGCCGATCGGCGTCAATTGGCGCCGCGTGGTGGAGTATTCGGGCGGCACGTGGACGGCACAGGGCAACGCCCTCACCCAGAACGTGTTCACCTACTACACGTCGATCGCGTGCAACCACTGTGAGGACGCGATCTGCATGCAGGTCTGCCCCACCACGGCAATGAGCCGGCGCGAGGACGGCACGGTGTACGTCGATTCGTCCAAGTGCGTGGGCTGCCGCTACTGCGAGTGGGCCTGCGCCTATGGCGCCCCGCAGTTCAACGCGGAGCAAGGCCACATGTCCAAGTGCGACCTGTGCTACGACTACCGCTCCACCGGGCAAGACCCGGCGTGCGTGGCGGCCTGCCCATCGCGCGCGCTCGGCTGGGGCCCGATCGACGACCTGCGCGCGCAGTTCGGCACCGAGGATGGCATCGCCCCGCTCCCCGACCCCTCGATCACCAAGCCGCGCCTGGTCATCCACCCGCACAAGGACGCCCAGCCGTGGACCTCCACCGCCGGCTCGATCGCTAACCCGAAGGAGATCTGATGAATCTTCACGAACTGCCGATGATCATCTTCACGGTCATCGCCCAGATGTGCGTGGGCATGTTTATCATCCTGGGTCTTGTGCAGATGTGGCTCGCTGCCCGCACCGACGATCGCACGGCCGACCGGCTGACCACCCCGATCGTCTACCTCATCGGCCCGGTGATGGTGTTCGGCCTGGTCGCCTCCATGTTCCACATGAACGACGTCACCCACACCCTCAACGTGATCCGCAACGTGGCCACGTCATGGCTGAGCCGCGAGATCGTGTTCGGCGTGGGCTTTGCGGGCCTGGGCTTCGTGTTTGCCTTCATGCAATGGTTCAAGATCGCCTCGTTCCGGCTGCGCCAGGGCGTGGCGGCGCTGGCCGCGCTATTCGGCGTCGCGCTCATCATGTCGATGTCGATGATCTACGCGAGCCTGCCCACCGTGCCCGCCTGGTACACGTGGGTGGTGCCGTTCCAGTTCTTCGCCACCGCGATCGTGCTGGGCAGCGCCGGGGTGACCATGGCGCTCGTGCTCATGACGCTCGTGCGTCAGCGGCCCGCTAAGGACGCGCCCGTGGAGGTGCCGGTGCGCAATACCACCGACCCCGCCGCCGGCAAGACCTGGAAGGAGACCCTCGGGTTCACCCCCAACAAGCGCGAGATCAACGCCGCGCCCACCGCCGAGGAGTGGCGTTGGACCGTGTCGATCATCCGGCTGTGTGCCGCGCTCGCCGCGCTGGCGGCCGTGGGCGTGCTCATCTCCTACGTCGCTCACCTGCAGAACCTCGCGATGCACCCCGAGCCGGCCGCGGCAATCTCCGCCGCCGCGTTCACGGGCGCGTTCTTCTGGACCCGGCTAATCCTGCTGGGCGTGGGCGCCGTGGCCGTCGGTTTCGTTGCCTACAAGATGGCCGACGACGCCGCCCTCGCTCGTCTCACACCCCTCGCGGCCTGGGTGACACTCGGGTTCGTGGTACTGCTCGCCGCCGAGTTCATGGGGCGCTCGCTCCACTATGACTCCCAGCAGCTGATCGGTATCGGATAAGGCTGAGCGGCCGCGCGCAGTCGGACGCTGGCCGAGCGGTCGTGAGTCGACTGGGCGGTCGTCGTCGGCAAAACGGCAAGACGTCAGCAGAGGTGCCCCCGGTTTTTCGCCGGGGGCACCGTGCGTTCGAAAACTGTCGGAGGGCGCTCGTAGGATGGAAGCATGAAGATGCCACAGGCTACGGCCACAGATTTTTCGGACCCTTACCTGCACTTGGAGTACATCGATGCCTCGCTGGAGTGGGTGAGCGAACAGTCCGATCGCACCCTCGCCGAGTTTGACGGCGGGGCGTTTTCCGCGTACCGCGATGAGGTCGCGGGCATTCTCTCTGCCACGGACAAGCTCGATACCGGCACCAAGCGCGGGGAATGGATTTACAACTTTTATACGGACGGGGATCACCCACGCGGCCTGTGGCGGCGCGCCCGGCTTGAGGAGTACCTGAGCAAGGAGCAGGCGGAGATCGCGTGGGAGGTGTTGCTCGACATCGGGGCGCTCGGCGAGGCCGAGGGCGAATCGTGGGTGTTCGGCGGGGCCTCGTTGCTCTACCCCAGTTATGACAGGGCGCTGATCACGATGTCGAAGGGCGGGTCGGATGCGAACGTCGTGCGGGAGTTTGACGTGGAGGCCCATGCCTTTGTGGAGGGCGGCTTTGAGAAGTCGGAGTCGAAGGGCTCAATGAGCTGGGTGGATCGGGACACGGTGGTGATCGGCGCGGACTTCGGACCGGGCACGCTGACCGACTCGGGCTACCCCAAGAGCGCCCGGCTGTGGCGGCGCGGGCAGGATTTGGCCAGCGCGCCCGTCATCATCGAGGGTGCTGCTACCGACGTGCTGTCGGGGGCGTACTTCGACCACACGCCGGGGCATGAGCGGCTGGTTGCCTTCCGCTACCCGGACTTCCGCAGCACGATCTCGTTTGTTGCAGACCTGGAGGGCGTGCTGGCCGGTGGTGGCGGGGCCGTGGTGGGGCCGGAGGGCGAGGCGCTCGGGGCGGGCCTGCCGAGTGCCCTGACGCAGGTCAACATGCCGCTGTCGGCCGAGGTCGGCTTCGTACGGGACTGGCTGCTGGCCACCCTCCGCCATGATTGGGAGCTCGATGGGGCCACCTTCCCTGCGGGGGCTGTGGTGGTGATGCCAGCATCGTCGCTCACGGAGCCGCGGGCGCAGGACGTGCAAGTGCTGTACTCGCCCTCCCCCACGTCGTCGTTCCTGGACCTCACCGTCACCCGCACGGGCCTGGTGATGACCATCCTCGACAACGTCAAAACCAAGCTGTTCTTCTGTGCTGAGGGGCGGGCGGCCGCAGGCGTCGTCGAGCCGTGGCAGATCGCGGAAGTCACGCCGAAGGCGGCGGAGTTCGCCGCGGTGGGAATCGCGGCGGTGGATCGGCTGGAGTCGGACGAGGTGTGGCTGACGGTCGCGGATTTCGTCACGCCCACCACGTTGTATATGGGTGAGATCGGGCGTGAGGAGCTGGCGGTGCGCAAGCTACGCTCGGCACCGGCGCGCTTTGAGGCCGCGGGGCTGGGGATCCGGCAGCTGTGGGCCACGTCGGCGGACGGCACGGAGATTCCCTACTTCGTGGTGGGGCCGGAGGAGGCGCTGCGGGGCGGGCGTCCCACCCGCACGTTGCTTGACGGGTACGGAGGGTTCGAGGTCTCGCGCCTGCCGTCCTACCTGGCCACCTACGGAAAGGTGTGGTTGGAGCGGGGCGGGGTGTACGTCGTCGCGAACATCCGTGGCGGCGGCGAATTCGGGCCGGCCTGGCATCAGGCGGCGCTCAAGGAGCGCCGTCACAAGGCGTATGAGGACTTCGCGGCGGTGGCGGCGGACCTGGTGGAGCGCGGCATCACCACGGTGGCGCAGCTCGCGGCGATCGGCGGCTCGAACGGCGGGTTGCTCATGGGCAACATGTACACCACGTACCCTCACCTGTTCGGGGCGATCGTGTGTCGGGTGCCGCTGCTGGACATGAAACGCTACTCGCACCTGCTGGCGGGGGCGTCATGGATGGGGGAATACGGCGATCCGGACACGGAGGACTGGGCCTACATGGAGCAGTACTCGGCCTACCACAACGTAGGCGAAGAGCCGCACCCGCCAATCCTGCTCACCACCTCCACGCGCGATGACCGGGTGCACCCGGGCCACGCCCGCAAGTTCCACGCGCTGCTGAGCGCCATGGGCCACGAATCGTGGCTATACGAAAACACCGAGGGCGGGCACGCGGGTGCCGCTGACATCGAACAGGTGGCGCTCATGACCGCCCTCATCTTCTCCTTCCTTGACCACAAGCTCGCCAAGTAGAGCACAAAACACCAATAGAGCGGAAAGACCATCATGATGAACGAAGATCGTATCGACGCCCTCGCGGCCGCCTTCCTCACCCTGGGGCGCCTGCACCTCGACGCGCCGGATGAGGCCACACTCGGCCAGTTGCGCCAGATGTACACCGAGTGGCCGCTGGCCGGCACAAAGTCGCCGCACACGGCGGCCGGCCTGCTCGACTGGGCCGAGTCGTTCGAGAAAGGGGAGAGCACCGACCAGCTGCGCTCGGACATCAACGCCCTCTACGGCCGTACGGCCACCGCGCTGGTGCCGCCATTCGAATCAGTGCACCGCGGCAAGGACGGGCTGGTGTTCGACGAGGAGACGCTTCAGGTCCGCGCCGAATACCGCCAGCTGGGGCTCGAAGCCCCCTACCTGCACAAGGAGCCGGACGATCACGTGGGCCTCGAGTTCGACTTCGTAGCCCAGGGGCTCGTTCGCACGCTCGGTGCGCTCGAGGTCAGTGCGCTGACGGACGCGAACCGGTACATCGACGTCGTGGGCAGGTTCTACCGGGAGCACCTGGAGCTGTGGGCGCCGCAGATGCTCGCCGCCGCACGGGAGCACGCCGCCACGGCCTTCTACCGCGGGGTGCTGGCGCTCTCGCTCGGGGCGCTCGAAGAGCTCGGCGCGCTGCTGGCCGATCAGGAGTAGCAGCGATTTGTGGTGTGAAGGCGCGCGTCGGCGCGGCTGGCGTGGACTAGTGGGTGCGGGGAGGTCAGTGTGAACGAAACGACGTGGCTGTTCGTCACCACCGGCATCGGGCTGGTGGTGACGGTGGCGGCGATCCTTGGCCTACAGCGATGGGCCGGTGTGAGGGCCGGGTGGCAGCCGATGGTGGCAACCATCCGAGCCGTGGTCCAGCTCGCGGTGCTCGCACTGGTGTTGCACGGGGTGTTCACGTATGCGTGGACAGCCGCGCTCATGCTGGCCGTGATGATGACCGTGGCCTCACTGACCGCCGGGAAGCGACTCCACGAGCTGCCCTATGGCAGGCGGGCGGCGGCGATCGGGATCGTCGCCGCCGCGGGTACCACCATCGCCCTGGTGTTCGGGGTGCGGATGATGGAGTTGACGGTCTCGAACTTCATTGCCGTGGGTGGGATCATCACGGGCAATTCGATGTCGGCGGCCACGTTGACCGGGCGGCGCTTCCTTGCGAGCTCGCAGGCGCAACGCGGGGAGGTTGAGGGCTGGTTCGCACTCGGGGCGCCGTCGAGCACGGCGTTTGGGCGGGTCAGCCGCACGGCGATCGAGGAGATGTTGCTACCCACAATCGACCAAACCAAGGCCACCGGCCTGGTGACCATGCCGGGCGCCTTCGTGGGCGCGCTAATCGGCGGGGCCTCGCCGCTGGAGGCCGCGCGCTTCCAGGTGGTGGTGCTGGTTTCCATCATCCTGGCGCAGACGATCTGCGGCATCATCGTCACGCGCGTGCTCTCGCGCGCCACGGTGATCGTCTCGGACGAGCAGCCGGCGGCTCCCACATCCGACCACAAGCGGGACAAGGCCACGCACGCGAAAGGCGAGGCGCCGAGGCAGGCCGATGCTGCCAACTCCGGGGCCGAGCCAGAGAAGTCCGGGGCCGAGTCGGACACCTCCGGGGCGTCCGTAGAGCCAGATTCCGGCGATTCCGACCCCGCCGGCCCTGCCGGCTCTCCTACGTCCGACACTCCCGAATCTCCCGAGCCGGCCGAGGCCGAGGGGGACGCGGAAGACGACGATCGTCGTCGTGCGGAGGACGCACTCCCGCGCCGGAAACGCAACCTGGGAAAGTAGCCCTTCCATCCGTCGTACTCGCCTGAATTCCGTGAATGATCATGCCAAAATAGAGGTATGAGCGAGATTATTGGCGTAGATGTTGGCGGCACGAAGATTGCTGCCGGTGTAGTCGACCAGGATGGCAACATCCTCAAGATGGCCCGCAAACCTACGGATACGCGCACGGCCGACTCCGTGGTTGCCACAATCCTAGAAGTGATTGAGGAGCTCGGCGCCCACGACGCCGACGCGATCGGCATCGGCGCTGCCGGCTTCATCGAGGAAGATCGCTCAACAGTCACGTTTGCGCCGAACGTCAACTGGCGAAACGAGCCGCTTGGCCAGCGTGTGGAGGAGGCGACCGGCCTACACACAGTGGTTGAGAACGACGCGAACGCGGCCGCCTGGGGCGAGTTCCGCTTCGGCGCGGCGCGAGAGTACAACTCGGCGGTGGTGGTCACGGTCGGCACCGGCATCGGCGGTGGCATCATTCTTGACGGCAAGCTGGTGCGCGGCTCGCGCGGGTTCGCGGGCGAGATCGGGCACATCAACATGGTCGAGGGTGGCATCCCGTGTGGCTGTGGCTTGCGCGGATGCTGGGAGGTTTACTCGTCGGGCGGTGCGCTGCTGCGTGCGGCACGCAAGATTGCCCGCCAGGATCGCGAGCGCTCCGCCGGCATGCTCGAGCTCGCCGCCGGGGACCCGGAGGCGATCACCGGCCTCATCATCACCGAGGCCGCACAGAAGGGCTGCAAGGGAGCGAACGACGCGTTCGCGGAGATCGGGCGCTGGCTCGGCCAGGGCATGGCCGACCTGTCCGCGTTGCTCGACCCGGAGGTGTTCGTTCTGGCTGGCGGCGTGTCGGAGGCGGGCGGGGTCCTGCTTCGCCCGGCGCGTGAGGCCTTCCTTGAGCGCCTCACGGCCCGCGAGTACCGCCCCGAGCCCGCCGTGCTCCTGGCTTCCCTCGGCAACGACGCCGGCATTATCGGCGCGGCCGACCTGGCGCGGGAGTAGTTCGGGCCGCGCGAGCGGGTGGGCTCGTGCGCATTTGAATTTCCTGGACGTTTTCGGGGCGATCTTCTATGTGGGAAGCTCGCCCCGAAAACCTCCAATCTCTTTTAATCTCCGGGTGCAAGGGAGCCGATAATCCGGACTTCCATGGTTCCAGTATCAGTATGCGCCAACTGGTCACTGCCCCGAGCGCCGACACAACTCGTGAACCTAAGCCCTACCGGGCCCCTCTAGCAACCGGCAGCCAGCATATTCACGACTTCCGCCCACGCCTCGCCACGCTCGCCTTGCACTCTCACAGTCGTGCCAGTGTTGCCGCGAGCGCCTCCGCATCCTCGGGGGTGTCAACATCGATGCACCAGCCCTCGCGGTCCTCGACCCGCGCCACGTCAAGCCCGCCGAACGCGCCCCGGATCGAACCGTGCCGCTCGAAGGTCAGCGCGCGCAGGGCACTCAGCCGGTACACGCCATGCAGGTATTGCGGCCAACCCTCGCAGTTCGCGGGAACCACACCGTCACACTCGACGCGCTCGAGCAACCACGGGTAGAGCCGCGGCGCGAGGGGAGCATCGCACGTGGCCAGCCCGACCACGGCGTCGTCGCCGAGATCTAGTTCGGCAAGGCCGGCGGCGACTCCCGGTAGGGGGCCGCCGCCGGGCGGATCCTCCAACGTGCGCACGACTCCCTCCGGGACTTTCACGCCGTCCGGCGCGATCACCACCGCTTTGCCTGAGAAGCCGATTCCGGCGAGCTCGTCAAAAAAGATGTCAAGCAAGCGCCGGCCGCCCACCACATAGTCAGGTTTGGAAGCACCCCCGAGGCGCGCCCCCGTTCCCCCAGCTTGAACGATGACTGCGGCTAGTTCCATACCCTCCAGCCTACCCGGCCGCCGGGCTATCGGCGCCACCCCCGACACAATTCGTGAACCTAAGACCCACCACGCGCCTATAGCAATCGCCAGCCGATATATTCACGACTTCCGTCGGCCAGGCCGGCCGGAACAGGTACCGGCGCCCGCGGGCACACAAATGGCGGGGAGCGCCCGCTCCCCGTCATTGCCATGCCTATGCGCTAAGGCGTACCCTAAGCC
This sequence comes from Trueperella bernardiae, assembly GCF_030246965.1. NCBI lineage: Bacteria > Bacillati > Actinomycetota > Actinomycetes > Actinomycetales > Actinomycetaceae > Trueperella > Trueperella bernardiae. The sequence goes on from NZ_CP127099.1 coordinate 1,753,436, forward strand.
CTCGGTCTGTGAGTCTTAGTCCTCGTTCGGATCGGCCTCGGCATCGGCCTGAGTCTGGTGGACCGTGCCCGGTTCGTGGTCCGGCACCGCGTAGATGGTGTACAGCTTCAGCGGCTCGTCACCAATGTTGGTGACGTTGTGCCACACGCCGTCGGGCACGAAGATCGCGTCGTCATCCTCCACGATGCGCTCGAAGTTGAGGTCATCCTCCGCGGGACCCATCTGGCATTTGCCCTTGCCCTGCTCGATGCGCAGGAACTGGTCAATGCCGTGGTGGACCTCCAGGCCGATGTCACCACCCACCGGGATGGACATCACGGTCATCTGGAGGTGCTTGCCGGTCCACATGGTGGTGCGGAAGGTGTCGTTATTGAGGGTCTCGCCCTCCATGTCGATCACCCATGGCTTCTTACCCTGATCGTCGTAAATGCCTGCGTACTGCATTGTGCCCTCCTTAAAGGCTTGATTGCTTCCATTATCCCGCAGGCGCCGCTCCCCGGCCGCGCACTTCGCTAGCAAAGTAATTAGGTGAGCCTAAGGCTTCCGCCGCCCGACTTCCCTCACGCCCATGACCCACACCAACGCCACCACCAGCAAAATCGCCCCCGAAAAAGCGTAGGCGAGCAGGTATCCGGAGTGATCGATCATCACCCCGGCGGCGATCGGCCCGAGGATCTGCCCCAGGTCCGAGGACTGCTGGAAGAAGGACACCACCTTCGACCCCGGCCGCTCCCCAATAATGTCGGCAACGGCTCCCTGCTGCGAGGGCTGGATCGCCCCGGACCCGAAGCCTCCCATGAACGACGCCACCAGGATCAGCGCCGCCGAATCCCACACGCCCATGAGCACGGTGAACACGCCCGAGATCGTCAGCCCGGCCACCACCAGGTACTTGCGCCCGTACAGGTCAGACAGGTAGCCGGACCTGGTGAGGGCGAGCCCGTTGCCCGCCGCGAACGCCATGAGCGCGGCGCCCGGCAGCCACGTCGGCGCGCCGGGGATCGCGGCCGCCAGCAGCGGCACCACCGCCACCCGCACCCCGAAGTTCGTCCACCCCTGCGCGAACGCGGTCAGTAGCACGATCTTAAACCGCCGCAGTTGCAGCGCTTCGGCGATCGTCATCGGCTCCGGCGCACGCACGTTTTCTCCGACGACGCCGTCGCCCGGCTCGCGCAACACATCCCCGGCTGCGTCCGCCGCGGCTCCCGCGAGCGCCGCCCGCGCCTCGCCCTCAGACCCGCCAGCCCCTCGCTGCCCTTCCCTCGGGATCAGCACGAACACGATCGTTGCCGCGATCAACAACAGGACCGCGTAGATGGCGAACGGCCAGCGAAACCCGAGCGGTGCGAGCACCCCGCCCACAGCCGGCCCTAGGATCGAACCGAGCAAGAACCCGGAGCCATACGCCGCCGAGGCCCGCCCCCGTGCATGCACCGGCGAAAGCTTGATGATGAGCGACATCGCCGCCACACTGAACATCACCGAGCCAACACCGCCCGCCGCCCGCACTACCAGCAACTGCCAGTAATTCTGCGCCAACGCACTCGCCGCCGAAGACGCTGCCACAATCACGATCCCCACCATGTACATCGACCGCTCGCCGAACCGGGCCGCGAGCGCACCAGACACCGGCGCAAAACTGAGCCGCATGAAAGCGAAGGCGGACACGACAACGGTGGCGAGCGTCGTCGTGACACCAAAGCTCTTTGCGAACTGGGGAAGGACGGGGGCCACAATGCCGTATCCAAGCGAGACGACCACCGCGGCCGCCACCAAAACCCAGATTTCGCGGGGAAGTTGAACGCGCTCACTCACTCCGCCTTTCTACCACCTACCCGGGTAGGGTCAAGCCCGATGTGAAGACCGCCACCGCGCTGATAGAATAGGGCGGACGCTGAAAGGATATATGGATGCAGCCGTACGAAACCTTCGCTGAACCGCTGACCATCATGGCCGATGGCACAATCAAGCAGCTGAACCCATTTTCTGGGACGGAGGTATGGACTGTACCTGGGCGCGGCAACCGCCCGCTCGGGATCAAGTATCCGGACCCTCAACCGCTCGACCCGGCACACGACGGCCTCCACTGCGCCTTTTGCACCCAGCGCGTGCTCGAGACCCCGCCGGAAAAGTCACGCCTGATCCGCAAGGGCGACGACGCCGAGATCGTCCAGACCGACTCCGTGGACATGCTGTCGAAGCAGTGGGAGTTTCGGCGGGTGCCGAACCTGTTCGAGATCCTGTCCTTCGACTATTGGGCCGCGAACTACGACTACAAGCTGTCGCCGGCGGCCCAGCGCCGGATGGACCACTACATTGCCGACCCGGCCGGGCGCGCGCACGTCATGCGCGTGCTACGCAACAAGTATTGCTCGAGCATGACCCCGGAAGAGTTTGAGGAGCTACCGGAGGCCGACAAGATCAAGGGCGCCTACTCCTTCTTCGGGGGCGGCCACGACCTCATCCTCAGCCGTCGCCACTTCGTGGACGGGGCGACGGACGACACGCAGCTTGCGACGTCGGGAACACTGACCCCGCAAGAACACGAGTGGTACATGCGCATGACCGTGGAGGCGATGCGCGACCTGTATGAGACGAACCGGTACGTTCGCTACGTGCAGGTGTTCCAAAACTGGCTCAAGCCCGCAGGCGCGTCCTTCGACCACTTGCACAAGCAGCTCGTGGCGATCGACCAGCGCACGGTCAATGGCCGGATGGAAGTGGCGAAGGTTCGCCGAAACCCGAACCTGTACAACGAGGCCGGGGTCAACTACGCCAGCTACCACAACCTGGTGATCGCGGAGAACAAGCACGCGGTGGCGATCGCAGGCTTCGGCCACCGCTACCCCACGCTGGAGATCTGGTCGAAGTCGCCGCGAATCCAGCCGTGGGAGCACACGCGCGAGGAGCAGCGCGCCATGTCGGACCTGGTCCACGCAATGCACGCCGCCACCGGCGCGCACGTGCCCACCAACGAAGAGTGGTACACGAAGCCCTTGGATTCCGACGTCAACATGCCGTGGCGGATCCTCCTCAAGTGGCGCGTGTCCACCCTGGCCGGCTTCGAGGGCGGCTCGAAGATCTACGTCAACACGATCGACCCGTGGACCTTGCGCGACCGCGTGGTCCCCCGTCTGCTCGAACTTCGCGCGGAGGGCAAGCTCGCCGGCGGCATCTCGGTGGCTACCGAATGCTCCTGCGAGGTCAACTGCCTCAAGTACAACCCGACGCTGTAGCCACCGGGGCGCCCGGCGTGGCATGGACCCAGGCTGCACCTGTAGCAGTGGGCCCGGTTCTGCCGAACCGGGCCCACTATTTCTTGCTACCGCGTGCTACCGCCTGCGCGCGTAGCGCAGGAACGTCACACCGAGTGCCATCGCTCCCGCAGCAACGACCATGAGCGCGGACGTCTGCGCACCTGTCAGAGGAAGGGGCTTATCCGGCTTGGGTGTCGGCGTGGGAGTGGGCGTCGGGTCAGGCGTCGGGTCAGGCGTCGGGTCCAGCTCGGCCGTGTTCGTCACGATAACCGAGTAGTTCTCGCCAACCTTATCCACAGCCACCTCCGAGGTGAAGTCCTCCACCTCGTCCTCGGCATCCTTCCACACCTTCTTCACGGTGAGCTCGACCGGGGTGAGCACCACGAACTGGGCGGACGTGCGCATGCGCATCTTCGTATGGTCGGCGCGCCCCACGGCCTTGTTCACGAGGACGTCTCCCGACTTCGCGTCCTTCAGCTCCGTCTTCACCGTGATGGTCTGGGCGTCGCCGTATGGGAAGTCGGCCTTCGTGACCACGCGGATCGCGGTCGCGTTCTCCTGCACGCCCTTGGTCCACATGTCCGAGGGCTCGCCGGTCTTGCCGTTCACCTTGGCGTTCGGGTCCTCATCGATCGTGAAGGCCTCGGCCGTCGTGCTGTAGACGGTCGCGCCTTCCCCTGCCTCGACACCCTTCACTACCAGCGTGCCGCTGAACTTCAAGCCCTTGTCGTCGCCGTCGTAGGGCAGCACATCGATGACGTCGGTGACGGTCGACTTCTCCGGGTCCTTTGAGGTCAGATCAACGGTCCAGGTGTTCACCGCGACACCGTTGGTCAGGGTGTCGACAACCGGCTTCTCCACATGCTTCTTGATGGAAGTGTAGCCGGCTCGCGGCACCGTCACCTTGACCTCAGCGCGGCGCGAGTTGCCCTGGCTCGAAGCGACCACGGTGTTGGTGAACACGGCACCCGCCTTGGCGTCCTTCGGCATCGTGGCCTTGTAGTTGATGGTGTACGGGTTGTTCTTGAGCACGTCAATATTGGGCACGACGTCCTCAACCGTCCAGGTCAGCACCTGGCGACCCTCCGCGTCCTTCGAGACCGTCGGCTCGGTGGCGGCACTACCTTCCACATAGGTCATGCCGGGCGCGAGGGTATCTTCGATCACCACGGTATCGTTCGGCATGTTCGCGATCTCGGACTCAAGGCCAAAGCGGATGGTGTAGTCCGCCTCGTCGCCGATCTGGACGTCATCGTGAATACGCTGCTCGACCACCAGGTAGAAAAACGACTGCGGCAGACTCGACAGATAACCATTCTCACGGGAAACACGGACTTTGACGGCTTTCACCGTCGACAGATCAGCGGGCCTTGTATAGGTCCACCCGTCCTTCTCATCCGTACCCTCGTCGCGTCTCGTCTCGACGGTACCGCATTCAAACAGGTTAGGATCTTTGACCTCGCCCGTGTAGTAGAGGATCTTGAGCTCCTCTACCGGATCACCGTAATACACATTCGGCTTGGCATCTACATCGGCCACGACGTGCGCATCCACGAAGTCGACACGCTCCGTATCGAGGGTGTTGCACACCCAGGCGTCCGCCGCTGCCTCGGTGCGTTGCGGCACAATGCCAGACACCGACATCACGGTCGCACACTTGGGGCCCGCGAAGTATCCGACCAACCGATGCCGGGGTAGGCCTTCGGGTACTGCGAGGCTACCACCCAGGCGCCTGTCCAGTTACCGCGGACGATCGGAGCGCGGTTCTGATTGTTCGACGCGTCCTCAACCGACTCGGAGTCATCTGTAGCGACGTAGGTGGGTGACGACGCTTTCAGCGTCACATTCGTGTTGTCATTCGCGTTATTACCGCTCCGCACATAGGGCACCTTCACGCGAAGCTCGCCGGCGGCGATCACCGAGTTCGGATAGTTCGGCTTCACCTGCGGCAGGCGCACACCGTTCGAGTCGAAGTAAGGACGATCACCGGAGTAATCGAGGTCCGAGAGCGTCAGGCGGAAGGTATTGGTATCCGGGTCCACCAGTTCGAACTTACAGGTGGGGAAACGCGCGGTCTGATTCGCGGGGAAGCCGTCGGCCGAGTAGGGGTAGCCGGAGTGCACGCGGTCGATCGGAGCACACGCAACATCCTGCAGCGTCACGCGCTCGTTGCGCACACCGTTAATCGTGATGTCGTAGCTGACCTCCGACGGGCCCTTGGAGGACCCCGCCGAGTGCACCAGCGAGAAGGGGAAGTTCAGGTCCTGGAAGTTGGGGTCCACGACCGTCAACGACGACGGGCCACCGCCGTCAAACTTCGCATCCATGATGAAAGGCGCGATGATCGGGATCTCGGGCAGTGTAGCCTCAAGGCCACGGAACTGCGCCTTGGCCTTCACGTTTGATCCTGCCGGGCCGTCCATCTCGACACCCGAGAGGACCATTTGGGCGGTGCCCTGGTCGCGCGTGCCGATGTCGCAGGTCAACGTGCAGGCGTCTTCAGACAGCGCCGACTTACCGGCATCGCCACTCAGACACTGGCTCGGGATCTCGCCAAAATGAGCATTCTCCACTGTCACAACCAGCAGGTTGTCGGTGGTCGGTTCGTTTCCAGGGGCGGGGGCAGAATCGTTGATGTCCATCCACCAGATCATCGACAACACGTCGAGCCCGGAGGTCACCTGTTCCGGTTGGTTTTTCCATTGGACTTCGATTTCGTAGGCCTTCGTGCCGCCAGCGCTCTCTTCCTCGCCGTCGAGCGCGAAGCTCACCCGCGGGAACACCAGGAGCATACTGACCGTGAAGGCAAACAGGGCGAGCACTCATAGACGCACATGCGACTTCAACCAAGCTAGATCCATCACGACGATGACAAGTCCTTCCTTTTCCAACAATCAGAAACGCAAGCACTCATCGGTGACCTCATCGTCTCACCGGGGCAATCCTACAGGCGCTCGCCACGTGCACGAAGCACAAGCCTATTAAACCAAAGACTACCCCCGCGACGTTTCACACTAGCCAAACCGGACCTCACATTCGGCAGTTCCGGCCTAGGAAATCAGCCGGCGGACCGTGTCCGACGCCGGGCTCTCGCGTAGCTCGTCGGCCGTGCCGAGCTGGATGAGGCGGCCGTCCTCCATGACACCGATGAGGTCGGCGACGTTGAAGGCCTCGTCGCGGTCGTGGGTCACGTAGATCGCAGTGGCCCCCACGGCGGACAGGATCTCCCGCAGTTGGGTGGATAGGCGTGTGCGTAGGATGCGGTCGAGCGCGGAGAGCGGCTCGTCGAGCAAAATTAGGTCGGGGCGCGGGGCAAGCGAACGGGCGAGCGCCACGCGCTGGGCTTGGCCACCAGACAGTGTGGAGATCGGGCGGCCGCCATAGTCGGGCAGGCCCACCAGCTCGAGTAGCTCGGCCACGCGCTCGTGCCGCTCGGCCTTAGCCACCTTTTGCACTTCGAGCCCGTAGGCGATGTTGCCCTCAACCGACCGGTGCGGGAAAAGCTGGCCGTCTTGGAACACCATCCCGATGTTACGCAGATGGACCGGCACCCCGGCCAAATCGCGCCCGCCGAGCGACACCTCGCCCGTCGCCGGCTCCAGGCCCGCCACGGCGCGCAGCAACGAGGACTTCCCCGAGCCAGACTCACCCAGCAACGCCAGGATCTGGCCGGTCTGCAGCGTCAGCGACACGCCGTTGACCGCGTGCACCGGCGGCTGATCGTAGGACAGGTCAAGGTTGACGAGTCTCAGCATTCTCTCTCCTTCACTCGCACCTAGAAGGCACTTGCACCTAGAACGCACCCCGGGTGCCGCTTGGCCGCACCAGGTCGGTGACGAACATGATCACGCCCGTGAGCCCTGCCAGGATCACGGACCCGGCTAGCGCCATCCCATAGTTGTCGACGCCCGGCCGGCCCAGCAGCTTCGAAATGAGCACGGGCAGCGTCTGGTAGTCGGGGCTGGCCAGGAAGGATGTGGCCCCGAACTCCCCCAGCGAGATCGCGAACGCGAACCCGAAGGCGATCCCCAGCCCGCGCGCCATGATGGGCAGGTCGATGGTGGCGAGCACGCGCGCCGGGCTCGCGCCCAGCGTGGCGGCGGCCTCCCGCATCCGCGGGTCGATCGCGCGCAGGATCGGCACGAGCGAGCGCACCACCAGCGGCAACGCCACCACGGCCTGGGCTAGCGGCACGATCAGCCCGGTCGGCACGGACTGCACGCGCCCCCAGGTGACGAGGAAGCCAAAGCCCACGGTCACGGCCGAGATCCCGAGCGGCAGGAGCACGACGCCGTCCAGCACCCGCTGCCCCGTACGGACGAGGCGCGTGCGAGGCCGGCGTGACAGCGCGAAGGCGAGGATCACGCCGACCACCAGCGACAGCGTCGCCGCATCGAGCGCAATTTTCACCGAGTGGTCGAGCGCGTCAAGAATAGAGGTGCCACCGGCGAAGCCGGCGCCGGGCTGAGCCAACACCCGGTAGTTGTGCAGGGACCACTGGCCCTGCGAGCGCAACGACCCGGCCAACAAGCCCAGCAGCGGCGCCGCCAGGAAAACCAACACGGCCGCGGTCACCACCATCGCCGGAATAGCCGCGCGCGTGGGCCGCTTCGCCGGCCGTTGCGTCACGTCCAACGCGCGCTCCGTCCGCGCCGACAGCGCAGTGGACACGATCAGCGCCACCACCACAATCACCAGCTGCAACACGGATAGAACGGCCGCGTGCCCCAGGTCGAGGTAGGCGGTGGACTGGACGTAGATCTCCGACTCCAACGTGCCGTACCCGGGCCGGCCCAGGGTCTGGACGATACCGAAACTCGTGGAGCAAAACAGGAAGACGAGCCCACCACCCGCCGCGATCGACGGCCCAAGCTGTGGGAGCGTCACCGTGAAGAATGCGCGCGCAGGGCTCGCGCCGAGGGTGCGGGCGGCGTCGGTGAGATCGGCGATCCCCGCCCACATCGACCCCACCGTCCGCACCACCACGGCGTAATTGAAGAAGACCATCGCGGCCACCACGGCCGCCGTCGTCTGGCCAAGCCCAAGAAAGCCGAGCGGGCCGGCGTCGTCGAGCAGCGCACGGAAGGCCACGCCCACCACCACGGTCGGCAGCGCGAAGGGAGCCGTGGCGAACGCGCGCGCCACCCGCGCCCCCGGGATCTTCAGCCGGTAGAGCACGTAGGCGCCCGGCACGCCCAACACCACGGAGATCGCGGTAGCCGCGAGCGCCATGCCGAGCGTCTGCCCGACAATCCGCCACGTCCGCCCCTGGCCGAGGACCTCGCCAAACATGGCCGCGTCTCCCAGGCCCATGCTGAGCATGCGCCCCACGGGCCAGAGGAAAAAGAGGATGAGGAAGAGCGCTGGCACTGCCAGCGCTGCACCCCACCCCAGGTGGGCGACTCTTCCTCTCACGCGTTAGCGGCCTTCGCGCAACGCAGACCATTCCTTCTGCCAGGTCTCACGGTTCTCCGCCACTTTCTTCGGGTCGGGCGTGAGCGAGTTCGCGGGGCGCTGGGCGTAGGTCTCCCACTCGGCCGGCAAGGCGACGTCGGCCACGGGGTACATGTACATCGTCTCCGGGATCTCGGACTGGACCTGTTCGGAGAGCATGAAGTCGATGAACTTCTCTGCGCCCTCGGCATTCTTCGCGCCCTTCACGACGCCGGCGTACTCGGTCTGCGCCACGCAGGTGCCGGGCACGTTGACGAAGGCGCCCTCACCGTAAGCGGGCGAAGAGGCGTAGGACAGCACGAGCGGGAAGGCACCCTTGCCGTCGGCAGCGGAGAAGTCGGTGTAGAAGGCGTCCGACCAGGAGTCAACCACCTTGGTGCCGTTGTCGAGTAGGTCGGTCCAGTACTGCTTCCAGTCATTGCCCGCCTCCTCGATCGTGCCCACGAGGAACGCCAGGCCCGGGCTAGAGGTGACCGGGTTCGTCACCACCAGCAGGTCCTTGTACTCCGGCTTGGTCAGGTCCGCGAACGACGTCGGCAGCTCCAGTCCGTGCTCCTCGAAGTAGGCCGCGTCCGCATTGAGGCAGACGTCGCCGTAGTCGATCGCGGTGAAGTCGCCAATGCGGCGGTCCGCGCCCGGGTCCGAGGCCGGGGTATACGGCGCGATGACGCCCGCGTCCAGCGCGCTCTGCGCGGAGAAGTTATCGATGCCGAACACGGCGTCGACAGTGGGGTTGTCCTTGTTGAGGATGAGCTGGTTGAGCACCATGCCGGCGTCACCGGGGGCGGTGGTCTTCAGCGTCATGCCCGTCTCCTTCTCGAAGGCCGCCTTGGCCTCGTCGGAGATCGAGAACGAGTCGTGGGTGAGCACGGTGACCGTGTCGCCCGTCGTCTTTGCCTGGTCAACGGCCGAGCATGCGGCCATCGTCGCGGTGAGCGTGGCGCCAAGCGCCACAACGAAAAGGCTCTTCGTCTTCATTTTTCCTCCCATGTGTTCGGGAGGGCCCGGGCGCACCCGGGGAGAGCTCGACTTCCTTCGCCGGTGCTAACCGGAGCAGGTTCGAGGGTCTGCGTTTCCGCACTCTCAGCGCATGTGCGCTCCCCTGTCGTACGCCTTACCGTACCAAATCGCCCACGACGACGTCGACCACGCCCGCGCCGCTCCCGCGGGCGCCTGCTATCGCAAATGCGGCACTAAACTGACAGATGCGGCACTAAATAACGGTAAAGTAGTGCCGCATCTTGCCGAGTAGTGGCGCATCTTGCCGAGTAGTGCAGCATTTGCGTCCGAAGGCCCGAGAGGGCGAGGGCGCGAGAAGGGGAACGTTACGCCCCGTACCACTCCGCGGCTTTGCGCTTGAGCGCAGTGGACACCACGGCCGACACCACGGCGGTGACGGCGGTGAAGACCACGACGTCGCGCATCGGCATCTGCATCATCTCCGCCTCGTCAGTGGGACGCTGCTTGCCCAGTCCCTTCTCCCACACCTGGTTGACCACCAAGTTCGACGCCGCGCCGGCCGCGCCAGCGATTCCGACCGTGATCAGTTTCCAGCCGATGTTCATTGTTCCTCCAAAAACCTAGTTGGTCTCATCTTAGTCTCTGGCCAGCGCGTTCGCCCGGGCAGGCGGAATTGTCTGCGGCCAGGACCATTCCAGCCACCAGATCCTGCGGTCAGATCCGGCAGCCAGATCCGTCGGGCGGCGGGCTCAGCCGTGGTCGTCGCCAACAGTCATGTCCTCGCCGAGCTCGTCGATGATCAGCGCGCTCTTGTCGATCCGGTCCGTGCGATACCCCGCCCGCGACATCATGTGCGCCGAGATCGGCGCCGTAATCAGCTGGAAGCCGATCACCAGCATCATCGTCCACGTCATGGTCGCACTGCGCACGATGAGCGAGACCCCCACCATCAGCATGATGAGCGAGAACGTCTGCGGCTTGGTGGCCACGTGCTGGATCGCCAGCAGGTCGCGGAAGCGGAACACTCCGATCGCGGCGATGAGGGTAAACAGTGAGCCTGTGACGATGAGAGTGATCCCCACCCAGTCGGCGATTTGTGCCCAGTTCACGGCTGCCTCCCCTCTTCGACGACGCCCGAGCCGCCAGCCGCGCCATTTCGCCCAGTAGCGCCCTGCGCGGCGTCATTCAGCCCACCGACGCCGCTCGGCCCAGCCACGCCGCTCTGCCCGGGGGCGTTCGGGGCGGCACCCCGCCGGGCGTCGTCGCGGCGCTCGGGGTAGCGCTTGGCCACCCCGGGGGTGATGAAGCGGGCGAGCGTGGTCGAGCCGACGAAGCCGACCAGGGCCAGGGCCACGAACAGGGCGAGTAGGTCCTCGCGGCGGGTGAGCGCGGCGAGAAGGGCCACCGCGCCGATGACCACCGAGGTCATGACGTCAAGCGCCACCATCCGCTCCAGGGCCGTGGGCCCGCGGAAGATCCGCATGAGCACCAGCAGCGACGCGATAAATAGCAGCGCCATGCAGAATCCGAGAACGTACGTCATGAGCTCCCCTCCCGGACCTCGCGCGGCTCACCCGTGGCCGGCGCGTAGGGGACGGGCAGGCGCCCGTAGCGGCGGGTGGGGCCGGGCACGTAGCCGGCGTCGACAAGCTCGTCGTGCGAAGCGAAAGCCCGCAGCACCCGTTCCTCGAGCTCGAGCACGGTGCGGTGCACGCCCTCCACACCGCCAGCCAGCTCGGTGTCGAACACGTGGACGTAGAGCGTGCCGCTCACGCGGTGCGCCTCGACCACCACAGAACCCGGCACTAGCGCCGTCATGCCGGCGATCGTGGCGAGGTAGACGTCGGAGTGGGAGCGCAGGTGGACGCGAATGATCGCGGCCTGCGGGTGCTTGCCGCGCAGGATGAACGCGGCGATCTGCGCGGAGGAAATGACGATGTCGATGAGGAAGCGCGCGACCAGCACGACGACGGCGATGGGCCGTGACCGCCCGTCGAACGGCGTGTAGGGGAAGGGCGCAACGGTGGTGATCCCGAGCGCCACAATGAGGCCGGCCAGTACGTTGCCCGCCGAGAACTCGCCCCACAGCAACACCCACACCGCAGTCAGCCAGGCGAGCATGCCCACCGAGGCATGCGGGAAGCGGCCAGGGCGGCGGGCGACGCGGTAAATGGCGCGCGCGGATGGCGTGTAGTCGTTAGCCACGACGGCCTCCTTCCTCGGTGCTCGCGGGCGCGGGCTGCCTCACGGCTTCGGGAACCTTCGACTCCCCGCTGCCGCGCCCGCCCTCGGGCAGGACGGCCACGATGTAGGGCGAGCGGGCCTTGAGCTCGGTGGCGGCGCCTTCGGTGAAGTTGTAGATCGGGCCGGCGAAGAAGGAGATGATGAGCGAGAACGTCACGAGCGCGCCGGCGGCGCCGGTCATCCCCCACGGGATCGGCTTGGCGGAGAGCGGTTCGGGGGCGGTCTGCCAGAAGGCCATGTTCCACGCGCGCGACACGGCGTAGAGGGTGAGCAGCGAGCAGACGATGCCCGTGATGATGAGCCCCCAGTCGATGATCGCGCCGCGGTCGACGGAGGCCTGAATGAGCCCCACCTTGCCGAAGAATCCCGACCCCGGCGGGATGCCCGCCAGGTTCAGGGCCGGCACGATGTAGAGCGCGGAGATGATCGGGGAGAGCTTGGCAAGCGAGCCGAGGCGGATGAGCGAGGTGGTGCCGCCGCGTCGTTCGACCAGGCCCACCACCAGGAACAGGGCGGTCTGGACGGTGATGTGGTGGACGGCGTAGTAGATCGTGGCGCCCAGCCCGTGCACGGAGTACAGCGAGATGCCCCAGATCATGAAGCCGATGTGGGACACGAGGGTGAAGGACAACAGGCGCTTGATGTCCTGCTGGGCCACCGCGCCGAGGATGCCCATGAGCATCGTGAGGATCGCGACGACGCCGATCACCAGCGTGAGCCGGTTGTAGGGGAAGAGGAGGGTCTGGGTGCGGATGATCGCATACACGCCCACCTTCGTGAGCAGGCCGGCGAACACGGCGGTGACAGGCGCGGGGGCGGTGGGGTAGGAGTCGGGCAGCCAAGCCGACAGCGGAAAGACCGCCGCCTTGATACCGAAACCGACCAGCAGCATCACCTGGATCGCGATCCGTACGCCCGGGTCGATCTCGGGTAGGCGCAGCGCCAGCTGGGCGAGGTTGACCGTGCCCGCCGCGGCGTACGTCATCGCGATGGCAATGAGGAAGACCACCGAAGAAATGAGCGAGACCACCACGTACACCGTGCCTGAACGGATGCGGTCGCGCGTACCGCCCAGGGTGATGAGCACGAACGATGCCGTCAGTAGCAGCTCGAATCCCACGTAAATGTTGAACAGGTCCCCGCTGAGGAACGCGTTCGACACGCCCGCCGAGAGCAGGAGAAAGGCGGGGTGATAGACCGCGATGGGGGCGGCGTCGTCGCCGTCGGCCGCGCCCTGGGCCAGCGAATACAGCAGAACCGTGAGCGTGACCGTGACCGAGGTGAAGAGCATGATGGCGCTCAGGCGGTCGGCCACCAGCGAGATGCCGACGGGGGCCGCCCAGTTCGCGACGTCGAGCACAACCGGGCCCGACGCGGACATCACCAGTAGCGTGCCTGCGACCAGCCACACGATGCCAAGGATGCCGGCCGAGAGGATGCCCTGGAGGCGGCGCACAGAGGCAAACGCCAACGACAGGCCCGCGCCGAACAACGGCAGCACCACGGGCAGGGCCACGAGGAAGTCCCAGGTCATGAGCGCCTCCCCTCGTGAGGGCCGGGGTGGGCCGCGGGGGCGGCGTCGACGACGGCCGGGCCAGGCTCGTCGGGAGAGGCCGGGTCGTCGTCGGTCTCGTCGCGGATGTCGGGGGCGTCGAGCTCGAGGTCGGCGGGCTTGTCGGTGCGGGCCTCGAACTTGGCGTCCTCGGTGCGGTCGGCGATGCGGCGATCCTCGAGGTCGTCTTGGACCTCGTCGGAGGCGTTGAGCTGCCAGGAGCGGTAAGCGAGCGCGAGGAGGAAGCCGGTGAGGGCAAGGGAGATGACGATCGCGGTGAGCATCATGGCTTGGACCAGCGGGTCGGCCATGTCTTCTTGCGCGGCCTCCCCCACCATGGCCGGCGCGCCAGAGGGGCCGCCCGCGATGAGCATGAGGATATTGACCCCGTTGGTGAGGGCCGCGAGGCCCAGCACGATGCGCGACAGGGAGCGCTCAAGCACCAGATAAATACCGACGGCGACGAGCACGCCGGACACTATCGCGAGCGCAAGGGAGGAACTCATCGGGTTTCCTCCCGTCCGGTCAGGGCCGTGGAGGTGGTGGCCGGGTCGGAAGCGATGGTGGTCAGGCCCGTGGTGTCGATGTCGAACTCGCTCTCTGTGTGGGGCGGGTGTGCGGGGCCAGGCGCCGGGGCATACTGGGCCACAGCAGATTGGGCTGGGCCGGCCGTGGTGGGCTGGGCCGCGGGTGCCACTACCGGCGCACCCGCGGGAATCGGCGCGTCGGGCGCAACGCCTGGGACGGCGTCGTAGGAGCGGGCCTGCTCCGCGTCGGAGGTGTCCCGGCGGGAATCGGCGGAGGGGCGTAGCTGGTAGTGCGGCTCGTCGGCGGCTTCGACCTCGCCGTGGCGGTCGATTTCGGCGCCGAGGGAGCGCAAGACGTCGAGCACGAGGCCGACCACCACCAGGTAGACGCCGATGTCGAAGAAGATCGCGGTAGCGATTTTGACGTCACCGAAACCCCAGAGCATCAGCTCGATCTTCGCCGACTGTAGGATCGTGCCGCCGAGCGCCACCGGCACCAGCGCGGCCACGCCGGCGGTGGCTAGGCCCGCGCCCATGAGGTGACCCGGGTGGAGGGGGACGGCCGCGCCCAGCTCGTAGCGCCCGCCCGCCACGTAGCGCAGTACCAGCGCGATGCCCGCGAGCAGGCCGCCCGCGAATCCGCCGCCGGGGGCGTTGTGGCCTGCGAAGAGGAAGAAGACCGACACGGCCACGATCGTGTGGAAGACCAGGCGCGTGCCCACCTCTAAGATCACCGAGCGGCGCCCGAAGGGCACCTGGTCCGTGCCGACCAGCCAACGCCGGTTGCGGGCCGGCGCCACCACCGACGACTCGATCACTCGTGCCCGGGTCCGGCGCCAGGTGGGGCCGGCGTCGTCGCGCGCGGGGGCGATGAGCTGGCCGGCCACGTTCGTGCGCGGAGCTTGGAGGTTGCGGAAGCGGTCGATGCGCCCGCCGCGGTCGCGGATAAAGAGGAGGGAGGAAATGCCGATCGCGCAGGCCACTACCACGGCGATCTCGCTGAAGGTGTCCCACGCGCGGATGTCCACAAGCGTCACGTTGACGATGTTTTTGCCGTACCCGTAAGTGTAGGCCTCGTCGTGGAAGTTTACCGAGATCGGGGTGTGGATGCGGGCGCCGGCGGCGACGACGCCGAGGACCGCCGTCATCGCGCCAAACGCGGTGGCCACGATGATGCGCCACGTGCGCGAAAAGCGCAACGGGCGGTGGGAGAAATAAGCGGGCAGTCGGCGCAACACGAGGATGAACACCACCAACGACATGGTCTCCACCAGCACCTGGGTAAGCGCAAGATCCGGCGCGCCGTAGAGCTCGTAGAGGAGGGCCACCCCGTAGCCCGACGCGCCGATCAGCAGCACGGCCTTCATGCGGTAGCGGGCGCGGGCGCCGAGGATCGCGGCCACGATTGTCACGACGCCGACCAGGGCCTGGGACACCGAGTCGTACGAGCGCAAGCTGATGCTTCCCTGCCAGTCGCCCACACTGAAGGCGAGCAGGACCGCGAAAGCGGTGAAGGTGAAGATCGTGGAAAGGTAAGCCGGGAGCGAGCCACGCTGGGTGAAGGCCGTGACCGAGCCCGACAGGTCCTCCAGGCCGGAAACGATCCTGTGGTAGACCCGGTCGGCTGAGACGGGGAAGTCGTGGGCGCGAAGGCTCGGCTCGATCGTGGTGCGCGCAGCAAACAGCACGACGCCGGCCGCGAGGATCACGGTCGTGACCAGGAACGGCGCGCCGATCCCCGGCCAGGACGCGAGGTGGCCCGAATCTCCCGGGAGGGCGCGGACGTAGGGCTGGAAGACGGCGTCGAGAAGCCCGCCCGCCAGGCCGAAAACGAGGCCGGCGAGGGAGAGGACCACGATGGGCGCGGTAAGCATGGGCGAGCGGCGCTTGACCGGGGTGCGGGCGCCGGGCTTGTCCGCGAAGGCGCCCCACCAGAAGCGCAGGGTGTAGGCGACCGTGAAGATCGAGCCGGCGGCGATCGCGAGCCAGGTGAGGGTATCGGCAGTGGTGCCGCCGATGAGCGCGTGGAGGGCGGCCTCCTTCGCCACGAAGCCCGCGAACCCGGGCACGCCCGCCATCGACAGGCCCGCGAGCGCGGCGGCCGACGCCGTGACCGGCATCTGGCGGCCGACCCCGGAGAGCTCGCGAAGGTCGCGGGTGCCGGTGGCCCAGTCGACCTGGCCGACCGCGAGGAAGAGCGTGGACTTGAACATCGCGTGGGCGACCAGCATGCCGAGACCCGCGAGCAGCATCGCCGGGGTGCCGTAGCCGACCATGAGGAGGATGAGGCCCAGCTGGGAGACGGTGCCGAAGGCGAGGACGAGTTTGAGGTCGTACTGCTTGAGCGCGCGGTAGCCGCCGAGGACCAGGGTGGCGATCCCGCCGGCAAGGATCATGTAGCGCCAGGCCGCGAGGTCGGAGAAGCCGGGGGCAAGGCGGGCCGCCAGGTAGACGCCGGCCTTCACCATCGCCGCCGCGTGCAGGTAGGCGGAGGTAGGCGTGGGGGCGGCCATCGCGGCGGGAAGCCAGAAGTGGAAGGGGATGATCGCGGATTTGGCCATCGCGCCGATGAGGACTGCCGCGACGGCGACGACGATGACGGCGTGCGGGGTCGACTCCGCGCCGATCGCCGCGACGCCGAGGGTGCCACTGCTGGCGGAGGCCACCAGCTCCGAGATCACATACGAGCCGCCCGGGATGTTACCCAGCGTGATGAGGCCAGCGAGCATGGCGAGGCCGCCCGCAGTGGTCACAATGAACGCCTGCATCGCGGCGCGGCGCGATGCCTGCTTGTCGAACTGGAAGCCAATGAGGAGGAAGGAGAAGACCGAGGTCAGCTCCCAGAAAAGGTAAAGGGCAAGCGTGTTGTCGGTGGTGACCAGGCCCAGCATCGCGCCCGCAAACGCCACGAAGACCCCCGCGAAACGGCCCATGCCGTGGGCCGAGGCGGAAAAATAGCGGGCGCAATAGAAAAGGACGGCTGTACCCACGCCCGTGACGATCAGGGACATCATCCACGAGAGGTGATCGAGGCGGAAGGTCAACTCCAGGCTCACTTGCGGCACCCACGCGTAATTCTCCGACGGGAAGTCACCGCGCATCACCGCCGGGCCCTGGGCGGCAAGGTAGACGAAAGAGAGCGCCGGAATCGCCGCGAGGTACACGTAGCCGCGTCGGCCCGCCTTCATGATCGCGGGCGCCGCGAGCGCACCCATCGCGAAAGCGGCCAACAAAATCAGCATACGTCTCCCCAGACCATGGCAACGAACAGGTGCTTTTCTCCCCTACTAATCCTAGAGAAAGAAATAAGAAATGTCGCGGTGCAGCCTGAGAGCAAAGCCGGAGTAGGGATGTGGGCGGCGGGTGCGGACGGGCGTGAGTCCGCCCGCCGGTGCAGCAGGCCCGCTCTTGGGCTGGCCTTAAAAGTTGTGGTCCGAGACGTCGATCCTGTGGAAATTCAGGTCCGAGCGGGAGGCAGTCGGGCCGCGCTGGCCCTGGTAACGCGAGCCCCTCGCCCCTTGACCGTAGGGAGCCTCCGCCGCCGACAACAGCTGGAAGAAACAGAACTGCCCCACCTTCATCCCCGGCAGCAACATGATCGGCATGGTCGCCGTGTTCGACAGCTCCAGTGTCACGTGACCGGAAAAGCCCGGGTCGATGAACCCCGCCGTCGAGTGCGTCAGCAACCCGAGTCGCCCCAAACTCGACTTGCCCTCGAGCCGGGCGGCGACGTCGTCGGCAAGCGTGATCTGCTCGTAGGTGGAGCCGAGCACGAACTCGCCCGGATGCAGGACCAGGCTGCTGTCCGCCGAGACTTCCACCAGGCGCGTGAGCTCCGGCTGCGCTTGCGACGGGTCGATCATGGGGTACTTGTGGTTGTCGAAGAGGCGGAAGAAGCGGTCCAGGTGGATGTCCACCGACGACGGCTGAACCATCTCCGGATCCCACGGGTCGATGGCGATCCGCCCGTCAGCGACGTAGGCCCGGATGTCACGATCAGAAAGAAGCATGTCCCAATTCTTTCACGGCCCGCGGTGGCGGGCGGCGGATTTCACCAAGTGGGTGGGCGCGGTCTTGGGGCGGGCGACGGTCTGCGGTCCAGGATCGGCCCGTGCGGCGGTAGCAACGCGGCCGGAGGGCTTGGAGGCGGAGACGGGGATGGGCCGATTGGCGTCGGAGGCGATGGATGGATAAGATGGGGTCACCCTCGCGGGCGTAGTTCATCGGTAGAATGGCAGCTTCCCAAGCTGCAGAGGCGGGTTCGATTCCCGTCGCCCGCTCCACTTAGACGTCGGATTTGATAAGTACCCTTTTGCGTTAGCGAGTATCGCTTAGGGGGTCAAAGCGTTAGCGAGTGTATAGCGCGTTTGCCCTGACCTGCGGAAACGCTTTCCTCTCTTTTGGTTGAGCGGGCGTCTGCGTTAGCAGGCGTTGATTTGGTCGAGGCGGACGCTATGGTCGGCGACCTCGGTAACGAGTTCAGCGTCGTGGGTGATGACGATGACGACGGCACCGGTGTCAGCGAGTTTACGCATTACTCGGGAAATCGCGACCAGGTGCTTGTAGCCAACACCGGACGTGGGCTCGTCGAAGATGTAAACTTTCTTGTTCGCAGCCAGTGTTGTAGCAATAACCAGGCGTTGGCGTTGCCCGCCAGAGAGTGCTTGCGGATGGTCAGCCTCGTGGTCGGCAAGGTCGAGTTCTGCAAGGATCGCGTGGGCATCGATGTGTTGCTTTTCGGTTTTGGTCGTGCCGAGCGTGACTTCGTCGATGACGGTATCTGAGAACAACTGTCGGGTAGGGTCTTGCATCACAAGGTAGGCGTCACGGCTGGTGAATTTTTGTCCGCCGAGTGTGATGGATGCATGTTTGGCTTTTTCTAGTCCGCAAACAATGCGTGCCAGTGTTGATTTGCCTGACCCGCACGGGCCGAGGAGTGCCGTGATTTTCCCTGCCGGGAAGAGCAGATGGCTGATGTTGAGAACCGTGTTTCCGTGGCGGTAGGCGAAGGTGAGATTGCTGATCTCAAGCCCATCTTCTGCCGGTTCCGGAAGTTGTGGCATGGGCACGGGCACTAGGGATCGCAGCCCAAGCTGTTTGCGCTCCTCATCCGAGGTAGCGTAGAACTCTTCGCCGGTTGCGGTGAGGGCGATGTTGCCTTTATCGAAGCAGTAGACACGGTCAGCGATCCCGGAAAGGAAACTTAGCCGGTGTTCAGCAATGATGATGGTGTGTCCATCGGCTTTGAGCCTGGCGATGAGTGTGGCGAGTTGGTCGATAACGTCAGCGGACAAGTTCGCGGTTGGCTCGTCAAAGACGATTAGCGACGTGTTGTTGCACATGGCGACGGCGCAGGCCACGCGTTGCATTTGTCCGCCTGATAGTTGTGTGACGCGGGATTCCAACAGGTCGGCGATACCTAACTCGGCTGCGACCTCGTCAATGCGGGCACAGATCTCCTGCGGGTCGCGGCCGAGGTTTTCTGGGCCGAAGGCGAGTTCTTGGCGCACGTGGGTGGTGTAGAACTGGGTGCGCGGGTTTTGAAACACTGTCGAACAGTGGTGGGCAAGCTCTGATAGATCTACTCGTGCCACGTCAATACCGTCAACCGTGACGGTTCCGGTGAGGTCGCCGTCGTGAAAGTGTGGGATCAGCCCGTTAAATAGCCGTAGTGCGGTGGTTTTTCCTGACCCTGACGCGCCACACAGCAAGGTGACGGTTCCGGGTGTGATGGTGATGGTTGCGTCGTTGATTGAGGGGTGGTCTGCTCCTCGATAGGTGAAGGTGACCCCAGTTGCTTGGGCTATTGTCATAGGACGATTCTCCATATCGCGAAGCCGATAACGACGAGCAGAATGACTGCGTCGATCACACGGAATTTCACGACCGTGACTGAGGTGGGCTTTGCGGTTCCGCCCAGTCCGCGCACGAGGGCGGCCGATGCCAGTTCGTCCCCGCTGCGTACCACGGTCGATAGCAGCGGGATTGTGAAGTATTGCGCCGCACGCAGTGAGAGCACGGACATGCCGCGTAGTTTGATGGCATCTGAGATCGCTTTAACCTCGTGGCCGATCACGGGCAGCACACGTAAGGCAACCGAGATTGGGATCGTGAAACAGGTCGGGATCCGTGAGCTGGCGAGTGCTTTTTGCAAGGTGGCGGGTCGGATTACGCCGATCGCGTAGGCTCCCATTCCTGCGCTGACGCTGAATCGCCACATCCACTGCAGAAACAGCACGAGGAACGCGCTGGCCGTTGACTTCCAGACCAGGGGTATCACATAAACGAGTGTGCTGAGGACCGCAAACGTGGCGAGGTAGACGGCCACCCAGCTGGGGCGCACGAGCGTGTTGGGGTTGATCGCAGCGCTCGTCAGCATCACGGCGGCGAATCCGCCCAGAGTACACACGAACCACGGCGAGTAGGCACTGTAGATCGTGGTGGAGACGATGACGAGCGCTGCGATAATGGTGCGCGGGTCGGGAAGTTTAGACAAGACCGGCCCGTTCAAAGTGTTTGCGCGCGACCCTGGTTCCCAACAGACCAGCAAGCCAGCCCACGATGAGCATCACGCCGAAGAAGCCCAGCAGAATCGGAATCGTGACGACCTGTGCCATCTTGGCGGCATACTCGGCACCCATTTGTTCGGCGATTTGCGACATATATGCGTCTTGGTTCATAAATAGCGGCATCCACGGTGACACGTAGATCGGCAGAATAAACAGTGCGTATGCCAGCGGAACGCGAACCTTAACGTTCTTCGGTCCCTTGGTGATGACTAGGTCGGCGAGCAGGCCGAATACAGCGGCCACCGCGATGCCTCCCACCCAGTGGCCGGTCACGAAAAAGAGGATTTCGATGATAATCAGCATGATTGTCAACGCCCCCATCTTCGGAGTGCGTGCTGTGAACAGCGCAAAGACGATGCCGTTAACGAGGATAGAAAGCAGGAAACCGGCATACATGGCGGCGGGGATGAACCCGAGCATTCCGAATGCAAACACGATGACGAACATCAAGGCGGTGAAGACGCCAATGTTGATGAAGTCGCGCGCGTTGAGGCGCGAGGACGTGGGTGTGGACATAGTTTTTCCTTTCATGTGCTTATACGTGCTGTGTTTTAGACGAGTTGCCATCCGGCTGCGTTGATGCGTTCTTGCCAGAAATCGCGGTATTGACCTGGCTGGTTGACCAGCTCGTCGTGGCACCCGCGCTGAGCGATACGCCCACCGTGGGAGAGCACAATGATTTGGTCAGCTTGTCGAATGGTTTCAAGTTTGTGGGCGATGACAATCAGTGTGGAGTGTTTGCGTAGCTCATTCATCGCCGCAACAATATTGGCTTCATTTTCCGCGTCCAACGCGCTAGTGGCCTCATCGAAAAGCACGATCGGGGCCTTCTTCACCAAAGCGCGGGCGATAGAGACGCGTTGCCGTTCCCCACCCGACAGTGCACGCCCGCCAGAACCCGCCAATGAATTCCAGCCGTCTGGGAGGCGGTTGACGATTTCCGTCACGCCCGACAGGTCAGCGGCCCACCTGATTTCTTCATCGGTGGCTTCTGGGTTGCCAAGGCGAATGTTGGCTTCGAGAGTGTCGTTGAATAAGTAGACGTCTTGGAAGACAAGAGACACCTGGCGCATCAAATCTTCGGTGGTCTGCTCGCGCACGTCCACTCCGCCAACGCGCACGCTGCCGGACTGCACATCCCAGAAACGTGCAACCAACCGGGCGATCGTCGTCTTCCCGCACCCAGATGGACCAACCAGGGCACACATGCCGCCTTGCGGGACATGGAAGGAAATATCACAAAGAACCGGGGTGTCCGGATCGTAGCTGAAGGTGACGTCCTCGAAACGAACATCACCAGGGGCGTTTATCGGTGTGGAGGCATCGGGTTCGGACAGTTCGGGGGCGTCCATGACCTTGTCGACGTGGTTCATCTGCTGGCGGCGTTCTTCCAGCCCGGTCATGCAGCCACCGATGTCTTGGAGCATGGTGGTGAACCGCAGGCACATGCCGATTGTGACCACGGCGTTCAGCGCATTCATTTGCCCGCCGAGGGCGAGTTGGGCGGTGAGCCAGATCATCACCACAATGAGCGCTTGGACGAACATCCCATTAATCAGGTTCGCTAATGTTTCGATCCACAATGCTTTGCGGCTTTTGCGGTCAGCCTGTTTGAATGCCCGATCAAGGGCCGGGTAGTCGTCGGCGACGTGGCAGGAGCGCAGCGCGCCTTGGCAGGTGGCGAATTCGACCATGCGAGCCGCCAACTCTGATTCGGCTGGTTCGGAAATCTGCTTACCTTTATCAAGAAGCACGCGGGAGATATGGAGGAAGGCGAGCATGATCGGGAAGGCGATCGTCAAGGTCAGTCCCAGTCGCCAATCCCAGAACCAGGTTCCCACAGTCACTACGAGCACGGCCGAGAGTTTTTGGACGAGGGAGAAAATGAAATGCGCCGCCGACTCGCCCAAGTTCATCATTTCCTGGGTGACCATGCGCGACAGCCGTCCAGAGCTACCCGAATCGAACACTCCCAACGGTAGGCGGGCTACTTTGTTACCTACTGCCTGGTGTACGTCGTGAATGAATCCGAGCGCGCCGATATAGCCGGTGCGCATGCCATAAAACTCCGTGCCCACGCCCAGCATCGCGATCACCGCCAAGGCGATGAGCCAGCCCGAAAACGATAACCCCCACACCGGCATTCCGGTCGCTAGGGCACTTGCTGCGGGAAGCAGAGTCAGCAGGGCAAAGCCGTGACACAGTCCTGAGACCGCACCCCACGCTTGACCGACCGAGAGGTCTCGCCACGAGGCGGGTTCCATCAAACGCTTAAAGCGTGGCAGCAATAGTTGATTCATCGTGTCATCTCCTCGCATGCACCTTGGGCAAGAAGTGCCTGATAGTGCGCATTACCCAACAGCTCGTCGTGTTTACCGACCACAGCAATGCGCCCGCGTTCCATGACGACGATTTGGTCTGCCCCTCTGATCGAGGCCAGTCGGTGGGCGATCACAATCACGGTTCTGCCTTTGGCAAGAGTCGAGAGAGCTTGTTGGATTTTCGATTCCGATTCCGGGTCCGCCATCGCCGTCGCCTCGTCCAGCACCAACACTGGAGCATCAACCATGAGCGCCCGGGCGATCGCGATACGGGCTGCCTGCCCGCCCGAAACGTGGGTGTCCTCCCCCAACACGGTGTCGTAACCATCTGGCAGGCTCATGATGAACTCGTCGATCTGCGCTGCCCGCGCCGCCTGCCGCACCTGATCCAAGGTTGCGTCTGGCGCGCCAAGAGCGATGTTGTTGTGGATGGTGTCGCGAATAAGCTGTGCATCTTGCAGGACGAATGCGACCGTCGAATACAACACGTCCTGGGAAATGCTCTTTAGATCAACCCCGCCGATGGTGATCGTGCCAGCGTCCGGGTCATCAAAGCGGGCAATCAAACTCGCCAACGTCGACTTCCCCGCACCCGACGGGCCAACCAGCGCGGTCACCGTGCCTGCCGGAATGCTCAGGCTCACCTCGTCTAATGCCTGGATGTCATCATAGGCATACGACACACCCCGAATCTCAATATCATGACCCTTTGGTGTCTGTGGCGCATCGGGCTGACTCAACGCCGGTAGCTCCATGACGTTCACCAGCCTCACTGCCGCAGACCCTGCGAGCTGGTACGACCAGGCGATGGTTGCGACTGCCATCAACGCTCCCGGCAGCACCAAGGCGATCAACGTCGTCGTTATCACCTCGTAGATGCTCACCCAACCGGCGTTCATCATCAACGCGCCACCGCCAAGGTTCACGATCAACAACACCGGGATCGACACCCACGAAAATGAGGCGACCGACATCGACACCAGCGGCATACACCACGCCCGGTAGAACTTAGAAAACTCGTTAGCTGCATCTAAATAGGCTTTATGTGCTTGGCCGACCTTGCCGAACGCTTTCACCACTGAGATACCGGCAACGAACTCGGCCATCGTTGCCGAAACCTGAGCGAGCTTGGTGTCCATTTGTGCGGTCTTCTCATTCATCCCACGCATCGACATGCCATACATGCCCACATAAATCGGAATCGTCGCAATCGACAGCAACGCGAGTCGCCAATCCACCACAAACGCATACATCAACAAGGCGAGCGGGGATACGATCGCGTTCAGTTTCTCGATCGGCCCGTGCGCGATCACTGTGTGCACCGTGGCCGTATCATCCTGAATGGTCTTGCGGATCTTCCCCTCACCCTCGCGGGTAAACCACGACAGCCGAGCAGTCGACATTCGGGCGGCAATTTGCCGACGCAGCTGATTACGCAACGACAGGTCAATAAAATGCGTCACGCCCAATGCAACAAAATATAAGGTCAACCGGGTCATGTATGCGCTGACGAGGAGTATGACGATCCAGTTCACCCGCGCCGGGTCCACCTGGTCTTGCATAAGTTCTCTGCCAAGCTCCACCAGAGCCACATACGGGGCAATAGCCAACACACCAGAGAGAAAAGCCAAAACCTGCGCGATAAACAGTTTGCCTTTCACCGGCTGCGATAGCTGACGGATCGCGTTCTGGCCAGCGACAGATTTTTCCTTCGCGGACCCATACTCACCTTCAACAACCTGATCCGTTACACTATCGTCCATACAAACACCATCCTTATTAGGTAAGGCTAACCTTATCAAATGAAGCGTCCTGGGTTTAGTTCCTACCTCAGCTAAGGAAGGATTGAACTATGCCTAGAAAGTATTCCGTCGAGTTCAAGGAAAAGGCGGTCCATCAGATCATCGAAATGGTCCGCCTGGAGTCCTGCTCACTGCAATGCGCCTACACAGAGGTCGGCGAGCTCCTTGGAGTATCTCACCACACGTTGCGGGCTTGGTACCGTGACAGCGCTTCAGTACGTGATGACTCAGACGCTTCAGGTGGCGAAACAATGGAAGAAGAGCTCAAGCGTCTGCGCCGCGAAAACCGCGAACTGAAACGAGCAAACGGGATTCTTAAGACTGCTTCGGCTTTTTTCGCAGCGGAACTCGACCGACCCACGACCAAATGATCTCCTACATCGACGCGTACAAAGATCAGTTTGGGGTCGAGGCCATCTGCCGAGTCCTCAAACAAGCAGATCGTGGATTCATCACCTCACGCGGCTACCGCAAAGCCACCACACGCGTTCCCAGCGCAAGGGCCTTAAGCGATAGCCTTCTCATCCCAGAGATACAGCGTGTGCATGCGCAGAATTTCTCGGTCTACGGCATCCGCAAAATGTGGCACGCGATGAACCGTGAAGGCTTTCATATCGGCCGCGACAAGACCGCCCGATTAATGAAGCTAGCAGGTGTTTCCGGCCGCAGACGTGGGCGAACGCCCGTGACAACGATTAGCCCGAAGACACCGGATCATCGCCCGGACCTAGTGCAGCGAAACTTTCGTGCACAAGCGCCAGGCAGGTTGTGGGTTGCCGATATTACATACGTTCGTACCCTGTCAGGATTCGCCTACACCGCGTTTGTCGTGGATGTCTTCAGCCGAAAAATTGTTGGTGTTGCTACACGCTCGACGATGCGCACCGATGCGCTGCCCATGGAGGCCTTGGAGCATGCATTAACGACTGCCGGACGAATCCATGGTAACCAGCTGATTCACCACAGCGATCGGGGCAGCCAGTACGTGTCGCTGAAGTATTCCACCGCCCTAGCGGAATCAGGAATACGCCCGAGTGTGGGAACAGTCGGCGATTCTTATGACAATGCACTAGCCGAAACAGTCAATGGTCTCTACAAGGCGGAACTGATTCATGCCCAAGGCCCGTGGACATCGGTCGGAGAAGTCGAACTGGCCACCTTGCGGTGGGTGCATTGGTGGAACACCAAGCGGCTTCACGAAGCATTGGACTACGCCACCCCACAAGAAGTAGAAACCGAGTACTATCTCACCCAGCCCATCAACACAGGGCCGTAAAAGAAGCGGAACTAAACCCAGGACGCTTCAAAATTTCTGGGAGGCGTGCCTAGCCGTGCACGTCAACCGATACGAGCATCACCCTTTCAAGGCCATGCTCACCTGTTCACCGGTGCGGAATACAAACCGGATCGTATCCTCGCCTACGATGACGTGATAGATTAGGGCGTTCCAATCTACATCTGTAAGAACGAAGGTTCTTGGGCTGGAAGTTTGCTGCGCCCGCGAAATGAGTCCATACCGATCAAGCACTTCAGGACTGTCCAACACGAACTTGAAGCAAGTCCGTCTACTGCTCAAGAGTACGAAACACTCACAGAGTTAATCCTCGAAACGCTCAATCAAGCCGGTATTGAAACGCTCCGTGTCCTCCAACCACTAGCTGAAAGCGACGACACCCCCTAACCAGATACCCGCTAACACAAGCCCACCCGCAGACCCCCTTGGCTTCAAACGGACGCCACCCCCAGTGGGCGTTACAGCGATGACCGCCGGATCGCCGAACCTCCAGCAGCCCAGCGAACCGCTCCGAAAACAACAAAACCCCTGCCCAACAGGGGTTCAAAGGCTCAAGCGGCTTTTATCATTTTCGACGTCTTTGTTTCTCAGTTTCGTTCGCGGCACTTGTGCCCGCACCGCAGATCCCCATTCACGACATCGTTGCGCGGGCGCGAAACTTCGAACTCTGGAGCACCAGTTTTCGCACTCTGGCACTTGCGCTGTCATACTCTGGATTTACACTGTAGAAACGGAGTTACACTGTGCCGCCCAATGCGGCGGCGCACTCGAATTCATCCTCTCACTCAGAGACAATGTGATACTTCGTATCACGGTGACCCCAACCGCCATACTGGCCCACGCTGCCGGCCTCCTTGAGCTTGTTGAGCGCGTATCGCAAACGCCCGGTATTCAACCCGGTGCGAGCGCGTAGCTCCTGGAACGAGAGCGGCCCACTGGCGGCGAGAACTTCGAGCACGGCTTCCCCGTTTTTCGTCACGAAAGCGGTCAGCACGGGAACGGAAACGGGCCTTTCCGGACGATCCTGCTCCGCTTCCACATCCAAGGTTGTCGGCGCGGGCATCGTCGTCGGCAGCTCGGCATATGCGACGGGGGTGCCGTAGAGAATGGCGGTGAAACGCACGCCGTTATCGGCGAAAGTGGCAGCCGGGAGGCCGGCCAAACCGAGCTGACGGTACACCTCGGACACGCCTCCACCCTCACCTTCGATCACGCTCGCACCGGAATCGGTTCGGAGGCGCTTTGCCATGTCGTACAGGCGGGGGTTCACGGCGTTCTTGGCGAGCGATGCGCTCGCGAGCTGCTCCTTCGAGATGCCTCGCAACCCGCCAGGATTGGTGACGATCAGGTGATCGCCCACGATGCGCACCTCCAC
Organism: Trueperella bernardiae; assembly: GCF_030246965.1. Taxonomy (NCBI): domain Bacteria; kingdom Bacillati; phylum Actinomycetota; class Actinomycetes; order Actinomycetales; family Actinomycetaceae; genus Trueperella; species Trueperella bernardiae. The sequence continues at coordinate 1,780,791 of NZ_CP127099.1, forward strand.
CCACTGGCCTTCCGAGTTCGGGGAAAGATCGCGGTGGACCAGCGCGTTCGCGATGATCTCGCGAACTGCGACGAGCGGGAAGAGCGGCTCTTCGACCATGTTGCCGTCGTCGAGGTAACGGTTGTGGCGCGGCGCATTTTCCTCCACCCATCGCAGGGCAGAATTGAGGAGGTCGGGAAGTGGGCCGTCGAAGTCCTGCCGGCTGCGCGTGCGGACGCTGCCCGAGCGGTCGCGCGGCAGTTGCACCGCGGCTGTCACCCGAAGCTGCGGGGCCTTTGCCTGCGGGTAGCGTCCGAGCGAGTACAGGCCGGCGAGCGTAACTTCGCCGCCCGGAGCGAGCACGTTTGTCAGTTCCAGGAGTTCGGCGTCGTCCGTTACCTGGGCGAGGCGCCTGCTCGTCTTGCGAGCATTTGCGCAGAAATCAGCCGCCGCGTTCGCATCGAGATCGTCGATCGACGTGCTGGACACAGCGGCAGAATCGAAGCGGTAGAGCTCGGACTGCCCCAGCTTTTGGATCTCGATAAGTGCACGGTCGGCGTCGTTCATCACGTAGTCGCCGTCCGACTGGCGCAGGTAGGCGCGGCCGCGATGCAAGGCGGGGCGCTGCGACAGCGGCAACGGAGTCACCTCGACAACGAGGACCTCCCTCCCCTCCCAGGTCAGAACCGTCGGCAAAAGCTGCGGGGCCGGGGTGACGGACGAGCGGGTTTGATCCACGACTCGCGCCGCCAGCTCGTGTGCGTTATCCACGCCGACGACGGCGAAGTTGTCGCGCTCGTCAACACCGAGGATGACCGCGCCGCCACCCGGCATGTTCGCGAATGCGCACATGGTTTCAGGCAGGTTGCACGGGAGCTTCGAGGCGCGCTTGACCTCGACATCAGTCGCATCGCGCTTGATCTGACGAAACTCTTCAAGAGTGCGAAGGAGCCGCTCTGTCGTCCATTTCATACTCTACAGTATGAATAGTTTCACTCTAGAGCGCAACTGTTGCGCAGGCGAATATCACTCTGGCGGCGCGGAGTCGCACTCTGGAAGCAGCGTTACACTCTGCCGCCGACACCCTACTCACAACACCTTTCCGACATCCGCGCTAGCAATTTGCCGTCGCCAAAGTCAGAAAAGCATCGCAGGTGCAGCGGACGCCGCGGAACCGCGCTACTCCTGGAAGGTCTCCACCGGAACACAGTCCTCCACCGGCTCCATCGCGGCGACCAGCTGTTCCTCGGTGGGGGCGGCCACCAGGTCGGTGTAACCCTCGCCGAGCACCACGTCCACGATCTGGCTGGTGATGTTCGGGTCGATGTGCACGAGGGCGTCGGGGAAGTAGGCGCGCAGCGTGTAGGCGCTGGTCACGCCGTCCGGGCTGGCGTAGAGCCGCACGGGTTCGGTGAATTCCTCGCCACCCCAGTTCGCGGTCTCGGACACGACCACCCCGGCCGCAGACAGCGACGTCGCCACCGTTCCCGCCAGACCCGTGCGGGTGGTGGCGTTGTAGACGCTGACGGTGATGGTGGTGGGATCGACGTGCTGCGCGCCGTCAATCGGGCACACCACGGAGTTCGTGTCCGGTGCCTTGGAAAACTCCCTGTCGAAGGGTATGGGCAGCAGTCCCGACCACGTGAGCGTCCCCAGCACGAGCAACACCGCCATGACGGCGATGATCGAACCGAAGATGACGGTCTGGCGTTGCTGCGTGCGCTTGCGGTACTCGGCGCGGGCGTTGAAACTCACCCGTCCAATCTAGCGGATTTACGCCGGGTTGCGCAGGAATCTTGCGGTACTGGGGGATGACGTTCACGACGCCGACGACGCCCCCCTGCCCGCCGCACGCGGAGGTGGGCAGGGTGCTGGCAACTTGGCAGGCGCCGGCGGGCCGGCCGGCGCCCGCCCCGCATTCCCCGGTGTCCGATTAAAAAAACTTGGACGATTTCGGGGTCATAGGCCCATATAGCGAAGATGACCCCGAAATCGTCCAGTAAATTGAAATCGGCCAGCGCCAACATTAACAGGAGCCAGCGCCGCGCCCGCTCCTAGTGCTCCCGCGTCAGGGCACCCGGCTCGAGCTCCGCACCGGCAGGCGCGGAGGCCGGGGTGGCGGGCTCGATCGTCGTGCCACGCCAACGCGACAGGGCCCGCATCGCGTGGTAGATGATGATCGCGGCGAACGAGCCGAGCGCGATACCCTCGAAGGTCATCTCACCCCAGTGCCAGGTGTAGTTCGCGATCGCGATCACCATGGCCACGGCGGCCGTGTTGAGGTTAACGGGGTCGGAGAAGTCCACGCGATTCTGCACCCAGATGCGCACGCCCAGCATGCCGATCATGCCGTACAACACGGTGGCCGCGCCGCCGAGCACCCCCGGCGGGATGGTGGCGATCAGCTGGCCGAACTTCGGCAGCATTGACAGCCCGAGCGCAATAAACGCCGCGATCACGTAGGCCACGGTTGAGTACACGCGGGTCGCGGCCATCACGCCGATGTTCTCCGCGTACGTCGTGGTACCGGAACCGCCGCCCGAGCCGGCGAGCATGGTTGAGACACCGTCGGCGAAAAGCGCGCGGCCGGTCACGTCGTCAAGGTCCTGGCCGGTCATCGCGGACACGGACTTCACGTGCCCCACGTTCTCCGCGATGAGCACAAGCACCACGGGCACGAACAGGCCAAGCAGCGTCACGTCGAAGTCGGGGGCGCGGAACTGCGGCACGCCCACCCAGCCGGCGGACGAGATCGCATCGAAGCTAACCTCGCCGCGCACCACCGCCGTGATGTAACCAACCACCACGCCGATCAGGATCGACAGGCGCCCGATGATCCCCTTAAACAGCACCGTGACCAGCAGGATCGTCACAATCGTCACCACCGCGGTGACCGGCGCCTGCTGCACATTCCCCCACGCCGCCGGCGCCAGGTTAAACCCGATAAGCGACACGATCGCGCCCGTCACGATCGGCGGCATGAGCTTGTCAATCCACCGCGCGCCCGCAAAGTGCACAACGACGCCGACCAGCGCCAGCGCCGCACCCGCCGCGATCACCCCGCCCTGAGCGAGCGACGCCTTCGCCGCGTCGACCGAACCGCCCCCGCCGGCAACGTAGCCGGTCACCGCACCGATCGGCGCAATCAGCGCGAACGACGACCCGAGGTAGGACGGCAACCTCCCCGCCGTCATCAGCAGGAACAAGATTGTGCCCACGCCCGTGAAGAACAGGGTGGTTGCCGGGTCGAACCCCGTGAGCAGGGGCACTAAAAAGGTGGCCCCAAACATGGCCACCACGTGTTGCGCGCCGATGCCGAACGTAATCGGCCACGACAGTCTTTCGTTCGGAAGAACAACCTCCCCCGGCGCGATAGAATGCCCATCGCCATGGAGCTTCCAAGTAAAACCAGCCATACGAGCCTCCAGTGAGTAGACGTCAAGGTGCACGCGAACCCCGTTCACGACCCTGCACGATCGTACTCACCACCACCCCGCACGCGAAATCGTCTCACCATCCGACAAGACGCCCGCCCAAACCTCGGACTCGCGGCCCGGCTTCGCCTGCGCTGGCGGTCGCGCCCGCTTCACGGCGACGCCGCCTGGCTCCCCCCCATCCGCGATGGAACTCTGACAGGTGCGCTAGTGGTGTGCCGTCGCCGATGTCAGAAAAGCGTCGCAAACGCGGGTAAGGGCCACAAGCTCAGCCCTGGCCCTCCTGCCAGTTGTGCATCCGCTTCCAGGTGTCGATCTCGGTTTGCCGCTGGCGCACGAGCTCCGCCGCATACGCGCTGGTCAGAATGCGCGTGAGGCCCGACACCACGGTGCCGCCGCCCAGCAGCGCACGTATCCGCCACGACATTCCCCGCTCCGACCTGCCAAACGCCGAGGCCAGCATTGCCCCGCCGATAGCAGCCTGCGCGGCCGACATCAGCGCCACCGCCCACGGCCGCTCCAAGTACACCTTGCGGTAGGCGCCCGCCACAGTCGGCTCCACGAAGCCCTCGCCGGCGAGCTCAAACGCCAGCCGGTCCTCAAACGCCGCCCCCGCGCTACTGGGCTCGAAGAGTCGCGAGTTCGGGATGTCGGCCAGCTCGCCGTCGCCCTCCAGCACGTCGGCCACCTCGCTGGGCAGCCCGAGCGCATCCACCAGCGCCCGCGGGCCGTCCTCACTGCACAGCGCCTCGCGGATGTCGCCAAACCGGGCCGCAATCACGTCGGCCACCATCTTGCGCGCCACCGCGCCCGCCCCCGTCTCATCGACCACGAACTCGTATTCCTCGGACCCCTGCTCGATCCAGGGGAACACGGGCAGCTCCCCGCTCCAATCCCAGGTTAGATACGAGTTGTCCCGCCGCACGTACAGCGTGGGGCTCTCCTCCGCGTTCCCCGCCGACACCGTGATCTGGAACGACGGCCGCGGGAAAAGCCGCCGCACCGAATCCATGCTCGACTTGGCCACCAGCACCAGGGTCTCCCCCAGCTTGGACACAGCCACCGCCTCGTCCTCCACCTTGACGATGCTGGGCACCTCGGACAGCGGCAGGTCCACGATCACCAGCATGGCGCCCTCGCGGTCAAATGCCGCGTCATGGATATCGGCGTCGCTAACCGGCTCCTCCTCGGAGTCGTCAAACAGCACCTCATGCGAGATGTCCACCGCGCCCAGGTCAATCGGGCCGTGGGCAACCGTGCCGTCGAGCTCCACCTCCACCTTGCGCAGCCGCTCCGACAGCTCCTCCACCAGGTCATTCACCGAGCGCCCGCGGAACACCGTGCCCGTGTCATCCAGCGTGGCAACCCGACGACGCCGGCCGCCCACCGCCACCTCAAACGTGTAGCCGCCCGAACCGTCCGGACGCCCGCGCCCAAGGATGCGTTCATCGGCGAAGAACGCCTCGATGTCGCCATCAGTCACCAGCGTCTGATCGAGCCGATGGATGTGCCCGTGAACTGTTCGCCAAGATGCCATGTCGCCTCCTTTGCCGTCCGGCCTGCCGTCACCTCCCAGCCTATCGCAGGCCTCCGACACATTTTTAGCCCTGCACGTCTTTTCTGTCGGAATCAATTTGGTAGAGCGCAATCCCGGTGGCCACCGCCGCGTTCAGCGACTCCGTGGCCGAATCAATCGGGATCGACACGACGACGTCGCACGTCTCACGCACGAGCCGCGACAGCCCCGCGCCCTCAGACCCCGTCACGAGCACAACCGGAACGTCCGCCATGTCCGCGCCCGCGACGTCGACCTCGCCGTCGCCCGCCAACCCCAGCACGAAGTAGCCCTGCTCCTTGAGCCAGGACAGCGCCCGCACCAGGTTCGTCTCCCGCGCCACCGGCAACCGCGCCGCCGCACCCGCCGACACCTTCCACACCGTGGCATTCACCGACGCCGAGCGCCGCTCGGGAATAAGCACGCCGTCGGCCCGGAACGCCGCCGCCGAACGCATGACCGCACCCAGGTTGTGCGGGTCCGTCACCGAGTCCAGCGCCACGATGAGTCCCGTCCGCCCCGAGCGTCGCCCGAGCTCCACCAGCCGCTCCACGTCCACGTACTCATACGGCGGCACCTCGATCGCCACGCCCTGGTGGACCGCGCCACCCGTCATCATGTCAAGCTCCGTGCGCGTGACCTCCACGATCGCCGTGCCGGCGTCCATCGCGGCGCGCGCGACCTCAGCCACCCGCTCGTCGTGAGACATCGCCCCCACGAGGAACACGCGCTCGTACGGGATGCCGGACTGCACGGCCTCGTAAACCGGGTTGCGGCCCGCCACCAGCTCATACCCCTCCGGCTGGCGCAGATGCCCGCGCAGCTTCGGGCCCTCGGCGCGCTTGGCCGCGGCCTCGCGCTCCTGCTTCTTCTTATACGCCGGGTGGTAGGTGCGGTCCTCCGCCTTCGGGGTGGGGCCCTTGCCCTCGAGCCGCTTGCGGGAGTGCCCGCCCGTGCCCTTGCTCGAGCCCTTCTTCGCGTTCTTGCGCACCGCCCCCGGGCGCCCACGGTGAGCGTTAGCCAAGGTCACCACCGACCTTCCAGCGCACGCCCTCCGCCGAATCCTCCACCGTGATGCCGGCGACCGTCAGCGAATCGCGCAGCGCGTCCGCCCGCGCCCAATCCTTGTTTGCCCGCGCCTCCGCGCGCTCCTCGAGCACCCGGTTGACCAGCGCGTCCAGCGCGTCATGCATCGACGACGACGCATCCGCATGCCGCCACGGCTCCGCCATCGGATCCAGGCCCAGCACGTCGAGCATCGCCCGCACCAGCACCTGCTCCGCGCGCGCCTCCACGTGATCATTGTTCGCCAGAGAGTTGTTGCCGGCCGTCACGTGCTCGTGAATCTGGGCCAGGGCGGCCGAGACGTTGAGGTCGTCGTCCATCGCCTCCGCAAAATCCTCCGGGAAATCATCGTGGCCGAGCGCCGCGATCTCCTCCGCCGGCACCTCGCCCACCGTGTCCACCGACCGCTGCACGAACCCAGTCAGGCGCTCCCAAATCGCGCCCGCCTCGGTGAGTGTGGACTCCGAATACGCCACAGTGGAACGGTAGTGGACCGTGCCCAGCGCCAGACGCACCACCACCGCCGGGTGCTCCTTCACGATGTTCTCCACCGTGAGCGAGTTCCCCAACGACTTACTCATCTTCTCGCCCTCGATCGTCACCCAGGCGTTGTGCATCCAGTACTGCGCAAAATCCCGACCCGCGCCATGCGACTGCGCCTGCTCGTTCTCATGATGCGGGAAACGCAGGTCAATGCCGCCGGCGTGAATGTCGAACTCCGCGCCCAGGTAGCGTCCCGCCATCGCCGAGCACTCCAGGTGCCAGCCCGGCCGGCCGCGCCCCCAGGGTGTCTCCCACGACGCCGTCTCCGGCTCGTTTACCTTCGCCGCCTTCCACAGCGCGAAATCGTGCGGGCCGCGCTTGTCGGTAGCCGCCTCCTCGTCGTCGTGAAGATCGTCCACCGACTGATTCGTCAACGAGCCGTAATCCGGCAAGGACGTCACATCAAAGTACACGTTGCCCGGGTTGCCCACGTATGCATGCCCGCGCTCGATCAGCGTGGCGATCAGGTCAATCATCTCGGGCACGTGGCCCGTGGCGCGCGGCTCATACGTGGGATCCAGCACGCCCAGGTCCCGATACGCCTTGGAAAACTCCTTCTCAAAACGGTAGGCCCACTCCCACCACGGCCGGCCCGCCTCCGCGGACTTCGCCAAAATCTTGTCATCGATATCGGTCACGTTGCGCACCATCGTCACGTCATACCCGCAACGCCGCAGCCACCGCACCAACACATCAAAGGCCAGAGCGGAGCGCATGTGGCCAATATGCGGCGACCCCTGCACGGTCGCCCCGCACAAATAGATGCCCACCTTGCCCGGCTCGATCGGGGTGAACTCGCGCAATGACTTCGTTTTCGAATCAAAAATCTTCACCCCTCCAGACTACCGTCTCCCACCGACACTCGCCCATTTCATCCCCAGCCCTTCGGGCCGCCGACCACACGACGGTGCCCGGGCATCGTCACGCGATGGGTGCAGCTGGCCGGGTGGGCGGCCGTCGTCGGGAAAGCCGGGCGGCACGCGCTGGGCATCGGGCGTGAGAGGCGCGGACGGCGTCGTCGACCTATTTACCAGACAGTAACGAAAACGACGTATGTTAAGACTATGAACCACAACGCGGCGGGCGGCGCAGCCCCAACAACCAAAACACTGACCAAGGACGTCTGGGCCTGGGGGCTGTGGGACTGGGGGTCGGCCGCGTTCAACGCCGTGGTCACCACCTTCGTCTTCACCGTCTACCTCGCCAACGCCGACCTCTTCGGGCCCGACGCCAACCGCCTCCTCGGCTTCGCCCTCGCCATCGCCGGCATCCTCGTAGCGATCGTCGCCCCCGCACTCGGCCAAGCCGTGGACCGCAGCGGCAAACGCGCCACCGTCCTCCGCGTCACCACCACCGCCACCGCACTCATTATCGCCTGCCTCTACTTCGTTATCCCCGGCCAATCCGGGCTATGGCTCGGCCTATTCCTCGTGGCCGCCGGCAACATCCTGTTCGAAACCGGATCCGTCATCTACAACGCCATCATCTCCGACCTCGCAGAACCCCACAATGTCGGGCGCATCTCCGGCTTCGGGTGGGGCCTGGGGTACCTTGGCGGGATCGTCCTGCTACTGATCCTGTTCGTCGGCTTCATCAGCCCCGAGGTTGGCTGGTTCGGCGTCACCAGCAAAGACGGGCTCAACATCCGGGTGGCGATGCTCCTCTCCGCCGCCTGGCTCCTCCTCTTCTCCCTCCCCCTATTCTTCACCCTGTCTAACAAGCCCGCCCGCACAGGCGAACCTCGGCTCGGCGTCATCGACTCCTACCGGCAACTCTTCCACTCCATCGCCGAACTGTGGCGCTCCGACCGGCAGGTAGTGTGGTTCCTCCTGTCCTCCGCCATCTACCGCGACGGCCTCGCCGGCGTCTTCTCCTTCGGCGCCGTGCTCGCCAGCGCCGCGTTCGGCTTCAGCGCCGACGAAGTGATCGTGTTCGGCGTGGCCACCAACGTGGTAGCCGGCATCGCCACCATCGCCTTCGGCTGGCTTGACGACAAACTCGGCGCCCGCGCCGTCATCATCATCTCCCTGACCTCCATGGTCGCCATGGGACTGTGCGTGTTCTTCTTCCACGCCGGGGTGGGGCCGCTCTCACCGAAACAGGTCTACTGGATCTTCGGGCTCGTGCTGTGCATCTTCGTGGGGCCCATCCAGTCCGCCTCCCGCACCTACCTGGCCCGCATTGCCCCGGCCGGCGAGGAAGCAGAGATCTTCGGCCTGTACGCCACCACCGGCCGCGCCGTCTCCGCGCTGGCGCCCTTCATGTACTCCACCGCGATCACCGTGGGCGCCGGGTTGCTCGGCATCGGCGTGGACGAGGCCGCCTACTTCGGCATCCTCGGCATCACGATCGTGCTAGTCATGGGCCTGGTGGCGTTCCTGCCAGTCAAGGCACAGCCGAAGGTTAAGGCGGAGGCTTAGTTCCCGCCCCTGTAGCCAACTAGTGAATCTGAGAGCTCTCATCGCCAAAACCGGCCTTCCCGGCCTCAAACTCATCTGTTCGCTACGGCTTCACCACTGCCTACCCCGGCTCCCAGCTGCCCGCCACCAGTGGGCCGTCTAGACCCTGCTCACCAGCGCCGTGGCGATCGCCGCCAGCCCCTCGCCGCGCCCGGTGAAGCCCATCCGGTCGGACGTCGTGGCCGACACCGCCACCGGCACCCCCACCACCGCGCTCATCGCGGCCTCCGCCTCGGCCTTCCGCGGCGCGAACCTCGGCCGCTGCCCGATGATCTGCACCGAGATGTTCTCCACCTGCCAGCCCGCCTCGCGCACCAGCCGCACCGACTCCGCCAGCAGAGCCTCGCCCGACGCCCCCGCCCACTCCGGGCGGTCCGTCCCAAACACGGTCCCCAGCTCGCCAACTCCGCTCGCCATCAAGATCGCATCACAGGCTGCGTGCGCCGCGACGTCCGCGTCCGAGTGCCCCTCCAGCCCCCGCTCACCGTCCCAGCGCAGGCACGCCAAAAACAGCGGTCGCTCCTCCTCGGTAAACCGGTGGGCATCAAAGGCCGTGGCCACGCGCATGTTAGCGCCCCCTCTTCTCCAGCAACATCTCCGCCACCGCCAAATCCCAGGCCGTCGTCACCTTCATTGCCTCCGGCGAGCCCTCCACGAGCACCACCTCGTGCCCCATGGCCTCCACCAGCGCCGCGTCGTCCGGCGCCGCGCTCAGCTCGTCCGCCCCGCGCTCCCGCCCGGCCCGGTGCGCCTCCCGCACCAGCTCCGTGCGAAAACCCTGCGGCGTCTGCATCGCCCGCAACCGCGAGCGCTCAAGGGTCGCCACCACCGGCTCGACGACGACGCCGCTCCCAGCCGCGTCCCCACCTCCGGCCGCCTCCGGCCCGACCACGCCAGCCCGCCGGTCCCCGACCTCCTTGATCGTGTCAGTCACCGGCAGCGCCGGCACCACGGCGTCATACCCCGCCTCCAACGCGACGCGCACACGGTCAATGACAGCCACGGGCGTCAGCGCCCGTGCGGCGTCGTGAATAAGCACAAAATCGCTGGTCACGGCCGCGAGCCCGTTCGCCACGGACCCCTGCCGCGTCACCCCGCCGACCACCAGCCGCGCGCTCACCCCGCCCGCGGCGAGCGCCTTGTCAAACTCCTCGCGCACCGCATTGCCGGCCGGGATGGTGACAACGACGTCGTCCACGCCCGCCGCGTTCATCCCGCGGATCGCGTGCACCAACAACGGCACGCCGCCAAGCGGCACCAACGCCTTGGGCATGTTGGCGCCAAGCCGCGTGCCCGAGCCGGCGCCCGCGATGACGGCGGCGATCGACATTAGTCCGCTGACTCAGCCGACTCCGGCGTGGCAGCCGTGGCCGCCGACTCCGCGTCGATCCCCATCACTTCATCAAGCAAAACTTCGGCCTCTTCATCCGAGATGTCGCGGGCAAGCGCCACCTCAGACCCCAGGATCGCGCGGGCCTGCGCCAGCATGCGTTTCTCCCCCGCCGACAGGCCACGGTCCACATTCCGACGCGACAAATCGCGCACGACCTCAGCCACCTTGTTCACGTCACCCGACGTCAGCTTCTCACCATTGGCCTTGTACCGGCGCGACCAGTTCGCAGGCTCCTCCACGTCCGTCTCACGCAACACATCAAACACGCGTTCCAGCTGCGCCTCATTCGACACATCGCGCACGCCCACCTGCTCCAGCGCCTCCTGCGGAACCTGAATGATCAGATCGCCCTGAAGGATCCGCAGCGTCAGATACGTGCGGGTCTCACCACGCATCGTCTTCTCTGAGATTTCCTCAATGTAAGCCGCACCGTGGTGCGGGTAAACGACGGTTTCGCCAACTTTGAAGCTCACTGGGGGATCACTCTTCTCTCAATCGATGTCCCCCTATTCTACCATTGCACTTTGCCCGCTCGAGCCCCCAAAGTTTCGCCGAAAAGAAAACTACTGCGCCTCCGGGTTCGACACCAGCTTGTAGCCCAAACCCCGCACCGTCACCAGCGCCTGCGGCCTGGCCGGCTCCACCTCAATCTTCGAGCGGATGCGCTTAACGTGAACGTCCAACGTCTTCGAATCGCCAATGTAGGCCATGCCCCAGACCCGGTCGAGGATCTGCCCGCGGGTCAGCACCCGATCCGGGTTCTCCATGAACAGCTCCAGCAACTCGAACTCGCGCAGCGGCATCGGGATCGGCTCCCCCGCCACACGGACCACATGCGCATCCAGGTCCATCTCGATCCGGCCCACCGTCAGCAACTCCGACGACTCCTCGCGCGCCGGCGCATCCGCCATGCGACGCAGGATCGCGTGCATGCGCGCCACCAACTCCCGGTACGAATAGGGCTTGGTCACGTAATCGTCCGCGCCGATCTCCAGGCCCACCACCTTGTCGATCTCCGCGTCCTTCGCCGTAACCATAATGATCGGCACCTGGGACTGGGCCCGGATCCGCCGGCACACCTCATTCCCCGACAGGCCCGGCAACATGAGGTCAAGCAGCACCAGGTCGATCTCCTCGGAGAACTTCTCTACCGCGGCCAGCCCGTCCGCCGCCGTCTCCACCTCAAAGCCGTCGCGTAACAGGTTAAATTCGAGCATGTCCCGATAGGTGGGCTCATCCTCCACCACAAGAATCCGCGTCATCTCGCGCCCTTCATGTCCACCACCACCTGGCCCTGCGCGCCTTCCGGCACGTAGGCCTCGGGCAGAATCATGGTGAACGTCGAACCCTGCCCCTTCTGACTCCACACCTTGACACGCCCGCCATGCTCGGCCACCACGTGCTTCACTATGGACAACCCTAGTCCGGTTCCACCCGTTTCGCGCGAGCGCGCCCGATCCCCCCGGTAAAAGCGCTCAAAAATCCGTTCACGGCTGCCCTCCGGGATGCCCTCGCCCTGGTCAATCACAGAAATGTGGACCTCCCCGGACTCCGCGCTCACCGCCACCGACACCTGCCCAAAATGGCGCGAGTACCGCACGGCGTTATCGAGAAGGTTCCGCACCGCCGTCGTGAGCAACGCCCGATCGCCATACACCTGCAGGTCCGGCGTGCCACCCGACACGAGCCGCACGTCCCGCGACTCCGCCTCCACCCGCACCCGGTCCAGGGCCTCGGCGACGACGCTGTCAACCTCCACGAACTCCGAATCCGCCAGCGCATTCGCATCCTGGAGGCGCGACAGCTGGATGATCTCCTGCACCAACTGGGACAGGCGCTCAGCCTCCTTCGTCAGCTGCGCCGAAAACCGCCGCACGTGCTCCGGTTCATCCGCCACCTTAGTCAACGTCTCCGACAGCAGCCCAATCGCCCCCACCGGGGTCTTCAACTCATGCGACACATTCGCCACGAAATCCCGCCGCGTCTCCTCCAAACGACGCTTTTCCGTGTTGTCCTCAAACAAAATCAGCACCTTGTCACCCGAAATCGGAGTGGCCAGCACCGACAGGCGCAACTCCGGCGCATCCTCATCCAAGCGCGGCAGCCGCAAATCCAACGCCGACACCTCCCCTGCCGCACGCGCCTCCGCCGCCAAATTCCGCAACTCCTTGCGCAACTGCCCATTCCCGACCAGCCCGTAAGCGTAAGTGATCGACGAAGCCCGCACCACGGCGTCGTCAACATCAATGATGATATGCGACTGCGGCAACGCCGCCAGCACCGCCATCACATCCGAATCATCCACGACAGGCGACGGAACCTCCGCATTCCCGAGGAGCCGCTGCGAAATCTCATAGGCCGCAACCGCCACCACAACCACAAGGATGCCAAGGAAAAACCCCAGCCCGAAACCGAAACCGTCTGCCATGACTCCAAGCGTAAACCATCCCACCGACACTCTTACCCCAACGCCCAAGCTTCCTCCCACCCGTCAATTCCCGTTAACCTTCGCGGTAAACTGTGTTCACCTGAACATGGTGGAATGTCCAAAGGGAGCGAAGCCGCGCCCCTCCACCCGCTCGGGTCACTCAACCGCGGCACACAAAAGGAGTACCGTTGCGCGAACAATTCCGTCAGCAGATGCAAGAACTGTCTGACACCCTCGTCTTGCAAGCAAAGGCCGCCGCGAAAGCCATGAATGGTGCCGCCGCTTCCCTCACGGACGCCAACCTCGCCCTCGCCGAGCGAGTCATCGACGCCGACCACTCCATCGACATGCTCGAGCGCAACATCGACGACATGGGCATCTCCCTGCTCGCTCGTCAGGCCCCGGTCGCCGGCGACCTGCGCACCGTCGTCTCCGCCCTGCGCCTGTCCGCCACCCTCGAGCGCATGGGCGACCTCGCCCGCCACGTCGCCTACGTCGCACGCGGCCGCTTCCCGCAGGCCGTGGTCAAGGGCGAAGTGCAACAGCTCTTCGAGAAGATGGCCACCAAGGCCGCCGAGGTGGGCAACCTCGTGGCGAAACTCGTCGAGACCCAGGACCTCTCCATCGCCGCCCAGATCATCGCCGACGACGACGTCCTCGATGACTTCCACTCCCGCACCTTCGACTACGTCCTCGACGATTCGCTCGACCTCACCCGCCAGGAGATCGTGGACATCATCCTGCTCGGCCGCTACCTTGAGCGGTTCGGCGACCACGGCGTGTCCGTGGCGCACCGCATGCGCTTCCTCGTGACCGGCATGGCGCTGGACGACGAGGAGATGGCCCAGATCGAGGAGTTCTAGGCCCGGCTGGCCAGCTGCCCGGGCTCGAGGGCCGGTTCAGCGCCGGTTCGCCCGCGTGCAGGCCCGGCTCAGCGCCCCGCCGCTGGGTCACCTCGCAAATGCTGTACTAAACCGCAAGATGCGGCACTAAATAACGGTAAAGTAGTGCCGCATCTTGCGGTTTAGTGCCGCATCTGTGGATCGGACCGCGCTCGACAGCCTCGGACACCCACCCCATCCACACGAACCCGTCGCAAAACCTGTCCACAGGCGCGCGATGTGCCGACCCTATCCACATATGGGGGTTGGGCAGCATTCGTCGTCGCCGGAAAACAATATGCTCATGGGCAAACAGGGAAAGGACACCCATGAGCACGCGCCCCCGCCTCGTCTCGCAGCCCACGCCGAACACAGACATTGGGTTGCCCTCGTGGCTCAAGAATGCAGAGGTGCGCTTCTTGCGGATCCGCCAGCAGGGCGTACGGCTCGGCGACCTTCACACCGATGATCACCGCGAGCTTGGCCGGCATGCCACCGCTCACCGTTGGCATCGGCCTTTCCCCGGCTATGTTTGCCCCAGCCCAGATCCGGAAGCCCAGGCGTACGAGCGCGAGCGGACGGCAGCCCTCCACCTCATCGACTACGTCGACCGCCGGCGCACAGACCGAGCGCGCTCCAAACACGTGGCACTGGCCGGGCAGTCCGCCGCGATGCTGCTCGGGTTACCGCTGGTCCACGGGCATCCCAGCTACGTTGTGCGGCAAGTGGGGCCCGCGAGCTCTTCAGGACGCACGGCCAACACCCGCACCTTTCGCTCTCCCGCCGAGCCGGAGACGGTGGAGGTGGCGGGAATTGTGGTGTCGTCGCCGGCGCAGGTGGTGGTTGACCTGGCGCGTTTCGCCACGGTGGAGGATGCACTGGCCTGCGCAAACTTCGTCCTCCACCGCGAGCTCGCAACCCGCGAGCAAATCGAAACGATCGCAGGGCAGCTACAACGGGTCAAAGGGGTGGGGAACATTCGGCGGGTGCTACGGCTGATGGATGGAAGGATTGAGTCGGTGGGCGAATCGCTGACGCTGTTGCGCCTGGACGATTTCTCCCTCCTTCCGGTCAAGCCGCAAGTGTGGGTGCAGTTGCGGGATCGGACGTACCGGCTCGACTTCCTCGACCTCGCCCGCAAGATCGCCTACGAATTCGACGGCAGGGCGAAGATGTTCACACCTTCCATGCTCAAGGACGGCGACGTCCGCGCCGCCATCAGCCACGAAACCGACCGCGACCGCCATCTACGCGCGATCGGCATCGATCCGCTTCACTTGGTGTGGAGCGATGTGAAAACCCGGGAGGGGTTCGAGAACTGGCTCGCGGATGCCCGCGCGCGTGGCGTGAGGATCTAGCGTCGTCGCTACACCCGACCGGACACACTGCGCCCAGATGCAGGGGGGAGAACAGAGGGCGCGGGCAAAAGGGCGGGTGGCCTGGGCCGGCTTCTGCCGTGCTCAGGCCACCCGTGCACACCAGGTTGTAGACCTGCTACTTGCCCTGGTTGGCCACGGCCTCGATGGCGGCCTTGGCGGCCTCCGGGTCGAGGTAGGTGCCGCCCTTCTTGACGGGCTTGAGAGTCTCCTCGTCGAGCTCGTAGTAGAGCGGGATGCCGGTGGGGATGTTGAGGCCGGAGATATCCTCGTCGGAGATCTCATCGAGCATCTTGACAATGGCGCGTAGCGAGTTGCCGTGGGCAGCAATCATCACGGTCTTGCCCGTCTTCAGATCGGGGACGATGGCTTCCTCCCAGTAGGGGAGCAGGCGGGCGATGACGTCCTTGAGGCACTCGGACAGCGGGATCGGTTCGCCGGCGTAGCGCGGGTCCGAATCCTGGGAGTACTCGGAACCGACCTCGATCTCCGGCGGGGCGACATCGAACGAGCGCCGCCACTCCATGAACTTCTCATCCCCGTACTCGTCGCGAATTTCCTTCTTGTTCTTGCCCTGCAGGGCGCCGTAGTGGCGCTCGTTGAGGCGCCAGTTGCGGTGGACAGGAATCCAGTGGCGGTCGGCCGCGTCGAGTGCGAGGTTCGCGGTCATGATCGCGCGGCGCAGCAGCGACGTGTGGAGGATGTCGGGCAGCACACCCGCATCGGTGAGGAGCGTGCCGGCGTGGCTCGCCTCCTTCACGCCCTTCTCCGACAGCGGCACGTCAACCCAGCCGGTGAAGAGGTTCTTTGCGTTCCATTCGCTCTCGCCGTGGCGAACGAGCACCAACTTGTACACCATATTGTTCCTTCTCTTGGAGAGGTTACGCGTTTTCGCGCATCCCTTTCATTCTATCGTTTTGCGGGCCCCTATTTGTGGGACTCCTCGCGTGGGAGCTGTTCCCATCGCACGCCCAGGTCGGTACTGGCGATGAGATTCGCGAACGCGTCCTCGACTGCGGCCGAGATCCCGTCCGCCACGTCTTCCCCGGCGGAGACCAGATCCAGCCCCACGGCTCCCGCGTGCTCGCATTCGACGACGCCGCCCTTCACGGCCCATCCTCCACGGCCCGGCATCCCGCCATCCTGGGGAAGCCCGGCGAGCCACTCCTCGGCAGCAGCCCTCGCGTTCGTCTCCGCCCCGTCGGTCAACACCAGTCGCAGCACGGCCGGCGTGCCGTCATTGTGCGGGGGTTCTTCCCACAGCCAGCCGTAGTCAACCACGTACCGCCGCGGATCCTCCTTCTTATCCCACGCGATCGGCAGCTTGCGCGCGCCTTCCACCCGGCCTTCCCGCTCCTTCGCCCAGGGGATGGCGATTTCCTCCATGAGGTCCGCCACCGGGCACGCCGACTCGTCGCGCTCCCGTAGGTGCCGCGCCGTTTCCGCGATCCCCTCCGCCGACAGGTTCTGGCTCAACTTCGCCTTCCCGATCACCTCGGCGACCTCCAGCTCCACGCCCACCATCGCCGCGAACGCCGCGTGCACGAGTTCATAGGACGTGTGCTGCCCCACCCGCCATTCACGCTCGAAGTGCTCCACCAGCGCGGTGAGATGAGCTTGCTTCCACGCCGTGTCGTCGTGAATCGAGAGCGAGCCCCTGAGGTGGACCGTGACGTAGTTGAGCGTGGGCACGGTGGGCAGCTTAGCGCCGGGGCGCTCGGCCGGGAGGTCCAGGCCCGACACGTGTGCGCTCGGCCCCTGGACGATCAGCATCGCCTCCCCCGCGTCCCGCCACTGCGGGTTGACCCGGTTCAGGTGGAACTGGGCCACCACCTTGCTCCCGCACTCCACAATATTGAACGGCAGATACGTGGCGTTGAGGCCCCCGGCCCCAACGGACACGAGCTGCCCCACGCCGATGCTCCCGGCAAACCCGAGGGCGGCGGCGCGATCCATGGCATGTTGCTGTGCGACGTACATGCCCCCACTCTACAATCTCCCTCCGACAAATTTTCCCGACGCCGTCCGGCCCGGGCACAACGCCAGGCAGGGCGCCCCGGCCGCACCCTCATGAACCTGGAACTGATCCGCCACGGCTACCCGGCCATCACGATCGCCCTCGTCGCCGACCTCATCGGCCAGGAGGGAGTCCTCATCGCTGAGCTCCTCACCCGATCTTGCCCCGGTACGTAGAGCCGGACAAACAAAAGTCCGGCAACCACGAATGGTTGCCGGGCTAGCCGAGCCGCCTGAGAGAATCGAACTCTCGACCTTCTCATTACGAGTGAGACGCTCTGCCGACTGAGCTAAGGCGGCCTGCAGTTCAATTTATCGAACTGCTCCCCCGTTTACCAAATAGCCGGACGTGATCTATGCCGCCTATTCGGCCGGGCAGGTCAGCCCGTCCTCGGGGGCCTCGCCCGTGAGCAGATACTGATCGAGCGGCTGGGAGATGCACTCGCCCGCACGGCTGTAAGCCGTGTGCCCCTCGCCTTCCCAGGTCACGAACCGTGAATTTTCCAGGTTGTCGGCGAACGCCTTGCCCCACTCGTACGGGGTGGCCGGGTCGCCCGTCGTTCCAACGACCACGATCGGGTCCGACCCCGCCGCCACGAACGGCCCCAGCGACCCGTCCTCGCCGCCCGGCATGATCTGGCAGGCGTACTCGGAATAGCCCATCGCGGCGCCGAACACCGGGGAGATCTCCTTCAGCTCATCCGACATCCTGTCCCAGTCGGCCTCCGTGCCCTCCACGTGCGTGTCAGCGCAACTGATCGCGAAGTTCGCCTCGAACATGTTGTTGACGAACTTATCGCCCTCGCGGCCCATGTACTGGTCGAACAGGAGGGCGAAGATCGAGCCGTCGTCGTCGTGAATGAGGCTGTCAAAACCCGCGTCGAGCGCGAACCACAGCGAGTCGTCGTAGAGCGGGGTGATGATGCCGTAGAAAAAGCCCGTCTCGCCCAGCACCCGGCCCGAGCCGGCGGACACGGGCTTTTCCTTGATCTGGTCGGTCAGCTCGGCCAGCTTCGCCCAGCCCTCATCCACCGTGGCACCTAGCGCACACTTGCCGCCCTCCACACAGTGCTGCAGGTAGGCGTCAAACGCCTCGGTGAAGCCCACCACCTGGGCCTTCGCCTGGTCGAAGCTGGAGATCGAATCGTCCACCGCGCCGTCGAGGATCATGCGCCCCACGTTGCCCGGGAACAGCTCCGCATACATGCCGCCCAGGCTGGTGCCATACGAGAAACCCACGTAGTACAGCTTCGGATCGCCCACCACCTGGCGCAACACGTCCAAGTCTTTCGCGGCAGAGCGCGTGCCCACGAACTCCAACAAGTCCCCCGACTTATCCTTACAC
Source organism: Trueperella bernardiae (assembly GCF_030246965.1). Lineage (NCBI taxonomy): Bacteria > Bacillati > Actinomycetota > Actinomycetes > Actinomycetales > Actinomycetaceae > Trueperella > Trueperella bernardiae. The sequence continues at coordinate 1,799,265 of NZ_CP127099.1, forward strand.
CCGGCCACGAGCTTCTCCGTGTCCACCTTGGCCTGCGCCTTGCCCTCGGGGGTGTCCGGGTAGGAGGTGTCGAGGTAGGCGGCCAGGTCGGCGTCGTCGAGGCAGTCAACCGGCGTCGACTCCCCCACCCCACGCGGGTCCGCACCCACGATGTCGAAGTTGGCCAGGATTTGGTCCGAGAAATAGAGATTCGCCTGGTCGACCATGTCCAGAGCCGACCCGCCCGGCCCACCCGGGTTGACGAACAGCGTGCCGATCGGATCACCCGTGGCCAGCATCTTCTTCATCGAGATCGTGATGGTCTTCCCGCCCGGGTTGTCGTAGTCGAGCGGCACGGTCGCCTCGGCGCACTCAAACCCGCTACCGCAGGCGCTCCACTCCACTTCCTGGTCGTAGAACTCCTCCAGGCCGGCCGGCGCCGCCGGCATCTCCGCCTGGATCGCCACCGCACCCGCAACGTTCGTGGGCTCCGGCGCAGGCGACGTTGACGGGCCAGCATTCTGACCACCGGACGAGCACGCCACGAGCAGGCTCGCCGCGGCACACAAGGACATCATCTGAAGCTTCTTCACACAGCCAATCTATCGCATGGCTCGCACCGCAGTCTTCGCCAACGGGCGCATTCGGGGGTTGCGGCCCCGCAAGCCCCGTTGTGGAAAACTTCTCGACGACGACGCCCGGCCCGCCCCACGCCGCTCGCCCGCGCCTACTGCCGCATCGCCGACAGCGCCGCCTCCATGAGCAGCTGCGGGGCCACGTTGGAGCGCAGGCGCTCGCGGGCCTCGCTCAGCGTGTCTATGCGGTACAGCGCCTCGGACGGGCCGATCCCCGCCGAGACCTTCTGGATCGCCTGCGCATAGTCGCCGTTAATGAGCGACACCTGGGCGCCCAGCTGCACGGCCACCACGTCACGGTAGAAGGAGATCATGTAGGTCAGCTCGCGGTCAATCATGTCGTGGAGCGTGCGCGTGGCGCGGCGCTTAGAATCGACGCTGGTCGCCTTCACCTGGCTCCGCACCGCCGCCGGCACCCGCGCTCCGGCCTCCAGGCCCAGTGCGGCGAGACGCTCAGCCTCCTCACGCTCCTCGGACTCCTTGTCCCGCTTCGTGTTGCTGACACCCATGAGTTCCGGGTCCACCAGCATCCACGCGGCCACGGCCGCATCCCCCACCCCGTGGATCGACGCCAGCGCGTCTAGGGTCTTCTTTCGCAGCCCCGCGGCCTCCGGGTCCGTGGCCAGCGCCTTCGCAACCCCAATGTGCGACTGCGCGGCCTGCGCCGCCACGAGCGCCGCCTCCGGCTCAACGCCCTCGCGCTCCACGAGCAGGCGCGCCACCTCGTCCACCGCCGGCGTCACCAGGTTGACGTTCCGACACCGGGAGCGGATCGTGGGCAGAACGTCGGCCACCGCCGCCGTACACAACAGCCAGACCGTGCGCGGGCCGGGCTCCTCAATCGCCTTGAGCAGGACGTTCGTGGTGCGCTCGACCATCCGGTCCGCGTCCTCAATGATGAACACCTTCCATGATCCACTCCCCGGCGCCTGATAAGAGCTAGCCACGTAGGCGCGCACCTCGTCGGCCTTGATTGTCACCAGGTCAGTCGACAACGAGCTCACATCCGGGTGCTGGCCCGCCATCACGGCCTTGCACTGGGAGCACTCCCCGCACCCCGGGGTAGGGCCCGTGCACTGGAGGGCGGCCGCGAACGCGCGAGCCGCGAGTGAGCGGCCCGACCCCGGCGGGCCCGTCATCAGCCAGGCGTGGCTCATCGCCGAGTTCCCCCGCGCCGAGCCAAATCCCGCACCCGCGATCTTCCGCGCCGCCTTAACGGCGCGCGTCAGGTCCGCCACCGCCTCCTGCTGTCCGACCAGCTCATCAAAGACGCTCACGCGCGCTCGCCTCCCGGCCCGCCAACGACGCCGTCCGCGCCCTCGTCGCCGCGCATGCCCCCAGCGCCGTCCGCCGTGGCTCCCGGCCTCTGCCGGCGTTCCTCGAACATCCCCACCACGACCTCGCGAATCTCCTCCGCCAAATCTTCCACCGGCCGACGGGCGTCTAACGTGTAAAACCTCTGCGGCTCGCGGGCGGCGAGCAGGCGGTACTGGGCGCGGACGGCGTCGTGAAACTCCTGGCCCGCGCGCTCGAGCCGGTCCAGTCCGGGGGACTCGCCGGCACCCGAGCCCTCACCCGCCGTTCCTCCAGCGCGCGCCGCGGCGCGCCGCGCGGCGTCCTCAGCGGGCAGGTCGAGCAGGAACGTCACATCGGGCAGCAACCCGCCCACAGCCCACAGCGACAGCTCACGCACCTCCTCAGTGCCCAGCTCCCGCGCCGCGCCCTGGTAGGCCACCGACGAATCCAAGTAGCGGTCGGTCACCACCACCGCCCCGCGCTCCAGCGCCGGGCGCACCTTCGACTGCACGTGATGCGAGCGGTCCGCCGCATACAGCAGCGCCTCCGCTCGCGGGCCCATGTCCTCCCCGTGCAACAGCAACTCACGGATCGCGTTGCCCATCTTCGTGCCGCCGGGCTCGCGCGTGACGACGACGTCGCGCCCCGTCTCCTCCAGCCAGGCTGCGAGCACGCGTACCTGCGTGGACTTACCGCTGCCGTCCCCGCCCTCGAAGGAAATGAACAGGCCCATCGCTTCCTACTTCCCGTCGACTACTTCCCGCCGCCATCATGAGCCGCGCCCAGCGCGGCCGCCAGCCGCCTACTTCTTCTTCGCTGCCGTCTTCTTCGCCGGTGCCTTCTTAGCCCCTGACTTGCTCACCGTCCGCCGCGTCTTATTGCGCGCCTTCGGCCCGCCCTGCTCGGCAATCTTCAGCCGGCGCTGAACCAGCAGCTCCTGGGCGCGCTCCGGGGTGATCTGGTTGATATCCTCCGAACGCGGCAGGGAGGCGTTGGTCTCCCCGTCGGTCACATACGGGCCGAAGCGCCCGTCCCTGAGCAGGATCTTTCCGCCCGACACCGGGTCAGTCCCCAGCTCTGCCAGCGGCGGGCGCGCCTGGCGCTGCCCGCGCACCTTCGGCTTGGAGAAGATCTCCTCCGCCTCCTCCAGCGTGATGGAGAAGATCTGGTCCTCGCTCTCCAACGACCGCGAGTCCGACCCGCGCTTCATGTACGGGCCGTACCGCCCGTTCGTGGCCACGATCATCTCCCCGTTCGACTCGCCCACCTCACGCGGCAAGGACAGCAGACGCAGCGCGTCGTCAATCGTCACCGTGTCCGGGCTCATCGAGGCGAACAGCGAGGCTGTCTTCGGCTTGGGCTTGACCTTCGATACCTTGCCCGTGGGCGTGTAGGCCACCGCGTCCTCCGGCAACACCTCCGACACGTAGGGCCCAAAGCGCCCGTCCTTGACCACGATCGAGTAGCCGGTGTCCGGATCCTTGCCCAGCTCCCGGTCCTCCTGCATCGCGGAGTCCAGCAGCTCCTTGGCCTTCTCGATCGTCAGCTCATCCGGCGTGACCTCCGGCGGGATGTTGGCCCGCCGCGTCACCGCGCCGTCCACGGTCTCCTCCAGGTAGGGCCCGTAGCGCCCCACGCGCACCGCCACCTGCTCCGACAAGTCGATCGTGTTGACCGCCCGGGCGTCAATATCGCCTAGCCCGTCCACCTGCCCGTGCAGACCGCCGCCAGCGCCACCACCAGCCGCGCCCTCGCCCGCGCCGCCCGTACCAAAGTAGAAGCCGCCTAGGTAGTCCACGCGGCTCTTGTGGCCCGCGGCGATGTCGTCCAGGTCGGATTCCATCTCCGCCGTGAAGTCGTAATCAATGAGCTCAGGCAGGTTGTCCTCCAGCAGGCGCACCACCGAGAACGCCGTCCACGTGGGCACCAACGCGCTGCCCTTCTTGTCCACGTACCCGCGGTCGATCACTGTGGAGATCGTGGAAGCGTACGTGGACGGGCGCCCGATTCCGCGTTCCTCCAGCGTTCGCACCAGCGAGGCCTCCGTGTAGCGCGGGGGTGGGGTGGTCTCATGGCCCTCGGCCGTGGCCTGCAGATTCGCCACCTCTTCGCCCTCGGCCAGGTCCGGCAGCCGCGCCTCCGACTCCTTGTCCTCATAGCGCTTCTTGTCCCGGCCCTCCTCGTACGCCGCGAGGAATCCGCGGAAGGTGATGATCGTTCCCGACGCCGCCAGCGTGGCTTCCTGCACGCCCCCGGCCTGCACGTCCACCACCAACCGCACCGACGCGGTGGAGCCCGTGGCATCCGCCATCTGGGAGGCGACCGTGCGCTTCCAGATCAGCTCGTACAGCTGAAACTCCCGCCCGCGCAGCTCGTTCGCCACCTGCTGGGGCGTGCGGAACGAATCGCCCGCCGGTCGGATCGCCTCATGCGCCTCCTGGGCGCCTTTCGCCTTCGACGTATAAAGCCGCGGCTTTTCCGGCAGGTAGTCCGCGCCGTACAGTTCCTGCACCTGGCGCCGCGCCGCCGAGATCGCCTCGGTGGACAGGTTGGTCGAATCCGTTCGCATGTAGGTGATAAAGCCGTTTTCGTACAGCGCCTGGGCCACCCGCATCGTGTCACGCGCCGAAAGGTGCAACTTGCGCGAGGCCTCCTGTTGCAGAGTGGAAGTGGTAAATGGCGCCGCCGGCCGCCTGCGGTACGGCTTCGTCTCCACCGAGGCCACGTACGCCGACGCCGCCTCGATCGCCTTCGCCACCTGCTCCGCCTGCTCGGCCGACAGCGTGGCCACGCCCGCCTTTTCCGACTTGGCGGTCAGCCGCCCGTCGTCGCCAAAATCCTTGCCCGACGCGATCCGCACGCCGTCCACCGCATACAGCTTCGACTCGAACGGCTGGCCTTCTTTGTCATGGCTGACCGTCACGTCCCAGTACGAGGCCGGCACGAACTTCATACGCTCCCGCTCGCGCTCCACCACCAGACGGGTGGTCACCGACTGCACGCGCCCCGCTGACAACCCCGGCGCCACCTTGCGCCACAGCAACGGCGACACCTCATACCCCACCAGCCGGTCAAGGATGCGGCGCGTTTCCTGGGCATCCACCAGCTGTGTGTCGATATCACGGGTGTTATCCAGCGCGCGGGTGATCGCTTCCTTCGTGATCTCGTGGAAGACCATGCGCTTGACCGGCACCTTCGGCTTCAGCACCTCGAGCAGGTGCCACGCGATCGCCTCACCCTCGCGGTCCTCATCGGTTGCGAGGTAGAGCGTGTCGGCATCCTTGAGCGCTTTCTTCAGCTCGGCGACCTTCTTTTTCTTGTCCGCATTCACCACGTAATAGGGCTCAAAATCGTGCTCCACGTCCACGGCAAACTTGCCGAAACTGCCTTTCTTCATCTCGGCTGGCAGCTCCGATGGGCGCGGGAGGTCACGAATATGCCCAATGGACGCCTCGACCACGAAATCGGAACCCACATAGTTCCCGATCGTGCGCGCCTTGGCAGGAGACTCGACGATGACAAGCTTCGTCATTGATTCCTCTTTCTATTCGCCCCGCGGCGAGATTGAACGTGAACGCCGGCTAAAGCGCCACCGGCTCGACGAAAGTCAGCATACCCAACTGTTTGAGCTGAACAACTTTCGATATCAACTTTTCCACCAGTGTATCCGGCGCCTCCGACAATATTTCCGCCAGCGCGGACACGATCTGCGCCGTGGTCAGCTCCCCGTGCGCCACTGGCGCCAACCTCGCCAAGTCCTCCTGCCGCAGCCCGGCCCAGATCCGCTCCATGTACTTGTGCAGGTTCGGCAGGACCATTCCGTGTAGCTCTTGCGCGATCACGACGCCGTCGCCCAGCCCACGGCCAGATATCCCATGCCGATGTGGGTCACCTTGCGCGCGCCGAAGTCCGCCAGCCACGCGCGGTACGAGAGGGCAGAGTCAGGGTGGCGTGGGTGAGCGCGCCGTCACGCAGCCACATCTCGATGTAGGACGTGACGGGCAACAGCTCGCGCATGACGAGGTCAACGTCCAGCCCAGCGTCCCGATAGTCAAGCTTGCCCACGCCCTCCCGCGCGGCGGCCGGCGTGATAACGAACGGCGGGTTACCGGGTGTTTGTTGATGGCACCTTGGTTCGACACCTGATGTCCGGCGATGCGGAATTGGACGGGGGCGAACCTATTGTTGACAAGTCTCGTTTTGCGTTCGTGGAGGATGGTCAGGACGAATCATTGGCCGAGGTGGGTGGGGACCTGGTCATTCAAGAACTTCAGCGTCCCGTTGGGGCCGTAGGCCGGGACGACGATGCGTTCACCGTGCGCGCACGGCACTTTGCCTACACCCACCCCGCCCCTGACGGTGTCAGAAATGGGCCGAACAGCGCCCAGGCAGCAAACGCCTGGACCGACGATCTGCCGAAGAAGACTTCGTTCTTCGGCAGATCATTCGGAAAGAAGTAACCCCACCTCGCCCGTCTAGGCCTTTTTGTGCTCGACGAGTTTACGCTGTTCGAGGCGGAGGGTGATGTCGGCTGCTCGTGCCAGCTGCTTCGAGTGCGTGACCACGATGACGCATTTGCCCTGCTGGTGGGCTGCGTCCCGCAGAATCTCGATGACGCCTTCGGCGGTTTCCTCATCGAGGTTGCCGGTGGGCTCATCAGCCAGGATGACAGGAGCTGAGGAAACCAGGGCCCGTCCGATCGCCACTCGCTGCTGCTGACCACCGGACAGGGCCAGCACGTTGCGCTTTGCAGCGGCCGCGTCGATGCCCAACCGCGTGAGGTCGTCAATGCTGGCTTTGCGGTTGACCAGGCGCAGGTTCTCCAAGGGTGTCAGATAGTCGATGAGGTTGTAGTTCTGGAACACCAGCGCAATCTGGTCCTTGCGGTGACGGGTGTACCCGGTTTCGGCAATGTCGTCGCCGCCAAACCGGACAGTCCCCTGAGTGGGTGTATCCAGCCCAGCCAGCAGGTTCAACATGGTTGTTTTGCCCGCACCGGACGAGCCCACGATTGCGTAGAACGTTCCTTCTTCGAAGTCGTAGCTGACGTTGCTGAGCACCCGCTTGGCGCGGCTGGCATAGCTGAAGTTGACGTGATCAAGCTGCATGATGGCCATGATGTTTCCTAACTGAGTTTTGCAAGAATTCGTTTGGGGCGCTGCATGACGAGCGGCAGGACTCCCACGGACACTCCGAAGAGCACGATGACGGCGCCCAGCACCAACGCTAGGACAACATCACCGGCTCCGGTGCTTAGCTGAATCGACGACAGCGCCTCCCCGCCTACCTGCGCGAAGACGGCCTGTCCCAGCCGGGTGGAAAGAGCTGTGCCGACCACCGCGGCGATGACTGCGGCCGCACCGGCGAAAATGCCGGCTTCGATCGCAAACTGCGACAGCACATTGGCTTTGCTTTTGCCCAAGGACAGAAGGACGCCGATTTCGTAAGTACGGCCGCGCGCCCAGAAGGTGCTCACCAGTGCCAGCACACACGCACCGGCCACCCCCAGACCCAACAGCAGGATTCCCAGCAGTCGGTCCACCCCGGAAATCGCCTGGAGTACGGGTGCGAACTGTGCGGAATTGTCCTCCAGTGTCAGCTCGGGCGCTATGCGCCCAGCAGCCGCGAGCGTCTCCGGCAGCTGCTGTGCGTTCTGCGTGAAATAGCGGCCCGTGGTCAGGGGCGCGCCCAGCTTCTGCGCAGATGAAAGGTCCACGAAAATGTGGTTCTCAGATGCCCCGGATGGCAGACCCGTGGGGTTGTCGGTTTTGCCTTCGAGGATGCCGGCAACCGTGACCGTGACCTTCGCACCATCGCGGGTAAGCGTGAGCTTGTCGCCCACACCGAGTTTGTTCTGATCAGCGAACGCGCGGTGGATAATGGCCCGCGGCTCCCCAGCGCTGGACTTCGAATCTTCCTGCGAGCCCACGTGCTCCCCTTCGACAAGCCGGTACAGCTTGCCCTGAAAAGCCGGGCTGAGCGAAGAATCACTGGTTCCGGTCACACTGACATCACCGGCGAATTTCGGGTCCAGCTGAATTCCACTGGTACCCAGTACCGGCTGCGCGCCTTCGGGCCGAGCCAAGGTTTCAGCTTCGAGACTGTGCCGCGCCACCTGGGGCAGGGCTGCCAGGCGCTCGGCCAGGTCACGATCAAGACCCGTGAAATCTCCCGAGGTGGAGCCCACCACAGGTGCCTCACCTGGGGTGGTCTCCACCTGGTCACCTTCCCGAGGTGCCGGGTCACCTTCCGAACCGGACTCCACCTCGCCAACGGTCTCCCCTGCCGACACGGTTGCCGTAAATCCGGCACCGACGTTGGTGTTGATGGCGTTTTTGACCTCGGCCATGGTGGAGCGCACACCGGATTGGGCGACGAGCGCGGTGCACACCACGGCCATGATGAGGATCATGGTCAGGGTGCGGCCGGGTTTGCGAGTAACGCAGCGGATTGCGCGTGACCAGGGGCTGGTCATTTGGTGTCCGCCAGGATCGCACGGGGGCTCTTACGTAGCATGGGCACAGCTGTGATGGCAACGACCACGGCGATGACGACCGCGCAGATGATAACGGCTTGAACAACCGAAGCAGAGGTCAGTCCCACTGTCAGGTTTTCCAGTGTTTGGGCTGACGCGGAAGATTCCATGTCAGCACCGAACTGTCCGGCCTGCGCCATGTCCTGTGCTGCCGACTTGTTCACACTGGCCAGGGTGGTGTCGCCCATCCATTGGGCGAATCGGCCGGCGGCGAAGTAAGCGGCAATGAACGCCGGTACGGCGATCATGATCATTTCGGTGAAGTATTGTGCGGCGATGCTGGTTTTGGTCACGCCGATGGACAGCAGCGTGCCGGTTTCCCTGTTGCGTTCGCGCAGCCATAGGAACAGGACGAGAGCCACGATTGCAGCAGCAAAAATGGTGGCGGCAACGGTGGTGCTGCGCATGATGCTCTTGATGCCGTCAACAGCGCCGGTGATGCCCGAAAGGTACTGGGCTGCTGGGGAGATCTGATAGTTCTGCCAGTCGACGTCCTGCTGCTTGGCAGCTTGCGCGACCTTGTCGAGGTCGGCGTCTTTACTGATGAAGAAGTTCGCGTCCTGATAGATCTCAGTTTCTGGCGTGAACTCGTACAGCGCGCGCGTGGTATCAAGGTCAGTGAAGACGGTGTTGGCGAAAAGCTCATTGCGCGTTGCCGGCGGGCGGGGGTTGTCGCCGGATACGAGGCCCACGATTTCGGTTGTGACTTCTTCTGTGGACTGGCGTTCGTTGTCGACGTCGTACTTGTTGCCCTTCAGCGTAAGTTTGCTGCCCACGCTGAGGTTGTTGGCTTTGGCGAGATCCTCGTGGATGATGGCCTTGTTCTTGTCGTCGGGTGTCAGGTGGCGGCCCTGGGTGAGTTTCAGCGTGCCGCTGCGGAAGTTGTTGGCGATTTCGCTGTTGTTGACACCCCACACGTTGACGGCATTGCCGAACTGTTCTTCACGCTTTTTGTCATAGTCGGCGTGGTCGAGTTTCTGCACTTCCGCCCCCACGAGGTCAGCGGTCACGTTCTGGCGGGCCACGTACGATTCCACACCGTCCAGCCCCGCGAGTTTGTCGATGTCAGCAGCTTTGACGGTGCCGGCGCCTCGTGGTGTTCCGGGGTTATGTTGGGGGTTGTTCTCCAGGACGAAACCGCGGCCAGTCTTTGCTTCGATTTCATTGGACACGTGGTCTGCTGAGCGGGTGACCGCACTGGCGGACATAACCACGGTGGCCATGATGGCCAGAACAGCAAAGATGATGAGTGTTTTTACTGGCTTGCGTACACAGTAGCGCCAAGCTCTCCCTACGAACTTCAAAACATCCCTTCCAAAATGACAGTGGCAAGCGCCCACGACCGGGTTGTGGTGCGTTGCCGAAAATATTCTGGACGGATACATTACCGGAGCCTCTAGGCTTGCCCGCTGGTTGTTGACGGTTCAGTTGTGCAGTTCACGCTGTGATGCCCATCTCAGCGCGCAGTTCGTATTCGAGCGGGCTTTAACTAAAGAGGACATCGTCTTCCGCGGCCGGTGGCGGATTAGGAGCTGCGGGCGCGGCTCGCAGGGCGCGAGCCGGGCCTCGGGCGTCGTGAAGCGGATCCCCCCACGGGCGGAGGCGCGACCACGGTGCGTGCTGAGTTTGTTGAGGAGAAGGGCGGATCCCCCCCCCACGGGCGGAGGCGCGACCCTTGCCCGATGCCACACGCGAGTTTATTGTTAATCAATAACATCGATTAACGATAAGGAGTTGTCATGACCCGTTGGGAGAAGATCCTCCTCTGGGGCGCCGTGGCCATCATCTGGCTCGGCACGTGCCTGCTCGGTGCCGGCCTGCTCGACACCCTCGTCGCCCTGACCGTGGGCTCGCACCTGGGCGGCGCGCCCGCCAGCGCGTGCGACCTGCCCTACTTCTGCATGAACGGCGAATCAAGCGTGCCCATGAGCTGGGTTTCGTCCGCCACGATTGGGTGGACCGTGGCCTACGACGCCGTCGTCCTCCTCACGCTCGCCACCGCGCTTGTGCTCGGCACGGGGGTCATCCGCCGGATCAGCAAGGCCCAGGCCTTCGCGCGCGCCACGCTAAGCCGGATGGGCCTGGTGGCGGGGCTGCTCGTAGCCGGGGGCGTGATCGCCTACGTCCTGGGCGAGGCCTCCACGACCCGCATCTCCGAGGACTCCAGCGCCTTCCAACTCGCCACGAGCGGGGACGGCGCGACCATCGCCGCGGGGCCCGACACGCTCGGCCTCGCGCTCGTGTTCGCCGGCATCCTCGCCCTCGCGTTCTGGGCAGCATTCCGCCAGGGCTCAAGGATGCAGGAGGAGCTCGACTATGTCGTCTGAAAAGGATCACCGGATCGTCTGCACGCTCGATGCCGTGCTCGCCGCCCGCGGCATAACCCTCACCGAGCTCTCCGAACGCACCGGCCTGACCATGGCCAACCTCTCCATCCTTAAAACCGGCAAGGCGCGCGCCGTCCGCTTCACCACCCTCACCGCGATCTGCGAGGCGCTCGGCTGCCAGCCCGGCGACCTCTTCGCCATCGACTGAGGTGCCCTTTTCGGAGGGGCCCGCGGCGCGGCTGACGCCGGGCGGCGGGGCAGGCGTGCGCAAGGTGCGCACCGCGCGAGCCGCGCCCTTTCGGGAAGCCGCGCCTCGACCGTCGTGCGGGCGGGTCTGAATTTGTCGGAGCGGGGTGGCACACTGGCACCATGCTCCTCGATGTTGCCCGATCCTACGGCGCCGACCAGCTCACCGGCCACGTCGTCGTCCCGCCCCGCGCGCCTCGCTACGGCACGTGGGGTGAATGGGTTGCGCCGCAGGTGCGCGCCGCGCTTGCCCAGATCGGGGTGGAGCGGCCGTGGATCCACCAGGCCCAGGCTGCCGACTCCGCTCACAGCGGCCGCCACGTCGTGGTGGCAACGGGCACGGGGTCAGGCAAGTCGCTGGCCGCGTGGGTGCCCGTGCTGTCGGCGATCGCGGAAGGGCGCGCCACAACGTCGCTGGCCTCGGCGCGTTCCCGCCCCACCGCGCTCTACCTCGCGCCCACGAAGGCGCTCGGTGCCGACCAGGAGCAGGCGCTTTCGCGGCTCGCCGCCCTCGTGGACCGGCGGATCGGCGTGGCGAGCGTGGACGGCGACGCCGACGGCCCCACCCGCGCCTGGGCCCGTACCAGCGCCGACGTGGTCATCACCAACCCCGACTTCGCCCACTTCGGCCTGCTCGGCCGGCAGGAGATGTGGCAGCGGCTCTGGCGCGGCCTGGCCTACGTCGTGATTGACGAATTCCATTCCTATCGCGGCTCCTTCGCCTCCAACGTGGCGCTGGTGGTGCGCCGGCTGCTGCGCGTGGCACGGCATTACGGCGCCGATCCCACGGTCGTGTTCCTCTCCGCCACCGCCTATGAGCCGGCCGTGTCCGCCCAGCGCTTCCTCGGGGAGGCCTTCGGGCAGGTCGTCGCTGTGGTCGACGACGGCTCACCCGCTGGCCAGCGCGACATCCTCACCCTCGCCTGCCGCGAGGTCGAGGACGCCCAGCCCGCCGCGATTGACGACGAGGGCAACATCGACGTCCGCCGCCGCTCCGCCAACACCGAGGCCGGCGAGCTCACCGCCACCCTCGTGGCCGCCGGCGCCCGGGTGCTCACCTTCGTGCGCTCCCGGCCGGGAACGGAGCGGGTGGCCGAGGTGTCGCGGGAGGTCCTCCACGAGCGGGCCTCCCACCTCGAGGGCACCGTGGCGGCCTACCGCGGCGGCTACCTACCCGAGGAACGCCGCGAACTGGAACGCCAGCTCCGCACGGGCGACCTGCGCGGGCTCGCCACCACCTCCGCGCTCGAGCTCGGGATTGACATCGCGGGCCTGGACGCCGTCGTCGTGACGGGGTGGCCCGGAACGCAGGCCTCCTTCCAGCAGCAGATCGGCCGGGCGGGCCGTGCCGGTGAGAACGGGCTGGCGGTCCTCATCGGGCGGGACAACCCGCTCGACCAGTACATCCTCAGCCACCCCGCGATCCTCGAGGCGAGCCCGGAGATGAGCGTCTTCGATCCCACCAACCCGTGGATCCTGCCCGGGCACCTGTGTGCGGCGGCCACCGAGGTCCCGCTCACGGAGGCGGACATGATGATCTTCTCCCTGCCCTCCACCGAGGTCTTCGAAGACCTCGAGCGCGCCGACCTACTTCGGCGCCGCCCGCGCGGCTGGTTCTGGAACCCGGCCTTGCACGTAAGCCCGCACGACATGGTTGACATCCGCGGCGGTGGCACCACCGTGTCGATCATCGACGCCGAATCGGGCGCCCTGCTTGGCACCGTGGACCAGGCGCGCGCCGACATCACCGTCCACCCCGGCGCAATCTATCTCCACCAGGGCGTGGCGTACATGGTGGAGAGCCTGGCCGACGACGTCGCGCTCGTCCACCGCCACCGCGAGGAGGAGATCCGCACCTTCGCCCGTGAGGAGACCTCCGTGGAGATCCTCTCCACCGACGCCGAGGTGCGCCTCCCCCACGGCACGTGGTGCCGCGGGCGGGTGGTGGTGCAGTCGCGGGTGGTGGGCTACGACGTGCGGCGGGTAGCCGACGGCCTGTACCTTGGCACCCACCCGCTGACCATGCCCATGCGGTCGTTGGAGACCACCGGAGTGTGGCTGACGATCGACGTCGAGGCGCTCACGTCGGCCAGGATCCGCACGGCCGACGTGCCCGGCACCTTGCACGCCGCCGAGCACACGATGATCGCATTGCTCCCACTGTTCGCCACGTGCAGCCGTTGGGACATCGGCGGCCTGTCCACCGCCCCCCACCCACAGACCGGCAAGCCCACCATCATCGTCCACGACGCAATGGCCGGCGGGGCCGGCTGCTCCGACCGCGGGTTCGACGCCGAGGCGGATTGGCTGCGCGCCACGCTCGACACCCTCGAATCCTGCGACTGCGCCCACGGCTGTCCGCGGTGCGTGCAGTCACCCAAGTGCGGGAACAACAACGAACCGCTCGATAAGCACGGGGCCACCGCCCTGCTGCGCTACCTGCTCGCCTCCTGGCCCAGCCCTACGGGCCGCGAGCCGGGCCCGCCACAGCGCTAGCCTCGTGGGCGCGGGTGATCCAGGCGAAGCGGGACTCGCGGCGGACCGTGACCCGCACGTTCCTCCCTTCTACCTCGCAGGTGATTGAGTAGCCGAGCACCAGCTCGCGGGCCCGCGCGCACGCGCCCTCCTGCGAGCTCGTATCCCGGTAGGTGATCGCGGCCGCGATGGCCGACAGGTCGGCGACGTTCTGTGCCTCCATGCGCTCGCCCGCCGCCGCGACCAACTGGAATAGGAGGGTGGCCAACGCCGCGAGCGCCACGATGATGCCCGCCGCGAGAGTCGTTGCGGAGCCCCGCTCCGCCCGGGCCCTAGCCATGGCTCCTCGGTTCGATGACGGCCCGGTGAGTGCCGCTGAAGTCGAGGTCAAACCAGGAGTAGAGGCCGCCGCCACGGCGGGTGACCGTCACCGTCACGACCTCCCCTTCCACGCCGAGCCGCACGTCCGCTCCCGTTGCCTTGGCCTGCTCAGCCAGGGTGGTGTGCCCGTGAAGGGAATACTCCCGGGCAATCTCCTTAGCCTCGTTGCCCACCTCCACCTGCTTCCAGCCCATCACCAGCATGGAGATGAGGGCCAGCGCCACGAGGATCACGGCCGGCGTGACGATGGCGAATTCCGCGGTGACCATCCCGCCCTCGGCCCGCACCCAGCCGACTGGCATGTCGCCCGCCGCACGCGTTGCCTCAGCCTGCCCAGCTGGCCCACCTCCCGGAGCACGCCCTGACCCAGCCCGCCGCTCGCTTCCGTTCACCTCGTTCCCTCCTTTCCCTATGACCGGGTTCGGCGGGTGGGGTTCGCCCCACCCGCCGAACGGCTAGGCGTACTTGAAAATGAGCCTGAAGATCGCCGCGATGCCCTCGCGGAACCAGTCCTGCTGGACCAGCCAGATCAAGATCCCCGCGATGGACGTGGTCGCTACCGTACCGACCGCGTACTCCGCCGACACCATGCCCGACTCAGCCTGCGGAGTCAGAAACTTCTTTGCCTTCATTGTTTTTCCTCTCTCGTGTTGTATGCCCCCGTGTGGGGCCGTCACGGTGTGTGACATCTCCAGTCTCATCAATCGCAAAATCTGGAAACGCCGATAATCCCCAAAAGTGAATAGCCCTCCCGGGAGCTTCGCTGTGGATAGTTCGCCCCCGCCCCGTCGCCGGGCCCCGTCAAAGCCAGCTACCCGGCACACCCGACACAACTCGTGAAAATAAGACTCACCAACGCCCCATACACACCGCCAGCCGGCATACTCACGACTTCTGACGGGTCAGCCGGGTATACGGCCGGCTAAAGCCCGAACAGGCGCCCCGCCGCGCCCGCCACCACCGGAACGACGCCCAGCAGGATGAACGCGGGCAGGAAGCACAACCCGAGCGGCATCACTAGCCGCGCGCCCAGCCGGGCCGCGGCCTCCTTCGCATTACGCTGGCGCTGCAGGCGCAGGCTCTGAGCACTGCGCTGAATGAGTGGCACGGGCGCGGCTCCGTCGGTCCAGGCGGCGCGGAGGGCGTCGCGGAGTCGGTCGCGGTGTAGGTCCTCCCAGGCTTCCTCCCAGGTGGCCCCCATGAGCAGCAGGTTCGCGGTCTGCGTGCGCGCGGCCCCGCCGATCGCCGCGTCGAGCGCCTTGAGCGTCCCCGGGATCGACAACCCCGACCCCAGCGCCGCCGCCGCCAGATCCAGCACGACGGCCATGTCCACCGGCTCGTCCGCCCTCTTGCCGAGCACCCCGGCCCTGCCCACGACGCGGGCCACCCGCTCGCGCACCCGCGCCAGCCCCGAGCCCGCGGCCCCAGCCCCGCTCGAGCCAGCGCCTCCTCCCGACACCCTCCACGGCATCCACACCACCGCGAGCACCGCCGCAACCACCATTAGCCCCAGCACCTATTCCTCCTCTACCCGCGCCCGCGCCACCATCCGCGCAGTCCACATCAGCCCCGCCACCTCAAAGCTCAGCCCTGCTACGAGTGCGAGGCGCCCGAGCGTCGTCGTGAATAGGAAGCCCAGCGGGTCCGCGCCCATGACGTACCCCAACGCAATCCCGATCGCCGGCAGCCCCGCGAGCATGCGGGCGGACGTGCGCGGGCCGGCCAGCGCCACCTCGCGCGCGTTCTTCGCCTCCCCCGACTCGGTGATCCCTGCCGCGCACGCCTCCAACACGTCGGCCATCGGCGCGCCCGTGCGGAAACTCATCACGCACACGGCGTACGTGGCGGGCAGGGTGTGTAGCGCCACGTCGGTCACGCCCACTTTACGCCGCTCCCACCAGCCCATGCGCTCGAGCCCGCGCAGCGCGAGGGGGACGCCGTCGTCGCCGAGAACGGGGTCGTCCACTTCGAGCCCTGCGTGTTGCAACGTCTGCGCCCACGCCCGCTCCGGGCTCGACCCCGACCGCAGCCGCGTCGCCACCTCCGTCACGATCGCGCCCATGTCCATCACCGGCCGGGGCTGTTTTTCCGGGCGACGCCGCCCGCGCAACTTTCGCTCCACGCTCCGGCGCGGCACGGTGACGAAGGCGACCACCAGGAGCACGCCGAACCAGATCACCGCCCGACCCCCGCCCCCGGCTCCAACCCAAGCCTTTGGGCCAGGGCCGCCCACCCGTCGTCGTGCGTGACGCATCCGCCGGGCCGGTCCACCCGCATCGCGACCGGCGCGAACAGCTCCCCACCTCGGCGCGCGAACACGGAGATTTCGGACACGAAGCGGCGCCCGCCAAGCCGGCGGACGTGGATGGCGGCGTCGAGCGCGGAGGCGGCCTGCGCGGCGACCGTGACCTCGTTCATACCGGCCAGCGTGCCGAGCGCCACGAGCCGAGCGGGGATGTCCGCGGTCGAGTTGGCGTGGATCGTGGCCCACCCGCCCTCGTGGCCGGTGTTGAGCGCACCGAGCACGTCGCGCACCTCGGCGCCACGGCATTCGCCGAGCACGATCCGGTCGGGGCGCATGCGCATCGCGGCGCGCACGAGGTCGCTCATCGTCACCTCGCCCGCGCCCTGCACGTTAGCTTTGCGCACCTGCAGGTGCACGAC
Organism: Trueperella bernardiae; assembly: GCF_030246965.1. NCBI lineage: Bacteria > Bacillati > Actinomycetota > Actinomycetes > Actinomycetales > Actinomycetaceae > Trueperella > Trueperella bernardiae. Next base: position 1,815,803 of record NZ_CP127099.1, read on the forward strand.
GTGCGGGTGGTCGGGCCGCAATTCCGCCGACTCCTCAATCACCAAAATCCGCTGCTCGGCTCCGATCAGCGACAGCATGGCGTTGAGGAACGTCGTCTTGCCCGCGCCCGTGGCCCCCGAGATCAGCACGTTCGCCCGCCGCTCCACCAGCGCGCGCACCACCCGCCCCACCTCGGCCTCCACCGAGCCGCCCGCCTCCAGCTCGTCCAGGGTGAGCACGCGGGCGCGGTGCGTGCGCAGGGAAATGAGCGTGCCCTCGGCCGACAGCGGCGGAATCACCGCGTGCAATCGCACGCCGGAGGGGAACGTGCCGTCCACGATCGGGCTCGCGTCGTCCAGGCGTTGCCCGCAGGACGCCGCCAGCCTCACCGCCAACGCCCGCGTCGCCTCCTCGCCCTCCAGCTCGGCCGCCACCTTTTCCATGCCCTGCCCGCGGTCGGCCCACACTTCCACCCCGTTCACGACAACGTCCGTCACCTCCGCGTCCTCCAGCAGCGGGGCGATGATGGGCCCGGCCCCGATGAGTTCGCGGCGCACCTGCGCGTCCAGGGCCGCGACGTCGGCCGTGAAGATCGCGCCGGGAACCGCTGCAAGCGCCCCGCGCAGGTTCTCCCCCGCCGCGAGCCGCCGCCGAATCCCCGCCAGCTGGGCCGGATCGAGGTTCATGCCGTCACCTCCAGCACGTGCTCCCACAGGGCGCGCAGGTCCCGTTCGGCGCCGGAGCGTTTGCGGTCGCCGGGGGTGACGCCGTGGTCGAGATCGCCGCGGGTGCCGCGCAAGGTCCGCACGGAAAACATCGCCGGCACGCCGATTGCACCGGCCAGGTGGGCGGCCTCCATCTTTGATCCCACCGTGTTGCCCACCGCCACCATCTGCCGCCCGATCTGGTCTCGGCGGGCGCGAGCGTGAGCCAGGGCGACGGCGTCGGGCCTCGTCACCAGCAGCACCACGTCGCACCAATCGAGTAGCCCGTGCCACTCACTGCCCGCCATCCCGGCCGCGACCGGCAGGTCGAGCACCGTCCACGCATGCGTTTGCGCGAGCGCGCTGATGACGCGGGTCGCGGCTGCGGCATCGGGAACCCCGCCCCGGTCGTCGGCGGAGACCACGCGTACATCCTGCCAGCGCGGCAGCACCCGGTTAAGGCGCCCGGCCAGGATCGCGCCGTCTCCGGCCAGGTCCGCCCAGCGCTTGCCAGGTTCGGCATCGATCGCGAGCAGGTGGTCAATCCCCACCGACGCCGGATTCACGTCAACAAGCGCGCAGTCGTCCTCCACCGCAATCAGCCGCGCCAGCCAGGCCGCAATCGTCGACGCCCCGGCCCCACCATGCGCGCCCACGACCCCGATCACCCGCCCCCGCATCGTCAACCCCACGGCGGCCATGAGCTCGAGCACATCCGCGGACTCGTGCGGATCCAGGCGCACCCGGCCGCGCGGGAAGTAGGGCGCGAACATCTCGTGGAAGTGGGCCTCGACCTGGCCGGGGGCGTCGGCGTCGTCGAACATGAGCACCGCGGGGGCGCGCAGGCGCGCAAAATCAATCCCCACGAGGTCCGCGAGCCGCGCCAGCTCGTCGCCCACGGTCCGATCCGTGCCGGTGTACACCACTGAATGCATGTTCTCCATGCCGGCAGTCTTGCGAATCCGGCGCGGGTGCGGCGCCCCGGCGGCGCAACTGTGGATAGTTTTGCGTTTTCCACACAGGCACGCCGACAAGTTCTGGCTTATCGCCGCTCTTTGTCGTTACGCTGGAGCAAGAAGTAGAAGGAGAACAACGTGTCAACGCCTACCGACCCCTACAACTCCAACTCGCGCCGGCCCTTCGACGACGAGGATTCGATCCTCGAGCCGCTCGACGACCGCGCCGCCGCCCCCGCACCCGCCGCCGAGCCCGGCAAGGCCGAACCCACACTGGGCAGCTTCGCCAACGACGGCCTGCCGCACCGCTTCACCGGGTCGGTGGAGCCCGAGTTCCCCGCGCACAACGAGGCCGGCACCGAGGGGACATGGGAGGCGGACCCGCTGGCACCTGGTCGCGACGAGGGGAACGGCTGGTCGTCTGATGCGCCGGCCAAGGGCGCTGAGCCGACTGAGGGTGGGGCGCCCGCCAAGGATGCCACGCCCGCCGAGGGCTGGGCCGAGGGCCTGGCCGCCGATTCCACTGAGGGCCGAGCTGATGGCCCGGCCCGCGCCGACTCGCCCGCCAGCACCGACTCCGATTCCAGCCCCCGCGGCTTCGGCCCGCTGAGCTCCGAAACCTCCGACGATCCCGCATCCTCCACCCACGACGCCCCGCGCGGCCCCACGCGCACCTCCGTCATGAGCGCGGCCACCTTCGGCGATTCCTACGAACCATACGCGAGCTCCCCGGCCAGCCCGGACACCGCCGTCGAGCAGCCCACCCTGGACTCCCCCGCCGCGCCGGCGTTCATGACCGCCGCCAGCTCCGCCGACGCCGAAGAGCGCCGCGAGCGCTGGTCCGCCGACCCGGGCGACACCGTCCTCGCCGACAGAATCCCCGACGCCCCCAAGGGCCGCGGCCTCACCCACACCGGCGCCCTCCTACTCACCCTGCTGCTTGTGCCCGCGGCCTGGTACCTCATCGCCGACGCCGGGGCTCGCCTCGCGATCGTCCCCGACAACCCGTGGATGACCGGCTCCCCGCAGCTCATGCCGTTGCTGGAGCTGGCGGGCGGCGTCGTCGTCGCGGGAATTATTTGGTGGATGGCCCGGGCGTCGTCGTTGGGCGCGAACGTGATCGGCACGCTCGTCCTGCTCGCGGGGGCCGGCGCGCTCGGCGCCCCGAAGTTCGCACAGGACGTGGTGGAGCAGCTGTCGAACGCGATCGGCGGCTACAACGCATTTACCGGCAACGTCGTCTACCACCTCGGCAACGACCTCGCCACCGGCCGCATCGCCGTCTTCGGCGCGCTGCTGCTGCTCACGGGCATCGTCTCGCACGGCGCACGACGCCGCGGCCAGGCCTTCGGCACCACCGTCACCCGCCGCAACCTACTCCTTCGCGATTCCTAATGCCCGCCGACACCACCTGCATCACCCTCCCCGGCCCCTGGCGCCACGAATACATCCGCGCCAACGGCGCCCAGTTCCACGCCGCGATCGCCGGCTCCCACAACCCCGACAAGCCGCTCGTACTGCTCGTCCACGGGTTTCCCCAGTATTGGTGGGCGTGGCGCAACCAGATCGAGCCACTGCACGCCGCCGGCTACCACGTGGTAGCCATTGACCAGCGCGGGATCGGCGGCTCCGATAAGACCCCCGACTCCGAAGACGGGCTCACCCTCGCCTCCGACCTCGTGGCGATCGTGCGGGCGCTCGGGGCGCGCAGGGCGGTCGTCGTCGGGCATGGGCGCGGCGGGGCGCTGGCGTGGAGCGCGGTGTCAATGGAGCAGGACCTCTTCGCCGGGCTCGTCACCATTTCCTCCCCGCACCCGCGCACCCTCCACCGGCTGGGCATGCATGTCACGTTGCGGACGTGGCGGCACGTGCTCACCTTCGCGCTCACCCCCATTTCAGGGCGCAACCTGGCCAAGGAGTCCGTGGTGCGAGCACTGCTCACCGAGTGGTCCGCCTCCGGCAACAACGGCGCCTCCAGCCAGTCCGACATCTACACCCAGGCCCTGCAACTGCCCGGCGCGGCGAAGATCGCCATCAACCAGCTGCGGTGGACGTGGAACTCGCAGCGCAGCGCCACCGGGCGCACCTACCTGCGCGCCTCCGCGAACTCCGTGCACATCCCCGTGCTCGCGATCCGGGGCGAGGCCGACCCCCTCCTCCCCGACCGCGCCTGGGATAAGGACCTCGAGTTCTCCACCGGGCCGTACCACAAGGTGCGAGTGGCCGGGGCCGGGCATTTCGTGGCCGAGGAACAGCCCGAGACCACCACGCGCCTGCTACTGGACTTCCTTCAGGGGCTCGAGTAGCTGCTTTCCGGGTGGGATCGGCGCACCGGCGGGCCGCAATGTCCGATTTGTCAAGAATTGCTCGGCTTAGCCAGGGGCGGTTGTTCCGTTTTGCCCGATTGGCTCGGCGGCGCCCCGTCAATTGTCAGGACCCTGAGGCCAAAACGGCCTCTTTTGCCGACGAAAACTCTCAGAGTCCTGACGTTTGCCCGGTTACTCTACCGACCCGGCGGCTGGGCCCTATTCTGCCGACGGGCAGATGTCCGCCAGCGCACACGCCCCACACTCCGGGCGGCGGGCGTGGCACACCCGCCGCCCGTGGAAGATGATGCGGTGGCAATCCATGGTCCAGTCCTCGCGCGGCATGATCTCCATCAGCTCGCGCTCGGCTTTGACGGCGTCGGTCTGCTGCGTCCACCCCCATCGCCGGGTCAGCCGGCCCACGTGCGTGTCCACCGTAATCCCGGGCACGCCGAAGGCGTTGCCGAGCACCACGTTCGCCGTCTTCCGCCCCACCCCCGGCAACCTCACCAGTTCTTCTAGCGTTCCAGGCACGACGCCGTCGTGGGCCTCGAGCAACGCCCCGCCCAGGCGCGAAAGCGACTTGGCCTTGGCCCGAAAGAAGCCGAGCGGGCGCAGGATCTCCTCCAGCTCGGGGATACTGGCGCCGGCCAGGGCCTCCGGGCCGGGGAAGCGGGCGAATAGTTCGGGGGTCACCTGGTTGACCCGCACGTCGGTGGTCTGGGCCGAGAGAATCGTGGCAACCAGCAGTTCGAAGGGGGTGGTGAAGTCAAGTTCGCAGGCGGCGTCGGGATAGAGGGCGGCAAGGCGCCCCAGGATTTCCGTGACCTGCTCGGGCGAGCCGGGTTCCATCATGTCAACCTCCATCGGCGGCGTAAGACCAGATTAGCGCGACAAACCCCCGTATACACCGTGCGAATAGCGCGCTAGCATGGCAAGATGTAGTGTGTATGACCTCGGACACAAGCCCGACCCGCCGCGCGGCCCCAACCGCCCACCGGCATGGTCACGAAGACCTCAGTAAACTTAAGTAGAAAGGTAAGCGGATGGAATCGAACATCCTTGCCAACGTTGAACTCTTCAAGGAGCTTGGCGACGACGAGCGCGACTCCCTCATGGCCCTCATGTCAGAGACCAGCCTCAAGCGTGGCGAGTCCCTGTTCCACGAGGGTGACGCGGGCGATCGGCTCTACGTCATTGTCGAAGGCAAGGTGAAGCTGTCCCACACCTCCGACGACGGGCGTGAGAACCTCATCGCGATCCTCGGCCCGGGCGAGATCATTGGCGAGCTCTCACTGTTTGATCTGGGCGCGCGGTCCTCCACGGTCACGGTGATTGCGCCGTCAAAGTTCCTTTACCTGTCCCACAAGGACATGATGAACTACATTGACGAGCACCCGAAGATGGCCAAGGCCATGTTGCGCGAGCTCGCCACCCGCCTGCGCAACACGAACGACCAGATGGCCGACCTCGTGTTCTCCGACGTGCCCGGACGCGTGGCCAAGGCCCTGCTTGACCTGGCCGAGCGCTTTGGCGAACGCACGCCCGAGGGCATCTACGTGGCCCACGATCTGACCCAAGAGGAGCTGGCGCACCTCGTGGGGGCGTCGCGCGAGACGGTGAATAAGTCGCTGGCGGACTTCACGGCCCGCGGCTGGATCCGCCTCGAGGGCCGGGCCGTGCTGCTCATCCAGGTGGGGCGCCTGCAGCGCCGCGCCCACTAGTCGCCGCCCGGCGGCTCGGGCATTTCGCTTAGCTGGACGATGTCGGGGCTATCTGCTCCTTTACGCAGATGGCCCCGACATCGTCCAATTGCCTTTAACGGGTAGAGCACCCCCAATCGAATGCCTTGCCGGGGCCCGCCCGTCTCATTACGCTGGAGCCATGACTACTTGGGAATACGTCACTGTACCGCTCTTGATGCACAACACGAAGCAGATTCTTGATACGTGGGGGAAGGACGGCTACGAGCTTGTCACGGTTATCCCCGGCCCGAACGGCACGAACCCCGTGGCCTACATGAAGAGGCCGGTCGAGTGAGCATCGCGCAGGCGCTGGCTGAGCTCGGCCTGGAGCTTCCCGACGTCGCCGCCCCAGTTGCGGCCTACATCCCGGCTCGGCGTGTCGGCAACGAGGTGCGCACCTCCGGCCAGCTCCCTTTCGTCAAGGGTGAGCTGGTGACGGGCAAGGTAGGCCAGGCGGTGTCGGCCGAGCAGGCCTACGACCTGGCGAAACAGTGCGCGCTCAACGCGCTCGCGGCGGCGGCGTCCGCTGCCGGCGGGGTGGATCACCTGGTGAGTGTGTCGCACGTGACCGGCTTCGTTGCCTCCGACCCGGGCTTCTTTGGTCAGCCCGGCGTCATCAACGGCGCCTCCGAGCTGCTGGGCAAGATCTTCGGCGACGGCGGCGCGCACACCCGCTCCGCCGTGGGAGTTGCGGTGTTGCCGCTGGATGCGCCGGTGGAAGTGGAAGTCACCTTCATCGCCAAGTAGGCCGGGCACCAAGCTCAATCGAATACTTCCGGGACGATGTGAGCCACATCTGCACATATGCGCCGATGTGGCTCGATCCGGCCCGCGAATTATTGTTGCCGGCCGAGCTACGGGCAGGGCGGGGTGTCAGCGCGCTGCCGGACGCCGCGAGAGGCGCGGAATGCGACCCGCGCGAAGCTCGATCGCGACGGCGTCGTTGGATTCGGTGAGGTAATCCCACCAGTCGGTGATGTGGGGGAAGCGGCGGACGAGGGCGCGGCGCTCGCGTTCGGTCATGCCGCCCCAGACGCCGAAGGACATCTGCGAATCGAGGGCGTCGGCCAGGCACTCGATGCGGACCGGGCAGGAGAAGCACATTTGACGGGCGTCGGCTTGCGCAGAGCCCCTCACGAAGAGCGAATCCGGATCAGTGTTTGCGCAGATCGCGCGCACTGCCCACGTCTGATCCTCATATACCTGCGTCATTTACCTATCCCTTCACCGAAAGCGCCCTTGCTCCCGAACTGGCGTGACTGCGGTCACTCACCAACATGTTACCCAACTGCTCCGATAAAATCACATCCGGCCGGTCCGCGGACGCGGCGTTCACCCTGTTCAGAGCGCAGAACACCGGAGATAAACGGGCCACATCCGCCCTTGGCATGCCCCAATTCACGCAACTTTGTCGGTGGCAACCACTATTGTTGAAACATGCGTAGTTCTGGCCGAAAGATGACCATCCGACAGATCATCGTCGCCCTGCTCAGCTTCTTTTTGCTCACCGGTGTCGGCGGTGGGATTCTTGCCGCCGCGGCGCTACCTATAGTGGCCACCACGGGCACGGTTGCTAACGCGGGCACTCGGGTGTTTGATGACCTGCCCACGGATATTGACTTCACCAAGCCGTCCGAGCAGTCCGTTATCTTGGCGGCGGACGGCTCGCACCTGGCCACGTTCTACGCGGAGAACCGGATCGTAGTGGCATCCGACCAGATTTCGCCGCTGATTAAGCAGGCGGTGGTCGCGATTGAGGACGAGCGCTTCTACACGCACAACGGCATTGACGCCCAGGGTCTCATCGGCGCGGCGTTCAATAACTTCACGGGCGGGCGGCTCGCGGGCGGATCCACGATCACACAGCAGTACGTGAAGAACGCGATCATCGAAGAGGGGCGAATCCTCGGCGATTCCACGCTCATTGCGTCGGCCACCGAGCGTTCGATTTCCCGCAAGCTGAACGAGGCGCGCTACGCGATCGCGGTGGAGAATAAGCTGACGAAGGATGAGATCCTCACGGGCTACCTCAATCTGGCCCAGTTCGGCCCGTCGCAGTGGGGCGTGGAGGCGGCCTCGCGCTACTTCTACGGCATCTCGGCGAAGGACGTGTCGCTGCCGCAGGCCGCGATGATCGCCGGCATCACGCAGGCGCCCGGCAAGTGGAATCCGGTCACGAACCCGGAGGAGGCGAAGAAGCGTCGGGACGTGGTGCTGGGCCAGATGTACAAGCTCGACATGATTTCGCGTGAGGACTTTGAGGCCGCGGTAGCCGTGCCGGTGGAGGAAATGCTGAACGTCACCTCGGTGCCCAACGGGTGCGCGGAGGCCGGAATTTCGGCCTACTTCTGCGAGTATGTGGTGAAGGACGTGCTGAACGATCCGGCGCTAGGCGAGACACGCGAGGAGCGCATCGCGGCCCTCTACCGTGGTGGCATCGTCATTCACACCACGATCAATCCGGCTGAACAGCAGGCCGCGTATGACGCGGTGGTGGGCTCGGTGCCGGTGGGTGACGAATCGTCCATCAACATGGCGCTGTCGTCGGTGGAGCCTGGAACCGGCCACATCCGCGCGATGGCGCAGAACACGAACTTTGGCAACCCCACCCCCGAATCGCCGGATGACATGACGCTCAACCTCAACGCGGGCATGAACATGGGCGGCGGATCGGGATTCCAGGCCGGATCGACGTTCAAGATTTTCACCCTCGTCGAGTGGCTGAAGGAGGGGCACGGCACGCTGGAGCGGGTCAATGGCACGCCGCAGAAGTTCGCGCCTAACTCCTGGAAGATCCGGTGCGCGCCCGGCGCGCGGCCCGGCGAGGCGTGGGGGCCCGGCACGCTTGACGGCGTCGGCACGGGCATGATGAGCGTGCTGACGGCCACCAAGCAATCGGTCAACCCGGCCTACGGGCAGATGGCCAACCAGCTCGACCTGTGCAACATCATGGACATGGCCAGCAACCTGGGCGTGGAGCGCGGACGCGTGGCCATGGATGGGGACGCGGAGACAGCGCAGATTGCCAACCTCAGTCTGCCCTACGAGCTGGGCGAGCCCCTGCCGCTCATGCCGAACCCGGCTGCGATTATCGGCTCGAACCCGGTCACCCCGCTGTCGATGGCGGTGGCCATGGCTACCCTGGCCGCTGACGGCAACCGGTGCGAACCGCAGTCCTACACGCTCATTGAGGATTCGAACGGCAACGTGCTGTCGGACCGGCAGCCGCAGTGCCGCCAGGTCATTGACAAGGAGCTCGCGCGGCGGACCACCTCCACGCTGGCCCAGGTGGTCAAGAGCGATGCCACGGGTGAGCGCGCCCAGCTGGCGGGCGGGCGCCCGGCCGCCGGCAAGACCGGTACTGCGAACGAGGACTACCATGCCTGGTTCGTCGGCTACACCCCTCAGCTCGCCTCCGCCGTGTGGCAGGGTCACCACGAAGGCTACATCTCAATGTTCCACTCGGTGATCAACGGGGTCTACCACCGCGAGGTCTACGGCGGCCTGTACCCGGCGATGACGTTCAAGAGCTACATGGACGCCGCGCTCGCCAGCGAACCTATCCAACAGTTCGCCAAGCCCACCGCCGATCCGACCACGATCCGCGTGCCGCGCACGAAGCTCGAGGAGTCGGAAGAAAAGGAAGAGACAAAGGAAGCGGCAAAGGAGACCACGGAGCCGGCTGGTGACACGGCGGCAAACCCCGCCCCGTCGTTGCTGGGGATGACTCAGGAAGCCGCGCAATCCGCGACGCTTGCCGCCGGATACGGGTACGTGACTCGAACCGAATCCTCGAGCCAGCCCGCGGGGACCGTCCTTCGGCAGAGTCCTGCCCCTGGGCAGGAGGCGACGCCGGGTAGCCGGATCGAGATCTGGATTTCAGGCGGAAACTAATTTCAACGCGGTGGACGTGATGGCGGGCGGCCCGGTGGGCCGCCCGCCCGACTAGGAGGCATACATGCGAACTTCTCATGCCGTGCTGGCAGGTGGCGGCGGGCTAATAGCGGCTGGCCTGGGTGCCGGCGTCTATGGGCTGGTGCATTCGCACAGCTACGTGTTGCGGCGTCGTTCGCTGTTGCTCCCCGGGCAGGCGCGTCCGCTGCGCATCTTGCACATCTCTGACGCCCACACCCTCGCTCGGCACACCAAGCGCCTGCGCTTCATCCGCGACCTCGCGGAGACCTCACCGGACCTGGTGGTGCTGACGGGCGACATGATCGCCGAACCCGACGCCGTCGCCCCGGTCCTCGCCGCGCTCGACGAGTTGCTGGAGGTGCCCGGCGTGTTCGTGTTCGGTTCGAACGACTACGTGGCGCCCACGTTCAAGAATCCGCTCGCCTACCTGGGCGGGCCGTCCAACCGCGGGGCGAAGAAGGGCCAGCCCGATCGCCGACCCCTGCCGTGGCGGGACATGCGCGCCGAGTTCAAGGCGCGCGGGTGGGCGGACCTGACGAACGCGCGCGCCCAGATGTCAGTGGCCGGGTGGGATCTCGAATTCGTGGGCGTGGACGACCCGCACATACACCTCGACCGCTTCCCAGATCCCGTCGATGGGCCCGCCGCTGGAGATTTTGCGGGCACTGCCAGGTCCGCCGGCGCAGCCGGCACAGCCATCTCAGCCGGCAAAACCCGCCCGGCCTCGCCGACGGGCAACTCTGGAAAGCCAGCCACCAACCCGGGGGACAGCGTCGGGAAGCTAGGCGATGCCGTCGTGGGCGAACAACCCCGGATGCGGATCGGCGTGGCGCACGCGCCCTATCAGCGGGTGCTCAATCAGATGGTCGCGGACGGGTGTTCGCTCATTTTCGCAGGTCACACGCATGGCGGGCAGGTGTGTCTGCCGCCGCATCGGGCGCTGGTGTCGAACTGTGACCTCGACCCGTCGCTCGCCTCCGGCCTGTTCGACTGGCCCCGCTTCCCCGACTCCGAGGAGCCGATCAAGGGCGACGGCGCTGCGATCGCGAAGGAGGAGGCTGGCGGGGCGTGGGTGCAGGTGTCGGCCGGGATTGGGTCGGCCACCTACATGCCGCTACGCACGTTCTGCCCGCCGGAGGCGATCTTGTTGGACGTCGTGCCGGTGGCCGCCCAGCCTGCGGGTGTGAATTCGCGCGCACTGCCGTGAGCGATTTCGAATTCGGGGGTGTAGCGGCTACTATTTATTGAGTCGCAAGATATCGGGGTGTGGCGCAGCTTGGTAGCGCGCTTCGTTCGGGACGAAGAGGCCGTGGGTTCAAATCCCGCCACCCCGACCAGAATTCGGGTGAACCGTGAGGGTTCACCCGTTTTTCATGCCCGCCCAGGAGTCCCCGGCCTCCACCAGCAGTGCCGGCGACCCCGACCACCGGCGCCGGCGCGGTCCCCGATACCCGCCCGGTACCCGCCACCCCCGACACAACTCGTGGACCTCAGACCCACCAGGCCCCATAGCAATCGCCAGCCGGTATATTCACGACTTCTGTCGGCCACCACGCCCGGGCCTCTATCCAAACCGCCCCCGCACCCACCCCCCACGCGGTAGCCTTGAGGGACCAAACAAAGGAGCAAAAGTGCTGGAACACGCGATCTGGTGGCAGGTCTATCCGCTTGGCGCCCTGGGCGCCCCGATCCGCGAAGATTGGCGGGACACGGGCGAGGAGCACCGGCTGCGCAAGCTCGGCCCCTGGCTGGATTACGTCGCGCAGTTGGGTTGCAATGGCATCCTGTTCGGCCCGCTGTTTGAGTCGACCACGCACGGCTACGACACCACGAACCACCTGCGCATTGACCCGCGCCTGGGCTCGAACGAGGATTTCGACTGGTTGGTGGCCGAATGCCGCGCCCGCGGCTTGCACATCATCCTCGACGGCGTGTTCAACCACGTGGGCGTGCGCCACCCGCTCACGCTCGCGGCCCTGGACGGCCAGCCCTCCCCGGTTATCGTCGCCGACGACGGCTACCCCCAGCATTGGGAAGGCCACCTGGACTTGGCCGAGCTCGACCACGCCAACCCCGCCACCGAGGACCTGGTCGTGGAAGCCATGGAGTTCTGGCTCGAGCGCGGGATTGCGGGCTGGCGTCTCGACGTCGCCTACTCGGTTCCCACCGACTTCTGGGCCCGCGTCACGGACCGCGTCCGCGCCCGCTTCCCGCACGCTGTCTTCGTGGGCGAGATCATCCACGGCGACTACCTGCGCCTCATCGACGCCGGCCACCTCGACTCCGCCACGCAGTACGAGCTGTGGAAGGGCATCTGGTCGTCGCTCAAGGACCGCAATCTGTGGGAGCTCGCCCACGCGCTCGAGCGCCACGACGCCTTCTCGGCTGACCACCGCCTGCAGATTTTTGTGGGCAATCACGACGTCGACCGCATCGCCTCCACCCTCGACGACGACGGCGCCGCCATTGCTGCCGCGATCCTCTTTTCGCTGCCGGGCATCCCATCGATCTACCAGGGCGATGAGCAGGCGTTCCGTGGGATGAAAGGCGAGGGCGCCTCCTCCGACGATCAGATCCGCCCACCCCTGCCGGCCTCCCCGGAGGAGCTGAGCGAGTTCGGTTGGTGGATGTACCGGCACTACCAGGAGCTGGTGGCCGCGCGGCGCCGGCACCCGTGGCTGGTCGACGCGCGCGTCGAGGTCCTGGACAAAGCCAACGAGCGCCTCTCCTACCGCGTCACCTCGCGCCCAGGCAACGCCGGCTGCCCCGGCAACCTCGGCGAGGGCTCGCTCACGGTGACGATCGACCTTACGGCACCCTCGATCACGTTGGCGTTCGACGACGGCGACACCGTCACCTACGCCGGCTAGGCGAACACGCCCTCCTCGAGCCCGGCGCTTTCCTTGTCTATCTACGCCCTAAGTCTGGTTTTTTCTTCCCGACCCCGATCCGCCCCCCCACACCTTCTCACCTGCGGTTTTGCCCGTGCACGTTTTCGCACAGCTTGGTGTTGAACAATTCGGTCCCACCCCGTAACGTGGCTGTTCAGTAAGACACCGAGGCGAGGATGTTCATGAGTGAGGCCACTGCCGAAACACTACAGTTACGTGACCAGTGGGGTCGCGTGGCGCGTGATTTGCGCATTTCGCTCACGGACCGCTGTAACCTTCGCTGTTCGTATTGCATGCCGCCCGAGGGCTTGGACTGGTTACCCACGGAGCGGACGCTGACCGACGCCGAGGTCATGCGCCTCATGCGGATCGGTGTGGAGATGCTTGGCATTGAGGAGATCCGCTTTACGGGCGGCGAGCCGCTTCTGCGCAGGTCCCTCGAGGACTTGGTGGCGTTTGGCGCGAGTTTGCGCACGACGTCGGGCGCGCGGCCTGGCCTGTCCCTCACCACGAACGCGCTCGGCTTGGACAAGCGGGCCGCGGCGCTTGCGGAGGCGGGGCTGGACCGGGTGAATGTGTCGATGGATTCGGTGGACCCGGATGTCTACCGGCACATTTCCCACCGTGACCGCCTGGCCTCCGTGTTCGCCGGGATCCAGGCCGCTTTCGACGCGGGGCTCACGCCCGTGAGAATCAACGCGGTGGCGATACGGGATGTCAACGACGCCGGTCTGCGCGACTTGCTGCGCTACTCTCTGCGCGTCGGGGCCCAGTTGCGCATTATTGAGCACATGCCGCTTGGGCCGCGTGAGACGTGGTCGCGGGCGAATATGGTGCCGCAGGACGAGATCCTCGACTACCTGGGCGAGGAGTTCGAGCTAACGCCGGCCGAGACCGCCGACCCGTCGGCGCCCGCGAAGCTGTGGAATGTGGCCCCGGGAGCGGATCACCCGGGTGGGAGCGTGGGCGTGATTGCGTCGGTGACGAAGCCGTTCTGCGCGGATTGCGACCGCACGCGCCTCACTGCCGACGGCCAGATCCGCAACTGCCTCTTCTCCCGCACCGAGACCGACCTGCGCGGCCCGATGCGCTCCGGCGCCGACGACTCCAAACTCGCCCGGCTGTGGGCCGACGCCATGTGGGAGAAGAAGCCCGGCCACGGGATCGACGACCCGGGTTTCATCCAGCCCGAGCGCTACATGTCAGAAATCGGCGGCTAAGCAGCCCGTCCGAACGGGGCGCTCGACAGAACACGTGAATATACCGGCTACCGGTTCTATATGGGCCTGGCAGGTCTCAGGTTCACGAGTTGCGCCGGGGTTCCCGACTACGCCGAGCCCACCCACTCGTCGGTGCCGTCGGTGAAGAGCTGGCGCTTCCACACGGGCAGCTTGTCCTTGATCGTGTCCACCACGTCTGAGATCGCTGCGAACGAGGCGCTGCGGTGCGGGCTAGCCACCACCGCAACCATCGCGAGCTCCCCGATGGCGAGCTCGCCCACCCGGTGCACCACGGCCACCCGGCACTCCGGGTGCCGCTCGGCCACCTCGGCGGCGACGTCGGCCACCACCTCAGCCGCGCTCGGGTGGCAACTGTACTCGATGCCGGTCACCCCGCGGCCGGCGTCGTGATTGCGCACGATCCCTTCGAAGACCACGAGTGCGCCGGCGGCATCGTTGCGGATTGAGTCGGCGATGGCGGCGGTGTCAAGTGGGGTGTCTTGCACGCCGGTGAGGCCGATGCGGTCCATGTGCGTCCTCCCTATTGTTGCGACCCGCAAACACTAGCATGGTGTGGTGGTGGCGCGCCCACCGAGGCCCGCCCAGAAAGGACATTCATGAAGCTCACCCACCTCAATTCCGCCGGAGAGGCCCGCATGGTCGACGTGACGGGCAAGCAGCCGACCGTTCGCGCGGCGAACGCGCAGGCGAAGGTCACGTGCTCGGCCGAGGTCATGGCCGCGCTCCGGGACGGCACCGTGCCCAAGGGCGACGTGCTGGCCGTGGCCCGCGTGGCCGGGATCGCGGCCGCCAAGCGCGTGCCCGACCTCCTCCCCCTTGCCCACACGATCGGCGTGCACGGCGCGCAGGTGGACCTCACGCTCGAGGTCGACCACGTGCTCATCCGCACCACCGTCCGCACCGCCGACCGCACCGGCGTGGAGATGGAGGCGCTGACCGCGACGTCGGTGGCGGCGCTCGCGGTGGTGGACATGGTCAAGGGCGTGGACCGCTCCGCCGCCATCACCGACCTGTTGATTACCGCCAAGTCCGGCGGGCGTTCGGGCACGTGGGAGCGGCCCGGATTCGAATCCGACCGTTCCGTGGAGGCCTGATGGGCGCGCTCACGACACCCGAGGCGTACCTCGCGTCCCTCCTCTCCGCCTTCCGCCCGCAGCGGCTGGCGTCCGAGAGCGTGCGCCTGGCCGATGCGCTGGGGCGCACCCTCGCCGACGACGCCGACGCCCTGCTCTCCGTCCCGCCCTTCGACAACTCCGCGATGGACGGTTTCGCCGTGCGGGTGGGGGATTTTGCGGGCGAGGGGCCCTGGGAGTTCGCGGTGGTGTCGGAGATCGCGGCGGGGACTGTGGGCGATGAGCTGGGCCCGGCCGAACTGGGTGGAGCCGGGGCGGCAGGCGCACGTCCGTCCGCCGCCCGCATCATGACCGGCGCACCCGTGCCGCCGTGGGCCGACACCGTGGTCAAGGTCGAGGACACCGATGCCCCCGCGGGTGCCTCCGAACTCCCGGCAACCGTGCGGATCACGGCCGCCCCGCGACCGGGCCTCAACATCCGCTGCGCCGGCGAGGACCTCACCGCCGGCTCTCCTGCCATCCCGGCGGGCACGATTCTCGGCGCCCGCTCGCTGTCCGCACTCGCTGCGATCGGCTACGGGCAGGTGGGGGTGGTGCGCAGGCCGCGCGTCGGCGTCGTCGCCACCGGATCGGAACTGGCGCGCCCGGGCGAGCCGCTCGGGCCGGGCATGATCCCCGACTCCAACTCCACGCTGCTGGCGATGCTCGTGCGCGAGGCGGGCGGGGAGCCCACGGAGGTCCTCACGGTGGCGGACACGGCCGAAGCCTTCGGCGCGGCACTGCCCACCGACGTCGACCTCATCGTCACCTCCGGCGGCGTGTCCATGGGCGCGTTCGACCCCGTCAAGGAATACGGCCTCGCCCACGGCTGGACCTTCGAGAAAGTGGCGATGCAGCCCGGTAAGCCGCAGGGCCACGGGCGCAGCCCGGGTGGCGTGCCCGTCATCTGCCTGCCCGGCAACCCCGTCTCCGTGGCGGTGTCCTTCGCCCTGTTCGTGCGGCCCTACCTCGCCCGCCTCCTTGGTCACGCCGAGCACCCCGCCCGGATGCTACCGGCCGGCGCTGGCTGGACCACCCCCGCCGGTCGGCGCCAGTACCTGCCCGCGCGCGTGGTTCCGGGCGACCCGGACGTTGTGGTGCCCGTGCACGAACGGGGCTCGGGCTCGCACCTGGTGGCCGCGTTGCACCACGCCGAGGTGCTGGCCGTGGTGCCGGCAGACAAAGAGGAGGTCCGGCCAGGGGACCTCCTCCAGGTCATTCAATTATAGGAACGTTGCTAACTGGTGAGTCTGAGCGGTTTCGTGCGCACAACCGGCCTTTTCAAGCCCAGATTCACCAGTTAGTTACGGCGATCAGTGGTCGGCACCGGACTTCCACCCGGCAATCCTCGCCGGACGCCGTTCGCGGGACGATTTGAGCTTCATCTTCGTATATACGAAGATACGGCCGAAATCGTCCCGCGAAGGGACCACCTCTCCGTCACACCCCAATCTGGGCGGTGACAATTGGGGCAATTGTGACTGGTGTGAATAGGGTTGGGGCAGGCAGAAAAACAAGCGCCCGCCGGCAAATTATCGGCGCCGGCAGGTTTCGCCCCAATAGGTTGGGGCCGGCCTCGGCACCAAAACCGGCCTCGACACCAGGGTGGATTGAAATATTTTGGACGATTCCGGGGCGATCTCCTCATATAGAAAGATCGCCCCGGAATCGTCCAGTATTTTTAAATCGCTCAGCCCGGCCACGGTGGCCAACATCCGCGGGCGATCAGTGGTCGGCGCCGCGCATCTGGTCCACGGCGTGGGGCAGGATCGGGATGATCACTTCCATCCCGTCCGTCACTCCGCCCACCGAACCGGGCAGGTTGACCACCAGGGTGCGGTTGCGCCCGAGCACCATGACGCCCGCGCGCGAGCGGGACAGGACTGCCGACGGCGAGCCCTTCTTGATCCCGTGGTAGCGGATCGCCTCCGGGATGCCGGGGATGTCGAAGCGCAGGAGCGGGTCCATCGCGCGGGCCGTGTAGTCCTGGGGCGAGATGCCGGTGCCGCCGGTTGTGATCACGACGTCGACCTCGTCGTACGCCGCGGTCTGGACGGCTTCGGCGATGGCGCGGACATCGTCGTGAACCACGGTGGCGGTGACGACCTTGACGCCGGCCTCTTCGAGATAGCGCACGGCGGTGGGGCCGGAGATGTCCTCCCGCTTGCCGGCGGCGCTTCGATCTGAGATCGTGATAACGGCAGCTGAAATACTCATAGGCTCATTATAAATTAAGTAAACGTTCGCTCAAGAATGTTTAGGAACGTCTTGCTTAACGAAGCCTGCGACCCAAGGACACACATGTTCAAGAAGATCGCCGCGGTCGCCGCGGTTACCCTCCTCCTCGTCGCCTGCTCCCAGGGCACCGGTAACGACGCCGGCTCCGGCCCTGGCAGCCCGGGCGGCTCGGGTTCCAGCAGCCCCGCCAGCTCCGAGCTCATCGTCTTCGCCGCAGCCTCTCTCAACACGGCGTTCCCGCAGATCGCCGAGGAGGTCTTCGGCCCGGATAACCCGGGCGTCAACGTCACGTTCTCCTTCGAGGGCTCCTCCTCGCTGGCGGAGAAGATCCTGGCCGGCGCCCCGGCGGACGTCTTTGCCTCCGCGAACGTGGGCAACATGGACAAGGTGGGCGACCTCGCCGTCTCCCCCGCCGAGTTCACCAAGAACACGCTGCGCCTCATCGTGCCCGCGGGCAACCCGGCCGGCGTCACGGACTTGGCCTCGGCCAACGCGGCGAAGTTGGTGGTGTGTGCGCCGCAGGTGCCGTGCGGGGCGGCCACCACGCAGCTTGCCGAGCACCTCGGGCTCACGCTTACGCCGGTCTCGGAGGAGCAGTCGGTGACGGACGTGCGCACGAAGGTGGAGACCGACGAGGCCGACGCGGGCCTCGTCTACGTCACCGACGCGATGCTGGTGGCGGACAAGGTGGAGATCGTCGATGTCCCCGGCATCACTGACGTCGGCACCTCCTACATGATCGCCACCCTCACCGACGCCCCGAATCCCGACGCCGCGAAGGCCTTCCTTGACGCCGTCATGTCGGAGAAGGGTCAGGCCATCCTCGCGGAGTACGGGTTCGGCACGGGCGCGGGCGAAACCAAGTAATGCGCGGCATCCCGCGGGGCTTTTGGCTGCCGGCCACGATTGCGCTAGCCATGCTTATCCTGCCGTTGGTGGGCATGGCCTCGCGGGTGCCGTGGGCGGAGCTGGGGCCGATCCTCACCTCCGCCGCGTCCACAGACGCGCTGTGGCTCTCACTGCGCACGTGCCTTCTTTCCATGGCGATTTGCCTGGTGGTGGGAACGCCGCTCGCGCTCATGTTCGCGCGCGCCGCTGAGGCGCCCCGGCGCCCGGCGTGGCTCACCCCGCTGCGCACGTTCGTCCTCGTGCCGTTGGTGATGCCGCCGGTGGTGGCCGGCCTGGCCTTGCTCACCACATTCGGCCGGCGCGGGCTGTTCGGCCCGGCGCTGAACGTGGCGGGCATCCAGATCCCGTTCACCACCACGGCCGTGATCTTGGCCCAGGTCTTCGTGTCTTTGCCCTTCCTCGTCACCACTGTGGAGAGCGCCGCGCGCGCCGCCGGCTCCGACCTCGAGCACGCCGCCGCGGGCCTGGGCGCCAGCCGGTGGGTGCAGTTCAGCCGCATCACGGTGCCGGTGCTCGGCCCGTCGATCATCTCGGGCGCGGCCCTTGCGTTCGCCCGCTCGCTCGGCGAATTCGGCGCCACCATCACCTTCGCCGGCTCACTCCAGGGCACCACACGCACGCTCCCCCTCGAGGTCTACCTCCAGCGCGAACAAGACCCCGACTCCGCCCTCGCCCTCGCCCTCCTCCTCATCCTGATCGCGTTGCTCGTCACCGCGCTCACCACCGCCTTCGAGGCCCGCAGCTCTCGCCGCTTTGCCAACGACGCCGGTGCCGCGGCCCGCGCCGATGCCCCGGGTGGGGGCCGGGAGGACGGCGTCGGGAACGACACCGAGGCTGGGCGGAAGATACAGGCGCCGGTGGGCTTCGTGCTGGACGCGGACGTGCCCGAGAGGCACGTGCGCTACCGGCTGGAGGCCGAGCCGGGCGAGACGATCGCGCTCATCGGGCCGAACGGCTCGGGGAAGTCGACGGGGATCCGGCTACTGGCCGGAGATATCACGAGCCCGGGGTCGGTGGTGGAGAAACCGGCCGCCGTGGGGTTCTTGGACCAGTCGCCGGCGTTGTTCCCGCACATGTCCGTGCTCGACAACGTAGCCTTCGGGCCACGGTGCGCCGGGGTGGGCAAGGCCGAGGCGCGGGAGCGGGCGCGGGCCGAGCTGGCCGCCGTCGGGATGGCCGGGCAGACGGAGCGTAACCCGCGCGAGCTGTCGGGAGGGCAGGCACAGCGCGTGGCACTGGCCCGGTTGCTCGCCGTGGACCCGCAGCTGCTCCTGCTGGACGAGCCCTTCGCCGCGCTCGACTCCACCGCCACCGCGCAGCTGCGCGCCATCATCGCGCGGCGGGTGGCGGGCATTACCACGGTGATCGTCACGCACGACATCGTCGACGCCCTCACCCTTGCCGACCGCGTGGCCGTGCTCGAGGGAGGGCAGCTCGTGGCGCTCGCGCCGATGCAGGAGGCGCTCAGCCGGCCGGCCACGGCGTTCGTGGCGAGCTTCGCGGGCGTCAACATGCAGTTCGGGCAGATGGGCGGCGATGGCCTGCGATCCGGGGCCGTGACCTTCCAGGGCGTGGCCGACGGGCTGACCGACGGCGACGCCGGTGCCGCCGTCTTCGACCCCACCTCCGTCTCGCTTCGCACCCAGCGAACTCCCGGTTCGCCGCGCAACGTGTTCGAGGGCCGGGTGCAATCGATGAGCACCGGGGCCGTGGGGGTGAACGTGATGCTGGATATCGGCTCTGCGACGCCGATCCACGCAACCATCACCGCGGCCGCAGCCGCCGAGCTCGGGCTGGAGGAGGGGGCTGCCGTGTATGCCGAAGTGAAGGCGATGCAGGTGCGACTCATCTCCATTTCGCACGGTGCAAATGTGAATAAGTAGCTACCGGGGCGTAAGATGAGTGTGTGCGTTGCCCGATCCGGGCGGCGCTGACCTGAAAGGAGTCCACCCATGGTCAACATCATCGGAACGATTATCTTCGGAGCTGTGATCGGCTTCCTCGCCCGCTTCATCCGAAAGGACGCCCCGATCTCCGTGCTGGCAACTGTCGGCCTCGGTGTGGCCGGCGTGGTGGTCGGTAACCTGATCCTCCAGCTCTTCAGCTACCCAACCGACACGCCCGGCATTGATTGGATCCGCTGGATCGTGGCCACCGTGCTCGCGATTTTCTTCATCGGCATCTACCTGGGCCGCGCGGGTAAGAAGAACTAAGCGGCGCTGAACGGGGGCGGCGGGCGAAGGCCCGCCGCCCCCTTCGCGCATCTGCAACGTTAGTTCCCAAGATGCAACACCAAAATGCGGCTTTTTGCCGTTGCACATCGCGAATTAGCGTTGCACCTGCGGAGGTGAGGGGCCGGGCCGAACCAGAATGGCCAGGCCAGACAGGCCGAACCGGGCAGGGCCGCAAACCGGCCGAAAACATAAATGAGGCGGGCCGCCATCCACGCTAGGCGGCCCGCCTCGGGCAGACGCTCTGACCTTCAGGGAGAAGACTGCACAAATTCCTTCTCCAGCCAGTGCGTCAGGTTTCATCACACACACGAAAGGGAAGACCTTGAAGGAGATCTCCTTGCGATGTCTCTAGTATGGCAATCGATACTTAGATATCCATTGATGATTTCTGGGAGTTTTCTGGGAAATCTTTACCTCCCGCCGCAACCCAAACAGGCGCCCGAGAACCCGCGGTTTTCCGAGCCATTAGACCCATGACTGTGGCGTACGGAACATTAAGATGGCTTTCATGAACGACGCCCCACGCGCCGCGTCCAACGACGGACCCGCCCCCACCACCACGCCCGCAACCGGCCAGCCCTCGGCTGCCCGCCCAGCCCCCGGCCAAGCCCAACCCACGGCCACCCCGGCTGGCGCATCCAAGCCCCGCGCTAAGCGCCCGGCCCGCCGCCCACGCAAGGCACCGGCCGCCCAGCGCTGCACGCCGCTTGGCGCGAAGGAGAAGATCGGCCTGATTCTGGGCGCGATCGCCTTCGCGTTCCCATTCGTGGTGGATATCCCGAACCTGGAGCCCCTGGGCGAGCGCATGCTGGCGATCTTCCTGCTGGCCATTATTTTCTGGATCACGGAGCCGATTCCGCTCACGGCCACGGCGGTGCTCGTCATCTTGCTGGAGGTGCTGTTCGTGGCCAAGGGCGGCGTCTTCACCCCGAGCCTCGACCCCTCCAGCCCCGACGCCGCCACCATCGCCGACCAACTCCTGCCCTCCTCGGCCTACTTCGCCGCGCTCGCCAACCCGGTCATCATCCTGTTCCTGGGCGGCTTCATGATCGCCCACGGCGCCGAAAAGTACGGCCTGGACCGCAACCTCGCCTCGGTCATGCTGCGCCCGTTCCCCGATAGCGCCCGGGCCACCACCGCGGGCCTCATGCTCATCACCGCGATCCTGTCGATGTTCATGTCGAACACGGCTACCACGGCCACGATGTTCGCCGTCGTCGCCCCCATCCTCAAGGGCCTGCCGAAGGGCAAGGCGCGCGCCGGCGTCGCGCTGTCCATCCCGCTCGCGGCAAACGTGGGCGGCATCGGCACGCCCGTCGGCACCCCACCCAACGCGATCGCTATCGGCGCGCTGGCCGAGCGTGGCATCACCGTCTCCTTCGTGGACTGGATGATCATGGCCGTGCCGTTCATGGCGATCATCCTGCTGTTCTCCTGGCTGTTCCTCTCCTTCGTGTTCCTCCCGAAGGACGCCCGCATCCACGTGGAGATGACCTCGAACTGGGACCGCACCTCGAACGCCCGCATCTTCTACGCAATCGCCGCAATCACCATCCTGCTGTGGATGAGCGAGCCGCTCCACGGCGTCTCATCCAACACGGTGGGCTTCTTCCCGGTCGTAGCCCTGCTGTGCCTCAAGGTCATGGGCGGCGCGGACATCAAGGCGCTCGACTGGTCGGTGCTGTGGCTGGTCTCGGGCGGCATCGCGCTCGGCACGGGCGTCGGTGCCACGGGCCTGGACGCCTGGCTGGTCGGCTCGGTGCCGTGGGAATCCCTGGGCGGAGTGTGGATCGTCGCGATCCTCGGCCTCATCGGGTTCGGTATGGCGAACGTCATCTCTCACTCCGCGGCCGCGAACCTCCTCGTCCCGCTGGCCGTGTCGCTGGCCGTCTCCCTCGACGGCGTGGACACCATCACGGTCAGCGTGGTCGTGGCGATCGCCTGCTCGCTGGGCATGTCGATGCCGATCTCCACCCCGCCCAACGCGATCGCGTACTCCACGGGCGAGATCAAGATCTCCCAGATGGCGCTGCTCGGCATGGTGGTGGGCACGGCCGCCACCGCCGTCCTCATCTTCGCCCTGCCTACCGTCTGGTCTGCCATGGGGTTGCTGTAACGATGGGGTTCCCGACGACGTCCGACTCGGTCGCGTTCAACCGCGCACCATTCCATACCCCCGCGCTCGACACGGCGAACTTCGGCGTCCAGCCGTCGATCCCGATTGTGGACGCGCGCCCGCTCGACGTCGTCATGCTCGGCACCGACCCCGCCACCGCGGCAGTCCCCGAGTGGCTCGCGGAGGGGTTGCGCGGGGAGTGCCGGGTCCACCTCATGGCCGACCTGACCGAGCTCATCGAGCGGGAGCCGGAGCTGGACGAGCTCGCCGTCGTGACCCTGACCGTGGACAAGCACGGGCTCGGCCCCGGTCACCCCTTGTTCGACTTCATCGCCGCCCCCGGACATGAGGACGTGCGCGTGGCGCTACTCGCCACTGAGCGCGAGATCAGCGGCCTGTCCGCCCTCGCCGACTCCAACCGCCTCGACCTCCTCGCTTACCTCCCCGACATCCCCCACCTGCCCTTCACTCGCGACATCCGCACCCAGCTGCGCCGCTACCGCAAGAACACTCGCGTCAAGGCCGGCGGGCGCCGCGAGCGCGCCACGGTGGACGAGCGCTTCGCCCTCCACCTCGACGCCTCCGACCTGGAGATCGTCCACCGGATCGTCGAACTCGCCGACGAGCTACTCGGCTACCAGCCGCGCGTCCACCACCCGCCCAACACGCGCCTGACCACCGAGGGCGAACGGGTGGAGGAGATCACGCTGGCGCTGTCGGGGCAGGTCGCGCTCGAGATGCGTTCCGACGTCGGCGACGTCACCATGCACCGCTCCACCACCGGCCGCCTCATCGGCATGCTGGCCCTGACCTCCGGCCGCAACGCGTTCTTTACCTCGCGCACGACCACCAACGTGGTGGCCGTCCAGCTCACCTTCGAGCAGATGAACTACATTTGGAGCCACAATTCGGAGATCCCCTCCCTGGTGGCGGCGCTGTTCGTGCGCTCGTTTGACCGGCGCCTGCGCCGCTCGGAAGATATTCAGATCGAGCAGGTGGAGCTCACTGCCGAACTCGAGCGGGAGCGCGCCAACCTTGCCCAGGCTCTGCGCAACCTCGAGGCGGCCCGCGCCGAGCTCATGAGCCAGGCGCGTTTCGCGTCGCTCGGCGAGCTCGCGGCCGGAGTGGCCCACGAGCTCAACAACCCGATGGCCGCCATCGAACGCATCGGCGACCACCTCTACGACGACGTCCACGCCCTCACCTCCACCGCGAAGGACCAAAAGTGGGCGCGGCGCGTGCTGGCGGCGATGGACGCGGCTCACGGGGCGGCGTCGTTAACAACGCGCGAGGAGCGAAAGATTCGGCGCGAACTGGAAGCGGTGACGGGTGACCGGGCCGCGGCCCAGCGCCTCGTGCTCGCCGGAATCCACGACCCAGGCTTCGCCAAGGAAGTCCTGCGCTCGCGCGGCATCGACCTGGAGACCGTGGAGCTGGCGGCGTCGATCGGCACGGGCCTGCGCAACATTTCCACGGCCACACACCGGGTCACCGAGCTGGTGGCCTCGCTGCGCTCCTACGCGCGCCCCGACGGCGACCCCATCACGAACGTGGACGTGCACGTGGGTCTCGACGACACCCTCCGACTCGTCTCCCATCGCCTCCTCAACGTCGAAGTGGAACGCGACTTCCACACCATCCCCCACATCACCGGCAACCCCGGCCAACTCTCCCAAGTGTGGACCAACCTCATCACCAACGCCGCCGAAGCCATGGCCGACCAGCCGGGCGCCCGCATCCGCATCACCACCGGCGTGGAGGGCGGCAACGTCACCGTGGCGATCGCCGACAACGGGCCCGGCATCGCACCCGACATCCAGAAGAACATGTTCGAACCGCGCTTCACCACCAAGGGCGGGCAGGTGCGGTTCGGGATGGGGATTGGACTGTCGGTGGTGCGGTCAATGGTCACGCGGCACGGCGGCCACATCCGCGTGGACACCGGGCCGAGCGGCACCACCTTCACCGTGTCGCTGCCAATCGCCGGGCCCCCGACGGAGGCTGAGGGCGCTGGTGCGGGCCGGGCGGACGGCGTCACAACAAGCCAAATAGCAGAGCAGAGAGCCGAGTAGGAGGAACCATGAAACTTGCAATTCTCATCGTGGAGGACGAGCCGGAGGTGCGCGCCTCCATCGAGCGCGACCTCATCGACTTCGCTGACGTGGCTCGTATCGAGCCCGCCGAGGACGTCGAGGACGCCTGGGAGGTGGTGGACGACATCGACGAAGACGGCGACGCGCTCGCCCTCGTCCTGTGCGACCACCGCATGCCCGGCACCACCGGCGTGGAATTCCTGGTGCAAATGATGGACGACGATCGGACCGTGGACACTCGCAAGGTGCTCGTGACCGGGCAGGCCGACCTGTCCGACACGATCCGCGCCGTCAACGACGCCGACCTCGACCACTACATCGCCAAGCCCTGGCAACCCGAGGAGTTACGCGAGACCGTGCGGCAGATGCTCACCGATTATGTGGAGGTCAGCGGGATTAATCCGCTGCCGCACCTGGCCGTACTTGACCCGGAGCGTGCGATGGAGCTGGCGCGGGACTTCTCGATCGCCGACTAGCCGGTGCCGGGCGGTCAGCGGGGGCCGAAGGGGATCTCCTGCGTGCGGCCGGCGAGCACGTCGATGAAGAGGACGCGCCCAACCAGCGGGTGGCCAGCCCCGGTGATGAGCTTGATGGCCTCGGCGGCCATGACCGCGCCCGTCTGGCCGGGCGCCGCGCCCATGAGCCCCACCTCGGCGGTGGTGGGCAGGGAGCCGGCGGGAGGTTCAACGGGGAAGAGGTCGCGCAGACAGAGCCCGTCAGGACCGGGGAATCCGGCGGCCACGGCCCGCGGCCCAGTCCAGAACACCGACACTTGGGCCTGCCAGCCCAGCAGCGCACCCCACACCACGGGGATGCCGGCACGCGCGGCAGCATCGGAGATGAGGAACCGGGTGGGCAGGTTGTCGGTGCCGTCCAGCACGAGGTCCCAGCCGGCCAGCACCCCATCGACGTTATCCTCCGTCAGCCTCACGGGGAAGGTCTCCACAGCAAGGCCCGGGTTGAGCTCCTTGAGCCGACGCGCCGCCGAAGCCACTTTGAGCTCCCCGACCGCGGCGGTCGAATGGATAACCTGGCGTTGAAGATTGGTGAGGTCCACGCGGTCGGCGTCCACGACGCCGACCGCGCCCACTCCCGCCGCCGCCAGATAGAGCAGCGCTGGCGATCCGAGGCCTCCGGCCCCGATCATCAGCACCCGCGCCCCTAGCAACCTCCGCTGTCCAAGCTCGCCGATCTCCGCCCGCGCGATGTGGCGCGCGTAGCGTTCCCGCTGGTCGAGGGTCAGTTCGGGGCCTGGCTCCACGAGCGGGGCGATCATCCCAGCCGAACTGCTCTTCACGCCCACCTCAGCCTCCGGCGAACGGGGGTAGAACGTCCACGCGCGGGTCGTCGGGGAGGACGGCCTCTCGCTCGGCGTGCTTGCCGTTCACCAGGAAGGAACACAGGCCCAGGACGCGGGTGAGGCGGTCGGGGTCGGCGGGGGCGACGGCGTCGTGAACGCGCGCCGCCAACTCCTCGACCGTGGCGCCCTGCGGGACCTCCACGGTGGCGGTGTCGGTGCCGGCGGCGTCGGCTGCCGCGGCGAAGAAACGAAGCTCGGCGATCATGCACTCTCCTCGAAAAACGGTTCGGGCTTCCACAGGGGCGTGGGCTCGTCGGCGCGCGCCCGGATGATCCACCATAGCGCCTCGACCGCGAGCGCGCCCGCCAAGCCGATCAGCGTGGCTTGCCACATCATGGGGCCGTTGGAGGAGTCGAGCATGAAGATGCGCTGCGTGAGGTCCCAGTTGAAGATCACGCCGTACCCGACCAGCGGCAGCACCACGAGCGCGAGCTTCCACGCAGAGAGCGGGCGGGCGATGCAGAACAGCACCCAGGACGAGGGGATGATGAGGGCCACGAGCGCCGCGGTCGACTCTTGCACGTGCACGTCCGGCACGTCCCACCCGGAGGCAACCATGTAGGCGAGGAACGACGTCGTCCCGACCACCACCCCCGCCGGCACCGCGAAGCGCAGCACGCGGCGCACGAAGTGTGGCCGCGCCCGGTTGTGATTCGGGGGCAGAGCGAGGATGAAGGCGGGGATGCCGATGGTGAACCAGCCGGTGATCGTCACGTGGATCGGCATGAAGGGGAAGGGCACGGCGGCGAGGATCACGAGGATCGCGAGGAAGGCGGAGTAGATCGTCTTCGTGAGGAAGAGGTTGGCGACGCGCTCGATGTTGCCGATTACGCGCCGGCCCTCGGCCACGACGTGCGGGAGGGTGGCGAAGCGGTTGTCAAGCAGGACGATCTTGGCCACCGCGCGGGTGGCGGCGGAGCCGGAGCCCATGGCGACACCGATGTCGGCGTCTTTGAGGGCGAGGACGTCGTTGACGCCGTCGCCGGTCATGGCCACCGTGTGCCCGTTGGATTGGAGGGCCTTGACTATGTCTTGCTTCTGGTCGGGGCGTACGCGCCCGAACACGCGGTTGTGCTCGATGGTGCGGGCGAAGTCGTCCGGCTCGATGTGGCGGGCGTCGACGGGCGTGCCCTGCTCGACGCCGAGGCGCTCGGTCACGGCCCCCACCGACGCCGCGTTGTCGCCCGAGATCACCTTGACTTCTACGTCCTGCTCGGCGAAGAACTCGAGGGTGGCGCGGGCGTCGGGGCGGATCTTCTGCTCGAAGATGATGAGGGCAAGCGGAGTCACGACGCCGGGCGCGCCTTCCTCGCCGACCTCCCGTTCGGCCCTTCCCAGCATAAGGACGCGGCGGCCCGTGGCCCCGATCTCCTCAGCGCGTGCGGCGGCAGGGTGGTCGCCGCCGAGGACATCCGGGGCGCCCATAACGTACGTGACCCTGTCCGGCCGAGCGAACGTGGCCCCCGACCACTTCGTGGCCGAACTGAACGGCGCCCGCTCGGCTACCTCCCAGGCCTCGCCCTCCACCGAAAAGTGCTCGGCGATGGCTTGCGCGGTAGCGTTCGGGTCCGGGTCGGTAGCCACCAGCTGCGCCAGGATCTGGGCGCACTCGCTTTCCTGCGCGTTCGGCTCACCACGGCCGACTGTGCCGTCGGCGCCCTCGGCCCCGCCGTCGTGCCCCGCACTGTCGACGCGAGCCGCGCGGCCGGCGTCGTGAACAACCTCAAGTTCGGCGAACACCAGCGTGTTCTCGGTCAGCGTGCCGGTTTTGTCGGCGCAGACCACGTCCACGCGCGCCAGCCCCTCGATCGCGGGCAGCTCCTGGACCAGGCACTGCCGCTTGCCGAGCCGGATCACCCCGAGCGCGAACGCCGTGGACGTGATGAGCACCAGGCCCTCCGGCACCATCGGCACCAGCGCGCCCGTGATCTCCAGGACCACGGCGCGGTAGCTGTGGACGCCGTCGCTGGTCTGTGAATAAATCGTCAGCAGGCCCACGGGGATGAGCACCCACGTGATGTATTTCAGGATCGTGTTGATGCCCGCCTGCAACTCCGAACGCGCGAGCGAAAACCGGGAGGCCTCCGCGGCGAGCTTGGCCGCGTACGAATCCGCGCCGACCTTCGTCACCTCATAATCGCCCGACCCGGACACGACAAACGACCCCGACATGATCGGATCCCCCGGCGCCTTCCGCACCGCGTCCGACTCTCCCGTCAGGTTCGACTCGTCCACCGACAGGTAGTCCGAGGCGCGCACCACGCCGTCGACCACGATCTGGTTCCCCGCGCCGACCCGGACGACATCGTCGAGCACCAGCTCCTCCTGGGCCACCTCGGTAAGCTCGCCGTCGCGCCACACGCGCGGGCGCTCCTCCCCCACGATCACGAGGGACTCGAGCGTGCGCTTCGCGCGCAACTCCTGGACGATGCCGATGCCGGAGTTCACCACGATGAGCAGGCCAAACGCGCCGTTAATGAGCGATCCGGTGGTCATCACCATGACGAACAGGACGAACAGGATCGCGTTGATCCGCGTGAAGACGTTCTGGCGGACGATCTGCCCCACGGACTTGCCCGTGCGCGGGGGGAGCTCGTTAGCGCGGCCGTCACGACGCCGTTCCTCAACTTCCGCCGACGTCAAGCCGAGCGTTGTAGCTGGCATGCTATCTCTTCCTGTAAAGGGTCTTGCGCTGGTAGTGCGGCTCGGACGTGACGAGGATGCCCAAGTTGCGGAAAATCCCCTCGTCCACCGTGCCCAGGATCGTGGTGGTGTGCACGTCGCAGCCCTCAAGGTTGCGCAGCTGCTCAAGCGCGAGGCGGGCCTCGGGCGACGTCGACGCCGACACCGACAGCGCGATCAGCACCTCGTCCGTGTGCAGGCGCGGATTACGCGAGCCGAGGTGCTCGGTCTTCAGGGTCTGGATCGGCTCGATTGACTCCGGGGAGAGCAGGTGCAACTCCGGATCGATGCCGGCCAGGTGCTTGAGGGCGTTGAGCAACATCGCCGCCGAACAGCCCAGTAGCGGGGAGGTCTTGCCCTGGATGATCGTGCCGTCGCGCAACTCGATCGCGCAGCCCGGCTCGCCCGTCGCCTGCTCAATCGCGAGCGCCGGCTCCACCACGCGCCGCTCCTCCGCCGTGATCCCGGCCTCCGCCATGATGAGCGCAATCCGGTCCGACTGCGCCGGCTCCAGGTCATTCGCTGCCTCATCCACCAGCGCCTTGTAATACCGGCGCACGATCTCCTGGCGGGAGGCGCGCCGGACGACGTCGTCGTCGGAAATGCACATGCCCACCATGTTCACGCCCATGTCCGTGGGCGACTTGTACGGCGACTCGCCCATCATCAGCTCGAGCAGCGAGCGCAGCAGCGGAAAGACGTCCACGTCACGGTTGTAGGACGTGACCTGCTTGCCGTAAGCGGCGAGGTGGTAGGGGTCAATGACGTTGTTGTCCTCGAGGTCCGCGGTCGCCGCCTCGTAGGCCAAGTTCACCGGGTGCTCCAGCGCGATATTCCAAATCGGGAAGGTCTCGAACTTGGCGTAACCGGCCGGGACGCCCCGCTTGAACTCGTGGTAGACCTGGGAAAGGCAGGTGGCGAGCTTACCCGATCCCGGACCGGGCGCCGTGACCAGGATGAGATCGCGGGAAGTGCGGACGTAATCGTTGCGGCCCAGCCCCTCATCCGACACGATCAGCTTCGTGTTCGACGGGTAACCCGGGATCGTGTAATGGTGGGCCACCTTCAGGCCCAGGCGCTCCAGCCGGTCCGAGAACTGGTGCGCCTGGCGGTTACCCGCCTCAATCTGCGTCATCACCACGTTCTCCACCAGGAACCCGCGCTCGCGGAACACGTCAATCAGGCGCAGCACGTCCTCCTCGTACGTAATCTGCAAGTCGCCGCGCTTCTTCTGCCGCTGAATGTCCTTCGCGTTGAGGCAGACCAGGATCTCGATCTGGTCCTTGATCTGCTCCAACATCACGATCTTGTTGTCCGGCGTGAAGCCGGGCAGGACGCGGGCAGCATGATTATCGTCGAAGAGCTTGCCGCCCATCTCCAAGTAGAGCTTCCCGCCGATCCGCTCACGCCGCTCACGAATGTGGGCCGACTGCATATCAATGTACTTGTCCCGATCAAAACCGATCGACGACGGGGTTGGGCCGGACAAATCTTGCGACACAGTTACTCCTTCACGCCTCGCACACTGGGGCCGCGGCTTTGGGGCCGCCGCACCTCCCACAGCACACCGCCCTGGGCGGGTGGGGTGCCGGATCACGCTTTGGGTCGCGTGGCCCGGAACCGTGCCGGAGCAAAAGTTCGCGCACCACGCGACCTTCAACCGTCCTAGTCTAAACGCGACCGCCCCGCCGTGCGAAGTAGACCGGGGGATGACCTCGGGGCGCGCGTTCTTTCGTTTCTCGTCACCAAAAGGGTTTTGTGCACTCCAAAATCGGCCGTTTAAGTGACGCGAAAACACTGTGCGTGACGAGAAACGCAGGGCAGGGGTTCGGTGGCGGCTAGGCGCGGCGGGGCGACGTCGTCGGGCGGGCTGGCGTCGGCGACAGGTGGCGGCTAGGCGCGGCGGGGGCGACGACGTCGGGCGTCCAGAATAAAGCCGATGACGATGGCCGCGAGGGCGGGGGTCGTCCAGCCCATCTGGAGGTCGGAGGCGGGGAGGGCGTCGACGGCGGGTTTGATCGCGAGGAAACACTCGGAGGCGGCGATCAGGCCGGCCTCGGCGAACGCGACCACGGCGGCGGCGAGCGCGCCGAGCTTGTACGCCCAATCAAGGGCGAAGGGCAGCGCCAGCTCGACCAAGCCCAACACCACGATGACGATCGCGATCGGGTAAATGAACTGGTTGAGCGGGGCCACAAACTCGAGAATCCGCTCCAGGCCAAGGTTCGCGAGCGCCACCGACACCACGATCTGCACCGCGATCACCACCGGGCGCGGGACCACGCGCAGGAGCCGGGTGAAGTAGGCGGTGGAGGCGGTGAGGAGGCCGATCGTCGTCGTGAGGCAGGCGAGCAAAGTGATGATGCCGAAGATGACCTGGCCCATCGAGCCAAACATCTGGCCCGCCACGGACGCGAGCAGCTCCGCGCCATTCGTGAAACCCATGCCCGCCTGGCGCGCGCCGATCAGGGCCAGGCCCACGTACACCACGGCCAAGCACGCCCCCGACACCAGGCCCGCCTTCATCATCCCACCAATGCGGGCGGCGCGGGTGGCGGCGCCGCGCTTCTTCAGTTCCGTCACGATCACGACACCGAACACGAACGTGGCCAGCACGTCCATCGTGTAGTAGCCCTTGATCATGCCGCTGGTCAGCGACGACGGCTCCGTGGACACCGCGTTCGCGATCTGCGGCAGGCGGATGAGGGCCCCGACGATCAGGAGCGCGAGGAAGCCCAGGAGGAGCGGGGTGAGGACGCCGCCGACGCGGTCCACGACCTTGCGCGGATTGACCAAGTACAGCGTGGAGACCGCGAAAAACACCAGCGTGAAGACGAGGAGAGGCGTGCCGGAGGTGTGGGCGGCGTCGGAAACGAACGGGCGAGTGGACATCTCGTAGGCGACCGTGGCCACGCGCGGCACAGCGTACAGCATGCCCGTCGACAGGAAGATTGCCAGCGTGAACAGGAAGCCGGCCGGTCGACCGATGCGCATCGCGACGCCGCCGGCCCGGAGCTCGCCGGCCGTTTCGGTGGCGTTCACCACCATCGCTAAGACCGGTAGCACGACGCCCGTCAGCAAGAAACCCAGGAGGACCGCCGGGAGGTGGCCGACCGAGTTCGCGCCGATCATCACCGGGAAGATCAAGTTGCCCGCGCCGAAGAACATGGCAAACAGGGCGAAACCGACGATGACGGGGGTGGGCATCTTGCTCGTTGGTGTTGGCGTGCTCACTGTGTGTCCCCTCGTTGTGTAGTTGTGCAAGTGGGCCGGTTGGCCGGGTGGGCCGGTTGGGCGGGCCACTCCCCCGTATGGCAGGCTACCCCGCGAGCCCGGGCTGACCGTAGATCACTGGTCGCAAGTACCACATGATGTTCGCCATGTTTACCGGAGAAATCGCCCGGTCCGCCGGCCCCAGGCTTGACCCCGGGCTTGACCGGGCGTCGTCGGGCATGAAAAATCCTCCGGCGCGGGCAAACCCGTACCGGAGGACTCTGGCGGTGGAGGCGGGATTTGAACCCGCGGTAGCTATTAACTACACAGCATTTCGAGTGCTGCACCTTCGGCCGCTCGGACACTCCACCTCGGCACGCCATCTTAACCGAATTTCGTGCCGCTGAGCAATTCGCCCTCGGGGTGAGCCGCCCCACGGCCCGCACCCCGCGTCGCGAGCCGGCTCGAACACCCGGCCGGCCAGCCCTTACACCCGCCGCGCGGCGAACCACTCCCGCAGCTGCCGCCCCGCCTGTTCCTCGGCCACCCCACCGAATACTTCGACTTCGTGGTTGAGGCGGGCGTCGCGCAGGACGTCGCGGACGGACCCGGCGGCGCCGGCCTTCTCATCCCAGGCCGCGAACACCACCCGCGAGATCCGGGCGTTTACGATCGCCCCGGCACACATCGTGCACGGCTCGAGCGTCACATACAGCGTGCACCCGGCCAGGTTCCACGAGCCGCGCGCCCGCCCGGCCTCGCGCAGCGCGTTGATTTCGGCGTGCCCGGCCGGATCGTGGTCGATCTCACGGGTGTTGACCCCGCGCCCGATCTCCCGTCCGGCCTCGTCCACGACGACGGCGGCGACGGGGACGTCGCCCTCGGCCCCGGCGCCGCCGGCCAGCTCGAGCACCAGGTTGATCCACGATTTTTCCATACCGACATCGTATCGATCCAGAAACGCAACCGCCCTGAACGCGGTAGATTAGAGCTATGAAACTCCAGGTTATTGATCACCCGCTCGTCTCCCACAAGCTCACCGTGTTGCGCGATAAGAAGACACCCAGCACGGTTTTCCGCCAGCTTGTCGAGGAGCTGATCATGTTGCTGTCCTACGAGTCCACCCGCGACGTGGAGGTGGTGGACAAGCAGATCGTCACCCCGGTTGCTCCGATGACGGGCCGCGCGATGGCCACCCCGGCCCCGATCGTCGTGCCGATTTTGCGCGCGGGCTTGGGGATGCTCGAGGGCATGATGAAGTTGATGCCCACGGCCGAGGTCGGCTTCCTTGGGCTCAAACGCAATGAGGAGACGCTGGAGGCAGTCACGTACGCGAACCGCCTGCCGGATGACCTGACGGGCCGCCAGTGCTTTGTGCTCGACCCGATGCTCGCCACCGGCCACACCCTCATCGCGTCGATCGATTACCTGCTCGAGCGCGGCGCCCGCGACGTCACCGCGATCTGCATCCTCGCCGCACCGGAGGGCCTCGCCACCCTCGAGGAGCACCTGGGGGATCGCGCGAACGTGCGCGTGGTGGTGGCCGCCGTCGACGACCACCTCAACGAGAAGGGCTACATCGTCCCCGGCCTGGGCGATGCGGGCGATCGCCTCTACGGCGTCGTCGACTAGTGGCCGCCCCCGCGCCTAGCTGGCTCGGCTCCCCCGGCCCGGACTACCTGGGCCCGTCCTGGCGCGCCCGGAGGATTTATCTTCGCGACGACGACGGTGGTGCCCCTCGCGCCCACGGCTCGACGTGCGGCGGCACTGAGTTCGCCGTGTTGGTCCATGAGGTCGATGCCGCGGACCTGGTCGCCCGAACGGGCATGGCGGCCCTGTGGATCCCGGGCTTCGTGGACACGTTTTTCCACGTGGAGCATGCCGCGGCGTGGCGGGAGGCGGGCGTGGCCCTGGTGGGCCTGGACATGCGCCGGGCGGGCCGCGCGCTCATCGGCTGGCACCGCGACGACATCCGCGACATGTCCGTGCGCAACGAGGAGATCGACCGGGCGATTGAGGTGCTGCGCGCGTGGGGCGCGGACAAGGTGATCCTCATCGGGCATTCGACGGGCGGCCTTCAGGTGCCGATCTTCGCGGCGGCTCACCCTGGCGCGGCGGACGCGATCATCTTGAACTCGCCCTGGTTTGACCACAACGGCCCGGACCTGGAAAAGAAGCAGCTCACCGCCCTGGTGGACCGGGTGGGCGCGCGGCTACCGCTGTTGCGGATTGGCAAGCTCGACCCCGCCTACGCCCGCCGCCTTCACGTGGACTACGGCGGCGAGTTCCGCTTCGATCCGGCCCACAAGCCCCTCGATTCCGTGCCCGTGCTGGCCGG
The DNA here is from genome assembly GCF_030246965.1 of Trueperella bernardiae. Taxonomy (NCBI): domain Bacteria; kingdom Bacillati; phylum Actinomycetota; class Actinomycetes; order Actinomycetales; family Actinomycetaceae; genus Trueperella; species Trueperella bernardiae. The sequence goes on from NZ_CP127099.1 coordinate 1,849,836, forward strand.
GTTCTTCAGGGGCGTGCGCCGGGCGCAGGCCCAGCTCGCGGCCGGATTGGCCATCCCGACGCCGATCCTCGTTGCCCATTCGAGCGCCTCGGGCAACCCTAAGAAGCCCACCGGCGCCGAGCTGGACAGCACGGACGTGGTCCTCAACGTGGGCGACATGGTCCGCCTGGCCCCGAAGCTCGGCCGGAACGTCGAGCTGTTGGCGGTGCCGGGCGGCCGGCACGACCTCTCGCTCTCCCCTGCCCCCGCGCGCACGTTCTACACCGAGCGCACGATTTCCTGGGCGCTCGACGCCACCAGCACCGCCACGCGCTACTGACCCTCGGCATATGTCAGGACCCTGTAGCTTTTCGTTGCCAAAATCGGCCGATCCGGCCTCAGAGTCCTGAGATTTGACGGCCAGCCACGCGGGCGCCGTTGTTACCGGTTATTCCACCAGCGCCGCGCAAGGACCCCGATGCCGAACGCGACGGCGAAAATGCCGACATACTGGATGATTTTGACGGCGGTAGGGTCAGCGGAGGTGGCCATAAAGATTGCAAGATTCACAAGCCCAGTCTATCCACAGGCGCCCGCCGCCGCCCGAAGGCGGCCAGCGCATTTGCTAGTCTTGGTCCAAACGCGCCCGCATCGGCGCCGCGCACCGACAGAACAGGAACTTTTGATGGGCAAGTCCAGCCGCCGTAACAAGGAAGCCAAGCCGAAGAGGCCCCGTATCCAGTTTGTTGACCGCCCGTTTGAGGGCCTGCCGTTCGAGGCGGAGCTGGTGGCGATGCGCGAGATCATCCCGGCGGCCACGCTGACGGTGATCACCACGCCGGAGTACGGCTCGCGCGAGGTCACCTTCGTCACTATCCTGCCGGGCATGGGGGCGGCGCTGCGCCGCAAGAACGGCGAAGTTCTGGTGGCGGTGCAAGCGGTGACGTCGTCGGGAGATGCGTCGCTCGACATCGCAGACCGTCTGGTCAAGGCGCTCGAGCTGGAGCCGGGAGAGTCCATCCTGCACGCCGACCTGCCCGAGCCCGGCCCGCGCCTGCAGGACGTGCTCGATGCGGACAGCGCCGGCGAGCTCACGATCCTCGATTCGTTCGAGTACTGGGTGGACGCGGAGGACGCGCAGGATCCCAACGTGCAGGCCGCAATCCAGCAGACCTCCGACCAGATGGTCCCCACCACCCAGGTGGAGGGCGTGGAGGGCGCCTACTGGTGCCGCATGCAGCGCGAGTTCCTGCGCTGGGTGCGCCCCGAATCGGAGGATAAGGTGCTCGACGGCCTTGCCCGCCTGCACTTCAAGCGCGAGCTCTCGTTTGACGACGCCCGGTTCGTCGGCGCCTTCCGCGCGCTCGGCCTGCTCATCCCCGTCTTCGAGCTGGCCCCGGGCACCGAGGCGGAGGAGCTCGAGGGCCCGCTGGCCAACTTCGAGAAGGTGCTGATCGCTGCGATCACATCCGACGAGCCGCTCTCCCCCGAGGAGCGCCGCACCCGGTCGGGCATCATTTCCCGCCAGGTGACTCTGCGATAACTTCCTGCACGTTCGCGCATTCCTTTGCACATTCTTTACCTGGAATGGTTAGACTTTACGTGTGAAGGGCGAACGTGTAGCAGTCGTTATTCCGGCCAAAGATGAGGCGGAGCGCATCGGCGCGACGATCCGTGCCGCGCGCGCCATTCCCAAGGTTGACCTCATCGTGGTGGTGGACGACGGCTCCGACGACGACACGCGTTCCGTCGCCCGCGCCGCCGGCGCCACGGTGGTTCGCCACTCGGTCAACCGTGGCAAGGCCTCGGCACTGGAGACGGGCGCATCGGTGGTGGCGATGCGCGACGCCGAAGACGCCACGCCCCGCACGCTCCTCTTCCTCGACGCCGACCTAGGCGACTCCGCCATCGAGTGCGCCCCTCTGGTGGCGCCCGTGCTGGCGGGCGAGGTCGACATGACGATCGCCTACCTTCCCCCGCAGGCCGGCGCCGGCGGGCACGGCATGGTGACCGGGTACGCGCGGCGTTGGATCAAGAAGCTCACGGGCTGGGAGGCGCAGCAACCCCTGTCCGGCCAGCGGTGCCTCACGCGCGAGGCCGTGGAAGCTGCTCACCCGCTCGCCCCGGGGTGGGGCGTGGAGGTCGGGATGACGATCGACCTGCTCACCCAGGGTTTCACCGTGCAGGAGATCGCGTGCAAGCTTTACCACCGGCCCTCGGGCAACGACCTCGCGGGTCAGTTGCACCGGGCCAGCCAGTACGCCGACGTCGTCCGGGCCGTGACCGCCCGCCGGATGCGGGGCGTCCGGGTCCATTCGCGCAAGCGCTCCGGGCAGGTTCCCGAGCCGGGCGTGCCGTTCCGCGCCGTCAAGTAGGGTGAGCGCGGGCCGGCCCGTTACTAACTAGCGAATTTGGGCCCGAAACCGCCGGTTTTTCGAACGAAACTGCTCACACTCACCAGTTAGCCACGCGCGTGCTCTTTGGACAGGGGCGTTTCGAAGACGTTGCGCCCGTAGCGCTCGTTTTCAGTGCCGTCGAGCCCGGCGATCACCCACAGGCCGCCCATGTAGATCCCGCCGATGAGCGGGATGACCAGGCCGGAGTCGTTGATGAGCATGGCGATGAGTAGCGTGGTGATGGCGGCAATGGCGCCGGCGCGCAGTTCGGGGAAGTCGGTGCGGTCGCGCAGGGGATCGAGGCCGGCCCGACGCACGGCCACCACTACCCCGGTCAACACCACTGCGGCCACAATCCAGCTGGGCCACGGCACCTGCGTGAAGAGCTGGTGGGCTTTGCGCGCCACGACGTCGAGCGCCTGCCCGTCGAGGAGGGTTTGGAAGAAGTGGCCGAGGTGGGTGGGGTCGGGGCGGAGCCAGTCGAGCCAAGAGATCCCGACCGCGAGCGCGGCCGCCGCCACCCCCACCACGATCACCCGCAGCGGCGTGATCCGCACGCCTCGCATCATGAGGATGAGGAGCAGGAAGCCGATGAGTAGTGGGGGCGGGCCGCCGAAGTCGGCGCCGATGTGTGGGGCGCCGTTGATGAAGATCGCCACGGATCCGAGCAGGCTCACGACGCCGACCGCGATCCACCTCCCCGCCAGCACGCGGGCCGCCACCACGGCGAGGAAGATCATTGACACAGCCCAGATGGCGAAGGGGGCGTTTGAGATGCCGTAAAAGCGCCCGCCGGATTGGGGTTGGTCGCCGAGCACGGAGCTGGCGTGCAGGTGGGAGCCGAGCATGGCGTCCACGCCAATCACCACCGCGGTGAGGCACGCGATGAGGACGGGGCCGAGCGCGATGGCGGGTAGGCCGCCGGCGTCGGGGGCAGTGAGGACGTCGCTGGTCTGGCCGGTTTCCGCCTGCTCCTCGGCGAGCCGACGCCGGGTGGCGCGCCGCACCACGAGCATCGCCAGTTCCGCGATGGCCAGGGCAATGAGGATGACGCCGACCGTGAAGCTGATCGTGGAGAAGCGGCCGGCCCGCCACCAGGGCAAGAGGTTGATGAGGAAGGAGGCCACGGGCATGGCGGCTACGACGCCGAGGGCGAAGACGTGGTGGAGGCCAAAGCGCCCGCCGCGGATCGTGATGATCATGGCGGCAAAAATGAGGGCGGCCCCGAACACGAAGAGGAGGTAGAAGAGGACGACGACGGCGCGGGTCATGATCGCGCGGTCGTTGGCGTCGACGAGGGTGGCCGGCCCGGCGTCGGAGGCGAGGAAGGTGACGGCGGCGCCGGCGGCGGTGGCGGGGGCGGTGAGGCCGAGGGCGTCGAGGATGGCGGCGTGGACGTCGACGTTTTGGATGAGGCCGCCCTTGCGGGTGGACGCCGAGGTGGCGAGCCCGTGGTGGGATTCGCCGATCACGGTTTCAAGGAAGATCTGCAGGCGGGCGGCGCGCCGGTCGGAGTCGCCGATGGAGGACACGATGAGGGTGGTGCCGGGTTCGAGGGTGGCGATGAGCTCGCCGAGCTGGCTGTCTATCGTTTCGGCGACCGCGCGGGTGTGGGCCGACACCTGGCCGGGCGGGACGAGCGCGGCCTCGAGGTGGGAGGAGGGGGTGGTGTCGCGGTGAGCGCTGCCCAGGTCGATGACCACGAGGTCGGCGTCGCTGACCAGCTCGTAGGCCTCGACCACCTGGTTGACCGTGCCGTAGGAGGAGACGGCGAGAGCGGGGCCGAGGGGGCGGCCGTCGTCGTCGGCGATGGCAACCGCGCCACCGCCGCCGATGGAGGCGACGCTGAGCCCGGCGTCGGTGACCGTGGTGGCGAGCGCGCCGAAGGCCGGGCGGAGCGGGTTGGATTCGTTGTGTTCGAGGAGCGTGTCCCACACGCCCAGGCGGCCGTCCTGGCTGAGGCTGCGCCCTACGAACGTGCCGCCGTATTCCTGGCAGGGCTGCTGGGAGTCGGCGAGGCCTCGCGTGCGCACGCCCGTGTTCAGCGTGGCCCAGCCGGCGAGCGAGCAGGTGGTGAGGTCGAAGGTGCGGACGGAGACGTTGGCGATGGCGGAGTCCTCGGCGAGGGCGAGGAGCGTGGGGGTGCGCGGGCCGACCGCTTCCCACGGCAGGCCGGTCATCCCAACGAACACGACCTTGTTACCGCGCGGCATCGGCTCGGGGTCGGGGCGCAGGAGCGGGAGGAAAATCGAGGCGAGCAACGCGAGCGCCGTGCCCACAACGATCGCGATGCCGGCGCGCCCGAGTCTCATGCTTTTTGCCATGAGATTTAGCCTAGCGTGCCCCGGGTAGACTAGCGGCCATGAGCAAGCTTCGTTTTTCGTTTCTCGGCCCGCGCGGCACGTTCACCCAGCAGGCGCTGAACGAGATCTCCACTGAGGAGGAGTCGATCCACATTCCCGCGATCGACTCGCCGCGCGCCATCAAGATGGTGCGCGCCGGGGAGGCCGACTACGCCGTGGTGCCGATCGAGAACTCGGTGGAGGGCGGGATTAACGCCACGCTCGACACGCTCGCCGCCGGCTCCGACCTGCTCATTTACGCCGAGGTGCTGGTGGACATCGCGTTCACGCTTGCCGTACGGCCGGGCACGAAGATGGAGGACATCACCCACATCTCCACCCATAACGCCGCGTGGACGCAGTGCCGCAACTGGTTGGGGGAGCATCTTCCCGACGTCGTCCACCTGCCCGCGTCGTCCACCGCGGCCGGCGCCGAAAAACTGGCGCGCGAGGAGAACCCGGGCTTCCAGGCCACGCTCGTGTCGAAGCTGGCCGCCCAGCAGTACGGGCTGGAGTCGCTGTCCGACGCCGTGGCCGACAACCACGACGCCGTCACCCGCTTCGTCCTCATCGGCAAGGCCGGCAAGTTACCCGAGCGCACGGGCGCGGACAAGACCACGCTCATGGTGCAACTGCCCACCGACGAGGCCGGCGCCCTGCTCAACATGCTCGAACAGTTCAAGGCACGCGGGGTGAACCTGTCGAGGATCGAGTCGCGGCCGATCGGCGATTCACTCGGCCGGTACGCCTTTTCCATCGACGCCGAGGGGCACCTCATGGACGAACGCATCCAGGCCGTGCTACTCGGCTTGCACCGGGTGTGCCCCAAGGTGACGTTCCTCGGGTCCTACCCGTCCGCGGCCCACAAGAGCATCCGGCTGCGGCCCGGCACCGCCGACGACGACTTCATCGGCGCCCGCGCCTGGGTCGACGCACTGGTGGAGCGCTCGCTGTAGGGCTTACCGGGCCCGCGGATGTGGCGGGCGGTCAGCGCGGGCTCGCGCGCCGGGCGCGTTACACCACGCGCACGCGCAGCGCGCCCTTGTCGATGTAACCGGAGATCGTGGTGGCGGCGCCGAGCACGTCGCCATCCACCTGGACAAGTTGGGCGGATTCGGCCACCACGGTGGCCGAGCTGATGCGGTGAATGTGGAGGTCCCCCGAGGGCTGCACCCCCGGCATGCTCACCGGCTTTAGGCCCAGCCCGTTGAAACCGACTTTGCGCGCCACGTCCACCCAGCCGATGAGGCCGCGGCGGGTGTCGAGCACTCCGAGTTCAAGCCACCCGTCATCCGGGCGGGTGTGCGGGTCGAGGAGCAGGCCGCCCACCAGCTGCCCGCAGTTGAGCAGCATGACCGAGCGGGCCTCTACCTGCACCGGCTGCCCCTCCTGGCCAGCGGTGATCGTGGCCGACATCCTGTCCGCGCGCAGGTACGGCATCGCGGCCTTGACGTAGGCCAGCCAGCCGATCTTGGCCTTTAGCTCCGATTCTTCATCGGCAGCCGCCATGATGTCAGCATCGAAACCCAAGCCGGCCACCACCAAGAAGGCATACTTGCCCGGCTTGGCCGCCTGGGAGGCATCGGGATCCGTGGACTCGCCAGCCCCGGGCGCATCCGGCGCGGGCGGCGCCGGGGCGCCCTCGGGGATTTCCAGCCACCCCACGTCAATCGTGGTCTCCTGCCCGGTCAGCGCGGTGACTGCCATGCGCCGGGCGGAGGTGAACGGCAGGTCAAGATTGCGGGCCAGCAGGTTGCCCGTACCCACCGGGAGCAGGCCGAGCGGCGTGCCCGTGCCGGCCAGCACCTCGGCCACATTGCGCACCGTGCCATCCCCACCCGCGGCGATCACCACCGAGGCGCCCATCTCCAGCGCCTGGCGGGTCTGCCCGCCGCCGGGATCCTCCGCGGTGGTGGGTAGCCAGATCGGCTCCGGCAAGTCCGCATCCGCGGCGACTCTGGCCAGCAGGGTCTTCAGGTAGTCAAAATCCGTCTTCTTCGTCGGATTAAAGACAACCACAGGGCCCGCCTGCTTCCCGGGCGGGGGCTCCGCCTCCGCGGCGCCCCCGCCCGGATCCACCAGCTCCCGCAGCGCGTCAATCTCCGCCTCATTCGCATCACACTTGAGGCGCAAGGAATCGGCCGACGAATTCACCCGCGCCGCCGACCACAGCGCAAAAAGCCCGACCACCAGGCCGAGCACTCCGACAACGATTCCCCAATCCATGAAATCATCCTATCCCCACCCTCCGACAATTCTTCCCCGGCCCGCAAATGCGCCCTTTTCTCCCGGTCCGCCCGCGTCGCAGGCGACGCAAGCCGCGCCCAACGCCACCACAACGGGGAGCGCAAGCCGGCCGCCGTCGTCCCTCACACCCCGCCCGCGCACCGAGCGTTCCGGACGTCAATTGCCCCGTTCGTAAGCCAAGGCATATCCTTGAGGCATGATCGATATCCGCACCATCCGCGACAATCCCGAACAAGTAAAGGCCTCCCAGCGCGCCCGCGGGGCCGCGGAGTCCGACGTCGACTCCGTGCTCGCCGCCGACGAGGCCCGCCGATCGTCGCTCCAGGAGTTCGAGGACCTGCGTGCGGAACAAAAGGCGCTCTCCCGCACGGTTGGCAAGGCCAGCCCCGAGGAACGCCCCGCGATCCTGGCCAAGGCCAAGGAAATGGCCGAACAGGTCAAGGCGCTCGAAGCGAAGTCCGACTCCGCCGCGGCCGCCTTCCAGGAGGCCATGCTCAAGCTGCAAAACATCATCGTCGACGGCGTGCCCGCCGGCGGCGAAGACGACTACGTGGTGCTGCGCGAGGTCGGGAAAATCCGCGACTTCGCCGCCGAAGGCGTGCAGGTCAAGGACCACCTCGACGTCGCCGAGGGCATCGACGCGCTTGACATGGAACGCGGCGCGAAGGTCTCCGGCGCGCGCTTCTACTACCTCACCGGCATCGGCGCGCGCCTCGAACTGGCGCTGCTCACCATGGCCGCCGACCAGGCCGAAGCCAACGGCTTCAAACTCATGAACACGCCCACGCTGGTCAAGCCCGAAGTCATGGGCGGAACCGGCTTCCTCGGCGCGCACTCCGACGAAATCTACTACCTCCCCGCCGACGACCTCTACCTCACCGGCACCTCCGAAGTGGCACTCGCTGGCTACCACGAAAACGAAATCCTCGACCTCACCGCCGGCCCCAAGCGCTACGCCGGCTGGTCCACCTGCTACCGGCGCGAAGCCGGATCGCACGGCAAGGACACCCGCGGCATCATCCGTGTCCACCAATTCAACAAGGTGGAAATGTTCTCTTTCTGCGACGCCGCCGACGCCGAAGCCGAGCACGCCCGTTTCCTCGGCTGGGAAGAGGACATGCTCGCCAAGGTGGAGCTGCCCTACCGCGTGATCGACACCGCCGCAGGCGACCTCGGCGCCTCCGCCGCCCGCAAGTTCGACTGCGAGGCCTGGTTGCCCTCCCAGAACCGCTTCATGGAGGTCACCTCCACCTCGAACTGCACCACCTTCCAGGCGCGCCGCCTCAAGATCCGCCAGCGCGGGGAGGACGGGATGGAGGCCGTGGCCACCATCAACGGCACCCTCGCCACCACCCGCTGGCTCGTGGCCATGTTCGAAAACCACCAGCAGGCCGACGGCTCGCTCTACGTGCCACACGCGCTCCGACCCTACCTGGGCGGACGCGAGGTCATTGAGCCGGTCCGGGGGCTGCAGGCATAACAATGCGCGAGCTAAGTGACGCCCTTTCCGGCCTCGCGGCCGGACCCGATCTGCTTATCGGGCTCGACGTCGACGGCACGATCTTCCACCACGACACCTCACTCTCGCCCCGCGTCCGCGACGCGATCCTCGCCCACGTAGCCGCGGGCACGCACGTCGTGATCGCCACCGGGCGCGGGATCGCCGGCACGCAGCTGGCGCTCGACGCGCTTGGACTCAGCGGCGTCTACGCCGTGTGCTCGAACGGCGCGATCATCGCCGCGTTCGGCGAGGACCCGGGGCTCGCGCCCACCACGCCCGTCTCCCCCTTCATCACCGACCGGGCCGTCCACATCGTCCGCGTCCACACCTTCGACCCCAGCGCCGAAATCGCCAAAGTCCTCGTAGGGCTTCCCGACGCCGCCATTGCCGTCGAGTCCATGAGCTCCGCCACCCGCATCTCCGCACCCTTCCCGGTCGGCGAGCTCTCCGGCAACGTGGTGCTCTCCGCGCCTGACCAGCTGGTGGGCCCCGACACCACGCGCGTCACCATCCGCGCACCCCACATGACCGCCATGGAACTGCTCGACGCCATTGAGGCGCTCGGGCTACGCGGCATCGAGTACGCCGTGGGGTGGTCGGCGTGGATGGACCTCGCACCCGCCGGGATCTCCAAAGCCGTGGGGCTCGCCGACGTGCAAAAGATCGTGGGCGCGCGGCGGACCCTGACCGTCGGCGACTCCGGCAACGACTGCGAAATGCTCGCCTGGGCCGACACCGGCATCGTCATGGCCAATTCCCGCCCCTACATTCGCGAGTTCGCCGACGCCATGGCACCCCATGTCGACGACGACGGCCTGGCCGTCGTGCTCGAGGCCCTGCTGTAGGCGGGGCTGGCCTGACGCCTTTCTTTCCACCACCTGGCTCCTTTCTCCCCTCATTGTCTACTTCGTCCCGCGTGTCCTTCTCCCCTGGCCGGGCGAATTGGGCGGCAGTTTTTGGCAGGGGGTCGGCCAACGTGCCAGAATGACACGTAGCTCGCGCGTGCGGCGCGAGCGCTGGAGGGTTGTCAGAGCGGCCGAATGAGGCGGTCTTGAAAACCGTTATACGGCGATCCCGTATCGGGGGTTCGAATCCCCCACCCTCCGCCACCGGCCCGGAAAGGGCGACGCCTCGCCCTTTCCGGGCCTCCTTCTCAGCGTTCATGGCTAACGCCGTGACTGACATGCTCGCGGGCGCGGTCGGGCAGGGCGCCAAGGCTCGCGTAGACAAATCATGAGGATTTGCTCCGAATGGCCGATTTTGGAAACGAAAACTCTCAGACTCACGAGTTAGCCACACCAACCCGCTAGCAGCCCACTTCCAGCGCACTCCACCCTTTAAGACCCCATTAATTCAATTTTATTTGCACAATTATAATTGCCGCATTAGGCTGGTCCCATGATCACCCCAGATACCGCACCCACCACCCAAACCCCAACCCAATCCCTGTGGCGCCAGCACGACTACCGAGCCTGGTTCGTCGGCGACACCTCCTCTCAGCTCGCCGGCGCCCTGCGCGCTTTTGCGCTTCCGCTCGCAGTCGTCGCCCTCACCGGCTCGGCCACGCAGGCGGGCCTCATCGCCACGGCCTCCCAGGTCATCGGCATCATTTGCATGGTGCCGGGCGGCGTGATCACCGACCGGGTGGACCGCCGCAAGATCCTCTACCTCTTTGCCACGCTCGGCACGGTCATCTGGTCAGCGATCGCGATTCTCTTCGTCACCGGCGCCCTCAGCTTCCCCGTCCTCATCACGCTGACCTCGCTGGGCGCCATCAACGCCGGCCTGTTTGGCCAGGTCACGGACGCGATCCTCCGCACGCTTGTCCACGGCGAGGACCTCGTCAAGGCCAGCGCCGCCAACCACGGCCGCGACGCCACCATCGAACTCGGCGCCCCACCCATCGGCGCCGCCCTCTACGCCCTGGGCGCGTGGGCACCCTTCGCCGCCTCAGTTGTCGGCTACCTCCTCCTTGGCCTGTGCGGCTCCCTCATCCGCCGCGACCTCCGCCCGCGCACCACCCCCGCCGAACCGGCCACCCCCGCCGAACCAGCCTCCACCACAGCACCTGCCCCGGCCACCACCCGCGTCGACGACGCCACCGGCCCGACCGTCGTCGTGAAAGCGTGGACCACCTTCACCACCGACGTCCGCGACGGCTTCGCCTACCTGCGCGAACACCCCACGATCTTGCAATTGCTGGCACCACTGTCAGTGGCGAACATCGGGTTCCTCGGCGCGCAGCACGCGATCACGTACGCGCTGGTGCTGGACGGCCGGTCGCCGGGCACAATCGCGGGCTATAACATGGCGATCGCGGTGTTTGCACTGGTCGGATCCGCGCTGGCGGGCCGGTATTCGAACCGCTTCCGCACGGGGCGGGTGTTCACGGTGGCCATTCCGGCGTCGGCGTTGGTGCTGATCCCGGCGGTGTTCAGCCGCGAGCTCGTGGTGATCATCCCGTGCATGGGCCTGTACCTCATGGCCGCGATCACCACTGCGGGCCACCACTCCATCATTTTCTCCACGGCGCCCGACCACATGCAGGGCCGGCTATGGGCGGCGTTTGGGCTGATCACGTCGTTGCCGATGGCGGCCGGCCCCACCCTGGCCGGCGTGCTGCTCGACCGGGGTGCCTACAGCGTGGCTATGGCGGCGTTCATCGTGGTGATGGTCGTGCCTTTGCTCACCTGGTCGGCGATGCCGCGGGTGCGCTCGCTGCCGCGCCCAGGCGAGTGGTCTAATGTGGAGCTATGACGAACATAGCCACCCCGGAGGTCGTGGCCGCGCTGGCCAATCCCGTGCGGCTCAAGCTCCTGTACGAGATCACGGCAGCCGGGCGCGCCCGCACCTCCGACCTCGCGCAGGCCGTGGAACTCGCGCCCAACAAGGTCTCCTACCACCTGAAGAAACTCGGGGCGGCCGGCGTCGTGACCAAGCAGCCCGGCGACGACGCCCGCGAAACCTGGTGGTCCGCCGTCCCGGGCGGGTGGCAGGTCGACGACCCGGAGCTCGCCCCCGGCCTCACCGCCGCGCTCACCCTCCTCGACCAGCACGTCCGCGACCGCTCAGAGGCCTTCGCCGCCCAGCAGCGTGACGCCGGCGTCGTCCTCCCCTTCGCCAACGGCGACACCGTCCTCACCCTCAGCCTCGACGACGCCCGCACACTCGCCGACGAACTTTCCGCACTTGTCGAGCGGTATGTGGGGCGCCCGGCGACGCCGGACGAAGACACCCAGCCGGCAGGCGCCGGGCCAGCCGACGCCAAGCCCGCCGATGCCGGGCCGGGCGCGATCCGCTACGACTTCCGATTCTCGCTCCTGCCGATTGGATACGCCGCGCCCGCCAAGGAGTAGAGGTAAGCGAACATGACACTTGAGACCGAACGACTACTCTTGCGCCAATGGGAAGAACGCGACGCAACCGACCTCTTCCACTACGCCAGCGCCCCCGCCATAGGTCCGATGGCGGGGTGGCCACCGCATAAGAGCGTTGAGGAAAGCCTCGGAATCATCAGAAACTTCCTGGACGGCCCGGAGGCGTATGCCATGTGCCTGAAAGATGACGGCAGACTTGTCGGATCTATCGAACTCAAGGTCGACAGCAAGGACACACCCGCCGACGAGTGCAACCTCGGCTTTTGGATCGGCCAACCGTACTGGGGCCGTGGGCTCACACCGGAAGCCGCCCGGGAGATTCTTCGCCACGCCTTTGAAGACATCGGCATCACTAAGGTCTGGTGCAGGTTCTACGACGGCAACACCCAGTCAAAGCGCGTCCAGGAAAAGCTCGGCTTCGTGCATGTTGAGACTCTCCACGACGTCGACATCCCGCGGTTACACGAGAAGCGAACCGTTCACGTCAACGCGATGACCAGGGACGCATGGCTTGCACGACAGCGACGCGCCTGACGGCGCCGGGGCTGCGGTAAATTGGCGCCGCCCGGGCGATATCCGCTATTCTGATCAAGCCTGGAGATGTGGCTGAGTGGTCGAAAGCGCTCCCCTGCTAAGGGAGTAGCCGTGGAAACGTGGCTCGCGGGTTCAAATCCCGCCGTCTCCGCCCAGCGCCCGGAAACCGCGCGAAATCAACGTTTCCGGGCTTTTCCTTGTCCGCGAATGACTAAACAATTTCGGGCCTTGCCACGCCCTCGCAAGCTAGCCCTCAAAGACCCGGACTTTCCGTGTCCTAGCAACGAAAAATCCAAGTATTAGACCCACATTTTGCCTATTGAACCAAGGCTCTGATACCCAATCGAGCGAGCCACTTAACAACAGTGGACGATTTTGACGCCATGACCTCATATAGGAAAGATGGCGCCAAAATCGTCCAGTGAATTTAATTGGCTCTTCCCAATTAGGGGTGAGGCTTGGGATCCGCCGGGCCGGACGCCGATAATCCGTGCCGCCGGCCCACGCGCTGCCCGACACCGGCCCCAGGTCGTGCCCGGTACCGGCTGCGGCCGACACAACTCGTGAACCTAAGATCCGCCAGGCCTCTACAGAAATCGCCAGCCGGTATATTCACGAGTTCTGCCGAATACCCTCGATCGAGAAGATCCCTAGATAGATAACTGCAACCCAGTGGTTGCATGCTTGTATGATAAGGAGGCTCGCCATAGGCATCTATGACCAGCTCGGGATCGACGTCACCGCCCCGGCACACTCAGCTCAATCGAGATGTATACCCAGCTTCGCCAGGTCACGACATGACTTGTGGAAATCCGCAAGGAGCGCGAGATGCGCCAGGAAGATCTGGCCAAGGAGCTGATAATCTCCCACCAGGAGGCGGCGAAAATCGAAGATCCGCGCAACAGCTCGAAAATGTCCACCCTCATCGGATACGCTCTTGCGGTCGGCGCCGGATTGACATCCAGGTCCACAAGGACGACACCCATTCTTGCGGCCCCGCGAACGACCCCAAGCGCGCTCGCTCCGGCGTAAAAACTCGTGAGCCTGAGAGCAAGACCGCCGGTTTTCCCGACGAAAACTCTCAGACTCACGAGTTAGCAACAGCGCCCGTTAGTTCAGCTCCACCTTCTTGTTCCACGAGCGGCGCGACAACCACAGGAACACCACGATCATGATCGCCATGCCAACGAACATGCCGAGCGGCATCACTTCGCTGTCCGGGTCGGCGGCGATGAGCTGCGCCATGCCATAGTGGACGAACTCGGGGGCCCCGCCCCTCTCGATCATCGACATGTCGAGCCCGAACGGCACTGCCGCCAGCGAGATCACCGCCGCCACCTGCCACGCGATCCATGCCACGATCGCGACGACGATCGGCCCGCCCGCGCCCATCCGGCCGAAGCGCCCCTCGCTTCCCACGGTGGCGACGAACGTGAAGAACACCGGCCACATGAAGAACACTCCGATGAGCAACAGTGGGATGACCAGCCCATACAGCACCGGGACCGGGACCACCTGGCCCGCATTCCGCAGCACCTCACCCACAACGGCGAACAGGTTCGGATCGGGATCGAAGAAGGCGGCGCCGAGCGTCGTGCCTACGACGAACCACACGAGCGCAAGCAGCAGGAAGTCGATCACCAGCGCCACGGCGGTCACAATCATCGCCCACCCCAGCTTCGTCCAGTAGATCGTGGAGCCCTTGACCGGGATCGCGTGCGTCAGATAGCCCTCCGAGCGGAAGCTGGAGCGCCAAAAGTCCACAGCCAGGATGATCTGCAGGGCCGGGACCAGCACGATCACCGGCAGCAGGCCGAGCACCACGCCGAATTCATTAAGAACCGGGATGCGAAACGCCATGAGCGCACACCCGAGCGCGATGGCGGCGAGGGCGGCGCCGACCACGACTCCGATAATCCCGCGCGTACGGATAAATTCATGCTTGAGCAGTTTGCCGATCATCGGTACACCTTTCGGAAGAGCTGGTCGATGCTGAGGCCGTGTTCGGAACGGAGGTCGTCGGCGTCGCCGGTCATGGTGATCTGGCCGTGGCGCATGAAGACGACCGTGTCGAGAGCCGGCTCGAGGTCGTGGACGAGGTGGGTGGACATGACGAGGAGCGAGTCGGATTCGAGGTTGTCGAGGATCGCTTGGAGGATGCCTTCGCGGGCGGCGGGGTCGACGCCGCTGATGGGCTCGTCGAGTAGGTAGAGCTTCGCGCGGCGCGCCATCGTCAGCGAGACCTGCACCTTTTCCCTCATGCCCTTCGACATCTCCGACAGCTTCATCGACTCATTCAGCCCAAAGTTGCCGATCATGTCGAGGGCGCGGGCGCGGTCGAAGTCCGCGAACAGGTCGTCGTAAAGGTCGAGGCAGTAGCGCACGGCGAGCTTGCGCGGCAGGAATTCGCTATCGGGCAGGAACGCGGTGACTGCCTTGGTCTCCGGCCCGGGCGCGTTGCCGAGCACACGCACCTCGCCGCTGTAGCCGGCGTTGACGCCGGCGATGGTCTTGAGCAGCGTGGTCTTGCCGCAACCGTTTTCGCCGAGGAGCCCGACGATGCGGCCGGCCTCCAGGTCCAGGTTGACGTCGGCGAGCGCCTGGACGTCGCCGTAGCTCTTGCGCAGGTCGCGGATGTGGAGCAGCGGTTCACGCTCGTTCATGGGTTATCTCCCTTCGGGGTTGAGGTCGTAGCTGTGCCAACTCGAGGTGATGAGCTGCTGCGCTTGTTCGTGGGTGAGGCCGAGGCCGCGGGCTGCGCGGATGTAGTCGTCGGCCGACAATTGGGCGAGTTCGATGCGCAGGGCGTCGACCCGTTCGGCGCTGTCGGTGATGAATCTGCCGGCCGTGCGCTCGGTGCGGCACAGCTCGCGGCGTTCGAGTTCGGCGAGTGCGCGCTGGGCGGTGTTGGGGTTGACCCCGAGCTCCGCCGCGAGTTCCCGCACGGAGGGCACGCGCGCGCCCGGCGCCCATGCGCCGCTAACGATCCGGCGGGTGAATTCGTCCACCAGCTGCATCCAAATCGGGATTCCGGCTTCGAAGTCCACGTACACCACCTTCCTTTGTGTTGCTGTATTACGCACATAATACACCGACACAGTTACGCAGGGCAAGGCCCTCTTCACGACGACGGTCGGCCCATTTCACTGCGCTGGGCTCAGCTCACACCCACCCGGCGTGGGCAACTGGTGAATCTGGGACCGAAAGGACCGATTTTGGCAACGAGAGCTTCCAGACTCACCGGTTAGCAACACGAGCCCGACAGGTCACCCCTCGGGCACTGGCCGGGCTGGACAAGCCAGGGCGGCGGGCACGGGCGCCCGCCACCGCAACAGGAACACGTGCTAGTCGGCCCGCGTGCGGTCCTCCCACGCGGTCTCGATCAGTTCGCGCAACACGGATTCGTCAAGCTCGTCAAAGGCTGGCAGCACAATCGCATTCCGCCCAAACGGCACCGACCCCAGCCGGGCCAGGATCGGCGCGTAGTACTCGGAGTAGCGGCGCAGCACGAGCACCAGCTTCGTGCCCCGACGGGAAAACCCGATCTCGAACCCATCCGGCGACGACTCATCCACACACACCGGCACCTTCTCCCCGAACCCGATGACGGACGGCCCCCACATCACGGCTTCGTGCCCCGTCACGGACTTCAGCAGCCCGTACAGTGCCCGCGCGTCCGCCTGTAGCTCGGCGGGGAATCGGTCCACGACCTCACAGGGGTCCAGCCGGGTCTGCGCCTCCATGCCGATCCCTCCTTCGTTTGGCCTCCTGCCGGCATTCTATCGGCCGCGTCCGCCCAAGTGGCGGGTGCCACCTTGCCCCTTCCGCACGACGCCGCCCGCCCGGCTCCCCGCCCACCCTCCAGCTTCTCCCCACCCCACCCCGCTTTCACGTCACCAACCCGGCAACCACGCCCACCCCCGTTTCACGTCACGCAAAGCCTTTTCTCGTCACTCAAATCGCGGATTTAGGTGACGAGAACACACTTTGCGTGTGCCGAAACGGCGATAGCCCGCGCGAGGGCGAACACCGGCCTCGACGTCGTCGTTGATAACAATTCGGTAACATCTTGATATTGAGACAATCCGCCGGCGAAAACCTTCCTAGGATGGCACCAAGCCCCCGAGGACACAACGTCGTGCCCTCGGGCATCGCTTCACCGCCGCACCAGGCCAGCCGCACAAAACCCACCAAGAGAGGTCGTCATGAGCACGCCGAATCTCATCAAAGACTCCCCCATTTCCGCAGGTTCCCAAGACCACCACGACGAAACGATCATGCCCCAAGGCCACCCCTGGCTGCGCCACCTCGGCGGGCTGGCGGCCGGCGTCGTGGCCGGGCTGATCGTCTACTTCATCTTCCCCAAAGAGCTCTCCGCCTCCCTGCTCGAGCAATTCGCCGCGAAGGAGATGGATACCAGTGCCACCAACATCGCCATCACCGCGGGCATCGCGGTCATGATGGGCGTGTGGTGGATGACCGAAGCGATCCCGCTGGCCGCCACCGCGCTCGTGCCCGTCACGCTCTTCCCCATCTTCGGGATCATGAGCTTCAAGGAGGCCGGCGGCGCCTACGCCTCCTCCACGATCTTCCTGTTCATGGGCGGGTTCTTCCTCGCGCTCGCCATGCAACGGTGGAACTTCCACCGGCGGCTCGCGCTCACCATCGTGCGGGCGATCGGCACGAAGCCCACGCGGCTCGTGCTCGGGTTCATGGTGGCCACCGGCTTCCTCTCGATGTGGGTGTCGAATACCGCGACCGCCGTCATGATGCTGCCGATCGGCATCTCCGTGCTCTCCACGATCGGGCATGTCGGCGACGACGACGGCCCCCGCCTGTCCAACTTCGGCACCGCGCTCATGCTGGGGATCGCGTACGCGGCGTCGATCGCGTCGCTGTCCACGCTGATCGGCACGCCGCCAAATGCGCTGCTGCGCGGGTACCTGCAGGACACGCATGACATCACGCTGTCGTTCGGCAAGTGGATGCTCTTCGCCACCCCGATGGCCTGGCTGTTCCTGCTGGTGGCCTGGCAGCTGCTGGTGCGGGTGTACAAGCCCGAGGTGAGCGAGATCCCCGGCGGTAAGGAGCTCATCGAGCGCGAGCTGCGCGACATGGGGCCAATGTCCGCACAGGAGAAGATCGTTGGCCTGATCTTCGTGGCCGCCGCTGCCGCCTGGATCATCATCCCCACCTTCTGGCCCGACGGCCCCATCTCCGACTCCACGATCGCCATGATCCTCGCGATGGTCCTCTTTATTACGCCGGCCAAGCCGAGCGAGGGCGTGGCAATCCTGGATTGGGAGACCGCCAAGCACATCCCGTGGGACGTGCTTCTGCTGTTCGGTGGCGGCCTGTCACTGTCTGCAGCGTTCGGGAGCTCGGGGCTGTCGGTGTGGATTGGCGAGGTGGCCGGGTCGATGGCCGGGCTGCCCACGATCATCATCATCGCCGGCGTGGCCGCGATCGTCATCTTCCTCACCGAAATGACGTCCAACACCGCCACCGCCGCGGCCTTCCTGCCGATCATCGGCGCCGTGGCGATCGGCATGGGCGTGGACGTGCAGCTGCTCGTGATCCCGGTGGCCCTCGCCGCCACCTGCGCCTTCATGCTTCCCGTGGCCACTCCGCCGAACGCGATCGCCTACGGCTCGGGCTACATCTCCATCGCACAGATGGTCAAGGCCGGCCTGTGGCTCAACATCCTCGGCATCGTGATGATCACGGTGTGGACGCTGGTGTTCGGGCCGATGCTGCTGGGCTTCAGCCTGTAGGCGGGCGGCCGGCGCGGGCGGGGCCACAGCTCCGGGCGGAGGACGCGGGGCCGGTTTCGTCGGCCCAGAGCCCCGTTCCGACGGCGCGGTCGGCGCGCGTCCGATCCCGGGTTTCGCAGGCTCGGCTCACCGCCCGCCTCGCCTCCGCTTTCGGTTTCACGTCACGCAAAGTGTTTTCTCGTCACTCAAATCAGGGGTTTACGTGACGAGAAAACACTTTGCGTGTGTCGAAACGGTGGGGCTGACCGCCGCACGCAACCTCGGGCCAGCAGGCGGCACGTAATCAAGACCACGCCGGCCCAAGTGGCATCTCGCGGGTTTGGCGCGTAAAGTAAACGCTGTTCAAGAGAACAAAGCGCCCGTAGCTCAACGGATAGAGCGTCTGACTACGGATCAGAAGGTTGGGGGTTCGAGTCCCTCCGGGCGCGCACATCGGCTCAGTGGTTGATCTAGAATCCCGCTGAGCCGTTTGTTTTGCCGAAACTAGGCTTAGGCTTATCGGCTTATCGGCCAGATTGCGTTTGATTTCGGGCTATCTTTCGTTGCTACAAAGCCAAAAAGTAAGAGTTAGATTCGGTCTAACTTGAGTTCGGGTTTATAGGCCAGACTGGGCTTACCGGGCTCTTCCCAAGTAGCAACTGGGCCGGCTACCCGGATTATCGGCGCCCTGCTCGGCGGGCCTCGCCCTACACCTTTAATTGGGAAGAGCCGCTTGCGGACGCTGGCCCGAGTACCGGCCTCCACTCAATCTTTCCGGGACGATCTGAGTCACATCTGCGCATGTGTGCAGACGTGGCCGAAATCGTCCCGCAAGCACCTCGCCGTCCTTCAGCCTTGGCCCGGCTCCCCCTCGGCCAGTTGCCACCGCCGGCCCAGGTACCCATCCAAGCCGACCAACAGCAGTGCGATGAACCCCACCATGGCCAGCCCGCCCTCCAACCCACGGGTCTCAAACGCGGTCTGCTTCCCGTAGAACATAAAGCCGGTGGCCAGGCCAACCAGCACGTCGAGGACGTAGCGCCAGCGCGCCGGCACCCGCCGCACGTGGCGAGCGGACAGCCCGCCCAGCGCCTGCCCAAGCAACCTCCTCTACAGGAAGTGCGCCCGCAGTTCCTCCGCACTCACGGCCGACAGCTCCCCGAGCGTCACATCAAACGCGGTGATCGCCCCGGTCTGCCCGCCGGCGGCCTTCCGGGCCACTGCCCGCGCGAAGGCCACGAGCACCGACCCCGTGAATTCGGGATTCGACCCAAGTTCGAGGCTGAACGTGACTGTGGCGGCGACGTCGTCGTCCGTCATCCCCGTGCGGATCACCTGGCCGCCGTGCGGCATGCCGGCGTGGTCGGCGGCGAGTTCGGCGGCGGTGAGGAAGGTGACGGTGGTGTCGTAGTCGGCGAAGTAGTTCGGCATCTCAACGATGGCGCGCTCGATGGCGGCGCGGTCGGCGCCCTCCTCGGCCACCACGTAGCACGCGCGCTTGTGCATGGTGCGCGGGGTGAGGTCGACGTCGCTGTGCTCCTTGACCGCCGCGACCGTCGCCTCGACGGGGACCGTGTACTGCTTGGCGTCAACGACGCCGGGGATGCGGCGGATCGCGTCCGAATGCCCTTGCGAGACACCGGGCCCCCAGAACGTGGTGGTGGCACCGGTGGGGAGGACGGCGTCGCCGAGCACGCGCAGCATCGAGAACAGGCCCGGGTCCCAACCGGCGGAGATCAGGGCGAGGGTGCCGGCGGCGCGGGCGGCGTCGTCGAGCGCGGTGAAGTGGGCGGGGATGTTGGCGTGGGTGTCGAAGGAGTCGACCGTGTTGAACAGCGCGGCGACGGCGGGGCCCTGGACGTCGAGGTCGGTGGCGGAGCCGCCGCAGTTCACGACGACATCGAGCCGGCCCACGTACTCCTCCATGCGGTCGACGTGCACGACGGGCGTGCCGAGGGTGGTGACAGTGGCGGGATCGCGGCGAGTAAAGACGACGACGCCCTCCACGCCCGGTTGGCGGCCGAGCGCCAGTTCCACGCCGCGGCCCAGATTGCCGTACCCGTTGATGCCTACACGAATCATGAGCCCCTCTTTCGCTGGTGAACTAGTGCCTAGTGTGGCAAAACTGCGAGCGGAAGAGAAGGGCGGGTCACGGAGCGGACGGTGGGGGTCGGACTGGTTCGACAGGACATGATGCGGCACGTTAAGAACCACCACTTCGTGTCTGTATTCGGCTGCGTGAGAATTACCTGCCCGTGGGAGGAAAAGCCTGGAATCTGTTCGCTTTCCCCCTGATAGACTTCGCAACGCTTACTGGCACGTCAAGCGCGCGCTGGGAATCAGTTCGCTTTCCCCCTGATAGACTTCTCATCGCGCTCATCGTGGACGCCGCGCAGCTGGGAATCAGTTCGCTTTCCCCCTGATAGACTTCAAGCCCTGCGATCTCTGCAGCGCGCGCTCGCTGGGAATCAGTTCGCTTTCCCCCTGATAGACTTCTCCGCAAGTGGTCGAACTTCGCTCACCTGCTGGGAATCAGTTCGCTTTCCCCCTGATAGACTTCTACTCGATGCACTCCCTACGTCACAGGTGCTGGGAATCAGTTCGCTTTCCCCCTGATAGACTTCCACCTCCTATAAGGGAGAGCGCCCGCACGCTGGGAATCAGTTCGCTTTCCCCCTGATAGACTTCCGTGTGCTGGACATGGTGTGGTCGAACTGCTGGGAATCAGTTCGCTTTCCCCCTGATAGACTTCTCCTAAAAGTCTCTGTCCTGTCTTACCTGCTGGGAATCAGTTCGCTTTCCCCCTGATAGACTTCTCCTAAAAGTCTCTGTCCTGTCTTACCTGCTGGGAATCAGTTCGCTTTCCCCCTGATAGACTTCGCGGCGCATAGCCAATTAGCCGTAAACAGCTGGGAATCAGTTCGCTTTCCCCCTGATAGACTTCTCCGCGCCACGAACGACACACTCGCGGCGCTGGGAATCAGTTCGCTTTCCCCCTGATAGACTTCGTGCTCGACGCCGCCGCCGATCTTTCCCGCTGGGAATCAGTTCGCTTTCCCCCTGATAGACTTCTGACGTCGGGGATGTGGTCAACCTCAACGCTGGGAATCAGTTCGCTTTCCCCCTGATAGACTTCTGCGCCTCAAGCGCGACTCGAACGGCCAGCTGGGAATCAGTTCGCTTTCCCCCTGATAGACTTCGCGCCGATGGCGTCGTTATTAACCCGCAGCTGGGAATCAGTTCGCTTTCCCCCTGATAGACTTCAGGCGGCCCGTGAGCTCAACAAGAAAGCGCTGGGAATCAGTTCGCTTTCCCCCTGATAGACTTCGGTGCAAGCAAGGGAGGGGCGCAAAAGGGCTGGGAATCAGTTCGCTTTCCCCCTGATAGACTTCACACGAAAATGTTCAAGATTGATGATGCGCTGGGAATCAGTTCGCTTTCCCCCTGATAGACTTCAGGGGGAAAGGTTTCCCCTACCATGACGCCACAATCTAGCCATTTGATATCAGAAAAACATGAGCTGCTCAGGCTCTTCCTGGATCGTTTCCTCGGTTGCGTTGAAGAATCTGATGGTATTTGCCCACTGCTTATCCGATACATGTAGGATCCTGATCTCACCCTGCGGTGGCACACCCGACTTAATGAGTGACACGGTTCTGCTCGACAAGACTCCCGACGGTGAGTACTTCGCATAAACGCTGTACTGAGTTCTCACAAAACCATTATCAAGCAGGAGGTTTTTGAAACTGGTGTACTGGCGACGGTTCTCCTTCGTCTTCGTAGGCAGATCAAACATTACTACGCACCACATTGGCTCATCTGCCATCACACAACACCGCACCAAGGCTCGGTGTCTAGCTTCGCAACGTCACCTTCGACATACCTACCGTATTGTTGGGCAAGTGCAGCGAAGGACGACGGAATCCGAGTGCCGTCAGACGCAAATACGCGTGATGCGGTGCCGACAAGATGATGCCGTACCTCCGGGTCTTCGATCGGAGCATCACAAGGTAACTCAAAGACAGCTGCATCAACAGCTGGCCTAAAAGGTTCCATCAAATCATCAACGAGTGAAAAGTAGTTACCTCTTCCACGATGGAATACTCCCAGTGTGGGCGATAGCCCTGCTCCCATCACTGCTCGAATGCCATGCCCGCGCAGAATCGTGTAGGCATAATCAAGGTGGGCGTTTCGAACGAATTGTCCCTCCCTACCCTGGCCCGGTACTCGCCTAAACCGCTCTTGTGGGCTTAGCGCCTGCCAGTAGATTCTCGCCGCGCGAGCCTCAACGTTGGCGGGATCGCCCGACCTCACCTCATGAACCAAAGCGGTCAAATCGCGTGCCTGAGCTAGCCCTTGGGCTTGAAGCACTTTGGCTTGACCCGCGACCTTCGCCTTAACGATCCTTCCCCACGCGTTTTTCTTCCGTGGAACAGAAAGGTTAGCCTGCGCCAGGTGCCTCGCTCCGACACGGCTATGGTCATTGTTCGGGTATGCAGCCCCCTCAGGGACACCTTTCCAATCGCAGAACAGAACCGCGATGTCGTTTTCCAGTAACCTATGCATCACAGCCGATGAGAATGAGACATTAATCCCCACGATCACCACAGCGACGTCCGCTACTGGTACAACAACCGGGGCTTCGCCCTGGCGGGTGATTTCGATTGCTCCACGTAAGGAACCGATTCTCCCCGTCATTGATGAGCAATCAATCACCCGCCAGCGTTGCACGTCTGTTACCCCCTTATTGCAAAAGAACTTGGAAGCCCTCGAGCGGAATTCACTCGCTCACTACCAAGGGCGTTTCTCCTGACGACTCTTAGATGCCTCGATTTTACAAGCACTCCCAGCTCAACGATCCAACCCGTCTTTGAGGCGATGATTTTATGCGATCCTGCAGAGTACTCGCCCGTTTCGATACCTTCACTCGACAACTGAGAGGGCCTCAAACGCAACTTCGAATTCGTTGTAAAACCTTTGACAACCCAACTATGCGTGGACGGGAAATCCTCGAGGAGTTGACCAATCGCATGCTTGTGGAAGCTCGGATCCGACAGATCAATATCGAGTTCGGTACCTGCGACCAGCCATCCAAGGTAGTCGGCATTCCCATTAATAACAGCATCTCGAACTTCAGGTCTAGCATCGCGCATTGAGATCGTTTCCGGCCCAAGGTCCACGCTGAAGAGATCCTCGTTTCGATGCCTAAGGAGGTCAGAGGCAAATACCCGCACCATTCCGTAGGTGTCACTCTTTGCTCCGGGAATACGATAGATCCTTGCGTGGTGGATCGTATTTCCGACCTTAGCGTAACCTCCTCGAACCGAGATTGCCGCGATATTCTTCGGCAGAATCCTTAGGTCGTCGTCGGGACCGAACCACTCACTTTTTACGCGAAGGCGCCTCTTCTGAATTCTCCGGCAGTCCTTCTATTTCGGAGAAGTCCGGGTCACGCGAAAGGGCGATCCACATTTGGGGAGTGCTCGATCGATCTATCTCATCTCGCGTCCAGGCCTCTCCAACTCGCTTAGGATCGAGCTTACTAATGGTGGCGTCATGGGCAGCGCTGTCGCCTAGCCGCAATCGCACATTCTGCATGACCGGGATTTCGTCACGTGCCAACGCTGTATTGAACAATTGGAGCAGTCGATTCATCTTGTTGAGCCACTGCCCAAACTGTAACTGATGCGCGGCATCCTTACCACGGTAGTCTTTCCATGCATTTGTGAAGTCACGGGTCTGTTGCGCGGCAGTCTTCATGCTCTGCCTTTCGGCGAGCGTTTGAGCAACATAGTCCGACATCAACGCAATAACCGCAGCATCCATTGCATGGTGCCGGCGATCGAGCCGCGTCTTCCCGCGTCCGCCGATTAGCTCAACCCGGTTCTCGAACCCCGACGCACGGCGCGCTTCAGCAGTGATCGCGCCTCGGAAGACACGCACCTTGACGTCCGCGCCGCCATAGTGACCGACAATTCGATCACGTAGCTCATTGGCCATCCAGGCGACGGACTCGATTGACCGGTTATCGATCGGCTCGTCTGCCTCCGTTCTCCGCAAACGTGTTCTGACATCTTGCTTAAAGTTACGGTTCTGTTTTGGGCTCAACCCTAGATCATCAATGAAGCCACGCACGCGCTTAACAGCTTCTTCGATGCTTACCCCCGGCCTAGATTGCTGGCTTGCCCAAACAGCGAACGGGAGATTGGACTTCGACTTATTACAGATTTCGCACACCGCCGCAAGGTTGTCTCGCGTGTTTGTGGAGCCTGCTCCCTTTCGAGGAACAATATGATCCATCTCTGCGTTTTCAAAGGTAATCACGGCGCCGCAATAGAGACACTGCGAATTCTGGCGTCTGATAGCGAGGTAACGCGTGATATCGCTCCTGCGCATCTTCGATGTAATGCCAAGGTTCTGATGTGCCTCTTCCAAAACCCTCTGGTTGCGTTCATGCCTCTTCTTGAGGTCCTTTTCGTACTCGCGAACCATAGACTCAGAGGAGAACCCGGATCGAATGTGCTCGATGTTGACAGACTTAGGTGTGCCCCACTTTCGCTCAACTGCCATAAGCCATCGGTTGACGATCTTGAAAACCCGGTCAACGGCAGGATTGCCAACCGGTTCGCCAATTGGGGAGGTCGGCGGTGTCCAGGAATCCTCAACATTGAACTCGATCTTTCGAGCTTCGTGCACATCCAAGGAATCCTTAAGCATTCGCTGAGTTAGGCGCTCCAGCGAATCTACCGAATATGCGGCACGCCCTGCAGGCAGAGAGATCTGGGATATCTTTTCCAGCACTGTCTCGTCTTGTCGCTCAAGAAACTCACGTACCGCTTCGGCCCCTAGCGTTGATTCATCCAACTCATCGGCGTTTGAAAGGGCGATCACCATCGCGGCTTGTTCGTCAGGGTTTGCCTGACCCCACCAGTTGACGAGCGGCATGATCTTTGATGCTCGAATGCGTCGATCAGTCGTGTTGACCGGCGGGAAAGCCGCTGGCCGCTCTCCTTCGACCGCGACCTTTGCCGTACCGACAAGATGCTTTCTTTCAACACCAATACATTCAGCCACGTCATTCCAGGTCACACCATCTTCGACGACGCCGCTCATAAGCAGCTCAATCGCCGTAGCCTTTTCCTCCGCCGTCAGTACACGAGTCTGCCCATCTTCCTTGATTCGAAGGTTCGCAATCACCGAGACAATCCGAAAACGCTGAAAGACTGGATGCGCCTTTTGTGCTCGATCCTTATCCTGTTGTCCGGGTAACGCATCCTTTCCAACGCGTTTACCCGCCGTGCCCTTCGGACTCTCTGACTCGAAGACCCAGGAGATCAGTTGCTTGACGAAATCTGGATCTAGCTCCTGCACACGGCCTATCTTGATGAGCTCTCCCGCGTTGTCGCTCTGCATGAGTTTCCCGCCGAAAACACCTATCTTTTCCTCGCCGGCAACGCTCTCACCGTCTTTGACAGCGCGCTCCTTATATTTCACCCCCAAGGCACTGCGAAGCCTATTTCCTGGGTTCAGCCCCAGATTCACCACGACCTCGGCAGGAGTCGTGTCGTCGTCGAACACGACGCCGCTCTTCTCGGTCACCCTCTGCTTCATGTCTTCAAGCTGAGAACTCGGCGGCTTCGCAATGAACAGGGTGCTGACATCAGCGTATGGCGATCGCCAGCCTCGGTGCCTTGCCATGTGTCGCACGGCAATCGATAGGGCACGATTAAGATCCTCACCTTCAAGTTTCTCCGTCACCAGCTGGTATCGAACGTTCCACGGCAGATACGGATCCGTCAACTCCTCGTGATCAACAATCGGCCACCCCAGGCTCCTGAGGCGACGATCAAGCTGATCGAGCCGCTTGCGGCGCCGCTGGATCAGCCTGCGAGTTCGACGCGCCACCCCAGAATTAGCTAGCCGAGTAATAGCGGCTTTTGCTTGCTCCGGGTCTACGCCAGAGTCGTGAAGCATGACGACCGAATTGAGAATGCGAACAGGCAAATCCTGGCCATCAACTTCTATCGCAGCCAGTCCAACGGAGTTGGTTCCCACGTCAATACCAATACGATAATTTGTGTCTTGAGTCATAGGGACATCCTAGCCACAGGCTCCGACAAAACGATCCAAATGAAACGGGGTGCCGTCAGGCACCCCGTGGAGCATTCGGAATCCCAAACATGGGGACCCTTACTGAGAATCAGTTCGCCTTCAACTCTAATCGGACTCTGTACAGACCGTCAACTGGCAAGAAACCGGCACAACTTTGCCATAGCAGTGGTAGCACAATCGAAGTCTTCCGTCCTTGGAAGCCGAAAAGGCACCTACGCCATCGCCCCGGCTCGCCCGTGCTCTCGTAACCTGCGCCTTAGGTCCTCCTCAACGGGCAAGAAGGCGGTCACGCCGTCACGCAGAAGGCTGAGCTCCCACATTTGAACGACGTGGTCAGCCCACGTCACGTTCTCACTCGGGCTCATCGCCTGGTCCAGAACCGCGCGAAGTGCCAGGCTACTGCCGGTACGCTGGGCTTCAAACCGCGCCTCGATGAAGGATTCGCGCAGGGGCTGGCCCTCCGCGAATAGCGAGCTGTCGAGCTCCCAGCCCACCTTCGCGCACACGAAAGCCTCAGGAAGTTCGTCCGCTCGCGCACGGCTGAAGCCGCTCTTGAGTAGCTCCGTCACGTCTTCCACCCCTCAGAGTTCCCGGTTACTTCAGTATGCCTCCCCACCTTTCCGCCAAAACAGGGGTCTGGACAACGGGCCCAACCCCAAGTTGTTTCAAGTTGTTTGCGAAGTTGTTTCAAGCGGTTGTTTGACGCGGCTCGCGCCCCGTCAACGCCGGCCGCATCCCGATCGTCGCCACCCGGCAGCGCCGCGTCACGCCTCGCACGCCCGCCTGAGGAGACACACCGTCTCGAAGTGCTCGGTGTGCGGGAACATGTCCACCACCTGCGCCTTCACCACGTCGAACCCGCCCATCGCCGCCACATCCTTCGCTAGCGACCGCACATTGCACGACGAGTACAGCACCGTCGCCACCCCCGACCGCGCGATCCACTCCGCCAGCTCCGGCCCGATCCCACGCCGGGGCGGATTCACGACAACGACGTCCGGCCGCTCGCCCTGCTCCCCCGCCCACGCGGTCGCATCCGCGACGACGAAGCGCGCCTCACCCCGACCGCGGGCCTGCACGCCGGTTGTTGGATCACTCTGCTTGCCGAAGCTGACGTCAGCTCGCCCGCAGGCGGCGGCGTCCGCGCCGCCGCCGGCCGTGCCAGCCAACTCCTCCGCTGACTCCCGCGCCGCCTCGACTGCCTGCTCTTCGGCCTCGACCCCGACCACGTTCATCCCCGCGCTCGCGAGCGCGAGTGCAAAACCGCCGACCCCGCAGTACAGGTCCCAGACCGTGGCCGGCCTGCCGGCCTCGCGATCCCCGGCGGCGTCCTTCTCTCCGTCAGCGCCCGTGTCCACATCCGCACCCGCGCCGGCCACCCATTCGACCGCCCGCGAGTACAGCACCTGCGCGGCCTCGGTGTTGGTCTGAAAGAACGACTTCGGCCGCAGGTTGAGAGTCAGCTCGCCGCCGGCCACTTCGAGCCGCATCGGCAGCGCCGACTCGTCGGAGATGACGATCTCCTCCTCGCCCTCGATCACCGCCTTGCGCTCAGGCTGGACGTTGAGCGACACCACGCGCGCCGCCGGTAACAGCTCCCGCAGGCGCGCCAGCTTCTTGAATAGCATCCCCTGCACGCCGCGCCTCCGCGCGACGAATCGCACCATCAGCTCCCCGCTCGGCGACTCGGTGACGATCACGTACTTGAGCACCCCGCGGTCGCTCACCGGGTCGTAGGGGTGGAATCCGCACTCGCTCACGAACTGAGCCAGCGCCGGGATGGCCAGCTGGATTCCCGGGGTGGGCAGCGGGCAGTCGCGCAAGTCCTGGCCTCCATCCGGGCCCAAGATACCGAGCTTCGGGCGGGCCGCCGTGCCCGTCACCACCAGCTTGACCTTGTTGCGGAACGTCTCCCGCCCCGAAGCCCCCGGCTCCAGCCACTCGCCGTTCATGAAGGGGGCGAGCGCCTCTTCGGCCCGCGCCTGCTTGGCGGCGAGCTGCTCATCCTGCGGGGTCTCGATCAGGGTGCAGGATCGGCAACGCCCCTGGTCATAGTAGTGACACTCGAGGAGCGGCTCGGCGGCGGCAGCGCGAACTGGAAGGGGGAATCGCATGCCCTCATCCTACCGTCCGCGCGATCCCACCTGCCCGGGCCCGGCCGGGCAGGCCCCGCACACCCAGTCCCCGGCACCCGCCCCACACAACTCGTGAAAATACCGGCTACCGATTCCTATTCGGGCCAGGTCGCCCCCAGATTCACGACTTGCGCCGGCCACACCCCGAGCCGGACCAAAATCAAAGCCGACGGCACAGATTATCGGCGCTCGCCGCGCGGCGGCCTCCGACCCGCGTTTACCGCCCGGCCCGCGGCTTGGCCCGCCTCGTCGGTTCGGCGGTCAGCGGGTCTTCGGGCCAGGGGTGGCGCGGGTAGCGCCCGCGCATTTCGGCCCGGACCTGCGCATATGACCCCGCCCAGAACGACTCCAGATCCCGCGTAATCGCCAGCGGCCGCTGGGCGGGTGAGAGCAGCTCGAGCGTGACGGGCACCCCGGCCAGCCGGGGCGTGGCCGTCCACCCGAAGCACTCCTGCAACCGCAGCCGCACGGTCGGCACTCCGGACGAGTAGTCCACCTTTGCGCTCCCCGTCGGCGTGGCGATCCGCTCGGCGGCCAGCTCATCCAGCCGCGCCGCCTCCGGCCAGGGCAGCAGCGCACGCAGCCCGGCCAGCAGGTCGGGGCGCCCGGCGCCGAGCAGCGGGGTCAGCCACTCGTCCACGCGCGCGGCCAGCCCCTCATCGGACACGTCCGGCCAGGGCTCCCCCACGGCCTCGTGCAGAAACGCGAGCCGCTCCCGCAGCGCCACCGCCGCCGCGGGCCAGTCCAGCATCCCGACCCCGGCCCGCTCCACCTCGCGCGCCCTCGCCGCCGCCACCTGATCCGTCGTCAGTTTCACCGGCTCGCGCCCTAGCTCGATCGCCCCCAGCGCCCGCACCCGCGCGCCCGTCACCTCCATGCCGCGCACCGCGGTCTCCACCCGTTCACTCACGCCCGGCCCGTACTCCGCCGCGTCCTCCGGCGCCACCGGCACCGCCGCCCGGATCACCGCATCCGCCCGACCCTGCGCCTCGCCCAATTCCGCGACAGCCAGCCACTCCTGGCCCTCCAGCGGCGAGCCGTCCTCCAGCACCGCCCCCGCGCCGTTCGCTAGCACATACCCGCGCCCGCGCCTGCGCGCCACCCACATGGGGTGTGCCATCACGACGACGGCCGCGATCTCCTCATCCACACTCGCCCGCCTCGCGCCCGTCCCGGCTTGCACCAGAGCGCCCGCCCCGGCTCGCGCCCGCCCGCCTGCCTGACCTGGCACCTCACCCGTCACCTGACCAGCACGCCCGCCCGCCACCGCGCCCACCCGGCCCGCCAGCGCCTTCAGGCGCTTGGCCTCCCGGGCCCATTCACGGTCGCCACCTGAGCGCCGGAGCTGCGCCGCGAGGTCAGCACCCGGAATGCGCGGCGCCAACGACAGCAGCGCCACCACCTCGGCCGCCCGCCGGGCGCCCACCACGGCGGCCCCCTCGATGAGGGCGCGCCCGAGCTGCGGGGACAGCGGCAGGCCGGCAAGTGCCCGCCCACGCGCGGTGATCACTCCCGATTCCTCCACAGCCCCGATCGCCGCCAACGTCCGCTGGGCCGCTTCTGCCGCCGCGGGCTTGGGCTGGTCGAGCAGGCGCAGGCCGGCCATCCCCGGGTTGCCCCACGCCGCGGCCTGCAGGCTCGCGCCCGTCACGTCGCCGACCACTATCTCCGGCTCCGAAAACTCCACCGCCCGCGCGTAGCTCAGGCATCGCCACGCCCGGCCCGGCCCTTCGCGCCCGGCCCGCCCGGCGCGCTGGTCCAGCCTGGCCCGCGAGGCGTGCACGGTCACCAGGTCCGAGATGCCCGTGCGCGGCTCGAAGCGCGGCTCTCGCGCCAGCGCCGCGTCCACCACGGCCCGCACACCCGGCACCGTCAGCGACGATTCCGCCAGTGACGTCGCCAAAATAATCCTGTCTTCACCGCCGGCCAGCACCCGGTCCTGCTCCTTCGCCGGCATCGACCCGTGCAGCGCCATCACCGGCAGGGGCGCGCCCGCCAGCAGCGCCCGCATCTTCTCAATCTCCCCCACGCCCGGTAGGAACACGAGCACCGAGCCCGGCGGGTCGCCCTCACCGGGCACGACGCCGCCCACGCCAGCCGCGCCCACACCACCAGCCGCACCGGCCCCACTGCCGCCGCCGCGCCCCGCAGCCCACTGCGCCGCCTCGTGCACCACGCGGGCCACGTGCGCGAGGAAGTCACGCGAGACCACCACGCCGTGTCCCACGTCGGTCAGGGCCCGCGGGCCGAGCCGCTCCTCCACCGCCACCGGGTGGATCGCGCCGGGGATCTCCACCACCGCACCGCCTACTAGCTCCGCGAACCGTCCGGCCTCGAGCGTGGCGGACATCGCTACCAGCCGCAGGTCGGGGCGCAGGGTGTCTTGGACGTCGAGCACGAAGGCGGTTGCGAGGTCGGTGTCGAGGTCGCGCTCATGGATTTCGTCGATAATCACGGCGCCCACGCCCGCCAGCTCCGGGTCGTGCTGGAGCATGCGTAGCATGACACCCGGCGTCACCATCTCCACGCGGCTGCCCGGCTTCGACTCTCCTCGCACCCGGAATCCCACCTGTTGCCCCACGGGCTCGCCCAGCAGGTAGGCGATCCGCCGGGCCGCCGCCCGCGCTGCCACGCGCCGGGGCTGCACCACGATCACGCGCCCCTCCACGAGCGTGGCCATGAGCACGGGCACCAGCATCGTCTTGCCCGACCCGGGCGACGCTGTCATCACGATGTTGCCGCGCTGGCGCGCAATATCCCCCAGCCCGCGCGCAACGGGCAGGTCCGGCAGGTTTTCGAGCAGCCGCTCCATGCTTAGCGCTCGCGTACTAGCGCCCGACGAGCGCGGCGAGCAGCCGCAGCGCCGTCGCCTTCACCTCGCCGGCCGGGTACCCGTGGTCGAGCAACCGCAGGCCCGCGTCCAGGATCGACCGGGTCATCTGGGCGTTGACCACCGCGGCTTGCGGCGTCACCTCGCGCCACAGCCGCACCACGCTCCCGGCGAGCTCGCGGTGGAAATTCAGCACGGCGTCGGACCTGGCCTGGATCTGCGCGCCCGACGGCGCCTCGTCCCGCTTCCCGCGCCCGATCCCGGCCTTGACCACGTCGATCAGCCACTGGTGCCCGGCCTCCGCGCCGATGTCCAGCGTGATCTCGACGAGTGTGCGTAGCTGCTCGTACGGCTCCGCGTCCACCTCCAGCGCCGTGTCCAGCCGCTTCTTCCAGCCCGGGATATAGCGCTCGAGCACAAGCAGACGCAGGTCGTCAATCGACTCCACGTAACGGTAGATCGAGTTGCGCGCGATCCCCGCCCGCGCCGCCACGGCCCCCGCCGTCAGCGCCGCCGGCCCGTCCTCGCGCAGGATCTCCTCGGCACAGTCCACCAGCTTGGTGTACATCATCGAGTGATGTTCCTTCACGGAGGGCGCAGAAATCTTCGGGCTCATGGTCTTTCTTTCACGACGACGGTCTCCCCAGTTTACCGGCTATTCCCATTTCAGGGTGGAGCGGGAAAACTCGTGAATCTAGTACCTACCAGGGCGATATAGCAACCCGTAGCCGGTATATTCACGACTTCTGCCCGCGTCACCAATGAGGAAGAGCCCCAAGCAAGCCAACACGGCTTAGTCCCGCCCTGCCTTCGCCCGCCGGCGTTCTCCCACGCCCTCGATCAGCCGGTACAAAATCGGCAACAGGATGAGGGTAAGCAGGGTGGAGGTGATGAGTCCGCCGATCACCGTGATCGCCAGCGGGGTCGAAATAAACCCGGTCGACGACGACAGCCCCAGCGCCATCGGGATCATCGCCACAATGGTGGCCAGCGACGTCATCGCCACCGGCCGCACGCGCCGCATCGCCCCGTCATGCACTGCGCTCGCTAGATCCATGCCCTGCTCGCGGTACTGGTTCATGAGGTCCACCAGCACCACCGCGTTGGTCACCACGATGCCGGTCAGCATGAGCAGGCCGATCATCGCCGAGATGTCGAGCGCCGTGCCCGTGATGAGCAGCGCCAGGAAGGAGCCGATCGCCGCGAACGGGATCGCCACCAGCAACAGCGCCGGCTGGACGAGCGAGCGGAAGATCCACACGAGCACCACGTAGATGAGCAGCACTGCCGCCGCGAGCGCCAGCCCCAGCTGGTTGAACGAATCCGCGAGCTGCTGGGAGGCCCCGTCCATCGACGTCACCGTCCCGTCCGGCAGGTCCAGCCCGGCCACGGCCTCCTTCACCGCGTCCGTGGCGTGGCCGAGGTTGTCGGCGTCGACGGGCGTCGCGGACACGGTCGTCGTCGTTTGCCCGTTGATCGTCACGATGGTCGGCAGCGAGTCGACCTCCTCCACGGTGGCGAACGCCTCGAGCGGCTGGCCGAGGATCGTCATCGCGCGCAGGGCCTCGATCGTGGTGACCGGCTCATCAATCGAAATATAGATCGAGGTGTCCACGTTGTCGATCGTGATCTGCCCGATATTCGGCTCCACCATCTGCGCCGCGATCATCCCCACGATCGCGTTCTCGGTCAGCCCCACGGCCGCGGCCGCGTCCCGGTTGACGTTGACCTGCACGGCCGGCGTGATTGCACTGGCGTTGTGCTCAGCCCGCTTGATCTCGGGGAGCTGGGCCACGGCGTCGTTGATTTGCTCGGTCGCCGCCGCGAGCGCCTCCGGGGTGGGGGCCGTGACGTTGACGTCGATCGTGCCCGAGCCCAGCATCGACTGGCTCGAGTCGGAGGTGGTGCCCTCGCCGGTCACGGAGTCGCCGGCTGCCACGATCGCGTCGGTGAGCTCGGTGATGTCCGCCTTCTCGTCCACCGAAATCATGTACGTAATCGTATCGCCGGCCCCACCCATCGCCATCGGGCTGGAGCCGATCATCGCCGCCGTGGACTCCACGCCCGCGATCGCCGAAATCTTCGCCTCGGTGGCATCGGCCTGCTCCACCTTCGCCTCCATCGACGCCCCCGGAGCGGTCGCCTGCGCCACCGTCACGTTGCCCTGGTTCGTGCCGCCCAGCAGGTTGATCTTGAGTAGCGGGAACAGCGCCAGGGTCGCGGCCAGGATCGCCACCGCCGCCACCAGCGTGATCGCCGGGTGCTTCTGCGTGCCGCGCAGGGCCGGCTTGTAGGCTCGGTGCAGCCAGTAGTGGTGCTCCTTTTCTTCCGCACGACGCCGGAACTCCTCCACCTCACCGCTCTCCAGGGCCGCCTTCGCCTCCTTCGACGGGCGCAAGAACCAGTACGCGAGCACCGGCACGATCGTCAGCGCCACCAGCAACGACGCCGCCAGCGCGATCACCACCGTGAACGCGAACGGGCGGAAAAGCTCTCCCACCATGCCCGGCACCAGGCCCACTGGCACGAACACGATGAACGACACCACGGTCGACGCCGTGATTGCGGACGCGACCTCCTGGACGGCGTCGAGAATCGCCTCCCGCCTGGGCTTGCCGTACTCGAGGTGCCGCTTGATGTTTTCGATAACGACGATCGAATCGTCCACCACGCGCCCGATCGACAGGGTGAGCGCGGCGAGGGTGAGCATGTTGAGCGAGTACCCGCCCACGAGCATGCCGATGAAGCCCACGAGCAGGGACAGCGGGATCGACAGGGCCGTGACCAGCGTGGAGCGGATCGAGGTGAGGAAGATGAGGATCACGAGCACCGCGAAGATGAGGCCGAGCGCGCCCTCCTGGGCCAGCGACTCGATCGAGCCCGTGATGAACGGCGCCTGCGTGAACAGGGTGGTGAACTGAGTATTGTTCCCGACGGCGGGGGCTAGCTCGTCCAGCACGCCGTTGACCTGGTCCGTGACCTGCACGATGTTGGCATTCGCGGTGGGGAAGATGACGATGCCGAGCGCCGATTCGCCGTTGAGGCGGCCGACCATCTGGGCATCTGCTTGCGTGAGCTCGACGTCCGCGATGTCCGAGAGCGGGTAGACCGTGGCCGGCTGGCCCGGCTGCGCCTCGCCCGCCACCACCGGGATCTGCTTGAGGGCGTCGACCGAGTCAATCTCCTGGCCCACCGTCACGTCCCGCGACTCCTCGCCATCCACGAGCGAGCCCACTGGCACCGACAGACCGTTGTCTTCGAGGGCCTGCTGGACGGCGTCGGCGGAAATGCCGAGTTCGGCGATGCGGGCCTGGTCGAGCGTGATCGAGATGCGCTGCTCCGGGGCGCCGAGCAGCTGGACGGAGGCGACCCCGTTCTCCTGCTCAAGCGCTGGAACAACTGTGGTGCGCAGGCGCTCCGCCACCTCCAGCGGGGTGCCGTCCGAGGTCACGGCCACGTACGCGAGCGGGATGTCGGACGTGCCGCCGGAGACGACGTCGTAGGTCAGGCCCTCCGGGAAGTTATCGTCCGCACGCGAAATCTGCTGCTCCACGCGGTTGGTGGCGCGGGCGATGTCCGTGCCGTAGTCGAGCTCGATCGTGACGATCGAGACCGAGGACCGGGACGTGGTGGTCGTCTCCGAGACCTCCGCGATCGTGGAAACCTGCTGCTCGATCGGGACCGACACGCGGTCGTGCATCTGCTCCGACGTGGCACCCGGGGACACCGAGATGACGTTGATGACCGGCAGCTCCACGCGCGGGATGAGCTCCTGGCGCAGGGTGCCGAGGGCGAAGATACCCAGGACAAAAATCACGGTGGAGAGGAGGGCCACGAAGGCGCGGTTCTTCAAGGAACCTTCGGCAAGCTTAAACATTTTTCCCCAGATCAGTAGGCCAACATACTGAGCCTAGGGAAGGGGTGCGGGAGGGCGCCAACCTGTCCTCTCACAGAGTAGCGGGCGGGGCTAGGGGCTCGCCGCACACGCCTAAAGGCGCTCCGTCTCCCGCTCCAGGCGGGAGGTAGGGCCGGCGAGAATGATGAGATCGCCGGATTCGAGGGTGTCGGTGTCGCGGGCGGCGCGGAAGTTACCCTCCCCGCGCTGGACCGCGATGATCTCCAGGCCGGTCTTCTTGGCGTTGACCTCGCCCACGGTCTTGCCCAGCAGGCGGGCGGGCGGGGTGGCGGCGGCCACGGAGAAGCCGTGGGTGAACTCGAGGTAGTCCTCCACGTCGTTGCGGATGAGGTGGGCCACGCGCTTGCCCATGTCGATCTCGGGCCGGACGATGTGGTGGACCCCGATCTGGGACAGCAGTATGGCGTGCGATTCCTTTGACGCCTTCGCCCACACGTCCGGCACCCCCATGGTGATGACGGCGGAGGCGGCCAGAACCGAGGCCTCCACGTGCGAGCCGATCGCGATGATGACGCGCGAGGCCTCGTCCACGCCCAGCTGGCGCAGCGCCTCGGTGTTGGTGGCGTCCGCGTGGACGATGTGGTCGAACTGGGTGGACAGCTCCTGGACCACCTCGCGGTCGGAGTCCACGCACAGCACCTCCACGCCGCTGTTTTCCAGTTCCGCGGCGAGCGCCCGGCCGAACCGGCCGAGGCCGAGGACGACCACGGCGCCGTCGTCGGAATTGCGGTGAGCAAAGATGTTAGCCAATGGCAGGCCTTTCTTCGGGGTACTCGTACAGCCGGTTTGTCACGCGCCCAGCGAGGGTGGTGGCGAGGCCTAGGGGGCCCACGCGGCCGGCGAACATGAGGACAATGAGGACGAGTTGGGCGTGGCGCGGCAGGCTCTCCGTGATGCCCGTGGATAGACCCACCGTACCGAAGGCGGAGGTGGTTTCAAAGAGGACCTGGTCGAGGGTGAAGCCGGGCGAGAGCGCAAGGATGACGAACGTCGCGCCAACCACGAGCGTGAGCGCCGCGACCGTCACCGACAGCGCCTGGCCGATCACGCGCCGGGACATGGCACGGCCGTGTGCGGAGACGACGCGCCGGCCCCGCACCTCCGCCCCGATCGTGGCGAGAAGGACGGCGAGCGTGGTGATCTTGATGCCGCCCGCGGTACCACCGGAGCCGCCACCTATGAACATGAGAATGTCGGTGCCGAGCAGGGTCTGGGCGCGGGCATCGGCGTAGTCAATGGCGTTGAAGCCGGCAGTGCGGGGGCTGACAGCGGCGAAGAAGGCGTTGAGGAAGCGGCCGGGAGTGTCGAAGCCGGCGAGCACCCCATTCCATTCGGTGAGCATCAACAGCACGCCCAGGATGATGAGGACCCCCGTGCCCACCCACGTGAACAGCGCGGTCAGCGACCAGCGCCGGCGCAGGCACTTCGGCGTGCGCAGGCGCCGGAACGTCTCCAGTAGCACGGGAAATCCCAGTCCGCCCACCATGAGCCCGAAAGCGAGGGGGAGGAGGATGAGGCCATCGTCGGCAAAACCGATCACGTTGTCCGTATACAGCGCGAAGCCCGCGTTATTGAAGGACGAAACAGAGTGGAACAGGCCTTCCCAGGTGGCGCGCCCCCAGCCGTATCCGTAGCCGAAGCGGAAGCGCGCGGTGAGGAAGAGGAAGATGACGGCCTCGATGGCGAAGGTGAAGAACACCGTGGCGCGCACCACCCAGCGCACGTTCCCCAGGTCGCCACGGCCCTCGGCTCCCGCCGTCAGACGACGCCGGAGCCCCAGCCGCGCCCCCAGCAACATGGACAGGAGGCACGCAATCGTCATGATCCCCAGACCGCCGAACTGGACGAGCACCATGATGACTCCCTGGCCGAAGTGGGTCCAGGCCTGGGCGGTGTCGAGCGTGATGAGGCCGGTGAGGCACACGGCGGAGGTGGCGGTGAAAAGGGCGTCAACGATCGCTACGGGTGCTCCGGCGGAGGCCCATGGCGTGGCGAGCAGGACCGTGCCGATCGCAATCAAACTGAAGAAACTTAGTGCTACCGCGCTTGCCGGGCGCAGATGACGCAAATAGTGCACGAGCACAGCGTAAGCCCACGCACGCCCCCGCGACTACTTCCGTGCCAGGCGCAACATTTTGCTCAAAGCGCCGAGTTGATAAGAATGAGGTTATGGATTTCATGGAGTGGGCCCTGCAGCAGACCTCCCAGCACCCGCGGCTGGCGAATTCCCTGGTGACGGCGAACGGGGACTGGCTGGACGTCCTCCTCGACGACGGGCGCACCTTCCGCTTCCGCCCCGGCGCCCTCATCAGGCAAGACGCCCCGCTCGACCAGCGCGCCGAACTCCTCGACCGCCTCATCTCCATCGGCATCGACGAGGCCGAGTCCGCCACCGTCACCGAACCCAACCGGGCCTCGGCCGCAAAGCCCGACGACGGCGTCGTGCCCGGCTACCCCGACACCACCGGCGGCGCCTACCCCGGCCCGAGCGGCGAACCCTCCGACGACCTAGATGACCCGGACGCGGAGGCCCTGATCGTCCCGATCGTGCGCTCGGCGGACTACTTCCTGCCGGCCACCCCGGACTCGGACTCGATTGTCTACATCCCGCTGACGGCGTTCCTCGCGGTGGGGCTCGCGCACGACTACCCGGACACCATCCAGCCGATCTACTACGACCAACTGGAGGATTCCCGCGAGATCGGGGAGATCATGTCCGACGCCGTCATGACGCTGCGGTTCATGACGAACGGCACCCAGCAATCGGTGGAGATCGGGATCACGGAGATCGCGGGCGCGCAGGTGATGACATTCCTCCAACCACCGAACTACGAACTGTCCTGGTTCTCGGATCTGGACATGATCCAGCAGGTGGCCGACCGTATTTGCGAGCAGCACCCGGACGACATCCCGCTGTTCATCCCTGCCTCGCGCACGAAGCTCTTCATCGTCTTCGCCGACGACCCGCACCTGGCCGACTTCTTCAAACTCCTGCTCGCCCAACGCAACTCCGACGACGCGATCTACCCCCTGCCTCACACCGTGGCCGCCGACGGCTGGCTCGAATGGCAACCCTTCCCCGACTCGGAGCTGGCGGCCGTGCTCGGCGCGCTGCGCAACTACTTCCGGCAAAAGATCTACACGGCGCAGGAGGACATGATGCGGCAGTGGCCCGCGTTCGGGCAGGTCAAGACCTTCCAGCCGCGCCGGCTCACCACGGGCGAGCGGGTGTCCGCCGCCACATGGGATGCCACCGACGCCCACGGCTCCATCCCCCACACCGACTTCGTCACCTTCACCCGCTCCCCGCACCCGTGGCAGGAGGTACCGGCGGTCAACATCACGGTCCGCACGCACGTGGCGCGCGAGATCTGGCCCGACGGGATCGTGGAGGACGACACGGTGTGGCCGCCGCGCTACCGGGTCACGGGTTTTCCGGACGAGGACACTCTGCGCAAGCTCCGGGACGCCACTGACCGGCGCTTTTAGCGCCAGCCGGCGTGGTGCCGCGCTCGGGTACGCTCAGGCGCCGTCAAATCTCAGGAGAATACAGCTTGTCGTGCGCGAAATCGGCCTTTTTGGCCCCAGAGTCCTGAGAATTGACGGGCGGGGCGCAAGACCCGAGCCCCCGAGTCCCCGAGTCCCCGAGCCGGGCGCTACTTGGCCATCGGCCCCGCGCTCCCATAAAACCGGCCGAGCGTCTCTTCCTTATACTCCCAGTACGTGCCGGCCGCGATGGAGGCCCGGATCTGGTCGACCAGGTTAACCGTGAAGTGCTCGTTGTGGATCGTGCACAGGGTGGCCGAGAGCATCTCCTTGGCCTTGAACAGGTGGTGGATGTAGGCCCGCGTGTAGTTGCGGCACGTGTAGCAGGTGCAGCCCTCCACCAGCGGGGTGAAGTCCCGCTTGAACTCCGAGCGCGTGATGTTGAAGCGACCGGTGGGCGAGTAAATCGCGGCGTTGCGGGCCACCCGCGAGGGGTTGACACAGTCGAAGGTGTCCGCCCCGGATTCGACGCAGGCGAAGAAGTCATCCGGCTCGGAGATGCCAAGCATGTGCCGCGCCCGGTCCTCGGGCAGCTCCTCGCTCACCCACGCCGTGATCGTGGACAGGTTCTCCTTCTCCAGCGCGCCCCCGATCCCGAAGCCGTCGAAGCGCTGTCCGTCCACCTCCATCGAGCCCAGGTCGCGGGCGGCCTTGCGCCGCAGATCCTCGTACTGGGCGCCCTGGATCACGCCGAACAGCTGCTGGTAGGGGGCTTGCCCTCCCGCTCTTCGGTCAGCCGCTTGTGCTCGGCCAGGCACCGCTGCGCCCACAGCCGCGTCCGCTCCAGCGCCTCCTCCTGGTAAGGCCGCGAGTTCATGAGCGTGGTCAGCTCGTCGAAGGCGAAGATGATGTCCGCGCCCAGCTCGTGCTGGATCCGCATCGAGATCTCCGGCGTGAAGCGGTGCCTATCGCCGTTGAGGTGCGAGCGGAACCACACGCCGTCGTCATCGACATTGGCGAGGCGCTCCTTGCCGGGCGCCACGGCGTCGTCGGCGACGGTCTTGCCCGAGAACTCGTCCGAGAGCACCTTCTTGAACCCCGACCCTAGGCTCATCACCTGGAAGCCGCCCGAGTCGGTGTAAGTGGGGCCGGGCCAGTTCATGAACGCGCCGAGTCCGCCCGCCTCGTCTACCACGTCCGAACCGGGCTGCAAGTAGAGGTGATAGGCGTTGGAGAGCACGGCCTGCGCGCCGAGGTCCTTGACGGACTCTGGCAGGGTGGACTTGACCGTCGCCTTCGTGCCCACGGGGATGAAGGCGGGGGTGTGGATGTCGCCGTGCGGGGTGTGGATGGTGCCCGTGCGCGCGAGCGTGCCGTCCAGGCGGGATTCAAGGGTAAACATGCTTACTTTCCGTAGTTCGGTTCGTGCTTCTTGACCAGGTTAATGACAGCGTAAGTGATCGGCAGGAACACCACTTCG
This sequence comes from Trueperella bernardiae, assembly GCF_030246965.1. Classification (NCBI taxonomy): domain Bacteria; kingdom Bacillati; phylum Actinomycetota; class Actinomycetes; order Actinomycetales; family Actinomycetaceae; genus Trueperella; species Trueperella bernardiae. The sequence continues at coordinate 1,889,924 of NZ_CP127099.1, forward strand.
ACCGACACCTTGTACAGGAAGCCGACGACGGCGAGGTTCGCGATTGTCGCCCAGCCCACGACGCCGACCCACGCGATCACGCAGAAAATGACCGTGTCCGCCGCCTCGCCCACCAGGGTGGAGCCGATGAGGCGCGCCCACATGTGCTTTTCTCCCCAACGGTCTTTGATCGCGGTGAGGACCTTCGCGTTCAGTAGCTGACCGGCCAGATAACCGGCGAGGGAAGCGAAGACGAAGCGCCACACCACGCCCAGGACCTCCTCGAAGGCGGCCTGGCTCGTGTAATCCGGGTGGGCGGGCAGCTGGATGACCGCCCAGAACGTGAGCGAGGCCAGGAACGAGACCACAAATCCCATGAAGATCACGCGCCGGGCGGCCTTAAAACCGTAGACCTCGGACAGGACGTCGCCGATGATGTAGGTCAGCGGGAAGAGGATCGCGCCGCCGTCAAACGTGAGGGGGCCGATCTCCACCAGCTTCGTCGCGCCGATGTTCGACAGCAACAGGAAGGCAACGAAGAAAACCGCGAAGTAGTCATACAAGCCGCGCCGGATCGCGGCGTAGGCGGTGGTGGTGGCGGCGGGCTGGGCCGCGGCGTCGTTGGCGGGGGTTGCGCCGTCGGAGAGAGCGGGCGCGGGCGTGGTTGGCTCGGGGGCAGTCATGGTGTCCTTTCGTGGGCGCGAATGCGCGTCGACGCCGGGCACTGCCACTACCCAAGCGCACCTCGGCCGCGGGTTGCGGGCGGGTGGGACGCCGATCGCTCGCACGTCCGGGAATATGGTAGCACCCGCCGCGGCCGGATCCGGCTAGAAGTCGAGCCGAATGACCGTGGCCCCATCGGCCTGCGACACTTCCTGCGAGATCACGATCTGCTCCCCGTCCGTGTACCCGAGGGTCTGGCTGGGGAGGAGGAAGGTGTCGCCCGTGACCACATAATTGGCCACGTTCATCAGCAGGTTGTACACGTCCTCCTCCGAGCGGGTCGACTCCCGCACCTGCACGTCCAAGTGCCCGAAGTTGGTCAGGCCGAGCGTGCGCCCAAAGGTGAGATCGTGGGAGTGCACCCGCACGTTCACCCACAGAGGCAGGGGCGCCTGCCCCTTCGTCAGCATCTCGGCCAGGCTCGTCACCATCGACGGCGGCATCAGCACCCCCAGCTCGTCGCGGTACACGCCGATCGCCGCCGGCTCACGCATGAGCCCGTCCATCACTTCGGTAAAGACGATGTGCGCCTTGACCATCTTGTGCCGGCGCCGCAACTCCCTGGCCAGGGCCGCCTCCGGGTCCGGCTCGCCGGGGGCTGGGTCGGGGGCGCCGTCGTCGGGAACGAAAAACGATGCCGCCACGTGGAACCGATGAAGCGGCAGCTGCCCGCGCTCCAACACCAAACCGTGGGGCACGGGGGTGAGGAGCACGTGGACGCCGTCGAGCTCGAAGTGGAGGACGCGGCCGGAGTCGCCGGCGTGCTCGTCCACCACGTCCCACTCTGGCATGACCGGCTCGCCCCACAGGGCGGCAAAACGCTCGACGGCGGCTTCGAGGTCGATCGGCGCGCGCATGATCGCCGCCGCCGAAAACATCGCGGGGGCGGAGGGGTGAATCGAGGAAATTCCAAGCTCGTGCATGGGACGAGTCTACCGGGTGGACCGCGGTACGCCGCGGGTGAGGCAACATGGGCCGGGCTGCGTGGCACAGGGCGGGCGCCGTCAAGCGTGAAGTGCGCGAACGGCGTCGTGAGCGCTAACTATCCGCGACCAGCGAGCCCGCCTCCAACGGGACCAGCCCCCGCGCGCCCTGCCAGGTCTCGGCGGAATCGAGCAGGTCGGATAGCGGGGTGCCGAAGCGCTCCTCGATGGCGGAACGCTCCACGTAGTAACTGCCGTCGAGGGTGACGTACGTGAGGGAAGTGGCGTTGTCGATCGCGGCCATGAACGCCACCGCGGAATACAGCACGTTTTCGCGTTCGTTGCCGGTGTCGCCTTCGCCGAGCATGACCAGCACGTCTGTGCCATGGATCTCCACCCTGTCAATGCGCGCGCCGAGCGGCAGCGCATACAGGGCCTGCACGGTGTTCGAGTTGTCGCCCACGTAGGGTGAGCGGCGGGTTTCGAGCGCATTGATGTCGTGCGTCACAAACGACGACTGCTGCTCCAACGACTGCACCTGCGCCAAGTTCGCTTTCGATTCCGTCAAGCGAATGTACGTGAAGCCAATGATGACAATCAATGCCAACCCGATGGAGATCAGCACCTGCACCACCAGGCTCTTGCGCGACGAAGAACTTGTCATGCCCCCATTATTCTCGACTCCCACCCCGCCCGCATAAGCCCGCAGGGTGAAGCGGCGCTCCGGGTGCGCCGGCTACGGGATGACGACGACGTCGGCGCCGGGCGTCGCCATCACCCCCCGTTGCTACCCGCGCAGGTCAAGGAAGAAGGGGCCGCGCTGGGCGAGCTCGTTCATGTAGAGCGCATCCCAGTGCTGCCACGGTTCCTTCGCGAGGGAATCGTTGGTGAAACGCGGGTCCGTGGTCACTTCCGTGACGCAGAAGTCCGGGATCGCCAGGTCCACCACCGGGCTCAGGCGCTCAATCTCCGCTACCACCAGGCCGGCGTTCTGGCCAGAGAAAACGTCGAACTCCCAGCCGTCCTCGCCCACCCACAGCGAATGGCGGGTCTTGGCCACAATCCGGCCCGAGCGCTGGATGATCTGCACGGCCACCTCCGGGTCGAGCTCGGTCTCCATCTCGTAGCGCTCGCCCGCCACCGACGGGGACTTCACTGCGATGGTCGCTACCGGCGGGGGCGTGGGATGGGGGCTTGGGGTTGTTGGGCTTATTGGGGCCACGGGGATGCCGGGTGCCGGGCCGCCGGCGTCGGCGGAAGTGCCGGCCGAGGGGGTGGAAGTGCTGGTGGCGGGCGCGGATGACCTGGCCACGAGCTCGGCGAGGAGTCGGCGTTCGTAGGCGCCGAGTTCGTCGACGGCCGGGTCGAAGGCGGGGGTGCCCAGATCGGCGTCGAGGTCCACCCCACGGAATGCGAGGCGGACGCGGATCGCGTAGCCGGCCTCGGCGAACACGTAGGCCTGAATGATCACCTTCGGCGCACCGTGCTCGACCACACCCTCGGGTAGCCGGCGCACCAGGAACTTGCGTTCGAATTCGAAGGGAAAGTCTTCCATGACGAAAGCATACCCCGCCCCGGCTGGCCCCCGGGCCCTGTGCAGAGGCTACGCCTGGGAGCCAACCGGGCCCACGCCCCCAGTTCCCGGAGCCCGGCAGTCCAGCCGCCGGGGCTAATCAGCGGCCGAGCGGGCGCAAATAATGCAGGGCGGAGCCGTCCCACTCGAAGAACATGTCGGCGCTGTGGCCTTCGCCCACGAGCGCATCCTCCACCAGTGCCTCACCCGTGACCAGGTTGACGATCGCATTCCCGGCCTGGGCAAACGGGGCGCCGCGCGCGAAGGGCTCGGCGCCCGCGGGGATGTCGGTGAGCCAGCGCCCGTCCGCGAGCACGGCCACCGTGGCACGATCCCGCGCATTGGCAGCGGGCTTGTCGGCCTCGGGCACATCGGAATCGGCGGAGTCGGACTCGCCGGTGCCAGCACCACCGGACGCACCCGAACCAGAACCCCCGGCGCCTTCGCCGGCCGAATCCACGCCCGCCGCATCAGCCCGCTCCGCGAGCGCCTCGGCCAGCTCGCGCGCAGTGACGTCGGGATCCATGCCCGCGACCTCGTAGACCTCCCCGGCGCTCCCGGCCCGCAGCGGCGTTTCGCGCCGGAGGTTTGCGCGCGCGTCGTACTCCACCACCTGGCCCGCGCCCACGCACACGATTCCGTCGGTGACGGACCAGCACTTGTCCCCGCTGACCTTGCTCAGCCCGGGGTAGGTCACGAACGTGGTGCCGGCGGTGCCCGGAATCCCGGTATCCACGATGTCGATCCCGAGCCTCACCTGCGCATCCGCCGTGAACAGCCGCTCGTCTTCGATCACGCGCCCACCGGAGTCGATCACCGCGGCGAGCACCGAGTCGCGCCCGAGCCGCACGATCCCCGCGCCCGCGTCATACGCGCCGACCAGCCACGGCACCTCCGTGTCCAGCACATGCGCCCGCGTCCACCTCAGCTCCTCCGCGCCTGACCTCGCCCCCAGCACAATAAAATCGCTCGGCACGGCGTCCGTCATTTTTCCCGACGACGCCGTCACCCGGCCCGCGTCCGCACCCCCGGCATTCGCCTCCGCGGCCCCGGCACCCCCAGAACCAGCGTCCCCAGAACCAGCCCCCGCATCCCCCACCGACACGAACACCGACCCGCTCGAGGCGTCCATCGCGAGGATGTCGGTGGCGTCAGGGATGTCGTAGGTCCAGATGGGGAGCGTGCGCCCGGAACTCGACACACTGAAGGCGTGCAGCTGCGTGCCCCGCGCCTCCGCGAGCGCGGCGATCAACGTGCCCGACTGCCTGTCGTACACCACGGCCGTCGGCTGGCCCGGCAGCTCCACCGACCAGTCCCGTTCGGCGCCGCCCTCATAGGGGTTACGTACGGGTTCGGGCGTGGGCTCGGCGCTCGGCTCGTCCGCCCCCGGCACGCTCGCCGAGTCGGGGGCGGACGGCGTCGCCGTCGGGGAAGCTGGCTTGGTGACGTCGGTGCACGCGGTAAGCACAGCACACCCGGCGAGCACCAGCGCAACTGCCCGCTTCCGCATCCCGCCACCTCCATCGCAACCCCGGCTTTATCCCTCCACAATACCGGCCCCGCAATTTCCCCGCCGAATAGTGGCAACAATTTGGTTTCGAGTTGCTCACGCGGAAAGATGGGGATATGACGAATGTGACCGGTACGGACGTGGTGGTCGCGGCGCAGACCCTGGGCTCGACAGTGCGGACCACCCCGCTTGAGGAATCCGTGCGCCTGTCTGCCAAGGTGGGCCGCCAGGTGCTGCTCAAGCGCGAGGATATCCAAGTGGGGCGCTCGTATAAGGTGCGCGGTGCCTACAACTTCCTTGCCGGCCTGGGCCCGGCCGAGGCGCCGAATGGGGTGGTGTGTGCGTCGGCGGGTAATCACGCGCAGGGCGTGGCGTTCGCGTGCAACAAGAAGCACATTCACGGCACGATCTTCATCCCGTCCACCACGCCGCGCCAAAAGCGCAACCGCATCGCGGCGATTGGTGGGGAGTGGGTCACGTTGCGCACGGTGGGTACGTCTTTCGATGAGTGTTCCGAGGCCGCGATCGCGTTTGCCAAGGAGAACGACGCCGTCTACGTCCACCCTTTCGACGACCCGCGGACGATCGCCGGCCAGGGCACGGTGGTGAAGGAGATCTTCGAGCAGGCCCCTACTCCGCCGGCAACTGTGGTAGTGCCGGTGGGCGGCGGAGGCCTCCTGTCCGGCACGCTGGCGTGGGTGAAGCAGTTCCACCCGGAGGTGAAGGTGGTGGGCGTGGAGCCGGCGGGGGCGGCGTCGATGGCGGCGGCCCTCAAGGCGGGCGCCCCGCAGACCCTGGAGACCGTGGATAATTTCGCCGACGGCACGGCCGTTGCCCGTGCCGGCAACCTCACCTACCAGATCGTGGCTGACCTGTGCGATGAGATCGTGATCGTGCCCGAGGGCGCGATTTGCACGGAGATGCTGGAGCTGTACCAGGTGGAGGGCATCATCGCTGAGCCGTCGGGTGCGCTCGCTCCGGCCGCGCTCGGCGACTACCTCACCGACCTGCCCGACGGCCCCGTCGCCTGCATCATCTCCGGCGGCAACAATGATGTGATGCGCTACGACGACATCGTAGAGCGCTCCATGATCCACGAGGGCCTGCGCCACTACTTCCTCGTCACCTTCCCGCAGCGCCCGGGCGCGCTACGCACGTTCCTCGACGACGTGCTCTCCGAGGGCGAGGACATCATCTTGTTCGAGTACACGAAGAAGAACAACCGCGAGACGGGCCCGGCGCTGGTGGGCATCGAGATCGAGGACCGCACCAAGATCGACGACCTGCGCGCCCGCATGGATGCCTCCGACCTCGAGATTGAGAAGCTCGAGCCCAACTCGCCGCTCTTCGGCTACGTCCTCTAACCTCAAACCGATAATTCCGACCGCCGCAGGAGGAATGCATGAACAAGACCGTCCGTAACCTCATCATGACCGTGGTGTTGCTTGCCACGGTGATGGTGGCGCTCGTCGTCATGCTGGTGCTCAATCGTTCCTCGGAGGCCGAGCCTGAGCCGACGACACCGTCCGCGTCCGCCACGTCCGAGGCCACGACGTCCGACGGCGCCAGCCCCAGCGCCGAGGCGACCGAGCCAGCCGCGCCGAGTGCGGAGCTTAAGGAGCTGGTGGAGGGCCTGTGGCGCCTCGACCCGGACGATCCGATGGCGGTGGGGGACCTGGATGCGGACATCGTCATGCAGGTCTACTTCGACTTCCGTTGCGGTTACTGCGCGAAGGCGGCCACGGAGACCGAACCGAAGATGCAGCACTACATTGATGACGGTACGGTGCGCGTGGAGTACCACAACTTGGCGATTTTGGGCGACAAGTCGACCCTGCTGGCACAGGGCGCGGTGGCCGCCGCGAACCAGGGCAAGTTCCTCGAGTACCACTCCTACGTCTACGACCACCACGTGGCCGGCGACGCGGTGGAGGCCAGCGAGGACGGGATCGCCGCCGTCGCCAAAGCGATCGGGGTGGCAGACCTGGAGAAGTTCCGCGCCGACATGACCGCGCCCGAGACCGTCGCCGCCATCGAGGATGTCCGCACCACGGCCACCTCGCTCGGCATCTCCGGCACGCCGGCATTCATCGTCGGCTACAGCTACGTCCCCGGGTTCATCCCCATCGAGACGATGGACCAGGTGATCGCCACCGAGCTCGCCCGCCCCAAGGCCTAGGGCCGACGACGTCGCCCGCCGCGCGTCGTCCCACAACGCTCGCCGCGGCCCCGCCCACCCCGCCGCCCACATCGCAAGGAGAACTATGAGTTTCAAACGACTTTTTTCTAAGACATACCAGCGCCTGTCGAAATGGACGTTCGCGGAGGAGGCGCCACTGCCGAAGAAGTCGATCGTGATCGGCGCCTACCACACGTCGAACTGGGATTTCTGGTTCATGCTCATGGCCCTGTGGGATAAGGGCGTGCCGTTTAAGTTTTTGGTGAAGGACTCGGTGATGCGCGGGCCGCTCGCGCCGATCGTGCGCGCCTTGGGCGGGATTGGCGTGGATCGCAGCCACCCGAACGGGATGGTGGCAGGCATCATCGAGCAGCTTGAGGGCGAGGATCGCTTTTCGCTCATCATCGCCCCCGAGGGCACGCGCAAGAAGCGCGACTACTGGAAGTCCGGCTTCTACCACATCGCCCGCGGGGCCGGCCTGCCGGTCACGCTCGGCTTCATTGACTCCACCCGGCACGTGTACGGCTGGGGCAAGACGATCGAGCTGACGGGCGACGTCGCGGCCGACATGGACGTCATCCGCGAGTTTTACGCCGACGCCGCCGGGTTTAAGCCCGCCCAGGGCACCGCGCCACGCCTGCGTTCGGAGGACGAGCAGTGACGCAGGCCGAGGTTACGGGCGCGCCCGCATGTACGACGTCGGCGCAACACCGGCAGGTGAGCTACGAGGTCCCGTGGGAGCACCCCACCACGCTCATTGAGCACCGCCTTGAGGTGCCGTTGGCCCACCCGGGCCTGGGCTACCGTCCGCCGCGCCCGGATGCCACGATCCAGGTCTTCGCCCGCGAGTTCGTGCGCGCGGGCTGCGAGGACAAGCCGCGCCTAGTTTTCTTCCAAGGCGGCCCGGGGTCGGCCGGCACCCGCCAGACCACCGAATCTGGCTGGGTAGCCCGCGTGCTTGAGGACTACCGCCTGGTCATGCTCGACGAGCGCGGCACCGGCCAGTCCGCCGCGATCGACGCCGCCGTGTTGGCCGGCGTCGGCACCCCCGACCAGCAGGCCGACTACCTGGCGTGCTTCCGGCAGGATTCGATCGTCGCCGACGCCGAGGCCCTGCGCCACGCCCTGCAGGGCGATGAGCCGTGGGCGGCGATGGGCCAGTCGTTTGGCGGGTTCTGCATCACCACCTACCTATCCCAGGCCCCGCGCGGGCTGAGCCGGGCGTTCATCACCGCCGGCCTGCCCTCCACGTGGCGCCACCCCGACGACGTCTACCGCCTCACCTTCGCCCGCACCGCGGCCCGCAACGCCGAGTTCTTCGCGCGCTACCCCGAAGATGAGGAGACATGCTGGCGGATCGTCACGCATCTTGCCGACGCCGCCACGGCCGGTACCCCCGAACTCCTGCCCACCGGCGAGCCGCTGACCGCCCGACGGTTCCGGATGCTCGGCCTCGAGCTCGGGCACAGCTACGGGCTCGAAGCCCTGCACTACATGCTGGAGGACCCGTTCGTCGAGGTGCCGGGCGCGGGTGGGGACGACGGCGTCGTTGGAAAGCGGCTGAGCTCGCGATTCCTGACAGCCGTGGGAGCGGCGCTGAGCTACGGGGCAACGCCGTTGTACTGGGCGCTGCATGAGTCGATCTACCAGCAGCGCGGGGTGGCGCCGAGGTGGGCGGCGGATCGGGTGCGCGGGGAGTTTGCGCAGTTCCGCCAGCCGGAGGCAACCGCGAGCGCCGAAGCCGCCCTTCGCGCCGAGGGGCACGGCTTCCGCTTCACGGGTGAGCACGTGTTCCCCTGGCAGGGGGAGGAGGATCCGGCGCTGGCTCCGATGGCCGAGACGGTGAGCATCCTCGCCGGCCGCGAGGACTTGCCCAACCTGCACGACCGCGCCGCGCTCGCCCGCAACACCGTGCCGGTGGCGGCGTGGGTGTACCGGCCGGACATGTTCGTACCCGTGGAGATCTGCCTGGAGACCGCTGCCGAGATCGCCGGGATCAAAGTGCTCATCTCCGAGGACTGGCACCACGACGCGCTTCGCACGCATGGCGCGACGGTGGTCGGGCCGCTGCTCGAGGCGCTCGGCTAGCGGGCACCTTTTGCCATCGGCAGGAGAGCAACTCTCTGACCTGCGGTTTTAGTTTTGGCTCGGGTCGGCGCCGTGGCGGGGTTGTGGGGAGATCAGGATTTAGAGCCGTTTCGTCGCGAAAACTGCCCAATCCGGGCATATTTTCACAAGTTAGCCACGCCGGAGGCCCGCGCTGGCCCGCCCGTGCCGGGCGCATCCGTGCGCCCTCCGGCCCGCCCAGGCACACCTTCGCACCGCGGGCTAGGATGAAAACATGAATATTCCACAGCTTGGCTTTGGCACCTACAAGATCGACAACGACGCAGCGCCGGCGGCCGTGGCCTCCGCGCTCGAGGTGGGCTACCGCCACATTGACACCGCGCAGATGTATCGCAACGAGCTCGGGGTGGGCCGGGCGCTCGCGGCAACGGGCATCCCCCGTGAGGATATCTTCGTCACCACGAAGCTCAACACCCCCAACCACCGGCCCGACGACGTGCGGCGGACCTTCGCCCAGTCGCTGGCGGACTTGCAGACCGACTACGTGGACCTCTTCCTTATTCATTGGCCGATGCCGATGTTCTACGGCGGGGACTTCATCACCACGTACCGCGTGATGGAGGAGTTTGTGGAGTCGGGCCAGGCGCGCGCGATTGGCGTGTCGAACTTTGAGATCCACCACCTGGAGAAGCTGGCGTCGGGCACGTCGATCCTGCCGGCGGTCAACCAGATCGAGCTGCACCCCTACTTTACGAACGCCGAGCTGGCGGCCTACTGTGCCGAGCGCGGGATCGCGGTGGAGGCGTGGTCGCCGCTCGGGCGCGGCGGCGTGCTGGACGATCCGGTGATCGGGGAGGTCGCGGCCGAGGTGGGGGCCACCCCGGCGCAGGCGGTGCTCGCCTGGCACCTGGCCAAGGGCCACATCGCGATCCCGAAGTCCACGCACGCAGATCGCCAGAAGGAAAACTTCGCCTCGCAAGACGTCACGCTCACCGAGGATCAGATCGCGCGGATCGACGTGCTCGACAGGGGCGAGCCCGGGCGCACCGGCAAGCACCCGGACGTGTTCGACCGCATGTAAACATTCGTCTTTGCGGCCGGCGGGGACTAAAATCGTCTCCGCCGGCCGCGCCAATTTCGGCCAACGTTGAAAGGTTATTCATGGTCACGTACGCGTACACGATTGCAGGTTCTGAAGCCACGGGCGGAGCGGGATTCCAGGTGGATCTCAAGACGTTCCATGAGCTCGGCTGTTACGGCCTGGGTACACTCACCTGTATCGTTTCCTTCGACCCGGCGGATGGCTGGAACCATAAGTTCGTGCCCATCGAGTCCGGCGTGATCAGCGACCAGATGCGCGCGGCGATGTCGCACGCCAACCTGGATACGGTCAAGATCGGTATGCTGGGCACGGTGCCCACGATCGACGCCGTCGCCGAAGGCCTGAAGAGCCAGGAGTGGAAGAATATCGTGGTGGACCCGGTGCTCATCTGCAAGGGTCAGGAGCCGGGCATGGCGCTCGACACCGATAACGCGCTGCGGGAGGAGATCCTGCCGCTGGCCACCGTGGCCACCCCGAACTACTTCGAGGCCTGCACTCTGGCCGGCATGGACAAGCTCGAGACCCTGGAAGACCTGGCCGAGGCCGCGATGCGGATCTCGGAGCTGGGCCCGAAGTACGTGGTGGTCAAGGGCGGGATGGACTTCCCGGGCGACGAGGCCGTGGATGTGCTGTGGGACGGCGAGCAGGCGCTCGCGTACTCGGTGCCGAAGATCGGCAACTCACGCGTGTCGGGCGCGGGCTGCACGTTCGCCGCCGCGATCACCGCGGAGCTGGCCAAGGGCTCGGATATCCACAAGGCCGTGCGCGTGGCGAAGGACCTGGTCACGCAGGGCATCGACGCGCAGGTGCGGGCCAACACCCCGTTCTCCACAGTGTGGCAGGGCGCGTTCGAACCCAAGCAGGACGCCGACTACACCTACGCCGCCCAGATGGACTACTCGGACGCCACGCCCGACGAGGGCGAAGGATGTAGCGGCGACGGCGACTGCGCCAACTGCGGCGAGGGTGGCTGCGGTAACGGCGCCGGCAGCTGCGGCAAGTAATATGTATCCGGATTTCGCGGCCGCCCGGGTGTTCCTCTACGAGCACCTAGCGGCCGCGCCCGCATCCGAGGGCTCGCGCCGCTACCGCTACGAGCACTGCCTTCGCGTGGCCCGCATCGGCCGCCGGGTCGGGCTCGAGGCCGGCCTGGACGCCGACGCGCTCGAGCTCGGGTGCCTGCTGCACGACGTCGGCAAGTACGACGCCGCCGTTCCGGTCGATCACGGCCGGGCGGGCGCGCTCGTCGTGAAAGAGTACTTCGATGGCCTCGGCTTTGGCGGGGCGGCGGCCGAGGAGATCGCGCAGGGCATCGCGATGCACGTGGACGGCCGGTTCAACCCGCGCGAGGACGGGGAGGGCACCGACGCCAACGCGCGGGGCCGGGCCTATCTCGTTTTTGACCGCGAGCCGGGGCTGGTGGCGCGCTCGATCGGGGACTGCGACAACGTGGACCGTTTCAGCGCGTACCGGATCGCCGACACGCTGCGGTACGTGGACTTCATGGCCAAGTCGACGCCCGAGCAGCTCGCCTTCATCGACTCCTACCTCGAGTCCCTGCGCGCCCAGTACGACTACGAGTGCGCCACGACGCCGGCCCATGAGCTGTGGATAGCGAACCTGGACTACCAGTGGGAGTTCTTCCAGCGCCTGGGCGCGGAACTCAGCTGAGCCGCCGCCGGCGGGCGGGCCGGCGGGCGCACCCCTGCTCCGACCCCAGCCCTCGCTCTGCGCAAACGGGATACTAAACCGCAAGATGCGGCACAAAATAACGGGAAATTAGTGCCGCATCTTGCCGAGTAGTGCAGCATCTGTGGGGGGGGCGTGGCCGGAGGGCTGGTTGTGGCCCTCTCCCGGGCGCACCCTGGCCCCGGGCCGGGCCGGCCGCGCCGCCACCCTACATCCCCACCATCTTCTCGTTGGCCTGCACGGTCCACTCGGCGTGGATGCGCGGCAGGTAGTTAGTGAAGTGCAGGCGCAGCCGCATGCCCTTCGTGCTGAAGTAGGCCAGGATCCCGAGCACGGTCAGGAGGTTGACCCCGCCGCCCAGCAGCAGCGTGGACCGCGGCCCAAACACATCCCCGAGCCAGCCGATGATCGGCGCGCCCAGCGGGGTGCCGCCCAGGAAGATCGCCATGTAGATCGCCATGACACGCCCGCGGTACAGCGGGTCGGAACTGAGCTGGACCGCGGCGTTCGCGCTGGTCATAACGGTTAGGGCGAAGAACCCTGCGGGCACGAGCAGCACCGAGTAGGCCAGGTAGTTCGGCGTGAAGGCCAGCCCGATCGTGGCCAGTGAGAACGCCATGAGCGACAGGAGGATGGTGCGCAGGCGCGGCCGCTTGCGCCGCGCCGCCATGAGCGCGCCCGCCAGCGTGCCGATCGCCATGATCGTGCCGAGCAGGCCGTACTCGCCCGATCCCTTGCCGAACGCCTCGGTGGCCATCGTGGCGTTAAAGATCTGGAAGTTCATGCCGAACGTGCCCAGCATGAAGACGATGACCAGCAGCACCACGATGTCCGGCTTCGACTTCACGTACCTGAAACCGCCGCGCGTGGCCCCCTTCTTCTCGGCACGCGGCGAGGGGTGTAGCTCGGAGGTCTTCATCGCGAGCAGCGCACCGAACATGCCCACAAACGACAGGGCGTTGATGAGGAGTGCCGGGGCGACGTCGTCGTTAAAGGCCGCGATCATGAAGCCGGCCATGCCCGGGCCGATGAGGCGCGCCGCGTTGAACGACGTCGAATTCAGGCCCACGGCGTTCGCCAGCCGGTCCTGCGAGACGATTTCGGGGACGAAGGCTTGGCGGGCGGGGTTGTCGAACGCGACCACCAGGCCCTGCGTGAACGCCAGCGCGTAGATGTGCCACAGTTGCACCGCGCCGGTGTACACCACCAGCCACATCGCCACGGCGTTAAGCCACAGCAGCCCCTGGGTGACCATGAGGACCTTACGCTTGTCCATCCGGTCCACGATCCCGCCCGCGTAGGGGGCAAGGAACGGGATCGCGAGGAACTGCAGCGCGGTGACGATGCCGAGCGCGGCGGAGGAACCTTCGGTGAGGTCGGTCAGCACCAGCCAATCTTGGGCGACCCGGAAGATCCACGTGCCGATATTCGACACCAACGCCCCGGCGAAAAAGTACCTGTAGTTCCTGACCTCAAACGACTCAAACGTGCGCGACATGCACCATCTCCTTAAAGAATCAGGCTAGTCAACCCCCAGGATGTTGTCTATCGGCCAGGTCACGTGCTACTTTACTCTCCGCCGAAGTTGGCAAAGCGCGTGTAGTTGCCCTGGAAAGCCAGCTCGATCTTCGCGGTGGGGCCGGAGCGGTTCTTGCCCACGATCACCTCGGCGGGCGGCGGGTTCATGGAGCCGTCCTCGGCTTGGGGGCGGTTGATGAGAAGGACGACGTCGGCGTCCTGCTCGAGCGAGCCAGATTCGCGCAGGTCGGACACCTGCGGGGTCTTGTCGTTGCGCTGTTCGGGGTTTCGGTTGAGCTGGGCGATTGCGATGATCGGCACGTCGAGCTCCTTGGCGAGCAGCTTGATCGACCGGGAGAATTCCGAGACCTCTTGCTGGCGCGATTCGGGGGTGCGCCCGCCTGAGGTGAGGAGCTGGAGGTAGTCGATGACCACCATTTCGATCCCGTGCTGCTGGCGCATCCGCCGGGCCTTCGCGCGGATTTCCATCATCGTGAGGTTGGGCGAGTCGTCCACGTAGAGCGGGCCCTCGGCGATCCGGGCCAGCGTGGTGGAGATGCGCTCCCACTGGTTTTGACGGATGTCACCGGAGATTAGGGCCGACAGCGGGATCTCCCCCTCCGCCGCAAGCACGCGCATGGCCAGCTCCGTGCGCCCCATTTCCAGGGAGAAGAAGGCCACCGGCTTGTTCTCACGGAAGGCGATGTGCCGGCAAAAGTCCATAGCGATGGTGGTTTTCCCCATGCCGGGACGCGCAGCCACGATCACCATCTGCCCGGGCCGCAGGCCGTTGAGCACGCCGTCGAGCTCGTGGAATCCGGTGGCGAGCCCCGAGACCTTCCCGTCCCGGCTCGCGTTGATCTCCAGCTCCTCGATCAGCCCGGGCACGATCTCGCGGAAGGGCGTGTAGTCGGACTTCGTGCGCGACTCGGTCATCTGGAAGACCTCAGACTGAGCCATGTTCACCAGTTCGACGACGTCGGCGCCGTCCGTCGTGTACCCCAGCTGGGTGATGCGGGTGCCCACCTCGATGAGGGAGCGCAGCTGGGCCTGCTCGTGGACGATCCGCGCGTAATAGGAGGTGTTCGCGGCGGTGGGCACGCCGTTGACGAGGTCGAAGATGTAGGTGCGCCCGCCCACGCGCTCCAGCTCGCCACGCCGGGCAATCTCCGCGGCCACGGTGATGGCGTCGGCCGGCTCACCCTTGGAGAACAGGTCGAGGACGGCGTCGTAAATAATGGTGTGTGCGGGACGGTAGAAGTCGGCGCCTTGCAAGATCTCAATGACGTCGGCGATCGCGTCCTTGTTGATCATCATGCCGCCCAGCACCGAGCGCTCCGCCTCCATGTCCTGCGGCGGCACGCGCTCAAACACATTCTCGCTCACGGCCCCTCCTTCACTCTCGGTTAGACCTTACCTGCCGCGGCCGGCTCGCGTGTAACCCCCGGGAAACTCGGGTGCGGCTTCCTGCGCGGGCCATGTTGTCAAATCGTCGACGACGACCGAGCCGTCAGTTTTCCACAGGCTGCGGCTTTGTCTGTGGCTTGTTGAAGAAATACGGTGGACACTCGCGGGGCCTCTGTGGATGTTAGAGGGATAACGACCGCAGGTTGTCCACAGCGTTACACACATGCGCCGAGATTTGTGGAAAGGTGGTACGGTTTTGGCGATATTTCTTCAACAGCACTATCCACACCAGTGGATAAGCAACCGGGATGTTGACAAGTTTTCACCTTAGGCCGCGACACGCTACTTGAAGAACACGCCGGCGTGTCATCGGGCCCGCGAGCAAGCGTTGGCGGGCCGCGCCGGCGGGCCCTGCGGTATTCTTATGGTGTAGGCAGGGAGGAATCATGGTGAGTTTCTATTCCGACAACACGACCGGTTCGGCGTGGGTTTCCTCAACGAAGGGCTTCTCGCTCCCGCACCGCGCGGAGAGCCTCGAATCGCCCTTCCTAGCGGGCGACTACGCCAAGGCCAATAAGCGCCGCCAGAAGCGCGACAGGCGCCGGGCCCGCGAGATGGCCAAGCGGGCACCCCGCTCCTTCACGGAGGCCCCGCGCCAGGACGCCCCGCCGCGCCAGCCCACCCGCACCATGAACGCCCAGCCGGTCCAGCAGCGTCAGGCCCCCGTCCGCATGCCACCCCAGCAGGGCCCGGGGATTTCGCAGGCAAGCACGATGACGGTGGGCCGCCTCCGGGGCGTCACGGTCTCACGGGATACCTCTTTCTTTGGCCGCATGTCGCGCACGATGCAGAACTTCTCCAATAGCCGCCTCACCTCGGTGACGAACAATTCGTTCCCGGCCAGCTCGGGCTTCGCGCTCGACGGCGTGGAGCTGACCAAGGGCGAATACAACGCCTGGATCGGCGGTGATCCGCAGGCAAACGCGCAGGTCGTCGTCGTGACGGAGGCCCCCCAGCAGAATCCTGGCCGCTAGGGGCTGCCCGGCGTGAGTATTGACCGCGAGATCCGCCAGCTCGCCCTGCCCTCGCTCGCCACGCTGCTGGCCGAGCCGCTACTGGTGGCCGTGGATACGACGATGATCGGCCGGCTGGGCGCGAACCCGCTGGCCGGCCTGTCGCTGGCTTCGACGTTGCTCACAACGCTGGTGGGCGTGTGCATTTTTCTTTCCTACGCGACGACGGCGGCGACCGCCCGTTTCGTCGGCGCGGGCAGGCCCGACCGGGGCTTACGTCAGGGGCTGGACGGGATGTGGCTCGGCGCCCTCCTTGGCGTGGCGCTCGGCGCGGTCCTGGCGGGCTTCGCCCCCGCGATCCTCAGCTGGTTCGGGCCGGAGCCCGCGGTCCTCAATCAGGCGGTGGCCTACGCCCGTGCCTCCGCGATCGGCCTGCCGGGTATGCTGCTGGTGCTCGCGGCCAACGGCACGCTGCGCGGCTTCGCCGATACCCGCACGCCCCTCATCGCCGCCACCGCCGGCGCCCTGGCGAACATCCCACTGAACGCCGCGCTCATCTACGGCGTGGACCTCGGGGTGGCTGGCGCCGGGCTCGGCACCGCGATCGCCCAATCCCTCATGGGGATCTACCTGGCGTGGATGGTCCTCAGGCTGGCCGTGGCGCACGGCGTCTCCCTCGCCCCCAGCGGCGTGGGCGTGCTGCGCGCTGTTCGCGACGCCGTCCCCCTCATCATCCGCACCCTCTCCCTGCGCGGGGCCATCCTTCTCCAGATCGCCGCCGCCACAGGGCTCGGTACGGTGGCCCTCGCCGCGAACCAGATCGTCATGACGATGTGGAACTTCGCCGCCTACGGCCTGGACGCCCTCGCCACCGCCGCGCAGATCCTGGTCGGCCAGGGCCTGGGCTCGGGCAATCGCGAGCGTGTGCGCACAATCCTCTCCCGCTGCCTGGCCTACGGTTTGAAGGTGGGGGCGGGTCTCGGCGTGGTCCTCGCGGGCCTGTCGTTCGTCATCCCGCGGGTGATGAGCGTGGACGCGGGCGTCGCGTGGCTGGCCACCCAGTCCATGTGGGTCACGTCGCTCGCCCTGCCGATCGCGGCGGTGGCCTACATGCTCGACGGCGTGCTCATCGGCGCCGGCGACACCCGCATGCTCGCCACCTACATGCTCACCGCGTTGGCTGCCTTCGCCCCGCTCGCCCTCCTCCTCGCCGGCCCGGGCCGCCACCTGGGCACGGCCGGCATGCTGATGCTGTGGTGCGCGTACGCGATCGTTTTCATGGCCGTGCGCGGGGGCACGATGCTGTGGCGCGTACGTACCGACACCTGGATGCGCCTCGACTGAAGCTCATCGCCCTACCTGTGAAAACACCCCCTGCGGTATGATGCTCTTAGCGACATCGCATACCCTCGGGGGACGGGCCGCCAATTTAGGCTATCCGAAACCTAAGGAAAATGGTTGTACAACTCACCACCCGAAAGGCGAACCTATGAAACGAGCGAAGCGGTTGGTTCTCGGCAGTGTTGCCACCTCCAGCCTCATCCTTTCACCCACCGTTGCACTTGCTACCACCGACGACGCCAGCCGCGCGGCCGCCGTCGAGACTGAGACCTCCGTCGAAGCTGAGGCTCCCGCGACAGAGCCCGCCGAGGACGCGGCAAAAGCCGAACCCGCGCCCGAAGGAGCCGGTTCGGACATCGTCGTGCTCGACCTATACAACCTCACCGACATCCACGGCCACATCGAGCAAACGACCAAGAAGGTTGGCGGGAAGGTGACCGTCAACGAAGCCGGCCTGTCCGCCATGTCCTGCTACGTCAAGGAAGCGAAGAAGAAGAACCCGAACTCCCAGCTCGTGCTCTTGGGCGACAACATCGGCGCCTCGCCGTTCACCTCGGGCTCACAGCACGACAACCCCACCATCGCCGCCCTCAACAAGATGGACGTGTTTGCCTCCACGATCGGCAACCACGAATTCGACAAGGGCCAAGAGGTCCTGCGCGCCCGCTTCACCGGCGGCACAGTGGATGGCGTGACGTACGAGAAGGTCAACTTCCCCTACCTCGGCGCCAACATTACGGGCCTCGAGGGCCTGGGCACGTACGAGGTCTGGACGTCGCCGTCGGGCGTCAAGGTCGCCTTCATCGGCGCGATCGAGGACGACGCCGACACGAAGGTCTTCCCCGGCACGTTCGACGGGATGGAGTTCTCCAAGCCCGTCCCCGTGATCAACGACCTCGCCAAGGAGATCAAGACCAAGGGCGAGGCCGACGTCGTCATCGCGATGTACGATAACGACGTCGCCCAGTCCTACCCCAAGATGGGCGAGTACGTGGACGGCATCATGGGCGGCGACACCCACAAGCCGTACTACTTCACCAAGGTAGCCACCGAGTCCGGGCACGTGCTGTCGGCCACCGCGTCCGGCAGCTTCACTGACAACCTGTCCAACCTGCGCATCACATACGACACGAAGGCGAAGAAGGTTGTGGACTCCGAGGCCGTCCAGATCACGGCCGCCGAAGTCGCCACCTGCGGCGACGACCCGGAGGTCAAGGCCGTAGTCGACCAGGCGAAGACCGCGGCCCACGAGGCCGGCTCGAAGGTAATCGCCGACGGCGCGGGCAACTTCTCACGCGGCTACCAGCAGACCGTCAAGGACGGCCAGGCGACGCGCGGCGAGAACCGCGGCACCGAGTCCACGATCGGCGGCCTCATCGCCGACGCAATGCGCGAGACCATCACCACGCTCGACGGCGACCCGATCGACATCGGCATCATCAACGCCGGCGGCATCCGCGCCGACCTCCTGCCGGCCGACGGCAAGGTGACCGTGGCCGACGTGTTCAAGGTCCAGCCGTTCTCCAACGAGGTCGGCTACGTGAAGATGACCGGCGCCCAGTTCAAGACCCTGCTCGAGCAGCAGTGGAAGGTGCTCGGCAAGGATTCGACCCGCCCGATGCTCAAGCTCGGCCTGTCGAAGAACGTGAGGTACACCTTTGACCCGTCCAAGCCGATGGGCGAGCGCGTGACCTCCATCCTTATCGACGGCGCGCCGATCGACCCGGCGAAGACGTACACCGTGTCGTCCGTGACCTTCCTTCTCTCCGGCGGCGACTCCTTCGACGTACTGAAGGATCCCTCGATCGCGGGCACGCTCAAGACGATCCCGGACCGCCTGGATCGCGACTTCTTCGGCGCGTACCTGACGAAGAACCCCACGGTCCAGCCGCGGGAGACCAAGCAGTCGGTGGGCGTGAGCCTCACGGCCGACGTCGCGGGCAACACGGCGTCGGCGAAGGTGAGCCTGCGCGGCCTGTCCTTCTCCGGTGAGGGTGAGGCCCGCACCAAGGACGTCACAGTCAAGCTCGGCGACGTCACCGCCACCGCGAAGGTCAACAACACGCTCGAGGACGCGAACGCGGCGAACGAGAACGCGATCGTCACCGCCGACGGCGTCGGTTACGTTGACGCCCCCATCTCCCTGACCGCCACTGCGCAGTGCAAGACGGCGGGCACGGTCCACCTCCCGCTCACGGTGCTGAACGAAGCAGGCGTGGAGCTCGTGGGTGAAGCCGCGGGCCTCGGCGTCGACGTGGCGTGCACTCCCGCAGGCGGCGACTCCGACGAAGGCGAGCAGGGCCAGTGCATGGTCATGGACCGCCCGGCCAAGCCCGCGCGCGCCACCGGCAAGCTCGGCGAGGCCACCGGCGATGCGTACGCTGACCTGTGGTCGGTCGATAGCTCAGGTGCCGTGCACTTCTACGCCGGCACCGGCAAGGGCCTCGTCCACCGCGGCGTGGTCATGTGCGGGGCCAAGGACATCGTGGAGATTGACGCCATTCCTGACGTGAACGGCGACGGGCGCGCCGACGTCTTGGCCCGCTACGAGAGCGGCGACCTGTACTACATGTACTCGGCCGGCGACGGCTTCCTCACCAAAGGCCTGAAGGCCGGCCATGGCTGGAACGCGTTGGACAACGTCACCTACGTGGGTACACTCGGCTCCTCGAAGGACACCTACGTGGTGGCCGTCCAGGTGGCGACCGGCGACCTGTACCGCTACAACGTGAGCGCCGTAGGCTTGCATAGCGGCATGAAGATCGGCCACGGCTGGAACTCAATGCGCTTCGTCTTGGCCCCCGGCCAGTTCAGCGGCTCGGCACACAACGACCTGGTGGCCATCCACGAAGACGGCCGGATGTTCGCCTACGAGGGCGCTGCGAACGGCTACCTGTACGGCGTGGGCCAGATCGGCCACGGCTGGGGTGGCTTCACCTACGCCTCCATCCCCGGTGACCTCAACGGCGATGGCAAGTACGACCTGATCGGTATCCGCAACGAGGGCACGATGTTCTCTTACCTGAACAAGGCCAGCGGTTCGTGGACTCCAGCTACTCAGATCGGGCACGGCTGGCAGAAGATGCTGACCATCAGCTAAATCTCCGGCCGCCTCCCCTGGGCCCCTGCCGTTCGCGGCGGGGGCCCACTCTTATGCCCCGCGCCCAACTGCGTTTCGCGTCACCAAAAGTGTTTTGTGCGCACTCAAATCGGGGATTTGAGCGACGTGAAAACACTTCGCGTGACGCGAAACGGAAGGGGGCGACCGGCCGGGCGCCCGAGAACGGCGGGCAGGCCAGGTGGGCGGGCCGGCCAGGCCCGGTCGGGCCGTCGGCACACACCGCCGGGCAGCAGAAGGGGGCGGGGCGCTCCCGCGCCCCGCCCCCTGTGCGGCTTCAGCCGCGTGCTGATCGGATTACTCGGCGACCACGTTGATCTTCACGTTGGCCACGATCTCCTCGCCCAGCTTCACCGAACCGGTGTACTCGCCCACCGACTTGATGGCCGACACCAGGTGCACCTGGCGGCGGTCCACCGGCTTGCCGGTGACGGCAGCGGCAGCAGCGGCCACGTCGGCGGTGGTGACGGCGCCGAAGAGGCGGCCGTTCGCGCCGGCGGTCTTGGCGATCTGCAGGGTGGCGGTCTCGAGCGCGTCGCGCGACTCGCGTGCCGACTCGAGATCCTCGGTGGCGCGGCGGCGGCGGGCCTCGTTGATCTGATCGATCTGACGCTGAGCGCCCTTGGTCCACGCCGTGGCGTAGCCGCGCGGGATCAGGTAGTTGCGGCCGTAACCGTCCTTGACGGTGACCACGTCGCCCGGTTGGCCGAGCTTTTCAACTTCGTGAGTCAGGATGACCTTCATTTATTTATCCCCTTCCTCAGCGGTTCGAGCTCGAGAACGGAAGAAGAGCCATCTCGCGAGCGTTCTTCACGGCGCGGGCGATCTGGCGCTGCTCCTGGGTGGAAACACCGGTGACGCGGCGAGCGCGAATCTTTCCACGGTCGGAGATGAACTTGCGAAGCGTGGCGGTGTCCTTGTAATCGACGTGCTCGATCTTCGCAGCCTTCAGCGGGTTTGACTTCTTCTTGGGCTTACGCAAAACAGGCTTTGCGACCATGATTGAATTCCTCTTTATCTGTGAACATTCCGGCGGCGAGCACTGCCCGCTGGCCGGTTAACAATGGTGGATCAGAACGGCGGGTTGTCGTCGAATGCCGATCCGCTTGGCGCCTGCGACCACGGGTCCTGGCCCGAGCCGCCCTGAGGCGCGTTGTAGGATGCTTGACCGCGTTGCTGGCCCAAGCCGCCCTGGTAACCGCCGCCCTGGTTGTAACCACCCTGACCGCCGCCGGAGCGGTTGGTCTTGGTGACCTGAGCCGTGGCGTAGCGCAGCGACGGGCCGACCTCATCTACCTGCATTTCCACGGACGTGCCTTGCGAGCCGTCCTGGCGCTGGTAGTTGCGGATCTGGAGCCTGCCCTGAACGACCACGCGCATGCCCTTCGACAGGGATTCGGTGACGTTCTCTGCGTATTCGCGCCACACCGAGCAACGAATGAAGAGGGCTTCGCCGTCTTCCCATTCGTTGGTGTTGCGGTTGTAGGTACGCGGGGTCGAAGCGACCGTGAAGGAAGCGACTGGCGTACCCGAGCCAACATACTTGAGTTCCGGATCTGCGGTGAGATTCCCGACGACGGTAATAATCGGTTCGCCTGCCATGTCCTTCTCCTTCTTACTCGGCTGCCGCCGCGGCCTTGGGCTCGTAACGGAGCAGCTTGGTGCGCATGACGGTTTCGTTCAGGCCCAGCTGGCGATCGAGTTCCTTGGCGGTGTCCGGCTCGGCCGTCATGTACACGACGACGTAGATGCCTTCGCTCTTCTTGTTAATGTCATAGGCGAGGCGACGCTTGCCCATGATGTCCACGTTGTCGAGGGATCCGCCCTCAGCCGGGACGACGGCGAGCATCTTGTCCAGCGTGGGCTGGAGGGTGCGCTCGTCCACTTCCGGGTCGAGGATGATCATCATCTCGTAACTACGCATGTCTACCCACCTCCTTTGGTCTCAACGGTCACGGTCCTTCCGTGACAGGAGGGTTCATGCTCTGTCATAGACAGACAAAGACCAATTCTAGCCCATCCGCGCGCTTAGGCCACTGCGCAATGCGCCACATGTGGATGCCCGGCGGTCGCGCGCGACGCCGCCCGGGCACCTCACGCCCAACGGCCCAGACCCGGCGTCTCGCTTCGCGCCCGGTGCCGGCCCCCTAGCCGTCGGCAGGTTCTGACGACGGATCGGGCTCCGGCTCCGGGCTGGGGGGCGCGCTCGGCTCCTCGCTTGGCGCCTCCGTGGGAGCCGGGGTGCTGGGGGCCTGGGTTGGAGCCTCGGTGGTGGGGGCCTCGGTGCTCGGCTCCTCGCTCGGCTCCTCGGAAGGCTCCTCGCTGGGCTCGGGCGCGGGCGCCGGGGTGCGCTTCGGTGTCAGCTGGCCAATCAGGGTGTCGACGTTCGGGAAGTACTCCACGTCCATATCCGCGGTGGCCGTCGCCATGTAGTCGTGCCACACCTGGGCGGGGAAATCGCCGCCGGCCACCTGATAGACCCCACCGAACGGTTCGAGCACGGCCTCTGAGCCGTCCTCACCCACGGCGTACATGTTGACCACCGTGACCATCTGCGGGACGTAGGCGGCGAACCACGCCGACTTCGGGCCGGTGGACGTGCCCGTCTTACCGGCCGCCTCGCGGCCAGGCAGCGCCGCGTTGGCGGCCGTGCCACCGTACTTGAGCGTGTTTTCGAGGACGTAGGTGGACAGCTGGGCCGTCTCCTCGCTGATCGCCCGCTCACCAACGGTGTTGCCCGTGTAGATCCGGTTTTCGCCCTGGAAGACTTCGCGCACGATGTGCGGGGTGGTCTTCTCCCCGCCGTTGGCGATCGTACTAAACGCCGTGGCCATGTCCACCGCTCGCGGGGAGGCCGAACCGAGCACGTTGCCCACCCCGTTATCCAGACCCGGGGTGTCCTCCGGCAGGCCGAGCTTGACCGCCATGTCCCGCGTCTTGTTCGGGCCGATCTCCTCATTCAGCTTGATGAAGCCGGTGTTGAGCGACTGCGCGGTCATGTTCGTCAGCGGCACGCTGTAGTAGCTGCGCCCGTCCACATTGTTGAACGTCAGGTCGGTGCCACCGGGATTGGCGATCGTGTAGGTGGCCGGCGAATCGTAGCGCTCGAGCGGAGAGATGCCGGCGTCCATCGCGGCCGCTACCGCGAAGGCCTTGAACGTGGACCCGGCCTGCGCCCGGTCCTGTAGCGCCGAGTTGCGCTGGCGCTCCAGGTAGTCCTTGCCGCCGTACATCGCGTAGATCTCCCCGTTGCGCGGATCGACCGAGATGAGGCCCACGTAGTAGTTATCGGGCTTGTCCTGTGGCAGGTTCGCCACGGCCTCCACGGCGGCCTGCTGCTTGGCCGCGTCGATCGTGGTGACGATCCGGTAGCCGCCGGTGGCCAGTTCTTCCTCCGTGAACCCGTTGTCCACCAGTTCGTTGCGCGCGGCCGCGAGCAGGTACCCGTCCGTTCCCGCATACGCGTTGTCCTTGCTCGGTTCGAGCACTTCCGGGAACGACGCCGTATCCGCCTCTTCTTGCGTGATCCACCGTTCGGAGACCATGCGGGCGATGACGCGCTCGAAGCGCTGTTCGGCCCGCTCCGGGCTGACGGCCGGATCCCACGCCGAGGGTGCGGGGATGATGCCGGCGAGCGTTGCGGATTGGGACAGCGTCAGGTCCTTGGCCGGCACGCCGAAGTAGGCCTGCGCTGCCGCCTCGATGCCGTAGGCGCCGCGCCCAAAGTAGATGGTGTTGAGGTAGTTTTCAAGGATCGTTTCCTTCGACTGCTGACTGTCAATCTTCAGCGCGAGGATCGCTTCCTTGAGCTTGCCGAACAGCGAGGTGGTGGTGCCTGTGTAGTAGCGCTCCACGTACTGCTGGGTGAGGGTGGACCCGCCCTGGGTGGGCTTGCCCTGGATGTTGTTCCACAGGGCGCGCGCGATGCCGCGCAGGTCCACGCCCGAGTTCTCGTAGAACGACGAATCCTCCGAGGCGATGACGGCGTGCTGGAGGTGCTCCGACACGTCGGCCAGGGACACCGAGGAGCGGTTGAGCTCTGAGAACGATCCGAGCTCCGTGGCGCCATCGGAGTAGTAGACCTTCGTGGTCTGCGCGAGCGCGAAGTCGTCCACCTCGGGGATGTTCGTGGTGACGTACAGGCCGGCGAGGGCGCCGATCCCCAGCGCGGTCAGAGCGAAGAACGTGCCGAGGAAGAAGCGCCACGACGGGATCCAGCGGCGAATCGGCCCCAGGCCCTCGCGTGGATAACCGCGGCCTTTTGCCTTCGCCTTCTTCTCTTTTCCTGCCATCGCTGCCTCTCAGTTCTTCGCGCGCGTGGGCCGCGAACGTTTCATTTTCCGCCGCCGCTCCTTGGGAGTGGGGACGGCGTACGCTCCCTGCCTGTCTTTTCGCACGATGTGTTGCTCGGAGATGAGGTAGGCATCGAGCCAGCGGGCGCGTGGATCGGAGTCTACTAGCAGAGCCTTAAAGAACAATGTGAGCGGCACCGCAAGGATCGAGCCGAGGATGCCCACCACCACGGTCCACAACGCCAGCGAGATGAAGGTGACCGTGGGCGAAAGCCCCACCACGTCACCCGTGAACTTGGGCTGGATGAAGGTCTGGATCGCCACGTTGATGATCGAGTACAACACGAGCACCCACACCATCGCCTGCCAGCCCTGGTCGAGTTGCGCCATGAGCATGGGCGGGATGACGCCGATAACGAAGCCGATGTTGGGAATGTAGTTGGTGACGAACGCCCAGTACGCCCATGTCCACGCCAGCGGCACGCCCATCACCTGGAGGGCGAAGCCGTCGATCACCGCCACGATCAGGCCGAACAGGGTGGAGACCACCCAGTAGGAGCGCACGCGCCGCTCGAAGTCGGACATGGCCCGGCCGATGTTGGCGTGGCGCTTGTTGATGATGGCCACACGCCCGGAGGTGATCGTGGTGTCGATGGTAATGAAGAACGCAGCGACTCCCACGATCGCGATGAGCCCGCCCACCGACGACATTTTGTCCACCAGCTCCCACGCCAGGCTGACCACCGAGTTGAAGTTGATCTGGTCGAAGAAGTTTGACAGCTCCACGTTCTCAAACCCCAGCCGGGTGAGCAGTTCAGTGGCCTGGTCCATCGTGTTCTCGAAGTTGATGGAGTAGTTCATCAGCGTCTGCGGCACGGGCGTGAGCAGCAGGATCGTGACCCCGAGCATCCCGAACACGATGAGCGCGAGCACCGTGATGACCACGGTGGCCGCCAGCCACGACGGCAGGCCGTGCTTGATCATCTTCTGCCCGATCGGGCGCACGGCCAGCACGAGCGTGAGCGCCAGGAAGATCGGCGTGAACACCGAGGAGATGGCGTTGAGGCCGATCCCCAGCACTGTCATGAGCGCGAGCACCACGAGAATCATGAGGCCGCTCGTTTCGCGGTCCTCAATCTGCACCGGCGGCGCCGGCGGCTCCTCCTCGGGGAGCTCGCGGGGAAGGTCTTCGTTCGTCATGACTTCATCATCTCACCTTCCTCCGACACTCGCGGGGAAGGTCCCCATCACGACACCCCTCACGCCCCTCGCGCCCAGTGCCCAGCACTGCGCCTGGCAGAAGTCGTGAATATACCGGCTACCGATCGCTATAGGGGCCTGGTATGCCTCAGGTTCACGAGTTGTGTCAGGCCGCCCGGCCAACCGCCGCCTACGCCTCGCGCGGGGCGTTGCCGATCCGGCTGACCATGTACCAGTACCAGCCGGCGAGCAGGATGTAGACCACGGTGAGCACCGCAAACACGGAGGGCTCCCAGCCGGTGTCCGGTAGCGCGACGGCGGCCAGCCCGGCCGCGCCCACGAACGCGGCGTTGTACATCATGTCGTAGAGGGAGAAGGCCCGCCCGCGGAAAGAATCTGCGGTGTCGGCCTGCACGATCGTGTCCACCGCGATCTTGGCCCCCTGCACGCCTAGCCCCAGCAGCACCGCCGACACGTACAGCAGCGGCATCTTGTATGTGGCCACCAGCAGCGTCTGCGACACTGCCGAGATCCCCAGGCACACCACGATCCACGCCGCCGGCGAGATCCACTGATACACGGTGGGCGTTGCCACGATCGCCAGCCCGTTGCCCACCATCGACACCCCCGCCACCAGAGCGAACATCGCGAGCCCGGCGCCGGCGTCGTGCGGATCGGCCAGCAGGTTGCGCGAGATGAGGAGCAGCGCGATGAAGTTGACTCCGTAGAGGAAGCGGTGGGTGGCCATGACGGTCAGCCCGTACATGGGCGTGCCGCGGCGGGTGAGGTACACGACCCCGTCCCACATCCGCCGCACGACGCCGGCCAGGTCCGTCCCGAGCGTGGTGGTCGGGCGGGCCTCGGGGCCGAGTTCGTCGCGGCCGAGCCGCAGCGCGAGTATCGCGGCCATTGCGAAGATGACCGCGGCCATCATGAGCGCCATCGCGTTGCGCATCGACTCGGCCGAAACGAGGCTGAGCAGCAGTCCCAGGCCCGAGCCGAGCGCCGCCGCCACCGAACCTAGCGTGGGCGTGATGGAGTTCGCCATCACCAGCAGGTGCTTCGGCAGCGTATGCGGCTGTCCGGCCGACAGCCCCGACAGCAAGAAGCGGTTGACCCCCAATGTCACCAGCGCCAGCACGTAGACCAGCCAGTGCGTCGGGGCCGCGAAGATAAGCGCGGCCAACACCACCGCGAGCGCCATCCGGATGAGATTCGCGCCGAACAACACCTGGCGCCGGCTCCACCGGTCCAGCAACGTGCCGGCGAACGGCCCGACCACCGTGAACGGCAGGAGTAGCACCGCGAAGGCCGCGGCCACCCCGGCCGCTGTCGTCGCGTTTTGCGGATTAAAGAAGAACAGCGTGGCGAGCCCGACCTGGAACACCCCGTCGCCGGTCTGCGACACGATCCGGATCACCAGCAGCTTGCGGTACTTCGGATATTGCGCGCACTGGCGCAGTTGCTCGAGCATCCCCGGCTTCTCGCCGCCCAGCTCTTCGGCCGGCTTCCCGCGCGCCTCACCGAGCGCTTCGAGCTCCTCGCCCACGACGCCGGCGTCCCGGCCCGCGCTTTTCTCTCGGCTCGGGCCAGCCACTACTCCTCGCCCCGCTCGGCCCACCAGGCCAGCAAACGGCGCGTGGCCTCCTCCTGCCCGAGCGGCCCCTCCTCCATGCGCAGGGCCAGGAGGTAAGAGCGCGCCTGGCCGACCTCGCGGCCGGGCTTGAGGCCGAGCAGGTCCATGATCTGCTGGCCGTCGAGGTCGGGGCGGATCGCGTCGATCTCCTCTTGCTTCTTCAGCTCAACGATGCGCGCCTCGAGGTCATCCATCCCGGCGGACAGCCACGCGGCCTTGCGCCGGTTGCGGGTAGTGCAGTCGGCGCGGGTGAGCCGGTTGAGGCGCTCGAGTAGCGGGCCGGCGTCGGTGACGTACCGACGCACGGCGGCGTCCGTCCACTTCTGCTCGCCGTACCCGTGGAAGCGCAGGTGAAGGGCGACCAGGGCGGAGACGTCCTTCGTCACCACCTTGGGGAAGCGCAGGTGATTCATGCGCTTGCGGGTCATCTTCGCCCCCACGATGTCGTGGGCGTGGAAGGACACCGCGCCGCCGGGCTCGAATCGGCGGGTGGCGGGTTTGCCGACGTCGTGCATGATCGCGGCGAAGCGCAACACGAAGTCGGGGGCGGGGACGGGGCCGTCGTCGTCGGTCTCAAGCGCGATCGCGCGATCGAGCACGGTGAGGGTGTGCTCGTAGACGTCCTTGTGGCGCCCGTGCTCGTCCACGGTCTCGCGGAGCGCGGAGAATTCGGGGAGCACGACGTCGCACACGCCCGTCTCCACCATGAGTTCCAGGCCCTTGCGCGGGTTGGCGCCGATCATGAGGCGCTCGAGTTCGGCCTGCACGCGCTCAGCGGAGACGATCTCCAGGCGGGCGGCCATGTCAGCCATCGCGCCCATGACCTCCTCGGATACGTCGAAGTCCAGCTGGGAGGCGAAACGGCAGGCGCGCATGATGCGTAGCGGGTCGTCGTCGAAGGACTGCCGGGCCGGGGCCGGGGTTTCGAGCACGCCGTCGATCAAATCATCCAGGCCGCCGCACGGGTCCACGAGCGCCAGCTCGGGCAGGCGCACCGCCATTGCGTTGACCGTGAAGTCGCGCCGCGTGAGGTCGCCCTCCAGCGTGTCGCCGTAGTCCACCTCGGGCTTGCGGGAGGCCGGATCGTAGGTTTCGGTGCGGTAGGTGGTGACCTCCACGACCAGCCCGGAGCGCGCCGCGCCGATCGTGCCGAAGTCCTTGCCGATGTCCCACACCTTGTCGCCCCACTCGCCGAGCAGGGCCATCGTCTCATCGGGACGCGCCGACGTCGTCAAATCAAAGTCGTGAATAGCGCGGCCCAGGAAGGCATCTCGAACTGGCCCGCCAACGAGGGCCAATTCGTGCCCGGAACGTGCGAAAATAGATCCTAGTTCAAGAATTGCCTCAGGCAGATCGGACAGGGATCGGTGTCCCTGCACGAGAAGCCGGGCGCGCTGGTTCGTGCCGGCGTCCGTCGTCGTCAAGGAAGTGGTATCGCGTTCAGTCACTCCTTAAGAGTGCCAGAAAACCGGGTGCGTGAGCACTTTCCTCGACCTAGATCACTACAGTAGAAATAAGATGTCAAGAAGATTCCCGGCCCCTCCTCCCAGGGGGTCGCGCCGCAGACGACCAGTGGTTCGTATCCACAACCTGCCGGTCGTCAACGAGACGTCCGCGGGCGGCGTCATCGTCTCGGTCAAAGGCGGCCAGGCCTACGTTGCCGTCATCGCCCGGCGTAATCGCGGCGGGCGCCTCGAGTGGTGCCTGCCGAAGGGCCACCTCGAGGGCGACGAGACGCCCGAGCAGGCGGCCGTGCGCGAGGTCAGCGAGGAAACCGGTATCTTCGGCCGCGCCCTCATGCACCTGGCCTCCATCGACTACTGGTTTTCCTCCACTGACAAGCGCGTGCACAAGGTCGTCCACCACTTCCTCCTCGAGGCGCTCTCCGGCGAGCTGACCGTGGATAACGACCCGGACCAGGAGGCTGAGGACGTGGAGTGGGTGCGCATCGACAAGGTCGCCACCCGCCTGGTCTACCCCAACGAACGCCGCATTGTGGGCATGGCCCGCGCGATCCTGTACGGGGGCCGCGAATGAAACGCCTAGTGGCGGCGCTGGTCGCCGCGCTCGTGGTGGGTATACCCGGTGCGCTGTCTGCCTCCGGGCCCGCCTTCGCGACGACGGACGCCCGGCCCGGCGCCCAGGGCACCAGCTCCGAGACCGCGAGCGCCGAAGCCGACTCCGCGCAGCCCGCCGTCACCATCTCCGACGCCCCCGCCGTCCTGGAGGCGGGCCAGGACCTGGTGGTGTCGGTGGACGTGACGAACACGGGCACCGCCCCGCTCACCCTGACCTCTGCCGACCTGCGCGCGCAGGCCACCACCGCGGTCTCCGAGTTCTCGGTGCATCGCTGGATGGCCGACGTCACCCCTTCTTGGGACGTCGCCCGCACCGATATCTCCCGCAGCGTCGCCCCCGGCCAGACCATCACGCTGCGTCTCAGCTTTCCCGACACCGAGCTGCCCTGGCCCACCGGCGAGTTCACGTGGGGCCCGCGCGGCATTGAGATCGAGCTGTCCACTGACGACGGCCCGGTCAGCTTTGACCGCACGATGATTGTGGTGGCCTCCTCCGCCGAGCTCACCCCGTTCCCGGCCACAGCGGTGGTGCCCGTCTCGGCGATCAGCTCCGAGCCGATCAACCTGCTCCTTGACGCCCCCGCCACCGATTCCGACACCGACGCCCTCCTCCCCGACGTCACGAAGCAGGTGGATGCCTGGGACATCGCGGGCGTCACGCTGGCCGTGGACCGGGAGCTGCCGGTAAGCACGGACCGCGCCACCCTCCTCGCCCTGCCGGCCTATGACGCGGACATCTCCGCGCTGTCCGCCCTCGACCGCGAGCAGCAAGCGCGCGAGCTCGCCACGAACACCGTGTTCCTGCCCGCCTCGTCTCCCACCGCCAACGACATCGCCTTCGCCCACGACCTGGGCATGACCGTCCTTGTCCCCGACGCCGACTACGCGCCCGCCGACACGCTCACCTACACCCCCTCGGCCGTCACCACCTTCCAGGGTGAGCCGCTGCTGGTCACCAATTCCCTCGCTTCCGACGTGCTTTCCGGCGAGTTGCAGGTGATCGGCCGCGACGACGTCGCCCTCGACACGCTCGACACCCGCCAGGTCGCGGTCGCCCTTTCCGCCGTCCACCACCGCCAGCGCCCCAACGATCCGCGCCCCTACGTCCTCGCCGTGCCCCGGGGGGCGAGCGACGCCGCCCGCGCGGCTGTGGCCGCAGTGCTGGACGCAAGCTGGGTGACGGCGTCGTCGGTCAAAGCTCTCATTGGCCTCGAGCCGGACGACACCGAGCGCGTCCTCACCGAGCCCGACACCGAACCTTCCGGCGCGCTCACGCGCGGGGAGGTCACCGCGATCGACCACGCACTGGCCGCCTTCAGCGCCGTGGCCGCGATCTTCCCCGACGCCGATGCCAAGGTGGCCGCCGCCACCACCGCGGCGCAGGAGCTGACCTCCGTGTCGTGGCGCGGAAACCCGTCCGGGCGCGAAGCCCTCATCCGCACGATCGCGCCCACGCCCGCCCAGCTCGAGACGATCCACGTCTCCACTACCTCCACGATCAACCTCATCTCGGAAAGTTCGGCACTACCCGTGCAGGTGACGAACGGCTTCCATCAGCCGGTGACCGTAACCGTTCACCTCGATGTGCCGGACATCCGCCTGCGCGCACCGTCGCCGGTGGAGGTGACACTGCCGGGGTCGTCGACCACCACGGTCTCGGTGCCGGTGGAGGCTCACGGCTCGGGCAACCTGGACGTGGAGGTGACGGTGACGAACGCGGACGGCACGGTGGTCGGCGCTAAGGACGTGCTGCGCGTGCGGGTGCGGGCGGACTGGGAGAACGTGGGCACCGTGGTGATCGCCGGGGCCGTGGGCCTCGTGTTCCTTATCGGCCTGGTGAAGTCAGTGCGCGATGGCCGCCGTTCCAAGCCCGTGCAGCCGGACGATTTCGTGGCGGCATCAAGGCGATCGTGACACGGTCGCGGTAGACTTTGGCAAAGATTGACGAGGGAGTGAGACGTGAACACATACGCGCAGGCTGGTCAGCGCATCGCCGACCGGTTCGATCTGCTGTACCCGTACGAGCATCAGCCGAGCGATCAGGCGAGTGTGTGGGTGGCGCTCGACGTGGTGCTGTCGCGGCACGTGCGCGCCATCGTCGTTGACCCCGACTCCCCGCGCGCCCAACCCACGATCGACGCCGCCCACCGCGCCTCCCTCGTGGCGGACCCGCACCTCGTGTCGATCGTGCAGGTGGATTCGGAGGACCTGGCGATCATCACGGAGATCCCGCCGGGCAGTCCCGTCTCCCAGCACCTGATCGGCACGCCGCTGCCACCCGAGCAGGTGGCCTCCATTATTGGCGAGGCCGCGAGCGCGATCGCCACCGCCGCCCGGCGCGGCGTGCGCCACCTGCATTGCACGGGCAGGACCATCTTCCTCACGCCCGAGGGCGACGTGATCGTGGACGGGTTGGGGGTTTTCGGCGCGCTGGCCGGGGCTGACACGTCGAAGGACCGCGCCGACCTCGACCGCGACGAGGCGCGAGGGCTGAGCGTGCTGTGCGCGTCGTTACTGCTCGGCCACGACTTCCCCGAGCCCTCCGAGCACGACTCGGCCATCTATGAGGCCCGCCAGCTCGATCTGCCTCCCGTGCTCGACTCCCTGCTCACGCGCGAGTCCGAGGGCCAGGGTGCCACCTCGCCCGCCGACCTCACCCGCTCGCTCGTGCCCTGGCACGCGATCGACGTGGCGGCTTTGCCTGGGAAGGCCAACGACGCCGCCACCGCGGCTGACGGCATTCCGCCCGTCACGGCACCGAAGACGCGCCCGCAGTGGCCGGCGCTCAAGCCCGAGGCGATTGATGCGCACGAAGAAGAGGTAGGCGCTGAGGGCGTGGGCGCCGTAGAGACGGCGGACGAGCCCGCGGAGGAACTTGCGGGCGAGCCGGCCACGATCGAGATAGTCGCGGCCGACATCGAGAACGAGGCAGAAGACGCTGGGGCAGAAGGCGCCGCGGCCGACATCGAGGAGCCTGCGGCTGCAGAGCCCGAACCCGTGCACCAGCCTGCCGAAACGAAGGCCGAGGCGGCGCAGGTGGTCGACGACGCGCTCGGCCTGGACGGGGATGCCAAGCTTTCCTCGCCAATCGCGTGGCCCGACCTTTCCCATGAACCCGAGGGCCCGGCCACCGAGGCCTTCTCCCCCGAGGAGGCCCAGACTGCCGTCATGCCAGCGGAAGAGTCGGCAGCCGAGCTGGAGGCCGACGTCGTTGACGAGGGCGACAAGTCGCAGGTTGACCGCGAGCCCGAGAGCGTCGTGCCCGAGGCGAAGTCTGGCCCGAAGCGTGTGAGCGTGCTTGAGGGTGAGGTCACCGAGCCGGAGCGCATCACGCGCACGGCCATGGCGGCGCGCGCGGCTGAGCCCGCCGCGAGACCCGATCCGAAGCCCGCCGGCGCTCCCTTAGCAAAGTCTGCTACCAAGCCCACGCCAAAGCCCGCACTCACCGAGTACGAGCGCGAGCGGGAGAAAAAGTTCGACGTGTCGAAGGTGGTGCTGCCGCTGTTCGCGGTCGGCATCGTTTTCTTTGGTTGGTTGGGATTGAAGACGCTGACGGCGCCGGTCGCCCCGGTGACGCTGGTCGATCCGGACACGAACGTGCCCTCCACGGAGGAGCCCTCGGCCACGGCCGAACCTACCGCCGAGCCGAGCCCCACCCCTACCGTGGCGCCCGCCATTGCCGCGGCCGAGCTGGTCAGCCCCGACGCCGGCCTGCTGCGCGGCACAGACCCGGCCACGCTGGACAACCCGAGCATCGTGCCGCTCGCCGTGGATGGCAACCCGGAGACGGAGTGGGAGTCGTGGACGTACGGCTCGCCCGATATGTACACTATGTCCGGTATTGGCCTCTATGTAGAGCTCGAGCAGGAGGCCACAGTCGCCGAGGTCACGATCGACACCGTGGGCAACACCGGCGGGAGTATTCAGATCCGCGACACCGTTAAGGATGCACCCTCGGCAGGCAAGGTCCTCGCCGAAGGGCCCGCGGATGGCAGCACCACGTTCACGCTAAGCGAGCCGCTCACCGGCACGTCATTCGTCATCTGGATGACCGAGCTGCCCCTCAACAGCGCGGGTGAACCGCAAATGATCGTGTCCGAAATTCATGTGAAGTAGAAACGAGGAAGAGTGACTATTCACGACGTCGTCATCGTCGGCTCCGGCCCCGCCGGATGGACCGCCGCCATTTACACGGCCCGCGCCGGCCTCAAGCCCGTCGTCATCGCTGGCGCTGTCAGCGCTGGTGGCGCGCTCATGCAGACCACCGAGGTGGAGAACTTCCCCGGCTGGCCCGAGGGCATCCTCGGCCCGGACCTCATGGAGAAGCTCCAGGAGCAGGCGGAGCGCTTCGGCGCGGACGTGCGCTACGAGGACGCGGAGTCCATGACGCTCGAGGGCGAGGTCAAGGAGGTCGTCACCGACGAGGAGACCTACCAGGCCAAGACCGTCATCCTCGCGCTCGGTTCGGAGTACAAGAAGTTGGGCCTGCCCGGCGAGGAGGAGCTGTCGGGCAAGGGCGTGTCCTACTGCGCCACGTGCGACGGGTTCTTCTTCCGTAACCAGGAGATCGCGGTGGTCGGCGGCGGCGATTCGGCCGTGACCGAGGCCCAATTCCTCTCGCGCTTCGGCACCACGGTTCACGTCATTCACCGCCGCGACGAACTGCGCGCCTCGCAGATTATGGCCGACCGCCTGCTCGCCAACGACAAGGTGAAGATGCATTGGAACTCCGTGGTTGAATCGATTAACGGCTCAGCCAAGCTTGATTCCCTCACCCTGCGTGACACCGTGACGGGCGAGACCCGCGAGCTACCCGTGACTGGCCTGTTCGTGGCGATCGGCCACGAGCCGCGCACCGAGTTCATCAAGGGCCAGATCGCGCTCGACGACAAGGGCTACATCACCGTGGCCGAGCCCAGCACCGCAACGAGCGTGCCGGGCGTGTTCGCGTGCGGCGACGTCGTCGACTCCCACTACCAGCAGGCGATCACCGCCGCGGGCATGGGCTGCAAGGCCGCGCTCGACGCCGAAGCCTACCTGGAGGCACTGGCCGGCTGACCGGCGGGCCGGCGTCGTCGGTTAACAAGCGCTTGTGACGCCAGCGGGCCGTTGGGCGCAAGCCGGCAGGCCGGCGTCGTTGGGTAGCCTGTGGACAATTCTGCGCGGGTGGGAGGCAAAGTGGTAGCGTCGGCGTGGGAGAGGAATGAGATGAACGAGCGCATCGCGAGCAAACTAGCCGCCACGGGATCGGGCACGCGCCTGGATCCGTGGTTTGACCGTTACGCGGACCGGGCACTTGGCATGCGCCAGTCCGAGACCCGCTCGCTGTTCGCAGTGGCGAACCGCCCGGAGGTCGTCTCGCTCGCCGGCGGCATGCCGAACATCGAGGGCCTCCCGCTCGACTTCCTGGCGGAAATGTCTGCCAAGCTCATCCGCGAACGCGGCACGCAGGTGCTGCAATACGGTGGCGGCCAGGGTGAGGAAGAGCTACGGGAGATGATCGTTGAGATCATGCGCCCAGAAGGTATTCGCGCCCACCCCGACGACATCGTGGTGACCACCGGCTCGCAGCAGGCGCTGGACCTCATCACGCAGATCTTCATCAACCCGGGCGACGTGATCGTGGCCGAGGCACCCAGTTACGTGGGCGCGCTCGGTGTGTTCCGCGCCTACCAGGCCAACGTGGTGCACGTGCCGCTCGATAAGGACGGGCTGATCCCGGAGGCGCTCGAGGAGACGCTGACCAAGCTAGAGAACGAGGGCCGTGAGGTCAAGTTCCTCTACACCGTGCCGAATTTCCACAACCCGGCGGGCGTGTCGATGTCGCTGGAGCGCCGCCCGCAGATCGTGGAGATCTGTAAGCGCCACCACGTGCTCATCCTCGAGGACAACCCGTATGGGATGCTCGGTTTCGACGACGTGACGATGACCCCGCTGCAGACCTTCAACCCCGACGGGGTAATCTATCTCGGCTCGTTTTCCAAGACCTTCGCGCCCGGGTATCGCGTGGGTTGGGCGCTGGCGTCGCACGCCGTCATTCAGCGACTGGTGCTGGCGAATGAGAACGCGGTGCTGTCGCCCACGAAGATGGGCCAACTGTCGATCTCCGAATACCTGCGCACGTACGACTGGATGGCGCAGATCAAGTCCTACCGCTCGATGTACCGCGAGCGGCGGGATGCGATGACGGGCGCGCTGGCGAAGTACCTGCCGCAATGCTCGTGGAACGTGCCCGAGGGCGGGTTCTACACGTGGGTGAAGGTACCCGACGGGATCGACGCCAAGGCGATGCTTCCGCGCGCCACCACCAATCTCGTGGCCTACGTGTCCGGCACAGCATTTTACGCGGACGGGCAGGGGCGCGACCACATGCGCCTATCCTTCTGCTACCCCACCCCGGAGCGGATAAAGGAGGGCGTGCGGCGCCTGTCCACCGTGCTCGAGGCCGAACTCGACACCGTTCAGATGTTCGGCAACCCCAATCGTCACACCAACTCCGGCGTGGAAACGCCGAACTCGAACCTAAGGTAGGTAATGATGGGCCCGATGACAGTAGCTGTGCTCGCCGGTGGCCTCACCCACGAACGTGAGATCTCGCTCCACTCCGGCCGCCGCGTGGCCGATTCGCTGCGGAACTCCGGGATCCAGGTCAAGGTTCTCGACGTCGACGCCCAGCTCCTCCAGCGCCTGGACGCGATCGAGCCCGACGTCGTGTGGCCGCTCGTGCACGGATCCATCGGCGAGGACGGCTCGCTGCAGGACCTGCTGGTGTTGGCCGGGTACCCGTTCGTCGGCTCAGAAGCCTTCGGATGCCGGCTGGCCTCGGACAAGTCGGTGGCCGCGTCGGTGCTGGCGCGCGCCGGGCTGCGGGTGCCCGATTCGCTCGCGCTTCCGCAGAGCCTGTTCCGCGAGGTGGGCGTGGGCAACATTTTGAACCTGGTGGAGCACCGCTTCGATTTCCCCCTGGTGGTGAAGCCCACCAAAGCTGGGTCCTCGATGGGCCTGTCGATCGTGTCTGACCGCGCGGCGCTGCCGGGCGCGATGGTGGACTGTTTCGCGTACGGGGATGTGGCCCTCATCCAGCAGCACATCGCGGGGCGTGAATTCGGCGTCGGCGTCGCCGACCTTGGGGAGGGCCCACGGGCGCTGCCGCCGGTGGAAGTCCGGGCGTCCGGCCCCTACGACTACGACGCGCGATACAACCCCGGCCGGGTGGAGTACCTCATTGCGGACGAGG
This sequence comes from Trueperella bernardiae, assembly GCF_030246965.1. Taxonomy (NCBI): domain Bacteria; kingdom Bacillati; phylum Actinomycetota; class Actinomycetes; order Actinomycetales; family Actinomycetaceae; genus Trueperella; species Trueperella bernardiae. The sequence goes on from NZ_CP127099.1 coordinate 1,926,509, forward strand.
AGGACAAGGTGACGCACGTGGTCAGCGAGATGGCCGAGGCCGTGCACCGTACGCTCGGGCTGCGCCACCTGTCGCGCACGGATGTCATGGTCGACGCCGAGGGCCAGGCCTGGTTCCTCGACGTCAACATCACCCCCGGCATGAGCGAGACCTCGATCTTCCCGCAGGGCGCGGCCGCGCTGGCGCGCCGCCAGGGCCGCACGCTCGACGACGTCTACCTCGACATCCTCACAACGGCCGCGCACTCCGCCGACGCCGCCCAGGAGTAGGGCGGGCGCTGGCCACGCAAGCAACGCTGGCGAGTGCCGTCAGCGACGACGCGGGAGTCATGAGTTTCACCCGGTTCGCCGCACATGTTGCGCTGGCAGATCTCAGGCTTGTTGCGCCGCACCGCTCTCTGCCTCGACTGCCACGGCACCCTCAGAGAGGTTGTCGAGGATCCGGTTCAGGTCTTCGATCGTCGCGAATTCGATGGCGATCCGCCCCTTGGTCAAGCCCATGTTGACCTTGACCCGGGTGTTGAACCGGTCCGAGAGGCGGCCCGCGAGCTCATTGAGCTCTTCCGCGTAACGGCCGCGGCGGGGACCCCGTGCACGTGCGGGGGCGTAGTCCTCCCCGATCGCCACGGTTTCCTCGACCTGCCGAACGGAGAGGCCCTCCGCTACGATACGCTGGGCGAGGCGCTCCATCGCCGCGGGATCCGTGAGCCCGAGCAGGGCGCGGGCGTGTCCCGCCGAGAGAACGCCGGCCGCCACCCGACGCTGGACGAGCGGGGGTAGCTTGAGCAGGCGTAGCGTGTTGGAGATCTGCGGGCGCGAGCGAGCAATTCGCCGGGAGAGTTCTTCCTGCGTGCACCGGAAGTCCTCGAGGAGCTGCTGGTAGGCAGCCGCTTCTTCCAGGGCGTTGAGGTTTGCCCGGTGGAGGTTTTCGAGGAGGGCGTCGCGCAGGAGGTCGGCGTCGTCGGTGTGACGGACGATCGCGGGGACGGTGTCCTTGCCCGCCCGCTGCGAAGCTCGCCAACGACGTTCGCCCATGATGAGCTCGTATTGTGCGTCCGGGTTGTCTGGGTGGTGCTCCGCGAGCCCGCGCACGACTATCGGCTGCAGCACCCCGACCTCCGCAATCGAGTCTGCGAGCTCTTGGAGATCGTCCTCGTCGAAGACTTCGCGCGGCTGGCGGGTGTTGGGAATGATGGCGTCGACGGGAATGTCGCCGAAGGTGGCGCCCGGGACGGGGAGCAGCCCGTTGGGATCAGCGGTGTCAGCAGTAGCAGCGGTGGCCAGGTCAGGCATGCCCATGCCCGTGGGGGTTCCACCAGCCCGGCCCTTGCCCTTGGCGGGCACACCCGGCTCGCTTGCGGTTTCTGTTCCCGAACCTGCCGCCAAGTCGAGCGAGATTTCCAGGCCGGCGCCTTCCTTGGCTGCATTTTCGGACAGCATGGAATTCTCCGAAGAACTGGCCTCCGAAGCGGCCTTCTTCGCGGTTGTCTTTTTTGCCGTGGTCTTCCGGGCAGTTGCCGGCTTCGTTTCGCCGGATTCCTTCACCGTATCTGCCTCAGACACCACAGTGTCCGAATTGTCCGAAGTGTCGGCGCTTGTCGTCTCCTTCGCGATGGGCGAGCTGAAGAAAACGTCCGTGGCCCGACTGCGCGTTTCCTTTTGTTCCTCGGGGAACAGCGCGCCGAGTCCGCGTCCGAGTGCTCTTCTCTTGTCAGACATTCTTACCTCCGGTTGGCGATCTCGTGGGCGGCGGCGAGGTAGGCGACGCCTCCGGCCGAACGCGGGTCATACGTGAGCACGGTCTGCTCGAAGCTGGGCGCCTCGGAGATCTTCACGTTGCGAGGGATCTCGACCGTGAGGGTTTGCTCCGGGAAGTGCTCGCGCACATCGGCAGCGACGTCCTGTGACAGGTTGGTGCGCTTGTCGAACATAGTGAGCAGGATCGAGGAGATGTGCAGCTCCGGGTTCGCTGATTCCTTGATCATGTTGATGGTGTTGACCAGCTGGGTCAGGCCCTCCAGTGCGTAGTACTCCGCCTGGATGGGGATCAGCACCTCGCGAGCGGCGATGAGGGAGTTCAGCGTGAGGAGCCCGAGGCTGGGCGGGCAGTCGATGATGATGTAGTCGACGTCCGGGTTAGCGGCTTCTATCGCTTCCTTGAGGCGGTATTCCCGTCGGAATTCCATGATGAGTGAGACCTCGACCGACGAAAGATCGATCGTCGATGGAACCACTTGCAGGTTGACGATGTCCGGGCATTGGTAGGTGACCTCATCGAGAGGTTTCTGGCCCATCATAACTTCATACAGCGACTCGGTGCCGGGCGTGTGCGGAGTTCCAAGAGCCGTCGAGGCGTTGCCCTGGGGATCCGCGTCAATGACCAGCACCTTGAGACCACCGAGCGCGAGTCCCGCAGCGATGTTCACCGCCGTGGTCGTCTTTCCGACGCCGCCCTTTTGATTTGCGACCGCAATGATTCTGGTCTGCTCGGGCTTGGGAAGCTTTTTTCCGCGAAGTCCTCGCAGTGTCTTCCTGTCTCGGAGGAGTTCTGCACCCACTGGGGATGCCGCTTCCGTGAATTGCTCTTCAAAAGTACGCTTGACGGGCTCAGTGCCGCGGCGACGCTCGGCTTGACGTCTGGGATCTGCCACTTCTGCTCCTCGGGTTGTTAGGAGTTCATTCTATCGGAGTGCCCCGACAATCGCGCTTCTGAACTTCTTTCGAGCGATGTTTCACGTGAAACATCGGCCCCGCGCACGAACGTTGACTGGTTAATTTCTCCATCAAACTGACCGCGTTTCACGTGAAACAGTCGCGCCTCTCCACAGCACTTGTGATGTCCACAGGTCCTATCAACCGTTTCACGTGAAACACTATTCGGTTCCCAACTGTCTTGTGCTATACGTTGGCGGAAACGATATAGTTTACTCAATTCGAATGTTTTAAGTGAAGCGTTCAACAGCCGAAGAGCGACGGCACGTTACAAGGAATTGCAGACTAAGCCGCCTCAAAAGACTATGACGCTTCACGTGAAACGGAAATCTAAAGGAAGCTACCGAAGGACCTGTCCCGAACAGCGCCCGAAGTAACTACGAAGGAACGGAAAAATGACGCTCCCTGCCGGACGTCCCGGCGACACTTCCGCAGACAGAAGCACCAGAGTGGTGTTTCACGTGAAACATGAAACGGTGAAACAGCACACTACGTGAAGTGCCAGCGGAGGAAGGGCGTTATAACCGCCCGTAGTGCCTCACGTTAAACGCATGGCTATCAGTTCAAGTACCTGCATTGCAGTCAAATGGAGGGAAGGCTGTCACAGACAAATTTGCTGTTTCACGTGAAACGCTTAATTCCTTCGGTACGACACGGCATTAGAACCGTGGGGGGCCAGATAGCTCGGCCGGCTGCGATGTTTCACGTGAAACGGAAGTGCGGAGGTGCCAGAAAGTAGATAAAGAACGACCCGAACCGCAGGTGGCGACACCGGGGCGGCGACATAAAGTTTCACCGCCTTAAGAACCGGCGTCTCTACCGCAGACGAAACCAAATGCCCAATGTTTCACGTGAAACATTCGCGCAGCATTCGCTACTCACGACACTGTTTCACGTGAAACATCGCGCTGACGGCCAGACTCCGACTACAAAGCCTGAACCGCTCACTACTTCATCTTGACGACCTCAACTACCCTTGTGCCCTCGTCAGTTCCCCACACATCCACGTCCATCGTTCGCGCAGACTGTGCCCGGTATTTCATGAGTTGCTTCTCGGCCTCGGCTACTTCAATCTCGGCCCGCTGCCCCTTGAGTGCGACAAGCCGTCCGCCAGGCTTGAGTAGTGGTAGCGTCCAGGGGAGTAGCTTCTTGAGGGCGGCGACTGCGCGGGCGGTCACGACGTCCACGGCATATGTCTTGGGTAGATCTTCGGCTCTGGCGCGGATGACGTTCACGTTCTCCAACGCCAGTTCATCGGTGACGAACTGGAGCCAGTCGGTGCGTCGTTCCATGGGTTCGATGAGGTCGACGTCAAGGTCAGGGCGAATGATAGCGAGAACCATTCCAGGAAATCCGGCTCCCGCCCCTACGTCCGCGATCCTCATCCCGTTGGGCACGAACTCCGACACGGCAGTCGAGTTCAGCAGGTGGCGCGACCACAAGCGGTCCAGCTCCCGCGGCCCAATGAGGCCGCGCAGCTCACCCTGCTCCACGAGCAGTTCTCCGAAGCGAACGAGCCGCTCCCACTCGCGAACACCAAAGTGACCTGCGCCGCCCTCCGGCGTGGGCTCCACTCTCACCACGTCAACACGCGCACTCGCCGGCTCCCACCCGGACTTCCTCGCATCCGACATCTCTACACGCTCCCTCTTCTACCACTACCTACAGAAACGGGGGCCAGCCGCAGCCAGCCCCCGCATCAGCGTTGCTTACTCGTCCGCGGACTCGGCGCTCTCCGCGCTCTCCCCGCTGTCGGCACTTTCCGCACTCTCAGCGCTGTCGCCAGAGTAGTCGTCGTCGTAATCATCATCGGGAAGGGTGATGACCACGTGGCGGTCCTGGCCCACGCCCGACGAATCAGACACAAGCCCGGCGGCGGCCACGACGTCGTGGACCACCTTGCGCTCGAACGGGTTCATCGGCTTCATCGAGTAGGGCTCTCCGGTTTCCTCCACGCGGTCCACCGCGCGCTGTGCGATCTCCGCGATGTGGCGGCGGTGGCTGTCGCGGTAGCCAAGGATGTCGAGCATGAGGCGCGAACGCTCGCCGGTCTCCTGCTGGACCGCCAGGCGGGTCAGCTCCTGTAGCGAATCGAGTGCCTCGCCCTTGCGGCCGATGAGGCGCTTGAGCCGGCGGTCCCCGCCGTCGTCAGACACGATCGCCACGGAGGCGCGGTCGGCCTCGACACCGATCTCGATGTCCCCGTCGAGGTCCGCGATGTCGAGCAGCTCCTCGAGGTAGTCTGCGGCGATGTCGCCTTCTTGATCAAGCTTGGAAGTATCTTCGCTCATCTTTATCCCCTAAAAATTGCGCTTCTTTTGGTTCTGCTGGCGCTGCTTAGCCTGCTGCTTCTTGTTCTTCTTGGTCTTCGACCGCTGCCGCTCGGCCATCCGCCGCTCGTAGCGCTTCTGGGCGCGCTCGGCGTCGGTGAGTCCGTCGAGTCCCCGAATCTCATACTCTTCTTCGGCGATGTCGGCGGCGGCGCCGTTCACGACGTCGGCGGCGGGCTCAACGCCCTTCGCTGCGGCCTTCTTGGAGCGCTTTTTGCCGAGGGGCTGTTCGCGCTGACCCACCGACACTTCGGTGGCCGACTCTTCTTCCTCCGGCGGCAGGCCCTTGGCGATGCGCTTGGCGCGCAGCCGCTCCTGGCGGGCCTTATAGGCCGGCGAGCCGGGCGCGGGGTTCTTGGTGATAAGCCAAGTCTGCTGGCCAATGTTCCAAATGTTTCCGGTCAGCCAGTACACGAGCACGCCCACCTGGAACACCGAGCCGGAGAACAGGTAGATCAACGGCATGCCGTAAAGCATGTACTTCTGCATCTTGTATGCCGGGTTGTCCGGGTCCTGCGAGTCCTCGGGCAGGTTCTTCGTCATGATCTGCTTCTGCGAGAAGAACAGGGTGGCCATCATGAGGGCGATGAGTACCACGGCCACCACGATGACGTTCGTGGGCAGGGAAAAGCTGTTCGCCGTCGAGATCGAGGACACGAGCGGGGCGCCGAAGACCGTAGACTCGCCGATCTCCTGGGCCACGGCCTGGTTGATCGGGCCAATCGACGGGCGCTGGTACGAGACGGTGGAAATCGGCAAAACCGCGTAGAGCAGGCGGAAAAGGGAGAAGAAGATCGGCATCTGGATGAGCGCCGGGAGGCAGGCCGAAAACGGCGACGTGCCGTGGTCGCGGTAGAGCGCCATCATTTCTTCCTGCTGGCGCTGCTGGGAGACCTGGTCGGTACGCCCCTTGTACTTCTTCTGGATCTTGCGGATCTCGGGTGCGAGCTCCTGCGATGCGCGCGAGGCCCTGGTCTGCTTATTAAACAGCGGGATGATGAGGATGCGGATGATGATCGTGAGGCCCACGATCGACAGTACCCACGCGGGCCCGGCGCCCGCCTGCATCCCGATCGCGGTCAGTGCGGTGTGAATCCCGTACATGATGTAGGAAATGACCCACATGAGGGGGAAGAGGATGGTATCCACCTATACGCTCCTAAGCGTCGTGACCATCGCCATGGCTATCTGCCTGATGGTCGTGTTCTTGCTGTTCGCGCAGTGCGATGAGTTCTTTGTAGCCTAAAGGCTTGGTGGGCCACTTTCCCTTTTCGGGAACCCAGTCCACCCCGCCCTTCGACCATTGATTACACCGCAGCAACCGCCAGATACTTAAAAGTGTACCTTTAATCGCGCCGTGAACTTCAATTGATTCGAAAGCGTAGGCCGAGCATGTCGGCTGGTACCGACACCGCCTGGGCTGACCTGCGGAAATACTGCGCTGGTACCAGCGGATGCCGGCTTGCAGCGCGCGAGAGACGCCCTTAGCCACGCGTCACCCCCGCACGTTCGAGTTGCACGACGACGGCCCGGGTCAGCTCCTCGTAGCTCGCCTCCGCCGCGGCGGGTAGCGCGCGCACGACGACGAGCTCCGCACCGACGTCGAGGTGGTCCCTCATAATATGGCGAAGACGCCGGCGTACCTTGTTTCGTACGACGGCGTTGCCCACCTTCTTACTAACAGTGAAGCCGACCCGAGGGCCGGCTTGCGGTTCGCCCTTCACGACGTGAACGACGACGTATCTGTTTGCGCTGCGTAACCCCGAGCGGAAGGCGAAGCGGAAGTCCTCCGGCCTGCGCAGTCGGTTCGCTGCAGAGAGCATTTACGCAGAGAGCTTGGCGCGACCCTTACGGCGACGTGCGGCGAGGACGGCGCGTCCGGCGCGAGTGGACATGCGCTTGCGGAAACCGTGGGTCTTGGCGCGACGACGGTTGTTCGGCTGGAAAGTGCGCTTCGTAGTCATGGGTGACCACCTAAACTAGATCGGATAACGAAAACACTCCATGCGGAGCGCGTGTGCAAAGCACACATGACTTATCGAATTTACTGAAGAATTAGCCGAAAGGTCAAGGAACGCGCGCGGGGCGGTGATGGATATCTCAAGACCCCAAGAATGCCCAGACTGGAGTAATTCCATTTATTAATATCATCCACATTTTTCCTTCCCCTAAAGGTTAAAACTTTCGCGCGTGAACACGCCATTTGGGCCTGTGAATTACAACAGTGTAATATCCACACGTGTGCACAAGCTTGTGGATAACTAATCTGACTTTCCACATTTTATCCTCTACTATGAAGAGTCCCAGAAAAAATAGTGATCGGAGAAATGATGGACGGCTCACCTGCACGCGATGCATGGACAGCGGCCAGTGAGCTCCTCCGCGCCCAGGGCGACCTCTCCGACTCCCAGGCGGCCTTTGTGCGCCTCGCACACCCTCTCGCCACTGTGGACGACATCTTCATGATCGGCGTCGGCTCCGAGTTTGTGAAAAATTGGATCGCCGAGCACGTGTCCACCATCATGGAAAACCAGCTCTCGGCCATCCTCGGGCGGTCCGTGCGCCTGGTCATCTCCGTAGACCCCTCGCTCACCGAACATCAAACCACACCGAACCAGCCCGTCCCGCAGTGGCAGGCCCCCGAGCGCCAGCTCCATGTGGTCGACAACGACGCCCCAGCCGATCCCGCAGGTCCGGGCGCAACCGGGATGCCGGCGTCGGGAACCCAACAAGAATCATCGAACCTCCAGGTGGCGCACGGTTTCCCACCCGTGACGGACTTTGAGGATGCAACTGCCAGCCCGTCGTCGCCGGACCTGTTCGGACCCTCCTCGCGCGACGTCGCTGACAAGCCCGCCGAAGCCGAACCGGTGCATCACATCCCGTCCGGGCTGGGCACAATGCTGCCGCGGATCGAGAAGAATCAGGACCAGTCGATCGCGAACCTCAACCCGCGCTACACGTTTGACAACTTCGTGATTGGCGAGTCAAACCGCTTCGCGCACGCCACCGCCCTCGCGGTCGCGGAGGCGCCGGGTTCCACCTACAACCCCCTGTTCCTCTACTCCGACTCGGGCATGGGCAAAACCCACCTCCTTCACGCGATCGGCAACTACTTCCTCAGCCTCTTCCCCGGATCGCGCGTGCTGTACACGAGCTCAGAAGAATTCACGAACATGTTCATCAACGCCATGATGCGCAAAGAGGGTCACAATTTTAAAAACCTCTTCCGATCGGTGGACATCCTGCTCATCGACGACATCCAGTTCCTCTCCCACAAGGAGGGCACGCTCGAGGAGTTCTTCAATACCTTTAACGCGCTGGCGACTGCGAACAAGCAGATCGTCATCACCTCCGACGTGGCGCCCCGGCTGCTCGACGGCTTCGAGGAGCGCATGATCTCGCGCTTTGCGTCAGGAATCGTGGCGAACATCGACCTGCCGAACCTCGAGACCCGAATCGCGATCCTGGAGAAGAAGGCAGCTTCCGAAAAGCTCATGGTCCCACGCGACGTGCTCGAATTCATTGCCTCGCGCATCACCACGAACGTGCGCGAGATGGAGGGCTCGCTGCGGCGCGTGACCGCATTTGCCGGACTTTTCAATATGCCGGTCACGCTCGACGTGGCCGAAAGCGCGCTGAAGGACATGATGAGCGACCCGAGCTCGTTCACCGTGACTGCGGCGCTGATCATGAACCAGGTGGCCTCCTATTTTGGGATCACGGCCGAGGACCTGAAGTCGCCCACGAGGACCCGCTCACTCACCCAGCCACGCCACATCGCGATGTACATGTGCCGGGAAATGACCGACCTGTCGTTGCCGAAGATCGCCGAATCCTTCAACCGCCGCGACCATACCACTGTGCTCAACGCACTGCGCAAGGTCGAGAGCCTCATGGCGGAAAAGCAGGAGATCTACAACCAGGTCGCCGAGCTGACCTCGCGCATCAAGCAGGCGGCCAAGGAACAGGCCCAGCTATCCGAGAACAGGTAGCTGCGCTCGCCGGTCGCTGTCCACATCATGTGTGATTAACCGAGCCAGTTTCTGCTCGAAACGTGTGGAGAAGTGGCCGAAAACTGCGAGCATATGACACTCAAAAGTGTCCCATCCACACCGGCGCCAAGATAGGCACAGGGTAATCCCACAGATATCCACAGGGATGAAAGCGCGAGGGATCGAGCGAAGATGGACTTATCCACGAAATCCACAAAGGCTACTACATCTACTACCCATGAACTTCCGAAATGACGACCTTGGCCACCGACTGCTCGAACGAATGGGCGCACGCGGGGTCGGATCGCTAAAGTAGGAGCCAGATAATAGAAAGTAGGTTTGACGGTGAAATTTAGCGTCGATCATAAGGAATTTACTGACGCCGTGACCTGGGCATCGCGCACGATCCCCTCCCGGCCGGCCAACGCCGTCCTTGCCGGCATTCACATCGTGGCCGAGGAGGACGGCACGGTCACGATGGGCGCACGCGATTCGGACATTTCCTCGCAAATTACTATCAACACGGCGAACGTGATGGTTCCGGGCGAGGTGCTGGTCAACGGCAAGCTGCTCGCCGAGATCTCGCGCTCCCTGCCCAATCAGCCGATCGAAATCGAGAGGGACGGCGGGAAGTTTGACATTTCCTGCGGCCGCTCGCACTTTACTCTCAAGACCATGGCCGCAGAGGACTACGCCGACCTGCCGGCGATGCCGCCGGTGATCGGCAAGGTGGATGGCGCGGAGTGGGAGAAGGCCGTCTCGCAGGTGACCATCGCTGCCTCGAATGACGACACGCTACCCATGCTCGTTTCCGTGTGCATCGAGATCGAGGGCGACCAGATTTCCCTCATGGCCACCGACCGCTACCGGCTCGCGATCCGCGATTTGGCGTGGGCCCCGGTGCACTCCGACTACTCCACCCGCATCCTCGTGCGCGCCTCGCGCCTGCTCGACGTCGCGAAGGCGCTCGGCACCGTGTCGGACGTGGAGATCTCGCTCCAGGATGAGGGGATGGGCTCGCTCATCGGCTTCTCGGCCGGCAACCGCCAGAACACGATCCAGCTCATCGACGGCGAATACCCGCAGGTCCGCTCGCTGTTCCCCACCGAGGTCAACGGTCACGTCGAGCTCGACCGCCTGGAAATCCTCGACGCGATCAAGCGCTCGCGTCTGGTGACGGAGAAGAATGCGGCCGTGCGCCTGTCATTCTCCGAGGGCGAGGTCATGCTCGAGGCCGGCCAGGGCGACAACGCTCAGGTCTCCGAAGTCCTGCCCGCCACGCTCGAGGGCGAGGACATCAAGATGGCCTTCAACCCGATCTTCCTGCAGGAAGGTTTCGCGGTGATCGACGAGCCGACCGTGCGCCTGTCATTCACCCACCCCACCAAGCCGGCGGTGGTGACCTCCCAGGACAAGGATGGCAACGTGGAGGACGACTTCCGCCTGCTCCTCATGCCGATTCGGACTTTCGGCCAAAACTAGGTGTACATCTCCGATCTGGCCCTCAACGACTTCCGGTCCTACCGCGAGGTCGTGCTCGAGTTCGAGCCCGGAGTGGTGACCTTCGTGGGTGAGAACGGCCAGGGCAAGACGAACCTGGTGGAGGCCATCGGGTACCTGGCCACGTTTTCGTCGCACCGGGTGGCTGCCGACGCCGCGCTCGTGCGGCAGGGCGCGGGCGCCGGGGTCGTGCGCGCTAAGGTGCGGCGCGGGGAGTCGGAGACGATGGTCGAGGTGGAGATTATCACCGGCAAGGCCAACCGCGCCCGGATCAACCGGGGCAACGCCCGCCCGGCGGACCTTTTGGGGATCGTGCGGACCGTGGTGTTCGCCCCGGAGGACTTGAGCCTGGTCAAGGGAGATCCCGCGGATCGGCGCCGATTCCTCGACAACCTCATGATCCAGTTCCGTCCACGTTTGGCCTCGGTCAAGGCCGAGTACGAGCGGGTGCTCCGCCAGCGCGGCGCGCTGCTCAAGGCCCTACAAAAAACGCGGCGGCGTGGCGGGGTGGTCGACGAATCCTCGCTCGAGGTGTGGGACGACCAGCTCGCCCGCTACGGCGCGCAGATCATCGCCGCCCGCGCCGAGATCATCGCTGGCCTGCGCCCGCACGTGGCGAGCTACTACGCCGACGTGTCGGGTGGCAACGACGTCGCCCGCATCGACTACGCCGCTAATCTCGACGAACGCCGGAACTGGGCCCTTCCCACCGCCGCACAGCTCGCGGGAGAGGACGGCACCGAGCTGGCGGACGGTGTCGTGAAACACGAAACGGAGCTGCGGGACGCGGCGGCCGTCGAGGCGAAGCTGCGCGAGACGTTGCGCGAGTGGCACGGGGCGGAGATCGAACGTGGGGTGAACCTGGTGGGGCCGCACCGTGACGAACTTGAGCTTTCACTCGGCACGTTGCCGGCGAAGGGATTCGCGTCGCACGGGGAGTCGTGGTCGTATGCGCTGGCGCTGCGGCTCGGCTCGTGGGCCCTGCTGCGCGGGCACGAGTCCGGGGACTGGGCCGAGCACGAGGAGCCGATCCTTATCCTCGACGACGTCTTCGCCGAACTTGACTCCCGGCGCCGGCTGCGGCTGGCCCAGATCATCGCCAACGCCGAGCAGGTGTTCGTCACCGCCGCCGTGGGAGACGACCTGCCGCCACTCGGCGGGATCCGGTTTGCGGTGACCCGCGGGAAGGCGACGCGGCTCGACGACGGCGGCCGTACTGGCGGCGAAGGCGCGCCGGGCGGCGTCGTGACGGACGCTGACGTGGGACGTGACGTGGACGGTGGCGCGGATACCGTGGGCAGCGATGGATAGGATCGCGCAGGCCAAGCGCGCGGCGGCGGAAAAGTACGGCGACGAGCTGCCGCTCGAGGCACTCGAGCGGGCACGGCTCATGGCCGAGGCCCAGGGCTGGGTGCGTGTGCGGATGGCGGCGCGGATTGAGCGGGAGGCCGAGCAAATCGGGGAGGACGTGGTGGTCCCCATCCCCGGGCAAGACGTTGGTTCCGGCTCGCGGCCCTCGAAGCGGGACCCGAAGCCGCTCGGCATCGTGTTTGACCACCTCGTGAAAACCCGGGGGTGGGGCACACAGCTGGAGATTGGATCGATGGCGGCGCGCTGGCCGGATATCGTCGGGGAGGCAATCGCGAACAACTGCCAGGTGGAGAGCTTCGAGGACGGGGTGCTGACGCTGCGGGCGGGGTCGACGTCGTGGCAGACGCAGATGCGCGCGCTGTCGGCCTTCCTCGACAAGCGGTTGGAGGAGGAGCTGGGCCCCGGCGTCGTGAAAGAGATCGTGGTGGGCGGGCCGTTCGCGCGCTCGTGGAAGCACGGGCGCTACTCGGTGCCAGGGCGCGGACCGCGGGACACCTACGGGTGAAGAGGCGGTTGCCGGGGGACGGCGTCGTCGGAAAGATGTCCACGGGCCACGCTCACGAGTTTCGAACCTCTGTGGGAGGACATGTGGCGAGATTTTGCGTCCAAAACGCGCTATAATTGGTTTTTGGTCTCATGGTGTAGATACCTACCCAAACGGGCCTCAATGCCTTCCAGGCGATCCTAGGGCTTATTTAGAGATATAGACCACAGGTAGAGGAGTTGCCAAGCGTGGCTGAAAATAATCGGATCGGCGCGGTCTCGGAGGACCAGTCGTACGACGCGTCGAACATCACCGTCCTTGAGGGGCTCGAGGCCGTCCGGAAGCGCCCGGGCATGTACATCGGCTCCACCGGCGAACGCGGCCTGCACCACCTGGTCTACGAAGTGGTTGACAACTCGGTGGACGAGGCGCTCGCCGGCTACTGCGATCACATCGAAATTACCCTGCTGGAGAACGGCGGGTGCCGGGTGGCCGATAACGGCCGCGGTATCCCGGTGGATATTCACCCCACGGAGGGCCTGCCAGCCGTCCAGGTGGTCATGACCGTGCTGCACGCGGGTGGCAAGTTCGGCAACGGCGGCTACGCCGTGTCAGGCGGTCTGCACGGTGTGGGCGTGTCGGTGGTCAACGCGCTGTCGACGCGCATGGATACCGAGGTCCGGCGCGACGGCTACGTCTGGCGGATTTCCTACGAAAACGGCGTGCCCGTGGCGCCCTTGGAGAAGGGTGAGCCCACCACCGAAACCGGCACCACGCAGGCTTTCTGGCCCAACGGCGACATCTTCGAAACCACCACGTTCGACTTCGAGACCCTGCGCCACCGCCTGCAGCAGATGGCGTTCCTCAACAAGGGCCTGCGCATCACCCTGATCGACGAGCGGCCGCAGGCCGTTCCGGAGGGCGAGGAGGTCGTGGGCACGGAGGACTCGCTCGCGGCGGAGGAGCGCCCGCACCTCGAGGTCTCCTACCATTACGACGGCGGCCTGCTCGACTACGTGCGCCACATCGTCAAGACCAAGAAGGTCGAACCCGTTCACACCGACCCGATCTACTTCGAGTCTGAGGACGAGGAGAAGAAGATCTCGGTGGAGGTGGCCATGCAGTGGACCGCGTCGTATTCCGAGACCCTCCACACCTTCGCTAACACGATCAACACCACCGAAGGCGGCACGCACGAGGAGGGATTCCGCACGGCGCTGACCTCGGTGATCAACAAGTACGCGCGTGACAAGGGCCTGCTCAAGGAGAAGGACCCGAACCTCTCGGGCGATGACATCCGCGAGGGCCTTGCCGTCGTCATCTCCGTCAAGCTTGGCGAGCCGCAGTTCGAGGGCCAGACGAAGACGAAGTTGGGCAACACGGAAGCCCGCACCTTCGTCCAGCAGCAGACGTACGCCCACATCTCCGACTGGTTGGACATGAACCCGTCGGAGGCGAAGGAAATCATCCGCAAGGCCACGCAGGCCTACCAGGCGCGCATCGCAGCGCGGAAGGCGCGCGAGGCGACGCGTCGCAAGTCGGTGCTGGAGTCGGCGTCGATGCCGGGCAAGCTCAAGGACTGCACGTCGCGTAACCCCGAAGAGTGCGAAATCTTCATTGTGGAGGGTGATTCGGCGGGCGGCTCGGCCGTCAACGGCCGCGACCCTCGCCACCAGGCGATCATGCCGATCCGCGGCAAGATCCTCAACGTGGAAAAGGCGCGGCTCGACCGGGCGCTCAGCTCCGACTCGATCCAGAACCTCATCACCGCGTTCGGCACGGGCGTGGGCGAGGAGTTCGACATCGACAAGCTGCGTTACCACAAGATCGTCTTTATGGCCGACGCCGACGTGGACGGCCAGCACATCGCCACCCTGCTGCTCACCCTCGTCTACCGCTACATGCGCCCGCTCATCGAGGCCGGCTACATCTACCTGGCGATGCCGCCGCTGTACCGTATCAAGTGGACGAATGCCACGCACCAGTATGTGTTTTCCGACGCCGAACGCGACGCGGTGCTGAAGGAAGGCATGGCCGCCGGCAAGAAGCTACCCAAGGCCGAGGGCCAGGGCATTCAGCGCTATAAGGGCCTGGGCGAGATGAATGATTCGGAGCTGTGGGACACCACGATGAATCCCGAAACCCGCACGCTCAAGCGGGTCAACATCGGGGAGGCCGCCGCCACGGACGAGGCCTTCTCTATCCTCATGGGTGAGGACGTGGGTTCGCGCCGTAGCTTCATCCAGCGCAACGCCCGTGACGTGCGATTCCTCGACATCTAAGGATTAATCGTGAGTGAGAATACTGTGAACTTTGAACACGGCAGCATCAAGGATGTCGACCTCCAGCGCGAGATGGAGACCTCCTACCTTGACTACGCCATGTCGGTCATTGTGGGGCGCGCCCTGCCCGATGTGCGCGACGGCATGAAACCCGTCCACCGCCGCGTCATCTACGCGATGTGGGATGGCGGCTACCGGCCCGATTCGGCGTTCTCGAAGTCGGTGAAGATCGTCGGCGACGTCATGGGTCACTACCACCCGCACGGTGACGCTGCCATCTACGACACGATGGTCCGCATGGTCCAGCCGTGGAACCTGCGCTACCCGCTGGTGGCCGGCCAGGGTAACTTCGGTACCGCGGGTGACTTGGGTGCGGCCGCGCCGAGGTACACCGAGGCGCGGATGGCTCCCCTGGCTGTCGAGATGGTCCGCGATATCAACGAGGATACGGTCGATTTCCAGCCCAACTTCGACGGTTCCGTCCAAGAGCCCGTGGTGCTGACCTCCCGCATCCCGAACCTGTTGATCAATGGTTCGGAGGGCATCGCGGTGGGCATGGCAACCTCGATCCCGCCGCACAACCTGCGCGAGATCGCCGCGGGAGCCCAGTGGTACCTCGAGCACCCGGACGCCACGCGCGACGAGCTGCTCGCCAACCTCATGATGCGTATCTCCGGCCCCGACTTCCCCACCGGCGCCACGATCCTGGGCACCAAGGGCATCGAGGATATGTACCGCACAGGCCGCGGCACGATCACCCAGCGCGCGAAGGTGGAGATTGACGAGGTCAACGGCCGCACGTCGCTCGTCATCTCCGACCTGCCCTACCAGGTCAACCCCGACCGCCTGCTTGACCGCATGGTGGAGGGCGTCAAGGACGGGCGGCTGTCCGGCATCGCCGACATCCGCGACGAGTCCTCGGGCCGCGCGGGCCAGCGCATCGTGGTCGTGCTCAAGCGGGACGCCGTGCCGAAGGTGGTGCTCAACAACCTCTACAAGCACACCCAGCTGCAGAACAACTTCTCGGCCAACATGCTCGCGCTGGTCGACGGCGTGCCGCGCACCCTCTCGCTTGACGGATTCATCCACTACTGGGTGCAGCACCAGGTAGAGGTCATCAGCCGACGCACCGCCTATCGCCTGCGCAAGGCCGAAGAGCGCCTCATGATCCTCGAGGGCCTGGTCAAGGCGCTCGACATGCTGGACGAGGTCATTGCCCTCATCCGGCGTTCGCCCACGGTGGAGGAGGCCCGCACCGGGCTCATCGAACTGCTCGCGATCAACGAGATCCAGGCCGACCATATCCTCGCCATGCAGCTGCGACGCCTGGCCGCCCTCGAGCGGCAGAAGATCGTCGAGGAGCGGGACGAGAAGCTCGCCCTGTGCGAGGACTACCGCGACATCCTGGCCAAGCCCGCCCGCCAGCGCGCGATCATCTCCGAGGAACTGAAAGAGGTGGTGGACCGCTACGGCGACGACCGCCGCACCATCATCCTCCCCTTCGACGGCGAAATGACCGTGGAGGACCTCATCCCCGAGGAAGAGATAGTGGTGACCGTGACCCGCTCGGGCTTCATCAAGCGCACCAAGGTCTCCGAGTACCGCGCCCAGCGCCGCGGCGGCAAGGGCGTCAAGGGGACGACGCTGCGCAGTGACGACGTCGTGGAGCACATGGGGATCGCCTCAACACATGATTGGCACCTGTTCTTCACGAACCTCGGCCGGGTCTACCGGGTCAAGGGATACGAGATCCCCGAGGGCTCGCGCGAATCGAAGGGCCAGCACGTGGCGAACGTGCTCGCGTTGCAGCCGGGCGAAGAGATCGCCTCCGCCTTCACGCTGCGCACCTACGACCAAGCCGACTACCTGGTGCTCGCCACAGAGGACGGCATGGTGAAGAAGACCAAGCTGGCCGACTACGACTCGGCCCGCACCGGCGGCCTCATCGCCATCAACCTGCGCGAACACGTGGACGGCTCCACCGACCAGGTGGTCTCCGCCCAGCTCATCAACGAAGGCGACGAGCTCATCCTCGTGTCCCGCCAGGGTCAGTCGCTACGCTTCACAGCCGACGACTCCTCGCTCCGGCCCATGGGCCGCGCCACTGCGGGCGTGCGCGGCATGAAGTTCCGCGACGGCGACTCGCTGCTCGCCATGGAAGTGGTGCGCGAGGACTCGGAAGTCTTCGTCATCACCGACGGCGGCTTCGCCAAGCGCACCAGCGAAGACCAGTACAGGCCCCAGAACCGCGGCGGCCTCGGCATCCGTGTGGCCAAGGTGGCTGAAAACCGCGGCGAGCTGGTGGGCGCGCTCATCACCAAGCCCGGGGACGAGGTCGTGGTGATCATGGAGGGCGGCAAGGTGGTCCGCTCGCGCGTGGACGAAGTCAACCTCACCGGACGCAACACCCAGGGCGTGCGTTTCGTCCGCCCCGATAGCGGCGACCGCGTGCTCGCGATGGCGCCCGTCTTCGAGTCGGACAGCGCTGACAGCTCGGATTCCGCCGATTCCGCGGACACTGTCGCCTTGGGCGAGACGGTCGGATCCGGCGACTCGGTCGCAGCCGATGAGGAGGTGGCCGCGCCTGTGGACGCGGGCGGGGCAACGGCGTCGTCGGACCAGATCGACAATCAGCCCCAAGAAGGGTGAGCGGGCGCGCAAAAAGCGGTAGCGTCATACCAGTAGCAACATCAACGACGGAGATCTCTCATGACCGAGACCACGCATACCCCCGATAGCGTCGACGCGGCGGAGGAGCGGCTGGACGTTGGCATCAGCCGCGTCCGCATGACTATCTCGCGCATCGACCCGCTGTCAGCGCTCAAGCTGTCCTTCCTCGTGTCGGTGGGTGTGGGCATCATGATCGTCATCGCCGCGATCCTCCTGTGGTTCACGCTTGACGCCATGCACGTGTGGGCGCGTATCGACGAGCTACTCGTGACGCTGAACTCGGCGCCGCTGCTCGAGCTGGGTCAGTTCATGCAGTTCGGGCGCGTCGTCTCGTTCGCCGTGGTGGTGGGCGTTATTGAGGTCGTGCTCATGACCCTGTTCGGCACGGTCATGGCACTGCTCTACAACGTGGTGGCTATGCTGGTCGGCGGGCTCGGAATCACTGTCACTGACGAGTAGCCCGGGTGGCTCGCTCGCGGGTGGCTCGGTGGGCCGGCCAGCGGTTGGCGGACGCGGCGGCAGAAATGTGACGTCGAGCGCTCAGGTCATATCCGGTTTGGAGAAGTGCGGGAGAATGAGTTAACCTAATTCGGCATCCGTTAGGAACGGGGCGTATAGCTCAGTCGGTTAGAGCGCCACACTGATAATGTGGAGGTCCGTGGTTCGAGTCCACGTACGCCCACTCGTTAATCGAGGAAGGTCACGATGAAGAGGTTTGCTCTGGTATGTTTGGCCGGCCTGGGAGGCTACATCGTTTTCCTCCAGGTTCAGAAGAACATGCAGCGTCAAGCCACGTGGCAGCAAGTGACCGACCCGGTTGATCTTTAAGGGGCCTTGGCGCAATTGGTAGCGCACCTGCTTTGCAAGCAGGGGGTTACGGGTTCGAGTCCCGTAGGCTCCACAAATGAATTCCGCTAAATATCAACGAAAAGCCACCATCATCGTTTTTCGGATATCGAGTTGGATACCCATGGAAACGGCGTCTCGGTAATTGAAGGCGTCCACGCACTAAGCACGACAAACCCAGGATCCCGGGCCATTCAGCGCGGCCGAAACATCTGGGGGCGGGGTGCGTATCGCACCCCGCCCCCAACAGATAGGCTGTGTCTCAATCCCCGTCAGCGGCTAGCTGACCGGAATCTGGCTCGGACTAGTCTTCCTTGTCCTCGTCGATGAGGCCCGCTGCCTCAGCGGCCTCCTCCTCGCGAGTCTTGGCCACCTTCTCCTTCAGCTCCTCTTCCTTGAGCTCCGCCTCCGAGACCTCCTCCTGGATGACCTCATGAGCGGCGGCCTGCTCCTCGACCTTATCCTTCGCAGGGGTCTCGGAATCCTCCGGCTTGGCAGCCGACTCATCCGTGGGCACCGAGACGTCCTCCCAGTAGGCTTCGGCCCACGGGTCCTGCACCGGCTTCGAGCGCGCCCACGCCACGTACGCTGCAACGGCGCCCGCGCCAGCAAGGGCCAGGAAGCCAACCCACTTGCGCAGGCCACGCTTCTTCTCCGGCTTGGCCAGCTCCTTCTTCGACGCCGCGACCACAGCGTTCGCGCGCGTGGCCAGGTCGCCAGAACCGGACTTTGCCTCTTCGAGGGCGGCGTGAGCAGCACGCTTGGCACGCGGCAGGTAGTCCTCCCGCACCAGCGCCGACGTCTCCTCATACCGGCTGGTCGCATCGGCGACGAGCGGGCGGGCCTTCTCCGCGGCGTCGTGGGCGGCGTCGTTAGCCTTGTCGTAAGCGTCCTTGACGTAGGGCGCGGCCTTCTCGTACGCGTCGTGGGCGGCGTCGTTAGCCTTGTCGTAAGCGTCCTTGACGTAGGGCGCGGCCTTCTCGTACGCGTCGGCGGCAAGCGGCTCCGCCCAATTGACCGCGGCTCGCACCGAATCCTTCACGAGGGAGCCAAGCTGGCTACCAACCTCTGCCGCACGCTCGGCCAGCGGCTCAACCTGGTCGGCCACCTTCTCCTTCGTGCTCTTCTTCTTGAACAAAGACATGTTTACCTCCACTGCTGGACGGCGTTGTGCCGCGCGTAACCCTTATCTTTCCACGTAGAGCTCCGTTTCGCAGGACGCTAGCCGAATTACCTCGGCAAACAGGGCCCCTTTTCGTTGACAGAGTAAATTTCGCCGATAGCGGTGTACCCAAATGAATGCGTGGAGAAAACCGGCCCGACCTGCGCGGGTGTGGGAGGATTAGCCCTATGGAAGCAACACTGCATACAAATTACGGAGACATCAAGATTGACCTCTACCCGGAGCACGCTCCGGAGACGGTCGCGAACTTCACCGAGCTTGCCACCGGCAAGCGCGAGTGGCTCAACCCCCGCACGGGCGAACCCACCACTGACCCGCTGTACGACGGCGTCATTTTTCACCGCGTCATCGCCGGCTTCATGATCCAGGGCGGCGACCCGCTCGGCACCGGCACCGGCGGCCCGGGCTACCGTTTCGACGACGAAATCGCCCCCGAGCTCAACTTCACCGAACCCTACGTGCTCGCCATGGCCAATGCCGGCAAGCAGGGCGGCCGCGGCACGAACGGCTCGCAGTTCTTCATCACGGTTGCCCCCACCACGTGGCTGCAGGGCAAGCACACCATCTTCGGCAAGGTCAACGACGCCGACTCGCAGGCTGTCGTCGACTCCATCGCCGCCGTTGAGACCGGCCCGATGGACCGCCCGGTGGAGGACGTGGTCATTAACTCGGTGACGGTCGCCGACTAGCAGATGTACGACGCCGAACGGTCCGGGATGTCGGACCACAATCGCGAAATTCCCGGTTTCCGGAGGCGGATGGCCGTTCGGCGTCGTAATCCTGCCCCTGCCACGACCGTGCTCATCGTGGCGTGTGGGATCATGGCTCTTGTGGAGCGGCTGCAACCCCAGGTGGGGGTGGAGCTCATGTTCTACCCTCCGCTCGCACAGGTGCAGCCGTACCGTTTCATTACGTCCGCCTTCCTCCACAGCGGCTTTTGGCATTTGGTGCTCAACATGTATGCCCTGTGGCTGCTCGGGCGGGTGCTCGAGCCGGTGCTCGGCAGGGTGAGGTACCTGGCGCTCTACTTCTTGTCCGCGATCGCGGGTAACGCCGCGGTGTATGGGGTGGCGAACTTGACCGGAGGGTGGAACGTGGGCGCGGTGGGTGCGTCCGGCGCGATCTTCGGGTTGTTTGGCGCGCTCGTCATTCTCTCGCGCAAGGTGGATGCGAACATGTCGGGAATCTTCACGATCCTGGGCGTTAACCTCGTCTACAGCTTTGTGGTTCCAGGGATCTCGTGGGAGTCGCACGTGGGCGGGCTGATCGTGGGCGCGCTGCTGACCTGGGCGTGGATATCCATCCGCGAGAGCTTCCCGGCGAGGCGTAAGCGCACTGTTCTTGAGGTCGCCGCCGGCCTGCTGGTGCCGGTGCTGACGGCCCTCGTTCTGTGGATTTAGCGGCAACGACGCCGCGTTACCTCCCGTGCATTTTTAGCCTCATCTATCCCCAGGTGTGGTTTACCCTGTGGAGAATTACATGAGTGTAATTCGAGTTGTCCTCAGCTGTGGCTTGGCCTGTGGAGAATTACATGAATGTTATTTAGGCGGGCGTGAAGCTAACTCGTGAATCTGAAAGGTTCCGTGCTGAAAACCGAGCTTTGTGGGCCCAGACTTACCAGTTAGTAACACCCGACGCCTGCGCCGGGCTGGGCGGTCAGTGAGCGCGCTACTTCCAGCCCATCGTCATGAGGAAGCCCACCAGCATGAAGCCGATGCCCACGAAGATGTTGATGTTACCGTTCGACAGACCGGGGATCGGGAAGCGACCGCCGGTGATGTAGGCGATGACGATGATGATCAGGCCGAGCACGGCGAGGCCGACCATGACGGGAACCCACCAGCGCGGGGACTGTTCGGGGGCCGCGGCCTTGCGGTTCTCCTGGGCGTGCTGCTGGGCAATCCTGCGCTCAACGACCTTCTTGCGCTTCTTCGATTCGGGCATCGCTCATCCTTCTATGCGGAACGTACCCCCAAATCCTATACGGATAAAAGGAAAAACGGGAATCATCCACAGGGTTAGTTTTCGCATCTGGGGAAGGTGGGAGGGATGAAATACACTATGCTTGAGCCAGTCAATTCGAGGAGATGATATGAAGGCGGACCAAGCACGGCGTAAACCATCCCTGTTCGGCCGTATCCTTGGTGTCATTGGGGAACTGATGATCACTGCTGGGCTCGTCATTGGGCTGTTCATTGTGTGGCAGATCTGGTGGACGGATATTGAAGCGAACCGTGAGCAGCAGGCCGCGATTGTCACGTTGCGTCAGGAGTACGGCGAGGTTGCTGACGACGGGATTGCGGAGCCGCAGCCGGGCCCGCCGCCGGAGTGGTCGGGGCCCATGGGTGTGGGTGAGACGATCGGCATCATGCGTATCCCGGCATTTGGCTACGAGTATGCTTACACGATCCAGAACGGCACGGACTTGACCACGGTGCTCGATAAGGGTTCGTTCGGCAGGTATACGGATACGGCGTTCCCGGGTGAGGTGGGTAATTTCTCGACGGCGGCCCACCGGCAGACGTACGGCGCGCCGATGATGAACGTGCAGAACTTGAAGGAGGGCGATGCCGTGGTGGTGGAGACCGCGGACGCCTTCTACGTATACAAGATCATCGCGGATGAGATCGTGTCGCCCACGGACGTGTGGACGATCGCGCCGGACCCGTTCATGGCACTTGATTCGCTGAAGAATGGCACGCCGGTGTCGGAGGCCACGCGCCGCCTGCTGACGATCACCACGTGCCACCCGCCTTTCGTGTCGAATGAACGCTGGATTGTCCACGCCGAGTTCGATTACTGGACGAAGCGTGAGGATGGCCTGCCGAAGGAGCTTGTTGACCCGGCGACCACCGCGGTGGAAGGAGCGAACTAATGTACGGAGCGATTTGGCGCATGCTTCCGGGCCCGACATGGCTGAAGGTCCTGGAGGCCCTTGCCCTGATCTTTGGCGTGGTCTACCTGCTGTTTGAGTATGCCTACCCGTGGGTCATGGAAAACACTCACTTGGTGGATAACACGGTCGGCGAGTGACCCCGGCGGGGTCCGCCTCGCCCAGTTTCACGCCAAGAAAGTAGCGCGGCCAAGCTTTGCTTGGCCGCGCTGATTCCTATTTGCTCGATTCGTCCGTCGGTGCCGGATCAGTGGGTTGCTCACTCGGATCCTGACTCGGTTGCTCGCTTGGCTCCGTGGTGGGGGGCGCCACAATCTCCTTGGCGATCACCAGTTCGACGCGCTGGTTGTATGGCACCTTCCCGGCGGCCGGGTTCATGGATAGCACGGTGCCGGGCTCGGCCTGGTCGGTTTCCACCTCGGAGATCGAGATCGACTGAATCCGCAGGTCGTTGGCGAGGAGGGCTTCGGCGTCGTCGATGTTCATCCCGCGCACATCCGTCAGCACCACGTCACCGGACGCGACCACCAGGTTGACCTGGCTACCGCGCTTGACGGTGTTGCCGGCCTCGGGCGAGGTGGCGGACACTGTGTCCTTCGCCAGCCCGGGCACGTCCTCGATGTCGACCCGCCCCACCCGCAGGCCTGCGTTCTCTAGGATCTCCTTCGCCTGGTCCTGGGTGTAGACGCCGTTGGCGACGTCGGGAACCTTCACCGAGCCGACGCCGGAGGAGAAGTGGACGGTGACCGTGTCGCCCTCGTTGACCGTGCCGGCGATCGGCGGGTTGGAGGAGACGTAGATCCCCTCGGGGATCTTGTCATCCTCGACCGGGTCGCCCACGTTGAGCACGAGGTTGCGCTCCTCGAGCGCGGCCCGCACCTGGCTTTCGTTCATGCCGGTCAGATCCGGCACGGTGGTCTGCGCGACCGTGGCGGTCGGCTCCTCGGGGGCGCGGTTGGCGTTGTAGATCGCGTACCCGATTCCGGACATGGCGAGGATGGTCAAAATAATGCCGAGCACGATGAAAAGCGTGTTCCGCGAGCGCTCCTCGGCGGGCGGGATCGAGGTCTGCGTGGACGTCTTCGTCACCTGCGACGGCGGCACGGACGCGACCTGCGTGGGCGGCGTCGAAACCTGCGTGGGTGCGGACATCACCTGGGTCTGCCACGAGCCGACGGCCGGAGCACTCACCTCCCCGCCACGGATGGCGGACAGGAGGTCGGCCCGCATGTCGGCCGCGCTCTGGTAGCGGTCCTCGCGGCGCTTGGCCAGCGACTTCGTCACCACCCTGTCGAGCGACTCGGGGATGTCCGGCGCGATCGACGTGGGCGCCGGCGGTTGCTGGGACACGTGCTGGTAGGCGACCGCCACCGCGGAGTCCCCACGGAACGGCGGTTGACCGGTGAGCAGCTCGAACAGGACGCAGCCGGTGGAATACAGGTCAGATCGGGCGTCGACAACCTCGCCACGCGCCTGCTCCGGCGACAGGTACTGGGCGGTGCCCACCACCGAGTTTGTCTGCGTCATCGTGGCCGACGAATCGGCCACGGCCCGCGCGATGCCGAAGTCCATCACCTTGACCTTGCCGTCCGGGGTCAACATGATGTTGCCCGGCTTGATGTCGCGGTGAACGATGCCCTCCCGGTGCGAGTACTCGAGCGCCGACAGGATCCCGACGACAATCTGCACCGCCTCGTCAATAGGCAGGGCGTCCCCGTTGCTCAGCAGCTGGGAGACGGTGCGGCCCTTGACGTACTCCATGACGATGTAGGGAAGCGAGAGGGTGCGACCGGATTCGGAAATGACGGTCTCTTCGCCCGTGTCATACACGGCCACGATCGAGGGATGGTTGAGGGCGGCGGCGGACTGCGCCTCGCGCCGGAAGCGCGCGATGAAGGTGGGATCCTGGGCGTGGTCGGTGCGCAACACCTTGATGGCGACCGTGCGCGAAAGCCGCGTGTCGTAGCCCAAGTGCACCTGAGCCATGCCTCCGCGGCCGATCAGGTCGCCGACCTCATAGCGGTCGCCGAGGATACGGGGTACGTCAGCCATGCCGAACTTTCCTTTCCCTCACACCTTCAAACATACTGCCCCACATCGGCGCGTGATTGCCAACTAGTGAGGTCACGAAACGATTACAGTTCATTGGCCCACCACCGCGTCGATGACGGCCCGTGCGACCGGCCCGGCGTTGGACCCGCCGTCGCCCCCGTTCGCGACGAGCGCGGCCACCGCCACCTTCGGATCGTCCGTCGCGTCGAACCCGGCGAACCACGCGTGCGGCTCCACCCCGGCGCCGACCTCGGCCGAGCCTGTCTTGCCCGCCACTTGCACGTAGTTCAGCGCGGCGTACGACCCGGTGCCCTTGTTTACGACGTCGATCATCATCGACCGCATCTGCTCGGCGGTGCTCTTCGAGATCGGGTTGGAGAACGTGGTGGGCGCGGTGGTGGACAGTACCCCGAGGTCCGCGGTGAACGTCTGGTCCACGAGGTAGGGGGTCATGAGGCGCCCGTCGTTGGCCACCGCCGCCGCGACCATAGCCATCTGCATTGGTGATGCGAGGATGTCGCGCTGGCCGAAGGAGTCCATGGCGAGAGCGGCGTCGTCGGCCGGCTCGGGAAACTGTGAGGGGCGGACGGACAGCGGGATGTCGAGGTCCTGCCCGAAGCCGAACGCCTCGGCCATGGCGCGCATCTTCTCCGCGCCCAGGTTCAGGCCGCCGATCGCGAAGGCCGTGTTGCACGACTGGGTGAACGCCACGCGCAACGGCACCGTGCCCGAGCCGTCCCCGCACTGGCGCTGGCCGGGGTTGTAGATCTCGTGCGACGTGCCGGGCGGAGAGTAGGTGTAGGGGGCCTCGACGCCGGAGTCAGCGGTCAGCCCGTTCTCGATCATGGCAGCAGCGGTAATGAGCTTGAACACTGAGCCGGGTGCGTAGAGGTCGTCCCCGATCGCCCGGTTGAGCAGGGGTTTGGCCGGGTCCGCGTTGAGGGTCTCCCACGCGGTGGTCGCCTCCTCGCGGTTGTGCGAGGCGATCTGGTTCGGGTTGAACGTGGGTTTCGAGACAAGCGCGAGGATCTTCCCCGTGGACGGCTCGATCGCGACGACGGCGCCCTGCCTGTCCCCAAGTGCATCCCACGCGGCCTGCTGCGCAGCCGGGTTAATGGTGAGCGAGACGGCCCCGCCCTCCGGGTCCGCGTCCGTCAGCAACTCCTGCAAGTGCTGGGTGGCCAGCTGCGAATCGGATCCGCCCAGGATCCCGTTCTCCGCCCGCTCGATCCCAGTGATCGCGTTGTGAATCACCGAAAAATAACCCGTGACCGGCGCATACAGCTCCGGCTGCAGGTAGGTGCGCAGGTAATTATAAGGAGAGTCGATCTTCTCGATCCCCGTGATCGCCTCACCCGCCACGATGATCGGGCCGCGCTTGACCCCATACTCCTTATATAGCGTGCGGGCGTTGCGTGCGTCCGCATTCAGCGAGGGCGCTCGGAAGAACTGCAACGACGTCGCCGCCGCCATGAGTGTCAAAAACATGATCGTCACGACGACCGATAGCTTGCGTAGCGGCGGATTCATCGGACCACCTCTGTGGGGTAGCGGTCGGCGTCGGAAGCGCTATCGGCAGGACCGCCGGGCGCGCCGGCGTCGGCGTCAGCTGGGGCGTCGGCGGAAACGGGCGCGCCGGCGTCGTCGGAAGCCTCGGTGTTACGCGAGGCGGAGGGCCAGTCGGAATTGGGCCAGTCGTCGTCGGGAGAATCGGGCAGCTCCGGCAACGGCGCGGAGGAGGGCAGCGCGGGGCGGCGGGCGGCATCGGACATGCGGATGAGCAGGCCGATGATGATCCAGTTCGTCAGCAGCGCCGAGCCGCCGAGCGAAAGGAACGGGATCGCGAGGCCCGTCAGCGGGATAATGCCCGTGACGCCGCCGGCCACGATAAAGCACTGCAAGCCCACGGTGAAGCCGAGGCCGGAGGCGAGGAGTTTGCCGAAGCCGTCGCGGAGGTCGAGCGCGGTTTTGAACGCGCGCTGAACAAGGAGGAGGTAGATCGAGAAGATCGCGAGCAGGCCCATGAGGCCCAGCTCCTCCCCGAAGGACGCCACGATGAGGTCGGAGTTCGCGGCGAACGTGTTGCCAGGATACCCGCGGCCGAGGCCCGTGCCGAGCAACCCGCCCGACGCCATCCCGAACCAACCCTGGACAATCTGCCACGAGCCGTACTTGGCGTTGTAAACCTCTGGGTCGAGGGCGTGGAGCCAGATGTCGAAGCGGGCCTGAATGTGCGGCATGATCTGGACGAGGAAATACACGCCGATCGTGGTGAGGATCCCGCCGATCACGATCCACGACACGCGCTCGGTGGCCACATAAAGCATCGCCACGAACAGGCCAAAGAAGAGGAGAGCCGTGCCGAAATCCTTCTCCATCGCGAGGATGCCCATGCAGCCCATCCAACCCACGAGCAGGGGGCCGAAGTGGCGTGCACGCGGCAATTGGATGCCCAGCACTTTCTTGCCGGCAAGCGCCAGGTTGTCGCGCTGGCTGACCAGGTAGCCCGCGAAAAACACCGCGAAGAAGATCTTGGCCAGCTCGGCCGGCTGGTAGGAAAAATCGGCCACCTGAATCCAAATGCGCGCGCCGTAAATCGACACGCCAAGGCCCGGCACCATCGGCAAAAGCAACAGGATCGTGCCGAGCGCGAGCGAAATGAACGTGAAGCGGCGCAGCGCCCGATGGTGGACCACCACGGCCGTGGCCACCATGAGCACCACGCCCACGCCCGCCAACATGAACTGCCCGCCCACAAGCGGAGCGTTCCCCTTGGCAACCAGCGAATAGTCAATCCGGTGAATCATCACCAGGCCCAGGCCCGTGAGGGTCACCGCGATTGGGAAAAACACCGGGTCCGCCCACGGCGCCCGCCAACGGATCACGAGGTGAGCCACGAAAATGAGGCTGGCGGCCGCGCCCGCCACCATCCAGAAATTCTCTGGAAGCGCCGAGACCTCCTCCACGCTCACGCTGTGGTGCACGATCACCCACGCCTGCAGGCACGCCGCCAGCGCCAGGATCAGGAGAAGGAGCTCGCGGAAACGGCCCGTCCGGGCGGTCTTCTGAGTCACCACGCTCATTGCCTCTCCTCCCGTGGGTCCGTGGGGGCCGGGACCGTGGTGCCGCTGGTCGGGGCGGGCGTCGTCGTCGGGGCCGGTGTCTGGCCGGACGGATCTCCGGACGGATCGCGCGAAGGCTCCGTGCCCGTCGTCGGGAACGCGGACGGCTCAGGGGTTGGGCGCTCGCCGACGATCGGGTCCGGCTCGCGCACCTGCGCCGACAAATCCGCGACGACCGTCCGCGCCTCCTCCAACGACCCGCGCGTGATCGGCTCGGCAATACGCGCCTGGGCCACCGCCTTAAGGCTCACCACCTCAACGTCCGTCTTCTCATGCAGATGGGACAGGGTGAGCGGGCCGAGCTTTTGCGGCACGCCCTGGAAAATCGCCACCTTCCCGCCCGCCTGCGTCACGTAATACTGGGTCTGGGTCCACGCATACGCGCCAAACAGGGAGCCCGCAAAAATGCCGAGCACCGCGATCGTGGCCGCAATCCGCGCCCACGGGCTACGTCGCTCCGGTTCGACCTCGCCCGCCTCATCCGTCTCACCCGGCGTCCACCGCGCCAGCTTCCCCGCCGCCGACGCCGTGCCACGCGTCGGCTTATGCGCATCGACCGCCGCCGAACCCACGATGAGGGGCGGGGCCGGGGCGACGTCGTCGTCGACAACATCGGCCAACACCACCGTGACGTTATCGGGCGCGCCGGCGGCCAGCGCCAGGTCCACCAGGCGGTTCGCGCACGCCTCCAGGTCGCGGTAATCGGTGAGGGTCTTCGCGATGCGCTCCTTCGACACAACGCCGAACAGACCATCCGAACACAGCAACCAGCGGTCGCCAGGGATGGCCTCGCGGATCGAACGGTCGATCTCCAGCGGCTCCGGGGTGTCGCCGATGTTGCGCATGATCACGTTGCGCTTCGGGTGATTCTCCGCCTCCTCCGGCGTGATCTCCCCCTGATCCACGAGGTATTGGACCAACGTGTGGTCATGCGTGACCTGAGTCAGCGTGCCCTCCCGCAGGAGGTACGCACGCGAATCGCCAATATGGACCATGCCGAGTTTGTTGCCCGCGCGTAAAATCGCGATGCACGTGGTGCCAAGGCCCGCCAGCGACGTCGTCTCCGCCGAGCGCTGAATGAGGTCCGCGTGCGCGTCCTCGAGCGTTGCCGTCAGCAGAGGCAGGAGGTCCTCGGCCTGATGGCTATCATCCACCTCCGCCAAGTGCGCCACCACCACTGACGACGCGACATCGCCACCAGCCGCTCCGCCCATCCCGTCAGCCAACACGATGAGATTCGTGGAGGCATAACCGGCATCCTGATTGGACTTGCGAATCAGGCCGACGTCGGAAGCTGCTGCGCAGCGGAAAGAAATGCTCACTGGCGTAACTCCAGGGTTGTCTTACCGATGGTCACGGGCGTGCCAAAGCCCAGGCGGGTCGGCTCATAAATGCGGGTGCCACCCACCCACGTGCCGTTCGTCGAATTCAGATCCTCCACGTACCAATCGTGGCCATCCGTGTAGAAATGGGCGTGGCGGGCCGAGGTGTAGCCGTCGTCAAGGACGAGCGCCGAATCCGGGGAGCGGCCCACCGTGATCGAACCCGACAGCGGGATCGTGCTGCCGGCTAGGGATCCTCCGCTCACCACCAGGTGCGGGTGCGCTAAGGCGCTAGGCGCGGGGGTGGACGAACGGCGGGGCTGCGGCGTCGTTCGGGAGGCGGGGCGGTTGAAAGCGCGGCCCGGGGTGCGGGACGTGACGCGCGTGCCGTGCACGTCCTTCTTCACCGTGAGCACCACAGCGAAGACGAACAGCCACAGGAGAATGAGGAACCCGTAGCGGAAAAGCGCAATGATCAGGGCACTCATAGCATCTCCGGGCTCGTCCAAAACATGATGCGCGTGCAGCCAATCGTGATCGTGTTGCCATCCAGGAGAGTGGCCGCCGTGATCCGATGGCCCTCCACGTACGTGCCGTTCGTGGTGTCGAGGTCCGTGGCGATGACCCCGCCCGGGGTCACGCGGAGCTCGAGGTGGCGGCGGGAGACGCCGGCGTCGTCAACAGTGATATCCGCCGATGATCCACGGCCAATCACCGTGACCGCGCCCGTGAGCAAATAGCGCTCGCCCGCCACCTCAATGATCGGGTTCTCCGGCGAGGCCTCCGGCATGGTAGCGGGGGCCGCCGGGCCGCGCTTCGACCGGCCGCGCACCAGGAGCTTGCCGCGCGACAACTCCGGGGTGGAATTGAACGTGATCTTGATCGGGCCCAGGAACGTGTACGCCTGGTTGCGGGCGTGGGCCGTGGCGATATCCGTTAGCTCGTCGCGCATCGCGTCCTCACCCCACTCCTCCAACTTGTGGAAATCCGATTCCGACAGCAGGATCTCAAACTCGTTCGGCACCACCACGCGCTCCTGGCTGACCGCCGCCGCCCGATCATCCATCGACTTCTTCAAGCCCGATGCCAACTCCACCGGCTTCAGATCCGAGCGAAACGCGCGCGAAAACACGTTCTCGACCGCGTTCTCCATCCCGCGCTCAATCCTGTCGAATGCGCCCATCGTCATCCTTTCGCACTCTCGCCGTCACCGACGCAGCTGAATCGATAGTTCATTTCCTAGGCTACTCGTTCTGAGATCCAAGTGGATCAGCCTGGGAGTGCGGTGTGCGCGGTGGGCGGACATGGGGTGTGGGGTGGGGCGCTGGCGGACACGTGGGTGTGGCGGGGGCGGGGGCCGGGGCCGAGTGCGGCGGCGGAAGATGGAAAGTGAGAAACGCGGCATAGTCGGCGGCGGCGACTTGGAGAGGGAGCGCATGTGCGTGTAGGCTGTCTTTCGCTTGCTCGAGTGGCGGAATAGGCAGACGCGCACGGTTCAGGTCCGTGTGCCCGTGAGGGCGTGGGGGTTCAACTCCCCCCTCGAGCACCAACAAGGCCGGGAAACCGGCCTTTTTCTTTGCCCGCCCTGGCTGACCAGATTATCGGCGCCGCGCACCAAGGTCCCGCCGGTCTGCCCGACAGAAGTCGTGAATATATCGGCTGACGATTGCTATAGGGGCCTGGTGGGCCTCAGGTTCACGAGTTGTGTCGGCGCCCCCGGGTAGCAGCCACTCGGCGGGGGTATTATCGGCTGATCCAAACCCGCCGGCGCTGACCGTGTTCGGCTTTATCCAAAAGGACCGCGTGGAGGCCGCCGCCTAAGAGGCTGACAGAGAAAAGTGCGGGCCACCCGGCCCGCACTTTTCTCTGTTCGCCGCCCGGCCCTAGTCGTCAATCCAGGTGTTGATGACGTCAGCGTAGGTGAGCGCGTCGGACTCGGAGTGCACGGAGAACACGATGAGGTCGAGGCATTGGCCGTACTTGTCCATCCAGGTGTTGACCGCGTCGAGGGCGATGGTGGCCGCCTTGCGGATAGGGAAGGCGTTGTAGCCGGTGGCGATGGCAGGGAAGGCGATGGAGCTCACGTCGGGCATTTGCCGCGTGAGCTCGAGCGCGTTCCAGTAGCAGTTGTACAGGATGTCGACGTCGTCGTCGGCGATGATCCCGTCGCGCACGGAGGGCCCCACCGTGTGGATGACGTATTTGGCGGGGAGGCGGTAGCCGCGCGTGACCTTGGCTTGGCCGGGCTCTTCGACGTCGGTGCCCTGTAGTTCCATGATGGTGGCGCAGTCGTTGCGCATCCAAGGGCCGGCTTGGGCGTGGAGGACGGAGTCGAGGCAGCCATGGAGCGGGATGCGGCACCCGGTGAGGGTGGGCAGGGCGGTGTTGACGATGGCGTCGATGACGAGTTGGCGCATGTCGCCGCGGAAGAGGACGGTTTCGGTGGAGGAGTCGAAGTCGTTTTCGGGGAGCAGGTCGTGGATGCGGCGGAGGTTCTTGGCTTCGACGCGGCCGTGTTCGCCGACCTGCCTGTAGAGCAGGGTGTTGATTGCGCGGGAGGCGATGGGGTTGAGCGGGCCGGGTTCGCGCAGGGCGAGTTCGGCTTGGAGCCAGCGCAGCAGGCCGTCGTCGGTGGAGAGGTGGGCGATGGAGCCGGTGCCAGTGTAGTGCTTGTGGTTGAGGCCGCCGAGGGCGGTCATCAACAGGTCGTAGGTGGAGCGGGTGTCGTCTTTGGGCTCGGGGAATGGCTCCGAGAGTTTGATTGCGTCCTTATAGTCGTCGAGTTGGAGCATCGTACCTTCCTCAGTTTGATACCCCCAGGTTACCCGAGTTCGCGGCGCGCTGGAACTGTGGGGGCGTGCCGACGACGCGCGGGCTGGCGTTTCACGACAACGGGCGCGCGGGGTTGCACGGCCGCCTGCGGGTGGGCGCGGGAAGAGTTGTCGGAGGCGCTCGTTATGATGGGGGCATGACTGAGATTGGACGGCCCAAGGCGGGCTATGACCTGGTGATTGCGACTGACGGCTCGTGCTCGGGGAATCCGGGCCCGGGCGGTTGGGCGTGGGTGGAGCAGTATTCGGGGCGCACGGCTGCGGGTGGTGCGCATCAGACTACGAACAACATCATGGAGCTCACGGCGATGATTTCGGCGCTGGAGTTTGCGGGGCCGGAGGCGGACCTGCTGCTGCGCTCGGATTCGTCATATGTGATTAAGGCGATGACGGAGTGGGCGCCGGGGTGGCGCCGGCGCGGGTGGAAGAAGGCGGACGGTAAGCCTGTGCTCAACCGGGAGCTGATTGAGAAGATGGTGAATTTGTATGAGTCGCGCACGGGGCGTACCGACGTGGAATGGGTGAGGGGCCATTCCGGGGACGCGGCGAATGAATTGGCCGACCGCCTGGCGGTCGAGCAGACGAACTTGCACGCCTAGGAGCGGGGCACGCGCGGCCGCTGGCCGCGCGTGCTACTACCCCTGTTCGAGCGGGACTTCCTGCGCGTGGGACACCTGCATTTCGGCCACGGCGCGCTTGATCGCATCAGCGTACACGTCGGCGGGCTGGGCGCCAGAGATCCCGAACTTCCCGCCCACTACGTAGAAGGGCACGCCCTCAATGCCGAGTGAGCGGGCGCTGGCGATGTCGGCGCGTACGGAGTCGGAATGCTCGCCGGATTCGAGTTCGTCGGAGACGTCGTCGGGGTCGAGGCCGAGTTCGGCGGCGATCTCGATGAGGGTGTCGGTGTCGGCGAGGTTGCGGCACTCGGTGAAGTGGGCGAAGTAGAGGCGCTCCACTGCCTGCGCCCCGAGGAGTGCGGCTTCTTCGAGGGTTTCGCCGCGGGCCTTGGCGGCGTAGACGAGCTGGTGTGCGAGGAACGTGTTGACCTCGGTGACGTTCTTCCAGTTAATCGCCAGGCCCTCGTCGGCGGCGAGCTCGGTGGTGGAGGTGAGCACCTCGGTGACCTCGTCGGCGGAGAAGTCCTTCATCGACAGGGAGGTGGCGAAGGGGACTGCCGCCGCGGCATCGGGCTGAAGCTGGTAGGCGTGGTACTCAACGGCTACCTTTTGCCCTGATTCCTCAATGCCTTTTTCCAGACGGTGCTTGCCGATCCAACACCACGGGCAGGCGATGTCGGACCACACGTGTACCACGATGTCATGTTCCATGGACCCCACCCTACTCATCGGGCACGAAAAGTGCCGTTCGTGGAGCCTTCGTCACAGCCCGGCCCGGCGAACCCCTAGAATGGCGTCATGAACATCAACGAGGGCGCACCCCGCGCCGAGCGCATCCCCTTTGAGCGGACTTTCCACGGCCACACTTTCACGGACCACTACGAGTGGCTACGCGAGGACGAGGAGAAGGCCCATTCCCTGATCGACGCCGAGAACGCCTGGTTTGACCAGAACACGGCGGACCAGGCCGAGCTCCGCGAGCAGATCGTGGCGGAGATCGCGGCGCGGACGAAGGAGACCGACGTCTCGGTGCCGGTCCGCCAGGGCGACTACTGGTACTGGACCCGCACATGGGAGGGCCGCCCATACAGTGGCCTGTTCCGTGTGCCGCTCAACGGCGCGGACAAGCAGACGGAGAAGGCGGAGCTGACCCGCCCGAAGCCTGGCGCGCGGCTCGCGGGGGAGACCTGCGTGTATGACGGCAACCAGCTCGGCGCCCACGAGGAGTACTTCGCCACCGGCTCGGGGGATGTGTCGCCGGACGGGCGGCTGTTCGCGCTCGCGGTCGACACCACCGGGGCCGAGCATTTCAACCTGCGCATTCACCAGATTTACGGGGACGTGGTGGTGGACGACGCCGTAGAGGGCGCCGGCTACGGGCTGGCGTGGCTCGCAGATTCCAGCGGTGTGTTCTACACGAGGGTGGACGAGGCATGGCGCCACCACGAGATCTGGCTCCACCGGGTGGGGACGAACCCGGACGAGGACCAGCTGATCCTGCGCGAGGACGACGAGTCCTTTGGCCTGTGGTGTGACTCCTCGCGGGATGGGAAGTGGCTGGTCATCACGTCGACGTCGACCGAGACGACCGAGGTCCACCTGGTCTCAACCACGGACCCGGATGAGCGCTTCGTCGTGCGCGAGCGAGAGCAGGGCGTGTTCTACACGGCGGAGGTGGCAGGCGACGAGCTGCTCATCATCCACAACGCCGAAGAGCCTGGCTTTGAGCTGGCCACCGCCCCGGTCCGACCCAGCGATGTCGCCGAGTGGACGAGCCTCGTCAAGCCGGCCGCCGGCGAGCGCTTCCTTGAGGTCGCCGCGTTCAAGTCGTTCGCGGCGCTGCACACGCGCGCCAAGGGCGGAACCGAGATCCGGATCATCGAGCGCACGGCCAAGGGCTGGGACAAGCCGTACATGCTCCCGATCCCTGAGACGATGACCGTGGAGATCAGCGCGAACTACGAGTGGGAGACGACCGGGATCGACGTCGTCGCCGAATCGCTCATCCAGCCGCAAACCTGGCTCAACTGGGACGTGAAGGATAAGGAGCTGACCACGCTCAAGACCCTCGAAGTGCCCGGCTACGACCCGGCGGCCTACGTCGAGTATCGGGAATGGGCGGAAGCGGAGGACGGGGTGAAGATCCCGCTGACCATCGCCCACCGCGCCGACCTCGACCGCGCCGGCGACAACCCTGGCTTCATCTATGGCTACGGCTCCTACGAGATCTGCGACGACCCGTACTTCACCCCCATGCGCCTGCCGCTCCTGGACCGTGGGGTGGTCTACGTCGTGGCCCACATCCGCGGTGGCGGTGAGATGGGCCGCCAGTGGTACGAAGACGGGCGGCTGCTCAAGAAGAAGAACACGTTCTCCGACTTCATGGCCGCCTCCCGCCACCTCATCGACACGGGACTCGTGGACGGTGAGCGCCTTGCCGCGGAGGGCCGCTCCGCCGGCGGCCTGCTCATGGGCGCGGTGACCAACTTGGCCCCCGAGCTCTACCGAGTGATCTTGGCGGGCGTGCCGTTCGTCGACGCCCTGACCACCATCCTCAAGCCCGAGCTGCCACTGACGGCCGGCGAATGGGAGGAGTGGGGCAACCCGATCACGTCGAAGGAGGTCTACGAATACATGGCCTCCTACTCGCCGTACGAAAACATTCGCGCCGAGCGCTACCCCGCGATCCTTGCCGTCACCTCGCTCAATGACGTCCGTGTGTCCTACCTCGAGCCCACCAAGTGGGTCCAGGAGCTACGCGAGGTGGTGGCCGACGATTCCGGGATCATCCTCCAGCACACCGAGAAGGTCGCGGGCCACGCCGGCGGTTCCGGGCGTTACGCCCGGTGGGAGCGGCGCGCTCGCGAGCTCGCGTTCGTGCTGCGCCAGCTCGACGTCGCTTAGGTTCACGACGCCGATCGCTCAGTCCGTGTCGATCGCGGCGGCGTTGAGCGCTTCCTTCCAGGAGCCGAAGCGCTGCCGGATCGCGGCGCCGGAGGGTAGCTTGCCGGCCTGCCCGGAGACCTTCAGCCACGTACTGTAGGCGTTGAAGGAGGGCTGGCGGCGCGTGCGCTGGGCGTCGATGAGGTAGGAGCGGATGGCGAACAGGTAGTCGTCGGTAGTGAACTTCAGCCCGCCGCGGTTCCGACCGCGGCGGGGCTTGAGGCCGATCGACGTGAGGGCATCATTCCAGTAGCCGTTGAATCGCTTGATCACGGTTTGGGATGTGGGCGGCCAGAGGAAACCGGCGCCGGAGCTCGAGTAGTGGGTGATGAAGTCGGTACGGTGCGTGTCGTAGTCCTTGGCGGTGAGGGGGGCGGTCGGCTTCTCGGCGGCGAACTGGTAGCCGGCTAGCATGAGGCCGAGCGCCTCCTTGCGCTTGGACGGGTCGAGCGCGTCCAGGTGCTTGTCTGCGGCCTCGAGCACCTCGGGTAGTTCGCCCGTGGCCGGGCTCAGGCCGTGCGCGTTGGCGAGCATGAGGTAGAGCGCGCACTGGAGTGACGCCTTGGAAAAATGCTGGGCTGGCCCGTGCCCGGAGCGTTCGATGTCCAACACGGACGTGTGGGAGAGCAAGTTGAGCACGGTCTTGGCGGCTGCGAGGGCGACGTCGTCGAGCTGGGCGTTGAAGGTCTGGGCCTGCTTCTTGGCAGTAGTGGCGCCGACGACGTCGGAAATTGAACGCACGGACGCGAACGGGATGCCGAAGGCGTGGGCGATGAGGGCCAGCGAGTGAGATTCCATGTCAGCGGAGAGGACGCCCGGGAACTTGTCGCGCGTGTCCTTGACGTTGGCCTCGGTGACGAACGAGTCCGAGGAGACGACCAGGCCCGCGTGCGTGCGGCGGTCCGCCTGGCTGGCGGCGTGCGCGGCAAGGACGAGCGCCTCCGTGCTTTGGAAGTAGCGCGGCTGGCCCGGGATCTGGCCGGGCGCGTAGCCGAACGCGGTGGCGTCCGCGTTGCCGTGCACGTAGCGAGTGCCGACCACGATGTCCCCGATCGCGATATCGGAATCGAGCCCGCCGGCCGAGCCCACCGACACGATCACCCGCGGCTCGTACTTGGCGAGCGCCCAGGACAGGAGGCCGGCGGAGCAGGCAGAGCCGATGCCCGTGGTGAGGAAAAGGAGGGCAGAGCGGCCCTTGCGGGCCAGGAATGCCGAGCCGAACGGGGTGGCGATCGGCGAGGTGGTGAAGTCGGGAAGGAGTTCGTTAAAGGGCTTCATCTCCTCGACCATCGCCGCGACGATGATGGCGTTAATGCTGGTCATGCGAATACTTCTCCCCACAGGTCTCGCTGGGCGAGCATGTTGGCGACGGCGGCTTGGGCCGCCTCACGCGAATGGTGGGCGCCCCAGCCGCACTGGACCTCGTTGGCGGCCGGCACGGAGGTGGCGGCCAGGATGTCGCGGAAAGTGCGCTCGATGAGGGACATGGCGGCGTCGACGTCGGGCTCAGCGGCGAGGATGAGGTAGAAGCCGGTCTGGCAGCCCATGGGCGAAAAGTCGACCACGTGATCGGCGTGGTTGCGGGCGTATTCGGCGAAGGAATGCTCGATGGAGTGGACGGCGGCCATGTCCAGGTGTGCCACGTTGGGCTGGCAGAACCGCACGTCATACTTGGTGAGAACATCGCCGTGTGGCAACCTCTTCACGTCCGCAATGCGCACGAACGGCGCGGCGACAGCCGTGTGGTCGAGGTTGAACGACTCGACGTTCGTTTTGTTCATGGGCTTCCTTTCGACGAAGCCCATTGTAGCCTATTGAGCGTTTGATTCCGCTTGTGCGATACGGGCCTGTTCGCAATCGGGGCAGTAGCCCCAGAACGTCACCTCGGCCTCGTCAATGGCGAAACCGTGCGTGTCGCAGGGCTCCAGACACGGCGCCGAACCGACGACGCACGGGATGTCTACCACCGTGCGGCACGCACGGCACACGAGGTGGTGATGGTTATCGTGGCGGGCCAGCTCGTAGAGCGGGACCGAACCGTGCGGCTCGATCTCCCGTAGCAGGCCCTTCTCGGTGAGGGCGTGCAGGACGTCGTAGATTGCCTGCGTGGACACGGAGCCGAGCCGGGAGGTGACACCCTGGCGGACCGAATCGGCCGTGGAATGCGGGCAGGCCTCGAGTTCTTCGAGCACAGACAGGCGCGGGCGGGTAACGCGCAGCCCGGCGTCGCGTAGTTGCTCTTCGAAGGTCGTGTCCATGCGTCCCATTTTCCACATAAAAATGGACTTATTCAAGGACATCAGCCCTAGGCGCGGTGGGGGGGGTGAGTGTGCAGGTGGACGAGTGTGCAGGTGGACGGCGTGGGCAGACACGCCGCCGACACGCCGGGATGGATGTACGACACGCCGACGCCGGAGAGCGGACTTTTCGGACATCGGAGCGCACAACAGCGGGCACCTGTCCACAAGCGTGGATAGAACTGCTCACAACCGTGGATAACGGGGACAACTTTATCCACAGGCCGGTGGATTCGTGGACAAAATAAACTGTCGGAGGCGGGTGGGACGATGGGTGCGTGGCTGGCGGAGGCGGGTCGTCGTCGTTGGCTGTGGAGCCTCACGTGGGTAAGGCGAAGTGTGATGTTATGCGTAGCGTGACGTCGGCCAAGCTTCCCACAAGGGGAAATCAGCATGCCGGCGCGGGGCGCGCCCCGACACGCCGCCAACACATGATCTAGTGGTCAACCGTTTGTCGGCCACTAGGTGTAGTGTTGATTCCCGTATCGATCTATCAGCACAGTAGGAGAAATGCGATGGCCATTACCGTCTACACGAAGCCCTCGTGCGTGCAGTGCACCGCCACCAAGCGGGCGCTGAAGAAGCACGGCCTCGAATTCGAGGAGGTCGATCTTCTCGAGGACGCGGACGCGCTGGCGACCGTGAAGGCATTGGGCTACCAGCAGGCACCCGTCATTTTCGCGGGTGGCGACCACTGGTCGGGCTACCGCCCGGACAAGATCAAGGCGCTCGCTACCGCCGCAGCGGAAGTGTCGGCCTAACCGTTCGGGGCGGCTACGGTCGCCCCGAACGCGCCGGGTGTGCGATGGTACACATCGTCTACTTCTCGTCTGTCACCAACAACACGAAGCGCTTCGTGGATAAGCTCGGCTTCCCAGCCGAGCGCATTCCCTTATATGCGAAGGATCCGTTCCTACACGTCACCGAGGAATACGTCCTCATCACCCCCACCTACGGGGGCGGCAACACCAAGGGTGCGGTGCCGAAACAGGTGATCAAGTTCTTGAACGACGAAGCGAACCGCTCCCTCATTCGCGGGGTCATCTCCGCAGGCAACACGAACTTCGGCGATGCCTACTGCCTCGCGGGGGACATCATCTCCGCGAAAACGAAGGTCCCACACATGTACAGGTTTGAACTGCTCGGCACCCCGCGGGATGTCGATGTGGTTCGCAAAGGATTGGAAGAATTTTGGACGCAACTTTGACGGACACGGGCGAGGAGAGCCTCGACCCGGCGCTGGACTACCACGCGCTCAACGCCCAGCTCAATCTTTACGACGCCGACGGGAAGATTCAGTTCGACGCCGACCGTCAGGCCGCCCGCCAGTACTTCCTTCAGCACGTCAACAAGAACACGGTCTACTTCCATGACCTGGAGGAAAAGCTGAAGTATCTCGTGGACGAGGGCTACTACGAGGCGGAAGTGATCGAACAGTACGATTTCGCGTTCATCAAGTCGTTGTTCAAGGCCTGCTACGCCCACAAGTTCCGCTTCCCCACCTTCCTGGGAGCGTTCAAGTACTACACCTCCTACACGCTGAAGACCTTCGACGGCACACGCTACCTGGAGCGCTTCGAGGACCGCGTGTGCATCGTGGCCCTCTACCTCGCGCGCGGGGATGAGCAGATGGCGATGGACCTCATGGAGGAGATCATCACCGGCCGCTTCCAGCCGGCCACCCCCACGTTCCTCAACGCCGGCAAGGTGGCGCGCGGCGAGCTCGTGTCCTGCTTCCTGCTGCGCGTGGAGGACAACATGGAGTCCATCGCGCGGGCCATCAACTCTTCGCTACAGCTGTCCAAGCGCGGCGGCGGCGTCGCTCTCAACCTGTCCAACCTGCGCGAACAGGGCGCGCCGATCAAGAAGATCCAGAACCAGTCCTCCGGCGTCAACCCGGTGATGAAGCTGCTCGAGGAT
Organism: Trueperella bernardiae; assembly: GCF_030246965.1. Taxonomy (NCBI): domain Bacteria; kingdom Bacillati; phylum Actinomycetota; class Actinomycetes; order Actinomycetales; family Actinomycetaceae; genus Trueperella; species Trueperella bernardiae. The sequence continues at coordinate 1,965,881 of NZ_CP127099.1, forward strand.
TCGTTCTCCTACGCCAACCAGCTGGGCGCCCGCCAGGGAGCGGGCGCGGTGTACCTCCACGCCCATCACCCCGACATCATGCGCTTCCTCGACACGAAGCGAGAGAACGCGGATGAGAAGATCCGCATCAAGACCCTCTCGCTCGGCGTTGTGATCCCGGACATCACCTTCGAGCTGGCCAAGCAGAACCAGGACATGTACCTGTTCTCGCCGTATGACGTGGAACGGGTGTACGGCGTGCCGTTTACCGAGATCTCCGTGAGCGAGAAGTACCACGAGATGGTGGATGACAAACGGATCAAGAAGACGAAGATCAACGCCCGCACTTTCTTCCAGACGTTGGCGGAGATCCAGTTCGAGTCCGGCTATCCCTACATTGTGTTTGAGGACACGGTGAACCGGGCCAACCCGATCGACGGGCGCATCACCATGTCGAACCTGTGCTCGGAGATCCTGCAGGTCTCAGAGGCCTCCACCTACAACCTGGACCTGTCCTACGAGCACGTGGGCAAGGACATCTCGTGTAACCTCGGCTCGCTCAACATCGCCAAGACAATGGATTCGCCCGACTTCGCGCGCACGATCCGCACGGCGATCCGGGCACTGACGTCCGTGTCGGACCAGACCAGCATCGACTCGGTGCCGTCGATCAGGCGCGGCAACGACATGTCGCACGCCATCGGCCTGGGGCAGATGAACCTGCACGGGTACCTCGGCCGCGAGCGGATCTTCTACGGTTCGCCCGAGGCGCTCGACTTCACGAACATGTACTTCTACACCGTGACCTACCACGCGATCCGGGCCTCGATGGAGCTGGCGCGCGAGCGCGGGCAGGTCTTCGAGGGCTTTGAGAAGTCGGACTACGCCAGCGGTGTGTACTTCGACAAGTACACGGAGAAGGAGTGGGCGCCCGAGTTTGACCGGGTCAAGGAGCTGTTCGCGGACATCCACATTCCTACACAGGCCGATTGGGAGCAGCTGAAGGCCGATGTCGCGAAGTACGGCATGTACAACCAGAACCTGCAGGCGGTGCCGCCCACAGGTTCGATTTCGTACATCAACAACTCCACGTCGTCGATCCACCCGATCGTGTCGAAGATCGAGATCCGCAAGGAAGGCAAGCTCGGGCGCGTGTACTACCCGGCTGCCTACATGGACAACGACAACCTCGAATACTTCCAGGACGCCTACGAGATCGGGCCGGAGAAGATCATCGACACGTACGCCGTGGCCACCCAGCACGTGGACCAGGGCCTGTCGCTCACGCTGTTCTACCCGGACACGGTCACCACCCGCGACGTGAACCGCAACTACATCTACGCGTGGCGCAAGGGCATCAAAACCTTGTACTACATGCGCATCCGCCAGGCCGCCCTTGAGGGTACCGAGGTGGAGGGCTGCGTGTCCTGCATGCTGTAGTGGTGGCGGCCCGCCGCGAGCGGGTGGCTGGATAGTGCGGCTGTGAAAGATGGATCCCCTGGCGGCGCCGGGGGATCCTTCATGTCTGGGGGCCGGGGTGTTCGGTAGCGCACAAGTTAGCGACACGTGCGGCCCGAACTGTTCCGATTTCATCGAGCTATCAGGAAAAGTCGGCAGTCAGGATGCAGAACAGCTGTAAATGGCGCATAATCGTGACGTGCGCTACCGGGCGCGCTTTCCATCTGATCGTCAACTTAGGGACACTCATGGTCGACGCCTACATGCTCCTCTCCTACGGAGGCCCGAACAAGCCGGAGGACGTGGTCCCGTTCCTGCGCAACGCGGTGGCCGGGCGCGGCGTGCCGGACGAGCGTCTGGCCGAGGTGGGCAAGCACTACTACCGTTTCGGCGGGAAGTCGCCGATCAATGAACTCAACGCGGCGCTCGCGGACCGGTTGCGCGCGGAACTTGAGGCGCGTGGGGACCGCACGCCCGTCGTCGTCGGTAACCGTAACTGGCACCCTTTCGGTCACGAGACCCTGGCGGAGCTTTACGACGCCGGCGCGCGGTCGGTGCGGGCGGTGGCGACGGCGGCGTTTTGCTCCTACTCGGGGTGCCGGCAGTACAGCGAGGACCTCGAGCGGTGGCGCGCCCAGCTCGGCCATGCGGACCTGCGCGTGGAGAAGATCCATCCGTTTTGGCAGGCCCCGGGGTTCTACGTGGCGTATCGCGAGGTGGTGCGGGAGGCGCGGGCGAAGATGCCTGACGCGCGGCTGGTGTTCGTTACGCACTCCATCCCCACGGCGATGAATGCGGCGGCGGGCCCGCCCGCCTACGACGTTCAGCACCGCCAGCTGATCGAGCGGCTGTGTGCGGAGCTCGGCGAGCAGGAGTGGGACCTGGCCTACTGCTCCCGCTCGGGTAGCCCGCACGTGCCCTGGCTCGAGCCGGACATCAACGACCACCTCGAGGCGATCGCCGGCGAGGGGGCGTCGGCCGCGATCGTGGTCCCGATCGGGTTCATCTCGGACCACATGGAGGTTGTCTACGACCTCGACATTGAAGCGCGCGCCACCGCCGAACGCCTCGGCATGGGTTACCTGCGCGCCCCCACGATCGACCGCTCGCCCACCTTCATCGCGCAACTCGCCGACCTGCTCCAACAGGGGCCGGCCGACTCCCCGGCAGACTGCTGCCACCCAACCCCGCCCGCCGCCCTGCGGGCCAACCCAGAAAGAGGAATGATGACTCACCCGACTCCCGCCAACGACGCCGTCGCTCACCCCGCGCCCGACCATCCGGCGCCCACACACCCCGGCTCGCGTCCCTCCCCGCACGGCCACCCGCGCGGGGAGGTCCGCCCGATCGCCAAGCAGCTGAATGAGGAGCGTCCGTTCGTCATGTGGTCGGTGTTCAAGGCCGACCAGGTGGGCGAGGCGGGAGCCGGCGCGTTTGACCCTGCGCGGATTGCGGCGGCGGAGGACGCCGTTGGGAAGACGGGGGTCTCGGTTCGCGGGTACTACGACGTGTCCGGATTCCGCGCGGACGCCGATCTCATGGCCTGGTTCGTGGCGAAAAGCGCCGAGGCTGCGCAGGCAGCCTACCGGGTGCTGCATCGCGGGTTGGAGCTGACGCCGGTGTGGTCGGTGCTCAGCCAACACCGGCCGGCCGAGTACAACCCGGACCACCTGCCCGGCATGTTTGAGCACGAGCCGGAAAGGTTCGCGTCCGTGTACCCGTTCGTGCGCTCGTATGACTGGTACCTGCTCGAGGACTGGAAGCGGGCCGCGATCATGCGCAATCACGCGGCGGCGGGCCGCCCCTTCGGTGACCTCGTCACCTCCACGCTGGCCTCCTTCTCCCTGTCGGACTACGAGTGGGTGGTAGCGCTCGAGGGTGAGGACCTGACCCGGATCGTCGATCTCATGTATGCCTTCCGCAAGACCGAGGCTCGGCTTTACGTACGCCAGGACGTGCCGTTCTTCACCGGCGAGCGCGTGGAACTGGCCGAGTGGGCGCGCAGGCAGGGAAGTCCGCTGGCCTAGGGTCGGGGTGCTGGTCGCACGGACGTTCGCGGACGACCTGGCGTGTGGCCGGCGTGAAGCCCGGAATCGGCGCTTGGTTTTGTGCAGGCGGGTCTTGGGGGCGCCCGGCAGAACTCGTGAATATGCCGGCTGGCGATTGCTATAGGGCCTGGTGGGTCTTAGGTTCACGACTTGTGAGGGAGCGACCGGCAAGCCAGCCGCCGGGGCCGGCGGTTTTGGGTGGGGTTAGGCGCGCTCGAGGTCGAGGAGCTGGATCTTGCACTCGAGGCCTCCGGCGTAGCCGGTCATGGAGCCGTCGGCGCCGATCACCCGGTGGCAGGGCACGGCGATGAGCACCTGATTCCTGCCAACAGCCCCGCCGACCGCTCGGGCCGAAGTCGGCCGGCCTAGCTTCTTTCCGACAGCCGCGGCGAGTTCACCGTAGCTCACCGTCTCCCCGTAGGGGATCTCGCGCAGGGCCTGCCAGCTGGCCAGCTGGAAGGGAGTGCCGGTCTGCTCGATGGGGAAGTCGATGGCGGGATTCTGGCCGGCGAAGTAGGCGTCGAGCCAGGTGACGACAGGCTCGGCGCCGGACGAGTTGGTGGTGGGCGGAGTGCTGCCGGCGGTGCTCCTTACGGTGACACTGCTAGTGGCGGGATTGCAACCCGCCGGGCTCAGCGCGGCGGTGGGGGCCTCGGCCTCCAGCGCCGCGGGCACGTTGGCCAGCGTCCACAGTCCGTTCAGCGCACCATCATAGGAAATGGTGAGAACCCCGATGGGTGAGTCGTAGTGGAAGATCACGGCTGGTCGTTGGGTTCCGGCACAGCAGGCGCCTCCAGCTCCGGCTGTGCCGCGGGCTTGGATGTTGCAGGTGATTGCGGAGTAGGAGGTAGCGTCCCCGCCTGGGATGTTACGGGTTGGACCGCGGGCCGGGGTAGCGCCGGGTGCGCGAACCACTGCGAGAACCAGTAGGTCATCCACTCGAGCGGCCCGCGCCGGAACGGCAGCAGCGCCCACACGGTGCAGAACAGCACCGCGATGCCGGCGACCAGCAGGAAGGGCGTGGCCGTCGAGGAAAAGAACAGCTCCTCGTTGAAGTGCAGCCCGAAGGCGTGGCCCACGTAGGCGGTGAGCGACATCGAGCCCACGGCCGCGATCGGGAAGAGCAGGTGCTTGGCGAGCGGCGAGAGCCACAGGCATACCGCGAGCACTATGAGCCCGAAGCCGAGGTTGCCGATCACTTCCGTGGTGGTGTTCATGTGCGGTTCGGCGGTGAACACGTCCCACAGGGTGAAGGGCATGAAGGAGGGCACGAACTCCATGGAGTTGCCGGACTCGAACCCTGTTTCGGTGGCGAAGGTGTGGGTGGCGAGGTAGGCGGTGCCGTAGCCGAGCACGGCGAGCATGAGGCCGCCGCCCAGGAGCCGGATCCGCGCGGACGACGCCGACAGGTCCGTCCGCCCGATGGCGATGCCGGCGATGACGTAGGCCATGTAGGCCAGCCCGGGGTAGTGGCCGGTGACGAGCACGTCATAAAGGTAGGAGTTGGGCCCGGAGGCGGGGTAGACGTCGAAGGTGTAGGAGATGAGATTGGCGAGGTGCATGACCTGCGGGCCGACCAGGGCGACGACGCCGGCCGCGATCGCGAGCTTCTTTGAAGACCAGCTGAGCAGCGGCAGGGCGAGCAGGAACCATGCGGCGTAGTAGCCGAGGATGACCGCGATGATGGTGGGGAAGAGGGAAAGGAAGGCGGCGAACGCGAGGAGGGCGACGGCGCGCCCGGCGATGCGTAGCTGGGCGTGGCGCAGTTGCAGGTCGGTGTAGGGCACGTTGCGCCCGGAAAGGATCGCCAGCGAGATGCCGGCGAGTAGGGCAAACAGCGCCGATGATCGGCCCGCGGGGATGTTGCCCAGGAAGTTGGTGAACGTGGCGGTCACGTCGATGCCGGGCCGCACGTGGGCCCAAATCATGCCGAGGATCGCCAGGCCGCGGGCGAGGTCGATCCCGCGGATGCGGCCCCGGTAGCGCTGTAGGGCAGGTTCGACGACGACGTCGGGCGCAGCGGGCGTCGTCGTGGACGGGGTGGACTCGGGCGCGAGGGGCCCGGGCGTGGTCGTGAAAGTGCTCATTGCACAAGCCTACGGCCAATCGTGGCCCCGCCGTATGCTGACGCGATCACATCGGGGGAAAATTGTCGGAGGAACGTGCGAAGATAGTTTTGGTTACGAAATGGAGGTTGGCATGGCGCACAAGGGCCCGTTTGAAGCTATTAATTGGAACAAGATTGAGGATGAGAAGGACCTGGAGGTCTGGGATCGCCTCACCGGGAATTTTTGGTTGCCGGAGAAGATTCCGCTGTCGAATGACATTCAGTCGTGGAACACACTCAAGCCGCATGAGCAGGAGATGACCACGCGCGTGTTCACGGGGCTGACGCTGCTGGATACGATTCAGGGCACGGTGGGCGCGGTGTCGCTGATTCCGGATGCGGTGACGGCGCATGAGGAGGCGGTGTACACGAACATCGCGTTCATGGAGTCGGTGCACGCGAAGTCGTACTCGTCGATTTTCTCCACGCTCATTTCGATGAAGGAGATCGATGAGACGTTCCGCTGGTCGGAGGAGAACGTCTACCTGCAGAAGAAGGCCGAGATCATCGAGAAGTACTATGACGGGGATGATCCGGAGAAGCGCAAAGTTGCGTCGGTGATGCTGGAATCGTTCCTGTTCTACTCGGGGTTCTACGCGCCGATGTACTGGTCGGCACACGCGAAGCTGACCAACACGGCGGACCTGATTCGCCTCATTATTCGCGACGAAGCGGTGCACGGCTACTACATCGGTTACAAGTTCCAGGTGGCGATGGCGAAGGCCAGCCCGGAGCGACGCGAGGAGATCAAGGAGTGGACGTACGAGCTGCTCGATGAGCTCTACGACAACGAGGTGGAGTACACCGCCTCGCTGTACGACCAGATGGGCCTCACGGAAGACGTGAAGATGTTCCTGCGCTACAACGCCAACAAGGCGCTGATGAACCTCGGCTATGAGGCGCTGTTCCCCGCGTCGGAGACTGCGGTGAATCCGGCGATCCTGGCAGCGCTGTCGCCGGGGGCGGATGAGAACCACGACTTCTTCTCGGGCTCCGGCTCGTCCTACGTGATTGGCACGGCTGAGGCCACTACCGACGACGACTGGGACTTCTAGCCGCCCGGCTGGCCCGGCGCCAAGTGAGCGTGTCGGCCCGGCGGCGACGCCGTCCGGCGCAAGTCCGCCGGCACTACCGGAGCAAACGGCGCAACTGGGCCCACGGCGTCGTGAACGCGGGGCCGGCAAGCTAAGCGCGCGGCGGTCGGCTAGGGTGGGGGCATGTATCGCGTGCTGATTGTGTGTACCGGAAACATTTGCCGCTCGCCGATGGGTGAGATCGTCCTGCGCGACCGCCTTGCTGAGGCAGGGATTGACGACGTGGAGGTCCGCTCCGCCGGCGTCTCCTCCGAGGAGCACGGCAACCCCGTGGACTCGCGCGCCCGGCAGGTGCTGCGCGAACACGGGCACGACGTCGGTGCCCACCACGCCCATCGTGCCACCGACGCCGAACTGCGCGACGCCGACCTCATCCTCGCGATGACCACCGGCCACGCCCGCTCCCTGCGCGGCATGCTCAGCCAGATCGGGGAGCCGTTGGATAAAGTCCACCTGTGGCGCGAATTCGACGGCACGATCGGCGTGGCGGCCGACGGCGCATTCGGTGAGGGCGGCGTGCTCGCGGGCGACTCAAGCAAGCGGTCGCACTCGGCCAACCTCTACCACTCCGCCGGCGAATACGACGTGCCCGACCCGTGGTACGGCGGCCCCGAGGACTTCCAGGACACCTACGAGGTGGTGGACAGGGGCGCCCGCGGGCTGGTCGAGTTCATTGAGGCCCGCCGCGGTTAGCCTCGCCTGTCCCGCGCTACTTGCCGGCCAGGATTGGATCGGCCAGCTGTGAGCGGTGTTCGTCGTCCTCAAAGCGCGGGTTGATGATGTCCTGTGGCTCGTCCACCGCGGTCAGGGTGGCCGTGCGCGTGCTCTCTCGGCCGTTCACCGTGTACTCGGATTCGGAGCGGATGACCACGTAGTCGTCGCGGATGAAGATGGTGGAGACGAGCGTGTCGGCGTCGTCGGACACGGTCAAGGTCAGGACGGTGACGGGCATGCCGTCGACTACGTCCGTGCCCGACACCTTGTATTCGAGCGCGGGGTCCGTGCCGGCCGCGCGCACGTTCGGGTTGAGCAGCGCCTCGTAGCGCCCGGGGAGAGTGGATTGGAAGGCGAGGGTTTCGTCGGTGGAATCGGAGGTGGCCTGTACCCACGAGCCGTCGCGCTGGACGAACGTGTTGCCGCTGACGAGGATGACGCGGCCGGCCGCGTCGCCGTCACCACCAAAGGACTCGATCTCCACGGCGAGTGGGTCCATGTTCGTGCGCGAACGGGTGGCCAGCTGCCCGTCCACGGCGTCCTCCTGCACGTAACCGGCCAGCTTACCCAGAGCCTCCGCCTGGCAAAACGCCAGCTCGCGGGCGTTGACCGTGGTGGGGGAGCCCTTGAGGGGGTCAGTACAGTGATCGACTGCGGTGTCGGGGGCGGAGGGGTCGCTGGCGACGTCGCTCCCACATGCCGTGAGAATCGCCGTCAACGCGCCCATGCACGCCACAAACCGAGCAGTCATTGTCCATCCTTTCCCTGGACCCACTCTACCCACGCAACCCTTAATGATCCCTGGAGGAAGTGGCGGCGGATCTGGGAATTCCCTGTGAAAAAGTGTGGGCGGGAAAGACCCGCCCACACTCATGATTCGGCAAACGCCGAGCTTGACGCCCGCAGCCTTAGAGGTTCATCGCCGCGTTGCCCGCATCCTGTGCTTCCTTCAGGCCCTGCTCCACGGGGACCGAGCCAAGGAAGACGTCCAACAGGCGTGGGATGAATGCCTCGGTGCCGGCGTTGACGTCCGGGCCAAACGGCGACAGGGCCGTCTTACCCGCGGCTGAGTCGATGAACACCGACACGTCCACGCCCTGCTCAGCCCAGTAGTTCACAAAGTAATCCTGCGCGCCCACGGCGCCCGGGAACGAAACGCCCATCTGACCAAGCGGCGCCTGGCCCTCGGTGGTGCCGAGCCACTTGAGGACCTCGAGGGTTGCCTCGCGGTGCTGCGTAGCCTCATTACCCACGGCCACCACACCGTGCGACGTGGAGATCGCGCCCTCCGGGCCGGCGATCAGCGGGGCGATACCCCAGTTGATGTCCGTGTTGTCCGCGATCGTCTTCAGCGAGTACGGGCCGGACTGGAACAGGGCCATCTCGCCGCGGATGAACATCTCACGGGCGAGGTCGCCGTTCGTGTTCGTCTCCGCCGCCGACGGCGCCACGTGGTACTTGTTAATGAGGTCCGTGATGTAAGTGAAGGCCTTCACGCCTTCCGCCGAGGCGAAGTCGAACGAGCCGTCCTCGTTTTGGAACTTGCCGCCGGCCTCCGCCAGGAACGGCAGGTAGATCGCCTGCATGTCCGCCTGGGCGTTCATGCCGTAGGTGGCGATGTTGTTCGCGTCAAAGTCGGCCGAATCGGCGGTGTTGCCGTTCGCGTCCATGGTCAGCTTCTGCAGGGCCGGCAGCAGCGTGTCGTTGTCGCCCCAGGTCAGTTTCGTGACGTCGACGCCGGCCGCGTCCACCAGATCCTTGTTGTAGAACAGTGCGATCGAATCCCAGATCTGCGGGATGCCCCACAGGGCATCGTTGCGCGTGTACAGGTCAACCACCGACTGCTGCCACTCCTCGTGATCGCTGCCCAGCTCCTCGGTGATGTTCATCAGGTTGCCGTTATCGGCGTAGAGCGCGAAGTTCGACGAGTTCACCCAGAAAATGTCGGCCATCTCGCCCGAGGAGATGTCCAGCGGCAGCTGGGTCCAGTAGTCACCCCACGGCACAACCTCAACCTCAACCTTGATGTCAGGGTGCTGCGCCGTGAACTGCTTGAAGGACTCTTCGTAAGCCGGGGCGGCGGCGTCGTCCCACAGGCGGAACGTGACGGTGGTGCTCTCCGACGACGTCGACTGCTCCGACGACGGATCCGTGGTCTTCTCGGCGCCACCCGTGCTCGGCGAGCACGCGCTCAGCACAAGGCCGAGGGTGCCAATCGCCGCGGTAGCGGTCAGGAATGAACGCTTCATGGTCTCTCCTCTGTGTGAAATGGGCGCAGGCGCGCCGATACGCCAACTCTACCAGTTGAAATGTCAACAAGTTGGTGTGGGGTTAGGGACGTCACTATGAGCAAACAAGGCCCGCCCGAGTGCGGACTTCTGTGGCTTTTCCCAATCAGGGGTGTAGTTTGGCTCGCACCCACCGGTCGCTGCTGGATATTGCCGCAATTCCCGGCAGAAGTCATGAATGTGTCGGCTATCGATCGCTGTAGGCACCTGGTGGGTCTCAGGTTCACGACTTGTGACGGGTCCAGCTGGTGCCAGACGCGAATTGGGCCGACGGCATAGATTATCGGCGCCCAGCCAGACGTCACGTAGCCAGTTACATAGCCCCTCCGACAGAACTCGTGAATATACCGGCTACCGATTGCTATGGGCGCCTGGTCGACCTCAGCTTCACGACTTATGACGGGTCCAGCTCGTGCGTCGTCGGGGCGCGCCTACTTGAGCGAGGAAATGCCGATTGAACGCACGATCTGCTTGTTGAACGCGATGAACAAGATGAGCAACGGCAAGATCGACAGCGTGGTGGCCGCCATGACGAGCGTCCAATTGGCGGCGTATTGGGTCTGCAGGCCGGCCGTGGCGACCGTCAACACGTTCCACTCCTTGCGTGGGGACACGATCGACGGCCACAGGAAGTTATTCCACTGCGAGACCACCGTGATGAGCAGCAGCGTCACGAGGATCGGCCGGTTCATCGGCAACACGATCGACCACAGCTGGCGCCAGAAGCCGGCACCGTCGAGCTCGGCGGCGTCGAGAATCTCCTGCGGCAACGCCATGAAATTCTGCCTCAGCAAAAAGATCGCGTACGGCGAGCCGAGCATGAACGGCGCCACGATGCCGGCAAACGTGTTGCGCATCCCCCACTGACTCATCATCGTGAACAGGGGAATCATGGTGACAATCGCCGGGATCATCATCGTCGAAATGTAGGCCCAAAACAGGATCTGCCGGCCAGGGAACTCCAGGCGCGCGAACGCGTAGGCGGCCAAAATCGAGGAGAAGAATTGGCCGACCACCATCACCAACACCACCTGGAGGGTGACCGCCAGAGGCACAATGAAGTCGTGCTCGGTGAAAAGCCGGACGTAGTTATCGAACGTGAGCTCGTGCGGAAGGGAAAGCGCGCCTCGCTGGACGAGGTCGCGCTCGGTGCGCATCGAGGTCGTGATCGAAAACACCAGCGGAAGCACGGTAATCAGCGCGCCCGCGATCAGCACCGCATACGTGAGCGCTGTGGCGAGGATCGAATTCTTCTTGCGGTAACGACGCTTCGTGGCCATGATCAGCTCATTTCGTACGTCATGCGCTTGGCGAAGTAGCGCTGCTGGACAATCGTGATCGCAACAATCAGCACCATGAGGAACACGGCCATCGCCGCCGCCTCCCCAATCCGCGGCGACGCGAAAGCCGCGGTGTAAATGCGGGCCGCGATGACGTCGGTGGTGCCGCCGGGGTAGCCGGGATTGCCGTCGGTCAAGCCGTAGACCAGGTCAAACACCTGGAACGACGAGATGAACGACGTCACCATCACGAAAAACGTGGTCGGCCGCACGAGCGGCAACGTGATCGACCACAGAGTGCGGACGGGGCCGGCGCCGTCGAGCGAGGCGGCCTCGTAAATATCGCGCGGAATGGACTGCAGTGCGGCCAGGAAAAACAGCGAAATATAGCCAATGTTCTGCCACACGTACACGAAGGCCACGACGGGGAGCGCTGTCGTCTCGCTGGCCAGCCACGCGACGCGGGTGCCCAGCAACTGGTTCAGCAGCCCCGACGGCGCCAACAGCCAGTTCCACACAATGCCCAGCGCGAGCGGGGCGGCCACCCATGGGATCACGTACATGATCTGCAGGATCCCGGAGCCGGGGAGCTTGCGGTTCAGGCCCACCGCGATGAGCAGGCCCAGCGCGATGGCGAGCGGGATCGCGATCGCAGAGAAGAGAACGGTCACGCGCACCGAATTCCAAAAGTCCGGCGAGGTGAACATCGTGTGGTAGTTCGCGAGCCCGACGAACGTGGGCGGGGAGATCAAGTTCCACCTGAGCAGCGAAATTGCCACAACGGCCACAATAGGCACCATGAGGAAGAAGCCCACACCAATGAGCGAGGGAATAAGCATCGTGAACGCCGTGGCCGCCTCCCGGCGCTTGCGTGCGGCGCGAAGAGGGCGCTCGTGCTTAGCCTCGCGGGGGTTGGCTGGGGTGGCTGGCTGGCTTGGGTTGGCCGGGTGCGCCTGGCTCGGTGCCGCCGGCTGTGCCCCGCGCGAGCCTCGCGATTCCGCGGTTCCTGCATCGGTGGCGTGTTGCGACATGTGACCACCTCCTGGTCATAGGCTAGAGCAACGAGGGCCCGCGCGCCTATCGGCCCGCGGGGTGGGTGGGAGCCCTGACAGTACTACCCTTAGCGCCGTGCGGTGCTGGCCGGGGTGATGGATAAGTGATGGATAGCACTGGCCTGGCGCTCGAAAGAACAGGCCTGTGCGCCGGATGGCCCCGCCTGGGCGTTGGATGTAACTGCGCTGGCGCCGGGCACCACGGCCCCGCACTGGATAGCCGGCCCGGCCGCCCGGTAATCACGCCGTGGCGCTGGTACTCGATATCGGCCCCTAATGTGCGTCACAATATTCACACTAGTCACACCTGTCACAGGCGCGAGCTTCCTCTCCAGTGTTCCCCGACAGAAGTCGTGAATATATCGACTGCCGATTTCTATAGGCACCTGGTCACCCTCAGATTCACGAGTTGTGTCGGCCGTGGCGTAGTGAAGGAGGGCGAAGCGGAGGCTGTGAAATGGTGGAAACGCGCGAAAAATCTTATCCACATCTTGCTCGGCGCTACAGCTGTCCACATTTGGCCACGTGGCGAAAACGGGCCGCCACGGACTTTGCCAATGTAGACGCATGTGGAACGGAGTGATCTCCCGCGCGGAATTGCAACAAGCTGGCCTGAACGGGCATCGCATTGCTGAGCTGAAGGCCAGCGGCAAGCTCGTGCACGTCAGCCGAGGTTGGTATGCCCAGAGAGACGCGAACCCGATGGTTGCGCTCGCGGCAGCCGGGCATGCACAGCTGGGATGTCTGTCTGCGTGTGAGCGGCATGGCCTCTGGGTGCCGTCCGAGCCAGAGCCGAGAATTCACCTTGTGGTTAACAACTCGGACTCGATCAGCAGAATCGCCAATAGACTCCACGACGCAACGAAAGGCCAGGTCAGACCAATCGTCCACCGGGGTGTTGTGAGCAAGAACGAGCTTGTCGCGGATGTCTGCCGGGCGGTCGAACATGTTGCGAGGTTTCATAGTGTGGAGCAGGCGCTGATTGTGATCGAGTCGGCGCTCAATCTGGGGAAACTGTCGGTCCCTGAGGTTGAGCACCTTCTTGAGATGATCCCCAAGAGTCGGGCGCGGTATCTGTGGAACTTTCAGCCGAACTCGCAGTCGGGGAGTGAAACTCGGGTGGCGCACTTTCTGCGCAATCGTGGCTTCACGGTTGTTCAACAGTTCTCGCCCGTGCCTAACTGGTACACGGACATGAAGGTTGGTAGCTCGTGGATTATCGAATGTGACTCCGTGGCACATCATGGTAGCCCGGACGACTTCGTCCGCGACCGACAGCGCGATCTCCTTCTTGCCGAAATGGGTTATGAAGTCACGCGCCTCAGTTACCGGCAGATCTGGGATGACTGGGCGAGCACGAGACGGGCGCTCATACGAATCGCGAACCGCAGGCGCTACCGCAAGGAACCCGAGTTCTCGTGGCGTGAGATCTAACTCGTGAGCCCAGGCGGCTGCTTGGCGGGCTTGGTCAGAGGATGTCTGGTGGGTGTCGGATTGCCGTAACCCGCCGATAGTGTTCGTTCCTGTGGCGTGCTCCGGGCGCGGCTGTCACAACTCGTGAATCTGAGGGCGGCCAGGCGTCTAGAGCGATCGTCAGCCGGTATATTCACGACTTCTGTCGGGGTGGCGGGAGTGCGCGCTGCCAGCGTGTGACAGGCGTGAATTGTTGGGAGATTGTGACTATAAATAAGTGCCCGGCGTGAACTGGTGGCATAAGACACCAAGCGACAGCAAAGGCCATTAAATGGTGGGGTGTGCGAGCCAGCTAGGCCAGCCAGCCTAGCCCCGGAAGATCTCGCCCGTGCGCTGGTTTGTCCAGGTGATGAGGTAGCGCCTATCAAATACCCGCGAGCATCGCGGGCACGACCCGGCCCGCCCCAACCGCTGCCGCTCAAAGCGGTGACCGTTCGGGCACAATCCAACCCATAACGCCGGCGCGGTCGGCCACTTGGGATCCACGCGCGTGAGTCCATCCCCGCCGATCTTCAGGCAGGCGGCTCGCCATGCGGCGTCGTGCCCGTGACCTTCCCCGACCAGCGCATGCGCCACCTCGTGCAACACGAGCAGGCGCACCTGCTCCTCGCTATACAGCGTGATCAGCGGCCCCGACAGCGAGATCGTGCGCCGCGCATGACTCGTGTAGCCGGCCCGCCGCTTGGCGCGGTCGATTGCGAGGTCCCACCCGCGCAGGCCGTGCGCGTCCATGAGCCCCCGCGCAACCTCGCGAGCTCGCGAAACATCCATGCGCCGATTCTATCCACTCCCTCCGACAGCCTTCCGCGCCTGGCCCTGCCACCCGCCCCTACCCCACGGCCCCAGCCCCACCCCTCCACCCCAACAACTCCCTCGCGCCCCTGGCAAAGTGCCCTTCCGCGTACGCTACCGTTGAGGTATGCACGAGGTAGATGTCGTGGTGATTGGAGCAGGCCAGGCCGGGCTCGTCGCCGCGCATGAGCTCCAACAGCGTGGCGTGGCCGGGTACGCTGCGCAGTCGTTGCCGGCGCCGCGGGCGGCGGCGTCGTTCGTCGTTCTCGACGCCGAAACTGGCCCGGGCGGCGCTTGGCGCCACCGTTGGGACGGCCTAACGATGAAAACGGTCAACCACATCGCCGAGCTCCCCGGCCTGCATGCGCGCCCCGCGGCCGGCCCCGAGCGCGCCTCCGCGTTTTTGACCGACTATTTCGGCGACTACGAAGACACCTTCGACCTGCCCGTTTTCCGTCCGGTCAAGGTCCGCTCCGTTCACGACGACGGCGCGCGCCTCCGCGTCCACACGAACGTCGGCGATTTGTCGGCGCGCGTGGTGATCAATTGCACCGGCACGTGGAACGCGCCGTTCATCCCCTGGTACCCCGGCCGGGAGCTGTTCCGCGGCATCCAGATCCACACTCATGACTACCGCGATCCGGACGTGTTTTGGCGCAAACGCACGCTGGTCGTGGGCGGGGGAATCTCAGCGCTCGACCACCTGGATGATGTCTCGCGCGTGACGAAAAACGTCTTTTGGACCACCCGGACGCCCCCGCGTTGGCGCGACCCCTCCGACTTTTCCGTGGGCGAGGCCGCGGGCGGACTCACAGCCGAGGCCGGCCGCGTGATCGAGGCGCGGGTGCGTGCGCGCATGGACGCCGGGCTGCGACCGCTGCCCGTCGTGGCCGAGACGGGCCTGCCCCGCAACGAACGGGTGCTCGACATGGAACGCCGCGGCATCCTCAACCGCCGTGAGATGTTCGACCGGGTCGACCGCCACGGCGTCTGGTGGGGCGAGGACTACCTCGACCTCGACGCCATCATCTGGGCCACGGGCTTCCGCGCCAACCTGCGCCACCTCGCACCCCTCCACCTGCGCGAACGCGGTGGCGGCATCATGCTTGACAGCTCGCGCGCCGTCAAGGAACCGCGCGTTTACCTGCTCGGGTACGGCGCCTCGGCGTCGACGATCGGCGCCCGCCGCGACGCCCGCGCCGCCGTGGCCCAGATCGTCCGCGAGCTGTAGACGCGACCGGCGCGACGGCGCCGTGAAGCGGAAAAACTGTCGGAGGTCTGCGGTAGGGTGTGACGGGTAGGAGGATCATGGCTTCACACACAGACCTAGTTGCGCGCATCGGCGAGGCGGGCGCCGTGCCCGCGGACCGGCCGATCGACCGCGCGCGCCGCATCGTCACCGCCGGGACGCTCGGGGCGTTCCTCGGCACGATTCTCGCGCTCTTCTGGCTGCTCGGTTACCTCAGCCCGGCGCGGATGGTGCTGGCGGCGGTGCCGTCGGTGATCATGCTGGTCGCGTTCGTGGTGGTGTGGCGTTTTCTCGACGACGACGCCCGCGGTACGCCCATCCCCGTGATCGCGCGGACGCTGGCCACGGCGGAGAGCCCCTACTCGCGGTACATCAAGAAGGGCGCGAACAAGGGGCTGCTGGTGCCAGTGGTGGTGCGGCCAGTGGAGGGTGAGCCGTTTCGGTCGGTGATTTTGCTGCGCGAGACCGGCGGGGTGCAGGTGGAGGAGCCGGAGGTCGGGACGTTGATGGCGCTTCGGCAGGTCGAGCGCGGCATGGGCGAGCTGGCCAACATTGACCAGGTGACCCCCGAGCAGGAGGCCCTACGCGAACGGCTGGCGCGGCACCCGAGGCAACTGTCGAACCGGGCACCGGCGCTGCCGATGCGGCGCGGGAGTCTAGAGCGGGTGCCGGCGAGCGCGGCCGCCGAGTGGTGGGGTGCGCTCGGGGCGGGGCTCGCGGTGGTGCTGGCCTATATTTGGGTTATTTACTAGGAGCCGGGCTCGGCGACCGGCTACGCCAGTAGGTTGCGGATCCTCTGCGGCGACACCTTCCCCGCCGTCCTCAGCTGCTGGGCGAACAGCGACACCCGCAGTTCCTCCACCATCCACCTGGCCTGCCGCAATGTGGCCGCGCGCTCCGGATCGTAGGCACGATCCGTAGCCGCCTCCCGCTCATCGGCGACCAGATCCTCAATGTCGTGCACTTGCCAGGCGGCGGCATCGTCGGCGGCAGGGTTTTGCGCGGCTTTGTCGATGCGCATGGCCGCCGCCTGCAAGTACCGCACCAGGTGCGCCAGCCGCTCCTCCTCGGTGGCCCCGATGAAGCCCTCGTACACGAGCCCGGAGATCTGCTCGCGCACGTCGCTCACCGTGTTGATGAGCGCGAGCGAGCTGTTGGCCCGCACCTTGGCGTCGGCCTGCCCGTAGGCGCGCAGCACGCGCACCACGGTCTTGACCAGCGTATAGATCTCGTCCTCGAGGTGGTCGCGGGCGTAGTCCCGCAGTGCCACATAGTCGGCCCGGGCCCGCAGACGCCCGAGTGGCATGTCGTTCGCGGCGGCCCACCTGTCGGCAATGTTGCGCGCGGCGGCCAAATGCAGATCGTCGACCACCGCCGCCGTGTTCTTGTAAGGCGCCGCCGCCATCGTCAGCGACTCCTCCCCATTCCACCTGGACGTCACCCGCGCCTCCGGCAGCGTCAGCTCCGTGGCGAGCAGCCGGATGACCCCGCGCCGGTGGTCGCGCACTTGCAGCGCAGGCTCGGGCAGCACCCGCAGGCTCGCCCGCCGCCCCTCCGCCACCAGCGCCGGGTACCCGCGCACGGCCATCCCGTGCGGCCCCGCGGTCTCGACCACCGCCGGCAGCTCCTCCACCTCGGGCCAGGCTTCCATGCCGTCGACGCCGTTCGGCAGGCCCGCTCCCACGGCCCCGGTTTCTGCCTGCCCGGCCGACGACGACGCCGCCGCGCCGGCCCCGCGAGAACCGGACGAGTCGCCTCGGCCAGCGCGAGCGCCCGCGCCAGACGGCGCGCCCGCGCCCATCTCCTGCAGAATCTGCGCCCGCGCCTCCTCCAGCGCCTGGGCCACCGCGCCCTTGACCACGGACTCAACCGCCGTGCGGGTTTGCGGCGCGAGCCGCCGCTGCAAGTCGGTGATCGACGTGCTCTCGTCGAGCACGGCCCCACGTTCGGATCGCACCCGGAAGGTGATCTCCAAGTGCGGCGGCAGGGCCACTTCCGCCCATTGCGCCACCGAAATCTCCACGCCGCGAAGCGCGCGGACGGCGTCGTTAAAAGCGGACCGGAAGCTGGGGGCGCCGGTCTGGCCGTGGGCGACGTCGTCCCACGTCGGGAGCTTGCCCAGGATTTCGCGCGCGGTGTCGGGCGCGGGCACGAGGTGGCGCCGTACGGGCTTGGGGAGCGCGCGGATGGTGGCCACCACGAGCTCGTCGAGCATGCCGGGGACGAGCCAGTCGAAGCCGTCGTCGGTGAGTTGGGGCAGGAGGGTGACGGGCACGTCGATGGAGAGGCCGTCGGCGTGGGCGCCGGGCGTGTAGTGGTACTCGATGGGGAGGGTGATGTCGCCTTGCACCCACTGTTCGGGGAAGTCGGCGTCGCTGGCGGAGGTGGTGCCGAGGAGGAAGTCGTGGGTGAAGTTCAAAAGCTCGGGGTTCTTGTGGCGCTCGCGCTTCCACCAGGAGTCGAAGTGCCGCGCGGACACGATGCCCGCGGGAATCCGCTCGTCGAAGAAAACGAACCGGGCGGCGTCGTCGGCCACGAGCCCGCCCTGGCGAAGGCGCTGTTCGACCTCGTGGGCGTCGGCGAGAGCCTGCTCGTTGTGTTTGATGAAGGCGTGGTGGGCGCGCCACTGGTTTTGCACGAGCGCGTGGCGGATGAACAGTTCGCGGGCGAGTTCGCGCGCGGCCGGTGTGCCGACTTTCGACAGGAGGACGTTGCGGTCGGCGATGAGGGTCAGGCTGTAGAGTGTGACTTTCTCGTGCGCCATCGCGGCGCCGTGGCGGGTGGACCAGAAGGGCTCGGAGTGGGAGGTGCGCACCAGGTGCGAGCCCACTTCCTCCACCCATTCGGGCTTGATCTGCGCCACCGAGCGGGCGAAGAGCCGCGAGGTTTCCACGAGCTCCGCGGCCATCACCCAGCTGGGGTTGCGCCGGTGCAGGCCGGAGCCGGGCCAGATGATGAAGCGCGTGCCGCGGGCGCCTAGATAGTCCTTGCTGCGCTCGTCCCACGAGCCGAGGTTTGACAGGAGGCCCACCAGCATTGACCGGTGGATCTGGTCGGCGGCGGGGGTGTCCGCGCTTTGCCCGAGCGCCTTGACCGCGCGGGCCACGTCCTGGTTGTGCGAGTTGTCCTTGTCCTCGGCTGCCGCGCGGGCGAGCGCCGCACGCGTGGGGAGCGCGACCGGCTTGGCGTCCATCCCCAGTGGCCGCGACATTTCCCGCAGCTGCACGACGACGTCCTGCCACTCCCGGAATCTCAGCCAGTTGAGGTATTCGGCCCGGCACATGCGGCGGAAGGCCGACCCGGACAGTTCGCGCTGTTGGGTGCGCAGGTAGCGCCACAGGTTGAGGTAGGCGAGAAAGTCGGAGGTGCGGTCGGTGAAGCGGGCGTGGAGTTGGTCGGCTTGGGCGCGGAATTCGGTGGGCCGTTCGCGCACGTCCTGCACCGACATGGCCGCCACCAGTACCAAGACTTCGCCGGCGCAGCCGTTGTCGGAGGCGGCGAGGAGCATGCGGCCGAGGCGCGGGTCGATGGGGAGGCGGGCGAGGATGCGCCCGGTCTCGGTGAGCAGGTGCGTGCCCGCGCCCACCACCGTGCCGCGCGCGTTCGCCGACATCGGCACAAGCGCCCCGATCTCCTCGAGCAGCTGCAGGCCGGCCCGCACCTGGCGCATGTCCGGTGGGTCGATGAACGGGAAGTCCTCAACCGAGCCCAGGTTCATCGCCGCCATCTGCAAGATCACCGACGCTAACGACGTGCGGCGGATCTCCGGCTCCGTGAACTCCGGGCGCGCGGCGAAGTCCTCCTCCGAGTACAGCCGGATCGCGATGCCGTCTTCCACACGGCCCGAGCGCCCCGAGCGCTGGTTCGCCGACGCCTGCGAGATCGGCTCGATCGGCAGGCGCTGCACCTTGGTTTTGTTGGAATAGCGCGAGATGCGGGCGGTGCCCGGATCGATGACGTAGCGGATGCCCGGCACCGTCAGCGAGGTCTCGGCGATGTTCGTGGCCAGGATGATGCGGCGGTGGGCGTGGGGCTGGAAGATGCGGCGCTGTTCGGCGCCCGACAGGCGCGCGAACAAGGGCAGGACCTCGACGGCGTCCGGCACCGACGACCGCCCGCCCGGCTCAACGTAACGGCGCCCGAGCTCCTCCTCGAACGCCTTGGCCGTGTCGCGGATCTCGCCCTCGCCGGAAAGGAACACGAGGATGTCTCCCGGGCCCTCAGCCATGAGCTCGGCGGCCGCGTCGAGGATGCCGGCCACTTGGTCGCGGGCTTCCTCGCGCGTGAGCT
This sequence comes from Trueperella bernardiae, assembly GCF_030246965.1. NCBI lineage: Bacteria > Bacillati > Actinomycetota > Actinomycetes > Actinomycetales > Actinomycetaceae > Trueperella > Trueperella bernardiae. The sequence continues at coordinate 1,985,705 of NZ_CP127099.1, forward strand.
TTTCGCGGCCTTCAAAAGCGGGTGCGTGGTGGGGGCTGGGGGCGGTCGCGGCGTCGCCGTCGCGACCGTCCGAGGGCAGGCTGGAAGCCGGGCCGACGGCGTCGTCGTAAAGCGGGCGATACCGGATCTCGACCGGGAACGTGCGCCCCGACACCTCAATGATCGGCGCCTCGTTGCCCGGGAAACCACCGTACATGTGGCGGCCGAAATGTTCGGCGAAGCGCTGGGAGTCGATCGTGGCGGACGTGATGATGACCTTGAGGTCCGGGCGGCGCGGCAGGAGGTTGGCGAGGTAGCCGAGGAGGAAGTCAATGTTGAGGGAGCGCTCGTGGGCCTCGTCGATGATAATCGTGTCGTATTTGCGCAGGTCGGGGTCGGACTGGGTTTCGGCGAGGAGGATGCCGTCGGTCATGAGCTTGACCAGGGTGGTGCGCGAGACCTGCTCCGTGAAGCGAACCTGATAGCCGATCGCGCCGCCGAGCTCCACGCCCAGCTCGTCGCAGATTCGGTCCGCCACCGAACGGGCCGCGATGCGGCGCGGCTGCGTATGGCCGATCATGCCGGTGATGCCGCGGCCAAGCTCCAGGCAGATCTTCGGTAACTGGGTGGTCTTGCCCGAGCCCGTCTCGCCCGCGAGGATCACCACCTGATTGTTCTCGATCGCCTCCGCGATGTCGGCGCGGCGCGCAGAGACCGGGAGCTGCGGCGGGTACGTGATCGCCGGGAGGGCGGCGCGGCGGGCCTCGAGCTCCGCGGGGATGAAGGGGCGCGGGCCGCGGGAGCGGCGCCCGGCATGCTTGGCGTTTGGCCTGCCGGCGCGCTTATTGGCGCGCTTGCCCACAGCCGTCTCGCCGTGCCTGGTAGGTGTGCTTCCGTCAATCATCGAAACCATTGTGCCACGTTGCTGGGCGGCAGGATTCGGCGACAGTGACGGTGTGGGCATTCGAGGTGATGTCGAGAGAATAAACCACTAAAGCCTATAGGTGTGTCGTAAGTAACATTGCGGGACAAGGGCCCTCCGGCACGGGTGTTCAGAGGAGCGTTGCCCCAGTTCGGGGGGGGGGTGGGTTTCGTCCGCCCCAAGTCGTAGCTATGTCGGACGTGTTCATAGGATAAAACGATATTGTTTTCGGTGGCGCTAAATAGCAGTATAAGTGTATCAACATCGGCAGTGACCAATTCGGAGGCGGGGTGACCATGAGCAAATGTGCTGAGAGCGTCACGGCGCGTCTGCGTGCACTCGTTGCACTGACGGTGGTGGCAGGCCTGGCGCTGGTCGGGGGCGTGCCAGCCGCCGTCGCGCAAGATTCCTCGACGCTTTCCACGGTCGCAGAGGCGACCGACGCCGCCACGCAAACAGACGGCCAGACGGAACCTTCCGGCAGCGCCGACACCGAATCGGCGGAGCCGGGAACCGCCGAAAACGCCAACCCCTCGATTGACAGTTCCGAGGAAGCTACGCCCGAAACGCCAAGTGCCGATAATTCAGCGGGGGGGGAGAGCAGCTTTCTGAGCTAGCCGCTCCGGATACGGCCGAGGGCGATCCGGAGGCAGATACGCAAGAGGGCGATCGGAGTTTCGCGGAGCCCAATTCTGACGGGTTCGAAGACTCGGGTCCGCTCATGTTCGCCGCACTGGGTGCGGCAGGCTCGGCGCCGGGTATCGAGGCCCTGTCCACGAACGGTGAGCTCTACCTTTTCAATCCGGCGACGGCGGACCTCGCCCCGTTGCCGCCGTACCTGCCCGGCATCCAGAACCTCACCTCCTACACGAGCCCCAACACCCGGCGGGAGGTTCGTCGTCCGCTGAGCAGCACCGAGTGTAAGGACGCCCGCCCCACAAGAACGGATGGCAAGTACTGCTACTTCTCCAAGGGCCTGAACTACAACGCTCTCGGCGTTGGGGAGGACGGCACTCGGTACGCGACGCTGAAGGTCGGGCAGACTGGCACCCCCTACGAGGGAAGGAGTGGCTCCTCAAAGGCGCCGCTTTTCCAAGTCTATAAGTACACGCCGGGCGACACGGAGTGGAGGAAGTTCGGAGACGAGTTCGAGTTCCCCTACAAGAAGGTGCCGGGTGGCAACGAGCTCAAGGATCTCACCTTCAACGGCGGTCAGGTGGCCCCCGACGGAACGTACTACCTCGCGATCACGGATCGCGAAGGCCCGGACAATGACAAGCGCCTTGTCGCGCACGTGTACAAGATGACGCCCGATGGCAGGTTAGACAAGGTCGGCGACGTCCGCGATTCCGCGCCTGGGGGCTCGAATGGCGACAACAACGGCGACTTGACGTTCACCGAATCCGGCGATCTTGTGGTGGTGTTTTCCCATCTGCAGGCCGATATTCCGGGCAGCTCGAACGCGGGCTACAACGAGGTGAGCTTTGAGGTGGTGACACGGGACACCCTCGCTTCGGCCCGGGGCGGCGAGCTCGCCTCCTATCACCTTGGCACTTCGAAAATTCGTCAAGGCCAGTCCATCGGTGAGCAAAACTCTGACGCGGCGCAGACGACGGGCATCTCGATTGGGCCCGACGGCTCGCTCATCACGTCGAACTACAAGAAGACCGACTCCATTTCGCATTTCTACCAGCACGACGCCAACGGTATTGCACGCGAGATTCGCTCGATGCCGCACGTCGGCGATCTGGGCACCTACTGGGAGATGGACCCGAACTCGCCGTGGGCATATCCGCTTGCCGCTTGGCGCGAAGAACGAACTGGCGCGGGCCGTCCCTACTATCGGCCAACGCCGTGGGTGGGCCAGATCTCCGATCTTGCAGGCGAAGCTGTCATCCCGTCCGTTGCCGTGAGGAAGGTCGTCAATGGCCGCGTGGACGCCGCCGACCAGTTCACGGTGAAAGTCGGGACGAACAACATCTCCCGGGAGGCGAGCACCTCAGGCGAGCAAACCGAGGTCACCACCGAGCGGCTCCCGGTGCTCGCGGGAACGCGGGTCACCCTCTCTGAGACGATCAACCGCCCCGGCGCCACGCTGGAGGGCTATACCGTCACGCTTCGCTGTGATGGCGGCGTCCAGCCCACGACGCCGAAGGTTTCGGGCGCCACGGCAACGGCGAGCGTCACCATTCCAAATGCCGTCGGTGACGTGGTGTGCACGTTTACGAACTCGGCGAAGGCCAACGGCAAGATGGAGTGGGCGAAGGTGAACGAGGACGGCGAGCTGCTCGCCGGCTCATCGTGGACGCTCGCACGCGAGGACGGCGCAACCTTCACCGTCGACGGCGCCACGCAGGAAGCGCCCAGCTTTACCGTCCCCGACGCAACAGCTCCCGGCGGCATCGACCAGGACACGGAGGAGGGTCGGCTGCTCCTCACCGGGCTTGGTCGCGGCACCTACACGCTGACGGAAGCGGTCGCCCCCGCGGGCTACGTGAAGTCGGGCAAGACCTACACGTTCACGATCAGCTCGCCGTCGCAGGAGGCACATAAGGTAGACCTCTACGACGGTCAAGATCCCGTGACCGGGCACAAGTGGCACAACGCGGTGGTCAACACGCCAATCAGGGGCTCGCTGACCTTCGAGAAGCGCGCGAAGCAAGGCGCGGCGGCCACGGGTGACGAGCCGCTGCTAAGCGGGTCGGAGTGGAAGCTGACGAACACGACGACGACCGACACGTGGACGATCACCGACTGCGTCGGCAACTCTCCCGCCGATTGCGAGCGCTCGGCGCACAACGACACAGACTCCCGGGCCGGAATTATCCAGGTCACGGGCCTCCCGCTCGGCACATACGAGCTGGTGGAAACGAAGGCTCCCGCGGGCTACGTCCTCGACGCGACGCCCACGACCTTCACAATCGCCGCCGACAACCCGGACGTGACGTTCGCGGGAGCGAAGGCGATCTACAACACACTACAGGCCGGACCTACGATTCCGCTCACCGGCGGGATCGGACGCGACTTCTACGCCTTTCTGGGTGCGGGGGTCCTCAGTTTCGCCCTGCTCATAAGGCTCGCGCAACCGCGTAAGCGTCACTGAAACAGGGCGAAGTTCAGCCCACAAGACGAAAGGTACTCGAGTGCAGTTTCTCAAGAAATTGAAGCAGCGCGCTGTGGCGACGACGGTCGTCGCCTTGGCTTCCGTCCTCACCCTCGGTGTGGGCGTTGCAAACGCCGCTCCGGGCGATATGCCGACCGGGCAAGGGTCGATTACGATCCACAAGCACAAGGAAGTCGGCAACACCAACCAGCTCAAGCCGGACGGAACTTCGGCCGCGCCGAGCGATCCGCTTAAGGGCGTGGAGTTCACCGTCACGAAGATCGAAGGTCTTGACCTGAACAAGAATGCTGATTGGCAGAAGGTCTCGACCCTGACTGTCGACCAGGTTGGTCAGAACGGTATCACCAGGGGTACCTCCCAGAAGGTGACGACCACTGAGGACGGATCGGTAGCAGTCAACAGCCTCGACATGGGCGTCTACCTCGTCGAGGAGACCGGGACGGGCGAGCACGCCATCACGAAGAAGGCGGCCCCGTTCTTCGTGACCATCCCGCTTCCGTTTGACGGCAAGTGGATCACCAACGTCCACGTCTACCCCAAGAACGTCGTCCAGACACCGGGTACTAAGGAAGTCTCGGACGACAAGGACACGCACAAGGTGGGTGACGTCCTTGAGTGGACCATCACGACGACGGCGACCACCGACACCCCGTCGGCATTCGGCGTGGTCGATGAGCTCAAGGACTACCTGAGCTATGTTGACCAGTCTGCGAAGGTCTACCTGAAGGACGCCGTCGATCCGCTGACGGACGTTACTGTCGAGCCGCTCACCGGCGGGAAGAACGGCGTTAAGATCACGCTCGGCGAGACTGCGCGTGCACAGATCAAGAAGGGTGACACCGTCAAGTTCGTCCTCAAAACCACGGTGACCGCGATCCCCGAGAACGGCATCGTCGAGAACAGCGCGTGGCCGATCGACAACGAGTACAACCCCTTCGAGGATCCGAACGTCCCCACCCCGCCGATCGACCCGACCAAGGATCCCTACTTCGGCGACTACAAGTTCAAGAAGGTGGACGCAGATAACCCGGGCAAGGAGCTGTCGGGTGCCGAGTTCGGCCTCTACCAGTGCAATGGCGACCAGACCACCGGTGACCCGATCGTGACAGCGGTCTCTGGCGAAGACGGCGTCGTCTCCTTCACCGGCATTTACCTCGGAACGTTCGACAAGGGCACCGCAGCCGACCAGGCGACGAAGGAGTTCTGCCTCAAGGAGACCAAGGCTCCGGCCGGCTACGTCCTTCCTGACACGGTGACGAAGGTGACGATCAAGGCCGGTAAGGTCACGACCCCGACTGAGCAACTCACCACCGTGACGAACACCCCGCAAGACGGCCCGGATCTGCCCCTCACCGGTGCGGCGGGCACGGCGCTGCTGACCGTGCTCGGCTTGGGCCTCGTGGGCGCCGGCGTGGCACTCTACGCGGTGAACTCTCGTTCGCGTAAGCGGAGCTAACATCACCTAGAGTTGTGGGGGTGCCTCAGCACCCCCACAACTGTGTATCTACGCATGCGTCGCCTCGTCAGTGCCTTCATCATCGCGCTCCTCGTCCTAGCCGGGAGCGGGCTCATTCTTTACCCCACGATCGCCTCATGGAAAAGTCAGTGGGACCAGTCCAAGGTGGTCGACTCCTACGCCAACCTGGTCGACCACGTCGAGCCGGACCGCCGCGAACAAGTCCAAGAAGCACGCCAATACAACGATCTGCTCGCCTCTGGGGCTGTCGTCGGATCGAACGAGCACGTGCCGCACGGCTCCGGCGTCGTTGACCTCGAATCGAACCCGGACGTCCTGCCCTACGACCAGCAGCTGAAGGCTGGCGAGGCGGGGATCATGGGCAGGATCCGCATTCCGTCGATCGACGTGGATCTGCCGATCTACCATGGCACGAGCGAGGAGACACTACTTAAGGGCGCAGGTCATCTGGAGGGAACGTCGCTACCCGTGGGCGGGGACTCCACCCGGACGGTGATCACCGCACACCGTGGTCTGCCCGAAGCTACCCTCTTCAACAACCTCGACCAGGTCAAAGAGGGAGACACTTTTACGCTCGAGGTCTTTGGTGAGGTGCTGACGTACCGCGTCTTCTCCACGCAAGTGGTCGAGCCCCAAGACAGTCAAGCGGTGCTCGTTGAGCCCGGCCGCGACCTGGCGACTCTCATCACCTGCACCCCGCTCGGCGTCAACAGCCACCGCATCCTTGTTACCGGCGAGCGCATCATCCCCACCCCTGCCGCCGACGTCGACAGCGCCGGCCAGGCCTCCGAGCTCCCGCGGTTCCCCTGGTGGCTGCCCATCTCCATTGCGGTGTTGCTCCTCATTGCGGTCTACCTCGGGCGCGAGATTGTGCTCTACCGGCGTGAGGCCCGTGTTGCTAACAGGTGAGTTTGGTGGTTTTGGTCCGGAAATCTGGCGTTTTCGGGCTCAGATTCACTAGTTAGCCACGGGTCGACCAGAAGAGCCCGCCGCGCCCGCCGGCACGGGCTGGCAGCCCGGCCCTACCACGCCGCCTAGAGCCACCCCTGGTCCTGGGCGGCCCGCGCTGCCTCGCTCCGCGTAGTGACGCCCATCTTCCCGATCGCCGAGGACAGGTGGTTGCGCACCGTCCCCTTGGACAGGTGCACGCGCCCCGCAATATCAGCCACTTTCCCGCCTTCGAGGGCGATGCGCAGGATCTCGCGCTCGCGGGCAGTGAGGGGGTTCGCCCCGGAAAACAGGGATTCGGTGGCGAGCGCCGGGTCGATCACGCGCTTGCCGGCGTGCACGCCGCGGACCATGTCGGCCAGCTGTTCGGCGGGTGTTTCTTTCACCACGAACCCGCGTGCCCCGGCCTCCAGCGCCCGCTGCAGGTAGCCCGGCCGCCCGAACGTGGTCACCACCAGACACTTCACCTCCGGCCACCGGCCCGCGATCTGCCGCGTGGCCTCGATCCCGTCCATGCCGGGCATCTCGATGTCCACCAGCGCCACATCCGGCGCCACCTTGCCCACCAGCGCCACGAGTTCCTCGCCGTCCCCGGCCTCGCCCACCACCTCGATGCCGTCCTCAAGCGAGAGTAGCGCGGCGAGCGCGCCCCGCACGAGCGCCTGGTCATCAGCGAGAACAACGCGTATTGGGCTCACAGTTCCACCTCGATTTGCGCCCCGCGCCCGCCCGGCCCGGGGCTTGTCACCTTCAGCCTACCGCCGGCGTTCTCCACGCGCTGGCGTAGCCCGCGCAGTCCGTTGCCCTCGGACATCGGCGAGAACCCCACACCGTCGTCGGCCACCACGATCCTCTGTGCACCAATCTTGATCCACGCGTGTCGCGCCCCCGAGTGGCGCACGATGTTGGTCATCGCCTCACGCACCACCCAGCCGAAGAGGATGCGGTGGCTGGGGTCGGCGTCGTCGGCGCTGCCGGTGATGGTGAGGGCGATGCCGGCGTCGTCGGCGACCTCCTCAATGTGCGTGAGCTCCGCGGCCAGCTGCCGCCCGGCGAGCCCGGACACGGTGGAGCGGACCTCGGCGATGGCTTGCCGGCTGAGCTGGTGGATGTCGGCGATTTCGGCGCGGGCGCGCTCGACGTCGCGGTCGAGGAGTTTGTTGGCGAGCTCGGATTTGAGGGAGATGACGGTGAGGGTGTGGCCGAGGACGTCGTGGACGTCGCGGGCGATGCGCTCGCGTTCGTCGAGGGTGGCTTCGCGGCGGGCGGCGCGCTTGTCGCGCTCGGATTGGCGCGTGAAGTAGCTGCTGCCGATGGTGGAGACGTACACGGCCACCGCGATGAACCCCAGGGCCCACATCCCGTCCCCCGGCAGGCGCGAGATCAGCCCGACGACGACCGCACACAGCAGCCCTCCCGCCCAATACCCGATGCGCGGGGGCAGGGTGATGACGAGCTGGGCCACCACGTAGATCCCAAGTGCGGCGGCGCCGGGGTAGACCGCGGTGTTGGCGATGAAGATGGCGCCGGACACGGCGACGGCTACTGCCGTGGCGGGGTAGAAAGTGTCGGAGAAGGGGTCGGGACGGGTGAGCGCGTAGGCGGTGCCGGTGATGTACGCGGCGGCGAAGAGGGCCAGGCCCCCGAGCTGGACAGCCTTCAGCCACGCGGGCTCCGTCTGCCCGAGGATCTCTACCACCGGATTGATGAGGAACACCAGCCACACGAACGCCATTGCCATGCCGCCCACCTGCTCGCGCAGCTCTTCGCGTGAGCGTTTCACGACGCCGTCGCCCCGGCCCGCGCTGCCCGCCCGGCTTGTGCTGCCCGACCAGCCCGCTTCGCGTCCGCGCCAAGCACGGCCGGTGCGGCCGGCCCCCTCGGCACCGGCCGCACCCTCAGCGCGCCTGCTCACTGGCGTTCACCCCGGCGTCGTAGGGCGAGGGCGGCGAGGCCGATGAACACGGCCGTCCACACCCCGAAGGACACGAGGGCCTGCCACAGTTCGTCGGTGTAGGCCTCGCCCTGCCCGGTGGTCCACATCCCTTCAGCGACGGGCCAGCGGGCAAGCGTGATGTAGCCCCACATCGGGGTGAAGCGGGAGGCCTCGAGCAGCTTGCCGGACAGGGGCACGAACAGGTTGCCGGCGAAAGCGAAGAGGAGGACCAGGGCGTTGACCACCGACGTCGCCGACTGCGAGCGCATCACGTAGCTGAGCGCCAGCCCGACCAGCGCGAACGGTAGCGCGCCCACCGCCACAATGAGGAAGGACCCCACCCACGCCCACGCCGTGCCCTTCGCGCCGGTGGGTGCCGCCACTGCGTAGATGATGGCCACGGTGATGAGGGCAAAGGCCGCGGCGGTCAGGGACTTGTTGAGCGCGTAGCGCCCGGCGGTCAGCGGGGTGAGGGAGATCTGGCGCCCCCACCCCTGCAGCTTTTCCACCCCGGCCTGGGAGGCGAGGCTAGCGGTGGCGGCCACGGCGCCGTAAGCGGCCATGCCCACCATGATCGCCATGGCGAGGTTGCCGTTCGCCGCGCTCTCCTGCCCGTAGCTCTGGGCCGCGCCGAAGATGAGGTACATGAGCACGGGCACCCCGATGATGAACAGGACTCCGGGGTCGCGCAGCATGCGCTTGAGGTCGATGGCGATCATGTTAGGCTCCAGTCTTCTCGGTCGAGGTCAGGGTGAGGAAGGCGTCCTCGAGCGAGGCCTCGGTGATGATGAGGTCGGTGATGGGGTGGGCGAGGAGGATGCGGGCGGCGTCGTCGGAGTGTGCCGTGCGCACCTCGAGGGTTTGCCCGTCCCACGACGCCGTGGTGCCCGGAAGCGCCGCAAGCTCGGCGGCGAGCGTCTCGCGTTCCGTGGCCGGCAGGGCGCAGGCCGTGGCCCGCACGTGGCGTAGGCCCGCGATCGAGCGCACCTGGGAGGTCGGCCCGTCGGCGACGATGCGGCCGGCGTTCATGAGGATCGTGCGCTTGGCGAACTCCTCGGCTTCGGCGAGGTAGTGGGTGGCGAAGATGACGGTGCGCCCGTGGTGGGATTCCTCGTAGATGTTGGCCCAAAATTCGCGGCGGGCGGCCACGTCCATGCCGGTGGTGGGTTCGTCGAGGATGAGGACGTCGGGCTCGGGCAGGAGGGCGAGTGCGAACTTGAGGCGCTGCTGTTCGCCGCCGGAGCACTTGCCCACGCGGCGCCCCGCGATGGGGGTGAGGCCGGTGCGCTCGATGACGGAGTCGATCGGTTGGGCGCCCGGGTAGCACGCGGCGATGTAGGCCACGGACTCGCGCACGGTCATGTCGGCCAGTAGCCCGCCGGTCTGGAGGAGGGCGCTGATGCGGCCGGCGCGGATCGCCGCCGCCGGGGTGCCGCCGAGCACCGACACCTGCCCGGAGGTGGGATGGGTGAGGCCGAGGATCATGTCGAGCGTGGTGGTCTTGCCGGCCCCATTTGGGCCAAGGAGCGCGACCACCTCACCCGGCTCAATCACCAGGTCAATGCCATCCACGGCGGTGACGTTGCCAAACTTCTTCGTAAGCGCCTTGGCGCTGATTGCGTTCATGACTCCATTGTGCCCAGCCACCCGCGCGCGCAGAAGTGCCGGGTGACCGGACTTTTCCATGACCACTGTCATGGGTTTGCCGTGTCACCCGGCACGGGCGAGCCGCCGGTCCGACAGAAGTCGTGAATATACCGGCTACCGGTTCCTATAGGAGCCTGGTGGACCGCAGATTCACGAGTTCTGACGGAGCCACCGCCTGCTAGTCGTTCTTGCGCGACTTTTGGGACAGCACCATCGCCTGGATCGGTGCGGTGGCGACCACCGCCGCGAGCGTGAGCGCAATGCCGAGGCCGACCACCCACACGAGGATGACGAGGTTGTCGGTGTTGGCCTTTTGCTCGGCGAAGGTGCCGAGTAGGGCGCCGAGGCCGATGGTCACGGAGAGCATGAGCAGCAACGGCGGGATAACCTGCCACAGGCGGGCCTTGAGGAGGGTGGAGTAGGGCAGGCCGATCCGCATGAGGGCGGCGGATTCCTCGGCGCGGTCGAACACGTCGGAGGCCTGGTGGATGAGGGTGCCCGTGGCGCCCAGAATGAGGGAGAAGGCGAGCGCGATCGCGACACCCTTGGTGATGTCGCCGGTGAGGGTGCGTCTGAGGTTGTCCACGTCCTCGTTGATGCTGCCGTAGCCGGTGACGTCCATGGTCATGATGAACACGACCACGGAGGCCAGGAGCGCCATGAGCGAGATCGCGGAGATGTTGCGCCATGCGGCGCGGGGGTCGTCGAGGACGCGGCGGGTGCCGAGCAGGCGCGGGGTGCGGGCCGTGACGGCCACGGGGCGGGCGGCCATCTGGATGAACAGTGGGCCGGCCAGCGACACGGTGAGGAAGAAGACCATGAGCATGAGCGCGGACAAGAGGAAGTTTGCGATGGTGGAGGTCTCTGGGTCGAGGTTCTGCATCATGACGCCCAGCACCGGGATCGCGGCGACGACGCCGATCACCCGCCAGTATTTCATCGCCTTCGGGGTCTCCCGGCGCGAGACGCCGAGCGGGGAGATGGACACGCGCCACAGGCCGGCCAGGGTGGAGCCGATCGTGATGACGGCGACCAGCGCGGCGGCGGCGAGCCAGCCCCACCAGGGCAGGAGCATCTCGGTGGTGGTGATGGGCAAAGTGGTGAAGCTCATGTTCGACCACGCGGGCAAGGTGAGGAGGTAGATCGCCCCGCCGATCGTGAAGCCGACAGCGGCCTGGATGAGGGTTTCCACGAGGGTCATGAGGTTGACCTGGCCGGCGCTGAGTCCGATGAGGCGCAGGGAGGCGAGGCGGCGGGCGCGGCCGTTCGCGCCGAGCCGGGCGGCCGAGGCGCCAAGGGAGAGGAGGGGGATAATGAGCAGGCCGAGCGCGAGCACCGCCAGGCTCATGTAGACCCCGCTCAACCCGTCCGTGACGTCGAGCGGGACGCCCTGCTCGAGTAGGCGCGGGCCCGTGGTGTCCAGCCGCTCGTAGAACATCCACACGCCCCCGGCGGTGGTGAGCAGCAGCCAGGAAGAGACGGAGAAGGCGACGACGGCGAGCGCGTCCAACAGCGCGTGCCCGCGGGCGTTGCGGATCCGGGAGGTGGCGAGGTGACCCGTCATCTGCAGCGTGTTCATCGGGCCACCTCCGCGCCCTGCACCTGCGACATTGGGCGATCGGTGTGGATGAGGCCGTCGCGAATCTCCACCAGGCGGTCGCACCAGGAGGCGACCTTGAGGTCGTGGGTGACGACCACCAGGGTGGTGCCGTTCATGCGGGCGGTGGTGGACAGCAGCTGCATGACCTCGTGGCCGGTGGCCTGGTCGAGCGCGCCGGTCGGCTCGTCAGCGAAGATGATCGCCGGGCTGGAGACCATCGCGCGGGCAATCGCCACGCGCTGGGCCTGCCCGCCCGACATCTCGCCCGGGCGCTTCTTCGCCTGCTCCGCCACCCCGAGGCGGTAGAGCCACTCCTCGGCCCGGCGCAGGCCCTCCCCGCGCTTGACCCCAGCGGCGAACAGGGGCAGCGCAACGTTCTCCCGCGCGGTCAGCTCCGGAACCAGCTGCCCGTCTTGGAACACGAAACCGAGGCGCTCGCGGCGCAACTTCGACCGGCCGGCGTCGTTCAGCGACGTGACGGAGGTGGTGCCAAGGCGCACGTCGCCGTCGTCGGGAACAAGGATGCCGGACAGGACGTGCAAAAGCGTGGATTTGCCGGACCCCGAGGGGCCCATGACGGCGACGAGTTCGCCCGCGTCGATGTGGAGGTCGACCCCGGCGAGGGCGTGGACCTTACCGTACGTTTTTACCAAGTGCGTTGCATTGAGTTCGTTCATGGTTCCATTCAAACCCGGGCCGGCACCGATTTCGAGGGTGCTACCTGCCCAATTGGGGGTAGGGCTAGGTCTACCTTTTCGCGGGGGCGACGGCGCGGGGGTCGAGAGTGTCGGAGGGCGCCGATAGGCTAGAGGTATGTGGAGGAAGAAGGACGTGGCGCGGCAAGTCGAGGAGCTGACCGACTCGCGACGGCAAATCGTGTCCGCGTTCGAGATCGAGCGGCGGCGCATCGAACGCGACCTTCACGACGGTGCCCAACAGCACCTCGTCGCCTCCGGGATGGCGATCGGGGAAGCACAGTTCTTGCTGGACATGGCGGGGGCCGCGGGGGAGATCCCGCCGGCGCTCGCGGACCTGCCGGGGATCGTGGCGCGGGCGCTGCAGACGAACGAGGAGGCGCTGCGGGCCCTGCGCGAAACCGTGAATGAGATCCACCCCAAGGTGCTGTCGGACCTGGGGCTGGAAAGGGCCGTGCGCGGGGCGGCGGAGCGCAGCCCGGTGCCGGTGCGGGTGGTGGTGCCGCACGCGCTGCCCGACATGCCCGAAGGGGTGATGGCCGCCGCGTACTTCCTGGCCACCGAGGCGCTGACGAACGTGGCGAAGTACGCGCCGGGAGCGCGGACCACCTTGCTGTTGGCGGCGGATGAGACGCTGAGGGTGTCGGTGGTGGATGACGGGCCGGGCGGGGCGTCGGTGGTGGCCGGGCATGGGCTGGCCGGGCTGCGGGAGCGGCTGGCCGCGTTCGGCGGGAAGCTGGAGGTGAACTCGCCGGTGGGCGGGCCCACGATGGTGGTGGGCACGATTCCGCTGCTGCTATACCGAGGCGAGAGTGCGATTGGGGGAGTGCAATGAAGATCTTCTTGGCCGATGACGCGACCTTGGTGCGCGAGGGGCTGGCCGGCATCCTCGAGCGTGTGGGGCACACCGTGGTGGGGCAGACCTCCGACGCGCCCAGCACGCTCGCGGCTGTGCGGGAGCTACTCGCGGGTGATCCGGGGGCGGTGGACGTGCTGGTCACGGACGTGCGGATGCCGCCGACGATGAGCGACGACGGGCTGCGGGTGGCCGTGGAGCTGCGGTCCGACTTCCCCGACCTGTCGGTCATGGTACTGAGCCAGTACGTGGCGCCCGCCTATGCGTCCGCGCTGTTCGACCCGGTGGCGATGGCTCGGCCCGGCGCTGACCGCGGGGGCCTGGGGTACCTGCTCAAGGAGCGGGTGTCGCGGGTGGCGGACTTCGTGCACTCGCTGTCGATCGTGGCGGGCGGCGGCGTTGTGGTGGACCCGGAGGTGGCCGTGGGGCTGGTACGCGGGAAGGCGAGCGCGTTGGACGCGCTGACCCCGCGTGAATCCGAGGTGCTGGAGCTCATGGCGCAGGGGAAGTCGAACGCAGAGATCGCCGGGGAGCTGTACTTGTCCGGCGCGGCGGTGTCCAAGCACGTGGCGAACGTGTTTTCCAAGCTGGGGCTGCCGGCCGGGGAGGAGAACCGGCGGGTGCGGGCGGTGCTGACGTACCTGACGGCCACAGGCGCGGTGTAGGCGAGGGTGCTTGCTCGCTGGTGTGTGTCCCGCCGGCCGGTCCGCCGGCAGGCGGAGGCCTCGGCGTCGCCAGTCGCCGCTGTGGGTCCAGCCCCCGGCTCGGCGTCGTTGGCCCTGCTTCCGATAGGAAGAACTTAGTGCCCGTGCGCCTATACGAGCTGAGCGACACTTCTCTTGAGAATCTGACACAGCGCCCGACACGTCTCTTGAATATGGCGTCTACCGATCGCTATATGGGCTCGGTCGCGCTCAGACTCAACAGTTGTGTCAGGTTGAGGACAGACACATCGCACGCTCGCCCTGTGAGCGAGTTACTGGCTTCGAGGCGGCGGTCATGAGGCAATTCCGAGCGAGGGTTGGACACCCACGCTTCTCTAGCAAGGGAGGACTGATGCGCGGTGTTTCATAATGCCGGTCGGCTCGCCTATTCCGCAGCTTCAGCGAAGGAGTCGACAGGCGTAAGCCCAACATGTGATTCTTCGTGAAAGCGATGAGTACTAGCTTGTGTGACAAGTAAATATCATCCCCAACCACCACGTGACGGACCTCGTCAACTGGTGCCATCAACGGCCATATCCCGCGCCTTCGTATCATTCCTACGCGTGTGGCTAGCACGGCAAGCCGAGCAGCGGAACCGTGGTTTACCAGCACTGGTCGCACCCCGGTTTTGTGTTAGTGTTCCGCAGATTCTACAGCGAGGATTCTCCACCCCAGCATGAAGCTGAGTCCAAACCCGACTTTAACGCAAGAAAACGGGCCAGCCGCTGAAAAAATCAACACCGTTGGGGGGCTTCGATGCTATAATTCTTACACACATCTGGAAAATGTGATAAGATCCACACGTGAAAAAGAACGCGCTCAGTTTAGCCTTCGCGGGCGCTGCTCTGATCGCGGCGACCGGATTCGGCGTGGCTACTGACGATGTTTCAGCCACACCGGATGTTGAGAATGATTCGCGCGCAAGGAGTGTCGCGGATACTCCACTTGCGCAACTTGTTGAGATGCCGGAGCCGGTTGAGTATTATGTGGCATCTGCTGGGGACATCGGTCTACCCCCTGAAGATGCACCGTACACTACTGACGGTTTCGAGATCGTGGGACAGTATTTTGATACGGACTTGGGTGTTGGCTATGTTGCGATCTCGCGCGAGGATGCGACAAGCGCGAAGGCGGAATTGAACCTCTCTCCCGAGTATGCACTAGAGTCATCCAATGCTTCTCACCTACGGAGTGATGCACTTTCCGGCGATGGTCGCGACAGTGTGGTTGTTGTGATGTCTAAGTACACTGCCGCACAGATATCTTCTGCAATGGAGCAGTTAACAGCACACTTCCAAGCGACGGGCGCACGGGTCGCGTTTGGTTACCATGCACAAAGCGACACCATTGAGCTGAGCGGTGAGCTGACTGAAGGCGACCTTGAGCTGCTCCCAGATACAGGCGTTGGATACTCATTCGTGCCGGGATATTATCAAGACGATGCGTACAACGAAAATGTGCGGGCCCCATTTGTTGGGGGAGCGTCAATTCTTGGCTATCGGCAGGGGAATTTGTATTCGTGTACGAGTGGTATTCCCGCTGAGAATAGTAATGGTGCACGTGGGTTTTTTACTGCGGGTCATTGTTTCGATTTGCTCTCGCATGTCTGGACATCTTCTTCGCGTGCAGGTGTTTCTAATTCAGGTCGGGTTACACACAAATATAATGCGAGCATTGATGCAGAGTTTGTGAGCGGCAAGACATACGAAGGAAAGATCCTTTCTGGTGGTGAGAGGAAGCCCGTGGCGGGCACTTGGCACCCCATGGGGTCACAAGGAAATCGGCTGTGCTTTCAGGGAAGAACGAGTGGAAACGTTTGTAATAACCAAGTAATTAGCTATGGCATATCACGATGCTTTGGTACCGGTTGTTATGGCAACCTCATTAGTCTACGAGGTGGTACCTCAAGCCAAGGTGGTGATTCTGGGGGGCCGGTATTCGCCAACTTCGGTAGCTCGGTCAGAGTAACGGGAATGATAACCGGCCACTTTGATCCCTTGGTCGGGCAATCCACGACATATGTTACTGATTGGCGTGCAGTGCGGGATAACTATGGAGCGAGATTGATATATGGCTAGGCTACGAAATGGTGGTGCGCTGGCGGGAATCCTCCTGCTTGCGCTGGCGGGGTGCGCCGGCCAAGCCGAGGATCTGAAGGCGCCGACTCTGCAGCGAGCGGAGTATGTCTTAAGTGTTGCGGCCATCAATACCTTGAAAGAGATCAGGGTGGGTGGCGATGAACTGTGCCCAATCAATGAGCGCGGCGCGCTGCTTGTCTTCGCGGGAACGGCTACGGGCCCTGCGGATGGCGCCTACCTTGACGTCAACGGCACAAGGATCAAGGCCGGTGACGTCTTTTTGACTGGCGAACAGTCGGATATCGACGGGGGCTTCGACTGCGGAGGCGAACACTTTGAGAACGCTAGGCGTGTTCTCGTCGAAGAGATTACGCTATCTGAGTAGCGGCGCGCCCAGATGTGTGGGGCGCTTGGGGTAGGAACTGTATGGAATTACTCGTGGCTGGACCGCGCCCGCTTAATGAGCGCACTTTCATTGCGGATAATGGATCCGTGGTTCGGCGCCGGCAGGACCGGCCAAGCCCAGCCGAAGCACGGCGCGGCGCGTATCACACCCTGGGACTTCGACGGCTCCACTATGCAGGGCGATTCCGTGACCGCGGTCTACTCCCTACCCGCCCAAACCTTCCCCGGCCGAGCCTTTGGCCTCGCGTTGCGCTACGAGGTCACCTTCGGCCCAGAGCTTGAGCTCAAACTGACGGTCATCAACCAAGGTGACGAGACGACGTCGTTCGAAGAAGCGCTCCACACCTACCTAGCTGTCGACGACATCAGGGGCGTGCGGATTGAGGGTCTAGATGGTGCGTCCTACGTCGACCACGCCGGCGCCAAGACGGAGAAGACGCAGATGGGCGAAGTCGTCTTTACGGGTCAGGCCGCTCGCGTATACGCGCGCGGCGCCACGGTGATCCTGCACGGAGCGGCAGGCGGCCGTGCGCTCAAGATCGCCTTCGAGGGTGCCACCAACACGGTGTGTGGAATCCGTGGATCGATGGCGCGGCTGCGATCGTGGGGATCCTTGATGCTGCCAGCGTGGCGAGGAGTTGACTAGTAGGGCCACAAACATCCGGCCCGGCGACACGCCGATCGCCTCAGAAGACATAGATCGTTGGCACCCATCGTGCCCGCGCTTGGCCCGGTTGCGCGCGGATCGCGTTCGTGAAGACACGTCGCGGGCGAAACTCACTGCGAAAAATACATGCATGTGATTCGAAAGCGACTACTATATGTAGTGTTCGCGTTTTTTCGAGACGGCACATCTTGTGTTTTCTGGAATATGCCCAGAAAGCGTAGCCGACCGGCTAAATGCGGCCCAACAGCAAGAACACCGCACGCATTGGCCTTGGCTGGGCGCGCTCAAAGAGGGGAAGAGATCATGTCACTCATCAACGTCACCACCGTCAGCGTCCTTAAGCGGGACGGTCGCTCGGTCCGCTTCGATGCGTCGAAGATCTACCGGGCCATTGAGGCGGCGATGAATGACCGTGGGCTCGAGGATCACGCCTTCTGCTCGCAGGCCACGAACGCGGTGGTCGCCTCCCTGCCCGCCGAGAACCTTGACATCCCCACAATCCAGTCCGCGGTGGAGGACTACCTCATGGCTTCGCGCTACCCGGAGGTGGCCCGCGCTTACATCGAGTACCGTCACGACCGGGACGTGGAGCGCAACCAGACGATGGACATCCAGCACTCGGTGGGCAAGCTGCTAAGCCGGGACAAGTCGGTGGTGAACGAGAACGCGAACAAGGACGCCACGGTCTTCAACACCCAGCGTGACCTCACGGCCGGCTCGGTGGCGAAGGCCTACGCGCTGAAGCACATGCTCCCCAAGCCGGTGGCCAACGCTCACATCAAGGGCGACATCCACTTCCACGACCTCGATTACAACCCCTTCCAGCCGATGACCAACTGCTGCCTCATCGACATCCCGGGCATGTTGACGAACGGCTTCCAGATCGGCAACGCGCGCGTGGAATCCCCGAAGTCGATCAACACGGCAACCGCCCAGATCGCCCAGATCATCGCGAACGTGGCCTCCTCCCAGTACGGCGGCACGTCGGTGGACCGCATCGACGAGGTCCTCGCCCCCTATGCCCAGCTCAACTACAACAAGCACATGCGCGACGCCGTGGAGTGGGTTGCGCCCGAGCGCCGCGAAGACTACGCCCTGGCGAAGACAAAGAAGGACATCTACGACGCGATGCAGTCGTTGGAGTATGAAATCAACACCCTCTACACGTCCAACGGCCAGACCCCATTCGTCACCCTCGGCTTCGGCCTGGGCACGGGCCTGTTTGAGCGCGAGATCCAGAAGGCGATCCTCCAGGTCCGCATCGGCGGGATCGGCAAGGACCGCCACACGGCGATCTTCCCCAAGCTGGTCATGGGCTTGCGCCGCGGCGTCAACCTCGACCCGCAGGACGCGAACTACGACATCAAGCAGCTAGCCCTCGAGTGCTCCACGAAGCGCATGTACCCGGATGTGCTCTCCTATGACCGCCTGGTCCAGATCGAGGGCGACTACAAGGCCCCCATGGGTTGCCGCTCCTTCCTGCCCAAGTGGGTGGACCCCGCCACCGGCGAGGCCATCAACGCGGGCCGGAACAACCTCGGCGTCGTGACCCTCAACATCCCGCGCATCGCGATCGAGGCGCGCGGCAGCAAGGACGCGTTCTGGGAGATCTTCGAGGAGCGCATGCAGATCGTCAAGGACGCCCTGCTTTACCGCATCAAGCGCTGCGAGGACGCCACTCCGGCGAACGCCCCGATCCTCTACCGTTACGGCGCGTTCGGCCTGCGCGCGGAGGAAAGCGAGACGGGCGTGGAGAAGTTTTTCCGCGGCCACCGCGCAACGGTGTCGATGGGGTACATCGGCCTGTACGAGGCGGCCACCCTCTTCTACGGTCCGAACTGGGAGGACAACCCGGAGGCAAAGGGCTTCACGCTGGAGATCCTGCGGGCGATGAACCGTTACGCGGAGGCGTGGCGCGAGCGCTACCCGTACTGGTTCTCGGTGTACTCGACGCCGTCGGAGTCGCTCACGGACCGATTCTGCCGCCTGGACCGGGAGAAGTTCGGCGTGATCGCGGACGTCACGGACAAGGAGTACTACACGAACTCCTTCCACTACGACGTGCGCAAGAAGGTCACCCCGTTCGAGAAAATCGACTTCGAGGCCGAGTATGCGCCGCTCACCAAGGGTGGCTTCATCCACTACTGCGAGTACCCGAAGCTGACGCACAACACGAAGGCGCTGGAGGCCGTGTGGGATTACGCCTACGACCGCGTGGCCTACCTCGGCACGAACACTCCGATCGACCGCTGCTACGAGTGCGGTTTCGAGGGCGAGTTTGACCCGACGCCGGAGGGCTTCGCCTGCCCCGAGTGCGGTAACGACGACCCGGACACCTGCGACGTCGTCAAGCGCACCTGTGGCTACCTCGGCAACCCGGTCAAGCGCCCGATGGTCCACGGCCGCCACGTGGAGATTTCCTCGCGCGTCAAGCACATGGACGCCCGCGAGTGATTAACGCCGATGGCGTCAGCGTCCCCGCCCCCTGCGAGTGGGACGGGCGGGCGCTGTTCGCCGGGAATGTCGCGGACTACAAGCCGTTCAATTTTGTGGACGGGGAGGGGGTGCGCTGCTCGTTGTACGTGTCGGGGTGCCCGTTCCGGTGCCCGAATTGTTACAACAAGGCGGCGCAGTCCTTCCGCTATGGCCGACCCTACACGACTGAGCTTGAGGAGCGGATCCTCGCAAATGTCGCCCAGCCGTACGTGGCCGGGCTGTCCCTGCTGGGCGGGGAGCCGATGCTGGCCACCCCGATCCTGTTGCCGTTGTTGCGCCGCTTCCGCGAACGCTTCGGCGCGGGTGAGGCCGCCACGCGCGACGTGTGGGTGTGGACCGGCTACACCTACGAACAGCTCCTGGCCGACACCCCCGACAAGCGCGAGCTGCTCGACCTCGTGGACGTGCTCGTGGACGGGCCGTTCATCCAGCGTCTCTACCACCACGACCTCGCCTTCCGCGGCTCCGCCAACCAGCGCATCATCGACCTGCGGGCCTCCCGTGTTCATGCCGACCTGCAGTGCTCGGGTGTGCAGTACGCCGCCGAGCCGGTGCTCTGGCGCGGGGGCGAGTACTAGCCGCCGAGCCGCGGGCACAAATGCCGCCAGCCCGGGCGCCGATAATCCGTGCCGGCAGCCTAATTTCAGTCCGGCACCCGGAGGCGCCGGGGTCATTCCCTCCTGATACCCGGTGGCGCCGCCATAAGTCGTGAATCTGGTGCCCACCGAGTGTCTATAGGAATCGGTAGCCGGTATTTTCACGACTTCTGTCGGACGGGCCCTGAGAACCGCGTGTGCTGCCCAGAAATCAGAACGAGTCGACCGCCCGCTTGACCTCGGTCGCGTACTCGGCCCCGCCTTCACCGCCGGGGTGGATCCCGTCGGAGGCGAGGTGTTCGGGGTGGGCGGCGGCGATCGCGGCCCAGTCGGCAACCCGCACGCGGTCCGGGTATTCGGCGGCGATCTGCGAGATCGTGGCGTTCGATTGCGGCACCCATTCAGCGTGCGGGGCGGCGGCGGTCACCCACACGACGTGGCGGTCGGGCCCGAGGTAGTCCATGATGTCACGCGCGGTCTCCACCGAGATCGCGCCGTTGGTACCCAGTGAGATGACCACGGTCCCACGCAGCTTGCCCTGCGCGGCGTATCCCTCGGCGATGCCCTTGAACACCCGGATCGACCGGGAGACCTCCCCGTCCACAACGGCGTCCGGGAACGTCTCGAGCAG
Organism: Trueperella bernardiae; assembly: GCF_030246965.1. Classification (NCBI taxonomy): domain Bacteria; kingdom Bacillati; phylum Actinomycetota; class Actinomycetes; order Actinomycetales; family Actinomycetaceae; genus Trueperella; species Trueperella bernardiae. The sequence goes on from NZ_CP127099.1 coordinate 2,006,466, forward strand.
AGCGGGTGCGGCGGCGAGGGTGACGGAGTCGCCGATGATGGTGATGTCGGCGCCGGTGTTGGGCGTGGGGGCGGCGGTCGGTTCCGGTTCGGGTGTCGCTTTGGCGCTGGGCTCGGGCGCAGCGGTGCCAGCGGCCCCGCCCGGCTCAGCCGCTCCAGCCCCGCCAGCGCCTCCGGCTTCACCAGCGCCGTCACCCGGTTTGGCGGAGTGCGAGGCGAGGGCGTGCTTCCCGGCGGCGACTGCGGCCTGGGCCTCGGTCATGTCGGGGGAGGTGACGAGCGCGACCGTGAACGTGGCCGCGAGCGCGAGCGCGCCGGTGGTGAGCCACGCGGTTGTGACGGTGGGGAGCTTGCCCATGGAGCGCACCCAGGCCACTAGCCCCATGGTGCGGATCGGCGTCTCCACGTAGGTATAGGACAGGTGCGCGGCGGCCACCGACACGGCGAGCACCAGGGCTGCCGCGAGCGGCCGCGGCATGTGGAGGTGGTAGACGGCGAGCACCCACAGGGGCCAGTGCCACAGGTAGATGCCGTATGAGCGCTGCCCGATCCACACCATGACCCGCGACTCGAGCAACCCGGCGAGGGCCTCGGAGGGTGTGCCGACGACGTCGGGCAGGATCCCCCGCACGGCCACCCCGGCCAGTGCGGACGCGAGCAGCATGCCCCAGGGGTAGAACCAGGAGGCGTCGGGGACGTTGAACGTGAGCACGGTCAGGCCCGCGAGCGCCACCCAGCTGCCCACGCCCCACAGGGGGGAGGCGGTGCGCGGCCGGCCGGTCATGATGCCGGGCAGGGCGAATGCGATGCCGGCGCCGATCATGAGGCCGAAGATGTGGGATTCGGTGCCGACGTAGGCGCGGGTGACGTCGCCGCCGGCGAGCCACGCGTGCAGCGTCAGTGACATGACGCCGATGCCCGCAATCACTCCGATCTGCGCACGACGGGCGTCCCGTTCGGCCGCGCCCGCGCCCCCGTGCCCCGCGACCCACCGCCGCGCGCCAAGCAAGAGCGCCATGACTACCACGGGCCACACGAGGTAGAACTGCTGCTCCACCGCGAGCGACCACATGTTGTTCAGCAGTAGCGGCGACTGCGCCTCGAAGTAGTTGGACCCGTTGGCCACCTGGAACCAGTTGTAGGTGCCGGTGAGCGCGCCGAAGGCTTGCCAGCGAGCCTGGGTGACGGCGTCGGCGGAGATGAGTCGGCCGAGCGCGAGCGTGACCACCACCATGACTACCACCGCGGGCAGGAGTCGCCGGTAGCGCCGGTGGAGGAAGCTGGGCAGGTCGATGACGCCGGTGGCGTCGTGTTCTTTGAGCAGGAGCGCGGTGATGAGGAACCCGGAGATGACGAAGAAGACGTCCACCCCGATGAACCCGGCCCCGCCCACGGACGGCAGCAGGTGGTAGACGAGCACAAACAGTGCTCCGATGGCGCGCAGGCCGTCCAGGCCCCGGATACGATACGGCCTCGAAAACGAGTTCGCGGTGTTCCCTGGCATGCTCCCCATATTAGGTGCGCGCCCGCTCGCCGATGTCCACCGCGGGCCCTACGTGTGTCGTGAGTTTTCGCTTGTTGTAGCGGGTTTTCTGACGCCGCCGTGGCGTAGCTCGCTGCTGTAAGTTACGTCGCGTGTGGGGTGCCGACGATGCCGGCCCGACCGGTTGCACTAGTTCCAGCAGCACCGGCACAGTCCGAGCCGCACGAGCCCCAGCCGCGCTACCCGGCAGGCCGCGCGACCGGCGTCGTGAACCTATCCGCGCTCGATGGGGCGCGTGTGGAGGTGGAGGTTCGAGGGGAGGTGGTCGCTTTCTTCGCGGATGCCGGCGGCGAGTTCGGCGCGATAGTCGGGGGTCATGCGTTCGGCGGGGGCGGAGATGGAGATGGCGAAGTTTTTGCGCGGGCCGAGGAGCGGGACGCCCACGCAGGCGATGCCGACTTCGTTTTCTTCGATTTCTTCGGTCCACCCGTCGTGGTCGAGGCGGGTGAAGTTGGCGAGGACGGCGTCGTGGAGGGTGCGCTGGTCGGCCTTGGTGCGCGAGGTGATGTCGGGGGTTTCGAAGTACCAGGGGAGGCGATTGTCGCGGTCGGGGAAGGAGCCGATGAGGGCTCGGCCGAGCGAGGTGGTGACGGCGGTGGCGTGGCGGCCGACCGCGGAGACGACTCGGATGGGGCGGTCGGGTTCGACCTTGTCGAGGTAAACGATGTCGGTTTCCACAAGTTGGCCGAGGTGGACGAGTTCGTTGAAGCGCCGCCCGATGTTCTCAAGGTAGGGTCGTAGTTCGTCCACGGCGCGGCGGGTGGAGGTGCGGTAGGCGGCGATGGGGGCGATGCCGTCGCCGAGCCGGTAGAAGCCGGTTTCGGGGTCTCGTTCCACCCAGTCGCGGTCGCGTAGCGTGGCAAGCGTGTTGTAGACGGTGGCTTTGTTGAGGCCGAGGTCGGAGGCGATGGTGCCAAGTGCGGTGCCGTCGGGGTCGCGGGTGGCGAGGTATTCCACGAGCGAGAGGGCGCGGCTGACGCTTGCCAGTGGTTTGGGTGTGCTCATGCGGCTAATTCTAGCGCGGCCCGTTCCACCATATGAAATACGCGGGGAATCTTGCGTTCGGTTGCGCGGAGAATGTTGTGCTCGACACACTATGATGAAACTAGTGACTGTGTCACAGGGACAGGGTACTGTTTAAGTGTATGAAACGAGCGTTTCACATAAATAAATGACTAGGGTCAACGGAGAGCCAAGCATGAAACTGAATCTCGCAGGACTAAGCGACCGCGCCCCCTTCGAAGTGGCCGGCGTGCAGCTACCGCCCTTCGACGTCGCCGCCATGCAGGCGGACGGGCGGGCCAACCCGCGCTGGATCCACCTGGGTCCCGGCAACATCTTCCGCGTCTTCCCGGCGCGCATCGCCCACGACCTCCTGGCCGCCGGCGATCGCTGGCCCATCACCGCCGTCGTGCCGATGGACCCCGCGGAGCTCGACATCCAACTCGGCAAACACGACCTCATGACCCTCTCCACCATCCTCAACCCGGACGGCTCGCGCGACTACCGCGTGATCGCCGGCATCGCCGAGGGCCTGGCCTGGCAGCGCCCGGAGGACTTCGAGCGCCTCACCCAGATCGTCACCAACCCCGAGCTCACCCTCATCACGATGACCATCACCGAAAAGGGCTACGGCATCCACGACTCGGCCGGCAACCTTTCCGAGCAGGCGCTCGCGGCGATCGCCGCCGGCCCGCACGGCTTCCATGCAAACACGATGGCGAACCTGGCCGGGTTGCTCGTGCGCCGCTTCGAGGCCGGCGCCGGCCCGATCAACGTCATCTCTTTCGACAACTTCTCCCACAATGGCGACAAGCTGCGCGACTCGGTCATGACCATCATGCGCGGCTGGCACGAGGCGGGCCAGCTCTCTAACGAGGCGCTCGCCTGGGCCGACGACGCCGCCCGCGTGGCCTTCCCCATCACCGTGATCGACAAGATCACCCCGCGCCCCAACACCTCCGTGGCTGAGGAGCTTGCGGGCCTCGGCTTTGAGGACATGGGCATCGAGATGCTCGGGCGCACCCCGCTGGCCGGCTTCGTCAACGCCGAGCCTACCGAATATCTCATTATTGAGGACGTGCTCGTGGGCGAGGTGCCGGATTTCGCCGCTCATGGCGTTCACCTCACCTCCCGCCAGGTGTGCGACGACTTCGAAAACATGAAGGTCACCACCTGCCTCAACCCCCTCCACACCGCGCTCGCCACCGCCGGCGTGCTGCTCGGCTTCCCCACGATCGACTCCGAGATGCGCGACGCCGACCTGCGGGCTCTGGTCGAGCGGCTCGGCTGGAAGGAGGGCCTGCCCGTCGTCGTCGACCCCGGAATCGTGAACCCAGAGGACTTCCTGCGCGAAGTGCTCGAGGTGCGTTTCCCCAACCGCTTCCTGCCCGACGACCCGGCCCGCATTGCGATGGACACCTCGCAGAAGGTGGGCATCCGCTTCGGGGAGACCATCAAGAAATACCTCGCGCAGGGCCGTGACCTGGGCGAACTCGTGGCGATCCCGCTGGTGATCGCTAACTGGATGCGCTACCTGCTCGCTGTCGACGACGATGGCGCGCCGTTCGACCCGTCCCCGGACCCGCTGCTGGCTGAGCTGCAGGCCCACCTGGACGGTGTCGAGCTCGGAGGGGACGTGGACGCCCACGCGGCCCTTCAGCCCATCCTGTCCAACCCCGCCATTTTCGGCACCAACCTTTATGACACGCCGCTCGCCTTGCGCGTGGAAGAACTGTTCACCAAACTCGTGGCCGGCCCGGGCGCCGTCCGCACCACCCTGAAGGAGACCCTCGCATGAAGATGACGTTCCGTTGGTACGGCGAAGGATTCGACCCGATCCCGCTCCAGTACATCAAGCAGATCCCCGGAATGACCGGCACCATGGGTGTCCTGTCGCAGTACGCTGCGGGGGAGGTGTGGACCCGTGAGGAGATCGCGAAGATGATGGACCAGGTCCGCGCCGCCGGCCTCGAGTGCGAGGTGATCGAGTCGGTCAACGTCCACGAGGACATCAAGCTCGGCCTTGACACGCGCGATGAGTACATCGCCAACTACTGCACCACCCTGGAGAACCTGGCCGAGTTCGGCGTGAAGGTGGTCATCTACAACTTCATGCCCGTGTTCGACTGGCTGCGCACCGAGCTCGCCCACGTCAACGAGGACGGCTCGACCTGCCTGTACTACGACCACGCCGACATCGAGGGCATGACCCCGCAGGATATCGTCCAGCGCACGGCCGAGGAGTCCGGTGGGCTCACCCTGCCCGGCTGGGAGCCCGAGCGCCTGTCCCGCCTGGACGAGGTCATGGCCCTCTACCAGGATATGACGGTGGACAAACTGCGCGAGAACTGGAAGTACTTCCTCGACGGCATCATCCCCACGTGTGAGAAGGTCGGCATCCGCATGGCCTGCCACCCCGACGACCCGGCATGGGACCTGTTCGGCATCCCGCGCGCATACAAGAACCGCGACGACATCGACGCGATCTGCGGGCTGAATGACTCGGACGCGAACGCCCTGTGCCTGTGCTCGGGCTCGCTCGGCTCCAACCCGGCCAACGACGTCCCCGCGATCTTCCGCGAGTTCGGCAAGCGCGGCCGGATCGCCGCTGCCCACGTCCGCAACGTCAAGTACCTGGGCGAGAAGAAGTTTCAGGAGGCCGCGCACTGGGCCGCCGACGGCGACCTCGACATGCACGCCATTGTCGAGGCCCTCTACGACTACGCGCCCGACATTCACGTGCGCCCCGATCACGGTCGCATGATCTGGGGCGAGACGGGCCGCCCGGGCTACCCGCTCTACGACCGCGCCCTCGGCGCCCAGTACCTCCTCGGCCTGTGGGACGCGATCGACGCCCAGCGCAAGGCCGCCGCCGGAAAGGATGCCTAATGGTACAGATCCCTGACGCACTGCCCTTCCTTAAGGCCAACCCGATCGTGCCCGTCGTCGTGATCGACGACGCCGCCGACGCCGTCGACGCCGGCCGCGCCCTCGTGGCGGGTGGCATCCACTGCGCCGAGGTGACGTTCCGGACACAGGCCGGGCCGGACGCGATCAAGGCAATGAGCGCCGTTGAGGGCATGACCGTGGGCGCGGGCACCGTGCTCAACCGCGAGCAGGCCGAGCGCGCCGCGGACATGGGCGCGAAGTTCTTCGTCTCGCCCGGGTTCAGCAGGGGCGTGGCCGAGGTGGCCGCTGAGCGCGACATCCCCTACCTGCCCGGCGTGCAGACCGCCACCGAGGTGATGATGGCGCTCGAGGTGGGCGCCACCGCCGTTAAGTTCTTCCCCGGCGGGGAGGCCGGCGGGCTGAAGATGGTCAAGGCGCTGCGCGGACCGTTTCCGAACACGGCGTTCGTGCCGTCGGGCGGCGTGAACCTTGCAAACCTCAGCGAGTGGCTGGCCGACCCCGCCATCGCCTCCGTCTCTGGATCATGGATGATCAAGCGAGACCTCATCACAAACAAGGAATTCGACACAATTACTAAGCTCTCGCAGGAGGCCTCCTCGCGAGTCAAGGAGTTGCGATCATGATTAAGCTGCGTCCCGTAGAAGAGTGTGCCTACGACATCGTCTCGCTCGGCGAGGTGATGCTCCGCCTGGACCCGGGCGAGGGCCGCATTCGTACCACCCGCTTGTTCGCGGCCTCAGAAGGCGGCGGCGAGTACAACGTGGCCCGCGGCCTGCGCCGCTGCTTCGGCAAGCGTGGGGCCATCGTCACCGCGCTCGTGCGCGATGAGGTGGGCCGCCTGCTCGAGGACTGCATCCTCACCGGCGGGCTTGACACCCAGTTCATCAAGTGGGTTCCCTCCGACGGCATCGGCCGGACCGTGCGTAACGGGCTGAACTTCACCGAGCGCGGGTATGGCGTGCGCGGCGCGGTCGGCACCTCGGATCGTGGGAATACGGCCGTGTCGCAGATGCAGCCGGGCGACGTGGACTGGGATCACCTGTTCGGCGAGCTCGGCGTGCGCTGGCTCCACACCGGTGGCATCTTCGCCGCGCTGTCCGAGTCCACAGCCGAGGTGGCCAAGGCCGCGATGAAGGCCGCGAAGAAGTACGGCACCATCGTCTCCTACGACCTCAACTACCGCCCCTCCCTGTGGAATGCCTTCGGTGGGCTCGACAAGGCGCGCGAGGTCAACCGCGAGCTGGCCAAGTACGTGGACGTGATGATCGGCAACGAGGAGGACTTCACCGCCTCCCTCGGCTTCGAGATCGAAGGCGCGAACGAGAACCTCGACAACCTTGAGGTGGAGTCCTTCCGCAAGATGATCGAGAAGGCGTCGGCCGCCTACCCGAACTTCCAGGCGATCGGCACCACGATGCGCGAAGTCAAGACAGCCACGATTAACAACTGGTCCGCCGTGGCATGGAGCCGTGAGGACGGGTTCGTCAAGGCCACCCAGCGTGACAACCTCGAGATCCTCGACCGCGTGGGTGGCGGCGACTCCTTCGCCTCCGGCCTCATCTACGGGATCATGGAGAAAGGCAACGTGCGCGAGGCCGTCGAATATGGTGCGGCCCACGGTGCGCTTGCCATGACCACCCCGGGTGACACCACGATGGCGTCGCTCGAAGAGGTGGAGCGCCTGGTGGCGGGCGGTAGCGCTCGCGTGCAGCGCTAAACGCCACGTTGGCGGAGGGCCCGGGGGCCGGCATGGTGTGCCGGCCCCCGGGCCCTCTTGCGCGTCGGCGTGGCAGCGCCCGGCTGCCGGTTCCCCCGGGCCCTGGTTTCGCCGCGTGCCGGAGTCGGACGCGGATCGGCACGGCATCGTGCGAGCGGCGTCTAATCTGATGCGCTAGGGCCGGGCCTGATGGGCTGGGCGCGCTCGACCCCACGCCTGGCCGCTTCGCAGAATTGTCGGAGGCGGCCACTAGGATGAAGGCTCGGAGACGAGGGGAGCCTAATGAAGTACGTGTGGGGATTCCTGGCGGCCGTTTTTGTGGCAGTGGGCGCGCTGACGTTGCGGCCGGACCTGCTGCCGGGTGCCGAAAATTGGGTGCTTGACACGCCGATGGCGCAGGTCATGGCTTTGCGGGTGTGGCTGGCAATTGTGTTCTTCGGTGTGGCGATCTTCCTCTTTAGTTTTGCGGGCATCCGGCGCAGGCTAGTGGACTCGGGGCGGATTGCGCTGGCCACGGCCGTAGCGTACCTGGTGATGGCGATCTTCCATGGGGGCACGGTGTATGCGCGGGGGATTGAGTCGCCGGAGCAGTTGAAACCGGACCGCGGGGTCACGGTGGCAGGCGCGGGTAATGGCGAGGTCACGGTGTTGTCGTTCAATACGCTCGGCGGGTCGGTGGATATGGAGGATCTGGCCGCGTCGGTGGTGAGGAACGGCGTGGATGTGCTCGTGTTGACGGAGACGGCCACGGCACGCGGCGAGGAGCTCGTGGGGCTACTGGCCGAGCGTGGGCTGGACTTCCATCAGTTCGACACGGGCACTGACCGCTACGCCACGGAGTTTGAGTCCACGGTGGTGCTTATTTCCGACTCGCTCGGGGAGTACGCGCAGGTGGAGCCGGAGGGGTTGCCGGGTTCGACAGTCATGGTGGTGCCGGCAAACGGGCAGGGGCCCAAGATTATCGGCGTGCACCCGTTTGCTCCCGTCCTCGCGCATATGGGCCGCTGGAAGTCCGATATTTCCGCGATTTACAGCCAGTGTGCTAGCGGGCCGGTGATCATGGCTGGTGACTTCAATTCGACCGTGGATCATCAGATGACGCTCGGGGCGGACTGCGCCGACGCCCGCATCGAGGCAGGCGCCGGCGGTCTTGGCACGTGGCCGTCCAACCTGCCCGCGCTACTGACCACGCCGATTGATCGCGTGGTCACCGACGGCAGCTACCGCGGGGTGGAGGCCGTAGGCGTGCCCGCCGGCGGCAGCGATCATCGCGGGATCATCGTGCGGTTGGCGCCGGCTGGGGACTAGGCGCGGATTCAGCGCACCGCATATCGGGCGGCCGGGGAGGGTCGGCGTCGTTATGCTGGAGAAAAACTAACGAAGGGGGAACCATGGGTTTCTTGAGGACTGTGACCGTGGGCGCGATCGCGTACGTGCTGGGCGCGCGGGCGGGCCGTGAGCGCTACGAGCAAATTAAGACTGGGACGAAGCGCGTGTGGGATTCGAACGTGGTGCGTGATGGTCGCTCGAAGGTCCGCCACCAGGCGGCCGACACGTTCCAGCAGGCGCAGAACCTCGCCTCGGAGAAGCTGCACGAGGCCACCGACGCGGTGAAGGAGAAGGTCCGCCAGGACGATCCGCGCGTCGAGGACGAGATCACGGTGGAGGCCGTTAAGGTCGACCCCCAGTAGCCGGCGACGGCGGCCAGGCGTTGAGCCCCGGCAGGCAGAGCCCGGCCGCCAGACTTCGCGCACGAGCCGACTAGGCGCCGCGGCCTAGGCCGGTCAAAACGTGAGCCAGCCCACCCACGTCGTGATGATCGGGGTAAGCTGGGGGAAACCGACGGAGGTGCCCCATGGACTATGTGCTCACTGATTTGATGGTCGACCGCGGGCGCGGGGCGCTCCTGGCCTCCGCGTGCGGAGACGCGCTCGGCGTGCCGTACGAATTCACGCGCGGAACGGATGACCCGCAGATGCTCGGCGGCGGGCTCGGCCCGTACGAACCGGCCGAATGGAGCGACGACACGCAGATGGCGATCTGCATCGCGTCCGTGGCGGACTCCGGGCTCAGCCTCACGTCGGACCGGGCTCACGACGAGATTGGCCAGAACTTCATCAACTGGATGCACGATGGCGCCACTGACATCGGCATCCAAACCCGCGCGGTGTTGCTTAATGCGTCGCGGTTGACGGGCGACGTGTCTGACCGGCTGCGGCAGGCCGCGCGCGAGTACTCGGCGAACACTGAGCGGGCGGCGGGCAACGCAGCGCTCGGTAGGATCGCGCCGATTGGGATCGCATTCCTGTGGGACCGCGACGCCACCGCGCGGGCGGCTCGCAGCATCGCATCCCTCACGCACGACGACCGCGAGGTCGAGGAGGCGTGCGTGCTGTGGGCTGAGGCGATGCGCGTGGCCGTGATCGACGGGGTGCTTGACGTGCGGGCGGGCATGGACCTGCTACTCGCCGAGTCGCGCCCGAAGTGGGAGGACTGGATTACCGACGCCGAATCGGGGCTGGTCAACCCGCGGACGAATAGCTCGGCGGTGTCGGCGTTGCAGTGCGCGTGGTTCGCCGTGAAGGCCACCCAGGACTACTTCGGGGAGGCCGCGATGTACGACGGGCTGCGCCGGGCGGTCAAGCTGGGCGGGGATACGGACACGGTGGCGGCTATTGTGGGTGCGCTGCTTGGCGCCCGATGGGGCGAAAGCGCGATCCCAGCGGCCTGGAAGGAATCGGTGCACGGCTGGCCCGGCATGAGCAGCGGCCAGCTCGCCGACATGGGCGAACGGATCGTGCGCAACTCCCAGCCGCGGGGTTTCTAGCCGGGCGGCTGGGCGGCTCGGGCGGGCGCTCCCGGGCGGGCGTGCCCCGCCAGGCTGAACCGCACCCGCGCCCTTCGCGGGACGATTTCAGCCGTATCTACGCATATACGAAGATACGGCTCATTTCGTCCCGTCAAGGGACGGCCTGCGCGTGTCACCTACCGGAAGCGCTCCACCTGACCCAGCAGCGCGTACCCGTCTTCGCCGCGAATGATGGGGACGCCGTCGTCCTCAAGGTCCGACTCCTCGCGGTGCAATGCCGTGGCCTCCGTGGTGCCGTGGGAGAGCACCTGCTCCACGGGGTTGAGCGTGCGTAGCGCGATACCGCGAACGCGGCGCGGGTAGGCGCGGGCGAGCTCGTCGTAGATGAGGGGGTCGTGCTGACCGTCGTCGCCCACCAAGTACCACGAGATGTTGGGGAACATGATGAGCAAGTTGCGCAGCTGGGTTTTCTTGTGTTCCTGGCCGGAGCGGAACAGGCCGGTGGGGGTGGGGCCCCAGTCGGTGAGGAGCATCGGGCCGATCGGCAACGCGTTGTGCTGGATGAAACTCAGCATCGTCGAGTAGACGTTCCACGCGCCGGTGGACAGGTAGAAGACGGGCGCGTCCGGCGTCGGCTCGAGGAGGGCGTGGTAGAAGTCGGCCATGCCGGGCACGGGCTGGCGCATGTCCGTGTGCAGGACGAAGGAGTTGTAGGCCGCGAGCATCGAGCGGGGTAGCCAGGTGACGACGATCGTGTCGTCGATGTCTGAGATCAGGCCGGTGGTGACCTGGTTCGCCACGATCATCACCGGCGCCGTGATCGGCTCGCCCGCGGCCGGGGTCAGGGTGGCTTCGTGCCAGCCGGGGGCGAGGCCGTGATCTTCGATGAGGAGGTCGACGTAGCCGGAGCGGTCCGTGCGCGTCTTAATCGTGCGGTTGCCAAGCTGCACCGTGACCGGGAGGAAGCCCACCTGCGTGGTGAAAAACTGGCGCCACCCGCGCTGGGCCTTCTCCGCGTTCTGCGTGGCGAGTTTCGCCAGGCCGGACATTTGCGGGGAGGTCAGCGAGTGCATCGACTTCGGCAGGAAGGGAAGCTTGAAGGGCTGGGAGTCGTTGGGGTCGGCCATCGTAGCGCGGGCTAGCACCTTCGCCGCGTGCACCGAGCCCCAGCCGGCGTAGCCGGTCAGCCGCGGCTCCCATCCGCGCTCGCGCAAGCGCACGGTGTTGCGCCTGTTCGCGCCGTCTTCAAAGTTGCGGACCACATCAGCCAGAGCCATAGCTCCAGCCTACAAGGGTCGGGCTGGCAGTGCGAGGGCGGCGGCAATGCGAGGGCGGGGTGCCCGACAGAAGTCGTGAATATACCGGCTGGCGATTGCTATGTGGGCGAGGTCGCTTTCAGGTTCACGAGTTGTGTCGGCGCCGCTGGGAACCAGGGCTGGGGACGCGGATTATCGGCGCCCGGCGCGGCCCACCCGCCTACGCCTGGGCGAACACGGTCGATTCGTACCTATACAAATCTGCTCGATAGATATGGAACCCCCACTCGATGATGTGCCCGCTGGGGTCGAAGGCGGTGCGGTCGATGGTGAGGACGGGGTCGCGCAGGGAGATGGCGAGCAGTTTGGCCTCGCGCCGGTCGGGGCGTTCGGCGCCGACAGACTGCGTGGTCGACGTCGGCTCCACCCCCGCTTCGCGCAGCAGCTCGTACAGCCCGTGATCCTCGAGCTTTTCCCGCGGCGGGGTGATCTTGGCGGGCAGCCAGTTGTAAAGGATCGCCACGGGCACGCCGTCGCGCTTGCGTAGCCGCTCCAGCTCCACGACCGGCGTGTCGATCGGTATGCCCAGCTGTTCGGCGATGGCGTCGGTGGCGCGGCGGTGGTTGTAGTTGAGGATTTCGGTGGTGGAGGCGTGCCCGGTCGCCTGTATCTCCTCGTGCAGGGACGGCAGGCGCATGAGCTGCCGCTTCGGCTGCGGGGCCACCACTGTCCCCACCCCACGACGCCGCAGCAGGAACCCCGCATCCACCAGGGTCTGGAGCGCCTGGCGGGTGGTCGGCCGCGAGACGTTCAGCCTCCGCGACATCGACACCTCATTTTCAATCCTCGTCCCCGGCAGTAGGTGCCCCTCGAGGATCGCGCGCTTGATCGGTGCGGAAATCTGGGCGTGGAGCGGCTGGCTGGAGGTTCGGTCAAGCACGACGGTGGGCTCCCACCTCACGCCCGACGTCCGGCTGCTCGCCTCCAGGCTGCCGACGCCGCCCTGCCCCGCGGAGCCTGCGCCGCCCGCGCCCCGGCCCGCCGATCCTACGCCGGCCGCACTTGCCCGGTCCGAGCTCGCAACCACCGAGCCATCCGCGCCCGCCGCCCGCGCCTCGGCGCGCTCTGCGTCAGTCATCTGAGCTCCTTCCTGCGATGTGTCTCTCAGCCCATTCTAGCCGCACGGTGAGACGCTCCTAGAAAACGGCTTTGTCATGACATAGAGTAGACTATGTTCGTGAATGAGCCGCGCTCCGGCGTGCCTTAACCCGCATGATTCCATACAAATGTGGTGTTGAGGCACCTCCGCTTCGCAGCTCGCCTAAGTTGGGATGTGTTATATGCTTCTCGAAGCGCGCTCGATCTCGAAGCGCTACCCGGGGGTGCAGGCGCTGGACGGCGTGGACTTTTCGCTCCGCGCGGGCCAGATCCACGCGCTCGTGGGCGAAAACGGTGCGGGTAAGTCCACGCTGATGAAGATCCTCGGCGGCATCGAGCACGCCGACGCCGGTCAGGTGCTGCTCGACGGCCAGCCGGTCTCGATCGCCGGCCCGCTGGACGCCCAGCGCCGCGGCATCGCGCTCATCCACCAAGAGCTCAACCTGATGGCTGACCTGAGCGTCGCCCAGAACATTTACTTTGGCCGCGAGCCGCGCCGGGGTCACTTCATCGACGACGCCGCTATGGCGGCCGGCGCCCGCGGCATCCTGCTAAGGGTGGGTCTGGACATCGACCCCACGATCCGGCTCGGCACCCTGACGGTCGCGGGCCAGCAGATGGTGGAGATCGCGAAGGCGTTGTCGATGGACGCCCGGATCCTCATCATGGACGAGCCCACCGCCGCGCTGTCGGAGCACGAGGTCACCCAGCTTTACGCCATCGTGCGCGAGTTCATCGCGGGCGGCGACCGCGCCGTCATCTACATTTCGCACCGCTTGGAGGAGATCCGGGAGCTGTGCACGCAGGTCACGGTGTTGCGCGATGGCGTCATCGTCGCCTCCCACCCCACCGCGGACCTCACGCGTGAGGACATGATTGCCCTCATGGTCGGCCGCGTCATTGATACCTCCCACCGCCCGGACCCCCACCCGGGTGGCGAGCCGAAGTTGGAGGTGCGTAACCTGTCGGCTGGTTTCGTGCGTGACGTGTCCTTCATTGTCCGTGCGGGCGAGATCTTCGGCCTGGCCGGCCTGGTGGGGGCGGGCCGGACGGAAACCGCGCGGGCGATCGTCGGGGCGGACGGCAAGGAGGCGGGCGACGTCGTCGTCGCCGGAAAGGCCCTGCTCGCCACCACGGTGGAGGAGGCCGTGCGTGGAGGGATCGGCTACCTGTCGGAGGACCGCAAGCATTACGGGCTGCTGCTTGAGCAGTCGCTGACGCAGAATGTGGCGTTGCCCTCGCTGGCGCGGTGGTCGCGGCACGGGGTGGTGGATGACTCGTTCGCTGGTGAGGTGGCCGAGCGCTCGGTGGATGACCTGGCGATTGCCACGCCGTCGGTGGAACAGAAGGTCAAGGCGCTCTCGGGCGGGAATCAGCAGAAGGTGGTCATCGCCAAGTGGGTGGCCCGCGACTGCGACGTCCTCATTTTCGACGAGCCCACCCGCGGCGTGGACGTGGGTGCGAAGGATGACATTTATCGGCTGATGGAGTCGCTGGCGGGGGAGGGGAAAGCCATCGTGGTCATCTCCTCTGAGATCGCCGAGCTGCAGCGCGTGGCGCACCGGATTGGCGTCATGTGCCAGGGCCGGCTGACCGGGGTCCTCGACAACGCCGAGGCCACGCAGGAGAACATCATGGATTTGGCAACGCGTTTCGTTGCGGCAGAAGGAGAAGCATGAACGGCAAGGTCGAATCGGCTGTGAGGCCCGACGACGACGGGCGCACGGCCCGCGCTGCCAGCGCGGCTGGTGCTGGCGCGGGTAGCGTCGGGGACGTGGGCGCGGCTGGCACGGGCGGCGTCGTGCACGCCGGCGAACGCGGCGGGATCAAGGTGCGGGAGCGTCGGAAGGTCGGCGGCGGGTTGCTCGGCCGGCTGTATGCGAAGCACCCGGCGCAGGTGCTGATCGTGGTGTCGGAGCTGGTGCTCGTGGCGGTTTTCGCGGTGGCGAGCCCGTACTTTCTGGACCTGGGCAACATGTCGGCGCTGCTGCTGGACGCGTCGGTGTACATCCTGCTGGCGCTCGGGCTCACGTTCGTGATTGCCACCGGCGGCATCGACCTCACCCCCGGATTCGGCATGGCGTTCACCGGCGTGATCGCGGCGCTCGCGATGACGAAGGTGGGCGGGCCGATGGGGCTGGCTATTGCGGCCGGCGTCCTCGCAGGAATCTTGGCTGGGCTGGTGCTCGGCGTCGTGAACGGCTTCCTTGTGGCGAAGCTGAACATGCAGCCGATGGTGGCCACGCTGGCGATGATGCTGGTGGCGTGGGGTGCGGCGCTGTCGATTACGGGGACGTCGTCGATCCCGCTCAACGATTTTGGGCCGTTCTTGGCGCTCGGCAACGGCAAGACCTTCGGGCTGACGAACGCGATTTACCTGTGCATCTTGGCGGCCGTGGTGGCGCACTTCCTGCTCAAGCACACGCTGATCGGGCGGTATGCGCTGGCGATGGGCTCAAACGAAGAGGCCACCGAGCTGTCCGGCGTCAACGTCCAGCGCTGGAAGTGGCGCGTGTATGCGCTGGCCGGCACGTTCACGGGCCTGGCGGGGGTGCTGATGGCGTCGAGGTTGGCGTCGGGCAAGCCGGACGTGGGCCAGTCGTATGAGATGTATGCGATCGCGGCTGCCGTCCTGGGTGGGGCGTCGCTGCGCGGCGGCAACGCCTCCGTGTTCGGATCGGTGGTGGGCGCGATCCTCATCGCGACCATCCGCAACGGCGCCGTCCACCTCGGCATGTCTGACCAAAACCAGAAGATCGTGCTCGGCATCATCGTGCTCATCGCGGTGTTTGTGGACGTGCGGAGGAAGCCGAAGGCGGCGGCATGAGAACGTTGAAAGGAATTATGTGCCGGGGTGGCGTGGTGGGCGCGCCGCAGGCGGGACCCGCGGCGCGCCCGTCCGGCCAACGCCAACACCGGGGCCAGCGGCCGCGCGTGAGCCGCCACCCCCGCCGCCCCTGGATCGTCAGCGCGCTCGCGGCCCTCACCACCGGGGCGGCCCTCACCCTGGGGCTGACCGGGTGTGCGGGCCTGGGCGAACGCGTGTCGGGGTCGAACGGGCGGATGGATATCGCTGTGGTCGCCAAGGGGTACGCGAGTCCGTTCTGGGCCGCCGTCAAGGCCGGTACGATGGCCGCCGGGCAGGACCTGGGGGTGAACGTGACGTTCTCCGGGCCGGACACGGAGTCGGACGTGGTGCGGCAGGTGGACCAGATCAACCTCGCCCACGTCCAACACCCTGACGCGTTCGTGTTCGCCGCTCTCGACTCCTCCGCGTCCGTCATCGCGTTGCAACAGTTCGTGGACTCGGGCATCCCCGTCATCGCGTTCGACTCCGGCGTGCCCGGCTCCGATATCCCCGTCTCCACCGTGGCCACCGACAACCGCGCCGCCGCCGCCGAGGCCGCCAAACACATGGCCGAGCTGCTCGGCGGGGAGGGCAAGGTGGCGGTGCTCGCCCAGTCCTCGACGTCTGTCACCGGCACTGACCGACGCGATGGCTTCATCGGCTGGCTCGCCGCCAACGCCCCCGGCGTCGATGTGGTGGACGTCCAGTACAACGATTCCGACCAGGCCAAAGCCGAACAGCAAGCCGCCGCGATCCTCCAGGCTCACCCCGATCTCGCCGGTATGTTCGCAACCGACGACGACGGCGCCGTTGCCGCCGCGCAAACCGTGCGCCGCACCGAGCGTGACGTGCAGGTGATCGGGTTCGACTCCGGTGCGGTGCAGATCGGGCTCATCCGCAAGGGTGTGATGGCTGGGGCCGTCACGCAGAACCCGTATCAGATGGGGTACATCGCGGTGGAGAAGGCGGTGGCCGCCGCCAAGGGTGAGGAGGTCGAGCCCGAGATCGACTCCGGCTTCTACTGGTACGACGCCACTAACCTCGACGACCCCGACATCCAGAAGGCGGTCTACGACTAGCGGGGTGCGGGGCAGCTAGCCGGCGGTGCCGGGCGGCCGGCTGCTAGTCGCCGGCGTAGGCGGCCGCCACGGCCGCCGGGTCCGGGATTGTCGGCCAGTCAGTGGGGCCAGCACCGAGGCGGGCGGATTTTTGCGGGACGATTTCGACCTCATCTACGTATATACGAAGATACGGCCCAAATCGTCCCGTGAATTCCGGTTCGCGGCCGAGGCTCGGCTCGCCTGGCCCCGCCGTGTCGGTGGGGAGGGCCCAGCGCAGTTGGCCCGACACGGCCCATTCCCGCAGGTCAGCACGGGTGGGCGCCGCCGCCGATCCCCCAAGCCGCTGCACGGTCCACCCCGCCACCACCTGGCCGAGAACCACGGCCTCGAGTAGTTTGGCCCCGCGGGCGAGTGCACGCACGAGCCCGGCGGTGAAGGAGTCGCCCGCGCCGGTGGTGTCTTTTGCCTCCACGTCGATCGCCGGTAGCTCGATGACGAGCGCGCCCGGCCCACCGGCGCTAGCCCCAGCCGGGCCACCCAGCGCATGATCCCTTGTCAGCACGCACGTGGGCCGGCTGGCGATCACTACCCCGTCCCCGCCGCAGGTCACGACCACGGTGGGCACCAGCTCCAGCAACCGCCGGGCGGCTTCCCGCACGTTCCCCGCCCGCGTGTAGGCGAGGGCTTCGGCGGCGTTGGGGACGAAGATGTCGGCTTGAGCCAGCGGGTCGAGGTCGGCGCGATCCCAGCGCCCGGTGGGGTCCCAAGCCGTGTCTGCCACGACCACGGTCCCGGCGCCCCGTAGCCGCTTCAGGCATTCGAGGTTCCGCGCCAGGTAGTCCACCGACGCCACCACGAACCCCGGCGCCGCATCCGCCAGGCCGGCCGGCAGGTCGGGGTAGGCGCCGTCCCCGTACGTGGTGAACGCCCGGTCGCCGTCCAGCACCTGCGCCACGGTCACGGATTGCGTCCCCCCGCGCGTGGAGCCCGCCAGGCCCACGCCTTCCTCGGCGAGCACCTCGGCCACCCAGCGCCCGGCCCTATCCGCGCCGACATTTGTCACTACGTCCACGTTCAGGCCGAGCCGTGCGCACGCGATCGCCTGGTTCGCCACGCCGCCAGCCATGACGGCGCCGCCCGCGACCCACTGCTCTTCGCCGGGCCGCGGGGCGTGCTCGAGCCCGAACTGCACGACGTCCAAAAACAGCGGCCCCGCCGCCACCACATTAGCTACAACCTCAGCCTTTTCACCCATACCCCCAGCCTACCCGCGCCCTCCGACAATCGCCGCGCCCTGCCAAATGTGGGTCAAATCTTGGCGTGTAGTAGGCGAGAACAAGACCATTGCTCTCTTTTGAAAACCTTGTAGCGGCGAAACCTCCGGTGCTACGCTATAAGCACTAAGTCATTGGTATCAGCGCAACGGTGCGTTGGAGATCAGTCGACTTCATTTGTAGCTCCCGTTACGGTTCAGCCGTCAAGTCGATCTGTGTGCATAGTGTCGACCATTTATCATTTCGTTTTGGCGACATTCGACAACAATAAGCAGCGTTTTCATGTCGTCATCGTCGATTGTACGTCGAGGCTTAGCAAGCCTCGCTATTGTTATGCTTCTTGCGCCAACAACCGCAGTAGCTCATGCGCATGCAACCTCTGAAAGTGCGGAGATTTCAGCAAGCGCTCACTCAGTCGAGCTCACCGAAGAGGAGAGAGCTTCCCTTATCGGCGAGTTTGCGTCCTACGGCGTCAACGAGGAAGTAGCTGCTGGGCTACTAGATAAGCTCCAACAAGGGTATCTCTTGGACTCTATGAAGCCTGACGCTGTTCCCGTATCCAGTGTGGAAAGTGTTCATGGAACAGAAATTGAGGTAATCGAACGGAATACGGGCGTGGAAGTACATGGGCAGAGAGAAGCACCAGCGTGACTCGGCTAGAAAAAGTCATCAAGACCAGATGAGTCACCAAGTTGACGGCTGAAGACCGTTGAGGAGCAGAAAAGTGGGCTGTCTCTATGGGTAGCCCTGCGCCTTTGAGGCAACACGGCGACGTGCCCGGCGTCTTCTACCAAGGTGGAATGCGCCGGGCACACGCATGGTGAAGCCGTACTTCTTGATCAAGCCGTTGAAATTGTAGCTAAAGGCTGAGGCGGGGATCTTCTTCGTCCTTGGTGACTGTCCTGTTGTGGGGATGCGGACGGCAGGGACTCACGAGTCGCTGCGTCCACAGCGCTCGACGCCTCCTCGCTGACAACGCTCTTCTGGCCCGCAAAGAACCCTCGGGATCGGCCTCCAGGGCGGTTACCTCGAACCGCCCACCGTGCCATTGGCCCTGGTAGCTCGCTAGGCTTGGATCCGAAAGGAAGGCATCATGAAACTGACGTTGATCGGCGGGGGCGGCTTCCGCGTCCCGCACGTGGCATCCGTGTTCCAGGAGGACTCTCCGGTGCACCTGGACGAGCTATGCCTGTACGACATCGACCCCGCCCGCCTTGCCATTATGCGCAACGTCCTGGTCCAGCTGGGACTGGCGGAGGCGATCGGGTCCGTGACCACGACGACGTCGCTATCGGATGCCGTCCGCGGCGCGGACTACGTCTTTTCCGCGATGCGCGTCTCAGGGGCATGCGGGCGCGTGATCGATGAGCGGGAGGCGCTGTGCCGCGGCGTACTCGGCCAGGAGACGGTGGGAGTCGCCGGCTACGCCTACGCGTTCCGTCAAATCCCGGAGGCCCTCCGCCTCGCCCGCGCGGTCGCCGAGCTCGCGCCCAGCGCCTGGGTCCTGAACTTCACGAACCCGGCTGGTGTCATCACGCAGGCGATGCGGACGATTTACCCGCGCGTTGTGAGTATTTGTGACACCCCGATCGGGCTGGTGCGCCGGGCAATTCACGTGCTTGGCCTGGAGGAATCCACGACCACCTACGACTACGTCGGCCTCAACCACCTCGGCTGGCTGCGCTCGATGACGTCGAATGGCGTTGACCACCTGCCACGCCTCCTAGCAGACGATTCTCTTCTGGCCCGGATGGAGGAAACCCAGGTCATCGGCGCGGACTGGATTCGTGCGCTTGGGCACATGCCCAACGAGTACCTGTATTACTACTACAAGAATCGGGAAATCGTGCAGCGTTTGCGCCACGGTCAGACTCGTGGCGAGTTCCTCGTTAAGCAGCAGGGGCGCTTCTACGAGTCAGCGGAGGCGAATCCGGGCCGGGCGGGCGAGGTGTGGCGTGCCGCCGACGCCGAGCGTGACGCTACGTACATGGCCGAGGCGCGCGAGGCGGGTGAGGGACGTCCCGAGGAGGGGATCGACATCGGCGGCTATCCGCGCGTCGCTCTGGAGTTGATGAACGCGCTGAGCAACGGCGCGACCTCCCAGTTCCAGATGATCCTTGGCGTGGGTAATTCCGACGACGAGTCCGGCCGGGGGTTGCTCGTGCCCGAGCTTCGGGCCGACGCCGTGGTAGAGGTTCCGTGTGTCGTGGATGCGAACGGTATTCACCCCCGGCGTCCGGAGCCGGTGACGGGGCCCGAACTTGGGTTGATGACCTCGGTGAAGGCGTGCGAGGAGTTGGTCATCGAGGCTGCGCTCAAGGGGGATCGGGAGATCGCGTGGAAGGCGTTGGCCAGTCACCCGCTTGTTGACTCGATCGATGTGGCTCGTGAGGTCCTGGATGCCTACATCGCGCGCAACCCCGATGTGGCCCGCGTGTTCGCCCAGGGGTGACGCACGCAGAAAGCGGGAAATAGTGCTGGATTAGTGTTGCATGTGCAAAGGGGGCGCCGGCCGGCCCCCGCGGGGGCCGGCCGGCGAGGCATCTATCCGATCATCGCGATCGAACTCCACCCATGGCCCGCCTCCTTCGCTGGGCCCCAACCACTACCGGTGTTGTGGTAGCTGAAGAGCTTGCCATCGTTTCGGATGCCGACGAGGTCCAGGCGCCCATCACCGTCCGTGTCGCCGGGAACGGTCACGTGGGTGAAGGCATCCCACCCGTGACCGATGCGATCCGCGAGGCTGATGTAGCCATCGGAGGAGCCGGCGTAGAGGTAGAGGCCGCCGTCGCGTCCTGTCGCGATGACATCCGATACGCCGTCGCCGGTGAGATCTCCGGCTGACATGATAGAGCGCATGTCTCCCCACGAGTGGCCAATCTTCGTCCCTGAGTGCATACCCGAGGGGGTGAGCACGTAGCGGTACAGATCCCCGCTGGGAACGTGACGTGCCACGACGAACTCGCTTCGCGACGAACCGATCCTGCCGACGTAGGCGAGGTTGTCCAGGTTCGACCAGCCGTGGCCTGCCTGCTGCCCGCGGGTGAGAAAGCCATCGCCTTGCGAGTTGTAGAAGAAGGCACGCCCGTCGTCGAGAGTCACGAGCATGTCCGCGCGCCCGTCGCCGTTCATATCCGGGATCGGAGCCATGGAGGCGAAGTTCTGAGCGTCGCAGGACACGACACCCTTGCCAGCGAACTTGCCGTTTCCGAGGCTCGGGTAGAACCGGAGATGACCGTCGGCGTCGATCGCCCACAGGTCCGCGAAGCGATCGCCGCTTGCTTCGCCGAGTCGATCAGTGGCCTTCGCCGGGGTTGACGGCCTGTCGATCGTCTCGCACACCGGATCGGCGGGCTCGTCCGGAACGATGGCCTTGTCGGGGAACTGGTGTGTCCACGTGGTCTGCGCCTGGGGATCAAGTGTGATGCCGTCCGCGAGTCCGTCCTTGAGCTGCGCGCTCATCTGCGCGACGTAGCCCGGCTCGACAGAGTGAGTTCCGGGGGAGAGGAGCGTCGATCCAAGAAGGTAGTCGACGTACTCCGACTCGGGAACGGTGATGGTCAGGTTCTCATCGTCCCAGGTCGGCTCGTCCGGGACGATCAACGTTTCGAAGGTGTGAACCCACGGGATGAACTTGCCGTCGTTGTCGTAGAAGGAGTCGCTGAAGTAGTAGCCGTCAGCGGGCTCGGCGGTCACGACGAGCGTCGAACCGGCTTGTCCTTCGTGGCTGCCCGGCGTCACGGGCGCGCCGTCGACGAGGTAGGTGACGCCCTCGGTGGCGGGGATGGTGTAGCTCAGGCCGTCGTAGGTCGGCTCCGCGGGCTCAACGAGGGTCTTCGGTGCGCCCGTGCCCCGAATGACCTGAAGCTCGCCGGCAGACATGACGGTTGCGTCTGTGACGCTCGGCTGAGCGTTGAGGCCTTGGAACCGGAGGTACTTGGCCTTAACGCCGTCAAGCGAGACCAATTGGCTCTTGGTGGAGTCCTCGAAGGATCCCCTTGCGACCGGTTCGCCCCAACCTGCCGGGTCGGATGGCATCTCGTTGGCCGCGTAGATCTCGTAGTCCTTGACGCGACCGTTGACCTGACCCTGCCTCGGGGTGTAGACGAAGCCGCACAGGTCTACCCCGTCCTCGCCAACTTGCAGGTCGATGTAGTGGGGGTAATCGGGGTGCGAGTTCTGCCACGCGGTGTGCCAGAAGGTGGCGGGGTTGCCGTCAACGGCTGCCTCCTTAGGCCCGTTGGGGGCTCGCTCGCCAGTCAGCTCCTCCGAGGATGCGCCCACCGCCGTCGGAGATGTTGGCAATCCGCAGACTGCCGAGATAGTGGCGCGGACGTTCGCGCTCTGCTCGCCGGCGGTGACGTTGAAGACGAACTCCGCTTCGCCTCGATACCAGTCAGGCTTGACCTTGAAGGTCACGTCCTTCGCTTCGCCGGCGCCGATGGTGTCGATGGTCTGAGCGCCGGGGGTGATGAGCCAGCCGTTCTTCACGGGAGGCTTCACGACGACTTTGGTGAGGTTGGCGTCCGTGCGGTTGGTGATCGTCACGGTCATGGTGGCCGCCCCGGCGTCGTCGGCGGAGGGGTAGGCGGTGAGGGGGTTGGCGGCGACGGTTGCGGTGAAGGTGCGCGTTGAGGGCTCGATCTTCCACACGTCGTCCGTCATGTCGCCGGGCAGCTGGACGATTTCGCCGGCAGCGGGCTTGGTGTCCTTCTTGGTCCCGTTGAACTCGACGAAATCGATGTGCTCCTCGGCGCCGGTGGCGACTGCCAGGCGTTGGAGGGTCACGGCGTTGACGATCTCGAAGGAACCGTCGCCAGTTGTGAGCAGCATCCACTTTTGCGGGTTGCGCTCGGCGTAGCCGCTGTTACCGGCCTGGTTGCCCGTGTAGATCTTGGACACGTCCACGCAGGGACGGGCCTCGGGGCGCGCGCCAACCTGGGTCACCGTGGAGAGGTGCTTGTAACCGGAGACAACCGACAGACACTGGTTGGTCGCCATGTTCTTCAACTGGTAGTAGTGGTCCGGCGTGGAGGTCAGCGTCCATTCGTCTCCGTCCCCGAGCGAGGCGTTACCCGCGAGTTGGAGGGACTTGCCGGCCGGCTGAGAGATCGTGTAGACGCCGTCCTCAAGCGGCTTGCGGTTGATGTTCTCCCACATGGGCGAACGTTCGATCTTGTCGACGCGCTTCGCCTTGAAGTCCGCGTAGGTCGGGTTATCGGAGGGGTTTCCTCCGCTCCACGTGATCTGTGCGATGTAGCGCATCGCCTCGTAGACGTCGAGTTCGACCTCGTTTTCGGTTTGCTTGACGCCGTTGTCGGGCCAGATCGAGAGCTTGGCGCCGAGGATGTTGTCGGTCTTAGACACGACGCCGTCGCGGCCCTGGAAGATGTTGACGTCGAAGTTCGGGTCGTTGTACAAGAAGGCCGGACCGTTTGCCTGGATGGGGTAGGGGGTGGCCCTGGCGAAGTAGAGTTTGAGGTTCGCGTTGACCAGCCGGTAGCCGTCGTTAGCAAGCTCGTTGGCTGAGCGTCCAGATCCGAGCCAGTGCTCGACTACGATGTCCTTGTCGAGCGTGACGGCGTGGGTGGCGACGATTCCGTCGTTCCAGATGCGCAGCGTCTTGCCTTTGGCCTTGACATAGCTGTTGATGTCGTTGATGAAATAGGTGAAGGCGTCGGCGCCGGTAGCCTGACTATTGCCGGTGACCTCCCTGGCGTAGCGGGCCAGTTGTGGGTAGGTGGCGTAGCTTGCCCCCATGAGGTACTCGTCGGCGCCCATGTGCCAGTAGTTGGTGGAGAAGACGCCGTCGTACTCGTCGATGAGTGTCTTGTAGAACTCCACGGCTTGCGGGTTCGTGATATCGAGGCGATCGACGCTACCGTTGCCGGCTTGGTCCTTCAGTTGGAACTGGGGGAGGTTCTCCAGCCAGATGTTCATGTGGCCGGGGGAGTTGATCTCGGGGATCACGTCGATGCCGTAGGAGTCGGCCTTCTCAACAAATGCCTTCACGTCCTCGCGCGAGTAGTACGAGAACGTGTTCGCGGCCGGGTAGGCGTCCGACTTAAGTTTCATCTCCATGAGGATGGAGTTGAGCTTGAGGTCAGCCATCTCATTGAGGAAACGCTCGATCCACTCGGTGGAGAAGTTGATCTGGCAGGCGCACAGCGTGACGCCGCGCTCCTTGTAGGTGGGTGTGTCCGTCACCGATCCGGCGGGAAGGGTCAGACTCTGGCGGAGCATTTGGGACAGCGTGCGGGTTCCCCAGAATGCCCCGCGCGCTGTGGCGGCCGTGATCGTGACGCCCGCTGGTTGGATGGAAAGGGTGTAGCCCTCCTCGCCGAGGCTTTCCTTGTGGGTGTCGTCGATGACGATCTCGATCCCTGTCCCGTTAGTTGTTCCCGTGACGGAGTCGCCGTTGGTGTAGGCATTGAGTTCGTCGACGAGAAGCTGGGCGCTGCTGGCGAAGGTGTCGGGGCGAACGACTGTCACGTCCTGCGTGGCAGTCCAGGTGCCCTCGGAACGTGCAAACTGTCCGGTCAGGGAGGGGATGGTGGCCGGGATGGGCATGCCCTCGTAGCTGAAGTCGTAGCTAACGGACTGGTCGCCGAAGAACGTGTAGCCATCTCGAGGGGTGGCGGTTACGGTGGTGGCGCCGTTGTTGAGGGTGACGTCGCCCGTGACGATCGCGCCGTTGATCTTGTAGTCGACCCCGGCGATGGTCGGCACAGTGATGCTCGCACCGTTCTCGCTCTGGATAGGCGCGGTGGGGGTCACGATGGTGGCGCCGGCCTCGGTGTGGCAGGAGCCGATGAGGCGAATGTCGCCCACGGACGTCAGGTTCTGGCTGTTGACGAGCGCGGAGAGCGCCTTCAGGGTGACGAACTTGCCGGTTGCGGGCCCCTCAAAGCGGACGACCTGCGCTGAGTCCGTGTTCTCGAAGGTGCCGCTAGCGACCCGGGTGGTGTCGGTGAAGCCGGCGCCATCCTCGATGGGGCTATCCGAGACATGGATCTCGTAGTTGCCGACGATGCCGTTGTGTTTACCGGTTCCACTGCTGCCCTGCCGCTGGGTGTACTCGATGCCCGTGAAAGAACAGTCGGCGATCTGCGCACCTGGGAATGTGCCCACGGAGATCCAGTGGGGGCCGGGGGTCTCGGTATTGCCCACCGACCAGTTGGTGTGCCAGTAGGTGGTCGCAACCCCGTCAATCGCCTTAGCGGCGGGACCGTTGCCGTTGGGCTCCTGAGTTTCCTCCGAATCCGCATACCCGACGTACAACTGGTCGGGGCCGCCGATGAAGGTGTCGGTTGTGTCGGCGGTTGCGGGTGGGGCAGTGAGGGTACCGAAACCGCCTCCCGCCACGACGACGAGTGCAGCCGACACTGCGGCGATAGCTCGCCTAGACCATGATCTGCTTGTGCCTATCACATGTGCTCCTTTGCTCGATGTGGTTGGTTGGTCTTAACGATAATGGTTGGTCGTCGACAGTGACGACGGTCCGCCGTGGCCAGTTACGTCTGTGCCCCTGTGCAACATCGAAGTGACATAGGGGCACAGACGCGAGCGGCCGGCGTGATCGCCAGGCTAAACCTCATGGGATGTGCTTCGAGACCTATCGCTCCTCGAAGCCATGGTCGAGGAGCCAGGCCAAGGTCTGCTCCTTGTGCTTGAACACTGCCGTGTTATCGAGGATGCGCTCGCAGATGCTGCCTAGCTCGTCGCGGATGGCGGCGTCGATTGCGGCGCGGTCGGTGGAACCGGACAGGGCCTCCTTCGTCTCGTCGAACAGAAGGCGGAACGGTTCGAGGTCGGCTGGGAGGTCGGCGCCGGATTCGATCGCGTCCGCGATCAGCGCCAGCTCCGAGTCGAGGCGGCCGGGCAGGATGAACAAGCCCTGGGCCTCGATGAGGCCGATGGATTCCTGCTTGACCGCATGGAATTCTGGGTGGGCGTGAAACACACCCGCCGGGAACTCCTCGGTCGTAACATTCGACCGCAAGATGAGGGACATTTCGTATCCGCGTTCGGTGCGAATCACCGTGGGGGAGGTGGCGGAATGAACGCCCTCATCATCGCGGGCGATTATTCCTAGCTCCGGATTGGAGTAGGACACCCATGCGTCGTGGATCTTCTCGCAGACGGCTACCACGGTCTCCGCGTCCGGGCTGACCACCCGAATGGCGGTGTTGTGCCAGTCGAGGATCTCCACCCCGGCATCCGGATGGTCCGGGTCTTGGACTTCCTTCCACGTCTTCGCGGTGTGCATCGGCAGGAGCTCCCCGCCGCCCTGGTAGTGGTCGTGGCCGAGCACCGAGCCGCCGATCCGGGGCAGTGCCGCGTTGCAGCCGATGAACAGCGAGGGGTACTGGTCGACGAAGGAGATGAGCTGACGGAAGGCGTCGGCGTCCACGTGCATCGGGGTGTGAAGGGTGTTGACCGCGATGCCGTGCTCGTCGAGGTAGCCGTAGGGGGAGAACTGCCAGAACCAGTCCTCCGTGCCCATTTTCAGCGGCACCGTGCGGAGCGTGAACTTGGCCCGGCCCGCGAAGCCCTCGTTCTCATGGCAGATCGAGCAGCGTGGGTAGCCGCCGGCCACCGCGTTTCCCGCCGCCGCTTTCTTCGGGTCTTTGAACTCGGGCTTGGCCTTGTTGATCGTGACGATCAGGCCGCGGGTTTCGAAGCGCGGGTTGCGGTCAAGCACCGCCCGGCGCACGTAGTTCGAGCGGATCGAGTACTCGTAGAGCCACGCCATCGCGGCGTCCCCGCCTTCGGCGTCGCGCACTTGCGCGAAGCGCTCCTGTAGCTGGGAGGGGATGAGTGTGAGGTAGCCCATCGCCTGGTCGCAGACGGCGTCGGCCTGGTAGTCCTCGATGAGACCCTCGGCGGCCAGCGCCCCCGCGAACTCGGCCAGCAACGCGTCGGGCCGCACGTGCTCGGCCCCGCGCGCCCCGGTCGGCTCGTAGGAGTTGAGCCCGAACATGCCAAAGATCTGGTTGCGCGCCCAGTCCTCGTTGGCCGCCCCGAGCTCGAGGTGGGCCCGGGCGTAGTCGACTAGGGCGTCGATCGCTTCATACACGCGGCGCAGAGTCATTGTTCTTCCTCGCTTTCTAGCGCGCGGCGCACGATCGCATTCATTTCATCCATCTTCTTTTCGATGTCGGCTACCAGCGCCAGTTGGGTGCGGGCCCGCTCCAGGTTGTGAGTGGGGTGCTTCGTTGCGAAGTACACGTCGCCTTCAAGGTAGTCGGTGAGGAATCGCATGCCGCATTCAAGGGTGAGGAGCTTGACGGAGAAGGCTAGCAGCTCGGATTCTTTCTCCGTGATCGCGTCGCCCAGGGTGCTGACGAATCCGCGGCAGTACGCCTCGAATAGCTCGAGGTTGATCCCCATGTTGGCCGGCTCGGGGTCGTCCTCGTCCGTGGTGGCGGCCCCGGTGCGCAGTGCGTCGCCGAAGTCGTACAGCATCGAGCCGGGCATCACGGTGTCGAGGTCGATGATGGCCCGCGCCTCGTGCGTGGTGGCGTCGAACAGGATGTTGTTGATCTTCGTGTCGTTGTGCGTCACCCGGTAGGGCAGTTTACCGGTGCTGAGCCGGTCGGTCACCACGAAGCAGTCGAGTTCGCGCCGCATGTAATCGGCGATCTCGGCCCGCGCGCTCTCGGCCCGGCCGGCGATGTCGGCCTCCACGGCCGCCGCGAGGTTCGCGAACCGGCGTGGCGTGTCGTGGAAGTGCGGGATCGTCTCGGCAAGCTGGGTGGCATCAAAATCGGCGAGGTCCTTTTGAAACTGGCCGAATGCCGCGCCGGCGGCCCGCGTCACGCCCGGGTCGTCCACCACCGAGTACGACACCGTGTGCGGGATAAAGACGTACAGCCTGTACGCGCCGTGCGCCCCGGCGTCGTGAAACAGCTCGCCCTCGACCGTGGGGATCACGGTCAGGGTCTCGCGTCCCTTGGCGGCCACGAAGCGCGTTACGAGGTCGATGTTGCGCATGAGGCTGGCCGGGTCGCGGAAGATCTCCGTGTTGAGGCGTTGCAGGATGAACACCCCACGGCCGGCTTCCACCCGGTAGGTGTCGTTGATGTGCCCGTCGCCCCACGGCTCCAGGTGGGTCACCTCGCCGATGTCGAAGTGACCCAGCACCTGCTCCAGCACGTCGGGCTTGAGTTCCTTGGCGCCCATCAGTCCTCGTAGTCCTTCCACAGGATGCCCGAGCCCTCCAGCTCCACGTCCACGCGCTCCCCGCCTGGCAGCGCCACGGTGGTTGCCTGCGGCTGGCCGGTGTTGTTCACGACGGCGTAGCACCGGCTTGCGGGGAAGTAGGCCACTTCGCAGTCGGGGTTGGAGCTCGACCATTCGGCGTAGTGCTCCTCCGCGCCGGCAACCCAGAACAGGATGCGCTCGAGCAGGCGGGCGTTCGTGGCTGAGTAGGGCAGGCCAGACAGGTACACGCCGCGGCCCTTCCCGTAATCGTTGGCGGCCAGCTGGACCTCGCCGCCTTCGGCGCGCAACACGGCCGTGTCCTGGGAGATCGGGAACGTGTTCGTGATCGTCTCACCGAAATCGAGCGGGGCTTCGAACTCCGCCGTGATGAAGTGATCCTCGGTGGGCTCGGGCCAGTACTTGTCCACGTTGAGCGAGCGGTAGATCTCCTCGTCCACGCCCAGCACGTCGGCCAGCTGGAAGAAGCGGCCCTGCCGGTCGATCGCGGTGGGCTGGCCGACGCCCACGAAGCCCTTGCCGCTGCGCACCCACGCGCGGATCGCGGAGACGAGGGCGGGGTTGGCCCAGGCGTCGCCGCCCGAGTAGGAGGTGGCGGCGGGGCCGGCGTTGATAATGACGTCGACGTCGTCGGGCACGCCGCCCTCGAGCACGTCCGCGAACGAGATGAACCGGACGTTCACGCGCATACCCGAGATTGCCTCGAGGATGCCGTAGTAGTTGCGGTTGTACTTGTTCGGCAGCGCGTGCGCGACAGTGAAACCCTGCCAGGAGCGCTGCTCGCCCCACGCGTCAAGGAACGCGACGGTTAACTGAGGCTGCGCGCCCACGCCGCCCGAGCGGTCGTAGATGTCGCGGAACTCGTCGGCAATGTGGGCCACGGCCTCCACGAAGGTCGGGAACTTGTTCGCCAGCGACAGGTAGCCGCCGTAACCCATGCGCTCCAGCGGGGAGCGCAGGATTGCGCGGCGGGCCTTGCGCCAATTGTCCCACGCCTCAATCGAGGGGTCTGCCCCGTCGTAGAAGCTGTCCGGGAAGAAGTAGGGAAGGAAGCGACCTTCGTGGTATCGCACGCCCTTGATGTCCGCGATCATGCGGGTGGTGGTGCCGTCGCCCACCGAACCCACGATCGCGTCCATGCCCAGGTCCGGGTATTCCTTCGAATACGGCTCGGTGCCGATCCACTGGTCGCCAAGGAACATCATGGCTTCCTTGCCAGCGGCGTGGGTCAGATCGACCATGTGCTTAATCATGTGCTGGACCGAGTGGAAGGTGAAGTCCAGCCAGTCGCGCTGCGGCTTGCCGGGGTTGACGAACGACGAGCCGTAGCTACCGGCGTCGACGAAGTCCTCCGGGCGCATCCGGTAGCCGTACTGTTTCTCGAAGTCAGCCAGCGCCTGAGCCGAAACGGTGACTTGGAATCCCGTCCAGTCCACGATCTTCTCGCGCCGAAGGTTGTTGAAGATCAGCGTGAACTGGTAGAAGAACGTGGTGAAGCGGACGACGTCGACGTGCGGGTTGTCCGCCAACCATTTCTCCAGGGTCTCGTACATGAAGTCACGGACCTCCGGGTGGCGCGGATCGAAGGCGATCTCGTGCTCCTTGTCCCCCCAATCGTTCGTGATGTGGTTGTACATCTGGACCGGATCCCAGATGACGTAGGCGAGGAACGTCACGGTGTACTCGTGCATCGAGGTGGCCCCGGTGATCGTGACGCAGTCCGTGGTGGCGTCGTAGCTCCACGACGCCGTGGGCAGGGTCTCGCCGGACGTGCGGTCAATGACCTCCCAGTACTGGGCCGGGTCGTCGTCGTGATTGACCTGGAGCTGCTCTTCAAAGTAGGTGGCCAGCAGCGGGATGGTGACGGATTCGCCCTCGGCAAGGGTGCGCTCCGAGAGCAGGTAGACCTGCGGGACGTACCTCATTCTGCCGACCATAAACTCGTTATGGCCACGGGTGGGGAAGTAGGCCGAGTAGACGCGCTTGCCCAAGTCCAGGACGTCATGGTCAAGCTGCGTGCCGTCTGAGTTGCGGACGGCGTCAGCGCCCCAAAGTTCGGCGAGTTTCTTAGATTCTTCGAAGAAGTTTTCTTCGGTCGGCATGGTGAAGCGGCCGTGTGACATGGTTTCTCCGTGAGGTAGTAGTAGGTGGGTGGTGATCAGCCCTTGACCGCGCCGGCCGACAGACCGGACTGCCAGTAGCGCTGCAGTGCAAGGAACAGGATGATCAGCGGGACGACGCCCAGCAGGGAGGCCATCATCATCGGACCATACTGCGGGTTGAAGTACGAGGCCATGCCGTACAGACCGAGGGTGATGGGCTTGAGTTCCTGGGAGGAGATCATCAACTGCGGCAGGATGAAGTTATTCCAGGTTGCCACGAAGATGAACAGGAAGATCGTCACCATCGCCGGGGCCAGGATGCGCAGCACCATCGTGAAGAAGATGCGTCCCTCGCCGGCGCCGTCGATGCGGGCCGCCTCGATCAGTTCGGTGGGCACCGATGACTGGACGTAGACCCTGCCAAGGAACACGCCGAAGGGTGAAACCGCGCAGGGGATGATGATCGACAGCATCGTGTTGTCCAAGCCAAGGTTCAAGAACATGATGTAGATCGGCACCGAGAGCAGGGCCACCGGCATGAGCAGGCCGGCCATGATGGTGCCGAGCGCGGCGTTCTTGAACGGGAAGTTGAACTTTGCGAGCGCGTAGCCGGCCATCACCGAGGTGATGGTGCCGATGAGCGCCGCAACCGTGGAGTAGATGAAGGAGTTGCCGATCCACCGCCACAGCAGGCCCTGGGTCCAGCCCACGAGCGAGTCATAGTTGGCGGAGATGGCGGCGGGCAGTGACGGGCTCGCCGTCGTGTCGTTGTGGGAGGCGAACCACAGGCCGAACGTGGTGGTCAGCTCGGAGTTCGTCTTCGTGGAGGCGACGATCATCCAGTAAATCGGGAAGATGAAGTACAGGAGGAAGATGATCATGAACAGGGCGGCGATGACCTTCGAGGTGATCTTCGGTGCGAAGGTGCGGGTGGGGACGCCCTCGATTGAAGGGGTGTAGGTTCGCCCGTCGGGGAGCGCGGCTGTCTTAGTCATTTCCATTCACCTTCCGATCCGTCAGGAAGTAGATCACGGCGAGGACACCGGCGATGATCGCCATCATGATCGCGATGGCGGACGCGGGGCCGTCACCCGAGGGCGTGATGTATCCCTTGGCCGTGTTCAGCGCCATCATCAGCGGCGTGTAAGCCTGGCCCATCCAGGTGTTCTTCGTGGCAAGGACGGCGGGCTCGTTGTAGAGCTGAATGGTGCCGACGATCGACAACAGGATGGCGAGCAACGCTGCTCCGCGCACCATGGGGATCTTGATGTGGCGCACGATCTGCCAGGATGATGCGCCGTCGACACGGGCTGCTTCGTACAGGTCGCGCGGGATGGCCTGCAGGGCTGCGAGGAAGATGAGCATGTTGTAACCAGCGAACGTCCACGTGGTCATGTTCGCCATGGAGGCGAGAATGACGTTGCTGGAGAAGAAGTCGATCGGGAATTCCACGCCGATCGCATCAAACAGTGAGTTCAGGGGCGAGACTGTCGGGGTGTAGATGTACATCCAGATGATGGCGGCCACGACGCCGGGAACGGCGTAGGGCAGGAAGTAGGACAGCCGGTAGATGGTGACGTGGCGGAGGATCAGGGAGTCGATGAGGAGAGCCAGGACCAGGGCCAGGCCGATCATGATCGGTACCTGGAAGAGGGTGTAGAGGATGACTCGTCCGATGCCGGCCCAGAACACGTCGGAGCCGACGACGTAGGCGAAGTTGTCAAACCCGACGAAGACCTGCTGAGAATCGCCGCCGCCGAAGGCGCCGCCGCCGACCACGCGGGTCTGGAAGAAGGCCTTGTAGATGGAGACGAAGATTGGGATAACGAAGATAAACGTGAAGAGTGCAGCAAACGGGGCCATGAAGAGCCAGCCGGTGCGGGCTTCGTGTGCCTCGCGCTTTGTGCGCCGATGCTTGTGCGTTGTGGCTGGAGGTTCCTTAACGGTTGTAGACATTATTATTTTTCCATCCGTTTCTGCATCCCGTTCTTTTGCTGTGGGGGCACCTTTCGGCGCCCCCACAGCAAAAGAACAAGTGTTCTTACTTCACCGTCAGGCCGGCGTTTTCGATGGCCTTCTTGGCGGTGTCGGCAGCCTGGTTGAGCACGTCAGCCACTGAGCTGGACCCGCTGCCTGCGGCGGCGGCGTTCTCACCGAGGTTGCTCCACACGGCCGACCAACCCGGGATGTAGAGGAAGGGCTTCATCGCGTCGTTCGCGGTGGCGAACTGGGCGAGTACATCCTCATCGCCGTAGAAGGAGGCGTACTTGGGGTTGGCGGGCTTGTCGGCCGCGGCGACCACGAGACCCTGGGAGGCGAGGTCGTCAACCTGGGTGTTGAACCAGGCGTTGAACTCCATGGCCTGCTCGGGGTACTGGCAGGTCTTGGACACGACGACGCCGGAGCCGCCATTGGGGCCGGTGCCGCCGCCGTTGCCGAAGTCGGGCAGCTGGGCGATGGACCACTTGCCGACGTTGTCGGAGCCGGCCATGTCGTCAGCGAGGAGCGGGGCCTCCCACGCGGCGCCGATGGTGCCGATGATGGTGCCGTCGTTGAGCTTGGACTTCCAGTCAGCGCCCCAACGCTCGATCACGGGCGCAGCCTTCGCGTCGAGCAGCTGCTGCCAGAAGTCGGCGACGGCCGAGGTGCCCTTACCCGTGACGTCGATCTTCCAAGAATCGCCGTCGATGGCGAACCACTGGTCGCCAGCAGCCGCGGACAGTGCCGGGAAGATCGAGCCGGCCTCGTCAGTCTGGAAGGTGGCAATGTACTTGCCCTTCTCGGCTGCCTTCTTGGCGGTGTCGATGAACTCTTGCGAGGTGGTCGGAACGTTGAGGCCAAGCTCCTCGAACGCGGCCTTGTTGTAGTAGTAGACGAGCGGGCCGGTGTCCTGCGGCAGGCCGAAGTACTTGCCGTCGAGCTGCATGGAGCCGAACGGGCCATCACCGAACTTGTCGGCGTACTTCGTGGCGTACTGCGTGACGTCCTGGACGAGACCGCCGACGTAGAGCTCGGCTAGATCGGCGTATCCGGCCTGGAAGAGGCAGGCCGCGTTGTTGGCCGAGACGTCCGTCTGGACCTTCTTGATCAGGTCGGCCGGGGCGCCGTCGAACTTGGTGGAGGTGACCTGGATGTCGGGGTGCTCCTCGTTCCAGCGTGCGACGATGTCAGCGACGGGGACCATGCCTTCGCCGTCGGGCAGGCGGTGCAGGTACTCGATGGTGACGGGTTCACCGGAGGCGGAGGTTTGCGATCCGCCGCTGGTGGGCGTGGTGGTGGACTCCGAGCCGCCTGCACCGTTTGAGCAGGCGGAGAGGATCAGGGCGCCCGAAGCAAAGAGGGCTCCGACCTTAGTGATTGACGAAAGTTTTGTCATGTTTCCTCCCCCTTGAGGATTGTTGTGTCGTGGTGACGAGATTCGGGTTCCGAATCAGTATTGGCACATCGCCTTCGGTGCGCCTCAACTGACCTCGAGCTTAACACACTTCATCCACGCAGTGTGCAATTTGCAAAATAATAACGATATGGTTTCGCCAAGTTGGAAAAAGGCTCGTAGGAGGATACACTGATTCTAGAGCGGATACCACGGCTCAAGGAGGAGTTTAAGTGGCGAAGAATCCTGCGGTAAGCACCGACTTGCTAGACACCGCATACGGAATGATCAAGTCAGGCGTTGCCCGGCGTCGATCGGATTTGGTGCACTCGATGGGGATTTCGTCGTCGACAGCGTCGAACGTCGCCCGCAGCCTCATCGAACAGGAGCTGATTAAGGAAATAGAATCGAACAGGTCCACCGGCGGGCGGCCGGCAAAGATCCTTGTCTCAATCGACACCGCCGAGGTGGTGGCGGTGGCAGAGGTCGGCGCCCACCACCTGCGCTTCGGCATCATGGACTCCATCCACCCGATGCGCGAACCGAAAGAGATCGTCTTCGATTCCCCTTCGCCGCCCGAAAAGGTGATGGCCACCCTGGTCGAACGGTGGAATCAGCTACGAGAGGAGCACTTCGCGGAGTGCAAGATTGGCGCGATCGGCCTGTCCGTGGCCAGCCCGGTGGAAGCGATCACGCGCAAGCTCGTCCTACCCGCCCGCATGCCCGGCTGGCACGGGGCGGACCTGTGCGGGATCCTCAATGAGATGACGGGCCTGCCCGTATGGGTGGAAAACGACACGCGCGCATGCGCGGTGGGGGAGCTGCCCTACGTGTCCGCCGATTCTTACATCTACGTCAAGGCGGGTACCGGCATCGGCGGGGCGGTGGTCATCAACGGCGAGCTCTACCAAGGCGCGGGCGGCTTCGCGGGAGACATCAGCCACGCGCGGGTCGATCCCAACCTCAACAACCTGTGCGCCTGTGGGCGCATCGGGTGTCTGGAGGCGGTGGCCTCGGGTGCCATGATTCGCGAGCGGGCGCTGAGTGCGGGCCTCGACCTCGGCGACCGCCCGATCGTCGACGCCGTGCTTAACGACATGCCAGAAATCAACCCGTACGTGCGCCAGTCTGGGGAGCTGATTGGCCGGGCTTTGGGGCCGATCGTCAACTTCATTAACCCCGGCGCGATCTACGTGGGAGGTTCGCTCGCTCAGCTGGGCGTGTTCATGAGCTCCCTGCGTGCCTCGGTGTTTGATACTGCCAGCTCCACCGCCAGCCAGGATCTCGTCATTGACATCGCACCCAACGGCGCGAACGCCCCGCTCATGGGCGTGGCGCGGGAGGCGTTCAAGCTTATCGGATCCAACACTAGCCATCTGAAGTATCGACCTAGGAGGCATGAATGATGCGCGTGGGAATCGACGTCGGCGGCACGAAGATTGCCGTCGGCCTCGTTGACGGTGGAAACATCCTCGCCAAGGAAAGGTTCGCCTCCTATCCGGGGGCGCCGCAGTCAACGATCGCCGACATGGCACGCGAGGTTAAGGCCCTCGTCAGCGCGCACGGCCTCGGCCTTGACCAGATCGGCGGCGTGGGTGTGGGCTTCGCCGGCACGGTGGACTCGGACGCCGGCGTCGTGCGCACCTCGGCCAACCTGCGTTGGACGGACGTGGACGTCCGCACGCCGCTATCCTCAGCGCTTGGGCTTCCCGTCCGCCTGGTCAACGACGCCGACGCCGCGGCTTGGGCCGAATACCGATTCGGCGCGGCGCGAGGGTATGACTCGGTGGTGGCCGTTACGGTGGGCACCGGGATCGGAGGCGCGCTGATCTTCGGCGATCGGGTGCTCGAGGGCAGGCACGGCCTGGCTGGCGAGCTCGGGCACTTCACCTACGAGCCGGGCGGACTGCCGTGCGGGTGCGGACGTGTGGGGTGCTGGGAGCAGTACTGCTCGGGTAGCCGGATGAACGCGCTCGCGGCTGAACGCCTGCCGGCCACGAACGGGCTGGCCACGGCCCGCGACGTCGATCCCCTCGCGCTCGCGGGGGACCCGGTGGCGCTGGGAATCTTTGAGGAGATCGGCACGGCGCTGGGTGCCGGCATGGCCTCGCTTGGCATGATCTTCGACCCGGACCTCTTCCTTATTGGCGGCGGTGTGTCCGAATCGGGGGAGCTGCTGTTGGAGCCGACGCGCCGGGAGTACACCCGCCAGATGGGCCTGGGCGGCTTCCCGTGTGCGAAGATCGTTGCGGCCTCCCTCGGCAACGACGCGGGAATCATCGGCGCGGCCGACCTCGGCGCAACCGCGCGGTGACCGTGGGGTGGTCGAGGGTCCCCGGCCGCAGCCGAGGACCCTCGACCACAGCCGGAGACCCGCGGCCGACGCAACTCAGGAATCTGGGGCCTGCCGGGCGCGTATAGCGATCGGTGGCCGGTATGTTCACGTGAAGTGTCGGGGCAGGCCGGCAGAGCGCGCGGGATTTCCGGGCGGCCGCGGTGAAGCGGCCTGCGGGGACACTCAAACTCAGAGCCTACGCCCGCCCGGCAACACCCGGCCCCGACCCAGCAATAGCCGGCGTGACTCGGGCCTGCACGCCGTCCACCAGCGGGAAGTGGCAGGCCACAAACTGGTCGTTGCCCTGCCCTGTACGGAGCTTTCGCAGCGCCGGCTCCTGCGCCGCGCAGATGTCCTGGGCGAAGGGGCAGCGGGTGCGGAAGCGGCAGCCGCTGGGCGGATCCATCGCGGAAGGGGTCTCGCCGTCGATCTTGAGGCGGGAGACCTCCTCGGTGAAGGCGTCCTCGATGCGGGGGACGGCGTCCACCAGCCCCTTCGTGTAGGGGTGGAGTGGGCGGCGGGCGACGCTGTCGGCGTCGCCGTACTCCACGATCTTGCCCAGGTACATGACGGCGATGCGGTCGGACATGTACTGGACCACCGACAGGTCGTGGCTGATGAACACGTAGGCCAGCGAGTAGCGCTGTTGCAGGGCCCGCATCTGGTTAAGCACCTGAGCCTGAACGGAGACGTCGAGGGCGGAGACCGGCTCGTCGCACACGATCAGCCGCGGGTTCAGCGCGAGCACGCGGGCGAGCCCGATGCGCTGGAGCTGGCCGCCGGAGAATTCGTGCGGGTAGCGGGAAAGGGCGTCGCGTGGTAGGCCGATCTGCTCCACGAGAGCGGCCACACGGTCGTGGCGCTGGGCGCGGGTGCCCACCTTCTGAATGTTGAGCGGCTCGAGAATGATCTCGTCCACCCGCATGCGCGGATCCATCGCGGCGGCGGAGTCCTGGAACATCATCTGGACCTGGGCGTGGAACTTCTTCCGCTCCTTACCGCGCAGGCCGCAGAGTCGCACGCCTCCCACCTCGATCTCGCCTTCGGAGACGTCGTCGAGCCCGGCGATGAGCCGGCCGAGCGTGGACTTGCCGCACCCGGATTCGCCGACCACCCCGAAGACCTCGCCCTCGTAGATGGTCAAGGAGACGTCGGAGACAGCCGAGACGGTGCCGATCTTGCGCCGCACGAGCGAGCCGCCGTAGGCGGGGAAGTTGCGCGAGACGTGGCTGACCTGAAGAATCGGCTTGCTCTCATCGAGAGCATCGTTGCGCGACACGGACCGTAGCTCGTTGGTAAGCGGCTTGCCGCCGGGGAAGTGGCAGGCCACCTTGTGGCTGCCCTCCCCGAGCGTCGGTGTCACGGTGTGGCACACGTCCTGGGCGAAGGCACAACGCGGCGCGAACGGGCACCCGGTGACCTCCTCGGTGATCTCCAGCGGGGAGCCGGGGATCGAGTACAGCTCGGCGTCGGCGTTGTGGGCGCGCTCGGGTAGTGCAGCGAGCAAGGCGCGCGTGTACTGGTGGCGCGGGTTGGTGAACAGCTCGCGCGAGGGGGCCTGCTCCATCACGCGCCCCGAGTACATGACGGCCACGGAGTCCGCTCGCCCGGCTACCACCGCGAGGTCGTGGGTGACGAGGATGACGGAGGAGCCGAACTCGTCCTTGACGTCGTCGATGAGGTCGAGGATCTGCATCTGGGTGGTGACGTCGAGGGCGGTGGTCGGTTCGTCGGCGATGAGGAGCTTGGGCCGGCAAATGAGGGCCATGGCGATCATCGCGCGTTGACGCATGCCGCCGGAGAGCTGGTGGGGGTAGTCGCCGACGATCTTGTCGGGTCGGGGCATCCCCACGCGCCGCATGATGTCGATGGCCGCCTCGTAGGCCTCCTTCTTCGACGCCGAGTGGTGGACGCGCAGCGGTTCGCCGATCTGGTCGCCGATGGTCATCGTGGGGTTGAGGGAGGTCATGGGATCTTGGAAGATCATGCCCACCTCGGTGCCACGTAGGCGACGCAACTCGGCGTCGTCCATCCCCACAAGCGCCTTGCCGTCCAGGGTGATCTGCCCGGAGGAGACGTACCCGTTGGAGGGTAGGAGGCCCATGAGGGCGAGCGCCGTCATGGTCTTTCCGGAGCCGGATTCGCCGACGATGCCGAGGGTCTGCCCGCGTCCGACTGTCAGGTTGACGCCGGACAGCGGCTGAACCTCGTCTTTTCGGCGGGGGATGCGAACCGAGAGGTCCTCGATTGATAGCAGGGTATCCATGTCTACCTCTTCCTCAAGCGCACTTCGAAGGCGTCACGCAGGCCGTCACCAACGAAGTTGAAGGCAAGCACCAGGACGATGATCGCGATACCGGGGGGAAGGATCAGCCACCAGTTGCCCGAGTAGACCTCGGACAGGCCGGAGGAGAGCATGCCGCCCCAGTTGGCTGCGGGCGGCGGAACGCCCAGTCCGAGGAAGGATAGGTAGGCGACGTACAGGACGGCGTCGGCGACCTGGAAAGTGGCGTTGACGATGACGGTACCGATGGAGTTTCGCACGATGTGGGTGCGCACGGCCCGCCCCGGGGAGCCGCCCATGCCCTTCATGGCGAGGATGAACTCGCGCGAGCGCAATGCGATGGAGTCACCGCGGACCATGCGCGCCGGGTTGAGCCACGCGAACGCGGAGATGACGAGCACGAGTAGCGGGACTGTGGGGGTGATGATCGTGGCGATCAGCATGAACAGGAATAGCGCGGGGATCGACATGAGGGCGTCGACGAGGCGCATCATGACGGCGTCGACCCAGCCGCCGATGAAACCTGCCGCGGCTCCCCAGAGGGTGCCGAAGGCGGTGGCGAGCAGGCCGGCGCACAGGCCCACGATGAGGGAGGTCTGCCCGCCGAGCATGAGACGGCCGAGCTGGTCGTAGCCGACGGAATCAGTGCCGAGCGGGTGGCCGAGCTCGCCGGGGGCGAGGTAGGCGTGTGCGAGGTCGGTGTGGACCTGATCGGTGTGGTAGATCAGGGGGCCAACGAATGAAAAGAGAATGAGGGCGACCACGAGGCACAGGCCGAGGACGGCGAGCTTGTTCTCGAAGAAGACGGCTATGCCTTGGCGTCCGATGCCGAGTTGGCGCCGTGCGTGCGTGGCGTCGCCGACGACGACGGCAGCACCGCCGGATCCACCTCCGGCAACGCCGGCACTGTGGCTCGAGGAACTGCGGCTTGAGGCGGGGATGCCGGCCACCGCGTCGTTGATGGACTCACTCATTTGTCACCTCCAGAAAGTCGGACGCGGGGATCGGCCACGGCGTAGAGAATGTCGGCGATGAGGGCGCCGATCACGGTGGCGAGGGAAACGATGAGGGTGGAGGCCAGGAGGATGGGGTAGTCGCGGGTCTGGGTTGCCTGCCAGAACATGAGGCCCATGCCGGGATAGTTGAAGAGCTGTTCGACCACGAGCGCGCCGGAGAAGAGGGCGGGGATGTACATGCCGAGTAGCGTGATCACGGGGAAGAGGGAGTTGCGCAGAGCATGGCGGATGGTCACGCGCGAGGGG
This sequence comes from Trueperella bernardiae, assembly GCF_030246965.1. NCBI lineage: Bacteria > Bacillati > Actinomycetota > Actinomycetes > Actinomycetales > Actinomycetaceae > Trueperella > Trueperella bernardiae. Next base: position 2,045,623 of record NZ_CP127099.1, read on the forward strand.
GAAAGGCCTTTGGCCTTGGCGGTGCGGATGTAGTTTTCGTTGAGGTTGTCGACCATCGTGGAGCGCACGTAGCGCGTGAACGCGGCGAGGGCGACGACGGCGAGGGTCACCACCGGCAGGATGAGGCCCTTCCATTGGCTGAGGATCTCGGCGACCGTGAAGCCTTGCGGGGCTTGCGGGGGAAGGATTGGCCACCACTGGGAGAAGACCACGATGAAGATGATGCCGAGGAAGAACAGCGGGGTGGCGTAGGCCAGGAGCGCGATCCCGGTGATGGCGTAGTCGACCTTGGTGTTGCGGTAGACGGCCTGGATGGCGCCGAGTGGGATGGAGATGATGACGGCGAGGGTGGTGGCGAGAAGGCTCAGCAGGATGGTCTTGGGCAGGCGCTGGAGGATGACGTCGGCTACCGGCTGGTTGAGCCGGAAGGAGTATCCGAGGTCGCCGCTCAGGAGGCGCTGGACGTAGAGGCCGAACTGCGTGAGGAAGGGCTGGTCGTAGCCCATCTGCGCGTTGTAGGCATCGATCTGCGCCTGCGTGGCATCCAGGCCGAGCGCGGATCGGGCGGCGCCGCCGGGAAGAAGATGAAGAAGGAGGAAGGTCAAGAAGGTCACGATGAGCATGACCGCGAATGCCTGACCGAGCCGTTGAAGAATGTATCGCCACATAGTTGCCCCTCGCGGGCCGGCTGGCGAAAGCCAGCCGGCCCGTCAGCGTGTGTTACTTACGTGTCCAATCTTGGGGGTACATGCCGAGCATCGGATCTTGCGGATCGATCCCGGAGATATCCGACTTGTAGGCCGAGACCCGGTTGACCGGATTCGGCATCCACAGGACGGGCAGGTCTTCGGCCAGGAAGTCGTTGTAGTCCTTCATTGCCGACTCGTCGGAGGAGACGAGGGTGGCGTCGATGAGCTTATCCGCCTCCGGGTTGGAGTAGGCGCCGAGGTTAACCGGCGCGCCGGTGGCGAACAGGCGCTGGCCCGAGGCGAAGGGCGGGTAGTACCAGGAGCCTTCGGAGCCGAAGAAGGATAGATCCCATTCACAGTTGGGGTCGTCCTTCTTGCACACCTGCGAGACGGCCACCGAGTCGGGAACCTCCTGGATCTCCAGCACGATGCCGAGCTTGCCGAACTGGGACTTCAGCTCCGCCATCATGTCGTGGGTGGCGGTGAAGCCGGACTGGGAGATAAGAGTGAAGCGCATTTCTGCGCCCGCCTCGATTCCTTCGCCGCACTGGCCGGCGCCGGTGCCGGGCTTTTCACAGGTGGTCACGCCGTCGGGGTTGATGGCCCAGCCGTGATCTTCGAGCAGTTTTCGGGCGGCGTCGGGATTGAAGGAGTAGGCGCAGCCCTCGGTGGTGCCGGCGGCGCCGGGCTCCTGCGGGACTGGCCCGCAGGTGGGGGCCGCCATGCCCTTCCAGATGACCTTGGAGATGGTCTCCTGGTCAATCAGTTGCTGCATGGCTTGGCGCACGTACTTCTGGGCGAAGATCGGCCCGGACTTGGGGTGGTTGAAGTTGAACGGCATGTAGGTGATGGACCAGCCGTACCACGGGGAGACGGTGTAGCCCTGACCTTCGATGTAGTCCCGCTGGGAGATGTTGCCGGCGGGGATGTAACCGTAGTCGATGCCGCCGGCGCGCAGGGTGTTGAATTCGGCGTCGTCGGAGGTGAAGGGCTTGTAGATGACATGGCTGAAGGTGGCCGGGTCGGTGCCGTCGTAGGAGTCGTTGGCGGCGAGCTCGACCTCGCCGGACGGCGTGTAGGAGGTCAGCTTCCAGGGGCCGGAGACGGTCTGCCACAGGGCGTTGCTGGCGTAGTTGGCCGGATCCTCGGCGGCGCTACGCAGATAGGCATAGATGTCCTTGGCGTTTTGCGGATCGGTAAAGTCGACGATCTCGCCGTCGTCGGAGGTCTTGGCCCAGGCGTGTGCGGGCATGGGCCGCACGGAGTTGAGCTGGTTGCCCACGAAGTAGCCACCGGAGAAGGGCTCGGTGGTGGTGATGGTGAAGGTCTTGTCGTCGACGATCTCGAAGCTGGTGACGTTGTCCGGGAAGCCGCCTTCGCGGTAGGAGGCCCAATCGGCCTTGTTGTTGAGGACAAGGTTGTACCAGAAGTCGATGTCCTTGGTGGTGAGCTTTTCGCCGTCGGACCAGGTGCGATCTTTGAGGGTGATGGTGTAGGTCAGCCCGTCGTCGCTGATCTCGGGGATGTTGGCGATGGAACGCTTTTCGTCGATGTTGTAGGCGTGCTCACCGTCGAGGGTGAAGGAGTACATCGAGGGGTAGAGCATCTCGATGAAGATGCCGTTTTCGCCCTGCGTCTTGCCGGGGGCGGAGATGGGGAAGATCCACGTGGGGGTGTCCATGGCGACGGTGACGGTCGATCCGTCACCGTCGGCGGAGCCTGATGGATTGGTGGCGCCTGAGGGCGTGGACGAGCTTCCACTGCCGCAGGCGGACAGGAGCAGGGCGACGCCTGCCACGGTGGCGACGATGCTAGCTCGCCGTGATGCGCGGGTCATGTGTGCCTCCTTTGACTCACGTTTTGTGCCGTGTGGCACAAACCCTGGGATTGTTTCCAAAATAGCAGGATGTGATCCAGAGTGTGGGGTTTTTGGAAAACCTCTTGCCAGTTTAGAAAATCAATTGCGTTGTTTGGATCTTAGTGGTGATATAGGAAACACAACCGTCGTCGATGAAGTGAGGCATCCATGGCTAGCGAACAGGGTTTTGCTACTGTGAGCCCCGATCTGCTTGAGTCCGCCTACCGGCTCATTCGCGCAGGCGCGGCCAAGAACCGTTCGGACCTGAGCGAGAAGCTCGGCGTGTCGTCGTCGACGGCGTCGAACATTGCCCGCTCGCTGGTCAGCCAGGAGCGCGTGCGCGAGGTGGAACCCGCCTCCCCCGCTCGCGGCCGGCGCTCCACCCAGCTGGAGAGCATCGCCCCGCCCGTGCTCGTTGCGGCCGCGGAAATCGGCACAAGCCACATCCGTTACGCGCTCTCCGATCACGTCGGCCCGATCGTGGAGGCGCAGGAGGTGCCGATCGACCTCGCCCCCGGCCCGCGCCCTGTCCTCCAACGCCTGGTGGACCTGTGGCGCGAACTGCGCGACCGCGAGTTTCCCGGCGCCGACATCCTCGCTGCCGGCATCGCGGTTCCCGGCCCGGTTGACGCGAGCACACGGCGCATCGTCTTGCCCTCGCGCATGCCGGGGTGGCACGACGCCGACGTGCGTGCGATCGTTGCCGAGCTGGCGGACGTGGATTGCGTGGTGGAGAACGACGCGCGGGCGGCGGCGCTTGGCGAGGCGAGTGTGCGCGGCCCGGAACACCAGCCACTGCTCTACATTAAGGCCGGTTCCGGGATCGGCGGCGCGCTGGTGATCGACGGCAAGATTTACACGGGCGGGATGGGCATCGCTGGCGACGTCTCCCATGCGCGCGTGGTGGAGGATTCGCCGTTTGTGTGCGGGTGCGGGAAGTCGGGCTGCTTGGAAACCGTGGCGTCGGGCGCGGCAATTCGCCGGGACGCGGCGCAGTTCATGGAGCTGGGCTCGATGGCGGAGCTGGTGGAGGCGGGCCAGAATCAGTTCCCGCACATCACCCAGCTGATCCGCAATTCGGGGATGCTGGTGGGTAAGGCGCTCGGGCCGCTGATTAGTTTCGTCAACCCCTGTGACGTGGTGGTGGGCGGGGCGATGAGCGAGCTGACCGCTTTCATGAACGCGTTTCGGGTTTCGCTGCTGGGCTCGGCGGTGCCGATGGCGACGGAACGGCTACGGATCGAGGCGGCGAGCCTGGGCGCGAATTCGGCGCTGACGGGGATAGCCCGCAGCGCCCATGACCTGGTGGTCAGCGCTCCGGTGCAGTGACGGGAGAGATTATGGATAACACGTTTGAACATCGAACCGGCCCTGCAGACTTGGCCGCCCGCACCACCTACCCGGCACACGAAGTGCCGCAGTGGTTCACGGAGGCTAAGCTCGGCTTCTTTATCCACCTGGGCATCTATTCGATGCCGGGTTGGGCCTACCGGCGCGAGGCGGGCCGCAAGACGCCGCCCGAGCTGGCTTACGACTATCACGAGTATGCGGAGTGGTACGCCAATACGGTGCGCATCCCTGGCTCGCCGTGTGCGACGTGGCATGAGGAGACCTTCGGGGTCGGCACCAGCTACGAGGACCTCGCCTTTCGCTTTGCGCCCTCGCCGGAGAACGTGGCCAACCTGGTCGCCACGTTGGTGGCGGCGGGCGGGCGCTACATCGTGCCGACCACGAAGCATCATGACGGCTTTTGCCTGTGGGACACGGCAACGACGCCGTTTTCCTCCGTCTCGCGTGGTGGCCCGGACGTCATCTCCGTGGTCGCGGACGCCACCCGGGCGGCCGGCGCCCGGCTCGGCCTGTACTTCTCCGGCGCGCTCGACTGGCACGTGTCGCACCTCCCGCCCATCCGCTCGGACGAGGACCTTTTCGCCTTTCGTCGCAATGACGAGGCCTTTGCCCGCTATGCCGCCGGCCAGCTGAGCGAGCTGATCGACCGCTTCCATCCAGACCTTTTGTGGAACGACATCGACTGGCCCGACGCCGGCAAGGGGCCGGAGGAGTGGGGTTTGTCCGCCATCCTCACCCGCTATCTGGCCGAGCATGAGGCCACGATCAACGACCGCTGGGGGATCCCCTTCCATGGCTACCTGACCCGCGAGTACACGCAGGTGGACGAACCGCTTCCGGAAATGTGGGAGTCTACTCGCGGCCTGAACCGCTCGTTTGGGTACAACCGCAACGACAACCCCGCCGACCGGCTCAGCGGAGCCGAGGCGGCCTGGCTACTCGTCGACGTCGCCTCCCACGGCGGCAACCTCCTGCTCAATGTGGGCCCGCGCGCCGACGGCTCGCTCGACCCGTACCAGGCCCGCGTGATTGCCGAGCTCGGTGAGTGGATGAGGACCTACGGGCGCTACATCTACGCCTCTACGCCCGGGCCTGCGCCCTTCTCCCTGCTCACTCCGGGCGCGACGGCCTATTTCGTCCGCGAAGGCGAGGCCGCCGGCTCGGCTGGCGCCGCCGACCTTGCGCGCGCCTTCTGGCTCGCCCCGGACGGTAGCCGTATCCCGGCGTCGTGCCCGGCGCCGACCTCCTCTTTCCCCGTCGCTCTCATCGTTGAAAGGTAAGTCATGCGCATCGCAATCGCAGGTATCCACATCGAGTCATCCACGTTCTCGCCGCAGCCGGCGGTGGCGGAGGACTTCGAGATCACGCGCGGTGAGGAGGTGCTGGGGCGCTACGGCTGGATCCACGAGACGTGGAGCAAGGCGGTGACGTGGCTTCCAATCTTCCACGCGCGAGCGTTGCCCGGTGGCGTGCTGGAGCGGGCCACGTATGAGGTATGGAAGGCGGAGATCTTGGACGGGCTCGCCGTCCTTACGGACCAAGCGCCGCTTGATGGCTTCTTCTTTGACGTCCATGGCGCCATGAGCGTAGCGGGGCTCGACGACGCCGAGGGCGACCTGATCACCGCGATCCGCGCCGTGATCGGGCCGGAGCCGATGGTCTCCCTGTCCACAGATCTGCATGGAAATGTCTCCGAGGCGCTGTTCGCGGGGTGTGACCTGCTGACCACCTACCGGGAGGCCCCGCACGTCGACGCCCTCGAATCCCGCCGACGCGCGATGAAGAATCTCGTCACGCGCTTGCTGAGCGGGCTCGGCAAGCCGGCGAAGGCGCTGGTGCACATGCCTTTTCTTTTGCCGGGTGAACGCACATCCACTCGCCTTGAGCCGGCCGCTTCCCTCTATGGGCGCATTCCGCATCTGGAGGCGATGCCGGGGATCCTGGATGTGGGTTTCTGGATCGGGTTCGCCTGGGCGGACCAGCCGCGGTGCAAGGCGGCGGTGGTGGTCACGGGCGATGACCAGGAGCGGGTGTCCGGGGTGGCCCGTGATTACGCGCGGGAGATCTGGGCCCGCCATGAGGAGTTTGGCTTCGTGGCGCCGGTGGACTCGATGGACGGCTGCTTGGAGTGGGCGCGGACGGCCGCCCGCCCGACCTTTATCTCCGACACGGGTGACAATCCGGGTGCCGGCGGCGCTGATGACGTCACCTTCGCCCTCTGGCGTCTCTTGACCTTCCAGCCGGTGGCGGCCGGCGAGCTGTCCGCGATCTTTGCCTCGATTCACGACGCCGCCACGGTGGCGCTCGCGGCCGAGGCGGGCGTGGGCGCCCGGATCGAGGTGCAGCTCGGCGGGAAGATTGACGCCCGCGAGCCGGGCACGCTGGCCCTGAGCGTGCAGGTGGAGAACCTGGCCGTCGACCCGCGGGCGGGCGAGGTCGCCGTGTTGAGGCCGTTGGGGGAGGGCGGGCCGAGCGGCGCGGTCGTCGTCGTGACGCAGAACCGCATGCAGTACGCCACCGAGGAGGCGTTTACGATCGCGGGGCTCAAGCCGCGCGAGGCGGACGTGGTGGTGGTGAAGATCGGTTACCTCGAACCTGACCTGTATGAGATGGCGGCGGCGTGGAAGATGGCGCTCACGCCGGGCGGTGTGGATCAAGATTTGGTGCGGCTGGGTCATTCGCGCATCGACCGCCCGATGTATCCTTTTGATGAAGGTTTTGAGTGGGAGGCACAGGTCACGTGCTAGAGATTGCAGTGCAGGACGCCGCGGGCGCGCGGATTGCGCGGGAGGCGGGCGCCGACCGGGTGGAGGCGTGCAGCGCCCTGGAGGTCGGGGGCCTGACCCCGTCGCTTGCGATGGTGGAGGCGTGCGTAGTGGAGGGCATCCCCGTTTGCGTGCTCGTCCGTCCGCGCGCGGGTGACTTCGTTTACGACGACGCCGAGGCCGCGGTCATCGCCAACGACGTGCGGTGGGTGGTCTCCCGCGGGGCCGCAACCGTGGTGGTGGGCGCGTTGCGCGAGGGGCCTGCGGGCCTTGAGCTGGACGTGGCGCGGCTGCGCCAGTGGGCCGAGGTGGCCAGGGAGCGCAACCCGGAGGTGGACGTGGTGGTTCACCGGTGCGTGGATGTGCTGTTTGGCGCCGGGGTCGGCCCGGCGGAGGTGGCGCGCCAGCTGGCAGAGGTGGGCGGCGTGACGCGCGTGCTGAGCTCGGGCGGCAAGTCCCGTGCCGGTGACGGCGCTCCCGTGCTCGCGCAGTTGAAGGCCGAGTTGGATCGGCTGGGTGCGGGTGTCACGGTCATGGCTGGCGGGGGCGTGGCCCTGGAGGCGATTCCTGCCCTGCGTGAGGCCGGGGTCGAGGAGTTTCACATGTCGGCCCGCCGCCAGATCCCTACGGGCCCGACCGGCCCGGGTGGGGGGCAGAGCGTGCGGTCGGTGACGGACGGGGAGCTGGTGCGGGCGGCCCGCGCCGTGATCCGCGGAGCGCAGGTACACGGCGACTAAAGCGGACTGGACGGTTGTGGGGCGATCTTCGTTTATGGTGAGGTCGCCCCACAATCGTCCGGGTTTTCTTAATTCGCGGCCGGTTGAACCGACCAGCGGCCCGAACCGAGATAAGCCAGCCTGGACTCGTAGCGCGATCGATGAGGGGCGCGAGCTGTCAGCGCCGGTGTGACGCGGAACGCACTATATCACCTGTTATTAGTAAGGGTTTCCCGTGGATTCAGTGCCCTGTTTGGTATGTGAGATGTCGGACAGGGCTCTGAGCTGTGATTTTGTCCGTTTTGACGGCAATGCTGGATCTGCGACGGCGGCACTTAGTATACTGGAATCAATCCAGCGCTAATTTCATGCGCATGGCTATCGTATGGTTTTGTGGGGGGAGGGGGCTCTCAAGGCGAGTCTTTTGGTTGCCACAGGTTGCCCATTAGGCAAGTGATTCACGATTCTACTGATGTACGCACCGATTGGGCAGTGAACGAGCTCAATTCGAATCCAAATTGAGAGGAAGGAGAGATTTGTGATCTCTCGGATAGTAAGGAAGGCGATGGCTGTCGTAGGCACAACGGCAATCATCGCTACCGGGCTTGCAGGAGGGGGCGCCGTAGCGGCCCCCGCTCCTGACGGTTCCGGTGGAACTACGGCCGTACGGTCGACTGGGACGGCGATCGAGTCGACGGGGAAGGGAAATGCTCCCTACACCGTGTCGGGCACGACGCGTTTCATCGAATCCTACGCATCGAATAACACCGGTTTTGAGTACACCGGACCCATCGAGGGTGTGAAGGTCTACGTGCAGTGGCGAGAGGGCGCCGGCAACGCTGACTTCCCCTACAGCTACTCCCCGATCTACTACTCCACTGCGGACGCTCAGGGTAACTTCTCGATCGACATGAAGCCCTACTTTGATTCGATCGGGCGCGTGCGCTACTTCGAGGGGCGGGTCGACACCGGCGCCGCCGGCACGAAGGATCTCGCGGGCAACGACTCGCGCCTCGGTTGGAGGGAGAAGGTTCGCATCTGGGCCGAGCTTCCTGACGGAACCAAGGCCGATTACCGGCTCATCAACCACTACGCAACGTCGTGGGCACCCGCTGATCCCACGCTTGATAACACTGTGATGGCGACCTGGGATTCCGGAAAGTCCTCCATCCGCGGCGTCTACATTAACTATGCCAAGAACACGGACAACGTCCTGGCCAAGCCGGATCGTAATGATTGGGCTGTTTCCGGCGAGGGTAATAACGTCGGCAAGGGTCTTAATGGCTCTGTTGGCGGAACCGTGTTCTGGAACGCAAACGTTCCCAACGGCGCCATAGACTTCTCCACGTCGATGCTCTACCAGGGCGGAGCGGACTACCCGCTCTCTGGAATCACGATCCAGGGATCTTACCTCAGCGATGAGGCGGTCGCCGCGATTAAGGTGCACGCTGCTGCGGCCTTCGCGGGCAAGACCCTGCGTGGAAACGGCTGGACCGCGACCGACGAGAACTCGCTGCAGGCCTGGATCAGCGAGCAGATTAAGGCTGATCCCACTTGGGTTGCAGAGACCGTCACCGCAACGACGGGCGCGGACGGGAAGTACCAGCTGTACTTCCGTGGCATCTACGGAAACTCGGCTAACGCCTGTGGCATCACTGGTGATAAGTGTCATAAGTTGGCCGACTCGTGGGACACGGGCTCGTTCCTGAACGGTAACCTGCAATCCAAGCACACCAACTGGGACTGGATGTACGTCGCCCCGGTTGATCTTCCGAACAACGTTGGCGTCATGTCGCCGTGGTCGATCCAGCGCTGGCAGCGTGTCGATGGGCGCGGAACCTGGAACGGTGCCAACTTCGGCCAGGTTGGATTCGCCGTCGGCGGCACGATCGACAGTGTGACTTTGGCGGACATCCTTCTGTCCCCGGCGCCACTCGAGTTCGACGTCGTCAACTACGACACCCAGCTCAACCCTGCCGCGCCTGGCGACACCGCCAAGACGTACACCGGCGGCGTGCTGACGAACGAGAACCTCACCTACGACATCGTCTGGACGGACCAAAAGGGAAACCAGGTCCACGAGTGTACGGGTCTCACGCCGGACACGAACCTGAGCCTTGCCTCGTGTGACTACCAGGTCCCCGCCGACCTGACCGCCGACACGGTCTACACCGCCACCCTGTACGGCGTGAACGATGGTCAGAGGGGTGCGTCTCTCGGTTCGGACGCTTTCCTCGCCACGCGCGGCACCGAGCTGCCGTGGGGCTCGAAGTACTCCGACTACGATGAGGAAGCACTTCCCAAGGCACCGGACGGGACGACCCTCTCTGGGCTCACCGCTGACGGCCTGCCTGACGGCCTGAGCATGGATCCCGACACCGGCAAGATCACGGGCAAGCCGACCGAGACCGGCCGCTTCCTCGTGAAGGTGACTGGAAACGCTTCCGTTCCGCGCGATGGCGCCGACCCCGTCGACGTCCGTCTTGCGCGCACCTACATCGTCGTTGTCACGGACACCCCGCTCATGGCGGGCGTTCGCGGCACCGAATACAACCAGGAAGTCACGCCGACCGGATTTGAGGACTCCGGCTACACGCTGGGCGAGATCAAGTCGGTGGACAACCTGCCCGCGGGTCTGACTTATAACGCAGACACGAAGACGATCACCGGCACTCCGACCGAGATCGTCACCGCTGACGAGCAACAGCCGAACGTCACCGTCACCTACACCGTGACGCGCGAGACTCCGAATGGGACGGAAACCAAGGACGTTACGGATATTGTTCCGTTGCCGGTGGTTGCCGGCGACTCGGATGGCGATGGGGTTCCGGATCCGGCTGATCCGGATAACCCGAAGCCGGGTGAGGATCAGTGCCCGGATACGCCGAAGGGCGAGAAGGTCGATGAGAATGGTTGTTCGCTTGCTCAGCTGTTCGAGCCGGCTTACGCCGATTCGACCGCTGTCGCCGGTGGCGATCCTGTGACCGTTTCTCCGACGTTCACGAAGAAGGACACGGATGGCACGGTTGATGCTCCGGTGGGTACGACCTTCGCTCTTGCCAAGGGTGCTCCCGACTGGGCCTCGATTGACGCGAACACGGGTGAGATCACGTTCGCCCCGGGTGCCGATGTTGCTGCTGGCCCGGTTGAGGTCCCGGTTGTGGTGACCTACCCGGACAACGGTGGTACTGACGCTGTTAACGCGAAGGTGACCGTCCTTGCTGACTCGGATGGCGATGGGGTTCCGGATCCGGCTGATCCGGATAACCCGAAGCCGGGTGAGGATCAGTGCCCGGATACGCCGAAGGGCGAGAAGGTCGATGAGAATGGTTGTTCGCTTGCTCAGCTGTTCGAGCCGGCTTACGCCGATTCGACGGTTGAGGCTGGTAAGACCGCCACTGTGACCCCGACCTTCTCGAAGAAGGACACGGATGGCACGGTTGATGCTCCGGCGGGTACGACCTTCGCTCTTGCCAAGGGTGCTCCCGACTGGGCCTCGATTGACGCGAACACGGGTGAGATCACGTTCGCCCCGGGTGCCGATGTTGCTGCTGGCCCGGTTGAGGTCCCGGTTGTGGTGACCTACCCGGACAACGGTGGTACTGACGCTGTTAACGCGAAGGTGACCGTTACGGTGACCGATACCGACGGGGACAATGTGCCCGACGGTAAGGATCAGTGCCCGGATACGCCCGAGGGTGTGAAGGTCGACGAGACCGGTTGTGCCGTTGCTCCGTCGGTCCCGAACGTTCCGGAGATCAACGGTGAGGTTAACAAGCCGATTGATCCGGTCGTCGTTCCGGTTGCTAACCCGGGTAAGGCCACTGACCTGGTCTGCACCGCTAAGGGCCTGGCCGATGGTCTGACGATCGCTTACGACGCGGAGAAGGGTGCGTGTGTGATCACGGGTACCCCGACCGCTCCGATCGATGGCAACTACACCGTCACTGTTGAGGGCAACCGCCCCGATGGTGATAAGGGTAAGGTCTCTGAGTCCGGTACTGGCAAGATTGTCGTGACCGAGCCTGGAGATAAGGACGGGGACGGGGCCACCGACGATAAGGATCAGTGCCCGGATACGCCCGAGGGTGTGAAGGTCGACGAGACCGGTTGTGCCGTTGCTCCGTCGGTCCCGAACGTTCCGGAGATCAACGGTGAGGTTAACAAGCCGATTGATCCGGTCGTCGTTCCGGTTGCTAACCCGGGTAAGGCCACTGACCTGGTCTGCACCGCTAAGGGCCTGGCCGATGGTCTGACGATCGCTTACGACGCGGAGAAGGGTGCGTGTGTGATCACGGGTACCCCGACCGCTCCGATCGATGGTGAATACACCGTCACTGTTGAGGGCAACCGCCCCGATGGTGATAAGGGTAAGGTCTCTGAGTCCGGTACTGGCAAGATTGTCGTGACCGAGCCTGCCGCTCCCGAGCCTGGAGATAAGGACGGGGACGGGGTCACCGACGATAAGGATCAGTGCCCGGATACGCCCGAGGGTGTGAAGGTCGACGAGACCGGTTGTGCCGTTGCTCCGTCGGTCACGGGTGTTCCGGCGATCACCGGTGAGGTTAACAAGCCGATTGATCCGGTCGTCGTTCCGGTTGCTAACCCGGGTAAGGCCACTGACCTGGTCTGCACCGCTAAGGGCCTGGCCGATGGTCTGACGATCGCTTACGACGCGGAGAAGGGTGCGTGTGTGATCACGGGTACCCCGACCGCTCCGATCGATGGTGAATACACCGTCACTGTTGAGGGCAACCGCCCCGATGGTGATAAGGGTAAGGTCTCTGAGTCCGGTACTGGCAAGATTGTCGTGACCGAGCCTGCCGCTCCTGAGCCTGGAGATAAGGACGGGGACGGGGTCACCGACGATAAGGATCAGTGCCCGGATACGCCGAAGGGCGAGAAGGTCGATGAGAATGGTTGTTCGCTTGCTCAGCTGTTCGAGCCGGCTTACGCCGATTCGACGGTTGAGGCTGGTAAGACCGCCACTGTGACCCCGACCTTCTCGAAGAAGGGCGCGGAGGGCGCGGTTGATGCTCCGGCGGGTACGACCTTCGCTCTTGCCAAGGGTGCTCCCGACTGGGCCTCAATTGACGCGAACACGGGTGAGATCACGTTCGCCCCGGGTGCCGATGTTGCTGCTGGCCCGGTTGAGGTCCCGGTTGTGGTGACCTACCCGGACAACGGTGGTACTGACGCTGTTAACGCGAAGGTGACCGTTACGGTGACCGATACCGACGGGGACAATGTGCCCGACGGTAAGGATCAGTGCCCGGATACGCCCGAGGGTGCGAAGGTCGACGAGACCGGTTGTGCCGTTGTTCCGTCGGTCCCGAACGTTCCGGAGATCAACGGTGAGGTTAACAAGCCGATTGATCCGGTCGTCGTTCCGGTCGAGAACCCGGGTAAGGCCACTGACCTGGTCTGCACCGCTAAGGGCCTGGCCGATGGTCTGACGATCGCTTACGACGCGGAGAAGGGTGCGTGTGTTATCACGGGTACCCCGACCGCTCCGATCGATGGCAACTACACCGTCACCGTTGAGGGCAAGACCCCGGACAGTGGCAAGGAAGTCAACACCTCGAACGATGGCAAGATCACCGTCACCGAGCCGGAGGCTCCCAAGTCCCCGGATTGGGGTAATGGTTCGGGCAAGCCTGGCGAGACCGTTGTGATCCCGAATGACGGTGGCCCGGTTCCGGACGGCACCACGGTCGAGACTGACGGTCCGGGCAAGGTGACCATCGATGAGAATGGCAACGTGGTTGTCGACATCGATAAGGACGCCAAGCCTGGTGACAAGATCGTAGTTATCGTCAAGGACAAGGACGGCAACGAGATAGACAAGATCGAGGTCACGGTTACCGATCCGGACAAGCAGCCTGAGGCCGATAAGCCGAACTGGGGCGACGGTTCTGTCAAGCCTGGCGAGACCGTTGTGATCCCGAATGACGGCGGCAAGGTCCCCGGCGACGCTAAGGTCACGGTCGAGGGCCCGGGTAAGGCTCAGATCGACAAGGATGGCAACCTGGTCATCACCGCCGATCCGAATGCCAAGCCCGGCGACAAGATCACGGTCACCGTGACGGACAAGGACGGCAACGTCCTCGATACGTCCACGATCACGGTCGCGGGTAAGACTGCGCCGAAGTCCGGCACCGGCAAGCTCTCGTACACGGGTGCTACCGTGGGCGGCTTGGCTGCTGCGGCTACCATGCTGACTGCAGCTGGTGCCTTCCTGGTGTCGCGGAAGCGTCGGGAGGACTAATCACCTTCAGGTGAGAGTCCACCTCTAGCGCGTGGATCCCCCGGTGTTCTGAAAAGAACACCGGGGGATCCACGTATGTGCGGGCGCCACCAGCCGACGGGGCTAGCCAGCACCAGCCGGCTAGAAGAAGTCCGGCGCGAGGATGCGGTTCCACGTCCACTAGTACGGTGGGCTCGAGGAAGAAGCCGTTGTTGAACGGTCGCCCGCCGCCCGCGACCGGGCCCCGACCGGGCCCTAGCCTTCGAGCTTGAAGGCCCGCACCGGGTTGCCCACCACCAGCTCGCGGATGGCCTCCTCGGCCTCATCCATCTCTAGCCGGTGCTCGGCCACCAGCTTGGCCACGTACCCGGCGTCGATACGGCGCGACACGTCGTGGCGGGCGGGGATGGAGCAGAAGGCGCGGGTGTCGTCGATGAAGCCGGACGTGCGGGTAAAGCCCGCAGTCTCGGTGACGGCGCCGCGGAAGCGGGCCATCGCCTCGGGCGCGTCGATGAACCACCACGGCACGCCGATAAACACCGACCGGTAGAAGCCCGCCATCGGCGCCAGTTCGCGCGAGTACACGGTCTCGTCCATGGTGAACGGGATGAGATGCAGGTTCTCGGAGTCGCCGCAGTCGGCGAGCGCGGGCTGTAGGGCGGCGGCGAACTCGGTCTTGAGCGGGATGTCGCAGCCCACGTCCGCGCCGTACTTGTTGAAGGTGGGCGTGTGGTGGTTGCGGTACACGGACGGGTGCATGGTCATGACCAGCCCGTCCTCGGAGGCCATGCGCACCTGCTCGTACATCATGGAGCGGCGGAGAGCGTCGGCGTCGGCGGGGGACACCTTCCTGGCGAGGGCCTGCTGGTAGATCCGCTCGGCTTCGGCGTCGGAGAGGCGGGCGGTGCCCGGGTCGCGGTGGGAGTGGTCGGTGGAGATCGCGCCGGCGGCCTTGAAGTAGGCGCGGCGGTTTTCCATCGCGGCGTTGAACCCGGCCCACGACGTCGTGTCCACGCCCGAGGCCTCCGACAGTGCCGCCATCAGCTCGGGCCAGTCGGCGCGGGCGGGCTCGAGGTACTTGTCGGGGCGGAAGGTGGGGACGACCGTGCCGTCGAAGGTCTGCCGGATCTTGGCGTGGTGCTCAAGCGAATCGCACGGGTCGTCGGTGGTGGCTAGGAACTGGATGTTGAAGCGCTTGTAGAGGGCGCGCGGGCGGTAGGCGGGGTCGGCGAGGCGTTCGGCGATCTGGTCGTAGATCTGGTCGGCGGTCTCCGCCGACGGCCGCACCCGCACCTCGAAGTAATCAAACAGCTCGTTTTCCATCCAGTACTTCACGGGCGTGCCGCGGTACAGCCACCAGTTGGCGCACAGGATGCGGAACGCGTTGCGCGACTGCTCCTCGGAAAACTCCTTTTGCCCGACGCCGAGCTCGCTCAGCTCCACGCCGTGGGCGTGCAGCATGCGGTTGACGTAGTGGTCAGGGGTGATGAGGAGGGACGTGGGGTCCTTGAACGGGACGTCGTCCGCGATCCACTCCGGGGGAACGTGGCCGTGCGGGGAGATGATCGGGGCGTCCTTGACCAGCGCGTACAGGTCGCGGGCGATGCTGCGCGTGGTGGGATCGGCGGGGAAGAGGCGATCGGGGTGCGGCTGAAGTTCCATGTGTGCCTTCCTTGGGTTGGGGATCGGCGGGTGGTGAGCTGGACGCGAGGTGCCCGGCCGACGTCGGCGGGGCGACAGTGTCGTCAGTCTTTCGTCCCTACGCTCACTCTAAGGGGCGGGCGCGAACATGTCATGCGTTTTGAGGGTATAAACGGTAATTCAGCAGTGTGAAATACTACATTTGTCAAGTTCTTCCCTGGGTGTAAGGATCCTGATAGCCTCAAAGCATCTTCCAAGACGCACGCAAAGCCGCCGCGTCCCACGAGGACGACCGAAGCCAGTGCTGGCTCACACACCCACGGGGTGGCACCCGCGCCCCGCATGCTAAGGAGATCCAATGAAGAAACGTTGGAACCTTCTCGCTCTCGCAGCAAGCGCCTCACTCCTGCTGTCCGGCTGTGCCGGGCTCGGAGGCATCAAGCTTGACTCGGTGGGCGACGAAGATACTGTTTCCTACTTCAAGGTGGCCCTCAACCAGTCGGAATCCCACCCGTCATTTAAGGCCCTCCAGAAGTTTTCCGAAGACGTCGCCGAGCGCACAAACGGGCGCTACGTGATCGAAATCTTCCCCAACGAGCAGCTCGGCTCGCAGCAGGAAGTCCTCCAGTACGTCAAGTCCGGCGCCATCGAAATGTCTATCGTGTCCGGCACCCAGCTGGAAAACATTAACCAGGACTTCCGCGTCCTCAACATGCCCACCACCTTTAGCTCCATCGAACATCAGATCAAGGTCATCCAAGACCCCGACATCGTGGGCGGCCTCTTCGCCTCCCTCGAGGACAAGGAAAACATCACGGTGCTCGGCGGCTACACCCAAGGTGAGCGCCACATCTACACCACGTTCGGCCCGGTCCAAACCCCGGCCGACCTCGCGGGCAAGAAGATCCGCGTCCAAGAATCCGACATGCACATCGAGATGATTAAGCTCATGGGCGGGTCGGCCACCCCGCTGTCCTACGGCGAGGTCTACTCGGCCCTCCAGGCCGGCGTGCTCGACGGGGCCGAAAACAACCTCGTCTCCTACAACACCGCCCGCCACATGGAAGTGGCGCCCTACCTGTCCTACACCAACCACCTGGTCGGCCTCGACTACATGATCATGCGCCACGACCTGCTCGAGGCCATGCCCGAAGCCGACCGCGAGATCCTCTACGAATGCTGGTACGACTCCATGGACTTCCACACCGAGCTGTGGAAGGAATACACCGAAGAATCGCGCCAGATCGCCGAAGACAACGGCGCCACCTTCTACGAGGTGGACAAGGAAGCATTCGCGCAGGCCCTCGCCCCGATCGTCGACCGCTTCGTGTCCGACGGCTACCAGCGCGAGCTCTTCGACGCGATCCGCGCTGCCGACACCGAAGGGGGTCAGTAATGCAACGCGTCCATCAGTTCACCACCAAGTTCCTCGGCTGGCTGTGCATCATCCTGTTCGTCGGCCTCGTTTTCTCCACCACCTGGCAGGTCTTCTCCCGCCTGGTGCTGTCCTCGCCCGTGACCTGGTCTGAGGAGCTGGCCAAGATGCTCTTCGTCTGGCTGTCCTTCCTCGGGCTCGCGTTCGTGTACGGGGAGCGCGGCCACATGGCCGTGGAGTTCCTTGTCCTCCGCGCCCCGGAGCGCACCCAAAAGGCCTTCGCGATCTGGACCCACGTGGCCTCTCTCATCCTCGGCGCCACCGCGCTCGTGTGGGGTGGCTGGAACGCCGCGATGAATGCCTGGTCCCAGAACCTCACCGCCCTACCGGTTAACATCGGCTCCGTCTACCTGGTACTCCCCATCTCCGGCCTGGCGATCGTGCTCTACGCGCTGTACCACATCGTGGAAATCGCGGCCGGGCGCGAGTCCAACTTCCCGATCCCCGAGGCCGAAATGGCCTTGGAGGACGCGGAAAAGATCAAGATCGAGGCCGAGGCGGAGGGAAGCCCGGTCGACGACGCCGTCGGCGTGGCTGACAGCGAAGGCGCGGCTAGCGCTGGTGCCGGCACGAACGGCGCTGGCGAGGCCGGCGCTGCGGACGCGAACGGCGCGGACGGCGTCGCCCGCGACAACACGAAGGGAGCCCAGCTGTGACACCTACCGCTGTTGCAGGACTCATCCTGCTTGTTGGAATCATTCTCCTGATCGCCACCTCGGTGCCGATCGCCGTGGCCATCGGCCTACCCACCGTGATCGCCGCAATGGCGGTCATGAACCCGGACGTGGCCGCGATGTCCGTGGCCGGGCGCATGTTCACCGGCGTCAACTCCTTCTCACTACTTGCCATCCCGTTCTTCGTGCTCGCCGGCGTGCTCATGAACTCCGGAGGCATCGCCGCACGGTTGATCGACGCGGCGAAGGTGCTCGTGGGCCGCATGCCGGCGTCGATGGCGCTGACCAACGTGGTGGCCAACGGCCTGTTCGGCTCCGTGTCCGGCGCAGCTGTTGCCGCCGCCTCCGCGGTTGGCACCATCATGACCCCTCGCATGACCAAGGATGGCTACTCGCGCGAATACACCGCCGCCGTCAACGTGGCCTCCGCCCCATCCGGCATGCTCATCCCGCCGTCGAACACGTTCATCGTGTACTCGCTCGTGTCCTCGACGTCGATAGCCGCCCTGTTCATGGCCGGCGTCGGCCCCGGCACCCTGTGGGTAGTGGCCTGTATGATCGTGGCCCTCATCCTGTACTTCCGTCACGAAAAGAACAACGTGGTGCAGGTGACCGAGCGGCCAAGCGCCAAGGTGGTGGGCGTGACCCTGTGGCGCGCCATCCCGTCGCTGCTCATGATCGTCATCGTGGTGGGCGGCATCCTCGGCGGCGCATTCACCGCCACCGAATCCTCCGCCATCGCCGTGGTCTACTGCCTGGTGCTCGGCTTCCTGTACAAGAACATCAAGCTCAAGGACCTGCCTGAGATCATCCTCTCCGCCACCCGCACCACCGCCGTGGTCATGTTCCTTGTGGCGGTGTCGGCGGGCCTGTCGTGGGTGATGGCATTCGCCCGCATCCCCGACATGATCGCCAACGGGCTCCTGTCCGTTACCGACTCGCCCACCGGCATCCTCATCATCATCATGCTGATCATGCTGGTGGTGGGCACGTTCATGGACCCGACCCCCGCGATCCTTATCTTCGTGCCGATCTTCCTGCCGATCGTCAAGGACATCGGCATCCACCCGGTGCACTTCGGTGCGATGGTGGTGATGAACCTGTCGGTCGGCGTGATCACGCCGCCGGTTGGCAACGTGCTGTTCGTGGGCGCGAAGGTGGCCGGGCTGCGCATGGAGGTCGTGATCTCCAAGCTGTGGCAGTTCCTGGTCGGCATCATCCTGGCGCTGTTCGTGGTGGTGTTCGTCCCCGCGTTCTCGCTGTGGCTGCCGGGGGTGTTCGGGCTCATCTAGCCGGCGGGCTGCGGGCCGGGATTTGAATTTCCTGGACGATTTCGGGGCGATCTTCTTATATGAGGAGATCGCCCCGAAATCGTCCAAGTTATTTTAATGCCCGGTGGGTGCTGGCCGCCACGGCCGCCGCACGGCAGCCGGCCTACCCGGGGGAGGGCCGCACGTCGGGGTGGCCCTCCGGCCCGCCGCACACAGATGCTGCACTACTCGGCAAGATGCGGTACTAATTTCCCGTTATTTTGTGCCGCATCTTGCGGTTTAGTACAGCATTTGCAGATGCAGTGGGGGCCCGGCGGGTGCTGGCCACCGCACGGCAGCCGGCCCGGCGGCCCACCGGCTAGCTCGGGTGGCTAGTCCCAGCGCTCCTCCGCCCGGCCCTCCGACCACAGGGTGTGGAAGGTGCCCTCCATGTCCACGCGCTTGTAGGTGTGCGAGCCGAAGAAGTCGCGCTGCGCCTGGATCAGGTTGGCGGACAGGCGGGGCGCCCGCACGGCGTCGTAGTACGCCAGCGACGACGTGAACGCCGGCACCGGGATGCCCGCCGCCAGCGCGGTGGTGAGCAGGCGGCGCCACGCGGGCACGGCGGCGGAGATCTCGCGGGTGAAGAACTCGTCGGCGAGGAGGAGGGGCAACGCCGAGTCTCGGGTGTAGGCCTCGGTGATGCGGTCGAGGAAGCGGGCACGGATGATGCAGCCGGCGCGCCAGATCTTGGCGAGCGCCCCGAGCTGGACATCCCACCCGTACTCGTCGGAGGCGGCGCGGATCAGCTCGAAGCCCTGCGAGTAGGCCACCATCTTGGAGGCGTACAGGGCGAGGCGGACGTCCTCGATGAACGCGGCGCGGTCTTCGGGCGCCACCGCTCCCGCCAAATCCGCCGCGTGCCCGGGCAGCGCCGCCTGCGCCGCTTCGCGTTGCGCCACCGATGCCGACAGCGAGCGCGCGAACGTCGCCTCCGCGATCCCGGTGACGGGGATGCCGAGCCCGGCGGCGGTCTGCACGGTCCAGGCGCCGGTGCCCTTCTGCGAGGCGCGGTCGAGGACGACGTCGACGAACGGCCGGCCCGTCTTCGGGTCCGCGTGCCGCAGCACTTCGGCGGTGACGTCGATGAGGTAGGACTCGAGGTCGCCGGTGTTCCATTCGGCGAAGACCTCGCCGATTTCGGGGGCGCTCAGGCCGAGCGCACTCATGATTTGGTAGGCCTCGGCGATAAGCTGCATGTCGGCGTATTCGATGCCGTTGTGGACCATCTTGACGAAGTGGCCGGCGCCATCGGGGCCGATGTAGGTGCAGCACGGCTCGCCGTCGGCCTTGGCGGCGATAGTTTCGAACATGGGGCCGAGCCGGTCGTAGCTGGCGCGCGTGCCGCCGGGCATGATCGCCGGGCCGAGAAGCGCGCCCTCTTCGCCGCCGGAGACGCCCGCGCCTACGAAGTGCAACCCGCGCTCGGCGAGGGATGCTTCACGACGCCGGGTGTCCATGTACTGGGAGTTGCCACAGTCGACAATGATGTCGCCTTCGTCCATTTCGGCCGCGAGCTGCTCGATGACGGCGTCGGTGGCGGGGCCGGCCTGGACCATGATGATGGCGACGCGCGGAGTGGACAGGCTGGCGACGAAATCCTTGATCGTTTCGGCGGGGAAGAACTGGCCCTCGGTGCCGTGATCGGCGATGAGGCGTTCGGTGCGGCCGATGGAGCGGTTGTGGACGGCGACCTTGAAACCGTTGCGCGCGAGGTTGCGGGCGAGGTTGGCGCCCATGACGCCGAGGCCGGTCACGCCGATGTCTGCGATGGCGGGGGTAGGGGTGGGAAAGCTCATGATTCTCCTTGGTAGGTCTACGGCTCTAACTTACCGCGCGTGCAAAAGTTTCGGTGTGTCGAAAGGTTTCCTGGTACGCGGTGGAGGCGTGGTGCCACATAAGTGCGGGCGCTGGGCGATTTACGCAAGACTTTCTCTGGGAGCTTTGAAATCGAGATTTTGATAGGTTAGGTTTACCTAAGTCAAATAAGTAACGGAAACGTTTCGTAATGACCCCATCCGACGCGCCGGACCCCGGCGCCACACCCAAAGGAGAAACCCGTGCACCTTCCCAAGGTCATGAAGCTCGCAGCTCTCACCGCCGCGAGCGCCCTTGCCCTGAGCGCATGCTCGTCGTCGCCGGCGGCGGAGAAGACCACCGAGACCACGGCCCCGGAAACCACCGCCAGCGAAGAGGCCAGCGCCGAGGCCACCTTCCCTCGCACCATCACCCACGCGCAGGGCGAGACCACCATTGAGGCGATGCCCGAGAAGATCGTTGTACTTGACATGGCCGTGCTCGACACGATCGACGCTATCGGCGCCGGCGACCGCGTGGTCGGCACCGTCACCAAGTCCGTGCCCACGTGGCTCAAGGACGACGACGGCATCGACTACTCCCAGCTGACCTCCGTGGGCAACCTCAAAGAGCCCGACATGGAGGCCATCGCCAAACTCCAGCCGGACCTGGTGATTGTGGGCGGGCGGTCGTCGTCGTTCTACGAGGAGTTCTCCAAGACGTTCACGACGATCGACGCCACGCACTCGTGGGATACCGAGGATTACTCGACCACCGTGCCCGATAACGTGAAGATGGTGGCGCAGGCCGTGGGCGCCGACGCCAAGGGCATGGAGGCCGCCGACTCGATCACCGCGAAGATCGCCCAGTACACGGACATGGCGAAGGACAAGGGCAACGCGCTGGTCATCATGACGAACGCCGGCGAGATCTCGCTACACGATCGCGGCTCGCGCTGGGCCCCGATCTGGGACGTGTTCGGCTTCGGCCAGGCGTACGAGAAGCCTGAGGCTGACGAGGGCCACAAGGGTGACAAGGTCTCCTTCGAGACCGTCAAGGAGATCAACCCCGACTGGATCTTCGTGGTCGACCGCGACGCCGCCGTGGGCAAGGCCGAGGCCGGCGACACGGCCGAGCAGGTCCTCGACAACGAGCTCGTCAACTCCACCACCGCCGCGAAGGAAGGCCACATCGTCTACCTGAGCCCCGAGCGCTGGTACATCGTCATGACCGGTGCCACCAACTTCCCGGCCATGCTTGACGAAGTCGCCGATGCGATCAAGTAGCACGACGACGACGGGGGCGTCCGCGGCCGAAGCAGCCGCGGACGCCCCCGGGCAGGGCGCTAAGTCTCATCAGCAGGACGCCCGTTACCGGCGCCCACTCCAACCCCTCAAGCTGGAGGAATCCCGCGGCTGCCGCCACTCCGAATGCGGGGAATCTGCCACCTGTCGTCGCTCCGCGCGCCGGGGCCACTTCCTACGTTCGATGGGGGCGCTGGCCGGCCTCGTCGTCGTGCTCGGAGTCGTCTCCACGCTAATAGGCGGGGCGAACATGTCGATCGGCGCGATCCTCACCGGTTCCGCCTCCGCCGACGACCTGCAAATCCTCTTCGGCTCCCGCCTCCCGCGCACGCTCGCCGTCATCCTCGCCGGCGCCGCGATGGCCGTGGCCGGCCTCGTCATGCAGCTGCTAGTGCGCAACCGGTTCGTCGAGCCATCCACCACCGGCGTCACCGAATCCGCCGGCCTCGGCATCCTCGTCGCCACCCTCTTCCTCCCCACCCTCTCGCTCCCCGGCAAGATGCTCATCGCGTGCGCATTCGCGCTCGCCGGCACCGCCCTGCTGACCCTCATCCTGCGCAGCCTCAACCACCGCGACATCATCATCGTCCCCCTCGTCGGCCTCATTCTCTCCGGCGTCATCGGCTCGGCCTCCATGTTCCTCGCCTGGGAATTCCAACTCCAAGGCACCCTCAACGCCTGGATGACCGGCGACTTTTCCGGCATCATCCGCGGCCGCTACGAACTCCTCTGGATCGTCGCCGCCGTCGCCGCCCTCGCCTACCTCTTCGCTGACCGCTTCACCATCGCCGGCCTCGGTGAAGACCTCGCCCGCAACCTCGGCCTCAACTTCGCCGCCGTCCAAACCGTGGGCCTCACCATCGTCGCCATTGTCACCGGCATCACCACCGTGGTCGCCGGGCCGCTGCCCTTCCTCGGACTTGTGGTGCCCAACCTCGTCTCCATCCTCCACGGCGACGACATCCGCCGCTCCCTTCCCCTCGTCGCCCTCATGGGCTCCACATTCGTACTCATCGCCGACATCATCGGCCGCGTCCTCATCGCCCCCGCCGAAGTCCCCGTCGGCGTCGTCATGGGCATCCTCGGCGCCGGAATCTTCCTCACTATCCTGATCCGGAGGGTAAAATAGTGACCATCCGTATTCACGACGCGCGGGCCGCCGCGCCCGCCTCCGCCTCGGCTCCTGCGCCCGCTGCTACCGCCTGGGAAGTCGGGCAGGCGCCCGTCGTCCGAGCCCACGGGGCTGAGCCCGCGACCGGCGTCGTGAACCTACCCACTATCGAAAGCATCCTGCACGCCCGCCGCACCCAAACCCGCAGGCGGCTCGCACTCATCGCGCTACTTGCGCTCGCCGCCTGCGCCCTCTTCCTCCTCTACGACGCCCTCGACGCCTGGGCCATCATCGGCAAACTGCGAGCGACGCGGCTGGGGGCGCTCGTCGTCGTCGCCGTCTCGCTCACCACCGCGACCGCCGTCTTCCAAGCCGTCACCCGCAACCGGATCCTTTCCCCCTCGGTCATGGGCTTTGACTCCATGTTCCAACTCATGGCCACCGCCTCCATCTTCTTCTTCGGCTCGGCGCGCGTAAGCGCCGTGCCCAACGCGGTCATGTTCCTCATCAACACGGTCCTCATGACAGGCCTCGCCGTGTCCATGTTCTTGACGGTCCTGCGCGGGCGGCGCTCGAACGTCTATCTACTCGTACTCGTCGGGATCGTCGTGGGAACCTTCCTGCGTTCCATCACCTCACTGCTCTCTACTGTGATGGATCCCGGCGAGTACCTCACTGTCGCCGACGTCGGCACCGCGTCCTTCGCCGTCGTCAACACCGAATCCCTGGGGATCTCCGTGATCGTGGCCGTTGCGGCGATCGCCTACATCGTGGCGCGCAGTCGCGTGTGGGACATCCTCTCGCTCGGGCCGGAGGTCGCCATCGCGCTGGGGCTCGACTACCGGCGGGAGGCGAAACTGGCGCTGACGGCGTCGTCACTGCTGGTAGCCTGCGCGACCGCGCTGGTGGGGCCGCTCATGTTCTTCGGGCTGCTCGTGGTGAACATTGCCCACTATGTTGGCACGTCCACCCGGCTGCGGGAGCTGATCGGGGTGTCCGCGGGGGTCGGCGTGGTGGTGCTCGTAGGCGGGCAGGCTCTTTTGGAACACGTGCTACACCAGGCCACGATCCTGCCCGTAGTGCTTGAACTGGTGGGTGGGCTGTTGCTGCTCGCGATGATTGTGAAGGGAACGCGCCGATGATCGAACTGACCAATGTGACCATGGCCTACGACGCCGCCCCCGTCGTCCGCGACGTCACCCTCACCCTGCCCGACTCCGGCGTGACTGCGCTGATCGGCCCGAACGGGGCGGGCAAGTCCACGCTTCTGTCCGGGATCGGGCGGCTACACCCGCTCATCGGCGGCTCGGTGCGGATCGACGGGCGCGAACTGGGTGAATGGGACACCGACGCGC
Organism: Trueperella bernardiae; assembly: GCF_030246965.1. NCBI lineage: Bacteria > Bacillati > Actinomycetota > Actinomycetes > Actinomycetales > Actinomycetaceae > Trueperella > Trueperella bernardiae. The sequence goes on from NZ_CP127099.1 coordinate 2,069,875, forward strand.
TGGCCCGCACGATTGCGATCTTGCGGCAGGAGAACCACCTGGCCATCCGGCTCACCGTGGCCGAACTCGTCATGCTCGGACGGCACCCCCACTCCAAGGGCCGGCGCACCCGCGAAGACTACGCCCACGTGGCCGACGCCCTCCAATGCGTGAACATGCGCGACCTTGCCGACCGCTTCATCGACGAACTCTCCGGCGGGCAGCGCCAACGCGCCTTCATCGCCATGGCCCTCGCGCAGGATACCAAATACTTGTTGTTGGATGAGCCGCTCTCCGCCCTGGACATGCGCCACGGCCGCGACATGATGCGGCACCTGAAGGGCGTGTGCGCCGAGCGCGGGATCTCCGTGGTCATCGTTATCCACGACGTCAACACCGCCGCCGCCTACGCCGACCGCATGGTCGCCATGAAAGACGGGTATCTGGCCTGCAGCGGCACGCCCCCTGAAGTCATGCGCGAAGACGTACTGGGCGAGATCTTCGACGTCGAGGTCAACGTGGCCGAGCTGGGCGGGCGCCTGGTTGCGATGCCGGTGGCGTAGCCGCGGGCGCGGGCGGCCGCCCCTATCCTGGTTTCTCGTCACGCAAAGTGTTTTTTCGTCACTCAAATTGTCGATTTAGGTGACGAAAAAACACTTTGCGTGTGCCGAACCGGCGGGGTGCCCCGCGCTGGCGTAGGGCCAGCGCCCGCGTGTCCCTACGCCAGCGCGGCGCTCACCACGTCCTTCGCCTCGGCCTGCACCTGGGCCAGGTGCTCGGCGCCCAGGAAGGATTCGGCGTAGATCTTATACACGTCCTCCGTGCCTGACGGCCGGGCCGCAAACCACGCGTTCTTCGTGGTCACCTTCAGCCCGCCGATCGGGGCGCCGTTGCCCGGCGCCTCGACCAGCCGTGCGGTGATCTCCTCGCCCGCCAGGGTGGTCGCGGCCACGTCTGCCGGCGAAAGCGCCTTCAGTTTAGCCTTCTCCTCCTTGGGGGCCGCCGCGTCGATCCGCGCGTAGGCGGACTCGCCGTAGGCCTCGGTCAGCTCGCGGTGCAGCACCGACGGCGACTTCCCCGTCACCGCCAAGATCTCCGAGGCGAGCAGGTCAAGGATGATGCCGTCCTTGTCCGTGGTCCACACGATCCCATTCTTGCGCAGGAACGACGCCCCCGCGGACTCCTCACCACCAAAGCCCAGCGACCCGCTGACCAGCCCCGGCACGAACCACTTGAACCCGACTGGCACTTCCACCATTGGCTTGCCCATCCCGGCAACCACGCGGTCAATCAACGACGACGACACCAGCGTCTTCCCCACACCCACCGTGGGCCCCCACTCGGGCCGGTTCTCAAACAGGTACTTGATGGCAACGGCCAGGTAGTGGTTGGGGTTCATGAGCCCCGCGTCCGGGGTGACGATCCCGTGGCGGTCGGAGTCGGCGTCGTTACCCGTGGCGATGTCGAACGGGACCGCGCCGTCCGCGCCCGGCTTCATCCGCCCAAGCAGCGAGGCCATCGCGTAGGGCGAGGAGCAGTCCATGCGGATCTTGCCGTCCCAATCCAGTGTCATGAACGGCCACGCCGGGTCGACCACCGGGTTCACCACGGTCAGATCCAGCCCGTAGCGCTCGCCGATCGCGCCCCAGTACTCGGCCGACGCCCCGCCCATCGGGTCGGCGCCAATGCGCACGCCCGCCGTGCGGATCGCCTCAAGGTTGATGATCGACTGCAGGTCGTCCACGTAGGCCGACAGGTAGTCGTGCCCGCGCGTCGTCTCCGCGTTCCGGGCCTGTTCGTACGGCACGCGCTTGACGTTCTTCCAGCCCTGCCGCAGGATCTCGTTCGCGCGCGCGGCGATTACCTCGGTGGCGTCGGTGTCAGCCGGGCCGCCGTGCGGCGGGTTGTACTTGAAGCCGCCATCGCGCGGCGGGTTGTGCGACGGCGTGATCACGATACCGTCTGCCAGCCCTGGCCCCTCGGTGCGCACGCCCGCCGCCGTGTCCGCACCATTCGCCGTGAGAATCGCCAGCGACACCGCCGGGGTGGGCGTCCAGGACCCGCGGGCGTCAAGCCGCACCTCGACGTCGTTGGCAGCCAGCACCTCAAGCGCCGTGCGCTCGGCCGGCTCGGACAGCGCGTGCGTGTCGCGGCCGATGTACAGCGGACCGTCGATCCCCTTCGACGCGCGGTACTCCACAATCGCCTGCGTGGTGGCCACGATGTGGGCTTCGTTGAAAGCGCCATCGAAGGCGGAGCCGCGATGGCCCGAGGTCCCGAACACGACCTGCTGAGCCGGGTTGTCCGGGTCCGGCTCGATGTCGTAGTAGGCGGAGATCAGGGCATCGACGTCGATGAGGTCTTCCTTTTGGGCAAGCATGCCAGCACGTTCGTTCATGCTCCTATCGTCTCACTTTTCCGCCCCACCTTCTATGGTCAAACACGACTCAACGCTGCCGCCCGGCCGGGTTTGCGCGTAGGGCATTTGAATTTCCTGGACGATTTCGGGGCGTTCTTCGTATATGAGTAGATCGCCCCGGATTCGTCCAAAACTCTTCAATCGGTCCGACGCCCCGACGACCCCCGGCCCGCGGGCGTTCGAACTCGCCAACAACCACTTTGTATCAGAGGATTGTCTGACATGCCGTGTGCTGATACGCTCGATAATGCACAATAATCGATTCCATATGCGTGGGATCGTGCAACCCATGCGCCGGAGCGTCGGCATTTTTCAAAGGGGAAAGAAATGACAGGAATTCGGCGCCTTATCGGCGTTGGCCTGGTAACCTGCCTTTCGGTGGCAGGCTTGCTAGCTGTGCCGCCCGCGCCCGCGGCGCTTGCGGACAGGGGTCCGGTCGGGGAGATGGTCACCATTGCTAAATGGTATGATAATATCCCGGAGGGTATTAAGTATCGGATCCCGGCGCTGACCCAGACGCCCAACGGCGACCTCCTCGCCGTCTACGACATGCGCCCCAATCAGGACGCCCTGGCGAGTAACATCGGCGTCGTGAAGCGCACAGCCTCCCAGACCGCGCCGGCGATCGCGGACTCGATCGTGGAGGGCGCGGCGGTTCCGAGCTACGAAATCCCGGACAATGGGATCGGCTACGAGCTGGATGGCAAGCTGGTCGAGCCCGGCGTGTACCGGGCCCAGCCGGGCGAGCGCATCGACCTGAAGCTGCATGGCCTGGCCGAGCACGGCTACACGCTACCCGCGGACACCCCGGTCGCTTGGACACACACCTTCCTTAAGGTCACCGCCGGCCCGATCGTGGTGCACGCGGGTGAGGTGATCACGGCCACACCGGTTGACGTGGTCGGCAATGGCGGCGCGCTGAGCTTCGAGCTCGGTGATGGGGCACCGGCGTGGCTGGAGCTCTCCGACGACGGCGTGCTGACCGGCACCGCGCCCGCCGATGCGCCCGAGGGCACCGTGACATTCCCGGTCCTCGTCACCGAGCAGGTGGACGCGGAACACGCGGCCATCCCAGCGAGCATCCCGGGCACGTACACCGCGCAGGCGATGGTCACGCTGACCGTCGTGCCGGCGGGAGTCAACCCGGATGACCTTCCGCAGCTGAGCGTGGTGCTGGCGGGCAACCCGTACGACGCCACGGTGGGCGAGCCGGCCACTAGCCTCGCGCCCGACGCGGTAGATGCTACCGGCATGCCGGTGGCGTGGCCTGAGGGCACCACGTTTGCGTTGGCGGACGGCGCACCGGAGGGCGCGACCATCGACTCCGTCGGCGCGGTGACCTTCACGCCGGGCGAGGCCGACACAGGTGAGGACGTGGACATCACGGTCAACATCACCTACCCGCCGCTCACGGCCCACGCGGATTCCGAGGCGTCGTTTGTGCTGACCTTCCGGGTGGCTGAGGGCGAGTCGGGACCGGACCAGCCGGGCGTAACCTGCCAGCCTGAGAACTTCACCGGGCGGGCACCGTACGCGACCAACCGCTTTGGTGAAGCCACCGGTGATCGTCTGGCCGATCTGTGGTCGCTCGACGCCGAGGGCAAGATCCACTTCTACGAGAATGTCGGATCCGCGTTCGTCCACAAATATGTCGCGCACTGCCCGGGTGCGGAGGTCACGGCGATGACGGCGATCATGGATGCCAACGGGGATCGGCGCGCCGACCTCCTCATCCGCCACGCTGACGGCGACCTGTACTTCTACTACTCGCTCGGGCGCGGCCAGCTGGTCCAGGGGATTAAGGCTGGGCACGGCTGGAACGGGATGGACAACATCACCTACATGGGCAGGCTGGGGACGAAAGAGTACGTCGTCGCGCGGCAGGTCGCAACCGGCGACCTCTACCGCTACGACCTCACCCGCAACGGCCTGGCGAACGGCACGAAGATCGGCCACGGCTGGCAGGAGATGACCAACATCGTGGGCATCGGCCAGTTCGTCGGCGATTCGTACCCGGACGTCGTCGCCACGAGGTCGGACGGCAAGCTGTTCGTGTACGCCGGCACCAATAGGGGCGTGCTGGTGGGCAAGGGGCAGATCGGACACGGTTGGTCGAACTTCGGGATGCTCTCCTCTCCCGGGGACGTCGACGGTGGTGGCACCTTCGACCTCATTGGCATCCGCAATGACGGTACGCTGTTCCTTTACAAGAACCTGCTGGGTGGGCGCTTCGGTGGTGCTACCCAGATCGGCCACGGCTGGGGTTCGATGAAGGCAGCTAGCTAGGCGCTTGCGATCAGGGGGGGCGAGCGTCACGCCCGGCCCCCTGTGCAGGTGGGATTTGAATTTCCTGGACGAATTCGGGGTGATCTTCGTATATGAGGAGAGCGGCCCGGATTCGTCCAGAATTTTACAATCGTCCCGCGGGATGCCGGCTCAACGACGCTCGGCTGACTCCGAGCCCAACGACGCCGTGGCTCGACTTTCCCGCCGGCCGGCGCCCAGCCAGCCCGGCTAGACGATGTTGCGCTTCTGCGCGATCTGCAGCGCCACCCAGCCGATCGGCACGCGGCCCCAGAAGGTGAAGAGTCGGTAGAGCACGGCGGTGGAGAACGCGATCGAGGAGGGCACGCCGGCGATCACGAGGCCACCGGTGAGGGCCGCCTCCACGGGGCCAATGCCGCCGGGGGAGGGCACCACGGAGCCCACCGAGTTGGAGATCAGGTAGGTGACGGCGAGGGTGATGATCGGCAGCTCGTAGCCGAACGACTTGAGCGCAAACCCGAAGCAGGCGATGAACGCCACCGACATGAGCACCGACCCCAGCGCGCCCAGCAGGAGCCGGGTGGGGTGGGTGAAGAGCCACACGAGGCGGGGCCACACCTGGCTGATCGTGGGCCGGATCTTCGCCATGACCCAGCGGCGCAGCTGCGGCACGCCGCCCACAATCCCGCCGACTACCATCACGATCGCGATCGCTATCTGGATCGTGCCGGACGGCAGGGAGAGGTTGCCGAAGTCGCCGGTAAACAGGGACAGCATCACGAGCAGCGCGATCGTCACCACGAACTGGCCCACCTGCACCACGGACACGGTGGCGATCGCGGCGGGAGTTGCCACGTTCTTCTTTTGCAGGAAGCGCAGGTTGATGGCGGCGGGCCCGATGCCGGCGGGTGCCACGAGCGTGATGACCGACGCCGCCACCTGCACCAGCAGCGCCTCACGGTAGGGCACGGCTTCCTTCGAGAACGCCACGAGCGTGAGCGCCACGCCCGCATACGTGCCGAGCCCGAAGAGGAACGCCACCACCATCCACCACGGGTTGGCGCCGAGGATGGCGGTGCGCAGGTCGTCGAAGTTGAGCGACCCAAACAGGATGATGAGCGCGATGACGCCGATTGCCACCGTGGCGATCGTCTTGAGGGAGAACCGCTTATACTCCACGGTTTGCAGGTTGGAGGCCTCGGGCACTTCGGCGGCGAGGGCGTCGCGCAGCGCCTGCAGTTCCTTCTTTTCCAGGGCGTCGCGCGTGGCCTGCGGGAGGATGGAGGTCTGGAGGAAGGGCGCGATGGAGGCGACGGTCGTCGTGGTCAGGTTCCGGTTCGCCGACGCCACGGCCCGCTCCACGCCGACGACGCCGGCCAGCATCGCCACCGTCTGCGCGAGGTCGACCTGCCGGGCCGTGTCCGTGGAAAGTACGGCGGCGTGCTGCCAGTTCGCCACGTGGAGGCCGGCCGGGGTGATCTTGACGTACTTGGCGTGCATGTTGCCGTGCGACATGCCGTGGCGGTGGGCGCGGGTGAGTTCGTCCCAGAGGTGGTCGAGGTCGTCGTCGGAAAGCGCGCCGGGATCGGCGTCGATCAGTAGCGGGTCCTCGGTGGCGAGCTCGGCCACGAGGATCGAGGAGTCGAGGCGGGCGATCGTGGCGCAGGCCGGCTCGGCCACCCCAATCTGCTCGGCCCGCATCTGCACCAGCAGCATCTGTTCGGCGGTGGCCTCGAGCGTGCGGCGGGTTTGGCGGATGACGGTGCGCAGGGAGATTCGCGCCCACACGTCGTCCAGGAAGGACAGGATCTGGCGGTCGTTGTCGAGCACCTTGAGGTGGAAGGCCCGCCCGTGAATGTCGGTTGCAATGTAGTTGCGCGACACCGCCGACGGCCGAGTGGCCGGGTAGCGCGCCATGGTCTCGTCGCGGAGGGCGTAGGAGTCGACGTCGGTGAGCTCACGTTCGTCGCTGGGGCGAGTGAGGTTGTCGATCTCGTCGATGAGGTTGGCGGTGTCGGTATCGGGCACGTCGTCGGCGGGGTCGAGGATCTTGCGGATCTGCTCGAGCGCCGCAAGGTTCGTGTGCCCGATGGGGGAGGAGGTGGTGACGTCGGTGGCGTGCAGCATCTCGTCGCCAGTCAGGGGGTCGATGCGGACGGCGGTCACGACGTCGATCCCCGCCCTGCGTATCAACGCTACGAAGCGCGCGCCGGTGGTGCGGTCCGGCGCGCCGCCAACAATGTAGCGGGTGAGTAGGCCGGACAGCCCGCCGATGAGGACGGTGAAGAGCGCGCCGGAAAGATTCTGGTTGCCGCGCAGGATCGACAGGACGAGCGCGATGCCGAGTAGCCACCAGCCCACGCGCGTGATCCAGGATCCCTTCGACGATCCGGACACGGTGAGGAGCGTGGCGAGAAGCGCCACGTAGGGCAGGGCCGCGATGAGCGCCACGTAGGGCAGGGCCACGATGAGCGACTGGTCCTGGATCGAGTCTGAGACCTGGTCAAACAGGTCCGAGTTCGGCCACCACTTCGTGCCCATCCACACCACGAGCGCCGAAATCCCCACGGCCGCCGCCGACCCGATGAAGGCCGTGGCGAGGGCGCGCCAGCGCTTGCGAATCACCATCTCGCCCAGGATGAGGATCGGAAGGAAGAAGGACATGAGGCCCTCGAGGGCGTTGATCGGCAGGGCCAGGATCGTCTCGAGGATGCCGGAGGTGGCCTGCCGCACGTCCTGAGTGACCGCGATCGTGGTGGACTTGGCGTAGACCGACACCAGGATGACGAACGCGATCCCCACCACGCACAGCGCGGCGCCGAATAGGTCGGCGGGGTTGCGCACCCAACGTTGCTGGGAGTCGATCAGGACCACCTCCCGCTCGGGGGTTTGATCCCTCGCGGCGCGGCTATCTGAATCATGGCGGGGTTTCACATGCCCGATCCTACTCACCCGCGGGGCGTTGACTCCACTTTGCCGGCCCGCGGGCGGGGTCACGGGGGCGCGGCCGTCAAAAATCAGGACTCTGAGAGTTTTCGTTGCCGAAATCGGGCGTTTTGCTCTCAGAGTCCTGACGTTTGACGGAGATTGCTAGGCATTGCGCAGGCGCAGCGAGTTCCCGACCACAATCACCGACGAGCTCGCCATCGCGAACGCCGCGATCCCCGGCACGATCACACCGAATACGGCCAGCGGGATCGCGATGAGGTTGTAGGCGAAGGCCCAGGCCAGGTTCTCCTTGATGATCTGCAGGGTGCGGGCCGAGACCCGCAGCGAGTTCGGGATAGCGCGGATGTCGGAGTTGACGATCGTGATGTCGGCGGCGGCCTTGGCCACGTCGGTGCCGGAGCCCATTGCGATCGACAGGTCGGCGCCGGCGAGGGCCGCGGCGTCGTTGACCCCGTCGCCCACCATCGCCACCTTCTTCCCCGCGGCCTGCAGCTCTTTGAGCACCTCGAGCTTCTGCTCGGGCAGGACGTCGGCGCGCACATCCTCGATGCCGAGCTCGGCGGCCACGGTGGTGGCTGCCGGGGCGTTATCGCCGGTGACGAGCACTGGGGTGAGGCCCCGATCGCGCAGGGCGGCGAGAGTGTCGGCGGCCTCGGGGCGGACCGTGTCGCGCACGGCGATCAGCCCCAGTGCGGTGTTGCCCCTGGTCACGACGACGACGCTCGCGCCCTCGCGCGCGAGGTCCTCGGCACGCTCGGCCAGATCCGAGGGGACGTTGGCCGCAAGCCAGGTGAGGCGGCCGGCGGCGACCCTCTCGCCGCCGGCCGTACCCGCCACGCCCATCCCCGCATGGTTGGCAAAGTCAGAAACAGGGGCGGGTGTAATGCCGCGCTCGCGAGCCGACCGCACAATTGCCTGGGCGATCGGGTGCTCGGAGTGGGACTCCAGCCCGGCGGCAAACGCCAGGACGGCGTCTGCCGCCCGCGTGCCAGCCGTGCCGCTATCGGCGCCCGAGGCTGCCGACTCGGCGTCTGCAGCGTCGGCGCCGGTGCCAATACGCCCAAACCCGGCTCCAGCCGCGGCCTCAACCTCGCTGACCGACATGACGCCGCTGGTCAGGGTCCCGGTTTTGTCGAGCATGATGGTGTCCACGGCGTGGGCGCCCTCGAGCACCTCGGGGCCGCGGATGAGCGCGCCCAGGCGGGAGAGCCGGCCCGAGCCGACCAGCAGGGCCGTAGGAGTTGCGAGCCCCAGAGCGCACGGGCACGCCACCACCAGCACGGTGATCGCGGAGGCCAGTGCCATCTCGGCGTTATCGGTAAACATCCGCACGCCGAACGTCGCCAGCGCGATGAGGATCACCACGGGCACGAACACGGCCGATATCTGGTCGGCGATGCGCTGCACGGGCGCCTTGCCCGTCTGGGCCTCGGCGAGGAGGCGGCCCATCTGGGCCAGGGTCGTGTCCTTGCCCACGCGCGTGGCGCGCACCTCGATCGACCCGTGCGTGTTGAGCGTGGCGCCGGTGACCTCGTCGCCCTCGCCCACGTCCACCGGCAACGATTCGCCGGTCACGAGCGAAGCGTCAATTGACGACGAACCGGCCACGATCACCCCGTCCGTGGCCACGGTCTGTCCGGGCCGCACCCGGAAAACATCTCCCACGCGAAGCTGCGCCACGGGGACAACCTGCTCCACGGTGTCGTCGGAACCGGCCCTCCGAACAAGGAGCGCCTCGGACGCGCCGAGCTCGAGGAGGGAGCGCAGGGCGTCACCGGCACTGCGGCGCGAGCGGGCCTCCAGCCAGCGGCCGATGAGCAGGAACGTGACGATCATCGCGCTGGTCTCGAAGTAGAGGTGCGGCTCGGCGGCATGCCCCAGGCCGTGGACGCCGGTCATGTGCATCGTGTAGCCGATGCGCCCGGCGCCGCCCAGGGTCAGCGCCCACAGGGACCAGCCCATCGACGCCAGCACACCCAGCGAGACCAGCGTGTCCATGGTGGAGGACCCGTACCGGGCCGCGCGGAACGCCGCCCGATGGAACGGCCACCCGCACCAGAACGCCACCACCAGCGACACCGCGCCGATCACCCACTGCCAGCCCGGGAACTGCAAGGCCGGGACCATCGACAGGCCTACCACCGGCACCGACAACACAGCAGAAACGACGAAGCGCCGCCACAGGTCCGCCACCCGCGCCTGGGCGGACGCCTCCGCGGCAGCCTCGGCGGCCTGGATCATGTCCGCGTCGGGGGCGTCGCCCGTGCGGCTGATCACCGAGGCGTCGTAGCCGGCCTTGACCACGGTGCCCACGAGCTCCTCGTTGGACAGCTCCGCGGCCGAGTCATCCAGCTCGATGTGAGCGCGCTCGGTGGCGAGGTTAACTACCGCCGTCACCCCGGGGACCTTGTTCAGCTTCTTTTCAACGCGCGCCACGCAGGAAGCGCAGGTCATCCCGCGGACGGCGAGGTCAACTTCGATCATGAGCGGACGATCTCGACGACGCTGTAGTTACCCGCCTCATCGACAGCGCCGCGCAGGGCCTCATCCGACACCTCGGCCGACGTGGTCACGCGGACCTCGGACGTGCCCTTCGGATCCAGGGTGACATCCACGGCATCCACGCCGGGCAGCTCCATGAGCTCCTCGGTCACGTGGGCGACGCAGTGATTGCAGGTCATTCCGTTGACCTTGACAGTGGTGGACATGGCAAGCCTTTCGCTCGGTTTTCGTTGGTATCTGGGCCAACGACGCCGCCTGCCGATTTATTCCTGCCCCGCCCGGTTCACCGGATTATCGGCGCTTTGGACAGAGCCTCGGGCGTCATGGCCGACAGAAGTCGTGAACATACCGGCTGACTATTGCTATCGGGCCCTGGTCGGTCTCAGGTTCACGAGTTGTGTCGGGGGTAGCCGGTGCCGGGCGGAAACTGGGGTGTTGGCACGTATTATCGGCGTCCGGCTCAGTGGGTTAGCGGCCCGGCCCACGTTATCGGCGCGCGCCTCGCCGGCTCACCCCATCGGGCATGCGCAACGCTAATTTTCCATGTGCAACGGTAAAAAGCGGTTAATTGTTGTTGCATGCTGCGGATTAGCGTTGCACATCCGGGAGGGTGGGTCAGGCCTGCTGGAGGTCGCCGATCCACTGGATCCCGGCCGTGAGGTCCGCCGAATAGGGCGAACCCTCGCGGGGCACGGGCGCGCCGCCGGCCTGGGCGCCGCCGGCCTGGGCGCCGCCGGCAAGCTCGGCCTCCCCGGCATCCCCGGCGGGGTCATTCGCGAGCCGGGTGAGGAGCCAGTCGGGCATGGTGTCGCCGGTGCGGGGGAAGGCGTCGGCCTCGTTGCGCCATTCTTCCACCGGCACGAGGTCGGCCCACACGGGTTCCTGCACAGCGTTGACGTTGAGTTTGCCCTGCCCGGCCTTCGTGAGGTTGATGACCGCCACGAAGAAGGGCGCCTCCCCGGCGATTGCCAGGTTTTGCTTGAGGCGGCGCAGGTGGTGGATGACCGCGGTGGGAAGCACGCGCAGCTGGGCGTTCGTGTCCCCCTCGAGCTTCGCGTACCCTTCGTAGATCGCGGATTGGCCCACCAGCTGGACGCGCACGGTCTCCTCGATCCAGTCCGGCGGGGCGGTCTGGGATAGGAGGGAGAGGCACTCGCGCAGGAGGGCGTTCGTGTCGGAGAAGTCGATCGCGGCTGAGCGCGCGGCGATAGCGGGCCGGTCGGAGACGTCCCAGATCACGGGGCGGGCCTCCTGGCGCTTCTGGTTGGTGAGGTTCGCGGGGTCGACCAGGGCGGTGTACACGCCCGTCGACCAGCGCTGGAACTTGGCCCGCTCCAGGTAGTGGGCGTCGTTGATGAGGGCTGCCACCTGGAAGAGGAGCCTGTCGCCGTCGCGAACCGAGCGCACCACCCGCACGGGGATGCCGGACACCTCGCCCGTCACCAGGTCCGCGTAGATGTCCGCGCCCTCGCCCACTGCAATCCGCTTCGCCCACATGCCCGACTCCAGCTGAGTGAAACCGTCCTCCGCCTGCGGGTTCGTGGGGCTGACCATCGTCACCGCCGCCGGGCGCCCGTCCTCCAGCTCAACGTCGCACGGCACCCCGCCCCACGCGCGCTTGATGACCGGGCCGATGAACGGGGAGGGCACCGTGGCCGTGAACGTGCCGGTCTCGACATTCTCCCAGCCGTAAGCCAGTCCGTGGTAGACGCCGCGTAGCTCCGGCTCCGGGTTGCCCGGGTGGAAGCGCCACAGGCGGCTACCCGCCGTGAGCCGCGCCGGCTCGATGAGCAGCAGGTCGGTCTCCACCCCGCCGCCGCGCGCCACACCCGAGCCGTCGTACGGCGGGTATTCCACGACGCCGCCCCGGAACGCCTCCGCACTCAGAGGGCCCACCGCGTGACGGTCGAACACGAACGGGTCCACCGGCACGTGCAGGATGTCGAGCGGTTCGTCCTCCGCATACGGCGCGCCGGGGAAACGCAGGCAGAGCAGGTCCATGAGGTCGCCGACGTCTGTGACGGAAGCCGCGGCGGCGGCGTCGACAGCGAAGCCAGAAAAGAGGTCGTAGCCCGTGTCGAGGAAGGACTGGGCCTGCTGTGCGGAGACGGCAAGTTGGAAGGTGAGCATGAGGGTCTTTCGTCGGGGGCGTTGCCCTACTACTCTACTGGCTCGCGGCCGGCGCGGGAATCGGGCGCGGCTAGCCGGATCGTGGCGGGCGGGTCTGCCGGCTGGGCTGCGGGGAGGTCGGCCCGCGCCGCCGGCCGCCAGCGGGCAGGTCGGGTTACGCCGCCCGGTTTGCGCGCAGGCGCTTCACTACCCACCACCCCAGGAGTACGACGACGAGCGCCGCCACCACGTACGACAGGAGCCCCACGTACTGCTCCACCAGGTGCCAGTTCTCACCCAGGATGTACCCTGCGCCGACGAGGGCCGTGTTCCAGATGGCCGCGCCCGCCGTCGTGAGCAGGGTGAACCACAGGAAGTTCATCTTGATGACGCCGGCCGGCAGGGAGATGAGCGAGCGGAAGATCGGCAGCATGCGGCCGAAGAAGACCGTGGACTGGTCGTGCTTGTGGAACCACGCCTCAGTTTTGTCCACGTCCGACATCTTCACCAGCGGCAGCCAGTTGAAGATTGCGCGGGTGCGCTCGCGGCCGATGAGGCGCGCGATCCCGTACAGTGCCCACGCGCCCACGAGCGAGCCCACCGTGGCCCAGACGATCGCCTCGACCAGGCCGAACGACGTGCCCTGCGACGCCGTGAAGCCCGCGAGCGGCAGAACGATCTCCGAGGGTAGCGGCGGGAACAGGTTCTCAAGCGCGATGAGGAACGCGACGCCGAGCCCGCCCAGGGACTCCATGATCGTCACGGCCCAGGCGGCGATGCCGGTCAGCTGGTCGGCGCCAGCGGTGGCGGTGGCGGCGGTTGCGAGGGTCAGTAGGCTCATGTTCCCTAGCGTACGAGCTTCGGCGCCAGGCCCACGTAGGTGGCCGGGGTGAGATTGGCCAAGCGGGCCGCGACGTCGTCGGGCAGCCCGAGCGAGCCGATGAAGGCGCGCATCTCCTCAGCCCCCACCTGGTGGCCGCGCGTGAGCTCCTTGAGGCGCTCGTACGGGTCCTGCATGCCCGTGGCGCCGGCGATCGCGGCGGCGCGCATCGCCTGCTGGATCGGCTCGCCGAGGACTTCCCAGTGGGCTTCGAGGTCGGCGTCGAGGGCGGCGCGGTTAGCCTCCACGCCGGCGACGCCGCGGCGCAAGTTCGTGATCGCCAGCAGCGAATGACCGAAGGCGACCCCCACGTTGCGCAGGGTGGAGGAGTCGGTGAGGTCGCGCTGGAGGCGCGAGGTGACGAGGGTGGCGCCGAGCGTGTCGAGCAAAGCGCAGGAGATTTCCAGGTTTGCCTCCGCGTTCTCGAAGCGGATCGGGTTGACCTTGTGCGGCATCGTGGACGAGCCCGTGGAGCCCTGCGCCGCGAGGTTCTGGGCGAGGTAGCCGAGCGAGATGTACGTCCAGAAGTCGGTGGCGAGGTTGTGGGCGATGCGGTTGAAGCGGGCGACGTCGGCAAAAAGCTCGCTCATCCAGTCATGGGACTCGATCTGGGTGGTGAGCGGGTTGAAGGTCAGCCCCAGGCCCTCCACGAACTGGCGGGCGAGCGCCGGCCAATCCGCGCCCGGCACCGACACCGAGTGCGCGCCATACGTGCCCGTGGCGCCGTTGAACTTGCCCAGGAACTCGGCGGTCTCGATCCGGCGGACCTGGCGCGCGAGGCGGTGTGCCAGCACCGCGACCTCCTTGCCCAACGTGGTGGGCGAGGCCGGCTGGCCGTGCGTGTGCGAGAGCATCGGGGTGGCGGCGTTCGTGGCGGCCATCTGCTCGAGGTCGGCCACGAGGGCGCGGGCGGCCGGCAGCCACACCTGGGTGAGCGCGTCCTTGATGATGAGCGCGTAGGAGAGGTTGTTGATGTCCTCGGAGGTGGCGAAAATGTGGACGATCTCGTGCATCTGCGGCAGGGTCGTGTCGCCGAGGGCGGCCGGGGCGGCGTCCATCTTCTCCTTGAGAAAGTACTCCACTGCCTTCACGTCGTGGCGGGTCTCGGCCTCGATCACTGCGAGGCGGGCGATGTCGGCGTCGTCCATGTCCGTAGGGATCGCACGCAGGTAGGCGATGTCGGCGTCGGTCAGCACGGGCGCGCCCGGGAGGACCCTGTTGGTGGACAGGAAGATCAGCCACTCGACCTCCACATGTGCGCGGGCCCGGTTGAGGGCCTGCTCGGAGAGGTGGTCGATGAGCGGGGCGACCTCCGGCCGGTAGCGACCATCGAGGGGGCCCAGGGCATACACGTCAGAGAACTTCATGCTCCCATGGTGGCATATTCGGCGTTTGCGCCGCCCGGCATCCACGATGAGGACTCGGCGCGCAGGTTCTGGCTCACTCTCTGAGACGGCGAGTGTGTGCGGGCGCGCTGGCGGCGGGCCGGAAGCGGGCCGACGGCAAGTCAGAGGTAGGGGCCCGCCGCCGCGACCGTCTCCCGCCCATAGCCCCCGCCGAACAGCGCGGCGTGGATGATGAGCATGTGCAGCCGATGCAGTCCCACCCGCTCCTGCCAGCCCTCCGCCAGCGGCGAGGTCTCGTTGTACCCGGCGTAGATGTCCTCCACGAACGGCGCCCCGAACACGGTCAGCTGCGCCAGGTCCGATTCGGCGTGCCCGCCCTGGCACGCGGGGTCGATGAGTACGCCCACGACGCCGTCGCCACCGGTTGCGCCCGTGCCCTCCATGGGCGAGTCGGGCTGGGACCACAGGAGGTTGCCGGACCAGAGGTCACCGTGGAGGAGTGCCGCATCCGTGCGGACGAGGGCGGGTTGGGGTGAGTCGAAGAGGCCATCGCGGAGGCGTTCGGCCAGGCGCTCCATGAGGGCCGCGTCGGCCGGGGTGAAGGAGCCGTTAGCGAGGGCGTCGCCGACGTAGGGCAGGAGGCGGTCGGCGGCGTAGAACTCCCCGAAGCGCCGGGCCGGCGAGCCCGCCGCGACCAGCGGCAACGGCGCCATCCCCATCGCGCCCACGGAATCGGAAAAGCCGTCGGGTGCCTGGCCGAACACGCGCGGGCCCTCTGAATAGGCGTGGGTGCGGGCAAGCCGGGCGCCGAACTCCCGTGCGGCGCCCGCCGACGCCGGGGCAGGCCGCAGAGTGTACGTGGACAGCGAGCCGGCGTCACTGGAGGAGACCCGCGCGACTGGAGCGCCGGCGTCGTGGGCGGCCTTGGCAAGCGCGGTGAGGCCGCTACGCTCGTGGGCGATGGCTCGCCGCGGCCCGCGCTTGGTGTGAACGGACACGCTAGTCGCGGCCGGTGGCCAGGCTCAGCGCCCAGTTCACCAGGCCCACCACCATGCCGCCGAGCACTGCCCAACCGAAGCCGTCAATCACCAGGGCCAGGGCGAAGTGGCCGGTAATCCAGGCGGTCAGCATGAGCATGAGCGCGTTGACCACCACAAAGAACAGGCCGAGCGTCAGCACGTAGAACGGGAAGGACAGCACCTTGACAATCGGGCGCACCACCATATTCACCAGCGCGAGCACCGCGCCGGCCAGCAGGAAGTACACCGCCGCCTGGCCCGCCGGGCCGAGACCGGCGAAAGCCGCCTCGCCCGCGCCCTCGAGCCGGATGCCCGGGAAAACCAGGGTGGCAACCCACAGAGCAATGGCGTTAAAAGCCGCACCAATGAAGAAATTCATGCCCCCATCCTACGGGCAAAGCCGAGCGGTGATCCGCCAATGCGCGGCCCGCGAAATAGGGGCAAGATAGAGGCATGAGTTTCTTCCGCCCCGAGATCGATCAGTTGCCCGCTTACGTCGCCGGTCGAAACCCGGCCGCCCCGGACGTCATCAAGGTGGCCTCCAACGAGATACCCTTCCCCACCCTGCCCGGCGTGGCGGCGGCGCTGGGGCTGAGGCTCGGGGACTTGGGGCGGTACCCGGACATGGGCGCGGCCGCCCTCAAGCAGGCGATCGCCGCCTTCCACGAAATATCGTTGGACAACGTGGCCGTGGGCAACGGCTCCGTGGCGCTGATCAAGAAGTTCCTCCAGGCCGTGTGCTCACCAGGGGCTGAGGTGGTGCTGCCGTGGCGCAGCTTCGAGGCCTACCCGATCGCGATCCAGGCCGCCGGCGGCACGGCTGTGCGCGTGGCACTGCGTGGCGGGGCGATCGACCTTCCCGCCATGCTCGACGCCATCACCCCGCGCACCCGCGCCATCATGGTCTGCACGCCGAACAACCCGACGTCGGCGGCCCTCACCCACGACCAGCTCCACCGCTTCCTTCGCTCCGTCCCCGCCGACATCCCGGTACTCATCGATGAAGCCTATGTGGACTTCGTGGAGATGGACGATCCCGTGCGCGGGGTGGAGCTGGCCCGCGAGTTCCCGAACGCGGTGTCGCTGCGGACGTTTTCCAAGGCCTACGGGCTGGCTGGGTTGCGGGTGGGGTACGCGCTCGGGATGGCGGACGTGGTGGCCGGGCTGGACAAGGTGGCCACCCCGTTCGGCGTGAACGAGCTGGCGCAGGCCGCGGCGGTGGCCGCGCTCCAGGAGCACGGCGAGGTGGTGCGGCGCGTGGGGATGATCAAGGCCGAGCGCGCCAAGCTCGTCGCGGCGCTGCGGGCGCTCGATTGGGACGGCGCCGCCCCGCAGGGCAACTTCCTCTGGTTCGACCTCGGCGAGGACTCCGAGCGCTTCGCCGCCCTGTGCGAGCGCGCGGGCATCGTGGTGCGGGCTTTTCCCGACGACGGCGTGCGCGTCACTGTGGCCAGCCCCGAGGCATCACTTCGGCTGGTGCGGGCATATCGGACATTCCGCGCTGCGTAACCGGCTTGGGCCCGCCGGTCGACAGCGGCGCCGGCCTTGCTAACAGGTGAGTTTGGGGCAGGAATGAGCGTTTTTCGCGATGAGATTTCAGATTCACCAGTTAGCCACGCCGGGAGCAGCCAAGATCAGATGAAGGCCAGGAACAGGGCCGCCGAGATCGCCACTTCGCCTAGGCCAATCGGCAGCGGCGGCAGCCAGCCGTGGTGGTAGCCCCAGGCGGGGACGGCCGCCGCGCGTGCCACGATGACCACCCACAGCGAGGGCAGCACCCACGGCTCCCCGACCAGCGCGGCCAGCACCACCACCCCGACCAGCCCCACCGCGTGGAAGGCGATGGATGCGAGGAACCAGGGGCGGTTGCCGCGCTCGCGGATGTTGGTCTTGACGTAGAAGATTGTGCCGAGGAAGTACCACCCGACGATGGCGGTGACGATCCAGATCCAGCCCCAGCCGGTCACGGACCCGTTGCCGGAGGCGCCGGGGAGGGTGGCCAGCCCGTGGGTGGCGAGGTCGTAGGCGACGGGCAGGGTGAGGGTAGCGGCGGTGACGGTCGCGGCATCGTTGAGGAAGGAGCGTTCCTTGCGCCGGGAGTAGCACCAGGCTGAGATCACGACGAGCGGTGCGAAGGCCAGCGTCCAGCGCACTAGGAATGGGGCGGTCACCAGGAGGGCGACGCCGAGGGGTGCCGCGATCGCGGAGTAGGTCAGCGCCGGCGCGACAAAGCGGGAGCGCCTGGAGCGTCGGCCATCCCGCCCAGCCCGGCCAATGCGCGCCGGCCCCGCTCGCAGCCACTGCCCGATGGCGTAGAAGGCGAAGTATCCCACCCACCACGTGCCAAGAAGTAGGAGGTGCTGCCAGACGAATCCGCCGAGCACGATCCCCAGCAGCACGGGCACGGTGACCATCGCCCACGCCCCGTGATAGCGCGGAATCCAGCCGGGAGGAAGCTTGCGCCCCACGGGTTAGAAGATCCGGTCGTTGGCGCGCTTGAGCTCGTAGCCGTGGCCGGACATGACCGACCAGCAGGTCACCCCGTCTTGTTCGAGCGTGCAGGCGAAGCCGTTGAGGGCGACTGCGGTGCCGTAGTCGTACACGTCGGCGACGGACACGGAGTGCTGGCAGTCGGCGTCGACCGCCCCCTCGGCCCCGACCACGTACGTGGCGGTGAGGCCCTCGCACTGTTTGGGGGAGGGGTAGTCGTAGGTGTAGATGGAGCACTCGACGTTGTCAGAGTTGATGCGGCAGTGAATGTTCTTGGCCGGCGTGGTGAAGGAGGCCGCCTCGATGGCGCCCTCAGGCGCGGGCCGCTCCGGCGTGGGCTCAGGCTCTGGTTCGGCGGTCTCAGATGGGGAGGGACTGGAGCTCGGCGCGGGTGAGGAGGTCGGGGAGGGCGGGGGCGTCGTCGTTGGGCTGGTGCCGATCTCGCGGCCGTTGGAGATGAGCTGTTGGAAGACGAGGGCGAGGACCACCAGGAACAGGAGGGAGGCGGAGCCGATGAGGAAGTATAGCGGGCCGCGGTTGGTGGCGGGCTGTGGTGGGCCGGCGTCGGGTAGCTGGTGGCTCATGATTCCTCCTTGAGTATCACGCCCATACTAAGGGATGTCGGAGGTGCTGTGTAGGCTGGAACTGTGCGCGCAGGAGCGGACCTGTGCGCTGATGGGAGGGCTCATGGCACTGGCAACGGGGCAGATTAACGACGCCGATCTGGCGCGTACTGAGGATCTGATCGGGCGCGTCCGGGGTATTTTTCGTGGGAGCGTGGTGGGTCAGCAGGATCTGGCGAGGGCGCTGGTCACGGCGTTGATGGCGCGCGGACACGTGTTGCTCGAGTCGGTGCCGGGATTGGCGAAGACCACGGCGGCGCTGACGCTGGCGGACTCGATTTCGGGCACGTTTTCCCGGATCCAGTGCACGCCTGACCTCATGCCGAATGACATCGTGGGTACGCAGATTTACTCGTATGAGACGGGCAGTTTTTCCACGCAGCTGGGGCCGGTGCACGCAAACATGGTGTTGCTCGATGAGATTAATAGGAGCTCGGCGAAAACTCAGTCGGCGATGTTGGAGGCGATGCAGGAGCGCCAGACGTCGATCGGGGGCACGATCTACAAGCTGCCCGATCCGTTCCTGGTGATGGCCACCCAGAATCCGATCGAAGAGGAAGGCACGTACGTGTTGCCGGAGGCGCAGATGGACCGCTTCCTGCTCAAGGAGGTGCTCACGTACCCGGAGCCGGAGGAGGAGGTGGAGATCCTCACGAAGTCGGCGGAGGGCAGCTTCGGGCGTGGTGACGTGGAGCCGATTACTGCTGACGACGTGCTGTTTTTGCAGGCCACGGCTCGGCAAGTGTACGTGGATGAATCGATCAAGCGTTATATCGTGGCGCTCATTAATACCACGCGCGGGCGGGGGCCGCGGCCGTTGCCGGAGTTGGAGCGGCACTTGCGGGTGGGCTCGTCGCCGCGCGGTGGGTTGGCGCTCATGCAGGTGGGGCAGGCGCTGGCGTTGCAGGCGGGGCGCAACTACGTGACGCCGGAGGACATCACGGCGATGCGCTACCAGGTGCTGCGCCACCGGCTTGTGCGCACGTATGACGCGTTGGCGGGCGGGGTGAGCCCGGAGTCGTTGATCGACGCGGTGTTTGAGACGGTGCCCACGCCATGAGTCGGAGGGTGAGGTCTACGGGGACGCGGTCGGCGCTGGTGCGCGCCAAGGTCTCGTTGCCGGTGATCCGCCGCGCGTCGGGGGTGTTCGAGGGCCAGCACAGCTCGATGCTGACCGGCCAGGGGCACGATTTTGACGACCTCACGGACTACGTTCACGGGGATGATGTGGCGGATATTGATTGGAAGACGTCGGCGCGGGCCGGCCGCCCGATCATCCGCCGCTTCGAGCGGGAGACCGACATGTTCACCCAGCTGGTGGTGGACACGGGCGCGGAGATGAGGGCGGCGGCGCCGTCGGGGGAATCAAAGGAGCAGGTGGCGATGTTCGCCGCGGACGTGCTCGGTTACCTGGCGATTCAGCGCGGGGACCGGCTGTCGGTGGTGTACGGGGATAGTGCGGGGGTGTCGCGGATCCCGGCGCGCAATGGCAACTCGCACCTGGACTTTGCGCTCGATGCGGTGCAGGAGCGGATGGAGGCCGGCGCGGGGGAGTCGGCGGTGTCGGACATGCTGGAGGAGCGGCTGCGCGTGCCGCAGCCGCGGGCGTTGTTGGTGCTGGTCACGGACGAATACTGGCCGGGCCTTGCCGACGGGCACACGCTCCGCCGCATCCGCACCCGGCACGAGGTAGTGGTGTTGCGGGTGGCGGACATGTCGGTGGCTGCGCAGGGCGTGGAGCACATGGTCGACCACGCCACGGGCTCCCTCATCCCGGAGTTCTTGCGTGACGACGCCGCGCTGCGGGCCGACCTTGAGGAGGAACGACGCCGTGCTCACGCCTTCGCCGCGGAGTTGCTGCGCGCGAACGGGGTGCGGCACGTGACCGTGGGGTCTACCGAGGAGGTCCCGAGGGCGATTATTGAGTTGTTGAGGCGCCATGCTTGACCAAGTGATCGATCCGTTTGGCACGCCCGCCGTGTGGTGGGTGATTTTTGGAGGGGTGCTGGTGGGGTGTGCCGGCGTCGTGGTGGCGGCGCTTAGGTATTGGAGGCGCGAGCCGGCCGCGCAGGCGGCGGCGCCGGAGCCGGTTCGGACGCGGCGGGTTTCGGGTGCGGTGGCGCGGATTGATGCGGTGGTGGCGCGGCACGCGGCGGACACGCCGGAGGACGTGCGGGCGCTGCACCTGGAGTTGGCGGCGGAGCTACGGGCGATCATGGGGGAGCTCGTGGGCAAGGACCTGTCGGCGTGGCAGGTGGCGCAGTTGCGCGAGGTGGCGGCCTTTAGCGCGGCGGCGGACGCGATCGAGGAGTGGGAAGAGCCCTCGTTTTCGGCCGAGCCGCACGCGAGCGCCCAGGCGGCCCGTGATCGGGCGGTAAGGGCGGTGTCATGGTAAATCCGCTCCTGGGAATTGGGTTGGGCTTCGTGCTGGTGATCGCGGCGGGGCTTGGCTGGTTGCGCCGGCGCCGGGCGGCGGAGGGCGTGCGCGTGGCACATACGCGCGCGGCGCTCCAGCACCCGCGGCTGCGCAAGAGGTTGGCGATGTTGCGCGTGGGAGTCGGGGCCGTGGTGGTGCTGGCCGTCGTCGTTGGCGGAGGAAGCGCATACCTGGCGGCGCGCCCGGCGGGGGCGGACTCGTTGCGGCGGGAGCTCGCCAGCCGCGACATCATGCTGTGCCTCGACGTGTCCGGCTCGGTGCTGACCTACGACGCGGAGGTGCTGCGGTCGTTCGCCAAGCTCGTGGAGAGCTTCGAGGGTGAGCGCGTGGGGCTGAGCATTTTCAACTCGGCCTCGCGGCTGGTCTTCCCGCTGACCAGCGACTACAACGTGGTGACGGGCCAGATCGATGCAGCCGTGGATGTGATGAGCACGCAGGACCCGGCCGGGCTCAACCGCCTGATCGCCGGCACGGAGGCGGGCGTGGAGGTCCACGGGTCGTCGCTCATTGGGGACGGGCTGGTCTCCTGCCTGTATTCTTTCGATTTCGACGACGCCGACCGCGCCCGCACCGTCATCTTCGCCACCGACAACGAGCTGGCAGGCGACTCGGTGTTCACGCTCGCGGAGGGGATTGAGCGGGCGAAGGAGGGCGGTGTGGTGGTGCACGGGATCTACATTTCCGGGCCGTGGAGTGACGACAACGCCGAGATGCGCGATCTGCTGGGTGCGGCCGGGATGTATTACTACCCGTTCAATGACGTGAGTGCGGCGGCGCAGATCGTGGAGGCCGTGGAAGCGCAGGACGTGCAAAACGTCGTCGTGGAGGGCGACGCGGTGATGGTGGACCAGCCCGGGCGATGGCCGGCGATCATCGCCGGGGCGCTGGTGGTGTTGTTGGCGGTGGCGTGGAGGTTCAAGCTATGAAGCTCCTGTATCTGATCGATCCGGTCCCGCTCGCCGTGGTGGCGGGTGTGGGACTGGTGCTTGTAATCGGCGGGCTGGTGACCGGGCGGGAGCGGTGGCTGGCGTGGCTACGTCGGTTCGGGATGCTCGCGATGGCGGTGGCGATGGGCCTGGGGCCGGCGGTGAGCGTGGAGACGCGCACGCTCACCTCGAACCTGGCGGTGTTGTTCGTGGTGGACGCCACTGGCTCGATGGCGGCGCAGGATTACGGTGACGGCCGGCGGCTTGACGGGGTGAAGGCGGACGCGGCGGCGCTCATGAACGCGCTGCCCGAGGCGCACTTCGGGATCGTCGAGTACAGTTCGCGGGCCACCCAGCAGCTGCCGATGACCACGGACAAGCAGGCGGCGCGCACGTGGTTCGACGTGTATGACCGGGAGATGACTGACTTTTCCGGGGGATCGTCGATCAATCGCCCGGTGGAGGAGGTCACCGCCGTGCTCGAGCAGCTCCAGGGTGAGAGGTACGTGCCCGTGGTCGTCTTGATGACCGACGGCGAGGCCACCGATGCCATGAGCTCCCGGCGCGGGGAGGCCCCGAATTATGGGGCATGGGCGCCGCTGGTCAAGGGCGGGTACGTGTTCGGGTACGGCACCGAGGCCGGCGGAAAGATGCTCCGGCGGGACCCCGCGGGCGAGAGCGGGGACTACATTATGGCGCCCTCGGGCGGGGTGGCGATCTCGCGGGCCAACCCGGCCGTGCTGGAGACGATCGCCGGCCAGATCGGCGTGCCGTACGTGCACCGCAGCGGGCCCGGCGGGATTGAGGAGCTGGCGGCTCAGCTGAGCGCCGAGGCAAGCTTGGGCGAGGGCGTGGAGGAGAACGTGTACAGTCCCGTGATCTGGCCGTTTGCCGTGGCTCTCGCGGTGTTGGCCGCGTGGGAGATCTTCGATCTCATGCCGCGCGTGCGGGCCGTGGCTATGATGTCCACGCGGCGCACCACCATTGACACCGGGGGTCGGCGATGAGGCGGGCGATCGTGTGGAGGACACCGGGCGCGGGTAAGCGCGTGGCCCCGGGGTCGGGTGCGGATGTTGGCGCAGGCACGGGCGCGGCGTCGGGAATTGGTGAGGCGCGGACGGTGAGCGGGGCGGCGGCGCGCCGATCGGCGTGGAAGCGGGCCGTGGCGGCGCTGGCCGGGCTGGTCGCGCTGGCACTCGCGGTAGTGACGATCGTGGCCGGCGTCGCGGCGTTTTCCCTGGCGGCGGGGAAGAGCAGGTACGACGCGGGCGAGTTCGCGGCGTCGGCGCAGGCTTACGACGTGGCGACCCACGCGATGCCGGACTCGCTGGGCCGGTGGAAGGCCTTTTTCGGCGCGGGCACGGCCCGGCTCAAGGGCGGGGAGGCGGCCGCGGCGATCAGCGATCTGGAGAGGGCGCTGGAGCTGGTGCCGCCGGGAACCTCGCGGGACGAAGGCGGTGTGGCGGAGGCGAACCCGGATGTGGTCGCCGAGGATACCGGGCCGACCGACGAGTGCAAGGTGCGCATCAACCTCGCCGTCGCCACGATGAGTGTGGCCGGCGGCGAGTCGGACCCGCAATTCACCGCCGCGGGCTACGCCGACGCCGTGAGGATCATCGCCCCGTGTGAGGACGAGCAGTCGGAAAAGGTCCGCACGCAGGCCGAAGAGAGCCAGGCGGAAGCCGAGGAGGAGGCCGCGCGCCAGGAAGCCGAGCGTCACGAAGAGGGAGATCAGGAACCCGATGCGGGCGAGGCCGGCGACCAGAACTCGGAGCCGATGAGCGAACAGGACCGCGAGTTGCTCGAGCGGATTTCTGAGGCCGAACAACAGCGCCGCGAGTGGAGCGAGTATGATAAGCAGTTCGGGAGCAAGAACGGAGAGAACTGGTGATCTTCAACCAGGAAGGCCGCCCGGCGATCATCGTGCCGGTGGTGGGAACCACCCCGCAGGTGATCCTCGAGGAGGCGAGGGAGTGCGAGAAGGCGGGGGCCGACGTCGTCGAGCTCCGCGCCGACTACCTGCTGGCTGCACACCCGGGCACGGATATCGACGCGATTGCGCGCGACCTCCTGCGTGACCTGTATGCTGGACTGTCCGTGCCGGTGCTCATCACGTTCCGCACTCTGGGCCAGGGCGGGGAGGTGGAGCTCACCCCGTTCCGGTACCGGGTGCTGCTGGCCACGATCCTCGACATCCTCATGCAGGAGGCGATTCCCGCCGACCGCGTGGGGTTGGACCTCGAGTTCGCCTCGGAGGCCACGGCGGAGCTGGCCGCGCGGGCGGCGGAGCTGGGGTACACGGCGGTCGTGTCGCACCACGAATGGCAGGACACCCCGGACGCGGAGGTCATGTACCTCATGCTCGAAGACATGCTGGCCGTGCAAAACGCGATACCGAAGCTGGCCGTCATGGCCCACAGCGAGGAGGACACGGCGCGGCTGCTCGAGGTCACGAAGCAGGTAGCGGAAGAGTCAGGCCGGCCGCTCATCACGATCGCGATGGGGGAGGCCGGGATCCGATCTCGGTTCGAAGGGCACGCCTACGGGTCCGTGGCCACATTCGCCACCGCCGGCGCGTCGACTGCGCCTGGACAGCCCACAATCGAGCGCCTCCGAGCGGTGCTCGGAGGCGCTGATTCAGGCGATATGTAATTCTTGCCCGCGTGCCGGGCGCTGGGCGTTAGTTGGACTCTTCGTCGGCGGGAGCGGCGGCCTCAACCTGCTCGACCGTGCCGTCGAGCTTGCCCTCGAGCTCCTTGAGCGCGGCCTCGTCGCCGGCGATGTACCAGTTGTCGCCCACCAGCGCGGTGAAAGACTCGCCCGCGGCCTGCGCCTTGTGGATGTAAGCCGAGCGGGAGCCCTGGTTGGTGAACACGGCGAAGAAGTCGGCCTCGGAGCAGGTGCCCTGGTTCCACTCGCCGTCGGTCCAGTTGTCGCAGGTGTAGCCGGCGTCCACGGCGGCGTCGCGCAGCTCGGCCACTGAGTTGTACGTGCCTGACAGGGTGCGGGTCACCTCGGGGGTGGGCTTGGTGGTCTCGTTGGAGCTTGTCGAGTCCGAACAGCCGGCGAGGGCGAGTGCAATGGTGATGGTCGCAAGGATCTTCTTCATGGTCTTCCGTTCTGCTGAGTATAAGCCGTGCGCAACTATACTCCTTCCCGCTATGCGGATCCGAACCCGAACCGCTCGTAGGTGTTCGCCGACACTAAAAGAAATCGTGATAACTGGCAGCCCCGGCAGAACTCGTGAATATACCGGCTAGCGATTGCTATACGGGCCTGGTGGGCCTCGGGTTCACGAGTTGTGTCGGGCTCCGGGGTGCCGGCGGATCAGCAGCCCCGGCCGGCCGGGGCCGGGGGAGTCCTTCCACCCTCGGCGCAATCGGAGCGGGCAGGGTCCGAGGCGGCGATTAAACTCGGGTACATGAGTAAACAAATGCCATATAACCGGCTTGGATCTGCAGGTCTTCAGGTTTCCCAGTTCAGCTTCGGCTCCTGGGTCACGTTCGGCGGGCAGGTGGACACCGGGCTTGCCAAGGAGCAGCTGCAGGCCGCCGCCGACGCCGGGGTCAACTTCTTCGACAACGCTGAGGTCTACGCCGGCGGCAAGTCGGAGCAGATCATGGGCGAGGCCATCCGCGAGCTGGGGTGGAAGCGCCACGAGTACGTCATTTCCACCAAGTTCTACTGGGGCATCAACGGCGAGATGCCGAACATGCACTACACCCTCAATCGCAAGTACCTCATGCAGGCCATTGACGGCTCGCTCGAGCGGCTCGGCCTCGACTTCGTGGACCTGGCCTACTGCCACCGGCCGGACCCGAACACGCCGATCGAGGAGACGGTGTATGCGATGAGCGACATCGTGGAGTCGGGCAAGGCCCTGTACTGGGGCACCTCGGAGTGGAGCGCGGATGAGATCCGCGCGGCGTGGGAAATCGCCGACAAGCGCAACCTGCGCAAGCCCGTCATGGAGCAGCCGCAGTACAACCTCCTCCACCGCGACCGGGTGGAAAACGAGTACGCCCGCCTGTACGAGGACCTCGGCCTGGGGCTGACCACGTGGTCGCCGCTGGCGGGTGGCATCCTCACGGGCAAGTACGTGGACGGGATCCCGGAAGGTTCGCGCGCCACGCTCGAGGGCCACGACTACCTGCGCGCTGGCGCCGAAAAGTCGCGCGACCAGGTGCGCGAGCTCGCCAAGATCGCCGCCGACCTCGGCGTGAGCACCGGCCAGCTAGCCCTCGGCTGGGTGGCCGCCAACCCGCACGTGTCCACGGTGATCTTGGGCGCGTCCTCAGTTAAGCAGCTGGAGGAGAACCTCGGGGCGCTCAAGGCCCTCGAGTCTCTGAATGACGACGCCGGCCTCAAGGCCTCCATCGACGAGCTGTTCTAACGCCGCCCGGCGCCGGTTACCCCGGCCAAGCGAAATTTGCGGGACGACTTGAGCCCCACCTGCATATATGTGCAGACCTGGCCCAGATCGTCCCGCAAATTATCCGTCGAGGCTGAGACAAGGCACCCGGCCGGTTGGTTGCCGTGCACATGAGATCTGCTCGGCGCATAGGCTAGGTTAGATGCCATGCCCGGTCTTTTGCTCGTCAACCTTGGTACGCCCGATTCGCCGTCGCGCGCGGACGTGGCCACCTTCCTTGACGACTTCCTGTCCGACCCCGACGTGATCGATTTCCCGCGCGCCCTCTGGCTACCTATTCTGCGCGGGATCATCCTGCGTACGCGCCCCGCAAAGTCGGGCGCGCTGTACGAGACGATTTGGACGGAGGAAGGCTCGCCGCTCGTCGTGATCACGCGCCAGCAGCGCGACCTGCTCGCGGAGGCGTTGCCGTGGGAGGTGCGCTACGCGATGACGTACACGAAGCCGTCGATCGCGCAGGAGCTGGACGCGTTCGCCCGGGAGGGCATGCGGGATGTGACCGTGTTGCCGCTGTACCCGCAGTGGGCGCCGTCGAACACGGGGTCGATCGTGCAGCAGGTGCGGGCGTGGCAGGCCGCCTCGCCCGAGACCCGGGTGCGGATGATCGGCCCGTGGCCGGCCCAGGGGCACTTTGTGGACTGGCATGCGGAGAAGATCGCGGCTGCCGTCGCCGCCCTTCCCACCCCGGAGCGTGCTCGCATCCTGCTGTCCTACCACGGCGTGCCCGAGCGCCGCGTCCACCGCCCCCACGAGTACGCCACGCAGTGCGAGGCCACCACGTTCGCGATCGAGGAGGGGTTGCGCAGGCGCGGGGTGAGCAACGCCGTCGTGACCACGTACCAGTCCAAGTTCGGGCCCGGCAAATGGCTCGAGCCCGCCACAATCGACACGATGGGCGCGCTGCCCGGCCAGGGTGTCACCAGTGTTGTGCTGGCCACCCCCGGGTTCCTCGCCGACTGCATCGAGACCCTCGATGAGCTCGACGTCCTCAACCGCGAGGCGTTCGAAAGCGCAGGCGGGACGCACTTCGTGCGCGTGCCGCCGATGAATGACGACCCGGTGTTTGCCGACGTCGTCGCCCACCTTCTCGAGGGCGCGGGCCCGCGTCCAACCGCGGTACGAGATCGGGTTATCGAGGGTGAGGCAAGTTAGGCAATAATTGTGCACAAACACGCCGTTGCACAAAAGGACCGTCCATGCCTACTGACCATTCTGCGCCTCGCCGCGCCCGTTCGATCGCGCCCGAGGCGATAGCCCCACTTCCGGACCGGGTGCGTGCCTGGCTGGTGCATATTTTTACGATGTCGGGGATGGCGTTCGCTGCGCTCGCCACGCTCGCGCTCATCGACCGGCAGATCGCGTGGATGTGGCTGTGGCTTGGGGTGGCGCTGATCGTGGATGGCGTGGATGGGTTCTTCGCCCGGCGGTATCGCGTGCGCGAGGTGTTGCCGTGGTTCGACGGCGGGATCCTCGACATCGCGATCGACTACATCACCTGGACCTTCATCCCCGCGATCTTCATGTACACCCAGCTGGACCTGGGGCCGAAGCCGCTGGCGGGGGTGTTGACGGTGCTGATTTTGACGTCGTCGACACTGTGTTACGCGAACGAGAACTGGAAGTCGGTCGACTATTACTTCTACGGCTTCCCGGCGGCGTGGAACATCGTGGCCGTCATCCTATACGTGCTCCAGCTGGGGCAGGCGGCGAACATCTTCTGGGTGACCCTGTTTATTGTGCTGACGATCGTGCCGTTCTACTGGACGCACCCGTTCAGAGTGAAGCGTTTCATGGTGCTGAATTTGGCGTCGATCTTCGTGTGGATCGCGGCCACGGGCTGGCTGGTGGTGGTGTTCCCACATCAGCCGATGTGGCTGCTGGTGACGTTCTGGGTCTCGGGCGGGTGGTTCATCGGCACGGGCGTGATCCGTACGGTGACGGGGCCGGATCGGCCGCGGCGCCCGGGGCGCGCGGCCTCCGCATAGCCCGCCGGAGCGCCGCCTGAGCCGCATAGCTCGGGGGCGGCGTCGGGCGGCGGCTAGAGACGGGAGTGGAGCAGGCCGGCGGCGACCGCGCGGTCGCGAAGGTAGTTGAAGCCCTCATACAGGAGGGCGCCGGCGATCATCGCCCCCACGACGCCGTGCACCCACCACGAATACCCGCGTCCATGCGACCAGAAGTAGATGTAGGGCGCGATGAACGTGATGAGCGTGACGGCAAACCCGGTCACCCGCACCCAGGTCTTGTGCGCGGTGAAGAACGCGACCAGCCCCCACGTGTAGGGGATCGCCGTCACCACATCCATCGTCCACAGCAGCAGCACGCTGCCGTGGAAGTGCGGTACGAACGTGGCTGGCAGCGCGCGTAGCGTCGAGTAGATGAAGACCACCAGGTAGGCCCAAAACGTGGGGCTGTGCAACGCGCGGTACAGCCGCGACGACGGCACCACCCGTGCTCCGACCTCGCGCAGCGCCCGGTAGTTGTGCGAGCTGATCGTCGACGATTCCTCGCCCACGAACGCCATTCGCACAAACTCTTGCTGGTCGGGGGTGCCCGCGGCCCACGCCCGCAACCACGCCGACGGACTCATCCCGACCACCACGTGAGGCCGATCCACCCCTCCGAGGTAGCGCTCGGCGAGCTCGGGGGAGAGGGACCCGGCCCTGACAAATTTGAGGGCCGAAGGGAGGAAGGAATCGCTCAGTGGCTGGAGGAGGTGGGTCTCCGCGTGGGAGGGGTCGGCGCCGAAGAACACCTGAAGGGCGGCCAGCCGCTCGGCCGGGACCAAGGCAAACATGAGGTGTTGGCGGGTGGTGATGAGGCGGCGGAGGTCGGTGGCTAGGGTGTCGCGAAGGTCGGTGGGGAGGGTGGCGGGCGTGGTCGGAGAATCGGCAAGCAGAGAGGAGAGCGGACCGAGCACCAGGCTCGTGGCGGTGCGGCGCGCGGTGAGATTGCCCAGGCGGTCGATGCCGGAGACGCGCTTGACCGCCGCCGGATCGATCCCGATCTCCCGCAGCATCGGGTAAGCGAGCGCGGAGTGGCGGGTGAGGAGGCGCGCGGCGTCGTCAGTGCTGGTCAGGGCATGTGGCATGCTCGCTCCTCGGGTTGGCCAATCTCAGCCATTATAAGGAACGGGGACGTGCGCGTCCTCATGCCCAGGGTGTGTGGCTTATTAGGGGCGGCGGTCAGCGGGGCGGGCGGCGTCGTGAACGCCCGGGGCGTCAGCAGGGTGCGACCTCACATTCGGCCTCCGCCACCTGGACATGGAAATAAGGCGATTCTACCGAAGCGGTCAGTTCGCGCTTCTTCTTCCGAATGGCAAGCGTGAGGATAAGGAACGCGCCGATCCACGCGAGTGGATGGCACACGACGATCCCGACGAAACCGTAGACCGGGGCGATGAACAGCGCCGTGGCCACGCGGGCGCCCATCTCGATTAAACCGGCCAGCGTGGGGACCAGCGCGTTGCCCAGCGACTGCAGCGAGTAGCGGTTGACGAACAGGATCGTGAGGAACGGGTAGAACGGTACGGTCACCCACAGGTAGATGGAGCCGAGGCGGAGGATTTCGTCGGTGAGGCCGGAGCCGAAGAAGGCGCTGATCACCTCGTGCTGGAAGACGAGGATGAGCGTGCCGATGATGGCGGCGTAGGCAAGCGACATGTAAATCGTCTGGCTGATGCCCACCCACATGCGCTCCATCTTGCCCGCGCCGTAGTTCTGCGCCACGAAGACGCCAGCCGCGATCCCGAAGGAGACGAAGGGGAACATGGCCAGCTGCTCGATTCGCTGGGCGACCGTGTAGGCGGCGATCGCGGCGGCGCCGTGCCCGTTGAGCGCGATCTGGATGACGATGAGGCCGAGGGCAATGACGGAGGTCTGGAAGCCCATGGGGATGCCGAGGCGCAACTGCTCGAGGGCCTCGACCTTGAGGATGCGGAAGTCGGCCCCGCTGATGCGCAGGATCGGGATGCGGGTCTGAATGTAGATCGCGCACGCCACCACCGACAGGCCCTGGGCGATCACCGTGGCCAGCGCCGCGCCCTCCACGCCCATGCCAACGTAGAGGATGAAGACGAGGTCGAGCACGATGTTGAGCGTGGCGGCCATGACGAGGAACAACAGTGGGGTGGTCGAATCGCCGATCGCGCGGATTGCGTTGGCCAGCAGGTTGTAAAACACCGTGAAGGCCAGGCCCGCGAACAGGACCTGGAGGTAGTAGGTGGCGTCGGGGAGGATGTCGGCGGGGGTGTTCATGAGGCGCAAGATGTCACCGGAAAAGGCCACCGCCGGAACCGTGATGACAAGCGCCATGATCGCCGACAAAACGATCGACGTGGCGAAATTCCGGCGCAGAGCCGGCAGTCGCTGGGCACCAAAGTGGCGCGACATCGGGATCGTCATGCCCACCGTGGCCGACTGGGCAAAGCCCATCACTAGGAAGAACAGGGTGCCGACCGAGCCGACCGCCGCCACCGCATCCGCGCCGAGCGTGCGTCCCACGATGAACGTGTCCGAAATGTTGTACAGCTGCTGGAAGAGGTTCCCCGCAAGCAGGGGAAGCATAAAAAGCAAAATCAGCTTGCCCTCATGACCATGCGTCAGTTCTTTAGCCATACTCGTCTTTCCCGACGGCGCAATTACAATCCTCAAAAACCGTCAAAAATCGTACCATTCTTTGCCGCTGGGAAATAAGGGTTTGTCCATGTGAGATGCGAGGCAGGGGGTGGGGCGGGCGGCACGGTGAGCCCGCCGGGGCGCGCGAGGTGACTGCCCCTGCGCGAGGTGAGGGCGTGGGTGCAAAGCGGGACGATCGCGACGTGGGGTGTGGGCGCAAGGCGCGGGCGGCGTCGTGAAAAACGCCAGTGGCAAACAGTGACGAAGAGTACACTTGGGGCATGTCTGATACCGATTCCCTCTCAACAAAGCTCCCCAAGCTCGACTCGCGCGCGTACGACAAGGAGCTTCGCCGCCTGCAGGCAGAGCTCGTGGAGATGCAGCAGTGGGTTATTGCCACTGGTGAGCGCATCGTCATCCTTTTTGAGGGGCGTGACGCGGCGGGGAAGGGGTCGGCGATTAAGCGCGTCACCCAGTACTTGAACCCGCGTCATGCGCGAGTGGTCGCGTTGCCTAAGCCCACCGAGCGCGAGTCTACGCAGTGGTACTTCCAGCGCTACGTGGCGCACCTGCCCGCGGCGGGCGAGATCGTCATCTTCGACCGGTCCTGGTACAATCGCGCGGGCGTCGAGCGCGTGATGGGCTTCGCCTCGCCCGAGGAATACCACCGCTTCTTGCGGCAGGCGCCTGAGTTTGAGCGCATGCTTGTCGACGACGGGATCCGCATCCTCAAGTACTGGTTCTCCGTGTCGGCGGAGGAGCAGGAGGCGCGGTTCAGGTCGCGGTCATCGGACCCGATGAGACGCTGGAAGCTGTCGCCGATCGACGTCGAATCCATCAACCGCTGGGAAGAATACTCGCAGGCGAAGGACGCCATGTTCGCCGCCACGGACACGCCGTGGGCGCGCTGGCGTACGGTCGAGTCGGAGGATAAGAAGCGTTCGCGCATCAACGTCATTTCCGACATCCTGCACGAGATCCCCTGGGAACGCATTGAACCGGAGAAGGTGGAGGTGCCGAAGCGGCCGGCGATCGCCGAGCAGGACGCCCACCAGCGCCTCGACCGCACGAAGTACATTTATGTCGACGACGTCGCCGTGAATCTGGAAAAGGACCGCGTGAAGGCCGCAAAGGATGAGCGCAAGTCGGCCAAGAAGGCTCGCAAGGCGGCCAAGAAGGTGCGCGAGGAAGACAAGGCTGCAGGCGGGGAGTAGGCGCGCGGCGGGATAGGTGCGGGCGAAGGTTGGCTGGACCCCGGAGTCGTCGGGATGTGGGAAGAGTAAGGACTCCCCACGCACCCGCCAGAGCCCAAGTACCCTTGCTGCATTCCTGCCCTGGGGGAGTTCCTCAAGATGACGCCACGTGGGGAGCCGCCACCGATCCTACCATGAGTTTCGGGGTGGCAACGTCGGGAGGGTGAGACTAACGGCACCCGCGCCTGGCGGCCCGCAATTTCCCAAAGGGCGCCAGTTTTCGTAAACTGGGTAGGCAGATTGGCAGAATCTGAGGAGGATTCGCCTAGTGGCCTATGGCGCTCGCTTGGAAAGCGGGTTGGGTTAACGCCCTCGGGGGTTCGAATCCCCCATCCTCCGCAAAAGTCCCGTCCCGCAGTAGCGGGACGGGACTTTTTGTTGGATTATCGCGGGTTTTCGTTGGTGTAGTCGGGTTTGGTCAGACACCACCAAAACCACCCCAAAACCCCAAGCGACCCCACAAGACCCCACCGTAAGGGGGGTGCAAAAGGGGTACAAACAAAAACTGAGAAGGGGCACAGGAGGCCCATGACGTCGTCGACGCGTTCGTCGAGACGCGCTTCCCCAGTCGTCCATGCCGGCGTGAGTCCTGGGCTCGCGGCCCTTTACCAGAACGATGGTCTGGGCAGTCGCGCCGGAGAGAGTGTCATCTTTACTGGTGGAGGCGTTGAGCGTGGGGAAATCGATGAAGGTTTTTGGTGCTGCTACGGGGCTGCCTCAATTGTGTGGTTGTGGTACCTAGGGCTATCTTGCCGCAAGAGGACGGGCGCATGCCATAAAACTTGCGACCGCCCGGCGAGGTTATCCCCAGGTGGCGGCCGGCGAAAGATTTGTCGGAGGGTGTGCGTAGACTAGGAGGCGTGAGTATAGCCCTGTATCGCCGCTACCGGCCCGAGTCCTTTCAAGAAGTGATCGGTCAAGATCACGTCACCCGGCCACTG